>NZ_CM170114.1:0-3801551 GCF_057219105.1 Flavicella sp. IMCC45668
ATGACTAAAATAGCCACTACGGTTTGGGAGGAATGTCTGTCTTTTATTGAAGATAATATCAAACCGCAAGCATACAAAACTTGGTTCGAACCGATCAAGCCTATTCGAGTATCTGGAGAAGTTTTAACAGTGCAAGTACCTAGTAAGTTTTTTTATGAATGGTTAGAAGAACATTATATTAAATTACTTCGTGTGGCTCTTGTAAGAGAGTTAGGAAAAGATGCCAAGTTGGTGTATGAAGTAAAAATGGAAAATGCTTATAGCAGTAATAGTCCTCAAATTGTAAAAATCCCAAGTTCAAATAGAGCACCTTTAAAAGCACAAAATGTTGCTGTACCGTTAGAGTTAAAAAAACGTGAACTAAGAAATCCATTTGTGATTCCTGGTTTGCAAAAAGTAAAAATAGAATCTCAATTAAATCCTAATTATAATTTTCAAAGTTTTGTAGAGGGAGATTCTAACCGTTTGGCAAGATCTGCGGGAATGGCTGTGGCTAATAAACCGGGAGGTACTTCGTTTAATCCCTTGTTGATTTACGGTGGAGTTGGATTAGGAAAAACACATTTAGCACATGCTATTGGTGTTCAAATAAAAGATAAATATGCAGATAAAACTGTATTGTATATTTCTTCGGAGAAATTTACGCAACAATACATTGATTCTGTAAAAGGAAATACAAGAAATGATTTTATTCATTTCTACCAAATGATTGATGTTTTAATAATTGACGACGTTCAATTTTTATCAGGTAAAAAAGGAACACAAGATGTGTTTTTCCATATTTTCAATCATTTACATCAAAACGGAAAGCAGGTAATTCTAACTTCTGATAAAGCACCTGTCGATATGCAAGATATCGAACAACGTTTGTTGTCTCGTTTTAAATGGGGATTGTCTGCAGAATTGCAAACTCCAGATTTTGAGACTAGAATTTCGATACTTCAAAACAAACTATTTAGAGATGGTGTTGAGATGCCAGACGAAATTGTTGAGTATGTAGCTAAAAATATCAAATCGAATGTTAGAGAACTTGAAGGGGTATTGATTTCAATGATTGCGCAGGCTTCTTTTAATAAAAAGGAATTCACAATGACGTTGGTAAAACAGATTGTGGATAAGTTTGTTAAAAATACCAAACGCGAGGTTTCTATTGATTATATCCAAAAAGTGGTTTCTAAGTATTTTGATATGGATGTTGCAACATTACAATCAAAAACTAGAAAGCGCCATATAGTTCAGGCCAGACAATTAGCAATGTATTTTGCCAAAAGAATGACAAAATCATCTTTGGCAAGTATTGGTTCTCAAATAGGAAAGAGAGATCATGCTACAGTATTACATGCTTGCAAAACAGTTGATAATCTTACTGAGACTGACAAGCAGTTTAAAAAATATGTAGAAGATCTAACAAACAAATTAACTTTCTAAGAAATGCTTAAGGTCTTGATGGTGTGTTTGGGGAATATTTGTAGGTCTCCATTGGCTGAAGGTATTCTTAAGTCTAAAGTAGATGCCAATCATGTTTTTGTTGATTCTGCTGGAACGGGAGCGTACCATGTAGGGAATTTACCAGATCCACGATCTATAGAAGTAGCAAAGATGCATCACTTAGATATCACTGACCAAAGGGCGCGAGCTTTTTCTTCTGAAGATTTTGATCAATTTGATTATATTTATGTGATGGACGTTTCTAATTATAGAAATGTTCTAAAGCTTGCTGCAAATGATTCTCAAAAATCAAAGGTACAGCTTATTTTGGATGTTCTGCATCCTGATGAAACAATGGAAGTACCAGATCCTTATTATGGTGGTGATGGTGGTTTTGAGTATGTGTATCAATTGTTGGATGAGAGTTGCGCGATAATTGCAGAAAAACTAAAGAATTAATAACGAAATGATGGGAATAGGGAAGTTGTATTTAATACCTACCACGTTAGGTGAGAATGAACCGTTAGAAGTGATGCCAATTTCTGTAAAAAAAGTAGTGGAAGATTTGGACTATTTTATTGTAGAAAATGAAAAATCTGCACGTAGGTTTATCAAGAAATTAACTCCTAAAAAACCACAGCCAGACTTAAAGATTATGCTTGTTGATAAGTATGCTAGTGCTTTAGAAGTACAGCATTATTTAGATGTTTGTAAGGAAGGTATCTCTGTTGGTTTGTTGTCGGAAGCTGGTGTTCCTGCTATAGCAGATCCTGGAGCTGATGTTGTAAAACTAGCACATCAACAAGGGGTACAAGTAGTTCCATTGGTGGGGCCTTCTTCAATTTTGATGGCTATGATGAGTTCTGGTATGAACGGTCAAAATTTTGCTTTTAATGGCTATTTACCTATCGATAAAGGTGATAGGAAGCGTGAATTAAAGTTGTTAGAGAAAGTTTCTAAAGAAAGAGGACAATCTCAGATTTTTATCGAAACGCCTTATAGAAATGGAAAAATGTTTGACGATTTAAAGGCTGCCTTACATCCAGAAACGAGAGTTTGTATTGCTGCAGATATTACCTTGAGTTCAGAGTATATCAAAACATACTCTATTAAAGAATGGTCAAGAGTAAAGCCAGATCTTCACAAAAGACCTGCGATTTTTATCATTCAGAGATAATCATTACTTAGCCTAAAGAAGGAAGCCTGTTTTTCTCAATGATAGAAGTGTCATATCCTCTAAAATTGTACATATACTGTTCAATAGTAGTTCCGAAACCGTCTTCAAAATGAAAATTTCCATTAGAGCGTAAAAACTTTTTTACGTTTCCTGCTCCTGCCAAATGTGCAGCTGCTAATATTCCAGATTCGGTAATCACAATTCCATTAATTTTCTTACCTACAGATCTTGAAATGTCCTTTCTAAGGATCCACTTGTTTACCTTGCAGTATGCAATAAAAGCTTTTTCTTGTAACTCTGGGTTTTTTAGAAAAGCCTTTGTATCAGTTATTGCGAAACGGGCTAAAGTACCTTTTGCGAATTGATACTTTCCAAGATATCCGAAAGAATTTACGACTTGATATTTTCCACCAGATTCTTTAAAAGCCAAAGCTTCTTTAAAGTGATAAAAGCCATTTTTGTTATAAGGGCCTTTAAAATCATTTTCAAGGTGGGGGGCTTTTAATTTGAAAATTTCATTTTCATTAAAAGTGATTTTAGAATAGCTATCGTTGGTATTAAATGTGAATACTACAATCGCTAGAACAAAACTTAAAAAAAACTTATTTTTGATAGATTCCATACGAAATATATTTTCTGTCTCAATTTGTTTTTTGAAGCGGCAAAGATACGTCTTTTAATTTGTATGTAAGTGAACTTAAATTTAAGAGAAAATCAATAATAAATCCAATGACCTTTTATTTTTCCATTGCTAGTAAATTCAATAGTTGGAGCTGGTATTTTAATAAAATTCAAAGTAGTAAAAACCGTATTTAAAAATCTTGATTTGGTTTTTATTTTGGTAAGATCAAGGTCGAAAGATGCGTAAAACTGTCTGTAACGTGTAGAGGTTTCTAATTCATGTCCTGGGTAACTTGTTAGCATTCCTTCTGCACCATATCCGAAGGCAATATTCAACCATTTCGGAAATTTGCTCTCTTTTGCAAACGACCACACATTTGCAGAAAGCCAATAGGTTTGTCCGTTATAATCTTTTAAAGCTTGTTCAAGAAAACTTTCACCCAAAATATCAGGATTGAGTTGTGCATACTCCGATTGATGAAACGAATATTTAAATGAAATTCGTTGTTCTTTCCAGGCTAATTCTTGTCCAATCAATAGAGCTGTACCTGCGGCATTTGCAATTAAATCACCTGTAGAAGCACCCCACTCACTCGAAAATCCATCTAAAACTTCTATGGCTGTTAGAAATACAAAACCAATGGGCGCACCATACAATAGCTGATCGCGTTTGCTTGCTCCGGCCCAATCCATTGCAGACATACTTAAGCGTCCTAGTTGATAGGCAGAAAAGGCATGCCCTACTTTATCCATTTGAAGCCAGGCTCCATTATCATTGATAAAATGAAATTTAGATCTAGGATAATCAGCATACCAAAGTTGATTTAAACCTATAATTGCTGTTGTAGCTAAAGCTGCTTCTGTGATGTAAACTCCTTTAAGTCTAGGTTTATTTAAAGTATCTGACTTTGTGAAAAAGGAATGCTTTTCTTGCGCTTTTCCTGAATTTAGAAAAACGAATAAGCAGGCAAAGAAAAGTAGATTCTTAGAATTCAAAAAAGTGCTTTTTGTAAAAATAAGAAATTATCTATCGGTTTACACCTTGTTTAGAAAGCCATTGTTGGTATTTTCTAGCATTTTTGTTGTGATCGCTTAAGGTTTTAGCAAAGGAATGTTTTCCAAAATCTTCAATGCTAGCACACATATAATAATAATTGTGCTTCTTAGGATTTAGGACAGCATCAATAGAAGAGATGTCTGGCATTGCTATAGGACCTGGGGGAATTCCTTTGTACTTGTAGGTGTTGTAAGGAGAGTCAATACTTAGGTCTTTGGTGAGCACTCGCTTGACTTCAAAGCCTTGTCCATGTTTTTCTTTTAAAGCAAAAATTACCGTTGGGTCAGATTGCAAAGCCCATTTGTGATGGTACCTATTTAAGTATAAACCAGCTACAGTTGGACGTTCAGGAATATGTGCCGTTTCTTTTTGAACGATAGCAGCTAGAGAACTAACTTGTATTGGAGTAAGGTTTTGTAATTGTGCTTTATGAAGTCGGTTGTTGTTATTCCAAAAACGTTTGTATTCTTTAAGCATTTTAGTTCTGAAAGCCTCTGCACTAGTATTCCAATAAACTTGATAGCTATTTGGAATGTACATTGAAAGCGCAGTATTGGTGTTGAAGTTATGTTGTTTTAAAAAAGTTTCGTCTTGAAAAGCTCTTAACAATGAAACTGAATCCGCTTCAATTTGTACTGCAATTCGTCCTGCTAGGTTTTCTAAACGATGTTGATTGTTAAAGCTTAGTTTTACCGGTGTTTGCTTTCCACTACGAAGTAGATTAACTAATTCATTATTATTAGCGCCCGCTTTGATTGAATATAGACCCGGTTTTATGTTGGAAGCATATTTTTTTTTCTTTGCAACCCATTCAAAATCCTCTACATCTTCTAGGAAAGGAGTTAGAATAATTTTTAAAGAATCGATTTGAGTGCCTGTTGGTATTTTCACTAAGGCCGTTTCTTTTACATTTTTACCATATATTTTAGAATAGTAATGAAATGAAATAATGATTAAAAAGGTGATCAAAAGGATCGCTCCTAGAAGTGTGGTTTTTTTATTCATGGTCTCCAGTTATGGAATGTATAAGTTGATATGTGGCTTCGTCATAGAATTGATGGTCGTAATATATCCAATCTGTTTTAACACCTACATTTTTAAATTTAAATTTTTCAAACAGACGTAAACTACTGTGGTTATCCGTGGTGATGTTTGCATATAACTGATGTAAGTTAAGGTAATGGAAACCGTAAGAAATAATCATTTGTAAAGCCTCAGAAGCAATTCCTAATTTTTGGAATTTTTCTATCACTAGAATTCCTATTCCAGCGCGTTTATTAAAGGCATCAAAATCAAATAAATCAATCATCCCAACGGGAATTTTTAATGATTTATCTTCAATAACAAAACGAGCTTGTCTGGCTTCATAAATGTCTTGATGCGCATTTGCAATGTAATTTTTTAGAATGTGCTTTGAAAAAGGAACTTGTGTACCACTAACTTTCCAGTGAGATTCGTCATTTTCTGTGTCATACAAAAACTGAAGGTCCTCAGGTTCTAATGGGCGTAAGTTAATTTTATTACCTTTTAAGGTTTTCATTCTATGGATTTCAATTACAGCTCAAAGTTTCCTTTAAAAACAAATTTTGCAGGTCCTTTAAGAAACACATCATGGAAAGAATTTTCTTTTTTGTTAAAAGAAACTTCTAATTCTCCTCCTTCAACCAAAAGTTTAATTTGATTGCTTTTTGTAATGTTTTGTTCAAACATGGCAATGGCTACAGCAGTTACACCTGTACCACAAGCCAATGTTTCGTCTTCAACACCACGTTCATAGGTTCTTACTCTAAACGTAGTATCATCAATTGCTTCTGCAAAATTCACATTCGTTCCTTCTTGAAAATACGGAGCACCATTTCTGATAGTTTTCCCATTGGTATAAACATCAAAAGCACCGATATTTTCAACCATTTGTACATGGTGTGGAGATCCGGTGTTTAAAAAAGCGTATTCCTCATTGATTTGAATATCTTCAACATCGATCATTTGCAAGTTTACCAAGCCATTTTCAATAGAAGCATGATGTAAGCCATCTACTGCGTCAAAGGTTGTTGTATTTCCAATCACTCCTAAGTCATGTGCAAAGGCAACTAAGCAACGTCCTCCATTACCACACATGGTACTTTCATTTCCATCAGCATTATAATATACCATAGTAAAATCATAAGTATCTGATGGGTTCAAAAGGATAAGTCCATCGGCTCCAACCCCAAAACGACGATCACAAAGTTTATTGATTAATGCTGTGTCATCTTGTTTGAAATGCAAATCTCTGTTATCGATCATTACAAAATCATTTCCGGTTCCTTGGTATTTATAAAATGGTAAATTCATTACTGTGTATTTTGCTAGGCAAAGTTACACAATAATATAAAAGTTCAAGAATTAGCTTGAGAATTTAAACAAGAAAGTAGTTAACTGTTTGATATGCTAATTTTACACTGTTCGGCACATTTTTCTCCATCAATAGCGGCAGAAATAATACCTCCTGCATAACCGGCACCTTCACCACAGGGGTACAAGCCTTTAATTTGTGGATGCTCTAAAGAATCATTATCTCTTGGTATTCTTACAGGAGATGAGGTACGAGATTCTGGGGCATGCACTACAGCTTCATTGGTTAGGTAACCTCTCATAGAGGAGTCAAATTGTTTGAATCCTTGTTGAAGGGTTTTGTGAATAAATGAAGGAAAAACTTCTGCTAACTCCACCGAAGTGGTTCCGGGTTGGTAGCTTGTTTTAGGAATATCATTTGATAATTTTCCTTTTGTAAAATCTGCCAAACGTTGCGCGGGAACTGTTTGAGTTTCTCCTCCTAAGCGCCATGCATGCTGTTCAATTTTCTTTTGAAATTCCATTGCTGCAAGTGGTCCGTATTTTTTAAATTCTTTGAAATCTTCTAATCTCAGTTCTACAGCAATTCCTGAATTGGAGGTAGGTTGATCTCTTTTGGAAGGAGACCATCCATTGGTTACAACTTCACCAGGACTTGTAGCGCAAGGAGCAATAATTCCACCTGGACACATACAAAATGAATAAACTCCTCTACCTTTTACTTGTTTTACGATGCTATAAGGAGCAGGCGGTAAGTATTCACTTCTGATATCACATTTGTATTGTATGCTATCAATTAAACTCTGAGGATGTTCTACACGAACACCTAGAGCAAATGGTTTGGCTTCAATTAAGATGTTTTTTTTGTGTAATAATTCAAAAATATCTCTGGCTGAATGTCCGGTAGCTAAGATTAGCTTTTTTGCTTTGATGTTGGTTCCATCTTGTAGCTCAACTCCATCAATTTCATTTTCTTTGATTAAAATATCAGAAACTCTAGCTTCAAATCGTACTTCTCCGCCGTTCGCAATGATTGCCTCTCTCATGCTAGCGATGATTTTGGGCAATTTGTTGGTACCAATATGTGGGTGCGCGTCGATCAATATATTTTTTGTGGCACCAAAGGCAACTAATAATTTAAGGATAGCATTCACGTCTCCTCTTTTTTTAGACCGTGTGTATAGTTTACCGTCAGAATAGGTACCTGCGCCACCTTCACCAAAACAATAGTTAGAGTCTTCATCAACGATATGTAATTTGTTAATAGCCGCAAGATCTCTTCTTCTAGCTCTTACGTCTTTTCCTCGTTCTAAAACAATTGGTTTTAAGCCTTTTTCTATAAGTTTCAAAGCAGCAAATAAACCTGCAGGGCCTGCTCCAACTACAAGAACTTCTTCTTTGTTGCTGCAGTTTTGATAATCAGGCAGGCTAGGAAGTTGCTCAGAGAATTCTTCGTGTATATAAACAGCAACTTTTAAGTTTATTTTTACAGTCTTTTGTCTAGCGTCAATAGATCTTTTTAGAATTTCAACATGTTTGATATCATCTGTAGCTACCTTTAATTTGTAGGAAACCTCCTTTTTTAATAGCCATTCCGTGGCAGCTACTTTTGGTTTTACTTGAAGTTGTAGTTCTTTAGGCATATTGCAGTAAGATTTCAGGAAATTCTAGTATTTCTATTTGAAGAAATACCAAATAAAACCAAATTTGATTTTAAAGTCGGTATACGGTTTGCTTGGAGCAGCGTAGTAATAATTGTTTTTTGTTAATTGCATTAAGTTTTCAAAAGTAAAATACAATTTTGTTCGTCTGATTTGTGCATTTATAAAGGCATCAAAGATCGGTTTACCACCAATCAACTCTGTTGTCTGTAATGTAAATTCACCTAACAATGGGTTGAAATTATTAGCATTGTAAGCGTTGAAATATTTACCAGTAATTCCTGTTTGTAAAAACAATGATTTTTTCTCAAAGAAAACTTTAGAAAAATAGAAAGTACTTCGGATTACAGCATCAGGTAATTTGTAAACATTAGCTCCACTGGTAACTTGCTGATAGATTAGGTCCGTATCTAAACCAAAATATCCAAACTTTAAGTCGTTGTGTGCTCTAATTTTAAAATAATTTACAGTGCTATCATATTGTTTTGGTGCAGATTGAGCTTGTTCGTCAAAATAGGAATAGTTCTCAATTTGCGTGATGGCAGCTGAGGCTTGTACCCATTTGGTAGCAAAATCAAAGTGTAACGTTCGGGTTTTTATATTTTTAAACTCGTTATACCAGTTGTAGTTTACAAAATTACTTTGGAAAAGTAAAAAGTTAGCATTGGGAGATTTTGAGTTTAATAAAAGTGAACTTGATAACTTAAAGTTTTTGGTGTTTCTAAAAGCGGCTTCCACAAATAGATTATTTCCGTTAATGCTTCCTATGATATTGGTAGAAGCACTTGCATTCAAATGGAATGCTTTGAAAGATGCTTTCCAGTCTGCTCCTAGAGATATGGCATCATTTTTAATTTGATTTGGGATAACACCAGTATCTGTGTTCACTACTTTTTTATATCCTTGGTAGTAATAATGGTAGCCGGCTAATACTCTAAACTTTCCTAGTAAATATGGACTCGTAAAATCAATATACGCTTTGTTATCCATAGATTTATAAGACGTAAGATCATTGGTTTCACTTGAGAAATAATCTCCAAAATATTCCGTACTTGTAGGTTTTAGGAAATTAAATTGTTTGGTTTCATAATTGAAAATATGTCCTAATTTTACATTAGATATTTTTTTAGGAATGGTATCCTTAGTGGTAAACAGTTTAAAGTTATGGTCAATAAAATATCTTTTCCCTGTCAAAACACTTTCAGCATCTTCCATATTAACATCCAATCTTCCACGGTCACTGTACTCAGAATTATTAGATTCAAAATCTGCTTTTCGCTCATCAACAATTCCACCATTTTCTTGATTTAAGGTTCTTTGATTGGTGTTGTGAAAACGAAATCTATATCGATCGTTTTTTGTTTTGTAGGAAACGGTTCCTGTAAAGTTTTTAAAACTACTCAAAGAGTTTCTGTAGGCACCCAAAGAACGCAATCCAACATAGCCTAAAGAAACGTTGAGATTTTCAGTAAGGTTGATCGCTATTTTAGAGTCTAGCACTTGCCCTTGTTCAATCCCGTTTCTGTACATAATTTCAGTAGTAGGTGTTGGAACTTGATAGTAAAGAACATCTTCAACTTGTTTGTAACCAATGTTTCTTGGCGTTTGTCCCATGCTTGGAACGATGTCTTGGTTATTGAAGTCGTTTGTCAATTCCGTAAACACTTGCCCTTGATTTTGAAAAGCATGTGTGCCAAACATATCCTTTCTCATGAAGTTCATTTTGTACTGACTGGCAATACTTAAAGTGGTATCCAAAACAACCGTGTCTTTTGCATGGTTGATAATTTTATACAATAAGTAATCTGCTTTTCCTGATTCTGGATCTACTTTTGCACCTTCGTCATCCTCGTTTTTTCTTGCAGCTAACGGTCTTGCTTTTTTTTCGGTAAAGTCGTTTAAATTATAGATTTCAGGTTCTTTAATACTGTCTTTTTCCTGTGCGTAAAAGCATATTGAAAAAAATAAAGAAAATACAGTAAGTAAAAACTTTTTCATAGGTTTTGTAGGTGGTATTACCTGAAAAATAAATCTAAATATATAAAAAATGTCAGAGGCAAAGGTAATTTATTTATTCAGAAAGTATAGCTTTTATAAGTTTGAAAATTCTTCTTTTTTTTGGCTAAAAACATTAGATATATAGAGCCAAGCTAAAAACGATGTATTATTTTTACCACGCATTAATTTTTAGAACTATGTCATTAAAATTAAAACATACAAAGTTTAAGTTAGAGGCTGGTACAGACGAGGCAGGTCGTGGGTGTTTAGCGGGGCCGGTGGTTGCAGCGGCGGTTATTTTACCTGATAATTTTAGCCATCCTTTATTAAATGATTCTAAAAAGCTAACAGAAAAACAACGTCAGTTATTACGACCAATTATAGAAGAAAAAGCGATTTCTTTTGGCGTTGGAGTGGTGGATGAAAAAGAAATAGACCAAATAAATATTTTGCAAGCTTCTATTTTAGCGATGCATAAATCTATAAGCGCATTAGATTCCATTCCTGAATTTATTTCTGTTGATGGAAATAAATTCAATGCCTATAAAAAAATACCCCATGAAACGATAATCAAAGGGGATGGTAAATATTTAAATATTGCAGCAGCATCTGTTTTAGCGAAAACTTACAGAGATGATTTTATGGAAAAATTAGACGCTGAATTTCCTTGTTATAATTGGAAAAAAAATAAAGGTTATCCTACAAAGGAACATAGAAAAGGGATTTTAGAAAATGGAAGTTGTAAATACCACAGAAAAACGTTTCGTTTGTTGCCAAAAGAAGAATCCTAGTAAAATGGCTGTTTTTTATCTTTAAAAAGTGCTATTTGACGAATATGTTATGTTATTTGAGACATATGTACTCCTTTTCAAATCACAATCTCTTTACTTTTGTAGTATGTTTAATTTTTTTTGATTACTAATGTTGATTTTAGTATCAATTAGCTGAATACAATTTGGAGAGGTTGTACAAAGCAAAAACAAGATGCCCAATTTATTTGGGCATTTTTTTTACAGAAAAAAAATTAAGATTCTTGCAGTAATTTATTTAGAGAAATAATTTGTTGTGCTTCCTTTACATCATGCACTCTTAAAATCTGACTCCCTTTTTGCAAAGCAATCGTGTTAGCATAAGTTGTAGCATTCAGCGCTTCTGATGCCGAAATTTCAAGAGGTTTGTATAGCATTGATTTTCTAGAAATTCCTGTTAGTATAGGGCAATCTAATGAATGAAATAAATCTATATTTTTTAGTAATTCATAATTATGAGCTACGGTTTTTCCAAATCCAAACCCTAAATCAATAATGATATCGTTTAGTCCCATTTTTTTTAAGGTATTAGTCTTTTTAGAAAAATCCAAAATAATTTCTTCAGTAATATTCCCATATTGAGGGTTGTCTTGCATATTCTGCGGGGTTCCTTGCATATGCATCACGATATAGGGTACTTGCAGTTCTACCGCGTTTGCAAACATATTAGCATCAGCATTACCTCCCGAAATATCATTGATGATTGCTGCACCTGCCTGAATACATTTTTTTGCTACAGTACTCCTAAAGGTATCAATAGAAAGTAGAATGTCAGGAAAGGTTTTTACCAATAGTTTTACGATGGGTAGTATTCTTTGGAGTTCCTCATCTTCAGAAATATGAGTAGCACCAGGACGAGAAGAATACGCTCCTACATCAATAAATGTGGCCCCATCCGTAAGCATTTTTTCAACCTGTTTTAGAATGCTTTCTTCATCGTTATATTTTCCGCCATCAAAAAAAGAGTCAGGTGTTATGTTTAGAATTCCCATAATTTTTGGAGAATCTAAGTTGATCAGTTTTCCTTTGCAATTGATTGTAGTCATAATTTATTTTTGAAAATCAGGTTTGGA
This sequence comes from Flavicella sp. IMCC45668, assembly GCF_057219105.1. NCBI lineage: Bacteria > Pseudomonadati > Bacteroidota > Flavobacteriia > Flavobacteriales > Flavobacteriaceae > Flavicella > Flavicella sp. IMCC45668. The sequence goes on from NZ_CM170114.1 coordinate 12,159, forward strand.
AGCTCGCATCAACTGTACTGTGAACTTTAAAAATGATTTATGAGGGATTTCTCTTAAAATTTTATAATTTCGTTTGCGATAAATATCGCTTCTGATGCTTTCAAAATTACGAGCGAAATTTACAATATTATTTTCAATCTTTCTTATGCAAAACACATCTAAACAATACGATGCTATCATAGCAACATGTAGTACTTTATTCGAAAATAAAATGACTGATTACGGAAGCGCTTGGCGTATTTTACGCCTATCCTCTTTAACGGATCAAATTTTTATCAAAGCGCAAAGAATTCGTCAATTGCAAGAAAACGAAGTGAGAAAAGTAGATGAAGGTGAAGTGTCTGAATTTATTGGAATTATCAATTATTCCATCATGGCTTTGATTCAGTTAGAAAAAGGAGTGGCGCAACAACCAGATTTAGATACAGAAGAAGCTGTAGCCCTTTACAAAAAACATATTGATATTACCAAAAGCTTGATGGAGAATAAAAATCATGATTATGGTGAAGCATGGAGAGATATGCGTGTTAGTTCTTTAACAGATTTGATTTTGCAAAAATTATTACGTGTGAAGCAAATAGAAGACAATAAAGGAAAAACCATTGTATCTGAAGGTTTGGATGCAAATTATCAAGATATGATCAATTACGCCATTTTTGCGATGATTCATTTAGGGCAAGCAAAATAATTTCAAATTATAAAAAATGAAAGGAATTCTAATATTTGTTGCAAGGATCTTAGTGTCCTTTACATTTTTATATTCAGGTTTTGTTAAATTGGTAGATCCGCTTGGGTCTTCCTATAAGTTTGAGGAGTACTTTGGTGCCGATGTACTGAACCTTGAATTTTTAATTCCGTTGGCCTTACCATTTTCCATTCTGTTGATTTTGGTTGAAATAATGCTGGGTGTTACCTTATTATTAGGTTACAAGCCTAAAGTTACTGTTTGGAGTCTATTAGGAATCAATACGTTGTTTTTATTTTTAACTTGGTATTCTGCCTATTACAATAAGGTAACAGATTGTGGATGTTTTGGAGATGCTTTAAAATTGAGTCCATGGGATACCTTTTACAAAAATGTAATTTTGATGGTATTATTGTTACCATTAGTTTTCAATAAAAATTTCATTCAGTCTATTTTTAGCGATAAAATCATGAGGAATATATCTCTATTTGCTCTAGGGATATTTATCTATATAACTTATTTTGTTTTAGCACATTTGCCTATTATTGATTTTAGGGCCTATGCCATTGGTAAAAACATACAAGAGGGGATGGAGTATATAGATGGTAGTGATGAATTGCCACCTGTGCATGATTTTTTCCTAGAGTCGGAAACGGATGATTTAACAGATCAAATATTACAAGCGGAAAAAGCGATTTTAATTGTAAGTTATGACATAGAACTAGCAAATGACAAAGGCTTTGAGGTAATAAGAGAAGTGGCGACGCAGGCAATTGAAAAAGGCTACAAGGTTTATGGGGTGTCATCCTCTTCCTCAGGAGCTACTCGTGAGGTGATGAATCGCCATGAGCTGCCTTTTGAATTTTTATTTTGTGATGGAACTACCCTTAAAACCATTATTCGAGCAAATCCAGGAATTGTAACTTTAGAGAAAGGTACAGTGGTAGGGAAATGGAATTGGCGAGATGCCTCTACTGATTTGGAATAGCAAACCACAATAGTGTTCATAACAAAAAAGCGATACCCAACGGTATCGCTTTTTTGTTATCAAGAAATATTTAAATTATTTTACAATAACTTTTATTTTCATGGTATTGGAGTGACCAGGAAAAGTACATACCAGCCAATATTGACCGCCATGTCTTGGAACTTCAAAAAATATTTTTTCTGAAGATTCTGGTCCCACAATTCCAGTATGGTTTAATACACTTGGAGAGTTCGGAACATAGTTATATTTAGGAGCATCTAGTCCTAATGCTAATGCGGCTTCCCCTAAAGCGTTTGGAACATCTGCACCTGGTTTTGCAAATACCACATTGTGTAACATATCATCACTGTTGATGAAATTCAATTCTATCTTAGCATTTCTTTCTAAAGTAATTTCTTTGATATCAAATTTCATTCCTGGTTTAGTACCAATGGTAATTTTTCTATCCGGGCCATCCGTCCAAGTAAATGGCATTTCATTGGTTCTTTTCTTTTGTTTGATTTTGTTGCTTTTCTTTGGCATCTCAGGCATCGATGGCGAATTTAAAACACCTCCAGGAACTTCATTTAGAGTATAATAGGCAGCATTGTGCAATAGTTTTTCTCCAGAAGTAGCCTGTACGCCATGAGCCTTTAATTGGTGTATGAAACCTAAGCGCATACCATGTACCATTAGTTTAACCGTTTTGCCATCTTCAGAAACAGTGGCTTTATGAATCATTGCATTTTGGTTGTCTTCAATCGGACTTCCGTAGGTTCTGTGATATCTATAAGTAAAACTTTTCATATCGTAGTTGGCTACATCTTCTGCAATTTTTTTATCCACGGGTTTTGTGAACTCTAGTAGAAACCCATCATTTAAGGCCTTCATCGTTTTGATTTCAAAAGGAGTCTTACCCGTCCACTCTAATCTTTGTAGTCCGTATGGTTTTCTACCTCTTGAAGCCCATCCTCTGCTGGTCATACCAACAAACATGTTGTTCTCATTACCCCAAATCATTCGTAAAACACCTGAAGAAAAACCTTCTCTAAATGGGAAAGCCGCACCTTGGTAAACACCATTTACCTTTTCCATATAAACACGCATAATTTTAGAATGCCCTTGATCACCGACAAATAGTTGGTTTTCAAAAGGTCCAAAGTTGATACCTTTTTTATGGTACAACATATCCGATGTAGAAATTCCTAAAACCGTATGAGGGAACCAAATAGCTGGAGCTTTTAATTCTGGAACTTTTTTGGAGTATTCAAATAAGGTCATTCCTGAAAACTCCTCGATATCTTCGATTTTTAATTTTAGCGGAGATTTTGGATCATCTGTCCATTTCAATCCAGAAACATGGCCTGCAAAATCACCAGATTCTAAGTGTGTTAATCTACCAGAACCAACCCAATCACCTTGGTTTTCTGTGAAAAATAAATCATCATTTTCATTGATTCCAAAACCAGCAGGCGACCTAAGTCCTGTTGCAATTGGGGTCATTTCACCTTCTGGAGTTATTTGTAACATCCAACCTCTCCATTTGGTAAGGGCAACTCCACCAACTCCATTCACCCAAGATAGGTTTAAAGTTACAATAAGGTCTCCATTGGATTTTATTTTGGGTCCATAAGAATATTCATGATAGTTTCCAGACAAAGGCCAAGAAAAGATACTTTTATAAACATCCGCTTTTCCGTCGTTATTTTTGTCTTCCAAACGAGTCAATTCTCCTCTTTGTGAAAGGTAAAAACCATTATTTGTATAGGCCAATCCTAACGCTTCGTGCAAACCATTTGCATAGAGATTATAGGTTGCATTTTTGGACAATGGGTTGTCAATCAACCAAACTTCACCTTTTCTGGTGGACACCCCAAGTTTATTGTCATCTGTCATGGCCAATCCACCAACTTCTAAAACAACATCCTTAGGTATTGGTACGTCAATAATTTTATAGAATTCTGATTCCTTAATATCTGCGGCTGATTTTTTCTGAGCTATTGCCACCATCTGTAATAGAACCAAAAGGATGCTCGCTATTTTTGTATATGCTTTCATAATTTTTTATTTTTTACCAGATGATTGTATATTCTAATGTTTGCTTTCCACTTGGAATTTTTACAAGTAGCTCTTCCTTGCCTTTTGATTTTCTAATAAAAGGTTTCAAATTAGAATCAGAAGGAAATTCAACATAATAACTGGTATTGTTAATGATGTAGCCTCCAGTCTTTAGTGGTTTGATAGAAACTCCTTCATTTATTTTATGGTATAATTCATTCGGCCCTTCTATTTTTATTTTTCTTGTAATTCCTCTCGTGGAATTGCTTGGGTTCATTTCATTAGTTATTTTAGTTGCTCCCATTTGATGTGTATAAACAGGTCTTCCTTTTGTGTTTAGAATATAGCTGTCAAACTTAATATCTTCAATAGAGGTGTTCCACTCTTCATTTTCTGATTTCAGTTGTGTAAATTCTCTGTATCCAAACATTGGTACTGCAAAAGATCCGGTTCTACCAAATTGCTCCGTCCCTCTTGAACTCCACATTTGTGTGGCATCAAAAAATAAGTCACCACTCCATACGGATAATAGGGAAGCATGATCTAAGTCAAATGAATAATGAATACCTTCTGGAGTTCCGGCAGAAATGCAGTGCATTCTTTTTTCTCCGTGGTGGTACATAAAACTACGTTGAGTATTTGGGTGTGCTGAGGCATGCACCGTATGTTTTGGATTTCTTTTTAAAGGTTTTTTACCTGTTGATAGATTTGGATCTAAGGATTGAAGTTTTAGGTGCGGACCTTCAACATTCAAAACAACACTTCCCATCCAAGGACTTCCTTTGCTGGCCATTAATTCAAAAGGAACAGCTGTTCCCTTTTCTAAGTATATTTTAGTAGAGGTAATACGCTTTTTGTTTATTAATAACTGAGAAATTCCTCCAATGGCAGTTTTATAGTTAAATAAATAAGTTCCGGTTTCTGGCACATTAATTTCACCAGAATAGTAAATGGTTTTAGCGTAGTTTCTACTTTTAAGCATTCCTAAAGTTACTTTAGATACTTTCTCTGCTTTTATTTCTTGTACCATGTTTAAATCTGGTACTTTAGTTTTGTAGATTTTGTTATATTCTTTACAAAGTAAATTGTTGAACGTTATATTTTGAGGGGTATAGGTTTTATAAACAATATTTTTAATAGCTACAGGGCCGTGGTCTCCTTGTATCATAAGAGATGCTTTTGCAACTTCATCAGCAAAAGCTGCTGCGCGTGTAGGACCTGTTACCGAAACGTTTTCTTGTATTAATACACCATTCAGCCAGACTTCATGAAAAATAGCATTTTTCGTCTTTTTTCCTGCTTTGTTAAATCTAGGAGCACTGAATTTTATTTTTAGATGCTGCCATAATCCGGGCGCTTTAGCTGCGTTTACTTTAGGATTATGTCCTTCATATCCTTCTTTGCCTTTTTTCTTGCTTTTGTCCCAACGTTGGTAGATACCTCCAATATCTTTGTATTTAGGATGTTCCACGCCCCAACTATCAAACAGTTGAACTTCATATCTACTTTGTAAATAAATACCAGAGTTAGAACCTTTCGGCATCATAACATCAAGCTCAATATCTATGTCCTCGTGCTCCAGAACCGTAAATAAATTTTGTTTTGCATTGTCTGTAGGATCATTCATTAATATGCCAGTTCCCTTAGTACCTGCAATTTTTCTCCATTGCGTTTTATCTGCAAATGCAGATCCAACAATTTTCCAATTGTCTGTTACTTTTTTAAATGATGATAAGTCTTTTAATTGAATTTCTGTATAAGGGAGAGTTGCTGTATGAACAGCTCCTTTTACAGCTTTTTTTTGAGGATCTGTTTTATTACAGGATAGTAATAATAAAAGAACCGACAAGCCTAAAAAATAATTTTTCATTCTGATGTTGTTTAAGTTTTTTTGAGCTTCTGTTACAGAGGCAGGTAAAAATAATTTTTTTCACTAGTTATTCTGTTTAATATTGTTCAGTGAAAAAAACTGAACAATATTTAAATCAGTAGGATAGGATTTACCTGTGACTTATGAAGCCAAATGATTATAACAAAGAAAGAGAAATTGAAGTAATCTGAATATACTGATTGTCTAAATCAATAGCATATATGGTTTTGAGCAAAGAAAAAAAGTGTTTTTTTCTATTGTCTCAATGCCTGAATAATAAGGTTGTTTCTGCTAAGTTTAATGGGGATATAGGGGGCTATTCAGTAAGTAATCCTTTTTTTACCCCTGCTTCGATGGCAATGTTTAGATGGTTTTCAGAAGGGGGAATTGGACAAGAATAATTGTGGTTGTAGGCGCAATACGGGTTGTACGCTTTGTTAAAATCAATAACGATAGTATTATTAATGATATTACTGATAAAAACATCTACATAACGACCACCTTCATAAGTTTCTGTTCCGTTGGTAGTATCTTTAAAAGGCAAGAATAAATAATCTTTATAGTCAAAACTAAATTTAGAATCTTGACTTTGGTATATTTTCAAAACCTGTTTTTGTCCGTTCAAGATAAAGGTAGCAATTGCATATTGCTGGTATAATGGAGTTCTGTTACTGGTGGTTTCCATTTTAAATAACGGAGCATCAGGTGTTCGTTTTACAGAGGCTACTACCACATAATTTTTATCCCAATTATAAAAAGGTAAGCCTTTGAATGCTTTTATATCTTTTTTACTTAATGGAGAGTTGTCTTTGTTACCATATTGCAAGTTCAATTCTGCCTGAAAAGATTTCTGAGCAGATTCCGTTTGAGCTTGAGTTGCGAATAATGTTAGACAGAAAATAAAAGTAGTAAGATATTTCATTTTTATAGGATTGTAATTTTTGCAAGGTAATCAAAATGTTCGCCTTCTTGTAAAAGTTCGCAATGCATTCCGTTATAGTTAGCGCAGCGTTGCAAAGTATTGTAATCTACATACAACCAAGGAAAAGAAGTAGCTTTTTCGTTTTTGTACGACATGTCAAAAGTAACTTCACCATAGTAGGTTATATCGCTCGGAATCCAATGTTCACCTTCTTCATCTTCATACATATAAATGATATCTGATGAATCAATTAATATTTGACCTTTTGGTGTTAATAAAGATTTTAATTTGAGTAAAAAAGGGGCCAAATTATCTAGTGTTCCACATATTCCAGTGCCGTTCATTAAGGCTAAAATTGTATCAAAAGATCTGTTTTCTAAAGTCCAAATATCTTGAACAATGCTATCCTTAATACCTCTTTTTTTACAAACTTCTATCGCTCCTTTAGAAATGTCTAAAGCAGTTGTTTTTTTGTTTTTCTCTTGAAGATAAAGCGAATGACTTCCTGCACCAGCGCCAAGATCTAAAATAGTTCCTTTACAATTTTTAAGAGCTATTTGTTCTAAAGTAGGCATTTCATCAAACGAACGAAATAAATAAGGTAAAGGCATAGTGTCTTCCTCTGCAATTGAAGAATTGGTAACCAGATCCTCGGTATAATCTCCGTTTTGGTAATCTAATAATGCAGTTCCGTAGATGTCTTTGGACATGTAGTTTTTTTGCAAATTTAGTAAAATAGCAGAGCAAAAAATAATTTTAAAAACGATGCTTTTAAGAATTACACACTTTACAGTCTTCTATGTTTTTGTGTTCCCCTATAAGATGACCATTTGCATCAAGTTTATAGTCACAGCAATCCATAAAACCTTTTTTTAGTAATTCTCTCCCTCGTTGAATTCTTGATTTTGCAGCAGGCAATCCTATCGATAAGGTATCTGCCGCTTTTTGTTGTTTGTACCCTTTGATATCTGTTAAAACAAGAATGTCTTTATATTTTTTAGGTAAGTTAAGGATCAACGGTAGCACACAATCTTTGGCATGATGGTCATCTTTTGAACTTTCTTCAGTAGTATCATTGATCTCTGAAGGAAGCACAATGTCTTTTTTTCTAAAATAATCTATGGTAGCATTGTTAGCGATGGTAAAAAGCCAAGATTTTAATTGTTTCTTTTCTTTTAATTCGTGTTTGTGCAGATGAATTTTTATAAATACTTCTTGCAAGATATCTTCAGCAATAGATTCATTTTTGACCTTGCTAAAAATAAATTTTTTCAAGCCAGTTGCGAATTCAGACCAAATTTTTTCTGTATCCATAGTTCCATGATATTTCCTTCTCTTTAAAAATCAATTTTAAAGAGAAGGAAGATTAGTTAACAATTACAATTAGCGCAAGTACAAGATTCGCAAGTACAAGTGGCACATTGTCCATTTTTGCAAGATTCACAATTGCAAGTACAGTTTGTATTTTTCATAATGTTATCATTTAATAGTTAAAGTTACTTATAAGACGCAGGAATGTCAAAAAAGATGCAAAAAATACTGAAAAAATAGAATATTTTTTTTCCAACCAATGATAAGCCCTATTTTTGCTCGACTATAAAAGAGGAAAATGGATTTACCAAAATTAGTAGAAGGAGATTTTTATTGGAATGAAGATGGTTATCGTGTTTTTACAGAACAATATCATCTAAAAAGAGGGTATTGCTGTAAAAGTGGATGCAAACATTGTCCGTATAATTACGATAAAAAAACAGATTCTTTTAAGTGATAACAGAACACATCAAAAGCTTGGCTTCCGAGATCGTATTTAGCTAGCTTGTGATGTCAGTTCATGGATTGTATGGAGAACAATTGGCGTCTTACTTCTCGATACTAATTTCTTCATTTCATTCCTAAATTCACTCGAAGTGACAATAAAACAAGGACGCACGAGAAATAATTCTAACTGATTCTAGAATTTTAAAAAAGTAGTTTAATGAGTTTGGAATCAGCGTGTTTACTAGAATTGATGTCTACTGCACAAAAGACCAAACCAAAATTCTACTTACTTTAGCACCTTGTCCCATTGGGATTGTTTTAAATGTTGTAGCACCTAGTTTTTTTAGCAATACTTTTAGCGGACGAATATTTTCTTTTTTAGAAACAAGAGTAGTAAACCAAGTCACATTTTCTGCATGATGTTTACTCTGACGGATCATGTTTTTTAAGAACATAATTTCTCCTCCATCACACCAAAGTTCATTATGCTGTCCACCAAAATTTAAAGTTTCTGCCCCTTTAGATTTTAGATTTTTTAATTTTCTTTTGGTAGCTGCCGTTGCTGCTGCCTCAGATTCATGGAAAGGAGGGTTGCAGATACTGATATCAAATTTTTCTCCTTCGTTAATTGCGCCTCTAAAAATATCTTTCTTATTTTTCTGTAAACGCAATGTGACTGCTTTTTGTATTTCAGGGTTTGATTTCAAAATTTGAGATGCTGAAGTAAGGGATTTTTCTTCAATATCCACCCCTACAAAAGACCATCCGTATTCTTGATGTCCTAGAATAGGATAAATACAATTGGCCCCAACACCTATATCTAAACATTTTATTTGTGGACCTGTGGGAATCTTTCCTGTAGAATTTTCAGCTAATAAATCAGCAATGTAATGGATGTAATCCACACGTCCAGGTACAGGAGCACACAAAAAACCTTTAGGGATTCTCCAATCTTTAAGCTGGTAATAATGGAGCAATAGGGCTTTGTTTAATGCTTTTACCGCATTAGGATTAAAAAAATCTATTGAATAAGTGCCATATTCATTTTTAGAAACAAAAGGTTTTAATGCAGGTAATGTTTCAATGAGCACTTTGAAATTGTATTGACCTTGATGTTTATTTCTAGGATGCATTATGGGAGCAGTTGGTTTTGCCATTGGAAGTGTTTTTTTTCAAGCTAGAAAAACTAGTTGAGTGTAAATTAAATTGAATTAGAAAAACCTTTAAATTCTTTGTTCGCTAAGATTTCTGAAACTGCGGTTTGGTAACTTTTGATATTTTTAGCTTTTTTGATTTTTTTATACACCTTTTGTGGATTGTCAAAAGATTGTGCAAAATACTCCCAAAAGCCTAACATTTTCATTCTAATAGGAGTCGGACCTTGCAAAAAGGCATCATATTGTTCAAAAATAGTATCATGAAAAGCTCTAAAAATCTCCATACTATTTTCAGGATATTCTGTGGTATTCTCTTTGATCATTTTGGGCAAAAAAGGATCTGCTATCAAACCTCGGCCTATCATCCAGTGGTCTATTGCAGGAAAACGTTCTTGCACTGTTTTAAAGGAGGCTACACTAGTAATATCTCCATTATAATATAATTTGTGTTGGGTGTTGTCAATACAATTTTGGAACGAATCCCAATCAACGCCACCTTTGTACAACTGTTTTCCAATCCTAGCATGAATGGCAATATTTTTCAATGGATAATTGTCTAGAATTGGAAATACGTCTTGTATTTCTTCAGGAGTTTCATAGCCCATACGCATTTTCATAGAAACAGTAATATCCGTTTCGTTGTGTACACGTTTTAAAATATGGTCTATTTTTTCTGGTTGACAAATCAAACCAGACCCCATTCCTTTTTTAGTTACCATCGGATAGGGACAACCTAAATTCCAATTCAATTCTTTATAGCCCAATTCTTGAATGTATTTCACCACATATAAAAACTCTTCATCAGAGTTGGTCATAATTTGTGGAATAACCTCCAAGGTGTCATTATGTTCTAGGTCTAGGTCTCTTTTATAAGATGATTTGATTACTAATTTACCATTCATACGAATGTAAGGAGCATAAAAAGTATCAATACCACCAAAAAATTTGTGAAAAGCATTTCTAAAACGGAAATCCGTAAATCCTTGTAAAGGAGAAGAAAGTAAAGTAAGACTCATAAATCAAATATTCGATGCAAAGATACATTAGTTCTTTAGTATCTCATCTTATAGTTACTTGAATTTATTGTACAACAATTAGAAAGGAAAATTTGAATTCAACACCTTTCAGAATTAGCTATCCATAAAACAGAGTGAGAAGAAAGTAGAATTAGTAACGAGTAAATAATTTTGAATTTATTTTGAGTACTCAATTTTGTGTTATCACCTCATTTTTTGGTTGCTTTAAGAATGTTTTTTGTGTTCGCTTTTGAGGATTTTATAACTTTTCTTCGCTCATATGATAAATGGATAAATAATGGCAATTGTTAAAGGAAAAATTGAAACATTAAAAAGAATTAGAGAGGTATTAGAATCTCATGGTATTCATAAGTTTGCTTCTGTAGCCGAAATTCATACATTTTTGCGAAACCACGAAAAGGACAAAAAGGCTATTTTATTAAATGAAAAAAATATTTTTGAAGAGGAGTTTGAATTAAAGCGTTTTGAAGCACTGCAGTTAGAAGAAATTTACAAAAAGAAACTAGATAAAGTACAGGGATATTTTTTAGCTAAAACAGAAAAATGTAAAAAACGATATCAAATTCATAAAGAAAGTCAACCAAAAGACTTTATCGATCAGTCTGATAGAATGTTGTATATGATTGGTTATAAGTTGAGTGAAATATTTTTTTTAAGTGTGGGACAGTTTTATCCGGCTTGGGTGGTTTCAAAGTCTAAAAATAGATGGAAAAATAAAAATGAAGCTTTTGAGAACTTATTACAAAAGAAGAGTTTTTTGATAGCAGAAAGAAGCTCTCATAAATTGAAAGAACAAGATAGAATTAAAGAGGTGGTAGATGGATTAAAGTCGGTAATTGCCGGTGCTGTTGGCGAAAATAAAGTCGTCAAAGAACTAAGGAAGTTGTCAGATGCCCATATTGTGTTTAATGATTTCTCTTTTAGTTATAACAAAATGTTAGTTCGAAGGGATGTTGCTAAGAAAATATTTTGTGTTCAAATAGACCATCTTCTGATTTCTAATGCAGGTATATTTATATTAGAAACCAAAAATTGGAGCAAAAGGTCTATTCAAAATATAAATATGCGTTCTCCAATCCAACAAATAATAAGGGCTAGGGGTGCTTTGGAATTTTATGTTTCCAATAGAGAAAATCAAAAAAACATTTTTAAAGAAACAAATCATTGGGGTAAAAGAGAAATACCAATTCGGAATGTAATTGTTATGCTTAACGCAAAACCGTTTGGAGAATTTCAGTTTGTTACGATAAAAATGATACATGAATTATTGGAGTACCTCAAAAGATTTCAACCAGTTTTAACTGATTTAGAAGTTCAAAGATTGAGTGATTATTTAGAATCTATCAAAGATTAAAGAGATTCAACACCTTTCAGAATTTGCAAACATGAGTTTTATCAAATAATAAAAAATGGCTACTTTAGAGCAAAATATAAAACAGCTATATGAAATATTACAATTATTATATGACCATGTTTTTAGCAGGAAGTTTAACATTAACCTCCTGTAACGAAAGCAAATCTGAGGAAAAGGAAAAAGTACCCGCGCCGACCATGAAAATGAGTACGGCCATTCCAGAAGGAATTGCAACACCCAATGCCCTTAAAACAGAAACCTTAGGAACTTTGGAGTTTTTTGATGGGGTGCCAACTCCAAAAACAGAGGATGAGGTTTATAATTATATAGATCTACACAATGCAGTTGATGCCTATGTAAAGGGAATTCAAATTGCCTCTATGGAAGCCATGAAGCAAGGATTACTTTCATTGGGACCTGCAAATACAACCGCTTTTTTATTTGAAGATTTAATGGATTCGAAGTCTTTATGGCTAACTCCAAATACCACTTCTGTTTATATGGCCTCTTGGTTAGAGCTAGGAGAAGAGCCTATGGTTATTGAAACACCACCTGATGTTTTAGGGATTATTGACGATCATTATTTTAAATATGTTGCAGACTTTGGTCGATTGGGGCCAGACAAAGCAAAAGGAGGTAAGTTTTTAATTGTTCCTCCTGGATATAAAGGAAAGGTGCCCAGTAAAGGATATCATGTATACCATACGAATACTTATGGTCATTGGGTGATTTGGAGAGGTTTTCAAAAAAATGGAAGTCCAAAACCTGCGGTAGATGCAACAAAAGCAACTTTTAAAATGTATCCATTATCCCAAAAAGACAATCCACCAGCAATGACTTTTGTGAATGTCTCTGGAGATGCTCACAATACCATTCATAGAATGGATGCTGAGATTTATAATGAGATTAATGCGGTTATTCAACACGAACCATTGATTGGTGAAAACCCGGAAATTTTAGGTTCGTTGGCTGCAATTGGAATTAAAAAGGGCCAAGAGTTTAAACCAGATGCTAGAATGCAAGCCATTTTAGAAGAAGCTGCAAAAATAGGAGCAGCGATTGTAAGAACACAAATGGCAAAACCACGTGCAGATTATTTGTATAAATTTCCTGGGACAAAATGGTTGAATCCATTGGCGTATAAAAGTTATTTATTTGAGCATGAAGGGTCAAGGTTGTTAGACGCCCGAAGCGCTTTTCATTTTTATGCAACAGGGATTACGCCCGCAATGTCAATGAAAATTATTGGGAAAGGGTCTCAGTACGCTATTGCTTATTCTGATAAAGATGGAAATACTTTTGATGGAGGCAAAACGTATAAATTTCATATACCACCCAACCCACCAATGAAAGAATTTTGGTCGTTTACGATTTACGACAATCAAACTCGATCTATGTTACAAACAGATCAGCAATTTCCTGGAATTGATAATAATAAAAAAGGATTGTTGCAAAACGCAGATGGAAGTTGGGATATATATATTGGACCAAAAGCACCAAAAGGTTTGGAGAACAATTGGATTCAAACCGTGCCAGGAAAAGGATGGAATACTATTTTTAGATTGTATGCTCCTTTAGAACCTTGGTTTGAGGGAGAATGGTATCCTTCTGATGCGGAAGAAATAAATTTATAAACTAGTAAAAAAGGATTCTTTGGAATCCTTTTTTTTTGCTAATACCTAGTTTTATTGATCGCAAACAGCTAGGGAATGGATAGAATCTAAATCAAAATAAGCAAATGCCAGGAGAAACAAAATTATCAGAATTGATCAAAGGAATGACGCCCAAATTGAATGAGGGAGAGTATGTGTTTTCGACCGTAACTGATCTCAATAGTATTGACCGAAAAGATACTATTGCTGAGTTCAAAGAAAAGGAAGGAACAACGATTGTTTTAGATAAAATGAAAGCAGATCAATTGAAGGTAAGCTATGAATATATTGCTTGTTGGATTACACTTACAATTCATTCATCTCTGGATGCTGTTGGGTTGACAGCAATATTCGCAACAGAATTGGCAAAAAATAATATCAGTTGTAATGTGATGGCAGGATATTACCACGATCATATTTTTGTGGCTAAAAATCATGCGGACAAAGCGATGAGAGTTTTGCAAAAATTAGCAGAAGATTCCCAATAATGTGTATTGCTTCAATCCTATAAAGCGATTGAATTAAAAGGGAAAATACTAAACAGACTGCAAAATTTATTTTTTTAAATTGCAGGCAACAGCGAAAAAATGTAAGACAAGTATTTTTAATATTTGTGTTTTTTGAACATGGGGAAATAAAACCTGTTTGTAATTTTTAAAAAAATAATATGAAAGGATATGTAGAGGCAAGTGCTGAAGCTGGAAAGAAATTCTATCAAGATTTCCATAACAAAGGAAAAATAGTAATGCTAAATTTATTGAAGTTTAGAGAGCAAGCAAACTATGATAATTTAGAAGAAATAAAACCTAATAAAATTATCAGTGGAGAAGAAGCTTACCAACTTTATATGAAAAGCACTCTACCTGAATTAAAAAAAGCAGGAAGCAAAATCATTTATTATGGAAAAAGCAATTCTTTTTTAATTGGACCAGAGTCGGAACAATGGGATGCCATATTAGTTGTAGAGCATACTTCTGTTTTAAAATTTATGGAGTTTGCTAAAAATGAGGAGTACTTGAAAAATGCAGGACATAGAGCGGCGGCACTTATAGATTCTCGTTTGTTACCATCTTCTGAAATTGGAAACTAAACCAAGGTGTTCTGCAATCATCTACCAACTACTATGAAAAAACTGTCCCTATTAATTTTACTAGTCTTCTGTCTTAAATCGTACTGTCAAAAAAATAGTATTCCAACTTTTTACATGGATTCCTTAGAAGTGGATATGGACTATACTTATATCAACCCGAATAGTATAGAATCGATAGATATTGGTCGTAAAAGCGAAAATGGGGAAGTACATTTTTCTGCAAAAAAATCACTTGTGCTAAATTCAATTTCTGAGGTATTAAAAAAACAGACTTTAATTCCTGGTCTTAATAAAACAACAATTATTAAAATAAACGGAAAGAAAATAATTAATCCATCTGATTTGAAAATTGATGATTCCTACTTTTTTTATTTTAATTTAGAAACTTTTACTGATGTGGAGTATGTATCGAAAAAATTGAGAAAAATAAAAATTCTTAATATTGAACTTGAGAAGGAGGAAAGAAAACCTCAAATTATACGAGGAAAAGGCTCAAATAATATTTTGCAAAATCTAGATCATTAGTGAACACCATGATGGAATCAAAGGGGAGATTTGTGCCTCAATCTAAATTTTTTATTTATTCATTTTCTTCATGGTGTAAATATCATTGGAGCATAATTTTTACAAAAAAAATCAAAGCGAGTATCTTTGAACAAAGGTTCGTGATGGGTTGAAAGATTTTGATTTTGAAATAAACAACGACTCTTATAAAACTGGTAAAATATTAAAACAAAATAATGAGAAATACACTAATCATATTACTCTTAATAAGTTTAAAGGTAAATTGTCAAGAGAATGATGCTATTGGTGGTGAGCGTTGGAATATTATAAATGGAATCATTCAACCAAATGGAGGACTAAAGGATTCTAGTGCTTTCAAATATTGGAATTATTTAAATGAAAAATTACCCTCTGACTTATTAAATAAATATGTTTCGAGTTTGCGTTTATTCACTGATGGTATGCAAGAAGAATTAGGAGGTATGTCGCCTTTAAATGATAGTAATTCAAAATGGGAAATTGATATTGATACTCTTGATTTTAATTTTAACAATAAAAGCGAATTGCATATTAGAGATTATACACATACAATAATTCATGAGTTTGGTCATTTATTAACTCTTAATCCTGAACAGGTTGAAGTTACCGATGATGAATTTCAGAATGACGAAAAAGGGTACCTCACGTTAGAAGGTTATGCGAATCAGAATAGTTATCTCGGGAAATTTGTAAATCGTTTTTGGAATGATAAGTTGTTGAAAAAGTGGGATAAAATAGAAAGAGTAAAAAACGAAAACAGAAAACTAAATTTGATATTTGACTTTTATTTAGAATATGAAAATTCCTTTTTAACAGACTATGCAGCGGAAAGTCCGGAGGAGGATATTGCAGAATCTTGGACTTTTTTTATTTTGAGTGATAAACCAAGTGCAAATGAAATTAAGCATCATAAAGTACTGTTCTTTTACGAATTTCCTGAGCTAATCGCATATCGGAAAAGTATAAGAGAAAAGATAGAGGCAATTCCTGCTAATTATATTGAAAATTATAAGCAGGTTTTTTAAGTCGGTGCCAAAACCATTATACTTTCAAGGTACAGTTTTGTGTTTCTCTCTAATTTTTTGATTTATTAGTAAAGTCTGCTTCAACTTATTTATCTATTTTTAGGTCGACAAAATAAAAACACTAAATAGGTATATGCTTGTGTTGGAGTTAGCAATTCACGAATTGTAAAACTCAAACTAATCTTGAACAAAACGTTGTATACAAGACAACCAAAAACATAGCAACTGTAAATATGACCGCTATACGCATTGATCGTAAACATAAAAAAAATGCTTCTATTTGAATATATCATACTTATTTTAACCTATACCAGTTTCACTATTTCTTTGTTTCTGCAGCTACTTTGTTACAAAAGAAATTTAGAGAAAAGGGAAACCATTTGGTTAACAGTTTCATTATTAATGTTATTGATTTCATTTGGTATATCACCGTTGTTTCCAGAAGAAAAAACCACCACTTTGTCTACGTTGCTCTGTATGGTTTTGGTATCGGTAACTACTTTTTTAGATACATTAGGGCAACAAAAACATTCCATCCCTGTTGTAATTAAGAAAATTCACATCGGACTGTCAGTTGTTTTAGGCGTTTTTCTGATTTTCTCGAAAATCATGTGGAACATGGTTTTTGCACAATGGGCTGTAGTTGGTTTTTTAATAGTTTCTGTGGTTATGTCAATGCTGATCACAAGGCAAACAAAGCCTATTCAACAATTTCAGCACTTAGAAAAATCAAATAAGATTTTCGCTGTTACATTTTTAATCCTAACACCGATCTATCTGATTTTTCATTATGCTTTTGAAAAGCAGTATCAACAATTTCAAATGGGATTTTTACTGTATTTCGCTTTTACGGCCTTGGCGGTACGAAAAATTTATGATGATTTGCAAAGGCTCTCTCTTATTAAAAATGTGATGACACCCAACGAGCAGCAATTTAAAAATTATGCGCTTACAGAGAGAGAACAAGAAATTGCCAGACTTCTTTTTGAAGGACTGACCTATCAGAAAATTGCTGATCAGCTATTTATTTCTTTACCAACCGTAAAAACCCATACCAGTAACATTTACAAAAAAATAGGGGTAAAAACCCGAAGTGAATTAGCCAGCTTACTTAGGTAATACTTAAAAGTGTAACTGTTTGATTGTTAGCACTCATACTTTTGTATGATATTGATAGCTTAGTGGTAATTCCTACTCTTGTCCGATTGTGATCTAGGTTTTTAGTCAATATTTTTGCTTCAAAAAATTACATGAAGTACAAATTATTTCTCATCGTATGTTTTGCAATGTATGTCGTTCCTTCGAATTCTCAAAATTCAGAAGTGCCACCTTCAACAGGGATCAATGCCGAAAAAGAAACTAACCAAAGTAAAAGGCCAAGATTTTTTATAGCCTATGATTTTGGAGAAGCAATATTTAACCAATTCCAATCTTTGGGCGGAGAAGTGGGCTTACGATTTAAAAACAATCACTTATTCAGACTTGCTTATACCCACCTCTATTTGTCAGAAAAACATTTGTCCTCTGATTTTGCAAAAGCTGTTGAGGGAGAAAATGTAAAAGGGAAACAAGTTGGTTTTGAAGTTTTTTACGACTTTCCTGTGATTGTGAAAGGTCTTTATGTGGCTCCTTCAATAGGATATTATAACAATGAATACACACATACCATTCTTAATGAAACCCTAGAAAAGTCTTCATTTACCATGGGAGCTGCTATTAGTTTTACTGAAACGGATGTGTTTAGGTTAAAAGGCTTGTATTACAGAGTTTCCGTTCCATTTAGAGTGAATTTTGATCCCATTGAGGAAACAAAATTGGGAGATGCCACCATCAAAAGCAACCAGTTTGAAAACAATATTTGGCTTTTTATAGGTTATCAATTTTAGCAATGATGAAACAAATAATTTTAATAACAGTGTTTGCCTTTGTGTTAAACGTTCAAGCTCAGGAAGGGAGCAATGCAAAACAACGATTAGATTTTGCCAGCATGTATCTAGAGGCTGGAGGAAACTTTTTCCCCTCCTTTGATGGAAAACAATTGGTACATGGGGAAGTAGTGCCAATAGAATTTTCTGCTACCTTGAACCCTTATATTACTTGGGGAGGATTTCATTTTTGGGGACATGCAGAATTTTATGTGACCTTCCCTCTAAATCAAATAAACCTAGAGGAGCATGAAGTACAACATAAGCTTTTACATTCCGTAGCAACAGGTGCTAGGATTTATCCTTGGACTATGGAAAAAGGAAAATTACGACCTTATATTGGTTTCAATTGGGGAGGGGTAGCGTTTCAACAGATTCAGGAACCTCACCAAAATCATCCCATGCTCTATAAAGATTTCATGCTGAATTATGATATAGGACTATTGTATAGCTATAAAAAAACGGCCTTTAGGCTAGGATTAAATTATTTCCCAAATAATGAATGGCAATACCCTCTTAGTAAAACAGAAACGGAGGAAATACTTACTCCAAAATTCTCTTTTCAAATTGGAGTTTTGTATGCCTTTGATGTTACAAAAAATAATACTCAAGAAAATATTGATACTTGGAATAACTATCCAAAAGTCTCAAAACTCTCTTATGATGCTAAATCATTTGGAGATTTTTTTATAGGAGCGGGGCCTTCTCAGTCCTTTTCGCTTTCAAACTCTGATTACAACTCCATAGAACTTCCTTATTTACAACCAAGATTGAGTTCTTCAGCTTATTTTGATCTTTCACTGGGATATCATTTTAATAAAGCAAATTTCTTTACCGCCTTGTCTTTTCGAAACCCTACCTATAAAACAGAAGGGTTTGGAGCGAAGCAGACCATTCATAAAACTTCTTTGGCATTGGAAGTAAATAAATTTCTGACCGATTACTCTGGCTTTGCACCCTATATAGGGCTCAATATAGCTTACGATCATATACAATACACTGAAGACGTGAGTGGAGCTACACGTAACTTGAATTTTCAATTCTTTGAACCAGGGTTAACTTTTGGTTGGGATATCGTACCCGGAAAAACGAATGAAGCTCTAATTCTGAGAACCAATTTGAGGTGGTATCCGTTTTCTGAATTTAAAATAGAGGGAGAAAATTTTAATTTTAGTCAACTGGAATATAATTTAATTCAAGTGGTGTTTTATCCTACAAGACTTAGAAACAGGAAATCAAGTCAGTAGCTGTTGGGTTAAAAAAAAGTTCCATTATGGAAGCATAGTTTTCTAGCAACAATCTTTCCTAACTGACCTCCAGAGATTTTCTGTAGAAATTTCCACCGCAAGAATCATTTTTTGAGCAACTGCTGTTTGAGGACGAAGGACGAGTTCAGTGGGTCTTGATTCGAGGATTGGAAATTTTAAGAAAATAACTGAAGTCTAGACTTTTTGATTGGTTTTGTGTCAAGACAAAATGAATATAAACCCTGTCACTTCGAGTGAATTTGTGAATGGAATGAAAAAAATAGTATCGAGAAGCAGCACGACAATCGTTCTCGATTCCATCCATTAAAAATGAATGAACGGAACTAATATAGCTTCATAAATACTTCCAATAATTGAAAGTAATTAAGTTCTAGCAACAATCTTTCCTAACTGAAGTCTTGACTTTTTGATTCGTTTTGTGTCAAGACAAAATGAATAAAACCCTGTCACTTCGAGTGAATTTGTGAATGGAATGAAAAAATTAGTATCGAGAAGTAGCTTTACAATCGTTCTCGATACCATCCAAGAAAAATGAATGACTAGAACTAACATAGCTTCATAAATACTTCCAATAGTTGAAAGTAATAAAGTTCTAGCAACAAACTTTCCTAACTGACCTCCAGAGATTTTCTGTAGAAATTGCAACCGCAAGAATCATTTTTTGAGCAACTGCTGTTTGAGGACGCAGGACGAGTTCAGTTGGTCATGATTCGAGGATTAAGAATTTTAAGAAAATAGCTGAAGTCTTGACTTTTTGATTCGTTTTGTGTCAAGACAAAATGAATAAAACCCTGTCATTATAAACGAAATTAGAAATCAAACAAAAACTCCCAAAAAAAGCATATCCTCAATTGTTAGTAACTTTTCTAAAACTAATGATGCTTTTGTCTTTTATTAAATAGCTATAAGCTACTTTTAAAGAAAAATTGAAAAACAACAACTTACTGGTTTGAAGCGAGCTTTTTTAACGAAAAGGTATTGTGATTCGGGAGTTGCCTGCAATAAAAAAAAACGAAAAAATTGAAAGTAGAAGAACTATTTACATATCCTATAAAATCAACAAAAGGCATATCTAATAATGAAATAGTTCTAGATGAAACCGGTTTTAAATTTGATCGGTACTTTGGAATAATAAATTCAAAAAATGAAATTATTACAGCTCGTGAAAATTCAATTTTACTAAAACTTAAAACTAAAATTGACATTGAGAAACTCCAAATTATCTACGGAGCAGATTCTAAAACAATAGACTTAAATCATAGTTTAAATCAAATTGAAATATCACTTTTTAAACAAAAAACTAAAGCCTACTTGTTTGAAACAAAAATCAATCAATGGTTAACTAAAGTATTACAACAGGAAAGTAAATTAGTCAAAATTGATAATGAATATTTAAGAGAAACTAACACGAATAAAATTACTTTTACTGACCTTTACCCTATCCATTTAATATCTAAAAGCTCTGTTAATGCTTTAAATATGAAAATGGATTCGAATATTGATTTCACTAGATACAGAGCAAATATAGTTATTTCTGGTATAAAAGCTTTCGAAGAAGAAAAATGGAAAGAAGTAAAAATAGGTGAATGTGAATTTAAAGTTGTTTCTATAACCGAAAGATGTTCTTTGATTACTATTGACCCTCAAAGCGGTGAAAAACATAAAAAACAGGAACCATTAAGAACTTTAGCTAGAGAGTTTAAATCTAAAGGGAAAGTAAATTTTGGGATTTATTTGGTTCCAACTAAAACAGGACTAATTCGAAAATCTGACAAAATTGAAATAAAAACTGCAGGCAACAACGGCTAAAGTTAATGTGGGCTTGAGTCTTAATTCGATGTTTTATGTATATTTACTAAGTCGCTAAATCCTTTTCGATTTAGCTTTTGACAACAAAATAAAAACTAAACAAAAAGGCTTCAGCTTAGTGCGTGTTCGAAAATCAATGATTTTCTTACCCCACACTAACCTTTAAGCCAAAACCGTTGTAACACATATGAAAAAAACGATTCAAATAATATTTTTACTAATTTCAACTCTTGTTTTTGGACAGGATAATGAACACTTGAAAAATAACGAACATATTTTTTGGCAAGAAAATATTAAACTCAAATCGTCTGATTTTCAAAATGAAGGAAAAGATATTCTTAATGCAGTAAAGTATTGCGACACAATAGGACTTTGTACGGTAGGTGCTTTCGGAATGTTTGCTGTACTTGATATTCCTAAGAAAAAAAGAAAACGTGGAAAATTGAGAGAAAAAGTTTATATAGTTCCAGCATTTGAATTAGCAAAATCCTATAGGGTTAAAAACGACAGTTTGGGAGTAGAAAAACAACAAGTGGTATTTAATATTTTTGAACTTTCCACTAGATGGATGAGAAGGGAATTAAAGAAAATGACGGAGACAATGAATGCCTATGGTACATTATCAATATGGTTCAAAACAGTAGAAAACGATGCTAAGAAAATGACTCAAGAAATGGTAGACGGATTCACTTATGAGGTTTTCATTGACCCAAAGCCGAATGCTTATGAAGAATGGAAAAACCAAATTGATAAAATGCTTTTAGAAACGAAAGAATTTGAAACGAGTAAAGAAGATATTGAAAGATTTACACATAGAAAACCATTGTTAGAGGAGTATAAAATGGTTGAACAGTTAATGGGAAATTTATTTAACTAAAAAATACGTGCTAGAATAACGTATATAAAAAATAGCGGTTAAGAACTAAGCTGGATGTTTAGTTCTTTTCTGTTATCTTTGTTTTTATGCTAAAAGTAATATGATTTTTATCCTGCTACTTTTCATATACAATACACCATCCCAAATCACCGATAATAGATATGTTTACAATAGACAAAACCACTAATAGAATTGAAAAAATAACTGAAAAGACTTTTTCAGAGTTAGGGTTTAAAGAGCGTGAGCATTTACAGGAATGGATTGCTAACAATCCATCATCGCTTGGAGATAAAGAAGAACAAAAACTACTGATAATTCAAAAGGAATTTGATGGGTTTGATGACACTAGAGAGAGATTAGATTTATTAGCGATTGACAAACAAGGAAATCTTGTAGTAATTGAAAATAAGCTAGATGACACGGGACGTGATGTAACTTGGCAAGCCTTAAAGTACGCTTCGTACTGTTCTAGCTTAAAAAAGCAACAAATTTTCGACATATATCAAGATTATCTAAACAAGCATGGTTTTAATGAGAATAGTGAAGAAAAAATTTTAGAGTTTTTTGATAATGAAGATGTACAGCTTAATCAAAATCAACGAATAATATTTGTTGCCGCCAATTACAGAAAAGAAGTGACATCAACTGTTATGTGGCTTCTTTCAAAGTATAAATTGAAAATCCAATGTTTTAAGGCTACCCCATATGTTTTTGGAGAAAAATTTTTATTGAACATAGAACAAATAATTCCTGTGAAAGAGGCTGAGGACTATACCATAAAAATGGCTGAAAAAGCTCAAGAAGATTCTAATTCTCAGGAAGAACTAAAGACTAGACATTTAATTAGAAAAGGATTCTGGACTAGGTTAATAAGTGAACTTAACACTAGGTCAAATCTGTTTCAAAATATTAGTCCATCTATTTATAATTGGATTGGTGCGGGTTCAGGAGTTAGAGGGGTTGGGTATAATTTTGCTATTTCCAAAAAGTATGTAAGAGTTGAATTATATATAGACAGAGGAGAGCTTCAAGAAAATAATCTGATTTTTGAAAAACTCGAAACACAAAAAGAATATATAGAGCAAACTTTTGGACAAAAACTAATTTGGGAAAAATTAGAAGATAAAAGAGCCTGTCGAATCAAGTATGAAAATCCAAATGTCAATGTTTTTGAAAAGGAAAACTGGGATGAAATGATCGAATTTTTGACTGATGGAATGATTAGATTTGAGAAAGTACTTAAAGAACCTTTGAAAAAAATAAATAGTCAGTTAAAAAGTAATAAAGTGAGCTAATAAATTGTATTATGAGTTAGTAAGTGCCAACTTGAAAGGTTTGTGTTTGTTTTCAAAGTCCGCTAAATATAAAATTTGGCGTTTAGGAGAAAAAAGATAACAGCAAAATATTTATATATAGCTAAGTTATAAACTGAAATGTATTGCTTATTTATTGCCCTACGTTTCTTATACCAACCGTTCACTTCCAAATTCCCCGAAAAATAAGCATAGCACAAAATGCTATCAATACTTAGATGTGCAGATGTCTAAATCTTTTTCTTGAAAACCTGATAGAAATAACCCTATAATAAGGGTTGCGTTTTTTCCGCTACAGTAGCACCCCATTTGGCAATAGATTGTATCAGCGGAATTAAAGTTTTTCCAAAATCTGTTAAAGAGTATTCTACTTTCAAAGGCGGTTTAGAGGTATACACCTTTCTTAGAATCAAACCGTCTTCTTCCAAAGCTTTCAGCTGCAAACTCAAAGTCCGTTCGGTAACTGTAGGCATGCGTTTTCTCAGTTCGTTATATCGTAAGGTATCCGCTAACAAATGGTACAAAATAACTGTTTTCCATTTTCCACCAATAATGCCCATAGTTAAACTTGCACAACAAGGGTAGGTGTTTCCTCTAAAGCTATACTTATTTTCTGTTACTGTTTTCATAAAATTGCTACTATCCTTTTTGACCGTTATTGCAAATATACAATACTATACTTAATTTTGTTACTATAATTTTTATAGTTAATAGAAAATTGAGTAAAATGAAAACCATATTAATTACAGGTAGCACAGATGGAGTAGGTAAGTTAATCGCTTTAAAACTTGCAAGCAGCGGGTATCAACTCATTCTACATGGTAGAAACCCAGAGAAATTAAAAAAGACCCTGGCAGCAATCAAAGCAGAAACAAATAATAAAAACATCTATAGTGTTGTAGCAGAATTATCAGATACAAAAAGCATTGATAACATGATTGCAGAGCTTAACAAAACAGTAACTTGTATTGATGTATTGATAAACAATGCAGGTGTTTTTATAAGTCCAAACCCAAAAAACAAAATGAATATTGACATGAGATTTGCGGTAAATTTTATAGCTCCCTATGTGCTCAGTAATGGATTATTGCCATTGCTTAAAAAGAGCAGTGCGCCAAGAATTATCAATCTAAGTTCTGCCGCGCAAGCCACCGTAGCGATAGAGGCATTAAAAGGAAATACACAAATTTCTAGCAACGAGGCTTATGCACAAAGTAAGTTGGCATTAACCATGTGGAGTTTTGATTTTGCAAACAAACATCCAGAGCTCACAAGCATTGCTGTAAATCCAGGGTCTTTATTAAATACAAACATGGCAAAAGAGGCTTATGGGCAATACTGGTCTTCTGCCACCAAAGGAGCGGATATTTTATATGAACTTGCCATATCAGAAAAGTATCAAACCGCAACAGGAAAATATTTTGACAATGACAAAGGTACTTTTGCCAATGCGCATAGAGATGCCTACGACGAAAATAAAATTTCGCAATTGATTTTAGAAACAAACAAAATTTTAAAAAGATGAAACATAATAATAATGCACTCGTACAGGCACGTGAGTTAAGTTTACCTTCTCGCGAAGCCTCTTTAAAACGTGAACCTTCTGTGGCTGCTTTTTGGAACAGCAATAGAGAACTGCTTGAAAATGCATGGGCAGAATGGGAAATCGAAAACAAAGACAATTTATTAATTCCAGACGAAAGCCTATTAGATCCTCGTTTGAGAAAAGCTGTAAAAGAAGCCTGGGAACATCCAGAGAAAGAAAATGCCGTGGCAGATTTATGGGAAGAGATTATTCCAGGGGTTTATACCGCTCAGTTTTTTGATGTAGAGCGCTTGGCAGAATTTCGTGGGTATTTAGAGGCGGTGGCAAATGCACAAATTCCAAAACGTGCTCCTTACGGAATCCAGCTAAACCGTTATGGAATCATGCTAGATCCTCGGTCAGAAGGACATCTTGCAGCTCCTAATTTTCAGGCTTTTTATAACGATATCATGGATCGTTTTATGAGACCCATTGCTCGTTTGCTAATAGGTACTTATGGCTATGATACCCAAACGTTTGGTTTTTCTATTCAGTACAACCCTGATAAGGATAAAGATTTACATGCGCATACAGATGCTTCTGCTGCCACCTTAAATATCAATATAAATTTACCAGACGAAGGGTTTACCGGTTCTGAAGTAGATTTTCATGACAGAGCCACAGGCAAAGTGGTACAGGCAGTGTTTGAACCCGGTAAAGCCATCATTCACAGTGGGGCAGTGCCACATGCAACACATCCCATTACCAGCGGCCAGCGTAGTAATTTAGTGGTTTGGCTTTATGGAGATCGCATGCAAATTCCAAGAGGAAATGCAAGTAGCTATGGTGCCGCGCCTACCGCTAGTACCAGTCCAGAGGTACGACAGAATGTTTCTGCAAAGGAACGTTGGCAAATTCCAACGGAACCTAAGGATAGCATCGCACCGTTTTAAATAGTGATACGGACACAGCTACTAGTTAAATACAATTTTCAAATAGCAGCGCAACATCTAACTTTTTGTGGGTGGTGGCGCTGCTATTTTTTTTGATTTTTTTTGAAGGGATCTTCTAAACTTGACGCTTTGCTAACTTTTTACTGGTTTCTATACCACCTCAAACCTCAATTCTTGCTGTTTTCTAAAGATAAATTTTCTGTTTCACGGGTTTTTAAATTCTCAAACAGAGGAATTACCTTTTTGAAAGAGTTTGATAGTTAAATTTTCTGATTATTGATGTTTTTAAAATTAATAACACTTTTATTCTAAAATTTGTAAGGTAAATAAACTACAAATCACCGCCATATGAAAACGATACAAATAGAAGCATCAAAAAGTAAGGAACTACACAGTATTGAAAATAGAGAAACCCCTCGTGAGAATGATTTTAACTTCACGCTTACGTCTATTGATTTTAATGAAAATTACATTCCTTCCAATAGTACCCGTACCACTACCAACTTTGCTAATTTGGCAAGAGGAGCGAGTCGTCAAGAAAATTTACGCAATACCATTGCCATGATTAACAATCGTTTCAATGCCTTGGCAAATTGGGATAATCCTAATAATGATCGTTATGCGGTTGAGTTAGAAATTGTTTCTGTGGATTTAAATATAAAAAACAATGATGCTTCGTTTCCGCTAATTGAAATTTTAAAAACCCATATTGTAGATCATAAAACGGGCAAAAAAACAGAAGGGATTGTTGGGAATAATTTTTCTTCTTATGTACGTGATTATGATTTTAGTGTTGCACTTTTAGAGCATAACAAAGAGAAAGAAAATTTTAGCATCCCAGAAAATTTTGGAGAACTGCACGGTAATTTATTTAAGTATTTTGTGCAGTCAGCAGCCTATAAAAATTATTTTTCAAAATCGCCTGTAATCTGCTTGAGTGTGTCAGATAATAAAATCTACCAGCGCACCGGAAACCAACATCCTATTTTGGGGTTTGAATACCAAGCAAACACCTCATCTTTAACAGAACAATATTTTAAGAAAATGGGCTTACAGGTACGCTATTTTATGCCTTATAACAGCGTGGCTCCTTTTGCATTTTATTTCTTTGGCGATTTGTTAGCGGATTATACCAATATAGAGTTGATCAGTACCATTAGTACCATGGAAACTTTCCAAAAAATTTATAGACCAGAAATTTACAATGCCAATGCAATAGCAGGTCAGTGTTATAAACCGAGTCTAAAAAATCAAGATCACTCTTTAACAAAAATAGTTTACAACAGAGAAGAGCGTACGCAGTTGGGGATAGATCAAGGGAAATATGCCGAAAAACATTTTATGAAGCCGTTTAAAAATTTATTAGAACAATGGTCGGCTAGCGTTACGCTTTAAGCAACAAACATCAAAAATATTTGAATTATGAAAATAGTATTACCAACATCAACCGTTGGAAGTTTGCCAAAACCAGAATGGCTTGCTCCGCCAGAAAAACTTTGGTCACCTTGGAAATTAGAAGGGAATCAGTTACACGAAGGAAAACAAGATGCACTGCGCATTGCCTTGCAAGAACAACAATTGGCAGGAGTAGATATCATTAGTGATGGCGAACAAACACGCCAACATTTTGTAACAACGTTTATAGAGAATTTAAGTGGTGTAGATTTTAAAAATCGTAAAACGGTAAAAATCCGTGATCGTTACGAGGCAAGTGTGCCAATGGTAGTGGGGCCGGTAGCACGTAAAAAAGCAGTTTTTGTAGAGGATGCTAAGTTTTTACGCAAACAAACAAATAAACCTATAAAATGGGCATTGCCTGGTCCAATGACTATGGTAGATACCTTGTATGATAACCATTATAAAAGTCGCGAAAAATTGGCTTGGGAATTTGCCAAAGCGCTCAATGAAGAAGCTAGAGAATTGCAAGAGGCTGGGGTAGATATCATTCAGTTTGATGAGCCTGCTTTTAATGTTTTTTTTGATGAGGTAAACGATTGGGGAATGGCAACCTTAGAAAGAGCTATAGAAGGTCTAAATTGTGAAACGGCATTGCATATTTGTTATGGATATGGAATTAAAGCCAACAACGATTGGAAAAAAACCTTAGGTTCTGAATGGCGTCAATACGAAGAGATTTTCCCAAAAATTCAAAAATCTAAGATTGATGCGGTCTCATTAGAATGCCATAACTCAAGGGTACCTTTTGAGTTGATGGAATTGTTACGTGGTAAAAAGGTAATGGTAGGGGCAATTGATGTTGCGTCTAATGTGATTGAAACTCCAGAAGAGGTGGCAAATACACTACGCAAAGCCTTAGAATTTGTAGCTCCAGAAAATCTTTATCCATGTACCAACTGTGGCATGGCTCCATTAACCAGAGAGGTGGCAAGAGGCAAGTTAAGTGCCTTGAGTGCCGGAGCAGCAATCATACGCAAAGAACTTTCAAACTAATTATTAGAAACAATCAATTTAGAGTTTTCTTTTCGGGCACTTTGTAAAATTCTTACTTTCGTCAAAGAGAACCTCATATAAAAAACAATAAAAATTTAATTTACTTATGGATATATTTATTCTTTACTATCTCGTTGCGGGTGCTTTTGCAGGGTTACTGGCTGGTTTGTTTGGAATTGGTGGTGGTATGATTATTGTACCCGCTTTAATTTACATTTTCACGGCCCAAGGCATTCCTGATGCAGCATTAACACACATTGGTATTGGTACTTCTTTAGCAACCATAATCGTTACTTCTATCAGTTCACTAAGAGCTCATAACAGCAGAGGTGCTGTAAACTGGAGTGTATGGAAGCGTATGGCACCGGGCTTGGTAATAGGTTCTTTGATGGGGGCTGGGGTTGCCTCCGTAATTCATGGGAATTCGTTGCAAGCAATCATTGGAGTAGGAGCCTTTTTGGTAGGATTGAAAATGATATTTATGAAAAATAAAGGCCTTGAGGAAAATGACTTTAGCAAATTGCCATCACCCATAGGGCAAACAGGTTTAGGGGCATTTATTGGGGTGGTTTCTGCCATCTTCGGAATCGGTGGTGGTACTTTAACCGTGCCAATCTTGAGCAACTTTGGTCTCAAAATTCAAAATGCAGTAGGTACTTCTGCAGCCTGTGGGTTACCGATTGCAAGTGCAGGGGCAATAGGCTTTTTTGTATTCGGACAGTTTTTAGATGACAGCGTAAAAGAATCTTTACCGAGTGGAGTATTAGGCTTTGTACATATGTATGCATTTGTATGTGTCAGTATAGCAAGTTTTTTTACGGCGCGTATCGGAGCAAAACTGGCTCATAAATTACCGGCAGCAACACTCAAAAAATCATTCGCAGTTTTATTGCTGATCGTAGGAGTGAGATTGATATTGGATGCAGAGGTTTTTTCTGTATAACAAGCCAGCGAGTGCCATAACCTACCCCTAATAGACAATTCAAAAACAGTTGGTGTTTTTCAAACCGTGCGCTCATGTGGAACCTAGATCCTTTTTTAATAGATGTTATTAACTGCTCTTGCGTTGATAGTGTCCGGATTTCAACAATAGACACAGAAGAATCAGAATTCAGCGATGTCTACATCTAATATGATTATTTTTTTTGTCACTTCGAGTGAATTTATGAATGGACTGAGGAAATTAGTATCGAGAAGTAGTTTCAGAATTGTACTCGATACCACCCAATAAAAATAGAGTATTGGAACTGATATAGTCTAGTAACTACTTACAAGAGTTTAAAGTACTAAGGTTTTTCAAACACATTTTCCTAACTTACCTCCAGAGATTTTCTGTAGCAATTGCAACCGCAAGAATCATTTTTTGAGTAACTGCTGTTTGAGGCCGCAGGACGAGTTCAGTGAGTCATGATTCGGGGATTAGGAATTTTAAGAAAATAACTGAAGTCTTGACCTTTTGATTCGTTTTGTGTCAAGACAAAATGAATATAAACCCTGTCACTTCGAGTGAATTTATGAATGGACTGAGGAAATTAGTAGCGAGTAGTAGTATCAGGATCGTTCTTAATA
This sequence comes from Flavicella sp. IMCC45668, assembly GCF_057219105.1. Lineage (NCBI taxonomy): Bacteria > Pseudomonadati > Bacteroidota > Flavobacteriia > Flavobacteriales > Flavobacteriaceae > Flavicella > Flavicella sp. IMCC45668. The sequence goes on from NZ_CM170114.1 coordinate 41,967, forward strand.
TGATCCAAAAAAAATGAATAACTCCTGTTATCGAATTATATTTTTTTGAAAAAAAAGTTATTGTCAAATTTGATATTCAAAAAAGATAGATATTTACAAAAAATAACAAATTGTAAAATGAAAATAATAGATCTATCAAAACCCATCCAATACAATAAATCCGATCCTTGGTTTATGAAAGTAAAAATAAAACACAAGGCTCATAAAAAAGCAAGTGCATTATTACGTTTCTTAGGTTTGCCTAAAAAACTATTCCCTAAAAATTTTATCGGTTGGGCGGATGATACCATTCAAAAAATGGGTGTACATGCTACAACACATATTGACGCTCCTTGGCATTATGCTCCGATGGTAAATGGAAAGCGAGCTAAAACAATAGATGAAATTCCTTTGGATTGGTGTTATGGAGAAGGATTGGTTATTGATATGAAACACAAAGAAGATTTTGATGCGATTACCGTGGAAGATATCAAAGGGTTTTTAGAAAAAGAAAACCTAATCTTAAAAGAAGGAATGATAGTTTTGATCAAAACAGGAAGAGATATGTACAACGGTACCAAAGATTTTCCTGACAAAGGTACCGGAATGAGTGCTGAGGCAACGGAATGGTTGATAGACCAAGGAATCAAAGTTATGGGAATAGATTCTTGGGGTTGGGATTTACCTTTAAAATATTTGATTAAAAAAGCAAAAGAAACAGGGAACTCAGAATTGTTTTGGGAAGCACATTTAGTAGGACAACGCAAAGAGTATTGCCATATGGAACAGTTGGTAAACTTAGATGCACTTCCTTATTCGGGTTTTAAAGTTGCTGTGTTTCCTTTGAAAATTGTAGGAGCCTCCGCCGCACCTGCAAGGGTGGTAGCATTATTTGATGAAACGCTTTGATAAAGCAGTGATTGGAAAAGAATTGTAATTGTTAAAACAGCATATTTTATGACAACTGATACACCAGAAGAAAAGAACAAACCAATGACTGAAGCTGTGTCTAAGGAGGTATTTAAAACTGTTACGAATGAAGAACTGAATGCGGCAGATCCTTCTAGAAAAAACAGAAAACAAGCAACGCCAGAGCAATTAAATAATCCGTTTCATGGTGTGAAATTGAAACAGGTTTTGGAGAGATTGGTAGCTTATTATGGTTGGGAGTATTTAGGGGATAGAGTAAATATTCGTTGTTTTAAATACAATCCAAACATGAAATCAAGTCTTGGTTTTTTAAGGAAAACCCAATGGGCAAGGGAGTTTGTTGAAGATGTTTATATAGAGATGCTAGAAGATATTGAAAAAAAAGAAAACTAAAGAAAGAACCCGGAGACTAGCCATAGTATCCGGGTTTTTATTTAATATAATAGATGATGACCTATTTTACCAAAACAGCAGCTTCACCATATTGAAAATGAATTGGATTCAATGATGGGTCGTTTTGAAAAGTATACAGTTCATTACCAGATTTTTCAAATAACATAATGATATCAGATCCTCCAAACTTAAACTTTCCAAATTCTTGACCTTTTACAACGTCTTTTCCCTGAAGGTCTGTGTACATATCTACACCAGAAACCTGACACATTCCAATAGGTAAGATGGCTACTTTTCCAAGGTCTGTTCCTGTATCCATAATTACCAATCCGCGGGCTTGAGTAAATTCATAACCATTTTCTCCACCATCGGGTGCATCAAATTGACCATCTTTTGTGGTGTTTACATTTAAATACACCTTTCCTTCAACAGGGATGATTTCAAGAATTTTTCCGCTTACGGGAGTGTGAAAACGATGGTAGTCAAAAGGACTTAGAAAGTAGTGGATAAAAGTACCACCATAGAAGCTTTCTCCATATTTGCTAAATTCTAATAATTGGTCAATATTACCAATACTATGAGTTCCTTTCAGTGTTATCTCATTTACAGCACCGTTGTCTGCAATGGGATATTGTGCTTTAAAAGTACAATCTGCGGGTGCAACGATTGTTTGGTTGTTATAAGGGTCAGTTATCGGACGTAAAGGTGAGATCCCAGTGATTGGATCGGCTTGATTAAATTCTCTGTAGAAAAATTCATTAAAAGTAGTCCAGCTTTTCTCATTGTCTTCATACAAAGGGAAATTATAAACACTATTTCCTGCAGCGTTTTTATCATTTTTGAAAGAAGCTAAAGAGGTTGGTGTTAAAGAGGCCGGGGTATCTAAAAAAGTACCCCATGAAGTTGCAAAACTAACCAGCCATGTTGCAAATTCAGGATAACTTTGCATGGTGTTGCCATCATTGTCTGTTTGGTCGATCAACCAATAGAACTGACAAAGTAAATCGTAGACTTTTTGGTTGTATCCATTTTTTGTTCCATCACTTTTCCAAGCGTTAGGATATTCAGGATCATTACTTTCGTTTGGTATGATACAAACATAGGCATCTAGATAGTCGTAATAAGCTTCAATAGTTTCGGGCCAACCAAATCCATTGAGTTCGTTGTCTATGGCTTGGTATAAGCTAAGGTTTAAAGGAGCAATCTGTTTCTCAGAGTTTCCGTTCTTTGATAAAGCTACCGCCGTTTTTAGTGAAGTTTCTAAACTTGTTTTCATAGCCTGGTTCTCTTCTAATAGAGTTTTAAGTTGTGCTACTACGGGTTGGTGTTTTTGTAAGGTTAATTGAGTTGTTTCCATGGTTGTTGTTTTTGTTATTATAAGCTACTGTGTAGAATTTTTTACGCTGTTTTGCGGACGGTAAACCTTCACAGGAAGTTAAAGTTCTAAAATAAAAGTCTTCCTATTTTTTCAATACCATAAGCATTAGAAATAGCATTATAAAACTTCAAATTTTAGGCATAAGTGTGAGGTGGGTAGCGTTAGAATCCATCAAAAAAGCACGACTCTTGTTGATCTCTTTAAAATTTAATGAAGAAGGCTTTGTATATTTGAATGAAGAATAAAAAAAACGTTATGGAGCCAAAAGATAATCATATAAATTATATAGAATTCAAAGCAAAAGATCTACAACAAACGGAGCAGTTTTATAGTGAAGTTTTTGGTTGGAAATTCACCTCATATGGTCCTAATTATATTGCTTTTTCTTCGAGTGGTATAGAGGGGGGATTTGAAAAAACAGACCAACCGATAGTGAACGGAGCTTTGATTGTTTTGGCACATGCTAATTTAGAAGAAGTTATAGCAAAAGTGTCAAATGCAGGGGGAAGTATTTTAAAAGAAATATTTTCTTTTCCCGGAGGAAAGCGTTTTGAGTTTTTAGATCCTTCTGGAAATGAATTAGCTGTTTGGACAGAAATTAAATAAATCAATTTTATAAAAGCATGTCTTTTTTATAAAGTTTCCTTTTTGGTGTTTTCATGAATCTGTTGTAACTTCCTTGGGCAATAATTGCATACAATATTATCATTGTTATCGTACAAACAAACATCAGATCATGAAAGAGGAAAAGAAAAAACTGACTTCGGTATCCGGACGTCCTATTGCAGAAAACCAGAATGTAAAAACCGCAGGGAACCGCGGCCCTTTATTAATGGAAGATTTTTGGTTTTTAGAAAAATTAGCACATTTTGATAGAGAAGTAATTCCTGAGCGTAGAATGCATGCCAAAGGATCAGGAGCTTTTGGAACTTTTACCGTAACTCATGATATTAGTAAATACACCAAAGCTAATATTTTTTCAGAGGTAGGAAAACAAACCGAAACATTTGTGCGTTTTTCTACTGTTGCTGGGGAAAGAGGTGCTGCCGATGCAGAACGCGATATCCGTGGTTTTGCAGTCAAGTTTTATACAGAGGAAGGGAATTGGGATTTGGTAGGAAATAATACTCCTGTATTCTTTTTAAAGGACCCTTATAAATTTCCTGATTTAAATAAGGCGGTAAAACGTGATCCTAAAACAAATTTAAGAAGTGCCAACCATAATTGGGATTTTTGGACACTCTTACCTGAGGCATTGCATCAAATTACAATTACCATGAGTGATAGAGGTATTCCAAAAACCTATCGTCATATGAATGGTTATGGAAGTCATACTTTTAGTTTTATCAATGACAATCAAGAACGTTTTTGGGTCAAGTTTCATTTAAAATGCGCACAAGGAATTCAGAATTTAAGTGATGCTGAATCAGAGCAAATTATCGGAAAAGATAGAGAGAGTCATCAAAGAGATTTATTTGACGCAATTGAAAAAGGGGATTTCCCGAAATGGAATTTAAAGGTGCAAATCATGCCTGAAGCAGAAGCTGCTGATTATCGTTTCAATCCTTTTGATTTGACCAAAGTATGGCCTCATACGGATTATCCATTGATAGATGTAGGGGTATTAGAATTGAATAGGAATCCGGAAAATTATTTTGCAGATGTAGAGCAATCTGCATTTAACCCTGCAAATGTAGTACCTGGAATTGGCTTTTCTCCTGATAAAATGTTACAAGGGCGATTGTTCTCATATGGAGACGCCCAAAGATATCGCTTGGGGGTAAATCATTATCAAATACCGGTAAACAAGCCCAAATGTCCATTTCATAATTCACATCGAGATGGTGCAATGCGTGTGGATGGTAACGAAGGAGGATCTATACATTATGAACCAAATAGCTATGGACAATGGACAGAAAGTCCTGAACACAAAGAACCACCAATGGAATTAGGTGGAGCAGCTTTTCATTACGATCATAGAGAAGATGAAGATTATTATACTCAGCCTGGAGAGTTGTTCTCAATAATGAGTGCAGAGCAACAGCAAATACTCTTTGATAATACAGCTGCACAGATTGGCGGTGCAGAAAAATTTATTCAAGAAAGACATATTGTGAACTGTTACAAGGCAAATGAAGCCTATGGGCAAGGAGTTGCAAAAGCCTTAGGACTTGATATTAGTAAAATAGATCTTTCCTAAAAAAAATAATAAGTATTGAGAGCCAAATTACCTGAGGTAGTTTGGCTTTTTTTATGGAAATAAAAACTGTTTAAGTCTGATTTTTAGCCGTTTTTGATTTAGTTTAGCGAATAAAAGCAAATGAGAATAGTGAAAACTATATTACCAGAAAGCTCCTTGTTATCGAAGGAAAATTCACGGTATGATTATGTAGATAGTTTCCAAGCAGTTTTTACTGATAATAAGGGTGCTGTTAGCATAGAAAAAGTCGGAAAAGCCTTTTTTACAAGTGCACCAAAATGGGTGGGGAGCTTGATGTCCTTTAGAGATAGAATAGTTGCTTTTTTTGGATTGAAAACTTCTGGAACCCGCAGAGAAAGAGAAAAACAATTGGAGTTTTTTAACTGTGAGCCTGGAGAGCAATTGGGCTTGTTTAAGGTTTTTTCAAGAAGCAATCAAGAGGTGGTTTTGGGTGAAAATGATAGTCATTTGAGTTTCAGGATTTCTTTGTTTCTTGATTCGGATCAAGTTAAACCTCATACTAGAAGTATAATTTTATCAACCTCAGTGGTGTTTCATAATAAATATGGACGTCTTTATTTTATTCCTGTGCGCCCTTTTCATAAACTCATTGTTCCCGTGATGTTAAAAGGAATCGTTAAGGAGTTAGAAAAAGAATAAATCCGGTTTTTCCTTCTTTACAAAACCAAAGCTTTTGACTATTTTCGCAGCTCTTAAATAGTTTAAATATGATTTCAGTAGATCAAATCGCAGTAGAGTTTAGTGGAGAGGCATTGTTTAGTGATGTTTCATTTGTAATAAATGAAAATGATAAAATTGCCCTTATGGGTAAAAATGGTGCAGGTAAGTCTACCATGATGAAAATTATTGCTGGGGTGCAAAAAGCAACCAGAGGGAATGTGCGCTGTCCTAAAGAAGCGGTTATTGCCTATTTACCACAGCATCTTTTAACGGAGGATGATTGTACTGTTTTTGAAGAAGCTGAAAAAGCGTTTGCGCATGTTTTTGAAATGCGTGATGAAATGGAACGTTTGAATAAAGAGTTAGAAACTCGAACGGATTATGACTCTGATGATTACATGAAAATCATCGAAAAAGTATCTGATTTAGGAGAGAAATATTATGCACTTGAAGATGTAAATTATGATGCTGAGGTAGAAAAAGCCTTAGGAGGTTTAGGGTTTAAACGAGAAGATTTTACACGTCAGACTAATGAATTTAGTGGAGGTTGGCGTATGCGTATCGAGTTGGCTAAGATACTTTTGCAAAAGCCAGACTTAATTTTATTAGATGAGCCTACCAATCACGTAGATATTGAATCTGTAATATGGTTAGAGGATTTTTTATTAAATAAAGCAAAAGCAGTAGTTGTTATTTCTCACGATAAGGCATTTATCGATACGATAACAAATAGGACTATCGAGGTAACTATGGGAAGAATTTACGATTACAAAGCTAATTACTCTCATTACCTTACCTTAAGAGAAGAGCGTAGAGAGCATCAAATAAAAGCCTATAAAGAACAGCAAAAATTTATAGCAGATACAAAAGCATTTATCGATAAGTTTAAAGGAACGTTCTCTAAAACGAATCAAGTGAGAGATAGAGAACGTATGTTAGAAAAATTGCAAATTATTGAAGTAGATGAGGTAGATAATTCAGCTTTGGCTTTAAAGTTTCCACCAGCACCAAGATCGGGTGATTATCCGGTTCAGGCAGAAAGTTTGTCAAAGTCGTACGGAGAACATGTGGTGTTTAAAGATGCCAATATGTCTATTTCTAGAGGAGAAAAAGTTTCTTTTGTTGGAAGGAATGGAGAAGGTAAATCTACCATGATCAAAGCAATCATGGGAGAGATTGAGTTTGAAGGAACATGCGAACTTGGACATAATGCTAAAGTGGGATATTTTGCGCAAAATCAAGCCGCTTTATTGGATGAACAATTGACTGTTTTTCAAACGGTTGATCAAGTGGCGAAGGGAGATGTTAGAACTCAGATAAAAAATATATTAGGCCGCTTTATGTTTTCAGGGGATGCCATAGATAAAAAAGTAGGAATGCTTTCTGGAGGTGAAAAAACAAGATTGGCAATGGTGAAATTATTATTAGAACCTGTAAATGTTTTGATTTTGGATGAGCCTACCAATCATTTGGATATCAAATCGAAAGATGTGTTAAAGGAAGCGTTGTTAAATTTTGATGGAACCTTAATTTTAGTATCTCACGACCGTGATTTTTTAACAGGTCTTTCGCAAAAAGTGTTCGAGTTTAAAGAGAAGCGAGTAATAGAGCATTTTGAAACCATTGATGCCTTTTTAGAGCGTAATAAAATTGAAACCTTAAAGCAAATAGATTTGTAATTGACGTTTCAAGAATAAAAGCAACTATTTTAGTTCTTAATTTATCCTGTTGACGCTATAAAAAGAATAATTACCATAGGGAAGTTTTTCCTTTGCTGTACCAAACGTTGCGATACTGATGGGTCAGTATCACATAAAAAATACATTTATGAAAACAATAAAATCAATATTGATCTTAGCATTGGTGCTTCTTACGATGAGCTCATGTAAAGAAACAAAACAAGGAAAAGCATCAACATCTCAAGAGACAACGAATTCGGAATCCGGCATTATAGTTACTCAAGATAATTTTCCGCAAGCTTATACCAATTTAAGATTGGCTGCCGTATTAAAGAAAACAGGGGGAGTTAACAAGTTTTTTACCATGCCGGTTCCTAGTAGTATTCCAGAGGAGCAGTTTGTGGTTCGTATGAATAGAGATACACCCTACTCGGTTTCGGTAATTGATATGTCAAGTGATGAGGTATATGTTACCATACCAAAAACAAAGGAATATGTCACACTGCAAATTGTAGATGAAAATCATGAGACACAACCGATGATTTACGGTTCAGGTAGACATAAGATTAGTGCCAAAACAGATCATGCTTTTGTGATTGTAAGAGCTTTAGAAGGAGAGATTCGAGATGGATTGAAAATTGAAGCAGGAAGTAGCAAGCCGTTTAAAGTAAAAAAATGGGATATGAAATCTTTTCAGGCAGTGGACAAAGCTGGTAATATTGATTTTTCTGATGGATATGATCAATCGAAAGCATTTGGTAACAAAGAGAGTGGACAGACTTCTTATATGAATTATGTTGGTGCTGCTGGAGGCTGGGGTGGAGCCATGGTTGAAGATAATATTTATCAGACAAGTGCCTATATGGATGCCAATGGAGGATATGAAGTTACGTTTAAAGATCCAAAAGATGTTTATTTTTGGTCAGCTACCGTTTACAATGGTGATGGTAGAATGTTTAACGATGTTGCAAATATTTCAAGTGAAATGAATCCAATCATAAATAAAGACGGAACCATTACTTTGAGGTTTGGTTGTGATGGGCAGCCAAATAATATACCTATTAGAGAAGGGAATACAACGGGGAAATTTAACGTATTGTTACGTCACTATGGACCAAGTAAAAATGTAAGTGATGCTGTTGAGGGATATGATCCAACAAAATTTATTAAAAAAATTAAATAATTCATATTGAATAAAAAAAGCGATACTCAGTGTCGCTTTTTTTGTAAACTTTAAATACTTGTCTTTTTCAACACAGATAGGTGTTTGATCTAAATAAAATGTTATTTTTAGAACGCAATTGGTCTGTTTCATAAAAAATCAAAAAGAATTGCATTTAATTTAGTGCTTTCTTTGATGTACAAATCGAAGTCTATAAATTTCTAAAAATATAAACTGTTTAAAACAATAATTATGAAAAATGGTAAATTAGTTTTAATGGCATTGCTCTTGGCAGGTGTTATAAGTTCATGTAAGGATGCTCAAAAATCAGTAAAAAAAGATACAAATCCATCGCCTATTGTTGAATCGAAAATAATTGAAAGCGCTATTGAATATCAAAAAGCAGGAGGTAAAGCAGAGTTTATGGAAGGGGAGCTGCTCCAAATTACTGATGAAAATTATGCACATGCGGAAACCGCTAAAAATTATCGAAACTGGATGGCAAAAGGGGCGAATGAAGGGATTGTTCATTTGCGTATTATGGCTCCGAGGGGTTCGAAAGCGCCTACGGTACAGATGAATCATGATTGTTTGTATTCTGTGGCAATTACCAAAGTAGTCAACGGTAAAATCTCTTTTGAAATACCGGATGATGTATTAGTCTATACTTCGGTACAAGTTGTGGATCAATATGGTCATGGCCAACATTATATTGTTACCAAAGGTAGACATACCCTTGCTGTAGATACAACAGATGGAACTACACATGCCTTTTTGATCTTTAGAAGTGGACTTGAGAAAGGAATTGAGGTAGCGAAAGAAAATCAAAATAAGCTAACCACATGGGGATTGGTTTCAGGAGATTATAAAGTTCCTAATTATGATTTTGCTGCAGTAGATGCTAAAACAAATGAATTGCGTAGCGAAGTCGTAGGAAAGGCATTTTACTATACTTTTCCAAGGAATGAAAAAGATGTTATAGATCGTCATCAATGGAATTTAGAATGTGCACTTGGTTGGGGTGGTGCATCTCCGATAGTGAACGAGTCTAATTTGTATAGCAATTCAAAAATGTACGATGGCAAAAAAAGTTACAGTACAACATTTATGAACCCAGAATCGGTGTATTTTTCTTCCATTACCGTGTATGATGCAAATCGTTATTTGTTTGAAGATAAAGATGTAAAAAATATCAATAGTAATTCATGGGAAGTAAATAGTGACAATACGATTACGATATCTTTTAATTGTGGAGAGGAAGCTAAAAATAATATTGACACTAAAGGACAAGATTTTACTTTTACATTACGTTATTATGGAGTTACGGATCAGGTGCTAAGAGCGAATAATAAAAATGCCGTTCCTAATAGATTAAATCCTATGTTTATGATGAAAGAGTTAACGAAAGAGTAACAAAAATCATTTTTCTACATAAAAAAAGCGACACCGTGTGTCGCTTTTTTTTTATGTAGAATTGTTTTTGAAATCTATTTACATATTATTCAAAATAGCTTCCATTTCAATCTGAAGTTCTATTGCTTTTTCTTTGGCAATAGCTGCAAAATCTTCTCCTTGACCGGCATAAATAATTCCTCTTGAAGAATTGATCAATAAGCCACAATCTTTATTCAAACCGTATTTACAAACATCTTGTAAATTTCCTCCTTGAGCACCTACACCCGGCACGAGTAAAAAGTGATTTGGTACAATTTCTCGAATTCCTTTAAAATACTCCGCTTTTGTTGCTCCAACAACATACATTAACTGCTCATTATTGTCCCACGTCAAAGATTGCTTCAATACATTTTGGTATAGTTTTTCATCCTCAGCAACCTGCTGTGCCTGAAAATCCAATCCTCCTTTGTTGGAGGTTAAGGCAAGCATAATGGTAAACTTATCTTTAAAAGCTAAAAAAGGTTCTACAGAATCGCTACCCATATATGGGGCAACAGTAACTGAATCAAAATTTAAATTTTCAAAAAATGCTTTGGCATACATCGTTGAAGTATTTCCAATATCTCCACGCTTAGCATCTGCAATGGTGAATATTTCAGGGTGATTCGTGTTGATATATGCAATTGTTTTTTCTAAAGATTTCCATCCTTCTAAACCATAACATTCGTAAAATGCAGTATTTGGTTTGTAGGCAACAGCTAAATGATGTGTAGCATCAATTATTTGTTTGTTGAATTCAAAAATAGGATCTTCCGTATCCAATAAATGCTTTGGGATTTTGTTGATATCTACATCTAAACCAATACATAAAAAAGATTTTTTAAGTTGGATTTGTTCTATAAGTTGTTGTTTTGTCATTGCCCTATATTTTGAAACGCAAAAATATACTTTTCAATGCTTTTGTGAAAGTTTTTAAGTGCAAAGCTTTTTAAGGATTAAATTTAATAGAAAGGTTTGGTTAGATTGAAATTTTGCACAGGTTTTGCTATCTTGCGTTAAATTAGAATAAATAGGCTATGAAAGTGATTCATCAGATTCGTCATTATTTTGAGAGACATGGTTTCGATGTTTCAACACGTTTTTCGGAACGTTTAGGGATTGGTGTGAAAAACATTCGGTTATTGTTTATCTATCTTTCCTTTGTGACGTTTGGGATTTCTTTTGCACTTTATTTGATCTTCGCTTTTTTCCTAAAATTAAAGGATATGGTGTATACTAAAAGAACTTCTGTGTTCGATTTATAAACAACTTAAAATATTGCTATTTGTCGTCTAAAATTTACAAAGCCGTAGTCCTTTTTTTAAGTGCTATTTTTATAGGTGTCTTAGGGTATACTTATTTGTTTGACTTTTCTTTTGTGGATGGTTTGTATATGACTATCATTACAATTACCACGGTCGGGTTTAGTGAAGTGAATCCATTAACCGAAGAAGGCAAACTATTTACCATATTTTTGATTCTTACAAGTATTAGTATTTATGGTTATGTGGTGACAGTAGTTTCGGAATTTTTGTCTAACAGTACTTTGATGGAAGAACTTAAAAAGAATAAAATGTTGAAAAAAATAAATGCACTTGAAAATCATACCATCGTATGTGGTTATGGGAGAAATGGTAGACAGGCAGTTTCAAAATTGAATAATTTTAAAAAGTCTTGTGTCGTTATAGAAAAATCTCCTGAGCTTTTAAGAGAAATAGAAGAAGAAGGATTGCTTTTTATTGAAGGAGATGCTACAGATGATGATTCATTGTTAGAAGCTGGGGTTAGAAATGCTGAAAATTTGATTACGGCGTTACCTTCAGATGCAGATAATTTATATGTAGTGCTATCTGCAAGACAGTTGAACAGCAATATGAATATTGTGAGTAGAGCGAATAATGAATCTTCTCAAAAGAAATTAAAAATTGCGGGTGCCGATAATGTAATCATGCCAGATAAACTTGGTGGAGACCATATGGCATCTTTGGTAGTAACTCCCGATTTGGTTGAATTTGTGAATCGAATTTCATTGGATGGAGAGAGTTATGCGAATCTTGAGGAAATTTCTGTGGAAGATCTACCAAATAAATATTTAAACAAGTCTATCAGAGAATTAGATTTAAGAAGAACAACAGGCTGTAGTGTAATTGGTTTTATTACAGGAAATGGTGAATACATCATAAATCCTTCTTCGGATATGATTCTAGAGCCGAAGTCCAATTTAATTTTGTTAGGGAGACCAGACCAAATAGCTAAAATCAAAACTTTATTTTAAAATAACACTTGTACAGACAGTATTTGTTTCTTCAGTCAAAATTTGAATTCCATAAGAAGTCCCTATATTGCACCTAAAATTAACAAAGAACCTAAAACATTTATGAAGCGTAACCTACTAACCAGCTTAGCTGTATTGATAATTCCTTTTTTCGGATTTGCGAAAGAGCTAACAATTGATGAAAAAATTGAAGAAGAATTTAAGCCTTTTGCCGACTGGATTGGCTCCATTGTTTTTTATCCCGTTTCTATTGTTGGAATTAGTGTTCCTATCGTACTTATTGTGTTGTTACTAGGTGCCTTGTTTTTTACCTTGTATTTTAAGTTTGCAAATGTTCGTTTATTAAAGGTTGCGATCAATGCAGCAAAAGGGAAATATGATGCAGTAGATCATCATGAGGTTGATGTTGTGGCGGGAGATCCAACTCCTGGAGGAGATGTAAAAGAAAGTCCGCAAAGAGAAGGTGTTGTTGGAGAGGTAACGCATTTTCAAGCGTTAACAGCTGCTTTATCGGCAACAGTAGGTCTAGGAAATATTGCGGGTGTTGCTGTGGCGATTGCAATTGGTGGACCGGGTGCAACCTTATGGATGATTTTAGCTGGGTTTTTAGGGATGTCTACTAAGTTGGTAGAGGCTACTTTAGGGGTTAAATATCGTGAAGTTGGAGAGGATGGAAAGATCTATGGAGGACCTATGTATTATTTAAAAAAGGGTCTGAAAGAAAGAAACATGGTTGGGCTAGGAAAAGTGCTAGCTGTTATATATGCGGTTTTTGTTGTTGGTGGTTCTTTCGGAGGAGGGAATATGTTTCAATCCAATCAAGCAGCAAATCAGCTTCAAGTTTTATTTGGAGTAGAAAATGGTTTTTGGTTTGGTTTGGCAATGGCAGTTCTAGTTGGAATTGTGATTATTGGTGGGATCAAAAGAATTGGTCAGGTAACAGAGAAAATAGTTCCTTTTATGGGAATTCTTTATATAGGTGCAGCAATCGTGATTATTGTTATGAATTTTGATGTAGTGCCTCAAGGTATAAGTGATATTTGGACAAGTGCTTTTGGAAATGATGCTGTGATTGGTGGAGTGATAGGAGTGATGATACAAGGATTTAGAAGAGCTGCCTTTTCAAATGAAGCTGGAGTTGGATCTGCATCGATTGCCCACGCTGCAGTAAAAACGAGGTTTCCAGCGAGTGAGGGAATTGTTGCTTCTATTGGACCTTTTGTAGATACTGTGATTATCTGTACTATGACAGCTCTAGTGATAGTGGTAACAAATATCAAAAGTAATTTATTTACTTATGGTAATTTAGATGGAAGCAATGTGATCTTAAATAGTAGCGGAGCAAAAGTTGGTGGGGTAGATCTGACATCTGTTGCTTTTGATTCGGCAATTCCGAATTTTTCTATTATCTTAACTATAGCAGTAATACTATTTGCTTTTTCAACAATGTTGTCGTGGTCTTATTATGGTATCCAAGGATGGAAATATTTATTTGGAAAAGGACGTGTTGCTGATTTTACTTACAAGGCATTGTTTTTATTTGTGATTGTAATTGGAGCTTCTTCTAGTTTGAACTCTGTGGTAGAATTTTCGGATTCTATGATTTTTGCGATGGTATTCCCAAATGTTTTAGGACTACTAATTTTAGCACCTAAAGTAAAAGATGAACTAAAAAGATATTTGAAGGCAATAAAAAGTTAAAACTTCTATGAGAAAACTAAGACCCCATTTCGTTTATAACAAAAGACAACGAAATGGGGTTTTTTGTTTTATGTTGTTGTTGGTGTGTGTGCAAGTGGTTTATTTTTTAGTTTCTAATAAAACAGAAAATTTTACGGTTGATAGCGATGAATTTATTGTTCTGTCTAAAAAGATAGACTCTTTGAAAGCGGTAAAGGGGAAAACCCAAAAGATATATAGATTCAATCCTAATTTTATAACAGATGAAAAAGGTTATGAATTAGGTATGTCCATCCAAGAAATAGATAGGCTACATTCTTTTAGAAATCAAAATAAATGGATATACTCGATAAAGGAATTTCAGGAAGTCACTAAAGTTTCTGATAGTTTGTTAGAAATTTGGTCGGCTTACTTTACATTTCCTTTTAAAAACCAACCTAAAAATAAAAAAACTAGTAAGGTCAATGGGAATGTACATATTGTAAAAAAAGATATTAATAAGGCTACAAAGCAAGAGCTTCAGTTGATTTATGGAATCGGGGATAAGTTATCGACACGTATTATAAAGTATAGAACCCTTTTGCATGGGTTTTCTTATATGGATCAATTGCATGAAGTTTATGGTTTGGATGCTAAAGTAATATTTGAGTTGAACAAGTATTACAAGGTGTTTTTAATCCCTGTTCAGGAAAAAATAAATATAAACACAGCCTCTTTTAAAGAAATTTTGGGCAATGTGTATGTGGATTATGCTACAACAAAACTATTATGTAGGTACAGAGATTCTGTGGGAGAGGTGAATAACTTGGAAGAAATAAAAAAAATACCAGGTTTTCCCATTGAAAAATATCATAGAATAGCATTATATTTGCGAGCTGAATAAATAGGTCGTATTTTTGTTTAATAATTTAAGCAAAAGATTAAACAAAGTATTCTTCATGAATTTCGAATATACAGAAACACAAAAGATGATTGCCGAATCCGTAAGGGATTTTGCCCAACAGCATATCAAACCATTTGTAATGGAATGGGATGAAAGTCAAATTTTTCCAATTGATTTATTCAAGAAGATCGGGGAAATGGGATTTATGGGGATTTTAGTACCTGAAGAGTATGGAGGATCGGGATTAGGATATCATGAATACATTTCAATTTTGGAAGAAATTTCAAAAGTGGATGGTTCTATTGGTTTGTCTGTAGCTGCACATAACTCTTTGTGTACCGGGCATATTCTACAATTTGGTAACGAAGCGCAAAAAAATAAATGGCTACCAAAGCTAGCTTCTGGCAAAAGTATAGGAGCTTGGGGGTTAACAGAGCATAATACAGGTTCTGATGCAGGAGGTATGAGTACTACTGCTGTAGAAGATGGAGATTATTATGTGTTAAATGGAGCCAAAAACTTTATTACCCATGCTATTAGCGGAGACATTGCCGTAGTAATAGTAAGAACTGGTGAAAAAGGGGATTCTCATGGAATGACGGCTTTTGTTATTGAAAAAGGAACACCAGGTTTTAGTTCTGGGAAAAAGGAAAATAAACTAGGAATGCGTGCCTCTGAAACTGCAGAGCTTATCTTTGACAACTGTCGTGTACCGAAAGAGAATATTTTAGGTGAAATAGGAGAAGGATTTATTCAGTCTATGAAGGTTTTAGATGGAGGAAGAATTTCTATTGGGGCTTTGTCTGTCGGTATTGCTAAAGGTGCCTATGAGGCAGCCTTGAAATATTCTAAAGAACGTGTGCAGTTTGGGAAGCCGATTTCTTCATTTCAAGGAGTTTCATTCAAATTAGCGGATATGGCTACAGAGATTGAAGCTTCGGAGTTATTAATTCATAAAGCCGCATATCTTAAGAATCATAAAAAGCCTATGACCAAGATTGGTGCAATGGCTAAGATGTATGCATCAGAAACTTGTGTGAAGGTTGCGAATGAAGCTGTTCAAGTGCATGGAGGTTATGGCTATACGAAAGATTTTCCGGTGGAGAAATTTTACAGAGACTCTAAATTGTGTACGATAGGTGAGGGAACAACCGAAATTCAAAAGGTGGTTATCTCAAGAAATATATTAAAAGAGTAAAAAAAGGTTGTCAATCGGAAATAAATTGTATTTTTGCAATCCGAAAAAGTAAACTACAATTGAAATAAGTTTGTTTCAATTTAAACATATTAAAGAGAGTACGATGAGAGGAGGTGATACCCTATGTTAATTATACCTATAAAAGAAGGAGAAAATATCGATAGAGCGCTAAAACGTTTTAAGAGAAAATTCGATCGCACGAAAACGATGAGACAATTGAGAGAGCGTCAGCAGTTCACGAAGCCATCTGTGGCAAACCGTAAACAAAACATCAAAGCGAAATACATCCAAAGATTAAGAACAAACGAAGAGTTAAGTTAATCTAAGAGTATAAAAAATATAAAACCTGTTTCATTTTATGAAGCAGGTTTTTTTATGGTCTTATATTTCGTAGTTTTGTTTGATAGCGTTAAATGTTAGGCATGATAGAAAGGTTTATTGAATATATAAGTTTGGAGAAAAAATATTCTCAGCACACGGTGAATGCTTATAGAAAGGATTTAGAGTCTTTTCAAACTTATAATAAGGCCAACATTGATGATGGTGATATTTCTAACGTTAGCTATGGTGAGATCCGTTCATGGATTGTTGCCTTAGTCAATTCAGGCTTGTCAAATAGGACAGTAAACCGAAAGGTAAGTTCTTTGAATAGCTTTTATAAATACTTACAAAGGATTGAAGAAATCCAAATCAATCCCTTAGCGAGTCATAAAGCTCTAAAAGTAGCTCAACGATTACAGGTTCCGTTTTCTCAAAATGAAGTTGCCGCTGTGATTGATGGAATGGATTTTGAAAGTTTTCCAGGACTAAGAGATAAGCTCTTGGTAGAGTTGTTGTATTCGACAGGAATGAGAAGAGAGGAGTTGATTGGTTTAAAGGGGGATTCGGTGGATTTTCATAATGACACCTTAAAAGTGCTCGGAAAGCGGAATAAAGAACGTTATGTTCCCTTGCTTCAATCGGTTAAGGAGACTCTTAAGTTATACCTTAAAATAAAGGAAGAGGAATTCGGCCCGACCGAGTATCTTTTAGTCTCAAATAAGGGAAATAAATTATATGGAACGCTTGTTTATAGGATAATAAAATTATACTTTAGTAGGGAATCTACGAAGGTAAAGAAAAGTCCTCATGTGATTCGTCACTCTTTTGCGACGCATATGTTAAACGAGGGGGCAGATTTGAATTCGGTTAAGGAGTTACTAGGGCATTCCAGTTTAGCCTCAACTCAAATCTATACTCACACCAGCTTAGATTATTTAAAGGAAGTGTATAACCAAGCTCACCCTAGGAGTAAAAAATAATATTACATGAAAGTATTTGTACAGTCTGTAAACTTCAACGCAGATAAAAAGTTAGTTGATTTCGTAGAAAAGAAGGTAATGGGACTTGAGAAGTATCACGATAAAATAATTGATGTTGAAGTGTTTCTAAAAGTTCAAAAAACGAGCGAAAAAGAGAATAAAATCACCGAAGTAAAAATTAACATCCCTGGAAGTGAGTTGATTGTGAAAAAAGAGACGAAAACTTTTGAAGAGGGAGCTTCTGCTGCTGCGGATACAATGAAGCGCCAGTTGAAGAAATCGAAAGAAAAGGAAAGGGAATTACAACATTAAAAAAAAATAAAAATTACAGCAAAAAGTTTGTTGTGATGAAAAAAACTTTATACATTTGCAGTCCGTTAGAAATAATGGACTGTTTTTTTGTGCAGGAATGCCGATGTAGCTCAGCTGGCTAGAGCAGCTGATTTGTAATCAGCAGGTCGTGGGTTCGAGTCCCTCCATCGGCTCTAAAGTAAGTTTAACTTACAGTGAAATGCAAAAAAACAAATTGGAGTTTTGAAATGAGAATTTGAAAACTTTGTTCTTTGAATAATGGTGAGATACTCAAGTGGCCAACGAGGGCAGACTGTAAATCTGCTGCGCAAGCTTCGTAGGTTCGAATCCTACTCTCACCACAATGATTTTAGCAGAAATGTTAAAAGGGAATTTGATGATTAGAATGCGAAAGTAGCTCAGTTGGTAGAGCGTCAGCCTTCCAAGCTGAATGTCGCCGGTTCGAACCCGGTCTTTCGCTCTAAGTCAAATCTTGGCCGGTGTAGCTCAGAGGTAGAGCGTTTCCTTGGTAAGGAAGAGGTCACGGGTTCAATTCCCGTCATTGGCTCAAAGAAAAAAAATAAGAGTATAATAAAATAAGTATATAAACTAAGAATTAAAATTAATAATCATGGCTAAGGAAACTTTTGACCGCTCGAAACCACATTTGAACATTGGTACTATTGGGCACGTAGATCACGGTAAAACTACATTAACTGCTGCTATTACAACTGTATTAGCTGCTGCTGGACTTTCAGAAGTGAAAGATTTCGATCAAATTGATAATGCTCCGGAAGAAAAAGAAAGAGGTATTACAATTAACACATCTCACGTTGAGTATCAAACTGCTAATCGTCACTACGCTCACGTTGACTGTCCTGGTCACGCGGATTACGTAAAGAACATGGTTACTGGTGCTGCTCAAATGGATGGTGCGATTTTAGTTGTAGCTGCAACTGATGGACCAATGCCACAAACTAGAGAGCACATCTTGTTAGGAAAACAAGTAGGGATTCCTAGAATTGTTGTTTTCATGAACAAAGTGGATTTAGTTGATGATGAAGAGTTATTAGAGTTAGTTGAAATGGAGGTAAGAGAATTACTTTCTTTCTATGACTATGATGGTGATAATGGACCGGTAATCGCTGGATCTGCATTAGGTGGATTGAATGGTGATGCTAAATGGTCTGAGAAGATTTTAGAATTAATGGCAGCTTGTGACGAGTGGATTCAAGAGCCATTAAGAGAAGTTGATAAAGATTTCTTAATGCCTATCGAGGATGTATTCTCTATTACAGGTCGTGGTACAGTAGCAACTGGACGTATCGAAACTGGAATCGCTAATACTGGAGATGCTGTTGATATCATTGGTATGGGTGCTGAGAAGTTAACTTCTACAATTACTGGTATTGAAATGTTCCGTCAAATCTTAGATAGAGGTGAGGCTGGAGATAATGCAGGTATCTTATTGAGAGGTATTGCTAAAGAAGATATCAAAAGAGGAATGGTAATCTGTAAGCCAGGTTCTGTAACTCCACACGCTAAGTTTAAAGCTGAGGTGTATGTATTGAAAAAAGAAGAAGGTGGACGTCATACTCCATTCCATAACAACTACCGTCCACAGTTCTACGTACGTACAACTGATGTAACAGGAACAATTAACTTGCCTGATGGAGTTGAAATGGTAATGCCAGGAGATAACTTGACAATTACTGTTGATTTACACCAGCCAATTGCAATGAATGTTGGTTTACGTTTTGCAATCCGTGAAGGAGGTAGAACAGTAGGTGCAGGTCAGGTAACTGAAATCTTGTAAGAATTACAAAATAAGAATATTCGGAGTGTTTTACTTTGTGTAGGACACTCCGTTTTTACGGGCGTAGCTCAGTTGGTAGAGCACTGGTCTCCAAAACCAGGTGTCGTGAGTTCGAGTCTCTCCGCCCGTGCAATAAAAAAAATAATAGAATGAGTGTTATAAATTATATCAAAGAATCATTTGAAGAATTGAATACCAATATGACTTGGTTGCCAAAAGCTGAAGCTCAAAAATCTACTGTTGTAGTGGCGGTATTTACTATAATATTTGCATTGGCAGTGTTTGCAGTGGATTCAGTATTTCAAAATGGTTTGGATAAATTTTTTAACATGTTTAATTAAGACTAATGGCTGATTCTGTTAAAAAGTGGTACGTAGTTAGAGCTATTGGAGGACAAGAGAATAAAGTAAAGTCTTATATAGAAACAGAGATTTCTAGATTAGGACTTTCTGATTTTGTAGAACAAGTATTAGTTCCAACTGAAAAAGTAATCCAAATCCGTAATGGAAAGAAGATAAATAAAGAAAGAATTTATTTTCCGGGATATATTATGGTGGAGGCTAATTTAAGTGGTGAAGTTCCTCACGTTATAAAATCTGTAACGGGTGTTATAGGTTTCTTAGGAGAAACTAAAGGTGGTGAACCAGTTCCATTAAGAAAAAGTGAAATCAATAGGATGTTAGGTAGAGTTGATGAACTTGCTGTTCAGAACGAAAACGTGGCAATTCCTTATACAGTTGGTGAAACTGTAAAAGTGGTTGATGGACCTTTCAACGGTTTTGATGGTATCATTGAAAACGTTAATGAAGAGAAAAGAAAACTAGAAGTAATGGTGAAGATTTTTGGAAGAAAAACACCGTTAGAGTTAAGTTACATGCAAGTAGATAAAATCTCTTAATTGTAATAAAAAATATTATCTGTTACACATGGCTTCCACTATATGTAAATAAATAATTAGAAAATGGCAAAAGAAGTAAGTAAAGTAGTAAAATTACAAGTACGTGGGGGAGCGGCTAACCCGTCTCCACCAGTGGGTCCTGCTTTAGGTGCTGCCGGAGTAAATATCATGGAGTTCTGTAAGCAATTTAATGCTAGAACTCAAGATAAACAAGGAAAAGTTTTACCTGTTGCAATTACTGTATACCAGGATAAATCTTTTGATTTTGTTATCAAAACTCCTCCAGCAGCTGTTCAAATTTTAGAAGCAGCGAAAGTTAAGAAAGGATCAGGTGAGCCGAACCGTAGTAAGGTTGCAAGCATCACTTGGGATCAAGCAAAAGCAATTGCAGAAGACAAAATGGCAGATTTAAATGCATTTACGATTGAGTCTGGAATGAAGATGATTGCTGGTACTGCTCGTTCTATGGGAATTACTATGAAAGGAGATGCTCCACAATAAACTTTAAGAAATGGCAAAATTAACAAAAAAGCAAAAAGAAGCTCAAGCTAAGGTAGACAGTTCTAAAGTATATTCTGTATCAGAAGCAGCTGCATTAGTAAAGGAGATTACAACAGTAAACTTTGACGCATCAGTAGATTTAGCAGTACGTTTAGGAGTTGATCCTAGAAAAGCTAATCAAATGGTTCGTGGAGTTGTTACTTTACCACATGGTACAGGTAAAGATGTTAAAGTACTTGCATTGGTTACTCCAGATAAAGAGGCAGAAGCAAAAGAAGCTGGAGCTGATTATGTTGGATTAGATGAGTACTTACAAAAAATAAAAGGTGGTTGGACAGATGTTGATGTAATTATCACGATGCCAAGCGTTATGGGTAAATTAGGACCATTAGGACGTGTATTAGGACCTAGAGGATTAATGCCAAACCCTAAAACAGGTACGGTAACTATGGATGTAGCAAAAGCTGTTACTGAAGTAAAAGCTGGTAAAATTGACTTTAAAGTTGATAAAACTGGAATCGTACACGCTGCAATTGGAAAAGTATCTTTCGATGCTGAGAAAATTGCTGATAACGCAAATGAATTAATTCAGACGCTTATTAAGATGAAACCTGTTGCTGCAAAAGGAACTTACATTAAAAGTTCTTACATGTCTAGTACAATGAGTACTGGATTAGCATTAGATATTAAATCAAATTAATAGGAAGTTAAATCGTAAATTATGACAAGAGAAGAAAAATCGCAAGTAATCGATGCTTTAACTGCCCAATTAACTGATAACAGTATCATTTATGTAGCTGATATCTCAGGTTTAAATGCAGAAGCTACTTCTAACTTAAGAAGAGCTTGTTTTAAAGCAGACGTAAAATTAGCTGTAGTTAAAAATACATTGCTTGCTAAAGCAATGGAAAATTCTTCAAAAGAGTTTGGAGAATTACCATCAGCATTGAAAGGAAATTCATCTATTTTATTATCAGAAACAGGAAATGCTCCTGCTAAGATTATAAAAGAGTTTAGAAAAAAATCTGACAAACCAGTATTAAAAGGAGCTTACATAGAGGAAGCTGTTTACTTAGGAGACGATCAATTAGAGAACCTAGTGAACATCAAGTCTAAAGAAGAGTTACTTGGAGATATCATTGGATTGTTACAGTCACCTGCACAAAATGTTGTTTCAGCATTACAATCAGGAGGACAAACACTTTCAGGTATTGTTAAAACTTTATCAGAAAGATAGAATACGCGCACAAATAAATTATTATAACACACATTAAAATTACACAAAATGGCAGAATTAAAAGATTTCGCAGAGCAGTTAGTTAACTTAACAGTAAAAGAAGTAAACGAATTAGCTACAATATTAAAAGATGAGTATGGTATCGAGCCAGCTGCAGCAGCAGTAGCAGTAGCGGGACCAGCAGCAGGAGGAGCAGACGCAGCAGAAGAAAAATCTGAGTTTGACGTAATCTTGAAATCAGCAGGAGCTTCTAAATTAGCAGTTGTAAAATTAGTTAAAGAATTAACTGGTTTAGGATTGAAAGAAGCTAAAGGAATCGTTGATAGTGCACCAGCACCAATCAAAGAAGGAATCGCTAAAGATGAGGCAGAAGGTCTTGTAAAATCTTTAGAAGAAGCTGGAGCTGAAGTAGAGCTTAAATAAGCTTTTCACCCAACAATTAAATTACGGTTTAGGTCAGAAGGAGTCTCCTTTTGATCTAAACCATTTTTTGCATTTATATTTATTCTTTATTTAACACAGAATTTTAACTAAAATTTTTTCTCCTTTGGCAACGAAAAATAGTACTGAAAGAATAAACTTTGCATCGGCAAAATTAGCTACGGACTATCCAGATTTCTTGGATATCCAGATTAAATCTTTCCAAGATTTTTTCCAGTTAAAAACGAAAGCAGATTCGCGAAGTGATGAAGGTTTGTACAAAACTTTCATGGACAATTTCCCAATTACAGATACAAGAAACAACTTTGTATTAGAATTTTTAGACTACTTTGTAGATCCACCTAGATATTCTATCCAAGAATGTATCGAAAGAGGTTTAACACACAGTGTACCTTTAAAAGCACGTTTAAAATTATATTGTACTGATCCTGAGCATGAGGATTTTGAAACAATTGTACAGGATGTATATTTAGGAACAATTCCTTATATGACAGATTCAGGTACCTTTGTGATCAATGGTGCAGAGCGTGTAGTAGTATCTCAATTACACCGTTCTCCTGGTGTATTCTTTGGGCAATCATTCCATGCAAATGGAACCAAGTTATACTCAGCAAGAGTTATTCCTTTTAAAGGATCTTGGATAGAATTTGCAACTGATATCAATCAAGTAATGTATGCTTATATTGATAGAAAGAAAAAATTACCAGTTACTACTTTATTCCGTGCTATCGGATTTGAAAGAGATAAAGATATTTTAGAGATTTTTGACCTTGCAGAAGAGGTGAAAGTATCTAAAAGTGGTTTAAAGAAAATTTTGGGTCGTAAATTAGCGGCTCGTGTATTGAAATCTTGGCATGAAGATTTCGTTGATGAAGATACTGGAGAAGTGGTATCTATTGAAAGAAACGAAATTGTTTTAGATAGAGATATTATTCTTGAAAAAGAACATATTGAAGAGATTATTGATTCTGGAGCAAAAACAGTGTTGTTGCATAAAGAAGATAATGAGATGGCAGATTATGCTATTATTCACAATACTCTTCAAAAGGATCCAACGAACTCTGAGAAGGAAGCTGTTGAGCATATTTACCGTCAATTGCGTAATGCTGAACCGCCTGATGAGGAAACTGCACGTGGAATTATTGACAAATTGTTCTTCTCAGAACAACGTTATAATTTAGGGGAAGTTGGTCGTTATAGAATGAACAAAAAGTTACAACTTGATGAGTCGTTAGACGCAAAGGTTTTAACTAAAAATGATATTATTACGATAGTAAAATATTTGATTGAATTGATCAACTCTAAAGCGGAAGTTGATGATATTGATCACTTATCTAACCGTCGTGTAAGAACTGTTGGTGAGCAATTAGCAAGCCAGTTTGGAGTAGGTTTATCAAGAATGGCTCGTACAATTCGTGAGAGAATGAATGTTCGTGACAATGAAGTATTTACTCCTATTGATTTGATCAACGCGAAAACTTTATCTTCAGTGATAAATTCTTTCTTTGGAACAAATCAGTTATCTCAGTTTATGGATCAAACGAATCCATTAGCAGAGATTACACATAAGCGTAGATTATCTGCCTTAGGACCAGGTGGTCTTTCAAGAGAAAGAGCAGGGTTTGAGGTTCGTGATGTACACTACACACATTATGGTCGTTTATGTCCTATTGAAACACCAGAGGGACCAAATATTGGTTTGATTTCATCTTTAGCAGTGTATGCGAAAGTGAATCACCTTGGTTTTATTGAAACTGCATATAGAGAAGTAAATGATGGTGTGGTAAACATCAAAGATGAGCCTATCTATTTAAGTGCTGAGGAGGAAGAAGGTCATAAATTTGCTCAATCTAACCTTCCGTTAGATGGAGAAGGAAACTTTGTTGCAGAGAAAATTATTTCTAGAGAAGAGGCTGATTATCCAGTTGTTTCTCCTACAGAAGTAAGCTATATGGATGTATCTCCAAATCAGATTGCGTCTATTTCTGCATCTTTAATTCCTTTCTTGGAACATGATGATGCCAACCGTGCATTGATGGGATCGAATATGATGCGTCAAGCGGTACCATTATTACGTCCGGAAGCTCCTATTGTAGGAACTGGATTGGAAAGAAGAGTAGCTAAGGATTCTAGAATTTTGATCAACTCAGAAGGAGCTGGTGTAATTGAATATGTAGATTCTAATAAAATTACAATCAAGTATGATAGAACTGAAGAGGAGAGACTTGTAAGTTTCGATACTGATGAGAAATCTTATGACTTGATTAAGTTTAGAAAAACCAACCAAGGAACTAACATTAACTTGAAGCCTATTGTAAGAAAAGGTGATAGAGTAGAAGAAGGTCAAGTTCTTTGTGAAGGATATGCTACACAAAAAGGTGAATTAGCACTTGGTAGAAATATGAAAGTAGCCTTTATGCCTTGGAAAGGGTATAACTTTGAGGATGCGATTGTAATTTCTGAAAGAGTAGTTAGAGAAGATATATTTACTTCTATTCATATTGATGAATATTCATTAGATGTTAGAGATACGAAATTAGGAAACGAAGAGTTAACTAATGATATCCCGAATGTGTCTGAAGAGGCTACAAAAGATTTGGATGAAAATGGAATGATCCGTATCGGTGCGGAGGTGAAGCCAGGAGATATTTTAATTGGAAAAATTACTCCTAAAGGTGAATCTGATCCAACACCAGAGGAAAAATTATTACGTGCTATCTTTGGTGATAAAGCAGGTGATGTAAAAGATGCATCATTAAAAGCTTCTCCATCATTAAGAGGTGTTGTAATTGATAAAAAGTTATTCCAGAGAGCTGTTAAAGATAAGTCTAAGAGAACTAGAGATAAGGAAGAAATTGCAAAATTAGAGAATGAATTTGCAGTTCAATTTGAATCTTTAAAAGATTCATTGATTGAAAAACTTTTCAACCTTGTTACTGGAAAAACTTCTCAAGGTGTACAAAATGATTTAGGTGAAGATGTTTTCCCTAAAGGTAAAAAGTATACATTGAAGATGTTGAACTCTGTAAATGATTATACGCACTTAACAAAAGGTTCTTGGACAACGGATGAGGCTTTAAATGATATGATTGGTGAGTTAATTCACAATTATAAAATTAAAGTAAGTGATTTACAAGGTACCTTACGTCGTAGTAAATTTACTATTAGTGTAGGGGATGAGTTACCAGCAGGAATCTTAAAATTGGCTAAAATTTATGTTGCTAAGAAACGTAAGTTGAAAGTTGGTGATAAGATGGCGGGACGTCACGGAAATAAAGGTATTGTAGCTCGTATTGTAAGAGCAGAAGATATGCCATTCTTAGAAGACGGAACACCAGTTGATATCGTATTGAACCCATTAGGGGTACCATCTCGTATGAATATTGGTCAGATTTATGAAACAGTATTAGGATGGGCTGGACAAAAGTTAGGTCAGACTTATGCGACTCCGATTTTCGATGGTGCATCATTAGATGAAATCAACGGATTGACAGATGAGGCAGGAGTGCCAAGATTTGGACATACGTATCTTTATGATGGTGGAACTGGAATGCGTTTCGATCAACCAGCAACAGTTGGGGTTATTTATATGATCAAACTAGGGCATATGATTGAAGACAAAATGCACGCTCGTTCAATCGGACCTTACTCATTGATTACGCAACAACCACTTGGAGGTAAAGCTCAATTTGGAGGTCAACGTTTTGGAGAGATGGAAGTATGGGCATTAGAGGCATATGGTGCTTCTAGTATCTTGAGAGAAATCTTAACAGTTAAATCTGATGATGTAATGGGAAGAGCTAAAACTTACGAAGCAATCGTGAAAGGAGAGCAAATGCCAGAGCCAGGTTTACCTGAATCATTTAACGTATTAATGCATGAACTGAAAGGTTTAGGATTAGACGTTAGATTAGAGGACTAAATATTATAGGGTAGTAAAGAGTAATCTTTGCTACCCATTATATAGAGTCAGATCGGGAAAATAATATTTACATTTTAAATTCGAATCCATTTACCATGGCAAGAAAAGAAGATAAATACACTGTAAAAAAATTCAGTAAAATATCAATTGGTTTATCATCACCAGAATCTATCTTAGATGTCTCTAAGGGAGAGGTGTTAAAGCCAGAAACAATAAATTACCGTACACATAAGCCTGAAAGAGATGGTTTATTTTGTGAGCGTATTTTTGGTCCTATCAAGGATTTTGAATGTGCTTGTGGAAAATACAAAAGAATTCGTTACAAAGGAATCGTTTGTGACCGTTGTGGAGTAGAAGTTACGGAGAAAAAAGTACGTAGAGATAGAGTAGGACATATCAATTTAGTGGTGCCAATTGCTCATATTTGGTACTTTAGATCGTTACCTAACAAAATGGGATACCTTTTAGGATTGCCATCTAAGAAGTTAGATATGATCATTTACTACGAGCGTTATGTAGTAATTCAAGCAGGTGCTGCTTCTAATTTGGATGGAACACCATTGAATAAAATGGATTTCTTAACAGAAGAAGAGTATTTGGATATCTTGGAAACAATTCCAATGGAAAACAGATATCTTGACGATTCAGATCCAGAAAAGTTCATCGCTAAGATGGGAGCTGAATGTTTGATTGATTTATTAGATCGTATCGATTTAGATAGTTTGTCTTATGAGTTACGTCACAAAGCAAATACAGAAACATCTAAACAACGTAAGACAGAGGCATTAAAACGTTTGAATGTTGTTGAAGCGTTTAGAGATTCTGCAAAAAATAGAGAAAATAATCCAGCTTGGATGATTATGAAGGCGATTCCAGTAATACCGCCAGAATTACGTCCGTTGGTTCCTTTAGATGGTGGTCGTTTTGCGACTTCTGATTTAAATGATTTATACCGTAGAGTAATAATACGTAACAACCGTTTGAAGCGTTTGATGGAAATTCAAGCACCAGAGGTTATCTTACGTAATGAAAAACGTATGTTGCAAGAATCAGTTGATTCATTATTTGATAACACACGTAAAGCTTCTGCAGTAAAAACAGAGTCTAATAGACCTTTGAAATCTTTATCAGATTCATTAAAAGGTAAACAAGGTCGTTTCCGTCAAAACTTATTAGGAAAGCGTGTTGATTATTCTGCACGTTCTGTAATTGTTGTTGGACCAGAAATGAAATTGTCTGAATGTGGATTGCCAAAAGATATGGCAGCAGAACTATACAAGCCTTTCGTAATCCGTAAGTTGATTGAAAGAGGTATTGTTAAGACTGTAAAATCTGCAAAGAAAATTATAGATAAAAAAGAACCTGTAGTTTGGGATATTTTGGAGAATGTTTTAAAAGGACATCCAGTATTGCTAAACCGTGCACCTACGTTGCACCGTTTGGGAATCCAAGCATTCCAACCTAAATTGATTGAAGGTAAAGCGATTCAATTGCACCCATTAGCCTGTGCCGCCTTCAATGCGGATTTTGATGGGGATCAAATGGCGGTACACTTGCCATTAGGACCTGAAGCTATTTTAGAGGCTCAGATGTTATTATTGGCATCTCATAATATTTTGAATCCAGCCAATGGTGCTCCAGTAACAGTTCCTTCTCAGGATATGGTACTTGGTTTGTACTATATGACTAAGGAAAGAATTTCAACTCCTGAAGTACCAATTAAAGGGGAAGGTTTGACATTCTATTCTCCAGAAGAAGTTAATATTGCTTACAATGAAGGGCAAGTTAACTTGAATGCTGGAATTAGTGTAAGAACTCAGGATATTGATGAAAACGGAGATCAGGTAACAAAAATTATCAAAACTACTGTTGGTAGAGTATTGATTAATGAAGTTGTTCCTGCAAAGGCTGGTTATATCAATGAAGTATTGACTAAAAAGAATTTAAGAGATATTATTGGTGGTATTTTAAAAGCGACTGATATTCCTACAACGGGGAAATTCTTAGATGATATTAAAACAATGGGATTCACATTCGCATTCCAAGGTGGTTTATCATTTAGTTTAGGAGATATTATTATACCTGCTGAAAAACAAAGTATGATTGACGCTGCCAATGAAGAGGTAGAGGTGATCATGGCGAACTATAACATGGGTATGTTAACGAATAAAGAGCGTTACAACCAAGTTATTGATATTTGGGGATCTACTAACAACCGTTTGACAGAATTGTCAATGAAGCGTTTGAGAGAGGATCAACAAGGATTTAACTCGGTATACATGATGCTTGATTCTGGAGCCCGTGGATCGAAAGAGCAAATTCGTCAATTAACAGGAATGCGTGGATTGATGGCAAAGCCTAAAAAGTCTACAGCTTCTGGTGGAGAAATTATTGAAAATCCAATTCTTTCTAACTTTAAGGAAGGTTTATCAATTTTGGAATACTTTATATCAACACACGGTGCGCGTAAAGGTCTTGCCGATACTGCCTTAAAAACGGCGGATGCTGGTTACTTAACACGTCGTCTAGTTGATGTTTCTCAAGATGTAATTATCAATGAAGATGATTGTGGTACATTAAGAGGATTAGAAGTTGCTCCATTAAAGAAAAACGATGAAATCGTTGAATCATTAAGCGAAAGAATTGTTGGACGATTTACATTGCATGATGTAGTTCACCCAGTAACTAAAGATGTAATTTTAGGAGCTTCAACATTAATTTCTGATGAAGTAGCTAAAGAAATTGAATTAGCAGGTGTTGATACGGTAGAAGTGAGATCTCCATTAACTTGTGAGGCAACTACTGGTATTTGTGCTAGTTGTTATGGTCAGAGTTTATCAACTCGTACAATGGTTCAAAGAGGAGAGTCTGTTGGTGTAATTGCAGCACAGTCTATTGGTGAACCTGGTACTCAGTTAACATTAAGAACATTCCACGTTGGTGGGGTTGCCGGAAATATTTCTGAGGACAATAAGTTGATTGCTAAGTTTGACGGTAAAGTTGAAATAGAAGATCTTAATACAATCAAAGGTGAAGATGGTCAAGGAAACATGGTTGATATCGTGATTTCTAGAACTTCTGAAATTAAGATTGTTGATGAAGTAACAGGATTGGTATTGAGTTCAAACAATATACCTTATGGTTCTCATGTTTTCGTAAAAGGAAAGAAGAAAATCAAAAAAGGAGAAGTTGTGTGTCAATGGGATGCATTTAACGGAACAATTGTTTCTGAATTCGGTGGAAAGATCGTCTTTGATAATGTTGAAAGAGGAATTAACTACACCGTAGAAGTTGATGAACAAACAGGATTCCAAGAAAAGGTAATTACTGAATCTAAGAATAAGAAAATTATTCCTGCATTGATTATTGAAGGAGAAAACGGTGAGGCATTACGTTCTTATAGTTTACCTTTAGGATCACACTTAATGGTGGATGATGGAGATGTTGTTGAGGCTGGTAAAGTCTTAGTGAAAATTCCTCGTAAATCTGGTAAAGCAGGGGATATTACAGGAGGTTTACCTCGTGTAACTGAATTATTTGAAGCACGTAACCCTTCTAACCCAGCTGTAGTTGCTGAGACTGATGGTGTTGTTTCATTCGGTAAAATTAAACGTGGTAACCGTGAGATTATCGTTGAATCTAAATTAGGAGATATTAAAAAGTATCTAGTGAAACTTTCTAATCAAATCCTAGTTCAAGAGAACGACTTTATCAAAGCAGGTATGCCGTTATCTGATGGGGCTACAACTCCAAATGATATTCTTAAAATTCAGGGACCAGCAAAAGTACAGGAGTACTTGGTAAATGAAATACAAGAAGTTTACCGTTTGCAAGGGGTAAAAATTAATGACAAGCATTTTGAAGTAGTTGTACGTCAAATGATGCGTAAAGTTAGAATTATTGATTCTGGTGATACATTGTTCTTAGAGAATGCTTTGGTTCATAAAAATGACTTTATCGAACAAAATGATGCTATCTACGGAATGCAAGTAGTTGAAGAAGTTGGAGGTTCTGAAGAATTGAAAGCTGGACAAATTATTTCTGCTCGTAAATTGAGAGATGAAAACTCTTTATTACGTCGTGAAGATAAAGATTTAGTAGTAGCTAGAGAGGCTAGACCTGCAACAGCAGAGCAAATCTTACAAGGTATTACAAGAGCGTCATTACAGACTAAATCATTCATCTCTGCAGCTTCTTTCCAGGAAACTACAAAAGTATTGAATGAGGCTGCTGTAAGCGGTAAAGTAGATAACTTAGAAGGATTGAAAGAGAATGTTATTGTTGGTAAACGAATTCCTGCTGGTACAGGTATGCGTTCTTATAATAACTTGATCGTAGGTCCTAAAGAGGAAATCGAAGAAAGTTTTAATTAAGATTAACCTGGTTAATTTATAATACATAAGGATTGGTTCACGAGAAATTGTGGACCAATCTTTTTTTTAAAACAGTTTATACATATCTTTAACCTATGAATGAAGAACAGAAAAAAGACGGACAATTAAATATTGAATTGGATGAGAAAATTGCAGAAGGAACGTACTCGAATCTTGCTATCATAAATCATTCGGTATCAGAATTTATAGTTGATTTTATCAATGTAATGCCAGGGACACCTAAGGCAAAAGTAAAATCTAGAATTATTTTAACACCTGAGCATGCAAAAAGGTTGACCAAGGCCTTAGCTGAGAATATCAAAAGATTTGAAGCTGCGAATGGAAAAATTAATGAACCTGAAGAAACTCCTATTCCAATGAATTTTGGTCCAACAGGGCAGGCATAAAAAATATATTTTATGAATTGAACCTAATGTATTTTGCGTTAGGTTTTTTTTATGTCTTTTTTAAATTGAAATGGAATTATTAATTTTGTGTTTGTAGCAATTATCATTGCATTTTCCGATATTTGTAAACCTTAATTCTTTACTCGGTTTGAAACAGCATGGGTTGATTTAATAGAAAAATAAATAAATAATTAGTAAAAAAACACACTATATGTCAGACGATAAGAAAGTCATTTTTTCCATGTCGGGTTTGAGTAAAACCTATCAAAGTACAGGAAAACAAGTTTTAAAAAATATTCATTTAAGTTTTTTCTATGGTGCCAAAATTGGTATTTTAGGTTTGAATGGATCGGGTAAGTCTTCCTTATTAAAAATTATTGCAGGAGTAGATAAGAATTATCAAGGAGATATTAATTTTCTGCCTGGATATTCTGTTGGGTTTTTAGAGCAAGAACCGATATTAGATGAATCTAAGACTGTATTGGATATTGTTAAAGAAGGAGTTGCGGAAACAGTAGCTGTGCTAGATGAGTATAATAAAATCAATGATCAGTTTGGTTTAGAAGAAGTATATTCTGATGCGGACAAGATGGAGCAATTGATGAACCGTCAGGCAGAATTACAAGATCAAATAGATGCTTCTGATGCTTGGGAATTAGATACGAAATTAGAAATAGCAATGGATGCATTGCGTACTCCAGAACCTGATAAATTAATTTCAGTTTTATCTGGAGGGGAGAGACGTCGAGTTGCTTTGTGTCGTTTGTTGTTGCAGCAACCAGATGTGCTGTTGTTGGATGAGCCTACCAATCACTTGGATGCTGAGTCTGTACATTGGTTAGAGCATCATTTAGCTCAATATAAAGGAACTGTGATAGCTGTAACGCATGATAGATATTTCTTAGACAATATCGCTGGTTGGATTTTAGAATTGGATAGAGGAGAAGGAATACCTTGGAAAGGAAACTATTCTTCTTGGTTAGATCAAAAATCACAGCGTATGGCACAGGAAGACAAAACGGCTTCTAAACGTCAGAAGACATTAGAGCGTGAGTTGGAATGGGTAAGACAAGGTGCTAAAGGACGTCAATCAAAATCTAAGGCTCGTTTGGCGAGTTATGATAAATTGATGAATGAAGACCAAAAAGTAAAAGAGGAAAAATTAGAGATCTACATTCCTAATGGACCTCGTCTAGGATCAAATGTTATTGATGCGAAAGGGGTTTCTAAAGCATTTGGTGATAAATTGCTTTATGACAATTTAGAATTCATCTTACCACCGAATGGAATTGTTGGTATTATTGGTCCTAATGGTGCTGGTAAGACTACTATTTTTAGAATGATCATGGGTGAAGAAAAAGCAGATGGTGGTGAATTTACAGTTGGAGAAACAGCTAAGATTGCCTATGTAGACCAATCACATTCGGATATTGATCCTGAGCGTTCCATTTGGGCAAACTTTGCAGATGAGCAAGATTTGGTAATGATGGGTGGTAAAATGGTGAATTCACGTGCATACCTAAGCAGATTTAATTTTAGTGGATCAGAGCAGAATAAAAAAGTAAATACTTTATCCGGAGGGGAGCGAAATAGATTGCATTTAGCAATGACGCTAAAGGAAGAAGGAAATGTTTTGCTTTTGGATGAGCCAACAAATGACTTGGATGTAAATACATTGAGAGCTTTAGAAGAGGGATTAGAGAACTTTGCTGGATGTGCTGTAGTAATCTCGCATGATAGATGGTTCTTGGATAGAATATGTACACATATTTTAGCTTTTGAAGGGGATTCTCAGGTTTACTTTTTTGAAGGAAGTTTCTCGGAATATGAAGAGAATAAAAAGAAACGTTTGGGTGGAGATTTGATGCCAAAACGTATCAAGTATAAAAAGTTGATTAGATAATATCAAAAAAAAGCCGTTACATGATGTAACGGCTTTTTTATTATTTGCTATAAAGTTTTTTTCTAATTCTACTCAATTGGATTGGAGTGATACCTAATCTTGAAGCAATGTGATATTGATTGATTAAATTATCGATATTTGGGATTCTTTTTTGAAGAATCAAATAACGTTGTGTTGCATTTAATGTCAATAATTCATCGTTTGTTTTTTGTAAATGAGCATAGTGTAATTCAACTGTTCTAGTGTACCAGGCAGCAATTTCTTGGTTTTCCTTGCACTTTTGAACAAGCATATTATAATTAATTCTTAGAACGGTACAATCTGTTAAACATTGACACGCAATTTTACTAGGTTGTCTCGTTATTAGAGCTTCCGTAGCTGCCAAAATATTATAAGTACTGATAAGAGATCTTATGTATTCAACACCTTTCTCAGTTTCGCTATAGGACCTAGCTACACCTGTTTGTATAAAATATAAATGATCTGGAATAGTTCCAATTTCTGTTAATACGGTACCTGCTTTATATGTTTTCTCCTCACACATATCCATATATATCCGAAAAGAATCTTCAGATAATGGAGATATATTATTCATGAATTGATGTAATTCGTTCATTCGTAGATCTTTAGGGTTGTTTTTGATAACATTTGTTAATTTATAAATATATAGAAAATTTATAATATTTATTAATAAACAGAGCGTAGTTTTACAAAAGCTTAACCTACGGATTCATTTGGTTTATAGATTGTAGGTATTTGTAGGAAGCTGGTCCTTCCATAAATAATAAATCTAGAATACTCAAGTTTTGTTGAAATCCATGTTTGGCATCAAACATTTGGATATAGTTAGGGAAGTCCCAATTTACTTTTTGTTTGGCATGAGCTAAAAACCTATAGTCGTTGTTGTTCTCTAAAGAAAATTCATGGGTCCGTTCATAGGAGGTTTCTTCTTGAAGAGATTCTAAAATGAAATTATGAAAGCTAATATTTAAGTCAATGAGGTATTTGTTTTCTTTTTGAAAGATAGCAATGATATCTGACTCATAGAATTCGTAAAAAGGAGAGGATCTATAAGCGGCTTGAAGGGATTTGATATGATTGTCATACCATTTGGAACTGTCATAATCGATTTGAATCTCCTTTGTTTTTCTTGAAGAAGTACCGTGTTTGACCGGTATGTTTAGAAGCTGTTTTCCATTCGGTCCAGCAATATAACAGCGATTTCTATAAGTTTGCTTCTGATAATTATCTTCGAATTCAAAAGCAATATGCTTCTCTCCATAGATTGCTGCATATTGTGCAATTGGAGAGAAGTATGTTGGTTGAAAGAGTTTCATGAAGGGACTCTAATTTTTATGATTTTCTTTTTTTGTATTGACCATAGCCAATATAAAGGATTACTAAACCAAGGAAATAGTAGAAGTAAGATTTTAAAGGACCTTCACCGTGGACAGTTGTAAACAGTCTATCCCATCTAACTTTGTTTAGACCCTGACCATAGGTGTCCCAACTGAACCATACAAATACAGGTTTCCCCACTACATGGTCAAATGGTACATACCCCCAATATCTAGAATCTTCGGAGTTGTGACGATTGTCCCCCATCATCCAGTAATAATTCTGTTTGAAAGTGTAAGAAGTAACTTCTTGCCCGTTGATGAAAATTGAGTTTCCTTCAACTGTAAGTGTATTATGTTCGTATTCCGTAATTATTTTTTTATAGAATTCTAAAGATTTTAAATCTAAAGAGACTGTCTTACCTTCTTCAGGGATATAGATAGGTCCCATATTGTCTTTATTCCATTTCATGTCAAGTGATGGGAATACAGCTTCTGCTTCACCCTTAGGTTGAATATTTCTTGTAACGCTCTTGATTTGTTTATTTTTTTTCAATTTAGCCGCATTTTTTTCGTCTAAATTCAACAAATACTTTCTGTTTTGAAGGTAATCCTTTCCGAATTTATTGTAAAGTTGTTTTTCATAAGCTATAGGAAGAACGTATTCCTTATAAGAGGTTCTAGCTTCGCCCGGGCGAACGTGATAAGTGTTGTAAATCATGTTATCACTCATGTTCTTACCATCAGTATCAACTGTATAATAGAATTGAGGTTTTGCACGTTCTGGTAAAATTGAACGTTCACCGTTGATGAAGATATGCCCATCTCTTATTTCTAAAGAGTCACCTGCGATTCCTACGCAACGTTTTACATAATTAGATTTTTTGTCAATTGGTTTTGCAAATTTTCGATCTTGCGTAAAAAATTGTCTAACAGTATCTGCTGGCCAGTTAAATACAACGATTTCATTTCGTTTTATATTCTGAAAGCCTGGTAATCTAAAGTAGGGTAACTGAAATTTGTTTAAAAATGAGTTTTTCTGATTAGGATCATCATTATAAACATAAGATTTTGATTTTATGAATGGTAATGTATCATGTACCATAGGAGCTGCAATCAATGATGTTGGTGTTTTTGCTCCATAATGAAACTTACTTACAAATAAAAAGTCTCCCACTAATAAAGACTTCTCTAAGGAAGAAGTAGGAATGGTGTAGGGTTGCATTACATAGGTGTGTACCAATGTAGCGGCTACTATGGCGAAAAGGATAGAGCTTGTCCATTCTCCAACTTCGGTTTTAGGAGTAAGACTTCTGTCTTCGATATAACTTACATCGGCTGCATAGTTTAAATAGTACGCATAAAACCCAAGACTGAAAATACTCAGAATCGTGTCAATAGTAGTGTTTTTACCAAAACTTCTTGAGGTTTCAACCCAAACTACAGGAAACATAATCAAGTTAATCACAGGAATGAATAATAAAACCACCCACCATTTAGGTCGGTTAATTATTTGCATCAATACCACGCCGTTATATATGGGAACTATAGCTTCCCAAGGTTTGCGTCCCGCTTTTTGGTATAATTTCCATGTTCCTAAAAAGTGAATTCCTTGGATTACAAGGATTACCACTAGCCATGCCGTAAAAGTCATAAGTTGGTTTTTTTCAAAGGTGCTTAAATATTCGGAGTTAGATTGTTATGGGTTTGTTAAATTCCTAAAACATCTTTCATAGAAAAAACTCCTTTTTTACCAATAATCCATTCTGCTGCAACAACGGCTCCTAAAGCAAAACCTTGTCTGTTATGAGCAGTATGTTTGATGTCTATTTTATCTACTATAGAATCATAAGTAATTAAATGTGTTCCCGGAACCTCAGGACTTCTAATCGCTGAAATTGGGATACTGTTTTCTTGAGTTGCTTTATCTAATTCCCATTGCGTGTTTTTAGTGTGTTCTATCACTCCTTCCGCAAGGGTAATAGCAGTACCACTTGGTTCGTCTAATTTTTGTTTGTGATGTATCTCTTCCATAGAAACGTTGTACTGATCTAAGTTAGACATCATTTTTGCTAATTGCTCGTTCAGTTCGAAAAAGATATTAACTCCAAGGCTATAGTTTGAAGCATAGATAAAAGCACCTTCTTTTTCTGAGCATAAGGTTTTCATTTCTTCAAAACTATCTAACCATCCAGTCGTTCCTGAGATAATCGGAACCTGATTGTTCAAGCAATTACTAATATTTGATACTGCAGAGTTAGGAATGCTAAAATCGATTGCAACATCAGCAACAGAAATATCATATTCTGGACTGTCTTTGTCAATTGTTAATACTATTTCATGTCCTCGGTCCAAAGCAATTTTCTCAATTGTTTGTCCCATTTTTCCGTATCCTAATAATGCTATTTTCATCTTAAAAATTATAATTAAAAGTAAGTCCAACAAATGGCTTGTTATCGTTGGGATCACTATATATTTGTGGGTCAAATGATATTTTATCATTGACATTAAATTGTAAAAGATGCGCGCTAACACTCGCATCTACTATTTGTAAAACATAAAAACCAATAAATAATAGTAATGATGTTTCTCTATTTTGTTTTAACGTTTTTTGAGCGCTAATAAGACCTTCTCTCGAAATTCTTGTTGAACCGTCATCATTTGTAAACTCATCTTGATATCCAGCTTCTCTAATTTTAAAAGCCGTTCGATATCTTTTATAAGATTCATTATTGATTGTAAAATAATACATACTTGTCGCCATGGCACCATAAACAAAAGGAACTTTCCAAGCTTGTTTATTGTATACTTGCCCAAGACCAGGTAATATTGCCGAATAAAATGAAGCTCTAGCGGGTGTTAATGGGTTATAACCTTCCGATTTAATGATATCTTCACTTGTAATTTGCGGAGTAGTATCCTGAGCTTTAAGAGTTCCAAAACTAGTGACAACTAATAAAACAACAATGTATGTGTATTTTGTAAACACTTATTCCAGTAGTTTTTTTATTCTATTGAAATCTTCTTCAGAATGGAAAGGAATTGAAATTTTACCTTTTCCTTTGGCATTTACAGAAACTGAAATTTTATGTCCGAAAAATTCACTGATGGTTGGTACACCTGATTTTACAAAAGACGGAACTACTGTTTTGCTTGTCT
Source organism: Flavicella sp. IMCC45668 (assembly GCF_057219105.1). Taxonomy (NCBI): domain Bacteria; kingdom Pseudomonadati; phylum Bacteroidota; class Flavobacteriia; order Flavobacteriales; family Flavobacteriaceae; genus Flavicella; species Flavicella sp. IMCC45668. Next base: position 79,425 of record NZ_CM170114.1, read on the forward strand.
TTTTAGTTTGCGAAACATTTTTAAGTTCTTTAACCAATTCTTCGGTTTGACGAACAGAAAGCTTGTCTTTTAAAATTTTCTCATAAATAACAAGTTGTTCATCAATAGATTCAACATTGATAAGCGCTCTACCATGGCCCATAGATAAAAAACCATCTCTCATTCCCGTTTGAATGATAGGATCTAGTTTTAATAATCTTAGGTAATTAGTAACAGTAGATCTTTTTTTACCAACGCGTGTACTCAATTCCTCCTGTGTAAGTTTTATTTCTTCAACCAGTCTTTGATAGGACAAAGCAACCTCGATAGGATCCAGGTTTTTTCTTTGGATATTTTCAACCAAAGCCATTTCCAACATTTCTTGATCGTTGGCAGTTCTGATATAGGCTGGTATTGTTTTGTTACCAATCAGTTTAGAAGCTCTAAAACGTCGCTCACCAGAGACTAATTGAAAACTATTATTCTCTAGTTTTCTAACGGTGATGGGTTGTATAACTCCAAGTTCTTTGATGGAATTTGATAGTTCTGTTAATGCCTCTTCATTAAAATAGCTTCTAGGTTGAAAAGGATTGACTTCAATATTACTTAGCTCTAGCTCAATGATATTTCCAACAGATTTTTCTGTGGATTCAGTTGTAGTAGAGTTTTCATTTAACAGTGCAGATAGTCCTCGACCTAATGCCTGTTTTTTGGTTGCTTTTGCCATTACGAGTTCTTTTTTAATACTTCATTAGCCAAACTGATATAGTTCTCGGCACCTTTACTAGTGGCATCATATGCAATGATACTTTCACCGTAACTAGGCGCTTCTCCTAAACGAGTATTTCTTTGAATAATTGTATTAAAGACCATTTCATTAAAATGCTTCTTAACCTCTTCTACTACTTGGTTCGATAAACGTAACCTAGAATCAAACATAGTAAGTAATAGACCTTCAATATCTAAATCAGAATTGTGAATTTTTTGAACACTTTTAATTGTGTTTAACAATTTACCTAATCCTTCTAGAGCAAAATATTCACATTGAATAGGAATAATTACCGAGTCAGAAGCGGTTAAAGCATTTAAAGTAATCAATCCTAGAGATGGAGCACAGTCAATTAAAATATAGTCATAGTCGTCTTTTATTTCTTCCAAAGACTGCCTCAGCATGTATTCTCTATTTTGCTTATCAACAAGTTCAATTTCAATTGCAACAAGATCGATATGTGCAGGAATAATATCTACATTAGGAGAACTGGTAGCCTGTATTGCATCTTTGGCTGATACCGTATGTTCCAAAATTTGGTAAGTTCCTGCCGTGATCGTTTCAATATCAATACCCAATCCAGAAGAAGCATTCGCTTGAGGATCAGCATCAATAAGTAAAATTTTCTTTTCTAAAACACCAAGTGACGCCGCTAGATTAACTGTTGTAGTTGTTTTTCCAACACCTCCCTTTTGGTTAGCAATAGCAATGATTTTTCCCATTCAAATATGATATTATAAAAATCAAAAATACGATTAATTATGAGTTAATAAAAGGTAAGATGTTAACAAACTTGTAAAGTATTTTTAAAGAAAAAAAAACCGACCTATAAGGTCGGTTTTTGTAAAGTTATAGTCTGTTATTTCTTTGCAAATTCTTCTTTTTTCTTGTCAAATTCAGATTTCTCAGCTCTAGGCCAAAGGTTGTTTTCAACATTCACGTCTGCAGTTTCTAAATTTGGATCAATTTGTATGCTAGTAATTGCTTTTTTAGAGGCCACTACTTTATTGACTTCCTTGTCATTTTTACTCCAAATTTGAGCAGGATATGTTTTAGATTCTTTAGTACCATCTTCGTATGTGTATTCTACAATGATTGGCATTACTAAGCCTCCTGGTTTTTCAAAAGTAATTTCATAAAAATAACCTGGGATTTCAGCATCTGCTACATTTTCATAGTTTGTATCTATATAATCTTTCAGTATTTTGATATCCAAAGGACTTTTAGGTTCTCCTTCTGTTTCTGGATCTGTAGATAAATAGATTCCAGGTCTAATTTGTTCTACAGGGATACCATATTTTTTAGCCAACTTGATAATATCTTGTGTTGGTTTACTTGTAACTCTGTATTGACTTACAGATTTTACACCAATGTCTGTGAAATCTGTAGTGTAGAACCAACCTCTCCAAAACCAATCTAAATCAACGGCAGAAGCATCTTCCATGGTTCTGAAAAAATCCTCAGGAGTTGGGTGTTTAAACATCCATCTTTGAGCGTATGTTTTAAAGGCATAATCAAATAACTCATGTCCCATAATTGTTTCTCGCAATAAATAAAGTCCTGCTGCCGGTTTTGTGTAAGCATTTGGTCCAAATTGGTGCACATTATCTCCTTGTGTCATGATTGGGGATATGTTGCTTTGATCTCCATCCATGTAAGGAATAATATCTTTTGGTAAATTACCCGTATTGAAATTTTCATCGAAGGATAGCTCAGTTAGTGTTTCAACGAACGAATTCAATCCTTCATCCATCCATGTCCATTGGCGTTCATCAGAATTTACAATCATAGGAAAAAAGTTATGACCTACCTCATGTGTAATGACACCAATCATGGCATCTCTCGTTCTGTCGTCATAAGTTCCATCCGGTCTTGGTCTACCATAATTCCAACAAATTTGAGGGTATTCCATTCCTTGGTTTTTAGAATGTACCGAAATCGCCTTGTGATATGGATAATCAAAAGTATATGAAGAGTATTCTTTTAAGGTATGCGCTACAACCTTAGTTGAATATTCTTCCCAAAGGGGATTTCCTTCTTTTGGGTAAAGCGAATAAGCCATAACTGTTTTTCCGTTAATGTCAACAGCCATTCCATCCCAAATAAATTTTCTCGAAGATGCAAAAGCAAAATCTCTTACGTTTTTTGCATCAAAACTCCATGTTTTAGTCTCAATACTATTTTTCTTTTCTGCTTCTATAGCTTCTTCTTGAGAAACAATAATCACTGGTTTGTCAAATGAGTTTTTTGCTTGCTCTAACCTTTCTAATTGGGTTTTTGTTAAAACTTTTTTAGGATTTGTTAAAACACCAGTTGCATTTAAAATATGATCTTTTGGAGTAGTAATGTTCACAAGGAAGTCTCCAAATTCTAAAGCAAATTCACTTCTTCCCCAAAATTGCATGTTTTGCCATCCCTCAACGTTATTGTAAACGGCTAGTCTAGGGTAGAATTGTGCAATTACGTATAAATTGTTTCCATCTTTCTCAAAATGTTCATAACCTGATCTATCTCTTTGTGGAACATGGTTGTTGATATTATACCACCATTTTATTTGAAATTGAAATTTTTTACCTGAAGCCAAAGGTTTCGGCAATTCGATTCGCATCATTGTTTGGTTGATCTTGTAGGAAAGAGCATTGCCCTTTGCATCTTGTACATGGATGATATTGAAACCTCCATCAAATGGCTTGTCTATAAAGTCCGCAGCAAATTTTTCAGGACTGTATAGGATTTCCGGACCACCTCCTTTTATATCGGGAGATTTTGAATCAAGGGCTCTTTTGTTTTGATCTAGTTGTACCCATAAGTATTGTAATTCATCTGTCGAGTTGTTATGGTAGACGATAGACTCATGACCACTTAATTTTTGGTTCGCATCATCTAAAACAATATCCATTTTATAATCAACTTTCTGTTGGGTGTAATTAACACCTGGTGCTCCGGAAGCCGTATGTTGGCTATTAGGAGTTGCAAATTCATCTTTTAATTGTTTGAATTTGTTTGTATTTGTGTGGCCAGTTTTTGTTTCCGTTTCTTGGGCAATTCCCGAAATACTCATTCCTAGCAGGAATAAGGTTACGATAGAATAGATTTTTTTCATTGGATTATTTTTGTGTAACAACAAATGTATTAATAATTAAGATAGGCTTCGTTAATAATTTATTAAAGCCACAGTTTGTTTTTTTGTTAGAATAAAACTTTTGTTTTTATCGTAAATATTCAATTTAACGATGTTTTCTTGCTGCGGGAGTGTTTTAAATAAGATAGTGTTTTCTATTTTTAATTTGTGAATGTTTTTTATATTCAAAATTTCAAGATAAAAAACGGCCATATCATCTGTATATTCTTTCCCAATATAATTGAGATAGCATTGAGTTTCATTAATTTCAACTAAAAAATTGGTATTCAAATATGAGGTGTAGATGCTATCTATATTTTTTGGTTCTCTTTTTGTCCCAAGTTCTATATCAGACTTGTTGGTTTCGTTTATTTCTTGTTGTAAATCATCAATGAATACTCTTAGGGTTAATTGAATAGATTCTTGATTTGGAACATATTTTACATGAGAAATACTCATGTAATATTTGTGCATTGTAAAAGCGCACAGTACAAATGTGAGACTGAAAAACAAGTATCGAAATACCCTCATAAAAGTTCAATTTAGCAGTAAAGATGCATTTTTCTTTGAAATATTTAATGACTAAATTTGAAAAATTCTTAAAAAATAAAAAATAATGAAAAATTTAATTTTGGCCGGTTCTTCTAGTATACACGGAAGCGGGTACTTAGAATATTTAGAGCCAGAATTAAAGAACTTATTTCAAGGGGTGTCAGAAATTGTGTTTATTCCCTATGCAAGACCTTCTGGTTTGTCTTATAAAGAATATACTACTATTGCAGCAAATGGTTTTTCTAAGTTGGGAATAAAGGTAAAAGGGATACATGAGTTTGCAAATCCTGCAAATGCTATAGAGAACGCTCAAGGGATTTTTGTAGGAGGAGGAAATACATTTGTTTTGGTTGCAAAATTGCAAGAATTGGATTTAATGAATCCACTAAAAAAATCTATTGATAGGGGAGTGCCTTATTTAGGAACGAGTGCTGGTTCAAATATTTGTGGAATCACTATGCAAACAACTAATGACATGCCTATTACGATGCCACAAAGTTTCGATACTTTAAAAGTGATACCCTTTAATATAAATGCACATTTTATAGAAGCGGATGAGAATTCAACTCATAAAGGCGAGACTAGAGAAACACGAATAAAAGAATATCATATATATAATGATACTCCAGTGATAGGATTGCAAGAGGGGAGTTGGTTAGAGGTAAGTGATTCTAAAATAGTGTTACGTGGCCTGTTGAAAGCTTTTTTATTTCAAAAAGAAAGGGAAACTATCTTGATACAGCCACAAATGTCTTTTTAACCCAAATTTTTATTATAGTAGTAATTGGTAAAAAATGACATATCGTCTAAACTATAGAAGATATGTTCTAATCTTGCTAGTTGATTGATTTTCTATGCGTAAGGTTTTTATCTTTGGTTAGGTAATACCCTATGTTATATTTATCATTATGAGAAAATCACTATTTATATTATTTTTCTTGACACAAATTTTGTCATTTTCACAAGAGAGAAATTATTTTAAAAAACTTCAAACCCAAAGAGTAGAAAGTGACCCTAGTGTGAAATGGACAGTGATTGGTCCTGGAACTTCAGGCTACAGTGAGGAATTAAATATTCACCCCTTCGATAGCAATACCATGTTTTTAAACTATGATATGGGGAATGGATATGGTACTTGGAATAAAGGGGATTCTTGGCAGACCTTAAATGATTTTGATGGGCTAGGGAGTAAGATTAAACCTTATAAAACAGCATTCTCTTCTTTGAACCATGATTTTGGGATTATGAAAGGTGCTTCAGGAACTATTTTTACAACGAATAATCGAGGTAGATCATGGACAGAAATAAAAGGGTTTCCTAGCAAAAAGAAATTTAATGCTATTGCCATAGATCCATTTGATGATCAGGTGTGGTATGTTGGTGCAGGACAAAGTTGGAGAGTGAAAGGGGTACACAGAAGTTTAAAAAATCCTCATGGCAATTCCTATAGAAATACAGAATATGGTTTTATTTACAAAACTACTGATGCAGGTAAAACTTGGACAAAAATAATGGAGGGCATTTCTGAGGCATTAGATGTAACGAGAATTATAGTTGATCCTAGAAATTCAAATAATTTATACGTACTTACGAATTATGGGTTTTATACTTCTAATAATGCGGGAAAGAGTTGGAAGGAACGAAAAACGGGGTTACCTTTTAATGATGCGCGCGATATACAGATGTATTTCAATAAGAAAACGAATCAGTTTTATTTGTATTTGTTGCTACAAACTCATTATGAAGGTATCGAAGGTTCAATAAAAACAACCGGTGGGATTTATAAAAGTACAGACAATGGTGTTACTTGGAATTCTATTACCGGAAATCTTGCGATTGATATGAGTCAGATTTCAGATTATCCATCAAAGAATTATTATTACAGAACGGTAGCATTTTGGTTAGGGATTTCGATCAAAGAATTGAAGCAGAAATACCCAAAGTTGCCAAAATCAACTATGCCAGTGTACAATAGATTAGTGGTAAACCCCTTAAATCCCAATGAAATTTATATTTCAAACAATATAAAGCATGATTTTAGTTTTTCTCCATCAGAATTAATGAAAACAGAAGACGGAGGTAAAACTTGGTTTGTTTGTGCTAGAGCGGGTAACTATTGGAAACATAAAGTTGATAAAGAGTACTGGGCAAGTAGAAATAATCCTTTAGGTGGGAATATGAATTTCTCTCATTTAGATGCTACAGCAAATTCAGAAGGAAGTTCTAAAGCTTTTAGGGATTTGCAGATTAATTCGAAAGGAGAAGTGTTTACAGTTTATGATCAGCAACTTTTTATCTCTAAAAATAATGGTAAAACTTGGGAACAAAGAGATGATATAGAAACTGAAAAAGGAAATGGGCATTGGGTAGGTCGTGGAAATAGTAATTTGCCAGGATTTGGATTGAATGTGGATACTCAAAGAAAAGGGGAGTATTTGTTTGCATCGGAAGAGCATGGAATATGGCAATCTACAACGGATGGTGATAAGGTTTATAAAGGTGCTGTTGCTATGAAACAAATAGAAGGACAAACTCAGGAAGTTTCTAAAGAAGAGAAAAGAGCAACGAGTGCACCAGAAATATCGATAGACCCAAATGACCCTGCTGTATTTTATATATTACCAAATAGACAAAATCATGCAGGAACTCTTAGAAAGACTACAGATGCAGGTAAAACATGGTTTAATGTTCCCGAGGAACCTATTGTAAAGTTCAATAAAGCTGGTGTGTTGTTTATGTTTAGTCATATTATTGATAAAAAAGATTCCAAAAGAATGTTGTTTACAATACCATCTCATACCCAGCGAGGCTGGCATACGGCCAAATGGATGGTCAATGGATATTTAAGGATGACGGATTTTAAAGATTTTGGAGCGTATTTAAGTAGGGATGGAGGGAAATCTTGGAGTTTAAATAATGAAGGCTTACCTGAGCAGCCGAATGTAATGCAAATGACCTATGATGAGAAATATAAAAACATTTATGCAGGACTGGGAACAGGTTTTGGTAAAAAGCCGGGTGGGTTGTTTAAAAGCGTTAATGATGGTGAATCATGGATACAAATGAAAATTCCGAATAAAATTAAAACAGTTGGTTTTGTAGAGGTCGATAAGAAAGGTGTAATTTATATAGCTTGTGGTGAGGGTGAAGCCAAGCTAGGAGAAGGAGGTGTTTTTAAAAGTAAAAACAAAGGTAAATCTTGGGAGAAAATATTTGAGATGCCTCATGTAAAGATGGTTAAAGTATCTCCTTTGAATTCGAAAATGATTGCAGTAATTGTTGCCCCTGGTAAAAGTGTTAAATTTTTAAATAGTGGAATTTATCTAACAAGAGATGGTGGTAAAAGTTGGTATAAACATAATTATGGTTTGGGACAAGTAGATAAAATAACGGGGTTTGAATTTGATCCTTTTGATAAAGATGTTTTTTGGACATCATGTCATGGAAGTGGATTTGCAAAAGGTATTTATACGAAATAAAAAAAGCGATTGAATTTTATTCAATCGCTTTTTTTTATTTTTAAAAATAGGCTTAATAAGGTATTCTATCCGTTATTTTTAATCCGTAACCAGTCATTCCAACTCTCTTTTTAATCGTGTCAGAGTTAGATATTAATTTAATGTTATAGATGTCTAAATCATGTAGAATTTGAGCTCCAATACCAAAATCTTTATCGTCCATACCTTTAGAACTTGGTTTAGAAGTAGATTGTGTATTCTTGTTTTTTAGATTCTGTAGCCTTTGTAAAAGGTTAAAAGATTGTACTTCTTGGTTGATAAAAACAACAGCACCCTTTCCTTCTTTTTCTATCAGTCCAAAAATACTTTGAAGCTTGTCATCAATGTTATTCTGAAGTGTTCCTAAGATGTCATTTCCAAAAGAATTTGGAGTTACTTTAACCAACACTTCATCCGTTTTTTTCCAACTTCCTTTTGTAATGGCAATATGGATTTGATCATTTGTAGTTTGGCTGTAAGCTCTTAGTCTAAAATCTCCAAAACGTGTAGATACATCAAAGTCTTCTACTTTTTTAATTAAAGAATCATGTTGCATTCTATAAGAAACTAAATCTTCAATAGAGATCAGTTTAAGGTCAAATTCTTTTGCTACCTTTTTTAATTCAGGTAAACGGGCCATGGAACCATCTTCATTTAGTATTTCAACTAAAATACCAGAAGGATCTAAGCCTGCTAAACGCGCTAAATCTACCGCAGCCTCAGTATGTCCTGTACGTCTAAGTACTCCACCTTTTTTAGCTTTTAATGGGAAAATATGTCCAGGTCTACCAAGATCTATAGGACGTGTGTTTTTGTCCGTTAAAGCATAAATTGTTTTAGATCTATCATGCGTAGAAATTCCAGTTGTACATCCACTCCCAATTAAATCTACTGAAACTGTAAATTGAGTATTGTGTAAAACGGTATTGTCGTTCACCATCATGTTAAGACCTAATTCTTCACAGCGCTCTTCAATTAGAGGTGCACAAATCAACCCTCTACCATATTTGGCCATAAAGTTGATCATTTCTGGAGTTACTTTTTCTGCAGCTGCAATGAAATCTCCCTCATTCTCTCTGTCTTCATCATCTACTACAATTACTACTTTTCCAGCACGTATATCTGCAATAGCTTCTTGAATTGTATTCAATTTCATGTCATCTGTTTGTTTGTCCTCTTGTGTCATAACCTTTCCGGTTCTTTTTGTTTTTTAAAACGTTTGATAATTGCCTTTATAGCAAGTGATAGTGCATCGAAGTTAAACGATGCAGTTCCTTTACTAGCTCTTCTTGTAAGGTATATTCCAATAGGGAATATTATCATACTTGAAAGCCATCCGCCAATAGTAGATGAAATAGAGCTTTCTTCGGCTATGTTTTTAGCCATTGAATTGATAAAGAAATAGATTACAAAAATAAGGATAGCCATAACCATAGGCAAACCAAAACCACCTTTTCTTATTAAAAATCCTAAAGGTGCTCCAATAAAGAATAATAGGATACATGATAATGAGAAGGCAAACCTAAAATGGTATTCGTAATCAAATAGGTTTAATATTTTTCGTTTTCCTTTGTAACTTTCTTTGAAAACTTGAATGGTTCTCAAAGGCTTTTTTAGGCTGTTGAGAGCGTTTTGAGTAATTGAAACTTTACCTGTGTTTTTAAAATTTTCAAGTAAGTTTTGACTTAAATCAGATCGGATCAGGCTGTCTGGTCTTTTGTATAATTTATCACCATAGTTTCTTATATAAAATGAAGAAGCTTTGGCATTGATGTAGGTGTCATAAGACATTTTTAAACTATCAGATTGAGAATACAATTGTTTTACATTTAACATCATGTAATGTTTCTTGTATTTTTCTAAATCTAAATCATTACTACTCAAAGATGAGATGTCTATGTTTACTTTGTAAGTTTCAAATTTTGCAGAAGAGGCAGGCATTTTATCTCTGTCAGTTTTCTTCTTTTTTGACTGTGAATGATCTTCAAAATAATAACCATCCGTTAAGTGTAAGGTCATGTACTTACTTCCTGATTCGGTGGTTATTTCTCCTTTTTTAGCTGTGATACAGACATCATTTTTTTTACCTCCTTTTAAGTCGTAAATCCTAACATTTTTCAATAGGTTTTCTTCTGGACCGTATTTTTTTTCAAAATAAATACTATATCCAGGAATCTCCGTATTAAAACTTCCTTCTAACAAAGCAAGCGCAGGTTTCTGTTTTCGCATGTTAAAAAGTAAGTTTCTTTGTTTTAAAGAGGCATACGGATATATATTGTTTAAAAACAGGAAGTTGATAGAACTAATAAACAGCGTTAGAATAATCAAAGGACGCATGATTCTTAGTAAAGGGATCCCAGCTGATTTGATGGCAGCCATTTCATAATTTTCGGAGAGATTCCCCAAGGCCATGATGGAAGATAATAATACTCCAATAGGTAATGCTGTTGGGGTTACATTAAGGCAGGTATACCATAAAAATTTTAAAATATAAGCTATATCAATACCTTTACCCGCAATTTCATCAAAAGCATACCATAAAAATTGCATCACCAATACAAACATTACAATAAAGAATGTCGCAAAAAAAGGTTTTAAAAAACTCTTTATGATGTACTGGTCAAGAATTCTCAAGGAAATAGCTTGTTTTATTTGTTGATTGTAAAGTTCTGTTCAGCGTATTTTGATTCGTCAAAAATAAACAGATTTTTCGAGATATCTTGATTTGCCTTGAATTCTTCTATACGAAATACGGTAACGGTGCCGTTGTTACCAAATTCTTTTATGCTATGAATAATTTTTGTTGTGTTATTAATTCCTAAGATAAAGTATGAAGCTTCGGATTCGCTATCAATAGGAGTTAATTTTATATGTTGAATTTTGGCCCCATCGATAGTTTTTAAATCTTGCCATTCATAGGTGAATCCTTCTTTGTAAAAGAATAATAATTTTGAAGGGTTTAGCATGTCCTCATCAGAGTTACCGTCAATGACATTGATTTCTTCATCTTCCGTTAAAATAACATAAGTATTGTTGTTGTCGTATAGAAAAATATTGTCCATAAATTCAAGGTGGTATTTTTCTCCTTCTGTGTATACGGTCCCAGAAGCTTCTTGAATCATATCAACTTCTTTGTTTTCTAGAACGTAGCTGAATTTTATGTACATGTTTTTAAAGCTCGACATTTTTGAAGATACTTCGTTCAGTAATTGCTCTGATTTGCTTTGCGAATTTACATGGTTAGTAAATAATAAAAGACATAGGGTGCATATGGATATTGTTAGGTTTTTCATGTATTTCTGAGTTTTACGGAACTATTTTTTTTCGTTCGCTAATAATTCGTCTAAAGAAGGTAAGTCAGGGACTGTTACTTGTCTGGCTTTACTTCCTTCAAAAGGTCCCACAATTCCAGCTGCTTCTAATTGATCAATTAATCTACCAGCTCTATTGTAACCTAATTTTAATTTTCTTTGTAATAAAGAAGCTGAACCTTGTTGTGCAATTACAATAAGTTTAGCCGCTTCTTCAAATAATTTATCTCGATCGTCAATATCTATTTCAAGATTCGTGCCACCATCTTCTCCAACATATTCTGGAAGGATATGAGCTTCTGGATATGCACGCTGTGATCCAATAAAATCTGTGATTTTTTCAACTTCAGGGGTGTCAACAAAAGCACATTGAATCCTTATGCTTTCATTACCTCCTGTATATAGCATGTCTCCACGTCCAATCAACTGATTGGCCCCAGATGCGTCCAAAATAGTTTTAGAATCTATCGCAGACATTACCCTAAAGGCAATTCTAGCAGGGAAATTGGCTTTAATCATACCTGTAATTACGTTAACAGAAGGACGTTGGGTAGCTACAATTAAGTGAATTCCGATGGCTCTAGCTAACTGTGCCAAACGAGCAATAGGAGTCTCTACCTCTTTACCTGCAGTCATAATTAAATCTGCAAATTCATCGATAACCAAAACGATATACGGTAAATATTTATGACCGTTTTCAGGGTTTAATTTTCTGGACTTAAATTTTTCGTTGTATTCTTTTATGTTTCTTACCATGGCGGTTTTCAACAAGTCATAACGCTCGTCCATTTCAATACAAAGAGAATTCACGGTATTAACAACCTTGGTTGTGTCGGTTATAATGGCTTCGGCCTCATCAGGTAATTTGGCTAAATAATGACGCTCTATTTTGTTAAATAAAGTAAGTTCTACTTTTTTAGGATCTACTAAAACAAATTTAACTTCTGCAGGATGCTTTTTATAAAGTAAAGAAGTTAGAATACAATTCAATCCAACTGATTTTCCTTGTCCAGTTGCACCCGCCATCAAAAGGTGAGGGGTTTTGGCTAAATCTATAACAACAGTTTCATTAGAGATATTTTTACCTAATGCGATAGGTAATTCCATTTTAGACTCTTGAAATTTAGTAGAAGCAATCACAGAGCGCATAGAAACAATACTAGGCTTGTTGTTCGGTACCTCTATACCAATTGTTCCTTTACCAGGAATCGGTGCAATAATACGAATTCCAAGTGCCGCTAAGGACAGGGCAATATCATCCTCTAAATTTTTAATTTTAGAAATCCTGATACCAGCTTCTGGTACAATTTCATAAAGTGTTACAGTTGGCCCAACGGTCGCTTTTATTTGGGCGATACCAATTTTATAATTTTTTAAAGTCTCAACAATTTTATTTTTGTTCAATTCAAGCTCTTCCGCATCTACGGCAATGCTTTCATTGTATTCTTTTAGTAGATTTAAAGTAGGGAAGGTGAAGCTTCCTAATTCTAATGTAGGATCAAATTCACCAAATTTTTCTACCAAATTATTGGCTAGGTTTTCTTCAACTTTTTCCTCCTTTGCCGTTTCTTCAATGGCAATTGACACATCTTCTTTGGCGGTTTCTTCCTCAGGAATAATGATTTCTAAAGTAGAAGCGGGTTCTTCTTTTATTTCTTCTTTGTCTATTGAAGAATGATTTTTTATGGTTGGCTGTAAGTTTTCAACCGATAATTCAAATTCTGATTTTTTTTGTTCTACACTAACGGATTCCGTTTCTTCTATTGGATCGTTAATTTCTAGGTCTTCTTTTTTAGCAACTTCCTTAATTTCTTCTTCTGCTGCTGCCTCTTCGGGAAGTACATTTTCAAGAACCACGTCTTCTGATTCTTCAGTTGATGCTTTAGAAGAAGTTTTTGTTGTTTTCTCTGGAAACCAAGATTTAATTTTTTCAGGCGTAATTTTAAAACGAATCACGGCATAACAACTGTACCCAAAAATTAAAATGATAGCTAGACCTGTGTTTCCTAGATAAGTAGTTAAGTATTCATTTAATTCAATTCCAATGGTTCCTGCTACAATGCTATATTTTTTACTTAAAAAAGCGAAAGAGGTGGAAACCCAAATCATTCCTAAAATAGCCCAATTAAGCGATTTGAATATTTTTCTAAGATTGATCATTAGAAGCATATATGCTCCAGCCAACATGGTAAGGATAGGAATCATAAAGGAGGCAATACCGAAACCATCATAAATAAAAAAGTGGCTGATACTTGCTCCAATTTTTCCAAGTAAATTTTTTGATTCTATGGATTTATCTGCAAATTCAGATAATAAACTTTGATCTTCTTGCCAAGTAAAGAGAAATGATAAGAAAGAGATAAATAAAAATAAACCGAAGAGAACGGTAAAAACACCAGCAACAGTTTGTACCTGTCTGTTTTTGAAAAATTCTTTAGTTTTTACAAAACGTTCTTTTTTTTCTTTGATTTCTTTTTCTTTCTTAGGTTTTTTCATTCAAAAAATAGCTGAGGTTAGAAGATTGATCTGAATAATATTTATAGAGTAATAATTTTTGGGATGTAAATAAGTCCACCAATAATTATAGCCGTAAGAGCAGTAAAGCCAACAGCTCCTGCTGCAACATCTTTTATTACCCCGATTTTTTTATGATAATCGGGGTGAATAAAATTTGCTATTTTTTCTACTGCAGTGTTTAACGATTCTGCTGTAAGGACAGCACCCGTACATAGAATTTGAATCGCCCATTCTGTAATAGAAATTTTAAAGACAAAACCACAAACGATCATTATTAGGCTAATAAATAATTGTGCTTTGATACTGTTTTCGGATTTTATTAGAATTGAGATTCCTTTGAAGACAAAAGAAAAACTTTTAATCCTATTTACAATAAAATTGTCTTTTTTTGTCATTATTTCAAAGCGTTGATTGCAGCTTCGTAGTTTGGTTCATCTACAGTTTCAGGAACTTGCTCTGTATAGATTACATTAGCATTTTCATCAAGTACAACAATAGAGCGAGAACATAAGCCTTCAAGTGGTCCTTCTGTAATTTTTAAACCGTAATCAGCAGCAAAATCTCCAGAAATATCAGAAGCACTTACTACATTTTCAATTCCTTCTGCACCACAAAAACGAGCAAAAGCAAATGGTAAATCTCTAGAAATACAGATTACTTTGGTGTTTTCTAAGTCACTTGCAGTTTTATTAAAGGTTCTTACAGAGGTAGCACACGTACCTGTGTCAACACTTGGAAAAATGTTTAAGATAACTTTACTTCCAGCAAAGTCTGCTAATGAAATATTGTTTAATTCTACTGTTCTCAATGAAAAATTTGGTGCTTCGGTTCCTGTCTTAGGTAATTCACCAATAGTTTGAAAAGGATTTCCCTTAAGTGTAATAGTTGCCATAGTTTATTTTTATAATTTGAATTCAAAAATACATTAAAAAGAAAAACTCTCGAAGTTATTCGAGAGTTTTATTAATTATTTAAGATAAAGTTTCAGTACGCGATATGCGTATGAAATTATCATTAAATTTTAGTTTTCTGCTAAATAGCTAGCTACACCTTCATGAGTAGTAGTCAATCCTTTTTTGTCAGAGTTCCAGTTTGCTGGACATGCCTCACCATGTTCTTCGTTGAATTGTAATGCATCAACCATTCTAATAGCTTCATCAACGTTTCTACCTAGTGGTAAATCGTTTACTATTTGGTGACGTACTACACCTTCTTTATCAATTAAGAATAATCCTCTGTATGCGATCAATTCTCCCTGTGCTTGTAATTGCTCGTTATCGTCATAGAAATAATCTCCAGCTAAAACATCATAGTTTTTAGAGATAGTTTTATTTGTATCAGCAATAATTGGATATGTTACACCTTGAATTCCTCCTTGGTCTTTAGGTACTTGTAACCATCCCCAGTGAGATTGTTCTGTATCTGTAGATGCAGCAATTACTTGTACATTTCTTTTTTCGAATTCAGCTAATTTCTCTTGGAATGCATGCAATTCTGTTGGACATACAAAAGTAAAATCTTTTGGGTAGAAAAATAATAATACATATTTCTCTCCTTGAAATTGTTCTAGTGTAAAGTTTTCTGCAAACTCACCACCATTAACTACTGCTTGTACATTAAATTGAGGAGCTTTTTTTCCTACTAATACTGCCATAATATATATGTTTTAAATGATTTAATTTTTCGATTACAAATATACCTTTTATTAGGTTTCTCTGCTGTTTTGTTTAATTTTTATAATTGATTTTTATATAGATTTTTTTTATGACGAGTTTTTATAAAAGAAAATGCCTGAGGCTACATAAATAGCATCAGGCATTTTTTTATTTTGTAGAAATAAGTTTTACAATTCTAAAACACTATTTTCAGAATTTGCAAAATCATTCCATGCGAAAGAATCTGCTTTTTCTTCATTGATATATTCTCCATCAATGATGTATTTGAATTCATATGAATTACCAGATTTGAATGGAAAAACAGCTTTGAAATTACCGTTTTTTAATTTTTTTAAAGGAGAAGCTTCAGAGTCCCATGCATTAAAATCACCTACAACAGAAACAGATTTAGATTCTTTTGCCGGTACTTCAAATGTTACTTTACAAACTGGTTTACTTTTTAAATATTGTTTTTTGATAGCCATGATTAAATGTTTTATTTTTTATACAAATTTAAAGATAAACCTAATTTAAAAAAAATTATAATAGGACGATGCAAAAGAAATAACATTATGATAATTATTTAGATACATAAATAAATATCTTATTAAATTTAAATAATTTTTCGTTGATTTATTAATCTGTCAAGAGGCTTGTTATCAATGTGATAATTGGAAATTATCTATATAGAATCTATTAAATGGTTTATGTTAGAAAATTGTATGATATTTAGTAGTTTTTGCTTTTAAGAATTCTAGTTTTTACTGATTCTTGACGTTTAGTTTAGCAAAGTTATAAGAGAATCCTATTCCTAAAAGCGTAGAGTTTAAATTGCCATAAGGAGCAATCATTTTACCTATACTAGAGGTAATATGAAATTTGGGGTTTAGAACATAGTTCATTCCTATTTTTGGTTTTACAGCAATTCCAGCGCCTGTATCAATTCTAGCACCGCCAGCTACCCCCACTAGCGCTTCTATATTGAATTCAATTTTTTTGTATAGTACTTTTGGAGTGTAGTACCCAAAACCTACCATACCGTCAGCATAACCGCCAGCTTCACCTTCATAAGTAAATGCTGCTTGACCTGTTATGTAGAAGTGTTGTGAAAGGTCTCTGTTGATTTGAACAACAATTAGTTGTAAATCATAAGGTTTTACTTCTGTACTTGCAGCTCGGAAGTACGTTTGGTTTTGAAGTATTAAACGAATCCCATTTGTTTTTGCAATGACATTTTCGTTTAACTCCTTATGCTGAATTCCACTTGAAAAAGTGTTGTATTTTATTCCGTAACCAAAGGTGTATGCTTCAAAATTTCCGAAAGGAGCCAAGACATAGCCACCATGAAATTCTAAAGAAAGATTTTTATATAGCTTATGTTCTAATGATAAGCTAGGGTAAATGGTGAATCCGCCTTCGCGTTCAACTCTACCACCTGATGCTCCAGCACCAAATTTGGTTGATATTTTAAACGACTTCGTTTGAATTGCTTCATAACCAATACCTAAAAATAAATCCATAAATCCAGATTCTAAACCTTTGTAGATGGCATCAAGTTGAAGATATGCATAGGTTTTATAGTTTAGATAATGATCGTATTCAAAGCCCATTAAATAAAGCGTATTCGTGAGTGGGTCTCCATATTGATCTTTGGTGTCACCTGTAGGTAGAAAATGATCAAATCTTAAGGTTAACCCATTTTTATTCGCTGGCCTATTCCAAAAATATTTTTCTTGAAACGAATGGGCTTTGTATGTGTTATTCGCGTTTTCGTAGTCAGTAAAAAATAAAGAAGTAGGGATGCTGGCAAAAACTGAAAAATTTGAACTTTCAATATACCCATTATAAAAATTAAAATAACTGTATTGTAAGCCGAGCGCAGCTTTATCGGTTTGGTATTTGAACCCAACGTTGTAGTTAATATAGGCACCATCTTTTACAAGATATCGATATCCGCCACCGCCACCGAAATGTAAATCAGTGTCTAAGAAAAAGTTGCCAATAATTTGCTCCTGAAAACCGACTTCAGCTCCTAAAGTGAATAGTCCTCCTTGATCTCCTTCTACTGCCGCAAACATACCAATACCAGCGTAGAAATTTTTATTTAACGTAAAATCGTAATGCAACCCTAATACTCCCATGGGGATTTCATCACGACCTAATTCTCCGGCTTGAACATCAACAGGAATATAATTTAATTTAATGCTATTTGTAGTCTTGTATCCTTTGAGCTCAGAAAGATCATATTCTTTTTGCTGCCCAGTTAGAATGTGGACAGATAGGAGAAATAAAAAGGAAAATAGCTTTTTCAAATTGTTATGATCTATTCAAATTCACTTGTGAAATGAAGTTTTACAGATGGGTATTTGTCTTGAGTCATTTGAATTGTAAAAGCCGAATCAGCTAAAAACACCAATTGGCCTCTTTTGTCTTTTGCTAAATATCTTTGTTTAACTCTTTTGAACTCTTTAAACTCTTCATTGTTTTCGGTAGGATCTACCCAACATACTTTGTGCATCGGTAGGTTTTCGTAAGTACATTTTGCTCCATACTCATGCTCCAATCTGTATTGGATAACTTCATATTGTAGTGCACCTACGGTACCAATTACTTTTCTACCATTTAATTCTAATGTAAATAATTGAGCCACTCCTTCGTCCATCAATTGATCTAAACCTTTGTAAAGTTGCTTTGCCTTTAAAGGATCGGCATTGTTCACGTAACGGAAATGCTCAGGTGAAAAACTAGGAATTCCTTTGAAGTTTATTTTTTCTCCTTCAGTTAAAGTGTCTCCAATTTTAAAATTACCCGTATCATGAAGTCCAACAATGTCACCAGGGTAAGAGATGTCAACAATTTCTTTCTTTTCGGCAAAGAAGGTGTTTGGGCTAGAGAATTTTACCTTTTTATTATTTCTTACATGTAAATAAGGTTGGTTTCTTTTGAAAGTACCAGACACGATTTTGATAAAAGCCAGCCTGTCTCTATGTTTAGGATCCATATTGGCATGTATTTTAAATACAAAACCAGTAAGTTTATCTTCTTTTGAGTCAATCAAGCGAGTATCACACATTTTTGGTTGTGGCGTAGGAGCGATGTCAACAAAACAATCTAAAAGCTCTTTTACTCCAAAATTGTTTAATGCAGAACCAAAAAATACAGGTTGCAAATCACCGCTTAAATATTCCTCTTGGTTAAAAGGAGGATACACTCCCTCAACCATTTCAAGTTCTTCACGTAAAGTATTGGCAGAATTTTCTCCAACAATTTCATCTAGTTCTGGGCTTTCAATATCTGTAAATTCAATACCTTCAGCAACGGTTGTTTTCTGGTCGTTTGAGAAGAGATTGATTTTTTTCTCATATAAATTGTAAATTCCCTTAAAATCGTAACCCATTCCGATAGGAAAACTCATAGGGGTAACTGTCAATCCTAGCTTTTGTTCCACTTCGTCAAGTAGATCAAACGCATCTTTACCTTCCCTATCAAGTTTATTGATAAATACAATAATTGGAATTTTACGCATTCTACAAACTTCAACTAATTTCTCAGTTTGAGCTTCAACTCCCTTTGCAACGTCAATCACAACAATAACACTGTCAACGGCTGTAAGAGTTCTAAAGGTGTCTTCTGCAAAATCCTTGTGTCCAGGCGTGTCAAGAATGTTTATCTTTTTGTCGCGGTAGATAAAGGCAAGTACCGACGTAGCAACAGAAATTCCACGCTGACGTTCAATTTCCATAAAATCAGAAGTTGCTCCTTTTTTTATTTTATTATTTTTTACAGCACCAGCTTCTTGGATTGCTCCACCAAATAACAATAGCTTTTCTGTAAGTGTTGTTTTTCCAGCATCTGGATGTGAAATAATTCCAAAAGTACGTCTACGTTGTATTTCTTCTAAAAAGGACATGGTTGATCTTGTGTTTTAAGGAAAACTACTTGTTTGTTTTCGAAACGCAAAGATACATTTTAGAATTTGTTCCTAAAATAATTCGGAGCAAAATAAAACCTTGAAATGACAGCTTTCATTTTCATTTATTTTTGCCTAAAACGCAATTGACTCCAGGATATGAAAAAGAGTAGGGATTGTCACAACTACTGTGCAAATAAACAAAGCATTTTTGAACATGTTAGGTGCAAAACTTTTGCTTTTTTTGATGAAAAATTCTAACACACAAAAGCTAGAGTAGATAATGTTGTATCCAATAATAAATAAAATCAATTCTCTTTTTGTGAAAAGATCGGCAGTAGCATGCGTTGCTATTTTTTGTATTTCAAAACAAGTATAACACAGTGCTAAAACAATAATATTAAATGGTATTCTCTTTCTTTCCCACCACAGAAAAACATCCATGAGTGTTCTTTTAGATTTTTTGATTGCTAAATATTGGTTGAAAAGATTGTTAACTTTTAACGGCTTTAACGAAGCCTTCGAGGTATTGGTGTTGTATTGTGCCATAGTACTAACAAGGGGGTAATATTAGTTTATAGATTATTTGATAAAGTTCAAATATAAGAAAAGAAGTTTAGGAAATCAAGTTAATTGTACATGGATTGCAAAAAATTAAGATCCAATAAATGCAATCCCCATTCCTAAAAGGATTGCAATAAATTTCGAGTAATTGAATTTATGATCTTTTGAACTTTCAAAAAGAATAATGGTTGATATGTGTAAAAATATACCAATGGTAATACTCGTAATTTCTTTATGGTAATGAATAAAAAAATCAAATCTTTCAGAAGCGAGTAATCCAAGCGGACTCATCAATGCAAATAGAAGAATAAAAAGATAACTATAGGTTTTTGAAATGCTAGAATTTAATAGAAAAGTTGCTAAAACAATACTAATTGGAATTTTATGAACGATGATAGCCCAAAGTAATTCCGAGTCTTCTTGGTATCCAATTGGAATTCCCTCTGAAAAAGAATGCAAACTTAGGCTTACAAAAAGCAGCCATGGAAACTCAGTTGAATGGGAGTGATGATGTATATGTCCGTGTTCCGCTCCTTTGGAAAATGATTCTAAAATCGATTGAATTAAAATTCCTATCAAAATAAATGAGCCTACTGTTTTTGCACTTACAGCATCGTGCATATGTCCTACATGCGCAGGTCCAAATACTTCAGGTAATAAATGTAGAATTGTAATGGCTAATAAATACGCACCACTAAAAGAAAGTAGTAATCGAACGGCATTTTGTTTAGGTTTGAAAATGCTAACTAAAAGCGCTCCTATTAATACAGATGTTATTAATAATATATAAATCATTCTTCTATAATTAGAATTAATCTGTTGGAGTTTTCTCGATCAAAGTCATGCAAATTGTAATCACCAAATGTGTTTTTTATTTTCAATCCTGCTGAGGTGATAATTTTTTCAAAACGCTCCAAAGTAAGACATTTAACACGTTCAAAGTAACTATGATATTTCCCATCCACAGTAAATTCGATTTTTTTGATGATAAAATCATTTTTTACTTCCTTGCTGATTTGAAATTCGATATCGTCAAGAAAAATAGTTTCATTAGCGGTCAAATTCTCAATTGTTTTAACAACGTTCAGGTAGTCAATAACGGCAACTCCATTCTTGTTTAAGGAGTTTTTTATGTTTTCAATAACACGAATATCCTCTGTGTCATCAGCAAAATAACCAAAACTTGTGAATAAATTAAACACAGCATCTACCTTTAAAGGAAAGGGTAGTCGCATGTCCTGAACAATAAAATCTAAAGTTTTATTTTTGGATTCACTCGCGTGTTTAATACTGTTTATTGATAGATCGGCTCCCGTAACTTTATAATCTAGAGAGTTTAAAAAGATAGAATGTCTTCCCTTCCCGCAAGCTAGGTCTAAAATAGAACTTCCTTTAGGAATTTCAAGATAATTTACAAGATTTGTCATAAAAACTTGTGCTTCATAATCATCTCGATGCTGATATAATATATGGTAGTACTTGGTATTGAACCAATCGGTAAACCAATCTTTTTTTGAGGACATTTTTGAAATTTGTCACAAAAATAGTAATTAATAGTATATATAACTTAAAAATGTTTTCACAACGTTTATTCCTTAAGATATCATTGTATATTGTAATGCTGTTTATAAAGAAAAATTGATTTTTAGAGAAATGAAAAAGTACAATTGGGGAATAATAGGTTGCGGCGATGTAACTGAAAAAAAAAGTGGTCCTGCGTATCAACAAGTAGAGAGCTTTAAAGTGCTAGCTGTAATGAGAAGAGATTTTGAGAAGGCAGAGGATTATGCA
This sequence comes from Flavicella sp. IMCC45668, assembly GCF_057219105.1. Lineage (NCBI taxonomy): Bacteria > Pseudomonadati > Bacteroidota > Flavobacteriia > Flavobacteriales > Flavobacteriaceae > Flavicella > Flavicella sp. IMCC45668. Next base: position 101,091 of record NZ_CM170114.1, read on the forward strand.
AAAAGACATAACGTTCCTTTGTTTTATTCGGATGCCGATGCGTTGATACAGAACCCAGATATTGATGCCGTATATATTGCTACTCCACCAGATACGCATAAGTTTTATGCCTTAAAAGTTGCAGCAGCAGGTAAACCATGTTGTATTGAAAAGCCAATGGCACCTTCTCATAGTGAATGTGTTGAAATAACCAATACTTTTAAAAGACGCTCTTTACCATTGTTTGTCGCTTATTACAGAAGATCTTTACCTAGGTTCTTGAAAATTAAGGAATGGTTAGATGCTGGGGAGATAGGGGAGATTCGTCATATAAACTATAGATATACTCGAACAGCTAGTGAGCTTGATAGGTCTGATGTTTACAATTGGAGAACCGACAAAGCAATTGCCTATGGTGGGTATTTTGACGACTTGGCAAGTCATGCTATTGATTTGTTTATGTATTTATTAGGAGATATTGTTTCTGTCAATGGTTTGTCAACGAATCAACAAGGGATCTATTCAGCAATGGATTCGGTAGTAGGTTGTTGGAAGCATAGTAATGGAATTACAGGTTCAGGTTCTTGGAATTTTGGAGCAAGTGAGCGGATTGATAAGGTTGAAGTTCTGGGGAGTAGAGGTGTGATTCGTTTTTCTGTTTTTAATGAGGAAGAGATTTTTTTACAAACCAAAGACAAAGAGGAATCTTTGTTTATAGAAAATCCGGATCCTATACAATTGCATCATGTAGAGAATATTGAGAAACAATTAAGGTGTGGAATTAATCATCCATCCTCTGGTAGTACCGCAGAAAAAACCACTTGGGTGATGGAGCAAATCTTGAATAGAGAGTTTTAAGAATATTTAATGATGGTGACAGAGTTTAGAAGGGTTCGGTTGGATGAAATTGGTGCTGTGTGGAATATTTTAAAATCAGCAATAGCCAAAAGGAAAGATGAAGGAAGCTCTCAGTGGCAGGATGGCTACCCGAATTTAAAAGTGATTGAAAATGATGTTTTGAACCGAACAGGGTTTGTATTGCTAGTTGATAATATAATTGTAGGTTATGTTGCTTTGATGGTAAATAATGAACCTGCGTATGAAAAATTGAAAGGTAACTGGAAGTTTAATGGAGATTATATTGTATTTCACCGTTTAGCAATTTCAAAGGAGTATCTGGGTAAAGGTTTTTCTAGTCTTATTTTAGAGGAGGTTGAGTTGTTTGCTTCAAATAAAAACATAAAATGTCTACGTGCTGATACGAATTATGATAATGACACGATGTTGTATCTTTTTGAAAAGTTCAATTATAACTATAGAGGGTTGGTGAAAATGAGAAATAGTCCTAGAAAAGCATTTGAAAAAAATCTAGGGTAATTATTGCTTATTCTTTTGAAGAGACGAGACTCTCTTTTTATAAATGTTTATGGAGCTTTTTTAATTTTAATAAAAAAAAGATGGAATTAGATTTGAATATTGATTTTGAATTTGAAAATATTGACCTAGAAAATCAAGACGATGGAGTACTTTGCGCGACATTTATTAAGTCAAAAAAGAATAAAAACTCAAACAGGGCTGTTTTATATTTACATGGGTATATAGATTATTTTTTTCATCCTCATGTAGCGGAAAAGTTTTATAATTTTGGTTTTGATTTTTATGCCTTAGACTTAAGGAGGTATGGTCGGTCCTTACGAAAAGGTAATAGATCTAATTATTGTAGTAGTATAAGCGAGTATTATGAAGAGATTGATATTGCGATAGAAAAAATTAAAGAAAACAGTCAAAATGTTTATTTATTAGGACATTCAACGGGAGGGTTGATAGCAACCTGCTATATGAGTCAAGGTGAAAACAGGAGTTTTATTGCAGGGTTGGTCTTAAATTCACCATTTTTTGATATGAATCAATCGCGATTACTAACAAGTTGTATGTATAGAGTAGTAAAACTTCTAACATATGTTTCTCCAAAGGGGTATAGTAATAAAGGATTATCACCAATCTATGCAGAAAGTCTTCATGAAAAATTCAAAGGGGAATGGAGTTTTAATTTGGAATGGAAGCCTATCAAAGGATTTCCTGTTTACTTTAAGTGGTTTGTTGCTATTATTGAGGCCCAAAGAAGTCTTGCGGATTCTAGTATTGAAATTCCTATTCTTTTAATGCATTCGGAGAAGTCATTAAAACCTAAAAAACATATTAAGGGGGTTTCTTTTAAGGATACAGTCTTGAATGTAGAAGATATGAAAAGGATTGGTCCGTTGTTGGGCCCTAATATAAAGTTCGCGTCTATTGAGAATGGTCTTCATGATTTGTTTTTGTCATCAATAGAGGTAAGGGATAGGGCATTTAACGAAATGTTTACATGGTTTGAGCTACATAAGTGATATGATTTCTATAACTACTGCTTGTTTTTTTTGATTTTTATTTTTAACTTACTGATTGTAAGTGTTTTTTTGTTGTGATCACTTATCTAGGAAAAGTTAAATTAAAAATTGTACGCTATGAGACCAAATGAAAATGTATTGCCGAATATTAGTTTGGCAAAATCGAAAGGAGTTAATTTTATTGATTTAGAAAAATCAGGACGACTCAAGTTGTTTAAAAAGCAAATGAAAAAGATGGGAACTAAAGTGTTTCCAGCAACTTCCAATCAAGATGTGATGAGTCAAGTAGAAGAGTTGTTTCCTAAGGCAATCACAAGGTATTCTAATTTAAGAGGGACTCCTTATTTTAATACAGTGTCAGATAAAGATATCAATGCATTGAATAATGTTGATGTTTTAGTTTTGAATTGTGAAAATTCAAAAACTGGTAAAGCAGGTGTTTGGATACAGGATAATCTAGTTTCAATAAAAGAAGTTTTAAGAAAAAGCCAACATTTGGTTTTGGTTGTTAAAAAATCAGATCTAACCCAGGATTTGGAAAGAGTAGTAAGTAGATTAACACGTTTTTTTCAAAATAGTATATTTCAAGATGAAAATAAATTGAATGAAATCTCTTATGCTACGCTGTCTAAAAAATATAAAAATCTTAAAATTACCACCTTTGTCGTTTAGATATAGATAATACTATTCAGAAAAGCCTCTTTTATATAATAATAGAGGCTTTTCTGTTTTTAGGTTTTCTGTAAATATATTTCTTCAAGTTTCATGTTTGTGTTTTTCTGTGTCTACATGCTGATACTATTAGTTGAATCGGCTATAGTTTCAAGTATTGTTTCTATTTATGTAAAAAAGATTTTGTTTTAAACTGCATGTTTTAAGGGGTGTAAGTTTAGGGGATAAAATAATTTCAAAAAAAGCGATTTTTTTCATTGTTGTAAGGATAAAAAGATCTAGTTTTGCATCCGCTAAGGAAAACAGCTATTGTTGTTTTGGGATGCGAAGAGTTCTTTAAAATGCTGGTGAAATTTAAGATTAAGAGTTTTAAAAAATAAATTAAATTTTATTTTTTTATAACGAAAAAAGGTTTTAGATTTGCAGCCGCTAACACGCCAAGCGTTGTTAGAGAAAAAGAAACAAACCAGATCTGTGATCTGACGTTCATTGAAAATATTGAAATTGACAGCGTAAAATTAAAGATTAAATTACGTGTTTTTAGTAACACGAATTCTGATTAGAGTAAGCTAGTATCGTATAAAAATAAGTCACTTTGGTGACTAAAAAAAATAACGATGAAGAGTTTGATCCTGGCTCAGGATGAACGCTAGCGGCAGGCTTAACACATGCAAGTCGAGGGGTAACAGGGAGAAGCTTGCTTTTCTGCTGACGACCGGCGCACGGGTGCGTAACGCGTATAGAATCTACCTTGTACAGAGGGATAGCCCAGAGAAATTTGGATTAATACCTCATAGTATAACTGAATGGCATCATTTAGTTATTAAACATTTATGGGTACAAGATGACTATGCGTCCTATTAGTTAGTTGGTAAGGTAACGGCTTACCAAGACATCGATAGGTAGGGGTCCTGAGAGGGAGATCCCCCACACTGGTACTGAGACACGGACCAGACTCCTACGGGAGGCAGCAGTGAGGAATATTGGACAATGGAGGCAACTCTGATCCAGCCATGCCGCGTGAAGGAAGACTGCCCTATGGGTTGTAAACTTCTTTTATATAGGAAGAAACACTCTTACGTGTAAGAGCTTGACGGTACTATATGAATAAGGACCGGCTAACTCCGTGCCAGCAGCCGCGGTAATACGGAGGGTCCGAGCGTTATCCGGAATCATTGGGTTTAAAGGGTCCGTAGGTGGACTAATAAGTCAGAGGTGAAATCCCATAGCTCAACTATGGAACTGCCTTTGATACTGTTAGTCTTGAGTTACTTGGAAGTAGATAGAATGTGTAGTGTAGCGGTGAAATGCATAGATATTACACAGAATACCGATTGCGAAGGCAGTCTACTACGAGTATACTGACACTGATGGACGAAAGCGTGGGGAGCGAACGGGATTAGATACCCCGGTAGTCCACGCCGTAAACGATGGACACTAGTTGTTGGGATTTATCTCAGTGACTAAGCGAAAGTGATAAGTGTCCCACCTGGGGAGTACGGTCGCAAGATTGAAACTCAAAGGAATTGACGGGGGCCCGCACAAGCGGTGGAGCATGTGGTTTAATTCGATGATACGCGAGGAACCTTACCAGGGCTTAAATGTAGGATGCATTAGCTAGAGATAGCTATTTCTTCGGACTTCTTACAAGGTGCTGCATGGTTGTCGTCAGCTCGTGCCGTGAGGTGTCAGGTTAAGTCCTATAACGAGCGCAACCCCTATTTTTAGTTGCTAACAGGTTAAGCTGAGGACTCTAAAGAGACTGCCGGTGCAAACCGTGAGGAAGGTGGGGATGACGTCAAATCATCACGGCCCTTACGTCCTGGGCTACACACGTGCTACAATGGTATGGACAGAGAGCAGCCACCTGGCGACAGGGAGCGAATCTACAAACCATATCACAGTTCGGATCGGAGTCTGCAACTCGACTCCGTGAAGCTGGAATCGCTAGTAATCGCATATCAGCCATGATGCGGTGAATACGTTCCCGGGCCTTGTACACACCGCCCGTCAAGCCATGGAAGCTGGGAGTGCCTGAAGTCGGTCACCGCAAGGAGCCGCCTAGGGTAAAACTGGTAACTAGGGCTAAGTCGTAACAAGGTAGCCGTACCGGAAGGTGCGGCTGGAACACCTCCTTTCTAGAGAAAGAGATGTTAGGTTATGAAAATTAAGAATTGTTTAATTCTTTAATTGCTGTTCAATTTTATATTATATACAAGACTAAAAGAAACAGAGTCTCGTAGCTCAGCTGGTTAGAGCGCTACACTGATAATGTAGAGGTCGGCAGTTCGAGTCTGCCCGAGACTACTTTTTTTAAAAAGAGTTAGGTATATAACATATAGGAAATTTTAGAAGTTGAGTATTCGTTAGAAGTCTAACGACTAACTACCCAATACTAGCTACTAGTAATTTTGGGGGATTAGCTCAGCTGGCTAGAGCGCCTGCCTTGCACGCAGGAGGTCATCGGTTCGACTCCGATATTCTCCACAAAAGTCAATTGACAATTACCAGTTGACAATTAGCAATTTTATAATTGTTATTTGTTATTTGAGAATTGTTTATTGCAAAGAGTTCATTGACATATTGAAATACTGATATCGTATGATATTAGAAGTTATATTTTAGAAAAACTAAAATTAATAACGAGCTATAATACAAATAGAGGCATGCATAGCATGCAAACCGTAGAAGGTATTTAGTTTAGGACAGGTAGTAATACTTTGTTTCTGATACTATTTACATTATACAAATAATAGAATAAAAGAGCAAAAAGTACAAAAAGCTAAGTAAGGGCGTATGGCGGATGCCTAGGCTCTCAGAGGCGATGAAGGACGCGATAAGCTGCGATAAGCTTCGGGGATTTGCACATAAGAATTGATCCGAAGATTTCCGAATGGGACAACCCAGCATGTTGAAGACATGTTACTCCGCAAGGAGGGCGAACCCGGTGAACTGAAACATCTAAGTAACCGGAGGAAGAGAAAACAATAGTGATTCCGTTAGTAGTGGCGAGCGAACGCGGATTAGCCCAAACCAAGCTTGTTTCGGCAAGTTTGGGGTTGTAGGACCACGATATTTGATGTTAATTGAATCAGAACAAACTGGAAAGTTTGGCCATAGAGGGTGATAGCCCCGTACGGGTAAGATTAATTATTGATAGTGGTATCCTGAGTAGTGCGGGACACGAGTAATCCTGTATGAATCCACCGGGACCATCCGGTAAGGCTAAATACTCCTGAGAGACCGATAGTGAACTAGTACCGTGAGGGAAAGGTGAAAAGAACCCTAAGTAAGGGAGTGAAAGAGATCCTGAAACCGTACGCCTACAAGCGGTCGAAGCACATTTACTGTGTGACGGCGTGCCTTTTGCATAATGAGCCTACGAGTTACTGTTTCTAGCAAGGTTAAGTGATTCAGTCACGCAGCCGTAGCGAAAGCGAGTCTGAATAGGGCGTATAGTTAGTAGTAGTAGACGCGAAACCTGGTGATCTACCCATGGGCAGGTTGAAGCTGTAGTAACATACAGTGGAGGACCGAACCCGTTGACGTTGAAAAGTCTTGGGATGACCTGTGGGTAGGGGTGAAAGGCCAATCAAACCAGGAAATAGCTCGTACTCCCCGAAATGCATTTAGGTGCAGCGTTGTGGTTTAGTTTATTAGAGGTAGAGCTACTGATTGGATGCGGGGGCTTCACCGCCTACCAATTCCTGACAAACTCCGAATGCTAATAAATATACACAGCAGTGAGGGCATGGGTGCTAAGGTCCATGTCCGAGAGGGAAAGAACCCAGACCATCAGCTAAGGTCCCCAAATATATACTAAGTTGAACTAACGAGGTTCGATTGCATAGACAGCTAGGATGTTGGCTTGGAAGCAGCCATTCATTTAAAGAGTGCGTAACAGCTCACTAGTCGAGCGATCGAGCATGGATAATAATCGGGCATAAGTATATTACCGAAGCTATGGATTTATGATTTATCATAAGTGGTAGGGGAGCATTCTAGTTGCGTTGAAGGTGTTCTGTAAGGAATGCTGGAGCGTCTAGAAAAGAAAATGTAGGCATAAGTAACGATAAGGCGGGTGAGAAACCCGCCCACCGAAAGACCAAGGTTTCCTCAGCGATGCTAATCAGCTGAGGGTTAGTCGGGACCTAAGGCGAACCCGAAAGGGGTAGTCGATGGACAACTGGTTAATATTCCAGTACCTGCTCACGTTAAAAGTGACGGATTCGTATAGTTGTTGCGTACTGACAGAATAGTACGTTGAAGGGAGTGGTAACACCCCGATAGTACACTGAGACTTCGGTCAAGGTGATAATACAGCGAAGCGAGTTCCAAGAAAAGCGAGTGAAGCAGCCCGTACCCTAAACCGACACAGGTGGTTGGGAAGAGAATTCTAAGGTGCTCGAGTGATTCATGGCTAAGGAACTAGGCAAAATCGCCCCGTAACTTCGGGAGAAGGGGCGCCCATCTATGATGGGCCGCAGTGAATAGGTCCAGGCGACTGTTTATCAAAAACACAGGGCTCTGCTAAAACGAAAGTTGATGTATAGGGCCTGACACCTGCCCGGTGCTGGAAGGTTAAGTGGAGGAGTTAGCTTCGGCGACGCTCTCAAATGAAGCCCCAGTAAACGGCGGCCGTAACTATAACGGTCCTAAGGTAGCGAAATTCCTTGTCGGGTAAGTTCCGACCTGCACGAATGGTGCAACGATCTGGACACTGTCTCAGCCATGAGCTCGGTGAAATTGTAGTATCGGTGAAGATGCCGATTACCCGCTACGGGACGAAAAGACCCCGTGAACCTTTACTATAGCTTAGTATTGACTTTGGATAAGTAATGTGTAGGATAGGTGGGAGACATCGATCATGCGTCGCCAGGCGTATGTTAGTCGTCCTTGAAATACCACCCTTTGCTTGTCTAGAGCCTAACCCTGCGAAGGGGACAGTGCTTGGTGGGTAGTTTGACTGGGGTGGTCGCCTCCAAAAGAGTAACGGAGGCTTCTAAAGGTACCCTCAGCACGCTTGGTAACCGTGCGTAGAGTGCAATGGCATAAGGGTGCTTGACTGCGAGACTAACAAGTCGATCAGGTTGGAAACAAGAGCATAGTGATCCGGTGGTTCCGCATGGAAGGGCCATCGCTCAAAGGATAAAAGGTACTCCGGGGATAACAGGCTGATCTCCCCCAAGAGCTCACATCGACGGGGGGGTTTGGCACCTCGATGTCGGCTCGTCACATCCTGGGGCTGGAGAAGGTCCCAAGGGTTGGGCTGTTCGCCCATTAAAGTGGCACGCGAGCTGGGTTCAGAACGTCGTGAGACAGTTCGGTCTCTATCTGTAGCGGGCGTTAGAAATTTGCGTGGATCTGACTCTAGTACGAGAGGACCGAGTTGGACTAACCTCTGGTGTATCTGTTGTTCTGCTAAGGGCATTGCAGAGTAGCTACGTTGGGAAGGGATAAGCGCTGAAAGCATATAAGCGCGAAACCCACCACAAGATGAGATTTCTTTAAAGGGTCGTGGAAGATTACCACGTTGATAGGCTATAGGTGTAAAGGCAGTAATGTCATAGCCAAGTAGTACTAATAACCCATAGGCTTTTGTACAAAGAACTTCCGCTAGGCAACTAGCGGGAGGGAAACTCTTTATACATTCTATTACTCAATTATTATAGCACTTCTAATTTGAATATTATATTTATGGCATCTCTGATGCATTTCAATATGTTAATTATTAAATACTGGTTTAAGAAATTAGACTAGCAAAGACCTTAAGGTGGTTATTGCGATAGGGCTCACCTCTTCCCATTCCGAACAGAGAAGTTAAACCTATCAGCGCAGATGGTACTGCCTAACCGGTGGGAGAGTATGTCACCGCCTTTTTTTGAAACCTCAATCAGTAAAATGATTGAGGTTTTTTTTTGTGATAAACTTAAAATACTTTTTACTGCATCGATACTATTGAACAACGTATTACAAGGAACCAGATATTGAAACAATACAATCTTATAAAAAGATCCCTCTTATTATCTAATAAGAGGGATTTAAAGAATTATATAATGACTTTGGCTTATTGTTTACTTGGGATAGTATCTGTAATTAAATTTAAGAGTTAAACAAAATATTAGTTTTTTGATGACGGATAATTAGTCTTAGGACGTATTGGATTGTATTATTAACGTGATGACACAATAAAATGTAATGATAACTGTTATAAATGTATGTTAATAGTATTAGATAATACTGTGATTATCATGAAAAAAAAAATCATTTTTTAAGTTTCTTTGAAGAATAATTTTATTTTTGTCAAGATGCTTGTATTTGTGTCAATAATAACTAACCTAATAAATAGAATGTCTGACTTGTTGAAGAAAATTGTAATTTTGTTTTTGTTATTTACAACAACTGTTACTTTTAGTCAAGCTGAAAAAAGCAATAAATTTAGAGAGGATTATAATACATGGTCTGTAGGAGCAGGTTTTAGTATATTAACCTTACATGGTGATTTACGATCTTTTGATACTAAAAGTGGTGATTCTTATTTTAACCTTGGAGGTTATCTGTATGTGGATAAAATGTTTAATCCGGTGTTGGGTGTTGAAGCAAAGTTAAATGTTTCTCAATTAGGAGGCGAGGTCCAGACATTAAATAATTCTGGGGATGGTTCGGCCTATGAATATTATAGAATACTATATGCAGAAGATTATGCTGATAGAATATTAATGGTTGAAGGGAATAGTTTTGGGTTTGAAACTAGTATGATTATAGATTTTGATAATTTATGGAAACGAAATAGTGAAAAATGGAATTGGGCAGGGTACCTTGGTATTGGCTATCAGAAGTATAATCCTCGTTTGGTGATAAAGGATTTTAATAGAGATGATGAGACCTATGATCCTAATGATCCTGATGATAAATATCATCCAAATCATGTTAGGGATGATGGGACAATAAATGATACAGATTTTGGTAACAATCAAAATAGAGACTTTAAAACGAATGCCGGTTCTTTATATTTAAACGCAGCTTTATCTGTTAAATATCGCTTGAATAATAAATTCGATATTGAAGCAAGGGGTGTGTTAAATTTAAATAATGAAGATCATTTAGATGCTGCTATTTCTCATAAACAAACGTATGAATCTTTCTTTACGGGAAATATTGGTGTTGTATATAAGTTTGGTAAAAAGGAAAAGCATGCTATATGGGTACAAGATAAAGTTGTAGACCCATTTGTTTTGAAGGATTCCGATAATGACGGCGTTGTTGATGAATTGGATAAGGAAAAATCAACGCCGAAGAATGCTGAAGTGTATGGAAACGGGGTTGCTATTGATTCTGATAAAGATGGTTTAAAAGATTATGAAGATAATTGTCCATTGTTACAAGGACCAAAGGAAAACAATGGGTGCCCTGTACAAGCGGCTATTGCATATAGTGAGCCAATTGTTGAGGAAGTTGTTGTTGAACCAGTAGTTGAGTTTAATGATGATGAGAAAAATGATATTATGGCTAAAATAAATCTTTTGTCGAAGAGTATTTATTTTAAATCAGCAAGCGATCAATTAAAACCAGAATCGTTTGAGCCCTTGGATGAAATAGCATCGGTTATGACGGATTATCCAGATTCTCGATTTAAAATTGAAGGTCATACTGATAACCGTGGAAATGATAATTACAACCTTCAGTTATCGAAAAAGAGATCAAAATCTGTGTTGAAGTATTTGACAAATCAGGGAGTTAATAAAGGTAGATTGTCATCAAGGGGTTATGGAGAGACTAGACCTATTGATACGAACGAATCTGAACAAGGAAGACAAAATAATAGACGTGTAGAAATTAATTTCATAGATCCTGAATCTGAAGAAGGAAAACTAGCATATCCTCAAGGAACGATGATTAGAAAAAGTAGTGGACAAACAGCTTCTACAAATTATTCAGGTGGTTTTGGTAGTGGTGTGGACTCTGATGGAGATGGTGTTCCTGATATTTATGATAAAGAACCTAATACACCTAAAGAATCGAGAGTTTATGGAGATGGAGTTTCTGTTGATTCTGATATGGATGGTATTCCAGATTATAAAGACTATTGTCCTTTTGCTAAAGGAACTAAGGATAATAAAGGTTGTCCGATTCAAAATGAGGAAACAAGTTCTTCAAATGGTTTGAGTACAGAAGTTGCTAGAGGACGTGCGTTGAAAGATGATAAAATTGCTGATGATGTTCCAGGGGATCCGGCTATGGTTGGTAGTGTTGAAAGTGAGTTAAAATCTTTAGCGAGTCAGATTCATTTTTCAAGATCAGAGGGACATGTGTTAAAACAGCATAATATAAGTATCTTGGATAAAATGGCAATTATATTAAATAAATATAACCAAGCATCTGTTAGAATAGAGGTACATACCAACAATAAGCCAAACTTAAAATATAATTTGGATCTTTCTAAAAGAAGAAGTTTTGCTATAAAAAAACACTTAACCAAAATAAGAGGTATTGATAGTTCTAGATTAGATGTAGTTGGATTAGGTGGAACACAGCCGAAATACGATACAGATATAAAAGAAGAAAACTTTAAGAATAACAGAGTTGAAATATTTGTAGAATAATATTTCTTTAAAAACAAAAAGGCCAATCTAAGGATTGGCCTTTTTTGTTTTTTATCAGAATGATTAATTAACCTTAGATTTATAATCATAGAACTACCAAAGTTTTAAAACTTTTGATTTAAGTGTCTAGTTTTGAGTCAAATCACAGTTTGTAAAGAAAAAAATGATAGCTATATAGTTTTTAAAATAAAAATAACTAGTGGATGAAATTATTTAGAAGGTTTGTATTTTGATTTAGAAAGTATATGCTGTGCATCTAATTTTAGTAAGTTTTTTAAGGAAGCGTTATTATTTTGCATATAGGAGGAAACAATTTTATAGCCAATATAGGTTCCTATTTTCCCAGGAGAATCTTTGTCGGATTCTAAATAAAATTTTGAAAAAGGGGCATTATCTATAAATCTTTTATTTAAACTTCGATCGGTGCTATATAGCATGTCATGAGAAATGAAATATTTCCATACTTCAGCTTCATTTTCTTCAGCCCACTTAAATTTTTCTTTTGTAACCCCCTGAATTAAGTAAAATTCTTTATTCGGTAAAAAAAGACTTTTAAGATAAAGTCTTTTACCAAAGTATACCATTGATTCTAAAAAGCTCCTTTTTCTAATAATGTTGAATTGCTGATTAATTATTTTATCAGAAATATCTATAGTGATTCTCTCTTTAGAAAAATTTTGGGAGATATAATTAGGAAAAGAATTGTATACCTCTGAATCATTACCAAGATACATATCTAAAGATATAAACATTAAAGTATCTGCGTATATAACGGCATTTTCATAATCAATATTATTTATTAATGTGATTGTTTTCGGGGCCTTAAAATTAGGCTCATAATATTCGACATGTTTGTATAAGTTCAAAATTTCAGTGTTGAGTGTTGTTGGGTTAGGGAAAACACTATCAACGAGCTGGAATAAAAATTTTTCTTCAGAATTATTGATTTTTTTTATCCATACACTATCGGGTACCGATTTGGGGAACAGATAGGGGAATTGGTTTTTTAAATCCGTTAGTTTGTTAGGTTCACAGTTGAAAAATTTATGATGGAATGGAACAAAGTCAAATGTTATTTTTGAGTTTGAAATGCGTCTTTCTTGTTCGCTTTTATGATGACAACTAAATAACGATAGTATTATTAGAACAGAGAAAAGATAAGTTTTTAACATCGAATTTTATATAAAGAGATAAAAGAGAAGTAAAACTGCCATTTATAAGGGTTTTCTCTCTATATTATTGTTTACTTTTGTGCTATCAAAAATACTAAAAATAGAAATACTATGAATTCTGAAAAAGTTGCAAATCATATTATTAATTGGTTAAAGGATTACGCAGTAAAAGCGGGAGTTAAAGGTTATGTTGTAGGTGTTTCAGGAGGAATTGATTCGGCGGTAACCTCTACTTTATGTGCGAAAACCGGATTGCCATTAGTATGTGTTGAAATGCCAATTCATCAAGACATCAGTCAGGTAACAAGAGCGGAAGAACATATAAATAATTTAAAACAAAAATTCACAAATGTGACTAGTGTTAAAACTGATTTGACAGAATCATTTGAAACATTTCAATCTGCGATGCCAGCATCAGATGATGGTCCATTGAAAGATTTGACTTTAGCGAATACGCGAGCACGTTTACGAATGACTTCGTTGTATTATATAGCAGGAATTAATTCTGCGTTAGTTGCTGGTACAGGTAATAAAGTAGAAGATTTCGGAGTTGGTTTTTATACAAAATATGGAGACGGAGGAGTTGACGTTAGTCCTATTGCGGATTTAGTGAAATCTGAAGTATTTGCCTTAGGAGCATATTTAGAAGTGCCTGGAGCTATTCAAAATGCAGCTCCAACAGATGGTTTGTTTGGTGATAGTAGAACAGATGAAGATCAATTAGGGGCTTCTTATGACGAGTTAGAACTCGCAATGGAACAACAGGAAAATGGAATTAGTTTAGACGAGTTAAAAGGAAGAGAAAAAGAGGTATTTGCAATTTATTCTAAGTTAAATAGGAATAATCAACATAAAATGAATCCGATTCCTGTTTGTGAAATAGGAGAGGAGTTAAAGAAGTGATGTCATTGATTCTCTTTTTAAAGGGTGTCGTTTTTAATTACTATTTTTACAAAAAAGCAACTGATTGGATTTTATAGACTTTACTTTTCTAGATTTTTTAGATATTACATTGGTAGGAGTCCTATTGTATTACGTATACAAACTTTTAAAAAGGACTGTAGCGATAAATATATTTATAGGAATTACAATAGTGTTTCTGATTTATAAGGTAACACAGGCCTTAAAAATGGAGATGTTAAGTAGTATTTTGGAAGTTTTAGTTGGTGGTGGTGCTATTGCAATGCTTATAATATTTCATCCAGAATTAAGAAAGTTTTTACTGATGTTGGGCTCTGCGAACATTGGGTCAAAAAGAAGTTTTATAAATCAATTAAAATTTTTAAAAACTGAAATCAGTTCAGAGGTAGATGTGGAAGCAATAGTGGCAGCATGTCGTAAGATGTCGAAATCAAAAACGGGGGCACTTATTGTGATAGAGAGAAATAACAGTTTGGATTTTGTTAAGGAACGAGGTGATTATATGAACGCTGAAATTAATGTTCCTTTGTTAGAGAGTATTTTTTATAAAAATAGTCCACTTCATGATGGTGCTACAATTATCAATGAGAATTTTGTAGTGGCAACAAGAGTTGTTTTGCCTTTATCGGATAAAAGTATTCCAAGTAGGTTTGGATTGCGTCATAGAGCTGCAATCGGGATCACGGAACGAACTGATTGTATCTGTATCGCAGTGTCAGAGGAAACAGGAAAAATATCCTTGATAAAGGATGGTGAATTTGAGCTTTTTGAATCTAAAGAAGATTTGATTGATAAAATTAAACAACACTTAGATTAGACTAATTGCTCGTGACTTCTTGATTAGAATCACTAAATTGTTTTTCGAATAAATTTCGATAATATCCTTCGCTATTTTTTAGTAATTCCTTGTGGCTCCCGATTTCTACAATATTACCTTTATCCATTACAATTATTTTATCAGCTTTCTGAATCGTTGCTAATCTATGGGCAATTATAATAGAAGTTCTGTCCTTTGTAATTTTATCAGTGGCAAATTGAATCATTTTTTCTGAGTGAGAATCAACAGAAGATGTTGCTTCATCGAGAATTAGGACCGATGGATTACTGACATAAGCACGTAAAAAAGAAATCAATTGACGTTGACCAGAGGATAGCATATTTCCCCTTTCTTTTACATTAAATTCGTAGCCATTTGGTAAACTCTCAATAAAATCATTGATTCCTATTTGTTTGGCAGCCTCAGTTACTTGCGACATAGAAATTTCTTTGTTTTCTAACGTAATATTATTTAGGATTGTATCAGAAAATAAAAAGACATCTTGTAAAACTATGGCAACATGGTCTCTAAGACTTTTAAGTTTGAAATCTTTAATGTTTATAGAATCTATGCAAATAGTACCGGAATCAATTTCGTAAAATCTGTTTAATAAGTTGATAATGGTTGATTTTCCGGCACCGGTAGCCCCTACAATGGCAATGGTTTCTCCTGCCTCTACAGTCATAGAAATTCCCTTAAGAACTTCTTCACCTTTTACATAACTAAATCGAACTTCTTTGAATTCAATTTTACCATCTAGTTTTTCAATTTCAATTTTTCCTTCTTTAGAAACAGACTCTTGCGTATCCATGATTTCAAAAACACGATTACCAGCAACCATTCCCATTTGTAGTGTCGTAAATTTATCAGCAATTTGTCTTAAAGGTCTGTATAGCATTTCTACCATCATGATGAAACCCATGATTTCACCAAGGGTAACACTACCATCTAACGCTAAATTCAAACCACCATACCAAACGAGCAAACCTACCGCAACTGAAGAAAGAATTTCTGCAATTGGGAAAAAGATAGAAAAGTACCAAACTGTTTTTACATGCGCTTTTTTATGGGCTTCATTTATTTCTTTGAATTTGTCGTATTCAATTTTTTCTCGACTGAAAAGTTGAACGATTTGCATTCCTGTAACTCTTTCTTGAACGAATCCGTTAAGATTTGCGACTTGGGTTCTTACTTGTTGAAATGCTACTTTTATAGCAGCCTGAAAAACTTTTGTAGCGTATATAATAATGGGAAGAACCGCAAAAGAAATCAAAGCCAACTGATAGTTTTTATAAAGCATAAAACCGGCGATGACTACCATTTTTAACAAATCACTAATAATCATGAACAAACCTTGACCAAAAAATTGAGCAATCGTTTCTACATCAGAAACCACTCTAGTAACCATTTGTCCCACAGAAGATTTATCAAAATAGGACATTTTAAATTTTAGGACATGTTCAAAAAGTTTTACACGAATGTCCTTGATAATATGTTGTCCAAGCCAGTTTGCAATATAAATAAATGTAAGATGAAGTAATACCTCAGTGATTAAAACCGAAAGTATAATCAAAGCGTAATTTAGCAAGCCTTGTGGATCTTTACCTTTAATATAAGTATCTACTGTTTCAATAATTAAATAAGGCCTAAGCGCTGCAATTAGGGCAAGGGAAATAGCGGTGATACATGAGATCACAAAATGAACCCTATATTTTTTAGCAAAGCCCATAAGACGGTAAAAAATATTGAAATCAAAAACGTTATTTTTTTTGCTTTTATCCATGTTTGATGTCTTGTGGGTAAGTGATTTGAGTAAGTGATAATCCTTGAGCAGGAGCGCTAGTTCCAGCTTTAGATCGATCTTCGCTTTCAATAATTTCTTTTATGGCTGCTACTTTCATTTTACCCTGTCCGATAGCAACTAATGTTCCTACGATGGCACGAACCATATTTCTTAAAAATCGATCTGCTGATATATAAAAAACAAGGGATTTTCCATCTTGAATCCATTTCGCATGAGAGATACTACAATTATATGTTTGCACATCTGTTTTTGATTTAGAAAAACACTTGAAATTAGTATAATTCTTTAAAATCTCTGCTGCTTCGTTCATTTTTGAAACATCAAGTTCAGATCTGAAAAACTGCCATGTGGTATCTAATAAAAAAGGATCTCTACCCAAATGAATTTTATATTCATAACTACGTTGTGTGGCGTGGAATCTGGTATGTGCCTCTTCTTTTACTTGGAAAATATCATGAATAACTATATCATCTGGTAATACAGCGTTCAATTTATAGAGATGTTTGGTGTTTGAGAGTTGTGTTTCACAATCTAAATGCACGAACATTTGCGAGGCATGTACACCTGTATCTGTTCTACCAGCACCCATTACTTGAATAGGGGTTCCAAGTATCGTAGAAAAGGCAAAATTCACTTTTTCTTGCACTGTAATTACATTGGGTTGAATTTGCCAACCATGGTAATTTTTTCCTAAATAAGAAAGCTCAACGAAATACCTCAAGTTTAAATAATTTTGAAAGGCAAATATAAGGATTCCATTCATGAATATAGGGAATTTAGAAGCCTAAGAAATGACGGATTAAAAGATTTTATTGTTAAATAACTTTAAATGTGATAGTTGTAAAAAAGCTTGGTTTTTTCTTGAAAAAACGTTGCAGAAAATGAAAATTGAACGTATTTTTGCAGCGGCAAGTCCTACACAACTAGCTCCTTTGGAATCCCCCAGGGTGGGAACACAGCAAGGGTACAAGGTTGTAGCAGTGTGATGTAGGTAGCTTGCCATTTTTTGTGCTCTAAACTTTCTTTTTCTGGAGCTACAGCTATTGAAATATTATGGCCAAATTATCATTAAATTTATCTTTTCATTGCAAATTCTATTTGGATTTATACTAAATTTGATCACAGTATTAATTAATACAGATTAAATATGAAATTTTTTATAGATACAGCTAATTTAGAACAAATTAAAGAAGCTGAAGCCTTAGGGGTTTTAGATGGAGTTACTACAAATCCATCCTTAATGGCGAAAGAAGGGATTACTGGACAAGAGAATCAGTTGCAACATTATTTAGATATTTGTGAAGCAGTTGAAGGAGATGTCTCTGCAGAAGTTATTTCTACAGATTTTGACGGAATGGTAAAAGAAGGTGAAGCATTAGCCGCATTACATCCTCAAATTGTAGTGAAACTACCTATGATTAAGGATGGAGTTAAGGCATGTAAATATTTTTCTTCAAAAGGTATTCGTACGAATGTAACCTTAGTTTTTTCTGCGGGGCAAGCTTTGTTGGCAGCAAAAGCTGGAGCAACTTATGTTTCTCCTTTTATTGGGCGTTTGGATGATATATCAACTGATGGTATGGGGTTGATTGAAGAAATTCGTCATATCTACGACAATTATGGTTTTAAAACGGAAATACTTGCAGCTTCTGTAAGGCATACGATGCACATTATGAATTGTGCGAAAATAGGAGCTGATGTAATGACAGGACCATTAAGTGCAATTGAAGGATTGTTAAAACACCCATTAACGGATAGTGGATTGGCAAAATTTTTAGAAGATTACGCGAAAGGTAATTAAGCTTACTAGAGTAAAATAAAGTAAAGGCGAACCAAGGTTCTTTTTAGTTTGCTTTTATTTGTAAAACTAAAAAACCTCAAACGTTAGTTTGAGGTTTTTCTATATAAGTAAGAGATTAAATAATTTATTTTACTTTATCAACGATAGCCTTAAAAGCTTCTGGGTTGTTCATCGCTAAATCAGCTAAAACCTTACGGTTTAAGTCGATGTTGTTAGCTTTAACTTTTCCCATAAACTGAGAGTAAGACATTCCGTGTTGACGAGCTCCAGCGTTGATACGTTGAATCCACAATGAACGGAAATTTCTTTTGTTATTTTTACGGTCACGGTAAGCATAGCTCATCGCTTTTTCTACCGCATTCTTTGCTACTGTATAAACGTTTTTACGACGTCCGAAGTAACCTTTTGCTGCCTTCAAGATTTTTTTTCTTCTTTTTCTTGAGGCTACTGAATTTACTGATCTTGGCATAATTTCAATGTTTTTTTGTAGTAAGGCGGCAACTAGTTGCTCTTAAATTAGCCCACTCCAAGGTTAATAATAATTACCTATTGACTTAAAAAATTATTTTAAGTTCAATTGTTGTTTAATGTTAGCTTCATCAGATTTGTGTACCAAACCATCATGAGTTAACTTTAATTTACGCTTTTTAGATTTTTTTGTCAAAATGTGACTCTTAAAAGCATGCTTTCTTTTTAATTTTCCAGTTCCAGTTACTTTGAATCTCTTCTTAGCACTAGATTTAGTTTTCATCTTAGGCATATCTCCTTAGTTTTATATATTCTTACTTATATATATTGTTTGATTTTTTTATTTCTTTTTTGGAGCAATAAACATAATCATTCTCTTTCCTTCTAATCTTGGCATTTGTTCTACTTTTCCGTACTCTTCTAATTCTTGAGCAAGTCTTAAAAGTAAAATCTGACCTTGGTCTTTAAAGATGATTGAACGTCCTTTAAAGAATACAAACGTTTTTAATTTAGCTCCCTCTTTAAGGAATTTAATCGCATGTTTCTTTTTGAACTCATAATCATGTTCATCCGTTTGAGGACCAAACCTTATTTCTTTCACAACTACTTTTGTTGCTTTAGATTTAAGTGCTTTTTCTCTCTTTTTTTGTTCGTACAAGAATTTCTTATAATCAATAATTTTACAAACAGGAGGAACTGCTTTTGGTGAAATCTCCACCAAATCTAATTCTTGCTCACGAGCAAGATCTAATGCCTTTCTAATTGGGTAAACACCAACTTCGATGTTTTCACCTACCAAACGTACTTCTTCAACATCTCTAATACGGCTGTTGATTCTGTGTTGGTCTTCGTTTTGAACTCTCCATGGTTTTCTAGGAGATCTGTTTCTACGTATTGCTATAACTTTATAATTTTAGCCTGATTGCTCAGGGGTTAATTAAAATTGTACTAATGTACTATTTACTTCTTTTTGTATTAATTCTATAAAATCATCGATAGCAAAGGTTCCTAAATCCCCTTCACCATGTTTTCTTACAGAAACCGTTCCTTCATTTTCTTCTTTTTCACCTACGATAATCATGTAAGGTACCTTGCTGATTTCTGCATCTCTAATTTTTCTTCCCGTTTTTTCACTTCGAGAATCAATTAGGGCGCGAATTTCGGAATTTTCTAGCAGTTCTGAAACCTTTTTCGCATATTTTTGATATTTATCACTGATTGGCAGAATCATAACTTGCTCTGGCATTAACCAAAGTGGGAAGTTTCCTCCTGTGTGTTCTAGTAAAACAGCGATAAAACGCTCCATAGATCCGAATGGTGCTCTATGAATCATTACAGGTCTATGTGATTCGTTATCAGATCCTTTATATGATAATTCAAAACGCTCTGGTAAGTTGTAATCTACTTGAATGGTACCAAGTTGCCAACTTCTACCTAAAGCATCTTTCACCATAAAGTCTAATTTTGGACCATAAAAGGCAGCTTCACCATATTCTACAACAGTACTTAATCCTTTTTCATTCGCAGCATTGATGATCGCCTGTTCCGCTTTTTCCCAGTTTTCGTCAGATCCAATATATTTTTCAGTGTTTTCTTTATCTCTTAAAGAGACTTGAGCAGTAAAATCTTCAAAACCAAGAGCTTTAAACACATATAAAACTAAGTCAATTACATCTTTAAACTCTTGATCTAATTGATCTGGAGTACAAAAAATATGTGCATCATCTTGCGTAAAACAACGAACACGGGTCATACCATGCAATTCTCCGCTTTGTTCATATCTATAAACGGTTCCAAATTCTGCAAATCTTTTTGGTAAATCTTTGTAAGAATAAGGTTTGTAGTTATACACTTCACAGTGATGTGGACAGTTCATTGGTTTTAGTAAAAACTCTTCGTCCATTTTTGGTGTTTTGATAGGTTGAAAGCTATCTTCACCGTATTTTTCATAGTGACCAGAAGTCACGTATAACTCTTTTTGTCCGATATGTGGTGTCATCACCATTTCATATCCGGCTTTTTGTTGTGCTTTTTTTAAGAAGTCTTCTAAGCGAGTTCTTAATGCTGCTCCTTTAGGTAACCATAATGGCAAACCTTGTCCAACTTTCTGAGAAAAAGTAAATAATTCTAATTCTTTACCTAATTTCCTGTGATCACGTTGCTTCGCAAGTTCTAATACCTCCAAATATTCTGTAAGTAATTTGGCTTTAGGAAAAGATATTCCATAGATACGTGTTAACTGAGGATTTTTTTCATCACCTCTCCAATAGGCACCAGCAGCACTCATTACTTTTACAGCTTTGATAATTCCTGTGTTAGGAATATGTCCACCACGGCAAAGATCTGTAAAGTCGTCATGGTCGCAGAAGGTAATATCTCCATCTGTTAAATTCTCAATAAGTTCTATTTTAAAAGGATTTCCTTCTTCTTTATATTTTGCTAAGGCGTCTGCTTTAGAAACTTCACGCAATGTAAATTCATGTTTTCCTCTAGCAAGTTCAATAAATTTTTTCTCGATTTTAGGGAAATCATTTTCAGATACTTTATGATCACCAAAGTCAATATCATAATAGAATCCATTTTCAATAGCAGGACCAATGGTCAGTTTTACACCTGGATATAATTTTTGAATTGCCTGTGCCAATACATGGGCAGAAGAATGCCAAAATGCTTTTTTCCCTTCAGGCTGATCAAAAGTGAATAATGTTAAATTACCGTCGGTGGTTAATGGGGTTTTGGTTTCAACGGTGGTTCCATTAAAACTTGCAGAAATTACATTTCTAGCCAAACCATGGCTTATGCTCATAGCAACATCCATTGCTGTGCTATTTTTTGCGTATTCTCTTACGCTCCCATCAGGTAAAGTAATATTAATCATGAATTGTATTTTAAGTGTGCAAAGATATTAGAAAACTATGTCATGACAAATTAAATTTCATTATTAATATATGGAGCAAGTGCATTGTTTTTTTAGTAAAATCGGAGTGAAATCTTAGAGCAATTATCCATAATAAATTATCTTTACGGCTTATAAAAATAAATAATGGGGTTAGTATTAAAAAAACCGATTGTCTTTTTTGATTTGGAGACAACTGGAATCAATATTGCAAAGGATAGAATTGTTGAGATTTCTATTTTAAAAGTATTTCCAAATGGAACTAAAGAGAGTAAAACATGGTTAGTGAATCCAGAAATGGAAATACCAAAAGAGACTTCTGAAATTCATGGGATTACTAATGAGAAAATTGCTAATGAGCCTACATTTAAACAATTAGCTAAAGATGTTGAGAAGATGATTAAGGGCTGTGATCTTGCAGGTTTTAATTCTAATAGATTTGATATTCCATTGTTAGCAGAAGAAATGTTAAGAGTTGGAATAGATTTTGATATGAACAACAGGGTGGCTATTGATGTACAAGTTATCTTTCATAAAAAAGAACAAAGAACTTTGAGTGCAGGCTATCAATTTTATTGTGATAAAGAATTAGAAAATGCACATTCTGCAGAGGCAGATACTTTAGCAACGTATGAAATATTATTGGCTCAAATAGAGAAATATGAAGATATTGGAAATGACGTAAAAAGTTTAAGCGAATATTCTTCTCATAATAAAAGAGCCGATTTTGCTGGTTTTTTAATGTTTGACAAAGAAGGATTAGAGACATTTTCTTTCGGGAAATACAAGGGGAGGAAAGTGTTAGAGGTATTTGAAGAGAACCCAGGATATTATGCATGGATTCAGAATGCAGATTTTCCACTTTACACTAAGAAAGTGTTGACACAGATTAAATTAAGAAGTTTGAATACAAAAAGATAAAAAATATGTTTGTAGCGTATAATACATTACCCGATTCTGCAAGAGTGTGGGTCTATCAGTCAGATAGAAAATTAAAAAAGAATGAATTAGAAATTATAGAAAATGAAGCTGTTGCTTTTATTGAGAATTGGACGCGTCACGGGGATCAATTGAAAGGAAGTTTTACAGTGCTCTATGATCAGTTTTTAGTATTGGCAATAGATGAATCATATGCAAATGCTTCAGGTTGTTCTATTGATTCTTCAGTTCGTTTTGTAAAGGATATTGAAAGTCAATTATCTGTAGATTTGATGAATAAATTGAATATTTCTTTTAAAGATGGTGAAAATATCAATATCGTTAGCTTATCAGATTTTCAGGATTATGCCAAAGAAAATAAGATAACCGAAGAAACAATAGTTTTTAATAATATGGTGCAAACAAAAGCTGAGATCTCAAATAAATGGGAGGTTTTTGCGAAAGATAGTTGGCATCAAAGATTTTTAAATTAAACATATTCAATACAGGACTGTTTTATATGAAGCTAAAATTTATTTTTTTTTACTGTTGTGGACTTTTTTTAAGTTATGCACAACAGCTTGATCCGTTATTGACAAAAGATTCTGAAGCACAGCGTATATGGGTGGAGAAAAAGATGAACTCTATGTCTTTAGATGAAAAAATTGGCCAATTATTCATGATTCAAGCCTATTCTAATAAAGATTTAAAACATAGAAAATTTATTGAGTCGGAGATAAAAAAATATCATATTGGTGGTTTAATTTTTATGCAAGGAACTCCTGAAAAACAGGCAGAACTAAATAATTATTATCAAGCGAAATCTAAAATACCTTTATTAATTGGGTTTGATGGTGAATGGGGATTGGATATGCGTTTGAAAAAGACATTTCGTTATCCTTGGAACATGACTTTGGGTGCTATTCAAAATGATCAATTGATTGAGCAGTTTGGTGAGCGATTAGGAGTTCATTGTAAACGATTAGGAATTCATATTAATTTTGCTCCTGTTGTTGATATCAATACGAATCCAGAAAATCCTATTATTGGAAATCGTTCTTTTGGAGAAGATAAATACAATGTAACAAGAAAAGCTTCCGCTTTTATAAAAGGGATGCAAGGCGAACGTGTATTGGCAAATGCGAAACATTTTCCTGGACATGGAGATACGGCTTCAGATTCTCATAAAACGTTGCCTCAATTACTTTTTGATATAAATAGATTAGAATCCGTAGAGTTATATCCTTACACTAAAATTTTTGACACAGGATTATCTAGTGTCATGGTAGCGCATTTAAGCGTACCTGCATTAGAACCGAATCCTGAGATTCCAACTTCTATTTCATATAAGGTTATTACAAATTTATTGAAAGAAAAGATGGGGTTTAATGGGTTGATTTTTACAGATGCTTTGAATATGAAAGGTGCCGCTAATTATGCCAAACCTGGAGATATTGATTTGGCTGCATTTATGGCTGGAAATGACATGCTATTGATTCCAGAAAATGTTGGAGCGGCAGTAAAGAAAATTAAAAGAGCCCTAAATACAGGGCAGATTACTAATCAAAGACTAGATTATTCTGTAAAAAAGATATTGAAAGCAAAATATTGGGCAGGTTTAAATGAATACAAACCGGTGGCTTTAGAAAATTTAAATGAAGATTTAAATACTGTTCAAGATTCTTTGTTGCATGCTAAGTTGGTTGAAAATTCTATAACTTTATTGAAAAACGATAAAGGAATCTTTCCGATAAAGGATTTAGAAAGTGCTGAGATAGCTTATGTCAAGTTGGGAGATGGACCCAATGAGCATTTTATTAAAATGCTTAAAAAGTACACCCATATTACAGAAGTGAAGTATGATGAACAAGGAACTTATTTAGAAGAATTAAAAAAATATTCAAGGGTAATTGTTGGGTATCATAAATCAAATAGCAATCCTTGGAAAAGTTTTAAATTTTTGAATAAAGAATTAGTTGAACTAGATAAGATAGCAGCGCAAAATGAGATCTTGTTGAGTGTGTTCTCAAGTCCTTACGCGCTGTTGGAGGTATATTCTTTTGAAAATATAGAATCTGTTCTTGTAGGATATCAAAACAGTATTTATGCTCAAGAAATAGCAGCTCAAATGATATTTGGCGCCATGGAAACTCGTGGAAAGTTACCAGTATCTATTGGAAGTGTTTTTAAAGTAGGTTCAGGGAAGAAATCTACTAACCTGATGAGATTGACCTATGGAAAACCTGAGTCTGTGGGTATGCAAGGTCCTTCATTTTCTAAAGTTGATAGTTTGATTCAGTATGCAATTGATGAAAAAATGACTCCAGGTGCACAAATTTTAGTTGCAAGATATGGAAAAGTGATTTACCAGAAGAGTTACGGTTATCATACCTATGAGAAGCGTAAGCCTGTATTGGATACCGATATCTATGATTTAGCCTCTTTGACTAAAATTCTTGGAGGAGTACCACTCATCATGAAAGGAGAAGAAGACGGAATGTTTGCTTTAGAGGATCAATTGGGTGATATATTACCTGAATACGCAGGAAGTAATAAGGATACTTTGACAGTAAAGGAAATGTTTTCACATACAGCAAGGTTGAAAGCATGGATTCCATTTTACCTAGAAACGTTAGATAGTGTAACGCATACTCCTTTACCGAAATATTATAGTAGTAGTCCAAATGGGGATTATTCTATTAAAGTTGCGGAAAACTTATTTTTAAGAACGGATTTCAAGGATAGCATATATGCGAATATTGTATCTGTTGAGCAACGTGAAAAACCAGGGTATAAATACAGTGGATTGCCATTTTATATTTTTAAAAAATATATGGAGGAAGAACTTGGTTTAGGGATGGATGAACTTTTGACAAAGGAGTTTTATGCACCCTTAGGGGCAGAGACTCTTAGGTTTAACGTACTTAATGAATTTGATAAAAATAGAATTATTCCCTCTGAGATAGATACTTATTTTAGGCATCAGGTATTGCAAGGAACGGTACATGATATGGGAGCAGCCATGATGGGAGGCGTGTCAGGAAATGCTGGTTTATTTGCAAATGCGAATGATGTGGCAAAAATGATGCAATTATTTTTGCAAAAAGGATATTATGGTGGACATCGATATTTCAAGTCAAAAACGATGGAGAAATTTAATACGAGGTATTATGAGCAGGATTCAGTTAGACGCGGATTAGGTTTTGATAAACCTCAATTGAATCCAGAAGTAAAAAACACCTGCGGTTGCGTGTCTGCTAATAGTTTTGGACATAGCGGATTTACGGGAACCTACGCTTGGGCAGATCCGGATACGGGACTGATGTATATTTTCTTGTCTAATAGAACTTATCCATCTATGGAGAATAATACGTTAGGAGAAGAGGATATTAGAACGAAAATTCAGCAATTTGTTGTGGATGCTATAATTGATTAGTTAGCTCTTATTCATTTACAAACGCAACCGAGTGACATGCTACTAATGCGGCAGTTTCAGTTCTGAGACGGCTGTTTCCTAAAGTAACAGGAGTATAATTGTTGTTTAGTGCAGTTTCTATTTCGGAAGGAGCGAAGTCCCCTTCAGGTCCAATTAAAATAGTAATATCTGTGTTTGGAGTGATTTCAGTTTTAAAAGATTTTTTCTCCTGTTCTTCGCAGTGCGCTATAAATAAATCTCCTGTTGGCTTAGTTGCAATAAATTGTTTGAAAGTGACTGCTTCATTTATTTTGGGTAAATGAAATTTTAAAGACTGCTTCATTCCCGATAAAACTATTTTTTCAAGTCTTTCTTTTTTTACAACTTTTCTTTCAGAGTGTTTGCAAATGATAGGTGTAATTTCATCAATTCCAATTTCTGTTGCCTTTTCTAAAAACCATTCTATACGATCATTCAATTTGGTGGGAGCAACTGCTATATGTAAATTATAATTCCATGCTTTCTCTTTTAGATCATAATTCAAAATGTTGACAACACATTTTTTATCACTGGCAACAGAGATCTCTCCGGTAAAAAGAATTCCTTTTCCATTTGTAATTTGAACTTTATCTCCTTCTGTTTTTCGAAGTACACGGATAATATGTCTACTTTCTGCTTTGTCAAAAGTGAATTGTTCTGAGGTGCCGTTCAAGTTTTTGTTGTAAAATAATTGCATAATTAAAAGCCTGATTGCGCGTCAATTCTACGCATTAATTCTTGTTGTTTTTCCTGTTTTTCTTTTAATAAGCGGGCTGCTTCTTTTTCTTTTTTCTCGAGTTTCTTTCTCTCTTTTTCAGCCTTTTTTAATGCTTTTTGTTTTTCTTTTTCGGCTTTTTCTAAAGCTTTTCTTTCTTCTTCAGCCTTCTTCTCCGCAGCAATTCTTTCTTTCTCTGCTTTCTCTTCTGCCAAACGTTTTTCTTCCTCAGCTTTCTTCTCCGCAGCAATTCTTTCTTTCTCTGCTTTCTCTTTTGCTAAACGTTTTTCTTCCGCGATTCTTTCTTCCTCAGCTTTCTTCTCCGCAGCAATTCTTTCTTTCTCTGCTTTCTCTTCTGCTAAACGTTTTTCTTCTGCGATTCTTTCTTTCTCTGCTTTCTCTTCTGTCAAACGTTTTTCTTCTGCAATTCTTTCTTTCTCTGCTTTCTCTTCTGCCAAACGTTTTTCTTCTGCGATTCTTTCTTCTTCAGCCTTCTTCTCCGCAGCAATTCTTTCTTTCTCTGCTTTCTCTTCTGCCAAACGTTTTTCTTCTGCGATTCTTTCTTCTTCAGCCTTCTTCTCTGCAGCAACTCTTTCTTTCTCTGCTTTCTCTTCTGCCAAACGTTTCTCTTCCGCGATTCTTTCTTGTTCAGCCTTCTTCTCTGCAGCAATTCTTTCTTTCTCTGCTTTCTCTTCTGCCAAACGTTTTTCTTCCGAGATTCTTTCTTCTTCAGCTTTGTTCTCCGCAGCAATTCTTTCTTTCTCCGCTTTTTCTTCAGCTAAACGTTTTTCTTCCGCGATTCTTTCTTCTTCAGCTTTGTTCTGCGCAGCAACTCTTTCTTTTTCTGCTTTTTCTTCAGCTAAACGTTTTTCTTCCGCGATTCTTTCTTCTTCAGCTTTGTTCTGCGCAGCAACTCTTTCTTTCTCTGCTTTCTCTTCTGCCAAACGTTTTTCTTCCGCGATTCTTTCTTCTTCAGCCTTTTTCTCCGCAGCAATTCTTTCTTTCTCCTCTTTTTCTTCAGCTAAACGTTTTTCTTCCGCGATTCTTTCTTCTTCAGCTTTGTTCTGCGCAGCAATTCTTTCTTTCTCCTCTTTTTCTTCAGCTAAACGTTTTTCTTCCGCGATTCTTTCTTCTTCAGCTTTGTTCTGCGCAGCAATTCTTTCTTTCTCCGCTTTTTCTTCAGCTAAACGTTTTTCTTCTGCAATCTTCGCGTCTTCAGCTTTGTTCTCAGCAGCAATTCTTTCATTCTCTGCTTTCTCTTCTGTCAAACGTTTTTCTTCTGCGATTCTTTCTTCTTCAGCTTTGTTCTCCGCAGCAACTCTTTCTTTCTCTGCTTTTTCTTCTGCCAAACGTTTTTCTTCCGCGATTCTTTCTTGTTCAGCTTTGTTCTCCGCAGCAATTCTTTCTTTCTCCGCTTTTTCTTCTGCTTTTCGAACTTTCTCCTCCGCCGCTAGACGGTCTTTTTCAGCTTTTTCTTTGGCTTTATTTTCTTTTGCTAATAATTTCTCTTGTTTTTTTCTCTCTTCTTCAAAAGTTTTCCCTGATTTAAAGTCTTCTATTTCCCGATTTAGTAACCTTCCTCGTTTAGGTTTTTTAGGTTCGGGTAATGGTTCTTCTTCTTCTTTAGGTTGGATTGCTTTCTCTTTTTTGGCTGTTCTTTCTCTTTTTTCTAGATGATTTTCTTTGGAAAGGAAAAGGTTTTGCGTGAAAATGCTAATGTCTGTTCCAACATTACTAAAGAAAGTGCCAATTGAGATTCCTGCAACAATAAAAAACTCCTTAGTGCTTTGCCCTGCACGTTTTATAAAACTTGGACCTTGTATGGTGTCTTTTGTAGCCTTTTTTATTTTTCTTGGTTTATCAATATGTTCATCTAATCTCCAAGAAAATCCAACCGAAGCCCCAGAACTGTTAAAATTGTTCCCAATATTACCATTTATAGAGGCATCAATTTGTAGATTTTTATTGACTAAGTAAACTACTCCCGATCTTAGGTCGAAGTTGTTTTGATAAATATTAAAAACATTTTTGCTTTCAGCAAAGAAAGACCAGTCTTTATTAGGACTATAGGTCCCTGCTACAATTATATTGTATATGTTAGTATCGTTAAAATCATTAAAAAATCTTCTTTCATAGGAGAAATTACTGGCGACAACCCAAGAGTTTTTTATATGATTCTGTAAGAGCAGGCCAACTTTAAAGTTACCACTAGGGTTTAAGGATGCTTTAATTGTATTGATATCTAAAAGAGATAGGGGATCGTCTAAAGTGATATTCGCATTTTCTGTAAAACGCGGATTCATACCCGCGTTAGCAGAAGCATTGATTGCAATGGAAGGTACAACCATCGACCAATGAAATCCGGTTCTTTTTTTCCAACTGCGTATTTCATGGTCACGGTTTTTTACTTTGGCATCTAAAATTAAATATTTGACACCACCGCCAAAAGTGGCACCTAAGCTACTGCCATAACCGTTGGTGCTTTTTGAAATAAGTTTATCTATCTCTTGTGTAAATTGAATATTGAATTCTAGTCTTTCAGATAGAACACCAAAACGTAATGTTTGATTAAAAATGTTTGATTTAAGAATAGTGTTTTGAGAAAAAACATCAGAGGATCCGTATTGATACCCTGCTTCTAACTGAGTTACACCTGTACCTATAGCGTAAGGAGTTTCAGCAAAACCTGGACGACTAGAGTTTATGACATCGGTATATTGGGAAAATGCCGTATAAGAGCATAAAAGCAATAAAAAGAGCCAGGCATTCTTAATCATTATTAGGTTGAAAATTTTTGTCAAATATAAGATTTTATGAATAGCAACGGTTCAGTTCCTCTTAAATTGTTATTTTTGAAAGAAATTATAGTTTTAATGATACAAGAAGCAGGTTTTATTACCTTTTTAAGAACCATAGCAATCATATTGTTAGTGATTTATGCTATGAAGTTTATAGCCAAATATGTGTTGCCTATCGTATTGAAAAAAGCGGTTGATAAGGCGCAAGAAAGAGCGCAACAGAGAAGTTCAGGTTTTACGAACGGACAGTCAGACGTGAAAGTAGGTGAAACTATTATTGATAAGAAGCCTCAAACTAACCGTACCAGTCAATCTAAAAATGTAGGGGATTATGTTGATTATGAAGAGGTTGAGTAGTTGTTTTTTGTTTTTTTAAATGAGAAAAACTTTATTTGTCAATCTTTAGTATATTTGCCACACAAAAAAAATTAAAAAACATTCAATTTTATATTTATGTATAATTTATTAAAAGGAAAAAGAGGTATTATTTTTGGAGCATTAGATTCAAATTCAATTGCTTGGAAGGTTGCTGAGAGAGCTCATGAAGAAGGAGCGACATTTGTTTTGACCAATGCACCGATTGCAATGAGAATGGGAACAATTAATGAGTTGGCTGAGAAAACAGGTTCTCAAGTGATTCCTGCTGATGCAACTTCAATGGAAGACCTTGAAAATTTGGTAGAGAAATCTGTTGAAATACTTGGAGGTAAAATTGATTTTGTTTTGCATTCTATTGGAATGTCTTTGAACGTAAGAAAAGGAAAACACTATACGGAATCAAATTATGATTTTACGCATAAAGGTTTTGATATTTCTGCGCTTTCTTTCCATAGAGTTATGAATGTTCTTTACAAAAAAGAAGCAATGAGTGAGTGGGGGTCTATAGTTGCCTTGACTTATATGGCTGCACAAAGAGTATTTCCTGATTACAATGATATGGCTGATAATAAAGCATATTTAGAGTCTATTGCTCGTAGTTTTGGTTATTTCTTTGGAAGAGATCATAAAGTGAGAGTTAATACAGTTTCTCAGTCTCCAACGATGACTACTGCAGGTAGCGGTGTGAAAGGATTTGACGGATTTATCAATTATGCTGAAAAAATGTCTCCTTTAGGAAATGCAACTGCATTGGAATGTGCTGACTATACGATTTCATTATTTTCTGATTTGACTAAAAAAGTAACTTTACAAAACTTATTCCATGATGGAGGATTCTCTAACATGGGGGTGAGTACAGCTGTAATGTCTGAGTTTACAGAAGAAAAATAAGATTTTCAAGATTCAAATATTAAAATGCAAGCGCTTTCGCTTGCATTTTTTTTTTGTTTCAAAAGTAATTTCTAAAGAGATGGTTTTCTTTAGTATATTTGGCTTCCATATTTTATAAAATGAATTTACAATACTCTATTATTATTCCTGTTTACAATCGTCCTGATGAGGTACAAGAGTTGTTGGAAAGTTTGACCAAGATGAAAGGAGATTTTTCTTTTGAAGTGGTGATCGTAGAAGATGGTTCTCCAAATACCTGTGAGAGTATTGTATCGCATTTTAAACAATATTTGAACATTCAGTATTTTTTAACGGAGAATCAGGGTGCTGGAAAAAGTAGAAATTATGGGATGCAAAAAGCCAAGGGGAATTATTTTATAATTTTTGATTCCGATTGTTTGATTCCCGATGGGTATTTAAACGCAGTCGATACTCAATTACGTTTAAAGTTTACAGATGCTTTTGGCGGACCTGATGCGGCACATGAGAGTTTTTCTGATATTCAGAAAGCAATAAATTACTCAATGACCTCATTAATGACTACGGGAGGAATTCGTGGAAAGAAAAAAGGAGTAGGGAAATTTCAACCGAGAAGTTTTAATTTAGGAATCTCCAAAGCTGCTTTTGAAAAAACTCAAGGTTTTTCGGATTTAAAGATTGGAGAGGATATAGATTTGACTTTTAGATTATGGAAAGAGGGGTTTGAAACACAGTTGATCGATACTGCTTTTGTTTACCATAAACGAAGGGTTGATTTTTCTCAATTTTACAAGCAAACAAATGCCTTTGGGAAAGCAAGGCCTTTTTTAAACAAGCGTTTTCCTGGAACGGCAAAAATCACGTATTGGTTCCCAAGTCTTTTTTTTATTGGGTTTATGATTTCTATGCTTGGAGCAGCCTTTAATATAAGTTTGGGTTTGCTACTTTATATAGGGTATTTTATAATCTTAGCAATTCATGCAATGATAGTTGAAGGGAGTTTGAAAGTAGGTTTGTTAGCGGTTGTGGCTACAAGTGTTCAGTTTTATGGTTATGGGACTGGTTTTTTAAAATCATACTTTCAAAAAAAATAAAACCTTGACAATCTTCCGGATATCAAGGTTTGTGAAATATACATTCTAAAAGAATTAGATTAATTTATAATCTATCAAGAGTTCACCTTCTAATGAACCTTGTAAATGATCACCTTTTACATTTTTACCAGCTCCAGTGGCAGGAGTTCCTGTGAAAATTAGATCTCCAGGCTCTAAAGTCATAAATTTAGAGACATAGGCAATAATTTCTTTGAAATTGTAAATCATTTTGGATGTGTTTCCAATTTGTTTTTGCTCTCCGTTGATTTTTAGATCAAAATTGATGTTTGACAAATCCTCAAATTTTTCAATAGGATAGAATTTTGAAATAGGAGCAGCTCCATCAAAACCTTTAGCTAAATCCCATGGTCCTTTAACATCTCTATAAGTCGTTAAAATGTCTTTTGCGGTATAATCAATTCCTAAACCTATTTCAGAAATGTATGATTCTGCATCCGCTTCAGCAATGTTTTTTCCTTCTTTTCCAATTTTTACAACTAATTCTAGTTCATAAATTAATTGATCTGTAAAGGAAGGATATTCAACATCGTTGTTGTCTAAAACCAAACTAGATTCTGGTTTAGAGAAAATAATTTGAGTTCCGTTTTTAAGAGCATCTATCTCTTCAAGATTGTTTACGTAGTTTTTACCAATACCAAGTATTTTCATTTTTTCTTTATTTAATTGTGTCAAACTCTATAAGGTATAAAGTTTCATCTTCTTTTTTTATTCTGTAAATTTCTCTGGCATATTTTTCTAATTGTTCTGGGTCGTTCAAGGCCTCAATCATTTTTTTGTTATGCTCAATTTCTTTTTTATAAAACTCTATTGAGTTTTTTAATTCTTCTATTTCTTGATTGTATTCTCTGTGATTTAAATATGAGTTTTCGTCAAAAAAAAGCATCCATGTACAGAAAACTATTAAAATCAAAACATAGCTATTCGTTAAGATTTTTAAAGTTTTATTTTGCTGTATCTTTTTTATTAGTTTCATGAAATTACGCTAGTCTTTTTTTTATTATCTCAGTCAGTTCCTCTAAATTATTCGTGCTTATTTCTGTATTATTAAAAATTAAATCAGCATGTTTTTTATTCGGTTCAATGTACAGATTATGCATTGGTTTTAAAGTCGATCGATATCTATGAATAACTTCTTGAGTGTCTCTTCCTCTTTCTTTATTATCTCTAAGGATTCTTCGCATCAGTCTTTCATCCGCATCTGCATCAATAAAAATTTTTAAATCAAACAAATCTAATAATCTTTTATCGTTAAATATCAAAATACCTTCAACTATTACAATTTTTTTTGGCAGAAAACTTTTGCATTCTTTCATTCTGTTGTGAGTGTGGAAAGAATAAACTGGTTGTTGAATAGGAATGTTGTTTTTTAAGGAAATGAGTTGCTCAACCAATAAATCAAAATCAATGGCATCTGGATGGTCAAAGTTAATTGCGATTCTTTGTTCGTGTGTCAGTGCATCAGTTGATTTGTAATAAGAATCCTGAGAAATAACTCCAATATCATTTTTATTAAAATGGGAGATTGCTTTTTCAACTAGAGTAGATTTTCCACTTGCAGTACCTCCGGTGATTCCGATAATAAACATCTTTGTTTTTTTACAAATTTAGAAAAATCTTAGAAATAAAAAGCGCCTCTAAAACTGAATTTAGAGGCGCTTGATGTTCTATGTAATTTCGGTTTTTATAATCCGAAAGCTTCTTTTACTTTTTCAGTGTAATCAAGTTTTTCCCAAGTGAAAGTTTCAATTTCTTTCTCAACAACTTCACCATTTGGAGATTCATATCTTACGGTTTTAACTTCAGGAGTTCTTCCCATATGCCCATAAGCTGCAGTTTCCAAATAAATAGGATTTCTTAGTTTTAATCTTTCTTCAATGGCAATCGGTCTCATGTCAAAAATGGTACTCAATTTTGCTGCTATTTCTCCATCAGATAAAGAAACTTTAGAGGTTCCATATGTTTCAACAAAAATCCCCATCGGCTCTACCACACCAATTGCATAAGAAACTTGTACTAAAATTTCATCAGCAACTCCAGCTGCAACTAGATTTTTAGCAATATGTCTTGTAGCATATGCCGCAGATCTATCCACTTTACTCGGATCTTTTCCAGAGAAAGCTCCTCCACCGTGGGCTCCTTTTCCTCCGTAGGTATCTACAATAATTTTTCTACCAGTTAAACCAGTATCTCCATGTGGTCCACCGATAACAAATTTTCCAGTTGGATTGATATGATATTTAATATCATCTCCAAATAAGGCTTGAATCTCTGGTTTTAGTTTAGAAAGAACTCTAGGAACCAAAATATTGATGATGTCAGATTTAATTTTTGCCAACATCTTTGCGTCATCAGCATCAAAATCATCATGTTGAGTTGATACTACAATAGCCTCAATTCTTTCTGGTTTGTTTTCATCAGAATATTGAATTGTAACCTGGCTTTTTGCATCTGGACGTAAGTAAGGAATCTCATTTCCTTCTCTTCTCAAAGCAGCTAGTTCTATCAACAACCTATGAGATAATTCCAAAGCCAAAGGCATGTAATTATCAGTTTCATTGGTTGCGTAACCAAACATCATTCCTTGATCTCCTGCTCCTTGTTCTTCTTTAACCTCTCTGTCAATACCACGATTGATGTCATCAGATTGCTCATGGATCGCAGATAAAACACCACAAGAATTACCGTCAAATTGATATTCTCCTTTCGTGTATCCTATTTTATTGATAGTTTGTCTAGCAATTTTTTGAACATCTAAATAAGTTTTAGATTTTACTTCACCAGCCAAAAATACTTGTCCAGTGGTAACCATAGTCTCACATGCTACTTTAGATTCTGGATCAAAAGCCATAAAGTTATCAATTAAAGCATCTGAAATTTGATCAGCAACTTTGTCAGGGTGTCCTTCCGAAACAGATTCGGACGTAAATAAATATGCCATTGTTTTTTAATTTTTCTATGAGTCGAGAAAAACAGAAATAATTACCAGCGCCGCTAAAGAAATAGATTGAGAATCCTGCTTTAGCTCTTTTTTAACGAGGTGGCAATCAGTCAAATCTTTCCTCTTTACTTTTAATACTGCAAAATTACATAAAAAGAAATGAATATTTGCTTTTTAAATAAAAGTTTCTACATTTGTTGTAACAAAAAAAGAAGAAATGAATTTTACATTAAATATGTGTTCTAAAATGATGTGCGGATCTCGGTCTGTAGGGGATGCTATTGTGTAAAATTAAAATAATACATAAATTCAAGACCTCTATAGATTTTCTATAGAGGTTTTTTTTGTTCTAGAAATTAATACAAACTATTAAAAATTATCACCATGAGCACACACAAATTTGAAACAAATGCTTTGCATGCAGGACATGACACAACATTAACTCAAGGAACAAGAGCAGTTCCAATTTATCAATCTTCATCTTATGTGTTTAATGACACTGAACATGCTGCAAATTTATTTTCATTAGGAGAATTAGGTTTTATTTACACACGTCTAAACAATCCTACGAATCAAATTTTACAAGATCGTTTGGCGGCTATTGAAGGAGGAATAGGAGCTGTTGTGTTTGCTTCTGGGACTTCTGCAATAGCAACTGGCTTAATGACTTTGTTAAGAGCAGGAGATCATATTGTAGCTTCAAGTAGTTTGTATGGTGGGACATTTACTTTGTTAAATGTTACATTGCCACGATTGGGAATTACAACAACTTTTGTAGATGCTTCCAATCCGGATAGTTTCAAAGAAGCAGTACAAGACAATACTAGAGCGTTTTTTGTGGAGTCTTTAGGAAACCCAAAGTTAGACGTGCTTGATTTAGAAGCGATATCTAAACATTCAAAAGAAGCAGGAGTTCCTTTTATTGTTGATAATACAGTGGCAACACCTGGATTGTTAAATCCCATTAAACATGGAGCTAACTTGGTGATTCATTCATTGACAAAATATATTGGAGGGCAAGGAAATTCTCTTGGAGGAGCTATTATTGATGCTGGTACTTTTGATTGGACAAATGGGAAATTCCCAGAATTCACTGAGCCTTCAGCAGGCTACCATGGGTTGGTTTATAGTGAGGCTTTGGGAGCTGCTGCTTTTACATTTAAATTGATCTTAGAAGGTTTACGTGATTTTGGAGGAGCTTTGAGTCCTTTCAATGCGTTTCAAATCATTCAAGGTTTAGAAACGTTACCAGTAAGAATAAAGCAACATAGTGAAAATGCTTTAGAACTTGCAACCTGGTTAGAGTCTAGAGAAGAAGTTGCATGGGTAAACTATCCAGGACTTGCCTCAAATAAATACAATGATTTAGCAAAAAAATACTTACCAAAAGGACAAAGTGGTTTGGTAACTTTTGGAGTAAAAGGTGGTTTTGAATCATCTAAAAAAGTAACGGATGCCACCAAGGTATTTTCATTGTTGGCAAATATTGGAGATACGAAATCTTTAATTATTCATCCGGCAAGTACTACACATCAACAATTGAGTGAAGAGCAACAGCTTGGAGCTGGTGTTTCTCAAGATTTGATTCGTTTATCTGTTGGATTAGAGTCTGTTGAAGATTTGAAAGCGGACTTGGAAAATGCATTTAAGTCTTTGTAAATTAATTGAATTCCTTAAATTTACCAAGGGCAAAATTATTTGTCTTTGGTAAATTACATAAAAATGAAGATTGTGAAAACTGAAAATGAAAAATACTGCCATGAGTGTGGAGAGCCTATTAATAGAAAAGCAGAGATTTGCCCAAAATGTGGTGTAAGACAAGAAGTAATTTATGGAAGGTCTTCTGCGAGTCAAGAACAAGAAAAAAGATGGATTGTTTCTTTGGTCTTATGTTGGTTTTTAGGAGTTTTTGGGGCGCATAGGTTTTATACAGGGCACACGGCTATTGGTGTTGTTCAACTTTTAACTTTAGGAGGTTGTGGTATTTGGGTTTTGATTGATTTTATTATTTTATTGACGGGTAGTTTTAAGGATGCAGACGGTGTTCCGGTTAAATATTAACAAAAGGTTTTTCAATTATGTGAAAAATCGTAAAGTTGTGATGCTGTGTTTTGGGTATTATGCTGTTTCAATTTTATTGTATCTTTTTACAAAAATAGATGTTTTGCCAGCTTGTTTGTTTAAAAGTGTCTTTGGTGTTTCTTGTTTAGGATGTGGCATGACTAGGGCTTTTATACAATTACTTTACTTAAATTTTTTGGGAGCCTATCAAACAAATCCTATTGTGTTTGTTGTAATCCCTTTATTATTTTATATAGTTTATCAAGATTTTAAAAAGGTAGATGCGATGCAGATGACAGATTAAACTTTGTTCGCATAAGAGAACTATAGATTTACTAAAGAAACGTTGCAGTTTGGTAAATAATTCATATTTTTGCAACGTAGTTCATATATTTTTTGAAATGTTATCAAGAAAGGCAGAGGGATTAGACCCGGTGAAGCCTTAGCAACCCTTTATTCTTTTAAAGAAGGTGCTAAATTCTACCTTGGCAATATGCTTGGATAGATAACCAAAGACTAAGTAAAGTCCTTTAATTTTTTTATAACATTTCCGAAACGCTTTTGAAATTTCATTAGTAAGTGAATTTGTTATTAATAAAAAGGAAATACTTTGAATAGTAGTTTAAAATATCATTCTATTGTCGATTTTACTACCGAGACAGGTGTAGTCTATGATGAACTAGAACTTTCTTATGAAATTTTTGGTCAAGAATTACATAGTGCTCCCATTGTGTTAGTAAATCATGCTCTTACGGGAAATTCTGATGTGGCAAGTCCTCATTCGGGTTGGTGGAAAGGAATTATTTCTGAAGGGAATCTAATAGATACAAATAAGTATACTATCATATCATTTAATATTCCAGGAAATGGTTTCGATAAGAAACCTGATAATTTGATTGAAAATTATAAGGATTTCACTGCTAGAGATGTGGCTCAATTATTTGGGTTGGCTTTGCAACAGTTAGAGGTGAAAAAGTTACATGCTCTGATAGGAGGTTCATTAGGAGGAGGAATTTCTTGGGAAATGGCAGTGTTATTTCCCTTGTTGGCGGATAACTTAATTGTGGTGGCGTCGGATTGGAAAGCTTCTGATTGGATTTTAGCTCATAATAAAGTTCAAGAACAAATTCTATTAAACTCCAAGAAACCGGTTCATGATGCTAGAATGATGGCAATGATGTTTTATAGAACGGCAGGTTCGTTTAAAGAAAAATTCAATAGAACAGTAAATGAAAATTTAGGAATTCCTAATGTAGAAAGTTGGTTGTTACACCATGGTTTTCAGTTAGAAAACAGATTTCACTTACAATCTTATAAAATGGTGAATCACTTATTATCTACTTTGGATATTGTTAGAGATAGAGGTAGTTTTAAAGAAGTAGCGCCATTGATCAAAGCAAAAATAATTCAGATTGGGATAGATTCTGATTTCTTTTTTGTTCCTCAAGAGAATATTGAAACTAAAAATATTTTGGACGAATTAGGGATTGATAGTGTTTATAAAGAAATAATATCATTACACGGACATGATGGTTTTTTGGTTGAGGATGCTCAGCTGAAAAAACTATTGAAAGATGTTTTTTAAATTAATAAAGTAAGAATTCACTTTGATAAGTGACATACATATAAGCCATGAAAGTAATTAAATTCGGAGGTAAATCTTTAGCAAATGGGCAAGGTCTTCAGAGTGTTTTGGATATCATTAGCTCAAAGATAAAAAAGAAAGAAAAAAGTATCGTGGTACTTTCAGCAAGAGGTACTTCTACGAACGATTTAGAAAAGCTTTTAGAAAAATCTAAAAAAAGTACTTCTTATAAAGAGGCTTTTGAAAATTTCAAAAAGTATCAGATAGAGCCAAATCCTAAGGCAGATTTTTCTGAAGAATTTTCTTTTCTTGAGAAGATTTTTGAAGGAGTAAATCTTTTGGGTGATTATAGTCCTAAAATAAAAGATTTAGTGTTGGCTTATGGAGAGTTATTGTCTGCTAAAATGGTAGTTTCTCTTTTAAATAAAAACGGGATCAATGCAAATTTTGTGGATTCTAGAGAGTTGTTAAAAACAGATGCTACTTTTGGAGAAGCAGAGTTGCTTGAGGATGTTTCGAAGTATAATGTGGTTGAGTTTTTTAAGAATTGTAATGCTTCTGAAATTCAGATCGTAACAGGGTTTATTGCATCTAATACAGAAAATGAAACAACAACCTTAGGACGAAATGGTAGTAATTACTCTGCAGCTTTATTGGCAAACTATTTAGGTGCGGATGAATTAGAAAATTATACCCATGTAGATGGTATTTATACGGCAAATCCTGATTTGGTACCAAATGCGAGAAAAATTGAAAATTTATCTTTCAAGGAAGCAAATGAATTGGCAAATTTTGGGGCGTATATTTTAAATGCAAAGGCAATGATTCCTTTAACAGAAAAGGGAATTCCATTAAGAATTTTAAATACGTTTGATGCCTCTAGTAAAGGAACATTAATCACTAACGATCATGCCTCAAAAGATGGGATTAAAGCCATTTCGGTATTAGAAAACATGGCCTTGATTAATCTTGAAGGTAAGGGGCTTTTGGGTAAAGTAGGGGTTGATGCTAGGGTGTTTACTGCGTTGCAAAAAGATAATATCAGTGTAAGTATTATTTCACAAGGATCTTCTGAAAGAGGGATTAGTTTTGTTGTAGATGCAACTCAAGCTCGTAAGGCAAGAGAGGCTTTGGCGAATGAATTCAATCTTGATTTTTTAAGTAAAGATGTTACTAAAATTGGCGTAGAAAAGGATGTTGCAATAATTTCAACATTAGGAAAAACCCTGGCTTCTTTCAATAGTTCTTACAGTGCTTTGATACGAAATAGTATAGAACCAATTTTAATGAATAATACAGTTGCTGGTAGGAATGTTTGTTTGGTTGTGAAAAACAAGAACTTGCATAAGGCGGTGAATGTAATTCATGGGGAGATTTTTGGAGTTGCTAAAAAAATTAATATCGCTATTTTTGGAGTTGGTTTAGTGGGGGGGACGCTGGTCGATCAAATACTAGAAAGCAAAGCAAAAATTTTGAAACGACGTGGTGTTGAATTAAATGTTTTTGCGGTAGCGAATTCTAAAAAAGTGGTTTTAAATGAAACAGGGATCACTAACGATTGGAGAAAAGAATTAGAAAATAATGGAATTGCGAGATCTGTAGATGAGGTTGCTGCATTTGCAAATGAATATCATTTAGAAAATTTGATAGCTGTTGATAATACAGCCAATGCTCAATTTGTTGAAAATTATATTCCATTGGTTCAAAAAGGCTTTAATTTAGTTTCTTCAAATAAGATAGGAAATACAATTTCTTACGAATTTTACGAAGGATTAAGAGAGGAGTTAAAGCGTAATAAAAAAACATACTTGTACGAAACAAATGTTGGTGCTGGTTTGCCTTTGATTGATACCATTCGAATGTTGCACCATTCGGGTGAAAATATTACGAGAATTAAAGGGGTGTTTTCTGGAACGTTGAGCTATTTGTTTAATAATTTCTCTGCGAATGACGAGAAATTTAGTACAGTGTTACAAGGAGCAAAGGACCAGGGGTTTACAGAGCCAGACCCAAGAGAGGATTTGAATGGAAATGACGTTGGAAGAAAATTATTGATTTTGGCACGTGAATTGGATTTGAAAAATGAATTTTCTGATGTTCAGATTCATAATTTAATACCAGAAACTTTAAGAGAAGGAGATACAGAAACTTTTTTAAGTAATTTAGATCAGTTTGATTCTGTTTATCAAGAGGTGAAGGGAAAACAAGAACCTGGAAATGTGTTGAGGTATATTGGTGATTTACACGGTGATTTGTCACAAGATAAGGGGCGTTTAGAGGTGAAACTGATTTCTGTATCGGCAGATTCTGCTTTAGGGCAAGTAAAAGGAGCTGATTCTATTTTTGAGATTTATACAGAATCTTATGGGGAAAGGCCAATTGTAATTCAAGGAGCAGGAGCAGGAGCGCATGTTACGGCAAGAGGTGTTTTTGGTGATATCTTAAGGCTTTCTGAAGGAGGGTTGTAAATAAAAATAAAATATTGATCTGTTGGGTTGTTTTAATATGACCCAGTAATTAAAAAGAATACAATGAGTAAAAGACATTTTGAAACGGAAGCGGTGAGAACCCAATCTGAAAGAACTCAGTTTAAAGAACATTCAACACCTTTGTATTTAACATCGGGGTTTGTATTTGATGATGCCGAGGAAATGCGTGCTTCTTTTGCAGAAGAAAAAGAGCGTGATTTATATAGCAGATATAGCAATCCTAATACTTCTGAATTTATAGAGAAAATATGTAAAATGGAAGGGGCTGAAGATGGTTTTGCTTTTGCTTCAGGGATGGCAGCTATCTATTCAACTTTTGCTGCTTTGTTGAGTTCTGGTGATCATATTGTATCAGCAAGGTCTGTATTTGGAGCAACACATGGTTTGTTTACAAAATACTTTCCAAAATGGGGGATTGAAACTTCTTATTTTGGGGTGACAGAGGTAGAGAAAGTAGAAAGTTTGATTCAGCCAAATACTAAATTTATTTATGCAGAAACTCCAACGAACCCAGGAGTTGATGTGCTAGATTTAGAAGAGTTGAGTCGTATTGCAAAAAAACATAATGTTTTACTGATTATTGATAACTGTTTTGCAACTCCTTATTTGCAACAGCCAATTAAATTTGGGGCGGACTTGGTAATTCATTCTGCAACAAAATTAATCGATGGACAGGGAAGAGTTTTAGGCGGGATTACCGTTGGTTCTAAAGAGTTGATTCGTGAAATTTATTTGTTTTCACGTTTAACAGGACCTTCTTTATCGCCTTTCAATGCATGGGTATTGTCTAAAAGCTTAGAAACACTATCAGTGAGATGTGAGAAGCAATGTGATAATGCATTGAAATTAGCAGAGTTTTTAGAGGCGCATCCAAAAGTAAAATGGGTGAAATATCCTTTTTTAAAGTCTCATCCTCAACATGAAGTTGCCATCAAGCAAATGAAACTAGGAGGTACAATTGTTGCTTTTGAAGTGGAAAATGGTGTTCAAGGAGGGAAAACTTTCTTTGATAGTATCGAAATGTGTTCGTTGTCTGCTAACTTAGGCGATACTAGAACGATTGTAACGCATCCAGCTTCTACAACACATGCCAAATTAGCGAAAGAAGATAAAGAAGCTGTCGGTATTTTAGATGGTACCGTTCGTTGTTCTTTAGGTCTAGAGCATATTGATGATATTATCACCGATATCCAACAGGCTTTGGAAAGAATATAAATATCATAGATGATTTTTTTATTAAAAACCAACACTTTTGTGTTGGTTTTTTGTTTTAAATGAATAGCCAAGTTGTCTATTTAAAGATTGTTCCATCAAAAAAATCTACCTCCTTCTTCCTCCCGAATAGGTCATTGCTTCCCCTTTACCAAATCCATAGCTTATTCCAAGAGTAAAAAAGCGACCACGACTTCTTTCACTGTATCTTTCAAAGGTTGGTTGAATAACAGATTGTGAATAAATTCTTGAATTGAATAGGTCTCTGATTCCAATATTGACGATTGCTTTTCCTTTTAAGATTTTTTTGCGAAGTCCCGCATCCATAAACGCATATGCATCATTCGTTCCTTGCAGGGTTTGGTAATCTGATCTATAATTACCAGTTAATTCGAGATCGATATCTTTTGGGAATCGAATTTTTGTTCCGAGCCTAGCAGACCATTGTCGTCCTACGAAGTCAAAAGATTGATCTTCATATGACCCGTTTCTTTCGAAATAGTTATAATTAAAATCACCATTAAAACTTAGCCAATTGTTAGCATTGTATTTCCCGTTCGTTTCAAAACCTATGGAGTTTTTTGTTCCAATATTTTGAGGAGTAGCAATGGTAATATTGTCAACAAAAGTATATACGGTTTCAATAACATCTGTTGTATAGCGATAATATAAACTAGAGTTTAGTGATGCTTTTCCTAAACTAAAAATACTGGTTAATTCGTAAGAGTTTGTGAATTCTGGTTGTAATTCAGGGTTACCAGTTCTTACATTAAAGTTATCTCGAATGCTCACAAATGGATTCAGGTTTCTTAAGCGAGGTCTGAAAATTCTTTTGGAATAGCCTGCTTGAATAGAAAAATCACTTGCTATTTTATACGAAGCATGTAGGGTAGGAAATAGATTCGTATAATTTTGCTTGTTTGATTCATTTGTATCTGTAAGGTAGGTTCTTAAATCTGTGTTTTCAACTCTAAGTCCTGCTTTTGCTCCCCATTTTTCTTTTTCGTAGGCAAATGTTCCATAAACACCTAATACGTTTTGGCTGTATTCAAAATTATTAGAGAGAGAATCATTGATTACATAGTCATCTTCAATCCATTCTCTAACTTCGTAATCATTAATGACGCTATTAACAACATATTGGGTTCCCGTTTCTAGAGTGAATATGTCGTTTATAGGGTTTACATAGTCAGCTTTAAAAGTGTAGTCCGAGTATTTGTAATCTGTATCGACTTGTTGTTTTTCGTTATTTTCGGTGCCAGATATAGTAGTATCTAAAAACTCAGAAGAAAGGTCTTTGGCAAAATACCTTCCGAGAGCACTTACAATTAAGGAATTTTCTTCATTATTTTTAAACTCTTTTTTATAATCTAATTCGTATTGAAATTTCGGATTTGTTGCTTCGGTTGTTTCCGTTCTTACCCAATTAGAAATAAGAAGGTCATTTGCATCAAAAGCAGTATAAGTAGTTTCTGAAGGTTGGTCTTCGATTTCGTAGGCAAAACTTCCTGAAAGCGTTAAAATATTACGTTCGTTGATATGGTAATCTGTACCGAGTGTTGCGTTAAAAAACGTTTCGTTTCTGTATTCTGTTCCTTCATTAAAAAGAGTTTCGCCACTGTTGAGGTTCTTGTTGCTCCCGTTTTTGTATTGTGGTAATGATC
The DNA here is from genome assembly GCF_057219105.1 of Flavicella sp. IMCC45668. Classification (NCBI taxonomy): domain Bacteria; kingdom Pseudomonadati; phylum Bacteroidota; class Flavobacteriia; order Flavobacteriales; family Flavobacteriaceae; genus Flavicella; species Flavicella sp. IMCC45668. The sequence goes on from NZ_CM170114.1 coordinate 144,808, forward strand.
GATATCCGGCTCCGAGTTGTGTAAATAAATTAAAATTTTCCGTTCTTCTATTTAAACTCAAACCTAAGCTATGGTTATCGGGTGTTCCTGTATTTGCTGAGATGGAACCATTCCAACCTTCTTTTTGTTCTTTTTTTAAGATGATATTTAAAATACCAGAGGTACCAGAGGCTTCGTATTTAGCGGAAGGGTTTGTAATTACTTCGATACTTTCAATCATATCGGCAGAGATGGTTCCCAAAGCGTTGCTAGATTGATCGGCGAGTACGGATGGTTTTCCGTTTACTAAGATTTGAACACTTGTACTACCGCGAAGACTTATTTCGCCTTCAATATTAACATTAACAGAAGGAACGTTATTGAGGGCTTCTAGGGCGCTTGCTCCTGAACTACTAATATCTTTACCTACATTAAAAACTCTTTTATCTAATTTGAATACAGTTTTTGAAACTTCTGCTCTAACAATTACCTCGTCAAGTTTTTTGTTTTCGGGATGTATTTCAATACTACCAAGATTTAACACTCTATTTGAATTTTTTAATTTTGAAATAGTTTTGGTTTGGTATCCCATAATACTAACTTCTAATTCAAAGTTAGAATAGGTGGTGTTGATGCTAAAAGCACCATTCATATCCGTAGTTGTTCCAGATTTTTCATTTGTGTCTAGATTGTAGAGTACGATACTTGCGTAGGGTATGGCAAGCCTATTGTCTTTTTCTATAATTGTTCCATGAATCTCAGTTTTCTTGTATTGTGCTTGCGAAAAACTAGCCGAGAGTAGTAGTGTTGCCATCAAAATAATCTTAATCTTCATTCGGAACCATTTTTGTTAATTTAAAATATGGGTTAGATTGTGTTGAAACAAATTAAACCATAAGATCTGTATCGCAAAAGTTTTTTTTGGCAAACGACCAAAGTTTTAGGTTAAACAGCAAATTGTCGTTTAGCTCTGTAAATTAGTAGTTTAAGGTGTGTGTTTTGTTGATTAACTATTCAAATGCTTGTGTGAGTGATATTTTGTTTAATTTTAAATCATGAAGATTATAAAACACTTTTCTCACTCAAGGTTTAAAGAATTGATTTTTCAATTGTTTTTGCATGTTATGGTTTTTGTGTTTTTTGCGTATGACAAAAGAATCGAGGGTATTGATTTTAAGCAGTTTTACTTTTATTTAAATTTGGTTTTTACGGCATTTGTAATCAACTATGTGTTACTGCCTAAGTTTCTTTATAAAAACAAGTATTGGGAGTTGGTCATTGCTGTAGTCTCGGTTTTGATAATCGTAATTTTGGTTGAGGAGTTTGTTTTAGAAAAGATTTTTTATCCAGAGACACGAGGTAGGAAATTTTCTAAGATTTTTTATACGTTGTTAGGAGTTTTACCAACAATTTCTATACTGGTAGGTTTTAAATTTGCTTGGGATGCTTTGGTAAAACAACGTGAGGTTTTGGAGTTGAAAAACTCTGTAAAAGAAAGTGAATTATTGTATTTGAAGTCGCAAATAAATCCACATTTTTTGTTTAATAATATTAACAACTTGTATTCTTATGCAGTAATGGAATCGCCCAAAACACCAGAGATAATTTTAGAGCTTTCATCTGTTTTACGATATATGTTGTATGAGTGTAAAGAACGATTTGTTCCTTTAGAGAAAGAGATTCATCATTTAGAACATTATGTGAATCTGAGTAAACTTCAAATAGAAGGGAGAGGAGAAGTAAGTTTGAGAGTGAAAGAAGAAATGGGAAGTTTTGTTATTTCGCCATTGATATTGACTGTGTTCGTTGAAAATGCATTCAAGCATAGCTCATCAAGTCAAACGAATGCTATCGAAATAGATATAGATTTGAAAATAGATGAAAAAGGAGTACTTAATTTCAAGTGTAAAAACACCTTTTTAGATGTTAGTAACACTCATGATTTAGGTAGTGGAATTGGTTTGTTGAATGTTAAGAAACGTTTAGAATTGGTGTATCCAAATCGTCATAGTTTGAATATTGAATCGGATAATGAGAGTTATTCGGTAGATTTAACAATTGAATTGAAAGATTAGTTGAAATATGAATTGTATCATCATTGAAGATCAGTTACCGGCTCAAAGAATATTAAAGAAATATATTTCGGATATAGGTTCGATGACCTTGATAGGTTGTTATGCTGATGCTATGGAGTCATTAGAAGTAATCAATTTCGGTAAGGTAGATGTGGTGTTTTTAGATATTCATTTGCCGAAGTTGTCTGGTATGGATTTCTTAAAAAGCCTAACCACTTCTCCCCAAATTATTATTACTACAGCTTTTCAAGATTATGCTATTGAGAGTTATGAATATAATGTGATTGATTATTTATTGAAACCTTTTTCTTTTCAAAGGTTTGTAAAAGCAGTGTCTAAAGCTACTAAGAAAAGTGGAGCGTTAAGTTTGAATTCTTCGAGTTCTTTTACGCGTAATTCTGATGAATTAACAGAGGTGTTTGTAAAAGTAGGTTATGATTATATTCGAGTTAAGTTTGACGAAATTCATTACATTTTAACAGACTCAGATTATACGGAGTTGTATTTAAATGACAGGAAGATTCTTTCATCTGAAACATTAAAATATTGGCAAGAATTACTTGGCAGTAAATATTTTATGAGGGTTCATAAATCTTATTTGATAAATATATCTAAGATTGTAAAAATATCTGGGAATCAGGTTTTTTTGGAAGGGGAGATTTCCATTCCGTTGGGTAGAGTGTTTAAAAGTGATTTTATCAAACGGTTTAACGAGCGCAGGTAATCTACTAAGTTTATAGGCTATATAGAATTAAATTTCTATCTTCGTTTTATGCTTTCAAAAAAGACAAAATACGGATTAAAGGCATTGACTTTCTTGGCGAATAGACAGGAAAATTGTCCTGTACAAATATCAGAAATTGCGAAAAGTGAAAATATTTCTCATAAATTTTTGGAAAGTATCTTGCTTACTTTGCGAAAGGCGAGTCTTTTAGGTTCCAAAAAAGGTAAAGGAGGTGGTTACTACCTTTTAAAAGAACCAGCCGATATTTTAATGACAGAGGTAATTCGTTCGTTGGAAGGTCCGATCGCAATGGTTCCATGCGTAAGTTTAAATTTTTATGAAAAATGCGACGATTGTCCTGATGAAAATGCTTGTAGTGTTCATAAATTGATGATACAGGTACGGGATAGTACACTTCAGGTTTTTAGAAACACTACATTGGCGGATCTTACAGGTAAACTATAAAAGAGGTATTGAAATAGCAAAGTGAACCCCTCTTAAGCCATTGCTTCTATCAATTAATTTTACCGTCCCTTTTAATCTATCAATACATGTCTTTACCGTGGTAAGGCCTATACCAGCACTATTATCGTTTTTCGCACCAATTGTTTCAAAGAGTAAAAAAACTTTTTCTCGGTGTTCTTTGTTGATTCCTGGACCATTGTCTTCATAACTAATTTTTAGATTTTTTTCAGTTTTGAAAAAGCTAATTTTTATAAGCCCAAGTTCCTGGTCAGAATACTTTATGGAATTTGATATTAGGTTTTGAAAAATAGTTAAGAATATGATTTCTGAATGGGTTACTTTGAAATTGGCATTTATAAATTCGTATTTGAAATGGTTGGCATCGAAATTTTCACTGATACTATGTAATAAACTGCTCATGTCAAAATTTGTGATTTTTATTTTGTCAGTTGTTTTTTGCGAAAAATCAAGCATGCCGGTTGATAATGTATCCATATAACTAACACGTGAAAGTATCAAATCAATCCAATCATTAGCTTGTTGGTCTAATGCATGTTGGTAGTCTGATTTTAGCCATGAGGCTATGGTTTGAATCCCTCTTATCGGGGTTTTTATATCATGGGTTAGGCTATGAGCAAATGAATTAAGTTGTTTGTTTAGCGTTTCGGTTTCTTTGTTTTTTTCTTCGAGAAGACTAATGTTTCTCCTTAGTTGGAATTGACTAACAACTTGCTGTGATAAAGCCTCAAGAGCTTCTAGTTGAGATTTGTTAAGTTGTTTAGGCTCGTGGTCAATAACGCAGAGTGTACCGAGGGAAAAGCCATCAGGAGTGTTTAATGGAGCCCCTGCGTAAAATACTACATTGGGAGCTTCATGCACCAAGGGGTTGTCATGGAATCTTGGGTCTACTCTAGAATCAGGTACCATCAAGATTTCATTCGGTGAGTTGATTGCATGAGCGCAAAAAGCGATGTCTCTTGGTGTTTCGGTTGCATCTAGTCCATGGTGTGATTTAAACCATTGTTTGTCTTTTGAGACTAAAGAAATTAAAGCTATTGGACTAAGGCAAATTTCAGATGCAATTCTTGTGATGTTATCGTATTCTTTTTCCGGTAATGTGTCTAGAATTTGAAAACTTGTAAGAGATTTTAATCTTCCAAGTTCATTTTTGGGAGTGGTTGGGTAAATCATAGCGTTTTATTTAATGTTTTCTTTTTCAGTAGATTATAACAATTTAATCATTTTATTTTGATTCTTGAAAAAATAATTATTTTTTTAAACCTACTGTTTTTGTAGGGTAAATGCTGCGTTACTGTAGTTACTGAAGAAATTGAAGATTAATTTATATAGAAAAACTTGTGAGGTTGTAATGAAGTTCTTATTTTTGCGACATAATCTACCAATCCGATAGGGTAATAGGTTTTACAATATTTGAAATAAAAAATAAATGATATTAGATAGGTTACAAAACAACAAAGAGAATCAGAGCTACCAACAAGCTGTAGTTTCTGATAAGCCCATTCGTAGTTTATTGAAGGCGATTAGCTGGAGAGTTGTGGGGACTGTAGATACTTTGATTGTGTCTTTGTTTATTACGGGAGAAGTTTCAACTGCTTCTGCGATTGCTGGAGTTGATTTTGTGACAAAAATGATTTTATACTTTTTTCATGAAAGAGTGTGGAATACAATAAAATGGGGAAGATAATGAGTACAATTTACACAGAAGCGCAGCTTCAAGAAATTAACGATTCTTTGAAAGGTAAGACACCTCAAGAAATCGTAGCATGGGGATTAGAAACAGCAAAGAAACCATTGATAACTACAAATTTCAGACCTTATGAAGGTTCTATCTTGCATTTAACAACGAGTCAGAAGCAAGATTTAAAGGTGGTTTGGTGTGATACAGGATATAATACTCCTAATACTTATAGACATGCAGAGGCTTTAAAGGAACAGTTGAGTTTGAATATTCATTTGTATGTACCGCAGCAAACGTCTTCTCATAGAGATGTTGTGATGGGAATTCCTCAGATTGAAGATCCGATGCATAAGGTATTTACAGAACAAGTAAAGTTAGAGCCTTTTAAAAGAGCAATGGCTGAGCATCAACCTGATTTATGGTTTACCAACTTGAGAAAAGGTCAAACTGCATTTAGAGATAGTATAGATATTGTTTCTCAGGGTGCGGATGGTGTTATCAAAGTAAGTCCTTTTTACGATTGGTCTGATGAACAATTAGATGCATACAACGAGGAAAACGGAATTCCAAATGAGCATAAATACTTTGATCCGACAAAAGTATTGGGGAATAGAGAGTGTGGATTACACGCTTAATTCTTTTTAAAATTTAGTTACACGAAATAAAATAAATATAATGAGTACAATATTAAATTCTAACGCTTTAGAAAACGAAGCTATCTATATCATGAGAGAGGTAGCGGCACAGTTTGAGAAACCTGTGTTGTTGTTTTCAGGAGGTAAAGATTCGATTACTTTGGTAAGATTGGCACAGAAGGCCTTCTATCCAGCAAAAATACCATTCCCATTCTTGCATGTTGACACAGGGCATAATTTTCAGGAAACTATTGATTTCCGAGATAAGTTATGTAAAGATTTAGGGGTAGAGCTTATTGTGCGCAATGTGCAAGATAATATTGATTCAGGAAAAGTTCAGGAAGAGTCTGGAAAGTATGCAAGTAGAAATATGTTGCAAACAGAAACTTTATTAGATGCCTTAGAAGAGTTTGGTTTTGATGCCGCTATTGGTGGTGCTCGTAGAGATGAGGAAAAAGCAAGAGCCAAAGAACGTATCTTTTCTGTAAGAGATGATTTTGGTGGATGGGATGAAAGAAACCAACGACCAGAGTTGTTTGATATTTTAAATGGGAAAATTGATTTAGGACAAAATGTTCGTGTATTTCCTATTTCAAACTGGACAGAATTAGATGTTTGGTCTTATATAGAAAAGGAAGAAATTGAGATCCCTTCTATTTATTTTGCTCATAAACGTAAAACTTTTGTGAGAGATGGAATGATTTGGACAGCAGATGATGCCGTTGTGTATAGAGAAGAAGATGAGGAAGTTGTTGAAAGAATGGTTCGTTTTAGAACTGTAGGAGATATGAGTTGTACGGCAGCTGTTTTGTCTGATGCTGTAGACATTGCAAAAGTTGTTGAGGAAATTAGAGATTCTTCTATTTCAGAAAGAGGAGCGCGTATTGATGATAAGCGATCTGAAGCTGCTATGGAGAAGCGTAAACAACAAGGATATTTCTAGAATTCGTAATACTACATTAGTATCTAGATTCTAATGTAACGAAGATTCAGTTAATAAATAAATTAAAAATTTTAGGAAATGGTCTAGCTACTAGATACCAACTACCAGATACGAAATTAAAATGGAAGTTTTAAAAATAGCAACAGCGGGAAGTGTAGATGATGGGAAAAGTACCCTTATCGGTCGTATTCTATATGATACGAAATCATTGACTGATGATAAATTAGAAGCAATTGAGCGAAGTAGTAAGCAAAAAGGATTTGATTATTTAGATTTTTCTTTGGCTACTGATGGATTGGTTGCTGAGAGAGAACAAGGAATTACAATTGATGTAGCTCATATTTATTTTTCAACAGCGAAAAAGAGTTATATCATCGCAGATACTCCTGGACATGTTGAGTATACAAGAAACATGGTAACAGGTGCATCTACATCGCAAGCGGCAATTATTTTAGTTGATGCGCGTAAAGGAGCAATTGAACAAACATACCGTCATTTCTTTATCAATAACTTATTAAAAGTTAAGGATATCGTTGTGGCTGTAAATAAAATGGATTTGGTAGATTTTTCTGAGGAAAAATTTAATGCTATCAAGGCAGAGATTTCTTCTTTGGCAGAAAAGGCAGATTACAAAGGACAGAACATTACGTTTATTCCTGTAAGTGCTTTAAAAGGAGATAATGTGGTGAATAAATCAGATCAAACTCCTTGGTATGATGGTGAAACTATGTTGGAGCACTTGGAAGCTTTAGATGCTCAGGATGTTTATGAAGTTTCACAAGCACGTTTGCCAATTCAAACTGTGATTCGTCCTAAAACTGAAGAATTTCATGACTTTAGAGGGTATGCAGGTAAATTGTATGGAGGTTCTTTAAGTGTTGGTGATGAGGTAACAGTTTTACCATCAAAAACATCTTCTAAAATTAAAGAAATTTACCATTTCGATAAGACTTTTGATAAAGCAGAAAGAGGTTCTTCTGTAAATATTACTTTAGAAAATGATATCAATATTTCGAGAGGAGATTTATTAGTAAAATCTTCTGAGTTGCCAAAAGAAGCAAAACAAATTGAAGCAAAAATCTGTTGGATGGATGCTAAAAATTTGGTACCAGGAACGAAGTATTTAATTCAACATGGTGCCAATAGAGTAGTTGCAAAGATTGGTGACGTTAAATCTGTGATCAAAACTGATTTTACAGGAAAAGATGATTCTGCATCAAAATTAGCAATTAATGAAATAGGAGAGGTGTCTATAAAACTAGCCAAACCTTTATTTTATGATGCATATGCTGATAATAAAGCAAATGGGTCATTCATTTTAATAGATGCACAAACTAACAATACCTCAGGAGTAGGTTTTATCCAATAAATATAACACGAGATGCAAAGTTTTAGATCAGAAATAGAAAATCCTATCGTTGAGAAAGATATCATCGATTTGGCAGATAAAATTCAATTGTTTCATGAAGGAAGAATTGATGAAGAAAAATTTAGAAGTTTACGTTTGGCTCGTGGAGTATACGGACAACGTCAGTTTGGTGTTCAAATGATACGTATCAAATTACCTTATGGTAAAGTTACAAGTGATCAATTGCACAGAATTTCTGATGTGTCTGATGAGTATTCAAGAGGTCGTTTACATATTACAACACGTCAAGATATTCAAATTCATTACGTAAGTTTGGATAGAACTCCAGAGTTATGGGCTGAATTAGAAAAGAGTGATATTACTTTACGTGAGGCTTGTGGAAATGCGGTAAGAAACGTTACTGCTTCTGAAACTGCAGGAATTGACAAAAATGAGCCTTTTGATGTTTCTCCATATGCACATGCTGTATTCCAATTCTTTTTAAGAAATCCTATTTGTCAAGAATTAGGACGTAAATTCAAAGTTTCTTTCTCTGGAACGGATGATGATACTGCTTTAAGTTTTATGCATGATATAGGTTTTATCGCAAAAACGAAAGTAATCAACGGTGAAGAAGTAAGAGGATTTAAAGTAATGTTAGGTGGAGGATTAGGTTCTCAGCCTCGTTTTGCTGATGTAGCTTTTGATTTCTTAGAAACAAACAAAATTATTCCTTACATGGAGTCTATTTTGCGTGTTTTTGATAGATACGGAGAGCGTTCTAAAAGAGCAAAAGCTCGTTTGAAATTCTTCATCAAAGATGTTGGATTGGAAAAATTTAATGAAATAGTAGCATTAGAGACAAAAGCATTGTCTAATCAAACTGTAGAAATTTCTGCAGAAGGATTCGATACACCAGATGTTTCAGGAATTGTAGCTCCAGAAGTGACCGTAGACCAAGCAGCATTTGATGCATGGAAAGCTTCTAACGTAATTGAGCAAAAACAAGAAGGATTATTTGCAATTGGAGTAAAAGTAAATATTGGAGATTTTTATACGAAAGAAGCTAGAATTTTAGCTGATTTGATTAAGAATTACGCAGGAGACGAATTGCGTTTCTCATTACGTCAAAATATATTAATTCGTCACGTACGTGAAGATTTATTACCATTCTTTTTCCAAGAATTAGGGAAATTAGGAATGGTAGATTTAGGATACGAATCTATTCAAGATGTTACGGCTTGTCCAGGAACGGATACATGTAACTTAGGTATTGCTTCCTCAACGGGTATTGCTGATGAACTAGGGAAAGTATTAAGAGCAGAATACCCGCAATTTGCAGATGACAAAGATTTAATGATCAAAATTTCTGGTTGTATGAATGCTTGTGGTCAACACAATATGGCAAACATTGGTTATCAAGGAATGTCTGTGAAGTCTGGGAAATTAGTTGCTCCTGCTTTACAAATTTTATTAGGAGGAGGAATCTTAAAAGATGGAAAAGGTCGTATTTCTGACAAAGTAATTAAAATACCTTCTAAAAGAGGTCCAGAATCATTGCGTTTGATCTTAAATGATTTTATAGCGAATGCTGATGGAAAAGACTTTATCAACTATTACCTGAAACAAGGAGAAAAGTATTTCTATGATTTCTTAAAGCCATTATCTGATGTTTCTAATTTAGAAGAGTCTGATTTTATTGACTGGGGGAATGAAGAGAAGTATGAGAAAGCCGTAGGTATTGGAGAATGTGCTGGTGTTGTTATTGATTTGATTGCAACTTTATTATTTGACAGTAAAGAAAAAATTGAAAATGCTAAGGCATCTTTAGCAGAAGGAAAATTATCTGATGGTATTTATTATGCATATAGTTCAATTGTGAATACAGCGAAAGCTTTATTAACAGCAGAAGGAAAGAAAACAAATACGCACAATAAAATTATTTCTGATTTCAACGAAGTATTCGTAGCAACAGGGAAAATTAAATTGGATACTGATTTTGAGACTTTTATTTATCAAATAAACCAAAATGAAGCTTCAGCTGAGTTTGCTGCTAAATATTTAGCAGATGCTGAAAAGTTTTACACTTTGGTAGATCAATACAGAGAACAAGAATTAGTTGAAGCATAATAGTTATTTTGAATTAGGAGTTGTTATTTTTGCAGCTCCTAATTTTTAAAATAAAAAGAATGAATAAGCAACCAAAATTAACATTAGTAGGAGCAGGCCCTGGAGATCCAGAGCTAATTACTTTAAAAGGAGTAAGAGCTTTGCGTGAAGCAGATGTAGTTTTATACGATGCTTTGGCTAATGAAGAGTTATTGGATTATGCTGAAAATGCAGAGAAAATTTTTGTTGGAAAACGAAAAGGAATGCATAAGTTCATTCAAGAAAAAATACAAGAATTAATTGTTGAACATGCTTTGAAAGGAAAGCATGTGGTAAGATTAAAAGGAGGAGATCCTTTTATTTTTGGGCGAGGTTCTGAGGAATTGAAATTTGTAATTCAACACGGAATAGAAATAGATATTGTTTCAGGAGTAACTTCAGCAATTGCAGCGCCAGCGAGTTTTGGAATTTCTTTAACACAGAGAGGTGTAAATGAAAGTTTTCGTGTGATTACAGGTACACGCTCTGATTTAAAGTTAAGTGAAGACATTGAGGCAGCTGCTAATTCTAACACAACCATCGTTATATTGATGGGGATGAGTAAGCTTGAAAATATAGTGAACATGTTCAAGGCAAAAGGGAAAAATACAATTCCTGTTGCTATTATTGAAAATGGAACCAAATCGCAAGAACGTTTGGCAGTGGGTACCATTGATACAATTTTGAATATTGTAAATGAAAAAGGTTTATCCAATCCATCTATCATAGTTGTAGGGGAGACCGTAAAAGAAAGTGAAGTTTTATATAGTCAATTGTTAAATCAAAAAGGAAAATCATTGTAATGCAAAATCAATTATATCCTGTTTTTTTAAAAGTTACCGAGCTTAATACTTTAATAGTTGGTGGTGGTAATGTGGCTTTAGAGAAGTTAACTTTTTTATTGAAGTCTAGTCCAGATGCGAAAGTTCAAATGGTTTCACCTATGTTTCGAGAAGAAACAATTGCTTTGGCGAAAAAGCATGGGATTGAAATGTTTGAGCAACCTTATGATGTGCGTTTTTTAGAAAACAAACATATTGTAATTGCAACAACAGATTTAGAAGAAGTTAACAAACAAGTACATTCAGATTGTAAGCAAAGAAATATTCTTGTAAATCTGGCGGATAATCCTCCATTTTGTGATTTTTATATGGGAGGAATTGTAACGAAAGGAAACGTAAAAATTGCAATTTCAACAAATGGTAAGTCACCAACAATGGCGAAGCGTTTGAGACAATTTTTTGAAGAAGTGATTCCTGCTGATATTAATGAATTGGCAGAGAATTTAAATGAATACAGAAAAACTATCAAAGGAGATTTTGAAGAAAAAGTGGAAGCTTTGAACGAATTTACCAAAGGATTGGTAGCGAAGAAGAAATAATTGAATTAGTATAAGGCGAAATAGTATTTTATTACGATTTTTGCAAAACCAAATAAATTAAAATAATTACAAGATGATCGAAACAGATATATTAATAATTGGGGCCGGGCCAGTTGGAATGTTCGCCGTATTTGAAGCGGGATTATTAAAATTACGTTGTCATTTAATTGATGCTCTAGCTGAACCAGGTGGTCAGTGTACAGAAATTTATCCAAAGAAACCTATATATGATATTCCTGCTTATCCAGAAATTTTAGCGGGTGATTTGGTAAAAAACTTAGCAGAGCAAATTGCTCCATTTGAGCCAACTTATACATTAGGTGAACGAGCGGATACTATTGAGAAGTTAGACGATGGAACATTTGTTGTAACTACAAACAAAGGAACAAAACATCATGCACCAACAGTGTTTATCGCTGGTGGATTGGGATCTTTTGAGCCTAGAAAGCCGCCTATCAAAGAAATCGTAAACTACGAAGATAAAGGTGTTGAATACATTATTAAAGATCCTGAAATTTATAGAGGTAAACGAGTGGTAATTTCAGGTGGTGGAGATTCTGCTTTGGATTGGGCTATTTTCTTAGCGGATGTAGCTTCTGAAGTTTCATTGGTACACAGAAGAAAAGATTTCCGTGGTGCTTTGGATTCAGTAGAGAAAGTTGCTGAATTGTCTAAGGAAGGAAAAATTAACTTGATTACTGATGCTGAGGTGAAAGAAATTCACGGAGCAGACAAAGTTGAATCAGTTATGATTAAGCACAAAACAGAAGGTGAAAGTGTTAAAGAATGTGATCACTTTATACCTTTATTTGGATTGTCTCCAAAATTAGGACCTATTGCTGATTGGGGATTAGAAATTGAGAAAAATGCGATTGTTGTAAATAATGCGTTGGATTATGGAACAAACATCCCAGGAATTTTTGCTATTGGAGATGTGAATACATACCCAGGAAAATTGAAATTGATTTTGAGTGGTTTCCATGAGGCTACAATTGCAGTTCAATTTGCTTATAACATTATCAACCCAGGAAAGAGATATGTAATGAAGTATACTACCGTAAATGGAGTTACAGGATTTGATGGGGAAAAGAAAGAAGCTAAAAAAGCAGTTGTTAAAACTATAGAATAACAAAATGTCAGATATTAAAGTAAAAATTACGGATAGAGAAGGTGTAGTTCATGAATTAGATGCTCCAACAGATATGGGGATGAATATCATGGAATTGTGTAAAGCATATGAGTTACCTGTAGAAGGTACTTGTGGTGGTATGGCCATGTGTGCTTCTTGTCAATGCTATGTAAAGTCTGAACATGAATTACCTGAAATGGGAGATGCTGAAGAAGATATGTTGGATCAAGCATTTTACGTGGAAGACAACAGTCGTTTGGGATGTCAATTACATATTACTCCTGAAATGGATGGTTTGGAAATTGAATTAGCACCGGAAAGTGAAGTGTAAGTTTTACTGAAATAAGCATAATAAAAGTCTCTAATCGAAAGGTTAGAGATTTTTTTTGTTTTTTATTTTGCAGGAATAGATTTTAGTCTATATTTGTAACTAAATATAAAGTATATTAAGTATGTCTTATTCGTTGTCTTTTTCTAAAGCTGTTTTGGTTGTAATTTTTATTGCGGATAAAATTCGACAAGGTCAGTTTGAGTTTCTTTCAACGAAATCTATTTCAGAAATATTAAATATTCCTAGACCAACATTGGTTAAAATAATGCAAAGCTTGACCTTAGCAGGTATCATTGAAACAAAAGAAGGTAAAAGTGGTGGAGTAAGGCTATTAAAAGATCCAAAGTCGATAACGGTATTAGATATCCTGGAAGCAACAGAAGGAGGTAAAACGCTATTTCAAACATCTTATAATATCTTGGCAGAGGGTAAGAGACCAGACAAAGCTCAAAAGTCAATTACAGGAGTTTTACAGCAAGCTGAAAAGCAAATGAAACTCAGTTTAGGTGCCAAATCAATAGCGGAAGTATTGCAAGATATGTCGTAAAAATTTTTACCTTAAACTAAATATAATAAATATATAGTATAATTAAAAATAAATTAAAATGAAAACTATTAAATTAACGGTACTACTAGCAATATTTTTCTTAGTTGGTACTAAGGCTGTAAAAGCTCAGAATCAGAATACAAAAAAAACTAAAATTAGCATAGAGGTGGATCCTGCTACCTTTTTATTTAATGGTTATAGTTTTCATCTCAGATTACAACCTAAAAATAGCGAACATCATTTATTTGGAGCAGGAGTCTATGCGATGGATTTACCAGATGTATTTGTTGATTTAAATGAGATGAATAAAGGTAAAGGATGGAAGGCTCGAATAAATTTAGGATATGGACTATTTGAAGAATATTATTTTTCAGAGGTTCATAAAAAATGGTTTATTGGTGGACAATTAAGTATTCAAGAATTTAGATTGGAAAACGATCATTATATGGAGACCTCTAATTTTTCTAATGTATTAGTGATGCCTTATGTAGGCTATTCGTTTATGCCATTTAATAACAATTTTTATATAAAACCATGGGGAGGTGTTGGTTATACTGCAAAAATAGCTGGTGATAATACGATTGAAGGCGAAAGTTATGACATTGCACCGCTTACCATGTTTTTAACAGTACACTTAGGTTATACTTTTTAAAGGTATAAAAACAGTCAGCTGAAGCGCTTCTTACAGTTGGCTGTTTTTTTCTTTTATCTAAGTGATGAAGTTGGATGCAATAGGTTTAGAATTCCGTACTTTTGCAATTCAATAGTACAAAATGGAGAATAATTTTAAAATGGTTGCTACAACCATGTTTGGTTTAGAGGAAGTATTGGCAAAGGAATTGAAAGATCTTGGTGCACAAGATGTTGAAATAGCCAATAGAAGTGTTAGTTTTAGAGGAGATAAAGGTTTTATGTATAAGGCTAATATTGCTTTACGAACTGCCATACGAATCTTAAAACCCATTAGAAAATTTAGAGTTAGAAATGAAGATGATCTTTATAAAAGTCTTCAAAAAATTGAATGGGAAAAATATTTGTCAGTAGAAGGTACTTTTTCTATTGGTGCAGTTGTGAATTCAAGAAATTTTACCACAAACTCGCACTATATTTCTTTAAAGTCTAAAGATGCCATAGCAGATTACTACCGTCATAAATATAGTAAAAGACCAAATGTAGATTTAAAATACCCGAATCTAAAAATTCATGTGCATATAAAGAATGACCTATGTACTGTTTCTCTTGATAGTTCTGGGGATTCATTGCATAAAAGAGGATACAGAAGCTCAACTAATATTGCTCCTATTAATGAGGTATTAGCAGCAGGATTGGTGTTGTTATCGGGATATACAGGAGAAGAAAATTTTATTGATCCTATGTGTGGATCTGGTACTATTTTGATTGAAGCAACGATGATAGCTTGTAGAATTCCTGCCAATATAAACAGGAAACATTTTGCTTTTGAAAATTGGTTGGATTATGATGAAGACTTGTATTTTATTATCCAGGATTCCTTATTGAAAAAAATTAGTAGTCCACATTATAAAATAATGGGATTTGATAAGGCGCCTTCTGCGGTAAGGAAAGCAAATGAAAATATTGAAAATGCGAATTTAGCTGATTTTGCAGCAGTACATCATGTGAACTTTTTTAACTCCAAAAAAGAAGTTTTTGGAAAAACTACAATCATGTTCAATCCTCCTTATGGAGAACGTTTGGAATTAGCCGATTTAGAAGGCTTTTATAAAAATATTGGAGATACATTGAAATTTGGATATCCAGGTTCAACAGCATGGTTTATTACTTCTGATTTACAAGCATTGAAACATGTTGGTTTGCGAACATCGAAAAGAATTCCATTAAAAAATGGAGATTTGGATTGTCGTTTTGTAAGATACGATATGTACGAAGGCTCAAGAAAGCCTCAGAAAACAGAATGGGGTACTACGGAAGAGTAGTTTGTAATAATTTCTCTTTTCTGTATTGATTTGGGGAAAGTCCGGTATTTCTTTTAAAGGCATATGAAAAATGTGCGCTTTGTTGGTAGCCGACTTTCTCTGATATGGTAGCGATGCTATGCGTCGATTTTTTCAAGAGTTTTTTCGCATATTTGATTCGTTTCTTTTGAGAATATTCAAAAATGGTGATCCCGTAAGCTTCTTTAAAATATTTTTTTAGATATGATGTATTTAACCCCGCCGTTTTTGATAGGGTTTCAATCGAAAATTGAATTTCTAAATTATTTTTTATTTGCTTGGTAACCTTTTCCAATTGCAAATGATATGGATGCTTTTTATTTTCTTTCTTTTGAACAGATGAAAAGTCGATTACAGACGCTAAAAATTCAAATATTTTATTATTCAAGCTCATCAACTGACACAAGCCAAAAGCATTTTGGTCGAAAATTTCTTTGAGTATTGCTTCTTTTTTAGCGTCCACGTTAAATGTGAATCTGTCTTGAGAATTCAGAGTAGAGGTAATGTGATGTTGAAGACTTTCATTAAATATACTCTGTTTGAAATAGGCTTCTTTTAACTCAAAAATAATAATCTTAGTCTCTGTTAGTGTAGTACCTATTCTAAATGATTTTAACGGATTGTTTATGAATATTCCAGTTTTTTGAGAGAGTTCTTGGGCTTGATTTTCAACAGTCCATGTAAGAGCGGTACAATTAGATACATTTAGAATAAAATATTTATGGTTTTTATTCAAAACCAATGCTGTATCTAAATTTTTAATTTCTTCAAGCGTGTGTCGTTGAATTCTCCATGTATTGAATTCGATGCTCTTGAAAAGACCTTTAATGTTGTTGTGCACATAGATATACGCTTCCTTTTTTAAACCAAATTCTTCTTTTGAATTATTTAGTCTAGAGGAAGTTTCAGTGGCTAAAAAAAAATCTAAATCATTACTCATCATAAGTCACGGTAAAAGTATTAATTTAAACTAATTAAAAATAAGAGATTGGGTTATTTTTCCGAATTGGTAAAAATAATTTCCGTATTCGAAAGTTTGAAAGTCCTGTATTCATGTATTTTTGTATTTAAATATTATTAAGACTTAATAAAAATAAATAAAAATGAATACGATTAAAAAGATTTTAATACTGTTGTTTCTTGGAACTGCAGTTGTCACAAATGCACAGTCAAAAAAGAAAAAGGATCAGAATGCGATTAAGGAAATGTGTGGGTGTTTTGAAGTAACTTTTAATTTTACTGAAACTTTTGAATACAGTGAAGATTCTTTATATCATGCATCTGAGGATAAGGTGGCAACAGCTATTGAATTGGCAGGTTTAGTTACAGATGAAAAAAATAAAATTTCTATTCAACATCTTTTGCAAGTAGGAAATCCATCAGATCCACATATAGTTAAACATTGGAGGCAAGATTGGTTGTATGAGAATAATGATTTATACAGTTTCAATGGAGATAATACTTGGCTTTTTGAACAAAAATCAAATAAGGATGTATCCAAACAATGGACTCAAAAAGTTTATCAAGTTGATAATAGTCCAAGATATGAAGGTACCGCAACATGGGTTCATGTAGATGGGAAAAGTTATTGGGAGAATACTACATCTGCACCCTTACCACGAAGAGAATACACCAAAAGAAGTGACTATAATGTAACAATGCGTGGGAATCGTCATGAAATTACCGAATATGGTTGGTTGCATGATCAAGATAACTCAAAGTTGATTAGAGCTAAAGGAAAAGAGGATGTCGTATTAGCAAAAGAAAAGGGATACAATATCTATGTAAGAATTGACGATAGTAGATGTGAGGCTGCTGCTAAATGGTGGAAAGAAAATACTTCTAAATGGGAAATAGTAAGAGCAAAATGGAACGAAGTTTACGCTAGAAATAGAGATTTGAACTTAAGAAGTAAAGTTGATAACAAGGTTTTGTATAAACATCTATTCAAAGAAGAAGTAAGTAGTGCAGAAGAAATCAATCAAATTATCGAATCATTTGTAAAATAATTCTTCATGAAGCTCTTGAAAATTTTCACGGTTCTTTTTGTCTTGTTTTTCACGGTGGTTAGTTTTAACGCTTTAAATGAAACGACTCCTGTAAAATGCATGATTCAGATGAATAAATATGAAGGAGAGCCAGCCTACATAGTGATTTCATTGTTGGATAATGAAAATAATTATGTAAAAACTCTTTATGTCCAGGGAGATGATAACGAGTGGTTTTCAGAGATTCCATCTTGGTGGCAATTTTATGGAAAGTACCGACCAAATATTGATGCAATCTCTGGGGCAACGGTGGGGTCAGGAAAACGCGTTGTTACGAATATTAAGATTCCTAAAGATGCTTTTCAAAAAGGTTTCAAGTTACGGTTTGAAACAGCTGTTGAGGACAATGCTTATTTCGAAAAAGATATTCAAATAGAATTGACATCTAGCCAAGAATTGAATCAAAAAATTGAAGGTATTGGTTACATCAGTTATATAAGAATGTTAGCTCAATAGCGGAGCAGAGTTCAAAAAATATTGAATAAAAATACAAGTAAATGAAAATTAAGATAACAGTTTTGCTTTTATGGGCATACACTTTGAGTTTAAGTTCACAAAATAAAAATGTTTTTTTGGATAGATCTTTTTGGTCTCCAGAAACTACAATTTCAGCGGTAAAACAAGCGATAAAAGAAGGAAATGATATAACTGAATTTGATGAAAATAATTTTGATGCAGTTGTTAAGTCAATTTTAGGGAATGCACCCTTAGAAACCATAGAATATCTGCTCTCTTTTGAGGGGAATGGAATTGATAAAAGAACGCACGACAAAAGAACTTATATTTTTTGGGCGGCTTATTCCGGGAATGTTGCATTGATTGAAAAATTGATAGAAAAGAAGGCATCTGTGAACGTTAAGGATTCTCATCAATTTTCTCCTTTGACCTTTGCCGCTTCTGCTGGTCAAACTAATATTGAGGTTTACAAATTATTGATTGATGCAGGAATAGATATCAAAACAGATAAAGATGGCCATGGAGCAAATGGACTTTTATTAGCTTTTACAAGCGTTAAAGATTTTTCTCTTGTAGCATATTTTATTTCTCAGGGAGCCTTACTAACTGATACAGATGATCTAGGAAATGGAGCTTTTAATTATGCAGCAAAAGGAGGAAATCAACAAGTGTTACAAGAGTTAATTTCTCGAGGTTTACCTTATAACAAACCGAACAAAAACGGAGGGAATGCCATGCTTTTCGCAACAATGGGTTCAAGAAAAGGATACCAATCCTTAGAGAAATTTAAGTTTTTAGAATCACTTGGTGTTGAGGCAAATATTACCAATAATGACGGTATAAATGCCATTCATAATCTTTCATCAGGAAATAAAGACATTGCTTCTTTTGAGTTTTTTAAATCAAAAGGGGTATCTGTAGATCAAGTGGATTCTAAAGGAAATAATCCATTGATAAAGGCTGCGGAACGAAACTCTCTTAAGGTTGTTAGTTGGTTGGAGGAAAATACCAAATCTATCAATCATAAAAATAACGAGGGAGAGACATGTTTGACCAAATCTATGGGAAATAATCCCAAAGTAATCCAATATCTATTGGATCAAAAGGCAGATATCAATGTAATTGATGCCAAAGGCAATAATATAGTTTATCATTTATTTAGGACTTTGAATAGGAGAAATTCAAAGGATTTCAAAACAAAATTAGACCTACTTAAAAATAATGGTTTTGATATTGCAGCAGCGCAAAAGAATGGGAATACTTTATATCACTTGGCAGCGGAAAAAAATAACGAAAAGTTATTAAAAACTGTAAGCAATTTAGGAGTTGATATCAATGTAAAAAATACAGATGGACTAACAGCTTTGCATATTGCAGTGATGAGTGCTACCAATATGAAAACCATTGATTATTTGCTGTCTCTTGGAGCTGATAAATCTATCCGAACAGATTTTGATGAAACCGTATATCAGTTAGCAAAAGAAAATGAGCAGCTGAATTCAAAAGAAATTAAAATTTTAAAATAAAAGGAATGAAAAAAACTGTTTTAATACTCTTTACATTGATCTCTATCCTAGCTTTTTCTACGAAAAAAACGAGTCTTTACAAATGTATGATTCAAATGAAGAATTATTCAGGAGAAGGGGCCTATATCGTTATTTCATTAATCAAACCAGATGGTTCTTATGCCAAAACGTTACAAGTGTTTGGAGATGATAAAGAATGGTATCCAGAAGTAGATCACTGGTGGGCTTTTCAAAAATCTAAAAAAGAAGAAATCGATGCAATCACAGGAGCAACCTTGTCAGGAGGGAAAAGACAAGTAGTTTCTTTTTCTCTTGAAGATGCCGTTATCAATGCGGGATATAAAATACGCATCGAAACGTCGGTAGAGGATGATGAATATTACATGGATGATGTATCCTATGAACTGACATCAGAAACAATTCAATCAAAAATCGAAGGAAATGGTTTTATCCGATATGTTCGTATGATGCCAAAATAAATTTTCCTTGAATATTGAAAACGCACTTATTACTTCCTGATAGCATAACGGCAATTAGATGAACTATTTTTACTACATATTATTTTTCTTGATTTCAGCGATAAGTTCAGCTCAGAATGCGACACTTACAGGGGTTGTGAATTTCAAGAATGGAAAGCCAGTTCAACTAGCCTCTGTTTTCGTTTCAAAATCTCCTGTGTATTCGTATACTGATGATGAGGGGAAATTTAAATTGACAGGCTTAAAACAGGGTTCTAACGTAGTGTATTTTCAATATTATGGTAAAGATCCAGAAAAGGTAAATGTTGAGGTAGGCAAAGACCCTATTATTTTAGATCATACTTTTGGGTTTAATGAAGAAAATGAACTTACTGAGGTTTTAGTTATTGGTAAATCTAAGGAAGCACAAATTGAAAGTAGAGGATATGCTGTAAATGCGATCAGTACAAAATCGGCAGAGTTACAGGCTATTCAGGCTTCAGATGTACTGGATAGATCTTCAGGAGTTAGAATTCGTCAAAGTGGAGGTATAGGATCAAGAATGAATTTTAATATCAATGGGTTATCAGGAAATGCTATTCGAGTTTTTATTGATGGCGCACCTATAGAATCTTTTGGACCTTCTTTTTCACTAGCCAGCATTCCTACAAATTTAATTGAGCGTATTGAGGTTTATAAGGGAGTTGTACCTATTGAACTTTCTGGTGATGCGCTTGGGGGAGCTATCAATGTTGTGTTGAAAAAAACAGGAAGTAAAAATAAATTATTTACATCTTACTCAGTTGGATCTTTTAATACACATCAATTTAGTATTGCTGGAAATTACCATAATTCGAAAACGGGTTTTGTTTTTAGAGGATCTAGTTTTTACAATTACTCAGATAATAATTACAAAGTATGGGGGAATCAAGTATATACCACTAACCCTACTACTGGTGATATTACATATTTAAAAGCAACAAGATTTCATGATGCTTACTTGTCCTATGGAGTGAAAGCTGAGGCAGGTATTGTAGATAAATCATGGGCTGATGAATTTTTGATTGGATTTATATATTCAGAATTGGATAAAGAAATTCAACATGGCGCAACGATGGAGTCGGTTTACGGAAATAGAAATTATAATCAAGATACCAAGTTAGCAAGTCTTTCGTATAAAGATCAAACCTTCTTAGGAGCAAAAAAACTGAAAGCAGATATGTTTTCTTCCTATTCTAGATTAACAAGAAACATAATTGATACCATTCCCTATATATATGATTGGGATGGCAAAAAGAAAGTTAAATACGATAAGGATGGAAACCCCAATGGATATTATGAATACGCTTCTGGTGCAGAGGCAGGAAATCCTACTCTGCAAACTAGTAATGAAGAGATTCTTTTAGCTAGAGTAAATTTTTCTTATGCATTCGATTTACAAAATAAATTGGCAATCAATCATATGTACAATCGATTTGAAAGGGACTCAAAAGATCCATTACGCCATGTGGATATTAGAGATAAAGAGGATATTCGATTTACGAAAAAAAATATTTTTGGAGTTGGGTATACCAATACCTCTATTCAAAAAAAATTAACTAGTTCTGTTTTTTACAAAAGGTTTCATCAAAATATTGAAATTATTGAATATAAAAAAGAAGGGAACGATCCAGTAGTATATAATCAAACCGATAGAGCTGTTGGTGCCAATGGTTATGGCTTTACAGTAGCATATAAAATCTCACCAAAAATATTGATACAAACTTCAGCGGAGAATACATTTCGAATGCCTGTAGCAGGAGAGCTTTTTGGGAATTTAGCAGAAAGTTTAGAACCCAATTATAATTTAAAACCAGAACAAAGTTTGAACATCAATCTGGGATGTACCTTAGGAGTTTATTCGTTGGGCGTTCATGATTTTAGTATAAAACTAAACACATTTTTAAGAGACACCATGGATAAAATAAAGTTGAATGTTCGTGAAGATAGTACAGATGAAACCACTGAGTTTATTAATGATGACAATTATATCAGTCAAGGTTTTGATTTAGACCTTTTTTACTCTTTTAAAAGGAAAATAGATTTTAATGGAAATGTATCCTTATTTAACTCACGATTTAACACCCAGTTGGATGAGAATGGTTTGCCTTTCGCCTGGTATGGAGACAGAGAAAGAAATGCGCCTTTTTTTACAGCGAATGGAAATATTAGGTACAGAGGTGAAAATATGTTCCAGAAAAACTCTAAAACGAATATTACGGCAAATTTAGCTTATGTGCATTGGTTTTATAGAGATTGGGAGTCTTTGGGAGGAGCAGGTAAAGATATTATACCGACCCAATTGGTTCTAGATTTGGGATGGACGCATCTATTTCCTGATAATAAAACCAGTGTTTCTTTTGATATAAGGAACCTTTTGGACAAACAAGTATTTGACAATTATGCACTACAAAAGCCTGGAAGAGCATTTTACTTTAAAATAAATTATACAATTTTTTAAATATATTATTATGAAAAACCTACAAATTAATATTTCAACAATTCAAAAAGCAGTACTCGCTTGTATGCTTTTAGGAATTACGGCTGTATCTTGTGATGATAACGACCAACTAGGGAATGAATCTGTTGTGGATCCATCGGAGGGAAGAACTCACTTTACTTTAGCGTTGTCCGCGAGTCCAACAGGTGAAACTAAAGTGTATACACAGGCGCATGAAAATGTTGGCAGCGATGTTACTGTTGATTATTCGGGAGTTGGATTTGAAATGCCATCAACAAGAACAGCAAGAATTTTTTCTTCAGCGGACGGAAAATACGTTTATAACTTAGATTATGGTGGTGGAAGAATTTATAAGTTTTCTGTGGATGGTCTACAAACCTATACTCAAAAGTTTGAAAAAAATGTGGAGTTTGCCATGGGAACAGCTTATCCAAGGTGGACCAAAGCAAGTGAAAGCTCAGCTTCTATACATTATGCAGACGGTTCAAACGCTATTCGTGTTTTTGATGAAAATGATCCTACAAAATTCATCAGATCAGATGTGCAATTGAATGTGATGAGCGTTGATTTAGAAAACCTTTCTTTTGGAGCAATTGAGAATATTACAATTCCAGTAAGTGATCATGATTTAGCTCCTTATACAATCAATGTTGATGGGACGGATTACGATCATTATAATTATACAAGTAGAGTAGATGCTCCGGTAATAGCTGGTGATAAAATTTACTATGGACTAGGTAAGGGAGCATATAGCCCTGAAAATCCTTGTACAGGTAGAGGTTGCCCAGGAGCAGTTTATACAAATGTAGAAACATTAGTATTAGATTATCCTTCTTTAACAAATCCAAAAATAATAGCAACGGATATTGCTCAAGGTTCCACGAATGGCTACAGAACACCAGTTGCTTACACTGATGAGCTTGGTGATGTATATCAAATTATTTCAGTGCCTGATAACACATATGATACACACATTTTAAAAATTAGCAATGGTGAATATGATATCTCTTACGATTATAATTTATCAGATTTGTTAGGATTTAATGTAGCTTCTAATGGATGGTTTTATGTAGGAAATGGAATAGGGTATGTTCCTTATGCAAATACAGATTTAAGTTCTAATTGGTTTAGTGATTCTGTATGGAGTGTTGCAAGAGTTGATTTGTACAACAAAACAGTTGTGAATCTTAATGTACCAAAGGATTTATGGTTGACTCAGTATCAAAATGCTGTTATTAAAGATGGTAAATTTTATATGTCTATTACACCAACGGGAGTAGATGGGAATGTTTACATTTTTGATATCAATTCAGAAAGTCCTGATGCCTTTACCAAAGGAGCAACTTTGAAAAATTTAGCAGAAGGTACTTTTATCGGTATTTACTAAAAATAAATAGTAATGATTATTTCTTTTTGGAGGTACAGCCATTTTACTTTGGCTGTATCTTCTTCTTTGTTTTTATTAATAGCAACTCTAACAGGGATTGTATTGGCTATTGAACCCATTGATTATCAGATTTCAAATGATTATTCCTTGGATTTAAAGGGACTTTCCATAAAAGAGGTGTTGCACAGTACAAAGTTGAAACATCAAGATATAATTTCTATAGAACTTACTTCAAGTGATGAAGTTGTTGTATCAGTAATAAATCAAGAAGGAAACCTGGAGGATGCTTATGTAAATCCAATTTCAGGAGAAAAATTAGGAACCCCTAAAGCAAGAGCTCCTATTTACCTATTTGCAACTTCCTTACATCGTTCTCTTTTTCTTAAAAAAATTGGAAGATTTTTTGTTGGACTGACTTCGTTTCTACTACTGCTTATTAGTGTTTCAGGAATTTTACTTATTCTGAAAAGACAAGGAGGAATCCGTAAGTTTTTTTCTAAGATAAAAGATCAAAAAACATATCAATATTTACATGTTGTTTTGGGGAGAATATTCCTTGTACCTATTGTAATCGTTACCTTGACAGGAGTTTACTTGTCTCTTGAAAAGTTTAATTTAATACCTGAATTTGAAAATAACAAATCTAGGCTAGAAACAAGTAAAGAGAGAAATAGAAAAAATACTTCCTCCTTGTCTTTTTTTGAGTCAACAAGTTTTGATCGAGTAAAAACTATTGAGTTTCCTTTTTCTGATGATGAGGAGGATTATTATACGGTTTTCTTATTGGATGCTGAGGTACATGTAAACCAAAAAACAGAAACTATTATAGATCAAAAAATATATCCATTTACAACCTTGGTTTCTTATTATAGTCTGATTTTACATACTGGTCAAGGCAGTTTTGTATGGAGTTTAATATTGTTGTTGTGTTGTTTTTCAATTTTATATTTTTTCTATTCAGGATTTAAAATTTCTTTTCAACGTAGAAAAGCATCTCAAAAAGTACAAAATAAATACAATAAAGATCAGGCAGAATTTATCATCCTTTATGGCTCAGAAAATGGTTCTACATATGCCTATGCTAAAGAATTTTACTTGGGACTTTTAAAATCAAATAAAAAAGTATTTTTAGATCAATTGAATCAATATTCTTCCTATGAAAAAGCGAACAGTATCATTGTATTTACAGCAACTTATGGAGAGGGGGAGTCACCGACTAACGCCAGAAAATTTGAAAGTATTTTGAATACCATAAAGCAGAAAACTGAAATTCAGTATTCTGTGGTTGGTTTTGGATCTAAAGAATATCCAAAATATTGTCAATTTGCTTATGAAGTAAATGATGTTTTTCAAAATTTAGTTGGATTTGTTGAAAACACTCCTTTGTGTAAAATAAACAATCAATGCTATGATACTTTTTCTAAATGGTTGGATTTATGGAATGCTAACAACAATTTAGATGTAAAGATTAAGAACCCCTTGATCACCTCCAAAATAAAAAAGTCACAAGTTAAAGTAGTTGCCAAAACTCAGTTGAATGTAGATGCCGCTTTTCTGATCCAATTAAAAACTCCCAAATACTTGCAATTTTCGTCAGGAGATTTATTAGGCATTTTACCAGAGAATAGTAAAAGGGTTCGCTATTATTCAATTTCTAAATACAGAGGAAGTATTTTACTAGCTGTTAAAAAACATGAGTTTGGAGTAGTTTCTAACTTTTTGTACAATCAAGATATTGGTTCAAATCTTGAAATACAATTGCAAAGAAAACCAGATTTTTACTTTCCTGAAAAATCTCAGAATGTTATATTGATCGGGAACGGTACGGGGATAGCTCCGTTTATTGGTATGCTTTCAGAAATAAAAAAAGAACAAGCTGTGTATTTGTATTTAGGTATGCGTACAAAGAAATCTTTTGAGGTGTACGGTAACTATGTGCAAGTATCCAATCTTATAAAAATATCCTTTGCGTATTCCCAAGAAAAGAATAAATCTTATGTACAAGATGCTTTGTTTCAGGATGAGCTATTGATAAAAGATTTAATTTTAAAAGATACTACAATGCTCATATGTGGCTCTTTGGCTATGCAGAATGAAGTACTCAAAACCCTTGATAAAATCTGCACAATGTATTTTAATTTTGATGTCAATTATTTGATAGATAATCAGAAGATTAAGATGGATTGTTATTAGTTTTTGATGGCAATTCAATAAATATTTCCTTATTCGATATTAGTTTTTCTTTATTCGATATTTGGTTTCGAAGTATGCTTCTATTTTCGCATTGAGTTTATCTAGACTTGTTAAAAATAAAATAATGAAGCAAATAATTTTTTCTCTTTTAGTCCTTCTCTTTTCCAACACATGGGGACAGCAGGTAATAGAATTGAAAGTAGTGGATAAATTTGAAAATATACCAATGGTTGGGGCTCATTTATGCTTAGTCTCCAAGACGGCGCTTCCCAAATATTTTTCTACAAATAGCAATGGAATAGCCAACATTAATTTTGCTGAAGATGCAGTATTAACCATATCCTATATGGGTTATGTTACTCAAACGGTTGCATTAAAAAGGACTAAATCTGTTACAGTTTTTTTAGAGGAGGATTTGCTAAATATTGAGCAAGTTGTTGTTACTGCAACCATTGAACCCCAAAAAGTGGATCAATCCATTTATAAAGTGCAAGTTATTTCTTCAAAAGAGATGGAAAAGCAAGGCGTACAAAATATTAGGGATGCGTTACGGTTTCAGGCAAATATAAATTTAATAGAGGATGGAGTATTAGGTTCTCAGATAATTATGCAAGGACTGGAAGGTCAGCATGTTAAATTTTTAATAGATGGGATGCCAATTATTGGTAGACAAGATGGGAATATTGATCTGTCTCAAATAGATATGACTCAAGTAGATCATATAGAGGTAATTGAAGGTCCGATGTCTGTTGTTTATGGATCAAATGCCTTGGCGGGAACGATTAATATTATTTCTAAAAAGAACAAATATTATACATTATCAGGGAATGCTACTGCTTATGCAGAATCCGTAGGACAATATAATGCTAGTATGAACCTTCAAGGAAACATTGGTAACTCTAATTATGGAATCTCTAGTGGTTATCGTTTTTTTGATGGATACGATTTAAATTCATCGACCAGAGCTTTAGATTGGAATCCAAAAAATCAATTAAATTCTGAAGGTTTTTACGGTATAAAGTTGGGAGGGGTTGATACCAAAGTTGGGGTGCGTTTTAGCAATGAAGATTTAACCTATAAAGGGGAGTACCGAGAAGGACCAAGAGCAATTGATACGCAATTTTTAACAGATAGGATTACTTATTATGGCCAGTTTACAAAAACGCTAAATCCTGAAGAAACCTTAGTGGGTTTGGTATCCTATAATACCTATAAACGAACAGCTCAAGATTATGTAGTTGATGATTTGCAAAACACAGCAATAAAAAAAGGAGCATCAGCCGAAGATTCTTTTGAAACTTTAAACGCGCGTTTTTCTTATGGAAATATTATTTATAAAGGACTTAACTGGCAAATCGGGTACGAATTAACAGATGAAAAAGGTAAAGGCGAAAAAGTAGTAGCGAATAATGGATTGACAGAAAATGCTTTATGGACAGATGTGAAAATGGAGATATCAGAGAAATTGATTTTTCAACCTGGATTGAGGTATTTACACCATAACGTTTTTAAGGCTCCGTTAATATATTCAGCGCATCTAAAATGGAATCCAAACAAATCTTGGCAATCAAGAATTTCTTATGCAAAAGGCTTTAGAGCTCCGAGCATGAAGGAGTTGTATATGGATTTTGTTGATACCAATCATATGATATTTGGTAATGAAAATTTAGTACCTGAAACCTCTCATAATGTTTCAGCAAACATTAATAAGACACTTAATTTTTCCAATGCAGCAATCTTAAGATTCAATCTTTCTGGTTTTTATAATTACTTAACCGACGTGATTGAATTAACCACAAGTGAAGGAGATAACCAAGCCTATTTTTATAGAAACATTTCGGAAAAGAAAACGCAAGGAGGGAACTTCTCTGTTGATTATGGTGTACAAAATTTGAAGATAAGTACAGGAGTTGTGGTAACAGGAATAGGTTATGATTTTAGAGACACGAACAATTTTAATTTTAGTTACGCTACCGATGTAACAGCCATGATAGGTTATTCTTTTAGAAAGCAAGATGTATCTATGAGAATAGATTATAAATACACGGGAGAAAGAGTTCAGTTATTTTTAGATGCTAACGACGCTATTGCAGAAGGTTTCATTGAAGATTATCAAATGTTAAATTTCTCAACTACTAAAAACTTTTTTGATAAAAAGTTCAGTCTAACCGCAGGAGCAAAAAATATTTTGGATGTAAAAGCAGTATCAAACTCAACCTCGGGTGGTGCTCATTCGTCAGGTAATGGACGTCTAATAGCATGGGGACGCAGCTTTTTTATCTCAATAAAATACAACCTAAATAAAATTTAATAACAATCAATTAATTACTAAATATCAAAAAATGAAAAATTCAATTATTACAAGCATACTGTGTTCTTTTTTATTATTCGCCTGCGGAGAAGAAAATAGTCCTATTATTCCAGAAGATGCTAGTTTAGATGGTTCAACATTTAGTCTGCAAGTTTCTTTACATAGTAGTCCAGAGGTTTTTGTAGAAGGATTCAATCACCACACTCAACAAGTAGAGCAAATTCAATTAGATTATAACCGTCAGGTATTTGTTGACCTTGATGCCGCTTCAGAAACTTCCAACGCTGATGTTTTTGGAGTGCATTATAATAATGACGATTTTGTAAAATTAGACGTTTGGGACCCTAACAAAGATCATGCTCAAGGTATAGATGGTTGGGATTTGGTACTAGCAAATTACAATGGAAGAACTGACAATGGTTCTGGTGTGTTGGTGCCGTACAGTTTAACCGGTGCTCTTATCAATAAAGGAAAAACTTCAGCCATCCGTTTGAATAAACAAGAACTAGAGGCAGCGCATGAAACTTATATTTCATTTGAAGATATTACATATGCTGATGCCATAAAAATTTCGCTAAGTGAAGAGGTTGATGCTATTGGTAGTGATTGGAAAAAATTAGACTTTGCTACTTTTAGTTTCAATATTGTAGAAGATCAATATTATATAATTAAGTCTACGGAAGGCGTATTTTTTAAATTGGCTTTTACCAGTTTTTATGATGAAAATTTAGACAAAGGAAACCCTAAATTTCTTTTTCAAAGAATATTGGAAGAGTAAAGCTTGAAAATAATTAGAAATAAAAAAACTGTAGTCAATATAATTGGGTACAGTTTTTTATTTTAGACCTATGTTAAAAGAGAAATTGTATCCTATGAAAAAAATGTTTTTTTATACTTTTATTTTTACATTTATTATTGCAGCGAATGCTCAAGATATTTTACAACCCTATCAAATATTTGATAAAAAGGAAGCACCTATTTCTTTTGAAAAAATGGCTGATTCTTTAGTGAAGTATGATGTTGTGTTTTTTGGGGAATTGCACAATAATCCTATAGCTCATTGGTTACAGTTTGAATTAACAAGTAAACTTACAGCTTTAACAAACAATGAAATTATTCTCGGTGCAGAAATGTTTGAAAAAGACAATCAATTACTAATTGATGAATACCTTTCAGGACTGATTAAAGAGAAAACATTGATAAAAGATGGTAAAGCATGGGATAATTATAATACAGATTATGCGCCTTTGGTAAACTTCGCCAAAGACAATTCTTTACATTTTATTGCTACAAATGTACCTAGAAGGTATGCCAGTTTGGTTTCTAAAAAAGGATTAGATTCGTTAAGGTTACTGTCTAAAGAAGCAAGAAAAAAATATATAGCGCCACTCCCAATTAAGGTACCTTATGATAACGAATCCTATAAGGAAATGGAACAAATGATGTCCGGACACGGAATGCATGGAGCTGCTAAAAATTTTATTGATGCCCAAGCGTTAAAGGATGCAACGATGGGGTATAGTATAGTGGCTTCGTTAAAGAAAAAAAACAAGAACAAATTATTCTTGCATTTCAATGGCAATTTTCATTCAAAAAATCATGAAGGTACTGCTTGGTATGTACATGAGTATCATAAAAAATTAAAAATCGCAGTGATCTCTTTTGTTTCCCAAAAACAGGTAACAAGTATAGAGCAATCCAATAAAGGAAATAATGAGTTTACTATTGTCTGCAAAAATACCATGACTAAAACATTTTAGTAAAAAAAAATGGGCACCAAGGAAGGATGGTGCCCATCTAAAATTAATTGACCAAATTAATTTTGCTAACTTAACTCACTATTTTAAATGTTTTAAGATTTTATTACTTTTTGGAGAGGTGGTTGAGTAGAAAAAATCTACAAAGTATCCTTCTTTATTGATAAGGTATTTTTGAAAATTCCAGCGAACCTTAGAGCTAGTATTACCGTTTAAACTCTCTTCGGTTAACCATTGGTACAGGGGATGCTGTTGGTTTCCTTTGACATCTACTTTTTCAGTAATAGGAAAACTAACACCATAATTCAGTTGACAAAAATTAGAAATTTCTTCATTATTACCTGGTTCTTGGTTGCCAAATTGATTGCAGGGAACTCCAATGATAATCAGATTATCTTTATGTGATTGATACAGTTCTTCAAGTTCTTTGTACTGCGGGGTAAATCCACATTTAGAGGCCACATTGACAAACAAAATATTTTTTCCTTGGTAAGACTTAAGATCTATAGGAGTTCCATTAACAGCATTAATTTGTAACTCATATAGAGACTGTTTCGATGGGCCAATTTTATTGGATGATAAAAAATCTAACATAATTATATTCTAATTTTGGGTTTGAGTCTTGCTTCAAATTTTCGCTTGATCAGCGTCAGTCTTTTCATAATTTCCATAATTTTATCGTCTTTAGAATTTTTATAAAATTCATTCAATGATAAAATTAATTCTTTGGCTTTCAGTGAGGCCCAAATTTTTTGATCTCGACTTTTATAGGTCTTAATATTTTCTTCGAATTCTAATGCTTCTTGTATAGTTTCCATAAAATATCATTTTTAGATATTCAAATATACAAAATGTTTATTAAAGTATGGTTTTTGTTAAACAAAAATATCACAATATAGTTTGTGTGTTTTTTTTATCAGTAATTCCGTGGAAAATATTTTTTTTAAAAAGCTATCTTTGTGTCATAATTTCAAAAAACAAAAATTGCCACAGCTTCCCTTTAAGAATTTTTTCGTCAATGTAATTTTACCAATTCCTTTGCAAAGATTGTTCACGTATAGGATAACCGAAGCAGAGGCGACGTTCTTGAAAAAGGGAATGCGTATTGCAGTTCCGTTTGGTAAGAAAAAAATATATACTGCATTAGTGTATAAAATTCATGAGGAAGAACCTGCTGCATATGAAGCCAAACCGATTCATCAAATATTGGATGAGGTACCTGTAGTGAATGAATTACAGTTACAACATTGGGAATGGATTTCTGAGTATTATATGTGTTCATTAGGCGAGGTTTATAGGGCTGCACTGCCATCTGCATTTTTGTTGGAAAGTGAGACAATCGTTCTTAAGAATCCAAGTTTTACCGATGAGGATGTCTTAACAGATCCAGAATTTTTAGTTTTTGAGGCTTTGGGACAACAAAGTCAATTATCCGTTTTAGAGATCAGCAGTATACTTTCAAGGAAAAATATATTTCCGCTTTTGAAAACAATGCTAGCTAAAAATGCCATTCTATTAAAAGAGGAAATTTATGAATCCTATAAGCCGAAATTGGTTAAATACATAAAATTGAATGAGACTCATAAAGGGGATGCGGCACTATCTTCATTATTAGATTCTGTACAAAGAGCCAAACAGCAATATAATGCCTTATTGACGTACTTTTCATTAGAGGCTCAAACTCAAAAACCTATCAAAGCAAAAGATTTGCAAGAAAAAGCAAATGTGTCTGCAGCGGTTTTAAAGGGACTTGTGGATAAGGAAATTTTAGAATTTTATCATATCCAGGTAGATAGAGTTAGCTTTAGAGAAGGCGATGGGAACTTAAAAAAATTGAATGAGTTTCAAGAAAAGGCTTGTACGGAAATAAATAAGTCTTTTGAAACGAAGGCTGTAACTCTTTTACATGGGGTTACTAGCAGTGGAAAAACTGAAGTATATGCCCAATTAATTCAAAAACAAATTGAGCTCGGAAAGCAAGTCTTGTTTTTATTACCAGAAATTGCGCTAACCACACAACTTATAGGTAGATTGAAACAATATTTTGGTGGAAAGATATCTGTATTTCATTCTAAATACTCAATGAATGAACGTGTTGAAGTTTACAATAACGTTTTAAATGGCAAGGAAAAGGCGCAAATAGTTCTAGGTGCAAGGTCTTCCTTGTTTTTACCGTTTTCTAATTTAGGCTTATTGATCATTGATGAAGAGCATGAGACCTCCTATAAACAGTTTGACCCTTCGCCCAGATACCATGCGAGAGATGCGGCAATATTATTGGCGCATATGCACCAAGCGAAAACTCTTTTAGGGTCAGCAACACCAAGTTTAGAAAGTTATTACAATGCTACCAATAATAAGTATGGACTTGTTAATCTGACCAAAAGGTTTGGTGAAGTTCAATTGCCAGCCATTGAATTGGTCGATATAAAAGAGAAACACAGGAAAAAAAGGATGAACGGTCATTTTTCAGATCGTTTGATTTTAGAAATTGAAGAGGCCCTAAAGAATAAGGAACAAGTAATTTTGTTTCAAAATAGAAGAGGGTTTTCTCCGGTTGTTGAATGTGAGACTTGTGGAGTCTCGCCTGAATGCCCTAATTGTGATGTTTCTCTTACGTTTCACAAATACAGAAAAGAGTTGCGATGCCATTATTGTAACTACAGACAAGCAATGCCTTTAAATTGTGGTGCTTGTGGTTCTACAAAATTAAGTACGATTGGTTTTGGAACAGAACAGATTGAACTAGAGTTAAATGAATTATTTCCTGATGTAAATATAGGTCGTATGGATCTCGATACTACAAGAGGTAAATATGGGTACCAGAAAATTATTGGAGCTTTTCAGGCTCAAGAAATAGATATTCTGGTGGGAACTCAAATGTTGTCAAAAGGGCTTGATTTTGGAAAGGTGAGTTTGGTTGGGGTTATGAATGCTGATAATATGTTGAATTTCCCAGACTTTAGAGCTCATGAAAGAACTTTTCAAATGATGGTTCAGGTAGCGGGAAGATCTGGAAGATCCAAGAAAAGAGGAAAAGTGATAATACAAACATTTAATCCTTATCATCAAATATTACAACAGGTTTCTACCAATGATTATTCTGCCATGTATAAGGAACAATTAGAAGATCGTTGGCAGTTTCATTACCCACCTTTTTACAGAGTACTGAGGATAACTTTACGACACCGTGATTTGATGACCTTAGATAATGCTGCGGATTGGTTTGGAACTTCCTTGAAAAATGCTTTTAAAGACAATGTTCTCGGACCAACAGCTCCTAACGTTTCTAGGGTTAGAAATCTTTATATAAAACACATAACGCTAAAGATTCCACCCAAACAATCGTTAAAAGCAACTAAAAAGCATATTGAAAAAATTCAGAATACTTTTACTGCTATTGGAGCTTATAGATCTGTGAGATTAGGAATAGATATTGATTCTTATTAAGAAGGATCTTTTCCGTAAATATTGTTGTACAAGTCTTTATGAATTTCTTTAATAATCTTACGTTTCATTTTTAAAGTAGGAGTTAGGTGTCCACTTTCAATACTCCACTCCATAGGAGTCAATTCAAATTTTTTAATTTGTTCCCATTTCCCAAAGTTGGTATTGCATTTATCAACTTCTTTTTGAATTCGCTTTATAATTCTTTCATTAGAGCAAATATCCTTGGGTTCAGAACCACAAGTGATTTCTTTTCTCTTGATCCACTCTTTGATAAAAGTGAAATTTGGTTGAATGAAAGCGGCAGGCATTTTTTCACCTTCCCCAATAACCATTATCTGCTCTATAAAACGAGATTGTTTCAATTCATTTTCAAGAAGTGCAGGAGCCACGTATTTACCTCCAGAAGTTTTAAACATTTCTTTTTTACGATCAGTGATTGTAAGAAAGTTGTCATCAGATAATACACCAATATCACCTGTATGAAAATAATCACCAGTCATAACGCTGGCTGTTTTTTCTGGATCCTTGTAATAGCCTAACATAACATTCGGACCTTTGGCTAAAATTTCACCATCTTCTGCAATTTTAACTTCTACATTGTCAATAATTCTTCCAACAGTACCAATTCTTATCCCATTGTTGTAAGGGCAATTGACAGAAATTACTGGAGAAGTTTCCGTTAATCCATATCCTTCTAAAATAGGCATTCCAGCAGCTGAAAATACTCTGATTAATCTAGATTGTAAAGGAGCAGACCCAGAAACAAGTGTATTCATTTTTCCACCTAAGGCTTCTTTCCATTTAGAAAAAATTAATTTTCTCGCTAATTTTAGTTGTGTTTCATACCACCAACCATTCACTCCATAAGGTTCAAACCTTAACCCAAGGTTCAGTGCCCAAAAAAATAGACCCTTTTTAATTCCTGTTAAGTTGGTTCCCTTTTCAACAATTGCATCGTATATTTTTTCATATAACCTCGGTACGGCCGTCATAATGTCTGGCTGAACTTCTTTTAAATTATCACTGATTGTTTCTTGAGATTGCGCAAAATAAATCTCAATACCGCAATAGATGTATAAATAATGAATAATACGTTCAAATACATGACAAACAGGTAAAAAGCTCAAAGCTTTTGCCTCTCCATGTACTAAAGGAACTCTTGGGGTACTATCTAGCGTATTTGAAACCAAGTTTCGATGTGATAACATAACACCTTTTGGTTTACCTGTAGTCCCAGAAGTATAGATAATAGTGGCTAAATCATCTGGTTTAACCGTTTTTTTAATGGCTTCCACTTCAGGTTGTGTTTCTGTACTTTGTCCAAGTTCTAGTACTTCTTTCCAGTTTTTTTCTCCGGCAATGTCATCAAAAGTATAAATAGCTTTAAGATGTGTGTTCTCCTTAATTTGATTAAGTTTTTCAATAATACTGACATCAGATACAAAACAGTAAGTTGCTTCAGAATGATTCAATACGTATTGATAATCTTCTTTACTTATAGTAGGGTAGATTGGGATGGTTTGTGCTCCAACTTGCAACACTCCCATATCCATAATATTCCATTCTGTTCTATTGGTACTAGAGATCAAGGCAATTTTATCATTTGGTTTTACACCAAGTTTTAATAAACCTCTACTTATTTTATTTAATTCATCAATATATTCCTGTGAGGATAGACTTACCCAGGTATCTCCATATTTAGTAGAGAATGCTTTTTTCAAATTGAATTTTTCAAGTTGATATTGTGGGAAATCAAATAGTAAGGAAATATCTTTCATAATTTTATTTAAGTTTTAATCCAGTAAATTAACAGATGTTAATGCAAAATAGGAAATTTAATAAAAGCATCCAATTAAGAATACGTTAATTCTATGAGTTGTAACTCTGCAGTATTAGTTTTTGATAACTCTTAATGAAATAGGTTTATCAGTTTCTAAGATACGTAGAATATATAAACCATGTGGCAATTCTGAAATATCGATTCGTTTTCCGTTAGCTTTTCCTTTTTTAACGGTTTGATTGTTATGTGTAACTACTTCATAAACAAAATTATCAAAGTCAAAGTTTCTAAGTTCTATGATGTCAGACGCTGGGTTTGGAAATATAAAAGGGAGTTCCTCTTTTTCTTTCTTCTCAATAAACACCTCTTTGTTACAAGCGAGATCGATATATTCTTGTAAATCTTTTTTTCTATGTTTGCTCTCGTAAAATAAATCCTTTGACTTTTGAAGAAGTTCACAGGCCTCTTCATAGTTCTCTGTTTCATATAAGACAACTCCAAGGTTTCTCATAGCAAATGAATTATTTTTATTGATATCCAAAGCCTCTTCTAAATCATGAATTCCTTTTTCAGTGTCTCCTAATTTATGGTAGAGTAAACCACGTATTGTCCGTAAATCACGTTCGGGATTACCGATACCAAACTTATATAGACTATTTTCATTTTTAAATGAAATTTGTACATGCTCCATTGCTTTTTCATATTGTCCAAGATCTGTGTAGGTTGCTGCTAATACCCAATGAGCAAATGAATGATTGGGAACCATTTCAATAGCTTGGTTTAAATAATTTATACCTAAATCGTACGATTTTATTTCAATCAAGTACGAACCTAGATTATGATAGAGTCTACTTTGTTCAGGCGAAGCTCTTAAAGCTTTGTATTTGTATTGAATGGCATAATTTTCCAATTCATAACTATTGTAGATACTACCTAAATAATCATATACAGCAGCAATAAGTCTGTGATATTTCGCTTGTTTTTCAACGGAGAACTTTTCAATGTGTCTTTCTAGTTTTTTTAGATCGTTCATTGCAAGAGTATAATTACCCAAGCGAAAACGTAAACTAGCTCTTTTATAAGTAGCGTAAAATGAGGTATTTGTTTTTTTTAATTTTGTATTAAGAGCGTTCAAAGACAAGTATAGTTTCTTAGTTCTTTCTTCAGTCTTTTTTGTGAATACCATTTTTTTGTCAATTCGTTCAACGAGTTTCCCGTTTTCAAATTCCCATATGGTTTTTACCTCACCTAGCGTGGTATACTGATAAAAGGTTCCATGGTATTTTCCATTTTTAAAATAGAGTTCTTCATTTAATTTACCTGATTTGTAATAAGTTTTTAAACTGTCAATTTTTTTATCATAACCATACCATCTTATCTTAACAGGTACTCCATCATTGTAAAAGTCTTTTTTTATCAAAGGCGGAGTTTCGTAGATTTCCGTTTGCGCATTAGAAATCAGAAAACTAAAAATAATAAAGAACAGAGAAATTATTTTTGACATGGCATATTTTTACGTTCAAGTTACTGATTTTTTTATTTAACTAAAAAAGTCAATAAGGCTACTTACTTTCGATATCACTTATATGATGTTCTAAAGCTTTTACTGAGATTTGAATTTCCACGATGAGAACCGATAGAGAAATGATCAATAGCAATAAAGCAAGACCAAAAACCCATATAGCCAAAGTATTGAATTCAATATAAATTAAAAACATAGAGATTACACAGAGTAGTAAACTTGAGATGCCAAAAATTTGCATGGCCCTAGTTAAATACAATCGTTGTTTGATATTTTTAATTTGTTTGATTAAAACAGCATCTTTGTTCTTTAGATAGGTGTCATGCAGACTTCTAACCACGGTTGCATAGGCCAAAAAACGATTTGTATAGGCAAGCATGATTAAGGATATTGCAGAAAATAATAGTGCAGGAGTTGTAAGCGTTAGTTCTTTCATAATTTATGATAAAGTTGCACTAAGTTAAGCAATTAATATCAGTAAAAAATAAATTCAGGCTGCTCTCTACTGCAGTGGCCAGACCACATACTTAATGTATTTGAACCTGTGTTGAAAATAAAAAAAGTATCTCCTTCTTGTATTTTAGGGAACTGTAAGTCTTTAAAAAGAATATCACCAGCAAAGCATAAAGGACCAACAATATGATACGATTTTAGTGGTACATTTTCTTTCGGTTTATCTTTGTATAAAATGGAGCAGGGGTAATCTGCATTTAAATTAGAATATACTTTTCTAACAAAAAGATCAGCACCTACATGCACATAAACAATTTCAGGCAAAGTCTCGTCGTTTGATAGAACATATTCTATGTTAGAGGTCACAAAACTGTTGTGTTTGTGTACAAAATTTCCATATTCAGTTACGAGATTGAAATCGGAAATGTTTGGGATTTGATTCATTTCTGTTACAAATTCCGTCATTGTTTTTTTGTCAAATTCAATTCCTCCACCGATATCTAGCGTCTTGATTTTGGTTTCAATGCCTTTTTCAATTCTTAGGGCATTTATTTCTTGTGCTAATTCTACCATTATAGAAATAGCTTTTAAATTTGGAGATAAATCAGTAAGACTTGAACCTATGTGAAAATGTAAAGCGTCAATTGAAGAATATTCAATACAACTTTTGATGATCTCATTTCTTTTGGTAATGGGAACTCCAAATTTAGAATTAGAAGTAGCTACATTAAAAAATGCGCCACCTGCATTTGCAACCAGAGGGTTAATTCTTAAGCCAATATGTCCGTTGAAATTCTCTGGATAGCGCTGTAATTCTTCCAACGAGTTAGCATTGAGGAGCATTCCAGGAAGATCGTGATGGCATTTATTTATTTCTGAAACTGTTTTTACAGGAGAGTCAAATACAATTTGATCGTTTGTGGCACCTGCCTTTTTTGCTAGCATTACCTCTTCAAAAGAGGCGGCCTCTAGTCCAAATCCTCTTTTTATTATGTGTGCCAAAACATCTTTTTGGTTACAGGTTTTGATAGCGATCGCATGCTTCGTATTCGCAGGGAAAATGGTTCTTAGCAAATCAAGCTGATTGTCTAAAGCATTTTTAGAGTAAAATATAGTTGCCTTTTCAGAGGAACATAGTTTTTCTGTTACGGCTTTTAGATATTGGTCTTCTGCTTCTTGTTTAGAGATCATTATAATGTTCCTTTAGGTTGGCGATCAAAATGGCAACGATTTTGTTGTCTAATTCAAATTCTGTTTCGTTATTAGTAACAAATTCTCTAATGTTTTTAGAACCAATAGCCAAACGAAGAAAAGATTTATCGCTAAAATAAGTCACGGGTTGTCCAATAAATACCATAGATTTTCCGGCTGACAGATCTTCGTAGTTTTTAGTAACCGTTAAGTAATGTAATTTTCTTAATTGTTTTTCATTCAGGTAGGAACCTTGGTATTTTATTCTAAAGGAAATAATAGTTTTGTTTGTATCCTCTTGATAAGGCATCAACTCAAATTCTGGATAGCTATTTATAAATTTTATAACATGTGTTCTCCACGAATTAATTTTTTCTTGAACTTGATCAGCAGGAATTAAATTAAAATTTAAGATTTCTTGTATGGTATACTTCCATTTGATGATCCTAGCAGGATTTAATTGATCTCTTAAGCCCAACTTAGGTCTTAGAGAGGGAGGCAAATCATAGGTAGAAAAAATAGCACTAAATTCTTCAATTGAATTCGCATTGGCTTTTTTAGAAATTTTATTCAGAATGGTTTTAGGGATCAATACTGCAGCACAAAAAGGTGGACATTGATAAAATTTAGAACCGGTAATCATCACAGTTGAATTTTTTCGGATCAGTTTTTTTATTATTTCCTTTGAATGTCTAAATTGGCATAAGTCTGTATTCCATAAAACATTTTCAGCATCAATCTTATCTATCAATTCCAGGTTGTCTTCAATTCCAGATTTGCTACCATAAACTAAATTAATAATTACGGTATGCTCTGGATGTTTTTTTACAACCTCTATTATTTCTTCTTGGTTGTTAATAATCTCCCCTTTTTCACAACGGGCTTTGCAAAAATAAGTTTCAATATTATTGTTTTCTAAAATGCTATCTCCTTGGGGTACCGTTTCTCCAAATTGATTGTAGTTTGAATAATACTTTCCGTTAGATGCCAATCGTGTTCCAGATCCGAGCTCTTCTATACAAGTGGTGATATTTAATATTTTTCTGTTTGGGGCAATTAATTTTGAAAGAATCAGAGGGACGTATACAAGATCAGTTCCAGAGGGAGCCAAGAATAATTCAAAATCATTTTCGTTTTTATCGTTGATAAAATCTTTTACTTTATCAAAAATCTGATCATTTTCTTGTATCCATTCAGTATTGGTTTTTACAGATTGATACATGTTTTTGATTCGATCAATGCTGTCGTCAGTAACAACGCTACAAGTACAGGAACCACGATTTATAACTTTTGCGTTGGTAGCACTTACTCCGTAACGGGTAAGACCTTTTTCATTGGTAAATATTCTTTCATCAGCTCCTTGCGACAGTAATTCTTTAATGTCTCTTTCTTCTTTTAACTCAATCATGTATTGGTATACGTATCTTAATTTGTGTTCAATTTAGAATTTAAATCTTACAAAGCAAATGCAAAGTATTATTTTATCCAAACTGAAATATAAAATATTAATCTTGATGGTTGCTTTTTTTAGTAAAAACTATTTTATTCTAAAGCTACAGAAGCTATCAATAACTTGAAATTTTCAGTGTTTTTGTTAGCAATTAAAAATGTTATTTGCTCCATAGTCCCGGTAGAATAATTTTCTAAATCTAATTTTTTACCTCTAAAGCCAGGGTACATTTCTTTTAATGGAATCTCAATTTCTTGCCATTTTCCATTGGTTTCAAAATGGAAAATGTAGGAATAATAATCTTGAATGGATGATTTAATTCTAAATTGATATTTTTTTTGATCTCCTTTTATTTTTAAAACAATCTTTGAATGTTGGGAGGTCTTCATAGTTGGAAATTGATATCTTACAGAAGAGAAACCTCCATTATTTTCTAGGGATACATTTCCTTCAAAAATACCAAAGTGTTCTTCGTTAAGACCAAAATTTCCTGAAGATTTTCCGCCCATGACAACATCATCCGTCACTACCCAATCCTCGATATTGGTGGTTTTGTTAAAATCAATTATTGTTTGTGCTCCCATAGCTATTGGCATAAGTATCAAAAATAGTAATTTCATCTTTTATTTGGACTTAAATTAAGGGCTTTCTTTTAGATTGTAGTTACTTCCTCTAGGAGTGTCAGATTCTTTTAGAACAATGTCAGAATGCAAATATAAGGCCGCATTTGCAGATCCTTTTACTTTTGAAGAACTCCTAGAAATCATTTCTTTTTCAAAATCTAATAAAACTGAATTTCTAATGCCTTTTTCACTCCATTGAGAGCCTTCACCACAAAGCTTTGTTATTTTTCTTGCCAATGCTATAGCATCTAATAAAGCTTGATTGGCTCCTTGGCCTTTGAAGGGACTCATAGGATGCGCCGCATCACCAATTAGAGTTGTTTTATCTGCGTTTAAAAAAGCATCTTCAGAAATTAAATCTCTATCATAAACAGGATATCCAGAAACATTCTGTTCTGGAGTAGCCTGAATAATTTGTGGTATGGGGTTGTGCCAATCAGTTCTGCTAATGGCTTCTTTTTTTAATGATTTAGCACCCTTTTTACTCAGTGTTAAAGCTTCGTGTTCAGATAAAGGGAAACTTAGTTGCCACATAACAGATTCCTTATCAAAGGGCATGATATATATTCTTTCGTTTCCATTAGCTGTTTGAAATACCGTTTTTCCGTCCAGTAATTCATTATTAACGTCATTCAAAGTTTCTAGAGAACAGATTCCTAAAATTACGATACAGTTTAGATAACGTAGTGGGTTGTCTTTTTCCTGAATGATACTTTTTCTAACAGTACTTCTTATTCCATCGGCACCAACAATAATATCTGCGTCAGCAAAAACTTGTTTTCCATCAACATCAAATGTCAAGTCATGATTTTTATTTTTGTTTATTTCGAGGAGTTGATGGCTCCATTGGATACAGTTTTTAGAGCTCAATTGTTCTAAAAGTTCTTTGCGCAATTCTTGTCTAGCAATATGAATATTGGTTCTTTTATTTGTGGTATTTGAGTTTGTATCTATCCATTTTCGCATTCCCCATTCTCCAATTTTGGTTCCATCTGTTTTAAATACCATATGCTTGTTGGAGACAATTCCGTTTTTAAGTGTAACCAAACCTAAACCTTCTATGGCTCTACTTGCTTGTTGCAGGGTTAATCCATAACCTTGTGATCGCTCATTAAAACTTGCGTCTCTTTCATAAATGGTAAACGGAATACCTCTATGCAGACAAGCAACACCAAGGGCAATTCCTCCAATGCCACCACCAATGATGGCGACTTTCGGATATTTTTTTAAGATGGGTGGTGTGGCTGATTGAACGATACCTTTGCCGTTACAATTCAGGCAAGGTGTAAGTATTCGTTTTGGACGTTTTGGCTCTGGAAAAGATTGCGGGTTTTTATGATGTTCTTCTAGTTGTTTTTGATATAATACACGAAGTTTTTTCTTAGGTTTTCTACTTTTTTGACCCTGTCCTTGACATGCTTCACATTCTTTATAATAAATGTCTTTGTTTGAGTCCATCGCAGTTTTCAATGTTAGGCGTTATTCGCTGGGGAAATTACTGCTTTTTAAGATTTTATTGAAATGAATTGATAGATTGTATGATTATCAGGCGAATCAAAAAAAATCATGAAGCGGTAAAAATTAATCTTGTTTGTGCGTATAAGGTTTCCAATCGTTTAATAAATAAGAAAAAGTTTCCTGCAATACTTCTTTAGAATTTTTCGGATTGAAATTTAATTCTTCTTTAGAAGCTTCAATATTATAATCTTGAGGCAATCCATAAAACATATCAAGATATTGTTTTTGTAATAAGGGTTCTTTACCTGTTATTTTACTTACGGCTTCCATAAGAAAAGCAACCAGATATAATAAAACTCTAGGCGCTTTTAAGGGCGTTTTTAACTTTAGTTTTGGGAAAAAGTCAGCTGCAATTTTAACACTTTCTTGAATGGATGTGTGTTTTTCGTTAGCTAAGATATATCTTGATTTATTTTTACCTTGCTTCATCGCCATTATGGTTCCTTTTGCCACATCTTTTACATCTACCCAATTGATTGTAATATTTGTATCTACAGGAACCTTCCCTTGAATTATTTGAAGTGCAAGGTTGTTAGAGTAACTTAATTTAAACGCATTTTGACCAATCATAGCCGATGGTAAAACCAATACCGTTCTGATATTATATTTTTCGGCTAATTTAAGAGCAAGTTTGTCTGAATCATTTTTTGAATTAAAATACCAATTTCTTCTGTCTTGATTATATCCATTTTTAGGGTCGGCAGGGAGTTTTGTAAAATCTAAACTAGCTACAGAACTTATGTAGACAATGTTTTTAACACCGCATTCATGTGCCATGTCAAAAAGGTTTTGAGATCCTTGTAGGTTGTTATCGTAAATTTCTTCTTTTGGATTTTTAGCCCACATACTAAAATTAGCTGCGACAGCGTATAGATTAGTAACGTTTTTTAGAGCAGATTTTAAAGAATCTCTATCTCTAAGATCAGCAAAAACAACTTCACAGTCCAACCCTTCAAAAGGTGCCTTTTGTTCAATATTCCTAACGGTTGTTCTTACAGGTATGTTTTCTTTAAGAAGAAGTCGTATAATATTGTTTCCCAAATGTCCGTTACCACCTGTAACTAATGAAATTTCTTTGCTCATAATTATTGTTTTTTTATTGGGTAAATTTCCGTTAGATTTTACGTTATTAAAATAACAAATGTTAGAAAGTAAGTTGACTTCTGATTCTACTTAACGATTGAGGTTGCATTCCTAAATAAGAAGCAATTGTTTCAACAGAAACATGCAGTGCTAGCTCTTGATCATTTAATACAAATTTTTCATAACGTTGTTTGGCAGTCAAAACTTGAAAATCGGTAACACGTTCTAATTTGCATTGCAGATGTTCATCAGTAATCTGTTTTACCAAAGGTGCCCAAAAGGTTGTATTTTCATTTAAGAAGTCAAAATGTGTTTTTGAAATTTTTGATACACTACATTCTGTAATACTTTCGTAAAAATCTTTTGATGGAGTTTGTTCTGTAAAGCTTTCAAAAGATGTAAAAAAGGTATTGCTTGAAATTAAGTGTTGCACTACCATTTTACCGTCAATATTTTGGTAGCCTTTTACAATTCCTTTGTTTAAAAAGTAAACATGTTTTTCTGTCATTCCTTCTTTTAGAAATAGGGCGTTTTTCGGAATGATTTCGGTAATGAACAATGAGTTTAAAAGGAGGCGGTCGTCATGAGAAAGTTTTATTTTTTTTAAAATAGTATAAATAAGTTCCTGCATTGTATTAGTGTTTATTGAAAGTCAAAATAACATATTTTTTTGTGGTATAGGAGTATGTATGACTTTGTTTTGGTAGCGAAATAAGTTACTATTTCAAATAAAATATTTCGCGTTAATATTTTTTAGCGATGTAAAATCCATAACTAAAATACTCTTGATATTTATGGTATTGCTGAATTTCTGCTTTATGATCCATAACTACTTTTTGTGCCAATTCTGAATTGTTATGACGTTTTAGAAATGAATCAAAA
Source organism: Flavicella sp. IMCC45668 (assembly GCF_057219105.1). Lineage (NCBI taxonomy): Bacteria > Pseudomonadati > Bacteroidota > Flavobacteriia > Flavobacteriales > Flavobacteriaceae > Flavicella > Flavicella sp. IMCC45668. The sequence goes on from NZ_CM170114.1 coordinate 188,773, forward strand.
GAGGCTTCAAGTGGCTTAAAGTAATGTGTTGTCCAACTTGTTGTAGGTAAATAAAAATACCCGAGCAGTGAAAACCCATTTTCTTCTAATTGATTTATTTTTTTAGAAGCTGTAGATACTTCAGGATATGCTGAATTCCAAAAATTAGTTATTTCAGAGGGGCGGTTTTGCGTAATCCAAGTAAGTTCGCTTATGGCAAGATAACCTTTCGGCTTTAAAAAATCTTTCCATTTTTTTATTCCATTTTCAAAGCCAATATTGTAGATCGCGCCTTCAGACCAAATGATATCAAATTGCTCTTTTTTAAAGGGTAAGTTATCCATTGATGCTTCTATCGGATTAATATATCTAGCAGTTTCAGTTTGTTGTGCGTTTGTTTTTAGTGCTGCAAGGAACTCTGGAAATAGGTCTACTGCAGCAATATTTGCTTTTAATAATTTAGCCAATGCTACTGTTGGTCCACCTGTACCACAACCTATGTCAGCAATATCTAAAACCTTGTTTTTAGGGAGCTTCATAAAGCTGAGTGCTTTGATTAAATCTTTTTCACTTCCAGGACCTTGTCTTGGATTGTTTTTATGGAGGTCTATTATCAAATCCAATTCAGTCATATCCTTTTTATTTGTAGCTAGTTAAAATTATAATTTTGTGACTTTATTTTTGATGGATTGATACCAATTCTCATTTTCAATAAAATTAGGGTCAAAAAAACGTTTTATAATATTTTGTACCCTGCTATTATTTAAAAAAAATGCATGCCAGTCATTTTGAATCAACTTTGAGTCAATTCTTTTTTCAAACCATGTTGTATCAATTTGATAGGTGTCTATCACGTTTTTGAATGCTCCTGAACTTATTATTGGGACAGTACCATCACCGCTATTTTTTTGTTCTCCGAATTTTTCAAAATCAAACAAAAATCGAAAGCCATCTTCGTTTTCCTCAATCTTTAGTTTTGTTTTTGTATCCTCACCACCTCCCGCTAGTACAATCATTTTACTTCTTAAAGAGGGGGATAAGGTATTAAAGTCGTAAATGAAATTATTTTGATTTCTAACGTTTTTCAGATGATTTAAACGGTTCTTAATTACGGAGTTTTCTTTAGAATTTTGCTGGTTTTCTTTATGTTGCCAATACGTATCAAAGTTATAGAAATTTTCCACTTTGGGAGAATAAGCTTCTTTGTATACAGGAAGTAATTCATAAATTCCTGGAAATGTTCTACCTACCTTTCTAAAATCATCACTAGAATTAAATAAACGAGATTTTCCTATTACCAAATTAAAAACGGCTTCAAGTGAACCTAAAAAAGGAGGGGTAGTGAATATTACTTTATTTGTGAATTGGTCAATTTTTGAAGGAGATAGGGTTTTAAAATAACTGGATAAAACAAGTGCCCCCATACTGTGTGTAAGGAAATTGAAATCTGTTCTATCAAGTTTCTTTTGTAACTTGGTTATATAGTTACTCAGGTCTTCTGCGATATAATTGTTTGATTTCCTCCAATCATAACCAAAAATATAAACAGAATAACCTAGATCTCGTAAATAGTTTACTATTTCAGAGTAGGCTAGATTTTCAATATCTGCCCTTTCAATAATAACTTGTTTTTTTGCGTCGCTCTCTCCATCAGGCTTAAGGGCTAATTTATGAATATCTGCAAAGAATTTTTTGACACCAGACCAAAGTACTTTAAAATCCGTTTCATTAGAATTGTTTAATCTCGTTCCTTGAATTCCTGGGATTAAAATAATTGGAAGTTTTTTTTTAACAGTCATATTTAATCTTTTTCATTTTCATGAAAAAGATACCAAATTTGAATTTTATAAACAATTTGAAGAGAATAAATAGGTTGAAAAACGACGATGCTGCTTTTTTAGCAGAAAAAAAGCAGCATCTTTGAATTGTAAGATGTAAGTTTTACGAAGCAACAAGAAAAACAATAATTCCGATAATAGCTGAAAAACCATAAAGAACAACACCGATTGCTGCCATAACTCCAAAAAACTTAAAAAATGATTTTTGGTTTCCTAAGGCTTCTTCTAAATTCTGACTGTTTTTGGAGTTAAGTGCTAACTTCAATTTTTGAGAATATTTAAAAAGGTAATACGCAGGAAAAAAATACAAAAGTCCTAGAGCAATGTAAAGTATACCAAACAAAGCTCCAAAGCCACTTGGTATTTCATTCAATTCATTGGAAGGTAGCATTGTCATTATGCTTCCAAAGGAAAGTCCCATAATAATAATGAAACTAGAAAAAATGAAGCCAATAATGGATAAGAATTTTGTCCATTTCGCTATTTCGGTTAAAAAACTTTCAGAAGATTGAGTAATTGATAATTGGTTTGTACTGTTTGTGTCTGATTGTGTGATAGTTTCCATAGTAATTTTTTTTCGAATAGATAATTTGTTCATCTATCGATGGCGAATTTAATTAAAGTTAAAGAATGTTCCATATTTACTTGAAAAATATAAGACTCATTTTTTTATTACATTCCTAATAGGAGTGAATCTCGATTTAAAATAGGATTCAAGTTATACAATCAAAAACAAGGTGTCAAAATTTTTATTTTAAGATTTAGGGTTGTTTTTGTTTGAATTTAAATGATAGATTTTGATAAAATAATAGATAAAGAATGCACAAAAAATAAAGTCTCCTGCAATAATGATAAGTACGTATGAAGTTGCAAGGTTGTTTAGGTATAATTTTAATTCAGCAAAAGCAAACGCGAATTTTCCAATAGCGCCAATTATTGCTATCCCAACGTGTTTTACTGGATCTATTGCTACCATAATATAACCAACAAAAAACAGGAGAGTTGTACCCCAGGCACCCTTGTAAATTTCAAATAATAGAGGGTCAGTTAATTCTCTATTAAATAGTGCTTGGAAGGTGTATTCGGTATTAAAATAACCGAATCCAGCTCCAATAGCATTCCATAAGGATGCAAGTAAAAATAAGGTTGTGAAAATAGAATGATCCGTAGTTTTCATAATTTCTAATTTTGAGTTTTTAGTAGAAGTCAAAATTAGAGTCTAAGAAAAAGACTTGCATTTACATAGGTAAATTTTATTTTGAAGAATCGGCTGTTTTATTGCGTATCCTACTTAATTGAGTTGCACTGATGCCTAGGTAAGAAGCAATATGATACTGAGGTATCAATTGTTCTGCCGTTGGGAATTCTTTTTTGAAAATCAAATATCGCTCCTCCGCTTGCAGTAGTGCCATTTCTAGTTCTCTTTTTTCTTTGAGAACAAAAAAATGCTCTGCCATTTTTCTGCGTAGTCTTTCTATTTCAATATGGTTTTTGGAGAGTTTTTCTATTTCTGCTAGGGGGATTTTTGTAATAATACAGTCTGTAAGTGCTTGTTGGGGTAATTTATTGGGTTTTCCTGTTATTATCGAAACATAAGAGCCAATTATATTTGGTGCAGCAAATAGTGTTTTATTGTATTCTTTGCCATCATCGGTTACATAAAATGATCGAACAAGTCCGTCTGTAAGGATTCCAATTTCTTGGGAAACTTCATTGAACTTTACAAAATAATCATGTTTTTTTAAAGTTGTTTGAACTGCAGTTTTAGAGAGTTGTTCCCATGTTTCATTGGATATTTCACTGATGCTGTTTAAAAATTGAAATATGGGGTCAGTGTGATGCGTTTTTAAATTGTCTTGTAGAGATTCCAATATTCTAAAGGTAAAGATATTATTTCACAGAAGAGGTATAAAAACCTCCAGAAGATTGAGTAATTGATAATTGGTTTGTACTGTTTGTGTCTGATTGTGTGATAGCTTCCATGGTATTTTTTTACCTCAGTAAACCGGGTGTTTTTTGCAAACATAATCAAAATATTAATATATGTTTTTCTGCTAACTATAGATAGTAGAATCGGATGAACTTACTTTAATTTTGATTTTCGCCCAAAGCATAAATTTTTTGAATCCAATTTTTTCTAAACGTAGCTGACGAACCTTTTATGGATGAGATATATGTTGTTTTGACAGGGTTTATGCCGCATAACTTAAGGGTTCCATTTTTTAATTGATTCTCAGCTGGACTTCTCATGAAAAGGATATTATACCATCTAGGTGTGTCAGATGTTATAATTATTCTAGCTGTTTTACCCTTGAAAAGTTTTTTTAGGACAGCTTTTCCCTCGATTGATTCATATGCTATTCCAGGTAAAAATGTTCTGTCAATAAACCCTTTCATAATGGCTGGGTAACCAAACCACCACATAGGAAACACCCACACTATATGGTTTGCTTCTTTAATTTTTTCGATTGCATTCAGAAGGTCAGGTTCAAGTTCTGTTCTTTTACGATATCCAAACTCAAGGTTGGGATTAAAATTTAGTTCGTTGATGTTGATTTTAGTGATTTTGGCATTTGTATTCTGTGCTCCATTATGGTAAGCATTGGATAAAGCAAAATTAAAACTTTCACTGTCAGGGTGACCATTGATGATAACTATTTTTTTCATTCTTTTTTGTTTTAGACAAAGAACGATAGTATCCATTTTTAGAAAAAGGACATTTGTCTAATTCTAAATGTTTTTTCTAATTCTGCTGAGGTGCCTTTGCGTGATCCCTAAATAGGATGCTAAATAGGTAAGAGGGACTTGTTGAAGAAAATCGGGGTTGTTGATGATTAAGTCTTGGTAACGTTTTTCTGCAGACTCCTTCTGTAACAAGAAAATTCGTTTTTCCATCTTAATATATTCCTGCTCAGCGATATATTTGAAGAAACGTAGCCAATTGGTGCTTGAGTTTTCTAGTTTTAGTATTTCTTTTCTATCAAGCGTTAAAATAGTTGCATCAGTAAGTGCTTGAATATTTTCTAGTGTGGGAGTTTGTGATAAAAATGAAGAATACGCACTGACAAAATAATTTGAAAATGTAAAACAATAGGTAATTTCTTCTTCTGTTGAAGAGTGATAAAATGACCTAAAAGAGCCGGAAGTTACAAAAGCAACTTCATTCGAAGTTTGACCGGCTTTTATGAAAAAGTCGCCTTTTTTTAGTTTTTTTAATGTGAGTAGCGACGCTACACTATCGATTTCTTCGGAAGTTAGAATACCAAATTGGTTCAGGTAGTCTTTCATAAAAAAAGAATTGCTTAGAAATTTCTATAGTTTTTGAAAAAAAGCATTTTTAGAATTTATTTTACAGCAGAGGTATAAAAACCTTCCATGATCATAGTTTTTCCTTGGAACTCAAGTTCTGGTTCAGGAATTATTTCAGTAGTGATATTTTTAAAGCCAGTAATTCTTAATAAATTTTCCACTTCGTTCTGCGAATATTTCTCAAAGTTATGTTTTGTGAAGGAAATTTTATTCATCATTTCTTTGTTTCGATATCCAATAAGTACTTTTCCATCGGGTTTTAAAACTCGTAAAAGTTCCTTTGCATTGGCAACAGGATTTGGCCAAAAATAAATAGTATTTGTAGTAGTAATATAATCGATACTTTGGTCTTCAAATGGAAGTTTTTCTATAGAACCATTTATTAGCGTAACTTGTTTTTTCTCTATCAATTTTTTATTGAGTATGGTTGCTTCTTCAATCATTGTTTGCGAAAAATCCAAACCGTAATACTGTAAATTTTTATTGATAGTCAACAAGTCTTTTATGTAATAACCATTTCCCATACCAATTTCAAGTATCAAGCTGTTGGCTTCCGGAGCCAAACACTTATATGAATTCAGGCATATATGCTTATTTCCTTTATTCATTTGCTTGCCAACTTCTTTTCCTTGCGCTCCGGTGGGTTTGTAAAGTTGACTCGCTAGTTCTTTGTCAGGAAGCTGAGTGCTATTAAATTCTTGGGCCATAGTAAGTTTTTCTTTTTTTCGTGAAAGTAGAGATAAAAATTAAAAAAAGAAAAGGAGTGTCTGATTAATCGAAAATTTTCCATAATCTGGCACCAACCCTTATAATTGGGGAGATTTCAAAAGTAGGAATGTTGTAGGTGTCAGCGTTAGAAAATTGTATTTCTTTAGCTGCTCTAAAATAGCTATGTATCCCAGGTTGTATATAAAATGTACGCCCGATAAAAAATTGATAACTCATTCCAATTCCTACATCATTTGAAGGGATTTGAAGTGTTTCTCCCGTGGAAATTTGTTCTATATCAAAATTATGGTTCTCATAATAACCATAGATTTCCAAATTTCTCCAAACATTGTATCCAAAGAAAATTCCAGGAGAAGTGGTATAGTATCTATTGTAGTTTTCATCAGTTTCTCCAATTGCTTGTTGGTCTGCGTTATAAGTACCACCATTAATCACACTTACCCTAAGTCTAAATTTTTTATATCGATATCCAATTCCAACATGAAAACCACCGGTAAAAAACATAGGGAATAAACTTTCAACTTCAACGGCTTGTTCAACTTCATAGTTTGGTGGAGAAGGATGCCAGAAATTTGATTTTTTATTTTGCGATTGGGTTGTGAGGCAAACGAATAGGATGCTTATTGCAAGGAGTTTTTTTATAGTTTTCATAGCTTTATTTTTTTGTCAAAAATAAAATAGCACTACTTAAATCTTCTTGAATTAATTCAATAAATTATTTTTTTGATCTTAGTTTTGATAACCATTCTGCAGAAATTCCCAAAAAGGAGGCTATCTTGTATTGAGGAATTTCTTGAATCCATTCTGGTTTGTCTTCTACTAATTTGTGATATCGTTGTTCTGGAGGTAAAAAGTTATCTCTAATTCTTTTAGCAAATTCGGTAAAAAATTGTTCGGTAATCACTCGTCCTAACTTAGAAAAATTGATGCTACTATCAAATAAAGCATCAAGTTCTATTTTTTCAATAATATAAATTTCCGTTTTTTTTAGGGCACGAATGTTCATTTCACTAGGAGTGTTATTTAGATAGGAAACATAATCAGTAGCAAAACTTTGAGCAAAAATAAAATCTAGGGTACGTTCGTTTCCTAATGCATCTATCGTAAACATTTCTAAGCTCCCTGATGCCACAAGTGCGATCTGATTTACTGTTGTTCCTTGCTTTAAAAACACTTCCCCTTTTTTTAAAGTGAGCGGTTGTAACGTATTCTGTAATTGTTTGTTTTCATTATCCGATAGGGAAACAATTGAATTGATTGTTTTTAATAAATCTTTCAAGATATAATTGGAGGTTTGATTATTTATTATTTTTAATAATTTTTAAAATTCTATTATAAAATATTTCAGCAAGATTCCATTGGTAGCCATTAAAATCTGTGGTGTTATTAAATTGAATAACAACAGTATCTATATCTTTATGGTATTTAGCAATACTCTGGTATCCAGCTGCTAGTCCTGTATGTTCATAATTATACAAAGTATTGTAAATATCTTGCTCACCAGTATCAAAGATGCTTCCATTGTTAAGGGCTCTTATAAAAACGGCAACATCATGTGCAGTAGCAAACATCCCTTGGTTTTTATGTTTTTGATCCTTTTCAATTCCAACATAATAACCGCTCATTATTCGTTCTGGGTCTATGTTTTTATTGGAGTTAAAAGTATTTTTTAATGCAAGTGGAAGTAGTATTTTTTCTTTGATGTAAAAAAAACGATCCTTACCAGTTATTTTCTCAATGAGTTTAGAGAGTAACAAGTAGTTCGTATTGCTGTATCCATAGGATGCATTTGGTTTAAATTTTGCAGGTTTGTCTAAAACCATTGCGATAGTACTCTCACTGTCTTTTGGTGGGTTTTGCCAAAATTCATTAAAATCTGTGAAATTAGGAATTCCACTGCGATGCTGTACTAACATGGCAATCGAAATGTCATCAATATACTCAATACGATTTTTGTATTCTGGAAAATAATAGGCTAGACTTTTTTGCAGGTCAATTTTGTTTTCCTTGGCTAGTTTGGTAATCGCAACAGCAACATATAACTTACTTATGCTAGCAATACAAAAAATAGCATCTGTTTTAGCGGGTGTTTTAGTCTCTTTATTATGCCATCCGGCTGCAAATTTTTGAGGTTCCTTTCCTTGTTCATCCACATAAACAATCATCCCATCAAAGCCAAATTCCAAACTTTGTTCAAGTTGTTCTTCAATCGAATTAGGTAAAGGAAGTATCCACGCCTTAATCAATATCCATGGAACAAAAAACAAAGAAACGATCGTTCCTGAAAAGAGGAGTGTTCTAAAAATATAGATGCTGTTTTTTTTCTTCATATTGAATTAATTGATTTTCAAGGGGGGGTGGTGATTAGGCTTCAGCTAAAAATAGTAATATCTTTTGTGATAATCCTTTTGTTCCTCAGGTGTTTGTGTTTTAAATGTTAAACTAATTAAACTCCATGTATGTTTTTATAAAAAGTCAAAATTATTGGTAATGATGGTATCATGCAGAGAAAGTATAAAAAGCAATAAATATTGCTGGATGAGTTATCCTAATTCAAAAGTGGTGATGCCAAATACTTTATCAATCGGTATGTTGGGCGCATTACCATGATACATTCTTGCACATTCGAAAATAAAAGTAGCTTTAAAATTTTCAACAAGTTTGACCGCATCAGGATTTGACATCGGAATATCTAAATAAACAAATTCATCGATAGCGGCATTCAAACAGGCTTGATAAAGTGATTCAGCAACAGAATAGGTGTTAGCAAAAAGAGGTCCAATTTTATAGCCCTTATTCACTTTTCTGAGTACGCAAAAACCTAGTATTTTGTTGTTATAGGTATATTTGAAAGTTCTACTTGCTTCTAGGTTCATCCATGATGCAAGGAATTCTATCCTAGAAAAACCAAAACAATGTTGGTCAAAAATTGCAATTTGATGAAAATCCTCCTTGGTTATGGGAGAGATGTTTGGACTGATAGAGAATTTTTTACCTTTTTTTTCATAACGTTTGTCTTTGAATGCTATTTCAAACCCTCCTTTTTGATAAAATGGTTGCATTGCTACTACGCCGTCCATTCCTATACTGGCATTAGCATTTAATCTTTTTTTTAAGGTATTTAATCTTTGGTGCCATAATTGTGCACCGATTCCCATACCACGGTATAATGGAGAAACGATAAAAAGTCCCATAAAACCATATTCTTGATTATAGGAGACAATTGATCCTCCTGCAATAAGTTCGTTGTTATTAAAGTAACCATAAAAACCATCGGGATCTGCTGACCAAAAAGCAGCCGCATCTTGTTTTCCTGGATTCCATCCTTCCGTTTTAGCCCAGGATATCAATGTTTTTACGTTTGATAAATTTAGTTTTTGGAAATTTAAATCGCTAAGCTTTATCGATGATACATCATTTTTCATACTATTTTGAGATTTGATTTTATGAATCTTTGAAATAAATATAAAGGAATATAATTTAGGAATGCTATCAAAATAGGAAACAAAAAAGTCCTTCAAGGTAGCTTGAAGGACTTTCCAAATTGGAAAAATTAAGTTTGGTTAAATTTTATCTCCTAAAAAGGCTTGGATTTTTTTAGGATTTCCAGCATCATCTCCCGTTAGCAAATAATAAATCATTCCAGCGTCAGAAATATCTGCTCTTTTCTCGCTATGTTTTTTCATGCATACCCAAATCCATGCAATATCTGGATCTTCATGGTTTTTTAACCAATCCCACACACTCCAGTCATGATTAGAACTCAAACCTATATGAGGGTTGTTTTTCATATTCTGATCTTTGATTCGCTCAAAATGAAGTTGTCCTTCACTTAAAGCAAGTACTTGGTCTATGGTGTGATGTTCTGGCCGTCTTAAATGATTATCATTGTAATAGCTGTGAGAAATAATATAAACGGATTTTAAGGATTCTTTTTTCGCACTTTTCATCACGATTGCTACAGATTGATATAGAAACTCAGAAGGCCCCATGTTTACAAAAAACAAGGGGTTTTCTGGAGTAGATTTTTCAATCTCTTTTGCCAGATGCAGAATGGCTTTCTCTTTATCAAAACCTACATCAAAGAATACATTTTTGTTAAAGTTCCACCTTTCAATAGAACCATCAACACCTTCTTTCATGTAGTTTCGTACCGTAGTATGCGGTGGTGATGGCATAAAATTATTGTAAGAGAAATGTACCAATTGATCTTGTAAATCTTTTTTAGCAAGTAAGGCTAGGGCAGCGGGTGTTGCACCCCAGTCATCGGGATCAGCATAATTGTATTTGCCTTTGTGTTCCAAGTCAGGTTGTGCATTTCCATCTGCACTACAGGCAATGCGATAATTGTTGTATTTCAATCCTTGAGCCTGTAAGTTAAAGAATACAGTGCCAAAAAAAATAAGAAATGATAGTTTGTTTTTCATAGTAAAAAACTCTAAAATGATTATTCGCAAATGATGGTCTCTGTTACATCTTTAGATTGTACCATGGCTTCATCGTTTGTAATTCCAGAGGAAAGTACCATTTTATCCAATTGGAAAAATTCAGACCGTGCACATATTTTTAAGGTATATTCACCAGGTTCAGGAAACTTAACAGTAAACCAAGAACTAGATTTGGGATTGTGTAAATCTAAAGCTCCTCCATATGTGAATTCACCTTTTCCTCTACTTACAAATTTTTCATAATGCTCCAATGCTACAGATTGTTGATTTACCCAAGCATAACCTATGTTTCCTGGGAAGTATATCCACGCATCGTTGGATTTGTCTCCTTCGGCATGATCGGGTTGTCTCATAAACCATTTTACAAGGTAGCCTTTGGCTTCTGGGATGTTAAAGGTGATCGAGATTTCGTGGTCTAGGTTTTGCGCATTGTAGCTGTTGTATCCATAATATTCAATGTATTTTCCACCAGAGGCTTTTGTGTCTTCCACGATTCTCCATTTTCCCTTTAAATCAAAATTTTCTGCTTCTAAAATTAAAAGGCCATCTTTAGGGTTGATGCTACATTTTTTTTCTGGTTCTATCGGAGTTTCTTCTTCGGGAAGGGTCTCATCAATAGGAGCTTCTTCATTTTCTAATGATTCGGTTTTATCTTCATTACAAGAAATATTCACAAAGGAAAAAAGACAGAAAATAAATAGAATGAAGGTTGCTTTAATTTTGTTTAAATCAGTTTTTATCATGTTTAAAATAGTTTTTATAGCCTTAAATCCTTTTAAATTTGTAGACTATGGTTTAGTTGGGTTTAAAAAATATTTTGTTGTTTCAAAATTAGTATAACATCTATCATCCCTGTGTAAATAGGACTTTACAATAACTTTACTGTTTGGTTTTGTTGCTGAAATTAACTTTACTATTAGTTTATCAATCATAATTATTAACTACATTGGCCGTCATGAATAAAAAAAATAGAATTGCCATTTTGTCTATTTGCTATCTAACTTTTTGTGCGCTAAGCAGTATTTTGTTTGCTCAAACAAATGGAGAGTTAGAATTAGAAAAAGGTTTAAAGAAAAGTAATTCTATCCTTGCCAAAGAAAAAGATACAGTCGCTTTAATTGATTTGTTTTTGGAGTTTGCAAACCAAGAAAAAAATAATGGACATTATACAGAGGCTTATGATCATTTGTGGAATGCAATGTTGTTGGCTGATGCTGCTCATATTGATTCAAAACAGGCTTTGATTCATGATGAACTTGGAGTTTTATACGGGGTTTATGGACAAGAGAAAGAGGCAATCCGTCATAAAAATATTGCCCTTGATTTTGTGAAAAAAAATATTGAGTTTAAAGAGGCTCGCAACTCTAGTTTAGGAAAGGCCTATTTTAGTTTGGCTGTCCAATACAGAAAGGCCCAAAAATTAGACAAAGCACTTGTATATTTGGATAGCTGCGACATGTACGATGGAAAGAAGTATGAGTTTACCGAAGAGAACCCTTATATAAATGCTGAAAAAGGGGTGATTTATTATTTGCAAAATGACTTTGATACTGCTGAAGGATATTTATTAAAGGCAAAGCAATTATTAGAAAAAGAAAAAAAGCATTTTACAATTATAGTGTATGCTTCTTTGGGAGATTTGTATGTCAAAAAAAAATCTTTTCAAAAGGCAATTTATTATTACCAAAAAAGTCTTGATGATATGGGGTTATATAAATCACATACAGATTTTAAGGCAGATGTGTTACGGAAATTAGCAAGGCTTCATAAAACAATGAATCAGGATCAAATTGCTTATGCATATTTAAATGCTTCCATAAAAATAGCAGATAGTTTGTTTAGTATCCGTAGTAGTAATAATAGCAAAATGTTTCAAGTGAAAAACAAATATCAAGAAACGATTGCTCTAAAAAATAAAGAAATTTTAAAACAAGAACTGGATCTAGCAAAAAAAGATAAAATTCAATTTCGTTTGATCCTTATTTTGTGTTCGATCATTGTTCTAATACTATTACTTTCTCTAATTTTATCTCATAAATCAAAAATTAAGCGCTTAAAATTTGAAAAACAACAAGTATTAATTCAAGAGAAACACAATAAAGAAAAGTATGATCTGATGGCAGAAACCAAGAGTAAAGAACTTACGGTATCTGCATTGCAATTGATAGAAAAAGATAAAAAAATAGAATCTTTATTGAGTTTGATCAAAGATGAATCTCCTGAGAAGTATGGTAAGGTCAAGCAAAAAATTGTAAATGAGAATAAAGATTTATGGCAAAGTTTTAACCTGAGATTTACAGAGGTCAATGTAGATTTTTACAAACGTTTGAGGTTGAAACATGATACTTTGACGCCAACCGAAGAAAAACATTGTGCCTTAATTAAATTGAAATTTGATAGCAAAGAAATGGCTCGTTTGTTAAATATTTCTGTGAGTAGTGTTCATATTTCAAGGCATCGGATTCGAAAAAAAATGGGACTAGAGAGAGGAGATGATTTGAGTAATTATATTGGCTCGATTTAGCAATTGGTAGGTGGATAGATTTCTAGTTGTTTATGTTAACGGTTTATCTAAATTGGTAGTTTTGGGAAATTTAGGGCGACCACAACGTCAGATTACTCAATTGGTATTTTAGTAGGTAACTTGATGAATACTTGTATTTAGAAATAGGCGTTCATCAGTATATTGTAAATCAGTGATTTATTTTTATACTAATTATATACATCAGGCCTACGATGGTTTTGAGGTACGTTTCATAAGTCTTTAAAGACTAGTTTTAAGGCAACTAACCAAAACCAATAAAAATGAAATTTAAATCAAAAAGAACTGTTCAAATACAGTTCCTAGTATTGTTGTGCTTAATTTTTAACTTAACATGTACAGCCAAAGAAATTCATGTAGCTAAATCAGGAGTTAATGCACCAACTGGCAGAGGCTCTTTAAATGCGCCCTATTTAACCATAAGTTATTTATTTAATACTAAATTAGTACAACCTGGTGATATTATTTTAATGCATCAAGGTGTTTACAGAGAAACAGTTGTTGTAAATGTAAATGATGTAACCATCAAACCATATAACAATGCTATTGTAACTGTATCTGGTGCTAATTGGTATGGAGATAGTAATTGGACAAGAGATCCTAATAGGACGGGTGTTTTTAAAATGACTTTAAACCAAAATCAAGTCGAAACCGAATTCACACAATTTTTTGTCAATGGACAGCACAAACAAATAGCGAGGTTCCCGAACAACACTTCTCCGTACATAAGTTACATCAAAGGAAGTAATAGAGAAATGATGAACCCCAGGGATCAAAAAACAGGATTTGCTGTATTGTTAAATGCAAGCAAACCTACTGGTAATAATCAAACAGGACAAGTTACATTCTCTTGGCATGGAGGAACACAAAAGCTGCCAAATGTAACTTTTTCGGACGAAGCAATTGTCAGAGGGTTTATTGGAAAATTGAGAAATAATATTTTTTCTTATTCGGGTGATGGTGGACAAGTAACCAAAGCTGGAGATAGATTAGTGAAATTTAAATCTTATAACACTCAAGGTAATATTTGGGGAACTGATGGAGCGGTAACACAACCAGAAGGGTTTGGATACATCATGGATTTATCAGTTTTAGATTATGAAGGGGAGTGGTTTTACAAAAAAAAGCAAAATACGATTTACTACAAACCAGTAGGTGGAACTATAGCAGGAAAAAACTTTGAAATTCAAAGAAGAAAATTCACACTGAAAGTCCATGCAAATAATGTAAAAATCCAAAATATAGATTTTAAAGTAGGAGAAGTCGAGTTAAAAAATGCCAACACAACTACTTTGTCTAATTGTACATTTACATATCTGTCTCCTTTTCAGTATAGACGAACATATGGATCCTTTAGACAAGGAATTCTATTAAATAATGCAGATAATACAACTTTTGAAAGTTGCTATATCGGACATACGTGGGGAAGTGGAATTATCATTTTAAAAGGTTCAGATAATTCCAAAATTAACAATAGTTATATTGAAGATATTGGTTGGATGGGACAGTTTACAATAGCTGTGGAAAACAATGGGAATAATACAAAGATTACGAAAAACACATTCAATAAAGCTTCCCGATTTCATATTAGAACAACAGAGTCGGTATACGCCAAAATTACAGATAATGATTTTTCTGGTGCCATGTCTTTAGGAGAGGATGCTGGTTCTATTATGTTTACAAGTACAGGAAAAGCAGAAGGATTGGATATGAAAGGCACAGAAATATCTTGGAATAAAATTCATGATCAAAAAGGGATTCCTGCTTATGACCCTCAAGATTGGAGTAATAAAAAGTTTATTGTTGCCTTGTATTTAGAAGATACCGATAATTACACAGTACATCATAATTTAATTTATGGTTTGGATGATGAATATACAAGTGTTCGTTTAAAAAGTAATGGAGAACCTGAAACTACAAAAAACAATAATATTATTGCATACCTAGGTCCTAGAACTAAAAACATGACAAATAAAATGAATTATTACAATAATACTTTTTGGGGGTATAATCATTTAATTAGCTTCTGGCACTTAGAGGGAGGAAAAGTAAATAATATGGAGGTTAAAAATAATTTAATGATGAATGGAAAGACAAATTATTTAAGTGCTGGAAATAATAGCGTTACAGAAACTAACTTTTTTAATTTTACTCAAGAAATTGCAAAGCCTCCTTTGAATTATAATATTATTTCTGGTAGAAACAAATCTGTTGTAAATGCTTCTGACCATTTTATAGATTCAGGGAATGGTAATTTTAGGTTGAAAACGAGTTCAGCTTATAATACCGGAGGGTTGAAAATTTCCGGTGTTACAAGAGCTTCTGATCCTGCTATTGGTGCTTGGGAAGGAAGTACTACTTGGTGGAAAGACCGTGTTTTTAATGCAGGTTCTTCATTGAGTTCCGTTTTGTTAAAGGACGTGAAAGGGAAAGCAAACGTCAAGGATATAAAGGAAGAACAAGGTGATGTTTTTAAAAGCTTAGTAATATATCCTAATCCATTTAATGAAACTATTCATGTGGTATTGGACACTCAATTTAATCAAACGGGTGAAATAAAAATAAAAATTATAAATAGCATTGGGATGTTAGTGATCGCTGATTCAATAGATGCTAGAGTGGATAAAGAAATAGTAATTCCTACAAGTAAATTGGCAAATGGTATCTATTTTATTGAGGTAGTGCAAGGTGGGAGTAGTATTGTGAAAAAACTTGTTAAATAAATGTATATACCCAAAAAACAAAAACCAGTGATAGTAGTCACTGGTTTTTTTATAAAAAAATGTTTTTAGATTATTTAACAATCAATTTTTGTGTTTTTACAGTTTCCTCGGTGGAAATTGTAATATAATAGACTCCAGAACTGAGTTGTTGTATGTTTGTTTCAGAATCATCATTGGCTGACTTGTCAAATGAAAGCTCTAGGCCACCATTTATGTTAAAGATTTTAATACTGCTTTTTTGTTGACATAAAACGGTAATAAATCCATTTTTACTTGGGTTTGGGTATACTATTGGACTGTTTTTACCTTCATTATTTAATTGGATACTCTCCTTGGTGCCAATTTCCTTTGAAGAAAGGTTCGTATAGTTTTTTACATATATTTTTAATTTTACGGGAGTGATATTTCCTGAAACTCGATTGGAAATATATTCTATGAAATTAAAATATTTTTTAGAACCTTCATTTTTGATGCCACCATGATTGTTGATGTAACTTTGCGCAGCTGATTTAGAATTGAATTTATAAGTTCTTTTCATAGAAGGGGCATTTTTAGGAGTCAAGTTTGCAAAGTTTACTGTTCCAGCTTTATCTGTAATATTACCTTTGATGTTGAATTCCAGACTTCCATTGAAATTAATTTCATCATCCATATCATTGTGTTTTACAAATGAAACATCAAATACTTCATTAGGATTAAAGTTTGTTGTTGTTATTTGAACTTTTTCATTAGGGTCAGGATATGGGTCTTTATGATTTAATCTATGAATACCGTTTTCTCCAGAGTTATTTAACCAAAACACTTTGTTAAATATAAATTTTGCCGCAGGGTTGTTTTGACTGAACCCTTCCTTAGCTTCAACTTCCGCGCCATCTGTGGTGAAATTGTGAAATCTGACGTAATTAAGGTTGATATTGTCATTGTCTTTTTGAATAAGTATCCCACTTGCCGTATTGGTTAGGTTACTGTCCGATTGATGAATGATTGAATTTTTTATTAAGTAACCAAAGTTAGATGAGATGTAGATCCCGAAACGACTCGCATTAATTACGGTCAATTGGTCAACAATAGATAAAACCCTATGAGAAGAACCTGATAGCCTATTTTGTGATTTAAATCCATCAGAACATCCTATAGATTTATTACCCTTAAATTGTATGAGTGGTACAGCGGTCCTAACAATTTCTGAGTCTAAAGGAAATGGGTTGATCATCCCTTCTTTTTCAAAAATACTAGTATCAACTTTGTCTGCAACTATAGAGTTTTCTCCGCTTCCTTGGTAATGAAAAGCAACACCTGAAGTTGTTGCGATATTGTTAAGCATTTTCACGGCTCTACCTTGCATACCATAAGCTGCCCCTCCTTTAAAATCATCATCCAGATCTACTCTTAAAGTTCTTCTAATCGGGCTTGTCATAGGTTCATTATTTGGTAAAAAAGGAGAGGAGGCATCATAGCGAATATTAACCACTAAATTTTTTCTCCAGATTCCTGTTTCAGAACCACTTTCAGCAATCATACCACCACCTTCAATATCAAAAACCACATTGTCTGAAAAATCTGCATGACTATCGTGGTGAACCATTCCCCAGCCGGGGGATCCCCAGACCACATTTCCTCTGGCGATTATTAATTTTTCAGAATTCAAGCCTCTTAGTGATTTGTGAAAATGAAAACTATATCTACCTCTTTGGTTTTCTATATTTTGGATGGCATCAAATTCGCCTAGGTTTGCGTTGTTGAATTCTATGTCTCTTGCATTTCCTGTTCCTGTAATTGTAGGGATTCCTAATTTTAAATCATCTACAATATTACTTTTGTCAGTTCTACCAAGATCTTTAAAAAGTGTGTTTATTATTTGGATGTCACCGTTTAGCATAAACATGGTATGCCCCCTTTTGGTGATGTTTGTTTGTGTTTCGGTAAACGTTGAATGAATTTTGATGTTTCTAGTTAAATTAGCAACATATGGAAAATAACTTTTATCTTTTATGGTAACCCCTTTATGTTCTCTTTTTGTTGGAGAATCTATGGATATTTTAGTGCCGTTGATGTTGGTAATAGTAAATACTTCATCTGCATCTCTCCCTATCAATTTTGTACCTGTCAGGACTATTTTGTCACCTACTTTCCAGTTTTTTGGTACTGATTTAATAAAAAATGTTTTTGAGTTCAGAGGTACATTTCCTGATAATTCTGAAAAGTCCAATTTATCAGTCCCTTTGATTCTTACGATTCCCATAGTCATAAGGCATAGACTTACTTGGTTTTTATCCCATTTATATCTACCATATACTCCAGAACCGTCCGAAGGAATTTTTTTTCCAAAATGATCATAAACGGGTTGGTTTTCACCGTTCGTAAAATAATTCAACGTAGTGTTACTCCAAGGAATACCGCCATAATTATTGTTGTTGTTTACTTTTTTTAAAATATCATAAGGCCGTATTTCAATGTCTATGTCCGATGCGCTATCGGAGGTAGCTGTAATATTTAGCTTAGAAGTGGGAGTGTTATAAAAGGTATCGACAATAAGTTTTCTCTTACTCGTATTTCCGTAAACGTTAAATTCCCCCTCATTTTTTATTACAAAAATATGTGCACTTGTGTTGACCACATTATAATTTACTTTTTTGCCATTAGGAATACGTACAATTGCTCCTGTCGATGGTATGGTTCCAGTATTCCAGGTAGATTTTGAGTTCCAGTTTCCGTTTTTAATGGCAACATGTGTAAATACATTGTTCGGGATAATAATTTGAGAATACCCTTTGAACATAATTAATCCGTACAGCAATATGCTGTAGATAGTCTTTTTTAACATGATTTTTTGGTTTAAGTTTGGTTGGTCAAAAAATCCTATTTATAAATTATTAATTTGTGGCTATCAGTAAATTAATTGTAGTATAATTAGTTTTGTTAAAGAATTTGTTACCAGCAAACAGTCGGTATAGATAATTGCCTATTGGTAGGTAGTGTTTTTTCAGATAAATAGAATCATAATTTACTAAGAACGACACCAATGGAATTAAAAATAAGCTTTTGTGTTTGTAATATAGGGAGTTATCCTTTGATACGTGTTAGATAAAACTATGGCAAAGGATAATAGGTTAGATTACATAATTAACGAAGTTGATTGTGTAATGAGAAAAGATAAAAAGCGCTCATAAAAAATCCCTCAAGAATTTCTTGAGGGATTTTTAGTTTTAATGAAATTAGTTAACGATTATTTTGTCAACCAATTTTTAGCATTTGTAAAAGCTTCTAACCAAGGAGAAACTTCATCTTTTCTGTCTACTGGATAGTTAGCCCAGTTCCATTGAAATATAGAACGTTCAATATGAGGCATCATTACCAAGTGACGTCCATCATTAGATGTCATCATGGCTGTATTAAAATCAGAACCATTAGGATTTGCTGGATAACCATCATAACCATATTTCGCTACGATATTGTATTTTTCTTCGTTGTAAGGTAAGTTGAATTTTCCTTCACCATGAGAAATCCATACTCCTAAAGTGCTTCCTGCTAATGTCTTTAACATAACAGAATTGTTTTCTTGAATAGCCACAGAAGTAAACCCACTTTCGTGTTTGAAAGAATCATTATGACCCATTTTTGGTTTTTCTTCATGATCTGGATTGATCAATCCTAGTTCTACAAATAACTGACATCCGTTGCAAATTCCGATAGACAAAGTGTCTTCTCTTTTAAAGAAATTGTCTAAAGCTGTTTTTGCTTTTTCATTGTACAAAAATGCTCCAGCCCATCCTTTAGCAGATCCTAAAACATCAGAGTTAGAGAATCCTCCAACGGCTCCGATGAACTGAACATCTTCTAGGTTTTCGCGTCCTGATATTAAGTCTGTCATATGTACATCCTTTACATCAAAACCAGCTAAATACATAGCATTTGCCATTTCTCTTTCTGAGTTAGATCCTTTTTCACGGATAATGGCTGCTTTTGGTCTTGCTTTGCTAGCATCTAGTACGGGTAATTTTCCAGTAAAGTTTGATGGGAAATCAAATTGCAAAGGTTGTTCTTTGTAATTATTGAAACGAGTTGTAGCCAATCCATTTGCTGTTTGTTTGTCGTCTAATAAATAAGACGTTCCAAACCAAATATCACGTAGGTAGGCAACATTAAATATTTCTGTAACATCTCCATTTTTGATGGTAACTTCACTACTTCTAATAGCGTTACCTAAAACAGTAAATGCAACTCCGTTTGCATTCAAGATATTTTCAATTTCTGCATCATCAGATTGAATAATCACTCCGCTATTTTCAGCAAATAAAGCTTTTATTGTGTCAGCTTCTCCTAGTGCTGTAATATCAATATTAGCACCCACCATAGTTTGAGAGAAACACATTTCTAAAATAGTAGTTAACATACCACCTGCAGAAATATCATGTCCTGCTAAAATACGTCCTTCTTTGATTAATTGTTGAACCGTATTAAATGCAGTTTTAAACTTCTCTGAATCATTAATGTTAGGACTTTCGTTACCAATACCTGCAACTGCTTGAGCAAAAGAAGAACCTCCTAATTTAAAACTATCATTAGAAAAGTCAATATGATAAATTTTATTTTGAGCTTTTTTCTTAAATACTGGCTCAACAACCTTGTTGATATCATTACAATGTCCCGCCGCAGAAATAATCACTGTTCCCGGAGAGATCACATCCTCGTTCGGGTATTTTTGCTTCATTGATAAAGAATCTTTTCCTGTAGGGATGTTGATTCCTAATTCAATAGCAAAGTTAGAAACTGCTTCTACCGCATTGTATAAACGAGCATCTTCACCTTCATTTTTACAAGGCCACATCCAGTTTGCAGATAAGGATACAGATTTTAAATCCTCTTCAAGCGGAGCCCAAACTAAGTTTGTTAATGACTCTGCGATTGCATTTCTAGATCCAGCAACTTCATCAATTAAACTTGCAATTGGAGCATGTCCAATACTTGTAGCAATTCCTTCTTTACCTTTAAAGTCTAATGCCATAACAGCGACGTCATTCAATGGTAACTGTAGAGGTCCGGCAGTTTGTTGTTTTGCAACTTTTCCACCTACACAACGGTCTACTTTGTTAGTCAACCAATCTTTACAAGCTACGGCTTCTAATTGAAGAACGTTTTCAAGGTATTCATGTATGTTTTCTGCTTCGTATGACAAAGCATCATATTTTCTTTGAATTGATTTATCATTCATGATTGTTTTTGGAGAACTTCCAAACATATCATTCATAGATAAGTCCATTGGTTTTTCACCTGTAGTAGCAGATTCAAAGGTAAATTGATCATCATTAGTAACATCACCAACAGTGTACATAGGAGAACGTTCTCTATCTGCAACTCGTTTTAAATAATCAACGTCTTTTTCATTGATAACCAATCCCATTCTTTCTTGAGACTCGTTTCCTATTTTTTCTTTAGCAGAAAGGGTAGGATCTCCTACTGGTAATTTATCAAGATCAATTTTACCTCCTGTATCTTCTACAAGTTCAGACAAACAATTTAAATGTCCACCTGCACCATGATCATGAATAGAAACGATAGGATTTATATCACTTTCTACCATTCCACGAACTGCATTTGCAGCTCTTTTTTGCATTTCAGGATTAGAACGTTGTACCGCATTTAATTCAAGTTGACTGTCCATTCCTCCAGTATCAGCTGAAGAAACTGCAGCTCCACCCATACCAATTCTGTAGTTGTCACCTCCTAAAATTACAATCTTATCTCCTTCGTTAGGAGTATCTTTTAACGCTTGCTCGTTTTTACCGTATCCAATTCC
Source organism: Flavicella sp. IMCC45668 (assembly GCF_057219105.1). Lineage (NCBI taxonomy): Bacteria > Pseudomonadati > Bacteroidota > Flavobacteriia > Flavobacteriales > Flavobacteriaceae > Flavicella > Flavicella sp. IMCC45668. The sequence continues at coordinate 210,138 of NZ_CM170114.1, forward strand.
TCCGGCTTGCATGATTACTTTGTCAAATCCTAATTTTCTTAGAGAATCAGAACTTGTTGTAGTTTCATCAGCTTCAAAAGTCAATAATGAACCAGAAATTAATGGTTGACCGAATTTATTACCAAAGTCAGAAGCTCCATTAGAAGCTTTGATCAAGATATCCATAGGAGTTTGGTATAGCCAATCTCTTTCTTGCATGGTTTCCCATGGTCTGTTTTCAGATAAACGAGAATAAGATGTCATGTAAACGGCAGTACCTGCCAATGGTAAAGATCCTTTACCTCCAGCTAATCTATCTCTAATTTCTCCTCCAGACCCTGTTGCAGCACCGTTAAAAGGCTCTACTGTTGTTGGGAAATTGTGTGTTTCTGCTTTTAATGAAATTACAGAATCAAAATCTTTAGTTTCATAAAAATCAGGTTTGTCCGCAGATTTTGGAGCAAATTGCTCTACTTTAGGCCCTTTTACAAAAGCAACATTGTCTTTGTAAGCAGATACAATCCCATTCGGATTTTGTTCTGAAGTTTTACGAATCATTTTGAATAAAGAAATATCTTTTTCTTCACCATCAATTACAAATGTTCCGTTAAATATTTTATGTCTACAGTGTTCTGAGTTGATTTGTGAAAAACCAAATACTTCTGAATCAGTTAATTTTCTTCCGATTTTTTGAGACATCCCCTCTAAGTAAGCAACTTCGTCATCACTTAAAGAAAGTCCTTCTTGCTGGTTAAATGCTTCAATATCTTCAATATCTAAAACAGCTTGCGGTTGTACGTTTATAGTAAACAACTCTTGATCTAGATTAGTATATAATACTTGTAGCATAGGATCAATGGCCGCATCTTTTGAATCTACTTTTGTAAATTCTTCAATTCTGATAATTCCTTCAATACTCATGTTTTGAGTAATCTCTACGGCATTGGTACTCCAAGGAGTAATCATTTCTTTTCTTGGCCCTACAAAGTAACCATCAATTGTTGATGCTTCTGCTTGTGTAGCGTTTCCAAAAAGCCAAACTAATTTTTGAATGTTTTCTTGTGATAGTTCTTTGGTTTGAACTGCAAATACTGTTGTATCGCGTTGAAAGAATAGAATCATTGAGTCTTAAATGTTAAAAGCTTTATTGCTTAGATTTTTAAAAGCACAAAAGTACAAAAAATGTTACAAAATCTGATGAAAGAATTCTACCTAAAAACCAAAGATTTTTTTGGAAAAAATGAACGGATAATATGTTTTTAATTAGTTGTTTGTCATGTTTTTAATCGTATTTTTTTGAAATCAGCTTTGAGATAGTAAAAACATGATTTAAATGGATTTTAGTCTGAGTATAAAAAAAGACGCAATAAAATATTGCGTCTTTTAAAATTTATAAGTGTAAGTGTTAATTAACAACAAATGTTTCTCGTATAGAGTTGTTTATGATTAAATAATAATTTCCTTTTTGTAGCGGTTTAATATTTAATTCAATTAAACTATCGTTACTTATGAATGTAGTTTTTGTAATTCCTTGACTGTTTATGATTTTGATATTGAAATTTTGGCATTTTGGATTTTTTATTCTCATCCAATTTTGTGCTGGATTAGGGTAAAATTCAATTCTCTCGTGTTCAGAGGTTTTGGAGCCTAAGAAATATGCAAAACTATGGCCTTGATAAACTGAAAAATTTTCAGCTTTTTCAGGGAAGGCTTTATCAAACTCATGTTTGAAATAAAACACCTTATTATTGGGGGATGCTGTAGAGCTATAAATATGGTGTCCATCTCGATTGTAAAGTGTCATTATCCAATACTTTCCCGGAAGTAACACCTGATCAGGTATGGACATTGTAGTAATACCATCATCAATGCTTTTTGATTCTGACATTGCAATAAGTTGATATGGCGCATTATTACTATCAGAGTAGATTGCCGTTTTCACTTGGGCTCCAGATTGATTTCCTATTAAATTAACAGTGTTGACAGTGCTTGTTTCTAAATTAGAATATTGGGTTCCAGTAATAAAGTCTCCCAGTGAATTTATTGTGGTGGTCATTCCTTCTTTAGAATTCAAGCCAATTATGTTTTTCGATTGAGAGTGCAATTGGAAACATATAAAAAATGCAATTGTATAAATATGTAGTTTTCTCATAGTGTTATTATTTGTTTATTAAATCAGTATTAGGAGTACTATCAACAAGGTTAATAGCTTCGTTTCTGTAGACCACTTTTTTGCCTTCAAAGAAGCCTGATGTTTTTATTTCAGCTTCATTTGGAATTGAAACTTTGTATCTACCTTGATTTAGGTTTCCAGTTGAGGTTTTAGAGAATGCAGAGGTCATAATTACTGCAGCAATTGGGTAAGTCGTCCATCTTTGTTGACTGGCATCTTTTTCGACTAAAGTTAAAATAGGAGGTTTAGGTGAGGTGTTATTTCTTTTATTTTGTAGGAGTGTTCGGTACGTAGGAAGCGCAAAACTTAGACCTTCTAAACCTGTGTCAGCTAAATAAACGCCCTCTTGATTTTTTTTGTCTTGTTTGAAAGAAATGTTTTTAATGGAGGTGTTTTTAAAATTTCCCCTTCTGCTTTTGGGTGTAAGTGTGGCTGCTGCAACATATAAAGAGGAAAGACTGTTTTTTGCACGAATATTAATAGCAGTCACGTTTTCGCACAATTTAGCATGTGGTTTTAGGAATAATGAAGTGAAACCATCATTATTTGAAATGTTAACAAGTCTTATGTTGGCAATATTTCCTGTTCTTCGATTTGTTACTTTGTTTAGGTCATCATTTCCTTTTCCGCTTCCTGGTTCAAGGCGTACAGTAATTCCTTTTTTTCCAAAAAGTTTTTCTAACATGATGTTTCTACCACTGAATAATTGAACTAAGGCATAGCCTGTTGCAATATTTGTTGCTTTGGCAGATTTTACGACTCCAAATTCGGGGATTCGTCCAAAGGTATTTAGGTCATACCCTTCAGATGCACTTATGTATTTACTATCCGCCACCATAAACTCAGAAGGGATGTTGGTGAAGTTGTCTTTTACAAAAAAACGTGATAAGGCAAAGTTTTTTACGTAGCCAACTTTAAAAGGGGCTGCTTTTTCTAGAATTCCAAAATTTCGAACATCGATGGTAAACCATTGGTTTTGTTTTTCTCCTGCACCAATAATTTCAATGTTTTCAATTTTTGCTTGATTTGTTCTTGTGTTTCTTCCCAAATTGAATAAAGTATGGTTGTTTCCGCTTTTGTCAATTTTGAAAATAACATTGTCTTCTACTTCAATTCGGATATTCGATTTTAATTTTATCTCACCAAGTGTGTAGGTTGTGTTAGTACCATTTGGAGCTGTAAATCTTAAAACACCGCCTCCAAGATTAGATATTCTTGTGATTTCGGAATTGATAAATGATGTTGTAGCATTACTAGGAGTAAGGACTCGAGTGGTATTAACGATTATTTTATTTTTAAAAAAAGTAATGTTTGTTCCTTCTACATTTCCTGATTGGGTTCCTATAGAGCCAATATTTTGTGCTGAAAGAGTGGTGACACAGAATAATAAAAGTGTTTGAGCACTTCGTTTTACAATGGACGTGTTTTTTTGAAACACATCAAATTTCTTGTTGAAAAAAGAATGTTTTTTCTTCATGGATTTAAGTTTAGTTAATTAATAATTCAATTGGTTGTATTGAATTATTAAAACTAAGCCTTAAACAAAATAAGGATTGATACTATTTTATCTATTCCTGTAGTTGCATATTCTCTAGAGCATGGTAAATGCAAGTTTATTGTTTTTTATTTTATTCGAAGAAAATAGCGTAATTAAAAAAGGAATGCCGTTAAGCATTCCTTTTTTTAATTTCTTTTTTTTCTAATTTTCATATTCAAAGCCTCTACACCTAAAGAGAAGGCAATTGCAAAATATAGATATCCTTTTGGAATGGCTCCAATTTCTTGGTCAAAAACAGTTGTATGAGCAAGATGGGCACCTTCCGTAATCAACATAAAACCAATTAAAATTAAAAATGATAATGCAAGCATTTGTATCGTAGGGTGTGCATTTACAAATTTTCCAACTGGATTTGCAAAAAGCATCATGATGGCCATTGATACAACGACTGCTGTAATCATAATATACAAAGCCCCGTTGGTACCGTTGGTCATTCCTACAGCAGTTAACACAGAATCGAAAGAAAATACTATATCAATCAAAACAATTTGTAGTATGGTCTTGGACATGGTTGAGGTTGGCTTGTGTTCGTTGTTTTGAGTTTCTTCAGCTCCTTCAACTTTATGTCTGATTTCACTGGTGCTTTTGTATAATAAAAAGAGTCCTCCAAGAAATAAAATAATACTTTGACCAGAAACATGTGTGTTTAACCAGGAAGTTTCAATTGTGATAATCGGGTCTTTCATGGCAATCAAGTAAGAGACTCCTAGTAAAAGAATAACTCTGAAAACCATTGCTAATAGCAGACCTATATTGGTTGCTTTTTTTTGTTGGTGTTTTGGTAATTTTCCTGTTGCAATAGAAATGAAAATTATATTATCGATTCCTAATACGATTTCTAAAAATGTTAAAGTTAGTAAAGCTACCCAGGTGTCTACTTGTGAAAAAATTTCCATGAAGTTAAGTTGTTGTTAGTTTGAAAGTTTATTGAGATATTTTTATGGTGCTACCTTTTTGCTTGAAATTATTGTTTTCGTAGCCGGCTTCAAAATCGTAGGCATTGTTTTTTATTTTAGTGATTTTCACCACGAAATTTGTACTGTCTAGTTTTGATTTTGGGTTTACTTTTTTCAAATGGAATTCAAACTTGTTTTTCCATATGATATTAAAAGTGTCTATTTTGTTTTTGTAGGTTTCAATTTGTAGGTTGTCTACCCTGTAAAAACTTGAACTATCTCTCTTGTTTTCTAGGTAAGATCTAAAGTGACCTGATTCAAAAGAATAAGAGTTTTTGTTTTGTTTGTGACTGCAGGCAATGACAATCCCAACAATCATAATACTAATAGCAATTTTTTGTAACATGCTTTAAAATTAAATAAAAAAAGTACCCGTCAGCTAGTTCAGGGTACTTTTTTGTAGGTATTGTTTTTTTAGCTTTATTATGAGGATTACATAATAAAATAAATATTTAGATCCCAGTATAATTACTTGGAGTGATAACTTTTAATTCATCTTTAATAGCATCGGAAACTTCTAAAGTGTCAATAAAGTCTGCAATTGACTTTTGATTAATAACAGAATTGGTTCTAGTCAAACCTTTTAATGCTTCGTACGGGTTTGGATACGCCTCTCTTCTTAAAATTGTTTGGATAGCCTCAGCAACTACGGCCCAATTATTCTCTAGGTCTTGTTCGAAAGCTTCTTTATTTAATAATAATTTGTTTAAACCTTTTAAGGTAGAAGCAAAAGCAATTAAAGTATGTCCAAAAGGAACTCCAACATTTCTAAGAACTGTTGAATCTGTTAAGTCACGTTGCAAACGAGAAACAGGCAATTTAGCAGCTAGGTGCTCAAATAAAGCATTTGCAATTCCGATATTTCCTTCTGAATTTTCAAAGTCAATAGGATTCACTTTATGCGGCATTGCAGAGGAACCAACTTCTCCTTTTTTGATTTTTTGTTTGAAGTAATTACTAGAAATATAAGTCCAAATATCTCTGTCTAAATCCATAATAACATTATTGATACGTTTCATTGCATCAAAAACACCTGCCATATGGTCATAGTGTTCAATTTGAGTTGTTGGGAATGAGTGGTGTAGTTCTAAAATATCTTCTACAAAATGTGTTCCAAAAGCTTTCCAGTCAATATTAGGATAGGCTACTTTATGTGCATTGTAGTTTCCTGTAGCGCCACCAAATTTAGCAGCATGAGGTGTGTGTTGTAAATGCAATACTTGTTGGTTTACACGCTCAACAAATACAAACAATTCTTTACCTAGTCTAGTAGGAGAAGCAGGTTGTCCGTGTGTACGTGCCAACATAGGAATATCTTCCCATTCTTCAGATAAATCCGCTAATTTAGCTGTCAATTCATCTAATGAAGGATAATAAACTTCCTCTAAAGAATCTTTGATTGATAAGGGAATAGCAGTGTTGTTTATATCCTGAGAAGTCAATCCAAAATGGATAAACTCTTTAAAAGCTTGAAGATTTAAAGCATCAAATTTTTCTTTGATGAAATATTCTACAGCTTTTACATCATGATTGGTAACACTTTCAATTTCTTTAATTTTCAATGCGTCATCACTGCTAAAAGAAGTATAGATTTCTCTTAAAGCAGGAAATACTGATGTATCAAAGTTTTCTAATTGTGGTAAAGGAATTTCACAAAGAGCAATAAAATATTCAATTTCAACTTTAACTCTATATTTAATCAAAGCTTCCTCCGAATAATATCCTGCTAATGATTCTACTTTTCCTCTATATCTACCGTCAATTGGTGAAATAGCATTTAAACTTGATAACGACATTTTTGTATATTGAAAATTAAGCGCCAAAAATACACAATTTAATAGAAATATAAGAAACTATGTATGGAAAATTAAATAGGGTTTATGACATCTTGATTTGTTCGAATAAAGGTTTGAGAAATAATGAACAGCTTGGTGTTTGGAATTTCATAATATCGATTTCTTGTTTCAATGACTGAATAATAAAAATCTTAAATATGAAAACATTTGTTTCAAAAGTTGTGTGCTTGGTCTTTATTTTGTGTGTAAATTCTATTCAGGCTCAAAAGGAAGGGGTTATTGATAAGCAAAAAGGACCTTCCGTTTTGGTAAAGTCCAAAGATTGGACGTCTCTTCTGGATAAAGATTTGAGCCTCTGGGAGGTGTGGACCGGGGTGCCACATAAGTCTGTTCTTGACTTGCCTAGTACTTATAAAATACCTGAGAGCGGGATTCCTGTAGAGCCAATAGGTTTAGATAATTCCCTAGAGGTTTTTAAAGTTTTTGAGGATGAAAATGGAGAGCTGATACTACAGATTTCAGGTTTGGTATATGCAGGACTAACTTCAAAACAAGTTTATCAGAACTATCATTTAACAATGCTTTTTAAATGGGGAGATAAAAAATATGCTCCAAGAATAAATAAAAAAAGAGACAACGGATTGTTGTACCATTGCTACGGTGCACATGGTGCTTTTTGGAATGTTTGGAAGCGTTGTTTAGAGTCTCAAATTCAAGAAGGGGATTTTGGTGATTTGTATACTTTAGCAGGGACCAAAGCAAAAGTACATGTAAATAAGTATAACCGTTGGGATCCGAATGCTGATCTTGTTAAAAGTGGAGGAAAAAGAATGTATGATACCGAAAGTGTGCATGGAGCTTGGACGAGAATTGACTTGTATGTTATTGAAGATAGTGCGGTTCATGTTACAAATGGTACGGTAACGTTTGCGCTTACAGGAGCTTTGACTCACGATAATATAAAGTTAGATAAAGGACAATTGCAAATTCAATCCGAAGGAGCAGAGGCTTATGTAAAGGGGATTCAAATTCGGCCAATAAAAAAGTTTCCTAAACGAATTAAAAAAGCAGCAGGTTTTTAGCGGTGGGTTATTTAGATTAATGAATGAAATTTTGTTGTTTACTTTAAATTATAGTGGGGGCTAAGTAGTCGTTTAAAAACTTGTTCATAATTATTTTTATTCTTCTTTTTATTTTTAGGCTAAATCTCTATTTTAGCAAGGTTCACAACGTACCAACTGTTTTTTAGCGGTAAAATGGAATCAACTTAGTATCACGGAGATAATTATGGCAGAAACTACTTATACAGAAGATAATATACGATCACTTGACTGGAAGGAGCATATCAGAATGCGACCTGGTATGTATATCGGTAAATTGGGGGATGGTACTTCGCAAGATGATGGTATTTATATTTTGATCAAGGAAGTTTTAGACAACTCAATTGATGAATTTGTTATGAATGCTGGTAAGACGATTGAGATTTCGGTCAGAAACACCAATGTTACCGTGAGAGATTATGGTAGGGGAATTCCTTTAGGGAAGGTAGTTGATGTGGTTTCTAAAATGAATACTGGTGGTAAATATGATTCAAAAGCGTTTAAAAAATCTGTAGGATTGAATGGTGTTGGTACCAAGGCTGTGAACGCGTTATCTTCAAATTTTAGAGTTCAGTCAATTAGAGATGGACAAACAGTATTTGCAGAGTTTGAAAAAGGAGAGTTGATTACAAAAGGAGAACCTGAGAGTTCAAGTCAAAGGAAAGGAACTCGAGTTTCTTTTACACCTGATCCGAGTATTTTTGCAAATTATAAATTTAGAAATGAGTATGTGATAAAAATGATCAAAAACTATGTGTATTTAAACACTGGTTTGACGATTATTTTTAATGGAGAAAAATATTTTTCTGAAAACGGTTTGAAAGATTTGTTGGAAGAGAATATGAACTCTGAGGATATGGCGTACCCTGTAATCCATCTGAAAGGAGATGATATTGAGGTAGCAATGACTCATAGTAAAACCCAATATTCAGAGGAGTACCATTCCTTTGTAAATGGACAGCATACAACACAAGGAGGTACGCATCAAGTTGCTTTTAGAGAAGCTGTGGTGAAAACAGTTCGTGAATTTTTTGGTAAAAGTTTTGAAGCTTCAGATGTTAGGAAGTCTATTGTTTCTGGAATAAGTATCAAAGTAATGGAGCCTGTTTTTGAAAGTCAAACAAAAACGAAATTAGGATCGACGGAAATGGGCGGTGGGTTACCAACCGTTAGAACATTTATCAATGACTTTGTTAAAACACAGTTAGATAATTACCTGCATAAGAATCCTGAAACTGCAGATCAAATTCAACGAAAGATTCTACAAGCGGAGAGAGAGCGTAAAGAATTGTCTGGCGTTCGTAAACTAGCAAGGGAAAGAGCGAAAAAAGCCAATCTTCATAATAAAAAATTAAGAGATTGCAGAGTTCATTTAGGAGATCTTAAAAAAGACAATAGATTAGATACTACCTTGTTTATTACTGAGGGAGATTCGGCGAGTGGTTCCATTACTAAATCTAGAAATGTGAACACACAAGCAGTATTTAGTCTAAAAGGAAAGCCTTTGAATTCTTATGGGATGAGTAAAAAGGTAGTGTATGAAAATGAGGAGTTCAACTTATTGCAAGCTGCATTAAATATTGAAGAAGGCTTAGATGATTTGAGATATAACAATATTGTAATCGCAACCGATGCCGATGTAGATGGTATGCACATACGTTTGTTGTTGATTACTTTCTTTTTACAATTTTTTCCTGAAGTGATTAGAGAAGGGCATTTGTTTATTTTGGAAACTCCTTTGTTTAGGGTTAGAAATAAAAAAGAGACTATCTATTGTTATTCGGAGGAGGAAAGAAGAAACGCAATAGATAAATTAGCTGGGAAACCTGAAATTACACGATTTAAAGGATTGGGTGAGATTTCTCCAAATGAATTTGTTCACTTTATTGGAGAAAATATTCGTTTGGACCCAGTGATGTTAGATAAGGAAATGCCGATAGAAAAAATGCTTGAATTTTATATGGGTAAAAACACTCCTGATAGACAGAAATTCATTATTGAAAATCTGAAAGTTGAATTAGATGTTGTAGAGGAATAATATGGGATTTGTTTTGAGAAAATTGCGTGATAAAAGAGTGTTAAGTAGAATCTTTTTAGAACGTTTTACGGAACCCTTGCACTTAAATATAATTTCTTTATTTGTATATGTTTTTGGGAGTTTAAGGATGAAAATTAAATTTGATCTAATTGTTAGGCCTCATCATGCATATTCTCTTTTGAAAGCTGCTGATTATGCGAAATCTAATGATTTAGATTCGATAAGTGTTATTGAGTTTGGTGTAGCTAGTGGAGCAGGACTAATGAATTTATCGAAGATTGCGGATAGGGTATCTAGGGATACCGGGGTCAAGTTTATTGTTTATGGAATGGATTCAGGAAAAGGAATGCCAAAGCCAGAGTCACATTTAGATCATCCTGAATATTATCAAGAAGGCGATTTTGAAATGGATATAACATTGCTGAAAAATAAATTACCAGATAAAGTTGAATTGATTTTAGGAGATGTAGAAAATACAATTCCTAAGTTAGCCGCTAAAATAACTGCGGATGCTCCAATAGGATTTATTTCTTTTGATTTAGATTATTACTCATCTACAGTGAAAGCATTTGAGGTGTTAAAGTCAAAAGATTCTAATAAATTTTTACCTTTAACATATCTCTATTTTGATGATATTATGGAGCCTAATCATAATAGCTATTGTGGTGAATTGTTGGCAATTAAGGAGTTTAATTCATCTCAGGATTTTCGTAAAATTGAGCATCATGATTTTTTAGAGAATTCAAGGGTTTTTTCTAGAGCCAAATGGTTGAAGCAAATTTATTTTTTTCAGGTTCTAGATCATCCTATTAGAATGAATTTGAATAAAAAGGGAGTAAAACGAAATTTAGAAAATCCATACCTAAATTAATTCTGAATGTATACAAAATACAAAAAATATAAACTTAGTTATGAGTTGTATAATTTTTTTAATAGGAAGTATTTAAAACATAATATTCCATTGTTTCAGAAATATGGTCTGAAAAAAAAGTATTTTTCATCCTTGTCTAGTCAGGATTTTATTGGATTAAAGGAAGATTTAAATCCATATGATCGAGGTAATTCTAAAGAACTTCTTTCTCAAGATGTAAGGTTTTCGGCTTTGCCAAGTGATATTCAAAATTCTCTTTTAACTTGGTCAGATGATGGTTATGTTATCTTGAAAAGTTTTTTTTCAGAGAAAGAAGTAGATGGAATTAATGCAGAAATTGATAGTTTGTTGGCTTCGGGAGTTGTAAAGTTTAGGTATGCTTCTAGAAAGATAATGTTTGCAAATCGAGTTTCTAAGATGATCAATGATTTTGGGAACAGAAAACTCAAGGATATTTTAGAGATTTTATTAAATAGAGAGTTAGTGTTATTTCAGACAATAAATTTTTTAAAGGGGAGTCAACAAAAGGCGCACGCTGATTCTATCCATATGTCAACTTTTCCCAAGGGGAATTTGATAGCTGCATGGGTAGCATTGCAAGATGTTTCAATTGATGATGGTCCTCTTTTTTATTACCCAGGTTCCCATAAATTGCCTTATATGATGAATAGAGATTTTAATAACGAAGGAACTAAATATATGCTCGGGAATAATGATTATTCGGATTATGAGAATATGATTGCTGGAGTTGTAGAAAAAAAAAGGTTAAAGAAAAAGGTGTTTTTAGCAAAAAAAGGAGATGTTTTGATTTGGCATGCTAATTTGTTACACGGTGGAGAAATGGTCATGAAAACTGAAAACTCACGAAAAAGTATGGTGTTTCATTATTTAGCTAATGGTGTGGTATGTTATCATGAAGTTTCACAAAGACCTATGTTGAAAGGAAAGTTTAAAAAATAAATTTAAGGAAAAATATGCAGGAAGAAAACGAAGAGCAATTAAACGAATCACAAGAGAATCAGAGTCAAGAAACGATTACCAAGGTAACCGGGATGTATAAGGAGTGGTTTTTGGATTATGCTTCTTATGTTATTTTGGAGAGAGCCGTTCCTGCGCTTGATGATGGTTTTAAGCCGGTGCAACGTAGGATTATGCAGTCTATGAAAGACTTGGATGATGGGCGTTATAATAAGGTAGCAAACTTAGTAGGGCATACTATGCAGTACCATCCCCATGGAGATGCTTCTATTGCAGATGCTATGGTTCAACTTGGTCAAAAAGAATTGCTGATAGATATGCAAGGAAACTGGGGGAATATCCTGACTGGAGACCGCGCCGCAGCATCAAGGTATATTGAGGCAAGATTATCAAAATTTGCTTTAGAAGTTCTCTTTAATCCAAAAACTACGCATTGGCAAGCTTCTTATGATGGTAGAAGAAAAGAACCCATCCATCTGCCTGTAAAGTTTCCATTATTGTTGGCTCAAGGAGCAGAAGGAATTGCAGTAGGGTTGTCTACAAAGGTATTGCCACATAACTTTTTAGAGTTGATAGACGCATCGATTAAATACTTGAAGGGTAGGAGTTTTAAAATTGTGCCCGACTTTTTAACAGGAGGTATCGCTGATTTCACAAACTATAATGATGGAAAAAGAGGAGGTAAGGTTAGGGTTAGAGCAAGGATTGCTCAGGTAGATAAAAAAACACTAGCTATAACAGAAATTCCATTTGCAACTACTACTTCGTCTTTGATCGATTCTATTTTGAAAGCGAATGACAAAGGAAAGATAAAAATTAAACGTATTGAGGATAATACAGCTGCTAAGGTTGAGATTTTAATTCACTTGCCGCCAAACGTTTCTCCGGATAAAACAATTGATGCTTTGTATGCTTTTACAAACTGTGAAACTTCGATTTCGCCTTTGAGTTGTATTATTGAAGATCATAAGCCTTTATTTATCGGAGTATCAGAGCAATTGAAGCGCTCAACGGATAGAACGGTTGCCTTGCTGAAGAAAGAGCTCGAGATTCAGTTGGGGGAATTGAATGAGCAATGGCATTTCGCTTCGTTAGAAAGAATATTTATCGAAAACAGAATATATCGTGATATTGAAGAAGTGGCTACCTGGGATGGAGTAATTGAGGCCATTGACTTAGGATTGAAACCTTATACAACTCATTTAAAACGTGCGGTTACTACTGAAGATATTCTTAGGCTTACAGAGATTCGAATTAAAAAGATATCAAAATTTGATATAGATAAGGCGAAACAGTTTATTGAGGCTTTGGAGGATAAAATAGCCGAAGTAAAAAATAAGCTTGAGAATTTGGTTGATTTTGCCATTGATTATTTTAAACATTTAAAAGATACGTACGGAAAAGGTAAAGAGCGTAAAACTGAGATTAGAATATTTGATGATATTGTAGCATCTAAAGTTGCGTTGAGCAACACAAAGATATATGTAAATAAAGAAGAGGGGTTTATTGGGACTTCGTTGCGTAAAGATGAATTCGTGGCGGATTGTTCTGATATTGATGATATTATCGTTTTTCGAAATAACGGGACAATGATGATTACCAAAGTAGCCTCTAAAACTTTTGTGGGTAAAGGGATTATTCATTTAGCGGTATTTAAAAAAGGAGATAAAAGAACAGTTTATAACTTGATGTATAGAGATGGGAAGTCTGGTCCTAGCTATATGAAACGTTTTAACGTCACAAGTATTACTAGAGATAAGGAGTATGATTTAACAAATGGGAACAAAGGTTCTATGTTGCATTATTTTTCTGCAAATCCTAATGGTGAAGCTGAGGTGGTTTCGGTAAACCTGAGAGCTGTAGGAAGTGTTAAAAAATTGAAATGGGATATTGACTTTTCAGATTTGTTAATCAAAGGTCGTTCGTCAAAGGGTAATTTGATAACAAAATTACCTATCAGAAAAATTGAGTTTAAATCGGCGGGTAAATCTACTTTGAAACCTAGAAAGATATGGTTTGATGATACAGTACAAAGATTAAATGTTGATGACAGAGGAGAGTTGTTGGGAGAGTTTACAGCAGAGGATAAGTTGTTAATTGTTACACAATCAGGAATTGCAAAAACAATTGCTCCAGCCTTAAATTATCATTTTGAAGAGGATATGATTGTTCTGGAAAAATGGGAGCCGAACAAGCCGGTATCTGCTATTTATTTTGATGGGGAGAAGGAAAAGTACTTTGTGAAAAGGTTTATGATTGATCATCCTGAAAGAGAAGATAGGTTTATAACAGATCACCCTAAATCACAATTAGAAATCGTAGCAACAGATCATAGACCCAATGCAGAGGTTGTGTTTTCTAAACGAAGTCTCGATCCGATTATCGTAGATTTTGAGGAGTTTATTGCAGTTAAAGGAATCAAGGCTATTGGAAATCAATTATCAACGGATAAGATAAAAACGGTGAATTTATTAGAGCCTAAACCATATACGCCGCCTGTATTGGATGATCTTGAGGTGACGGAAGATACGGATACAGATAAAGGAGATGCACAACCTACATTGTTTTGATATGAAATACATTTTTTTCTCAATCGTTATTTTGATTTTTTTGAACGCATGTTCAGAAGGTTTAAAAAGTAAATATGACCCTAATAAAGAAGAGTGGATTTCTTTATTTAATGGCGTTGATTTAGAGAATTGGGATGTAAAATTCACGAAGAGGAATTTGAATGAAAATTATAAAAACACCTTTGTTGTTGAAGATAGCATGATTCGGGTGAGTTATGATAATTACAAAGTTTTTGACAAAGACTTTGGTCATATGTATTACAAAACACCTTATTCTTATTATAGATTACGATTTGATTACCGCTTTGTTGGAGATCAAATAGAAGGAGGTTCTATTTGGAATGTAAGAAATAGTGGTGTGATGCTTCATTCTCAATCAGCAAAAAGTAATGAGAAAAATCAAACATTTCCTTTTTCAGTTGAATTTCAGTTATTGGGGGGCTTAGGGAATGAGGATAGAACAACAGGGAATGTTTGTACGCCAGGAACTGTTGTTATGATGCAAGATACTTTGAATTACGATCATTGTATTAAATCTGTTTCTAAAACGTATCACGGGGATCAATGGGTGCATGTTGAGGCTATTGTTTTAGGAGGAGAATCAATGATTTTTAAAATAAATGATGAAGTTGTTTTAGAGTTTGATTTGCCTCAGATAGAGGATTTTTCAAAAAGAAAACCAAATTACTGGGAGAAGTTCGGAATTGAAAACTCCATAAAGTACTGGACTAATAGAGAAGGAGAAGTTTTAAATTCTGGTTATATTGCCTTACAAGCGGAAAGTAGTCCTGTAGATTTTAAAAATATCGAGCTTCTTGATCTTTGTGGTTGTATGGATAGAAATGCTAAGAATTACAAAACTTATTATGTAAAAAATATCCCTTCTGGTTGTGAGTATTGATCTTACAATTCGCCATTTTTTTTATTTATTTTATAATTGATAAAATTTGTTTATTTTTGTTTAAATAAATCAATTTTTTGATGAACAAAATTAAAGATTCCTTTTTGATTCAAGACCTAGAAACCCTGAGTGGTATCAAGGCCCATACGATTCGTATTTGGGAAAAAAGGTATAACTTATTAAACCCAGAGAGACTTAATAGGAATATTAGAAAGTATAGTTTAAGAGATTTACAAAAACTTTTAAACGTTAGTATTTTATATAGTAATGGGCATAAAATATCTAAATTGTCTGTTTTGTCTGAAACGGAGCTGCATGAGACTGCCAGAAAAATAAGTTTAGAATCGGTTAAGCCTGGTTATAATGTTAATGAACTGATTCTTGCAATGTATGCTTTTGATAGTCTGAAATTTGATGAAGTTTATGATGAGTTGTCAAAGTCTATGGATTTTGAAGAGTTGTTTGTGAAAGTTTATATTCCTTTGTTAGATCATATTGGTGTTTTGTGGCAAACGGATGCTATCAAGCCAGCTCATGAGCATTTTATATCAAACTTAATTATTGGGAAAATTGTTTTAAATACTGCAAAAATAGATTTAAAAAGTTCTGATGATGATTACACCTATGTTTTGTTTTTGCCAGTAGGAGAGTTACATAGTTTAGGTTTGTTGTTTTTAAATTATTGTTTGAAAAAAAGAGGTAAAAAAACGGTTTACTTAGGAGGGGGAATACCGTTTTCTAATCTAGAGACTCTAAACACAAAATTTTTGTCTATAAAATGGATTTGTTCTTTTGTTGTTGAAAGAACGAGAGAAGAAAAAGAAGCCTTTTTGTTTGAGTATTCAGAGTTTTTGAAATCCTCTAACAGCTCTAGTTTAATTGTTGGTAGGGTGATGGAAGAGGTTTCTGGAAAAGAGGATTTCAAGGAGAGAATTCATTTTTTTAATAGCTTTAAGGAATTACCATTTTTTGAATAAATATTTTTATTTGTTTAATTAATTTATATATTTGTTAAACATGAAGAAAAAAGTAAAAATATTAGGATCTGGTTTTTCATCATTGTCGGCAGCTTGTTATTTGGCTAAAGACGGGTATGATGTTGAGGTTTACGAAAAAAACAGTCAAATAGGAGGTAGAGCTCGGCAGTATAAAAAAGATGGTTTTCTTTTTGATATGGGGCCAACTTGGTACTGGATGCCAGATGTTTTTGAGCGGTTTTTTAATGATTTTAACCGAATTCCTGAGAAGTATTATACCCTAGAAAAACTAAATCCAGCCTATGAGGTGTATTTTGGAATTGGAGACAGTGTTAAAATTGGGGATGATTTAGAAAAAATATATTCATTATTTGAAAAGGAAGAGAAAGGAAGTTCTAAATATCTGAAAGAATTTTTAAAATTAGCCGAGAGTAATTACAATGTTGCGGTGAAAGATTTGGTATATCGTCCGGGAGTTTCGCCTTTGGAGTTGATAAGTCCGAAAACTGTAACGAAGTTAAATCAGTTGTTTTTTGATATCAGAAAATTAATTCAAAAAAGATTTAACAACCCACGACTTATAAAGATCCTTGAGTTTCCAGTATTGTTTTTAGGAGCCAAACCAGGTAATACGCCTGCTATGTATAATTTTATGAATTGGGCCGACTTTGGATTGGGAACTTGGCATCCTAAAGGGGGGATGTTTGAAGTTGCAGATGGGATGGCTCAACTGGCCATAGAACTAGGGGTACGTTTTAAATTAAATGCTGCGGTTGATAAGATAGCAGTTAATTCTGCGGGAATAGCTGAAGGTATTGTAGTGAATGATACTTTTGTTCCAGCGGATATTGTTTTGAGTGGTGCTGATTATCATCATACTGAAAAATTAGTAAGCAAAGAGTATAGACAGTACTCAGAAAAATACTGGGACAAAAAGACCTTTGCTCCATCTTCGTTGTTGTTTTATGTTGGTTTTGATAAAAAAATCGAAAATGTTTCACATCATACGTTGTTTTTTGATGAAGAGTTTGACTCACATGCAGAGTATATATATGATACACCAGCTTGGCCAAAGGATCCACTATTTTACGCGAGTTTTCCTAGTATAAGTGACGATGCTTTTGCTCCAGAAGGAAAAGAGGCCGCAACTTTTTTAATACCAATAGCTGCGGGATTAGTGGATACTGAGGAACACAGAGAGGAGTATTTTGATATAATAATTGAAAGATTAGAGAAATTAACAGGTCAAAAAGTGAAAGATTCTGTATTGTTCAAGCAGTCGTATTGTGTAAAAGATTTTGTGAAAGATTATAATTCCTATAAAGGGAATGCCTACGGATTAGCGAATACTTTAACACAAACGGCATTTTTAAGACCAAAAATTAAAAGTAGTAAAGTAAAAAATTTGTATTTTACAGGACAGTTAACGGTTCCAGGACCAGGAGTACCACCGGCTTTGATATCTGGTAAAATAGCGGCAGAATTGATTTTTAAAAAGGAAGGTAAATGAAAGAATTATTCGATAAAGTATCCGATAGTACAGCTGTAATGATTACGAAAAAGTACAGTACTTCTTTTTCAATTGCAGTTAGGTTACTTGCACCAAGTATAAGGCAAGCGGTTTATAACGTCTATGGTTTTGTGCGGGTAGCAGATGAAATAGTAGATAGTTTTGATGGATATCAACAAAAACAGTTGTTAGATAGGTTTGAAGATGAGTATCACTATGCTAGAGTATATGGCATCAGTTCAAATCCGGTAATAAATGCTTTTCAAAGAACAGTTGAGGAATATGATATTGATCGTGATCTTGTAGACGCTTTTTTAAAAAGTATGAGAGCAGATCTAACCAAACAAGTGTATTCAACAGATCAAGAGATAAAAGACTATATCTATGGCTCTGCGGATGTGGTTGGTTTGATGTGTTTGAAAATTTTTGTTCAAGGAAATCAAGAAAAATACTTGAAACTAGTTGAGCCAGCAATGAAGCTTGGGTCGGCATTTCAAAAAGTAAATTTTTTAAGAGATTTTAAGGCGGATTATGATGGGTTAAGTAGGACTTATTTTCCTAATGTAGATCCAAATAAACTAACACAGGAAGATAAAGAAAATATTATTCGAGATATTGAAATTGAATTTGAAGAGGCTTTAAGTGGGATAAAGAAATTACCAAAGGAAGCAAGATTAGGAGTTTATGTTGCATATCGTTACTATTTAAGGTTATTAAAAAAAATAGACAATACACCAGCCACGGCATTACTTGAAAGTAGAATTAGAGTTTCCAATGGTTTGAAAACTTATTTGTTATTTAAATCTTATGTAAGATATCAGTTTAATATCGTGTAAGAATGAAAATTTTTTTTATGTGTTTGTTTTTTACGGTATTTTTTTCGGAAGATCAGGTTATTATTAAAAACTTTCATGAACTAAGAACAAAACAAGAAGAACAGTCTTTTTTAAAAAAGTTCTCTAATAATTCTAGTGTCATGGTTCAAGCTTATGTTTGTGCTGTTGAAATGAAGCAAGCTGAATATGCAATGAATCCAATTTCAAAGCTGAAAATTTTTAACAAAACGAAAAAGAAGTTAGCTTTGTTGATTAAGGAGAATCCTGAAAATGTTCATTTAAGGTACGTTCGTTTATTGTTACAAGAAAAAACACCTTCTATTTTAGGGTATAAAGATGATATTGAACAGGATAAATTATTTCTTCAGAAACAAATACAGAATAATAATATAACAAAAGAATTTCAAGCTTTTATTGAAAACAACACTTCCATATGATTTACATTTTTTATTTTTTGATTATCGTTTTTACATATCTAGCAATGGAAGTTGTAACTTGGTTAACGCATAAGTATGTGATGCATGGTTTTTTATGGGTATTGCATGAAGATCATCATCAGCCAAGGTATCAACATGCTTTTGAGAAAAATGATGCGTTTTTTGTAATTGGCGCAATTCCAAGTATCACCTTATTTTATTTTGGAGTGCATCCAGAATTGAATTATAAGTTTTTTATTGGTCTGGGGGTTTTGTTCTATGGGATCACCTACTTTTTGGTGCATGATGTTTTGATTCATCAACGTTTTAAATGGTTTAAAAAAACTAAAAACAAATATCTGATTGGTTTAAGGAAAGCTCACAAAGTACATCATAAACACCTAGGGAAAGAAGATGGTGAGTGTTTCGGTATGCTCAATGTACCAAATAAATATTTCAAAATATAAGTGCCATGACTCCATTGTATTTTTATTTGTTGGTGGGGTCTTTAAGTGTCCCTTTATTGTTTTCCGTTTTTGTAATTGACTTTATTAAAAGATGGAGGCATTTTGTAATATCGACTTCGATAATTGCGGTTGTTTTTTTAATTTGGGATGTTATATTTACAGAAAATGCTATATGGGGGTTTGAGGAAAATTATTGTTTAGGAATTAAATTTCTTAAAATGCCCATAGAGGAATGGTTGTTCTTTTTTGTAATTCCTTTTTGTAGTTTATTTACGCATTTTGCATTTTTTTATAAATTTCCAGAGGTTAAACTGTCATTAAAATTTACAAGGTGGTTCACTATATTTCTAAAATTGTTGTGTTTGTATTTGGTGTACAGTTATCCTCATAAGGCTTACACATCTGTCAATTACTCATTTTTGTTTGTTGTGTTGGCTATTGGTTTGTTCTTTAATATCCAATTATTGCAAAAATTTTATATTTCGTTTTTGATAATTTTAGTTCCGTTTTTCCTAGTAAATGGAGCTCTTACAGGTATGTTTACGGAAATACCCGTGGTGTGGTATGACAATTCAGAAAATCTAGGCATTCGATTGATAAGTATTCCGATAGAAGATATTGGTTATGCTTTTTCTATGCTGTTTGGAAATTTATTTTTATTTGAAAAATTAAACGCTTTTAATAAATGAGTATTACATTTAAAAAACATTCTGGGATTTTTACGTTAGAGTCAAGGCAAAAGGCACCAATTTCTATTGATAAGGCATGGGAGTTTTTTAGTTCACCAGATAATTTAGAGAAACTAACTCCTAAAGAAATGAATTTTCAAGTAACGTCAGGAAAACCTAAAAAGGCGTATCCAGGTCAGATTATTTCTTATAAAGTGAGTGTATTACCAGGAGTTAGATTGAATTGGGTAACTGAGATTACACAGGTTAAAAAAGGGATGTTTTTCATAGATGAGCAAAGGTTTGGACCATACAAGATGTGGCATCATGAACATTTTTTTGAGAAAATTGATGAAAATTCATGTTGGTTAGGAGATAAAGTCTCTTATAAATTGCCTTTAGGTTTTTTAGGAAACATTGCCCATGTACTTTTTGTAAAGAAGCAATTGAAAGGGATTTTTGAATTTAGATCTAAGCAAATTATTGCACTTTTTAAGTAACCTATTCTTTATATCATACTTACAATTATTTAACTCTATTGATACTTTATTTTCGAGAGATTGAAATAGTTTCGCGTAGCACTTAAAATAAGTCAATATTATTTTGAGCTGTATCTTATGGCTAAAAAAGAATTAAATAAATCTGATTTCTCTGATGATTTTGTATGGGGTGTTGCTACGGCGGCTTATCAAACAGAAGGGGCTTATAATGTGGATGGAAAAGGAATTTCTATTTGGGATACCTTTACGAATGATAAAAAATTTAAAAATGGAAATGCCAATAAAGCTATTGATTTTTATAATAACTATGAGGCTGATATAAATAGGATTAAAGATTTAAATTTGGATTCTTTTCGATTCTCGTTATCTTGGTCAAGGTTGTTTCCAAAAGGAACTGGTGAGGTAAATTTAAAAGGTGTTGCTTTTTATCACAAAGTGATTGATACATGTCTAGACAACGGAATCACTCCTTGGGTTACTTTATATCATTGGGATTTACCTCAAGCGCTAGAGGGCAAAGGTGGCTGGACGAGTCGTTCTATTTTAGATTGGTTTTCGTATTATGTGGATTTTTGTACTAAAGAATATGGCGATAAAGTTACTAATTGGATGGTGATGAATGAACCGATGAGTTTTATCGGTTTGGGCTATTTTACTGGAGAGCACGCTCCAGGTAAAAAGGGGTTGAAAAGCTTTTTACCGGCGGCACATCATGCCACACTTTGTCAAGCTATTGGAGGTCGTATTGTTAGGGAAAATGTTGAAGGGGCTTATGTGGGGACTACTTTTTCTTGTTCTCATGTAACACCCAAAAATTATTTATGGAGTAATATAAAAGCTGCAAAAAGGGTAGATGCCTTGCTCAATAGGTTTTTTATTGAACCATTGCTGGGTTTGGGGTATCCATATAAGGAGTTCATTGGGTTGAAAAAAATCAAAAAGTATTTTAAGCCAGGAGACGAAAAATTAATGAAGTTTGATTTTGACTTTATCGGACTTCAGTATTATTTTAGAATTGTTGCTAAGTATAATTTATTACCTCCCATTTTATTTGCGAAAGAAGTGCCGGCAAGTAAAAGAAATGTGAAAATGAACTCCATGGGGATGGAAATTTATCATAAAGGATTGTACAAAACCATTAAAAAATTCAGCAAATATAAGGGAGTAGATGCTATATTTATAACTGAGGCTGGAGTCTGTTTGAATGATGAAAAAATTGATGGTAAAATTAAAGACCCAAAACGAATTAAGTACATGAAAAAAACATTCGCTAAAATTCATAAGGCGATTAAAAAGGGAATCAACGTGAAAGGCGTTTTTTTATGGACTTTAGTTGATAATTTTGAATGGGGTGAGGGATATAAGCCTCGGTTTGGTTTGATTTTTAATGATTTTGAAACACAAAAAAGAACCTATAAAAAATCTGCTTTTTGGTTGCAAAATTTTTTAAAGAGAAAAGAGAAGATATACCCTGATGTTTAAGTTATAATCCTTTTAAAATGCAATGATAAAATAAAAAAAATAATTACTTTCGAGTATGAAAAAATTGATCTTCATACTTTGGGTAATATTACTTGGTTGCAAGCCTATGGTTGGTCAAGAAGATTCTAAGTTTATTGATCTTTCTAAAACAACAAAATTCATAGATACCTTATTGATTGATAGGGACCTGAATAATTGGTCTGTACGTGCTTTGAGTAGTTTTAAGCAACAGCAATTTATTTTAAGACCTGCCGGAAACAGGTATACTTACCGTCCTAATAATCCTTATGGAGTTGGTTTGGGGGTTGGTACTAAAAAGTTGATTCTAGACTTTTCTTTTAATCTAAAGGCTTCTGAAGAAAATCCTACAGAGCGCTACGATATTTTATGGTCATTTTTTAAAAAGAATCATTTGGTTGATTTTTATTTTCAACACTACAGAGGTTTTGAAGTAAACGATGCATCAACAGGTGAAACTTTGTTTAGAGAGGATATCAGGTCTTTGTCAACTGCTATTAGATATATGTATATGTTTCATGAAGCGGAATATTCTATTGCATCTATGAAAACGGGATTAGTAACCGCGGAAAAATCTTCATTCTCATTAGGATTGGGTGGTTTTCTTTTATATAATAATCAAAGTGCTGATGAGTCAATTATTCCTATTCCAACTGATGGTGCTATTTTAACGGAGCCAGTGGAGAAGTTTCAAGGAACTGGATTGGGAGTAATGGTAGGGTTTTCATCACTAATTGTTTTGCCTCATAATTTCTTTTTGTCCTTAAATGCAGCACCTGGTATTGGTTTGATGAGTAAATATGTGACTACCAATGATGCTGGGTATCAGCCAAAACAACCCATTATTCATCAATTAGGTTTGTCTATGATGTTAGGTTATAATGCGGATCAGTATTATGTTAACTTAGCCATTTCCAATGGTTATTATACTACCGACTATAATATAGGGGATGATGTAATTTTTGGGTATCTAAATGCTAAGTTGGCTTTTGGTTATAAGTTAAAGGGGAAAATTAAAAAGAATTGGAAAAAATAATATTTATGTTGAAGCTTAATAAGATTAGCTTGTTACTAGTTATGTGTATGATGCAAATAGGAAACTTATCAAGTCAAGAAAATATAATTGCATTATGGAATGAGGGAATCCCTAATTCAAAAAAATCAGATGAGGTTGAAACCTATCCGACTGCTAAATCCGGTATTTTTAAGATTTCTCAAATTCAAAATCCGACCCTTGAGGTATTTGAACCTGCGAAACCAAATAAAAATGGAAAAGCTGTTATTATTTGTCCTGGTGGGGGGTATCATAGTGTAGCTTATGATTGGGAAGGAACAGATATTGCGAAATGGTTAAATTCTCTTGGTGTAACTGCCTTTGTTCTGAAATATAGAATGCCAAATTCTGCATCTGTAAAAGTATCGTATGAAGCTCCCTTACAAGATGCTCAAAGAGCGATGCGATTGGTACGTAGAAATGCTGAAAAATACGGAATACAGAAAGATCAAATTGGAATTATGGGATTTTCTGCTGGAGGACATTTAGCTTCTACTTTGGGAACTCAATTCAACGCACCCAATAATTTTAAAGAATCAAGTTTAGAGAGTGTTTCTGCAAGACCCGATTTTATGATTTTAGTGTATCCAGTAGTTACCATGCAGGATGATTATACTCATAAGGGATCAAGAAGTTCTTTGCTTGGTAAAAAGCCAAGTAAAAAATTGATGACACAATTTTCAAACGAGTTGCAAGTAACCACCGAAACGCCTCAGACATTTATAGTGCACTCATCAGATGATAAGGCAGTTCCTGTGGAGAATAGTTTACAGTTGTATCAGAGTTTAAAGCAGCATCATGTCAAAACAGAGATGCATATTTACCCATATGGAGGACATGGTTTTGCTATGGCGATAGACAAAGGTAGGTTAGAAACTTGGAAAGATAGATTGGAAGACTGGTTGTCTGAATTAAATTAAGATTTTTTCTGTTTGTGATATGCTTCCAAAACAGTTTTTCTACCAATTGTTTTCGTAATAATATCGTTTTCAAGATTCCATCCACGAGCAGGAGAGTAGTCTCGTCCGTACCAAATGATTTGTAAATGTAAGTCGTTCCAAAGTTCTTTTGGGAATAATCTTTTCGCATCCTTTTCGGTTTGAACAACATTTTTTCCATTGCTTAGATTCCAGCGGTACATCAAGCGATGAATATGGGTGTCTACCGCAAAAGCTGGAATGTTAAAAGCCTGACTAAGTACCACACTTGCCGTTTTGTGGCCAACAGCAGGTAGTTCTTCTAAATCTTTAAAATTAGATGGAACTTCTCCGTTATGCTTTTCAATTAATATTTTCGAGAGTCCATGTATTCCTTTAGATTTCATTGGAGATAAGCCGCAAGGTTTGATAATCTCTTTAATTTCATCAACAGACATTTTAACCATGTCATGCGGATTGTCTGCTTTTGCAAAAAGAAGCGGCGTGATTTTATTTACCCTTACATCCGTACATTGTGCCGAGAGTAAAACAGCAACCAACAAAGTATAAGGGTCTTTATGATCTAATGGAATAGGAATTTCGGGATATAATTCTTCAAGTTTATCTATTACAAATTGAACTTTTTCTTGCTTTGTCATGTGATTGATTTGAGAGGATAAAAATACAAAACATACTTGTATGATGCATGATTTAGCGCTTTAGAATTTAGAGTAAGTTTAGGGTTTTAAGTTTTGTATTTGTGCCTATTACTTTATAACTTCGGTACTTTAAAACAAAGACAAATAAGATTATGACGACATTAAAAATAGGGGATAAGGCCCCAAGTTTTGAGGCTTTAGATAATACAGGAAACACTGTTAAATTAGAGGATTACTCTGGTAAAAAGTTAGTGTTGTTCTTTTATCCTAAAGCGAGCACTCCGGGATGCACCGCTGAAGCTAGTGATTTGAGAGATAACTATCAAACATTTTTAGCCAAAGGTTATGATGTGTTAGGTGTAAGCGCAGATTCGGCAAAAAGGCAGCAAAATTGGATCAATAAGCATGAATTGCCATTTCCTTTATTGGCTGATGAAGATAAATCAGTGATTGAGGCTTTTGGGGTTTGGGGACCTAAAAAGTTTATGGGGCGTGAATATGATGGGATTCACAGAACTACTTTTGTAATTGATGAAAATGGAATTATAGAAGATGTTATCTTAAAAGTAAAAACAAAAGCTCATGCGGAGCAAATTTTATCTGAATAATATTAAAACTTCATGGCCAGTCGAGCATTTATTACTCTGCTGGTCATGTAATTAGGAACACCATATGCTTGCTTAGTATAAGCGTCTCTAACCCAGGTGTTGGTATTGGAATTCTGAATATCAAAAATATTAAAGATTTCAATTCCTACGTTTAAATCTTCGAAACTACTTAGAAAACCAGTTTTATAAGTTTTCTTTTGGTCTACAATAATATAAGAGAAGCCAACATCAGCACGTTTGTACGAAGGCAATCTAGATTGATATTCATAAGGGTCACTGTAAGAAGGTGATCCTCCAGGAAGACCTGAATTGTACACCATGTTTAAGTATACTTTTAAATCTGGTACACTTGGTACATAGTCTTGAAATAAAATTCCGAGTTTGAATCGTTGATCTGTTGGTCTTGCAATTTCACCTCTACCATCAATATTTTCTTTGGTACTTAAAAGCCCCATGCTAATCCAACTTTCATTTCCTGGCACAAATTCACCATTTAATCTAAAGTCAATTCCAATAGCATTTGCTGTAGTTACGTTATCTGCTCTATATCTAATTCTTACATTGTCAACAGAGTAGGCGTTAACATCACTTAGTCTTTTGGTGTATGCCTCTGTGGTAAATTTAAAGGGTCTGTTCCACATTAAAAAGCTGTATTCGTTTCCTACTACAAAATGAATAGATTGCTGTGCCTTTACATTTTTTACAATTTGTCCTTCATAGTTTTTAAGTTCCTTGTACATTGGGGGTTGATGATACCATCCTCCGGAAACTCTAAATAGCATATCTTTTTCCCAATTAGGTTTGATAGAAAATTGTCCTCTTGGACTAAAAGTAAATTGTGTTTCGGATGTGAAATTATCCGAGTTTACATTCCAAAATTGACTACGTACCCCAAAATTATACCATACTTGATTTTCTTTCCATTCAGATTGTTTACTCCATTGCGCATATGCAAATAATCTATTAATAGTAACATTGTTTAAAGCTCTTATGGATCTATATGGTTCAATCGGACCTGTATAAGGTTCTGCAGGTTGATTGTTAGGAACCTGATTTCCTAGTGGTCTGATAGAGAAACCAGTAGAGTCAATAATTTCCCACTCGTTAATACTTTCTCTTATATTTTCCTTTTGAAGCTTCATTCCTAGTTCATAGTAATTGTCATCTTCTCTGGTAGAAAGTTTTAATTGAATGTTCTGGATTAAGGCATCTAATTCATTTCTAGAGTGGTTTATTTGTCCACCAATTCCTTCACTATATTCGGTTTCACCAAAATTAGGAGAATCTATATCTCCATTTGTTTGATTAAGAGAATAGGCTCCTATAATATCAAAATACTCTTCTTCTTGTGTATTGTATATAGATGAGGTAATTGTTAATTTTAGGTCGTCGGCATGTCTATAAGTAGCATTTAAAGCACCAAAATAGGTTTTAAAGGTGTCGTTTTCATTACCTTGGTAAACGACTACTAATTCCAAAGGGTTGGTGATGGTACCAAAAGTTGTCCTTCTTGTCAACGGTTGGTAGTTGTATTTATTTACCGATATATTACCAAGAAAATCTAAGGTCCATTTTTTTGATAATTTATAAGATAAAAAGGTTTGCACATCAGCAAATTGTGGTTTGTAATTTGTTTCTGTGTCCTTTGTATTGACTAGAAGTGAATTATCTCTGTATCTAAAGCTTGTAATGGTTGAAAGTTTATTTTCAGCAAATCTACCTTCAAATGTAGCACTTCCGCCCATCATATCAAGTTCAATGGTGGTGGCTGTTTTAGTTGGTTTTCTGTAGGTAATATCTAAAACCGACGATAGTCTATCACCGTATTTAGCCTGAAATCCACCTGCAGAGAAATTAATGTTTTGGATCATTTCCGTATTTACAAAACTTAGACCTTCTTGTTGCCCGGATCGAACGAGAAAAGGTCTGTATATTTCAATTCCATTAACATAAACAAGATTTTCATCAAAGTTACCTCCTCGCACATTGTATTGTGTACTCAATTCGTTGTTATTACTAACACCAGCGAAGGTCATTAAAAGATTTTCCACACCTGGATTAGCACCAGGTAGTTTTTTTACTTTTTCTTTTTTGATCGTTGTAAAACCTTCAACGGCTTTTCTTTTATCTTGAATAGTTACCTCGTTAATTTCTTCTGTTTTTAAGGTAAGGATAGGAGAAAAACGATATGTTTTGTTTCTAGGGATTTTTACACGTTTGTAGAAATCATTATAACTAATATGGCTAAATTCTAAAATTATTTCAGCTTTTGCAGGGATGGTAATTATGTATTCACCTTTGCTATTAGAAGTTGTTCCACTTGTGGAATTCGCAAAAGTAATATTTACGCCTTCAATAGGCTTTCTTTTAGTGTCACGTATATATCCCTTTACAGTTGCCGTTTGGGCAAACATTGGCATGCTACATAATAGAAATATTATTAAATATGTAAATTTTGTATTCAAGTAAAGCGTCTCGTTATTTTATTTGAAATGTGGAGGTAAATGTACGGGTATTTCCAACGTTATCCATAGCGATTAAATTAAATGTATGGCTCCCATTTGTTAGATTTAAATCATTAAAGTCAAAAGTAAGTTTATTTGTCTTAACATTCAACTCCATGCGTATCCATTTACCATCTATTTCACCTCGATATTTTTTTAAGCCAGATTCTTTGTCATAAACCTTTATACTAAAATAATGATATTTTGATAAATTTTGGTTTTTGTAAAAACTACATTTTTCAATAGTTGGTGGTATTTTGTCGGAATGAAGCGTAAATGAACCAAGTGATCTAGTACTTGTGGAGAATACGCTGTCATTTTTTGTTGTATTACAATAATTATAGTATTTGTTTTTTACAACACTGGCAATATACATTTTGTCTTTTTCTTCTTTTGAAAAATTACGAACATCAAAAGAGATGTAATAATTTTTATGTAATGGAATAATAGGTTTATGGATAGAAATGATAGAGTCTTTTTCTTTAATATCTAAATACATGTTGTCATAGAAAACATTCTTAGGAAACTTAAGTTTTACGTCATTTATTTGAAATACATTCTCTTTATTTTTATGGATGTAATAATCTGTACTAGCCGTTTTATCTATTAGGGTAGGAGCAGATTTGATACCTTTTATTGGAATCGTAAGTTCACTGATGTTACCAACAAAATCAGATACACGTATTTGAACCTGATAACTTTTACCATTTTCAATATTTATTTTTCCAGTGCCTAGTTTTCTATTATAAGTGCTTAATTTGTTTTCATGATGAATGTGTGTACGCTGGTATTTTCTTTTGTGTTCACCGTAATATGGGTAGTCGATAAGAAGATTTATGTATTTAGACTCATCAAAGGAAAAAGTTTCCACTTTGTGTTCGAAATTTTTGATTCCGTTTACATACATTTCAAGTTTATAGATACCATTTTTATTAAGAGCACCATCTTGTTGGTCATAGGTGTTTAGAGAAAAGCCTATGGTGCCATAAGCTTTGACTTCACTTGCTATATATGTGCCGGATGCCATATGTTTAAAATTTATGGGGATGGCTACTTTACTAGCGTTTACTGAGGAAGAATCTGTAAAGGAATAAGCTCTTAAATGGTTTATTCTTGGTCTTTTGGTGTCTTTCGGAACTAGCCCGAAATGCATTGGGTTGATTATTTTTTCAGTTTTAGTATTTCGAATTTCAAAATGTAAATGAGGAGCAATAAAACCACCGGTACTTCCAGAATATGCTATGATTTCATCTTTTAGGATTGGTAATTTATCCTTTTTTGGGAATAATTGAATTTCTTCTTTTTCAAGACGGTATTGGTTTTTTCTCACATAATCTTCAATATTTTTATTGAATTTTTTTAGATGTGCATAGACCGTTGTATAGCCATTAGGATGTGTTATATAGAGTGCTTTTCCATAGCCCCAATTAGAAACTTTAATTCTTGAAACATAGCCAGGAGCAGAGGTGTGAATTTTTAATCCTTCTTTTTGTTGTGTTTTTAGGTCCATTCCAGAGTGGAAATGAGCCGTTCTTAATTCACCAAAGGTACCAGCTAATATAATTGGTATTTCTAAAGGGTTTCTGAAATAATCCTGTGGGTATTGCGTTTGAGCGATTGTCTTGTATATCGATAAAACTAAAATAAGAGTAAATAAAATGTTGTTTTTCAAGGGTGTTTTTTTTAGAGCTAAAATACCGTTTTACTAGAAAATATAAGAATGAAAAATTATAAAAAACACATGTAATGCAGTTCTGTTTACTCTCTGTATTTGAGTGTTTTATATGTGTAATCTAAAAATCTGTATGAAAATACGTAGAAATTGTTGCGTTTTAACTTTGGAATGTTAACTTTGTAGAGATAGTTTTCGTAATTCGCACTTATGAGTATAAATTTGGAATCTGTTGATTTATTGGAAAGTAAGTTAACTACATTAGTAGAAAGATATACTTTTTTAAAAGAAGAAAATGATATTCTAATTTCCAATATTAACAAATTACAAAATTTGGTTTCTCAATTAGAAGATAAGTATAATGAGGAGCAGGAAAAATATAGGTTGCTAAAAATTGCAAAAACTATTGAAGGTAGTAGAACCGATAGCAGAGAAACAAAAAACAAAATAAATACTTTGATTCGTGAAATTGACAAGTGTATTGTTAAATTGAATCAATGAGTTCATTAAAATGGCGGAAAAAGTTAAAATCAATGTTGTGATTGGCGGTAGAACCTATCCTTTGCATGTAAACACTGCAAAAGAGGAAGAGGGTACTAGAAAAGCTGCTGATAAAATAAACAACTTAATTTTAAAATTTGAAGAAAATTATGCCGTTAGTGATAAGCAAGACGTATTAGCCATGTGTGCTTTACAATTTGCTTCTCAACTTGAGATAACAAATATTGTAGATCAAGAAAATGAACAAAAAGCTAAAGAGAAAATTGAAAAAATGCATGATATTTTAGATGCAAATTTGAGATGATTTCTTGAATAAGAGAATACTACCTACATTAGTTAATGTTTGATAAACTCAACGCAATTCCATTAAAAAGGATGAGTCTTAGTTGTAAAAGCGTGTCGATTCGATCGAATACTTGAGCCTCTAGTTAGTCCTAAACTTGTTATTTGGGAGTTTATATAAACCAACTGATGTAGGTTTTTTTATATATATAATTAATTTAAATGGAAACAACAACGATAGTAGTAGTAGCGATAGGAGCTGGTGTTGGTCTGGTAATTGGGCTTTTGATAAGCAATATCTTGCAAAAGCGAAAAGGATCATCAATAATAAAATCGGCGAAAAGAACCGCTTCAAATAGAGTAAAATCAGCACATAAAGAGGCTGAGGCTATTAAAAAAGATAAAATTTTACAAGCGAAAGAACGATTTATTGAATTGAAGGCTGAACACGAGAAAGTGGTTCAGGCAAGAGAAAAGAAAGTTGTTGATGTAGAAAAAAGAATTAGAGATAAGGAATCTCAGTTGGCATCGGAAATAGATAAAAATCGAAGATCTAACAAAGAATTAGATGCCAAACAAAAGGATTATGATTACAAACTTGAGTTTTTAGACAAAAAACAGCTCGAGGTTGAAAAGATTCACAAGAGACAGGTAGAACAATTAGAAGTTATGTCTGGTTTGTCTGCAGAGGATGCGAAGGCTGAGCTGATCAAATCGTTGAAAGATGAGGCTAAGTCTGATGCTATGTCTTACGTTCAAGATATTCTAGAGGAAGCAAAGCTTACTGCAGAGCAAGATGCTAGAAAAATTATTTTAAATACCATTCAACGAGTAGGGGTAGAACAATCTATTGAAAATTGTGTGTCTGTTTTTAATTTAGAATCAGACGATGTTAAAGGTAGAATTATTGGTAGAGAAGGTAGAAATATTAGAGCTATAGAGGCAGCTACTGGAGTAGAGATTATTGTTGACGATACACCTGAGGCAATTATTTTATCTTGTTTCGATCCGGTAAGGAGAGAGGTAGCAAGATTGTCATTACACAATTTAGTGACGGATGGTAGAATTCATCCAGCTAGGATTGAAGAAGTTGTTAAGAAAACAGAGAAACAAATAAATCAAGAAATTGTTGAGGTTGGAAAACGTACGGTAATAGATTTAGGAATTCATGGTTTACATCCAGAATTGATAAAAACGGTGGGTAGAATGAAATTCCGTTCTTCTTATGGGCAGAACTTATTACAGCACTCTAGAGAGGTAGCAAACCTATGTGCCTTAATGGCAACAGAGTTGGGGTTAAATCCAAAGATAGCCAAGAGAGCAGGATTGTTGCATGATATAGGTAAAGTGCCTGATACGGAGACAGAATTGCCACATGCTTTGTTAGGTATGCAATGGGCTGAAAAATATGGAGAGAAACCGGACGTTTGTAATGCAATTGGAGCTCACCATGATGAGATTGAAATGAAAACATTATACGCACCAATTGTTCAGGTGTGTGATGCAATTTCTGGAGCAAGACCAGGAGCTAGAAGACAGGTGCTAGACTCGTATATTCAAAGGTTAAAGGATTTAGAAGATCTTGCCTTTGGTTTTTCAGGTGTTCAAAAAGCCTATGCCATTCAAGCTGGTAGAGAATTGCGTGTGTTGGTAGAAAGTTCAAAAGTGAATGACGAGAAAGCAGCGGAGCTTTCGTTTGGAATTTCACAGAAAATTCAGAACGATATGACGTATCCTGGACAAGTTAAAGTAACTGTAATTCGTGAAACAAGAGCAGTCAATGTAGCTAAATAATTAGGTTTACAAAAGCATAAAAAAACTCCTTAATTTAATTAAGGAGTTTTTTTATGCTTTATATATTATTTGTCTATTACTTTCGTATGTTTCTTACTCCATATACCAATGCAGATGCAGCTAAAAACAGAATACCACCATCTATAGGTAGACCTGGAGGAGGAGGAGGTGGTGGTGGCCCACCAGCAAACAACTCACCTGAATTTATAAGTACTAAACTTATAAATAATATGAATGGGGTATAGTTTTTCAAGTTATTTAATTTAAACAAAACGTATGCAATTTAGATTTATCTCTTTTCCTTAGTACAAAATTATCGTATTTCCTTACGAAATACTATTATTAAGTCTCAAATTACGAGGGAATGTCTAAATACTTAACATTTGTATACTGTAAATAACGTAATTTTATTTGAAATATTATAATTTTCATAAAAAAATCATTTCATTTTTCAATAATCTCAGCTATCGTTTCGAAATTATTTCAGCAAGTAATTTTTTTGCTCTTAATAATTTCACTTTAATGTTATTTAAAGGTTCATCCAATTCTTGAGAAATTTCTTTATAAGATAACTCTTGGAAATATCTCAAATTTATGATTTGCTGATAATGTGGTTTTAGTTGTTTGATATACCTTAAAAGTTGTGCCAAATTTTGTTCAATTATTAATTGATCTTCAGGAGAGGGAGCTTCATCAGTGATATCATAAGAATCCTTTAAACCTGTATTGAGTGAGATTGTAGGAGTTTTAGATTTTCGATATTCATCTATTTGAATATTTCTAGAAATGGTTATAATCCATGATTTAAAGCTATATTTTTCGTCAAACAGCTCTAGCTTGTCAAAGGCTTTGGAAAAGGTTTGAATGGTGATATCTTCAGCTTCATTTTCATTGCTCGTTTTGGCAAGTTGAAATCTATAGATATCATTCCAATAATGATTTAAAAGTGCTTTGTAGGAAGATTGTTCTCCATTTTTAGCTCTTTTAATATGAGTTAAAATATCGTTTTCCATATAACCGAGTTCATTTCCAATTCTTTGGAGTAGAGATTGTGTTTTTTAAATATATGTATAATTGGGTGAAAATTAATGAGATTTCTAAAAAAGGAATCCAAATTATGATATCGTGTTGTTTTAGTTTTTTTGAAAAGATACCGAACGAGACATATAAAATAATATATCGAAAAAGTAAAGGAATCAAGAACAGCTTTATATCGGATACAAACGGAATTAGAATAAATGGTGATACTATTGTAAGGATTTGGGTAAGGTAAAAGAGACCTAATAACATTTTGTGCGAAGTTTTATAGAAACTTGCTGTTGAGATATGCCTTCTTTTTTGCAAAACCCAATCTTTAAAATTAGTTTTTGGTATGGAGACCGTACTGCTGTCGATGGATAAAGAAATTTCAGTATTTAATTGATTAGCAACTTCATTAATAAATAAATCATCATCTCCTGATTTAATTTTTATATGTTTTATAAAACCATTGACTTTGAAAAATTCTTGTTTGGTATAAGCTAGATTTCTGCCCACTCCCATGTATGGAATTCCTAGTTTAGCATAAGAGAAGTATTGTAAGGCGGTAAGTAGGGTTTCATATCTAATGATTTTGTTTAAAAAAGATGAATTAGTTTTTTCATATCCTCCATAGCCAAGAACAATAGATTTTTTTTCTGAAAATTTAGAAGCCATCTGTTCAATCCAATTTTCACTAGCAGGATAACAGTCGGCATCAGTAAATAATAAATGTTCGTATTTGGCAGCCTTAATACCTAATGTTAATGCGTATTTTTTATTTCCCCAAAAATTTTCACATTCTTCAACGTTTACAATTTTAATATTTAAATTTTCTTGTGAAAGTTCATGAATGACTTCGTCTGTGTTATCTGTAGAACGGTCATTTATAAGGACTAATTCAAACGGTGCATTATATTTTTGATTAAGTATAAGTGGAACAAATCTCTTTAAATTGTCGGCTTCGTTTTTGGCACAAACAACAACAGAAATAGGAGGACTATTTCTGTTGTTATTCTGCTTAGCCTCCGATAGAGGAGTTAAAAATATAAGGTAATACAAACACTGTAAAACGATGACCACATAAAAAGCAATCAATAAATAATCAAGCATATTTATTTGTTTTCACAATCTTCTGGCATTTTACCACAAAATCCACAAGGTTCTCCTTTTTCATTAAAATTGGAGTTTTGACTAGCACAAGTTCCAGCAAATTTACCATCCTTTTTAGCCCATATTTTAATTGCAATTCCAGCAAAGGCAAGTGCAAGTAAAATAAATGTTATTATTGCTAATTTCATATAAAAAATATTTGTTGCAAAGATAATTAAATCTTCTTTAAGCAACTATTTTAGGGTTAAAAAGAGTACTGGTTTTCTTCAATCATTTTTTTTGCGATTCGCCTTCTTAGTTCAACAATATTTGGAAAATTACTGTATTTGGTAAAACGTTTTAATCCCATTAATAACATTTTTTGTTCATCTCCAGATGTAAACGAAATAATAGCTTCTTTTCCCTGCTTATTTATTTTTTCAACTGCATTATATAAGTTTAATTGAGCCATTGCTATTTGGGATTCGCATTCAGATTCTGATGTTTTTGATACTAGTTTTTCTGCTTTGAGAATTGTTGATTCTGCCATATATATTTCAATCATAATATCTGAAGCAGCAGAAATAATTTGTTGTTGTGACTCTAGTTCCATACCAAATGTTTCAACTGCCTTACCTGCAATCATCAAAAAGGTTTTCTTTAACTTTTCAATAATTTCTTTTTCTTCTGAGAAAAGTATTGAATAATCAGGAGTATCAAAAGAAGGTATAGCCATTAAATCATTAGCAACAGTCATGGCAGGAGTAATTAAATCTAATTCTCCTTTGAACGCTTTTTTTAAGAGCATTCCTACACTTAATAGACGGTTAATTTCATTTGTTCCTTCGTATATTCTTCCAATTCTAGCATCCCTCCAGGCAGATTCCATCGGAGTGTCTTGTGAGAATCCCATACCTCCAAATACCTGTATTCCTTCATCTGTTACATATTGTGCAGTTTCCGATGCATATACTTTTAGTAAGGCACATTCTATGGCATATTCTTCTACACCCTTAAGTTCTGCTTCTTGGTGTGTACTTCCTGATGAGATATATTCATCTATTTTATTTTGAATGTCCTTTGCAGCACGATAACTTCCAGATTCAGTAACAAAAGTTTTAGTAGCCATTTCAGCTAATTTATACTGGATGGCACCAAAACTAGAGATTGGGGTTTTAAATTGTTGTCTTTCATTTGCGTATTTAACAGCTTCGGTACTTACTCTTCTACAAGCATCTAAGCAGGCTGCAGCTAATTTTATTCTTCCAACATTTAATGAGTTTAAGGCAATCTTAAAACCTTTGCCTCTTTCTGAAAGCATATTTTCTACTGGTACCATAGTATCATTGTAAAATACCTGACGGGTAGAAGAGGCCTTGATTCCTAATTTGTGTTCTTCTTCACCTAAGGTGATACCATTAGGATTTTCTGAATCGTATTCAACAATAAAAGCGGTAATGTTTTTGTCGTCTTCAATTCGAGCAAAAACAATCATTAAGCTACAGAAACCGGCATTGGAAATCCACATTTTTTGCCCATTTATTTTATAGTGCTTACCATTTTCGGATAAAACAGCCTTCGTTTTTCCGGAGTTTGCATCACTACCAGCACCAGGTTCTGTTAAACAATAGGATCCAAACCATTCTCCACTAGCCAGCTTGGGTACATATTTTTGTTTTTGTTCTTCTGTTCCATAAAGTAATATGGGCATTGTTCCAATCCCAGTATGTGCGCCATAAGCAGTTGCTAACGAACCACTAGATCCAGAAATATAATCACAAACTAACATAGTTGAAATAAAGCCCATTCCCATTCCTCCATATTGCTCAGGCACTGAAATGCTTAAAAGTCCCATTTCAGCAGCTTTCTTCATTATTTCTTCCGTAAAAGCATAGTCGGATTTTTCAAACCTTTCTTTATGTGGCCAAACTTCCTTGTCAACAAATTCTTTGACAGATTCTTTCATCATTTGTTGTTCCTCAGAAAAATCCTCAGTGATAAATATATCTGCTGCTTTTGTTGTTTTTAATAAAAACTCTCCTCCTTTTATTGTACCCATGGTTTATGTTTTGTTTAGTTTGTAATTCAGTTTATTTTAAGAACTCATATACTCCAGCAGCTCCTTGTCCTGTTCCAACACACATGGTAACCATACCATATTTGTTTTTCCTTCTTCTCATTTCATTAAAAAGCTGCACAGATAATTTGGCTCCTGTACATCCCAATGGATGTCCAAGTGAAATGGCACCTCCATTTACATTCACGATATCCTGGTTTAGTCCTAGTTCTCTAATAACTGCCAACGACTGTGAAGCAAAAGCTTCATTTAATTCAATAAGGTCAATATCATTCAAATTTAAGCCAGCCCTATCCAAAGCCTTAGGAATAGCCTTAACAGGACCAATTCCCATTATTTTCGGAGGAACTCCAGCTACTGCAAAAGAAACCATTCTTGCAATAGGCTCTAAATTCAGTTCTTTAACCATTGCTTCACTCATTACTAAAACAAAGGCTGCTCCATCACTCATTTGTGAGGAGTTTCCTGCGGTAACACTTCCATCCGCAGCAAAAACAGGTCTTAATTTAGAGAGGGCTTCCTTTGAGGTACCTCGTCTAGGGCCTTCATCTGTTTTGACTTCATAACTCTTGGTTTGTTTTTTTCCGGATTCATCAATGAATATTTCTTCTATATTTATAGGAACAATATCATCCTCAAAGATGTTTTTATCCAGGGCGTTTAATGCTTTTTGATGAGAATTGAATGCAAATTCATCTTGATCTTCACGTGAGACTTTAAATTGATGAGCGACAGCTTCTGCTGTTAAACCCATTCCCCAATAATAATCTTCATGCCCTTCTGCCGCTGCTTTGTAGTTGGGTACCGGTCTATATCCTCCCATCGGTATGTAACTCATACTTTCTACACCTCCAGCTATTATGCAGTCTGCCATTCCAGATTGGATTTTTGCAGCAGCAATACTAATAGTTTCTAAACCAGAGGCACAGTATCTATTTACTGTCATTCCTGCAACGGTATCAATTTTTAAACCCATTAAGGATACTAAACGTCCCATATTAAGGCCTTGTTCTGCTTCTGGCATTGCATTTCCTACAATTACATCATCAATTCTAGATTTATCGAGTTCCGGTGTGTTTTTTAATAGATGTTCTATGGTTTCAGCAGCCAATTCATCTGGTCTTTTAAAACGGAAAAGTCCTTTTGGTGCTTTTCCCACGGCCGTTCTGTATCCTTGTACTATATATGCTGTTTTCATTTTTTTTAGTTTTTTAATGATTGGAAGGTTCCGTGAATTAGTTTCTTAATGGTTTTCCTGTTTTTAGAGTATGTTGGATTCTTTCTAAAGTTTTTCTTTCGCCTAGAAGGGACAGAATTGCTTCTCGTTCTAAATCCAATAAATATTGTTCACTTACGTAACTCGGTTCAGATAAATCTCCACCTGCCATAATGTACCCAAGTTTATTTGCGATTTTTTTATCATGTTCTGAGGCATAATGCCCTTTTTCTAAACTATCGGTTCCAACTCTGAACATTCCCAAAACTTGTTGTCCTAAAACTTTCACCTTTTTAGGAGTCGGTTGCGTATAACCATCTTCTAACATTTGAAGAGCATATCTTTTTGCTGTTGCGATTTGTCTTTGTTCATTCACTACCACCATATCTTTGCCTTTTTGATAAAATCCGAGATCAAAAGCTTCATGTGCAGAAGTAGCCACTTTAGCCATTGCTATATTTATGAAACTATCTCTGAGGCGGTTTAACTTCACATCATCTTTTAAAAACTCTTCAGATGCTCTTAAAGTCATTTCTTTGGTACCGGCTCCTGCTGGAATAATTCCTACACCAAACTCGACAAGTCCAGTATATGTTTCCGCAGCTGCAATTACCTTGTCTACATGCATGCTCATTTCACAGGCTCCTCCAAAGGTCATCCCTCTCGGCGTTAATAAGGTAGGAACGGAAGAGTATCTTAGTCTCATTACAGTATCTTGGAATAGTTTAGTTGCCATGTTTAATTCATCATACTCTTGTTCTATGGCTAATAAAAATGCCATTGCTAGATTTGCTCCAACAGAAAAATTGGCAGCCTGATTTCCTAAAATAACAGCTTCATACTCTTGTTCAGCAAGATCAATTCCTTTGTTGATGGCTTGTAAAACACCACCTCCGATTGTGTTCATTTTAGATTGGAATTCTACATTCAGAATTCCATCGCCTAAATGCTGGATGGAAGCTTCTTTATTAGACCATATAGTACTGTTTTCTCTAATATGATTTAAAATGATAAATGAATCTTGTCCGGGTTTCTTTTTGTTTTGTTGGGATGGAATATCATAATAATTCTCGATTCCATTAGTCACAGAATAGAAAGATTTTTGTCCTCCTTTGAGCATTTCTGCTACCCAATTATTTAATTGTAGTCCTTCCTTTTCAATTAATTCGATCCCTTTTTCGACACCGATAGCATCCCAAATTTGAAAAGGACCATGTTCCCAACCGAATCCAGCTTTCATGGCATCGTCAATTCTAAATAGCTCATCTGAAACTTCAGGAATTCTATTAGCACTGTAAGCAAACAAAGCGGCAAATGTTTTTCTATAAAACTCAGCAGCCTTATCCTTTCCTTTTATCAATACAGCAAAACGATCAATCACATTGGAAATAGATTTTGTAGAATCTAAAGTGTTGAATTTAATTTTCTGTGCAAGCGAATATTCAAAGGTATCTAAGTTTAAGGCATGAATTTCTTTTTTGCCTTTTTCAGAAATCACTTTTTTGTAAAAACCTTGTTTGCTTTTATTTCCTAGCCATTGGTTTTCCATTAATTTCTTTACAAAATCAGGTAATTCAAATAGATCATGAGCTTCATCTGTTGGGCAATTTTTATGTAGACCTTCTGCTACATGAACAAGGGTGTCTAAACCAACAACATCCACAGTTCTAAAGGTAGCAGACTTTGGACGTCCAATAACGGGACCAGTTAATTTATCTACTTCTTCTACAGTCAATCCAAGTTCTTTTACAATGTGAAAAAGACTCATAATTCCAAATATTCCTATTCGGTTTCCAATGAAGGCTGGAGTATCTTTGGCTAAAACAGAGGTTTTCCCTAAAAATTTTTCTCCATATCCCATTAAAAAATCAATAATTTCTGGTTTGCAGGATGGCCCTGGTACCACTTCAAACAATTTTAAATATCTAGGTGGATTGAAGAAATGAGTGACCGCAAAATGATTCTGAAAATCTTCGCTACGACCCTCATTCATAAAACTGATGGGAATCCCAGACGTGTTTGAACTTATAATTGTACCAGGTGTCCTGTGCTTTTCAATTAATTCAAATACCTTTTGCTTGATATCCAAACGCTCAACAACAACTTCTATGATCCAATCCACAGAGGCTATTTTTGAAATATCATCTTGCAAGTTTCCTGTTTTTATTCTCGAGGCGAACTCTTTTTTATAAATAGGAGATGGTTTTGATTTTAATGAGGTTGTTAGGCTATGATTGACAATTCGGTTTCTAACAACTTTAGACTCAAGCTTAAGTCCTTGCGACTTTTCTTTTTCGTTCAATTCTTTTGGAACAATGTCTAATAAAAGTACTTCTACCCCTATATTGGCAAAGTGGCATGCGATTCCAGACCCCATGATTCCTGAGCCAATAACGGCAATCTTTTTAATGTGCTTTTTCATTTGATTGAGTTTACTTGCTTATTGTTTAGTATTGAATATTAATTTTTTGGAAACTAATTCTTGAATTGTTTCAGTGACTTCAAAAAAGTGCTTTAGTTTGAAATCTGAAATATTGTCTTTAATCATATCATTAAATTGTAGAACACTTTGCTTAGAGGTTTCCCTTTTTTCTATGCCAAATTCAGTGAGTTTAATCAAAACACCTCGTCCGTCTTCTGGATTTTTTTCTCGGTAGATCAATCCTTTTTCTTCCATTTTTTTTATGAGTCGAGAAAGGCTCGTGGGCTCCATGCCCATTTTTGGACCAAGAGATGTAGAGGGGGTTCCTTTGTCAAAATCTATATTTAGTAATAGAAATCCAGTAGCCATAGTGCTTCCATAAGTGGCTGCTTCTTCGTTATACATCTTAGCTACGGTTTGCCAAGTTGCTCTTAATTGATGATCTATGGATTTATTTTTTGTTGGCATTTAAAAATATTTAATAAATTATATTATGCATGCACAGTAAATATATGAATTTATTTCGATAGAAAACAAAATTATCTGTTAAATAAAAAGGGCTTTTAATTTTTGATATATTTGAATCCTATCTTTAAAATACAAAAAATTGCTACAAATAAATAATGTGAGTAAATTTTATGGTAGTTATACTGCCTTAGATGATATTTCTTTTTCTATACCGAAAGGTTCGGTTTTTGGTCTATTGGGGCCAAACGGAGCAGGAAAAACTTCTTTGATTAGAATATTGAATCAAATTGTTCTTGCAGATAAAGGAACCGTATTATTGGATGGTGAAGAGTTAAATCAAAGCCATATTTCGCAAATAGGTTATTTGCCGGAAGAAAGAGGTTTGTATAAATCAATGAAGGTAGGTGAGCAAGCCATGTACTTGGCGCGATTGAAAGGGATGTCTAAGCAAGATGCTAAAGAAAAGCTTTTGATTTGGTTTGAAAAATTTGGAATTACTGATTGGTGGGATAAAAAAATTCAAGAATTATCAAAAGGTATGGCCCAAAAGGTACAGTTTATTGTTACTGTTTTACATGAACCTAAACTTTTGATATTTGACGAACCCTTTAGTGGATTTGACCCTGTAAATGCAGAATTGATTGCGAATGAGATTTTAGAACTAAAAGAGAACGGAACGACCATTATTTTTTCGACGCACAGAATGGAGTCTGTAGAGAAAATGTGTGATTATATTGTATTGATTCATAAATCGAAGAAAATTCTGGAAGGAAAACTGCTCGATTTACAGAAGAAATATAGATCCGATCTTTTTGAAATTGCTGTAAAAACCGATCATGAGGAAGATATAATGATTGCTTTGTCTAAAGAATATAATGTTCAACCTGCAAATTTTCAAACGTTGTATGACGATACCAGATTGATAGTGAAATTGGAGGAGGGGCAATCAAGGGATGTCCTATTTGAAAAAATTAAGACGTATGGAACAGTGACACATTTTTTAGAACAAATCCCCACAATGAATTCAATTTTTATGAAGGCTGTGTCAAATAAAAAGATAAATGTATAGTGGTATGGAAAAACTGAAACTGATCATTTATCGGGAGTTTCTGACTAAGGTGAGAAATAAGTCTTTTATCATTCTTACTTTTTTGAGTCCTTTTTTAGTTATTGGAATGGGATTGTTGATTGCTTATTTGACAAAAGTAAACGAATCTAATATTAAGGAGATTGTTATTGTTGATAATTCGGAGCTTGGAATAAGTAAAGATTTCAATGATACTGAAACAGTGTATTATATGGATCTTACCAAAGTAGGAATAGAGAAATGTAAGACATTGGTTGAAGAAGCTAAATATGATGGATTGTTATTTTTACCATCAGACTACACTAATTTAAAAGATTTATCTGAAAGTATTGAGTTTTATTCAATAGATGCTCCCAATTTGATGTTCATAAAAGGCATTGAAGAAAAGATAGCGAATAGATTAAAATTTTCTCACTTGAAAGCTATTGGTATTCAACCAAAGACTATAAAAAATGCGAGTTATCAGGTGAGTATGCATCAAATAAACTTTTCAGGTGGTAAGTCTTCAAAATTGGGAAGTGGTATAAAAATTGGACTTGGAATGGCTGCAGGTTATTTAATAATGATGTTTATAGTAGTCTACGGGAACTCAGTGATGAGATCTGTAATTGAAGAGAAAACAAGTAGAATTATTGAAGTAATAATTTCTTCGGTACAACCGTTTCAACTTTTAATGGGAAAAATAATAGGGAATGCTTCGGCAGGTTTATTACAGTTTCTTATCTGGGGAGTATTGCTGATAACCTTTAGTTTCGGTGCTTCGTTTTTTCTTGGAATTGAT
The DNA here is from genome assembly GCF_057219105.1 of Flavicella sp. IMCC45668. Taxonomy (NCBI): domain Bacteria; kingdom Pseudomonadati; phylum Bacteroidota; class Flavobacteriia; order Flavobacteriales; family Flavobacteriaceae; genus Flavicella; species Flavicella sp. IMCC45668. The sequence goes on from NZ_CM170114.1 coordinate 252,083, forward strand.
TTAATGGCAGTGCAATCAAATGAAATAATGAATTCTAATATTTCTATGCCATCTGGTCAAATAAATGATATTGTTAAAGTGGTCCGTGAAGTGTTGGATTTACCGTTGATAAGCATGTTTTTTCTGTTTATATTTTATTTTATTGCAGGTTTCTTTTTATACAGTTCAATCTATGCGGCAATAGGAGCGGCTGTAGATAGTGAAACAGATACACAACAATTTATGTTACCCGTTATTATTCCATTGATTTTAGGAGTCTATGTTGGTTTTGCAGCCGTTATTAGTGACCCACACGGACCTGTTGCGACAACATTTTCAATGATACCATTTACCTCTCCTATAGTAATGATGATGCGTATTCCTTTTGGAGTGGCATGGTACGAGATAATCCTATCAATGTTTGTTTTAGTAATTACATTTGTTGGGATAGTATATGTGGCTGCAAAAATTTACAAAATAGGAATATTGATGTATGGTAAAAAACCTAGCTATAAAGATTTATACAAATGGCTTAAATATTAATAATAATTGAGAAAGTTTTGTTAGGTTTGAGTTTGAAAACTATTAAAAGAAATCCATTTAAATGAGTAATATATTAATAATTGAAGATGAAGCAGCAATACGTAGAGTATTGACTAAGATTATCAGTGAAGAAAATGATGCTTACCATGTTGAAGAGGCTGAGAATGGATTGATAGGACTTGAAAAAGTAATGGAAAAAGAGTATGATTTGATTCTTTGTGATATTAAAATGCCTAAAATGGATGGTGTTGAGGTGTTAGAGAAATTAAAGAAAATTAAATCTCAAGTTCCGGTTATTATGATTTCTGGGCATGGAGATTTGGATACTGCTGTGGAAACGATGAGACTAGGTGCATTTGATTATATCTCAAAACCGCCAGATTTAAATCGTTTGTTAACAACGGTCAGGAATGCACTAATGAGTAATAATCTTATAGTTGAAAATACTCGTCTTAAGAAAAAGGTTAGTAAAAAGTACGAAATGATTGGTGAAAGCGAGGCTATTTCACATATCAAAACAATGATAGAAAAAGTAGCCGCCACGGATGCAAGAGTCTTGGTTACTGGTCCAAATGGAACAGGAAAAGAATTAGTGGCTCATTGGTTGCATGAGAAAAGTGATCGATCTAAGGCTCCAATGGTTGAGGTAAATTGCGCCGCTATTCCTTCTGAATTAATAGAAAGTGAATTGTTTGGTCATGTAAAGGGATCCTTTACGGGAGCAAATAAAGATAGAGCAGGGAAATTTGAAGCAGCGAACAATGGAACAATTTTTCTAGATGAGATAGGGGATATGAGTTTGTCTGCTCAAGCAAAAGTTCTTAGAGCTTTACAAGAAAGTAGAATTAGTAGAGTTGGAAGCGACAAGGATATAAAAGTTAATGTGAGAGTGGTAGCGGCAACAAATAAAGATTTAAAAAAAGAGATTGCTGAAGGAAGGTTTAGAGAAGATCTTTACCATAGGTTAGCTGTTATTTTAATAAAAGTTCCTGCATTAAATGATAGGAGGGATGATATCCCTCTTTTGGTTAATTATTTTGCCAAAATCTTGGCAGGGGAACAAGGCTTACCCGTAAAGAGTTTTTCAGCGAAGGCGATAGATTTGCTCAAGGCTTATGATTGGACTGGAAATATACGTGAATTACGTAATGTAGTGGAGCGTTTGATGATTCTTGGAGCTTCTGAGGTTTCTGAAGAAGATGTAAAATTGTTTGCAAGTAAATAAAATTAAAAACCCCATTTCTATTTAGAAATGGGGTTTTTAATTTAAGAAGCTTCTTCTGTTTTACTAGAATTCCCAACCAATTTATTGATGGTTAAAAGTTCATCTCTAGTAAAAGCTCTGTATTTACCAGGTTTGATATTATTCAAACGGATATTCATGATTCTTACCCGTTTCAGTTTCTTGACTTCATATCCAAGGTACTCGCACATACGTCTAATTTGACGATTCAAACCTTGTGTTAGAATAATTTTGAAGGTATACTCATTGATTTTCTCAACGAAACATTTATCGGTAATCGTATCTAAAACAGGTATTCCGTTTCCCATTTTTTTTATAAAGCTTTCTGTGATTTTTTTGTCTACAGTCACAATATATTCTTTTTCATGGTTGTTTTTAGAACGTAAAATTTTATTTACGATATCACCATCATTGGTCATGAAAATTAAACCTTCACTAGGTTTGTCGAGTCTACCCACAGGGAATATCCTTTCAGGATAATTCATGTAGGTAATAATATTTCCTCTAATTTTTGTGTCTGTTGTGCAAGTAATCCCAACAGGTTTATTAAATGCTAAATAAATATTTTCTACTTCTTTGGTGATCATTTGGCCGTGAACCATGATAGTATCCTTTGAAGTTACCTTTACACCAAGACCAACAGTTTCACCATTCACTTTAACGTGTCCGTCTTCAATTAATTTATCAGCGGCACGTCTTGAACAATATCCAGTTTCAGAAATAGCTTTGTTAAGTCTTTTGGTTTCCATGGGCTCTAGATCTTGAATTTATCGAAAATGGCACCTTTAATTTTTTCACCAATTCTTGCTTTTATATCCGTTGGATATGATCTTTCTCCCATAAAAACATCCGTCATAGCTTCACAAAAACGAGGTCCATACATCTTCATTAAAAAGTGACGTGCTTTTTCGTTTTCATAGAATAATTTAGCTAAGTATACTCCTGTTTTTAATTCAGGAAGTAATACTTTACTAAGTTTTGCCTCGAACAATTCTTCCGTTTTACTGCTATCTAATTTTGCTTCAATAATAGATTCAGCAGCCATTACACCTGTCAAAATTGCATTAGAGATACCTTCTGCAGTTACTGGATCTGCGAAACCGGCAGCATCACCTACAAGTAATACGTTTTTTCTAAAATACCCATCCTCTCTCGGGGTAACAGGGATTTGGAATCCATGAAATTGTTCGTTTACAATTTTTTCGATTCCCAGTGTTTTTAAATATTCTTGGTAGTGCTTTTTTAGATCTATTTTTGTTCTGCGTGCTGAAGCCACTCCAATAGATAAATGGTTTTTCTTAGGGAAAGACCATCCGTATCCTAGGGGAACAGCATCAAAATCAAAACGAACTTCTTTAGAGAGTCTTTCGAAGTCTTCAGGAGAAACTTCCACCTCGTATTCTAAGGCGGGAATAAGATATCTTGTTTCTTCCCAACCTGTTAATTTTGCTGTCGGACTCAATGCTCCGTCTGCTGCGATTACAAATTTAGATTGAAGGTCACCTTTGGAAGTGTGTAATGTAATAACATCTCCAAAAGTCATGTCTTTTAATTTATGGTCTTCCAAAAGAGTGATCCCTGCTTTTTTAGCTTTTTCAACAATTAAATTATCAAAATCATCACGCATGATCATGCTAATAATAGGCTCTTCTCTTTCTGAAGTTAAATGAATTCCGGCTTTGTCAAAATAAATATCAATTTTATTGAACTCTCTTTCAACTACAGAACTTACATCAAACGGCATGTTTCTTCTACCTCTATAGACAAAACCACCTCCACAGGTTTTATATCTAGGGAGTGTTTCTTTTTCAATAAGTACCACAGAAATTCCGTTTTCTGCCAGTTTTAATGCAGCTGAAGCACCTGAAGGTCCACTTCCTATAACTGCAACATCAAATGTTTTCATAATTCGGTTTTTTGCAAATGTATTAATTTCAAAGAGTTATTCTAGTCATTATTGGGTAATGATCAGAATAATTTACTTTGTGTGTTTTAAAATCATGTATATCTATGCTGGGATCTGTTAAGATAAAGTCGATACGAAATGGAAATATATAATCAAATGATTTTCCAAAGCCATTACCAGCTTCAATAAATGCATCTTTTTTGTTTCTACTAAGTTCTTTATAGACCCATGAAAAAGCGGTATTGTTAAAATCTCCCAGAAATATATTTTTATGAGGAGAGTTTTTTACATGCTTCAGTATTTTTTCAACTTGAGTTTGCTGTTTGACAAATCTAGTCGTAAATTTTTTCAATAATTTTTCAGAATCCTTTTCACCGAAATTCTCTTTGTTTTTATCGATGCTAAATGATTGTAAGTGTATGTTGTATATTCTAAGGGTATCTTGTTTTACAATGATATCAGCAAAAATAGCGTTGTTGCCAGAGTGCGTAAACTCTAAGGAGCCTTTCTTGATTATTCTGTATTTGGAATAAATAGCTTGACTTGCTTTCGAGCCTTTGTTTTTAAGAATGTATTTATATGGAAAATCAAGTTGAATGTCCTTCTTTTGAAAATATTCTTGAAAGGAAATAATATCAGGAGATTTGATATTGATAAACTCGTATATGTTTTTGTCTAGGTCATTTTTCTTAGACCATTTGTAAGCATTAAAAAGGCGAACGTTATAAGACATTATTTTGATAGTCTCCACATCAGTAGCTGGCTTAGAATTTCCAAACTGTACAAAAGCATTGATATGCTGAAAACCGATACCTAAAATTAACAGAGACAAGAAAAATTGCTTTTTCATTGTTACGATCCAGTAAATAAAAAATGCAGCATTAATTATGATAAGCACAGGCATTCCTAAGCTAAATACAGAGATTGTGGCTGTTACTTCTGGAGGGACATATGGGATTATATAGGAAGCAAGTAAAAAAAATGCTGCTAGAGAATTTAAAAAAAACAGTATTTTATCTAAGAAGGAAAGGTTTTTCATGAATTCTTTTTTCCTTGTTTGAACAACAAATTTTTTTCTTCCTGATTTAAAGAATCATAACCAGATTTGCTAATCTTGTCTAAAATGGCATCGATTTGCTGTTGATTCGTTTTAACAGGTTTTGTAACAGATTTTTCCTTCGCTTTTTTTCGTTTCGCTTTGTAAACAGTTCTTAAAGTACTTTTTCTTGTAAATAAAGAACTAAAAGGATTGTTTATTTTGAAAGATAAAGCACCTTTTCTAATCTGGCTCATATAAATTAAACCAAATAAAGCTCCACCTAAATGTGCTAAATGACCACCTGCATTGCCACTCGGAATTTGAATTAAATCCAGTCCGACAAAAAAGGCTGCGAGCTTCCATAGTTTGACAAAACCAATAAATCTAATGTTGATTTCATAATTGGGAATGTAAGTAGCAATTCCGATAAATATCGCCATTACTGCAGCACTGGCGCCAACTAGGGTGGCATTTGTGGTTTGTAATGCAGGGAAAATAGTATAGCTAACTAAATAAAGCAATCCACCAAAAACGGTTCCAAATAAATAAAAACTCAATAGTTGTTTTTGAGTAAAATAATCAATAAACAGATTTCCTATGTAGTAAAGAAAAATTAAGTTGAATAATATATGTATAAAGTCTAGATGAAGAAAACCGTATGAAATAACAGTCCAAGGCCTTGTTAGAAAATAATCTATGTTGGAGGGCATAGAAAACCAATCCATCACAATATTCGAGTTGGACTCAAAAAAAGAACCAAAAGAATTTAAAAGAAATGTCAATAGAAATACGCCAACATTTATATAGATGAGTTTTTCTACTATAGTTCCTTGATTGTATTTATTTAGATACTTGTTCATATGATTAATCCCAGCGTTTGAATTGATTGTTTTTCCAGTACCAAGCAATAATAAAACCGATTAAGGCACCTCCAATATGAGCAAAATGCGCTACGTTTCCAATAGAATATTTGGTAACCCCAAAGAATAAATCTCCAAGGATCATCACTGGTATAAAATATTTTGCAGCGATGGGTACCGGAAAGAATATCAAAGCTAATTTAGATTCAGGGAAAGATAATCCAAATGCAACTAACACCCCATAAATGGCTCCAGAAGCCCCGACGGCAGGTGTGTGATATAAACTGAAAAATTCACTTAAAGCTTCATTTGATAAACTAACCATATTGGCATTATATTTACCCGTATCTAAAAGGTTCTGGATATCACCACTACTTAAGCCATCAGAAATTAATTGTTCGTAGAATCCATTGAATTGATAATAATTGACAGCGGTATAAATCAATCCAGCTCCAATTCCTGCTGAGAAATAGAAAAATAAAAATTTATTTCTACCCCACATTTGTTCCAAAGGTGTCCCAAATGCCCAAAGTCCATACATATTAAACAAGATATGTGAAAAACTCCCGTGCATAAATATATGCGTAAGATATTGCCAAACCCCAAACTCAGGATTTCCTGGAAAGTGCAGTGCGAAAAGAGTTTGCAAATCAATTCCTTTGAAAAATTGAGGTGCGATGAATAAAATGACATTGATGATAATCAAATGCTTTATGCTTTCTGTAATTCTACCCATGTTATTTATAGTTTTGAATTAAAAATTTTATCTAATTCTCCAATGGTTAAGGTTTCAAAAACTTTTTTTCCATAAGGAGAAATAGAGGGTTCTTTGCAAGCGAATAGATTAAAAACCAAACTCTCTTGTTCTTTTTCAGTAAGTTTACTACCTGTTTTGATAGCAAGTGATTTAGCTAAAGATTTAGAAATAATATCCAATTGACTAAAACTGCTTTCAGGAACTTCTTCTTTTATATCATCTAGCAACTGTTCTATGATAATTGTAATCTGACTTTCTGTGATAGAGGTCGGAATACCTTTTACAATAATGCTGTCCTTGGTGATTTTATCAAAAAGAAAGCCAGTATTTTCTAAGTCTAATTTTAATTCTCTTAAGATTTCAATTTCTTCTTTTGTGAATGAAATTTCTACAGGGAATAATAATTGTTGACTAGCAGCTTCTTTTACTGTAATGTTTTCTAAAAATTCTTCATACAAAATTCTCTGATGAGCTAAGTTTTGATGAATTAAAACGACACCTGACTTAATTGTGCTCAACAGGTATTTATTGTGAATTTGAAATGTTTTACCAGTTGCTTTTTCTTCCTCTTGTAAATCCAAACCTAATTCCGTTTGAACAGGTTCTGATTGGATTTCAAAAGTTTCATTTTCAGCACTATCTGTATACAAGGATTCCCAAGCCGGAAGTTCTGATTTTGATGCAAAACTTGGCGCTGTGTAAGTATTTGTGTTCGATTGTGTAGAAGTGCTATAAGAATTTGAAGCCGCCTCCGTTTTAAAAGGGTTGAAATTAGGATCAATTTCTATTTTTGGTTCAGAAGAATATTCTTTTCCTTCTAATGCATACGGTGTATCCATAGAAGAGTCTCTATTAAAATCTAAAACAGGTGATACGTTGTATTGACCTAAACCATGTTTTACCGTTGCTCGGATAATGGCATACAGAATCTTTTCGTTATCAAATTTAATCTCAGTTTTAGTTGGATGTATGTTAATATCGATACTTTCTGGTGGTACGTTTAAATAGAGAAAATACGATGGATGGTACCCATTTCCTAACAAACCATCAAAGGCGCTAGAAACTGCGTGGTGTAAATAGGAACTTTTGATATATCTATCGTTAACAAAAAAGAATTGCTCTCCGCGTTTTTTCTTAGCAAACTCTGGTTTAGCAACAAAACCATCCACTCTAATAACATCGGTATCCTCTGTGATCGGAACTAATTTTTCATTCGTTTTACCACCAAAAACACCAACGATTCGTTGTTTTAAGTTTCCTGCTTTTAAATTATATACTTCAGAGTTATTGTGGTTTAATGAAAATCCAATATCATTGTGCGCCAAGGCAACTCGTTGAAACTCATTTACGATGTGTCGAGTTTCAATGGTATCAGATTTTAAAAAATTTCTTCGAGCAGGAATATTGTAGAATAAATTTTTTACAGCTACGCTAGTTCCTTTGGCAGGGCAATCTGGTTCTTGTGACGTTATTTTGCTGCCTTCTATTTTTAAACAAGTTCCAATGTCTTGTCCTTCTTGTTTGGTTTTTAATTCAACATGGGCAATAGCAGCTATAGAGGCCATTGCTTCTCCCCTAAAACCTTTAGTGTTTAAGTTGAATAAATCTTGCGCTTCCTTAATTTTAGAAGTCGCATGTCTTTCAAAGCACAATCTAGCATCAGTCATGGTCATTCCACTTCCGTTGTCAATAACTTGAATTAAAGTTTTTCCAGCATCTTTTATGATCAGCTTGATGTTGGTAGCTCCTGCATCAATGGCATTTTCTAATAATTCTTTTACAACAGAAGCAGGACGTTGTACAACTTCCCCTGCAGCAATTTGATTTGCTACGTGATCTGGTAACAATTGTATAATGTCTGTCATTAAATAAGTGTGTGTAATTCAAAAAGATAGGCGCAGATTCCTACTAAAAGAGCAATGATTATTGCCAAGCGTTTGCTCGAACCACCGTCATTGGGACCTTTTTTTGATTTTGCCCAATCATTTTTTAAGTTGTTTTTTACTAAGGAAACTCTGTAATCTTTGTTTTCTGAGTTTTCAGAATCTTCCGCATATTTTCCTTTTAAATTTTCCAAACGTTCTTTACGCTCACTATAATAGCGAGGCTTGTAGTTAAAAACGTAATGAGCTCTTTGTTTAAAAGGAGTTCCGAACATATAATTTCATTTTGATTGTATCCTCAAAATTAAAGAAATTAATGAAGGAATAAAAGTCAATTCCTTGAAAACTTTGTTAAAGAAATTAACAAAGTATTTCAAGGAAATAAGAGTTTGTAATAAGGATTAAATATTTTTAATCACAGCCATCTTAATCGCTGCGATAGCGCATTCTACTCCTTTGTTTCCGTGCTTACCTCCAGATCTTTCAATAGATTGTTGCATGGTATCGTCAGTTAAAACGCAAAAGATAACAGGAATGTCTTGAATTATGTTTAAGTCTTTGATTCCTTGTGTTACTCCATCGCAAACAAAATCAAAGTGTTTGGTTTCCCCTTTGATTACGTTTCCTATTGCGATTACAGCATCGAGATCTTGAGAATTAACCATTTTTTTTGCTCCATAAATCAATTCATAACTCCCGGGAACGTCCCATTTTATTATGTTTTCTTCAAGAGCTCCGTTTTCTAAAAGAGCCTTTACAGCTCCTTTGTATAAGCCATCTGTAATAGATTCATTCCATTCCGAAACAACAATTCCAAACCGAAAATTTTTCGCGTTTGGAACTGTATTTTTGTCATATGCTGATAAGTCAGTAGTAGCCATGAATGCTAATTTTATATTGAGTAGGTAACTGCTAATTAATTTTGTGCGTACTTAGCTTTATTGATGTGCATTTCAATATTGTTGGCTAAAGCAGACTCAGGGTATTTGTTTTTGATTTCAGAAAAGAAATCTTCTGCTTTCTTTGCATCCCCTAAATCTAAAGCAGTATTACCAGCTTTTAATAAGTACAATGGTGTAGTAGATGCATTCGGTTTGATATTTGCTGCTTTTTCGTAATAAGATAAAGCATCGCTGTTTTGATCTAAATCAGCAAAAGCATCACCAATAGCTCCTAAGGCTGTAGGATTTAATAAAACATCGCTTGAAGAAAACTTCTCTAAGTAAGCAATAGCGTTTTTGTAGTCGTTTGTTTTTAAGTAAGAAAGACCTGCGTAGTAATTGGCAAGGTTTCCTGCTTTAGTTCCGCTGTATTTGTCTGCGATATCGATAAAACCGTATTTACCGTTAGCACCTTCTAAAGCCAAATTGAATAAAGATTGAGCGTCATCAGTAGCATTGATAGCTTCTTCAAAGTTTTCTTTAGGGAAAGATAATTCGTTTGCTGCCTCTTGCTCTTTTGGTTCTATAACATAAGAGTTATAAGCAATGTATCCCAAGATTAGAACAACAACAAGTACCAATCCAGAAAATAATGGTTTTTGATATTTTTCAATCCATTGTTCAGACTTTGAAGCACTTTCCTCTAAATTTTTGAATACTTCAGCAGTTGTGCTTTCTTCTTCAACGTGATCTACAGGTGCACTTTTAACTTTTTTCTGTCCTTTTTTCTTGTATGTTGCCATCTATTTTTGTTTTTCTTTTTTTTGGTTTATTTCGATCGAAAAAATAAGTTTTTTAATTTATTTTCGATTTATAAGCAAGCAAAAATAGTTTTTTTAATTGAATTTAAAAAGTCTCTTTTTCGCAAAACTTTTAATAATTTGCGGCCTCTTATTTATATGACAACTGAACTATGTATTTGCGTAAATTATCTTTAGTAAATTATAAAAACCTAACACAGCAAGTGTTTGATTTTAAAGAGAAGATAAATTGTTTTGTTGGAAATAATGGCGTTGGAAAAACAAATGTGTTAGATGCTATTTATTATTTGTCATTTGCGAAAAGTTATTTTAATTCTGTCGCTGTTCAGAATATTCGACATGGTGAAGAGTTTTTTATGCTAGAAGGAACTTATGAAGTTGATGATCGTGAGGAGGTGATTCTTTGCAGTTTAAAAAAAGGGCAAAAAAAAATAATTAAAAGAAATGGTAAGGCTTATGAAAAATTTTCTGAACATATAGGTAAGTTCCCTTTAGTGATTATTTCTCCAGCGGATAGAGATTTGATTATAGAGGGGAGTGAAACACGTAGGAAATTTATTGATAGTGTGATTTCTCAGCAGAATCAGTCCTATTTAAAAACTCTAATTGCATATAACAAAACATTGGTGCAAAGAAATGCGTTATTGAAATTTTTTGCTGCCAATAGAACGTTTGATGCGGTTAATTTAGAGGTGTATAACCAGCAGTTGATTTCATACGGTGAAATTATTCATAAAGAAAGAAGAGAGTTTTTAAAGATATTTATACCTATCTTTAATGAGAGGTATCGTACGATATCCGAAGGAAAAGAGGAGGTGAATTTAGTATATAAGTCTCAGTTATTAGAAGTGGATTTTGAAACACTTTTAGCGGAAAGCTTGCAAAAAGATAAAATGCTTCAGTACACTAGTTCTGGTGTGCATAAGGATGATTTAGTTTTTGAAATCGGAGGGTATCCCATAAAAAAGTTTGGTTCTCAAGGACAACAAAAATCATATTTGATAGCCTTAAAGTTAGCTCAGTTTGATTTTATAAAGAAAGAATCTAAGGTAGTACCGATTCTTTTGTTGGATGATATATTTGATAAGCTTGATGAAAATAGGGTTTCTAAACTTATTTCACTGGTTAATAATGATCAGTTTGGTCAATTGTTTATTACGGATACTCATGCGGAAAGAACAGAAGAAGTAGTGCAAAGAATTAATAAATCGTATAAAATGTTTGAACTTTCTTAAAGTTCGTAATAAATAGATATGGCAAAACGTCAAGAGGAGTATCTCTCACTTAAAGATTTAATGGGGAGCTTTATAAAAGAAAATAATCTTTCTAAAGGGATGCAGAAAATTTCTGTGAAAGAAAACTGGGATTCTCTTATGGGAAATGGTGTTGCAAGTTATACAGAGAAAGTAGAGTTGCGAAATGGTACTTTATTTGTTAAGTTAAGTTCTTCTGTACTTAGGGAGGAACTAGGTTATGGTAAAGAGAAAATTCTAGCCATGATGAATGAGGCGCTGGGAGGTAATGAAATAAAAAAAGTAATGTTACTATAATAAAAAAGCCAACTCTTACAAGTTGGCTTTTTTTATGTTTGGTAAAGGAAAGTTTTAAGCTAATAAAATTTTAGCATCCGTTGTTTCGTGGATATTTAAAATTTTCAACGATTTAGTAACTTCAACTTTTGAATCTTGCTTTTTAGAGCTAGAAGCTAATGTGAATAATGCCAGTGCTGATAAAACGATAAATACTTTCATTTCTGATTTTAATTTTTACACTGCAAAAATAGATACGATATCAGAATTTAAAGTTATGTCAATGTTAAGAAAAGGTTGTTAAAAATAAAAGCGCTGTCTTTTTCAAGAAGCGCTTTTAAAAATAGCATTTATAAATTAGTTTTTCCAGTTGTTAATCCAGTCAACCATAACATCAACCCAATCATCATTGTCATTTAAACAAGGGATGTGTTTGTAGGATTCTCCTCCACCTTCTTTAAATTGTTCTTCACCTTCTATTGCTATTTCCTCTAGTGTTTCTAGACAGTCAGAAACAAAAGCAGGCGTAATTACAGCTAATTTCTTTTTTCCTTCTTCTTGAGGAAGTCTTTCAAATTCAAAATCTGTATATGGTTTTAACCAAGGATCTCTACCTAGTCTAGATTGAAAAGAATTGCTATAAGTACCTTCTTTAAGTCCTAGTTCTTTTACGATCTCTTTAGTGGTTTCAAAACATTGATGTCTGTAACAGGTAGCGTGTGCTTTTGAAGGTTTGTTACAGCAAGATCCATCTAATTTACAATGAGATCCGGTTGTGTCTGATTTTAAAATATGACGTTCAGGTATTCCGTGGTAAGAAAATAAGATATGGTCATGTTCAAACCCCTCAATGTTTTTCTTGATGTTTTCCGCCATTACTTTAATGTAATCAGGCTTGTTGTAAAATGCAGGAAGTACCTCAGTAGTCATTTCAGGGAAAAACTTTTGCTGAACTTCTTTTGCTTTTACTTCTACCGTTTCAAAGGAAGACATTGCGTAATGCGGGTATAAAGGAACCAGTAAAACTTCTGTAACACCTTGTTCTGCCAGTTTTTGATATCCTTCTTTAATACTCATAGAACCATAACGCATTCCTAATGCAACTGGAATGTCAGTTTTTGCAACTACTTTTTTATGGAACCTTTCAGAAAGTACGATTAATGGAGAGCCTTCGTCCCACCAAATTTTTTGGTAGGCTTCTGCAGATTTCTTAGGTCTCGTGTTTAGTATGATGCCTCTAACCAGTATGTTTCTTAAAATAACGTTTGTGTCAATCACACGTTCGTCCATTAAAAATTCATCCAAATACCTTCTTACGTCTTTAGGATTTGGTGTGTCCGGAGATCCTAAATTTACTAATAATACACCTTTCATTATTTTATTCTTGTTTTGTAAATTGTTTGGGAGTAATTTCAAAACGTTTTTTGAATGCAGCGATAAAGTGACTAGAGTTGCTGTAGCCAATTTGAGTTGCTATTTCAGAAACGTTTAATTTGTTTTCTTCTAAAAGTTTTTTTGAATAATCCAGTTTATAATTCAAAAGGAAAGTAAAAACAGGGGTTCCATAAAACTCTTTGAAACCCATTTTTAATTTTTTGATATTAAGTCCTACCTGTTTAGAAAGTTCTTCTAAGCTTGGTGGGTTGGCCATATTCTCAATCATAATATCTTTGGCCTTTTTAATTTGAGCAACCGTTTCTTCGTTAGCCATAAATGGGCAGTGGTCTGATTCGGTTTCTTCGGAGATGTTAAAATACAGACTTAAAAGTTCGTATATTTTTCCCTTCATATATATGTTCTGAAGTGCTCCGTGTAGTTTTTTATCAACTAATTGGTTTAGAACTAGTTTTGTTGAGTTGCTTACAACTTTTTCTTCAATAATAGGTCTTCCACCTTTGATGCTTGCGAAATTGAAAAAAGAGTCTCCTTCGTGTGCAAATAATGAGTGAAAATAAGGAACAGGTATAAGGAGCCCAAGTAACTCTCCATGAGGAGGTAGTGTTGTTAAAACTTTGGTGTTGTCCTCTTTAAAATACACCAAGCCAGAGTCTTCTGGAGTTAGGTGAATGGCACAATGTTCCATATTAAAGGCAACAGATATTTTTTTATTTAAACTAAAGTAAATCTGTATATAGTTGTCTTCTAGTTCAAATTGTTGAAATAAAGTCTCGTCTGTGTTATTTCGGTAATTCACTAACGTAAAAGTTCCTTTTTCTCTGTAAAGACGAATAGTACTTTTGTCGATGTTTTTAAATTTTGAAGTATCGAAATTCATACGTGATAAATTATTTACACAGCAAAAATACGATAAAAATACCGATAAATATCAAAGTTTTTTGACTGTTGTTTTTATGTTTTAAGCGCAATAAAAATTATGTAATTTACCATATGATTATTGTAAATGGTTGTTTTTTAAAGGGTTTTGTTTTGTTTGTAATGATTCTAAATTAAGGCTTCGTTCCTTTCAACGATATTTAAAGTCCTTTTAGCGATGTTTTTATCGGAAGTAAGGTGGTACTTTTGGCGTGGTTTATTTATCCTAATCAATGAATAGACTGTAATCAGAACGAAATATAGTATTGATGAGTATCGAATCTAAAGGAAGAAAATTATATAATGTAGGTTTAAGTTACAAAAAAGCCGACGTGAAAACGAGAGGGGCTTTTAGTATAACTAAAGAAAACCAAGTTTTACTTCTTAGAGAAGCAAAGAAGTTTGGAGTAGATGGAGTGTTTATTTTATCTACTTGTAATCGAACTGAAATAATGGGATTTGCAAATCATCCATTTGAGTTGATTTCTTTGCTATGTAAATACTCACAAGGTTCTGTTGAAGAATTTGTAAACGTTTCGAATGTTTATAAAGGAAAAGATGCGATTCGTCATTTGTTTAAAATAGCTACAGGTTTAGATAGTCAGATATTAGGAGATTATGAAATTGTTGGGCAATTAAAAGAGTCTTTTCAAACCGCAAAAGATCAAAACACCCTAAATGCTTATCTAGAGAGATTGATCAATTTGGTGTTGCAGGCTAGTAAAAAAGTAAAAAATTCAACAAAATTAAGTTCAGGTACCACATCAGTTTCTTATGCCGCGGTTCAGTATATTATTGAAAAAGTGGAAGATTTTGAATCGAAAAACATTTTGGTTTATGGTTTGGGTGATATAGGTAAAAATACTTGTAAAAATCTAATTCAGTATACTGAAAATGATAATGTTGTATTGATAAATAGGACAGAAAGTAAAGCAAGGGCGTTTCATGAACAGCATAAAGAAGTTAGAATAGAAACGTTGTCAGCATTGAACGCTGAAATTGAAAAAGCTGATATATTAATTGTATCCACTGGAGCAAACGTACCAACAATAACTACAGAAAATGTTGCTGAGAATAAAAAGTTGCTGATCCTTGATTTATCCATGCCAGAGAATGTTGACTTGGCGGTTGGTGAATTGGAATCAGTTAATTTGGTAAATATTGACGAGTTATCAAAAATTACCAATAAAACAATTGCTGAACGAGAAAAAGAAATCCCTAAAGCGGAAGCAATCATTGATGAACATAAATCTGAGTTTATGGAATGGTTGGATCACAGAAAGTTTACCCCTGCGGTGAATGCATTGAAATCTTCATTGATGTCAATTCAAAATGATGCAATCGATTTTCAGAGTAAAAAAACAGATGGATTTAATGTTGAACATGCTGAAGTTATTGCTTCAAGAATGATTCAAAAAATCACAACCCAATTTGTCAAACATTTAAAAGCTGAAGATACTTCTGTAGATCAAAGTATTGATGTGATTTCAAAAATGTTTGATATGCAGATAAATAAATAATTTTCCCAATCAATTATATGACCAAAGCAATTAGAATTGGAACTAGAAATAGTGAGTTGGCCTTGTGGCAAGCCCATTTAGTTCAGGACTCCTTAAATGAATTAGGGTATACCACGGAAATAATTGAATTGTCTTCGGTAGGAGATGAGATTTTAGATATACCCTTGCATCAAATTGGTAGTATGGGAGTGTTTACAAAAACACTTGATGTTGCAATGCTACGCGGTCAGATTGACATTGCGGTACATTCTTTAAAAGATGTACCTACTCAATTACCAGATACAATAGTGCAAGCTGCTGTTTTGGAAAGGGCTGATGTAAATGATGTAATTGTTTATAAAGGAACAGAGGAAGAGTTGGTTGCCGAAGGAGCAACAATTGCAACAGGTAGTTTAAGAAGAACTGCGCAATGGTTGCATAAATATCCAACACATAAGCTTACGGATTTGCGTGGAAATGTGAATACCCGTTTGAAAAAATTAGAAGATAATAATTGGAATGGGGCTATTTTTGCAAAAGCAGGACTAGAACGTATAAAGTTGTTGCCAAAAGAACACCTGGTGTTGGATTGGATGATACCGGCTCCGGCGCAAGGGGCAATCATGATTACGGCACTAGAATCAGATGCTTTTGTTTTGGATGCTTGTAAAAAATTACATCATGATGATACTGCTTTATGTGTAGGGATTGAAAGAGATTTTATGAGAACCTTAGAAGGAGGTTGTACTGCACCAATAGGTGGTTATGCAGAAATAGATGGAGAAAATGTATCCTTCAAAGGGCTGTTGAGTTCGATTGATGGTAAGGAGCAAAAAGGTGTTTTTAGAATGGCTTCGCTTCATAATGCTAAGCAATTAGGAGTTCATAGCGCAAAGGAGATTCTTGAAGATGGTGGTGCTGAGTTGATGAAGGAAATAAAAAAAGTGATTAAAAAATAATTCAATAGCTAACGAACGTGAGAGTTTTATCAACTAAAATTTTATCCAAGCCTCAAAAATCAGTAATTGAAGGAATTACCTTGGATGAAATATCGATGATAGAAATTTCTTATGGAAGTGACTTTGAAATAAAAGAGAATATATTAAATGCAGTTTTTACCAGCGCTAATAGTGTTCGGTCTGTGTTTGAAAAACATCAAATTTCAACTTCTTTTTTTGATGTTGTGTTTTGTGTGGGAACTAAAACAAAAGAATTATTAGAATGTTTTGGTCTACAGGTTGCCTTGGTAGCAAATAATGCTTTAGAGTTAGCGGAGCTTTTGGCTGAACGATTTTCAAATGAAGCGCTTAGCATCAAAGAAATAAGTTGGTTCTGTGGCAATCTAAGAAATAATGATTTACCACAAGTAATGGCCGCAAATGGGGTTTTGGTTACTGAATATTTGGTGTATCAAACTAAATTAATTCCTGTGGAGGTTGCAGAGAATTATGATGCTATCTTATTTTATAGTCCTTCTGGAGTTGAGAGCTATATTAAAAAGAATAGAGTGAATTCAACTCCCGTGTTTTGTATAGGGACTACCACAGCAACAAAAGCAATTGAATATTTTGATAATGTGTATATATCAGATACTACTACGGTGGAATCTGTGTTAGATAAAGTAAACGAAATACTAGTAAAATAAGTATGAATAGAACAAGACGTCTTAGGAAAACGGAAGGAATTAGAAGGTTGGTTCGTGAGAATAAATTGACAACTGATGATTTGATTTATCCTTTGTTTATTGAAGAGGGTGAAAATATTGAAAAAGAAATTGTTTCTATGCCAGGCATCAAACGTTTTTCTTTAGATCGTTTGCATACTGAGTTAGACGAGGTTGTGGAACTTGATATTCCAGCAGTTTTATTATTCGGTATCCCTTCTGAAAAAGATGATTCTGGAACAGAAACTTGGAATGATCAAGGGATTATGCAACAAGCAATTCGCTATATTAAAAAAAACTATCCAAGTTTATATGTAATCACAGATGTGTGTTTTTGCGAATACACAAGCCACGGTCATTGTGGTGTTATTCACGATAATGATGTAGATAATGATGCTACCTTGGTGAACTTGGCAAAGCAAGTTATATCTCATGCGAAGGCAGGAGTTGACATGGTGGCACCGTCAGGAATGATGGATGGAACAATTGCAACAATTCGTGAAGCTCTTGATAATACTGGTTTTTATAATTTGCCTATTATGGGGTATTCTGTTAAATATGCCTCAGCATTTTATGGTCCGTTTAGAGATGCTGCAGATTCTGCACCAACATTTGGGGATAGAAGAACGTATCAAATGGATCCATCAAATAGAGATGAAGGTTTAAGAGAAGCAACTTTTGATGATCAAGAAGGTGCAGATATTCTAATGGTGAAGCCAGCGTTGTCTTATTTAGATATTATCAGAGATTTAAAAAACACGTATGATCGTCCAATTGCATGTTATAATGTAAGCGGAGAATATGCCATGGTGAAGGCCGCCGCAGAAAAAGGATGGATAGATGGTGAGCGAGTAATGATGGAGTCCTTGTTATCTATGAAACGGGCTGGAGCAGATATTATTATTACTTATTTCGCAAAGGAAGTGGCAAAATTATTAAAAGACAAATAGTAGTTAATTAAAGTATTAGCATTGGACTATTAATAATAGTCGAATAGGAAAGACCAAATACAAAATATATGAAATTCAAACAATCAGAAAAACTATACAATAAAGGTTTAGAAAATCTTGTAGGGGCTGTAAATTCACCTGTTAGAGCATTTGCATCAGTAGGCGGAAATCCTTTGTTTATTGATAAAGCTAAAGGAAGTAAGATTAAAGATGTAGATGGCAATAGATATATTGATATGGTTTTGTCTTATGGGCCAATGATTTTAGGACATCGTCATAAAAAAGTAGAAAAAGCAATCTCTAAGGCTTTGAAAAATGGTTATTCTTTTGGTGCTTCTACGAATGCAGAAATAAAATTAGCCAAAATTGTATGTGATGCTTTTCCGGGCATGGATAAAGTACGTTTTGTGAATTCAGGTACTGAAGCTGTTTTGAGCGCTATTCGTTTGGCAAGAGCACATACAGGAAACGATAAAATCGTAAAGTTTTCTGGTTGCTATCACGGACATATGGATGCTATGTTGGTGGCTGCAGGTTCTGGTTTGGCTACTTTAAGTTTACCAGGATCAAAAGGAGTGCCTTCGCAAGCGGTAGAAAATACGTTGATTGCAGAGTATAATAATTTAGAAAGTGTAGAAAAACATTTTCAAGAGCACAAAGATATTGCTGCGGTAATTTTAGAGCCAGTTACGGGTAATATGGGAGTTGTACAACCATCTCAAGAATTTATCCACGGATTGAGAAAGTTAACAAAAGAGAACGGTGTTCTTTTGATTTGTGATGAGGTAATGACAGGTTTTCGTTCTAAATTTGGTGGAGCGCAAGAACTTTTAGGTATTGAAGCAGATATTACTTGTTTGGGTAAAGTTATTGGAGGAGGATTTCCGGTAGGAGCTTATGGTGCTAGGAATGAAATTATGGAAAATGTAGCGCCTTTAGGAGGGATGTATCAAGCAGGAACCTTATCAGGAAACCCAATTGCAATGGCTGCTGGAATTTCTACATTGTCTGAATTGAAGCGTCAAAATCCATACGAGAAATTCGAAAAAACTGCAGAAAAAATTGCTTCAATATTGTCAAGTGCAGCTTCTCAATATGGGGTTGACATTACTGTGAATAAATTTGGATCGATGATCAATCCATTTTTTGCAAAAGAAGAAATTACAAATTTTACAGAGGCTCAAAAGTGCGATACAGAAAAGTTTGCAGTTTTCTTTTGGGAGATGATCAAACATGGTGTGTTTTTGCCACCATCTCAATTTGAGTCATGGTTTTTGTGTTCTGCATTGTCAAGTAAAGATTTAGAAAATTTTGAAGTAGCAGTGGATGCAGCTATGAAAAAAGTGTCAGAAATAAAATAAGATACGGGAATAAGGATTCAAGAATCAGGAATTGCTACGATGCACAATTTTAAAGAATCACATGTTTGGAAGTTGTCTAAGGATCTTTGTAAAGAGATTTACTTGGTGACGAATACTTTTCCAGATTCTGAAAAGTATGGATTAGTGAGTCAATTAAATAGGACGGTTGTTTCTGTCCCTTCAAATATAGCGGAAGGATCGAGTAGAAAGTCGGATAAAGATTTTTCTCGATTTATTGATATTGCCTTCGGTTCCTCGTTTGAAATAGAAACACAAATAATTATAGCTTTTGAATTGCAATTAATTGCTGAATTAACTTTTAAAAAGGTTGAAAATTCAATTCAGCAAGTGCAAAAGATGTTATATAAATTTAATCAACATTTAAAATAGTCTTGAGTCATGACTCATGATACCAGATACATATTATTATGATAAAAAACGATTTATACTTAAGAGCATTGAAAGGAGAGGTAGTTGAAAGACCACCTGTTTGGATGATGCGTCAAGCAGGAAGGTATTTACCAGAATTTCAAGAAATCAAGAAAAAATATGATTTCTTTACGAGATGTCAAACTCCAGAATTGGCTGCAGAAATTACAGTACAACCGATCAGAAGATACGGTATGGATGCTGCGATTTTATTTTCTGATATTTTGGTAATTCCTCAAGCGATGAATATTGAAGTAGAAATGAAAAATGGAATCGGACCATGGTTGCCTAATCCGATTCGTACTATGGAAGATGTTAATAAAGCTATTGTTCCTGATATTGACGAGACCTTGGGGTATGTAATGGATGCTATCAAGCTAACCAAACAAATGTTAGAGGATGAAATTCCTTTGATTGGTTTCGCTGGGTCTCCTTGGACAATTTTGTGTTACTGTATACAAGGGCAAGGTTCTAAAAACTTTGATAAAGCTAAGGAGTTTTGTTTTACACAGCCGGTTGCTGCACATACTTTATTGCAGAAAATTACAGATACTACAATTGCCTACTTAAAGAAAAAAGTAGAAGCAGGTGTAAATGCCGTTCAAGTTTTTGATTCTTGGGGAGGTATGTTATCTCCAGTAGATTATCAAGAGTTTTCTTGGAAATATATCAATCAAATTATTGAAGCGTTGAAAGATGATGCTCCAGTTATTGCTTTTGGAAAAGGATGTTGGTTTGCATTGGAAGAAATGTCAAAATCAAATGCTTCTGCTTTGGGAGTTGATTGGACGATTACTCCAGAATGGGCTAGAAAATTAACAGGTGGAAATATCACTTTACAAGGGAATTTTGATCCAACTCGTTTGTTTTCTCCTCCGGCAGAAATCAAGAACCAAGTTAAAACAATGATTGATGCTTTTGGAAAAGATAAATATATTGTGAATTTAGGTCATGGAATATTACCAAATATCGGACTTGAAAACGCAGGTGCTTTTATAGAAGCAGTGAAAGAATATCGTAGTTAGAATCGAGAATCAGGAGTCAAGTGGTTTGTTTTGAGTATCATGAGTCTTGAGTCTTATGTCCAGAATCCAAATAAATATGAAAGAACAATTTTATCAGTACATACAAGATCTTCAAGATACCATAACTTCTAAGTTAGAAGCGGTTGATGGAAAAGCAAAATTTGTAGAAGATTTATGGAAACGACCAGAAGGAGGTGGAGGTAGAACTCGTGTAATTGAAAACGGAGCTATTTTTGAAAAGGGAGGTGTAAATATTTCTGCGGTTGAAGGGGAGTTGCCACAAGCGTTGCGTGACAATTTTGGTGTCAAAGAAGGGAACTTTTTTGCCTGTGGCCTGTCTTTGGTATTACATCCAAAAAATCCTATGGTACCAACAGTGCATGCAAATTGGCGTTATTTTGAAATGTATGATGATACAGGTGAGATAGTAACGCAATGGTTTGGAGGTGGACAAGATTTAACACCTTATTATTTATTTGATGAGGATGCGGTTCATTTTCATTCTGTATGCAAAAAAGCATGTGATAAGCATCATAAAGAATTTTATCCGATGTATAAAAAACGTTGTGATGAATATTTTTGGAATGCACACAGAAATGAAGCAAGAGGAATAGGTGGGTTATTTTTTGATTATTTGAAAAAGACTGATGAATTTAGTTTACAAGATCGTTATGACTTTGTGACTGAGGTAGGAAATAGCTTTTTAGAAAGTTACGTTCCAATTGTTGAAAAGCGAAAAGAATTAAAATATACAGAGTCACAACGTGACTGGCAAGAGGTTAGAAGGGGACGTTATGTAGAATTTAATTTAGTTCATGATAAAGGAACTTTATTCGGCTTGAAAACAAATGGTAGGATAGAATCTATTTTAATGAGTTTACCTCCAAAGGTACAATGGCATTACAATCATAAGCCTATAGAGGGTAGTGATGAGGCATATTTAGTTTCAATATTGGAGCAGCCGAAAGAATGGATATAAAAAAATGAGGATACTAATTTAGTATCCTTTTTTTTCTCAAACGAATGAATACAACTTCAGATTCATTTTTAGGTAGAAGAGATGGTGTGTTGTATATTTATGTAATGATACAGAAAAATTAAAAATTATGATAAAGAAAATTATAAGTCTTTTGTTGGTTGGTTTAGTTTTTATTGCTTGTAAGGAAGGTGGTAAAAAGATAAATAAAGAAAGTGGCTTTGCTCATGAAGTTGTAGCGAAAGAGGTTATTCAGGTTAGTGGTTATACCTATGTGCGTTCAGATGAAAATGGAAAAGAAGTTTGGTTAGCAGCTCCTTCTTTTGATGGTAAAGTAGGGGAAACCTATTACTTTAATGATGGATTAGAAATGTTTAAGTTTAAAAGCAAAGAGTTGAATAGAACGTTTAATTCTATTTTGTTTTTACAAAGAATTCATAAGGATCCTAATGGAGATGATAATGATCAACCAATAATGAAAAAATCAAAATTACCTAAGGGAGAAGCTATTGTTATAGAGAAGATAGAAGCAGTAACTACAGTAGCGGAATTAAATAAGGACTATAAAAAGTACAATGGAAAGAAAATTGTAGTGAAAGGAAAAGTAACCAAATTCAATCCAATGATTATGAATAAAAATTGGATTCATTTAGAGGATGGAACCAAGTATGGTGACGATTTTGATTTGATTATTACTTCAAAAGAGGTTTTTGAAGTAGGGGATATCGTAACCTTAGAAGGAGTTATTGCTACAGATATTGATTTAGGTTATGGTTATAAGTATAAGGTTCTTTTAGAGCAAGCAGTGCCTCTGATTAGTTTATAAATTTTTGAATATAGAGATAAAAAAAAGGATGTTATAAAATAACATCCTTTTTTTATTTTTTTGTAAAAACTTATTGTTTTATATAAACCGTAGGCCCATTTTCATTGGCCATAGTTAAAATAAGCTCCAAATCGGTAGAGGTGTATTTGCCTGTGTCGGTAGAACCATTTGAATAAGTGAATGATAAGTTCGTACCGTCAGATTCGTAGGTTCCTGTTAGCGTAACATTTAAATCAGGACTCGTGTTGTTTATACCTTGGTATATATAGGATTGATCTGCTTTAAAAGTCCTAGTGATAGATATACTTCCTCCATCAGAAGTGTATTTCCATTTTCCGATAATAGGATACTCCCCCGGTGTAACCGTTGCTCTGTCACAAGAAGAAATAGAAACAGATAGAATCGTAATAAATGCGATAAAAATATTTTTCAAAATAGTTAGTTTTAGCAGTCAAAATTAAAACAATTAAACATGAATTCCTTTTATTCCACAATTTTTTTTAACATTCCTTGAAATATAACTCCATGAAATGGAAGCACAGCGTACCAATAAAGACGCCCCATTATTCCCTTAGGTCTAAAAACAGCACGTTGGTAAAGCTGATCTTTAATCATTTTAAATTCGAGCCATGCCTCTCCAGGAAGTTTCATTTCTGCGTATAGCAATAATCTACCTTCTTTTTTATTCGCATATATCACTCTCCAAAAATCTAATGCATCTCCGGTTTGCAACTTGGTAGGGTGGGTTCTTCCTCTTCTAAGCCCAATGCCGCCAACTAGTTTATCCATATATCCTCTTACGCGCCATAAAAAATCGGCAATATACCAACCGGTATCTCCGCCAATAGCCCAAATTTTATCTAAAGATTTTTCTCTGTTTTTAACTGTTTTATGTCTTATATCTCTAAAACATCCGAAGTGAGGAATGTTAATATGTTTAGAAAGTTTGTCTTCATTGGTTCCATTAACCATTGCATCTTTCCAACTAGAAATTAGAATGTTTTGCTCTATAGTGTCAAAGGCTCTTTCAACAGCTGTTTTATAAGAAATTGGTTGAATGTCTAAAATACTTGCAAGGTTATTTTTCTTAGCGATAATTTCTACCTTCATACTATCTACAAGAGAAGATGCTAAAGAGTAGGATGTTGAGGTTACAAAGTACAGCCAGTAAGATGATAGTTTAGGGGTCATTACAGGTACTGTAATGATAGTTCTTTTTAATTTTCTTACATCAGCAAATTCTAACAGCATTTTTTTATAGGTAAGAATTTCAGGACCATAAATATCAAAAGATTGGTTGAATAATTCTTTTTTAAGTAATACCCGGTTTAGAAATAAAATAACGTCTGATATTCCAATTGGTTGTGTTTTGGTTTGTAGCCATTTGGGAGCAATCATTATGGGAAGTTTTTCGACTAAATCTCTTATGATTTCAAAAGATGCACTACCACTTCCTACAATGATTCCTGCTTTTAAAGTGGTAAGGGCGTATTTAGGAGAGGCCAAATTTAGCTCAACATTTTTTCTAGACATCAGGTGGTCTGATAGTTCTTCATCGTTGGTGATACCGCTTAGATAAATTACTTGTTGTAAATTTGATTCGGAGACATATTTTTTAAAATTTTTCGCACAGGTTTCTTCTAGTGAACTGAAATCAGTTGAAGAGGTTGACATGGAGTGTATTAAATAATAGGCAGCATCAATGTCTGTGGGGAATTTTAGGTTTTTGTCAAATTTTAAAAAATCTACCTCAATAAAGGTGATGAGATCGTTGTTTTTGAAATTTTCAGGGATTCTCATAAGGTCTCTGATACAACAAACAAGCTCATGTTTTTGATCTAAGAGTAATGGGATGAGTCTTTTTGCAATGTATCCAGTTGTACCAGTTATAAGAATTTTCATAGTTTATTTAGGTCTTTGGTAAGCTTGTCTTTTTGGATTAGAAGGTATCGTGTATCCATCAAGACCGTTAATGGTTGCAATGTTAGCTTTGCTTAAATTAATAAATAAATCATTTTCTATCAAGGATTCTTTTACATATAATTTCACAATTTCTCCCAAAACTAGAATTGTACCATTTGCTTTTATAGGATGTTCTTCAATGAGTTTTAATCCGATTTGTATTGGGGCATCTTTTACAAAAGGAGCTAGGAAGTCGTCTTTATATTCTTCTTCTAAGTTGGTTTTATCAAACTCACTAATCCCTTCTGGATATTTAGCGGACGTATGATGAGCATCTTCTATAATAGAAGCATGAACTGGGTTTATTGTAAAATAACCTGTGTTTTTTATGTTGGTATATGTATTTCTAGCAACGGTTGTGGGTCTCAACACAAAACCAAATATAGCAGGTGCAGAACCGTAATGAGTAACGGAGCTAAAGATTGCTAAATTGGTGATACCATCATTCGATATAGTTCCTATTAAATTTGCTGATTTATAACCGGTTGCTGAGTTTATTAAGTTTATTTTTTCTAAATGTGGTAATTCGTCAATTTTATTTTTTGAAAATTCAATCATCCTATGGTGTAATATGTTTTTATATTGATGTCTTTGGCTTTTAAATCGTGCATCAAATTATAGAGTCCGAAAAAAGTTCTGTTGATGTAAATGAAATGTTTTGAACCCCTGTTTCCGTTCATGTCTTTGAGTTCTGTAGATTTTGCATATTTAGCTCCTAACTCGGCTATTTTATTAAAGAAAATTCCATCAGAAAAATCAAAAGTATCTACCTGAAATGGTTGCGTGAACAAACTGAGCATTTCATGAAATAATTCTTTGAAAAAAGCTTTTTCCCTGTCCGTATCATCTTCTCTTAAGATTTCTAATTCAAATAAGGTTTTCTCAAAAATTTCAGGATTGTCAATATTTTCTTTTTTCGCAAGTTCAAAATATGGAACATAAAATTCATCAGGAATGGATTTCATACAGCCAAAATCAATCACAATCAATTCGCCTTGTTTGTTAACCAAAAAATTTCCTGGATGAGGGTCTGCATGAACTTTTTTCAATTTATGGATTTGAAACATATAAAAATCCCACAAAGCTTGTCCTAGTTTTTTTGAGACCTCAGAATCCATCGGCTCATTGGTGTACTCTGATAAATGAATACCGTCCATCCAGCTCATCGTTAAGATTCGCTCAGATGAATATTCTTTATAGTAGTTTGGAAATTTTAAATTAGGGATGTGTGCACAAGCATTGGCAATTTCCTCACTTTGTGCAAACTCTAAATTATAGTTGGTTTCTTCGGTAAGTTTATCTTCAACTTCTTTGAAGTATCTATCTGAATTTTCTCCTTTGATATTGAACATTTTCATGGCGATCGGTTTCACCAAAGCAAGATCGGTTGAGATGCTTTCTGCTACTCCCGGATATTGGATTTTTACAGCCAATTTTTCTCCATCTTTTTCGGCTTTGTGCACCTGACCAATACTGGCGGCATTTACAGAGTTTAAATTGAAAGAGTCAAATAAATCAGATGGGTGCTTGCCAAAATAATTTTTGAATGATTTGATAACTAGTGGAGGTGATAATGGAGGGACAGAAAATTGGGCTAAGGAAAACTTTTCAACATAAGCTCTTGGTAAAATATTCTTTTCCATGCTTAACATCTGAGCTACCTTTAGGGCGCTCCCTTTCATGGTTTTTAGACCATCATAAATATCTTCAGCATTTGCTTTGTTTAATTTTTCTTTAGCTTCTTCTTCGGTACTTAATATTTTATCACCATAGTATTTCATATAGTTAACTCCAACTTTGGCACCTGTAGTTACTAACTTAGTAGCTCTTTGTATTTTGGAAGTGGGTATGTTGTCTATTGTTTTCATACTGGATATTTTAAAGTTTAAAATCCATTTTTTCTTTTAGGATGAATTTACCTAAGTCAATAAAACTTTTGATGGGTTGTGTGTTGATCATGTCAAAAGATGCATGAACACTTTTCTCAATAAAAACATCTGTCTTTTCAAAAGATTGAGAAGTGTCATTCATCCAGAATTTTAAGATTAATAAAAATTGCATCCAAAATGCTTCTTCAAAACCTTTGTTCTGTATTTTCTGCAGCTTTTCTTGTTTTAGGTCTATTTTGTCAATACCTATACTGTTTACAAACCTTGTAAAATCTTGCTTTAGATCAGTTAGCTTTTTTAATGATTTCAATTTCGATGATTCGCCTTGTAAATCCATTAAAAGGTAAGAGCGATTTGCAGTAAAGTTTTCAAAAAGTGTAAAATAGAGACTCAGTAATTTGTTCTTTGGGTCATATTGATGAAATTCTTCGTTTTTTTCAAGCAATGAAATAGAATTCTCAAGAAAAAGCGAGTAGATTTTCTTTTCTATTTGTTCGAAAGAACTAAAGAAATTGTAGAACTCTGATTCTTCAATTTCTAATTCCTTCGTAAATTTATATATGGAGTGTGGTTTATTCCCTTCTGTAAGGGTAACATCCATATATTTTGAAATGATTTCTTGTGATGTGATTTTTTTTTGTGTTGCCATGATATTCGTTTCTGTTTATCAAAGATACATAATGTTTAATAAATAATATTGTTTATTAAACAAAAAAATGTAGTTTTGTATAATGTTATGTTTTATAAAGTTAATCTATTTATTATGAAAACAATAGGAATAATTGGAGGAAGTAGTGGTATCGGTAGAGCTCTTATAGAGTCCGAAATTGAGCACTCAAAAATAATTAGCATCCAACGTAATTCTGTGGGTATAGAGCATGAGAATTTAAAAGAGTATCATTTAGATGTTCTTTCAGATGAATTGCCAGAATTAGAGAATTTAGATGCTCTTGTTTACTGTCCGGGAAGTATAAATTTAAAGCCTTTTTCTAGGCTGAAAGAAGAAGATTTTTATGCAGACTATCAGATAAACGTGATGGGAGCAATAAAAGTACTTCAGAAATACTTGCCCGTTTTAAAGAAAGGAGTGTCACCTTCGGTAGTGATGTTTAGTACGGTTGCGGTAAAAATAGGGATGCCATTTCATACAAGTATCGCCTCGGCTAAGGGGGCTGTGGAGGGCTTGGTAAAATCTTTAGCAGCAGAGTATGCACCTACGGTTAGAGTTAATGGGATTGCTCCAACGTTAACGAATACTAGATTGGCAGAAAAAATTTTAAGGAACGATAAATCAAAAGAGTTAAGTGCTGAACGACATCCTTTGAAAAGATATTTAGAAGCCTCCGAAGTAGCAGAAATGGCTAGTTTTTTAATTTCTGATAAAGCCAAGTCTTTTTCTGGTCAGGTTATAGAAATGGATTGTGGAATTACAAATTTAAAAGTTTAAAAGATGTTTGGATTGTTTAAGAAAAAATCAAAGTTAGAAATATTGCAAGATTCGTATGAAAAGTTACTTCGGGAATCTTTTGAGTTATCGAAGATCAACAGAACAGAAAGTGATAAAAAAATAGTGGAAGCCCAAGCGGTTCTTGAGCAAATTGAGGCGCATCAAATATGATAGAAAAGAAGCCAGATAATGTAGTGTTTAATGAAGATAAAGGTGTTTATGATGCATCTTATAAGGAGTATGGAACAAACCTAAGCGCTCCTGTAATATCAATACCAAACACCATTTCTTGGAAACAAACCAATTTACAAACGGTAAATGCTCAGTTCAAAACAAAATTTGAAGAATTGACTGCAAAGTTAGAAGAGTTTAAACAAAATTTTACGGACAATCAAATGTTGTACAACGCAAAATTTAGTTTTGAGCCGATTGTAGGACAAACATATCATCTGTACATAAATAAAAATGGAGAAAACTTTCTTTCAATTCTCTCTCCAAAAGAATGTAATTTTGATTATCTAGGGAGTTTTCTCTTGAATAGTGATAAATTATGGACCAAAATATAAATCTTAATGAAACAGTTTCTTAGAGTACTTTTATTTTTTACCTTAAATTTTGCCGCTTTAGGGATAGGTGCTTGGCTTATGAATTCTGGCCCAACGAGTGATTGGTATTTGAAATTACATAAAGCTCCATGGACACCGCCTGGTTGGGTTTTTGGTGCTGCATGGTCAACTATTATGGTTTGCTTTTCTTTTTATATGGCGATTTTGATGCAAAAAGAACAAGTAATAAAGATCTCAAAACTTTTTTTTATTCAATGGTTGTTAAATATTTCATGGAATTGGGTGTTTTTCAATCAACATCAGATGCTAGTGGCAGGGATTATTTTAATTTCTCTAACGGTAATTGTTGGTTTTTTTCTGTTTACATATTTAAAAAAAATGAAATATTACAGCCTGTTGGTAGTTCCTTATTTTCTTTGGTTACTGATAGCTAATTCATTGAATATCTTTGCGGTTATCATGAATTAATATTTCAGCTTTCAGTAAGATTGATTTCTTTGAAATTCTTTAGTTATTACTGAACTTTTATCTAGATTGATTCCTTAAGATTGTTGTCTATATTTTTACTAAATTTGCGAAGCATTAAAATAATGAACTTAGCCACTAATTTGGCGGTTCAACTATTGAATACGAGGGATGTTAAGTTCCCAATAAATTGTTACTATGGCTAAATTTGAATTGAAACTACCGAAAATGGGTGAAAGTGTTGCTGAGGCAACAGTTACAGGTTGGTTGAAAGAAGTAGGAGATGTTATTGAAGCTGATGAGTCTGTTGTGGAAATTGCAACAGATAAGGTGGATTCTGATGTTCCTTGTGAAGTTTCTGGTACGTTAGTTCAAATTTTACATGAGAAAGATTCAGTAGTAAAAGTTGGGGAGACTTTAGCGATTATTGAAGTAGAGGGAGAGCTTGAGAGTTCTGTGAATGACATTGTCATTGAAAAAGTTGATAGTTCTGTTTCCGAAGCTGCCCAGCAAGTTGAAAAAGATATAGAAAAAGCCGTAATATCTAAAACAGCAGTTACCAAAGTGGTTACCTCTGATAGATTTTATTCTCCATTGGTAAGAAATATTGCAAGTGAAGAAGGTATTGGTCAAGAAGAGTTAGATAAAATTCCTGGTTCAGGATTAGAAGGTAGGGTTACAAAATCTGATATTTTAGAATACTTAGAAACACGTGTTGTAGAGAAAAAAACAGAGCCCACTGCCTCAGTATCTAAAGCCCAAGCCGTAGTTCCATTATCTTTAAATGGAGAAGATGAATTGATAGAATTAAGTAGAATGGGAAAGATGATCTCTGATCATATGATTCATTCTGTTCAAAAGTCAGCTCATGTACAATCTTTTATAGAGGTTGATGTTACTAATTTGGTAACATGGAGGTCAAATAACAAAGATGCTTTTCTAAAAAGAGAGGGAGAAAAATTGACTTATACTCCTGTGTTTATGATGGCGGTAGCAGCTGCTATTAAAGAATATCCGTTGGTGAACTTGTCATTTGATGGTGATAAAAAAGTTGCAATTAGAAAAGATATCAATCTTGGACTAGCTGCCGCATTAGGTGATGGTAACCTAATTGTTCCTGTAATTCATAAAGCAGATGAATTGAATTTAATTGGTATGGCAAAAGTTGTAAATGACTTGGCTGCAAGAGCTAAAAACAACAAGCTAAAACCAGATGAGATTCAAGGTGGTACTTATACGGTAACAAATGTTGGAGGTTTCGGAAGTTTATTTGGTACTCCAATCATAAATCAACCAGAAGCTGCAATATTAGCTATTGGTGCCATTCGCAAGGTTCCTGCAGTACTTGAAACACCGGAAGGGGATGTTATAGCAATTCGTCAGAAAATGTTTTTATCACACTCTTATGACCATAGAGTTATAAATGGTGCATTGGGAGGGTTGTTTATTAAATTTATTAAGGATTACCTAGAAGCTTGGGATGCTGATGCAGCATTTTAGTTTTTTATAGCTTCACTAATTACTTTACCTGTAACACCGTTTGGAAATTCAATTTCTAAAAGATTGCATAGCGTTGGTGCGATGTCAATAATTGGATAATAGTTGCTTGAAGAACCTTTTTGTATCCCTTTACCAAAAAACAATAATGGAACATGGGTATCATAGCTATAACCACTTCCATGAGTAGTTCCAAAGGCATCATGTCCTAGCAGCACAGAAGGATTCGGGACCAAAATAACATCACCAGATAATTTTTGATTGTACCCTTGTTGTACTAAACTGTAAATACCTTTTCTAAATTCACTAGTTTGAAGCGTATGTGCTGTAATCGTTTTGTATACTTGATTGAAATTTATTAATTCTTGAGCAAAAAAGTTTTGAACTTCTACAGAAGAAAGTTTTAATTTCTTTAATTCATTATAATTGAAAAATAATTGGTAATTAGAGATAGTCTCCACAATTTTATCTGAACCATAATTTTCTAAGGATAATTCTTTAATTCTTGTTTTTAATTTAGAGTATTCAAAATGTCCACCGGGGATTCTAAGCGTTTTTAAATAATTTGGAGTTTGTGCCACGGCGTGATCAGCGGTTAAAAATAAGGTGTAATTGTTTTTACCGACGGTTTTATCTAAGTAAATTAAGAATCGTTCTATTTCCAAATCCATTCGAATATAGGTATCCTCAATCTCCTTGGAATCCACCCCATATTTATGACCAACATAATCTGTACTTGAATAGCTAATGGTTAAAAAATCAGTGGTACCATCAGTTTGTCCCAAATTTTCATTTTTGATTGCAGCTAGCGCAAAGTCTGTCGTCAAAGAATTTCCAAAAGGAGTAGATTTTAAAATATTAGAACCTCCATTTTTTTCTTTTAAGAGGGGAAGCTTATGTGGGAAAACAGGTTTTTCTTCTCCTTTAAATTTCCATTCAAAAGGATTGTCATCCTCCATACTTTCGGTATAAGTTTCTATTGGGTAATAAGTGTTCCAATCTTTTTCTAGATATTGATTTATAGAATTTCCATTATTGTATTCCTGTACCCATTTTGGCAGTTCTTTCGTGTAAAAACTACTGGTAATCCAATGTGAGTTTTTGCCTCCTTCAAACCAATAGACACCATCTGCTGTGTGCCCTGCTGGTAATATAGATGATCTATCTTTGATGGCGATGCTGATGGTCTTGTTTTTTAAATTCTGGGCAAGTTTCAGTTGATCCGTAACAGTTGTTGTATGCATCCTATAAGGAGACTTTTGTCCAGCTTTGGTGCTTGTACCAACTGAAGAGTATGCAGCATCATCCACACAATAAATACTTTTTTTAAGAAACTTATCATACCAATCGTTTCCAATAATACCATGGTTTTGTGGGGTAGTTCCGGTGTAAATTGAAGCATGGCCTACCGCAGTATAAGTAGGTACATAGTTATAATGGGTGTTTTCCGCACGGAATCCTTTGTTCATTAATCTTTTAAAACCACCATTACCATATTTGTTTTCAAACCGATATAAATAATCATAGCGCATTTGGTCTACTACAATTCCAACCATTAACTTAGGTTTGTTTTTGTTTTGAGCAAACGTTGAGGTTAAAGAAAATAAGATTGCTGTACAGAAAAGAATTGCGTTTTGCATAGGAATATTGTTTGGTATAAAATTAGTCAATTATTGTTATAAAAAACGGTAGAATATGTGATTCTATTCCTAATTTTAATGTAATATAGTTTCTGATTATTTAATACTTTAGCAAAAAATTAATACATGAATTATATAGAACATATCGGTAAGTATTTTATTATGCTTAAAGAGGTTTTTAAAAAGCCGCAGAAGTGGAATGTTTTCCGAGAGGCTTTATTTAGAGAAATTGAAGATTTGGGTTTGAAGTCTATAGGAATCGTTTCTTTTATTTCTTTCTTCGTTGGAGGAGTTGTTGCTATTCAGACAGCTTTGAATGTTGATAGTCCACTGATTCCAAAATACCTTATCGGATTTGCTACAAAAAGATCAATGATACTAGAATTCGCTCCGACTTTTGCTTCTGTTATTTTGGCGGGGAAAGTTGGGTCGTTTATTACCTCTAGTATTGGTACAATGCGAGTAACTGAACAAATTGATGCTTTGGAGGTGATGGGAATAAATTCGTTGAACTACCTTGTGATGCCTAAAGTATTGGCGACTGTGTTTTTTTATCCTTTAATTGTAATTGTAGGAATGTTTCTTGGAATTTTTGGAGGATGGGTTGCAGGTTCTTTAACAGGGTTGTTTCATTCAGCAGATTATATAGGTGGAATTCAATTAGATTTTGATCCATTTTTAGTTCAATATGCTTTGATTAAGTCTGTAGTTTTTGCATTTCTTATAGCTACGATACCTTCTTATCATGGTTTTTATGTAAAAGGAGGTGCTTTAGAGGTAGGTCGTGCAAGTACACAAGCAGTGGTTTGGACCAGTGTAGTTATTATTTTAATGAATTATTTTTTAACACAAACACTTTTAGGATAGATGATAGAAGTTAAGGGGATACAAAAGAGTTTTGGTGATACAACTATTTTAAAAGGGGTAGACGCAACCTTTGAACGTGGAAAGACTAGTTTGATCATTGGTCAGAGTGGTTCTGGAAAAACCGTGTTTTTAAAAAGTTTATTGGGTTTACATGTTCCAGAGGTGGGTACTATCGCATTTGACGGAAAGATCAGTAAAGATTTGGATGAAGACGGTAGAAGACAATTAAGACAAGATATAGGAATGGTTTTTCAAGGAAGCGCATTGTTTGACTCGTTAACGGTTGAAGAGAATGTGATGTTTCCGATGAAAATGTTTACAGATAAATCGATGTCTGAAATGATGGATCGTGTCAATACGGTTCTAAAAAGGGTGAACTTAACAAATGCAAATAAAAAATTCCCAGCGGAACTTTCTGGAGGGATGCAAAAACGTGTAGCAATTGCAAGAGCGATTGTGATGAATCCCAAATATTTGTTTTGTGATGAACCAAATTCTGGACTTGATCCAAAAACGGCTATTGTTATTGATAATTTGATTCAAGAAATAACAGCCGAATTTCAAATAACAACGGTTATAAATACCCATGATATGAACTCGGTGATGGAAATTGGAGAAAAAATTATTTTTTTAAAAAATGGTTTGAAAGAGTGGGAAGGGACGAGTAAGGATGTCTTTAAAACTGATAATGAATCTGTTGTGGATTTTGTTTACAGTTCCAATTTATTCAAGAAAGTAAGACAAGCATATTTAGATGAAATTAATTAAAAAAAAGCTTTGTTATATTGGAATAACGTTCTATATTTGCACCCGCTAAAACAAAGGAAATAATGACCTGGTAGCTCAGTTGGTAGAGCATCTCCCTTTTAAGGAGAGGGTCCTGGGTTCGAGCCCCAGCCCGGTCACTAATTTAGGTAAACTAAATTTTCCTTTTTATTGAAATATTGGTGAGATACTCAAGTGGCCAACGAGGGCAGACTGTAAATCTGCTGCGCAAGCTTCGTAGGTTCGAATCCTACTCTCACCACTATATTTCTTTTGCTTTTAGCAATGACCTGGTAGCTCAGTTGGTAGAGCATCTCCCTTTTAAGGAGAGGGTCCTGGGTTCGAGCCCCAGCCCGGTCACAGAAAAGTCTGCAATTTATTGCAGACTTTTTTTTTGTCTATATTTTTTGTATTTTCTGTCTATAAATTGAAAAATAAGCCATTTGTTGCCCTTCCAAAATGTTTTCTTATCCTTTTTTGGTTGCGTTGTGAATAAACTTGCAGTAGAATTAATAACCATAAAATAGATTAGAATTATGAAAACAATTGGATTAAAATTAAGAGGACTTGTTGCGCTATTGGTATTGGCAGTTGGACTGGTGTCATGGAGCTCGGAAACGTACGCTGTAGATAGTTTAAAGGAAGAGTCGATTCAAGTATTAAATATTGATAAAGGCTTTACAGCAGCAATTAAGATGGATTTTGAAATAGAGTATACTGCTAAAAGTGGAAGAGAGGTTGCTATTGAGTTGAGAGAAGATGGTAAGTGGATTGGAGGTAAAGTAATGCAGGTTGAAAAAGGAACCAATAAAGGTGTTATTTCAATTAAGTTTAAGAAAGCGCCTGTATCAGGTAGTAATCATGAAATACGTATTAATATTAGACCTAAAGGAACTACTTGGAAAGAGTCTTTAAATGGTGCTTCGTATAAAAATGTTGTATTGCATTAGTATGATGTAGTTGATAAAAGAAATACTAAAATTTAAAAGTCAGATGGTAAGAAAGTTTTTATTCTATAGACCATCTGGCTTTTTTATTTATTTGTAAGGATTGTTCTTTCTTTTAATTTTTTATTGAGGGGGCTGCTTTTTTTTTATCAATGTTTTAAAATCATTGAAACTCATCAAATTTAAGTCTTCGATTCTGTTTTTATACATTTTGGAAAATTCATAATATGGATTGGTTAGGGTGGTGTTGTTTCCGATGTATTTGTTCTTTGATAATACACCAATACCCCAGTCGGTATCTACACAAAGTGAAAAAATATCTGCTTTACATCTCCATGCGTAAAACGCCTTCCATGAAGTTCCATTCCAAATTCCACCCGCTGGGCTGTACCTATAATTGTATGTTTCTCTCGCATGCCACTCTGTTGGAGGGTTACAGTCGTGCATAACGATAAAACCATCTTTGCTGAGATGATTAAAGGCGTTATTGATATCTCTGTTTACTTGTTCGGCAAGATGTAGACCGTCAATAAATATAACATCAAATAATTGGTTTTTATGAAGTACTTCACCTTTTTTTAGTTTTTTAAAAAAAGTGTCACTCGTCATTTTAAAATCTACTGGGTTTTTCTTGAATTCTACACCAGGATCTACACTGTATTTTTGGTCTGCTTCGACAAGATTAAAGTTATGAGAAGGGTTTCTTGTTCCAATTTCTAAATACGCAGTCTTTCTATTGAAGGTTTTTAAAATAGCATTTATCGTTTCGGTTCGATTTCCGTTCTTGTTCTTTTCTAGTTTAACGTTTTTCCTTCCTGATATGTAAATAGGATTGCTAAGAAATAAAAAGCCTTTTCGATATGTTCTGATAATATTGAGTGCAATCCATAATTTCTGCAGTACTTTCATTTTTGTTTTTTTTTGTTTAAATGTACGTAACAAATATTAAAAACTGGGATAAAAAAAACTCCATCTTAAAAAGATGGAGTTTTGAGCGAAAGACCGGGTTCGAACCGGCGACATTCAGCTTGGAAGGCTGACGCTCTACCAACTGAGCTACTTTCGCGTTTGGTATTGCTCTGCAAATATAGTACGTTTCTTCGTTTTGGCAAGGGAAATAGCACAATAAATTTACCTTTTTTTAATGTTTTTTTATAACTATTTGTATACGAGAAACATGCGTTAAAACTTTTTTTTAAATTGTTTTTAGAAACAAAAAAGACCTGTTTAAAACAGGTCTTTTTTTATTATTTGAAGAAGATAATTACTTTACAGCAACCAATTCAACATCAAAAATAAGTATTGCATCGGCAGGAATTACTCCTCCCGCTCCAGCAGAACCATAAGCTAATTCAGAAGGGATAACCAAACGAGCTTTGTCTCCAACTTTTAATAACTGAATTCCTTCATCCCATCCTTTAATAACCTGACCCACTCCAACATTGAAGTCGATTGGTTGTTTACGTTTGTAAGATGAATCAAATACGGTTCCGTCTAATAATTGACCTTTATAATGAACAGAAACACCAGCTCCTTTAGTTGCTTGTTTTCCATTACCGTTTTCTAATATTTTGTAGCGTAATCCAGAAGCAGTTTCTTCGTATCCTGCAGAAACTTCATCCAAAATTGCTTTTTGTTTAGCATTTGCTTCAGCGATTCTAGCCTCTCTAGATCCTTCAAAAGTTCTAAAAGCTTCGATTGCATTGAAGTTTTCAGCTTCTTCTCCTACACGGACAATTTCTAAAGATTCAATAACATCATCCTGAGCAATGGTATCAACTATATCTTGACCTTCTACAACAAAACCGAAAACTGTATGTTTGTTGTCTAGCCATGGCGTTGCAACGTGAGTAATAAAAAATTGACTTCCATTTGAAGCAGGACCAGAATTAGCCATAGATAAAACACCAGGTTTATCGTGCTTTAATTCAGGGTGAAATTCATCATCAAAACTATATCCAGGGCTACCAGTTCCAGTTCCTTGAGGACATCCTCCTTGAATCATAAAATCAGCAATAACTCTATGGAATTTTAATCCATCATAATATGGCTTTCCTTGTGGTTTTGCATTGTTTTCTAAATTCCCTTCAGCCAAAGCTACAAAGTTACCAACTGTACCAGGAGTTTTGTCGTGTGTTAAATTCACCAAAATAGCACCTTTGCTTGTGTTGAATTTAGCGTATAATCCGTTGTTCATTTTTATATGTTTTTTTAAGTGATGCAAATATAGCTATTCTGCATTGATCTACAAGTCAACCTAGGATGCTTATGTGTTGAATTTTTGTTAAATAATAATTTTCTACTCGCTTAATTTTGAGAAGAATACTGTTTTGTATTCAGGTAATAATTCTGGGTGTGCTATTTTAATGATGTCCTTAAGAAGTAGGTCGGGTCTAATAGGACCTAATTCGAAATAAAACATCCCTCCGGTAGCTCCTTTGTATTTTGCAAATGTATAGACGTTATTTTTTTGGTAAGCATCAAACTGGGCATAGTGCGCATTAGAATTTAACAATTCTTGTTTAGTGTTATTCATGCTGCAACCAATCCATAGATCTGCATGTTGTCCTTTCTCAAAAACATTCTCAAAATTTAAAGATAGACTCCCTGTTCCTTTACTGTCTTTCCATAAATAATTGGTTTGTGCATCTTTAAAGTAGGTGGCAATAAAACTTTCTCCAGCAGGCAAGTACCAAACATCTTGAAAAATTGATCCCGAGAGAACGGTAGGCTTAGTTTTTACCTCCTGTGTCGCAATTTTCTTAGCTTTCAGGTATTCTTGCTCAATATGGTTAAAAATACTATCTGCTTTTTGAGTTTCATTAAAAATAGCTCCAAAAACATGAATCCATTCCGCTCTTCCAAGTGGGGTTTCCTCTAGCCAATCTCCATTTAAAAGAATGGGAATGCCCATTTTTTGAATGGTTGTGAATGATTTATTGGGTTTGTCTACAGCAAAACTCATCACTAGTTCAGGAGATAGGTCTAGAAGTATTTCTGTGTTTATATGCTCTTCTTTTCCAATTTCTTTCACTTGGTTGTGATCTACTAAGGTTCTTGTTTTTGGAGAGGAGATAAAATTTGTATTTGGGAAACCTACCAGTGTTTTTTCTTTTTCTAATAATTCTAGTAACGGAATGTGCGAAGTAGAGGTGACGATAATTTTTTCTACGGGAGTTCTTACGATTTGAACTTCAGTTGTGTGTTTTGGTATTTTCTCACCTTTTGGGATGAGTAGGTATTCATATTTTTTTTCGGCGTTTTTATAAGGATTACTGATGGTTATTTTTTTGAAACCATTTTCTGTGGTAATGGAAAAGCCTTTGGCATATTTTAAGCTTTGGGTAACAGCAACTGTTTCTTTTTTTTGAGGTGAAGAACAGGAGGTGATTATTCCGATAAATAAGAAAAATGAATATATGTTTTTCATGACATTATATAGATATTTGAACCTTAGTAGTTTTATGAATTGTAATTTTACTTACCTGGCCGTAAATTACTTTGATGTTAAACGAATCTTTTAGTGCTGTTTCTGTAAGATGTGCTAAGAGGCTTCTTATAGGACCTCCGTGGGATACAATTACATTTTGTTGATGATTTTTATGAAGTATTTCTGAGAAAACTTCCAATACTCTTTCTGATAAATTAGTATATGATTCTCCATTAGGTACTTTTACTGAAACAAAGTCTTTCATCCATGGAGTCATTTCTTTATCAGGAATGTCATCCCATTTTTTCATCTCCCAATCTCCAAAATTCAATTCCATAAGTCGTTTGTCAATTGTGATTTTTTTTGCAAATTTTTCAGCTAAAAGAGTACATCGTTTGGATGGGCTTGAAAATATTTTAACATCATTATTGAGTTTTATTTTCTCTAAAATGATGTTGCTTTCGTCTTCAAAAGTAGGAGATAGGTTTAAATCAGTCTGCCCATAACAGATTCCTTTATTAATTAAGGGTGTGGTATGTCTTACCAAATATATTTCCATATTGCAATAAGGGATAAATAATAAACTACTTCAGCTAATTGTTGTAAGGCTCCAGCGCAATCTCCAGTTTGACCCCCAATCCATTTTTTGAAAAATCTAGAGAGCCACCATTTTGTGATTCCTAATGGTATAAGTACAAGAAATATCAAGTGGTTTTGAAAAAAGATGAGCGGAAGTAGGCCGAAAAATGCACTTGTAATTAAGGAGTTTAATGACATTCTATCGGCTGCGGGTTTACTTTTGCTATCCTCGGTTTCTCTCACATAGGGATGCGTAAAAATTAAGGTAGTAGCGGTAAATCGGCTAATACTATGACCGGATATAATAGCAAGAGCGACAAATTCATTAGGAATTTCATTAAGAGCCGTAAATTTCAAGGCTAGAATAAATAGAATTCCCACAGTACCATAAGTCCCCAAACGAGAATCTTTCATGATCATTAAGATTTTATCTTTGGTCCAGCCTCCACCAAAACCGTCACAAACATCGGCAAATCCATCTTCATGAAAAGCACCGGTGGTCCAAACTGATGCAACCATACTTATTATAATCGCAATTTGGTTGGAGAATAATAAGGTACCTATATAGTAGAACGAAGCAGCTATAAGACCAACCAAAATTCCGACTAAAGAGAAGTAACGAGTACTTTTGTTCAATATTTCAGGAGAATGATCTACCCATTTTGGGCAGGGTATTCTCGTGAAAAACATCACTGCGGTTAAAAATATGTGTATTTGGTTTTTCATAGTTTAATTTTTTTCAGAAACGCCTGCGCTTTCAAAAGAGGCCATTTTATTTATAAATGCTGTTGCAGCGTTTAGAGTAGGAATAGCCAATGCGGCACCAGTTCCTTCTCCAAGCCTTAATCCGAAATTGAGTAGAGGTTTTGCATTTAAATAGGCTAACATTTTTTCATGTCCTTTTTCTCCAGATGTATGTGAGAAAATACAATAATCCAATACATTTTTATTGATAGCACTCGCCGCTAGTAAAGCACTTGTTGTAATA
Organism: Flavicella sp. IMCC45668; assembly: GCF_057219105.1. Taxonomy (NCBI): domain Bacteria; kingdom Pseudomonadati; phylum Bacteroidota; class Flavobacteriia; order Flavobacteriales; family Flavobacteriaceae; genus Flavicella; species Flavicella sp. IMCC45668. The sequence continues at coordinate 291,608 of NZ_CM170114.1, forward strand.
AACCCATCAACAATGATAGTCATTTTTAATTTTGCCGCTTGAAGAAATGCACCAGTCATCATTGAAATTTCATATCCGCCAAAGGCAGCCAGAACATCCATAGATTCCTTGCTGTCTGAATGTTTTATTTTGGCTTTTTTTAGAATATCAATTTTATTCTTGACACCTGCTTCCGAATGTCCAGTTCCTTTACCAGTACAGGCTTCAATTGGTGTATTGGTGTACGCGCTCATTAATAAGGAAGCCGAAGATGTATTTCCAATTCCCATTTCTCCAAAACCAATGGTGTTACAGCCTGTGGAATATATTTTTGTAATAATTTCAGCCCCTTTAAGAATTGAAGATTTACATTCTTCAAGAGTCATGGCTGGTCCTTGTGTATAATCTTTAGTTCCCTTGTTGATTTTAGCATTAATAAGGAGGGGATTCGATTCAAAATCAAAATTAACACCTGCATCAACTATATGTAAATCAACTTTGTTTATTTCAGAAAACACATTTATAGCAGCGCCTCCAGAGAGGAAATTCAATACCATTTGAGCAGTTACCTCTTGAGGGAATGGACTTACAGGATGGTTTTTTACAACTCCATGGTCACCTGCGAATATGACAATGGAAGGTTTTGATATTTTTGGAGTTAAGGTGTTTTGAATCAGGCTGATTTGTGATCCTATTGATTCTAGAATACCTAAAGATCCTATGGGTTTTGTTTTAAAATCAATTTTATGTTGAATGTCCTTTGCTAAAGATTGATCTACTTTTTTTATATCAAATTTCATGTGTGTTATTTTAATTGTAAAGGAAGTCCTGAAACCATAAAGATTGCTTTGTCGGCTATTTTGGCAATTGCCTGATTTGTCCAACCTTGCAATTCTGTAAATTTTCTACCAGATTCATGTTCAGAATGTATACCCATTCCAATTTCGTTTGAAATAATGATTAAAGTAGCATCTATATTTTTTAGGCTTTCTATTTCTTGTTTAGCTAATTCTAAAGATTTTGAAATGTCGTATTTGGTGTCTACAAAAAAATTGGTCAGCCACAGGGTTACACAGTCGATTACAACAACGGCATTGTTTGGAATTGCTTTACTTAAATGTTTTTCCTCTTCAATAGTAGTCCAACGTTCATCTCTGTCTGAAACATGCCGATCCACTCTTTTTTGAAAGTCTGTATCCCAAATTCTAGAAGTGGCCAAATAATAAGGGCTTGGAGATAGTTTTTCCGCTAATTCTTGAGCGTAAGAACTTTTCCCTGAACGCTCTCCACCGGTTATATAATAGATCATTTTACTTATGTTTGAACTGCAAAGATTGGTAGATTTTTTAGAATATTTTTAAAAATGTTATGATTATCTTTAAAAGAAGTTAATTTCGCATACCGAACTACTATCGTTTTTATGATTCAATTTAAGATTAGAAAATTTGATGATTTTACAATTCAAGAACTCTATAAGGTATTAAACTTAAGAGCCGATGTATTTGTTGTAGAACAAGATTCTGCCTATTTAGATGTCGATTTTAAAGATCAAAAAGCGCTCCATATCCTTGGTTATATTAAAAATGAATTGGTGGCCTATTCGAGAATTTTTAAAAGTAAGGATTGCTACGATTTAGCAAGTATAGGTAGGGTGGTAGTAGCAAAAAAAAATAGAAATTTTGATTATGGAAATCAATTGGTTCGATATTCTATTGATTGTATTAATAATGAATTCAAAGAAACTAAAATCCATATATCTGCACAATTGTATTTAAAGAATTTCTATGAATCTCATGGTTTTGTTGCCATCGGAGAAGAGTATCTAGAAGATTCTATACCGCATATTGCGATGGAAATAAATAAAGATTATTAAGAATGAAAGTGTCCTCTTTTTTACCAGCTATTACCCAAATGATTTACGACATGGGTTTGCAAGATTCTTTAGATGGAATCACGTTTGAGTGTCCGGCAACTGCCTTACAAGAGAAAACGCGAGTTGTAAGGTGTGTTATGGAAGGAAAAAATTATACAAGTGATGAGATAAATACCTTGTTTTCGAATAGTAAAAAAACTGGAGAAAGTCTTTATTATGTTGATGAAAAGGAATTGGCGAAAATAGCACCAGATATTATCTTTACACAAGATGTATGCGAGGTGTGCCAGATTGATACGAAATGTACAGCGGCGGCGGTTGCAAAATTAGAGAAACAACCAAGGTTGATACCGATCAATCCTGGTTCATTACAAGATGTTTTAGATTCAGTGATAACGATAGCATCTGCAATGGGAAAAAAAGAATATGGTGTTCAACATGTTTGCGAGTTAGAGAACCGGATAGCAAAAGTAATTGATGTGCAACGCGAGAATAGGTTGTTGCAAAAGTCGGTGATGCTTTTGGAATGGATAGATCCTTTGTTTAACTGTGGTCACTGGATTCCTCATCAAATAGGTTGTGCAGGTGGTGTTGATTTATTATCACATCCATCAGGAGATAGTATTGTAATTGATTGGGATAAAATTGTAAAATATGATCCTGAGGTATTGGTAATTGCTCCTTGTGGTTATACTACAGAAACAACTTTGAATGATATGCCATTTTTAACAAATCGTCCTGAGTGGAATTCTTTAAGAGCTGTAAAAAATAATGCTGTGTATATTGCAGATTTTGATATGTTTACACAACCCTCTGCAAGTACCTTGGTAAATGGAATTGAAGTATTGGCAAAAATGATTCATCCATCATATTATGAAGTCTCTCAAGAGCAGAGTGCAAAGTTTTCAAATTTCTCTTCACTTTTAGAAGAATATAAGTAAAAGAGTCTTTCTTTTTATGGTTTTTATTTTATTGAAAGGCATAGATTGTAAATTATCTAGTTGATATTCATTGTTTTAATTATTTATGTGTAATTAAATTGTTTATCCAAACATTGTAACTATTTTTGCAGCGAATTTGGTTTTCATTTCAGATGGTATGAAATGAGATTAAAAGGGAATTTCGTTCAATTCGAAAGCTGTACCCGCAACTGTAAGCTTAATCATGAAAATGATGCTTGTTGTAAGCTTATACCACTGTAAAATAATTTACGGGAAGGTAACAACAAGACGCAAGCCAGGAGACCTGCCTAGTTCGTAATTATAAATTCTTTCGGGAACAAAGGAAATTATTATGGATCTATGTAGAGTATTAAGTTTACTGGCAATGATGGGGATGTATTCGATTTTTTCGCAAGAGAAAAAATTGGATAATAATTCTTTGGACTCTATCCAGAATTTGAACACCGTTGATATAAAAGCCTCAAAGCATCATAAAGTTGAAAGGCTGGGGCAAAAAACAATTGAAGTTTCTGCAAAAGAAATAGTACGAAATCCGACCAATTTTACGGAACTTCTTAGGTATAACAGTCCCATAGCGTTTAAAGATTATGGAAATGGAGGTACAAGCTCAGCTAGGTTTAGAGGGACTTCTGCCTCAAATACAGTAGTGTTATGGAATGGAATAAATATCAATTCCGTTGGTTCAGGACAAACCGATTTTAATTCCTTATCAGCAAATACAGCGGATGAAATAATTGTAAAAAGTGGAGGTGGAAGTGTTCAATACGGTTCTGGTGCTATTGGAGGGACAGTTCATTTGAAAGATCACTTGGATTTTAAAATTCATGATACGTATCAATTGTTTGCTTCCTATGGAAGTTTCAATACAAGTTCAAATTTTTTTAAGGCAAATATTGGAACAGGAAGATGGGCAATTAAATTATCAGGAGTTTTTAATAGTTCGGATAATGATTATCCATTTATCGATGAGAGGTATCAGGATGAAGATGGAAATTCTTTAAAAAATGAAAATGGGAATTATATAAACTATGGGATTGATTTAGGAGTAGGATATAAGATTTCTGATAAGAATAAAATATATTTCTATACCACGGGGTATTATGGGGATAGGTTGTTCTCAGATGGGCTACCTAATCCTTCAGCGGGAAGTGAAAGAAATGAGGATTTCAACCAAAGAAATTTATTGAAGTGGTATTTTAAGTTTGGAAGTTTTACGCAGGAAATAAATACAAGTTTTATTAGTCAGGAATATCGATATTATGAAGATAAAGAAAATGAAGAGTTTAGTTTTGGAAAGTCTCAAACTTTATCTTTGAATTATTCTTTGAATTATAGAATTTCAAATTTATGGAGTGTAAAATATTTGATGCTTGCGGACCATATAAATGGACAAACCACCGATTTAATTTCTGAAGAAAGAAATGTTTTTTCTATGGGAGGAATTGTTAGTTACACCCCAACTTCAGATTTGATTTTTTCAGTAGGAGCAAGGAAGGAGTATAATTCAGATTTTGAAGTTCCTTTTTCAGTAACGCTTTCTGGTGAGCAAAAGATAGCCAGGTACTTTTGGTTAAAGGCTAATGTCTCTGCTAATTATCGGGTACCAACTTTCAACGAAATGTATTGGCCCTTAGTGGGGAACAAAAATTTAATTCCAGAAAATTCCAAACAAGGTGAATTTGGTGTTGAATTTGAAAATTTTGGTTTGAAATTAAATAGTACTCTTTTTTATATTGATTTGAAAGATAAAATAATTTGGAAACCAGCAGGAAATTCAAACTTATGGACCCCTGTTAATTTAGATGCTGCAGTAAATAAAGGTGCCGAAATCTTTTTAGGGTATACAAAAGTAATCGACAATCATTCTTTCCATCTTTCAGGAAATTACACCTATACCGAAGCAAATGACTCTGGAAATGGAAGACAGCTACCCTATGCTCCAAAACATTTGTTGAACTATAATTTAGAGTATGGTTATGGAATAGCCAAGCTTTATTTTCAAGATTTATATCAAAGTAAGGTTTTTACCAATAGATTGGCTTTAGATTTTTATTCTCTTGATCCCGTTCATGTGATGAACTTAGGGTTAGATATAAGTTTACTTGAAAATGAAAACACAAAATTGGTGTTAGGGGGTAAGATAAATAACATAGGGAACAACCTTTATTATTTTACAAACCTTAGACCTATGCCAGGAAGAAATTACACAATAAATATCAACTATAAATTTTAACTATTTAATTAAATAAAAATGAAAACAACAAAATTAATTTTTAAACTATTCATATTAAGTTTAGTTTTTATGTCATGTTCAAATGAGGAAGAAGATAACATTTTAGAAACTGAAGTCATGGTTGTTGAAAATGTCGATCCAAGTAATATTTCAAGCTTTAGTAGTGGTGTATGGGTTAGTGCTGAGGGAAATTCAGGCGATAAAGATGGTTCGGTAGCATTTATGGAATCTGATTTTTCTAAGATTGCTAATTATAGTTATACAGGCGTAAATGGTGCTCAATTAGGTGGGTTGATTCAATCAGTTGCGTTTAATGGAGACGATGCTTATATTGTCTTAAATGACGCAAATTCTATAGTAGTGGTGGATAGAAATACCTTGGTTAAGAAAGCAGTTGTAACATCAGGATTATCAAATCCTAGGTATATGACAATTGAGGGAGGTGTAGGATATGTTACCAATTGGGGTGGGGCATCTGATGAAACTGATGATTATGTTGCAGTTTTAGATTTAACTACTAATAAAATTGATGAATCTGCAAAAATAGGACTAGATAATGGAGTTGAACAAATAGTTTCTAAGGATAATAAATTATATGTTTCTCATAAAGGGGCATGGTCTTCTAATAATATCGTTTCAGTAATTGATCTATCTGATAAATCAGTGGTGGAAATTACTGTAAATGATAACCCTGATGAGATTATATTCTCAACAAAAGGGGAGTTGATTGTGTTGTGCGAGGGAAAACCTATCAGTTATGGTGGTGCACCAGAATGGGATACTACTGAAGCTACAACATCTTCTATTTCATTTATTGATGTATCAAATAATACAGTGATTAAATCCTTAGAGTTTGCTGAGAATGTGGTGGGTAATCAAATGTGTATTGATAGTGGAATAATCTATTATTATTTAGATACAGATAATAAGGTTTATCATATTTCTGAAGATGCAACAGAGCTTAGTACCCAAGGTTATGAGGTTGGGGAGATATATGGAATAAATTTTAAGGACGATATGCTTTACACAATTGTTTACAACTTTGTAGATCTTACATTATTGAATATTGCAGATTATGACTTGAAGGAAAAAGTATACGAAGCGGAGGTAGGTTTAGGTGCCTCTAAAATCTATTTCAACGAATAACATAAAATAGTACCCCTAGATTTAAAAAAGCCCTTGAGATTCCTCAAGGGCTTTTTTTTATAATAATTTTTGAACCTCTGTTTTTAAAAATGATAAAGCTACAGATGAGGGAGGAGTTGTTTCCATCATTTTCTTTAAAATGGCTTCACGCAATTCTTGTGAGTTGTTAACAGTATCTTTTTTTACTGTTTCTGAAATAATATGTGAGATCGCATTTTTAGAAGATGTAATTACATTCCAACATTCTTCTGAAATATAAATTTGTTGACTAATATTATGTTCGTATTCTTGTTCTATAGTGCTTAATAATAAGGAGCTATAGGCTTCTTTGTTCTCGCCAAGTGGTTTTACTCGAAGTAGCAATTGACTAGGGTTTATTCTTTCTAAAAACAGAGTTATACGTTCGTATGCCTGCAAACGAACCGGTAAAGTTGCTTTTCTGTTTTCTTGCATAAGCTTGAATTTTCTTCGGTGGTTTTCATTTTTAAAATGAGCATTGAGGAAATAATAAGCAACACCCCCAGTGATGATTGCCGGTAGTATTGAAAAAGCTAGTGTTGTAAAGTCCATTTTTTCTTGTAAAATTAGATAAGAGGAACGAATTTAAACATTTTTTTAAAATAGCGAATATGTAGATAACTTTTATTGCTTTACTAGACCTTAAAACTTATTTTTGATGCTTGTAGTAGAGATACTTTTTTATTAAAATTCAAAAGAAATTAGTTTGGCAGATTATTTAGAAGGATTGAATCCATCGCAAAAGGCGGCAGTTTTACAAACCAAAGGACCCATGATTATTATTGCTGGTGCAGGTTCAGGAAAAACAAGAGTGCTTACCTATAGAATTGCCCATTTGATGAAGAGTGGTGTGGATGCATTTAATATTTTGAATTTGACTTTTACCAACAAAGCAGCTCGTGAGATGAAAGAGCGTATTGCTACTGTTGTTGGAGAAAGTGAAGCTAAAAATTTATGGATGGGTACCTTTCACTCTGTGTTTGCCAGAATATTAAGATCGGAATCGGATAAGTTAGGGTATCCTTCGAACTTTACGATTTATGATTCGCAAGATTCTGTAAAATTAATTGGATCTATTATTAAAGAATTGCAACTAGACAAAGAACGTTATAAAGCAAAGCAAGTTCTGAGTAGAATATCGCAGTTTAAAAATAGTCTGATAACAGTGAAAGCTTATTTTAATAACGCTGATTTAAAAGAGGCAGATACTATGGCAAGTCGACCTAAAATGGGGGAGATTTATAAAGCCTACGTAGAACGATGCTTTAAGTCTGGAGCAATGGATTTTGATGATTTGCTATTGAGAACTAATGAATTGTTATCTAGATTTCCAGATGTTTTAGCAAAATATCAAGATAGATTTCGTTATGTAATGGTTGATGAGTACCAAGATACGAACCATTCACAGTATTTGATAGTAAGAGCTTTGGCAGATAGATTTCAAAATATATGTGTTGTTGGGGATGATTCTCAAAGTATTTATGCCTTCCGTGGTGCTAATATCAATAATATATTGAATTTCCAAAAGCACTATACCGATGTAAAAACATTTAAGTTAGAGCAGAATTACAGGTCTTCTAAAAATATAGTAGAGGCGGCCAATAGCGTTATTGATAAAAATAAAACCAAATTAGATAAAGAAATTTTTACAGAAAACGCGGATGGACCAAAGGTGAAAGTAATGCGTACGATTTCTGATGGTGAAGAAGGTCGATGGGTTGCAAACTCCATTTTCGAAAATAAAATGAATCATCAGTTAACGAATGATAAATTTTGTATTCTTTATAGAACCAATGCTCAGTCAAGAGCAATGGAAGATGCTTTGAGAAAAAAAAGAATAGCTTATAAAATTTACGGAGGTACTTCATTTTACCAACGTAAAGAGATCAAAGATGTCTTGTCTTATTTACGTGTACTGATAAATCCAAAAGATGATATTGCTTTGACACGTATCATAAATTATCCTGCAAGAGGAATTGGTGCTACCACGATTGATAAATTGACTATTGCCGCAAATCATTACAATAAATCTATATTTGAGATTGTTGCTCATATTGATAAGCTAGATATTAAAATCAATGCAGGGACAAAAACAAAGTTGAAGAACTTTGCTAATATGATTCAAGCACTTTCTATCAATGCTCAAAAAATGAATGCATTTGAAGTTGCTGATCAAGTAGTAAAGCAAATTCAAATTGTAAAAGACTTAGAGGCTGATGGTACACCGGAAGGGATTAGTAAGGTTGAAAATGTTCAAGAATTATTGAATGGAATTCAATATTTTGTAGATGATGCCAAAGAGAAAGAACAAGAAGACTCTCTTGCTGTGTTTTTGGAGGATGTCGCTTTAAAATCTGATTTAGATAGTGATAAGGAAGATGATGAACCTATGGTGTCATTGATGACGATTCACCTAGCAAAAGGATTGGAATACCCTTATGTGTATATCGTTGGACTTGAGGAGTCATTATTTCCATCGGCAATGAGCATGAACACTAGAAGTGAATTAGAAGAGGAGCGTAGATTGTTTTATGTTGCTTTAACAAGAGCAGAACATCAAGCTTATTTGAGCTTTGCACAAACTAGGTATCGTTGGGGGAAATTGACAGATGGTGAGCCGAGTAGATTTTTAGAAGAAATAGATCCAGTTTATCTAGAATATTTAACACCTAAAAAATTAGCTCCTAGAACCAATAATTTTGTAGATAGTAGTTTGTTTGAGGATGACGTTCCTAAAGATAAAATTAGATTTAGAAAACCAATCCCAAGAAAATCGGCTAGTGTAAGAACAGCCAAACCGAGTGTTTTAAAGAAACCTTTAGTGGCTCCAAAAAATATGAAACCTGTATCTAAAGTCGCTGCAAGATCAGGTGGGATTTCTGATGCAAAAATTGCAGTTGGGACAAAAGTAGAACACATTCGTTTTGGACAAGGTGAGGTAATGAAATTGGAAGGTGTCGGTGGTGATGCAAAAGCAGAAATAAAATTTGAAAAAGAAGGAATGAAAAAGCTTATTTTAAAATTCGCGAAACTTAATGTAGTGAGCTAGTTGTGATAAATTATTTGTAGATTTATAAGGATCTAGTATAAAAAAAATGTTGCCATGAGAGTACGATTTACCTTTATGTTAGTGGTTTTTGCCCTAATAAGTTCTTGTGAAACTCCAAAAGAAGAGGTGAGTTTTACTAAAACTAATTTTGAGAAACGTTATGTTTCAAATATAGACCTTAATAATTTTGAACAAGGGACTACCTATCTTCCAGTGTATTCTCATGTATATCAAATGCATGAGGAAAATCATTTGTATTTGACCATCACAACGAGTTTGCGCAATACTTCTACAACTGAATCTATTTATATTTTAAAAGCAGATTATTTTGATACTGCTGGAAAAAAAATAAGAGAATATTTAAAAAAGCCGATTGAATTAAAACCATTGGAAACAGTTGAAATAATTATTGATCAAGTGGATAGGGAAGGTGGTTCTGGAGCAAATTTTATTTTTGATTGGGCTTTAAAAGATAAAAGAAATTTACCTTTGTTTGAAGCCGTAATGATTTCTACGTACGGGCAACAAGGGGTTTCATTTACCACAAACGGAATTCAAATTTTTAAATAATTATGGCTGAGGTTTTTAGTGCCATATTGTTATTAATCGCTGTAATTGACCCTATGGGGTCTGTGCCTGTATATTTAGAAGCTACCAAAAACTTTGATGATGCTAAAAGAAAAAAGATTGCGATAAACTCCTCGTTAATTGCATTTTTTGTGCTTCTTTTTTTTATTGTTGTTGGTCAAATAATTTTAGATGGGATGGAGATTAGTCTAGAGGCTTTTCAAATTTCTGGAGGTGTAATTTTATTTTTGTTTGCTATTTCAATGGTGCTTGGTGAAAGTAAACCAGAATCTGAAATGAGTTTAATTACAGATTATAAAAAAGTGACCATTTTTCCTGTCGCATTGCCTTCAATCGCATCGCCAGGTGCTATTTTAGCCGTGGTTCTCATGACTGATAATAAAATTTATTCCATAACCCAACAGGCCATAACTACCTTAGAATTAGCTTTTGTAGTGGGGCTTACTTGTTTGGTGTTGTTGCTTTCTAGTAAAATTCAAAAAAGGATAGGAGAAGGTGGGATCATTGTCATTAGTAAAGTTATGGGCTTGATTTTGGCAGCATATGCGGCGCAAAGTATTTTGAGCGGGGTAAAAGTGTTTTTCATGAGTTAGAAGATTCAAGCTAACGAACATTGATTGCCTAGGAATTATTTCTTACATTTAAGTTTATGAAAACGATTAAACCAGATTACTATGTATAATTCTAAAATTACAGGACTTGGATTTTATGTTCCTGAAAATATTGTGACAAATGATGATTTGTCTAAAATGATGGATACAAATGATGAATGGATCCAAGAACGTACGGGAATAAAAGAACGAAGATGGATAAAAGAAGGTTCTGGTGATTCTACATCCGTTATGGGGGCAAAGGCTGCAAAGAAGGCTATAGAGCGTTCTGGTTTGACTAAAGATGATATTGATTTTATTGTATTTGCAACATTAAGTCCGGATATGTATTTTCCTGGAGGAGGTGTTGAAATTCAAGAAATGCTTGAAATGCCAACAATTGGTGCTTTGGATGTAAGAAATCAATGTTCGGGATTTGTGTATGCAATGTCTGTAGCGGATCAATTTATCAAAACCGGGATGTATAAAAATATTTTAGTGATTGGTTCCGAGAATCATTCAGGAGGATTAGATAAAACAACAAGAGGAAGAAATGTTTCGGTAATTTTTGGTGATGGTGCAGGAGCGGTTGTTTTGAGTAGAACAGAAGAAAAAGGAAAAGGAATTTTATCAACCCATTTACATTCAGAAGGGAAGCATGCCAAGGAATTAGTTTTAGAAGGACCTAGTACAGGAAGATGGGTTCCAGAAATAATTGAAAATAATGATCCCGATGATATATCCTATTATCCATATATGAATGGTCAATTTGTTTTCAAACATGCTGTAACGCGTTTTTCAGAAGCTATTATTGAGGGGCTTGAAAAGAATGGATTAAAATCAGACGATATTGATTTGTTGGTTCCGCATCAAGCGAACTTAAGAATCGCACAGTTTATCCAAAAAAAGTTTAGGTTATCGGACGATCAGGTTTATAATAATATCATGCATTATGGAAATACTACTGCGGCTTCCGTTGTTATTGCGTTGAGTGAGGCATGGGAAAAAGGAAGGATTAAAGACAATGACCTTGTAGTACTAGCTGCTTTTGGGAGCGGATTTACTTGGGGTTCCGTTTTTATAAGATGGTAATATTGTAAAAATGGATAGAGATAAAAAAAGGCAGTTTCATTTGAAACTGCCTTTTTTTATATTTTTATAAGTGCTTATTTGAATTTGTTTTCTTTTAAAATAAAGCTTTCTCCAAGGTATACTTTTCTTACAGTTGGATCGTCAGCAAGCTCTTGAGGAGTCCCTTCTTTTAAAATTCCTCCTTCATACATTAAATAAGTTTTATCTGTAATAGCCAAGGTTGCTTGTACATCATGATCTGTAATTAGGATGCCAATATTTCTGTTTTTTAATTGCGCTACAATACTTTGAATATCCTCAACGGCAATAGGGTCAACTCCTGCAAAAGGTTCATCTAGTAATATGAATTTCGGATCAGAAGCCAAACAACGTGCAATTTCTGTACGTCTTCTTTCACCACCAGAGAGTAAATCACCTCTGTTTTTTCTAACGTGTCCAAGACTAAATTCTTCAATTAAAGATTCTAGCTTTTCATTTTCTTCTTTTTTTGTTCTACCTGTAAATTGTAGAACTGATCTAATATTATCTTCCACAGATAATTTTCTAAAAACAGAAGCTTCCTGCGCCAAATAACCAACTCCATGTTGAGCTCTTTTGTACATCGGAAATTCAGTGACTTCAAGGTCGTCCAAAAAAATCTTTCCAAAATTAGGCTGCACCATTCCAACAATCATATAAAAAGAAGTCGTTTTACCGGCACCATTCGGTCCTAATAGACCAATAATTTCACCCTGATTTACCTCAAGAGAAATACCTTTAACAACTTTTCTGTTACCGTATAGTTTTTGAATGTTTTCAGCTCTAAGTTTCATAAAAGAGAAATAAATTATATTATGCTTGTTCTTGTTTTTTTACTACAAATCTTGATACGTGAATACTAACTTCATATAATATTAGTACCGGAATTGAGACAATAATCTGACTTGCCACATCAGGAGGTGTAATTACTGCAGATAATAAAAGTACAACAACCAAGGCATGTTTTCTGTATGTTTTTAAGAATTCTGGAGTGATCAAACCTAATTTTGTTAGGAAAAATATCAAAACAGGGAGTTCAAAAACCACAGAAACACCAAGGATGGTATTGGTCACCATAGAAATATAAGAAGACAAAGTAAAATTATTTTGAATGGTATCCGTGATTTCAAAATGATAGAAAAAATAGACGGACATGGGTACAATCACGTAAAAACTAAATGCAACTCCTGTGAAAAATAGAATCGAGGTAATAAATAAAAAACCTTTCGATTTTTTTATTTCACTTTCATGTAGGCCTGGGGCAATGAATTTCCACATTTCCCATAGTATATATGGAAAAGAAATGATCAACCCTAGAATTAACGAAGTCCAGATAGCATTCATTAATTGGTTGGTCATAGAGAGACTTTGTAATTTTTGAGGGAATTGAACACCACAAAAATCGCTATCAATACCTATGGAACTAAATACTTCGCAAAACCACTGATAAGTAACAAAGTTTGTGTCTAAATGGGCTAGCAGAAATCCATCGTATACTTCTTTTTTGAATACAAATAATATGATTCCAAATAAAAATATGGCTGCGGTTGATCTTACTAAATGCCATCTTAATTCTTCTAGATGGGATAAAAATGACATTTGGTTTTTTTCTTCACTCATGAATTAAAAATTTGCGCGTACTATAATTTTAAAATATTCCTTCTTTGATAAGATCATGTAAATGAATGATTCCGATGTATTCCTTTTTTTCATTCAATACTAATACTTGAGTAATACCAAAATTCTCTAAGGTGTTCAAAGCATCAATAGCCATGGCATCAGCATCAAGTGTTTTCGGGTTTGTAGACATGATGTCTTTTGCTTTAAGCAGAGAGATATCACTGTGTTTTTCTAACATTCTACGAATATCACCATCCGTAATCATTCCTGTTACGGTTCCATTGTCAATAACAGCTGCAGCACCTAATCTTTTTTTAGAAATTTCAATGATAACATCCTTTACGTTTGTTTCAGAATTCACGGCAGGGACATCGTTAGTATTTACTAGATCACTTACCCTTAAATACAAACGTTTTCCAAGGGCACCACCTGGGTGGTATTTAGCAAAATCTTTACTTGAAAAATCTTTAAGATCTAAGAGGCAAATTGCTAGAGCATCTCCCATAACTAATTGTGCGGTGGTACTTGTTGTAGGAGCCAAGTTGTTTGGACAAGCTTCTTTTTCAACAGCACAATTCAGCACAAAATCAGCATTGGTTGCTAAAAATGAATCAGGATTACCTGTTAAGGCAATTATTTTATTTCCATAATTTTGAATGAAAGGTACTAAAACTTTAATTTCAGGAGTGTTTCCACTTTTTGAGATACAAATAACAGTATCTTCTTCCTGAATATTCCCTAGATCTCCATGAATGGCATCAGCAGCATGCATAAAAACAGCCGGGGTACCAGTAGAATTCATAGTAGCCACAATTTTATTGGCAATAATGGCACTTTTTCCAATTCCAGTAATGATAACTCTTCCTTTGGAATTAAATATGAAATTTACGGCTTTTTCAAAATCAGAATTGATTAATTTTTTTAAATTCGCTATCGCTTTACTTTCTATGTCAATAGTTAGTAACGCTTTGTCAATAATTGTATTCGAGTTTTTCAAAAGTTTTAATTTTGTAGAATAAAAAAAAGTGATACCTTTATTTGCAAATGTATCTAAAAATAGATTAGGAAAGGTAATGAATAGAAAGGAAATTGACTTACATAGTCCTTTAAAAAAGTTTTTTGGGTTCTCTAAATTCAAAGGCTTACAGGAAGATGTAATTAGAAGTATAGTTGCAGGAGATAACACTTTTGCTATTATGCCAACAGGAGGAGGGAAATCATTGTGTTATCAGTTACCAGCGTTGATGAAAGAAGGAACAGCAATTGTGGTTTCTCCATTAATTGCTTTGATGAAAAATCAAGTGGATGCGATACGTGGAATTTCGGAAAATGATGGAATTGCCCATGTATTGAATTCTTCGTTAAATAAAACTGAAATAACTAGAGTAAAATCTGATATTGAGAATGGGCTTACTAAATTATTATATGTAGCACCAGAATCATTGATTAAAGATGAATATGTTGAGTTTCTAAAAACTCAAAAAATATCATTTGTAGCAATTGACGAAGCACATTGTATTTCTGAATGGGGACATGATTTTAGGCCCGAGTACAGAAATTTACGTAATATTATAAAAAACATAGATAATGTTCCGGTAATTGGTTTAACTGCTACTGCTACAGAAAAAGTTCAAGAAGATATTTTAAAGACACTTGGAATTTCTGATGCAAATACATTCAAAGCTTCGTTTAATAGACCCAATTTGTTTTATGACGTAAGACCGAAAACGAAAGATATTTATAGTGATATGATTCGTTTCGTACGTGGGTATCAAGGAAAATCTGGAGTCATATATTGCTTGAGTAGAAAAAAGGTTGAAGAAGTGGCTCAAATTCTGCAAGTTAATGGTATCAAAGCGATGCCATACCATGCTGGATTGGATGCTAAGACTAGAGCAAAGCATCAAGATATGTTTTTAATGGAAGATACCGATGTAATAGTTGCAACCATTGCCTTTGGAATGGGGATCGATAAACCGGATGTGCGTTTTGTGATTCATCATGATATTCCAAAAAGTTTAGAGAGTTATTACCAAGAAACGGGTAGAGCCGGTAGAGACGATGGTGAGGGGTATTGTTTAGCGTATTATTCATATAAAGACATAGAAAAATTAGAAAAATTTATGTCTAGCAAGCCTGTAGCAGAACAAGAAATTGGACATGCTTTGTTGCAAGAAGTTGTGGGCTATGCTGAGACATCTATGAGTAGGCGTAAATATTTATTGCATTATTTTGGAGAAGAATTTGATGAAATAAATGGTTTAGGAGCAGATATGGATGACAATACTCGAACGCCAAAACCAAAAGTAGAGGCAGGAGAGGAAGTTAAAATATTGTTATCTGTAGTAAGAGACTCAAAAGAAAAATACAAAGCAAAAGATATCGTTGCTACTTTGATAGGAAAGGAAAATGCGATGTTGAACTCACATAAAACTCCAGAACGACCATTCTTTGGAATTGGGAAAAAACACAAAGCCGATTACTGGATGGCTTTGATAAGACAAACTTTTGTTGTAGATCTTTTAAAGAAAGAAATAGAGCAATATGGAGTTCTTAAAATGACTGAATCAGGTCATGATTTTATTGCAAATCCACGGTCGTTTATGATGACTGCTGATCATACCTATACACATACTGAAAATGTAGGTGAAGGAGTGGTGAATTCTAAATCTCAAGGTGGAGTTAGTGATCAAAAACTAATGGCTATTTTAAAAGATTTGAGAAAGAAAGTAGCAAAGAAAAAAGGAGTTCCTCCATTTGCTATATTTCAAGATCCAAGTTTAGAGGCAATGGCATTAAGATATCCAATAACGATTGAAGAGCTGTCTAATGTTCATGGTGTTGGAGACGGAAAAGCAAAGAAGTTTGGAAAAGATTTTGTCACGCTTATTGAAAGTTATGTAAATGAAAATGACATCGTTCGTCCAGATGATTTAATTGTAAAAGGGACTGGAGTTAAATCTGGTTTGAAGCTGTATATTATTCAAAATACAGATAGGAAATTATCGTTGGAGGATATTTCTAAATCAAAAGGTTTAGAAATGGATCAGTTGATTAAAGAGATTGAAACCATTGTTTATTCAGGAACAAAATTGGACATTTCCTATTGTATTGATGATATTCTTGATGAAGATCAGCAGGAAGAAATTATGGAGTATTTTATGGAGTCTGAGACCGATGATATTCAAGCTGCAATGGATGAGTTTGATGGTGATTATGAGGAGGAAGATATGCGTTTGATGCGTATCAAATTTTTAAGCGAGGTAGCGAATTGATACTTTGTAAAATTGGAAAAAGAAAATAAAAGTATGGAAGAAAAGCAAGGCTTATCTTTAGAAGAAATAGAAAAAATTGAAACCAAAGAAGATTTAAAAAAACTACTTGGTGAGAAGGATGGAAAGTATAAAAAAATACTTGAGACGATAGAATATGAAGAAGAACTGAAAAAACTTCAAGTAGAACTTGTAAAATTTCAACAATGGGTTGCTAAAAACAATAAAAGAGTTGCTGTCATTTTTGAAGGAAGAGATGCTGCAGGAAAAGGTGGTGCTATCAGAAGGTTTATGGAGCATTTGAGTCCGAGAACTTCTCGACTTGTTGCTTTGAATAAACCAACGGATATAGAGCGAGGACAGTGGTATTTTATGCGATATATTAAAGAATTGCCAAACCCTGGCGAAATTGTTTTTTTTGATAGAAGCTGGTATAACCGTGCGGTTGTTGAACCTGTGATGGGATTTTGTAGCGATCACCAATACAATGAATTTATGTCTCAAGTACCCGAATTTGAGCATATGCTTTATGAAGACGGATTGATAATTGTTAAGTTCTGGTTGTCGATTTCTAAAGATGAACAAGAAAAGAGGTTTAATTCTAGAATGAAGAATCCGTTGAAAAGATGGAAATTTAGCCCGGTTGATCAAAAAGGGCAAGAGTTATGGGATAAGTACTCTCACTTTAAGGAACAGATGTATAGTAAAACACACACCAGCTATAGTCCTTGGGTTATTGTAAAAACTAATAATAAAGAAGTAGCGAGACTTGAATGTATTAGATATGTGTTGTCTAAATTTGAGTACGAAGGAAAAGATTTTTCTCAGACCAGTTTGTTTCCAGATCCTAACGTAATTATGCATTATTTTAGGTCATCTCATTCAATAGATTAAGGTATTTAGAGTTAAGGTATTAAAAAAACAATTGCGAATAAGGATGGAAGGTAGCTTAGAAGGGAAACCGTTTATAGATAAATTAAATACCAAGATTGGTATCAAAGGTTTGTTAGGTAAGGAGGGCATAAATATAGAACGTGCTTTACGTGTTTATGACTATGAAAAGAAGTTGAAAAAACTTCAAGTGCAACTCATAAAAATGCAAACAGAGGTTATAGAGAATAACCAACGTGTGATTGTGATATTTGAAGGTAGAGATGCAGCAGGAAAAGGAGGTGCGATTCGTAGAATTACAGAAAGGATCAATCCACGTCATTTTAGAATTGTGGCGCTTAGAAAACCATCGGAGGAAGAAAGTACACAATGGTATTTTCAACGATATATTAAAAAGTTTCCAAAAGCAGGTGAAATTGTTTTTTTTGATCGAAGCTGGTATAATAGAGCTGTAGTGGAACCGGTAAATGGTTTTTGTACAGAAGAGGAGTATGAGATTTTCATGAGTCAGGTGAACGATTTTGAAAAAATGATTACACAATCGGGGATTAAATTGGTTAAAATTTATATGTCTATCAATAAAAGAGAACAGGCAAAACGATTTGATGATATCAAGAAAAATCCTTTGAAACAATGGAAAATGACTTCAGTTGATGAGGCGGCTCAAGATCTCTGGGATGAGTATACAAAGTACAAAACAAAAATGTTTGAGAATACTCCAGAGACGGGAGTTCCATGGAAAATAATTAAGGCTAATAGAAAAACATCGGCTAGAATTGGTGCGATAGAGTATTTGTTGTCTCAGATCTCCTATGATAAGAAACGAGAAGTATAAGAATGAAATTCAGTATAGGTAATAAGGTAGCGGTTTTGGATGATGCGATCCGTGGTGTTGTTGTTTCCGTTGAAAAGAGTAAAGTTGTTATTGAAGATGAGCTAGGGTTTGAATTGACCTATGAAGAGCGTCATTTGGTAAAAATAGCAAAGGATCAAAGTGAGTTGTCTAAGTTTTCAGATATAAATAATCCGTTGTTAAAGGCAAAAACGCTACCAGAAAAAAAGAAAAATTACCAGGTTAAAAAAAATAAAAAGGAAGGAACTGTTCCGCCTATGGAAGTAGATTTGCATATTCAAAATTTGGTAAAATCTACTAGAGGAATGCAGAATTTTGATATGTTAACCATCCAGTTGGATACGGCAAAGCATAAATTAGAATTTGCTATTCGCAAACGTATACCACGTATTGTTTTTATCCATGGGGTTGGAGAAGGTGTACTTCAAAAAGAATTGCATTACTTATTAGGAAGGTATCCTGTAAAAATTTCAGAAGGTTCCTATTTAAAGTACGGAAAAGGTGCAACTGAGGTATATATAATCCAAAGTCGCGGATAGATAATTAAATTATTCTATAATATCCCCAGGGTTTTCTGTTGAAGTGTATTCTCCACTTTTAGTACCATAGTTGTAACCATCTTGGTAATTAATAGTGCTAGAGTCGTTATAAAGTGTCAATTCAGAGAATTCAAATCGCATCACATATTTGTATGCATAAGTGTTTGTAACTGGACTTGCTGGTGTAATAGGCGTAATATCATCTTTGTCAAGATAGTCTACTATAGTATTTACATTGGTGTCCGCAGTTTCAGATTCTTCAATAGAAGGTATTCCATCGTTATCATCATCCGTATCAAGGTAATTTGGTATTCCGTCACCATCAGTATCTACAGTTTGGGGATCTCCAGTACGTGTTGGCGGCAGGTTTACTATTTGAAGGTCTTCCCTGATGGTAAGCTTGTTGTCACCGTCATCATCAATATCAATATAATCCGGGTAGCCATCTCCATCTGTGTCTAATAACTCTCCTGTGTTTGGATCGATTACTTTTTCTATTTCTGAGGGCACACCATCATTATCATCCAACGTAATAGTGTTTGTTAGGTAAAGATCTCCCTCACCAAACCATTCTTCGGTCACAATAGGTGTAGATTGTGGGATTTCAACACAAAAATAGCTTTTAGTGATTGCATCGTTAAATATTTTATAATACATGGTATTGTCACCATCAGGTTCTATTCTAACAAGCACACTATCTAAGGGGGTTTTAAAGAAAACGTCGTCTGTATTTGGGATTGCCAATTGAAGAATCAAAGATTCTGTACCACTTGAAGTAATTTTGTTCAATACGGTATTTCCACAATTGTCAATCTCTAAGCCGTCAAAATCAAAAGATGGAACATTAAAATCACCATCATCGCAAGCTAATAAAAGGCTTAGAATCGCCAGAAAACCGTATTTTTTCATTGTATCAAATCTATAAAACAAATGTAGGGGTTTTAAAGAGAATGTAAAAAGTGTTTTTTAATAATTTTAATTGACATACATTTGTTATTACAGAAAAATACAGTGCTTATAACCCCAATTAAATGAGAAAAGTTTATTTAGATAATGCTGCTACAACACCTGTTTTTGAGGAGGTTATTGAGCGTATGTCTCTTTCAATGAGAGAAAATTTTGGTAATCCTTCTTCAACCCATCAATTTGGGAGAACAGCAAAGTCTTTAATAGAAACAAACCGTAAGAATATTGCACATCATTTAAATGTAAATTCAAGTGAAATTATCTTTACCTCAGGAGGGACAGAGGCTAATAATTTAATTTTAAAAAATGCAGTCCTAAATTTAGGAGTAGAGAAAATCATTACTTCTAAATTAGAACATCATGCAGTATTGAAAACTGTGAACGAGCTGAGTTTGACTTATGCTGTTGATGTTGAATATGTAGAAACCTCTATCGAAGGTATTGTAGACATCGTTTCTTTAAGAAATTTATTGGGAGGCGATGGTAAAAAGACGTTAGTGAGTTTAATGTTTGTGAACAATGAAATCGGAACGATCTTGGAAGTGAAAAAAGTGGCTGGTATTTGCAAAGAATACGAAGCGCTATTTCATTCAGATGCCGTTCAAGCAATAGGACATTTTGATATTGATTTATCAGATTTAAAGGTAGATTTTATTTCTGCAAGTGCTCATAAATTCCATGGCCCCAAAGGAGTTGGGTTTGCATACTTTAAAAAAGGTTTTGGTGTAAAACCAATGATTTTTGGTGGTGAACAAGAAAAAGGGGCTAGAGCAGGAACAGAGGCTGTTCATTCTATTTTGGGGATGGATGTGGCACTGCAATCCTGTTTAGAAACCTTAAATAAGGATTTAGAACAATTACAACTAATAAAGAGTTACTGTATTGAAAGTATTAAGAATGAATTGCCATCAATTATTTTTAATGCAGGTTCTGAAAACTTGACAAAAACAAGCATGACAGTTCTAAACATTAGACTTCCGAAGGAAGTACCTTTTTTAATGTTTAATTTAGATTTAAAGGGGATTGCTGTGTCTGGAGGTAGTGCTTGTCAAAGCGGAAGTAACAAGGGATCACATGTATTAGAGGCCTTATTAACCCCAGACGAAGCAACACATACTTCGCTGAGATTGTCTTTTTCGAAATTTACATCTAAAGAGGAAATAAATTATTTTGTCGGAACACTAAAAGAATTACTATTAAAAAAGTAATTCTTATGGCGTTAGTCTCCCTTTTAATCTTTTCTCAAATTTTTGTTTAATAGCTGTGATTCGTTTCATTACATCCATAATGTTTGGATCTTTAGTTTCTTTGTAAATTTCATTTAACGAAAGAACTAATTCTTTGGCAGTATGTGAAGCTTTGATACGTTCATCTCTTGATTTAAATGTAGATACATTTTCTTCAAATTCTAAAGCTCTATCTAGTAATTCCATAGGTTTCTCTGAATGTTTAATTTCTGTTATTTGGGCAATATAATAAAATAGTTTGATTTTGAACGTTTATTGATAAAAAAATAAATAAATACTTTTATTGTTGATTTTTTAAACAAAGCTTCAAAATGGAACTGTTTTTTTTATTCTTTCTAGTAAACAGTGTTTTAAATTATTTTTTATCTACCGACACCCTTTTTTCACGATTGGCAATTTCCCATGCTGTATGAAAAACGAGTCTGGTTCGTTTTGTCAATATATCATAATTAATCTTTTCAGGAGTATCTGTTGGTTTATGATAATCTTTGTGAACACCATTGAAATAAAATATTATTGGGATATTGTTTTTAGCAAAATTATAATGATCTGATCGATAATAAAAACGGTTTGGATCGTTTTCATCATTATATGTATAATCGAGATGTAAGTTTATAAATTCAGAATTTACCTGCTCGGATAAATTATGTAATTCGGTACTTAATTTGTCTGATCCAATGAGATACACATAATTACTTTTCTCTATGTGAGCATCATCAACGCGTCCGATCATATCAATATTTAAATTAGCGATATGGTTTTTCAAAGGAAATAAAGGGTTTTTTACATACCATTTAGAGCCATATAAACCTTTTTCTTCCGCTGTTAAATGAAGGAATAGAATGGATCTTTTGGGGCCATTGCCTTCATTTTTTGCTTGTTTAAAGGCTTGAGCAATTTCTAGGACAGCAACGGTACCTGAGGCATCATCGTCTGCACCATTAAAAATATCTACTGCGTTGGTTCCAAGGTGATCATAATGTGCGGAAATAACAATAATTTCATCTGGCTTGGTAGTGCCTTCAATAAACGCCACAACGTTTTCTGAAGCTTTAACTCCACCGGGTAAAAAATCTTTCGGAATTTTCTGGAAATAATTATCTTCCGAAATCGGACTTGGTATACCGTAATTTTGATATTGTTTTTTTAAAAAATCGGCTGCTATTTTTTGTCCTTTTTCACCCGTTTCTCGTCCTTCATAATCGTCGGAGGCAAAGGTGTATAGGTTTGTTTTTAGCTCGTTTAGAGTAATTGTGTTAGCATATTTTACCACGGATTTGTCGTTAGATGCTTCCTTGGTAGTAGTGCAAGAGAAAAGTAAAAAGTTCAGAATTACTGATAAAAATATGTGCTTCATTCTATAAGGTTGTCTTTGATATCTTATAAAAATACTTATTTTTTTAAAGTAAATTGTTTTAAATCTGGATTAAATATAATTTGATTTGCCGGAAATAAATTTTCTAAATCTTTTGATTTTATTAGTGAGTCTGTTGTCCCTGTAACAAAATTGTTTTCTGTCATTAACCAAAGTTCATCTGCAAGTGGAAGGGCTAAATTGACTTCATGTGTTGAAAGAATAATAGTTTTTTTAGTTTTGTGAACAAGTTCTTGTAGTAGTTTAAAAACCTCAATTTTGTGATGTAGATCTAAATGAGCAGTTGGTTCATCTAGTATGATTATATCTGTATCTTGTGCCAAAGCACGTGCAATCATAACTTTTTGTAATTGACCATCACTAAGTTCATAATTTTTTTTGTTACAAATGTGTGAAATATTAACCCATTCAATGGCCTGTTCTATTTTCGTGATATCTTTTGGAGAGAGTTTGCCTAGCCAATTGGTATATGGTTGTCTGCCAAGAGCAATTAAATCATAAACAGATAGCTGACTTTCAGGTATTTTTTCAGTGAGTACCAAACTCATTTTTCTAGCGAAAGTAGATGGAGATATTCTAAGTAAGTTTTGATTGTCTATATATACTTCACCATGTAGCTTATGTTGGGTGTTAGATAGTGTTCTTAACAAGGTGGATTTTCCAATACCATTTTTCCCTAATAAACAAACTAATTTTTCTTTTTCTAGTTCAATATTAAGGTTTTTTGCAACAAAGTTAGTTCCATTTTTGTCGCAATACCCAATGGTTAAATTTTCGGTTTTTAATATGATATGTTTCTTTTTAGCATCCATCATATCATAGATTTTTGTTTTCGGATCAATAACCAAATCACAATTGGAGCTCCAAAGAGTGATGTGATTGCATTTATTGGTAGGGTATATTCACTATTCGGAACTTGTGCAATGGTATCACATATAAGCATGAGTATAGCACCAGTAAATGCAACAGACGGTATTAAAACCTTATGGTCTGAGGTGTCAAATATTAATTTGGTAAGATGTGGTACAGCCAATCCAATAAAGGCAATAGGACCAGAAAAAGCAGTAATAACTCCTGTCATTAAACTTGTAACAATCAAAACTAAATTTCTTGTTTTTTTTAGATCTATTCCCAGGCTAATGGCATAATTCTCACCTAATAATAATCCGTTTAAGGGTTTGATACTTTTTAGTAAAAACAAAACACTCAAAGCTAATACTCCTGCAAAAACACCTAATTCTTGCCAACTTAAATTGCCTAAACTTCCAAAGCTCCAAAAGATAAATTGTTGCAAAGACTCTGCAGAGCTGAAATAACTTAATACGTTAATAATGGCAGCACTAATACTTCCGAACATAAGACCAATGATAAGTATCGACATAGTATTTCGTATTTTTTTTATCGCAATTAAAACAACGGAAAGTACCAAAAAAGAGCCGAGACTTGAGGCAATAGTTACGGTATAACTAGATGGTGAAAAAGCACCAAGAAAACTTCCTAAAAAAGTTGAACCTAAAATTAAAGTCGCAACCCCTAAACTAGCTCCAGAACTGATTCCTAGGACAAAAGGACCTGCCAAGGGGTTTCTAAATAAAGTTTGCATTAAAAGTCCGCTGATTCCAAGACCAGAACCTACAAGCATTGCTGTTAAGGATTTTGGAATACGGAAATTCCAGATAATATAATTCCAACTCTCTTTACTTTCAGAATTTCCAAAAATAATATGAAACAAGTCCAGCATAGGTATCTTAACAGATCCTAAACTAATATTGATCAACCAAGTTGTTATGAGAAGGACGCCTAAAAGGACTGCCTGTTTTTTATATGTTTTTTGAGTTATCAAAAAATTATAGTGTGTTTAAAAAAGAAATAAGTTTTGAAACGGCAAGGCCTCTATGACTTATTTTTCCTTTTTCTTCCATGGTCATTTCGGCAAAGGAAATGTCGTATCCATTGGGTTTGAAAATTGGATCGTAACCAAAACCGTCTGTTCCGGATTTTTTTTCAAGAATTTCTCCCTCACACACACCCTGAAATATATGTTGTTTACCTTCTAGGTTTAATACAATAACAGTTCTGAATTTAGCTTTTCTATTCGTTTCACCTTCAAGAGCAGATAATAGTTTGTCCATGTTTTTAGTTGCATCTGCCTTTTCCCCTGCATACCTCGCTGAGTATACTCCGGGGGCACCATCTAACGCTTCAACTTCAAGTCCGGTATCATCGGCAAAACAATTGAGGTCAAAGTTTTTGGTAACATAATTCGCCTTTAATTTTGCATTGCCTTCAAGTGTATCTTCTGTTTCTTCAATTTCATCGTAGCACTGGATACTTTCCAATGATAATAATTCAATGGTTGGCAATAAAGCCGCAACTTCTCTCGTTTTGTTTAGGTTATGGGTAGCAAAAACAATTTTCATATCTTATTCTTTTGTTAAGCAAATATACTTTTGATTTATTAAATATTGGGGAAGAAATTTATTTTGTTTAGGTAGGGTTTTTAAAAGATCACTTGTTTTAATAGTAGAACCCTAATTATTTTATTAAATTTATATATTATGATAGCAACCATTAAACTACTTAGACTGATTAAATTAATGATGATGACCTTACTTGTTTTGTTTTTTGTAAGTTGTTCATCAAATACACAAACTGTTGTTGAAGAGGAAGAGCTTATTGATGATACTGAGAATGTAGAGGAAGTGGAAGAGCCTGAAGAGGAAAATAGTGAAGAGGAGGAACCAGAAAACACCAATTATGATATTACACCGATATTGACTTTGTTTGATAATGTGGAAGCAATTAATTACTCTGTATCTAACGGAACGGTAACATTTACAACCACTAATTTGCCAGATCATAAATCTCCTTATTATGCAGATACGGAATGGGCAAATGAAAAATATGCTGATTACACTGGAACGAATTCTAGTTTTCGTATGAATCCCAACAGAATAGGTGAGCAGAACATTACTTTTACGATAACTTTGAATCCAGAAGAAGCTACAAATAAAGAGGCTACCGAGATGGGACCTATGGGGATTTCAAGAAATGGAGTTGTATTTTTTAATCAATATGCTGCTGGGTTTTCAGCTTTGGATAATGAGATAGATTCATTTGATCAGTATCTTGGTCACCCTGCAGGAAATGGTGCGTATCATTATCATATTGAGCCAGCGTATTTAACGGAACAATTTGGAGATGAAGCCTTTTTAGGTTTGTTAGCAGATGGTTTTCCTGTATATGGACCTGTTGAGAATGGGCAAATAGTATCAAGTTCAGATTTAGATGATTATCATGGTCATTATTCTGCAACAGAAGAATTTCCTAATGGTATCTATCATTATCATATATCTGCGGATGCACCATATATTAATGGAGATGGTTTTTATGGTACTCCTGGATCAATATCTAGATAATGAAAAAATTAATCCTACTTATCTTTGGCGTGTTAGTTATAACATCTTGCAGTAAAGTACCCCTTAGTTTGGAGTTAGGCGCTAAAGGTTTGTCTTTTGAAAAAGGGCTGTTGTTGTATAAGGGAGATTTCTTTACAGGTAAATTATATTCCTTTTATCCAAAAACCAAACAGCTTAAAACTGAAAAATATTATAAGGATGGCAAACTTCATGGTATTGAGAAGCAATGGTATTTATCAGGGAAAATAGCTTCGGAACGCTGCTATACCAATGGATATAAAACTGGGAAACATGTTGGATACTGGCCGAATGAACAAATAAAATTTGAATATTATTTTAATGCCCTTGGTCAGCACCATGGGGAAGCAAATGAATGGTTTTCAAATGGAGTACCCATGCGATATTTTCATTATGAAAATGGAAAAGAAGAGGGGAGTCAAAAAATGTTTAAACCCAATGGGACACTAAGGTCTAATTATGTTGTTGTAAACGGTGAGCGATTTGGGTTAATAGGCTTAAAAAAATGTGATGCTGTATCTACATTATAAAAGAATCCCAAACAGAACAATGCAAAGTTAAGAGCTCTTAATTGATTAAATAATTTTTTACTTAAACGACTTATGAAGTACTTTATAATAGCCTCTTTTTTTACTCTATTATTTTTATCATGTAAGAAGTCAGAAAAAAAAGTAGAAAAAAGGGAACATTCAGTTCAAACATTGCCTTTTTTTAATTCTGGTGATTTCACACCGGAATGGATAAGTAAAGATTCTAAAGATTATGAAAAGATTCATAAAATTCCAGATTTTTCTTTTACCAATCAAAATGGGTTAACAGTCACCAATAAAGATTACCTAGGGAAAATCTATGTGGCTGATTTTTTCTTTACTACATGCACGGGAATCTGTAGAAGTTTGAGTTTAAATATGAAGTTGTTACAGGATGAATTTAAAAATGATCCTGATGTTTTGTTGCTTTCACATTCTGTAACTCCAGCAATAGACTCGGTGCCAGTGTTAAAAAAATATGCGGATAATTATGGGGTGAATTCTAAGAAATGGAATTTGGTAACTGGGGAGAAAGAAGCTATTTATGAATTAGCAAGGACAGCATATTTTTCCGATGAAGATTTTGTAAAAACGAAAGAAGCGAGCGAATTTATTCATACTGAAAATTTTCTTTTGATAGATAAACAAGGTAGAATAAGAGGCGTTTATAACGGTACATTAAAACTAGCAACAAAACGATTAATCAAGCATATTGAGATGTTGAAGAATGAAGAGTAATTTTGTATATTTACCTTCCTAATTTTTAGGGAAATATAATTGACTCTCTTTAACACTATCTGCTTACCTTGAAGAATAAAAAAATAAAAATTGTTTCAGGCGTTGTTTTAGTTTTTATAACGCTAGTTTTGTGGTTGTTACCCGTAGTTGCAAAAAGTTTAGTTGAAAAAAACGGAAAAGAATGGGTTGGTAGAAAGATAACTGTAGAGGATATAGATATCAATCTTTTTACTGGAACTATTAAGGTTTTTGATTTTGATTTATACGAATCCGATGACCTATCGAGTTTTGTATCCTTTGATACTCTTGTTTTAAATGCTAGACCTTATCATTATTTTACCTCAAAGATAACACTGCAACAATTTTACGTTAAAAATTTAGCAACAAATGTGATCAAAGAAAATGATTCTACGTTTAATTTTGACAGTTTGATTGCATTTTATGATACACCGAATGATTCCCTTGTAGAGGAAGAAGTAGTTTTGGATTCCACAGAGGTGTTTAAATTTAGCTTGTCCGATATTGAATTTTTAAATGCAGAAGTATCTTTTAAAGATGAGGTGATTGATGAAGAATTTATTTTTGATGAGTTGGATTTAATTATTCCAAATATAGAGTGGAATCAAGTAGATGAAAGTAATGCTGATCTTGAATTTAAATTTAGAGATGGAGGTAGGTTTTATTCCTCTACAAATTTTGATCCCATAGACGGAGGGTTTAGTGCAAACATAGGATTAGAAGATTTAGATCTATCTGCCTATACAAAGTACTTACAAGATTTCTTGTTGTTAGAATCTGCGAATGGTTTACTTTCTACAAACTTAAACTTCATAGGCAATACTAATTATTTAGACACTCTAGCAATAGATGGTTTTGTGCGTCTTAATGATTTTAAGATGAATGATACCTTGAAGAAACCAATATTAATGGCAGAGCAAATTAATTGCGTCTTTGAAAAATTAGAACCCTTAAAAAATAATTTTATCATTGATTCAGTTAAGTTAAAAAGACCATATGTTCGTTTCGATATGTTTCAAGCAACAACTAATTTTGAATCTTTTCTTCGACTTAATGAATCAGTAGACTCTACAGAAGTTGTGGCAGCAGAACTTGAAAATACGTCTGAAGTAGAAAATGATAGTACACCAGAGTTGTATTACAGATTAAATTCTTTTGAGATTATTGATGGGAAGTTACAGTTTAATGATAAAACTACGTCACAACCATTTCAATACAATTTAACGAGTATAGAGGTAGATCTAGATTCTATGGATAGTAAAACAGAATGGGTAGATATGCAAGCCAAGATGTTGCTAAACAAGAGAGGTGTAATGAAGGTAGATGTTAGTTTTAATCCGCTAGATCCTATGGAATTGGAATTGAAATATGTTATTTCAGGGTTTAAATTAAATGACTTGAATATATATTCGATGGATTATATGGGGGTTCCTGTATTGGAAGGGGATATGTATTATAAAACGAATACTAAAATACACAACGGGGAGTTGGATAGTCAAAATAAATTAATTGTTCACAATGCAACTTTAGGAGATAAAAGAGGAGGTTTATATAACTTGCCACTCAAGTTTGCGTTATTTTTATTGAAGGATAAAGATGGTGTTGTGAATTTGGATGTTCCTGTAGGTGGAGATTTAAATGATCCAAGTGTTAGTGTAAACAAAATTGTTTGGTATTCTTTTAAAAACTTATTGGTAAAAACTGTAGCCTCACCTGTTAAGTTTTTAGGCGGTTTGGTAGGAGGAGACCCAAAAGACTTAGAAACTTTTGAGTTTTCTTATTTGGATACCGCTTTAAGTGACGCTCACTTGAAACAACTAGATAAGTTACAGGAACTTGAAAAAAAGAAAGAAGGTTTGCTTATTGATATGTTGTATTTTAATGATGTAGCAATAGAAAAGAAACATATTGCCGTACAACAAATAGGAAATGAATTCAATAAAAAGAATAGTAAAAAGAACTATTTAGAAGATGAAAAAGAGTTTAAACTTTACTTACTAGAGAAAACACAAAAGGATGCGACGGAAGCGACGATTGAAAAAATGTTAGATTCTTCTTTTGTGGAAGGAGCTTGTGTATCTTTAGCGAGTCCTGCTCTAGTGGATTCTTTAGCACAGGTTTATGAAAGTAAGCGTATTGAAGGAATTAAGAAACAACTGCTTGAAAGCGAGACAAAAAATCACATCAAGGTTACAAAAGCGAAAGCAGATGATGCTGAAAATACTGCTAGCAAACCTATTTTTAAAATAGTGTATTCCATAGAGGAGTAATATTTATTTGAGCGAAAAAAAAAACCAATCCTTTTAGGATTGGGTTTTTTTTTATTGAATTTCTATATCAGATTTTAGGTAAGTCGTTCGTTTTTGAGGGTCTTTGATGTTTAATACTTTATGCAGAGGCAAACCGTTTATCAATACTTTTGAATCGATTTTTACTTTCGTCCCTGGGTTTGAAGTAAAGGATTGGTTGATATTTATTCCTCGTTTTTTTCCGTTAATAGTATTGTCTTCTGAGATGATTAAAAAACCATTTAAATATGTTGAAGAAATTGCATCTCCATCTGCATCAATAGTATTATTTATGATGCGTACATTTCCAGTTCCTTTGGTCTTTTTTATCGCAGGTTCAAATCTCTTTCCTTGACCGTGCCCTACTTTACCTGTTGAGAAAAGCAGAATCCCTGTTTGTTTACTTTTCATGGTATTACCAATAATTTCAATATTACTACAACGGTCTTCTAGGTGTATCGGTTGAGAATATTTTACATGACTACCGCCTTCCAATATATTATTTCTGATGATTACATTTTTAGTATAAGCTAATGCGATATTAAAAGATTCCGTAAGGTTAAATCTATTATTTTCGATAATAATATTTTCATGTTTTTCTAAACTTATTTCTAAGCCATAGGTGGGATCTGGTTCATCTAATAAGGCACCATCAAATGATATTTGGTGGCTACCATTAAAAAATTCACAATGTGAGATTCTGAAACCATCGAGAACGGGACAGTCTCTGGCAACAATACTAAACCAATAATTGAATTTGCAGTTTTCGATTAAAACATTTTTAAATTTTCCTTGAAAGAATAATCCTCTTGCTGAATAATGAACATCTGATTGTAGAAAGTCACAGTTTTTAAATGAGAAATTTTTATAAAGTTTTAAGTCTTGCGAGTTTTTACCTATTTCAATGGCTTTGTAACCTTGCCCTTTTTTTATCGAGATAATCAAGTTTTCTAAATGAAAATTATCCGTGTGAATCGCAAGAATCGAACTATTTGAAGTGTTTTTAAATTTTGATTCTCTTAGTAGACTGAATTTATTTTTTCGTTGTGCTCCTTTTATAGTTAGGTGCTTTGTAATTGCAATTTTAGGGTCTTTATTACTAAAGGTAATATCTAAATCTACAAGAATTTCGTCACCATTCTTGGCTTTAGAGATTGCATTTTTAAATTTGACATAGCTAGTGTTTCCTTTTGTTTTTTTTACAGATATCTCTTTAGCTATGGCTGAAGTACCTGCTAATATGAATGAGATTACGGTTAGGTAGATTTTTATTGTGTGTTTCATGAGTTTTAAATGATTAAAGTATTTGTGTTTTGTATTAGTTATTACTTGGAATGTTGGGTCGGTAAAAATTTCAATTTGGTATATCCAACTAATAATTCTCCAGAGTTTGTTTTTCCTATCAGTTTTCCCACAAAATTAGTATCTGTCAATCCGTTTCCTGTTGCATTAAATTCAATAATTAAATCTTTACCCTTATTTTTTGTTTTTCTGACTTTACAACCCTTTCCAAAATCTACTACTTCATTCGCTCCAAATCGGATGGTAGAGAGGTCGATATCAGTTTGGGCATCAAAGCCATATTCTGAAAGAATTTTTACTTTTATGGTTTTGGTTTTTGAAGTGATTTTCTTTTTGTTTAAGAGTTCCATTCGTCGGTTAAGGACGAGCGGTAAAATAATATTCTTAGAGTTATGGTTGTCTTTTGCTAAATCATCTGCTTTAGGTACATCTATTACAGCTAATGATAAATGAGTTGCACGTCCATAGGAATCCTGTATAACGTGGGGTCTTTCTAATTTATACCAATGGGTTCTCGTACCATCTACATAAGAAGTGTTATCGGGTGTATAGGCAGTTCCTGAATTAAATTTCCAATGTATTCCATCTGGTGAGCGTAAGTAAATTGCACGGTAGTCCCAGAAAGCATTGATAATCATATGATATTGTACTTCGTCCTTCCATAAAACAGGGTCTTCATAATTCGAATTTCTATATTTTTCAGGGATAATGCTGTTGCCTTTTATTGCTTTTGTAATTACTCTATATGGCCCAAGTGGATTATTGTTTTCACTCATCATCATGGCACCGGCTTTGGTTACAAATAAGAATCTATTGTTAGGTAAGTGAACTCCTGACAAGTTTCTATAAAATCGATAGCTCAGCTCTGGTGTTTCATGTGATGATTCCCAATCAACTTCCATAATGCCCAATCTTTTCCACGGACCATTTATTGTTTTAGAGGAGAATAAAGTAGCCTCCCAGTCAATTAGTGAATAAAGCAAAAAGGAACCATCATTTAGTTTAATGATATCAGGGTTGTGTCCTTTACCATTGTGGTATTCGTAAGTAATATTTTTTTTGATTTTGTAAGGGCCTGTTGGTGTATCTGAAATTACATGAGCAATCGTTGAATTAGGCCATTCCCAATGTCCTTTGGTCGCATTAGCGGGCCATCGGGTTATATTCATATGAAACTTACCATCCTTTCCTTTAACAGGTGTTCCACCCCAGTACGTCCAATCAGAGTCTTCAATTCCGTTATCAGGATCTCTCGGAACGACGCCTTTTGCTCCCCATATATTTTCCTGTAAGGATTTATGAATTGGCATGGGAAGAATTAAATCGCTCAAAGACGTTCCCAGTTTAGAGTTAACAGATGCTTGTATTGGTTTGGAGGCTAAACTTTTGTTTCCACTATAGTCATAAGCATAAATAACATAGGTATTTGGTATTTCTTTTTTGGGAGTGTAGTCAGTATAATGTGTTTTGGTGAGATCATGCGCAATTTCTCTTAGATGCTCTCCATTGGCATCTCCTCTATAAAGGGCATAGTTTTTTACGTCTATCGAATTGCTTTTAGTCCAGTTTATTTTAATCTCAGTATCAAAAATTTCAGTATTAATATTCTTCGGAGGGGTAGGAGGTATTGTATCTTTTCTAGTAGCATCTATCGTATTAGAAGCAATTTGAGATGTGTCATCTCTGGTTATAACATAGCAATACTTAATACCATTGATAAAGTTGTTGTCAGTAAATTGAAATTCGTTAGTAGTTCCAATCTTTTTGTAGTTATTACTTCCGTATATACTGCGGTAAATTTTATAGTTTGCCTTTTTATAATCCGTCCAATGGAGTTGAATATCATTTGACGAATTGGTGATTTTTAATTTAGGCCCTTCGAATAAGGGATCTTCTATACTGATATTTACATAATGTAGGTAAACCTTAACATCTTCACTAGAATAAAAAGTTGCCCTCACAAAAGGCAGTCCATTTTTAGCATCAGTTTCGGTAGCGTGATAAACACCTTTAAAGTGTTCAATTTTTTTGTCAGAGCCGATGAGTGAAGCTTTCTCTTTTAACATTACTGCATTGTTTCCGAATACTAGTTCAAGGCTAATCGATCCTGAACTTATGTATTCCAAATCTGCACCGAAACTCCAACGGAATTTATCTCCTACTTTTACAGTTTGATATTTTTTATTTCCATTCAATATTTTTGACTCTGCAATACCAATAGGGTTCATGCTAAACATGGTACCTTTATGCAGCCCCATTTTCTCTTTACCTTCAATTACTGTTGTTCTCCAGAAAGGGGACTGTTGCGCTTTCCTCCAATACCCTTTTATTAATTGAAAATCTCCATCAAATAAATTCTTTTCAGGAGGGTTGTCTCCAAGTAAGACAATCTGTGAATTCACAATGTTAGAAAATGTCATACAAATGAATAGATTCAAACAAAACAAGAAATGTCGCATCAATATTTTTTTTGGGTTTATTCAAAGCTACTTAAGAAAAGTAATTATCACGAAGAGATATTGATTTTTGCGTTGTACATATGTTCTTTTTTATTTCTGAAAGGGGTAAAATATCGGTATATATTCATCTTATATGAAAACGCCTCCAAAACAATAAAGTTTAGGAGGCGTAAATTAGAATTTGTAGTTGGCTCAATCCATTGTAATCAAACTTCCCCACCAATTATTTTTTGGGTCGAAATTTTTATCTAAAAACCCAAGTCTTTGTTTCTCTAATGATTTAAGTTTTTTAGTGGCTATTTTATGTAAATGCTTTTGTTCCATCTCTTCATTGTAATTTGGATCTTTTTCAGGGAAATTAGCGTTAACATTTTTTAAATAGTCAAATAGCTCCTTATTTAATTTATGCGCAATTTGCTCGTTTTGTAAGATTACGTTGTTATTTTCGGAAATATCGTCCTTTATATTATAAAGTTCTTTTCTTCCGTCTTCGTAATAATGAATAAGTTTCCAATTTCCTTTTCTAATGACTGAGGAAGGTTCTCCTCCTTGGTTTCCATAATGAGGATAGTGCCATATCAGTGGTCTTTCTTCAATTTTTCCTCCCTTTAAAATTGGCAATAGACTTACACCATCTTGGTGTTCTGAGGGACGCAATTTTGCTCCAACCAAATCTAAAATAGTTGGGTAAAAATCTGTTCCGGATACTGGCGTATTACTTAGTTTAATGGTGTTTTTTAGCCAAGGAACTTTTATAAAATAAGGCTCTCTAATTCCTCCTTCAAATTGATACCCCTTACCACCACGCAAGGGAAGATTAGACGTAGAAAAGGAATCTCCAGCCGAAACACCTCCATTATCTGAGGTAAATACTACCAATGTGTTTTGATCCAAACCAAGTTCTTTTAAACCTTGCATTACTCTTCCAACAGCATCATCCATAGATTCTACCAAGCCACCATAGATTGGGTTGTCTTGAACCTGTCTGACCGGCAGGTATTTGGCCATTTTGAAGCCTGTTTCATCAATGCCGTTTTTTTCTGCTTTTTCTCGGTATTTTTTCCATTTTGATTGTGTCGTTTGGATAGCTCCGTGTACTGCATAAAAAGAAAGGTAGGCAAAGAATTTTTCGTCCTTATGTGTCTTCATAAATTTTACGGTTTCTTCTGCTAGCCTCATGCTTAGGTTTTCTCCGTCCTTTTTGTTTTCTAAATTAGGATTCTTCCAGGGAGAAAAGTAACCTCCTCTCGGACCACCCGCATCAAAACCACCAATATTAATATCAAAACCATGGTCTTCAGGCCAAGAACCTTTTTCTCCAAGATGCCATTTTCCTGCGAAGAAAGTTGTATAACCTTCTTTTTTTAATGCTTCGGGTAAAGTAATGTCTTTATGTTCTAAATTGTGTTTGTATGCTGCTGGAAGTAATTTAGAATAACGCTTTTTTTCTCTCCATTTTTCACCAGATCTAGCACCAATCCAGTCAGTGATACCATGTCTTGCTGGGAATTTTCCATTTAAAATACTTGCTCTTGAAGGACTGCATACTTGACAGGTTGCATACCCTTCATTAAAAATAGTTCCTTCTTTAGCTATTTTATCAATGTTCGGAGTTTCATAAAAACTATC
Source organism: Flavicella sp. IMCC45668 (assembly GCF_057219105.1). NCBI lineage: Bacteria > Pseudomonadati > Bacteroidota > Flavobacteriia > Flavobacteriales > Flavobacteriaceae > Flavicella > Flavicella sp. IMCC45668. Next base: position 326,320 of record NZ_CM170114.1, read on the forward strand.
ATTTCTTAAGCTTAAATCGTTGTAGCCATAATCATCGGCTAGAATAAACAAAACATTCTTTATTTCTGGTTCCTGCTCAACGGGTGCTTGCTTACAACTGTGCAGTAGCGATACAAGTATTGCAATTGTGATTAAGTTTTTCATTTTTATTTTTTTGCTGATTTATTAAACTCTATTGGAATGGCAATGTTTCCATTTACATTATTGTCGTAGACAGCTACATACAACATTAAAGGTTGACCTTTTTCGTTAGTTAACACAAAAGGTCTTTCTACTCTTTTAGGTTTCCATATGCTACCATTATCAATTATAAATTCTTTTTTCATGAACACTTTACGTTCGTCCGGTAGCCAATCAAAACCATTGTCAGAACTAAATAAGGCCAATTCATTTTTTCCCATTACATGACATACCATAAAATGTTTCTTTAGAGTTTGGTCATACCAAAAGCATGCATCTTCTGTTTGTGCTTCTGCATAAACAGGTTTTGGTGAAAATTGAAAAGGGCCATCAGGTGTTTTAGAGGTCCCTACGAGTTGAATTCTAAAAGGTTTTTTATGTGCCATATCATCCCCTTTCATAATCATATAATAGAGTCCATCTTTATATATTACGGCTGGATTTACTGCGATTTTTTTAAATTTCTCATTATCTGGTGCAACTACTATTTTTTCAGATCTGATAAAAGGACCTTCAGGATTGTCTGCACTTGCAACACCTATACATTGGCTTTCTCTTAAAATGGTTCTATTTTTTTCTAACCATTCAGAAGAAGGGTAGGTTGTATTTCCGTTCTTCGCTGGTAAAAATGATTTGATGTTATTCGCAATATAGTACAAATGAATTTTTCCTTGGGCAACAACGGCATATGGATTGTGTGAATTGTTGATATCCCAACCACCTTCTTTTTTCGCTTTTAAAACCACATTTTGAAATTTAAAAGGTCCCATTGGGCTTTCAGAAATTGCATGGGCAATTTCGCAATGTGTCATCCAACCTTTGTGCTGGTGTTCTTTTTTCCACCTAGAGTAATAAGCATGGTATTTTCCGTTCCAATTCACTACACTTAAGCCCCAAACGTAATAACCTGGTTCTACCAAAATCTGTGAGGTAAGTTTTTCATTGTAGAAATTTGTTTGTTTTGATCGCTCTAGTTTAGGAAAAGAGATCTCATTATAATCTCTCTTTTGATGTTTTTGAGTAAGTTGGTTTTGTTGTTTACAAGAGGCAAGTCCTATTAAAAGGAGGATAAAGGTAATGCTAATTCTCATTGTTGAATATTAGTAGGTTGTAGATTATTTGAAAACAAATTAACTACAAATTATGGAATAGCATTGAAAGCATTGGTTTTATTAGCGTAACAAATGTCCAAAAAAAAGCTCCAATTGATATTGTGGAGCTTTTATTGGTTTATTTAAACTTTATTTTAACTGAATCTCGGCTGTTTGTGGTATTGCAGCTCCTAATTTTTGACTTAGTTCAGAAGGTGAGGAGTTTCCAATAATTATTTTGTAACGTCCCTTTTTCCAGATTTTTTCACCTTTGCTATTGATTACTTTTAAGTCTTCTGAGGCAATAGTGAAGTTTAGTTTTTTTGATTCTCCTTTGTGAAGTGAAACTCTTTGAAAACCTTTAAGACTAGTTTGTGGTAAATTATCATTGTTATGAATTGGGCTGATGTATACTTGAACCACCTCATCGATATCATAATTTCCCGTGTTACTTAACTGTAAAGAAAATTCTAGATTTTTATTATTTCTAAGTTTCGAGGTTTCAATTTTTAATGAATCAAAAGAGGTGCTAGAGTAGGTAAGTCCAAAACCAAATGGAAACATAGGTTCTTTTGTCATGTACTTATAAGTACGACCCTGCATAGAATAGTCTTCAAAAGGAGGTAGTTGTTCTACATTTTTAGGAAAAGTTATCGGAAGATGTCCCGAAGGAGAGATGTTTCCAAATAATACATCTGCAACTGCATTTCCACCTTGTTCACCAGGGTACCACATTTGTAAAATAGCATCACAGCCTTCCTCAATACCTTCTAACGAAACAGCACTACCACTTGCAATTACCAAAATTAAAGGTTTGTCTTTTTTCTTTTGAATCATAGTTTTTATGTATTCTATTTGGTTTTGTGGAAGTTTTAGATCCTTACGATCTCCTTTACTTGGCGATGCGATAGCATCCACTTCTTCCCCTTCCATATCTGCAGAAATCCCCACAACACATATGGTAGCATCGGACATACCTACAACCACAGGTGCATAATTTAAAGGGTTTAAGTTTTTTTGAAATGGCAATGCTCCACTTCTGTAGTTTAATGAGGTTCCTAAAGAAACAGCATCTGCAATTCCTTCTAGAACTGTTACTAAATTGGGGCTAACTCCATAATAATTCCCCATTAACACGTCAGCAGAATTTGCAAAAGGACCTGTAACATAAGGAACGCGAATGTTTTTTGAGAGTGGTAGTGTGTTGTTTTCGTTTTTTAAAAGAACTATTGATTTTTGTGCTGCTTCTCTAGCTAAAGCTATATGTGCATCACAATGAATTTTATCTGCACCAATTGAACTGTATGGGTTTTCACTGTTTTCTTTGTCAATAATACCAAGTCTAAATCTAGTTTTAAAAAGTTGCTCTGTTCTTTCGTTTAATAAGCTTTCCGAGATCAATCCTTGTTCAAGGGCTTTTCCTAAGAATTTATAAGTGAAGCCACAATTTAGGTTGACACCAGCCATTAGAGCAATAGCAGCCGCCTCTTCTTTGGTTTTAGCAGTTTTATGTCCTTTAAAAATGTCGTTAATTGCTCCGCAATCAGAAACAATATAACCATCAAAATCCCAATCCTCTCGTAGTGTTTCTTTTAGTAGAAATTCACTTCCTGAGGCTGCTTTGCCATATACAGCGTTATAAGCACTCATAACTCCTTCCACCTTCGCTTCTTTAATTAAGGCTTCAAATGCAGGTAGGTAAGTTTCATATAAATCTTGTTTAGTTGGTTCTGCATTGAAATGATGACGTAATTCTTCGGGACCAGAATGTACGGCAAAATGTTTAGCACAAGCTGCAGACTTCAAATAGTTACCATTATCTCCTTGTAATCCTTTGACAAAGGCTACTCCCATTTTAGACATTAAGTATGGGTCTTCACCATATGTTTCTTGACCACGTCCCCATCTAGGATCTCTGAATATATTTACATTAGGAGTCCAAAATGTTAATCCTGCATATTTTCCTCTGTTTCCCATATTTTGAGATATTTCATACTTCGCTCTTGCTTCGGTAGAGATTGCTGAAGAAACTCGGTGGGCTAGTTCGGGGTCAAAAGAAGCCCCAATGGCAATTCCTTGAGGGAAAATGGTAGCTTTTCCATTTCTGGCAACACCATGCAATGCTTCGTTCCACCAATCATAGCTCGGAATTTGTAATCTTTCTATAGCTGGTGCACTACTTAAAAGCTGTTTTAGCTTTTCCTCATTTGTCATCTGAGAAACTAAAATTTCAGCTCTTTTTTCTGCCGGAAGTTTTGGGTTTTGAAAAGAAAAATCTATTTCTTGTGCAGAGCCAGAAATTATGGTGCTGATAAATAGGAGTAATGTGTATTTTAAAGGATTAAGACTATCCATAAGCTTATTTTTTGAAGGTAAAGTTGAATTCATCTTGAGTCAACGCTTTTTTCTGATGTTGCTCTTTTACGATCAGTTTGATTGTGTATCTCTGGTTGTTTTTTAATTTATCAATCTTAGAGATAGATAATGCTTTATGACCATGACCAGCCAAGAGTTTTTCTTTGGATTGAAAAACGACATTTTTATTGGAATCGATAATTTTGATAAATAATTCACAATTGCTATTTGCTTTATAGATATAACTTGTCTCAATTCCATTCTTCGCATGAATTAATTCCGGTTTTACGTTGAAATAAATATTTGCGTTGAAAAGATTTTTATTAGGATAACTTACTTTTTTTACTTTCTCATCAATATCTACCAAAGTATAAGCTCTAACCCAATCATAAAGACAGGTGTTTTTTGAAGGGTCCGCCAATTCTTTCTCATTAGGCAGTTCAATCCAAGGAAAAGGATAGGTTTCAGAAACTAAATTCACATGCATTGGTTGATCAAACGGTTTTTCTTTTATATCTGAATAAAAGTGAACAGATTTTACCTTACGATCATCAACATAGTAACTTACTTTACTGGCATCATGCCACCAACCTCCATATGTGTAAAAGTCATCTGAAGGTAACGTTTTTGTTTTTATTTTGGATTGAGGTGCTCGTAAATCATGTTTTTTCTTTTCACAATCTGTATACCAAAAATGAGAGTTTGAATTCATTCCTTGTGCAAAATAGGTTCCATTAAAATCGCCAGTTCTTCCAATACACTCCTGAATATCTAATTCTAAGCCATAATTATCACAACCATTAGGCCCTTCAGCTCTTTGGTTTGTAGATAGCCAAAAAGTTGTAGACATCGTTGTTTTGGCCGCCTTGAATTTACATTCGTAGTAACCATAAAAAGCATCATTACTTTTTGAAATAACAGCACCACCTGCAATATTGAAAGTTAATTCTCTACCATAAGCCTTTACAATAGTGTCTTTTTTAAGTTTCTTCCCTGTGATTTTCATATAGCCACCACCAACAGAGACCTGTGAGGGTAAAAATATTCCAGGTTCTCTACCAATCCATTTTGGGTGATAATCGTACCATTTATTACTGTCTAAAGCGGTACCATTGAACTCATCAGAAAAGGTTTCGTTAAGAATCCATCGTTTTCCGATAGGAGGGTTAGGAGGATCTGCTAGTAGAAAAAAAACATTAAATAAAAAGAGTAATGCGGTGATACTGTTTTTCATAAGTTTATTTATTGAGCTTGTAAAATTTTATTTTCTTCAGCAATTCTTTTCTTCTGAGCGCCGTTTAAACCATGTTTAAAATAATGTTCTGGCTTGTAGTAAACATGGTTTTTCTTCATCCCAGGATCATTGATGTCTTGACTTAAGTCGCAATCAAACCTTGTAAGAATAGAGTGATTTGTTTTCCAACCATTAACCGCTGTAAAATGAGAAATTCCCCAAGTAATACCTCTACCATCTTTGGTATCTGTAAAAGCATCAGGAATAAAGGGTCCCCCTGCATTAGGCATTAATTCTGTTATGGAAGCAATATCAAAGTTAATTCCGTCTTTTGCATATTGAATAGTGTTATGTTCATTACCATCTCTAATAACTAATGCAGCAATTCCTTCTTTAAAAGGGAAAAGTGTAGTTTCATGGCCAGAATTAATAACTGGGTTTTGTGCATATTTAGTAAATGGGCCTAGAGGGTTATCTGCTGTGGCAAGACCTTGCATTCTAATCAAATCACCTTTAACTCCATAATCTGACTTATAGTATAAATATATTTTCCCTTTGTACACTAAAGGGTAAGGATCATGAATAGAGTATTGATCCCACTGACCTGGTGCTCCGTTTGGAATTACAATTTTGTTATATGGTGTCCAAGGACCATCTGGAGAATCTGAATAAGAAACAGCTACAGGGCAATCATCACCACGTTTCCCGCTAGCTTCTTGAAAACCTTGATAGTATAAATAATATTTTCCTTTCCATTTTAAAATATCTGTAGTGGCAACCGATCTCCATCCAACATTTGGTTTCGGAGGTCTTGGCACAGCAACTCCTTGTTCCTCCCAAGTAAAGCCATCTTTACTAGTTGCATACCAGATATCGCATAAATCCCAGTCGCTTGAAGGTATTGTTTCAGTGCTAAGTTTAGCTCCTTTTGGTGAAGTTGGTGTTTGTCTGTGTGTATACCAAACATAATATTTGCCATTTTCAAAAATTACCTTTGAAGGATCTCTACGTGTTATGGTTCCATCATGGTTACTGTAATCCAATCCTTTTAACTCGGTATATTTAAATTGAGTGTAAAGTTCATTGTACTTTGGTTGAATTCCCATATACGCATCATAGTTTCGTTCCATAGCATGACTTAACTTGATGTTTGGTTTTTCATGTAGAATTTCAAAAGGAAATCCTTTATCCTCTTTTTCTGTTTGTTTAGAATTTTCAGCAGTTGAATTAGACGTTACACTTGAACAAGAAATTGCTAAGGGCAATAAAGCTCCAATGAATAGGCTTTTTATTGTTTTCATAAAATTATAATTATTGATGTTTATGTCACATTATCAATTACAAATTTCAATAAAAATCAATAATTCAAAGAACTATCAACTAGACTTTAACTAGATGAACTTTATTGTATCTAGATTTTAGCAAGACATTTGGTTTTAATTATAACAAATGGTTTATTTTCAAAAAAAAAGCACTCATTAAATGAGTGCCTTATAGTTTAAACTGAAAATTGATGTAGATGGTGGTCTAGATGCTTATAAAACATATTATTCCATTCACTAGCACTTAAAGCTCCAAAAGAATGTGACTCTTTATTATTGAAATAAGTTGCTCCTAACTCTTGTGTTTTTTGAATATACTGAATCAATCTTTCTTTTTCGGTATTAAAGTCCCTAAGATCAGATATTAGAAATTCAGGCGCTGTTCTGCTATTTGTTTTGTATGGTTTTTCACTAACAACTATATTTTTCAAAAATAAATTCATCATCAGTGCCTTGAATTTATTTGGTTTGGTGTGTTTTTTCTCGTAAATAAACTCATAGGTAACACAGCAGTGAGCAAGCATTTGTGCAACATTCATTTTACCCCAAACAGGAGCAGTGTCATGTTTTAGTTTTTCAATTCTTGAAATGACTTCCTTGCTTATTTTTTCGTCAAAAATATTCTTCATATTTCTTATTTTTTCTTCATGTCAATCAAAATAGAAAATGTGTTATTTACATCTTCTTCTTTTACTACAATAGTCATTTCATGTGTAGTAGAAATAATTTCTTGAACTGAAATTCCTGCCCATGCCAATTGTTTTAAAATAAAATAATAAACTCCAGATTGTTCAACATTAGTTTTTGGCAGTTTAATTGTGATAGAAGCCAATTCGTTGTGTCCATAGATTAAAATTTCTTTAGCAAATAATTCTTTAACCTGCTCTTCTAGGTTTTTACTTGTTACAATATTAGTTTCGAAAATTCCTTGTGATATTGTGAAAAAGTAATCTTTATCATCTCCAATTACATTCAATAAAGAGGTAATGGACCTTAATAAGGTTGGTGTATTTTTATAAGTGAAGTTACATAGGTTAGAACGTACAATAAAATCGCCAAGTGAAAAAGTGAATTTTCGAATGTTTTTTCTGATTCTTAAAAGGTTCGAAGGAGAAAGTCTATTGATTGCCATCATAATTGCTCCTGACTTCACCTCTTTACCAAGGTCACTCTCAACATCTTCTTGAATGGCACGGGCCAAAGAGGAAACATTGATTAATTTGTCATTTAAAGCTTCTTCATAAAAAGGCGTTTTTCTGATGATGCTTTCTACCGATTCTTGAATAGTTTTCATGGCGTGTTTAATTTTAAACAATTTGTAATAAAGTGTAAATATATTATAATTTTTTGCTGCAAATTAACAATTGGAGGATTTTTGCGAAACATTTTAGCTTGGTAGTTATAACTATTTCAATAGGGGAGGCTTAGAGCATTTGAATGAATTTAAATAAAATCAAAATGAAAGTATTAAAATTTGGTGGAACTTCTGTAGGAAGTCCTGAAAGTATAAAGGAAGTAGCAAAAATTGTTTCTAATATCAAAGGACAAAAAATTGTTGTTTTATCGGCAATGTCTCAAACTACGAATGTCTTACATCAAATCACAGATGCAATTGGAACTTCTAATTTTGAAGAGGCGAATTCAATTATTGATATGATGATTGATCGTTATAAAAAAGTAATTGAAGGATTGTTTGCAACTGAAACTGTTAAAAATACTGCAAGCGCTTTTATTGAAGAGCGTTTTGATTTCATAAAATCATATGCTCATGAAGGTTCTGTTGAAATTATTGAGGCAATTGAAAAGATTATTGTAGCTCAAGGAGAAATTTTATCTACAAATATGTTTTCTATGTATTTGAATGAAATTAATACACCAGCGAGTTTGCTTTCTGCTTTTGATTTTATGCGAATTGATGAAGCTGGTGAGCCTGATTCAGATTTTATTACAGAGAGCTTAGGAGAAATTATCAAAGCCAATGAGGATACAGACATATTTATTACACAAGGGTATATTTGTTTGAGTCATTTGGGAGATATAGATAATCTGAAAAGAGGAGGAAGTGATTATTCTGCTTCGTTGATTGGAGCTGCAATCGTAGCAGAAGAGATTCAAATTTGGACAGATATTGATGGGATGCATAACAATGACCCTAGATATGTGGATAAAACGTTTTCATTGAAAGAAATTTCTTTTGATGAGGCAGCTGAGTTAGCTTATTTTGGAGCTAAGATATTACATCCACAAAGTGTAATTCCAGCAAAAGAGAAAAATGTACCAGTACTTTTAAAAGATACTTTTAATCCTGAATCTGCAGGTACAATTATTAGAAATTGTGAAGTGCCAAATAAGGTGAGAGCTATTGCTGCTAAAGATGGAATTACTGCGATAAGAATTAAATCGTACCGAATGCTAATGGCCTATGGTTTCTTAAAAAATATTTTCGAGGTATTTGAAAAATTTAAAACTTCTATTGATATGATTACGACTTCTGAAGTAGCTGTGTCGTTGACAATTGATGATGCTACTTATTTAGAAGAAATTGTAAAAGAACTAGAAGATATAGGAAGTGTAAAAGTTGATTCAGACTTGAGTATTATTTGTTTGGCAGGAGATTTTTCTGAAAAACAAAAAGGAGGTAGTGCTGCTATATTTAATAGTCTGACTAATATTCCTATTCGAATGATTTCTTATGGAGGAAGCAATTACAATGTTTCTTTGGTAGTAAATTCTAAAGATAAAATCCAAGCCTTGCGTGATTTGAATGCAGGAGTTTTTGAAAGTAAATAAACTTATTAATAGGAAAATGAAAAAGCTTCTGTAATGAGAAGCTTTTTTTAGATTGATACTAAACAAGGCATAGGGTTTAAAAAAGCTGTCTTTTATCATAAAACGGATAGATATTTAAGAAACTTTTTTTTATTTTTGCGTTTCACAATTTAAGAAATTACAACAATGGCAATTATAATAACAGACGAATGTATTAACTGTGGGGCTTGTGAGCCAGAATGTCCAAACAATGCAATTTACGAAGGTGCAGAAGATTGGCGTTATTCAGATGGTACAGAACTATCTGGAGATATCGTATTACCTAACGGAACAAAAGCAAATGCAGATGAAGATCAAGAGGCTGTAGATGATGAGGTTTATTTTATTGTACCAGATAAATGTACAGAATGTAAAGGATTTCATGATGAGCCACAATGTGCTGCTGTTTGTCCAGTAGACTGTTGTGTTCCTGATGATGATATCGTAGAAACAGAAGAAGAGCTTTTAGGAAAAAAAGCATTTATGCACGGAGAGTAATTTTCAGGCAAATAAAAATAAAAAATCCCGCTATACATTTGTATGGCGGGATTTTTATTATAAAATATTTGAAAATGAGGGTTTTATTTTTTGAATAAAATTTCAAGAAATGATTACATTTGCAACCTCTTAACAAGAATAAAAAGATCTCATATTAAAGTGTTTTTTGTAGGTCTAATAAAATTTATAACATGAAAGCAGGAATTGTAGGATTACCTAATGTAGGAAAATCAACTTTATTTAATTGTTTATCAAATGCAAAAGCACAAAGTGCAAACTTCCCTTTTTGTACTATTGAGCCAAATATTGGGGTGGTGAATGTGCCAGACTCAAGAGTTGCAACGTTGGAAGGAATGGTAAATCCAGAACGTGTTGTTCCCGCTACTGTTGAGATTGTTGATATTGCTGGTTTGGTAAAGGGAGCCAGTAAAGGAGAAGGTTTAGGAAATCAGTTTTTAGGTAATATTAGAGAAACAGATGCGATTATTCATGTATTGCGTTGTTTTGATAATGACAATATTGTGCATGTTGATGCTTCTGTAGATCCTGTAAGAGATAAAGAAACTATCGATATCGAATTACAATTAAAAGATTTAGAAACTGTTGAGAAAAGGCTAGAGCGAGTAAAACGAAATGCTAAAACAGGTAATAAAGAAGCGCAAGCCGAGTTTGATGTTTTGACTAGAATTCAAGAAGTTCTTTTAGAAGGAAAATCGGTTAGAACTTTAGAGTTTACAGAAAAAGAAATGGAGTACGTAGCTCCTATGCAGTTTATTACATCAAAACCTGTGATGTATGTTTGTAATGTAGATGAAAGTGCAGCAGTTTCAGGAAATGATTATGTAGATAGAGTGAAAGAAGCAGTTAAAGATGAAAACGCTGAAATTGTTGTGTTAGCCGTTGGAACAGAGGCTGATATTAATGAGTTGGATGATTATGAAGAGCGTCAAGTGTTTTTAGAGGATATAGGTTTAGATGAGCCAGGATCTGCTAAATTAATTCGTTCAGCTTATAAATTGTTAAACCTGCAAACTTATTTTACTGTAGGAGTAAAAGAAGTAAGAGCTTGGACAATCAATATTGGAGATTCGGCACCTCAAGCGGCTGGTGTAATCCATACTGATTTTGAAAAAGGTTTTATTAGAGCTGAGGTAATTAAATACAATGATTATATAGAACTTGGTTCGGAAGTTAAAGTTAAAGAGGCTGGAAAACTAGGGGTTGAAGGAAAAGAGTATATAGTAGAGGACGGTGATATTATGAATTTTAGATTCAATGTGTAAATCTTCTATTAAAAAGAAAAAAAGGTTCAAACTGTTAGTTTGAACCTTTTTTTTTATTACAGTTTTTGAAATTTAAATGCTTTTTCTTCTACTTTTAAAAGATATAGATTTAATGATAGGCTTGAAATGTCTATCGTATTCCCATTGCCTTCTAGAACAAGTGTGCCAAACATATTGTAAATTTTCCAAGGATAGGTCGAATGATTCCCTTTTATGAAAAGGACTTCTTTTGCCGGGTTTGGGAAGATGTTTATTCGTGGTTTTTCAGTATACGTTACTGATAATTCATCATCAGTGATTTCCAAGAATTCTTTTTTGTTTACGATATCTGATTCAGGTGATGAGCCACCAACAGGTCTGATAGAAATAGAAACGGTGTAATCCTCTGCTATTTCTGGTAGTTCGGATAAAGAAATGTTTAAAATAGTTGAAGAGTTTTCTGCGGATACATTTTGTTTTGCGTTTCCTAGCCATTTTCCGGTAGGAGAGTTTAATATGGCTACCAAAAGACGATCTTCTAATGTGTTATATTCGATTTCTATTGGAATTGTTAGACTTGGGTTAATGGTGCTATTAAAGTTTACAAAATTTATGTCTTCTTGAAATAGAGCGGTGTTAATTGTTGCTTTACTCCAAGATTGACCAAAGTGAGCGCACCAGATAACATCTTCATCAACAGGGTCCGGTTTTAAGTCAGTAATGTGATCAGGCCTTCCAATATTGTTGTTTATTTTATACCAAGTTAGTCCGGCATCTCTGGACATATAAGCCCCAGGATTTATGGGGTACGATCCTCTATTTTCATGTTGTAATGGTACATTTACTAGAATAATATTAGAGTTGACCGGAGATACTTCCGTTTGCCATACATAAGGCATGTCAAAAATTTTACTCCAAGTGGTACCGTTGTCTTTACTTACCCAAACACCACCTGCATTAAGTTCTCCTTCCTCATCTCCACAAGAAATAAAAATATGAGCAGTATTTCTGTCGATAAACACATTGTTTACAGCTTTTATGTTTTCAGGGATATTTATTTCTGTCCATGTTGAAGCTTTATCGATGGATTTGTATAAGCCTCCATTGCCTCCGTTTTTGCCAATATTTAATGCTGCATAGAGGATATCAGGATTTTTTGGATCCATTTTCAATCGTCTTACCGAAGCATCACTAGGTAAGCCATTATTTTCTATTGTCCAAGTATATCCGCCATCTGTACTTTTGTAAACTCCTGTATCGGTAAAATCATCTGGCTGCTTAGAGGAAGAAACTTCTGCAATAGGATTTGCTATAGACGTAAAATAAATATTATCAGTATCGTTATAATCTACAAGTAATGAGTATTGAAATAAGTTATCACCAGATATGTCAGTGTCAGGGTACACTAGGGGTTGAGAGATATTGGTCCAGGTTTTACCTGCGTCAATTGATTTTCTAAAATAGCCTCGGTGCGATTGCCTGAATTGTAAAGTGTAAATTATATCTGGGTTCTTAGGGTCCACGGCCACTGTAGCTGTTGAATGTGCTCCTCCGTCATTTACTTGACCTTCTAGTTGTTTTACGGCTATTTTGGTGTCATTCGGATAATCACCTAATGGAGCGGATTCCCATAAGCCATGTTCTCCACTACAAAATAGTTTTCTATCTGTAACTCCTGTTTCGAGTAGCATAAACCTACCTGGTAAATTACTTCCCCCTCTACCGATCCAATGTCCACTATCTTCTGTTGTTTCTTTGTCGTCAATTTGTTCCCAGCTGGTTCCGTTATTGGTGGATTTTAAAATTTGTTGATCCAAACAAATGAACACATGTCCTTGAGAGTTGATGTTTAAAAATCGATTCCCCCATGTTTCTTGGTTTCTGTCAATTTCTGGTTGTAAATGCGCAAATTTTGTGTTTACTTCCATGGATACGGAGCGACTATCCCAATAATCCTTGTTTTTTTGTTCAGACCAGTACGGACCTGTTTTCGCACAAGGAAACCATGTGGTACCACCATCTTCGGTTTTCCAGATATCGCCAGGTCCAAAAGATTTATCGTGTTTTACGTTGTTACCAATATAAATTTCATTTTTATTTAAGGGATTTACAACAATCCTGTTGTAGTTGGGTAAGATGGAAGTTGGGTAATCTGGGTACTCGGTTTGGATGTAAGATTTCTCTTCTTCTAACCAAAAGGCTACTGTTTTATAATATTTATCTCGAGTACTGTGGTTCGTTACTTGTGTTAAATCCAAAGCTAAGTTACCTGTTATGCTAGACCATGAATTTCCGGCATCTGTACTTTTAAAAATTCCACCTGTTGATGAAATTGTGGTTCCAGACGGAGAATAAACTGCTTGCTCAACCAAATACAAAATGAATTCGTTGGTGTCAGGATTGTAATAAGAAGTAAGATCTTTTGGTAGATTGTTAGGCAAACCGTTGTTTGTGCTTTTTGTCCAATTGATTCCTTGGTTATCGCTAATATATAAGCCACTTTTAGCTATGAGTACGATTCTGTTTGTATTGGAGGGGTCTATTACAATTTGTGCAACATCTAAAGTAGAAGGTAAGCCAGCGGTAATTTTTGTCCATGTTTCACCCTTATCTGTACTTTTATAAACGTGACCGTATTCGGCATATTGATAGACATGACCTTGAATATTGTTAACGCTTCTGTGATATTCTTTAACGTCCCAAAAAGTTCCCGCACCTATATACCATATATCATCATCGGTTGGGTCAACTACTAACTTGGAGTGTCTTCCACCAAAATCAATAGGTTGTAATATCCAATTTTTACCTTTATCTGTAGTTTTTAAAAGGTTTCCTCTTGTGTCAATTGCATATCCAAAGTTTTCATCTTGATGGGAAAAGGTGATATCTCGAACTCTTTTCATAAGTTGGCCTGTTCCGTCACTATCTTTAAGAGTGTTCCAAGTGTCTCCGCCGTCAGGTGTGTAATATGAATCAAACATATCTGGACTCTGATACATATAATTATCATCTGTAGGGTGGATCCAGAAATGCTCACAATAACCAGCCATTCCGGGACCGAATTGAACCCAGTTGACAGAATTATGCGAAATAACTTTTTCTGTTCTCAATTTCTCGAAGTAGTCCTCGTCTAATTGAGCATGTATGCTTAAGGTAATAAGTAATAATGTAAAAAATACGTTGTAAGTTTTTATGCGTTGCATTGCTTTTTAGTTTGATTATAACGAATAAAAATATAATTGTCCTAATGATTTATGACATATGTGTAAACTTGTTTTCAAAATACATATAAGGTAGGTTTTAGCACATATCTTGTATAAAACAAGAAAATGATTAAATTTAATCTAGTAATATAACAAAATTATTAAAAGAATTAACCAGAAGTAAAAACCATCCAATAACTAAAAAAAGCCCCCCCAAAGGAGTGATGGGACCTAGTAATTTAATCTTTTTGTTTTTGGCTGCGCTCAAGACCAATCCATATATACTGAATGAAAATAAAAAGGTTCCAATAATAAAACTATAGGAAATGTAATTTTCTATAGCGCTATTAAAACTAAATTGAGTTGAAATATATAATAATACAAGTGCGTGATACATTTGGTATTTTACACCTGTTTCAAAACTTTTAAGCAGATCTTCTGATAATACTTTTTTTAAAGCATGAGCTCCGAAAGCTCCAAAAACAACTGCAAACATTCCGTAAAAGCTTGCAAATAATAAGGTAATATGATTCATAATGGTGCTAATAATAGTTGTGATTAAATTATTTATGAGCTGCAGGATAGCATTGAGCATCCAACTTTATTTTTTGCCCAATCAGGTCGTTTAGAAAACCATTTTTCAAAATTTGGTTGTTCATCGTATGGTTTTTTCAGTAATTGATATAACTCATTAATTAAAGTGTAATCAGCATCATCTGCAGCATCAATTGCCAATTGAGCCATGTAATTTCTTAAAACATATTTAGGGTTTAAAAGATGCATCTTGGTTTTTCTGTCAAGATCACTTATTTTTTCTTGTTTTAATCTAAGAGTATAATTTTCAATCCATTGAATCCATTTAGATTTATGGGTTTTATTGACTTCAGATAGATCATAAAAAGCATCAGATATTTTTTTTAAGGCTAAATCAGGCGTGTCATTTTTTGATATATTACCAAGGTTTCTAAAAAATATAGTCATATCTGTTTCGGTCAAATGCAATGTGTTTTCAAGCTCAGTAATCAATTGATGGTCTGTATCCATCAGGTTTTCTAAACCAATTTTTGAGCACATCATGTGGTGGTATTTCTTCTCGAAATCTGATTTGTAATTTTCTAAAACAGATTCAAGTGGAACTGTTTCTTCAATAAGAGGATAAATAGCATTTGCTAATTTTAATAAATTCCATAAGCCCATATTGGCTTGGTTTCCGTACCTGTATCTTTTATTTTGACGATCTGTTGTGTTTGGAGTCCAGTTGTAGTCATAGCCTTCTAACCATCCGTAAGGACCATAATCTATAGTGAGACCAAGAATAGACATATTATCTGTATTCATTACTCCATGTACAAAACCAACTCGTTGCCAATGAATGATCATGTTTAGTGTTTTATCCGCAACCTCTTTAAAAAAATTAAGATACACAGCCTTAGAAGGTTTTCCTAAATGTGAATAAAAATGCTTGATAGTGTAGTCAAGTAGTGTTTTTAATGTGGAAATTTCCTCTCGTGCTGCGAAAATTTCAAAGTTTCCGAAACGAATAAAGGTTGGAGCAACTCTAGAAACTACGGCACCTTTTTCATAAGCCGGATTTCCGTTGTATAAAATATCTCTAAGTACTTTATCTCCGGTTAAGGACAAGCTTAAAGCGCGTGTTGTTGGAACGTTTAAATGAAACATAGCTTCACTACATAAGTATTCTCTAATGGAAGATCTTAAAACAGCTAGCCCATCTGCAGTTCTTGAATAGGGAGTTGGTCCAGCTCCTTTTAGCTGGATTGCCCAGGTTGCGTTTTTGTGTTTTATTTCACCTAAGTTGATTGCTCTACCATCCCCTAATTGACCTGCCCAATTTCCAAATTGGTGACCACCATAACACATGGCATAGGGCTGTGTTCCATTAATAATTTTGTTTCCTGTAAATACTTTAAGAAACTCATCTGACATAGCATCTTCTTGAGTTAGGCCTAAAAGTTCCTGAACTTCAGTTGCTGTATGTACGATTTTAGGTGCTTTCGTTTTTATAGGGTTCACAAAAGAAAAGCAAGCGTTTGAGACTTGTCTTCGTGAATTTTCTAAAATAGGATCCGATGGTAACTCTTTGTTAAAGGTGTCTCTTAGGTTCAGCTTCATGTATACAAAGTTACTATATTAGAAGTAATCGAGCAGTCTTTGTGTATCTTAAAATAAAAAAGAAGGTCCAATGACCTTCTTTTTTATAATAGGGGTAGAATTTTAGTTGATTTCAATAATGTCTGGCCTATAGGCTTCAGGCAGTTTTACTGCAGGATCATCATGTGTTTCAATGCTATAATTACGAACATCATTGTAAAAAAGAATATAATCTAAACTACATCCTTGCGCTCTTCCGGAAATGGTTAAGGTGTAAGTCTGTCCAGCAGAGAGATAGTAAATGGCTTTGTTTAGCTTTTTAACGCCGTCCACATGACCTTCCATTTTATGAGCGGAACCCCATTTTCTGACACCACGGCCCCAAAATTTATGGTTATGCTTTAAGGCATCAGTTGGAAATACACAGGAGGAAGTAAAAGTTCCAGTTAACTTTATCCATACATCATTTCTTTTATCTCCTTCTTCATGATCGTTTAGTGGTTGGTACATACGCATTACTATTCTGTATTTACCTGTCTTTGGACAAACAAAATTGTAGGTAAGTGGAGATTTAGCGGAGCCTCCATTGAGGTTGTTTCCTGTAAACTCTAGATAGCCATTGTTTACAGGTGGTACATTTCCGGCGTGATAAATTGGGTCTCCGGGCACACGTTTCACCCATAAACCTAAATCGGATTTTGTTATTTCTGGTTCAAAAACAATATAATCTTCACCATATTTCACACCATCTTTTGTGTATGGGTATTCGATAGTTTCTGGTTCTTCTTTAGGAGTTTCGTCTTCAATAGGATTGTCTTTTGGTGTTTCTTTTTTATCAGTATCTGAAATATCAGTATCGGAGTTAGAAGTACACGCTTGAATTGTCATGGCTATTAATAATAGCATTAGAAGTTTTGTTTTCATAGGTTCAGTTGTAGTAGTGTTTAGTTCGTTTAAAACTAGTTGTTTAATTCAAGTTGTTGTAGAACCATGGTTTTTAAGGTTAGAACATATGTTTCGGTTGACTCTGATATAATTGTTGTAGAATACTCACTTCTATTAGTATTCGTAAATGATAATAATGGATGAAGATCGATCTTGAACATCGTATAATGAATTTATTTTAAGGAATTGACTAATAAGAAAGAATCATATTTGTTTTATGGTAAAAATTAAGACAAATACTCTTGGTGTATTTTTAGCGATAATTGGGGTGGTGTTGTTTTCGGCAAAGGCAATTATGGTAAAATTAGCATATCAATATGAAATTGATTCTGTAAGTTTATTGTTACTTCGGATGTTGTTTTCGTTGCCCGTTTACATTATTATCGCTTGTGTCACTTTTCGAACGTCAAAAAATAACATTAAAAAAACAGATTATTTATGGTTGGTGTTTTTCGGATTTGTAGGGTATTATTTAGCTAGTTATTTTGATTTTGAAGGATTGCAATTTATAAAAGCAGGTTTAGAAAGAATAGTGTTATTTGTGTACCCTACTTTAGTGCTAATTATTTCTCGGGTGTTTTTGAAAACTAAAATTTCTAGAATTCAAATTTTTGCAATTTTTCTAACTTATATTGGTGTACTTACCGCTTTTTCTGGGGAACTCGATATGTCTAGTGAGAACTTGTTTTTAGGGGTTGGATTGATTTTTATGAGTGCGTTAACCTATGCCATGTATTTGGTTGGTAGTGGTTGGTTGATACCCAAGTTTGGAGTGGTACGTTTTACTTCCTATGCGATGATTGTTAGTACTGTTTGTGTTTTATTCCATTATCTTTTTACCCACGAAATTGATTTATTGGGGTATCCAAATGAAGTATATTATTTAGGAATTGGCATGGCTATTTTATCAACGATTATTCCTTCATTCATGGTTTCTAAGTCGATAGAACTAATTGGCAGTAATAATTTTTCAATTATAGCAAGTATTGGTCCAATTTCCACAATAATATTGGCATATATAATTCTGGGAGAAGAATTAACTTTGAGTCAAGTTTTAGGAACTGCAGTTGTTATTTTTGGGGTTTCACTTGTGTCTAAGAAAACAGAAAGATAATTAATTGATGATAAATTTTTTTGTAGAGCTTCCTTTTTCACTAGTAAGTTGAATATAATAAATTCCTTGGGTAAGGTTTTGAGTGTTTAGTTCTAGTAAATCAGAGTTTTTTTGTGAGGATAGAATACTGATACCTGTAGCGTTATAAATATTTATTTGACCTTTGCTTTCAGAACTAATTTGTATATAATCTTGAGCTGGATTAGGAATTATTTTAAAATCTATTTGTTCCCTTGTGGTGCTAATTGAAGCCGTGTTGTCATTTTCAAAAACAATATCATCAATATATAATAAGGCACTTGAGCTTGAAATATCCTGTCCTCTTAATCGAATAGATAGTCTATCTCCATCTGTTAAGTTAGTATCTGATGCCGTGGATCTATTGAATGTTTTAGAGATGTTTTGCCAAGACCCTTTTTGAACATCAGCCAAATCGATATAAATGGTTGTACTAGGGTTTTTAAGTTGGCAATAGATTCTATCAATTTCTGTATCCGGATCAATCCATATTTTCATCGATATTTTATTGCTTCCAGAAGGTAGATCTAGTGAACCAAATGGTGCATCAGCATAAGTGTTCGTAGCATAAGGAGTTGCTTTTTCAAACCGTAGTGAGATATCTCCACTTGCTGCTTTTTCGTCCTTTAATCTAAAACCAGAATTGGGATTTGTAGACCAGTTTCGGCTGCGACCTTGGTAATAAAAAGGACCTTCGAAGCCTAAAGAATAAAAATCGGGACCAATAATTTCTTTTTGCCAAATTCTAACATAATCAATTTTATATTCGGCATCAGGAGTTAAGTCGGCTAAGGTCGGCATACCATACCATGAAAACACTTCAGAATCAAGCCAAAGTTCTTGTGGATATTGATGTCTCCATTGGTCGTTGGCTTCTAGTTCAGCTCTTGTAGCGGTTCTTAATAATTCCCCTTCAAAATATATTTTTATATAGTCTTCATCCCATTCAAAACCATAAACAAAATAGTCGCTTGCAACTCTCACATCAAGTGTAGATTCTACTTTGTAATTTGTATGATCATCAGCGGCATCAGGATCCCAGCTTATCATATTGGTACGGTATTTTCTTTCTAATTCTTCTGGTCTATTTTCTGGATTTCCAATAGGTCTTTTACCATAATTCTCAGTCATGTCAATTTCAGAGTGGTAGCCGGTTGTCCAGAATGAAGAGGTGACAGGTGCATCGGCTGCAATACATCTTATCTCCATGTACCCATACTTAAAAAAGCGTTCACTTATAATGGCAGCTTGTGTAATTGGTTGGCTTTTGTTCTCTCCTCCATACGGAATATCTCCTAAAGATTCATTTGCAAATTCAAAATTTGGATCCCATTTAGAGTATAGTATTAATTCGTCGTTGACAACTGATACATTATAGGCTGCAAATTGAGCTGGAGCACGTCCTTTCCATTTATTTCTATAGTCATCGTTTTCTCCAAGAATCCACCATTTGTCCTTGTCTAATGTGTTTCCATCAAATTCATCACTTAAAGCTTCATTTAAAATCCAACCGTCAATGTTTGTTGGATCAGATGCTGGATAGACTTGCCCATATAATAGATTGACAAAATTAGATAATAATACAAAAATTGTAAACTTTACCTGGCCTTTTGTGGATGTATATTTCATTGTTTTCTTTTAGTATCAAATAGGGTTAAAATCAAAACAGGTAAAAAGTAACTGATCTGAATTACAAAGTAACTTATTGTGATTCAATTTTTCAGTAACGTTTTTACCTGTTTGTCTGACTATTTTAACCCATTGCTAGAAAGCAATCAAATAATGGATGGCTTTTATTTTTGGATTCCGAATTGATAACTACAAAAAGAATAATACTCTTCTCCCGGGTTTAATAAGGTTGTAGGGTATTCTGATGTATTTGGGGTGTTAGGGAAATGTTGTGTTTCAATACAAAAGGCATCTTGGTTAAGGTACGTTTTGTTTTGTTTTCCTGTTCCACATCCTGTTACCCAATTACCTGTATAGAATTGAGCTCCTGGCTCGTTGGTATAAACGGTCAATGTTCTTTTTGAGATCGGATCAATTGCGAATGCAGCAATTTCTTTTTTATCTTGATTTGCGAAAACAAAGGTGTGGTCATATCCATGTGCCATTTCTAATTGTTTATTAGAATCGTTGATGTTTTGACCTATTGGTTTCAAAGTTCTAAAATCAAAAGGAGTGTTTTCTACATTTTCAGGATTACCCAGTGGAATGGCAGTTTCATCTGTAGGTAAATAACTGTTTGCATTTAACTGTAACAAGTGATTTTTTATAGTTCCAGAACCAGCACCATTTAGATTAAAGTACGAGTGATTCGTAAGGTTCACATGAGTTGCTTGGTCTGTTGTAGCTTTGTATTCAATTTCCAATGCATTGTTATCTGTTAGACTATATAAAACAGTAACTTTTAAATTACCTGGGTATCCTTCCTCTCCATCTTTAGAAATATAACTCAATTCTAGTTGAGATTCATTTAGTAATACAGCATCCCAAACTACATGCGAAAAACCTTTTAAACCACCGTGTAAATGGTTTGGACCATTGTTAATAGCTCCATTAAATTCTTTCCCGTTCAATTCAAATCTTCCTTCAGCGATTCTGTTTCCGTATCTTCCAATAAGTGCTCCTAAATAAACTTCACTAGGAGGTGTTATATAAGTTTCTAAATTATCATAGCCTAAAACGACATCTTCAAAGTTGCCATTAGCATCGGGAGCCCAAAGAGAAACTACTCTTCCTCCGAAATTGGTGATTTGAGAAGTGAGACCGTTATTGTTAGCCAAGGTAAAAAGTTGCACATTTTTACCATCAATGATTTTTTCAAAATTGTTTGGGTTCACTAAGTTGAGGCTCATTTTTTTATTTTTTTTTTAATAAAGATTTCTTCAAAGGTAGCAGATGAATCACATCTTTTAACCAACAGAGAAACTTCCATGTCTTTTAGCTCTCCATTGATTTTGTAGGTTTGACATGGTTTTTTCGTATCAGTATCACTTTCGGAAAAGTCTACATCACTTTGCGTTAATAGATACTCCATTTGAATAGAGTCTAAATTATATTGAGTGTAGGCTTTTTTTGCTTGATCAGAAAAAAAACGTTTTTCTTTAACACGAATACTTTTTAAGGTCCTTGCATCAGGTCCATATGGAAATTGTATGTTCTTTTTTTTTGCTAAAAATAGTACAGCAATAACACCTAGCGTTAGTCCGAAAAAGAAATATATGAAGCGATTAGCTATGTTCATAAGATGATTTTAAGGCGCAAAAATACCATTATAAAGCGAAAAACATAAAGAAAAACAGATATTTATAAGATTAACAGATTGATATCATTATAAGGTAAGTTGAACCATTCTCCAACGGCTTTATTCGTTAGAATTCCATGGTAGTAATACATTCCACTTCTTAGCGTTCTTTCTTTTCTAAATGCTTGTTCAAAACCTCCTTCATTGGCAATATGTATTAAAAAAGGTGTTAGAATATTACTTATCGATACAGTTGCTGTTCGAGCATACCTGGAAGGAATATTAGGGACACAATAATGTACAACATCATGTTTGTTAAATGTTGGATGACTATGTGTTGTTACTTCTGAGGTTTCAATGCAACCACCACGATCAATACTAACATCAACGATAACGGATCCTGGTTTCATTAATTGAACCATAGCATCTGTTATTACAATCGGGGCTCTAGATTTACCTCTAATAGCTCCAATTAGAACGTCACATCGCATCAATGCTTTTTGTAAAGTTCGAGGTTGCAGGGTAGAAGTGTAAATTGGTTGGTTTAGACTTTTTTGCAGGCATCTTAGTTTGGAGATGGAATTGTCAAAAACTTTCACTGAAGCGCCGAGTCCAATGGCTGATTTTGCAGCAAATTCTCCTACGGTACCAGCTCCAATAATAACTACTTCTGCCGGAGGAACTCCTCCGATGTTTCCAAGCAGTAATCCGTTCCCTTTGTTTTGAGTACTCATTAACTCTGCCGCAATAAGGATAGAGGCAGTTCCAGCAATTTCACTAAGTGATTGAACTACTGGATACATTCCTTCATGATCTTTAATGAAGTCAAAGGCAATAGCAGTAATTCTTTTGATGGCTAAGGCTTCAAAATATTTTTTTTCCTGCGTTTTTAATTGGAGTGCAGAAACTAAAATAGTCTGCGGTTTGATCATTTCTATTTCCTTAAGTGTAGGAGGTTCAATTTTTAAAATAATATTACAACCAAACACTTCCTTAGGGTTATAAGCGATTTTGGCTCCAGCTTCAGAATAATTTTGATCTGTAAAATTTGCTCCTTCACCAGCACCTGTTTCTACTACGATTCTATGACCACATTGAGTCATTGCCGCCACTGCATCAGGGGTCAGACAAATTCTTTTTTCTTCAAAATAGGTTTCTTTGGGAAGTCCAATAAAAAGTTCTCCTTTTTGTTTTTGAGTTTCAAGTTTTTCTTCTTGCGGCATTAATTCTTCTTTGCTGAATGGGGAAAAATGTTGACTCATATTTATTTGGTACGTAGGTTAGCAGTTTTTTTGCGTTAATTTTCTATACTTATCGTTCTAGAATTGTCATCATTTTTGGTGATGCGTAGCTTAACACTTTCTAAAGGTAATAAATTTTCTAGTACAGAAGGCCATTCAATAAAACACCAAGCGTCATTATATAAATATTCTTCTAGGCCAATGTCATATGCTTCTTCTTCATGATTAATTCTATAGAAGTCAAAATGGTATAGTTTTTCTTTGCTATTTGTAACGTATTCATTTACTAGTGAAAATGTAGGGGAACTTGCCTCTTCTTCAACACCTAGTTGTTTTGCTAGTTCCTTGATCAATGTTGTTTTGCCCATTCCCATTTCACCATAAAATAAAAATGTTTTATGTTTTGCATTTTTAAGGATTTCTTGTACTGTGTCCTTTAAGTTTTCTAGGGTGTATTCTAATTCCATGATGATTTTAATAGAAAATTATTTTGGTTCAAAGATAGCACATGGAATGATCATTTCCTCTAAAGAAATTCCTCCATGTTGGTAGGTGTTTTTATAATATTTCACAAAATGATTGTAATTATTTGGATACGCAAAAAACAGATCTTCTTTTGCAAATATAAACGAGCTATTCATATGTTGTGTTGGTAGAAAAATATCTTTTGGGTTTTGGACAGCATAAACATCTTTGTCTTCATAGGTTAAACTTCTACCCGTTTTATACCTAAGATTGGAACTGATGCTTTTAGTTCCGATTACTTTTGTTGGTGTTTTACTATTGATAGTCCCATGATCTGTGGTAATTATTAACTGCATACCCGCTTTTTTTGCTTTTTGAATTGTGTTAAAAATAGGACTGTTTTTAAACCAACTTAGTGTGAGAGATCTATATGCTTTTTCATCACCAGTAAGCTCTTTTATGACATCTAGTTCTGTTCTAGAATGTGATAACATATCCACAAAATTATACACGATCACAGAAAGATCAGTCGCCTTTAAACTATTGAAATTGGCATCTAATTCTTTGGCGCCTTTTAAAGTTGTTATTTTGTTGTAGTCAAATGTAAGCTCTGGTTTTAATCTTTTGATCTGAGCAGCTAGAAAATCTTTTTCGTGCAAGTTTTTACCACCTTCATCCTCATCATTTTTCCAAAATTCAGGATATTGCTTTTCCATATCTAATGGAGTCATTCCTGAGAAAAAAGCATTTCGTGCGTATTGCGTTGCTGTGGGTAGGATGCTAAAATAAGGAGTTTCTTTTGTTTTTTTATAGAACGGACTGATATGCGTTTCAATAGATTTCCATTGATCGTATCTAAGGTTGTCAATGACAATTAGCAAAGTTCCATTTTTATTGGTCATTTCAGGAAGTATTTCCTCTTTAAAAAGTGTATGAGAAAAAGCTGGCCTGTTATTTTCTGTTAAAAGATCCTGATAGTTTTTTTTAATAAACTTAAAAAACAAGCTATTAGCTTCCTGTTTCTGGCTTTCTAAAATACTTAGCATTCCTGAATCACTAATGTTTTCTAATTCTAGCTCCCAATGCAGCAGTTTTTGATACAGTTCAATCCATTCTTCATAAGAGTTAACCATTGCTAAATCCATTGAGATTTTTCTAAACTCCTGTTGGTAATTTGAAGTTGTTTTTTGAGAAATCAATCGAGAGTGATCTAAGTTTTTCTTTAAACTTAATAATATTTGACTAGGGTTAACTGGTTTGATAAGGTAATCTGCAATTTTAGAGCCTATAGCATCTTCCATGATATACTCCTCCTCACTCTTTGTAATCATGATTACCGGCAGATTTGATTTTGAGTTTTTGATTTCTGTCAATGTTTCAATACCTGTCAATCCAGGCATGTTTTCATCTAAGAAAACAATATCATAATTGTTTTCAGCGATTAAATCAATGGCATCTGCTCCATTTGTACATTTTGAAACCTCATAGTTTTTACCTTCTAGAAATAAAATATGAGGTTTTAATAATTCAATTTCGTCATCAACCCAAAGAATATGTATGTTTTTCATTTTTTGCCTTTCGTGTTATTTAAAGCAATCATTTGCAATAGAGCTAATAATTGAATATTTGGTTACTGTTTATTAAAGAATGTTATATTTGTTACAATCAAAAAAACAAAATTTTGAGCGCCAAACAAACAAATAAATTAAAAATATTAAACGACCCAATTTACGGATTTATTGCTATTCCGAATGCATTAATTTTTGATTTAATAGAACACTCTTATTTTCAGCGATTAAGACGGATTTCTCAAATGGGACTTTCTTATTTGGTATACCCTGGAGCACATCATACGAGATTTCATCACGCAATTGGATGTATGCATTTGATGCAGAGTGCCGTTCAAACGTTGAGGTCTAAAGGTGTAGAAATATCTGATGAGGAGGCAACAGCTCTTTATATTGCTATTTTATTACATGATATTGGGCATGGTCCATTTTCACATGCACTAGAACATAGTATCGTTACAGGAATTAGTCATGAAGAAATTTCTTTATTTTATATGAAGGAATTAAATAAAGAATTTGAAGGGCAATTAAGTTTAGCTATTCAAGTATTTGAAGGGAAATATCCAAGAAAATTCATGCATCAATTGATTTCTAGTCAATTAGATATGGATCGATTAGATTACTTGAAACGAGATAGCTTTTACAGTGGGGTTGCTGAAGGAAATATAAATTCTGAACGTCTGATCGCCATGTTATATGTAGTGGATGATGAATTGGTACTGGAAGAAAAAGGAATTTATTCTGCTGAAAAATTTATTGTAGGTAGACGGTTAATGTATTGGCAAGTATACCTACATAAAACAGGTGTAGTTGCAGAAAAAATGCTTGTCAATTTACTGAGGAGAGCGAATGAATTATCGAAAAAAGGAAATTCCTTAAGCGGAAGTAAGGCATTTAGTTTCTTTTTAGAAAATCAAATATCGGAGAATAATTTTGATTTTGACGTACTAAAAACCTTTGCCAAATTAGATGATTATGATATTCTTTCAGCCATAAAAGATTGGATCAGTCATGAGGATAAAGTATTATCAAGCTTATCTAAAATGATTATTAATAGAAGCCTGCTGAAAATTGAATTGAAAAATGAACCGATTGATGAAGACTATTTCAATTCGGTATTTCAATCGAAACAAAAGGAATTAGGATTGTCAGAGGAAGAGTTGAGTTATTTTGTTTTTACAGATTGTGTTCAAAATCAAGCGTATGACTCTTTGAAAAGTAAAATAAATATTTATTTCAAAAAGGGAGACATAAAGGATATTACTGAGGCATCAGATCAATTAAATATTCAAGCCTTGACCAAACCTGTGGTCAAATACTTCATATGTTATCCAAAGAAATAGGATTGGCAGAAACCATATTAATTTTATACTTTTGCAAGCAATGAAATTTACAGCAACGCAAATAGCAGAGTTATTAGAAGGCGATATTGTGGGAGATCCCAATGTTGAGGTTTCTAAACTCGCAAAAATAGAAGAAGGGACAGAGGGAGCTTTGACCTTTTTATCTAATGAAAAGTATACCTCTTATATATATACAACAAACGCCTCTTTGGCAATTGTAAATAAGAGTTTTGAGCCAACAAAAGAAATTTCGGCAACTTTAATAAAAGTAGATGATGCCTATGCGGCTTTTACCAAACTGCTTACTTTTTATAACGAAGTAAAACAGAATAAATCAGGTAAAGAAGAACCACATTTTGTAAGTGATTCAGCTGAGATAGGAATTAATATTTATTTAGGTGCTTTTGCCTATATAGGAAACAATGTAAAAATAGGAGATGACGTAAAAATTTATCCTCACTGTTACATTGGTGACAATGTTACAATTGAAAGTGGTACTACTTTATTCAGTGGTGTAAAAGTCTACTCAGATTGTAAAATAGGTAATAATTGTAAAATTCATTCAGGTGCTATTATTGGTGCTGATGGTTTTGGGTTTGCTCCAGATGAACATAAAGTATACACGGCTATTCCTCAAATTGGGAATGTAGTTATAGAAGATAATGTAGATATTGGTGCTAATACAACAATTGATAGAGCTACATTGGGATCTACAATTATTAGAAAAGGTGTGAAATTGGATAATTTAATTCAAGTAGCCCACAACTGTGAAATTGATGAGAATACCGTTATCGCGGCGCAAACTGGAATTTCAGGTTCTACTAAAATTGGTAAGAGAACAATGATTGGTGGTCAAGCAGCCTTTGCTGGACATATAAAGATTGGAGATGATGTAGTTGTTTCAGGATTTTCTGGGGTGCGCAAGAATGTAAAAGATAAGGACATTGTTATTGGTTTTCCTGCGTACAATATTCAGAAATGGAATAAGTCATCTGCTATTGTTAGGAACCTACCATCATATGTCGAGAAAATAAACGAATTAGAAAAAGAAATTAAAGCATTAAAAGAAAAATAGAATGCAACGCAACCAACAAACTATAGAAAAAGAAATTACTCTTAAGGGTATTGGATTACATACAGGAAAAGAGGTAACGTTAACTTTTAAACCTGCACCTGAAAATCATGGGTATGCTTTTGTTAGGGTTGACTTAGAAGGGCAACCTAGTATTGAGCCGAAAGCTGAATATGTTACGGATACACAAAGAGGTACTAATTTAGAGAAAAATGGAGTAAGTATAAATACTTCTGAGCATGTTTTGGCGGCAGCTGTAGGATTGGGAGTTACTAATTTAATTATCGAATTAGATGCGTCTGAGCCACCAATTATGGATGGTTCTTCTAAGTTTTTTGTGCAAGCAATTGAAGAAGCGGGTATTGTATCACAAGAAGCTGTTGTTGATGAATACATAGTAAAAGAAATTATCAGTTACCGTGATGAGGAGTCTGGTAGTGAGATAATGATTGTTCCTTCTGAGGAGTACCAAGTAACTACAATGGTTGATTTTGGGACTCAAATTTTAGGTACTCAGAATGCTTCTTTAGAGAAGATGAGTAACTTTAAGTCGGAAATTGCAAATGCACGTACTTTTAGTTTTCTACATGAATTAGAGATGTTATTGGATAACAACTTGATTAAAGGTGGAGATTTGAATAATGCTATTGTCTATGTTGATAAAGAAATTTCAGACAATACCATGACAAAATTGAAAAAAGCATTCAATAAAGATGCTATTTCAGTTACGGCAAATGGTGTTTTAGATAATTTAACCTTGCATTGGGCAAATGAAGCAGCAAAGCATAAATTGTTAGATGTAATTGGTGATTTAGCTTTGGTAGGAACACCTATAAGAGGGAAAGTAATAGCCAACAAGCCAGGGCATTCAATCAATACTAAATTTGCAAAAAAATTAGCAAACATTATAAAAAAAGAGAAAAGAAATAAGGTGCCTCAATACGATTTGAATACACCTCCTTTGATGGATATTCATAGAATTATGGAGATTCTTCCTCATAGACCTCCTTTTTTATTGATAGATAAAATATTGGAGTTGACGGATACTTATGTAGTGGGTTCTAAGAATGTTTCAATGAATGAACCATTTTTTGTAGGACATTTTCCAGATGCACCCGTAATGCCAGGAGTATTGCAAATTGAAGCAATGGCACAATGTGGTGGTGTTTTAGTATTAAGTACGGTACCAGATCCAGAGAATTATCTTACGTTCTTTATGAAAATGGATAATGTTAAATTTAAACAAAAAGTATTACCAGGTGATACCTTGATTTTTAAAGCCGAATTAATGTCTCCTATTAGAAGAGGTATTTGTCATATGCAAGCTTTTGGATATGCAAATAATAAAGTAGTAGTAGAAGCTGAATTAATGGCACAAATCGCAAAAAAACAATAATATGAATCAACCGTTAGCATATATTCATCCTCAAGCAAAAATTGCTAGAAACGTGGTAATTGAACCCTTTTCTACAATTCATAATAATGTTACTATTGGTTCAGGAACTTGGATTGGTTCTAATGTTACCATTATGGAGGGGGCTGTAATTGGTGAGAATTGTAAAATTTTTCCTGGAGCAGTTATTTCTGCAATGCCTCAAGACTTGAAGTATAATGGGGAAGAAACAAAAACAATTATTGGTGATAATGTAACCATAAGAGAATGTGTTACAATCAACAGAGGAACTTCTGACAGATTGAAAACTGTGATTGGTAACAACTGTTTGATCATGGCTTATTGTCACGTTGCACATGATTGTATTGTGGGTAATGATTGTATTTTTTCAAATGGAAGTACTTTAGCTGGGCATGCTAATATTGGAAACAGTGTAATTTTAGCAGGAATGACAGCAATTCATCAGTTTTGTTCTATTGGAGATCATGCTTTTGTAACGGGAGGATCTTTGGTAAGAAAAGATGTACCACCATTTGTGAAGGCAGCAAGAGAACCTTTATCGTACGTTGGTATTAATTCTGTGGGACTAAGACGTAGAGGGTTTACAACTGAGAAAATTAGAGAAATTCAGAATATATACAGAATTTTATTTCAAAGTAAATACAACAACAGCCAAGCGATAAGAATTATTGAGGCTGAAATGGAAGTATCAAACGAGAGAGATGAAATCATAAGGTTCATACAAACTTCACAAAGAGGTATTATGAAAGGATATTTTAATAGTTAAAAGAAAACATATAATGGCATCAACATCAGATATTAAAAATGGATTGTGTATCAAGTATAACAGTGATACCTATAAAATAATTGAGTTCCAACATGTAAAACCAGGAAAAGGACCTGCTTTTGTAAGAACAAAATTAAAAAGTTTAACAACAGGGAAAGTAATTGATAATACCTTCTCTGCAGGTCATAAGATTGAAGAGGTAAGAGTTGAAACTAGAAAGTATCAATATTTATATGCAGAAGGGGATATGTACAACTTTATGAATACAATTGATTACAATCAAATTACTTTGGAAAAAGCGATTTTAGATTCTCCAGGATTGATGAAAGAAGGAGAGGTTGTAACCGTAGTTGTAAGAGCAGAAGATGAATTACCATTAGCTGTAGATATGCCAGCAAATGTAATCTTAGAAGTAACGTATACTGAACCTGGAGTAAAAGGGAATACGGCTACGAATGCTACAAAACCTGCTACTGTTGAAACAGGAGCAACAATTAATGTACCTTTATTTATCAATGAAGGAGACAAGATTAAAATTGAAACGACGAAAGGTACTTACCAAGAGCGTATCAAGGAGTAATTATATCGTTTAGAAATTACAATAAAACCATCATAAAGGAATCTTACGGTTAACTAATTCTAGTTGAGTAAGGTTCCTTTTTCTTTTAAAAGTAAACAAGATGAAATTCAAAGAACAACAAGAATTGAAAGATATTGCTACAATATTAAATTGTAAATACGTTGGACCTGATTCCTTTCCTGTTTTGGGAATGAATGAAATTCATGTTGTCACGCCAGGAGATATCGTTTTTGTAGATCATCCGAAATATTATGATAAAGCTTTAGAATCAGCAGCGACTATTGTTTTGATTAATAAAGAGGTAGCTTGTCCAGAAGGAAAAGCACTCTTAATTTCTGAGGATCCTTTTCGAGATTTTAATACATTAACGAAACATTTTAACCCATTTATAGCCAGTACAGCAAGTATTAGCGAATCTTCTGTAATTGGAGAGAATACTGTTATTCAGCCAAATGTGTTTATAGGAAATAATGTAATTATTGGAAAGAATTGCTTGATTCATCCGAATGTAGCTATATATGATAATTGTATTCTTGGTGATAATGTAACCATACATAGTGGTACAGTATTAGGTGGAGATGCTTTTTATTACAAGAAAAGAGAAACAGGTTTTGATAAATTAATATCAGGAGGAAGGGTTGTTTTAGAGGATAATGTTGATTTGGGGGCACTCTGTACTTTAGATAGAGGTGTGACTGGTGATACCTTGGTAAAAGAAGGCACAAAAATTGATAATCAAGTTCATATTGGTCACGATACCGTGATAGGGAAACGATGTTTGATCGCTTCTCAAACAGGTATAGCAGGATGTGTGATTGTAGAAGATGAGGTTACTTTATGGGGGCAAGTTGGTGTTACTTCCGGAATTACCATTGGAGAAAAGGCGGTTGTATTGGCACAAACAGGTGTTTCTAAAGGATTAGAAGGAGGGAAAACTTATTTTGGGTCTCCTGTATCTGAAGCAAGAGAAAAATTAAAAGAAATTGCTGGTATAAGAAAAATACTGAAAGATACTGATATTTAATTGTTACCTTTTTGTAAGTAATGTTTGATGTATCGAACAAATAGAACAAATTATAGAAAATAAGATTCATGAAGATCGGAATTGTGTGTTATCCTACTTTTGGTGGGAGTGGTGTAGTAGCGACTGAATTAGGAATGGCTTTGGCTCATAAGAACCATGAAGTACATTTTATTACTTACAATCAGCCGGTTCGCTTGGATTTTATTTCTAGTGGTTTGCATTTTCATCAAGTGCAGATTAAAGAATACCCTCTTTTTGAATACCAGCCCTACGAGTTGGCATTATCTGCCAAAATGGTAGAAATTGTTTCAAAATTTGATTTAGAAATATTGCATGTGCATTATGCTATTCCACATGCTTATGCTGCGTTTATGGCGAAGCAGATGCTAAAGGAACAAGGCATAGACATAAAAGTAGTAACAACCTTACACGGGACTGATATTACTTTGGTTGGGAGCCATCCAAGTTATAAAAAATCAGTAGAATTTAGTATCAATAGTTCTGATGCGGTAACAACCGTTTCTAACAGTTTAAAAAATCAAACGTTAGACTTGTTTGATATTAAAAAGAAAATACATGTCATTTATAATTTTATTGAATTAGAGAAATACCCAGATATTCTTCATGAGGAATGTCAAAGAAATTCAATAGCCGAAGAAAATGAAAGAATACTTACTCATATAAGTAATTTTAGACCGGTTAAAAGAACTTCTGATGTTGTCGAGATTTTTTATAAAGTTCAAAAAGAAGTACCCTCTAAATTATTATTGGTGGGAGATGGACCAGATTTGCATTCGGCAAGATTGAAAGCCAAAGAATTAGGAATTTATGACAATGTATTAATATTGGGGAATAGTGTGGAATTGGAAAAAATTCTGTGTTATACTGATTTGTTTTTACTTCCTTCCGAAACAGAAAGTTTTGGATTGGCAGCGCTAGAAGCAATGGCTGCAAAAAGTCCTGTTATTTCAAGTAATTCCGGTGGGTTGCCAGAGGTTAATGTGGATGGGGTGACCGGTTATTTAAGCGATGTAGGAGATGTAGATAGTATGGCTAAAAATGCGATTCATATCCTTAGTGACTCTGAGCGTTTAAAGAAGTTTAAAAATAATGCTTGGTTACATTCTAGGAAATTTGCGATTGATGAAATATTGCCTTCATACGAAAAAATATATGCAGATTTGGATGCGGAAAGAGATAAGTAACTAGTGGTCTCTTTCTAAAATAGCAAGTCCGAATTTTATGGTGTTGTAAGAAAGTTCTTCTTTAAAATATTCGTAATATGTCTTTAAACTTTTGGAGTTTTTAAGGTCAATTTTGGCGTTTTCTAAAAGTTCTAATTCTTTGCTATTTACAAATTCATTTAAATCTATATCGTGATTTTCTTGATATAATTTGATAAAATGTGTTTGAATAGTCATTAAATTAAGTTTTCTTTCTTTTGAAATTTCGTCAGCGGAAAACCCTTTTTTATATAGTTTTAAAGTTTCCAAAAGTGTATCTCCCTTGTTTTTTTTTACTTTCTTTTTTGTAATTGTTTTTTCTTTTTGAAAAGCTATAATTTCTTTGATAAAATCAAATCCAAAATCTTCAAACTTTTTTCGTCCGACACCATCAATGGCTAGGAAGTCCTCATCGGTCATCGGTCTTTCTTTTTCCATTTGTTTCAATGCCGCATCATTAAATACTAAATAGGCTGGAATTTCATGTTCTTGAGCTATTTTCAATCGTAACAAGCGTAATCTTTCAAACAAATCAGTAGTAGATTTTTTGGTTTTACCAGCTTTAGCAAGCTCCTTTTTAGTCAATGGAACAGGTAGCACTTTTGTTAATCTAACTTTTTCTCCTTCAAATAGGACGTTCTTTGCAAGTGAACTAAATTTTAAAGCATTGTTTTGATGAAACGCAATTTCACAATACCCGTGGTTAATTAACTGTATGATGTACTGCTGAACATCTCTCCAGGGTACATCTTTGGCAATTCCATAGGTTTTTAAATTTTGATACCCTTTATCATAAATGACTGCATTTTGAGAACCTCTTAAAAAATCAACTAGTGTTCCGATTGGTTCACTTTCCTTAAGTCTGAAAACACCAGAGAGTATTTTTTGAGCTATGACAGTTCCATCGAAAAATTCAGGTGGGTTTTTGCAGACATCACAGTTGCCACAGTCTTTTTCAATGAATTCACCAAAATAACTTAATAAAATCTTTCGTCTGCAGCTCAGCGCCTCTGTATATTGCTGCATTCTTTCTAATTTAGAAAGTTGTACTTCTTTATTTCCTGAGTTTTGGGCAAACTTTTGAAGTTGAATAACATCAGCGTAGCTATAAAACAAAATGGTTTCTGAGTTAACACCATCCCTACCAGCTCTACCAATTTCTTGATAATACCCTTCCATGTTTTTGGGTAAATTATAATGAATTACCCAGCGTACATTAGATTTGTCAATTCCCATTCCAAAAGCAATGGTAGCACAAATTATTTGACTTTTGTCGTAAATGAAATCTTCTTGAATTTGTGCTCTTTCCTCATGTGGTAATCCAGCGTGATAGGCTTTCGCTTTGAAGCCGTTTTTAGACAACCTAGCAGCAACTTGTTCAGTAGCCTTTCGACTTAAACAATATATGATTCCAGAGGTGTTAGGTCGTTCTTTTATGAATTTTACAATTTGAATTATTCTATCCTGTGCACTTCTAACTTCAAGGGAAATATTTGGTCTGTCAAAAGATGCAATATGTCGCTCGGCACGAGGAAGTCCTAATTGATTAAGGATATCTTCTCTTGTGGCTTTATCAGCGGTAGCTGTAAGTGCCACTATAGGAGTTTGAGGGAGTCTTTTCTTTAAAAAACCTAGCTGCGTATAAGCAGGTCTAAAGTCATGCCCCCAAGATGAAATGCAATGCGCCTCGTCAATTGCGATTAAGCTAATTTTGATTTCTTGCACTACCATTTCAAAAAAGGCCAAACTTTCTGGAGCTAGGTATAATAATTTAATGGCTCCTTTTTTAAGTTTGTTAATGATAATTTGATTTTCTTCTTCAGTTTGAGAACTGTTTAAAAATGCAGAGGGGATTCCGTTGGCATTTAACCCATCCACCTGATCTTTCATTAAAGCGATTAAGGGAGATATCACTAATGTTACACCTTCTAAGATAAGGGCAGGTAGCTGAAAACAAACAGATTTACCACCACCAGTTGGCATTATGACAAGATTATCGTTACCATCTAGAATGGATGTAATTATTTTTTCTTGATGAGGTCTGAAGTTTTCATAACCAAAATATTCTTTTAAAGTACTGTGTAATAATTCTTTTTGAGACATCGAAAAAATAAACTTTTATAAGCCAACAAATATAGTTTTTTCGTCCCTATTCTTAATTTTTTAGTTGCATAATTAAAAAATAATTTTGACTGTTTTTAGCTGTTAAATCTTTTGTATCTTACTTTGAAATAAAGAAAACGTTGCTTGATAGAAAAATAATATTCTTATTGGGAGTTCTGTTTGTTAACCATTCGTTATGTTCTCAGGAGTGGAAAAATTTGAAAGCCTATAACCGTGAGATGGGGTCAACTTTGTTAAGAAATGGATGTTGGTTAAAAGAAGATAGAAAAAAAAATACAGAACGTTGGAAGAAGGCTAACTCTTTTAATCTTCAAGACTCATTAGGATTTAAAAAATATAAAAGTGTTTCTGAAATAAGAGATTTTTACATATGGTTTGATGGGGTTCGGAGAAAAAAAGGCGATGAAATAGAGTGGGTTGGTTATGCTGCAATTGCATCCAAACAGTTGTCAAAAATTGATATTGATATTATTCGATTTTTGGTAGTTAGAAATAAAGAAATTGTTGCATTTATTAAGGCTGGGTCCTTTAGGGTTCTTGAATTTTCGTTTCCATTACTTAAAGAAGTATATAATAGTCCGATTCGAATTCAAAATGATCAGGCGCTTCAATGGGATGTCGATTATGGGAGAATTGAGCAATGTGAAATCATAGAACCTCTGTATCATGAACTATCTCCTAAAGCCATAAAAAAGTTAAATAGAATGGCTGGAGGGAAAGGTATTTATGCTTTTGGTGTCCCAAAAGAAATTCGTTTTGAAGGGACTATTGAAAACTGTGAGAACAGAGTTGAACATATCGAATTGAAAATAAAGCCATTTTACAAAAGCAATTCAACAAGTCAAAGTCCATAGGAACAAAGTATTTTTTGGATTGAATAGTTATAAAATGTAAAAGGAATTTAGATCAGCCTTACCTCTTTTTAAAAACTATACTGTTTATAAAATGTGTACTTAGTTTAAAAATTTAATTTTGATAATACATGTACAGTTTTAATAATTTGATTAACATTTGTTTGTTTTATTCTTGTTGAAGTATATTAAGGAGGTGTTTTGTAATTGAATAAACCATACATTGACTATACATTTAAGTTTTATCCTGAGTTATTTTTATACGCTATTGCGTTTTTACTCCTTTAAATACCATTGTTTACTGGAGTTTTTAAGATGTTTTAGAGTCGTAGGATTTCTTTCTATAATGTAAGGTTTGTGTAGTGTCGTAATTATAGCTGCTGGTTGCAGCTTTTATTAATTTTGGTTACAACCAAATAAATTAAACCAAAACGTAATTATGAAGTATTCTCAATTAAAGTACACAGGTTTCATCTTGTTACTATTTATAAGCTATACTCAAGGTATTTTAACCGCGCAAACTGTAGGAGTCGGTAGTGGTAGCTATACCAAAACTTTTCCTGGAGTAGATGAGGCGGGAAGAAATGGATATCCAAGTGGTGCTCCACAATTAAGTGGTGAAGCTTTAGGAAAACCAGTGCCTACAAATGACTGGTGGTCAAGTGTGGTAAAGGAAGATCATGCCTCAAACTTATTTACCTATCCTATGACCTTGAAAACTACTGATGCTGGACTCGTGGTGACTTATATTCCATGGGGGGTTATTGGTGATTCTGCTCCAATAACTATTGGTCTTACTAATTTAAATACTTCTAAGACTACAGTTTCAGATTATTCTGACTGGACTGTTACTTTAGATTGGACGGATGGTTCAAGAAATATGAAAACCACTGCAGGTATCGCAATGCCTTTTTTGTATTTTGAAAAAGATGCTAGCTCTGAAGTTAGAATTCAGGTGGTTTCAGGTACGACAACGGTTTCAAATGAAATGCTATTAGTTGAAAATGCTAGTCATGGAGCAGACTTTGTTATATATGCACCTGTAGGAAGTCAATGGACTGTTTCAGGAAACGTATATACTTCTACACTAAATGGAAAAAATTATTGGTCCGCAGCAATGCTACCTCAAAACGCAACAAATCTTTCGACTATAGCGAATGAATATAAAAAATATGCCTACGTATTTCCTGTAAATACTGAAGTCAATTGGGATTATAATCCTTCAGAGGGTACGGTGGTAACCGATTTTAGTGTTGCTACAGAAGTGAAAGAAGGAACGGATACAAACATGTTGTTAGGTTTGTTACCTCATCAATGGAATAATTTAGCCGTCGGGTCAAACACACCAGAAGAGCATAGTTATGAATCGGTTAGAGGAGAAGTCAAGTCTATGAGTGGTAACAGTTTTACAGTATCTAACGATTACAGTGGAATTCTACCTACGTTACCATATTTATCTAATTATAGTGATAGTTTTAGTCCTTCTGAATTGTCTGAGAAGATTAGTCAACTAGAGAATGATGGGTTGGCTACTTGGACAGATTCTTATAATGAAGGTCAAGTAATGAATCGATTGATTCAAACCGCAAGGATTGCGGATCAAACGGGTGATATAGAGGCGCGTGATAAAATGATTGCAACCGTAAAAGAAAGGTTAGAAGATTGGTTGAACTATCAATCTGGAGAAGTAGCGTTTCTGTTTTATTATAATGAAACGTGGTCTGCAATGCTGGGATATCCTGCAGGTCATGGTCAAGATTCAAATATTAATGATCATCATTTCCATTGGGGGTATTTTATTCATGCTGCTGCATTTATGGAGCAATTTGAACCAGGATGGGCAAATGAATGGGGTGAGTTCATAAATATTTTGGTGAGAGATGCCGCAAGTGCAGATAGAAATGATGATAAATTTCCTTTTTTAAGGAATTTCAGTCCTTATGCAGGACATTGTTGGGCCAATGGTTTTGCCTCTTTTCCACAAGGAAACGATCAAGAATCAACCTCAGAGAGCATGCAATTTAATTCTTCATTAATTCACTGGGGAACCATCACTGGTAATGATGAAATTAGAGACTTGGGTGTTTATTTGTATACCACAGAACAAACTGCTATTGAAGAGTATTGGTTTGATATGGAAGAACGTAATTTTAAAGACGATCAATTGTACGGATTGGTTTCTAGGGTTTGGGGTAACTCATATGACAATGGAACTTTTTGGACTTCAGATATTACCGCATCCTATGGAATAGAGTTGTATCCGATGCATGGAGGATCTTTGTATTTAGGTCAAAATCAAGATTACTTACAGAAAATTTGGGATGAACTTCAAGCGAATACAGGTATTTTAAGTACTAATGATACAAATCCAAATTTATGGCACGATACCATATGGAAATATCTATCGTTTTTAGATCCAGAGAGAGCAATTGAACTGTACGATTCTTATCCAGATAGAGTAATGAAGTTCGGCGTTTCAGATGCACAAACTTATCATTGGATTCATAGCATGAATGCTATGGGGCAGTTGAAAAATGAAATAAAAGCAAATTATCCAATCGCAGCTGTTTTTGAAAAAAATGGTGATAAAACATATGTTGCTCACAATTATTCCAATCAAGAGTTAGTGGTTTCGTTTTCTGATGGATTTCAGTTGACGGTGGCTCCAAATTCTATGGGAACGAACAAAGATGTCCAAATTACAGGTACCCTTGCTTCAAGCTTTGATAGTGCTTATGCAAATGGAAGTGTTGCATTAACGGTTGAAGTAGGGGCAGGAAATGTTTCTAAAGTTGAGTTTTACGATAATGGTAAATTGATCGGCGAAGATGCTACTGCACCTTATGATATAGAGGCTACAAATTTGAGTTTAGGGAAACATGGAATGTACTCTAAAATTTATGATGGAGCCAATTTTAATGTATCGAATACTGTTGAAGTAATTGTAGGAGAGCAGCAACCATATAGCGGTACCCCATTTTCGATTCCAGGTAGTTTTGAAGCAGGACATTATGATAGTTTTGAAGGTGGAAATGCAAGTGGCATCTCTTATGTTGATGTTTCTACTGTAAATGAAGGGGATTTTAGATTGGATGAAGCGGTAGATGTGGCATCTGTGAATGGAGAAGGAGCCACGATAGGTTGGATTTCATCAGGAGAGTGGGTTGAGTATACAATAGATGTTGAAAGTTCAGGATTTTATGATTTAAGTTTGAGATATGCATCAGGTAATGCCAACGGTGGTGGTCCATTCCATTTAGAGGTGAACGGAACAAAAATCAGTTCTGATATTAATTTGAATTCGACAAGTAATAGCAATTGGTCTACTTTTACTAGTAAAACGGTAAATGCCATTCCGCTATATAAAGGTAAACAAGTACTGAGGTTGAATTTTGACCAGGGAGAATTTAATCTTGGGAAGCTGACATTCTCAAGAACGGGCGATTTAAATTATGCTGCTCCTTATGCAAATGCAGGTGAAAATGTGGTGGTGGTATCTCCTGCTAGTACAATTTCTTTAGATGGCTCTGCTAGTAGTCCTGTTTCAGAGGGAGCAAGTTATTTGTGGGAACAAATATATGGACCAACAGTAGTAGGTTTCTCTGATCAAACTAATATGTCTCCTAACATTAACAATTTAGTTGATGGAGTATATAAATTCAGGTTAAAGGTAAATAAAGGAGTGAATGCAGCAACTAGTGAAGTGTTGGTGATTGTTTCTGCAACCGGGAATACCAACCCAACCGTAACAATTACATCACCAGAAGCGGGAACTACCTTTAAACAAGGACAAAACATAGAAATTAATACGTTGGCTAATGATCTAGAAGGTGAGGTTGTTAAAGTTGAATTTTATGATGGCGAATTAAAATTAGGTGAGGATTTAACAGCTCCATTCGAGTTCGTTTTTCAAGAGGCTAATGTTGGGAGTCATACGATTACGGCCAAAGCGTTTGATCAAGATGGTTTGGAAGGTGTTTCAGAAGCAGTGGTTATAGCTGTTGAAGCTGTTAAATTTTGTGAAGAAACTTCCTCCGAAAGTCAACAAGGTAGTTTTTCAGTAGGTTATAAGGCAACATTCGAATCAGTAGGGGAAACCGTAACAATTTTCTTCGAGTTGTTAGATTCAGACAAGCTAGGAGCTGCTGCTTATCTATGGAAAGAAAGTCCGTTTGAAGAATCAGAAATGGATTATTTAGGGGATGGAGTTTATTCTAAAACAATAGCAGGAGTGAGCAATGGTGAAACCATTAGTTATGCATGTAAGTTTGCCTTTAATGGAGGACAGGCAGTAACAAAATATCTTAGCTATGTGGTAGGTACTGATTGTAGTGGAAATGGTGGCAATGATACAACGGCTCCAACTAACTTTACCGCTAGCTCAGCAAGTGTTACTGGAAGTTCAGTGGTTTTAGATGCATTTGCAAATGATGATTCTGGTGTAGTTGTGTATACAATAAACTACGGAAATAAAGAAGTTGTTGTATCTGCTGAGTCTGGTAAAACAGAGGCGATTACGATCACGGCGTTGAATCCTAATACAGCCTATACTTTTAATGTTTCTGCTGCTGATTTG
Organism: Flavicella sp. IMCC45668; assembly: GCF_057219105.1. Lineage (NCBI taxonomy): Bacteria > Pseudomonadati > Bacteroidota > Flavobacteriia > Flavobacteriales > Flavobacteriaceae > Flavicella > Flavicella sp. IMCC45668. Next base: position 365,956 of record NZ_CM170114.1, read on the forward strand.
GCTGGAAATATAGCATCCAATGCTCCCATTGTTGTTTCAGCCACCACATCTGTAGATACAAATACAGATTGTGAAGGACAGAAATCAGGTGCAATTGAAGGAAGTTTTGGTGTTGGGTATAATTATACATTTGAGACCATTGGAAACGATGTTAAGATAACATTTGAATTGTTAGATGATAAAGATGGTGTGATAGCATTTTTATGGCAAAAAAGTCCTTTTATTGAAACTCAAATGGATTTGGTTTCTGGAAAAAAATTCTCCAAAACGATTAGCAATGTAAGTACTGGAACAGTTTTGAATTATGCATGTAAGTTTGCTTTTGCAGGAGGTTTAGCGGTAACGGATTATTTAACGTATGAAGTTGGTCAAGATTGTGAAGATACTGGAGGTGGTTTAGATAGTGATGGTGATGGTGTGGTTGATATTAGCGATTTATGTCCTGGTACTCCAGAAAACACAATGGTAGATGCCAATGGTTGTCCTACTGATTATGAAATTCCATCAAATAATTTTACGATTAAAACTATCGGAGAAGGTTGTGTAGGTAAAGGAAATGGAGTGATTGAAATATCTGCAAATGAAAACTTTAATTATAAAGCTAGTTTGAATTCAGTTCAATACGATTTTGAAGATAATAAATTAATGCTTGAAGGTTTGGATCCTGGTGATTATGAAATTTGTATTGAAGCCATTGGAATGAATCATACTCAGTGTTTTAATGTAGCAATTGAAGCTGGTGTTTCTGTGGCAGCAAAAAGCGTTACTTCAAATAAATATACGACCATTACGATGCAAAAAGGAACAGCACCTTATCAAGTGTATGTAAACGATGCTATAATTTTGAAAACAGATTTAACCACTTTTACTATTCCAGCGGGTCAAGGGGATATTGTATCTGTGAAAACTGACGCTGATTGTGAAGGAGAATATAAGGAAAAAATTAATTTATACGCTGATATTAAGACCTATCCAAATCCAGTGAAGGCGGACCTATTTATCTATACACCAAACCTTGAGGATCAGGTGCAATTAAATATCTATACAGCCTATGGAGCACTTATGTTTTCAGAGAAAGTTTCTGTGGAAAATCAACGTATCTCATTAAAAGTAGATCATTTATCTAAAGGTGTGTACTATGTGCAGTTGGAATTAGATGAAACGGTTCAATTAAAAATTATTAAAGAATAAATTATGAAAAAAATAATATATATCATCGGGCTAGCTGTTTTGTTTTATAATTGCGGGAAAGAAGATTCAAATAGTGCACCTACAATTCCTGAGCTGGTGTTCCCCACAAATAATCAAGCATGTACAGATTTAAATCTAATATTGCAATGGGAACCATCGGTTGATTCTGAAGGTGATAAAGTTTCTTATTTATTAGAGGTTTCCAATACAGTTTCTTTTTCTCAATTAGTGCATGAAGAGGTAGTTGAAGAAGCAACAAAGACGATTACTGTAACTGGTGATGCTGTTTATTATTGGAGAGTTCAAGCAAGAGATAATTCTGGTGCAACAAGTGAATATAGTAGTGTTTATGGTTTTTATTCAGAAACAGAAGGAGTTGAAAATCATGTTCCTTTTGCTGCAAATTTGTTAGAGCCTTCTATGAATGGGAATGTTATAGCAGGTGACATTAGATTGCAATGGCAAGCAGAAGATTTAGACGAAAATGAGGTTTTAACTTTTGATGTGTACATGGGAACTTCTCAAAATATGTTACAGAATGAGGCCATGCGTATTTCTAACAACTATTTTGAGATTAGTTTAACAACGGGGACATATTTCTGGAGAATTGATGTTAGCGATATTGATGGAGCTCAAGCTATTGGACAAGTTTGGAAGTTTACAGTAGAGTAGAGATTAGAATTCACAGTTTCTTTTTTGTTATTTTTATCTTATTTTGCCATAAATAATTCTTTTATGGAAGAACTTAATGAACTATTAAATTTTGAATTGTATGTGTATCAAGAACACTCCTTGACGGTATTTGAGGTGGTCACAGCGATTATTTTGTTTTTTGCTACAAAATTAATTTTGTGGTTGATAAAAAAGGCATTAGATAGAGAAACTAGAGTTCATAATATTGATACAGGTAATTCCTTTGCCATGTTTCAAATAATAAAATATTTTATTTGGATTGTAGTGGTGATTTTGATTCTCGAGATTGTTGGAGTTAAAATAAGTGTTTTGTTGGCTGGATCTGCGGCATTGTTAGTGGGTATTGGTCTTGGTTTACAGCAAACATTTAATGATATTCTGTCTGGGGTACTGCTACTTTTTGAGAAGTCGGTAAAAGTAGGTGATATTTTAGATATTGATGGAGAGATTGTTATTATAGAAGAGATAGGATTACGTACCTCACAGGCAAAAACGAGAATGAATATTGTAATTCTTATTCCAAATTCTATCATCACAACAAACAAGGTGATCAATTGGAGTAATCAGACAAGAAAAACACAGTTTAGTATTTCTGTTGGGGTTGCATATGGGAGTGATGTGAATTTGGTAATGCAGTTGTTGTGTGATGCCGCTTCTAACCATATTGAGGTTTTAAATGATGGAAGTATTCAAGCTAGATTGTCAAATTTTGGAAATTCCTCTTTAGATTTTACACTGCTATTTTCGAGTGTAAATATATTTGAAATTGAAAGGATAAAAAGTGATATACGAATTGCAATTGAAAAGAAATTCCAAATAAATAACATAAATGTTCCCTTCCCACAGTTGGATGTACATATGAGAAATATGGAAAAAATATAATAAACAGTTAAATGAAATTATAAAATGCTCATGATTATCTCATGAGCATTTTAATTATGCGGAACAGTTATTTATTGGATTAGTGTTCACCATGATTACAACCTTTTAATGTGCCAGGTAGTGCGGCGTAATTTTAAACTTTTTCAAACAAGTAGTTTAAAATTGTTTTTATAGATGAAATCTTAGAATAGATTATTTTGTTTAGGTAGCTTAGTATTTTATTTCCAGGTTACTGTAAATAAAATGTAATAGCCACCCTGGACCAACTAGTAAAAATTGCAGATCTTTAAAAAATGATGGTTTTTTACCCTCAACTTTATGCCCATAAAATTGCCCAATCCAAGCAAGAACAAAAACGATCAAACTTATTTGCCACAAAGGAAGTTGAATATAAATTTCTAAAAATTCACACAAAAAAATGCAAACAAGGCTAAATACAAGCATCCCTATGGCTAGTGATTTTGAAAGCGTAACATAATATATGAGTACGAAAAACAAGGAAATAGTGGCCCAATTAGAAAATGTACTGGCTCCTATTAAATTGTGTAAGTGTATTTTAGGAATACTGTACAATAATGCAACAATAGACCAAAAAATTAAGGGAACACAGATCCAGTGAATAGCTTTGTTGGTTTTATTTTTGTGACTTTCACCATATTCTTCTAATAGCGCATCAATTTTCCTAGACATAGTAGTAACTATTTATTTTAAAAGTTACTGAATTTCAACCAAAATTAAAAATACTAGGTAAAAGTAGTTTCTGTAATTCTATAGGAGTTTATATCATTCTGGCTTATAAACTCTAATCCAATCAAAACGGGCAGTGGACCTGGCTTCAGAGAGAACAGATGGATCTGTAAGGTAGTTGATACCTTGGTTCGCTCTCCATGGCTGTGCAGCGGCACTAATTATTAAAAACATAGGTTTCGTCAATCCATTTCCGTTTGTGTGATTTCTAGGATCAATTTCGTTTTTTGGTGTTGTCCTTACTAGTTCACCATCCACATAATATTTTAACGTCCATGGGTCTTCCCATAAAACCCCATATTCATGAAAATCATCAGCCCAATAAGTTCCTTTTCCGTCTGCGTAATAAGTTTCCGGTCCAGAAGGTTGATAGTCATCAAAAGGGTCTCTGATAAATGTATGATGACTTAAATGTAAACGTTTGGAGAAGTAGTCATTTGTTTTATCTCCATACGCTTCTAAGTTGTCGATTTCTTGAGTTGAATCTTGACTTAACATCCATACTGCAGTGGCTAATGAAGATTCACTAATTTTTGCTCTTACAACCATATACATTGGATATTGTACGGAATTTTTAGAACTGATACATCCTGTCTTAATAGTCTCACCAAGTATTGTTGCTTTGTATATCATTTCACCATTTGTAATCGTTGACTGAGAACCGCTGTATTGAGTCATACCTGGTCCAGTCCAAGCATTTATATAGCCAACTTTCCAGTCGTTATTAAATTCGTCTGTTTCTTTTCCTTCATAGTTGAACTCATTAGATAACTTTTCTTGCAGTACCCATTTTTTATCATCTGGTAATTCAGGTAGATTGTTATTCTCTTCAGATTGCCCTTCCTCATTATCATCTTCTTCAGTTGGAGTTGATGGCACTTCAGTTTCCGTTTTTACATCATTTTGATGGATGTCGTCATCGCTACTGCATGAGGTCATTATATTGAAAGTAAATATTAGAAGTGAAATTAAGCTGATCATATTGGTTTTCATATTATGATATCTAAGTTTATTAAGGTGTCAAATTTAAAACACTACATCTTTGTGAAATCAGAACTATACTTGATTAAAAATAGACAAAAAATAAAAATGAATCGCTAGAAATGTCATGAGTCAACAACAGAAAGCAATAAACTAGACAGTTTTGAAACTATTTTAATATTAGTTTTTGAATAGTCAAAAGTTTTGAAAACGTACTTAATTTTTAGATCCTAAAAGTTGCGCTGTTTTTTTAGTAAAAGGTAAAAGAATACAGGCAATGGCTATATTGAAAAATAAGTGAGCAAAAGCTACTTGATAGGCTAGTGAGTTGGTTAGTGATTCTACCAGTATAACAAAGTAGGAGGAAAGAGGTAAGTATATTAAAACTCCGATACTGTTGAATATTAAGTTAGCAACTGCAGTTCTTTTTGCAGCGTGTTGTAAGTTTATAGCGGCCAAAAAAGCGGTACTTGTTGTTCCTATGTTAGACCCTACCACAATGGCAATGGCACCACTAAGATCTAGAACTCCATTCGAACATAAAATAATGGCTAAACCTATAGTGACCGAACTAGATTGACATATTGCTGTAACAAAAGCACCTATGAGAACACCAATTAACGGTATGGTAGCATAGGAAAGTAAGGTTTCCAATAGAGGGCTATTTTTGATTGGATCAAGGTTTTGACTGATTAGCTCTAAACTAAATAAAATCAGACCTAAATAAAAAATTGGTTTTGAAACTACAGAGAGTTTTCCTTTAAAATAGCCTAAAATAAAACCTAAGGCAATTAGAGATACTCCTAAAGCTTCTATCTTAAATGAAACCAACCAGGCGGTTACCGTCGTTCCAATGTTACTCCCAAGTAAAATGGGTAAGGAATTCCCAAATGAAATAACCCCGCTGTCCACAATGCTTATAACAATTGCAACTACGGCGCTACTAGACTGAACTAATGCTGTAGCGGAAAATCCAAAAATAATTCCTTTGAATCTATTTTGAGTAAAACGTTCAATGCTGGTCTGCATTGTACCACTTAAATATTTTAATAGATTTTCAGAAAAACTTTCTAGACTATGTGTGAAAAGACCTATTGCTGCTATTACTGATACCAAAACTTTCCACCAAATTATTTCCATTGCTTTTTTTTATGTTATGGTAAATTTAGAAAAAAGGAAGCAATTATGTTTTTTTGTGTTTATAAAAATAGCGAAAAATAGAAGCATTTTCCATCAGGTGGATTAGGAGAATTGAAATCGAACTACAAATAAAAAAACCAACGAACATAGGAAGCGCTGTTGTATCTATATTTCGTCCTATCCACAGTGCTATAGGGACAGCAATTACCGTAGATAAAAAGCCTGATAAAGCTGCTCCGATTCCTGCAACATGTCCAATAGGTTCCATAGTAAGTGCCCTTATGTTCCCAAAAATAAATCCAAGGCATAGAAATAGAAAAGATAAATAAGAATACAGTATAAGAATATGTGGATTTGGTTGTTGGTAAAATAGGAGTACATAAGATAAAGAAACAGTTGAAAATACATACAATGCAAGATTTGAAATTTTGCTCATACCTAGTTTTAAAACTATACTTCCGTTAAAAAGTGTGGCAAGTCCAAGAAAGAAGGAAATTGCAGCAATGATGTAAACATAAGCATTTGTGAGTCCGTATTGATCCTGAAATATTTGTTTTGAAGCACTCAAAAACACCATAAAACATCCTGTAATGATCCCAGTGATAGCTGTATACAACAGGGTGCTTTTGAATTTGAAAAACTCTTTTGTACCGTTGATAAAAAGCACTTTTGTTAGTTTTAGTCTCTTAGACTTTTTTAAAGTTTCTTCTTGGCGTAGAATAAACCATAACAGGACTATCATGGCAAAAAGTATTTGAAAATAGAATATTCCTTGCCAATTAGAATAAACTATTATTTGTTGTCCGATGATAGGGGCTATCATTGGAATAAGAATAAAAATTACAGTAACAAATGACATAATTCTTGCCATATGGTTTCCTGTGTATTTATCTCTTATAATTGAAACACTGATAGTTCTAGGAGCGGAGAGTCCAATTCCTTGAAGTACCCTACCTATGAGCATTGTGGTTAAATCTTGAGAAAATAGGCAAATAATACTCGCAATTATAAAAATTGAAAATCCGTAATAAACAACAGGTTTTCTTCCCAAGCTATCTGAAATTGTACCGAAAATTAGTTGACCGATACCTAAGCCTAAAAAGATCATTGTAATTAGTAACTGCAGGTTTGTGCTGCTAGGATTCCCAATCGAATTTCCTATTTGTGCTAGTCCCGGTAATATAGAATCTATGGACATGGCAACATTTGCCATAAGTAATGCCATTAAAGCTATAAATTCTAATTCTGAATATTTTTTATTTGCCATATAACTTTTTTAGTAGGTTGGTATGGCTTCCATATTAGGTATTTGAAATCCTGTTACAAAGTTACATTTGTATAGATGGTTAAATGTTAATTTTTTTCAAATGTTTTGAAAAGTATCCGAGGTTAAGTTGTTAGTGTTTATTTAAAAAAAAAGAGAAACCTTTGGTTTCTCTTTTAACTAAACTAATCATATGAAATCAATTACTTTTTCCAGTATGAGTTCATTGCCTTCATTTTTTCTGGACCTACTAGGTCTTTAATTTTTTTAGTTGCTTTTTGTTTAGCTTTTTTAATTTGAGCTTTTTCCTGGTCTTTTGGTAATTTTTGTTTTCTTATGGCTTTGATTTCTTTTGTCTTTTCAGCATTGATTTTATTAGCTTCTACAGTTTCTTGTTCTGTAAAGTTAGCATGCTCTATGGCACCTTGAAAAGTTTTTTTCTCTTGAGAGAATCCACTTACTGCTACAAATAGGAATAAAACAAAGAATACTTGTGTTACTTTTTTCATGTTATAATGTTTATTGGTTATTATTGTAGTACAATATTATTGCTTTTTACGAATAAGGACTTGTTCAAATCGGTTAAGAATTAGAACAGATGTTCAAAAGTGATTTTTTTTAAAGCTGTTAGTTCTTATCTATCAAAAAAGCCGCTTTGAAGAAAAAAAGCGGCTTTTGCTTGGGACTTGTATACCTATTTTATAATTAATTTAGTCACTAATTTTTTTGTCCCTGTGTTTATTTCAACAAAATACATTCCCTTTTTTAGGTTTTCTGTAGTCACCGTTGAAATAGTATTATTATGGCTACCAAAATAAACTTGTTTTCCGTGGATATCGAATATTCTAACCGTTGCGTTTGAGTTTTCGGGTAATGCAATATTAATTGCACCAATTGACGATGGGTTCGGGTAGATATTAATTTTATCTGATGCTATAATTGGATCGCTGTTTTTGGTGATTCCAGTTTTTGCTGAGGTTCCAGAGATGTATTCAAATTTCCACTGCGTCCAGTCCCCAGAATATGTTGTAGGCCTTTGGAGTAAAATTGAATTATCAGAATTTGTTTCTGGTCTAAAGTACATTCCTGTAGTTCTGTTTTGCAAATAGAAATATCCGTCTGAAGTATTTGTTTTTTTCCACTGAGTATAGTTTCCAGTATAATTTGTTGGTCTTTGACTCAATGCATCTCCATCGTTCATGTCATCAGGTCTAAAATACATTCCCGTCTCTACATTTTTTAAATAAAAGTAATCATCACTCGTTGCAATAGTTGTCCACCTCGTATAATCACCGGTCCAAGATGACGGGACTTGTATTAAATTGGCACCATCTGTATTGTTCGTTGGACGAATCTTTTTTCCAGTTTGTTTATTTATGATGTAAAATTGTTGATTATTTTCGGGAGTAGCAGTACTTGTTGGGTACCATTGACCTCGGTACCATCCACTACCTAATTCGGATAGCCAAAAAACATTTTCGTTATCAGGGTCAGTTTTAATGTCTGTTATTCTATCATGATTGGCAAGGTTTTTACTAACTTTTATCCATGTGTTACCTCCATTCCTTGAAATATAAGCTCCTCCGTTAAGAAAATTCTTATGTCTACCTACAGCTGCTACTATAATGTTGCTGTTTTTTTGAGAGACATCAACATGCCATACTTGAGGCATTTCAAATATTTTTGTCCAGGTAACCGCTTTGTCGGTACTTTTCCAAATACCCCCTTGCGCTGCAGAAGCACTGTAAGTTCCACATGCAATGTAAATATCATTGTTTTTTGGACTTATAAAGACATTGTTTACTGAGGTAATATCGGAAGGGAGGCTGTTGATTTTATTCCATGAACCACCATTGTTATACGATCTATATAAGCCCCCCTTTACGCCATTTCTTCCTTGGTTTAATGCGGCATACACAGTATTGTTGTTTGAAGGAAAAAGTGCCATTCGATTCACACTGCAACCGGAAGGTAGTCCGCTATTTGATAGACTCCAATTTGCTCCTCCATTAGTGCTTTTGTATACTCCAAATTTACCATGATCTAATTTATTAAAACCACCTACTTCGGAAATTGGATTACTCGTTAGACAAGCAAGCATGTTATTCGGATTGACTTTATCAATTAACAACGAATTCCAATGCATCACATCTTGTGATAAGTTTGAATTCGGGTAATCAATAATTTCACCTGCTGTTTTCCAAGTTTTACCAGCATCTGTAGATTTTCTTAAATCATCTCGGAAATTTTGACGGTGTTGAAGTGTAAAAATAATGTCAGGATTATTAGGATGCACTGCTACTGTAGCGGTAGAATGTGCTCCTCCAGGATTCACTTGTCCTTCAAGTTGTTTTACAGCAATAGGTCTTTGGGTTGATTCTGAATTTGCAGATTTCCATAAACCATGCTCACCACTAGCAAACAGTTTTCTACCGGGAATTCCTGTTTCAACAAGCATCATTCGACCCGGCAAATTACTACCACCTCGACCTGTCCAAGCTTTACTTCCAGGACTTGATTCTATATCATCAATTTGTTTCCAGTTATTCCCATTGTCAGTAGATTTTAATATTTGTTGGTCTAAACTTATAAAGACATCACCATTAGAATTGATTGATAAAAACCTACATCCCCAAAGCTCTTCTCTAATATCCATTTCATGTTGAAGATGGGCGAACTTTGTGTTTATAGTTGTCTTTGGTGTATTTCTTATATTGTTCCAATAATTTTTGTCTGTTTCGTTTTTCCAATAGGAACCAGTTCTTGTTGCAGGAAACCAATTTTTTCCCCCATTCGTTGTTTTCCAAACATCCCCAGGTCCAAAAGAATAATCGTGTTTTACATTGTGTGAAATGTAAATTTCTTTTGAGTTTTTTGGGTTTATTACGATTCGGTTGAAGGTTGGCAATATACTTTTAGGGTAGGTATTACTTATGTCGGATTGGTTTATTCCCAACCAATGAGCAACCGTTTTTTTGTAATAGTTTTTTGTTAAATTACTGTTGATTTCTGTTAAATCAATTGCTAAATCACCAGTAATGGAGGTCCAGCTATCTCCCATATCTTCACTTAGATATATTCCGCCTGTAGAAGCATAGGTGTTTCCAGATTTGTAATAATTAGTTTGTTCAATCAAATAATACTTTAAAACATTAGTTGCTTTGTCGTAGTAATAGATCATATCCTTTGGTGCATTATTAGGAAGACCGTTTTTGCTTGAACTCCATGTTTTACCGCCATCTAAACTTTTATAAACACCGGTATTAGCCGCCATTAGTACTTTGTTTGAGTTTTTAGGGTTTACTAAGATTTTACAAACACTTAAAGTAGAAGGAAGTCCTGCTGTTATTTTTTGCCAACTTACTCCTTTGTTGGTAGAGCGGTAAATGTGCCCTGTGACAGCAGTTGACCTTTGTTCCCCTGTTTTATTGGCCTTGGTTCTGTGGTTTCTTTTAACATCCCAAAAGGTTCCGGCTCCAATAAACCAATTGTTGTCGTTTGATGGATCTACAGAGATTTCATTGTGGGCTTTGCCTAATGAAAAACTTTGTTTCTGCCATGTTTTTCCCTTGTCAGTGGTTTTGAATAATCCACCTAGTTCATCGGTAGCAAATCCTAATTTTGCATTTTGTCGAGAGAATTCTATATCATAAGTTCTGCTCATATCTCTTGGGTTCCCATCATAATCTAAAATAGTTTGCCAGGAGTTTCCACCATCGAAAGAGCCATATGCATTGAACATATCAGGTGCCATATGAATTGTAGAGGGATCGGTAGGGTGGCACCAAAAAAACTCGGTATAACCTGAAGTTCCAGGACCGAATTGAGTCCAGACTAACTTTTCTGAAGAGGTGACCCTTTTCGTTTGTAATTTTTGAAAATAGTCTTCATCTAATTGTGCAAACATTGTTGTACTGGAAATAAAGAACAACAAAAGTTTAAATTGTTTGTTTTTTAACATTTGGTTTGGTTTAGTTAATGAAAGTCACAATTTAAGGTATAAAAGAGCTTTTTTTAGGGGTGTTTTTCCTTTTTTAGAGGTGAGTTGTACAGATTATCACTTTGTCTAGTTTTTGTAATAGTGTGATAAATACAGGGTTTGCAGCTTTTTTAAAGGGGGAGATTTAGTTTTGGTTTGTGCCATAAAGATGATTTTTGGGGTAGAATGAAAATCATTTGTTGCACAATCTTTTTTTTTAGATTTTGATTTGAAAGTTTACAAACCCTTATTAATATTGAAAATTAACTATTGTTAAGGAGCTATGTTTTTTAATTAAAAATAATGAAAGTTGCCTGATTCATATCTAAGTATAAAAAAATCACTTGTTTATTTGGTTTGAAATTACCCAATAGACAAGTGATTTTTTTATGAAGATCTTACTTTGATTCAATAAGTTTTTTAATTGAATCAGTTTACATTTGTGTATGAAATAGTTCAGGATGTTGTTTGGGGATGTTTTCTTTCGAATCTCCTATGATCTCTCTAATGTCAATTTCAATTCCTCTAGAAATTGTTGTAATAGGAACATCATTACTCATTCCTTCAAAAGGATTTTCTGAAACATCACCAACACGCTCCATCAACATAAATACCCATGAAATAATAATGTTAAAAGGGATGGTAAGCCATACAAAATGTGATGCAATAAAAGTATACATGGGGTTATTTGAATTTGTTTTAAGTAGTTCTTCTCCAATTTGATCAAATTCATTCATCAATCCAAAGGGAAGTAGTAGTACAAAAATCCACACGAAAAAATTATTAAGGGTCGCGAATTGCCTTGGATAGGGGAAATTTTTTATTCTTTCTGCTTTTCCCTGTAAGGTAAAGAATTCTTCTATTAAATTTTTAAATTCTATATGTCTAAAATCATCAATTAATCCTGCGAGTTTTAGTTCTTTGAAATGGTTTGATTGAAGTTTTAAGCAACCGACTTGTTTGTTCGTCATGCTAAGAACGTCATTGGTTTCACTATCGGATAAATATCCTTGTAATTCCTCCTCTAATGAGAATTCATACTCCCTTACTTTTATACCAAACATATGTTCTTTATCTGAAGTATTCGTATGGGTGGTTTCCCATCCTTTTTTTGATCTTAAAGCGTGTCTTAAGCAGGTCATCCAAGCGATATGTCTTAAAATAATTGCTTTCTTAATTTGAAAAAAATCTTCCTCAGATCTTGGCGTCTCTGTGAATTCATTCGTAAGGAAGTCGTTTAGCATTGTTGCTAATAGCCTCGAGCTGTTGACAATTCCACCGTAAATTTTTCTGGCCTCCCATAACCTCCCGTAAGATGCATTGTTTTTGAAACCACTAATAAATGCGAGTGCGGTACCGATTAAACTAATAGGCAACCAAGGTAGGTGAAGCCAATTCCAATCTAATAGGTCATAAAGGATTACAGGGATTAAAGAAATGGGTATAAAATAATAAATATATCTCCTGGTCCATTTTATTACAGTTGCTACGGGGTATATTTTTTTAGTAAACATGAAGCGAAAATTTTTATCTAAGAAAGGTACTACTATTTAGAAAATAATGTTTTTGATTTTAATGACATTTTTTTTGTTATTGATGAATAAGAACAGGCTTACGAGTTTTTTTATTGAAATGTCATATATAAAACAGTAGGCGTTTCATTACTGTTTTCCATTTGTTTATTTGAAATATGCTCTGTTTTTTTTAAGTAGTTTATTATTAATCTGTTGAGGTCGTTTCTATCGGGGCTAACTTGCCGAAGATATATTAATTGTTCAATAAATTTAAAATATATATACGTTTGCTGCTTTTAGTTTGATAAACTAAGTATAACTTTTAAAAAATTACAATGAAAAAAACAATGAAGGTCACAGGCCTATTTTTATGTACAACCTTGTTATTAGGTTTGCAGTCTTGCAAAGAAGATGTAATCGAAGAAAATAGCATTACAAAAATTTCAGATCCTACAGTTAAAAGTAATTCCTTAAAAAGAGTTTCAGAAATATGTTTGTTTGATGATTTGAGTTTCCAAAGTAATTCAACGAATCTTGTATCGTGTATTTGGGATTTAGGAGGAGCGGTTGTTATCCTTGAACCCAATATAAATTTTGTTTTTAATGGAGGAGATATAGTTAATGGTACTTTGGTTTTTGATGGTGGAGGATTGGATGGTGCTTTGTTGAATTCAACTTTGAATATTGAAGGAAACGTTTCTTTGTTATCAAATGAATATAATTTTGAAGCAGCTAGATGGAATGTTACAGAAGGTATTGTTGAGGATTCAATAGCTAGTAAAAATACCTTACAGATGAATAGGGCCATTGCAACGGTAAAAGGATTGAATGGTAGTTCTATGTATATTGATGATCTTGACGCATTTTTCAATGTAGAAACAGCATTTGCAAATAATGTAAAAATGACTGAAAATTCAATTTTAATACCTTCTAATTTCCATTTGAGACTAGGGGAGATGGCTTATATCAAAGTACAGCCTACCCATATGCCTGCTTATGCTTTGATATCCATGTACGATACGGAGAATTCTTCTATTACTGGCGGGCATCTTGTGGGAGATAGAGCTGCACATGACTACAGTCCTTTTACAAGTGTTTACGGAGTTTCTAGAGATACTCATGAGTTTGGTTATTTGTTAAATATAATTGGCGCTCATGATGCAGTTGTTGAGGGAGTTAAGATGAGTGAAGCTATTGGTGATGGAATCATGGTAAGTCAAAGTAAATTAAGAAATCCGGATGGAAGTTTGACAGATGGAAATAGGACTACTGAAAGATTGCTTATTAACGATTGTGAAATATTTAATGTGAGAAGAAATGGTATTTCTATAACTGATGCATACGAAACTAGGATTGAAAATTGTCATATACATCATGTAGGAAATGGCAATCAACATTATGATAGTTCAGGGAATTTGGTTTACAGTAGTGCAGGTGTAGCTCCTAAATATGGAATTGATCTAGAAGCATATCGTGAACGTACTGCTGATGGTGCTTTATTGGAATATCAAAAAGTTGAGGGGGTTGTGATAGATAATTGCGATTTGTATGAGAATGAAGCTGGTGACATTGTTAGTTATTCTGCAAGTTATGTGGTTATAGAAAATAATAGAATGGATAAAAGGTTAGGTACGGGACATTCTAATAATGTTGTTGTAAAAAACAATGTATTTGTAAATAGGGAAGCGGCATCTGTAAATGGTATTTTTGCGATAAATGTGAAATCTAAAAAAATATTGGGAGAAGAAATTGTTCAAAATATCATGGTTTCGGGAAATCAAATTACAGGTTATTATACAGGATTAACCTTGGGCGGAAATAACATTACTGCTGAGAATAATATAATTACAGATTGTAGAAATGGAATTTCTTTTGGAATACTATCTAACGCTTCAGTTTTGAACAATGATATTATTAGCAATTTAGATATCAAATGTTATGGTTTTATTGGATACAAGTCAGAAATATTCAACACGGTGGTTGATGGTGGTAATGTTAGTGTTAGTCATGCATCTATGATTCTTCAAAAAATTAACGAATTTAGTACTACTACAGCTTACGATTTGACGTTTCAGAATTTAACATTGGATTCTAACAAAAGTTACAAATACACACTTATGTATGACAGTAAAAATATTTTATTTAAAGATATAATGAGTAACACAAAATTGTACAAACGTAACTGTACAAACATCGGTAGAGATAATGCTCAGTTTCAAAATTGATGTTTTTTGGAATTCTATTAAGATCCGAATAGCCGTAATGGCTGTTCGGATTTTTTTTGAAGTTTTTGAATCAATATTTTAAGATGCTTCAGTAAAATATGTTTGTTTTATTACCGTAGTTGTAAGGGATTCCTCCAAATAGAATTTCACAGATGTCTATGAATGTTGTTGGTTTTTAATATGTTTGTTTACAGTGTTTTATTTGTTTTTAGGGTTAGGATGTTGCTATTAATGGTAAGAGTGGAAAAGTCATTAAATGGTATATTAAGTTTTAATCAAGTTTTTTACAAGACCTTAAAAACATATGTTCTAATTGGAAATTCATTTCGAATTCAAAATGCTTTTTTGTTCTTATATATTTGATGAAAAATATTTTATATGATGATTTCAAAAATTTGTTTAGCATTTGGAGCAGTATTAAGTTTATCTAATATTGCCTGTGCAAAAAATGAGGAGAATAATAATTTAACGATAGATAATGTAAAGCCAACCATTGAATGTGTCGAAAATATAGAGGTACAAGTTCCTGAAGGTGTAAATTCGGTAACAGTTACATATGTTGCACCCAAAGGGTATGACAACAAAGCTGGAGCGGTAACAAATCAAACGGCTGGTTTGAGCTCAGGATCTCAATTTTCAATAGGTACCACTAGAAATGAATTTACAGTTATAGATAAAGCTGGTAATATTACTTCTTGTAGTTTTGAAGTAATTGTCTCGGTAAAAAAAGAGGGACCTTATGCTGTTCAAAATGGAGTAGGGGTACCAGACGGAAAGAAATGGGTGAAAGTTGAAGAACTTTCAGATGAGTTCAACGATGCTCACTTTGATGATGATAAATGGCATCGTGATCCAGCAACGGATGGTTTTCGTTGGTATGGTAGGGAACCTGCCTTGTTTGAATCAAAAAATGTTTCAGTTAGTGATGGGAATTTAAATGTAACAACGGTAAAATATGAAACTCCGAAAAGTTTTAGAGGTGCTGATTGGACACATGGAGGTGCAATTATTAGATCTAAAGTAAAAGCTGAGCCAGGTAGGTATTATGAATGTAGAATGCAGGCTAATAAAACAATTATGTCGTCTACATTTTGGATTGCAATGCAACAGAATTGTAACAATGGACCGATACGAAAATTAGAATTAGATATCCAAGAATGTGTAGGACGTGTGCATAGTGGAACTCACTCATGGGCAAAAAAATGGGATAATATATATCATTCAAATGCCATTCGTCATAAAAGATCTTGTGATATTAATGAAGAAACAAGAAAATCTGGAGTTAAAAATCTTACAGAAAAAAATCATTCTCGATTTTTTGTATATGGTTGCTGGTGGAAATCGCCAACAGAATTATTGTTTTATTTAGATGGAGAATACATGTATACGGTTACACCTACCACAGATTTTGATATTGCAGGATATATAACAATGGCAATTGAAACCTATGATTGGAATCCAGTTGATGAAACGGGGAGTATTTTTGAAACAGCTTCATGGGATGATAGAACTACAAAATATGACTGGGTGCGTACCTGGGTTTTAGAAGATAAATAGTTCTTTTTAAATAATTAAAAGCACCTTTGTTTTATTGAATAAAGGTGCTTTTTTTATTTCAGGTTATATCAATAAACAACCTTGTATTTTAATTGTACAAAATCATTTTCAAAGACAGAAACTGATGGATTTACGAGTGTTATATTTTTAGAAATTTTGCCAAACAATGGTTTCCCTTCACCTAGAAGCAAAGGAACTCTTGTAATGGTAATTTCTTCGATGAGCCCAAGATTGATGAAGTTTTGAATTGTTGTTCCACCATCTATATAGGCGTGTTTAAAACCATTTTTTTCTAAGGAATTTGTTAGTTCCAAAAGATTACCGGAGTAATATTCTATTTTACCAGTTAAACTTTCAGGAATTTTTGTAAGTGTGTTGCTTAGAACAATTATTTTTAAATTTCTATAGGGCCATTGTTCTTCAGTAAGATTCATGTTAGCAATTACTTCCATACATTTTCTACCCATGATGATACAATCAACGGAGTCTAAGAATTTTCCAAATCCCATATCCGCGTTTTCAGGTTTTAATTGCTTTCCATTTCCTGCAGCATGTAGCCAATCAATATTATCATCTTTGGTAGCAATATAGCCATCTAAACTTGTTGCAATGTATACAGAGCATTTCATAAATTATTTTTTTAGTTTTTTATAAATTTCAATATTTTGATAGAGTGTATCGTTAGAAATGTAAGTGTTAATTTGTTTGTAACTATTTTTATTTAATTCAATAGGAATAGAATACGTATTATTGTCGCTTTTCATCGAATTGGACATAGATGTTAACTTTTCGGTAAGGGTATCATTAGAAAAATTATAGGTTCCAAACCCGTGCCATTCATCATTTTTATGTGTTGGACTCACATTCCAAATAACATAGCCATCCAAATATATTTTATGTTGTGTTTTTTTTGTATCAATAATCAGTGTATCCCCATTTGCAGTATGATAAAAATGAGTTAGTTCCCAAACCCCTTGCATTGGATCTTGATTTTTATCTTTTTTAATTTCACAAGATTCAAATGTAAAAATAAAAATGGAGCTTAAGAAAAAGATAATAATTAAAGCTCTTGCGGAATTGTTTTTAAGGAAACTCATAGCATAATTTTTTAGTTATGTTAAGTTAGGCAATTATATAATAAGAAGGTGGTTTATTCTATTTTCATTGCATAAAAAAAGCTATCCAAGAAATTTGGATAGCTTAATTTTTTGAAATAATAATTTGATTAATTTTTAATAAACTTCAACGTTTTAGAGTTTTCTCCTTTTAGGATCAGAATATAAACTCCACTCGCAAATTGAGAAATATCAACAGTTTTATTATTTACATCACTTGATATTGTTTCTTCTAAAATAATCTGACCATTCATGCTTAATATCTGAATAGAGGAATAGTTGTCATCTTCATTAAACGAAACCGAAATTTTATCCTTAGCAGGATTGGGGTATATATTGGTTAATTTAACTTCTTTTTCTATGTTCGATTGTTTACCGAATTTTGCACTTGTACTACCCCAATTGAAAGTCTCCCAACCTTGTACATCTGGTCCTAC
Organism: Flavicella sp. IMCC45668; assembly: GCF_057219105.1. Lineage (NCBI taxonomy): Bacteria > Pseudomonadati > Bacteroidota > Flavobacteriia > Flavobacteriales > Flavobacteriaceae > Flavicella > Flavicella sp. IMCC45668. The sequence goes on from NZ_CM170114.1 coordinate 383,681, forward strand.
TGCTGCTAATGGAGCATCCGTAAGATGTAACCTAGCTTGTACGTATTTACCATTTGCGTTGGCTTTTAATGCAACCTTTCCGGTTCCTTGACTCTCCCAAGAAAATTTTTCCCAACTACCAATGTAAGTCTGAAACGCTCTTATAGGACTTCCGCTTACATCAATTCTTGCACTAACATAGGTGTTAGTTGAGTTCGCTTTTAATGCAATTAAACCATTTCCAGCATCTTCAATCGTAAATTTTTCCCAAGCCCCAACTGTATTTCTGTCCGCTTCTAGTGGGTTGTTTGTTACTGATTTCTCTGCACAAACATATTTTCCAGAGCCATTATTTGCTTTTAGCCAAATGGTTTGACCGATAGGAGCATTGGAAACATTGTTAGAAACAGGTTTATAAGTTCTCACCCAATCAACGTACATTTTATTTTTATTTTTATTTGCTAAGTCATTGTCAGATGCAACAATACCGGTATTTGATCTCCATTCATGATCTTCTGTGTCTAATATCATAAACATTTCCTCACTCATGTTATATTGAGTTTTATCCAGAATAGCACCCGTGTAATCTTTGTCCTTCATAATAGAATTTTGCCAAGAACCAGACGTAGATTCTACTCCGTCAATAAAGAAACGAACTTCTGTTGGACTTTTCCAATAAACACCATATGTGTGCCAAGTGTCGCTCCATTTACCATTGTTTGGGGCAGGAATATGGTTTTGAGCATTAAAGTCACTAATGATTGAATTATCGTTATTATCTCTATAAAAAACGTGGAAATTCGTTGACATGTTTTTCGCAAACCATTCTGAACTTGCTCCTCCATAAACTTCTAAAACGTCAATTTCTCGTTTTGAGTTTTCACTTAAGAACCAGAAATTAGAGGACAGTTCTAGTTTATTTACCAAAATTCTAGCCTCCATATAGACTGGGTATTTTACTTTGGTTTTAGAAGTAATGATTCCAGTGTTTACTTTGTTTGTTCCCGATTTTCTGGATGATCTTAGAATTAAGTTGCCATCAGCAACCCAAGAATGATTGCTAGCCCATTCAGTAAGACCAGGTCCTAGCCAGCCATTGAAATAACCATCCTTCCACTTATTTGTGAAAGCTGTTGTTTTTCCTGTGTAATTAAATTGATCTGAATGAGACTCTAATAGTTCCCATGTTTTTCCTGAGCCTGCAGAAACAGGAATAGGAGTGTTGGACCAATCTTGAGCCATAAGACTCCCGCATCCAAGTAGAAAAATACTACTTAGAGTTTTTAATGTTTGTTTCATATTGATTTAGTTTAGTTGATGGTAAACTTATATAAAACAAGTGTTAATGCTTTGTTTGGTAACTAGATAATACATTGATGAAGACTCAATTTAATCTAGATTTGGCTTTTGATGTTTGGTAGGGAATTTTGAAAGAATGGTAAGGTTCACTTTTTGTTTAGCTCTTTTGTGCTGTTTGTTTTACCCAAATAAGTTCGTTTGTGTTGTAACCAATTTCCTTGGCAATTTTTAGATATTTAATCTTTATAGTTTCAGGAATAGTTGTTTCTCTGGAAAGGAACCATAAATATTTTAAGGATCCGCCACCAACTAAAGCATATTTATAATCATCATCGATAGATAGTATATTATATCCACCATAAAATGGTCCAAAAAATGAAACCTTGAGCATTGCTATAGAATCTGCGGTAACAAATTTAGCTTTGCCAATGGCTTGTTTCCATTTCTCTTTTTTTATATCATATCCCTTATTGACCACTTTAATTGTTCCGTTGGTGTTGAGACTATATTCTGCCGTCGTGTTGTTTAAGTTTTTTTCAAATTTAAAATCTAACCGTGCAATTTCAAACCATTTTCCTAAATAACGTTCTTTTGAAAAAGGTGTGACTGCTTGCGCTTTTTTAGGGATAGTCGAACATGATAGTAATAGCCCTAAAATTATAAGAATAGAAAGATTTTTAAATTTCATTTTTTTGATTGGAAACGGTTTTGGTTTGCGATTATGGGAGTGTAAATATAAAAAGATTGTCAAACAGGATTGTAAATTTTATTCTTTAATACTGTCAACGATTAATAGGGTAGGGCCACCCTCTATAGGATAGCCTTTAGCAATTTTTGCAGAGATTGTAATGGTCTTGTTTAAATAATTTTCAAGCTGGATCTTTTCACTTTTAACGACATAACTATTGATACGATGTGTTCCATATTGAAAGGTCGTCATTCCTAATTCTTCTAGTTTACCTGTTACTTTGATAACATCACTTTTTTCATTGTTCTTGGAACAGCTTGGAAGCCCTAATCCAAAAATCAAAATAAATAACAATAATTTGATGTATTTCATATGGTTCAGATTTATTCACTTGCGGCCTTGAAAGGATTCCATTCGGGAACTACCTCCATTATATTATGTTCTTTGGCATAGGATAAATATAAGTTTTTCATCTTAATAAATTTTTCAGGCATACTTGCTTCTAAGGGTTTCATTTCAGATGGATCAGAAACAACATCATACAAATGCCATTTACCATCACCAAACATCCCTTTTCTAACTTTTATTACTTTATAATTACCTTGCATTAGATACCCATTTCCAAAAAGTTCAAATGCATACCATTGATCTTCCGATCGTACATGTTTTTTTTGTCCTTCTAAAAATGGTCGAGCACTAACTCCTGATGGTGCTACAATTTCTCTGTCTTTGTATTTTGTTTGTGGGTGCTTGATACCTGCATAATCTAAAATTGTCATTGGTAAATCTTTAACAGAAATTACAGCATTTGAAATATGTCCTGCTTTGCTATAATCGGTTGAAAATGCTCCTGGTGGAACGATCATCATAGGAACTCTAATTCCTCCCTCACCAATAAACCATTTCCACCATTGAAGACCTCCTGTTGCTGCATTTGCCCAAGAAACCCCAATTGTATGTTCAGAATTAGCGCTACCTATTGCTTCAAAACTTTGATCAAATTGTGTTTCAATCCATTTTGCCATTTCAGGATTTCCTGTTTTCGGATGGGTAGCTTCGAAACCTTCAGGACCATTGTCAGTAAGGTATATAATTAAGGTATTGTCAAGCTGCCCAGAAGTTTTTAAATAATTTAAAATTTGTCCAGTTCTGTCATCTTGATCCTCAATCATAGCAGCATAAGTTGCCATTACCTTAGCCTGTATTTCTTTTTCTTTTTGAGATAAACTTTCCCATTTATGGGTAATATCATTAAACAAAGGTTCTGTTGCTGTTTTAGTTATTAATCCTTGTTTTTTTAAACTTTCGTATCGTTCTTTTTTGAGACCTGAAAATCCTAATTTTAAATATTTTTTATAGTGCTTGTCAATTTTATCAGCCGGTGCTTGAATAGGAAAATGTGCTGTTGTAAAAGCCATATATGCAAACCAAGGCTTGTTTTCAGAAGCACCTTCTTTTATAAACTCTAACATTTGATTTGTGTATAGCTCTCCTGAGTATACACCATTTGGTCTTTCAAAATGTTTTCCATTTAGTGTAAAATGTTCTTTTCTTTTTACGTTTAATCCATTTGGATCACTAAAATCTGGTGTCATTGCCCAGTTATTCCAGTGGTTTGAGCCACCTGATAAAATACCAAATTCTTTTGTGAATCCCCATTCTAAAGGGCCGTATCCACCTGCTGCTTCTCCACCTAAATGCCATTTTCCGGATTTATATACTTCGTAGCCGGCATCTTTCATTAATTCAGAAATTGCAACTGCATTTTTAGTTAAATAACCTTCGTAACCCGATTTTCCTTTTGTAGGTGGGTAAAAGGAGTAATCGAAAGAACCTAATCCAATTTCAATATTGTTACAACCAGTCATTAACATCGAGCGAGTAACACTACAAACGGGTGAGGCATGAAAATTTGTAAATCTTACACCAGCTTCTGCAAGTTTGTTCATGTGGGGTGTTTCTATTTCTGATCCATATGAACTTAAGTCTCCGAAACCAATATCATCTCCTACTAACAATAAAATGTTTGGTTTAACCGCCTTAGAAGGAGTGTTTTTTGGGGTACAACTCATTATAATTGACCCAAATGCAAGTAATAGGAGAATATTTTTCATTATTTTTTTTTATTAAAAGATACAAAATTTTAGCTGTTATTTTGATTTGAGAAAGGGCAAGTTTTCTTTTAAATATCAGGTTTTCTTAAATTCTTTTTTTGATAAATTAATTTCATCAGAGAAAATGAAAATTGAATTCCCTTCATCTATTTCAAATTGATAGTAGTGGTGTTAACTCTCACCGCTGCAATGAAAGATATGTGGTTTATAGAATCATAAAGCTTGGTTAATTAACCAAACTATAAGGATTACTGTTGTTTTCTGAGCCAATACTGCGTTCTTCCTAGAAGAGAAAAGCCAATAAAACCTCTTACTTTAAGCTTGTTGTCTTCAACTAATTTTAAGTAGCATTTGTAGATATCACCAGATTCAGGGTCAAGAATAGTTCCTCCGTCGTACTCATCCTTATTTTCTTTTAGGTTTTCTATGATCACAAGGCCAATTATCGGTTGGTTTTTTTGAGCACCTTCACATTTTTCACACACAGCATTTTCATCTCTAACAAAATTTTTGACGATTTTGGCAAAATAAGATTCGTTCTGTTTATAAATTTCTATAATGGCTTTTTTCTCATTTGTTTTGTCATCATATGTTTCCCATTGTCCGATTATGGTCTGTGCCTGTGATTGAAAAGTTATAGCAAATAGAAGTAAAAGAAAGATTGTTTTTTTCATAAGTTAGTTTTTTTCTAAGTTATAAAAAAAATGAAAATTAAACTAATGATGATAAATCCTTTCCTTTTAACTCTTTAAAATTGTATAATTTTTTATCTAGTAAGTGTGACGGAAATACATTTGATAATGCATTCATCATAATAGAGCTTCTGTCTGGGAATTCGGATTCCCAATCTGAAATCATCTGTTTTACTTTTTTTCGCTGCAAATTTTCTTGTGAGCCACAAAGGTTGCAAGGGATGATAGGGAAATTCATGTGACTTGCATATGCTTCTATGTCACTTTCTTTACACAAAGCAAGAGGACGTAGCACTTCTAAATCCTTTGCGTCATTTAAAAATTTAGGGGGCATCGTTTCAAGTTTTCCTGAGAAGAAAAAATTAAGTAAAAATGTTTCTAGAATATCATCTCTATGATGTCCAAGTGCAATTTTATTACAGCCCAAATCTTTGGCCGCTTCATAGAGTGTTCCTCGCCTTAGTCTCGAGCATAAACTACAGGTGGTTTTCCCTTCAGGAGTTTTCTCCATCACCACTTTATAGGTGTTTTTTTCGATAATTTTAAAAGGGACGTCTAATTTTGTTAAATAGGTAGGTAGAACCTCTTCTGGAAATCCAGGTTGTTTTTGATCTAGATTGACTGCAATAATATCAAAATTAATAGGAGCAACTTTTTGAAAGTGCATTAACATATGGAGAAGGGTGTAACTATCCTTACCTCCCGAGAGACAAACCATTATTTTATCTCCATCTTGAATCATTGAGTATTGCTCAATAGATTCTCCAACTGCCCTGTGAAGTTTTTTTAAAACCGACTTTCTGTTTTCCATGTCGGCAAAAATACTGCTTACAAATAAATAAAACTAATCCGAAAAAATAATTATCAAATACCCCCTATTTAATAGTTATTCGGATTAGTTTTAAAATCTAACTTAACCTTAATTTACGAAAAGTCTTAAAAATGAAACTAATTCGCCTTTAAACAATATTTTTTCCCCCGATCCATATTGTGCGAACTAGTTTCAATATTTATTTTATGTTTTTTTGTGCTCTGCTTACGCTATTCCCATAATGGCGATATCCTTCGGATTCATTAATTTCAGGAGCTTTTCCTTCTTGGAAAAGTAAAATCACATCAGATCCTCCAAATTTGAAGTAACCAAATTCTTCTCCTTTTTCAATCACTGTATCCGGCGTAGCTAACATATGCACAGATGAGATTTGAGACATTCCAACTGGAACCACACCTACTAAGCCCATGTCTCCATAAGGTGAGTTTCTTGTGTCTAATATCAAGATTCCTCTAGATTGAGAAAATTGATAGCCATTTGCTGCATTACTAGTAGTATTAAATTGTCCGTTGTCTTCAATGTTTACATCCAAAGAAGTCAAACCATAAACAGGATAACTTTCTTTTACTAATCCACACACAGGAGAGTGGAATCTGTGGTAAGAATAGGGACCTAAAAAGTAATGGACAAAAGTCCCATTAGCAAAAGAATCTTTGTATTTACTATCTTTTAATAGGTCCGGAATGTTATTAAATATATGCGTTTGTTTTATGGTGATCTCTTCAATTTCGGAATTTGAATTTATAGAGTATTTCTTTTTAAAGGTAGAATCTGCAGGACTCGTAACGATTGAGTTATCCTCTGGGCTATCTATTTTTCGTAATCCAGGATTTAATTCTCTGGCAAAAAAATCGTTAAAGCAATCCCAGTTACTATTGGGTCTTCCGTTAATTAAGGAGTCTTGCACACGGTATTGTGGTGAAAATTTAATGTGTTCTGTTAAAATGGCATCATTAAAAGATTCATTAGTGTCTAGGAATGATCCCCAGTTTTCCGAGAAATGAAGTAAAAACTCCGTAAACCATTCAATATTTTCAGATAAAACACCAATTCCCGTTTGTTGGTCTACAAGGAAATAAAAATGGCACAAACGATCATATACTTCTTGGCTGTGTGGTGTACCAGGTTTTTTCCAGACTTTAGAGTTACTTTGTTGTGGTACCCATTTTTGGAAACTTTCTAAGTAATTTAAATAAGAAGTTCTGTCTAAAGGCCAATCTAAAGCATCGAATAAATCCTTGTCAAGATTTAAATCAGCCTTAAATTTTGCCATAATTAAGGATTCCTCAATGTAATTCCAGTTGTCAAGTGAAACATTTTTCGTCAAAAAATTAATAGCATCTTGAGACGATTCAATTTGGGTTAATAGTGAATTCATAGTCAGTATAATTGGTAGTTGGTTGAATAAAACGTTGTAAAAAAATCATTTTACCTTTAATTTATGTGAGGTTGTCATAAATTAATTTCCGTCAATCGGCTATGAAAAAAAATATTTCTAAATGAAATGTCAATTCTTTGTTTGAAATTTTTCAAACAGAGTCAAAACATTGTTTCATTTAGAAATATTCGTAATGTTAATAAGTCCCTTTTCATAGCATAGTAAAGATAGGAAATAATTATTTATAAAAACAACAAGTATCTAAAAAAAAAATGCAATTATTTTAACCTGTATTTAATACATTTAATTTTTAAGTTGTTGGTTTGTAGTGTTTTGTGTTGTTTTTAGTGGAAAAACACTAACTGATTTTTTATTGCGCAGACTAGCAGTATTTAAGGATGCTACTTAATAGTTTTTAAGGATGGTTGTTGACTTTCAAATTGTTGAAAAGTTGAGTTGCGACTCTCTTTTGTATAAAATATTTTAGTTAATGTTCTACTTCTACTAAATTGAGATGTTTTTTTAGAACCCCTGATGGTGTTTCATTATTTTCATCAAAAACACGTGTATCCCCAAACAAAATAAAACTATCTCTCGCTCTAGATACTGCAACGTTTAGCATATTAGGTTTGTTATCTCTATCAAAAAATAAAGTTCCTTCGTCTTCATTAGTGTAAACTGAGCTGAATAGAACGATGTTTCGTTCAGCTCCTTGCAACGCATGTACGGTTCCTAGTTTGATGTCATTTATTTTGTATCCTGAGTCGGTTAGCGCTTTGGAAAGTTCGCTTTTCTGACTTGTAAAGGGAGTAATTATTCCTAAAACTTTTTCTACAGATTCTACATTATAAGCCTCTTTAATCGCTTCTTTATTTTTATTTAACCAAGAAACAATTGACTTTACTTCAATAAGGTTACATCTACTGTTGTATTTTCTTTCACTTACACCCTCAATATGATAAGCCATCATTGAAGGGAAAATTTGATCAGGTTTTGCGGTACCCTTCATAGGTTTTAGGATTCCACCATAAGCAAGTTCATTGCAAAAACCGATAATTTCGTCATTACACCTTCTGTGTTCTAGTAATAAGAGACCTTTTTCTTTTTCAGCTTCCTTAATTAATGGGGTTTCAAACTCACAAGCATTTTGAGCCATTTTCATGATGCTTCCACTTGATGAAAGGAAACCAAGGTTTTCTAAGTAGCTGTTTTCTTCCTTTGACGAAGTGATATTTTGATTACTCAAGTTACCGGCATCAATGCCTGGAGGGATCATCCAAATAGGTTCTATTTGTTTTAAATCACCTACTACAATCGCTTTACGTGCTAAAGAAAATAATGGAATACTCACCTCTGGAGTTACTTGTCCGGCTTCATCAATAATTAATAAATCCAAGAAATTATAAAGTGGGAGGTACTCAAATATAGGATTTCCTTCTTCGTTCTCACCCTGAAATTGGCTGTAAACAAAATGTGTTGGAGCCATGTAAAAAGTAGCTACAAAACAAGGAGTTAACATCGCTCTTCTTTTCCATTTTTGTTGAATTACAAGTTCCCCTGTTCCTTTCTCGGTGTTTTCCTCTAACATTTCCAGCGTAGCACTAATCCATCTTGCTTCCCAGTAATGAGTGGCTAATAAGAATGCTTTATGTCTTAATGTGATATCAATTTCATCATAGAAAAATCGCTGAGAAAAATCTTTGGTATCCATTTTCTCATATTCATAATTCCACATTTCTTCTTCAGAAACTAAAGGGAACCCTTTGATGTTATTTTGTTCTTTCCATTCTTTTAATCGAGCGAAAGAATTCAACACACCATTCAGGTCAGAAATTACTTGTTTTATAAAGTCCAATGCAGATTCTATGTTTTCAAGAATGTCTAACGGGATAATAAATATTTGAGAAGCACTAATTTCTTGTGATTCCGATAACTTAAAAAAAGTCGAAATTTGATCTTTAAAATCTAGGTCTTTAGATTTGGATTTTAATGCTGTAAGTGATTTTCTCCATTGTTGAATTTTTAAGACATTGACTTGATCTTTTTTGATGTATTGTTGGTCATCAATTAAAACTTTATTGGTTTTATTGATGTATTGAATAAATTCTCTTGAAATATTAACCCCATTGATTAGATTGTCTTCAACAATTGTTATTTCTTCTTGAAGATGGTCGCAGGCATCCTCAAGTGAGTCGGCTTCAAAACCAAAGTAGTCGTAGTATTTGTCAAAGAAAAAGTTTTCAGCATCATATACAAATGTTTCGTTTTCAAGATCACATAGGGTTCCTTCATGTCCGAATAGATTTCCTTTTAAGAAATTTATATTTTTTAAAGTTTTTTCGCTCTTTGAATTCGAAGGTAGGTAAGTTGCATACCCATGAAAACCTGGGATCCAGCGTTCAGAAAGGTCATCCATGGTACTGACAGAATTTATAAAACTATCAATAATATTTGTTACAGCTTGGTTGTTCGTAGAGCAGGCAAGTATCACTGGGGCTTCTTCACCTTTTATCGCAGATCTAACAACTTCGGTGGCAACTAGACTTTGTAACAACGTAGTTTTTCCTGTCCCAGGAGGGCCGTTTACCGCAGTTACTGAATTGGCTTCTGCTGTGAGGTACGATAAAAGTGTTTTTCTTTGACTTATTGAGAGTGGGAATTCATTGGACATTTGCCCTAAATGCAAGTGGTTGTAATTTAAAAAACCATCATCAGTAATTGCAGTTTTTCTTTCTCTATCAATTGGGTCAACTAATTTCTCAATTAATGGAAAATCAATGGTTTCGTTGAGAAGATTTTCATACAAAAAAAGAATACTTTTAGCGGTAGCAATTTTTGAGCTTTTCGCAAAATAAGTTACTTTGTGTCGTGTTGTGTATCCTTCAGCATTAAAATAATTCATGTCGCTAAAAGCAATAGCTTCAAATACATCATTGATATAAGCCCAGTAAATATCCCAAGAAACAAGTTCTTCATCATCTAAAGGAAAAGGTTCTTCCATTTCTCTGGCTTCTTCAACAAGATCCATTTTTGAAAAAATAAAATCGTTTCCTATATCAGCAATAGGAGCTAAATAGTTTCTTACGATTAGCGGAAACATATCTTTTGGAGCCGTTAATTGACCTGACCTATTCACCCTAGCTCTGATCCAAAAAGGGTGGATTGGAGCAGCTTTAAAATTTGAATTTTGTAATTCCAACTCAAAGGGAGCAATGATGATTTCAGTATCCGTTACTTCGTACCAGTTCGGACTATCTTTTTTAGTGATACCTTTAAGTCTGTTGATTCTTCTTTCTTCAAGATCCAACATTTGTGTTGCATTTTTCTCCTGGATGGTTCCAGTTTCTAGGTTGCAATTAACTTGGTGGTATAAATTTTTGATACGAGCAATATCAACAGCTAAATTTTCACTATCAAATAAACTATTTCGATAGTAATTAAGCCAATTCTTTACGTTATTCATTGATCCTGTTTGGTTTCTATAATTCTATTGTAGCAAAATGAATGCAAGCGAATATATAATTTTCAATAGAAGGAAATAGATAACTTTTTCAGAAGTTATTTACAATTTGAAAGGATGTGACAAAATCTAAGTAGCAAATATAAATAGATAGGGACTAAAGTTTTATTTACAAGCTTGTTATAAATAACTATTTAGAAGCTGCAAAAGTAGTTATGGACTAAGGGATGTTTAAGTATTTATGAGTTTGTAAAGAAATTTTCCATTTAGGGTGTTTCATTACATAATCAATGATTTGAGGAATCATTTTTTCTTTTTTACTCCATTCTGGTTGCAGGTATAATTGACAAGAACTAGAAACTTTTGCCGCTTGCTCTTCTGCAAAAATAAAATCGTTTGCGTTGTGAATTATCATTTTAAGTTCATCTGCAGCTTGATGACACTCTTTTAATGGAAGTTTTGTCTTTTTAGGAGATAAACAGAACCAATCCCACGTTCCTGAAAGTTTATAAGCGCCTGAAGTTTCAATATGGGTACGAATTCCTTCGGTTCTTAATTTTGAGGTGATATAATCTAGAGACCACATCAAGGGTTCTCCACCAGTAACAACAACCGTTTTAGCATAGTTTTTAGCATTAGAAACAATCGTGTCGGTTAAGGTAGGAGGGTGTAAATTAGCATCCCAACTTTCTTTAACATCACACCAATGACAACCTACATCGCAACCACCAATTCTAATAAAATATGCTGCTGTACCGGTATAACCACCTTCCCCTTGAATGGTATAAAATTCTTCCATTAATGGGAGCATTTCTCCAGAGGCAATTAATTCTTTATTGTTTTCCGTACTCATAATCTAAATTTCAGGGTGCAAAGATACTCAAACCAAATAGTTTACAAGCTATCTAGAATAATTATATTTTTATTTGAAATTTATAGTGTAGCAAGGAGAATATAAAAGTTATGCCCCCTTCTTTTGTGGTCATTTTGTGAAAATTATAGCAGCTTTTTTAAAAGAAAAAAACTACTTTTAGCCATTATAATATAATACCCAAATAGCCATGCGTAAATTTAGTTTTAAATCTTTTTCCATCTTAGTCTTAGCGATATTGCTTTCCAGTTGTTCTAATAAAGATGAATATACCGTTGAGAAAAATAGGGTGGGAGTGCTTACTTCAGAGACTAAAGTAATGGAAATAGAATCTTTATTTGAAAATGATTCCGTTGTAAAAAGGTTGAGTGAAGGAATACTTGGTTATAAGGGAAGGTACGCTCAAGAAGATGATTATTATTTGATATACTCAAAGGAAGGGAAGCATTTGTTAACCTTAACACCAAAAGAATCATTAGATTCTTTATCTACCATAAGAACGGTTGATATTCACGATGCAAAATATATTACAAAGCAAGGTGGCGTTGGATTGGGGTCTAAATTTGAAGAGATAAATTTGGCAATGAATGTGTCTAAAATTGAGTCTACTTTTACTAAAGTGGTCTTGTATTTGGATAAAATGAATGCTACTATGACTTTGGATAAGTTGGATTTGGGAATTAACACAATTCAAACGAATGATGTGCAATTAGAACAAATACCTAATTTGGTGAAGCCAAAGACCTTTGTTGTTTGGTTTGATTAAATAATTAATCTAAGATTGTTATTTTCATAGGAATGTCTTTTTCGGGCCATTCGTATCTGTCAATGCTTACTTGTGTTATTTTATCAATAACATCTAGTCCTTTTGTAATTTCGCCAAAAACAGTGTGTTCATAATTTAAATGTGACTGATCTTTGGTTGCTTGAATAAAATAAAATTCGAAAGGTGTAGATTCTTTTGTGGGATTGTTTTCCCAGTCTCGAGCAGCTGCCATACAGCCTCTTTTATGAACTCTATTTTTTCTAAACTCAGAAGGGATTCTGTAATCATTTAATTGAGTTTTGTACGCTGGTGTTACTAAGTTATCAGAACTTCCTCCTTGTACAATAAAATCAGGAACAATTCTATAAAAGCAAGTTGTATCGTAATAGCCTTTTTCTACTAAATATAGAAAACTGGCTCTGTGTATTGGTGTGTCTTTGTATAAACGAACATAAATATCTCCTAATCGTGTAGTTATTTTTAATTTTGTTTGTGGATGAGATTTTCCGTATTCAGTAAAAAAAGCAACCGCATTTTCAGTACTGATAGAATCAAAAATATATTGACGATCTTCAGGTGCTAAAAGTCTTTTTTGAGGCGTTTTTTTTACTTTTATTTCGGTTTGTTTGCTTTCTACATTAGTTTCTTTTTTAGTAGTTTCAGTTTTACATGAAACGACAATAGATAACATACAACAAATTAAAAACGGAATATATTTCGACATTGATTATGCTTCTAGAACTCCGCTATACAAACTTTTAATAATTCCATCTGAAAGACCAATTTTTGGGACATAGATTTTTTTAGCACCACTCCATTTCATGGCAGATAGATAAATTTTTGTTGCTGGAATTATTACATCTGCTCGGTCAGGGTTAAGCCCAAGTTCAGAAATACGTTCATCATAACTCATTTTCTTTAAAAATTGATAATGCGCATTCATATAAATATAAGAAAGTGGCTTGTCAATTTTTTGGCCAGACATTTTAAAAATCTTATTAATGTTTCCACCAGAACCAATCAACACGATTTTTTTCATGTCTTTGGTGTTGGCTTCAATCCATTTTTTTATTTCTTTCCAAGTTTCTTTTTTGTCCACTTCTTTATTAAGCAAACGGACAGTTCCCATTTTAAAAGATTTTGAAGCAACCAGTTTTTGCTTTGAAAAGACGGTAAACTCGGTACTACCACCACCTACATCTACATATAAATAAGATTTATGACCTTCAATTAATTGAGATAAATCTGTAGAAGCAATAATTTGAGCTTCCTTTTTCCCATCAATTATTTCAATGGATATGTCCGCTTCTTTTTTAATTCTTTCAATCAGTTCCTTACCATTAGAGGAGTCGCGCATTGCAGAAGTAGCACATGCTTTGTATTTTTCTACACCATGTACTTTCATTAAAAGTTTAAATGCTTTCATTGCATCTATCATTCTAATAGAGTTTTCTTCAGAAATAGTTCCAGATATAAAAGCATCTGCCCCCAAACGTATTGGAACACGAATCAAAGCTGATTTTTTAAATTTAGGTTCTTCGTCTTTAACAAGAACAATATTTGATATTAATAAGCGCACAGCATTAGATCCTATATCTATGGCTGCATATTTTTTAATTTCTAACAATGTAATTCGTTTTTATTTGTGGTTTTTAGGAAAGTCTTGAAACAAAGTTTTTCCCTTTTTTACACTCTTCCAATGATTGTTTTCAAATTGAATAGCAACAACACCACATGTAGGAACATGAGGAATAAAAGTGTCACCAAATTTATTTACAAAATCATTGATTCCATGATCATGACTAAAAATGATTGCAGAATCAAATTCATCATCAAGTGCTTTTATGGTTTTTACCAAATAGCCATCACTAAAATTATACAAAGATTTTTTTATTTGCAAGTTTGAGAGAGGATAGCTAAAAACATTTGAGAAAATTACCGCTGTTGATAGGGCTCTAGATGCACTACTGGTAATAAAAACATCAGGCTTATCAATTTTTTTAACAAGTGCCGAGGCAACTAAATAAGAGTCTTTTATACCTCTCTTTTTTAAGGGTCTATCAATGTCCTCTATGCCCTTGTACTCCCAAGAAGATTTGGCGTGACGTACAATATATACTGTTTTCATGTATACAAATTAATGGTTCAAAGATACTAAAAATGTTTTATGGGGACTGATTAATTTGCTAATTACTCTTGGTTAATCCCTATTAATAACTGGTTTGTATCGTTGTTTTTATGGAGCTAGCCGATCAATTTTCCAGCTGTAATCTTTTTGAAGTTGATATCTGATTCTATCATGCATTCTATTGGGTCTACCTTGCCAAAACTCAATTGACTGAGGTTTAATTATATATCCGCCCCAGTGATCGGGTCTTGGGATTTCTTTGTCTTTGAATTGATTTTCAAATTTTTCTAAATTAGAAGTTAATACCTTTTTTGAGGTTACCACTTCACTCTGATTAGAGGCCCATGCTCCAAGTTTACTTCCGTTAGGTCTAGACTCAAAATAACCATCAGATAAATTTTCTGCAATTTTTTCAGCTTGTCCTTTAATAATGATTTGTTGCTCCATTCCTTGCCAAAAAAAGGATAGACAAACATTTGGATTCGCAGTAATTGCCTTCCCTTTTTCACTTGTGTAATTTGTATAAAAGATAAAACCTTCCCAAGTAAACTTTTTTAATAGTACAATTCTACTTTTTGGAAAACCGTCTGTTCCAATTGTTGAAATAGTCATAGCATTGGCTTCATCAACTGTATTTGATTGTTCTACATCATGAAACCATTTTTGAAATAATTCCATTGGGTTTTCGGGAACATCTTTTTTTAGGAGTTCTTTTTTTACGTAAACTTTTCTATAGTTACTTAGGTCTTTTTCCATGCTGTAAAAATACTTATATTTTGGAATGAAAACGTTGTTTTTACCCTATTTTATTGGTTTTAATCTTCAAAAAAATGAGGCCAACGTAAGTGATCAATCCATTTAAAATTAACAATTCATAGCCGAATTTATAACCTGAAAACCATGTTTCAGCATAAATATCTAATAACGCAGTGATTAATAGAGAAACAATCGCAACAAAAGGTACTCTTTTTTCTTGAATTTTGTTTTTTGAAAATATTCCAAATGCGAATAGTCCTAACAGTGGACCATAAGTGTAGCTAGCAACTTTTAAGAGACTGCTAATAACATTGTCTTCTAGTACGTGTTTGAATAATATGATGACAAAGATTAATAAAATTGAAACACCGATATGTACTTTTTTTCTTGTCTTTTTTTGGTCGAGTTCAGGCAGGTTTTCAATAGAAAGAAAATCATAGCAGAATGAAGTTGTTAAGGATGTAAGAGCACTGTCAGCACTTGAATAGGCTGCTGCGATCAAGCCTAAAATAAAAACAAGTGCGATAGGGAATCCTAAGTTTTGGTTTAAGGCAATCTCTGGAAATAATAAATCTGTTTTTGGATTCCCATCTACCATAGGTATTGAAATTCCATGTTTGTCAGCATATATGTATAATAGAGCTCCTAGAGATAAAAAAATAAAATTGACAAAAATGAGAACAAAACCAAGAGATAAAATATTCCACTGAGCCTCTTTTGTGCTTTTACAAGTGAGGTTTTTTTGCATCATATCTTGATCTAGTCCAGTCATTGCTATGGCAATAAACATTCCTCCAAAAAATGATTTTACAAGATGCTTATTGTTGTTTAAGTTATCATAGAAAAATATTTTTGAATAATTTTTAAATTCATGAGATTGAAATGCTTCAATGATGGTCCAATTAAAACTATCACAAATTATATAAATAGCAACTATTACAGCAGTTAACATAAAAGTTGTTTGAAGTGTGTCTGTCCAAACAATTGTTTTCATTCCTCCTTTATAGGTGTACATCCAGATTAATAAAATCGAGATTACTACCGTGAATTCAAACGGAATATTCCAAGCGTCAAAAATAAAATACTGAAAAACAGAAGCTACTAGGAAAAGTCTAAATGATGCACCTAATACCCTAGAAACAAAGAAAAATAAAGCCCCTGTTTTGTGGGTAACATTTCCGAATCTATTTTGTAGGTATTCATAAATAGAAGTAATGTTAGTTCTATAATATATTGGGAGTAAAATATAGGCGATCACTATATATCCAGCTAAGTACCCTAGTACTATTTGCATATAGCTAAATTGACTTGCTTGCACCCAACCAGGAACTGATATAAATGTGACGCCAGACAAAGAAGCACCAATCATACCAAAGGCAACAACATACCAAGGAGATTTTTTTTCGGCTTTAAAAAAGGAATCATTGGAGTCGTTTTTACCAGTGAAATAAGAAATTCCTAACAGTACGAAAAAGTAGGCTAAGACAATAAAAACTATTTGATAGGCTTGCATGAAATAAAGTGTTAAAAAAAGTGAAAATACTAAAGATTTATTAGCAGCGGCTTATTTGAGAAGAATTATTCTGGAATTAATACAAATTGATTAGTTTTTATCGTTTTTTGATTTGATGATGTAGCTATTTACTTGTCTAAATTAGTACATTTGTGATATGAATTTTTCATCAAAATTGTTAGAAAAAGCTGTGAATGAAGTTTCACAGTTACCTGGAATAGGTAAAAGAACTGCGTTAAGACTTGTATTACACCTTTTAAAGCAACCTAAATCTCATACGAATCATTTAGCGAACGCTTTGAATGATTTGGTAGAAGAGGTAAAGTTGTGTGAAAAATGCCATAATATTTCTGATGTAGAGCTTTGTGAAATTTGCTCAAACCATAATCGTAGTGAAAATATTGTTTGTGTAGTTGAAGATATTAGAGATGTAATGGCTATTGAGAATACAGTTCAATATAAGGGTTTGTACCATGTTTTGGGTGGTAGAATTTCACCAATGGAGGGCATAGGTCCTCATAATTTAACTATAGAAAGTCTTATAGATAAAGTGAAAGAGGGGCGTGTTACTGAAGTTGTATTGGCTCTTAGTTCTACTATGGAAGGGGATACCACGAATTTTTATTTGTATAAACAATTACAAAATTATTCTATTACTATTTCTACCATTGCACGAGGTATTTCCGTGGGAGATGAGCTGCAATATACTGATGAAGTCACTTTAGGTAGAAGTATTGCAAATAGGGTGCCTTTTAGTGATTCATTAAATCAATAATTTTTTTATCTTTCAAATACAATAACCACTCTGTATTTTCGTTATACAGAAACCAATTTAATTAACTTACTTGACTTCTAAACCTAACATTCAACTCTCCGTTGTTATAGTCAATTATAATGTGTATCATTTTTTAGATTTATGTCTAAGAAGTGTTGAAAAAGCATGTTTGCACTTAAATGCGGAAATTATTGTTGTAGACAATGCTTCTACAGATAATAGCTGCGCTTTAATTTCTAAAAACTTTTCATCTGTAAACCTTATTTGTAATAAAGATAATATTGGTTTTTCTAAGGCGAATAATCAAGGAGTAGCTCTTGCAAGAGGAGAGTACGTTTTAATATTGAATCCCGATACAGTTGTTGGTGAATCAACTTTCTTAGAGTTATTGTCGTTTGCAGTTGAACATGAAAATATGGGAGCCGTGGGAGTGCAATTGGTAGACGGTACTGGTGCATATTTACCAGAAAGTAAACGTGGAATCCCTACCCTAAAAGCATCGTTCAATAGGTTTTTAGGGAAAGATAAAAATAAAGGAACTTACTATGCTAACAATGTAGAGCAAGATGGAGAGGGCGAGATTGAGATACTTGTAGGGGCGTTTATGTTTCTTAAAACCAAAGTTTACAAGGAGGTTGGTGGTTTCGATGAGGATTACTTTATGTATGGAGAAGACATTGATCTTAGTTATAAGTTACTACAGGCAGGTTACAAAAACTATTATTTAGGAAGTTTGAAATGCATTCATTTTAAAGGAGAGTCTACTCGAAAGGATGTGAAATATTTAAAATATTTTCATGGAGCTATGGAAATATTTTACAAAAAACATTTTACTTCCAACTTTTTTCAGGATGCAGGAATGAAGATTTGCATCAAATTGTGGTATTTATTTAAGTATTTTCAGCTTTCAGATCAAACAATTCTTATTGAAGACAGAGAAAATGTATTGTATGTTGGAGATAAAAAAGTAGCGATAGATAAAAATATTCGTAGAAAATTAAGTTTTGTCAAGTTTAATTCTATGAAACAATTACAGCGCTACGCTCAGAAAAATAAAATAGAAGAAGTGTGGTTAGATGAATCTTCTTTAAACTATGAAAAGATAATTGATCTGATTTCTACATTACATTCCGATAAACTAATTTATAAAATCCATTCGCAAGATACCCATTATGTAATCGGTAGTAATTCTTCTGATGGACGAGGAGAAATCATTGATTTACTCTAGTGAATCATCTGGATCCCAGCTTCTCTTTTTTCTAGATTTTTTGTAAAGTTTTACAAGTAGCATTAAAATTATTCCAAAAGAAAATATTCCCACAACACCCCATATCCAATCTATGTTGTTTTGTAATTCTACCAAAAAGACTACCGCAAATAAAACCACTGTTGCCACTTCGTTCCATAACCTTAGTTTAGCTGAGCTATATTTAATAATGTCATCTTGAAGTTGTTTGTAGATGACATGACATCCCCATTGATAAAAATATAATAAAATTACAAACGATAGTTTGATCCACATCCATTGCTGTTTTAAAAGAGTAGGGTTTTCATAAAGTAACCAAAACGCAAAAAAACTAGCCAGTACTGCAGAGGGCCAGGTAATAATATACCAAAGCCTTTTGCTCATAATTTTGTATTGCCTTTGTAAAATCCCTTTGTCAGGTTGTTGCTTTTTGTCTGCTTCTACATGATAAATAAATAATCTAACTATGTAAAATAAACCTGCAAACCAGGTAACGATAAAAATTATATGTAAGGCCTTTATATAGTAATAGTTCATTTGTAATTTATTGTAATGTCTAGTGACAAAGATATCAATTAATCTCTCTTAAGTGTTAATAGCTAGTAAACAACTATAAATTTCTAAGGATAGCTAATGAGATTGTCTTATCAGAGTTTTTGTTGAAATGTTTTGAAGCTGTTTTCTTTTGAAATGTAACAACATTATTTTGGTTTATACCATAAGCAAATACCGTTTTGAGACGTGGTCCTTGGTACAAAAACAAAGAAGGGTTAAAGTAAATTTAATCGTCGCATTAATTCACTTCTATTTGATCTGCTTACAGGAATTATGTCTTGTTTTATCAGAACACTGTTGTCTTCAATATCAACTATTTTGTTAAAGTTAATAATATAAGATCTGTGTACTTTTATAAAAGTCTGAGAAGGTAATTTGTTTTCTATTTTTTTTAAAGTAGAATGTACAATATAGTTTTTACTCTCTGTTTTGATGTTTATATAGTCGCCTTTGGCTTCGATTAAATAAATATCAGGGATATGTATTTTTACTAATCTTCTATCAATGTTTACATAAAGTTTATCTTCTGTAGTATCCTTGTTTTCTTCTTTTTTCTGTTGAATTGGTGCTCCCAATGAAGATATTTTGTCCATGGATTTTTGAAATCTTTCAAATGTCAAAGGTTTTACAAGATAATCTACTACGCAGTTATATTCGAAGGCGTCTAAAGCAAAATTTCTGTCAGAAGTTACAAGAACAATACTAGGAGGTGTTTTAAGCGTTTTTATAAAATCAAATCCAGAAAAAGTAGGCATATGAATATCAAGAAAAATGAGATCTACCGTTTGGTCATTTAAAAATTTAATGGCATCAATTGCATTTTCAAAATCTCCAACTACCTCTAAATCTTCTACTTTAGAAATCATTTGTTGGGTTATCAATCTTGCAGTAGCATCATCATCAATTAAGATACACTTTTTCATAAATTATTATTTTTTAATAAATAGCACTACGTTTTAAAAATGGTTTACGCCTTTTGGTTTTGTTATCGGCAGACTTAAAAAGTAGTTTGTTCAGGTAGCTATATAAAAACTAAGATACTTATTTTATGTATTATTCAAATAAAAAAGATAAAATATTTCTATACTTAACATCACAATTCTATTATTCTTGGATGAATTTCTTTTTAGATATTTTGGTTTTCAAAGTAGGTTCTGTTATCATAATATTTTACGCTACATCAAATAGAGTTGTTTCATAAAAAGGAATTAAATAAAAAGCTTAAATTTAATTTCTAATAAATGTTATGATATGAAATATTATTTTTTAGGCTTTGTGTTTTTTCTATCTGTAGGCTTTCAAAGTTTTGCGCAAGATCGATTTTTGACAGTAACTTCAAAAGATTCTATTAATGGGAAACCTTATTTTAAAAGTAGTTTTGGAGCCAATATTAAATTGAACGGTTATTATGATGTTTTTGGTGGACTTCAGGATAGTGAGACGTTTAATATAGGTAAGATTAATGTTTTTGGAACAGATGATTCAGGTAGTTTTAAAATGGACATGTATCAAACGCAACTAAAGTTTGAGTCTACGATTATGACTAAAGAAGGAGAACGTATTTATGCGATTGTAGAATTTGATTTTTGGGGAGGAAATGGAACCATGCGTTTAAGAAAGGCTTATGTTGAGTTTGATCATTGGCAAATAGGTCAGGGGTGGGCATCCTTTGGAGACGAAGCTTTATGGCCGAATATTTTGGAGTGGGAAGGACCACCTTCAGGGGTTTGGGTTCGTAGTCCACATATTAAATATTTCAATAAAATAGGAAATGATCCTGACTGGAGATATATTATTGCCTTAGATGCACCGATTACTGATTATAATAGGTATGATGAAATTGAACCACTAATTGGGAATGCACATCAAACAACTCCGGATCTTATTTTGGGTGTGAAACATGAAAAAAAATGGGGACATTTGAGAATGTCAACAATGTTTCGAAATATCAATTATGAGTATGATGATGTCAAAAGTTCGTTTTTCGGATATGGTGTTTCTTTTTCAGGACGATTATTGAAAGGTAAAAATAGCTTTCAATTTCAAGGAACGGCCGGAAAAGGAATAACCTCTTATATAACGAGTATTGCAGGGTTTGGGTATGATGGATTTCCTACTGTTAACAATGAGCTTGATGCGACACCTTCCTATGGAGGTTGGATGGCCTATGAACATTTTTGGACAGATAAATTACATACAAATTTAGTAGGTGGTTATACAAGATTTTTTACAAATGATATTTCTAGATTTCTGGTTTCTGAAAATGAGAGTCCAGAGCTTGTTGTTTTAAACGGTGATGTAGATCATATTCATTATTATGGGATTGTAAATATTATGTATGACCATTATAGTAGGATGACCTATGGGGTGGAGTTAGATTATGGAGCAAAAAGGTTAGTCATGAATGGTCAGGTTAATGGAGCTGAATTGGATGTCAATAAAGCTAGAGATGCTATGCGAATCAGTTTTGGGTTGATGTTTTACTTTTAATCGAGTTCCGTTTTTTTAAGGATTTATTATAATTTCTTGTCTATAACTTTTAAAAAATTAACTTTTAGTTTTCATTTGTTTCTAAGTATCTTTGTCGCTTATGAAGTTTGAAATAAAATCGAAAGATCCACAAAGTAAAGCCAGAGCAGGTGTAATGACAACTGATCATGGTCCTATAGAAACTCCAATTTTTATGCCCGTAGGAACTATGGGAACCGTAAAAGGAGTGCACCAAAAAGAATTAAAGGAAGAAGTAAATCCAGATATTATTCTTGCGAATACTTATCATTTGTATTTACGTCCCAAAATGGATATTCTTGAAAAAGCAGGTGGGATTCATAAATTCATGAACTGGGATAGACCTGTTTTGACAGATAGTGGTGGATATCAAGTATACTCTTTGTCTGGTAGGAGAAAAATTAAAGAAGAAGGAGTGAAGTTTAAAAGTCATATTGATGGCTCTTATCATTTCTTTTCTCCAGAAAATGTGATGGAAACACAGCGTACCATTGGGGCTGATATTATCATGGCTTTTGATGAATGTACACCTTATCCATGCGATTATAAATATGCAAAGCGATCTATGCATATGACGCATCGTTGGTTGAATAGGTGCATGACGCATTTAGAAAAACTACCTTTTAAATATGGGTATTCACAAACGTTTTTTCCAATTGTTCAAGGAAGTACTTATAAAGATTTGCGTAAACAATCTGCAGAGTTTATTGCTGGTGTAGGAGCTGAAGGAAATGCCATTGGAGGATTGTCTGTTGGGGAACCAGCTGAAGAAATGTACGCAATGACAGATGTTGTTTGTAGTGTATTGCCAGAGGATAAACCAAGATATTTAATGGGGGTTGGAACACCGATTAATATTTTAGAGAATATAGCTCTTGGAGTAGATATGTTTGATTGTGTTATGCCAACACGTAATGCTAGGAATGGAATGTTGTTTACAGCTTATGGTAGTATTAATATAAAAAACAAAAAATGGGAAGATGATTTCTCTCCAATTGATTCTATGGGAATTACTTATGTAGATACTTTTTATTCAAAGGCTTATTTGCGTCATTTGTTTGCTTCTAATGAAATGTTAGGGAAGCAAATTGCAACTATTCATAATTTAGGATTCTATTTATGGCTAACCCGTGAAGCTAGAAAACATATTTTGGCAGGTGATTTTGCTGAGTGGAAAAATAAAATGGTTCGTCAAATGAATAACCGTTTGTAATTCTTATATATTTACGATTCAATTTTTGAACTTGAGAATATTAGATAAATACATATTAAAAAAATACTTAGGGTCTTTTTTCTTTACCTTATTTATTTTGATACCCATTGCAATAGCGATTGATGTGTCAGAGAAAATTGATAAATTCTTACGTCATACTAATTTATCAGTAGGAGAGATAATAGAAGATTATTACGTCAATTTTATTATTTATTATGCCAATACGTTTATGCCATTGGCTTTGTTTATATCTGTAATATTCTTTACCTCAAAGCTGTCAAATAATACAGAGATTATTGCCATTAATAGTGCAAGTATCTCCTTTACCAGGTTTTTAAAACCTTATTTTATAGGAGCTACACTTGTAACGGTTTATGCTTTGTTTATGAATCATTATGTGGTGCCAAATAGTAATGAAACGCTTACAAAATTTGATAAAAAGTATTTAGCAAATAGAAATAATGTTAAAGAAAATTATGTAAAAGAATTTAGTATGCGCCTAGGAAAAGGGAGGTATATTTATATTCAGAATTTTGGTATTAGAACTAATAGAGGGTATGATTTTTCATATGAAGAATATGATGGATTAAAAATGAAGTATCGTTTGACTGCAAACGAAATCACATGGTCTAAAAAAGACAGTACATTTTCTTTAAAGAATTTTACCAAAAGAAAGAGGTTTAATGATATGGATAGTATCGAAGTTGGAAGAAAGTTTGATACTATTTTTGATTTTTCTCCTAAAGATCTTTTGTATGTTGATTACTTGTCTAAAGAGATGACTTCTGCGGAACTAAAGAATTTTATAAAAAAATCACAAGATAGAGGTGTGAAAAATTTGAATGCCTATTATGTGGAGCTTTATAAGAGAACTACATTACCTGTATCTTCTTATATCATGACATTACTAGCTGTTTGTTTGTCTTTCCGTAAAAAACGTGGAGGAATGGGAATCAATATGGCTGTAGGAATTGGGTTGATGTTTATATATGTTTTCTTTATGAAAGTGGCAGAAGTGCTAGGTGCAGTTGCGGGTAGCAATACTGTGTTACTTATCTGGATGCCGAATATAGCATTTGGGGCGTTAGCCTTTTACTTGTATTTAAAATCAAAAAAATAAAAAATATGATTTTGATACTTTCATTAAGTTAGTATCTTTGTCATCTTATAACAATAACAATATGGAATATTTAGACTTTGAATTACCAATTAAGGAACTTGAAGAACAATTGGATAAATGCCAAGTGATCGGAGAGGAAAGTGCTGTTGATGTTTCTGAAACATGTAAGAAATTAACAGAGAAATTAGAGGTAACTAAAAAAGAAATCTATAAAAATTTATCTCCTTGGCAAAGAGTTCAGTTGTCAAGACATCCTAACAGACCGTATACTTTGGATTATGTAAAAGCATTAGCAGGAGATACTTTTATGGAGTTACACGGAGATAGAAGTGTAAAAGACGATAAAGCTATTATTGGTGGTTTAGGTAAAATAGGAGATCAATCTTTTATGTTTATCGGACAGCAAAAAGGTTACAACACAAAAACACGTCAATATAGAAATTTTGGGATGGCAAATCCTGAGGGATACAGAAAAGCATTGCGTTTAATGCGTATGGCTGAAAAGTTTGATATCCCTGTACTTACTTTTGTTGATACTCCTGGTGCTTATCCTGGCTTAGAGGCAGAGGAAAGAGGACAAGGGGAAGCAATAGCTCGTAATATTTTTGAAATGTGTGTGTTGAAAGTGCCTATTATTACTGTAATTATTGGAGAAGGAGCTTCAGGTGGAGCTTTAGGTATAGGTGTTGGTGATAGGGTAATGATGATGGAGAACTCATGGTATTCTGTTATTTCTCCTGAAA
This sequence comes from Flavicella sp. IMCC45668, assembly GCF_057219105.1. Lineage (NCBI taxonomy): Bacteria > Pseudomonadati > Bacteroidota > Flavobacteriia > Flavobacteriales > Flavobacteriaceae > Flavicella > Flavicella sp. IMCC45668. Next base: position 408,317 of record NZ_CM170114.1, read on the forward strand.
ACTGTTCTACTATTTTGTGGAGAAGTTGGGATTATAAAATTGAAGCTGCATCTGCTTTGAAATTGACATCTAAAGATATGTCTAGTCTTAACTTAGTTGATGGGGTGATTAGAGAACCTGTTGGAGGAGCACATTTTAATAGGGAAGAGACTTTTGAAACAGTAAGGAAAACAGTAATGGATGAATTGGCTGCGATCAAAAAGTTATCTGTAGAGAAAATGATTGAATCTCGTATTGCTAAATATGAGAACATGGGAGTTTACAAAGAATAGTAAATCGCTGTAAATATTAAAAACCATCTATTTATAGATGGTTTTTTTATACATAAATATGTCAGAGAAAATACATTCACATTTTATCATTCACAAACCTTTTGGTTATATCTCTCAGTTTGTAAATAATAAAACTAGAAAGAAAAAGTTATTGGGAGATTTACATGATTTTCCAGAGGGAACCATGGCTGTTGGGCGACTTGATGTAAAATCGGAAGGTTTATTATTATTAACTACTGATGGTAAGTTAAGTCATACTATTTGCAGTACGAAAGTTGAAAAGGAGTATTATGTGCAGGTTGATGGCGTGATGAATGCTGAGGCATTACAGAAATTAAACAAGGGTGTTGAGATTGGAATAAAAGGCGTGAAGTATATTACCAAACCAAGTATTTGTGTGTTGTTAGAAAAGGAACCTGATTTTGCAGACCGATCTACAAAAATCCGTGATGATCGGCATGGACCCACTTCATGGATTTCAGTTCGAATCAAGGAAGGAAAGTTTAGGCAGGTTAGAAAAATGACTTCTGCAGTTGGTTTTCCTACATTAAGATTGGTGCGTGTAAGAATTGGGAATATCCTGTTGGGAAGTTTAGAGCCCGGCAAAGTAATGCCTGTTAAAGAACTTAAATATTAGATGTATTTAAAAAATATAAAAATGATAAAAAATGTTTGGGGAATAATGGTATTTGTATTTTTGTTCTCTTGCGAAAAAGAAAAGAAGGTAAACAAAAACAGTCCTAATGTTTTATTTATTTTGGTAGATGATTTTGGGGTGTATGATACCAGTAGTTCAGGAAGTAAGTTTTACGAAACACCTCATATCGATAGTTTAGCGAATCAAAGCACTGTGTTTACACAGGGGTATGCTAGTTGTAGGGTGTGCAGTCCTTCTCGGGCAAGTATTATGACAGGTCAATCTACCGCAAGACATGGGGTTACGGATTGGATTGGAGCTAAATCAGGAGAGCAATGGAGAGATTTGAATCGATATGATAAAATGTTGCCGGCTAATTATAAAAAAGAGTTGCCTGCTAAAAACATTGTTTTAGCAGAAGCTTTCCAAAATCAAGGTTACAAAACTTTTTTTGCTGGAAAGTGGCATTTAGGCGGTGTTGGGTCGTTGCCCGAAGATCATGGTTTTGATATCAATAAAGCTGGTTATCATAAAGGAAGTCCAGCAGGAGGATATTTTTCACCTTTTAAAAATCCGAAATTAAAGGACGAAATAGCTGGAGAGAATCTTTCAATGCGTTTAGCTAATGAAACAGTTGAATTTATGAAAGAGCATAAAGAAGAACCATTTTTTGCATTTCTATCTTTTTATGCCGTACATGGTCCTTTGCAAACAACAAAGGAACTTAGAATGAAATACAGGAATAAGGCCGTAGCATTAGGTTTGTCTGATGAAGGATACCAGTTGGAACGTGTTTTACCTGTACGTGTAAGTCAGGATAATCCTATTTATGCTGGTTTGGTTGAGTCGATGGATTCCGCTGTTGGGAAAGTTTTGAATAGTTTAAAGGAATTTGGTTTAGAAGAAAATACGATAGTGGTTTTTACCTCTGATAATGGAGGAGTTGCTTCTGGTGATGCTTTTTCTACTTCAAACTTGCCGTTAAGAGGAGGGAAGGGTTATCAATGGGAAGGAGGAATAAGAGAGCCATATTTTATAAAGGTTCCTTGGTTGAATACTAAGATAAACTTTATAGATATACCTGTAACGGGAACTGACTTGTATCCAACTTTATTAGATTTGTCTGGAATGTCACTTATGCCTTCTGAACATAGAGATGGAATAAGTTTAAAACCTTTATTAGAGGGTAAATCTATTAAAGAAAGGCCTTTGTATTGGCATTACCCTCATTATGGGAATCAAGGGGGAGAGCCTTCCTCTATTATTCGATTAGGGAAATGGAAGTTGATTCATTATTATGAGGATTCAAGAAATGAGCTATACGATCTAGAAAATGATATACATGAGGATAATGATTTGTCTTCAGAGTTAATAGAACGAACAGGAATCATGCATACCATGTTAAAAGCATATCTTAAGGAAGTAGGAGCGAAATATCCGACTGTTGATAGTACTTATAGCAAAGTTATTGCAGGCAAAATGAGGGCTGCAAAACAACAACAATACAAGGTGATTTTAGAAAAATACCGAAAGAAAATGCTGAAGGAGAATTTTGAACCAAATAAGGATTGGTGGGGTAGTCAGTTAACAAAAGATTAATTCTTGTGAGCTGCTAAAAAAAGCAGGAATTGGTGAAGTAATTTATAATTAAATTAATTATATTTGCGTCGTAAAAATAAAACAAATGAATACAAATAAACTACATCATCATCATTCTAAATCTTGTGATCAAACGAGCTAGGAATGTTATGTAGTTTATAAACATATTTTCAAAAAACCCGTTTGAGTAGCTCAAATGGGTTTTTTTAGTAAAAATAAAATCATTGACAGTTGCTTAAACACAATTAAAAATCAAAATGACAAAATTAAAAATCGCCATTCAGAAATCAGGAAGACTTAACCAAGAATCGTTAGGTTTATTAAAAAATTGTGGAATTTCTATAGATAATGGAAAGGATCAATTGAAGGCTTCAGCACGTAATTTTCCTGTAGAAGTTTTGTATTTAAGAAACGGTGACATTCCTCAATATTTGAGAGATGGAGTTGTTGATGTTGCTATATTAGGTGAAAATACCTTGGTAGAAAAAGGTGAAGATCTTGCGATAATTGAGCGTTTAGGTTTTTCTAAATGTAGAGTGTCTTTAGCGGTGCCTAAGGAAGTTGAGTTTAATACTTTGCAAGATTTAGATGGTAAAAGAATTGCAACTTCATACCCAAATACAGTAAAGAAATTTTTTGCAAAAAATGGAATCTCAGCTGATTTACATATCATTAACGGATCTGTAGAGATTGCACCGAATATTGGATTAGCGGATGCAATTTGTGATATTGTTTCTAGTGGAAGTACTTTGTTCAAAAATGGATTGAAGGAAGTGGTGAAGATGGATGAAAGCGAAGCTGTTTTAACTGCTGGACCAAATTTATCTGCTGAAAAACAAGAAATATTAGATACAATTCAATTCCGTATTCAATCAGTCTTGAGAGGTCAGAACTCTAAATATATCCTATTAAACGCTCCTAATGATAAAATTGATTCAATTTTAGAGTTATTACCAGGAATGAGAAGCCCAACGGTTTTGCCACTTGCTCAAGAGGGGTGGAGTTCTATTCATACTGTGGTTGAAGGAAAAACGAAATTCTGGGATATCATAGATGAATTGAAAAAACGTGGTGCTGAAGGAATTTTGGTGGTACCGATAGAGAAAATGGTATTGTAATTTATTCTTAATTATAAAAGCAATGAATATTATAGAAAACCCAGCAAGAGAAACTTGGAACTCTTTAACGGAACGTCCGGCTAAAGAAGCAAGTGATCTAGGGAAAATTATATCTGAAGTTTTCGATAAAGTAGAAGCGGAAGGAGATAAGGCTTTGAAAGAATATACGCTAAAGTTTGATAAGGCGAATTTAAGAAGCTTGAAAGTTTCTGAAGAGGAAATCAATCAGGGAGTTTCATTAGTTTCGGAGGAACTTAAGGATGCTATTGCTTTAGCAAAACAAAATATTAAAATCTTTCATGCCTCCCAATTCATATCTAAAAAAGTAGTTAAAACTACAGAAGGTGTTGAATGTTGGCAAGAAATGAGACCTATTGAAAAAGTTGGTTTGTATATTCCAGGCGGTACAGCTCCATTGTTCTCTACGATATTAATGTTAGGGATTCCGGCAAAATTAGCTGGTTGTAAAGAGATTGTTCTTTGTACACCTCCTGATGAAAATGGAAAAATCAATCCGGCTATTTTGTACGCTGCAAAATTAGTAGGGGTCACAGATATTTTTAAACTTGGTGGAGTACAGGCAATTGCAGCCATGACGTTAGGAACGGAATCCGTACCAAATGTTTATAAAATATTTGGACCAGGAAATCAATTTGTTACAGGAGCTAAACAATTCGCTCTAACAAAAGGTGTTGCGATTGATATGCCAGCGGGACCCTCAGAATTGATGGTGGTGGCAGATCAAATGGCTTCTCCTGCCTTTGTAGCTTCTGATTTATTGTCGCAAGCTGAACACGGGCATGATAGTCAAGTTATTTGTGTTTCAAATTCTAAGGAGAGTTTAGAGGCAATTCAAGAGGAAGTTGCTTCTCAATTAGCGGTTTTACCAAGAAAAGAAATGGCACAGAGTGCAATTGATAATTCTCAGTTTGTATTAATTCCAAGTTTGGTAGATCAAATTGATTTTATAAATGAATATGCTCCAGAGCATTTGATTCTAAATGTTCAGAATGAGGATTTATATTTAGATAGAATCGTAAATTCAGGGTCTGTTTTTATTGGTCCTTATACGCCAGAAAGTGCAGGTGACTATGCTTCTGGTACGAATCATACATTACCAACTAATGCCTATGCTCGTATGTATAGTGGTGTCAATATGGATGCTTTTACCAAAAAGATTACCTTTCAGAAGCTTTCAAAAGAAGGGATTCAGAATATAGGACAAGCTATTGAATTAATGGCTGAAGCAGAGGGGTTACAAGCTCATAAAAATGCAGTAACGTTGAGGTTGAAAGCTATAGAGAAGGAGTCATAAGTTTCCTTGATAAAGTTTAGAGAAAAGAAATGAAATTTGATTTAAATAAAATAGTAAGAGATAATATTGCAAAGTTAAAAGCTTATTCTTCTGCAAGGGATGAATTTGAAGAGGCGACTGCAAATATGATTTTCTTGGATGCAAACGAAAATCCTTTTCAAAATGGGGTAAATCGTTATCCTGATCCCAAACAGCAGAATGTAAAAGAATTGCTTTCTAAGTTGAAAGGGATTCCAACAGAACAGATCTTGTTGGGGAATGGAAGTGATGAAGTATTGGATCTTATATTCAGAGCTTTTTGCGAGCCAAAAGAGGATAATGTCGTGTTTTTACCTCCTACCTATGGAATGTATGGGGTTTTAGCGGCTTTAAATAATATTGAGACAAAAGAGGTATTACTTACGGAAGATTTTGATATCCGAGTAGAAGAAACTTTAGCTAGTGTATCGGAGCATTCCAAAATTATCTTTTTATGTTCTCCTAATAATCCATCAGGGAACGCTTTTTCTGAAGAAAAGATAAAGGCAATTGTTAAAGGATTTAATGGGTTAGTAGTGATCGATGAGGCATATATAGATTTTTCTGGTTCAGAGAGTTGGTTAGAAAAATTAAAATTATATCCAAACTTAATTATAACACAAACCTTATCTAAAGCTTTTGGAATGGCTGGAATTCGTTTAGGGATTTGTTATGCATCAGAGGAAATTATTGAGGTGCTGAATAGGATTAAACCTCCATATAATGTTAATGAGTTAACACAGCAAAGAGCAAAAGAACGCTTGTTGAAATATGATGAGGTTAAAGAAGAAATAGCTAGAATTTTAGAAAGTAGGGTAGATCTAGAAAAAAGTCTAGAGACCATTTCTTATGTTTCTAGAATATATCCATCAGATTCAAACTTTGTTTTGGTAAAAGTGGATGATGCGAACAAACGTTATAATCAGTTGATTGAAAAAGGAATTGTAATTCGTAATAGAACAACTCAAGCTTTATGCGAAAATACGTTACGTTTGACCGTTGGTACTAAGGAAGAGAACAAGAAATTGATTGAAGCTTTAGAAAGTATAGAATAGAAATTAAAAGATAGCAAAATCTAATACATCATAATTGTTTGATAAAATTGTATTTAGCTAAATAAAAGACAGAATGAAGAAAGTATTATTTATCGACAGAGACGGAACTTTATGTATTGAGCCTCCTGTAGATTATCAATTAGATAGTTTAGAAAAACTAGAGTTTTATCCTAAAGTATTCCAATACATGGCAAAAATTGCTGCTGAGTTGGATTATGATTTAGTGATGGTAACCAATCAAGATGGACTTGGAACGGATTCATTTCCTGAAGATACTTTTTGGCCTGCTCAAAATAAGGTTATTCAGGCTTTTGAAAATGAAGGTGTAGTTTTTTCTGACATAGCGATTGATAGAACATTTCCTCATGAAAATGCTCCAACACGTAAACCTCGTACAGGATTGTTGAAGAAGTATTTAAATACTGAAGCGTACGATTTAGAAAATTCCTTTGTGTTAGGCGATAGAATCACAGATATGGAATTGGCAAAAAATCTTGGAGCTAAAGGTATTTATTTATCTGAGAACCCAGAATTAGGAGCTGATGAAATAGAGTCTGATAAGCAAGAAATAATTGATTGTATAGCACTGACAAGTACTGATTGGAAAGCGATATATGAGTTTTTAAAACTGGAAGATAGATCAGCTGAAATTACAAGAAACACAAATGAAACTAAAATTTATATCAAATTAAATTTAGATGGTTCAGGAAAGAATGATATTTCAACAGGAGTGAAGTTTTTTGATCACATGTTAGATCAGATAGGACGTCATGGAGCTATGGATTTGACTGTAAAAGTTGATGGTGATTTAGAAGTTGATGAACATCATACCATAGAAGATACAATGATTGCTTTAGGGGAGTTGTTTAGTAAAGCCTTGGGGAATAAATTAGGTATTGAAAGATACGGTTTCTGTTTACCAATGGACGATTGTTTGGCACAAGCTGCGGTTGATTTTGGAGGTAGACCTTGGATAGAATGGGATGCAGACTTTAAGCGAGAAATGATAGGTGACATGCCAACGGAAATGTTTTTCCATTTATTTAAATCATTTTCAGATGGTGCAAAATGTAATTTAAATATCAAAGCAGAAGGTGTAAACGAACATCATAAAATAGAAGGAATTTTCAAAGCCTTTGCAAAAGCAATGAAAATGGCGGTGAAAAGAGATGCGAATAAAATGTTTTTACCGAGTACAAAGGGAATGTTATAATTGAGTAGTTAAGAATCTTGAAGTTATGATTATGCTAACTTCCTATTTACTTAACTCCTTAACTACTGAAAATATATGAAAATAGTAATAATAAATTACGGAGCAGGAAATATTCAGTCTATTAAATTTGCAGTGCAACGTTTAGGACATGAAGCTGTTTTAAGTAATGATGCTGAAGAGATAAAGGCTGCGGATAAGGTTATTTTTCCTGGAGTTGGAGAAGCTAGTAGTGCAATGAAAATGTTGCGTGCTACAGGTTTAGATGAAATTATACCTAATTTAAAACAACCGGTATTAGGTATTTGTTTGGGAATGCAACTGATGTGTCATTCAAGTGAAGAAGGGGATACAAAAGGTTTGAGTATTTTTGATGTAGATGTGCATCGATTTTCTAATGATGTAAAAGTGCCTCAAATAGGATGGAATCAGGTTGCTGAATTAAAAAGTGACTTATTTGCCGGAATTAAAGAAGATGAGTTTATTTATTTAGTTCATAGTTTTTATGCACCGATTTGTTCTGAAACTATTGCAACTACAAACTATGGATTGAAATATTCAACGGCTTTGCAAAAGAATAATTTCTATGGAACACAATTTCACCCAGAAAAAAGTAGCAAAGCAGGAACACAAATATTAAAGAATTTTTTGAACCTATAGGTTCTGAATCAAGTAGCAGCTAGCGAGCATCAAGAATTGATTTCGTAATGTTACTTATTTTATAAATAAAAAAGTATCGAGTACTTGATACCTGATATTAAATACGAGTTGAAAAATGAGATTAATACCCGCAATTGATATAATAGACGGACAATGTGTTCGGTTATCGAAAGGAGATTACAATACTAAAAAAGTATACAATGAAAACCCTTTAGAGATCGCAAAACAATACGAAGCTCATGGAATTGAACATCTGCACTTGGTAGATTTAGATGGTGCGAAAGCAAGTCATATTGTAAATCATAAAGTTTTAGAGGAGATTGCAACTAAAACAAGTTTGAAAATTGATTTTGGTGGTGGTTTAAAAACAGATGATGATTTAAGAATTGCTTTTGAGTCAGGTGCTGGTCAAATTACCGGAGGAAGTATCGCTGTAAAACAGCCAGAAGTATTTAGAAATTGGTTGTCTAAGTTTGGAGCAGACAAGATTATTTTAGGTGCAGACGCCAATAATGAAAAAATAGCTATTAGTGGTTGGTTAGAAGAATCTGATAAAGAGTTGATTCCATTTGTAGAAAGTTACATGAAAGATGGTGTATCTTATGTGATTTGTACGGACATTGCTAAAGACGGGATGTTGCAAGGACCTTCTTTTGATTTATATAAAAAAATGTTAGAGCAACTTCCGGGAGTAAAATTGATTGCAAGTGGTGGAATCTCTACGTTTGAGGAATTACCTAGACTAGCGGAGTTAGGTTGTGAAGGAACGATTATTGGTAAAGCTATTTATGAGAATAAAATAAGCTTGAAACAGTTAGAAAACTATATTGTTTCTGCCAGCTAGTAGTTTAAAAAAGATTAGTGTAAAAATGTATTTTGCATAAAGCTAAAATGGCGGATGTAAAATACTTAATACTCAATAGAATGTTAACAAAGAGAATAGTTCCATGTCTAGATATCAAGAATGGACGAACTGTAAAAGGAGTAAATTTTGTAGATTTAAGAGATGCTGGAGATCCAGTTGAATTGGCAAAGATTTATGCGGACACAGGAGCGGACGAATTGGTGTTTTTGGATATATCGGCCACGGAAGAAAAAAGAAGAACGCTTTTAGATCTAGTAATGCGTGTGGCTGCAGCGGTGGATATTCCATTTACCGTTGGTGGTGGGATTTCTTCTGTTGAAGATATTGACAATCTTTTGCATGCAGGTGCGGATAAAGTTTCTATTAATTCATCAGCAGTCAAAAATCCACAATTAATAAATGATGCTTCCGCTAAATTTGGTTCTCAGTGCATTACAGTTGCTATTGATGCAAAGCAAATTGAAGGAGAGTGGTATGTGCATTTGGTTGGAGGAAAAGTACCTACAGATATTAACTTATTTGAATGGGCTCAAGAAGTTGAAGCACGTGGAGCTGGTGAAATTTTGTTTACCTCAATGGATCATGATGGAACTAAAGATGGATTTGCTAATGAGGCCTTAGAAATTTTATCTGAAATGTTAAACATACCGATAATTGCTTCTGGTGGGGCGGGGAATATGCAGCATTTTGCAGATACTTTTATCAAAGGTAAATCTGATGCGGCATTGGCTGCAAGTGTTTTTCACTTTAAAGAAATTGATATACAAGACCTAAAAAAGGAATTGAAAAAGCAAGGGATTGCTGTTAGAATATAAGGAATAGTTTCGTAGACTTAGTTTTTTCTAAGTTTTCATAATAAAGAGCCGTTTGACTAGTTTAAGGCTTATAAAAAATAGATAATAATGAAAATAGATTTTTCTAAAGACAACGGTTTGGTACCGGCAATTGTTCAAGATGCCACAACAAAAAATGTGTTGATGTTGGGCTATATGAATCAAGATGCTTTTGATAAAACAATGGAAACTGGAAAAGTAACTTTTTTTAGCCGAAGCAAGGAGCGTTTATGGACAAAAGGAGAGGAAAGTGGTAACTTTTTAGAGCTTGTGAGCATTGCAAATGATTGTGATAACGACTCTTTATTAGTAAAAGTAAACCCTGTTGGGCCAACGTGTCATACCGGTACGGATACATGTTGGAAAGAAGAGAACAAACAAACTTATGGTTTCTTTTCAACCTTAGAGGACGTGATAACAGAAAGAGTAGAAAACAAGGATACTAAAAAATCTTATGTAGCAAGTTTGTTTTCTAAAGGTATCAATAAAGTAGCTCAGAAGGTCGGAGAAGAGGCAGTAGAGACTGTTATTGAAGCAATGGATAACAACGATGAGTTGTTTTTGTATGAATCAGCAGATTTATTATTTCACTATTTAATGTTACTTCAAGCAAAAGGATTTACTTTAAAGGATATTGAAAACGAATTGAAAGGAAGACATAAATAGATTTCTTTTAGTTTATACAAGAAGAGCAAATAAAAAAGTCCCATTATATTTATAATGGGACTTTTTTATTTTTTATGGTAATTCTATAAACCTAGTTCATCAAAAATAGATGTTAAATTGGGGTCAGAGGGTCTAGGAGCATTTGCTTCAACTATTTTCCCTTGAGGGTCAATTAAGATAAATCTAGGAATTCCAGATATCTGATAAGAATTGGCGAAAGATTGATCAGTACCTGCAAAAAGTTGAACTCCGCCCATGTTTTTATCAGTAATCATTTGTTTCCAAGCATTTTTCGCATTGGGTTTATCAATTGATATGCTAACAAACTCGATATTTTTACCGTGGTATTTTTTCTCTAAAGATTGTAAAAATGGAATCTGTTGTTTACAGGGACCACACCAAGTAGCCCAAACATCAATATAAACGTATTTCCCTTTAAAATCGTCTAATGAGCTTGTTCCTCCTTTAAAGTTCTCGTAGTTCTGGAATTTAGGAGAATCACTACCTTTAGCCGTGCTTTTTAATAAATTATGTTGTTCCTCGTAGTTTTCAGTTAAAGTAGTATATAATTGCTCGTTATTATCTTTTTCGGCTTTGGCAAAAGCTGGATCTAGATCATTATATTTTATCAATAATTGGTCAAAAGTTGATTTAGCTTCATTTAATTTTGAGTCAAAATCTTGTTTTTCTAAACTAAAGTACTCAGGAATATTCATAAATTTACTTCCTGTTTCTAGCTTTTCTTTAATATAATTAGTGTTTTGAGCTCCTTTTCCGTCAAATGTAAATTCATCACCACTAATTGTTAATTTTAAATCAAAACCATTTTGGATGTAAGAAAATGTTCTATTTTGACCGACTGTTATGCCATAAAAATTTTCTTCATAAGAAGCTAGTTCTGTAACTTTTTTAAGATGCAAAGTATCTTTAAAGTGTCCATTTTCATCGATGCTAATCTGCTTGTTGTAATTTTGATTTTCAATTATCAAAACTTTTTCAGACTTATCTACAACAGTTCCTGATATAGTCAAATAATCTTTTTTTTCATTAGTACATGAAAATAAAAAGACTGATGCTATAACTAATACTATATTTTTCATTTTAGATTGTTTTATTGAGTTTCAAATATACAATTTATAGACGAAGACAAATCTTATATTTTACAGACTTTAACATAATATTAGGCTAGAATAGGAGCCAAAAAAAGCCCTTGTATATTTACAAGGGCTTCAGATATGATTAAGTAGAATCTTAAGCTAACATAGTAACTGGATTCTCAATATATTGCTTTACAGTATTCATAAATGCGGCACCAACAGCACCATCAATCGTTCTATGATCACAAGCTAAAGTTAAATTCATAATATTTCCAACTACAATCGCTCCGTCTTTTACAACAGGCTTTTGTTTAATTCCTCCAACTGATAAAATTGCAGAGTTTGGTTGGTTTATGATGGAAGTAAAATTATCAACACCAAACATACCTAGGTTAGAAACAGTAAAAGTTGAACCTGACATCTCTGCAGGAGTTAATTTTTTAGTTTTAGCCTTGATTGCTAAATCTTTTACTTCAGCACCAATTTGAGTTAAACTCTTTGTATCAGTAAAAGGAATAACAGGCACCACTAGTCCATCTTCAATGGCCACAGCAACTCCAATACTAATGTGGTTGTTGTAGATAGTTTGCTCATCTGTCCATTGAGTATTAATTTGTGGATGTGATTTTAATGCCATAGCACATGCCTTTACAACCAAGTCGTTGAAAGAAACTTTTGTGTCAGGTAAACTGTTGATCTCTTTACGAGATGCAATAGCATTATCCATATTGATATCCATTCCAATAGTGAAATTCACAGCAGTAGTCTGAGAGTTGTCCAAAGCTCTTACAATTGCTTTACGCATTTGAGAGTTTTTAACTTCTGTTTGACTAACTTCTCCAGCAGGAGCAGCAACAACACTTGCAGCAGGAGCTTCAGAAATGACAACATCCGTAAAGTTTTCAATATCGGTTTTAACAATACGTCCACCTTCACCAGTACCAACAACTTTCGCAAGGTTGATTCCTTTTTCAGCAGCTAACGCTTTTGCTAAAGGAGAAGCAACGATTCTTCCATTTTCAGATTTTATGTTGCTTACAGTTTTTGTAGCACTTGCTGTAGAACCTGTCGCTTGTTTTGGAGCCGCAGGAGCAGCTTTTTTTTCTGTTGCAGCAGGAGCGGGAGTAGCCTCAGCTTTCGGTGCTTCCACAACTGGTTCGCTTGAACCTCCTCCAATTTGAAAAGAAGAAACAACACCAGAAACATCAGTTCCTGCATCACCAATAACAGCTAACAAACTATCAACTGGTGCAGTTTGTCCTTCTTCAAGACCAATATATAATAAAGTACCTTCGTTAAAAGATTCAAATTCCATGGTAGCCTTGTCCGTTTCAATCTCAGCAAGTATGTCTCCTTCAGAAACTTCATCACCAACTTTTTTAAGCCAAGTAGCAACAGTTCCATCCGTCATTGTATCACTTAAACGAGGCATGGTGACAACTGTAATCCCTTCAGGAATAGCGGCTGCAGCAGGAGCAGCAGCTTCAGCCTTTGGTGCTTCCGTTGCAGGTGCTTCTGATGCTGGTTCAGCTTCGGCAGCTGGAGCAGCGGCAGCATCACCAGAAAGTAAAGCAGAAAAATCTTCTCCTTCTTCTCCTATAATAGCTAATAAGCTATCAACAGGTGCTGTTTCACCTTCTTGCAGACCAATATGTAATAAAGTACCTTCGTTAAAAGACTCAAACTCCATGGTTGCTTTGTCAGTTTCAATTTCAGCAAGAATATCTCCTTCTTCAATTTTATCACCCACAGCTTTCAACCATTTAGCAACGACTCCTTCAGTCATTGTATCACTCAAACGGGGCATTGTAATAATTTGTGCCATACTATTATTTCGTTATGTTTTTAATATAAGTTGTTAGAACAAGTGGTTTAAACACTTTTGATAAATGGGTAGTCTTCTTGTTCGTAAACTACATCGTATAATTGTTGTACTTCTGGATATGGAGATTCTTCAGCGAATTTCTCACATTCAGATACTTTAGCTTTTACGTCTTTTTCAACTTGCTTGATCTCATCAGCAGATAAATAATCATTTTCTTTAATGATATCTAAAACTTGTGTAATTGGATCAATTTTTTTGTATTCTGCAACTTCGTCTTTTGTTCGATAGTGTTGTGCATCAGACATTGAGTGTCCTCTATATCTGTATGTTTTCATTTCTAAGAATGTTGGTCCATCTCCTCTACGAGCTCTTTCCATAGCTTCGTCCATTGCTTCAGCAACTTTAATTGGATTCATGGCATCAACAGGACCAGAAGGCATTTCGTATCCTAATCCTAGTTTCCAGATATCTTCATGGTTTGCAGTTCTTTCTACAGAAGTTCCCATTGCATATCCATTGTTTTCAACAATAAATACTACTGGTAATTTCCATAACATAGCCATATTGAAGGTTTCATGTAACGATCCTTGACGAGCAGCACCATCACCAAAACAACAGATTGTTACAGCACCGGTGTTGTGATATTTATCCCCAAATGCCATTCCAGCACCTAAAGGAATTTGACCACCAACAATACCGTGACCACCGTAAAAACCTTTTTCTTTAGAGAAGATATGCATAGAACCTCCCATACCATGAGAAGTTCCAGTTACTTTTCCATACAATTCAGCCATTACTCTTTTAGGATCAACACCCATTCCAATTGGTTGAACGTGATTTCTATAAGCGGTAATCATTTTATCCTTTGAAAGGTCCATCACGTGTAAAGCTCCAGCTAAGATAGCTTCTTGACCATTGTATAAATGTAAGAAACCTCTTACTTTTTGTTGGATGTAAACTGCAGCTAATTTGTCTTCAAATTTTCTCCAGAATAACATGTCCTTGTACCAATTGATGTATGTTTCTTTTGTAATTTCTTTCATGATGAATTTTAATAATTATTCAAAGTATGACCGCAAAAATAATATATTACTGTATCATATTGAAGTATTCTAAGTACTTTTTTTGTTGCTGAACGTCATAACTTTGAATATGGCAATTTTTGGTAGTTAAAAACAAAAAAGCCAAACATTTTAGTTTGGCTTTTTTGCAATTTTACAATTTGTAAACTGTTTTTTAACAGAATTAAGAATGTGGGTATCGTAATTTTATTCTGTTTTTTGGATGATTTTTATGAATCATCTAACAAAATCTAAAATATGTTATTACATATAGGCTTCAATTGGTGTGCAAGAGCAAATTAAATTACGATCGCCAAAGGCATCATCAACACGTCTTACTGAAGGCCAGAATTTATTATCTGCTATCGAGTCCATTGGAAAAGCAGCTTGTTTTCTAGTGTATGAGAAATTCCAAGCATCACTAGTTAGCATTTGTTGCGTATGTGGTGCATTTTTCAAAATAGACTCTTCACCATGCTTCTCAGAAGCTTCAATTTCTTTTTTGATACTTTTTAAAGCTGTAATAAAATTGTCCAATTCCCCTTTTGATTCACTTTCCGTTGGTTCAATCATTAAGGTTCCTGCTACTGGGAATGAAACGGTAGGAGCATGATAACCATAATCCATTAGTCGTTTAGCAATATCTACAACTTCTATTCCTTTTTCTTTGAAGGATCGGAAGTCAACGATCATTTCATGAGCACAAAATCCATTTTCACCTGTGTACAAAATATCGTAAGAATCTTCCAAGTTTTTCTTGATGTAGTTTGCATTTAGTATAGCGTTCTCTGTAGCGGTTTTAAGTCCGTTAGCACCAAGCATTTTTATATAACCATAGGATATTAAAAGCACTAAAGCAGATCCCCAAGGAGCTGAAGATACAGAAGTAATCGGAGAATCTCCACCAGTAGGGATGACGGGATTCGAAGGTAAATAAGGTGCTAAATGTTCAACAACACATATAGGTCCTACTCCAGGTCCACCACCACCATGTGGTATCGCAAAGGTTTTGTGTAAGTTAAGATGACAAACATCCGCACCAATAGTTGCCGGGTTTGTTAAACCTACTTGTGCGTTCATATTAGCTCCATCCATATAAACTTGTCCACCATTTTCATGAATTAATTGAGTGATTTCCTTAATTCCACTTTCAAAAACACCATGAGTAGATGGATAGGTTACCATTAGAGCAGAAAGGTTGTCTTTATGTAATAGCGCCTTTTCCCTAAGATCATCAAAATCAATATTACCTTCTGCTGTTGCTTTGGTAACAACGACTTTCATTCCCGCCATTACAGCTGAGGCAGGATTCGTACCGTGAGCAGAAGATGGAATCAAGCATATATTTCTATGATGATCTCCTCTAGCTTCATGGTAAGCTTTGATAACAAGTAATCCTGCATATTCACCTTGTGCACCTGAATTGGGTTGAAGGGAAGTAGCATGAAAACCAGTGATTTCATTTAGATCACTTTCAAGTTGTCTAAAAACCTCTTGGTACCCTGCAGCTTGTTCGATTGGGACAAAAGGGTGGATATTAGCCCAGTTTGCCCAACTTAGTGGAAACATCTCAGAAGCGGCATTCAATTTCATAGTACATGAACCTAAAGAGATCATGGAATGGTTGAGAGATAGATCTTTTCTTTCAAGTTTTTTTATGTAACGCATCATTTCTGTTTCTGAATGATAGCTATTAAAAACAGGATTCTGCATAAATTCAGATGTCCTTGAAAGGTTTTGAGGTATCGTTATTTGTGGGTTTATTGAAGTGACCTCCGTAAATATTTTTCCTTCAGATTTCGCAATGATTTTTACTATTTCATTGACATCCTCTAGGGTAGTAGTTTCGTTAAGGGAAATGCTAACTGTATTTTTGTTTGTGTAATAAAAATTTACATTTAACAATTCAGCATTATCTTTAATTGTTTTGATATCATTCACCTCAATATTAAGGGTATCAAAAAACGTTTTGTTGATTTGTAAGATCCCCAATTTTGTTAGTTCATCGTGCAATGTATAGGCAAGTTGATGAATCGTATTCGCGATATACCTTAATCCTTTAGGACCATGATATACACCATACATACCGGCCATAACAGCTAATAGCACCTGAGCGGTACAAATATTAGATGTTGCTTTTTCTCTTTTGATGTGCTGCTCTCTTGTCTGTAACGCCATACGAAGAGCACGATCTCCATTAGCATCTTTTGTTACACCTATAATTCTACCAGGAATATTACGTTTATAAGCTTGTTTTGTAGCAAAGAAGGCAGCATGAGGTCCTCCATATCCCATTGGAATTCCAAATCTTTGAGTAGTTCCGATAACGACATCTGCTCCCCATTCTCCAGGTGGAGTAAGTATTGATAAACTTAGTAGGTCCGCGGCCACGGCAACACGAACTTCTTTTTCGTTCGCTGCTTTCGTAAAGTCTGAGTAGTCTAAAACTTGACCGTTTTTCCCAGGGTATTGGATTAAGGCACCAAAATAATTTTCTGTAAAAGTAATTGATTCATAATCTCCAATAATTAATTCGATATCTAGTGGAGTAGCTCTTGTTTTTAAAATGTCTATGGTTTGTGGTAACACATTTTCCGAAACGAAAAATTGCATAGAATTATTCTTTTTCTGACTTCTAGAACGTGTATTGTAAAGCATTATCATTGCCTCACCTGCTGCAGTTCCTTCATCTAATAAAGAAGCATTTGCAAGTTCCATTCCTGTAAGTTCAGAAACCATTGTTTGATAGTTCAGTAACGCCTCAAGTCTACCCTGAGCTATCTCAGCTTGATAGGGAGTGTAAGCAGTGTACCATCCAGGGTTTTCTAATATATTTCTTTGAATTACTCCAGGAGTTATTGTTGGGTGATATCCTAAACCGATGTAATTTTTAAACAATTTATTTTGAATAGATAAGTCATGAACATGGCCTAAATATTCATGTTCACTCATTGCTTTGTCTAAATTCAAGCCTTTAGAAATAAAAATATCTGAAGGAATTGTTTTTTTTATCAACTCGTCCATTGAATCAACTCCAATGGTTTTTAGCATTTCTTGAACATTTGTACCTCTTGGACCAACGTGTCTCGCAACAAAAGAATCTGTCTTCATTCGTGTTTAATATGAATTATTGTGTCAAATTTGTGCTGCAAAAATAAATATAAATAAAGCAAGTTATGAATAAAGCATCTTAAATTGTTAACGAAAGGAACAGGGTTATGAACAATATTAATTATGGGGTAGGAATTAACTGATGTTCTTGGTGGAAATAATTATTGTTCTCTGAACATTTGTTATTTTCGCAGTATCAACTTTTTACATCTGCAACTATTTACATTAATATACGTTGCATAAAAGATTGCTTAATGTCATTGATAGCCAAACTGTTTTTGTTTTATGTGCAAAGTAATATTCATGTGTCAATATCTGCTGCGTTATTGGTGATGATTACAGGAAAGTATTTGAATTTAAATACTTTGTTTCCGGCAGTTTTTGTAGGGTTGTCCACTTTTTTTTCCTATAATCTTATTAGGTTCTTGAAGTCCGATAATAAGTTGCTCAAGCAAGAAATAAAAATTTGGTTTGATCAAAATTTAAAGTCATTGTTGGCTTTGAATTTTATGGTGTTTATTTTGTTGCTTTTTTGTGTAATGAAATTAACATTACGTGAAGTGATTTTTATCATTCCTTTTGCTCTTTGTACACTTTTTTATATGTTGCCTTCAGTCGTTATTTTTAAAAAAAGTATTTTTTTAAGAAATGTTCCGGGGCTTAAAATATTTTTAATTGCCTTTTCTTGGGCTGGATTGACAACTTTATACCCTGCTTATCATAATTTTTATGAAATCGGTAGTGATGAATTATTGTTATTTATAAACCGGTTATTATTTGTTATTGTATGGACAATTCCTTTTGATATTAGGGATTTTGACTTTGATTCGCATGATTTAAAAACGATTCCTAGAGTGATTGGGCTGAAATATACAAAGCTGCTTTCTATTGTGATATTACTAGTTTCTTTGTTAATAACAAGAAATATGAATATTCCGTTTGTTTTTTTTCAAGTTGAAGGAGTCGTAAGTATAGTTTTATTATTATTGGTTCTAAAATCTACAAGAAAACAATCTCAATTTTATGCCTCTTTTTGGGTAGAAGGAATTCCTGTTTTATGGTGGAGTTTATTAATGATTGCGGATAGGATATAAAAAAAGGTCTTTCATTTATGAAAGACCTTTTTTTTTATTTTGTTCGTTTATTAATTAAAAAAAACTGAAATATCTATCGCTACATCGCTCCAAGTTTTACTAATTCCATCGGCTCCTTTATGTAGTTCAAAACAAGCTTTGTTTATAGATTCGATAGCAGCTTGCGCTTGCCAGTTATTCGTATCCATAATTGATTTAATTTCTAATGAGTTTTCAGTTGTTGTATAAGAAAAAGGAAGTTTTTCAATAATTCCATTCATAGAAAAGTCTACATAACCAGATTGAGGTGTGTCTATATGAATGGTTCCTGAAAGGATTTCTGCATTTTTCATAACCCCAAAGAAAAGTGTTTTTAACTTGTGATCTCTATCTGCATTATTTGAAAATATACTGCTTACTGGGATTGAAAATTCAGTTCCATTTAAAGCTTCTGCGAATGTTTTTCCTGGAGTACTTTTCTTTATATTAAGTTTGGTAAACTTTCCTTTTACTGGTACCTTTTCAGTAGTTTTAAATGCAGTCCAATTAATTTCCGACTTGTTAGTGTTTATCGAGAATTGTTTTTCCTGTGTTTCAACTTTTTTTTCTTTTCCCGTTTTTTGCTTACAAGAAGTTGAAGACATGGAAATTGCAATAACAGCAACGAATAGAAGAACTTTTTTCATAATTATTTTGAGTATTTATTTACTAAATCTATATATTTTCTTTTAGCCTCATCCGGACTAATTCCCTTTAATTGCATCCATGCATTAAATTTAAAAGCATTACGAACATCAAAATTTGCATTGAAAGAAAAGTTATCTCCTGCAGTGGCTTGTTTGTAATATGCATAGAACAATAACATAACGTCTTGTGGAAGTGGAGTTTCCATGGCACTAGCTTTTGCATATGCCTTTTCAAACTCTTCATGTAGTTCTTTATCTACACCCATTAATCTTACATTTTATAGAGTAGCAATAATGTTTTCAGCACCTTTTACTACATCATTTAATTCAACTTTAATATTTGAATTTAAAGGTAAGAATAAATCTACTCTTGAACCAAATTTAATAAATCCAGCGTCAGTTCCTTGAACAACTTGCATATCTTTTTTTGCGTAGTTGACAATTCTTCTTGCTAAGGCTCCAGCAATTTGTCGGTATAAAACTTCTCCAAATACAGGGCTTTCTAATACCACCGTCGTTCTTTCATTTTCTTCTGAAGCTTTAGGGTGCCAAGCCACAAGATATTTACCTGGATGGTATTTGCTAAATTTCACGATTCCACTTAAGGCATATCTGGTAACATGTACGTTGATCGGAGACATGAAAATTGAAACTTGTATTCTTTTATCTTTAAAATATTCAGGTTCATAAACTTCCTCAATAACAACCACTTTTCCGTCTACAGGAGACACTACGTGGTTTTCTCCAATCGAAGTTTTTCTACTTGGATTTCTGAAAAATTGAAGAATGATTACTAACAAAAACAGTAATGCAAAATAGATTGTGTATTGTAACCAAGCAATACTGATAAAATGATCTGTTAATAAATAACCTCCAGCTACTACAATAGCAGCAATTGCAATACTTGCATTTCCTTCTTTATGAAACATGTTCCGTGATAAATTTTAAATATAAATAGATAAATGGTGCCGCAAAGATAATACTATCTAGGCGATCTATAACTCCTCCATGACCTGGAATAATTTTCCCGGTGTCTTTTACACCTGTTTGACGTTTAAACATAGATGCGATAAGATCTCCAATCACTCCAAATACACTAACAATGACTCCTAGGATGATCCATTGGTGCGGGAGTAGTATAGTAAATTTTAATGAAATTAAATAAGAAATCAACATGGTTGCTATTACGCCACCAACGAATCCTTCAATTGTTTTTTTTGGAGAAATTCTTTCGAGTAATTTTGTTTTTCCGATGGTAACACCAGTTAAATAGGCGAATGTGTCACTAGACCAAATAAGAACAAAAACACCAAGGATTAAAATTCCATTATATTCAGTTGGGTCGACAGTATATGGTATTTTAACAATAAAAAGGTAGCTTACACATGAGTATACAACACAGAGCATTAGTTTTCCTAGTTGTTCAATTGCATTGCTGTTTTGTTTGAAAAGTACTTTTATAAAAACAAAAAGAATGATAAGAATACTTAGTGTGTCGGTATAAAAGGAATCATAACCCCAAAACGGTAGTATAGTAGAGATAAATAACGCAATACTTATGAGATAAGGATCGAGTCCTTTAAGCTTAAGCATTTTAGAAAATTCGTTGACGCTTACAAGCATCAGTAGGAGGAACAACCCAAGAAAGGTAATAGGGCTGTATAAGATAGAGAATACAAGAACTGATACAAATACAGCACCTGAAATTGCTCTGGTTAGCATGTTGTTCATAGGTTATAGGTCTTCGAACAAAAGTAAATATAAATTTTTTGAATTGCTATTCGGAGTCGAAAGGAAATTATCTTCGTCTTTTTCAGGAGCAAAATTCTTTATAGCACTAATATTTGTGGGTATAGATTCTTTATAATTATTTTTAATTCCAGTTAGACTTTGCCCCATATCCTTTACTAGTTGACTCGTTTTGGCAAAAACAATAAAGTTATTAGAGAGTTCGTGAATCTTCTTTTCTTTCAATTGATGTGATGAAAATAATACACTTCCTGAATCCGATATAATATGCTCACATGTGGTAAAAATTGGAGCTGTATTATTAATATCAAAACTAATGTCAATAGACAAAGCGTCTGTAAAATTGGATAAATTATTTTCGTCTAAACAGGTAATGCTTTTCCATTTGTTTTCATCAAGTATACCAACAAGGTTGTCTAATACTTCTTGGTTGCTTGTACAGTATAAAAACTTACCACCTTTATTAATGAAATTATGAACAAATAAGTCGTCTAAAGAAAGATGTACCTCTTGTTTCTGGATATTCTTTTCTTTAGGCGACTCTAATTTATTAGAAAATAATTTTTTAAAAAAATTCATTCTCGGGTCTTTGTATTCTAGTTCGTTTAAAATGTAGTAGAGTTATTCTGCTACTTTTTTATCGTCTTCAACAATTTCTGCAGGGATCTCTACAGTCTCTTCTTTTTTTGAAACCAATTCTTCAGTTTCAAAGGGTCTTTCTCCAAAAATATGAACCAAATCATCTTTAAAAATAACCTCTTTTTCAAGTAGTTTTTCTGCTAAAGTGACTAGTTTATCTTTGTTTTCTGTTAAGATAGTAATCGCTCTTTGGTATTGAGTTTCAATAATTGTAGAAATCTCTTCATCAATTGTTTTAGCAGTCTCTTCACTATAAGGTTTAGAGAAACTATATTCACTTTGCCCGGAAGAATCGTAATAAGTAATATTTCCAATTTTTTCGTTCAATCCATAGACACTCACAATTGCTTTTGCTTGACGTGTAACTTTTTCTAAATCATTTAATGCCCCTGTTGAAATTTTATCAAACATCACTTTCTCAGCAGCTCTACCTGCCAATGTTGCGCACATTTCATCTAACATTTGTTCTGTTTGAACAATCATTCTTTCTTCAGGTAAATACCAGGCAGCTCCTAAAGATTGTCCTCTAGGAACAATCGTTACTTTTACTAAAGGTGCAGCATGCTCTAACATCCAACTTGCTGTTGCATGTCCTGCTTCATGGTAAGCGATGGTTTTCTTTTCTTTTACAGAAATGATTTTATTTTTCTTTTCTAATCCACCTACAATTCTGTCTACAGCGTCTAAGAAATCTTGATTATGAATTTCATTGTTGCCTTTACGTGCAGCAATCAAAGCAGCTTCATTACAAAGGTTCGCAATATCTGCTCCGGAGAAACCAGGAGTCTGTTGAGATAAGAAATCAGCATTCACATCTTTCCCTAGCTTAAGAGGTTTCATATGTACTTCAAAAATCGCTTTTCTTTCATTTAAGTCAGGAAGATCTACAAATATTTGTCTATCAAAACGACCTGCACGCATTAAAGCTTTGTCTAAAACATCTGCACGGTTGGTTGCTGCTAATACAATTACATTTGTATCAGTACCAAAACCATCCATCTCAGTTAACAACTGATTAAGTGTATTTTCGCGTTCGTCATTACCACCTGTCATGTTATTTTTACCACGTGCGCGTCCAATAGCATCAATTTCATCAATAAAAATAATTGATGGAGACTTTTGCTGTGCTTGTTTGAATAAGTCTCTAACTCTGGAGGCACCTACACCCACAAACATTTCAACAAAATCAGATCCTGACAAAGAGAAAAAAGGTACGCCAGCTTCTCCGGCTACAGCTTTCGCAAGCAAAGTTTTACCAGTTCCTGGTGAACCTACTAATAAGGCACCTTTCGGTATTTTTCCTCCTAACGATGTATATTTTTCAGGTGTTTTTAAGAAATCAACAATTTCTTGCACCTCTTCTTTGGCTCCTTGTAAACCAGCCACATCTTTAAAGGTTACCTTAACTTTTTGATTTTCGTCAAATAATTTTGCTTTAGATTTTCCAATATTAAAGATTTGTCCACCGGCACCACCACCAGCTCCACCACCAGACATTCTTCTCATAAAAAAGATCCACAATCCAATTAAAAAGATAAATGGTAAATAAGAAAGTAAAGAATCAAACAGGTCTGTTTGTTCATCATTTTGCTTATCAAAGTCTAAATCGTTTTCTTTTTTCAGTTCTGCTAACTTTTTTTCAAAATTTTGTAGATCACCAAAATTGTATTCAAACATTGGTGCGTTTTTATTGAAAAGGGGACTACCATTAGACAATTTAGAATACTCATCCTTAGAAAGAGCTTCCTCTTTGATATAAAGTTGCGCAATACTTCTGTTAAGAATTACAATTTTAGAAATGTCATTGCTTTCTAAAATGCTCTCAAACTTATTTTGTGAGATTTCTTTTTGAGTTAAATTCTCACTGTTAAAAAATTGAAATACGACAAATAAAACAAATAAAGCTCCATACACCCAGTAAAAATTAAACTTGGGTTTGAAGTTTGAATCTTTGATTATATTTTTTTTGTCTTTTTTGTTATTTGTAGCCATAGCGTGGTAATTCTTTAAGATTTGAATTATTTAGATGTTGAGATTGTAGTGATTTTAGCATCACCCCACAAACCTTCAATATCATAAAATTCTCTAATTGATTTTTGAAAAACATGAACAACTACGTTTACGTAGTCCATTAAAATCCATTCAGCAACAGATTCACCTTCTACGTGCCATGCTTTTTCTTGACCTTCTTTTCCTACAATTTTTTGTACAGAATTGGATATAGCTTTTACTTGAGTGTTTGAGTTTCCTGAACAAACTACAAAATAATCACATACAGTATTGTCTATTTCTCTTAGGTCTAATAGTTGGATATCTTCTCCTTTTACCTCTTCAATTCCTTTAATGATGATAGAAATTAATTCGTCGGTACTTATATTTTTTTTAGACATTAAATTTTATTTAATTTGTGGCAAAGTTATCGTTTTTTCCGTAACAAAACACGAAATAAAACCTTGTTTCCATTATATTTTACAAATGCATATAATCAAACTTGATGCCATTGAATCTACCAGTACTTTTTTGAAAGAATTAGTGACAAAACAGGTTATGGAAAATTATACAATTGTTAGTTCTGAAAGCCAATTTGGAGGTAGAGGACAGATGGGAGCAAAGTGGATTTCGGAACCAGGGAAAAACCTTTTATTTAGTGTGTATATTAAGGACTTAGAGCTAAGTACAAAGAATTCTGTGTTTCTGAATTATGCCGTTTCAATTGCTTTGTATGAGTCTCTAAATGAATATGGAATTCCTAATTTAAGAATAAAATGGCCTAACGACATTTTGGCAGGTAACAAAAAGTTATGTGGCATATTAATAGAGAATTCTCTTAACAATCATGTTGTTAAAAACACAATTATTGGAATCGGTTTAAATGTAAATCAACAAATATTCCCAGAAGATCTTAGTAGTGCAACTTCGATGAAAAATTGTATCGAAAAAACTATTGACAGAGAGAATTTGTTAGTTTTTGTTGTAAAAAATATAAAAAAGCAGATAGAGAAATGTAACTCAGAAAATTTCTTGAAATTGAAAGACACCTATCTCTCTTTGCTTTATAAAATGGAGATTCCCGCAATGTTTAGGAATTCTAGAAAGGGAGTTTTTATAGGGAAAATCGTAGGCGTAAATTCTAAAGGGGATTTAGAAATAGAATTAGAAGATGAGTCTGTGGAAAATTTTGGGCTTAAAGAAATTGAATTTTTACGTTAAGCCCAAATAAATTATAATTTTTCAATATTATCAATCAGCGTTTCCATGAATTTTGATAATGGTTTTTTAACCATCATGCTAATCATCGGGTTGAACTCACCGTTAAAAAACATCTGTACATCAGAAGAATCTGAAGTAGTTTCATTAATGTTAACTTCAAGGGTAAATGGCATTTTACTACTTGCAGCTCCTAAAACAATTTTAGAATTTGGTGTTTTTTCTTTTAAAACCAATCTAATTTCTGGCATTCCTTTAAGTCCGAAAATGAATGAGTCGTTGTCTATTTCAAATTTTTCAATACTTTCAGGCATTAATCCTTCATAAGAATTCAATTGTTCTAAAGTAGTAAAAAGATATTCAGATGATTTTGATACAGTAATTTTTCGACTTTCTAATTTCATAGGATGCGGTTTAAATATTTGTTATTGGTTCCAAGTGCTTGGAGATTCTCTCCATTCTGATAAAGTATCTAATTCCTTTTTTGAGATATAGCTATCTTTATGAGCTTGTTTTAACATGTTTTCATAATCACTTAAAGTAGTTAAGTCTACGTTTGCTTTTTTAAAGTTTTCAAGTGCTACTTCAAAACCATAAGTAAATATGGCAATCATACCTTTCACATTTACATTTGCAGCATTTAAAGCATCCACAGCAAGTAAACTACTCATTCCAGTGCTTATTAAATCTTCTACCACTACAACGTTACTTCCGGTTTCCAAGAATCCTTCTATTTGATTCTGACGACCGTGCTTTTTTGCTTCAGGGCGCACATATACAAAAGGAACTCCTAGTTCTTGAGCTACCAATACTCCAATAGCGATTGCCCCTGTGGCAACCCCAGCAATAACATCTGGTTTTCCGTATTTTTCTACAATGGCTTTGGCCATGTTTTCCTTTAAGAAATTACGAATAGAAGGGTATGATAATGTGATTCTATTGTCACAATAGATTGGTGATTTCCATCCAGAAGCCCATGTAAATGGCTCTTTAGGTTCTAATTTTATTGCTTTAATTTGTAAAAGCAATTTTGCTGTAGCATTTGCTGTATCTTTGTTCAAAATCATGTTGCAAATGTATAAAGTTTTTATGAATGATAAGCCAATTATCATTGCCGATTCTTCACAGAAATTAAAAAATTGTAAAGTATTTGAGTTTGATGAAATTAAATTCACAGAAGTACAAGCACTTATAAATTCAGAGGATGTTTCATGTGTTTTTTTAAAGTCAAGGGATTTAAATAAAGACTGGATTTCTTTTCAAGAGAACTTTAAAGTAATAGAGGCAGCTGGAGGAAAAGTATTGAATGCTGAAAATGAAATACTGTTTATTTACAGGTTTGATACATGGGATTTACCAAAGGGACATATAGAAGTTGGTGAGGATAGGAGAACCGCCGCAATTAGAGAAGTAGAGGAGGAGTGTGGTATTTCTGGATTGTCTATTTTAAAGTCTTTAGAAACTACCTATCATTCATTTTATTATAAAGAAGAGCTGCGTTTAAAAGTTACCTATTGGTATTTGATGGAAACTACTTATAACGATAAATTAGTTGCTCAACTAGAAGAAGGAATTACAAAAGTAGCTTTTAAAAAAGGAGAAGATTTAGTACAGGCTTTAGAGAATACATATCCTAATATTAGATTATTATTTTAATAATTTATTAATCTAAAGATTTCATTTTTTTGATAATTAACCTGCTTAAAATCGGGACTTTTGTTTTTTTAGGTTTCATATTGCCAGTGCAAATAATAGCTGTACTTTTGCAATTCAAAAAAAACACGAGAAATGACTGAATTTATTAGAAAAATTGCTCAAAATCCTAAAGATGATATATTAGCTGGGGTTACAGTTTCTTTGGCAATGATTCCTGAAGTGGTAGCATTTGCATTTGTTGCTCAAATAGATCCATTAGTAGCGCTATCAGGGGCTTTTATGATTGGTTTGATAACGGCATTTTTTGGAGGTAGACCCGGTTTAATTTCTGGTGCTGCAGGTGCTGTAGCCGTGATTTTTGTAAACATGATTGCTGAAGGTCATTCGAAAGGGATGTTGTTCGATGCGCCAGTTGAGAATATGGGGTACTTTTATCTTTTAGCGGCGGTTGTATTGATGGGGATCATTCAAATAGGAGCAGGAGTTTTGAAGCTAGGAAGATTTGTAAGATTGATTCCGCACCCGGTAATGATGGGGTTTGTAAATGGTTTGGCAATTGTAATCTTTATGGCTCAAGTGAGAATGTTTTCACATAAAGAAATGTCTGTTGCAGCTGATGGAGTAAAACAATATCTCAATATTCCAATGGAGGGAGTGGAATTGTATACGATGCTTGCTTTGGTTGGGTTAACGATGGGGATCATATGGCTCTTACCAAAAATAACAACCAAAATCCCAGCGGCCTTAACAGCTATTTTAGTAACAACAGCAGTTGTTGTATTTGGTGGTTTGGATGTAAGTACGGTTGGTTCTTATATTGTTGAAGGTGGAGGAGAAGGGTTAAAAGGAGAGTTTCCTACGCCAAATACGGATCTTTGGAAGAATTTACCAATCAATTTAGATACGTTAAAATTTATATTGCCATATGCCTTCTTGGCGGCGTCAGTTGGTCTGATTGAATCATTGATGACGATGAATCTAGTTGATGATTTGACGGAAACACGTGGAAATGGAAATAGAGAATGTGTGGCTCAAGGTGCTGGAAATATTGTAAGTGGTTTGTTTGGTGGAACTGGTGGTTGCGGAATGATTGGGCAAACAGTTATTAATATCAATGCAGGAGGTAGAGGTCGTTTGTCTGGTATTATGATGGCTCTAACTTTATTGACGTTTATTTTGTTTACAGATAAATATATTGAACAGGTTCCGATTGCCGCATTAGTTGGAGTGATGTTTATGATGGTTATAGAAACTTTTGCTTGGTCTAGTTTTAGAATTATTAGAAAAATTCCTGTTGCGGATGCTGTGGTGTTAGTCATTGTTTCTGCGGTTACTGTTGTTTTTGATTTAGCAATTGCAGTATTTGTTGGTGTAATTATCTCTGCGCTAGTTTTTGCTTGGGAAAATGCCACTAAAATTAGAGCGAGAAAACGTGTAAAAGAGGATGGAACAAAAATTTATGAAATTTGGGGGCCTTTGTTTTTTGGTTCTGTTTCAGGATTTTTAGAAAAGTTTGATATAAAGAATGATCCAGATCACGTAGAAATTGATTTTGTGGAGTCGCGTATTAGTGATCACTCTGCGATTGAGGCTATTTCTAATATAGTTGCTAAATACGAAGAAGCGGGGAAAACAATTCGTTTGAAACATTTAAGCGAAGAGTGTAAGATTTTGTTAACAAAAGGAGATGATAAATTTGAGCGTTTGATAATTCAGGATATTGATGACCCTCGTTACCATCTTGCTGCCAATCCAGAAAGATTTACTAAAGGACTTTATTCTAAATAAAAAGCTACGATGCAGCGTTACCTAAATTTATATTATCAATACTTAAATAGATCTGGATTATTTCAGTTTTTAGGTAAAAACTTGTTGAAATTAGGTGCTGTTGTTGCTTTGTTTTTTGCAACGGTATTTTTGTTAGAGAAGTTTGTGATTTCTTTGAAAGAGGTTTTCTCTATTATTGTGGATAACGTTGAAGCTTGGATGGTTTTTGTGATATTTATTGTTTCAGAATCATTCCTTGGGTTGTTGCCTCCTGATTTTTTTATTGTATGGACTAAAGAGTTGGGAGGAGATATTGGTATTAATCCTTGGTTGCTTACATTATTCTTGGCTTGTCTTTCCTATGTAGGAGGATTGATTTCCTATTTTATTGGAGCCAAATTAATTCATGTACCTAAAATACATGATTGGGCGCTTAAGAAGTATGGGGAACTGTTTAAGAACCTGAAAAAATGGGGAGGTTTTTTTGTTGTTATCTCTGCCTTATTGCCTATTCCGTTTTCTATCGTACTTATGATTTGCGGATTGACAGGATACCCATTTAAATGGGTAGTGTATTTAGGCTTATTTCGATTTTTGAGGTTTGGTCTGTATGCAATTTTTCTTTTTACACTAGTTTAATTCGTTTCCAAAACACTGTTTGGAACAAGAATACTAGCGTCACCATTATTTCTCATAATGTCTCTAACGATACTTGAACTAATATAAGAAGTTTCTGCACTTGTAAGTAAAAAAACAGTTTCAATCCCAGATAATTTTCGATTGGCAATGGCAATTGCTTTTTCAAACTCAAAATCGGCAGGATTTCTTAAGCCTCTTAAAATAAAATCAGCATCAATAGTTTTGCAATAATCAACGGTTAATCCTTTGTAAGTAGTAACTGTGATTTTGGGTTCGTCTTGAAAGGTTTTTTTGATAAAATTCATGCGTTGCTCAAGGGAGAACATATATTTTTTATCTGCATTGATTCCAATTGCGATAACAATTTCATCAAATAAAGGTAAAGCTCTGTTGATAATGTCATAATGACCTAAAGTGATAGGGTCAAAAGATCCTGGAAAAACTGCTTTTTTCATAATACTAGGTGTAATAATATCAAAGATACTATTTATTGTTTAGAGTTTCTGTGGTGGTTTAAATATCCGCTTGTTTGATAAAGTCTTCGAATTCGTAGAACCAAAGTTCAAAAGCAGACATGTTTTTATTAAAAAACTGAAAAGCATTACCCCATGTATTCTGGTTGTAGATACTGAATTTTTGATCTAGTTTTACGTAGACTCGAGAGATTTTTTTTCCGGTTTCTTCTAAAACATGCTGTTCATCAAATATAACTTCAGGAATATAGTCGTTTTCTGTAACGGTTTTTAAAGCAGCTACTTGTTGGTACAATAAATCTCTTTTGGTTTCGCTATTGGGTTCTATATCCAAAAGGACCATTGCCGTTTTGTTGTCTGCATAAAATTTAAAACTAAAGCCTTTGATTTTTGTATTGTATAGGAGCCATTTTCTTGGAAACGATTTGCCGTAACTTGTCCAGAAATGTTTTCTTAACCTAGCTGCTTCTTCTTTGCTAAACATGATTTTAATTTGAATGCAAATGTAAATTATTAATTACGATAAGTTGTAATTGAATCGGATTCTTTAATTGATATTCCTGCAGTTTACGGCTTGCTTGTTAAAAAAAAATCGTCGCTACCAGAGTAACGACGATTTTAGTCAGTTTGGGTAAAATCAATTACTTGATCATTTTATAGCTACGTTTGATAAAATTAGTCAATTCCTCACCATGAAGTAAGTTTTGAGATAATTTTGCTAAATCAAAAGCTTGACCAATCAGTTCTTTTTGGATCGCTTCATCTTTATTGTCAAGAATTTCTTTTACTAAATCATTGTTTGTATTTACAACCAAATTGTACATTTCTGGCATGTTTTGCATTCCAAACATTCCACCGCCACCGGTCTGACTCATTTCTTTCATTCTTCTCATGAATTCTGGTACAGTGATGCTAAATGGATTTGCGTTTGAATCTAAAGCTTCCAATTGAACGGTGTAGCTCTCTTTTGGCACATTTGCTTCAATAATAGGTTTTAACGCTTCTTTTTCTTCATCAGAAAGTTTGCTGATTTTCTCTTCATCCTTTTTGATAAGGTTGTCGATATGGTCAGAATCTACACGAGTAAATTTAAGTTTTTCATTACTTGCTTCAATTTTCTGAATTAAGTGAGATACAATAGGAGAATCTAAAAGTAATACTTCGTAACCTTTTTCTTTAGCTTCTTGAATGTATCCGTGTTGTGCTTCTTTGTTGGCTGCATACAATACAATTGTATTTCCATCTTTGTCAGTTTGAGCAGCTTTAATTTTTTCTTGAAGTTCTTCAATAGTAAAGAAAGTATCATCTACTGTTGGGAACAAAGAGAATTTTTTAGCCTTGTCGTAAAATTTATCATCAGACAACATTCCGTACTCAATAATTACCTTGATATCGTTCCATTTTTGTTCGAAATCTGCTCGGTCTTTTTTGAATAATGATGTTAGTTTGTCTGCAATTTTTTTAGTGATATATCCAGAAATCTTTTTTACAGCACCATCAGCCTGTAAGTAAGAACGAGATACATTTAAAGGAATGTCTGGTGAGTCAATTACACCTTTTAACATTTGTAAGAAATCAGGAACAATTCCTTCTACGTTATCTGTAATAAACACCTGGTTTTGGTATAATTGAATTTTATCCTTTTGGATATCCATGCTTTGACTTAATTTAGGAAAGTATAAGATTCCTGTTAAGTTAAATGGATAATCAACATTTAAGTGGATGTTGAATAATGGCTCTTCAAATTGAGTAGGATATAATTCTCTGTAAAAAGAATTGTAGTCATCCGCTTCTAAATCAGATGGTTTTTTTGTCCATGCTGGGTTCACATTATTGATGATATTATCAACAGTAATTTGCTTGTGCGGCTCTGTAGTTTCTTTTCCATCAGCATCCGTAGTTGTCTGCGGAGTAAATTCTGGATCATTGATTTCTTTAGTTCCAAACTTAATTGGAATTTGATTGAAACGATTGTATTTGTTTAAAAGCTCATTTATTTTAGAGTCTTCTAAAAAGTCTAATGAGTCTTCCGCAATATGAAGTATAATTTCAGAACCTCTTGTTTCTTTTTCAACAGGTTCAATTTCATAATTAGGAGATCCATCACAAGTCCATTTAACAGCAGCTGGATCTTTGAAAGATTTTGTAATAATTTCAACTTTATCGGCAACCATAAAGGCAGAGTAAAATCCTAAACCAAAATGACCAATAATTCCAGAATCTTCAACTTTGTCTTTGTATTTGTCGATAAATTCTTCAGCTCCAGAGAAAGCAATCTGGTTGATGTATTTTTCAACTTCTTCTTCGTTCATACCAATTCCTTGATCAATAATTCGAAGTGTTTTGTTTTCTTTATCAGCAATAACTTCTACAACTGGATTACCATACTCTTCACTTCCAGCTTCACCCATAGTAATAAGGTGTTTCATTTTTGAAGTTGCATCTGTAGCGTTTGAAATTAATTCACGTAAAAATATTTCGTGATCAGAGTACAAGAATTTTTTAATTAACGGAAAGATATTTTCTACCGATACATTAATGTTTCCTTTAGCCATAATTATATGTTTTAATTATTATTTTAATTTAGAATACCATTTACTTGACAAAAAAAATACCAAAAAGAGTTTTCTGACTACAAGACAGTGTTGGCTGACAAGTTGGCATTTGAAGATAAAGTTATAAGCATTGCCTATTGGACCATTAATTTATATGATTTTAAAATATAAATTATCTGTGTTTTGATTGTTAAGTTTGTTAAAACTAATGCTTTAAGTTTTTTGTAAATTGATGTTGTAAGTGGGGAAGAAAATATTTTTATTTTTTTTGAAAAACATCTTGCTAGACGTAAAAGGTTTTGTATATTTGCCAACGCTTTTAGTGGATGGTTTTTGTACCGAAGCTAGTATAAATAAAATAAGATTTTTAAAAATATAAGTAATGCCGAAAAGAACATTCCAACCATCAAAGAGAAAAAGAAGAAACAAACACGGTTTTAGAGAAAGAATGGCTTCAGCTAATGGACGTAAAGTTTTAGCTAGAAGAAGAGCTAAAGGAAGAAAGAGATTATCTGTTTCATCTTCAGCTAGACCAAAAAAATAATGAATATTTAATTCATATAAAACAGGTGTTACTATTTATTAGTAACACCTTTTTTTTGAATAAACGAATCAGAAGTAAGTTAAAAATTAAAGGTGCTGATTACCTTTTCGTTATAAAATTAATAGGATGCCAAAAAACAAAAACATTAAGTCGGTTTTAATTATAGGTTCTGGTCCAATTGTAATTGGACAAGCATGTGAATTTGATTATTCAGGTTCTCAATCTATACGATCTTTAAAGGAGGAAGGTATTGAGGTGACATTGATCAACTCTAACCCTGCAACAATTATGACAGATCCGTCATTAGCGGATAATGTTTATTTGAAGCCGTTGACTACAAAGTCAATTATTGAAATCTTAAAAAATCATCCAAACATTGATTCGGTTTTACCTACAATGGGTGGTCAAACAGCGTTGAATCTTTGTATTGAAGCTGACGAAAAAGGAATTTGGGAAGATTTTAATGTAAATATGATTGGTGTGGATATTGACGCCATTAATATTACAGAAGATAGAGAACAATTCCGTGAGTTAATGGGGAAAATAGGTGTTGATATGGCGCCTCAAGCAACGGCAACATCTTTCTTACAAGGAAAAACAATTGCTCAAGAGTTTGGTTTCCCATTATGTATTCGTTCTTCGTTTACTTTAGGGGGAGCAGGAGCTGCAATTGTTTATGATGAAGCTGATTTTGATGATTTATTATCACATGGTTTGGAAATTTCTCCAATTCATGAGGTGATGATCGATAAAGCAATGATGGGATGGAAAGAATACGAACTTGAATTGTTACGTGACCGTAATGATAATGTTGTAATCGTTTGTTCTATTGAAAATATGGATCCAATGGGAATCCATACTGGAGATTCAATCACTGTTGCACCGGCAATGACTTTGAGTGATTCTACTTTCCAAAAAATGCGTGATATGGCAATCCATATGATGCGTTCAATCGGTGATTTCGAAGGAGGATGTAACGTTCAGTTCGCAGTTTCTCCAGATGAGAAAGAAGATATCATTGCTATTGAAATTAATCCACGTGTATCTCGTTCTTCTGCATTGGCATCGAAAGCGACTGGATACCCAATAGCAAAAATTGCAACTAAATTAGCTCTAGGGTATAGTTTAGATGAGTTGAACAATCAAATTACAGGATTTACTTCTGCTTTGTTTGAGCCAACTTTGGATTATGTAATTGTAAAAATTCCTCGTTTTAACTTCGATAAATTTGAAGGGGCTGATAGAACTTTAGGTCTTCAAATGAAAGCGGTAGGAGAGGTAATGGGAATTGGACGTTCTTTCCAAGAAGCATTGCACAAAGCAACACAATCATTAGAAATTAAACGTAACGGTTTAGGAGCGGATGGTAAAGAGGAAACTCATTATGATACGATTATCTCTAAATTAACTTATGCATCTTGGGATAGAGTATTCTCTATTTACGATGCAATCAAAGCTGGAATTTCTTTAAGTAAGATTCATGATATCACTAAAATTGATATGTGGTACTTAAAGCAATATGAAGAGTTATTTACTTTGGAAAAAGAAATTTCTTCTTTCAAATTAGATACTTTGTCTAAAGACTTGTTGTTAGAGGCAAAGCAAAAAGGTTACGGTGATAGACAAATTGCACATATGTTAGGTTGTTTAGAATCTGAAGTTTACAAAAAACGTGAGGAGTTAAACATCAACCGTGTGTATAAATTAGTAGATACTTGTGCTGCTGAGTTTGCTGCACAGACACCATACTACTATTCAACTTTTGAAAATACCATGACTACTGCAGATGGAAAAACTTTTTCTGCAAATGAGTCTGTTGTTACAGATAAGAAAAAAGTAGTTGTATTAGGTTCTGGACCGAATAGAATTGGTCAAGGGATTGAGTTTGATTACTGTTGTGTACACGGTGTATTAGCTGCAAAAGAAGCAGGTTATGAAACTGTAATGATCAACTGTAACCCAGAAACTGTTTCTACAGATTTTGATACAGCTGATAAATTATATTTTGAGCCTGTGTTCTGGGAGCATATTTATGACATTATTCGTCATGAGAAGCCAGAAGGAGTGATAGTTCAGTTAGGTGGACAAACAGCATTGAAATTGGCTGAGAAATTAGAAGCGTATGGTGTAAAAATCATGGGAACTAGTTTTGAGGCGTTGGATTTAGCAGAAGATAGAGGTCGTTTCTCTGATATGTTAACATCTTTAGAAATTCCTTTCCCACAATTTGGAACGGCTACAAATGCTGATGAAGCATTAGAGATTGCAGATAATTTAGATTTCCCAATATTAGTTCGTCCATCTTATGTATTAGGAGGGCAGGGAATGAAAATTGTAATTAACAAAGAAGAATTAGAAGCTCATGTTGTTGAGTTATTGCGTTCTATTCCTGGAAATAAATTATTATTGGATCACTATTTAGAAGGTGCCATTGAAGCTGAAGCTGATGCAATTTGTGATGAGGATGGTAATGTTTACATTATCGGAATTATGGAGCATATTGAGCCTTGTGGAGTACACTCTGGGGATTCAAATGCTACGTTGCCTCCATTTAACTTAGGGGAATTTGTAATGAATCAAATCAAGGAGCATACTAAAAAAATAGCGGTTGCTTTAAAAACTAAAGGATTGATCAATATTCAGTTTGCTGTAAAAGATGATACAGTATACATTATCGAGGCAAACCCAAGAGCATCTCGTACGGTTCCATTTATCGCAAAAGCTTATGGGGAACCTTATGTGAACTATGCAACAAAAGTGATGTTAGGAGCAAATAAGGTAACTGATTTTGATTTCAAACCTGAATTGGAAGGTTTTGCAATCAAGCAACCAGTTTTCTCTTTCAATAAGTTCCCGAATGTAGATAAGAAATTAGGACCTGAAATGAAATCAACAGGTGAGAGTATCTTGTTTATAGATGATCTTAAAGATGATGCATTTTATGAGTTGTACTCAAGAAGAAAAATGTACTTAAATAAATAAAAGCGAATCGCTTTTGAAAATTAAAAAGGCTTTCCATTTGGAAAGCCTTTTTTTATCTAATACAGTGAGTTTGTTTAAGAGTTGTAGTAAAATTGTACGGTTGCTATTGTTGAATGAAACCAGTTTCAATCCAAGTATTTAATAAATCAATATTAGACTGTGCTAATTTTGAGCTGTTTTTAGGCATATTACCGCTTTCAATTCTGCCTATAGAACTGCTTGCCCCTGTTGCTTCAAAAGCCGTTTTTACTAAAGAGTAGCTTGTAAGTGTTGGAGAGGTTGCTCCGCCATGACAGTTAGTTGTGGCGCAACTTTGATTGACCAAGGGAGCAATGTCATTAACATAACTGACGGTTACCAATTCTCCAGAGGGATATCCGGAATTTATCCATTCTTGCAGGTTGTCTTTGTCTTCTTGTGTTAAAGCTGGCACACCAGCCTTTGGCATCCTTCCTGATTCTATTTCTCCCCAGGAATCATCAATTGTAAATCCATTTTTAACTTCAGTAAAAGTTGTTAGTGCCACTTGACCTGCTGGGTTGTTACCACTATGACAACCTGTCGTTGAACAACTTTGTGCCATAATTGGTGCAATGGTATTGTCATAGGTTTTCGCGCTAGTTGAAGCGATACCTGTACCTGAAACACTAATTGTAGCAGCGGTACTGGTTGAATTTGATGTAATAGCCATACTTCCATTATAGCTGGAGATTGTTGTTGGACTAAACCCAACGGTAAAGGTTTTAGAAGTTCCTGTAGCAATACTACCAGAAGTAGGGGTAACTGTAAAACCTTCAGGGGTAGTGATGTTACTGATAGTAATTTCTTCGGTCCCTGTATTTGTAACTGTAAATGTTTTTTCGGTGGTTTGGGTAACTTCTACATTTCCGAAACTTAAAGAGGTTCCAGAGAGTTGAGTTGTAAAAGTCTTTGTTTCGATTTCTTCAGAACTTGAAGAGGAGCAGGCCCCAAATATCAATATGATAGATAGTAATGCCGCGGCTGTGATTTTTTTCATAAATAAGTTTAGTTTGATTTTTGGTCGATTTAATAGCATCATCTTACAAAAGATGATGTTATTAAAATTAATGATTTTAATTGATATAGAGAAACCATATGAATTATGAGAGCAAAATTTGATGTCAATTCGATACCTTTGCTTAAAAGAAATTGACAATGAATTATATTTTATTTGATGGCCCAACAAGGGATAATCTATTGCCGTTTACATTTACCAAACCTGTTTCTGAGATGAGAATAGGGGTTCTTACAATTAAAGAAAAATGGGAGAAATTGCTTGGTTGTACTGTTACTTATCTGACAGAAGAATATTTGGAATCCAAATTTCCTATAGTTGAGTTTGATGAAAATATTTATATTGATGCTTCTGTGATTCCTAATAAAACGCTAGCCACCGAGATAAGTTTTCTTTGCGAGAATCAGGCTTTGATGAGTAATGAAGATATGATTGCGTTTTTTGCTTCAAAAGAGCAAGAAGAAATAGATTTTGAATCTTACGAATTGGTAGAGTTTCAAGATGAATTTTATAAACTAGAAACAAAATCAGATATTTTTTTAAATAATTATAAGGAGATTAATGAGGATTTCAAGTTGTTAAAAGGAGATAGAACTTCTGCAGAAATTTCTAGTACCAATACAATAGTAGGAGCCCGAGATAATGTATTTCTAGAAGAAGGTGTTGTTTTGGAGTGTGCTGTGATTAATGTAATGGACGGACCTGTGTACATTGGAAAAAGTGCTGTTGTGATGGAGGGATCCTTACTAAGAGGTCCTATTTCAATAGGAGAGAATGCTGTTGTAAAGATGGGGGCTAAAATATATGGAGGAACAACAGTGGGGCCTAATTGT
The DNA here is from genome assembly GCF_057219105.1 of Flavicella sp. IMCC45668. Classification (NCBI taxonomy): domain Bacteria; kingdom Pseudomonadati; phylum Bacteroidota; class Flavobacteriia; order Flavobacteriales; family Flavobacteriaceae; genus Flavicella; species Flavicella sp. IMCC45668. The sequence continues at coordinate 445,498 of NZ_CM170114.1, forward strand.
ACGGTTGGAGGAGAAATTAAGAATGTGGTCTTTTTGGGGAATTCTAATAAAGGGCATGATGGATATTTAGGAAATTCTGTAGTAGGAGAGTGGTGTAATTTTGGGGCTGATACCAATGTTTCAAATATGAAAAATAACCATAGTGAAGTAAGTGTATGGGATTATGCAGAAAATGATTTTGTGACCACAGGTTTGCGTTTTTGCGGTCTGTTTCTGGGAGATTACTCAAAGTTAGGAATTAACACAATGATAAATACAGGAACAGTTATTGGCGTTTCATCAAATGTATTTGGATCTGGTTTTCCTTCCAAGTTTGTTCCTTCGTTTAGTTGGGGGGGGAGTGAAGCACAACATGAGTACGAAATGGAAAAAGCTATTGTAGATGCACAAAAAATGTGTGAATTGAAAAAAGGAAACTTTGATATTAAAGATAAAGAAATATTAAAACATCTTTTTGAAGCGACTAAAGTTTACAAAAACTAGTCATAAAAAAAGCCTTTCATTTGAAAGGCTTTTTTTTGTTTTTATGAATCTTTATTTTTTTTCAGGTAATACTTCCCCTTTTATTCTCAATACTTTTTTAGGCTCTGAGGCATTTGAGGTTAACGTTACCGTTTTAGAAAAACGTCCTACTCGGTTTGTTGCATATTTTACTCTTATTTCTCCAGATTCTCCTGGCATGATTGGTTCTTTATCATAGGTAGGAACTGTACATCCACAGCTACCTTTTGCATTCGCAATAATTAGTGGACTTCCTCCTGTATTGGTAAATTTAAAAACTCTATTCCCATCAGAGTCTTTTTCTATGACACCATAGTTAATTACTTCTTCTTCAAATTGAAATACTGCAGCATTTGCATCAAAATCTTCAACGGGTTGTGCTATTGGAGAATTAAGTGAATCTTTTGGTACAGTGGTTTCTTGTGCATTGATAGCAAAAGTCCCTGCAAACAAGGCTATAGCCATTAATATATTTTTCATAATTATAGTTTTACAAAAACAAAAATAAACATATTTATGACCCTACAAAATATAGGTTTGTTAACTTTTTAGTTAAAAGAGATAATTGTACTTTTGCCATCACCTAAAAAGTTAAGAAGACTTTTAGAATAAAAAGAAAAATAATTTCAATTCATTTCAAATGATCCCAAATAAATACAATCCGGAAAAAGTAGAAGATAAATGGTATAGCTATTGGATGGAGAATGGATATTTTCATTCTACACCTAACGAAAAAGAGGCTTACACTATTGTCATTCCTCCACCTAATGTAACGGGTGTATTGCATATGGGGCACATGTTGAATAATACCATTCAAGATGTTTTGATTCGTCGTGCTAGATTGAAAGGTTTCAATGCATGTTGGGTACCAGGAACGGATCATGCTTCTATTGCTACAGAGGCAAAAGTAGTAGCAAAGTTGAAAGAAGAGGGGATTCATAAAGACGATTTAACTCGTGATGAGTTCTTAAAACATGCTTGGGAATGGACTGATAAACATGGTGGAATCATTTTAGAGCAACTTAAGAAATTAGGTGCTTCTTGTGATTGGGAGCGAACAGCTTTCACTATGGATAATGATTTGAGTGAAGCAGTAACTAAGGTTTTTGTTGATTTATATGCGAAAGGACTTATTTATCGTGGATATAGAATGGTGAATTGGGATCCTGAAGCAAAAACAACATTATCTGATGAGGAAGTTGAGTTTGTTGAAAAACAAGGTAAATTATACTACATAAACTATAAAATAGAGGGATCTGAAGAGACAGTTACTGTTGCTACAACAAGGCCTGAAACTTTATTAGGAGATACTGCAGTTTGTATCAATCCAACAGACGAACGTTTTGCACATTTAAAGGGGAAAAAAGTTATCGTACCTATTGCAAATAGAGTCATTCCTATCATAGAAGATGAATATGTAGATTTAGAATTTGGTACCGGGTGTTTGAAAATTACACCAGCGCATGATCAAAATGACAAGGCGATTGGAGAGAAGCATAATTTGGAAGTGATTGATATTCTGAATGATGATGGATCTTTAAATTCTTTAGGGTTACACTATGAAGGGAAAGATCGTTTTGTAGTTAGAAAAGAAATTGCTGAAGAATTAGAATCTTTAGGCGCATTGGTAAAAACAGAAAAGCACATCAATAAGGTGGGGGTTTCTGAAAGAACTAAAGCTGTAATTGAACCAAAAATATCAGTACAATGGTTCCTTAAAATGGAAGAAATTGTAAAGCCTGCGTTGGACGCTGTATTGAAGGATGAGGATATTAAATTTTATCCGAAGCATTATAACAGCACTTATAAATATTGGTTAGAAAATATTAGAGATTGGAATATATCTCGTCAATTATGGTGGGGACACCAAATTCCCGCATATTTCTATGGAGAAGGTTTAGAAGACTATGTAGTGGCTGAATCTAAAGAGGAAGCATTGCAAAATGCTCAAGAGGTAACAGGGAATAAAGAATTGACTTTAGACGAAATCAAACAAGATCCAGATGCTTTGGACACATGGTTTTCATCTTGGTTATGGCCAATTTCGTTATTTGATGGAATAAAAAATCCGGATAACGAAGAATTTAATTACTATTATCCTACAAATGACTTGGTTACTGGGCCGGATATTATTTTCTTTTGGGTTGCTAGAATGATTTTTGCAGGATATGAGTTTGCAGATGCTAAACCATTTAGCAATGTTTATTTTACGGGAATTGTAAGAGATAAGCAAAGAAGAAAAATGTCTAAATCTTTAGGAAACTCACCGGATCCGATTGAGTTGATGAAAAAATATGGCGCAGATGGTGTTCGTACAGGGTTGTTGTTAAGTGCAGCAGCTGGAAATGATTTATTATTCGACGAAGAATTATGTGAACAAGGACGTAATTTTTCTAGTAAAATTTGGAATGCCTTCCGTTTGATTAATGGATGGGAAGTTTCAGAAGCAATTGAACAACCAGCATCTTCTAAAACAGCGATTGCTTGGTACAACGCAAAGTTCCAAAAGGCATTGTTAAGTATCGAAAAGTCATTTGAAGAATACAGAATATCTGAGGCTTTGATGACAATTTATAAATTGATTTACGATGATTTTTCTTCATGGTTCTTAGAAATGATCAAACCTGGTTACCAACAACCAATTGATGCGGTTACCTATAAAGCTGCTATTTCTTGCTTAGAGGATAATCTTAAGGTTTTGCATCCTTACATGCCTTTCTTGACAGAAGAAATTTGGCAACACTTAGAGGAGAGATCAACAGAAGAAGCTTTAATTATTGCAGAATATCCGGAATTGGTTTCTTTTGATGAAAAAATTATCCATGATTTTGAGTTTGCTTCAGAAGTAATCTCTGGAATAAGAAAAATTAGAAAAGATAAAAATATCAGTTTTAAAGACGCCATTGAATTATCTGTTTTAGACAATGAGAAGTCAAGTGCCACTTTTGATGCTGTTATTGAAAAACTAGGGAATACTTCAAAAATTAATAAAGTTGATGCTGCTGTTGAAGGAGCTTTAAGTTTTAGAATCAAATCAAACGAGTATTTTATTCCAATTTCAGGAGCCATTAATGTAGAGGAAGAGATTGCAAAAATTACCGAAGAATTAAAATATACTGAAGGTTTTTTAAAGTCCGTTCAAAAGAAGTTAAGCAATGAGCGTTTTGTAAATAACGCCCCTGAAAAAGTGATTACCTTAGAGAGAAATAAGGAAGCAGATGCTTTGGCTAAAATAGAAACGTTAAAGGCGAGCCTTGCTGCACTATAATAATTAAAGTATATTAATTTCAATATTAAAAAACAGAATCATGAGCTCATTTGATACATTTTCAGAAGTAATACAAACTAGTATTGCAGCAGATGATTTTGTTAAAATTACTTTAAGTAAACCGCTTCGTAAAAACGATGGATTAAGAAATATCTATGTTCGACTGGTTTTGATTAAAGAGGAAGTAAAAATGTCTTTCACCTATCATTACAAAACTAATGATCAGGTGAAGAACTATGGAATTAATGAAGGGATTGAAGAGTTGCAAAACTTTTTATTAACTACCTTTAGAACAGCTGTAGTTTTTACACTGAGAGAGGATTTACAAGTTTTTGTTTCAAAAAAGAAAGTTGTTTCATTTAAAAAAGGGGCACCAAGTTTTACGAATAAGCCACCGATAACACACGATAAACCAAAAGAAAAACGTGCGGAAATGGGGGCGTATTTGCGTTATTTAGGGGTAACAGATGCTAGTAATACTGTGATTCCTAAAATGGCTGATAAATTCCGTCAAATAAACAAATATTTGGAAATCATGGAAGGTTTGATTTCTAATGCTAAATTACCGAAGCAGATTCAAATTGTGGATATGGGATCAGGTAAAGGATATTTGACTTTCGCTTTGTATGATTATTTGGTAGTTCAAAGAAAAATGAACGTTACAGTTACCGGAATAGAATTACGAAAAGAATTAGTAGATTACTGTAATGATGTTGCTGAAAAGTGTGAGTTTGAGAATTTAAAGTTTGAATGCAAACCAATTCAAGAATATGAAAATAAAAAAATTGATATTTTAATTGCCTTGCACGCATGTGATACTGCTACTGATGATGCTATAACGAAAGGAATTATGGCAAGGGCAGGTTTGATAGTTTGTGCTCCTTGTTGTCATAAACAAGTGCGTCAGTCCTTAAAAGGGAAGGAGCAGGAAGATCCTATTTTAAAATACGGAATTTTTAAAGAGCGTCAATTTGAAATGGTAACGGATACTATTCGTGCATTGATTTTAGAGAAGAGGCACTACCAGACTAAAATTTTCGAATTTGTATCCAATGAACATACACGTAAAAATGTAATGTTGGTTGCAACAAAATCTAATAAAGAAGTTGATGAAAAGGCTTTGAATCAGAAAATTAAGGGAATCAAAACTACTTATGGTATTGAGGAACATTATTTAGAAACTCAAATAAAATAGACTTATCGTTTTAAGTAAATTTTTTTTATTGCTGTTTAATCTATTTTTTCTTTTGAGCCAATGTCGAATAATCAAAACGTGAAACCTAATTTTAATATTGTTTTAGTCAATCCACAAATTCCAAATAACACGGGGAATATAGGACGTTTGTGTGTGGGTAGCTTGAGTACATTGCACTTGGTAAAACCTTTGGGCTTTGAAATTACAGACAGTCGCGTAAAAAGAGCAGGTTTAGATTATTGGGGCGATTTGAATCTTTCATATCATGAGAATTTTGAAAAATTGATAGAAAGTATACCAGATATCTCTAGAGTCTTCTTTTTTACAACACGTGCGGAGAAGGCTTATTACGATGTGGACTATAGGGAAGGAGATTGGTTGATTTTTGGAAGAGAATCAGATGGTTTATCTCAAGATATTGTAGATACCTATATAAAACAATGTATTAAAATTCCTTTCCCAGGTACTGTGCGAAGTTTTAATTTAGGGAATGCCGTTGCAATGGCTTTAGGAGAAGGTTTGCGTCAGCTTCAAAAACAATAGAAATTACTTTAATACCTTAAGTATTCTTACATTTTCAGGCATATATCATGCTTTTTATTTATTTTTGCAAAAAAATAAAAAATCATACAATGCTTTCAGTATCAAACTTATCAGTTCAGTTCGGTAAACGTGTTTTATTCGACGAAGTAAATACAAAATTCGTTCAAGGAAACTGTTATGGAATTATTGGGGCCAATGGAGCCGGTAAATCTACTTTTCTAAAAATATTAACGGGTCAATTAGAGCCTACTTCAGGATATGTTTCTTTGGAGAAAGGTAAAAGAATGTCTGTTTTATCTCAGGATCACTTTGCTTTTGACGAATTTCCAGTTTTAGAATCAGTAATGATGGGGAACAAGGAAATGTTTAGTGTAAAGAAAGAAATTGATGATTTGTATGCCAATTATACAGATGAAAATGCTGATAAAATTGGAGAACTTCAAGTTACATTTGAAGAAATGGGAGGTTGGACTGCAGAAAGTGATGCAGCCACGCTTTTGTCGTCTTTGGGAATTAAAGATGATATGCATTATACGCTTATGGGCGATTTGGACGGTAAACAAAAAGTACGTGTATTAATAGCTCAGGCTTTGTTTGGTAATCCAGATGTATTGATTATGGATGAGCCAACCAATGATTTGGATTTTGAAACAATTGCTTGGTTAGAGCATTTTTTGGCAAATTATGAAAATACTGTAATTGTTGTTTCTCATGACCGTCACTTTTTAGATGCTGTATGTACGCATATTTCAGATATTGATTTTGGAAAAGTAAATCAATACTCAGGAAATTATACTTTTTGGTATGAGTCAAGTCAGCTAGCTGCCAAGCAAAGAGCGCAACAAAATAAAAAGGCAGAGGATAAAAAGAAAGAACTAGAAGAGTTTATCCGTCGTTTTTCTGCAAATATGGCAAAGTCTAAACAGGCTACCAGTAGAAAGAAGATGATTGAAAAATTAAATGTTGATGATATCAAGCCTTCAAGTAGAAGATATCCTGCGATCATTTTTGAAAGAGAACGTGAGGCTGGAGATCAGATTTTAAATGTTGAGAATTTATCAAAAGAAATTGATGGAGAAGTTTTGTTTCAGAATGTAAATATCAATTTAGCAAAGGGAGATAAAGTTGCGGTAATATCTAAAAGTTCTAAAGCGGTAACTTCTTTTTATGAAATTTTGAATGGTAATTTGGATGCAGATTCAGGTTCGTTTGATTTTGGTGTGACTACAAATCAATCTTATTTACCATTAGAAAATGCAGAGTTCTTTCAGAATGCTGAGTTGGACTTGGTAGATTGGTTACGTCAATATGCTAAAACTGAAGAAGAGCGTGAAGCGGTTCATTTAAGAGGGTTTTTAGGTAAAATGATTTTTAGTGGGGAAGAGGCATTGAAAAAATGTAACGTTCTTTCTGGAGGAGAAAAAGTGAGATGTATGTTGTCTCGTATGATGATGGTAAGAGCAAATGTTTTAATGTTAGATGAGCCAACCAATCACTTAGATTTGGAATCGATTCAGGCATTGAATAACTCTTTGACTAATTTTAAAGGTACTGTATTGTTCTCTACGCATGATCATGAGTTTGCGCAAACTGTTGCCAATAGAATTATTGAAATTACTCCTAAAGGAGTGATTGACAAATATGCTACATTTGATGAGTATTTGTCTGATCCGAAAGTAAAAGAACAGAGAAAAAAGATGTATAGTTAAAGACCTACATCTTATTTATATTAAAAAAAGCATCTCTTTAAAGAGGTGCTTTTTTGATTTTGACAGATAAATACATTTTAAGAACTGTTATTGACATTGGTATGTCAGAATTTATATATTTTTAAATTATATTTATAATAATTAATAACCAAAACAATTAAACATGAAAAAATTATTAAGTATCGTAGCAGTTTTATTTTTTGCATTTTCTGTATCAGCACAAAAAACACCAAAATGGATAGATAAAAAAGCAACAGCTGTATCTCAGGATATGAAAACATTTTTGTCTTTGGATGATGCACAAACGAAAATTGTATATGATGAAGAGGTAAAAAAGCAAAAGGCTATTTACGAAGCGAAACAGGCGAACGGCGGTAAAAAGGTAAGTAATGAAAAGTTTAAGGTACTTATAGCACCTTTTGTAGCTGCTCAAACAGAAGCTGTTGGAGGTAAAAAACAAATGAATAAGTATTGGGCTCATGCAAAGGAAGAAAAAGCAAAAGCAAAAGCAAAAAAATAATTACTTGAGTTCATAAAAAAGCCCAATCTGTTAAGATTGGGCTTTTTTTTACATTTAAACGATTTGTAATTATCTTACAATTGTTTGTTTTCTATCAGGTCCTACAGAAACGATACTGATTTTAATTTCAGTTTCTTTTTCTATAAATGCAATGTATTCTGATAATTCTTTTGGGAATTCTGCTTCAGAAGAAATTTCTGTAATATCTTCTTTCCATCCTTTAAACTCCGTGTAAATAGGTTTTACGTTTTCTGGCTCAATATTGTATGGGAAGTGTTCAATTACTTCTCCTTTGTATTCATAAGCAGTACATACTTTCAAAGTTTCAAAACCAGAAAGAACATCACCTTTCATCATATTTAGTTGTGTAACTCCGTTTACCTGACAAGCGTATTTTAAAGCTACTAAGTCTAACCAACCACATCTTCTAGCTCTACCTGTAGTAGCTCCAAATTCATGACCTACTTTAGCCATTCTTTCACCATCAGCATCAAATAATTCCGTTGGGAATGGTCCAGATCCTACACGAGTAGTGTAAGCCTTAAAGATACCGTATACTTCACCAATCGAGTTAGGAGCAATTCCTAAACCAGTACAAGCCCCAGCTGCTGTAGTATTTGAAGAAGTAACAAATGGGTATGTTCCAAAATCAACATCTAATAAAGAACCTTGTGCACCTTCCGCCAAAATTGTTTGGTTAGATTTTATTGCTTTATGTAAGTACTCTTCACTATCGATAAAAGTCATTTCTTTTAAGCGAGCAACAGCAGTAAAGAATTCAGCTTTTAATTCTTCTAAGTTGTATTCTAGTGCTACATCAAAGAACTCTAACATTTTTAAGTGTTTCTGAGTTAAGATGTCAAAAATTTCTTCCCAGTTACTTAATTCTAAATCACCAACACGCATTCCGTTACGTCCTGTTTTGTCCATGTAAGTTGGTCCAATTCCTTTTAAAGTAGAACCAATTTTAGCCTTACCTTTTGATGCTTCAGAAGCAGCATCTAATAAACGGTGCGTTGGTAGAATTAAATGCGCTTTTCTTGAAATAAGAATTTTAGCATTCAAGTCTAAGTTAAACTTATCTAAGTTTTCTAATTCTTTTTTAAAGATAACAGGGTCAATAACTACTCCGTTTCCAATAATGTTTAAAGCATCATCATGAAATATCCCTGAAGGAATTGTATGTAACACGTGTTTGTGTCCATCAAAAATCAAAGTGTGTCCTGCGTTAGGTCCTCCTTGGAAACGAGAAATTAAGTTGTAATTTTTTGTAAGAACGTCTACAATCTTACCTTTCCCTTCATCTCCCCATTGTAAGCCTAATAATAAATCTACAGCCATTATCTAAAAATTAATTTGTTTTATTGTTTTGATTGTCTTTTTTTCCCATAGAAATATAGCGAGTGATCTTCAATATCTATATTGAAAAACTCTTCTATTGATTTTTTGATATTTTGAATTCTTGGATCGCAAAATTCAATAACCTCACCAGTATCTAGGATTACGTGATCATGTTGTTTGTTGAAGAAACTTTTTTCATAGTGAGCTTGGTTTTGACCAAATTGGTGTTTTCTTACCAAACCACTACTTAATAATAATTCAATCGTATTGTATAAGGTAGCACGACTTACTCGGTAGTTCTTGTTCTTCATACTTATGTATAAAGATTCAATGTCAAAATGATCATCTAAATCATAGATTTCTTGAAGTATAGCAAACCTTTCCGGTGTTTTTCTGTGACTGTGTTTCTCTAGAAACTTCACAAAAACGGCCTTAACTGTTTCTTGATTATTATTGTTTTCTTTCATCCTATAAACTATTTAAAATAGCAAAACGCAAATTTAACTTTATTTTTCATTTAGACGAGTGGATTTGTCAATTTATTTACCTGATTTTAAAGAAAAAATACTTAAAAGCAAATAATTGAATTTTAGGAAGTCAGATACATATAAACTACCGATCTCTTTTAAGTGAAAAACGGTAGTTTTTATGGGCTTTATATTAGTCTACTCTTGAGACTTTATTGATTCCATCAATTTTAAGAATGTTTTCAGTTAGCTTTTTTAACTGGGTTTTATTCTTTACATCAATAGTAATTTTTCCTTGGAAAATAGAACCTCTAGTAACAGAGTTGATGTTGTAGATGTTCATATTGGAATTCCCAGATATAATTCGAGTCAAGTTATTTAGAATTCCAAGTTTATCTTCACCACTAATTTTTAAGGTCACTTTGAAATTTTGCTTTGAGGAATCAATCCACTTTGCAAACATAACACGGTAGGCATAGTTTGATTGCATGCTAATTGCATTGGGACAATCATGCTTATGAACTTTTATTCCATCGTTTATTGTTAGGAAACCAAATACTTTATCACCCGGAATAGGATTACAACATTTAGATAATTTGTATTCTAGTTTTTCCTCGTCTTTTCCAAAAACTAATAAATCATAATTATTGGTAAGCTCATCTGGTTCCTGGTCTTTTCCTTTTTTGTTGCTCCCGCTTCGTTGAATTTTATTTTTAAAGAAGTTGTAAATAGAATTACTTCTTTGATTTGCAAATGCTTTTAATTCAGAGTTTTCAATTGCCCCAGTTCCAACCCTGTAAAATAGATCGAAGCTAGTTTTTAATTTGTTAAAACGAACAAGGTCGTTTACTGTTTTATCATTAAAAGGAATTTTTAGTTGTCGTAATTTACGAGTTAATAAAACTTTTCCTTCTTCTGCGATTCCTTTTTCTTCTTCTTTTAAAGCGGCTCTAATTCTAGCACGTGCTCTTGCAGTCACTACAAATTCTAGCCATCTATTATTAGGTTTTTTAACGTTAGAGGTGAGGACCTCTACTTGATCTCCACTTCCTAAAACAGTATCTAACGGTGTCAGTTTACCATTTACTTTTGCTCCCCTACATTTTAGGCCGATATCCGTATGAATTGAAAAGGCAAAATCAAGAGCCGACGCACCTTTTGGAAGTGTTTTTAATTCCCCTTTTGGAGTAAAAACAAAAATCTCTTCTGAATATAAATTTAATTTAAAATCTTCTACAAAATCAACAGCATTGATGTTACCATTCTCTAGAGAGTCTTTTAAACGATCTAACCAAGTTTCTAGACCTTTTTCATTCTGGTTTCCTTGTTTGTATTTAAAATGTGCAGCATATCCCTTTTCAGCAATTTCGTCCATTCGATTTGAACGAATTTGAACCTCTACCCAGTTACCACCTGGACCCATAACAGTTATATGCAGGGATTCATATCCAGTGGTTTTTGGATTTGTTATCCAGTCTCTTAATCGTAAAGGGTTCGGGTTGTATTGTTCTGTGATGATGGAGTAGATTTTCCATGCATCAAATTTTTCATTGTTTACATCAGAATCATAGATAATTCTAATGGCGAACTTATCATAAACTTCATCAAAGGAAACATTCTGCGCTCGCATTTTTCTGCGAATAGAATAGATAGATTTTGTACGCCCTTTAATTTTATATGAGAAACCTTCTTTATCTAGATTCTCTCGAATGTTATCAGAAAATCGTTCAATATATGCGTTCTGTTCTTCTTTGTTTGCATTAAGTTTATCTTTAATATCATTAAATACTTCTGGTTCTGTATATTTCAAACCTAAGTCTTCTAGTTCCGTTTTGATATTATAAAGTCCTAAACGATGTGCTAAAGGAGCGTAGATATATAGTGTTTCTGAGGAAATTTTAACCTGTTTGTAACCAGGCATTGATTCCATGGTTTGCATATTATGCAAACGGTCAGCAATTTTGATTAGAATTACACGAACATCATCATGTAATGTAAGTAGCATTTTTCTAAAATTCTCTGCTTGAATTGAGGCGTCTTGTTCCTTATTAAGTCTGGAAATCTTGGTAAGTCCACTTACAATTTTGGCTATGGTTTCACCAAAAAGACGTTCCATATCATTAACAGTGTAAGGAGTGTCTTCAACAACATCATGCAATAAAGCAGCAGCAATGGATTCTGCACCTAAACCAATTTCATAGGCCACAATTTTCGCAACAGCAATAGGATGAAAAATATAAGGCTCTCCTGTTTTTCTCCTTTGATCACTGTGCGCTTCAAGTGCAAGATCAAAGGCTTTTCTAATTAAAACTTTATCACTTTCGGATAATGTTTGATAAGTACCTTTTAAAAGATCTTTATACCTATTGGCTATTTCTTTATTTTCTTCTTCTATAGTTACATTATACGTCATAAAATAAAAGACATTTTAATTCTAAATATTATTTTCTCAGACTACGAATACGTTGCAATAAAGTAGGATGAGAGTAGTGCGCAAAAACAGTTGCTTTGTGCGGTGTTAAGTTACTCAAACTATTTTTGGATAGTTTTTTCAAGGAACTTATCAGGTTTTCTGCATTTGTATATTTTTTAGCATAACTGTCTGCTTGATATTCAAAAGTACGAGAAATTGCATTCATAGCAAGGCCTGTAATTTCTGAGATTGGACTATACAGTATGCTAAATGTTATCAGTCCAATATGAAAACTTGGTTCCTCAATACGTAGAGCATCTGATAGTAAGGGGTTTCCAATCAAAAGGGATAATATGAATAAAGTGAACCCTGTTAATAATATGGAAGCAAATAAATTAAAAATAATATGCTTTTTTTTATAATGGCCTACTTCATGAGCAAAGACTGCAACAATTTCTTGTGTTGTGAGTTCCTTTATCAGCGTGTCGTAAAGTACAATACGCTTTTTAGGACCAAAACCTGAAAAATATGCATTTGCTTTTGTTGATCTTTTAGAGCCATCAATGACAAATATTTTATCCAATTGAAACCCAATTTTTGCAGCAAAGTTTTCTAGTTCTGTTTTTAATTCTCCAGCTTCTAAGGCTGTTTGTTTGTTAAATAATGGAACAATTAATGAAGAATAAAATAAATTCATGAATAAAGTAAATAGGGTAATCACTGCCCAAGAGTAGATCCAAAAATTATTTTCTGTTTTTAGATAAAACCATGTGATTAAGGCTAAAAGAGGTCCTCCAACAACGATAGCTAAAGCCCATCCTTTTAGTTTGTCTAAAATAAAAAGTCTTTTGGTCGACTTGTTAAATCCGAATCTTTCTTCGATTACAAAGGTTTTATAGAATGCAAAGGGAGTGTTTAAAATATCACTTCCGAAAAACAAAATTGCAAAATATATTAAGGTTTGAGTGATTTCATTGTTCGTGAAACCTCTAACAAAGGAATCAATCCAAGCAAAACCTTCAAAAAAGAATAAAGATAATGTGAGAATGATAGAAAAACTATTGGTATAAAATGAAAAATCATAATTAGTTTTCTTGTAATTCTGAGATTTTTTATAGGCTTTATCATCATAAACATCTTTTAACTCATCTGGTAATTTGTCGTTAAAATGTTTCGCGTTTAAGAAAGAAAGAACTTCTTCCTTGATGAAATTAATAATTATGATTCCAATTAAAATTTTAAATACTAAAGATGCAGTCATGTTTAATTAATTGAAATGGTTTAAGATTACAAAAATAGGAAGATTGTTTCAGGATTGTGCAAAATGTTTCAGGTTATTATATTCTGCAGAATTACTCGAAGTTTCTTTGCCTACTGGCCTCAAAGATAAGAATTGAAGCCGCAACAGAAACATTCATTGAATCTATTTTTCCATTCATTGGAATGATTATTTTTTTGGAGGCGTTATCTAGCCATAAATCTGAAAGTCCTGTAGATTCTGTACCAACAACAATGGCACTTGCTTCTTTAAAATCTTGATTTTGATAAGGTTGAGAATCTTCTTTTAAAGCAGCAGCGTAAGAGGTAATATTATGATTCTTGAGGTAGGTTAAAATTTCGTTAGTTGAACCAGTGGCAATTTGTGTAGTAAATAGGCAACCAACACTACTTCTAATAATATTTGGATTGTATAAATCTGTTTTAGGGTTGGCAATCAAAACAGCATCTACGTTTGCCGCGTCGGCAGTCCTCAATAAGGCACCTATATTACCTGGTTTTTCTGGTGCTTCTGCAATTAATAATAGCGGTTTGTTTCTTTTGAAGACAATGTTTTCTAATTCGTGTTTTTTTGCACAGACAACTGCTAGAATTCCTTCTGTAGTTTCTCTGTACGCAATTTTTTGATACACTTCTTTTGTAACCTCTAAATATTCAATTGAAGGATTAAGGCTAGACTCTAAGGAATTTATTTTATCTAGACTTGAAATCTGGGAGCAATAAATTATTTTTTCTAATGTATATGCTCCCAGAGTTGCTAGTTCAATTTCCCGTTGTCCTTCCAATAAAAATTTTCCACTTTTTTTTCTAACTCTTGATTTTTCTTTCAATTGTACCAATTCCTTTATCAGTGGATTTTGTAAGCTGGAAATTTTTTTATGCATCAATTTTGTTTTGTGCAAAAATAAATTAATAATCCATATGTCCTAAAAAGAGGCTTTGGTAATTTTTATAATTGCTTGAAAACTAATTTAGAGCTTTTTCGGTCTTTAAGATTATATTGGTCAATGTCAATATCCATGCTATAGAAATATTCACCATATTCAGTAAATTCCATTTCTAATTCTAATATAGCGTTTGTGTTTTCATTAAAGTTAAAGGAATGACAGACAATTTCATATTTCTTTTCAGGAAATCTAATTAGAATACAACCATTGTTTGAGATGTTTTTTACTTTCAGCAAATTTATTTCCCAAAGTTTCAGCCGCTCTTCTGCTCTTGTTTTTTGAGGAACAACAATTTTGGAATGTGATTTGCCGCTTAAGTTTTCTTTAGAAGGTATTACTTGGTTGATTTTCATGGAGTCAACCGCGATAAAGGTGTCTTTAACGGTTGCGCCGATGTAAATAAAGGTACCTTCAGGGAATTCAAGATCTGAATAGTTGAGAATGTTTACCGCGATTTCATAGTTGTAGTTATCTTCTCTCGGTAATATTTCAGAATTGTCGCAAGCGATGAGCAAGGCGAACATGAGGAGCCCAATAAGTGTGTAAATTCTTTTCATAGCAATTGATTTAGAACATTATACAATAGACTAACTCAACAACACTAGGGGTGTAAATAAACAAAAGTTTATAAACAGTACTTGTTTTATTAATTACCCTAATTTAAGAATTAAATAAATATAAATCAATGATTTATATCAGTTATTTTATCTGTGTCTTCACGCAGGTTTTAAGTTTATTATTTGTCTATTGAGTAATGAATTAACAAATCAACCATATAGTTATAACTTTTGATTCCAGATTTTTGCTTGTTTGCTTTTAGATAAACGTTATAAGATTTTTTGAAAATAGGTTCTAATGGGTTTTCATAAGAATTCCAAAAATTATAGGATTCCCTAAAGTTGATTAAAATTCCTTGGTGAAGTATTTGAGTCGCTTCTTTATAGAGATCCTCGTCTCTTTTAGCCAATTCATTCAATAAATATTTTAAGGCCGTAACATGACCAGCAAGTTGAAAATAAATATCAGGATGTTTTGTGCAGGCTAGATAGCCGATAAAGTTAGCCTCGTTTTCTGCGGCATAGCCTAGTTGATGCGCAACTTCATGACTAATAGTGAATGGGTATGTATATAATGGAATTTTTGAATTTACTTGCGCTTCTCCGGTAAAAGGGTTCAGGTAGCCTGCAAATCCCATATAGGTTAAAGGTGTACTTAGCAAAGAGTGTTTAATAGAGGGAACTTGATATTTGAAATTTTGATGCGTTTTTGATAATTCATAGAATCCAACCTTAGTCTTTTTATAGAGTTCTATTTTAGTATATGGAATTCTATAAGGGATGGTGTCATTTTTAACCACAGAGGAATGAAGCCTGTTAATAGTCTCAATAGTTTTAAGAGTAAAATGATTGAGTGTCTCGGTACTGTAGTTTTCTCTTTCTAATTGAAGTTTTTGAGCCAAAGGAATTCGATAATAATTCATTCCCCAACTAAAGTAAAATAAAAAATACAATACAGATAATGCTGCACCAATAGACAGTCGATAAGAGCGTAATTCTGTCATTTTATCCCTAAAAATGACATATAAAAATCTTATAAAAATTAATGCAAAGATTATATAAACAAGGTCTCCAATGCTGAATGGAATCCATCCTAATGCTGTTCTGTAGAAAACAGATATTCCTTTGTAGATTCCATTGGAATAATATTTTTCTATAAAGTTGGGGTATCTAGATGTTATTTGAACAAATAGAATTTGTACGAATAAAAAATTTGATAAATATTTTGCAAGTAAATCGTCTTTCATATGAGAACAAGGCTAGATTCAAAATTAATGAATATAGTTCTATCAGCCCGTGAGACAGGAGTAGATTTTTATTTTATTTGAAGAATTAAATAATCACCAGTTAATTTTCTGTATATAATACAGGCAGAAATGGGGTGAAAAAATGTTGTTAACAATTTGAACCTTTTATAAACAAGGATGTGTACAAATAAAGTGCTCTAAAAAATTTAATAATAGAATTAAAAAATTAATTTTGTCATATGGAGCAAGCAAGAACCGTCAAAGGGCAAAAAGTTGATAAAAGCAGGATTATAAACCTTGAAAAAGGTAAAATTCCACCACAGGCTATTGATTTAGAAGAGGCTGTATTAGGGGCTATGATGATTGATAAAAAGGGTATTGATGATGTGATTGATATATTGCATGCAGAGGCCTTTTATAAAGAAGCACATCAAGAAGTTTATGATGCTATTTATACTTTGTTTCAGAATTCTGAGCCAACAGATTTACTTACGGTATCAAATCAATTGCGTAAAAATGGAAAATTAGATTTTGTTGGAGGTGATTTTTATTTGATAGGATTGACTCAGAAAGTTGCTTCTTCTGCGCATATTGAATTCCATGCCCGTATTATCATTCAAAAATATATTCAAAGAAGGTTGATCAGTATCTCAAGTGAGATTATTGAGCAGTCATATGATGAAACTGCAGATGTTTTTGATTTGTTAGATGATGCTGAATCTAAACTTTTTGAAGTAACTCAAGGTAATCTTAAGAAAAGTTCTGAAAGTGCAAAGGACTTAGTAAAGCAAGCGGTAACTAAAATTCAAGAAATTGGAAACCAAGAAGGAATGAGTGGTTTGGAAACTGGTTTTACAAAGTTAGATGCTTTGACTTCTGGTTGGCAGCCTTCCGATTTAATTATTATTGCCGCACGTCCGGGTATGGGGAAAACGGCTTTTGTAATTTCTATGGCTAAGAATATGGCGATAGACTTTGGACATCCTGTAGCTTTGTTTTCTTTAGAGATGTCATCAGTACAGTTGATTACACGTATGATTTCTAGTGAGACGGGATTGACTTCTGAAAAATTACGTAAAGGTAATCTGGAACCACATGAATGGGAGCAGTTGAATGTGAAAGTGAAAAACTTAACGGATTCACCAATATTTATTGATGATACCCCTTCATTATCTATTTTTGATTTACGTGCCAAAGCACGTCGTTTGGCTTCTCAACACGGAATTAAAATTATAGTTATTGATTACTTGCAATTGATGACGGCCGGTGGAGCGGCTAATGGAAACCGTGAGCAGGAAATTTCCATGATTTCTCGAAACCTAAAGGCTTTGGCAAAGGAATTGAATATTCCTGTGATTGCCCTGTCTCAGTTATCTCGAGCTGTTGAAACTCGTGGAGGATCAAAAAGACCATTACTTTCTGATTTACGTGAATCTGGTGCGATTGAGCAAGATGCCGATATTGTATCGTTTATTTTTCGTCCGGAATACTATGGTATCACAGAATGGGATGATGACGATCATTCACCGTGTGAAGGACAGGGGGAGTTTATTGTAGCAAAACACAGAAATGGTGGTTTAGAGAATATTCGATTGAAGTTTACTGGGCATTTGGCAAAATTCTCTGATTTAGAAGAAGGTTTTGGAAATGAGTTCCAGTCAAAAATGAATGATTTCAATCAAGAGATATCATCAAACAATTTCCCTAGCGCAGAGGATGCCTTTGGAGCACCTGATGATGATGGGATGCCGTTTTAATAAATAAAGATCTTATATAAAAAAAGGAACCGATTTAGGTTCCTTTTTTTTATGCCTTTAAAATAATCAAGTTCTGGTCGTTTTTTTTAAGATATCCCTTTAGGATCCTATTGATATCTTTGTTGTCTTTTTGTGGCTCAATAGCAGATAAAAAATCCTCTGTAGAGGAAGGGGTTTCATTACTGTTGAGGTAACCATAACCGCGATATACACCATTAAGCACAAGAGCATATGCTGATTCTTCCTTGCTACGTCCCTTTTCTTTGATAACAAAGTTTTCTGTTTTAAAACGAACAGAGTCAATTGCTTTTAGTACGCGTTTATTGTAGTCTTTTATGCTTTCTTCTTCTCTACAGATTCCTTTGCATTGTTTTAGTTGGTAATGAAAACAACTGCTTACGTTGGTTTGTAAGTTGCAGTATTTAGGACAAAGCTCATGAGTTTCGCAAAGTTTTTCCATAAATTGTCTGGCCTCAGATAAGCTATAGAACTTTAGCAATGGATTGGGAACGTTTTTTAATTGATTCCATGCCAAATGGAGGATTCCTTTTCTGTCTTCGTATGAGAATAATGCAAACCCTTCTTTTGTTTTTCGTTGTGCTCTGTTGTATTTAGGAAAATGATGTTTTATCTCTGCAGATTCTAATAATAGTGCTAGCAGTTCACTGCCTGTTTCAGTATAGGCAATATCTGCCGTTGCCATGCACATGGTGATTTCTTTCTTTTTTTTATCATAAAAATGACTTAAGACACGCTGTTTTATATTGTTTGCTTTTCCAACGTAAATAATTTCCTTGTCTTCGTTTTTAAAATAATACACCCCTTCAGTTTCGGGTAGTTTGTCAAAAACATTTTTGGGTAACAAAGGAGGTAGGGTTGCTTCTCTTGATTTAGGGTTTAAGAAAGAGGCAAATACAGAACCATTGTCTAGGTTGTAAAGACGTTGAAATAGTATGGTGGTAGCTTCAGCATCTCCTCTTGCTCGGTGCCTGTCTACCAAGGGAATGTTTTCTGAGATACATAGTTTACCAAGACTGTAAGATTTTCTGCCGGGAAGTAATTTTCTTGAAAGTCGTACAGTACAAAGTTTTTTACGCTTGAAAGTAAGTCCGAGCTCTTTGAATTCTTTTGCGATGATATTGTAGTCAAAATTAACATTATGAGCTACAAAAATACAGTCTTCTGTGATTTCAACTATTTTTTTTGCAACTTCAAAAAACTTAGGAGCGTCCTTAACCATATTATTGGTAATGCCCGTTAAGTTGGTTATAAAAGCAGGGATATTACATTCAGGATTGATCAAGGTAGTGTATTCATCTACCACTTGTTCTCCATCAAAAATAAAGATACTTATTTCTGTAATTTTGACTCCTCCGTTGGTTTCTATGTCGATCACGGAATATTTCATGAAACCATTTTTTTTAGTTCTTTTAATTCCACTCCAAGTTGATTCAACATCATAGCAATACTGCTTATTTTTAGGTCACGTTCGTCGTATTCTTGTGTATTGATACTACATGTATATTCCCAAACTTCTAGAACTTCGTTTAAAGGGACCTCGTAAGAATTATAATTTTTATTGTCAGGAGCGAGTAGTAGTGTTCCGCTTTCTTCAATTTTGTTATAAACTCTTTTATAGGTCATTCCATCATTTAAAGTAACAATGATATAAGAGGTTCCATTTTTTACATCTCTAATGTCTTCTAGATATTGTGCTACTACATATGAGCCGTCTTTCATAGGCAGCATTGAATCTCCCTTGATAGGAAAAGCTCTATGTTTTCCTGTCGGTAAAAATGGAAGTTTTATTTTGTCTAGTTGTTCTATGTATTCAGGGTCATTATAGCCTAACAGATACCCAGCAGAAGCTTTTACAGGAACTACTTCTATCAGGTCTTCGTTGTCAGCATCTACGGTAATTGGAAATAGTACGCGTTGATTACCTATTTCAATAAACGAAGTGTCTGCAGCATAGGTAAGGTCATTTTTTATCAATACATCAATAGGTAGTTTGAAGTAATTAGAAAATTTAACTAACATATCAATAGGAGGGTCAGAACGACCTTCTTCATAAGAACCAACTTTAGAACGTGTAATTTCTAGTTCCTCAGAGAGTTGCTCTTGGGTTAGCGCTTTTATTTTTCTTAGATGACGGATGTTTTTAGCAATATTATTCATAATACTACAAATATAGGCATTAAAAACTATAATTTGTAGTTAGTTTTGTAAAATGTTTTTGAATGCACATACATATTATAGTTTACGCTATGGGACAATAGCGCCAGAACGCTTGTTACACTTGGCGTTGGAGCATAATGTAAAAGAAATAGCTTTTACCGATATAAATAGCACTTCAATAAGTTTAGAACTTATACGTTTGGCGAAAAAGTACGGAATACGTCCTGTTTTAGGTGTGGATTTTAGAAATGGTGCACAGCAAGAATATATAATGTTGGCAAAAAATAATATTGGATTTGAAGAGATCAATATTTTTTTATCAGAGTTTTTACATCAGTCTAATTTTAAGATTCCAGAACAGGCGAAAAATTTACCAGATACTTTTGTGGTTTATCCGTTTCATAAAAACATTGACTTTGAACTAAAGGCGCATGAGTTTATAGGAATAAGAAAGGAAGATTTACATACGTTGAAATTTTTAAAATCAACTCATCTACTTTCTAAAATGGTGGTTTTGCAAACGGTTTCTTTTGAGGATAAAAAAGGGTTTAATACCCATCGTTTGCTACGTGCCATAGACAATAATACTTTGTTGAGTAAGTTGCCTTGTTCAGAGCAAGGGAGTGAATTAGATATGTTTGTTCCTGTAGAAACATTAAAAAATATATTTTCTGAATATCCACAGATAATTGAAAACACAGAGCATTTACTGGCTCAATGCAATATAGAATTTGATTTTTCTGAGGATATAACTAACAACCAACGATCGTACACCGCTAATGAAGCCTTGGATTTTAGATTGTTGAAAAAATTGACATATCAAGGAATTGATTACCGCTTTGGAGAGGCAAATCAAAAAGTTTTGGATAGAATAGAAAAAGAGCTGTATATAATCCAAGAAAAAGGTTTTGTATCTTATTTTTTAATCAATTGGAAAATTTTAAAATATGCACGGTCTAAAGGCTATTTTTATGTTGGTAGAGGTAGTGGAGCCAATAGTATTGTGGCATATTTATTACGAATTACGGATGTGGATCCCGTAGAGTTAGATTTGTATTTTGAGCGATTTATCAACTTGTACCGTAAAAATCCACCGGATTTTGATATTGATTTTTCATGGACAGATAGGGATGATATTACTCGTTTTATTTTTGAGCGTTTTAAAAATACTGCGTTGATTGCAGTTTACAATACTTTTAAATACAAAGCTTCTGTAAGAGAATTAGGAAAAGTATTTGGCTTGCCTAAGTCTGAAATAGATGCCTTGTGTGTGCAGAATTATTCTTTTGAAAAATTAGACAGACTATCTCAGCTAGTACTTATTTACAGTCAGTATATTCAGGGCTTTCCTAATTATTTAGGGATTCATGCTGGAGGTATCTTGATTTCGGAGAAGCCAATTCATCATTATGTAGCTACGTTTTTTCCGCCTAAGGGCTATGCAACTGCTCAGTTTGACATGGTAGTGGCAGAAAATAGTCAGTTGTATAAGTTTGATATTTTAAGTCAACGTGGTTTAGGCAAGATAAAAGATGCTGTTACAATAGTACATCAAAATTATCCCAATCAGCCTTTGTTAGATATTCATGATGTACAGCGTTTTAAAGAAGATGAAAAAATCAAATATTTATTGAGGAATGCTAAGGCTATAGGTTGTTTTTATGTAGAGTCACCGGCCATGCGTATGTTGTTGAAGAAGTTGCAGGTTGATAATTATTTAGGTTTGGTAGCTGCAAGTTCGGTTATTCGCCCAGGAGTTGCAAAGTCAGGTATGATGCGTGAATATATTATGCGTTATCGTTTTCCAGAAAAAAGAGAAAATGCACACCCTATTATGTTGGATATTATGCCAGAAACTTATGGAGTGATGGTGTATCAAGAAGATGTGATAAAAGTAGCACATTATTTTGGGGGATTGAGTTTAGGAGAGTCAGATGTATTGCGTAGAGGGATGTCGGGAAAGTCTAGGTCTAAAGATGAATTTACAAGAGTAAAAGAACGTTTTTTTAAAAATTGTTTGCGCTCTGGAAAGCCAGCAAAATTAGTTCAAGAGATTTGGATGCAAATAGAAAGTTTTGCGGGGTATGCTTTTGCAAAAGGACACTCAGCGTCTTATGCTGTTGAAAGCTATCAAAGTTTGTTTTTAAAAGCGTATTATCCGTTAGAGTATATGGTTGCAACACTTAATAATTCTGGGGGCTTTTATAGTGCAGAATTATATATACACGAGGCGCGTATGCATGGTGGAGTGATTCATGCTCCTTGTATAAATAAAAGTGATGATAAAACCATTATTGAAGGGCAAGATATTTATATAGGCTTTGCTTTTTTACAAGCTTTAGAAGCTAAAACAAGAGAGCGTATTCTTATGGCTAGAAGCAGTGGTGTTTTTAAAAGCTTGAATGATTTTATTGATAGAGTTCCAATCTCTATGGAGCAAATACGGATTTTGATTAAAATTAATGCATTTCGGTTTACCGGAGTTTTGAAAAGAGAATTGTTGTGGGAAGCACATATGAAAATTAAAAAGGTTGTGTTTGAAACACCAGCTCAAACTTTGTTTAAATCAGAGCCGGTAAATTATACAACTCCAAGACTACCTTCCTCTTATTTAGAAGATGCTTTTGATCAAATAGAGTTATTGGGCTATCCATTGTGTAGTCCTTTTGATTTATTAGTAGAGGAGTTTGTCAATTCGTTTAGAGTTAAGGGATTAGATGGACTTAATGGTAGAATGGTGTGTATTGAAGGGTATCTAGTAACGGTAAAAAAAACGAGAACTAATAATGGTAAAACAATGTATTTCGGTACGTTTTTAGATTTAGATGGTGATTTTTTAGATACAGTTCATTTTCCTCCAGTAGCAGAAAAATTTCCTTTTCGAGGGAAGGGGATTTATAGGTTGATGGGTAAGGTTGTGGTAGAGTTGGATTGTGTATCTATAGAAATAACCAGTATGGAGCGTTTGGCAATTGTAGAAGATCCTCGTTATGCAGATAGTAGAAAAGCACAAAGACCCAAAAATAAAAGAGTAGGCTGATGGAGAGATCAATAGTACATATGGATTTAGATACTTTTTTTGTGTCTTGTGAGCGTTTATTGGATAGTAGACTAAATGGAAAACCTATTTTGATAGGTGGTACTTCTGATAGGGGAGTTGTGGCATCTTGTAGTTATGAAGCAAGGTCTTATGGGGTGCATTCCGCAATGCCTATGCGTATGGCGAAACAGTTATGTCCAGAAGCAATTGTGTTACGAGGAAATTCGGGTATATATACCAAGTATTCACAGTTGGTAACAGAAGTTGTTAAAGAGGCAGTTCCCTTGTATGAAAAGACCTCTGTAGATGAATTTTATATTGATCTTACGGGGATGGATCAGTTTTTTGGGTGTCATCAATTGGCTTCTGAATTGAGGCAGCGTATTATGAGAGAAACAGGGTTGCCTATTTCTTTTGGGTTGTCTGTAAATAAAACAGTTTCAAAAATAGCCACAGGAGAAGCAAAGCCCAATAACGAGATTAAGGTGCATAAAGGAACAGAAAAACCTTTTTTATCTCCTCTATCTGTAAAAAAAATACCCATGGTAGGTGAGGTGACTTATAAGTCTTTATGCGATTTAGGAATTAAAAAAATTCAAACAGTACAAGAAATGCCAATGGATATGTTAGCCAGGGTTTTTGGGAAATCAGGAGTATCTATATGGAAAAAAGCAAACGGAATTGATAACAGTCCTGTAGTGCAGTATAGAGAAAGGAAATCGATTTCTACAGAACGTACTTTTGATAAAGATACTACGGATATAGGAAAACTAGAGAGTATTTTAGTAGCGATGGCAGAAAATTTAGTATATCAATTGAGAAGAGGTAATAAATTAACCTCTTGCATAACCTTTAAAATACGGTATTCAGATTTTCAAACATACACGACACAAAAAAGGATTCCTTATAGTTCTGCGGATCATAAAATTATTCCTGTAGTAAAAGAGTTATATAAAAAATTATATGAACGTAGAATGTTGGTGCGTTTGATTGGTATTAAGTTTAGTCATTTGGTAGAAGGAGGTTTTCAAATAGATTTATTTGATGATGATGAGAAAATATTAAATCTGTACCATGCAATGGATAAAATGAGAGAGCGTTATGGAGATAGAGCGGTAATACGAGCTAGAGGAATGGATGCAAAAACAATTTCACGCTTTAATCCATTTAATGGAGAGGCCCCTCCGTTATTAGCAAATAGGAGGAGATAGGAAGTTTTAGACTTCTCGTTCTAAGGTGAAAATAGTTATTTCAGGTTTTACATTAAATCGAATTTGCCATAAATGACCTAGTGCTCTATTGATATACAGTGTTTTCCCATTTTCTAAATTGATTTTACCAGCGGAGTATTTTTTGTTTTTTACGGGGAGCATTGGTGCGGGTAAGAAGGGAGGTTTTACTTGACCTCCATGAGTGTGCCCAGCTAAAATCCAACCTTGATAGTTTTCCCAAATATCTTCGTCACAAACATCAGGGTTGTGACATAGTACCAAATTGGCTTTTGAAGAATCTAAGGTAGGTAGTACTTTTTCAGGATGAAAATTTGTTCCCCAGTAGTCATCTATTCCTGCGATGGTCAAACCATTTAATTCTATTTTTTCGTTTCGTAAAACTTTAATGTTTTCTTTGTCAAGAGTATCAACAATATTATCAGCAACATCAACTTCTATCCAGTCTTTTCCGTAATCATGGTTTCCTAATACACCTACTGAACCCATTTTTCCATGCACTGCATGATCCATTACTTTTTTGAATAAGTTTAGTTGCTCTGTGTCTTCATAATGGACAAAATCTCCTGTATAGACAACAAAATCTGGATCGTACTTTTTCGCTTTTTCAAATGATTCAATTAGGTAGTTTGGATCAAAACGATTGCCTACATGAATATCACTAATTTGCATTAGTTTTTTACCTATTAAATGCTTGGGTAAATTTTTAACAGGCATTTTTTCTTCCACAAACTCTAACCAAAAAGGTTCTATTTTGATGCTATAGAGTGCGGTTGAAACAATTGCTCCTAAGGAAGCAATAATACTTTTTTTTATGAATTTTCTGCGTTTCAAATCATTAGATATTCAATAATAAATTTAGATAACTTTTTTTTCTAAAGCAATATAATGAGTTGTTCTGTTTGTATAAAGAGGGAAAATCTTCACTTCACACTCATAGGCTGTTTTATCTTTTTTATGATTGATGATTGTGTGTGTAAATGGTTTGTTTGTCTTTATTTTATCTCTAAAAGTAATTTTTGAATCAAGCAAGGTTTCAGGGCCTTGTAAAAAAGAAGGCTTTTTATTTAAAGCAAAATTTTTAGGAAAACCAGTCATTTGAGTGAATCCCTGATTGACCCATAAAATTTCTTGTTCACTATTAGTAATCACTAGAGCTTCAAAATCATTGGAGTCAAAAATTTTATTAATATCATTTTTCCAACCATGTTTTTCAGCCAATTCTTTTACAATTTTTATGTCAAAATCTGATTTTAGTTTTTTCCTTTTTTCAGAAAAAGAATCATAAAAAATATCCCAACTTGCTAAAGGAGTTCGTGAAGTATCTGTAAATGAAATTTTATCTTTTACTTTATCAAATTTTTTTGTGTCTAATTCAGAAACAAAAAGATCCAAGCATTTCATTTGAGTTAATTTATTTTCCATAGTCGCATTTTTATAATTTTTTAGCAATTACAAAGTTATCTTTTCATTTTTTGTTTTTCTTTATTTTTCACAAAAATTAATTTGTGCTTACTTTTAGCGTTTTCGCGCTGTTCTAATTCAAAGTTACCAATAGATTTTATTAATGGTGTAAGTTTATCAAACCCGTAATTTCTAGAATCAAAATTTGGTTGTTTTTTCTGAAGCAAACTACCTACATCACCTAAAAACGCCCACCCATCATCATCAGATAAAGTGGCGATGGTATTAGAAATTAGTTTTATTTCTTTTCTAGTGATGGTATCTACTACAGGTTTATCAGATTCGATAGCATTATTGCTTTTCTTCTCTGGTTGTTTCTTTAAAATTTCAATATATATAAAACGATCGCATGCAACAATAAATGGGTTTGGAGTTTTCTTTTCTCCAATTCCAATAACTTGCATACCGGCTTCTCTAAGTCTGGTTGCTAACCTTGTAAAGTCGCTATCACTTGACACCAGACAAAAACCATTTACTTTACCACTATAGAGGATATCCATAGCATCAATAATCATTGCAGAGTCAGTGGCGTTTTTACCCGTGGTATATCCATATTGTTGAATAGGCGTAATGGCGTTTTCTAATAATAAATTTTTCCATTTACTAAGGTTGGGCTTGGTCCAGTCACCATAAATTCTTTTGATCGTTGGATTCCCGTAATTGGCAATTTCTTCCATCATTTCTTTTACATAGGCCGAGGGAATATTGTCACCATCAATCAATACAGCTAAATTTATATTCGCTTTCATAGAGGTTATTTCTTTTTGTAAGATTTATAAAGGTACAGTAGAGTTGGGATTAGAAATAGTGAAATTGTTAAAGGAAAAAACCAGGTTCCAAGGCTATCAGTCGTTCCGTAAATATTTTCAATGGTTCTATAAAATAATAAGCCAAATACAATTAATGCGATTAACTTTAGAATTCTAATTAGTCTAATCGCGTATCTGTACTGAATTTCTGCGTTTTCTTTAGTGATTTGTACAATAAAGTTAAGTTTGTGTGGGAATTTGGTTAAAATCGTCATCCCAATATATAGTAAGGTAAGCACACCTTGAATATTGATAATGTTGCTCTTAGACCCAAAACTGTCGGCTTGTCCTTTAGCATCAAAATGTGTAGGGATTGTTTCAGGTAGTTCAGAATAATTGATGAAAATCATGGCCCATATTGCAACTATAGATACCCAACCGAGGCTTTCTAAAAAGAGGTCAAAACCATCTAGTTTTAATTTGATAAAAGGTCTGTTGTTCATTTGTAATCGGTATAAAAAATAATTTTGAAAACCTTAATCAAGATACTACTTTTTTAACTTGTGTACAGGTGAAATATTGTTAAAAAGGAACTAAACGTTTTTTTACATAATTAGGTTTTTAAGTGATCTGGTCGGTTGTTCCAAATGGTTAAAAATTGTCCAGTGGCCATTTTGGTGGCTGACTGTTTTGCTTTATTTGCCAATTCGCCTTCAAATAAATGATCAATAGTTTCAAACCATAATTCAAGCCATCTATCAAAATGACTAGGAGTGATGGTGTGATTCATGTGGGCATCTACATTGGCATGTTTTTGAGAAGGACTACCTTTAAATTTAGGAATTCCGAAAAGATTTGTTTCCCAAAAATCTGTCAATTTTTCTAAATGTATTGGCCATTCATTTGCTTCAATATGATTATTGAAAATAGGACCTAAAGTTGTGTCATTTCTTATTTTGTCATAAAAAGTATGCACCAGTATTGAAATGTCTTTTCTTGATTCAATTAAATTCATGTAAAAATAAGACTGTTTTAAAATACTGTATAAAGGTAGTCAAATTCAATGGTAACTGCTTGTTAAAATAATTTATTGCTCCAAAAATTGTACTTGAGGATGCTTAAATCCAAATCCGAAGGGTGCTTTAAGATCTCCCTTGTCGTATAAATTAATGAATATGGAAATTGTGTCTTTTGAGTTTTCCCAAGTCACCCGATAATTATCTAAAATAGCCATTCCGTTAAACCCATTTTTACTTTTGATGGGACAACAACTTCCAGCTCTGTAATAAGAAATCATTTCACCGTTAGGTCCCGTTAAAAGGTTGAGGTACCTTCTCTCGTTATATGCACCAGATTCAAAACCTCCACCAACTTCAACTGGATTTTTAGGTGTTAATCCATACGATTTATTTTTAGAAATTTCGGTAATAGAAAAGCTTTCCATTAATTGATCGTTATGAGAAGCTGCTTTTTTTGATGTAGTGCATGAGAATAATGCAAATACAGAGATGGTGCATAAAGTCTTTTTCATAGGATAGTTTTTTGTTTATTGGTTTCAAAAACTATTCCATAAAAAAAATATTTACAAGAAAGGTTAAAAAGTTAAACGAAATTCAATCTAGATAATATGCTTGATACTCTTTTGGAAGTGCTTCAATAATTCTAATTTGAATATTTTTAAAATATACTTCAGCTGCTTCTGATTGAATTTGAATTTTCCCTTTATTCATTGGGTACTTTGTACCTTCTTTAACATATCTGGAGTTTTTTAAAACCATAACAACTTTACCATTTACAATATGGAGACTTTTATTTTCAAAACATATAAGTTCAACGCTTGTCCATTCCCCCATAGGATTTTCATGATTAGAACTACGCATACAATAACCAAATAAATCTTCTCCTTCACCAAAAGGTATAAAGGGTTGGGAAACATCAGCACTTGCACTCATTGCTGATTCTGGTGGGTATGCTCTGATATCAATGGCAGAATTAGCTTGTGCCCAGAAGTCACCAAAATGACCTTCCATAATTTGAAATTCCTGAGATAGCATCCAGGATCTCCAAAACTCAGCACCATTTGGGCCGATGGAGTGATAGAGAATACCTGAATCTTTTAATTTGTTTTTTCTAGGAGAATACTTTTGTGTTCCCCATTTTACATCTAATCTTAGATGATAATTTTCAAACTCCTTTTTGGTGGAAATACAACCATATATCTCACCACTTACTTTTAGTATTTGTTCTCCATTTATTTTGGTTACTTTAAATACCTCAAGACTGTCATTATTGATACCAATGGGTTCAATAAGAATTCCGTTTTTGTTTTTAGGTTGCTCTCCGGAGTAGTTTTCTTTGTGTTGATAGCTTAAATAATTATTCCATTGTGATAGATTTTCATCTATTAAGTTGTGCCATTCTTGTTTTTTTGTAGTGCAAGAGAGTAATATAAATGTGGTGACAAAATAAATTAGAAATTTCATTAGAATGGAATTAATAAATGGGTTAGTAGGAGGAAAGTTAGAGAATAAATTTTCAATATTTTGTTTTTGTAGATAACCGAAAAAGGAATGTCTAGTTTTGAGAAGGATAATTTTTATAGATTGCTGTTTTCGGAAGTTTGGTTGTTATTTTGTCTAGTTAATTTTTAGTTTTTATGAGAATATAATTGTCCTTAAAACCCTAATTTTAAAAGGATTTATAAATAATAATAAAATGTATAAAGCTTTGCAAAATCAATTTCAGAAATATTCTTTAAAATTAACTTGTCTAATGTTATTGTTTCTGCTTGGTGGTCAGGTGTTGAAAGCTCAAAAAAATCAATTGAATGAATCATCTAATACTAAAGAAGTGGCCAGAGTTACCGGATTAAGATATGTCAGTATTCATGTTTTAGAATTAGAGAAAACACTTTTTTTGTATAGAGAAATTTTAGGTTTTAAACTTTCTGACGCAGAAATCTTACATGGAGAAGGAATTGAAGGGATGTTAGTATTAAAGTTAAAAGCAAACGAATTGGAAATTGGTTTGTCTGTAACTGCTCCGGAGTTTAAACACACTATTGGTCCAATAGGAAATACAAACCACAACCATATTATGTTAAAGGTAAATGATATTAAGGTAATAGGTGATAAATTAAAAAAAGCAGGGTATGCCTTGGAGAATGAGAATTATGTGAAAGATAAATATACCTTTTTTGTAGGGCCGAATGGTGAGATTATTGGTCTTTCGTCTTGGTAGTTTTCAAGAAAACTCTGCTCCGCAACTGTTGCATTTATTTATGGTTTTTAAATAAATAGGAAAGACCATAAAAAGAAATGACAAAATGATTGCAAATATTCCTTTGGTATTCTTGATAGATTTGAAGTTATAATTGATGTCTTGAGATTTACAAACAGAACAACTAATTATTTGATTTTGTTCATCTGTTAATTTCAGACCATCCATTTCGTCTGAAATCTCTTTAGCTGTATGCCATTGACTTTCATCAATTTTTAATTTGATACCACCGATGGTTACATTGTATAAAGGATTTAATGAAATTAAATTTTCATCAAAAATAAAAACTTGAATACCTTGATTCTCTAATTTAGTTTTTAGGAGATGGGCTTCAAATGAAGTGTCAAAAGTTTTTAAGGTAACTAATCCCATAGGTAATAATTTATCTACAACTGTTTTATCTAGTGGTGTTTTTATTTAATTTCTAGTGGTTTTGTAGTGATGCTTTAAACAAAACCACTAGAAAATAAGATTTAATTAATAGGTTCAAATGGAGGTTGTTTCCATATTCCATTCCGAATGGCAGCATTAGGGCCATAGGTTCTTAATACAGCCCAAAAAGGACCATCAGGAGCCGGAAGCCAGTTACTTTCTTTTGATTTTCCGGGTGATTTTTTTGAGAGATATATTGTAATGGAACCATCTTTGTTTTTCTTTAATCCTTCAGTACTTGAGCCAATAGAATATCTTTTTATAGGGTTTGCAACAAGCCATCTTTGAGGAAGCGTATACATAGTGTAAGACCAAAAGTATTTTACCGGAGGCAATTGTCCTGCCTTAAAGGTTACCTTGTAGTCATGTTTGCTCCCATCGGTTTGATTTCCGTGGATGTCATTTACTTCAGTTAAATATACAGATTGATTTGTAACATTACCAAAAATCCCAACAAAAACGCCAAGGGCTCTATTGGTGTAATCTGTACCAATTTCTTTTCTATTATTATAGAATTTAGCAGGGATAAATAATTCTTCTGATAATTTTTTAAGTTCAGCTCTAGCCTCTGCAATACCTGATTTTATTGCTTTTGCTGTTTGAGAATCTAAATTACTAGAACTCCAATTGCCTCCTTTTATAATGCCAATAGACTCTAAAAGTTTGTACGCTTCTTTGTCTTTATTGTTTGTAGATACAAACTGTAAAATGAATTGAACATAGTCGAAATATTTTAGAGTTGTTTCATCACCTTCTGTCCATGTTGGCCATGCAATGGATGGCGCTTTAGCTGGTGCAGGATGGTTTAAAAAACTACTTAGCGGTTGAAGGTGATATTCTTTTTGAATATTTTTTACATTTTGCAAATCTTTTGTACCACCAATTAGTTGCGTACGTGTAAGACTTCCTAAGAATTCACTTTCTCCTTTGATAACACGATTAATTCCTTCCGGAATGCTACCATTCCAATCAGGAGCAGTTAATAAAAATGTAGTTCCATTGTTTCCGTCATTTACGGACCCTGCATTGTCAAGTACATAACCCCACAGGTCGTCCCATTGACTTGTGTAAAACCTATTTTTCTCTATTTTAGGCAAAGTCAAAACCCATGGTTCAGCCCTTAAATCTAACCATGCATATGAATAAGGTGTGTCATTGTTTGGGGTAACAATATCTGTATCGGCAGGAGACGAAGTGCCAAAATGTAACCACTGCCCAAAAGATCCACTTGCAATTGCCTGAGCATGCATGGTACGATAATTCATTACCAAGGGATAAGAAAAAATGTAAGCTTCTTTGGTTATTTTTTTTAATTGCTCTGCGGTAAGCTGGGGTTCTGATGTTTTCTTATTTGAGTTTTTCTTACAACTAACAGCAAATAGACTTGTCATTATGATTAGGTAAATAAAGTTACGTTTCATAGTTGGTTTTTATTAATAGAAAGGTAGAATATTTAAATAAATTTGTTCTAGGGTTATATCAGAATTTTATAACTTATTTTGTCGTTTATGGTTGCTGAAATTACAATTCAATAATTTTTTTATGTGAATTTTTGACGATAATCACTGCGTTTTTAATCATGAGTAGCTACTTATTATCGTTCAAAATCTATTTCTAAATCGTTATAATGTGGATTGTTATTCATGTCAAAAGCATTTCCATAAATTTCTACACCTTTGAAATCAGAAGATATCCTAGCGTTTTTATTGTCAACAGATTTTATTTTATATGGAAATTTATAGACAGTCTTAAAACGCAGCATATTTGCCATTGGACTGTCTTTTGTTAAAGTTGTATCACGGTTTTTCTCATTTTCCAAGATAGCTTCTTGACTAATTTTTGTCGAAAAATGATTTTTATTGAAAACAGTAATATAATCTTGGTTGAAATCTAGTATTTTTTCAGATTGTTTTGACTTACCAGATTTACCACCAAGAAAATCTAAATCTTTGAGGTCTTGGTCTTTTAACTTTTGCCCAAATTGCTGTAAATCTTTGATGTTTTTGAAAGAATAGTCTATTTTGAACTCATAGCGATCAGAAATCGTATCCATTTTAATAGCGAAACTGAAATTTTCTAAATTTTGCAGTTTTTTTCTTTCTTCTTTGCTAAGTTTAGAGATGCTATCTTTTTTTTCTTTTAGCATCTGTGAAAAATCAATCACAGTATCTATTTGTTTTTTCATGGTGTTTTTTTGAGAATTCATTCCCATTTTTACCATTTCAGACATATCAAACCCTAAGCTGTAGGTACCACTACCATTGCGGTTGAATTCGGTTTCTTGTACTATTTCACAAGAGCTAAATAAATTTAGAAAGAAGATTAAAACAATACTGTAATAAATTTTCATAAGTACTTTTTTGATAAAAATACTCATAAATATTTTTATATCATTTACCTACAAATATTAATACAGAGGTTAAAATCTATTTATGCGTTTTTAGCGAGAATATAGGGGACTTTTATTTTTCAAGTTGAATTAATTTTTCTTGGTAGTTTTTTATTCTTCCGTGTGCGGTACCATCAACTAATAAAATAACAACTAACATGGCAATTGTTGTAATGCAAATAGCTCTCCAAGTAGGACTCGGTAAAAATAGAATACCTAAGGATGCTAAAATTATAATTATTGGAATTCCTTTAAAAACGACATTTTGATATTCCTTTAATGTTGCTTCTGTACGACTCATTTCCGATTCATAAAACGCAATTGCATCCATGTGATAGGCTTTTTCAAATTGGTGTACTCTTGACTTGTTGGTAAAAAATAACCCGAGTCCAATAGTCATAAGTAAAACACCTGCCACTAAGGTTGGAATAATATATGCTTTAGCGATATCTGTTTTTCCAAGTTGCCAAAAACCAATACTAGCAAGTAAAAATAATATGGCGAAAATGATAAAAAATCGTGTTGAAAAGACCTCTGATTTAGCCCATTCGATTGCTAATTTTAAAAGTTCCATAGTTAATTCATTTTATATTTTTGTCTAAATTCTGTAGGGCTGATGCCTTCTTTTTTTCTGAATAACCTTGAAAAATAAGGAGGATATTCAAAGCCTAATTCATAAGCAACTTCAGCAATACTCTTGTTGGGGGTTAATAAAATATTTTTTGCTTCATTGATTAATTGCAATTGCAAATGTTCGGTACTACTTTTACCTGTTTCTTTTTTTAGTGTATCACTTAAATATCTTTGAGAGACCCCAATTTGAGTGGCAATTTTTTCTATACTAGGAATTCCATTTTTTTGTAACTGTCCGGATTCAAAATAATTATTCATATGTTGATTAAAACTTTCTAAAAGTGAATTTGATAGTTCTTTTCTGTTTAGAAATTGCCTTTCATAGAAACGATTTGCATATTTTAAAAGTGTAGATAATTGAGAAATAATAATCTCTTTGCTAAACGCATCTTGATTGTTTTGGTATTCAATTTTTATATTTTCTACAATAGATTCTAGTTGTATTTCTTCCTTAGGTGATAAGTGTAAAGACTCATTAACAGTGTATGAAAAAAAGCCGTATTTTTTTATTTCTTGATCCAGTTCGGTACCTTTTAAAAAATCTTCATGAAAATTAATAGAAAAGCCTTTCTGATCGTAAACAACACTTTCATCCCATTGTAATATTTGCCTTGGTGCAATAAAAATCAATGCACCATTGGAAAAATCATACCGTGTTCTGCCATAATTAAGATCTCCTTGAATTATTTTTTTCAAACTAATCGAATAACAGTCGTTTGTAATAGGGGGAGAGCTTTTTATAGGGCAAGGTAAAAAGCCTTCTCCTTTTTCAGAAAAAACACTTAGCATAGGATGTTCCGGTCTAGGAAGGCCTAAATAATCAATATAGGAAACTAATGTTTTAAAGTGTTGCATCATACAAATTTAAAAATTCCATTGAATACCAGTTTCTTTTTCTGAAAGTTCCCATAATTTTTTTGCAACAAAACTATCTTTAGCATGAGGTTCTAATGTATGAGCACCTACGGGACCTGTCCAATAATTTCTACCGGTTGGGCCATAAAATTCGTTTTGATCTAAATTAGGCTCGGTAGCACACATTAATTGTGGGTATGCGCCTTTTTCAGCGGATTGTGTTAAAGGAGAAAGTTTCATTAAATTGAAAATAAACTTCATCATAAAACTACCACTTGAATTTATCAAGTTTGTTCTTGAGGAACCAGGATGACAAGCATAGGCTTTTACATTTGTGTTATGGACTTCTTTTAGTTTGTTTTGAAGTTCATAGATTGTCATAATCTGAGCAAGTTTACTTTGGCTGTAAGCATTATTTGGAGTATAATCTTTGTCCCAATTTAGATCATCAAATTTAATGGTCTTAAGGCCCATGTTATATCCTAGACTTCCAACAGTAACAATCCTTCCTTTTGATTTTTCTATCAGTGGAAAAAGTAATGCTTGTAGTGAAAAGTTGCCAAAGAAGTTTGTTCCCATTTGACTTTCCCAACCATCAACTGTTAACTTTTTAGTTGGTACTTGCGCTATTGCTGCATTACAAATTAAAGCGTCAATTTTTGGAATGGTTTTGATGATTTCGGCAGCAGCCTCCTTTACTGAAGTTTGTACTGATAAATCCATTTTAAGAGATACAACATCAATTTGGTCACCAAGTTCCTGTTCGATGATTTTTATAGAGTGCTCTGCTTTCTGTGTGTTTCGATTAAGCATAACCACTTTGGCACCTTTTGAAAGCAAGATTTTTGCCGCTTCAAATCCAGTTCCACTTGTTGTGCCCGTAATTATATATGTTTTTCCATTTAAATTACTTATTCTGTCGGGCGTCCAACCTTTTTTACCGTATTTATTTGTATTCATAATAGCACATTTTTAAACGATTAATAATGATACAAAGATAATAGCGATTACCTTTTACTGAGTTATACATATTTTCATATGTCGTATACTTTTTGGAATATTTAACTAGTTTTTAGTTTTTTAGTCACTACAAAATGCTCTATGTATCATGTATTATTCCTAACCTTCAGCCGCTTTTTTTTCTACAAGTTCATCAGTAAATCTGGTTCGTGAGATCAAATGTTCATGAAATCCAGGAGTGACTTTTTTAGTAATCCAAACAGTCAGTTTATGTCCCATGATTTTAATAATACTTGCACTAAGAACAAAGTTTTTGCTAGTGGATCAAAAATTACGCGTTTATCTGCTTTAGTTAGGTTTTCAATTATGCGTTGTTTTGTAACGCCTTGTGCTATAACGTCTCTTTTGAAAATAAACTAGCCATCTCTAACATTTATGAATTAAAATTTATTAAACTTAATGCAAATAACCAGTCTGAATTATTTAGGAAAAAAAAAGAATTGGTAATTGACGTTTTTATTGAGTTAATGTAACTTTAATTAATGCAACATGCTAATTCAGATAAACGCGTAAATTCAAAAATGTATTCTATGGGTTATATTCCTTAAAAACAGTGTTGTAGTTGTCTTTGTTTACTGTTTTTCCAGTTTCTAGGTAATATTTTAAACCAAAAAGATGTTGTTTCAAACCTTTTCCTAATTGCCCTTTCATTAAGGAAATCATGAAACTAGGAGAAGAGGTGACTGATGAAGTCATGGTGATCAGGGTTTTATTTTCTTCAATGGTTGTTAATTCATAAACTGCCGACATATCTTTTAAGAAAGGAAGGTTGTGTTTATCGGCAACAACTTTGAATCTTTTTTTTCGATCAACTTCTGTAATGGTTTCCTCCAAGTATAGCTTCTCGTTAAAAGTTACATGTCTGGGGCAATTTAAATCCCCCTTAGAAAAATGTTCTAAATATTTAGAACTTGTCATGTTTGGATTATGGGTATGAATGTTGCCGTATTGCTCAAATAGTACCTCCCAAACTCTATCTGCTGATACATTTACTGTTTCTTGAAATTTTGATGTGCTCATTTTGTTTTAGTTTTAAACAAAAGTAATGGTCGAGTATGATAAGGGTGTGTCAGGGGTATTGTGTTTTTTTGACCAAGTTGGGTAAGTTTTAAATTATGCTACCAGCTTATTAGACAATCGTTAGTTGTTTTTAAAAAACGAAATGATTTCTAAAACTGTTTGTTTGGCTGTTTTACCAACACCATATATGGTTGCAGACGCGAATCCATTCCAATTTCCATAGCCAACTAACCAAAGTGTAGGTTCATCAATAGCACGACAAGTATTGGTTTTAATCTTGTTGTTTTCTATAATGTTTAAGTTTTCTAAATGCTTTAGATTAGGGCTAAAACCTGTACACCAAATAAGCATGTCAAACTTTTCTTTTGTGCCGTTACTCCAAATGACACCTTGATCATAAAAAGATTTGAAAGGTCTATGATCTTTGTAGATACCTTTATCTAATCCTTCTTTTACACTTTCTACTTGAACTATGTTGTTTAAAGAAATTTTTTCTTTGGTATTGGCTGTTTCTTTTTTTAGATAACTGTTATTTACTTGTATAAATAGATAGCGACCATCAATATCTTCTGGTAAAAACACAGGGGTGTCAATTGTAACCCAGGTAGTTTGATTGGTTTTTGAAACTTCTGCTAGAATTTGTGATCCTGAGTTTCCGGCTCCAATCAGAAGAATTTTTTTATCATTAATATCATTGGTGTTTTTGTAATTTATAGAATGAATTTGTTTTCCTTGAAATAAGTGAGCATTGGGGTATTGGGGGATAAAAGGGGATAGGTAGGTTCCGGTAGCACTCACCAAAGTTTTGCATAAAAAGTTCCCTTGGTTCGTTTCTAATTGGAAAATAGCACTGTTTTTAGAAACCTTAATTACGTTGCAATTACGTTTTATAGGGAAATTATAGCGCTTTTCATAGGCCTCTAAATAGTTTAGGAATTCCGTTTTTGTAGGATACTCATTTTCGGATTCAGGCATTTGCCAGCCGGATAAAGAGCTGTACTGCGATGGAGAAAATAATTTCAAACTATCCCAAGTATGTAACCAAGCACCTCCAGCTTTTGATTGGTTGTCTAAGATTAAAAAATTTAAATTGGTTTTTCGCAGATAATATGCTACCGATAGTCCCGCTTGTCCACCACCAATAATAATTGTGTCATAAATTTCTAATTCCGAAGTATCAACCATAAGTTCTTGAATTATAAAATCAAGAAGTTATGATTTTTTTTCGAATAGGGATAAATGAATTTCCTCACCAATATGGGTTTCTAGACTTTTGAAATTTTCAATTAGTAGGAACCCATTTTTTTCAAAAGAATCTATGTAGTTATGATTTAAAAGCCAAGGTGGACCATTTTCGTAATTTCTTTTGGAAGTCTGAACTTCTGTAATGACCATTAATCTACCCTTTGGCTTTACAAAATCAGATATGTTATTAATTAAAACAGCCTCATATTTAGGAGGAAGTGCTTGAATAGTGAAAATCTCCAAAACAAAATCATACTTTTCTTTCCATTCTGGTACCCCTGCAAGTAGGTCACTTTTTAGAAATTTCACCTTGGTGGCAGGAAATCGTTTTTTACATATCTCTATGGCACTTTCAGAAACATCGAAAGCAGTTACCTTATAGCCATTTCTCTCAAGTTCAATAGCATCATCACCTAATCCGCAGCCAATAACTAAAGCTGTCTTGTTATTCTGTATTGGAATCTTGTTCTGTATCCAGTTTTGGAATAGAGGATGTGCTTGCATATTGGCCCAAGGCACACCCTGACCAGAATCATTGGAATCAGCATATAAATTTTCAAACCAATCGTTGGGTTTGTCTTCTTGAATACCTAGTTTTTTTCTGAATTCATGATTCATATGGTGATTGTTTATTGCGTCAAAGGAATTTCTAAATTCGCTAAAAACGTTTTATACAAAATTGAATTTTAGGTATACTCGTAAAAGCTATAGCATTCCAATGGTGCTTCTTGACGAACTTCTTATCTTTTCTATACCAATGATAATATTGTAATTCCTATACTCTCCAATTCTGGGGTCGTATAATTCTTGTTGCTTGTAAGTAATCGATACGGCTTTACTTTTCATTGTCTTATAATCTGTAAATAAGTCAATTTTACTTTCAACATAGTAAAGCCAAATAAATTTTTTAGTTTTACCAGTCCCATCCTTAAGGAGGAAGGTTACAAATTGATTTTCTTCAATGTCTACAATCTTTCCTTGTATTTTTAGGGATACTTCTTCTAGTATAGGATCTTCATTTCTTTTAGCAATTTCCATCATGGTATTTGGACAAGATCCAATCATTTGCATTCCGATAAGTTCTCCCAACTGTTCCGCTTGTCCGTCAATATGATTGAAATCAATATTGAAATCTTTTTTGAGTTTCTTTTTATAGGGTTTTGCTGAAGCTATCATACAAATACCAAGTTGCATATTGTAATTATCATTGCTTAAAGAATCAGGGATTTTACTGGCACACAGACAAGTTTTATCCGCAATTTTTTTTACGTAGTCTTGACAGATTCCGCCAAAACTAACAGAAATGAGTAGTATGATTAAAAGGTACTTTTTTTTCATAGCGATTTTGTTTTTTATTTAGGAGTCCGATTCTTGAGCACGTTCTAAAAGCGTATTCGGTAGCGCTTTTTTAGCTTTAGCACCTAATTTTTTAATTTTTTCAACGCTAGTGATAAGGTTTCCACGACCGTTAACAAGTTTATTCATGGCACCTTCGTATTCGGTTTTTGTGTCTTTAAGTTTGTTTCCTACTTTTATTAAATCTTGTAGCAATCCTTCAAATTTATCATATAAGGCACCAGCTTGTCTTGCTATTTCAATAGCGTTTTTTTGTTGCTTTTCATTTTGCCACATACTATCGATAGTTCTAAGGGTAGCTAATAATGTTGAAGGGGTAACAATCACAATATTTTTTACAAAGGCTTTGTTGTATAGTTCATGATCTGCTTCAAGTGCAACGGCAAACGCAGGTTCTATTGGGATAAATAATAACACAAAGTCTGGAGATTCAATTTGGTGTAAATCTTCGTATTTTTTTGCACTTAACTGGTCCACATGTCTTTTTAAAGAATTTACATGTTCTTTGATAAAAGTAATCCTTTCGTTTTCGGTTTCAGCATTCACATACTGTTCGTATGCAGTTAAGGATACTTTTGAATCCACTACCATTTTTCTGTTGTCGGGTAGGTTGATAATTACATCAGGCCTTAATCTTGTTTTTCCTTCTTCCTCTGTAGCAAAACTTTTTTCCAAATCATATTCTCTTCCTTTTTCAAGTCCAGATTTTTCTAAGACTCTTTCAAGAATTAATTCACCCCAATTCCCTTGAGTTTTGCTATCACCTTTTAAGGCTTTTGTTAGATTAATAGCCTCTTGACTCATTTTTAAGTTAAGTTTCTCTAGGCCTTCTATTTGTTGTTTTAAAGCAGAATTTCTAACGATGCTTTCTTTATTGGTGTCTTCTACCTTTTTTTCAAAAGTTTGAATTTTTTCTTTTAACGGGTTCAGTATTTCTCCAATACTTTCCTTGTTTTGTTCTTTGAATTTTATAGATTTTTCGTCTAAGATTTTGTTTGCTAGGTTTTCAAATTCTTTTGTGAATTTTTCTTGAAGTTGTTCAACTTCTTGCTTGTTTTCTTTTAGCTTTTCTTGTGTGTTTTTTAGTTCCGCTTCTAGTTTGGTATGTTCAATAGACAGGGTATTGTTTTTTTGTCGTAATTCCTCTAGCTCGTTATCCTTTGCAGTCCTAAGTTGTTCTATGTTTTTGGCAGCTTCAAATTTAATTGTTTCCGTTGTTTTTTCTGATTTAGAGATGGTTTCAATCAAATTATTCTTTTCTGTTTCAGAAGAAATTTTCTGTTGTTCTAATTGTTGGTTTAATAAATTAATTTTTTCATCAGAGACAATGGTTTCTTTGTCAGATTTTAGCTTAGAAATTTTTTGTCCGATTAGGTAGCCAACAAAACTTGCAACAAGAATAATTACAAGTAGAATTAAAGGGTTTTGCATTGAATAAATATTTTATAAAGATGGAATCTTCAACAAATTTACACAATAATTAAAATGAAAGAAGAGATAAAACTGTGAAAAAAATAAATGTTATAAACAATAAGATTATTGCTATTTAATTTCAAATACCTTTCCACTTTCGGCTAAAGATACCTTAGGGAATATGCTTTTTGCTTCCTCTTTAAAAAGATTCAAATCATCATAACGAGAAGAGTAGTGCCCTAAGATTAATTGACCAACATTTGCTTGCTGTGCTATTGAGGCTGCTTCTTTAGCTGTAGAATGTTTGGTTCTGTCAGTTAATTCCTTTTTGTCTTCTAAAAATGTAGCTTCATGATAGAGTAAGTCTACGTTTTTGATAATTGGAATAATGGGAGGGTGGTACTTAGTATCGCTGCAAAAAGCGTAAGACAGTGCTTTGTTAGGCGGGAAAGTTAATTTAGTATTGGCAATTGTACTTTTTCCATCTTCAGATGTAAAGTCTTTGCCTTTTTTTAAATTATGGTAATCGCAAATTTCTATCTCTGGATTTGCTTGGATGGCGTCCATGTTAAGTTTGCGTTCCCCTGTTTTTTCTTGAAATAAAAAGCCATTGGTATATACCCTATGTTTTAGAGGAATGGTAAAAACTTTTACTTTTCTATCTTCAAAAATAAGTTCACTTTCAAGACTCTCCAATTCATGAAAAAATAGTTTGTATTTGGTCCATGATTTGGCTAATTTAATTTGAAGTGTAATTACCTCCTTAATTCCTTTTGGTCCGTAAATATGCAAATCATTTTCTCGATTGTGTAATCCAAAAGTAGATATCAAACCAATCAAACCATAGAAATGATCTCCATGGAGGTGAGAAATAAATATATGTTTTATTTTAGAAAAGGCAACTTTGTGTTTTCTTAATAACGTTTGGGTTCCTTCTCCGCAATCGATTAAAAAATTACGATCTTTAATTTCTAAAAATTGAGCAGTAGGAAAGGCGTTCTGTCTTGGAGAAGCAGAGTGACATCCTAAAATGGTTAATTTAATGCTCATTTTTGAAAATAATTAAAGTCCTAAATCGCGTTCAATAGCATCCATTTCCAAAGTATCCTCAGCTTCTATTAACGTAGGTACAACACTAAGTGTTTCGTCTTCTAAATCATCAATTTCAATTCCGGGAGCAATGATGATAAAAGAAGTTCCATTTTCTTTTTTATTCATGGATATTTCTGAAAAACTATCTATTTGTGCTGTTGTAATTTCAAAAGCATTTATAAAATTCAGGAATATATTTTCTTTAGAAAAATCATCAATTTGAAACGCTTCAGAAAAGGCTTCGAATGAAGATTCTGTAACTTGAATGAGGGTGTAATTATCTTTTTTTTCAATATTCATTTTCAAAAAATTTAAAAGTAAAACTATCTTTTAATTTGCTCAGCCAATAAATAAATACAGGCCATTCTAACCGCAACACCATTCTCAACCTGATCTAAAATAATAGATTGATCTGAATCGGCTACATCACTTGTAATTTCAACCCCTCTATTGATAGGTCCAGGGTGCATGATAACAATTTCTTTGTCAAGTGAATTAAGGATTTCTTTATTAATTCCAAATAACTGCGTGTATTCTCTTGTAGAAGGGAAATATTTGATATCCATTCTTTCGTGTTGTACTCTAAGCACGTTTGCTACATCACACCATTCTAAAGCTTTTCTAAGGTTTGTTTCTACTTTTACTCCTAAACTTTCAATATGCTTCGGAATCAAAGTTGTTGGACCACATACTTTAACCTCTGCACCTTGCAATTTCAAGGCAAAAATATTTGATAAAGCTACTCTTGAATGTAAAATATCTCCAATGATAACAACTTTTTTACCAGCCACGTCTCCTAATTTTTCTCGAATGGAATAAGAGTCCAATAAGGCTTGGGTTGGATGTTCGTGTGTACCGTCACCGGCATTGATTATTTTCGCATCTACATGTTCTGATAAAAATACTCCGGCTCCTACATTAGGGTGACGCATTACAACAATATCTACTTTCATAGAAAGAATATTGTTTACCGTATCAATTAAAGTTTCTCCTTTTTTAACAGATGATTGAGCGGCAGAAAAATTGATGACATCTGCAGAAAGTCTTTTTTCAGCTAATTCAAAAGAAAGTTTGGTTCTAGTACTGTTTTCAAAAAAGAGATTTGCAATGGTAATGTCTCTTAATGATGGAACCTTTTTTATAGGTCTGTTGATCACCTCTTTAAAGTGATCGGCAGTTTCAAAAATCAAATCCAAATCTTGTGGATTCAAATGTTTAATACCTAATAAATTATTAACACTTAATGATTTCATTCTTTAATTGTTCGTTGTTAAATATACTGCATCTTCCGTGTCATTCTCATTCCAATGAACAGATACTTTTTCGTTATTGATTACATCTACTTGTCTCCCTCTATAGTCAGGTTGTATAGGTAAATGTCTACTAAACCTTCTGTCAATCAATACTAAAAGTTCAATTTGTTCGGGTCTCCCGTACGATTGTAAGGCAGCTAATGAGGCATTGATACTTCTACCTGAATATAAAACATCATCAATAATCACTACTTTTTTACCTTCCACTAGAAAATCAATCTGAGTAGAATTTGCCTCAAGAGGTGCTTCTCTTCTTCTAAAATCATCTCTAAAAAAAGTAATATCTAATTTCCCTAAAGGAATTTCTTTAATTTGATATTCTTCTTTTAAAAGTTTCGCAAGTCTGTCTGCTAAAAAAGTACCCCTAGGTTGAAGTCCAAGTAAAACGGTGTTTGAAAAATCATCATGATTTTCGATTAACTGACAGGCTAATCTATGTAAAATGATTTCAATTTCTCTAGAGTTTAGTAATATTTTGTTGCCCATATAACTGAATAGAAAGCTTGTTTTTGTTACAACAAATATACTCAAACAAATATGTTTTATTAAGTTAATGAGAAATATTTTAAAGGCAATTTTTTATGTAAAATCTTCATTTCTTTTCATGTGATAATTAATTAATTACAAGTTGAATAAAAATATTTTGGTGCGTTTTTTGATCATTATACTGATAAGCAGAGAGCTAAAGAGCCTGTTTTGTTGATTAAATTGTTAAAAACAATTTCTTTTTTCCGTATATTAAGAAAAGAGAAATACTAATTTTAAACAAGTAGAGTTATTGTTTCACCTAAAAGCAAGAATATGTCTTTATCAAAATTTGAATCGATGTTGAAAACCAACAAAGTGTATTTTTTTGATTCGTCTGAATTCGAAGAAATTATTCATTACTATTTAGATAATGGGCGGCATTCTTTGGCAAAAAAAGCAGTTAAATTAGGGCTTGAACAACATCCTAGTTCTATTTTGTTGAAATTGTTAGAAGTAGAGCTATTTATCTTTGAAGAGCAATTTGATACGGCCGAAAAGCTTTTGAATGAATTAGAAGCAATAGAACCTACCAATGAGGAGGTGCATATTCAAAGGGCCGCTATTTTTTCTAAAATAGACAAACACAAAGAAGCGATTGATTCTCTAAAAATAGCCTTAGAATTTACAAATGATGTGGCAGATGTGTCTTCATTGTTGGCCATGGAGTATCTTTATTTAGATGACTTTGATCAAGCTAGATTGAATTTTGCAAAATGTTTAGAGGTTGATTTTGAAGATTATTCTTCATTATATAATATCATCTATTGTTTTGATATGGATGAAAAGCATCAGGAGGCCGTTGTTTATTTGAAGCAATATTTAGATATGAACCCCTACTGTGAAGTAGCTTGGCATCAATTAGGGAGGCAATATATGGTGTTAGAGAACCACGAAGAGGCTCTGAAAGCATTTGACTACGCTGTTTTAATTGATGAATCTTTTATTGGTGGCTATTTAGAGAAAGCGAAAACTTTGGAGATACTAGGGCGTTACGAGGAAGCTGTTGAAAATTATTCCATTTCTTTGGAGTTAGATGATCCAACTGCTTTTGTGTTTTTGCGTATGGGAGATTGTTTTAGAAATTTAAATCAATTGAAGAAGTCTGCAGAATTTTATAAAAAAGCAGTTAATGAAGATCCATTATTGGATAAAGCATGGATGTCTTTGACGGATGTATATTATTTATTAGAGGATTATTCAAAATCTTTATATTACATAAAAAAAGTACTTTCTATTGATGAGTTTAACGCTGTTTATTGGAGGAAATATGGGGAGATAAATATTAAATTAAGCTTTTTTGAAGAGGCAATAGTTGCGTTTAAACGCTGTCTGAGTTTGGATGATAAGTCTTTAGAGATTTGGTTGGCTCTTTCTGATGTTCAATATTATTTAGGAGATTATTCAGAATCTTTAAACACCTTGGTAAAAGCAAAAAAATATTTTAACGAAGCGGCTGAAATAGAGTTCAGGTTGTTTGGATTATTTCTACAGTTAGGAGATAAGGATGCTTCCTTTTTACACTTAAAAAACGGGTTAGCTATTGACTTTGAATTTCATGAAGTGATGAAAGAATTGTATCCTGGTTTTTTTAAAATAGAAGAAGTGAAGTCGATCATAGAAAATTTTAAAA
This sequence comes from Flavicella sp. IMCC45668, assembly GCF_057219105.1. Taxonomy (NCBI): domain Bacteria; kingdom Pseudomonadati; phylum Bacteroidota; class Flavobacteriia; order Flavobacteriales; family Flavobacteriaceae; genus Flavicella; species Flavicella sp. IMCC45668. The sequence goes on from NZ_CM170114.1 coordinate 490,106, forward strand.
AATAAAAGAGATATAAAAATTGTTCCAGATTTGGAACTTTTTTTATGCATTATTTGTAATAAAATACATTTTAGTATTAAAATAATTAGAGAAAAGCTTATTGAAAAAGAAATATGGAAAGAAGAGAGTTTGTTAAAAAGGGAAGTGCGTTATCTGCAGGTTTATTTTTAGGGGGATCTGCGATGGCTACAGGTTTGTCAAGTGATTTATTTAAAAGAAATATCAGGCTCGCGATTATTGGTTCCGGAAGTCGTGGAATAGGGTTATTGCCTGTTGTTAAATCTGTTCAGGGAATTGATGTTGTTGCACTTTGTGATGTGTTAGAGTTCCGTTTGGTGAATGGATTGGCTAAAACCGATGGTACTGTAAAAGGATATAAGGATTATCGAGAAATTTTAAAAAATAAAAAAATCGACGCTGTTTTAATCGCTACACCTTTTTATACACATGAAAAAATAGCGATGGATGTTATAGAGGCTGGTAAACATGTGTATTGTGAAAAGACTACTGTTAAAGGAATTAATGGAATCAAGTCTTTGGTCGAAAAAGTAGAAAACTCAAAGTTAATATTTCAAACTGGGCATCAATATCATAGTTCTAAATTGTATCAGAAAGTTGTAGAAATAATAAATTCTAAGGAAATCGGTGAAATTAGCTCTTTTGAATGTCAATGGTACAGAAAAGGCGATTGGAGACAACCTGTGCCGAAACCTTCATTGGAAAGATCCATCAATTGGAGGATGTATAGAGAGTACTCAGGTGGATTAACAGCGGAGTTAAGTTCTCATCAAATAGATTTTGTAAACTGGGTATTAGGAGAAAACCCGAAAAAAATTATGGGTACTGGGGGGATCGATTTTTATCAAGACGGAAGAGAGACTTATGACAACACTCATTTGTTGTTTGAATATCCAAGTGGAGTGAAAGCAAGTTTTAAATGTTTAACGGGTAATATACCAGGTGGCTATGAAATTAAGGTTATTGGAAGAAAAGGAGTAATTACAATTGGGCCGAATGCAGCTTGGATTAAATATTATTCTAAAGACCAAAAACCTTCAATAGGTTTGGTAGATGGAGTTTCTGGTGCCACTAAAACGAATAGTTATGGTTCTGATAAAGGAAAGAAAATAAACATATCTCATATGGAACCAACTAAACAAGCTTTGTTTGATTTTAAAGAAGCTATTGCAAACAAAACACAGCCGATTTCTAATATTTATACAGGTGGACATACTGCTATAGCTGTCCAGATGTCACTAGACGCTATGTATACCGGTGTTACTCAGTATTGGAAAGAGTCGTATGATCTAAAATAAAAATACCTGAAAAATTATATTTGAAAGGATAGAGGTAGGAATTATCTCTTTTATAAATGTTACATTTGTTAAAATAAAATTTACATATGGAAAGATCAATTAAAGGATATATAGTCTTATTTTTAAAAGGAATGGCTATGGGGGCTGCTGATGTAGTACCAGGAGTTTCAGGAGGTACTATTGCATTTATCTCAGGTATCTATGAAGAACTTTTAGGTAGTATTAGTAGCATCAATTTCAAAACAATTTCTATTTTAAAAAAGGATGGAATAAAAGCTGCATGGAATTCAATAAATGGTAACTTTTTAAGTGTGTTACTCTTCGGAATAGCAGCAAGTGTTATATCCTTAGCTAAAGGAATCTCTTACCTTTTAGAAACAGAGCCTATATTGCTTTGGTCGTTTTTCTTTGGTTTGGTTTTGGCTAGTGTAATTTTTATAGGAAAACAAATTACAAAATGGGATTTTAAAACGGTGTTACTTATGGTAATCGGTGCAGGGATTGCTTATTATATAACCATATTAGAGCCGTTGGTGTCAGATGAAGCCTCTTTGTTGTTTTATTTTATATCAGGAGCTTTGGCTATTTGTGCTATGATTCTACCTGGAATATCTGGGTCTTTTATTTTGGTTCTGCTAGGTTCTTATAAGATGATTTTAGAAGCGATTCATTCCAGAGATATACAATTAATAGCTACAGTTGGAGCCGGAGTTGTAGTCGGGTTATTGAGTTTTTCTAAAATTTTAAAATGGTTGTTTTCAAACTTTAAAAATTTGACTTTAGCTGGATTAACTGGGTTTATTATTGGTTCATTAAATAAAATTTGGCCTTGGAAAGAAACCCTAACATGGAGAACGAATTCTCATGGAGAGGAGGTTCCATTGCTTCAAAAAAGTATAAGTCCTTTTGATTACGAAGATAACCAACTGTTATTAGCAGTTGTTCTGGCCATTGTTGGATATGCAGTTATCTTATTTTTAGAAAAAGTACAAGCAGAGAAAAAATTAGATTAAAATGATGTGCTGATGTCAGAAAAACGAAGTTCAAAAGAGAAAGTATTTCTTTTCCTTAAAGGATTGGCAATGGGTTCTGCAAATAAAGTACCCGGTGTTTCAGGTGGTGCCGTAGCTTTTGTCCTTGGTTTTTATGAAGAAATGATTTACACCTTTAGAAAGGTAAACATAAAAGCCTTTAAATTATTGATTGCAGGAAGATTCAGTTCTTTGTTTCAGTATTTAAATATTTCTTTTCTTTTGTTGGTAATGGGAGGCAGTCTATTTAGTTATTTTTCTGTATCTATAGTGTTAGATTTTCTTTTAACACGTTATGAAACCTATGTGTGGAGTACTTTTTTTGGAATGATTTTGGGTTCTATTTATTATATAGGTAAAAACTATAAATATTGGAGTACAAAAAATTTAAGCTTTGTTTTATTGGGTATTTTGATTGGTGCAGCATTAAGTTATCTTCCTCCAGCAACGGAAAACAGTAACTTATGGTTTGTTTTCTTTTGTGGCGTTATTGGAGTTAGTGGTATGACAATCCCTGGTTTGTCTGGCTCTTTTATTTTGATGCTAATGGGAAATTATGTGTTGCTTTTGGTAGATAGTGTAAATGTAGTTTTTGAGGTAGCAAGTTCAGTTATTTTGGGACATTTTGAAGTATTGGACGTTGAAAAAAACATAAAATATATAAAGATTGCAATAACATTTTTCTTTGGGTCTTTTTTCGGTTTGATTACCTTATCTCATATTTTAGGATATGTTTTGAAGCGATGGAATCATATAGTAACGGCCTTGATTATTGGCTTTATTGTTGGTTCCTTAGGAATGGTATGGCCATGGAAAGAGAAGATTTTAGCAACAGAAAATGGTGTAGTTTTATTGGATAATGATGGAGTAGGAGTTGTTGAGAATTATAAGAGGTTTGTTCCCGATATGGGGATAGTTGAAAACTGGTATTCTGTACTTTTTATTTTATTTGGGGTAGGAGTTGTTTTAGCAATAGATTTTTATGAAAGAAAAAGAAAAGCCGTTACAAACTAAATTGTAACGGCTTTTTTTAATATTTGTGTTTTTTTTTATTTTCTACTGCAAGCTAATAAGGTATTCTTCAATAACATCGCGATAGTCATAGGACCTACACCACCTGGCACAGGAGTAATAAAATTAGCTTTTTTGCTAACACTTTCAAAGTGTACATCTCCGGCAAGTCTAAAACCACTTTTCTTTGAGGCATCGTCAACTCTAGTAATTCCAACATCAATAATAGTAACTCCTTCTTTTACCATGTCTCCTGTTAAGAATTCAGCTATACCAAGAGCTGCAACAATAATATCAGCTTCTTGAGTAATTTCTTTTAGGTTTTTTGTTCTACTATGAGTTAGAGTAACTGTAGCATCCCCAGCAGTTCTTTTTTGACTTAAAAGTATACTCATAGGTCGTCCTACAATATGACTTCTTCCAATAACCACAACGTTTTTTCCAGAAGTTTCAACTTTGTATCTTTCTAATAATTCCATGATTCCATAAGGAGTAGCTGGTAAGAAAGTAGGTAGTTCTAGTGCCATTTTTCCAACATTGGTTGGGTGAAATCCATCAACATCTTTATCAGGATCAATAGCCATTAGAACTTTATGTTCGTCTATATGCTTTGGAAGTGGTAATTGAACTATAAATCCGTCTATTTCAGGATTGTTGTTTAAATCAGCGATAACACTTAATACTTTTTCTTCAGTAGTTTCTTCAGGTAATTCGATCAAAGTAGATTCAAATCCAACTAAATTACATGCCTTTACTTTGGCACCTACATAGGTCATACTAGCACCATCAGTACCAACTAAAACAGCTGCTAAATGTGGTGTTTTTTTACCGTTGTTTTTTATCTCAACTACTGCTTCAGCAATTTCCGCTTTAATATCTGCAGAAGTTTGTTTTCCGTCTAAAATTGTCATGGTACAAATTTTTGTTTCTTTATAAAATGGTTTAGCGCATTCCTTGCATCATCTGCATCATTTTGCGGCCACCACCACCTTGCATCATTTTCATCATTTTACTCATTTGATTGAATTGCTTCATCAACTGATTTACCTCTTGAATGCTTGTTCCAGAACCTTTTGCGATTCTTTTTTTACGACTAGCATTGATTGATTTAGGGTCTGTTCTTTCTCCTGGGGTCATAGAATGAATAATTGCCTCGATACCTTTAAAAGCATCGTCATCAATATCAACATCTTTCATTGCTTTTCCTGCTCCAGGAATCATTCCCATTAAATCTTTAACGTTACCCATTTTTTTAATCTGTTGGATCTGTGCTAAGAAATCGTCAAATCCAAATTGATCTTTGGCAATTTTTTTCTGGATTTTTCGAGCTTCTTCTTCATCATATTGCTCTTGGGCTCTTTCAACCAAAGAAACAACATCTCCCATTCCAAGAATTCTATCGGCCATACGATCTGGATGGAAAACATCAATAGCTTCCATTTTTTCACCAGTACCAATAAATTTAATTGGTTTGTTTACAACAGATTTAATAGATAAAGCAGCTCCACCGCGTGTATCACCGTCTAATTTTGTTAGAATTACTCCATCAAAATTTAATAAATCATTAAAGGCTTTCGCTGTGTTAACAGCATCTTGACCCGTCATTGAATCAACCACAAATAAGGTTTCTTGTGGACTAACCGCCTTATGGATGTTAGAGATTTCGGTCATCATCTCTTGGTCAACGGCTAAACGACCAGCGGTATCAATTATTACAGTGTTTTTACCTGTAGCTTTGGCATGCTTGATAGCGTTAAGAGATATCTCTACAGGATTGTTATTCCCAACTTCTGCATATACTTCAACGCCAATTTGTTCACCAACAACCTGCAATTGGTTTATTGCGGCCGGACGATAAACATCACATCCTACAAGTAATACTTGTTTCGATTTTTTTGATTTTAAATAGTTTGCTAATTTACCTGAAAAGGTAGTTTTACCTGACCCTTGCAATCCAGACATTAAAATTACAGTAGGATTTCCAGCTAAATTTACACCAACAGTTTCACCTCCCATCAACTCTGTTAACTCGTCTTTCACAAGTTTTACTAAAAGCTGGCTAGGGTTTAAGGTAGTCAATACATCTTGTCCAATAGCTTTTTCTTTTACTCTAGAAGTAAAATCTTTAGCAATTTTGTAGTTAACATCTGCAGTGATCAAAGCCTTACGAACTTCTTTCAGGGTTTCTGCAACATTTACTTCAGTAATTTTACCATGACCCTTTAAAACATGTAGAGCCTTGTCTAATTTTTCGCTTAAATTTTGAAACATACTATTAAATATAGATTTTTAAAGCGACAAAGATACTAGAAACTCGAAGTCTATCAAAGAGTACAGTAAAAATAATTTATGCTAATTTCTAGTAGCTAAAACCGTTCTCTTATAAACATAAGATCTATCATTTATACGAGAATATACATAATAAGTATTGCAGCTCATACATTTATAAAGAGATGTGTAAGGAAGCATTTTCAATTTCAAAGGCCTTTTTGTTTTGTACCTTGTGTTTGATCCGCAAGAAGGACAATCTTTTCCCATTTTTTAATACATTAGGCTTTGGTATTCATTGTGATCTTAAAACTAGGTCTTTTATTCAAAAAAGATTTGTTAAGAGCAACAATATAAATAAAGGTAGCGTAGCAATTTGCACACTTATATCTGTAGGAACCCGGGATTAATTTCATCCATAGGTTTCTATTAATTCTAATTCGGTTACTTGAAGAATTACAGTTTGGACATGATTTACTCATGATTGTTTTAGGTTTTCAAGAGGGGTATGTGGTTATACTATATTGAAATGTAAAATTAGTTTAATTTTTTTCATTTTCAAAATCTATTGATAACGAGTTGACACAATATCTTAAACCGGTGTTCGTCGGGCCATCTTCAAAAACATGTCCTAAGTGTCCATCACAGGTACTACAAACAATTTCTGTTCTAGTTCTGCTTAATGAGGTGTCTTTTAAATAATTTATTTTATTAGGCAAAGCCTTGTCAAAAGAAGGCCAACCGCAATGGGCATCAAATTTAGAATTAGATTCAAATAAAGGAGTACCACAGCCTTTACAGGTATATCTCCCTTTTTCAAAGTGTAGATTAAATTTTCCAGTATGAGGGCGTTCTGTACCTTTTTCACGAAGAATGTAATACTCATTTTCATTCAATTGCTCTTTCCATTCTTTTTCAGATTTCGTAATTTTTTTCATCAAATTATTTTTTAGGTTCAAAAGTTAAAGAAACGGAATTTATACAATATCTTAAACCAGTAGTTTTGGGTCCGTCGTTAAAAACATGTCCAAGATGTCCATCACAAACGGCACAAACCACTTCAGTTCTTTTCATGCCATGACTGTTGTCAGAAATTTCTGAGACATTTTTATTTATAAATCTATCAAAAGAGGGCCAACCACTGTAGGAATTATATTTGTTTTTGGAGTCAAACAAAGCAGTTTTACAACCTTTACAATAGTAAATACCGGGTTCATAAAATTTATTATACTTTCCAGAAGAAGGAGCTTCAGTACCTTTTTCTCGTAAAACATAATATTCCATTTCAGACAATTGCTGTTTCCATTCTTTATCCGTTTTTATTATTTTTTGTTGAGAAACTACATTTAGAGTTGTAAGTAGGGTTAGGAGTACTATAGATATTAGGTATTTCATATGATGAACATTTTCAATATAGACGAGATAATTTTAGGAGACTTACAGTCGTGTTTAATTATCTATATTCTATATTTGCATATCAAAGTTAAAAAAATATTATGAAGTTTTACTGTTCTCTTTTGTCTTTTGTTTTAATCGTGGTAAGTTGTTCAACTGTTCCAATTACAGGAAGGAAAAGACTTAATTTTGTTTCTGACGAAGAAGTTTTACCAATGAGTTTTGCTCAGTACAAAACGTTCTTAGAAGAAAATACTTTATCAAAGAATAAAGAACAATCTGAGGAGATTTCAGAAGTAGGGCAAAGAATATCAATTGCCGTTACAAAATTCATGAGAGAAAATCACATGAGTAAGGAGGCAGATAGCTATGAATGGGAGTTTAACTTAGTACAAGATGAAACAATGAATGCTTGGTGTATGCCAGGGGGAAAAGTTGTTTTTTATACAGGGATTTTACCAATAGCTAAAAATACGGATGGTATTGCAGCGATTATGGGACATGAAGTAGCACATGCCTTTGCTAAGCATGGTCAAGAAAGAATGTCTTCGCAACAGATTCAGCAAATGGGTGCTGTAGCAGTGGCTGCTGGAAGTTCAGGACAAGAGACTCAGGATCAAATGATGTGGAATATGGCCTATGGTTTAGGTTCGCAACTTGGAATGCTTAAATTTAGCCGTCAGCATGAAACAGAAGCAGACAAATTAGGAATGGTTTTTATGATCATGGCAGGATATAATCCAAAGGAGGCAGTGAATGTTTGGAAGCGCATGAAAGAAGTTGGATCTAGTAGTACTCCTGAATTTATGAGTACACACCCATCGAATGACACACGAATTAAAGAATTACAAGCGTTTATTCCAGAAGCTAAAAGTTTGGCTGCCAAATACAAATAATCAATTCATCTTTTTGGTGTTGATATAATAGTTCTGATCTATTGCGAATGTGTTTATTTTGTAGTTGAACTTGGTTTTTTTCCATTCCAATGCTGGTTTGATAACATGTTGTACATTATTTATATAAATACGGATTGGTAATTTTAAATCCGGTACACAATTTGTCCAACGGTATTTTACATATTTTTTTCCGAGTTTGTATTCTAAGGTTGGTATTTGTGTAGTTCTTAAATATTGGTTGAAGATGGAAGAAAAGTCTGTTTTTGTAAAATCAGTGATATAAGCTTCGATTTGCTCTGTTGTTACAGTTTTATGATAAAATTGATGATTCAATCCTCTTAAAAGAAGTCGCCAAGTACCTTCGTTTCCTATCACATATCGTATAGTATGTAACATATTTGCTCCCTTATAATACATGTCTTCAGAACCTCTTTGGTTTACTCCATAAGGACCGATAATAGGTTTGTCATTTTTTATGTTTTTTCGAATGCCTTGAACATATTCATTTCCTGCCTTAAGTCCATAAAAATAATCTAGATACATCACTTCAGAATAATTAGTAAAAGATTCGTGGATCCACATATCAGCAATATCTTTGTTGGTGATGTTATTTCCAAACCATTCATGACCCGATTCATGAATGATAATAAAATCAAATTTTTGTCCCCAACCAGAACCACTTAAATCAGTACCTCGGTATCCATTTTCATAATTGTTTCCGTAACTCACCGCGCTTTGATGTTCCATCCCTAAATAAGGAACTTCCACAATTTTGTATCCGTCTTCATAAAAAGGATAAGGACCAAACCAGAATTCAAAGGCTTGTAGCATTTTATCTACTTGTTGGAATTGTTTTTTCGCTTTATAGAAATTTTGTTTTAACACATAGTAGTCGCAATATAAGTCACCTGCTTCACCTTGATGTGTGTTAGAAAAGGAGACATAATTTCCTATCGACATTTGAACTCCATAATTGTTTATTGGGTTGATAACTTTCCAATGGTAACTTTTTGTTTTTTTGATACTATCGAAATTGGTTTCTACAAGCCTACCATTTCCAACTGCAACTAAATGTTGAGGAACAGTATAAGAAAGTTCCATTCCTAAATCCGGTTCATCGGAAAGATGATCTTTACAAGGCCACCATAAACTAGCACCATCACCTTGGCAGGCTGTGGCAATAAAATCAAAACCATTGCTGTCCTTTGCCCAAGTAAAACCTCCTTCCCAAGGTGCTTTTGTCGTTTCTTTAGGAGTTCCATGGAATTTAATCTTAACAGTCTCTACGGAATCAAGGTTTTGTTTTTTTGTGAATTCGATCCAATAAACGGCTCCTTCTTTTTTAAATTTTAGCGATTGACCATCTTGTAATATTTCTGTGATCAACATGGGGTCTTGAAGATCAATTTGCATGATTTTCGCCTCTTTGATTACTTTGTATGTGATGGTATTTTGACCAGCGATAGATTTATGAGAGAGATCAACATCTATTTCTAAATTATATTTTTGCAGATCCCACCAACTTCTATTTTCGTTTAAACTACCACGCAGACTGTCTTGTTTTGTGTGAAATTCTTTTTGTCCAAATGAGATAAATGTTAGGAATAGCAGGGGAATTACTACAATATATTTCATGCAATTTGATTTGGTTAATACGTAAATATAATAAAAAGCGATTTAGATATGATTTTCTTTTTGGAGCTATTATTTTTTTAAAACTATAAATGAACCATTGATAGTAATAGTAGAGGTTTATGGAAGAAATCGATAACAAAAAAAAGTCCTGATTTAAGATCAGGACTTTTTTATTTTTAGTTTTGTTTTCTTTTGGTAAAAGAAGTAAGGAGAACGATTCCCATAACCAACATGGCAATTCTAAATATATAATCGCCTTGTTCCGTATAGTAAGTGGTTTTTGAATTAGTCTTAATAGAGCCTTTTATCGCTCCCTTAGATCCATACGCTATACTTTGCATAATATCTCCCTTTTGATTGATGAGGGCGGATACTCCTGTATTTGCTGATCTAGCAATGCTTCTTCTGTTTTCAATAGCCCTTAGTCTAGCTAAGCTTAAGTGTTGCTTGTGTCCTTGACTAGTACTCCACCAACCATCGTTGGTAATGATTGCTAAAAAGTTGGCACCCAATTTAACATAGTCTGTAACATATTCTCCGTATACGGATTCATAACAAATCACCGGAGCTAAGGTGTTTTTATTAAAAGTGAAAACCTGTCTTACTTTTTGTGTCGTTAAAGTAGAAACAGAACCACCTAAATCAATCATATACCCACCTAATAGCGGTGAAATAATATTTCGATAAGGTATGTGTTCTACACCAACTACTAATTTTGATTTATGGTAAAACTCAAATTCTTTTTTCGCTCTAAGAAAAATAGAGGAGTTGTAACTGTTATACCAGTTTTTACTATTCCTAAAATAATTGGCCGTGGCATTAGGCTTTTGGTTTGAATCAAAACTATCATAAAAGGTAATTCCTGATAAAAAAGCTACATTACGATTTGAAAGTACAAAACTATTTAATTTATAATATTCTTTCGTTCTTTTGAATTTATTGAGTTGTACAGGTTTTGATAGGGTTGTTTCTGGCGCTATTACAAAGTAATTATTAGAATCAAGTTTTGTTTGGGTTAAGTCAATTAAATCTTGAGCCATACCATAATTGGTAGTTTTGTATTTCTCTGTATAAGGATCAATATTAGGTTGTAGTACTATAACATTTACACTTTCCTCAGATTCCTTAAAAGTATCGTAGAGGTAAAGTGATGAAAAAATACCGATAATTATAACCGAGATAGGTAGTAAGCTAGTCTTAATTAACAGTCTGTAGTTTTTGTGTTTTTGAAAATCGATTGCCGCATAGAAAAATAAAATATTGACAATCCAAATCCAAAGCGTACCTCCAAAGGTTCCTGTATATTCATACCATTGAATCCATTTATAGTATTCTGAAAATCCATTTCCTAAATTGAGCCAAGGCCATGATAGTTCCCAATTTAAATGGAATTTCTCAAAACCAATCCATAAACACACTAACATCCATAGACTAAGTTTTTGTGAGATTTTTTTTGCAATGATGTGATACAAAAGAAAAATAATACTCATCAAAAAGGCATTTGCAAAAACAGCAAAATACATTCCAAATGGAGTTGCGTAATACAGCCACCACGTAGTAATTGCATTGAAAATTAAAAAGCTAACATAGGATAATCCAAGAATTTTTAAATTAGATTTTTTAGTTCCATTATCTCTTAAGCTTTTTTCAGCAATAAGCAGTGGAACAAATGCAATGAATAAAAATAAAGGGAAACCATACGTTGGCCAGGAGATGGCAAAAAGTAAACCTGACAATATCGCCAGTACTAATTTTTTCATGCTATTTATTTTGTTTTCTAGGTTTCATAAAGTCGAAATCTACTTTAATAGAAAATGTATTGGAGTACAATGCGTTTCCTGTATTTGCAATGTTTGATAGTGCATAGTCCACTTGGATCCCATGATAACTGAAACCAAGTCCTATATTGGGTTGGAAACTAAGAGAAGTACTGTCGTCAAATTCATTGACATTTTGGAAATTTCCAACACCTAGTCTTAAAAATACTAATTTCTGATAATCCAATTGAAAACCTAAGGACGGATCTATACTAAGGGATTCATTAGAAATAATATCATTAGTTTGAGCAAATCTTGTATGGAAATTTACTTCTGTCAATAATTTAAAGTCTTTGTTTTTTAAATCAAAATTTCTAGCAATTCCTAAATGTACTTTAGGAATTGTTAATTCCGTAGTTGTAGGTAATTCATCATTTTGTCCGGGAATAGCATTTTTAATATCCTCAAAGCCCTCTGAATCTATGGTCCATGTATTCACCGTTGTTGTAATATCACGCACCATTAAACCAAACTGCCATTTTTCTAAACGGTATTGCGCACCTGCATCAATTCCAAAACCCCATGATGATGCGAATTCACCAATCGTTCTACGAATAATTTTTGCGTTTAATCCAATACTTAATCCTTTCACAGATTTAATCTCCTTGGCAATTCCAAATGTAAAGGCATAATCAGCGGCAGAAAAAAGACTTACTCTATTGAAATCGATATTTCCGTTGTTATCAATTAATTGTGTAGTATTCAGTATATCATCCACACCAAAACGAATTACGGAAAAAGCTAGAACAAGGCCATCATTTTCTTTTGGAGCTAAGGCCACAGCAGCGTAATCATAATTTGCAATTCCAGCAAAATGAGAGGTATGCATTAAAGCACCTTGACTTACTTTTATTTTTGAAAGACCTGCTGGGTTCCAGTAAATGGAATTTACATCAGAGCTGGTAGCGGTTACAGATTTACTCATCCCTAAAGCAGCTGCATCCACACCAATGTTTAAAAATTCATTAGAATATTTACGAGCTGTTTGCCCAACTATTGAGTTTGTAAAGGCAAAAATGAATAAAATGAAAGTTAATTTTTTCAAATGATTGTAATCTTTTTATCATGGTTACCCCATGTTATTGCAAATATATTGTATTTATGTTCAGTATTTAAATCAATGTAGCTAATCCTTTAAATAATTCAATATTTTTCTCTCAAACCATTGGTCGTTTCTTTTTCTAAAAGATTTCACAAATCCAATATGCCCACCTTTGTCAGTTAGTTCTAAATGCAAATAATCACTGGCTTTTGCTATTTCTATTGGAAAACATGATGCCGATAAAAAAGGATCATTCTTTGCTGTTAATAAATAACTAGAGACTTTAATGTCTTTTAAAAAAGGCTTGCAGCTCGATTTCTCCCAGTAATCTTCCGCATTTTTAAATCCAAATGAGGGAGCGGTAAATAAGGAATCAAAATCTGCAAAATTTTGCGCCTTTTTTAATGTGTCAATGTCCAATTTTTTATCAGGGTATAATGCCGCCTTTTGCAATGCTTTTGATACTAACGTTTTTAAAAAGCGTTTCATATAAATAAAATTACTTTTTTTTGCCAATACTATAGAAGCACCTTTTAAATCACAAGGAGCAGAAATAGAGATCACTTTATTAACAAGAGCGTTCAAATTATTTTTTTGTTCTCCTGCGTATTTTAAAACAACATTGCCTCCTAAACTAAAACCGAGTAATGAAATATTTTGATAGTCATAGTGGGTAGCTAAATGGTTTAAAACATAATGCAAATCTCCTGTTTCACCAGTGTGATAGGCTTTGAATTTATTGTTTAATTGACCACTACATCCTCTTAAATTAATAACGATTACATCATAATTATGATTATTCAAAAAAGAAGTTGTGGTCAAGACATATTTTGACTCAGAGCTTCCTTCTAAACCATGAATTACAAGTACAGCCTGCTTTGAGTTACAGGTAGCGAAGTCTAGATCTAAAAAATCACCATCAGGTGTTTCTATTCTTTTTCTATTAAAGCTAGCCGAAGGGTTTGTACACAACGTTCGGTACATGGTACTGAAATGACTATTGGTAAACGGAAATGAGGCTTTAAAGGAAGTATTAATTAGCGGCATAGACTGAATGTTAATACAAAGATACTAGAGAATATTGAGAGATTAGATGAAAGAGACATGTAATTTTATAGGTTGAGAAACTTTAAAATTTTAAGATTATGATTTTATGAGGGATTGTCTATTTTTACAAAAAAATAAATAAATGAATATAAAAAAACATATTCCCAATACAATTACGCTTTTAAATCTGTTATCAGGGATTATTGCTGTTTTTTATGCAATATTTGGAGCTCTAGAATTAGCAGGAGTATTCGTAATCATAGGGATCGTATTTGATTTTTTTGATGGGTTTGCCGCTAGGGTTCTTAATGTACAAGGGGAGTTAGGAAAGCAATTAGATTCATTAGCGGACATGGTAACCTCTGGTTTGGTACCTGGAATCGTTTTATTTCAATTAATTTTAAGAGCCACAACAAATGCCCCTATTGAAACCTTGCTTCAAAGTGAAGGTTTTGAGTTTTTACCATTTATAGGTTTGTTAGTTCCTCTGGCATCTGCATATAGGTTAGCAAAGTTTAACATTGATACACGACAAAGTTCATCTTTTATTGGGCTACCGACCCCTGCAAATACTTTACTGATTGTTTCCTTGCCTTGGATTTTAGCTTACAGCAATATTGAAATTTTTACGGAATTATTAGAAAATGCATATGTATTGGTAGCGATATCAATTTTATGTTCGTATTTGCTAAATGCAGAAATTCCATTGTTTGCTCTGAAATTTCAAAATTTTTCATGGAAGGACAATAACTATAAATTTGTGTTTTTAGGAGTTTCAATGTTGATGTTAATTGGATTAAAATTTATTGCGATTCCGTTGATTATTTTACTGTACGTAATTATTTCTGTTTGGAATAATAGAAAATAAATTCAAAACATTAGATCATAAAAAAGGCGATTCCATTGTATTGAAATCGCCTTTTTTATGATGTTTATGAAAAGTAATTATTCTTTAGGGAAAGATTTTTTTACAAATTTTGTTAGGATAACGATATGTACTCCGTTGATTCTACCTTCAATATGTTCTGCATTATCGTGCGTTAATGATATATTACGTACCGCAGTACCTCGCTTTGCCGTAAAATTTCCACCACCTTTTACATCTAAATCCTGCGTAAGGGTAATAGTATCCCCATTGCTAAGCAAAGCTCCGTTGCAATCTTTATGAATTATTTTTTCATCTTCGCTTAAGCCTTCTCCTGTTGCGGCAGCATATTTTAAAATATCTTCTTCTAGATACATCATATCTAATAAATCTTGCGGCCATCCTTCGTTTTTTAAACGATTTAACATGCGCCAAGCGATCACTTTAACGCTATCAAATTCACTCCACATACTATCATTTAAACAACGCCAATGATTAGGGTCTGTGCTATCAGGGTTTTCAATTTGTTCTATACAAGTTGTACAGGCTAAAATATTTTCATCAATACCTCCTGTGTTCATTGGTTTTATTTGATAAGCAGCCAAGTTTTTTGTGGAACCACAAAGTTCACAGGTTTTTCCACTTCTTGATTCTAATTCGGATAGTATACTCATGAGTTTATTGATGTTTTTTAGAGACACAAACTTACACTAATCTTTCAGATTGAGGTATGATTTATAAATTAAAATTCTACCGATAGCGTGGTTATAACTAGTACAAAAATTAGTAAAACAAAAACTAATGGCATAATGAATCTTAGCCATTTATCGTAACCAACATTAACGATAGCTAGAGAAGCTAAAATTAAACCTGTTGGATTGATAAAGGCAAATAAGCCCATGCCATATAAATAACAATTGACAATTATTTCTCTTCCAAAACCTACACTATCAGCTAAAGGTGCCATAATTGGCATTGTTAAAACCGCCATTCCGGATGAGGATGGTATAAAAAAGGACAAGGCTCCATAGATAAAAACTAATAGATTAGCGAATAGACTTTGAGGCATATTTGAAGTAAGCTCACTGGCATAATAAAGTATGGTATTACTGATCATAGCATCCTCCATAACAATAGAAATTCCTCTTGCAATACCAATAATGAATGCGACTCCTAAAAGTTCACTTGCACCTTTTACAAAAGTTGAAACGAATATTTTTTCATTTATCTTTCCTAGGAAACCGATCAGTATCGCTCCAGAAAAAAAGACAGTGGTCATTTCTAAAAACCACCATTCTAATTGAGAAACTCCATAGATCATTATGATAAAACAACTAATAAAAACTAATAGTATGGATCTTAAACGAAAATTCAATTCTTTTTTATGAATTCTCATAAATTGATTTTCGATTTCTTGTTTTTGATCGTAAATCAGTGAGGATTCTGGTGATTTTTGAACTTTTTTGCCATATCGAATAATATAGATGACACATATTGCGGTTGCTAAAACTAGAAATAGTAGGCGTAACTCAATTCCAGTCGTCCAACTGATACCAGCTGTATCTGAGGCAATGATGGTACTAAATGGATTTGTGGTAGAAAACATGGTTCCTATACTAGACCCAATATAAATACAAGCTAAGGCAACCATCGTGTCATATTGAGCAGCTAAAAATATGGGAATCAAAATAGGATAAAAAGCGATGGTTTCTTCGGCCAAGCCAAAAGTAGTTCCCCCAATGGCAATTGTAGTAGTCGTGAAGATAATTAACAAGTATTCTTTTCCTTCTAAAGTATCTCCAAGCCAAGATATTCCGGCATCAAAAGCACCAGTATAATTCATAATTCCAATCAATCCTCCTAAAATGAGAACTAAAAATATTATATCAGATGCAGCTATGATTCCTTTGATAGGGGCTTTTAATAGAGCAGTTACATTTTGAGGTTTTGATTCCAGTTGTCGGTAAGTATTTGGAATGGTAATGGGTTTCCAAATGGCACCTGATGTGAATTTTTCTAAGGGAATTACAATTTGCAAAGAATCTAAAGATTGTTCATTTGCTTTTATTTTTTTATCCGTTTCTTGAGCATGAATGATAAAGGTAGTGTCTTCAGAATCGAAAGCTAAGGTATCATAGGATCCTGCAGGAATGAACCAAGTAAGCCCAACAACAAAGGCACAAATGAGCAGCAAAAAAGTAGGAGCGGAGGGAATGCTAATTTTTTTCATTTTAAAAACTCCATTTGAATCTCCAATAAATTCCGTTACCAACATTTTGAAATGAACTGGTGGAAAATTCTTGCCAGAAAAACTGACCAATTACATCCAAGTCTAGATTATTCATGATGCTAAAAGTAGTGGTAGGTGCAATTGATAAACTATTTACACCAAAACTATATACTGTCATCAAAGAGCCTGTAAAAATAGGACTAAACATATAGGATGCGGTTCCCATGATGTTGTGTTTTGCAGGCATTAAATATTCTGCATTGGGAACTTCAAACACATCGTTCACAGCGTCAGAAACTAAGTTGGTACCTGAAGAGTTAAATAAATAACTGGTCATTAAATAAGTTCCATTTTTTAAGGAATAATCTAGGCTGGTAGAAAAGGAGGTATTGGTTGCCTCTTCATTATTTTCATAAGGTTTAAACACGGTTAATTCCCCTTTAAATCCAATACTTTTGATGCTTCCTGCCCACCCAGTTCCTACAGAAATTTTTTCTTGAAATTTACCTGCTAAAAATTGAAAGTCATAATTCATGGTATTGAATTTATACATTGCTGAGAAGATATCTGTCTTCCAGTCTCCCGTAAATTTATAGGCAAAATCTATGCTAGACATATAAGTAGGGAAATAAGAAAATCTCACAGCGTCTGCACCTTCACGCTCTTCATAATCAAAATCATAGATGTTATAACTGTTGAAAACATCATTCGGATTCCAAGTAGTATTTATGCCCCAGTTGATGCGTTGTCTACCAAGTCTTAATTGTGTTTTTTCACTAGAATATTGATAATAGGCTCTGTCAATAATGGTACTCATAACAATATTACTATTTCCAATAATTAAAAATTCAAAAGGAAGAACGCCGTTGTATTCGTTGATTAGTTTTCCGTAATTAGGTATGGATGATACAGAGGCTCCGTAAAAAATACGATTTCTTAATTCCGTTACAATTCTATGTCCTTGGCCAAGATCATATGCAAAATTCAAACGGTTGTGAATAAGATTGTCAACTGCCAAATCAGATTCTGCTACAAATCCAAGAGTCTGCATATACTTTAGATATCCCCTAAAAGATAAATTCTCTTTGAATGCACTTTTTTCTTGAGCGAGACAGGTGTATGAGCTGCATATTAAAATGAGTAAGCAAAAGCGTTTAACGTTGTTCATCATTTACAATTTTTCCATCATCTAAATAAATAACTCTTTTGGCTCTATCAATAACTCTTTGATCATGTGTAGAGAACACAAAAGTCATATTTTCTTCTTCATTTAACCTGGCCATTAAATCCAAAAGATCTTTAGTAGAGGTACTGTCTAAGTTAGCTGTAGGTTCATCTGCTAAAATATAGGCCGGTTTTGCAGCCAAAGCTCTCACAACAGCCACTCTTTGCTGTTGTCCGCCAGAAAGTTCACCTGGTTTGCTGTCTTCTTTTCCTTCTAAGCCAACTTCTTTTAATAATTTATAAACTCTTTCTTTTCTCTCTTCTTTAGGGATGTCTTGTAAAAGCATAATAAACTCGGCATTTTCATAGGCAGATAAAACAGGAATTAAATTATAAGCTTGAAAAACAAAACCTATATTTTTTTGACGGAAGTTTGTCATTTCTGATTTGTTCAGTTCAGCGATATCTTGATTGTTTAGAATAATATTTCCAGAATTTGGACTATCCAAACCGCCAATCATATTGAGTAAAGTTGTTTTTCCTGAACCAGAGGGACCAACCAATGCTGTAAATTCACCTTCATTGATTTGAATAGATACATCGTTTAAGGCATGTACAGCGATATCACCTTCACCGAATATTTTATGAACCTTGATTGTTTCAATTACTTTTTTCATAATTCTTGTATTAAATAGACCTGATGGCTTCTATAGGATTTAGTTTCGTTGCAATTCTACTCGGATAAAATCCACCAATAAACGTTGCAAAAAGAATGTATAGTGTATAGATTATGTAGTACTGTGGTGCAATTTCAAAATAGACCATAGGATCATAGCCAAACGACTCCAAACCTTGTCCAAAACCGGATAAATCAAAGCCTTTATTTCCAAAATATTGCATGGTTAGAAAGCCTAATAAAATTCCAATAGGGCCTCCCACAATACCGTATACTAGTGATTCAAAAACAATCATCAAGCGAATGTTCCATTTTTTCATACCCACGGCCATTAGAATTCCCAGTTCTTTTTTTCTCTCTAAAATAGACATGGTGAGTGTATTGATAATTCCAAACAGCAAGGCTGCAATAATTATGGACATCAAGATGTACATGGTAGAATCCATCATTTCTACACCATAGGCAATCTCAGGAAAACGAGTTTTCCAACTTTCAATTAAACTTTCAGAATGTTTTTGTTGAAGGTTCTGTGTAATTTGAGCCGCCTGTGTTTCGTATTTTGTTTTGATAATAATTTCATGGGTTGGCACGGATCCAATAATTTTTTGAATCGTGTTTTTGGGAACGAATACTGTAGTTGCATCAAAGGCTTCATTTCCTGCATTAAATATGCCACAAACTTTAAAGTTTTTTGAAACTTGTATGGTATTAGGATCTGTAAAATTCAATTGAATTTTTGAGTTCATCCTTAGGTGTAATTCTTCTGCTAGTTTTTTACCAACCAATATAGGGTAGGTATTGTTAGATTCTAAAAAAGTACCTTCTAACAATCTTGTTTCTAAATTTAAAACCTGTTGTTCGGCTTTGGCATCAACCCCAAGTAGTTTCACTCCCATCTGGCCGTGTGGACTTAATGCATAGGCTTCTGTTTTAAATCTGGAGGAATAGGAATGAATGTCAGGATTGCTATCCAAGGTTTGAATTAGGTTTTCAATATTTTCAATAGTGTTTGTAATATCTCCATCTACATCATAGGTGGTAGAGTGTATTTGGATATCACCGATTTCTAAATGAATCATTTTATCAACCCGCTGGTTTACTAAGCCTGTAGAAAAGCCCATCAAGAAAATGGAACTCCATATTCCTAAAGCTATAGAAAGAATGACAATTGAAGTACGCAAAGGGTTTCTCCAACAATTTCTCCAAGCAATTTTTATAATGGTTTTCATAATTTACTGTTTCATGGATTCAATTGCGTTGATTTTTATCAACTTAAAAATAATATAGGTAGAAGCAACTCCTGCAATGGCCAATACAGCAAAGGAATTTGCTAAAAATACCTCTAAAAACATTCCTGTTCCCACATAAGGTTCAAAACCTTGATCAATAATAGCTTTGGCAGCTTCACCGCCTAATTCTATTGGGTTGTTATTTAAATAATATAAGAAAGGCATGGCTATCAAGTTACCAAAGAGCACACCAATACTGGCTAGTAAAAATAACTCTGTCATGGTGATAAATATCAAACTACTCCTTCCTGTTCCGATAGCTGAAAGCACACCGAATTCAAATTTTCTTTCGTTATATAACATCACAATGGTTCCAAAAATTCCAAAACCAACAATCATATAAAGTATACCAGAAATGATTAATCCAGAATTAGCATCTAATTCTAATCCTTGTTTTAATCCAGGTAATACTTCCATCCATGTTCTAAGTTTTAACAAGGGATCGGTTAGTTCATTTTGAATTTTTTCAGCAACGATAGGAAGGTTATTACTGTTCTCTAAATCTATCAGTACATGGGTAAATCTATTTTCTGCCACATGCATATACTGAGCCTCTTTTATGGGCATAAAAACCATATTAGAAAAATCCCCCACAGAAAAACTTAAAAAACCTTTGATTGGATATAATCCGGCAGCCGTATACCCTTGATAACCTTGGCCCATCAAAACTAAAGTGTCACCAACAGTAACTTTATAATAATCTGCCATTCTTTCTGTGATTAATATCGCTTTATCATCAGGTGAGAGTAGGGCACCTTTTTTTAGTTTTCTGTCTAACTTTAGTAATTTATTATCGGTTAATGGATTGATTCCGTTTAAAGCGGCAAATCTAGATTTTAGTCCAGTTGAGACCAAAGCTCCCGATTGAAACTTCGTATAAACACCACTAACACCATCAATTTCTCTTATTTTTTTTAAATCAATTTGGTCAGAGGTAAGTGTGTTGTCAATTATTTTTTCATCAACATAGCTACTGTCAGTTATTTGAAGGTATCCAACACTTCCGGAAACAGTGTTTTTGATGTTAAAATCATAGGTCCAGAATTGCATTTGACGTAAGAAAAGAACAAAAAATAGCGAAGCGGCAATAGAAGAGATCGTCAGAAAAGCTCTTTTTCTATTTCGCCAAATATTTCGCCAAGCGAGCATGATAAATGTAAACCTCATATTATGCTTTTATTTTGGTCATATATTGAGTAGTAAAATAATGAGAAGGAATTTTTACATCAAATTCAATCGATTCATATTCCATCAATGTCTTTTGGTTAGGTTTGTCTGCAGGGAAAAATTCCATTTTACTAGGAATTATTTCTCCTCCCATATTTTTGATGTCAGAGGCTAGCATTGTGTTTACTAGCTCCATGTCTTCATCAAAAGATTCCTGCTTCATTACATTATAATTTTCCTTTTCAATCCAAAGTTCAATTTTCCCCCAGATTACATCGGCATTTTCATGCGGAATTAGCTTAATGCGGTAACAGTCTTTTTCTGAAATAGTTTCTGTACCTAGCAGCGTGTGATCAAAATCTTTTGAAAGTGAGGTTTTCTTTACCAAATCATCATTACTCAAGTCCGTTCCCATCCAACTCTGATTCATCATTGAAGGAGGCATTTTTATATTACGTTCAATAGAAGGAAGATAATACCAAATTTCTCTGTTTCGTTTTAAGTAGGTTGTTCCTTTGTCACGTACAGGTTCCATAATATACATTAAACTAAGATCCTCACCCTGTGTCCATGATTTCATTCTCATTTCACGTGTGTATCTTGCTCGGATAGTGGTTATTTTCATTTCTGAAATAGAGCTTTTACCTCTTAATTTATTCTCAGCTTTGTATATAATTTTTTCTATCTCTGTAGTAGTTTGAGCAGTGATTGAGAAGAAAGAAAAAGCAATCAAACAAAATGTTAGAATGGAAGTAGAAAAAGGATTTTTCATCATGAGAAAAAAGAATTAATAAGTTTAAAAGTAATAATTTAATAAGGGACTAACAATTTATTAATTGTCTAAAATTTTATGTACCTGTTTGCTTAAACTGTGTTTTATACCCGGAGAAAGACTTTCAGTATATTGGTCTTGTGTCCAAAGTTTAATTTCACTTTTTAGCTCTGGGAATTTATCTACAGTACTCAAAATAAATTTCATTGCTGTAATTCTAGTAGAGGGAATCAGTTTTATGTTCTCCCAGATGTTTAAACAGATATCAAAAAGTTTTCCTTCTTGTTCTTCTTCAAGTTCCATTTTTAATAAAATAATTATGGTTTGTCTTTGATGTCCTTCTTTTAAGGTTGGGAGTTGTTCTATCAAGCGATCTATAAAACCAAAAATTCTTGAATCATTGTGAGACATCGCATGACCGATGAGCCAAGATGCTTTCCAAGCGTCAGGAGTATTTTTTAATGAAAGTTCAAGTAATGGTAAAAAGGCATTTGGATTGGATTTGATAAAACGCATCAATCCTTCTTTATTTTTTCTTGTCTCAAATAACTCTTTTAGATTTTCTTCTGTATACATAATATTAAAATATGAACGATGGGAAAAGGCGTTGAAATTTTTTAGTGACACTAGCTTTAAAAAATAAAATCTCTCGCGTTATGGGGTGCGTAAACTCTAAAGAGTAGGCATGTAAATACAAACCATTTCCTTTTGCCAGTTTTTCTGGATTACAATAAATGGAGTCGCCTAGAATAGGGTTTCCAATGGAAGAAAGGTGTTTTCTTATTTGATGTTTTCTACCAGTTGTTGGGTATAGTTTAACCAAATTCAGAAACTCATATTTTTCAGAAATTTCAGAAACTAAAATTTTAAATTTTGTGCTTGATGGTTTAGCATCTATCGGAGTGTTAATATGCCCTTCAGCATTCATTTTTCCTGTAGAGACGGCAAAATATGTTTTGTTTATTTTTTTTTCTTCAAATAATTTATTCAGTTTGATTACTGAACTACTCGTTTTTCCAATTAGTAAAATTCCACTTGTTGGATGGTCCAATCGATGAATAGGTTCTGGAGATACTAAGGCGTCTTGGTGACTACTTTTTTTTAAATGTGAGGACAATGCATTTTCTAAGGTCCATTTTTTATTACCACTGACAGTTATTCCAGCAGGTTTATTTACAAGTGCTAGATAGTCATCTTCAAAAATAACTTCTAGCTGGATGTCAATTTTTGGCTTGTTTTTTTTTGAACTAGATTCATATAGTTCTATAATTTCTCCACCGAGCAAGAAAGTTCCAGAATTAACACAATTACCATTGATTTTAACAAGTTTGTTTTTAAGCGCTTTTTTTACACCGCTTTTTGTTGGAATATGTTCAAACATACCAGGAGCTAAATCTTGTAGTCTTGTTTTTTTTTCTAACAATGGAACTTTGAAAGTTTCAATGATTTTCAAAGTTTTTTCAGGTGTATTCATAAGTCAAAGTTAATGAAAATGGAATCAAGAATTGACTTTTGTATTTGTTATTGTTTGTGAAAGTAGCGTTGCGTAAATCGGTTTGTTTCCCATGAGAGTAGTCAATACAGAGGCGGTTACTGTTGTTATAATTAGTGGTAAAATTAATTCGTAGTTTGAAGTCATTTCAACGGCTAGTACCAAACCGGTTAATGGAGCTCTCACGGTTGATGCAAAAATTGCAGCCATTCCTGCTACAGCGAATACTCCCGGATACTGAATAAAGTTAGGGAAGTAGGTTTGCATTGCGATCCCATAATACATACCAAATAAGATTCCTAATGTCAACATCGGAACAAAAATCCCCCCGGATACTCCTGAAGAATAGCTAAAAATGGTAAGCAACATTCTGATGCCAAGTAAAATCAATAAAAAACTCAATGAAAAGTTGTGATTGAGGACTTGGGTAATAGTATGATAACCGCCACCAATCATCTCAGGGAAAAACAAGCCTGTAGATCCTATAATAATGGCCATAAAAATTCCAATTATGATAACAGGTTTTTCCTTGAGAAAAGAAAATAGAGTAAGTGAACCAATTAATAAGTAATTAAATAAATATCCGATAATTCCAAATATCAGACCAAGTATGGCAAACATCCATAAGGAACTAGGATTAGGACTTACAAAAATTGTCATTTTAATACTAGGTGCAGGTTCCAGTAACATACGAACAATTAAATCAGCAGTACCTGCGCCTACCATAATGGCAGCAACTGAGAAAAAATTCCATTTAAAATGTTCGTGCATTTCTTCAATAACAAAAATAATTCCGGCAAAAGGTGCATTAAAAGCACTAGCTAAACCAGCTGCTGCACCCGCGGATATTAAAGCATTTTCTTTTATGGAGGAAGGAGCAAGGATATCCTTTACCATTTTACCAATATTGGCACCTAATTGAATGGTTGGACCTTCTCTACCGAGTAGCAAGCCACTACCTAAGGATAGTAGAGATGCAAAGAATTTTACCGGTAGTACTCTTTTCCATCGCATCGGACGGATTCCATCCAAAGCACCTTCAATTTCTTGAATTCCACTACCTGTGGTTTCTGGTGCGTATTTTCTGACTAAAAATAGAGACAACGAAACAGTGATTGCGATAAAAATAATTGGATATATCCATGAAATACTAGCCTCAGCGGTTGAGATAGAAAATAATTTATCTCTATACTGCTCTATAAAATTCAAACAAATCCTGAAAAAGGAACTAACTATACCAACAAGAACACCAATTACGAATGCATAGAACAATAATTTATTATTGCTGCCATTGTTTTTATGGAGGCGAAATTTAGATCTGAAATTCATGAAATAGCAATAGGAATATGACTAAAAATAATAAAAATATTGAAGTTAGGCGTGCATTGATTTTTATATTTGTGGAAAGCGTTAGAAACTTATGCTAAAAGAATTTGAAAGAGATATTTTAGAACAGCTAAAAGCTAATACAATAGAGCCTTTAGAGGAAATACAAGCACTTTGGAGTGGTTATGGTAGTATTGTCCGCTATCGTGTGCTTGGTGGAATGGTAGAGACTGTAATCATCAAACACATTAAACCTCCTAAACAAGGTAATCATCCGAGGGGATGGAATTCCAATATTTCTCACCAGAGAAAGTTAAAGTCCTATCAGGTAGAGTCTTCTTGGTATCAAAGCTGGAGTTCAAAATGTTTGGAGGCTTCAAGAATTCCTAAATGTTTTGGTGTAATAAAAAAAGAGGAAGAAATATGCATTCTTTTAGAAGATATGGATGCTGTCGGATATCCAATACGATTACAACAAGTTTCAGAAAAGCAATTGCAGAACTGTATCAAATGGTTGGCAAATTTTCATGCCACTTATCTCCATCAAAAACCAAAAGATTTATGGACAGTGGGAACTTATTGGCATTTAGAAACACGACCTGAAGAACTTGATGTTTTGAGTGATATTAAATTGAAACAAAATGCCAAAAATATTGATGCCATTTTGGCGAATAGTACTTACCAAACCTTTGTTCATGGGGATGCAAAGCTTGCTAATTTTTGTTTTTCCTCAACAGGTGAAGTTGCAGCTGTCGATTTTCAATATGTTGGAGGAGGAGTGGGGATGAAAGATTTAGCCTATTTTGTTGGGAGTTGTTTTTATGAGGATGAATGTGAACGTAAAGAGCAAGAAATTTTAGATCGTTATTTTTCAGAATTGAAAATAGCTCTTAGAAAGAATAACTCGTCTGTAATATTTGATAAATTAGAAGAAGATTGGCGTGCTCTTTATCCAGTAGCATGGGCAGATTTTCATCGATTTTTAAAAGGATGGAGTCCTGGTCATTGGAAAATAAATAGTTATAGTGAAAAGATATGTAACGAAGTATTAAAAAAAATAAATAATTAAAATTTCTCAAATACACCTAGCCCAAAAAGTGCAAAGTCATATTTTACAGGGTCGGATGGATCTAGTTTACGAAGGGCGGTATCAAGTTCTAACAGTGCTTTACCGTCATTTTGTTTTCTTGTAAGGATTCCCAGTTTTCGAGCAACATTTCCTGAATGTACATCTAATGGGCAAGAAAGTAGGGCTGGACTGATTTCTTTCCATAATCCAAAATCAACGCCTTTTGTATCCTGTCTAACCATCCATCTAAGGTACATGTTAATTCGTTTAGCAGCGGAGCCTTTTTTAGGATCGGAGACATGTTTGGTACTTCTAGGAAGATGAGGAATTTCAAAAAACACTTTTTTAAACTCATGAATAGCTGATTGTAAGGAATCTTGAGTTTGATTTTTTGTAAAAACACCTTCTAATCCATTATGATTGAGGTAAATGTTTTTTAGGGAACGAATAAAGAATTTAAAATCTTCTAGGTTATAGGTTCTATGCACAAAGTGTTCGATTTTAGACAAATCCTCTTCCGTATGATTTAAAATAAAGTCGTAAGGAGAGTTTCCAAGGAAATCCATCATTTTATGACTGTTTTTTATAATCATTTCCCTTTTACCCCAAGCAATTGTTGCAGCTAAGAAACCAGCAATTTCTATATCTTCTTTTTGAGTATATAGATGTGGAATTTGTACTGGGTCAGAATCTATAAATTCTAAGGTGTTGTACTCTATAACCTTAGCATCTAAAAATTCTTTTAGTTCCTTAGAATTCATTTTTCTAACCGTGTATAGATTGTGTAGTTCCTAAATCCTTCATAATATTTGCTTCGTATTCCAACAAAGCATTCCATTTTTCATTTACTTGATTTACATCACCATAATTTCTGGCGAATTGTAAAAAAAGAGTGTAATGATTTGCTTCAGAGACCATTAAGTCTCTATAGAATTTTGCTAATTCTTTGTCTTCAAGATTTTCGGATAATAATCTAAAACGTTCACAACTTCTAGCTTCAATCAAAGCAGCATACAAAAGTCTGTGTACCAATTGATCTGTTCTAGAACCTCCTTTAGGAAAGAATTTT
Organism: Flavicella sp. IMCC45668; assembly: GCF_057219105.1. Lineage (NCBI taxonomy): Bacteria > Pseudomonadati > Bacteroidota > Flavobacteriia > Flavobacteriales > Flavobacteriaceae > Flavicella > Flavicella sp. IMCC45668. The sequence continues at coordinate 516,683 of NZ_CM170114.1, forward strand.
AATAATTCAACAACGTATAAATCTTTTCTATCTCTACCCAAGGTTACGCCTTTGGCAACTAATTTATCAAGTACTAACTTAAAATGACTCATTTCTTCCTTTACCAAAGCAATCATTTCTTGTACAAGATCTGTGTATTCCGGGAAACTAACAATTAATGAAATCGCTGTTGAGGCTGCTTTTTGCTCACAATGTGCATGATCAATTAATATTTCATCAATGTTTTTTTCTGCAATGTTTACCCATCTAGGGTCTGTAGGTAATTTTAATCCTAACATATTTTACTCTGTTATTTGTGTTTCGAAACCATCAAAACTAGTGGAGTTCTTTTCTAATTGGTATTCTTTTATTTTTTCTTCACCCTGCTTTGTAGCCCAGTCATTTAGGTGAGTTCTTTCTTCTTTGAAATCATAAAAAGGTACTCCCATTCCGCAAGATTCTTGAACAGCTTCAATATCTAATTCTATAATTTGACGCGCCCCTGCTAAAGGAGGGAAATACGAGATATAATCAGTGAATTCAGTATCTCTTTCATGGAAAATTTTTGCTTTTCCATATAGTCTTAGAATATTTGGTTTTCCTTCAAAAGCAGTAAACATGATGGTCATTCTGTTATCTTGTAATAAATGAGCAGCGGTTTCATTTCCACTTCCAGTCACATTCAGCCATATAATTTTATTATTATTTAAAACTCTAAAAGAGTCCATTCCTTTTGGTGAAATATTAATAGTTCCAGTAGGGGCAGCGGTAGCAACAAAAAACAATTTTTGCGCTTTTATAAAGGAAATAATTCCGTCGTTTAATTCTTTTTGTTTCTTTCCCATAATTATTGATTTATTATTTTTTGTAAACGGACACCAAAATCAGTCATAGCTTTGATTTCTTTTACTGATGCAAGTCTCTCTTTATACACAATTAATAATCCATTTTTAGAAGCTTCTATATGATAGTATGTATTGCTTTCAAAAAACAAAACTAATTCATCATTAAATAATTTTTCAATAGCTTCTGTTTCGTTACCCGAAAGATAAAATCTTTTTGTGAAATCTTGATGATTTTTAATTCTAATATCTTCATAACCTGCAAGGTGATAAATGTATTCAAATAAACCATCTCTGTCTAATATAAAACTAGGGATATCTTTATTCACTTTTATGTGCATCATGGTACTTCTCACCACCTGCTTTGCAATGAATTCCCCTTCTGTATAAATCACATCAAATAGAGTAGTGTCTTTATTAGAGAGAACATTTTTAATTTTACTGATGTTTTTTGATTTAAAAAAACCATAATTTTCCAGAAACAAAAATGGCTTTTTTTGAAGGGCACGGTAGTTGTAATGAAATGCCTCTGAAATATTTTTGATGGTTTTTTGTCTTCTTGTAAGATTTTTTGAGGCAAGTCTTTTTGTGGCACTTATTCTTCGCAAAGCAAATGGGTGTTCAGTATGTGAACCATGTAAGTCTAATCCGGTAACTTCAAAATGTCCTCCTTTAGAGGTAAAGGTATTAATGTAGTCGTTTACATTTTCCATTACGGTATGGTCTACAAAGCTACATCTAGAAAAATCTAAAATAACATCTTCGTTTTCTGGAATTTGATCCAATTTGGATTTTAGTTTAGAGTAATTTAAAAATGTACAGAAATTAACAACACTTACATAGTAGTTGTTTTTCTCATCATCTTCTTTATACATTAACACATTAGGCTTTAATAAGTTTCGAGTGAATAAAGTAAAATTTTTGTTTAAAATGATATGAATGATAAATGTAATCAGGATACCACTAAAAATTCCAATAATTAAATTGAAGAATATGGTGGCGAGCAAAGTAGTCATAAAAATAATTAGCTGCTCACCTCCAATTTTAAAAACTTTAGCAATGTTTGTAGGGTTTGCTAGTTTGTAACCTGTATATACTAAAATTGCAGATAAGGCAGGTAAAGGAATTTTACATAATTGATCTTGAAATAAAAGGATAAATAAAACAAGAAAAAATGCATGGAAAAAATTGGCAGATCGATTGGAAGCTCCATTGTTTGCTGCAACTGAACTTCTAGCAATTACAGTAACCACATTTAGGCCACCCAAAAAACCACTCACTGTAGTTGCAATCCCTAAGGCTTTTAAATCTTTGTTGATATTTGATCTTCTTCTTAAAGGATCCAGTTTATCTACTGCTTTGATACTTAAAAGCGATTCTATACTTGAGATTAATGTGATGGCAAGTACCACATTTATAAATTTGACACTAAAAATATTCGAAAAGTCGGGAAAAGCAAGACTTTGAACGATATTGTCGGGTATATTGATCAATAAACTTTTATCTACAGGATATTCTTGTTGTAAGAAATATTCATAATGGTATGCCAAACCAACTGCTAACATTACAATCCACATAGGAGCAGGAATCAACTGGAAATAACGATTTCTAATCTTAGAATAGAAAACCATGATAAACAAACTCATAATACCTTCCATACCTGCAATATAATTGTTGTGTGTATCTACAAAAAAGTGATACACGGTAAATGGAATTTCATATAATAATTCTATCGTAGTTCCTTTGATGGTAATATATCCGAACATTACATGAAACTGTTTGGCAAGAATACCGATACCAATAGCTGCTAACATTCCTTGAATTGCAGAAGAAGGAAAGAAATCACTAAGACTTCCCATCCTTAAAAAGCCAAGTATTAGCATCAGAATACCTGCAAAAACAATGGCAGCAAGCGTGAATAAGTATCCTTGATGTAAGTCCCCGCCTGCTAAGGTAGTAATGGCTCCAAGAAGTACAACTACCAACCCATTACCCGGTCCTGTTATGGTGACGTTAGATCCTCCTAAAAAGGCAACCAATATACCACCAATTACAGAAGATATAACTCCTGCTACCGGAGGCGCTTCAGAGGCTATTGCCAAGCCTAAGCCTAGTGGTAATGCTATTAATGATACTACAAAACCAGCAAATATATTTTTAGGAATTGTGGAGATAAAACTTTTGAGCGCAGATTCTTTTTGTACCATATGTTATTTAACAATGAGAACATCCGTTGGGAGTTCAGATAATATATACTCCATATCGTGCGGAAACAATCTATCTAATATAGTTGTTTTGTTAGGAGCGTTCATAATCAATAAGTCAGCTCTCACAACACGGGCATAGTGACCGATAGAATAACCTCTTTTACCAAAAATACTTTGAGTTTTTATAGCAATGCCATTTTTATTTTCTTCAGAAATATGAGTTAGAATATCTTTAACCCTCATTTCTTCTCTATTGGCAATCCTTTCTTTTTCGATCTTCATTTTTCGCAATGAAATATCATCATTTGCTTTTGCATGAATTTCTTGTTGGGTAACCTCTTCCACAATTGTAATCTTTGGACATGATAGCCCTTGAGAGACATAAAAGGAGGTTTGAATTGTTTCTTCAGTTCTAGGATCTTGCAATCCATTTACAACAATATGTTTACACGGAACTCTTTCTACTGAATGTTTTATCAATAAAAGTACCGAACATGGAGCTTTTCTGGTAAGAATTCTTGCAATAGATCCTACATAGTACTTGTATATATTCTCCTTTTGAAGGGCTCCTAGAATAAGTAAATCTATTTGATGTGTTTTGCAGGTGTCTAAAATAACATCAACAGGATTACCTGTTTGAAATACTAAGTTTTTTTTAGAATGAAGTTTAGGAGCGTTTTGGAAAATCTTTTCCAGTTTAGATTCTTTTTCCTCGGTTTTTTCACCTACATGAACACAGACTAATTCCGAGTTAAACATATTTGCCAGTCGAACGGCTTCATGTATGTTGGCAACTATATTTGGGGAAAATGCAATACCTATTAAAATTTTATCAAATGAATGCATTTAGTGTATGTTTGTTGGGGCGGCAAGATATTAAAAAAATGTAACTAACTGATATTAAATATCGAGACCAAATAAATTTCTAAGTAAATCTATTGTTGGGTTTAATTCTTGCAATTTTTCAAATTTTTCTTGCGGTGTATACACAAACTTTTTAACCTCGGTAACTTCAATTTTTATAGTCAAATCAATACTATAATTGTTAAGCGAATCTCTTAGGAATTTCAACAATCTAGGTCTCAGTCTTTCCAATTGTTCAGCCATCAGCTGATTAGGAAGTGTATAATGAATGTGGAATTCTGATAATGTAGGTTTGGATGCCATTAAAATAGAAGCCAAACTTTTATCTCCTCTTTTGATAAGTTGCTGTGCGTACTGCGACCATAAGTTCACCAATTTTCCTTCAGAGAAAGGAGTTTTCGGTAAGGTATCTCTATCAATTTCAGTTTCAGGCGTGATTTCCACGGCTTCAACTTTTTCAGTCAAACTTTTTAAAGAAAGAGCAGAAGTTCTCCTTTTGCCAGTTCTCATTCGTGGAGCCGGTTTTGGTGGAGCCACATTTTGTGAAGGACTTTCTGGGAGTGATTTTTCTTTTGGGATCTCTTTTTTTACCGTTTGAATTTTTTCTTCAACCAATTGAGATTTAAAAAATGAGGCAGGTATTATGAAGTTACTGCTTTTTTTTTTTCTGCCTCGAAGGTTATAGAAGCAATTTGCATCAAAGTCAATTCAACTAATAAACGTTGATTTTTACTAGTCTTGTATTTTAAATCACAATCGTTCGCTTTTTCAATGGCTTGAAGTAAAAAAGGCAACGAAGCCGCACTAGCTTGTTCTAAATATCTTTTTTTAGCAATATCTCCAACTTCTAAAAGAGGGATTGTTTCAGCATCTTTTGCGACTAATAAATCTCTAAAGTGTGATGCCAGTCCGTTGATGTAATGATGTCCTTCAAACCCTTTACTTAAAACAGAATTGAATTCAATCAGTACTTGAGGAATGTTGTTTTTTAAAACTAAATCAGTTGTTTTAAAATAAACATCATAATCCAATACATTCAAGTTTTCAGTAACAGCCTCTCTAGTAAGGTTTTTTCCGGAAAAACTAATAACCCTATCAAAAATCGATAAGGCATCACGCATAGCACCATCAGCTTTTTGAGCAATGATATGCAATGCATCATCATCAGCCGTTATTCCTTCTTGTTCTGCAATTTTCTTTAAATGTAATTTTGCATCTAGCACACCAATTCTTTTGAAATCAAAAATTTGACAACGAGAGAGAATGGTAGGGATTATTTTGTGTTTTTCAGTTGTTGCTAAAATAAAAATAGCATGAGCAGGTGGTTCTTCTAATGTTTTAAGAAAAGCATTAAATGCTGCTTGAGATAACATATGAACCTCATCAATGATATATACTTTGTATTTTCCTGTTTGGGGAGGAATACGAACTTGATCGGTTAAGGATCGAATATCATCTACGGAGTTGTTAGAGGCAGCATCCAATTCAAATATATTGAAAGCAAAATCTTCATCCGCATGAGTTCCATCTTCATCATTAATTTTTTTAGCAAGAATCCTGGCACAACTAGTTTTTCCAACTCCTCTAGGTCCTGTAAACAATAAAGCTTGTGCTAAATGGTTGTTTTTTATAGCATTCTCCAAAGTATTGGTAATGGCTTGTTGGCCAACCACGTCTTCAAAAATTTGAGGACGATACTTACGAGCAGATACTATAAATTGTTCCATAGAGTGATAAAAATTGAAAGACAAATGTAGGGATTCGAACAGCGATAAGCAACAAAAAAATACTGCTAGAATAAAAAGATTTTTTTGTAATGAATATGAGCTAGTTATTCAAAAAAAAATTAATATTGCTTGTAATTATTTAAGATACCTGCGTACTAAATGGTGTAGGTTTAAAATGAAATTTAAATATGTGGAATAATAAAATTGTAGTGCTAATAGTGGGATTGTTTTTTACTATGTCTTCATTAGAGGCTCAGAATTATGAGAAAAAAGTAAAAAATGGAACTTTAAAAGTGGCTTATTTTGCTAGTGGTTGTTTTTGGTGTGTTGAGGCAATTTATGAGAGTGTGAATGGGGTAGAAGAAGCGATATCTGGTTATTCAGGTGGACATACTAAAAATCCAACTTATAAATCAACGGGTACTGGAAAAACCGGACATGCTGAAACAGTTGCAGTATATTATGACCCTAATATTGTGAGTTATGAAAGTTTGGTTGAGGTATATTTTGGAAGCCAAGATCCGACTACTTTTGGGCAAAATCCAGATTTTGGTTCTCCTTACAGAAGTATTATTTTTTATCAAAATGCAACAGAGAAATTAATTGCTACAACCATGTTTGAGGCTTTAAATAAAGAGGTTTATAGAAATAAAATGGTAACTGAGATTAAGGCTTATGAAAAATTTTATGAAGCAGAAGACTACCACCAAGATTTTGAGAAATTACATCCGAACAATGGCTATGTAAAAAATGTATCGATACCGAGATTGAATCGATTTAAAAAGGCTTATCCTGAATTGTTAAAATAAAAAAGAGGAGTAATTATTAGATTACTCCTCTTGTTTTTTAGGGGCTCTTTTATGTTCTTTAAGACTTTGCATCAGCATCCATTCAATCTGTCCGTTGGTAGATCGAAATTCATCAGAAGCCCATTTTTCAATAGCCTTAATCATATCTTCGTTGATGCGTAATGCAAATGCTTTCTTTTTAGCCATATTATTTTTTATATCGCAGCAATATTTCTTTTGCTTTTGCTTCTAATTGAGTGCCAATTAAAATTTTCTTACCATTGTTTAAATGCAACTGAATTCCTTTGTTTCCTGAAACATTTATGGCAGTTCCATTTAATTTTTTCCAAAATCTTCCACCTTTTAAGCCATAGCCACCAAATTCGGTAAAAGCATTGTAGGTTCTAACTTCAGCTGTTTTTATTTCATCCCATAAAATAATTTTATTGCTAAAATGAAATGGGAAAAATTGATAATGAATTCCTTTTTCATCAATTCTAGTTTTTAATTTAAAAAGAAAAATCAAGCTTGCAGAAGCAACAATAATGGACAAAGTTACAAGATACTCATAGATATTCATTCCATTTTTATTTAGAAATAAATGAGTAACTAAAAGCAATGGCCCCAAGCTACTGACAGCGAGTAGGGTAATAAGCCATTTTTGTTTGAATTGTTGTTCTTCCACAAATACTCTCATAATTAGCGGTTTTTTTCTCTTTCAAAAATAATTCTTGTAGAGCTCTCAGAAATATGTCTCGCTTCCCATCCAGCCCTTCCATATTCATTCAGCACATCTTCCAGTTTTTCATTGTTATTTGAAAAACCCATTTTCCAATTGATAACTTTATATTCTTTCATGTTTCTTGATTAATGGTTTAGTGTTCCTGTATTTAAAACAGGTGAAGCTTCCTTGTCTCCGCATAAAATAACCATTAGGTTACTTACCATAGCGGCTTTTCTTTCTTCATCTAGCACTACAATTTCCTTTTTATTTAGTTCATCTAAAGCCATTTCTACCATGCTTACCGCTCCTTCTACAATTTTGTGTCTGGCTGCAACAATAGCGGTTGCTTGTTGTCTTTTGAGCATTGCATTTGCGATTTCTTGAGCATAAGCTAAGTAACCAATTCTAGCTTCTAGAACTTCTATTCCAGCAATAGATAGTCGTTCTTCTATTTCTTTCTCTAAGGCTTCACTTACTTCGTTTACACTAGAGCGTAAAGTAATATCTTCAGCAAGTCCTTCGTCTGCAAAATTATCATAAGGGTACATACTCGCAAGTTTTCTAACGGCCGCGTCTGTTTGAACACGTACAAAGTTCTCGTAATTGTCAACATCAAACGCCGCTTTGTATGTATTGGTAACACGCCAAACTAAAATAGTACTGATCATGACAGGGTTACCGAGTTTGTCGTTTACTTTTAAGCGTTCACTGTCAAAATTACTTGCTCTTAATGAGATTTTCTTTTTCTTATAAAAAGGATTTGCCCAATAAAGTCCATTGGTTTTTACAGTTCCGATGTATTTACCAAATAGTAATAATACTTTAGAGCTGTTTGGATTCACCAAAACAAGTCCAAAGGATAAGAATAGCCCGATAAATGAGAGAGGGATATAAATACCAGTTTCGTTACTTATTGATAGAAATATTCCACCGAATAATAATAAAAATATGAGTACTAACATGAAATACCCGTTGAGAAGTTTAATAGTTTTTTCTTGGTTCATAGTAATAGATTTAAAGTGATATCAAAATGATATCACAAATATAAGAACAAAATACTTTGATTTGCAAGTGTTTAAGGAAAAATGTTTTTTTTAGAGTTTAACAATAAGCTTTCCATGACGATTTGTCCTAATTTATTTTTTGGCTTGATATTCGTATCTTTTCAAGCATGAGCAAAAAACAAGTATCCTTTAAATGGGCCTTTACAGAGTATATTTGGCCAAGAAGAAAAACTATGTTTGTTGGACTTTTACTGATTATAGTAAGAAGTTTAGCAGGAATGGTTTTACCATATTCAAGTAAAACGTTAATTGACGATGTCATTCCATCACAAAATATTCAAAATCTATTGTTGTTGCTTGGAGTTGTGTGTTTTGCTATTTTAGTGCAAGCGCTATCTTCATTTTCGTTAACTAGGGTATTGAGCGTAGAAGCACAGCATTTAATTTCAGTTTTAAGGGCACAGGTGCAAAAAAAATTATTAAAATTACCCATACGTTTTTTTGATAATAACAAATCTGGGGCTTTGGTTTCTAGAGTAATGTCTGATGTGGAAGGTGTGCGAAATTTAGTTGGAACAGGGTTGGTTCAGTTGGTAGGAGGTTCTTTTACGGCGATTATTTCTCTTGTAGTTCTGATAAGAATTAATGCCTTGATGACTGTATGTGTTTTAGTACCTGTTTTGATTTTTGCATTTGTAGCATTAAAAGCTTTTGGGTATATCCGACCGATTTTTAAAGATAGAGGAAAGATTAATGCCGAGGTAAAAGGAAGGCTGACAGAAACTTTAAATGGAATTCGTGTGATCAAAGGGTTTAATGCGGAGGAACAAGAAAGTAAATCGTTTGAGAAAGGGGTAGAACGTATTTTTCTGAATGTAAAGAAGAGTTTGACGGCGACGGCGATAATAACAAGTTCTTCTACATTTTTATTAGGATTGGCCTCTGCCGGAATCATGGGAATTGGTGGCTATTTTATGATGGATAATACGATGACTTATGGTGAATTTATTTCTTTTACCTTGTTTTTAGGGTTTATGATTGCACCGATTGTTCAAATGAGTAATATTGGTAGTCAATTGACAGAAGCTATGGCAGGCCTAGATAGAACTCAAGAATTGATGGAGATGGATGAGGAAGATGATCCAGAGCAAAGAAAAGTGGTGTTAAAAAATATCGAAGGTAAAATTGATTTTGAAAATGTTTCATTTAGTTATGAAGAGCATAAGGAAGTTTTACATGATATTAGTTTTTCAGCGAAAGCAGGTTCTGTTACAGCATTAGTAGGTTCTTCAGGATCAGGAAAATCCACTATTGCTGGGTTAGCAGCAACATTTTTAAACCCTAGTTCAGGTAGCGTTCTTTTGGATGGAATTGATATGTCTACTGTTAATTTAAGTAGCTTTCGAAGAAATTTGGCCGTGGTTTTACAAGATGATTTTTTATATGAAGGTACCATTCGTGAAAACATTTTGTTTCCAAAACCAGAGGCTAGTGAGGAGGAGTTGTTGGCAGCCGTGAAAGGCGCATATGTAAATGAGTTTACTGATCGTTTTGAAGAAGGTTTAGAAACTGTAATTGGAGAAAGAGGAGTGAAGCTTTCAGGAGGCCAAAGACAACGTATTTCTATTGCTAGAGCTATTTTAGCAGACCCTAAAATTATTATTCTAGATGAGGCAACTTCGAATCTAGATACACAAAGTGAAAGTTTTATTCAAAAGAGTTTGCAGGAGCTTATGAAAAATAGAACCACTTTTGTAATTGCACATCGATTGAGCACGATTCAAAAAGCAGATCAGATTTTAGTGATAGAAAAAGGAAATATAGTAGAATCAGGAAAGCATACTGAGCTTATAGAGAAAGAAGGTAGATATTACGAATTATTCACCTACCAAAGTAGGATATAAAGAAAGAGGTTTTACATTTTGTAAAACCTCTTTTTGTTTAACTCTTGATTCCATCATATATAAGCACCTTGCTCCAAAGTGGGCTAGCTTCATTTATAAAATCAATATGCGCTTTTTCTACTTGGTAGGCATCATGTCTTTCTTTAGAGGTGAATCCTACGGTGAGTTTAAAACTGAAGGAGTCATCTACAACATCTCGTTCTGCTTTCGGTGAAGTTCCATAAAAGGATAGATCTACATATTTTGAGTCTTCAATAAAAGTTTTCAGGCATTTTTCGAAAGTATGAGCCTCTTTTTCAGGTTCTTTTAGCCAGAATAAAACAGTGTGCAAGAATTGGATAGATTTCATATCAAATTATTTTTTTGAGTTATATGTGAAGTTATGTTCTTTAGCAATTGCATTAAAGGCTTCCATTTGGTTTTTTTTATGCATCGTTGCATGGATAGAATCAATTAATGTGTTTGCTTTTTCTATCTCAGTTAATGCAGTTTTTGGTGTGTATTGTAATGCTTTTATCGAGTGTAATAAGGCAGCTTCGTTTAGTTCATCTCTGTATTCTGTTTTAGCCAATCCTAAATAACCATTAGACATTTGTGGGAAGTGAGTTGTAAGTGTACTAAAATAGACAGAAGCGTCTTTATTGTCTTCAAGTTGGTAATAAAGTTCTCCCAGATTCAATAAGGCTACATCTCCTTCTGGAAATTTTTTTAAGGAAGATTTAAATGATTTGATGGCTTTTTTTTGCTCGTTATTGTAAATATAAGCAATACCAAGTTTGTCCATGGCCATCACAAAACTTTCATCAAGCCTAATAGCTTTTTTATATGCGCTTATGGCAGCAGTGTATTTTTTTTCTGTGATGAGTTTATCTCCTTTTAGGTAGTTAAATGTTGCTTCCTTATTAGAAGAGGGAGTGTAGGCTAAATATTTTTTACGTTCTGATCTTTTGGTAGTAAGTGTGCTACAATTTTTGGTAAGTAACTCAAAAACATTTTTGTATTTTTCTCTAAGTTCTTCTATAGAAACTTTAGGTTTTAATTCCGGAAATTCTTGTTCAATTTCAAATTTGGCTTGCAAAATACATTTTTTCATGCCTTTGTCTATGTCCTCTTTAATATCAATATCTTGGATATATGTACAACTTAATTCAGCAATTTTTTCTTCGTATTGCTGTGCAAATAAAGTGCTTCCAATAAAAAATATTGCGATGATTACTATAGATTTCATATGTGATTCTTTGTCTTTGATTTTGAGCTATTAAACATACAAAAATAAAAGGCTTTTATACATTTATCCTTATTCTTTTATAAATTCTTTATAATGGTTGTAACGTTGGTAAATTTGCGACACATAGTTATATGGTTCAATTCCTCTTACATATCCATAACTAACCACAGGATCGGAAAAATGTTTTTTATGACTTAAATCTAAGATCATTTGTTCAACATTATCATCCCAAATATTTTTATTCAATCCCCTTTTTGTTGCCAGTTTTTGAGCATCTAGTACATGATAGTAGCCGCAATTGTAGGAGGCCATTGTTAGTTTTTGTCGTTGGGTTTTGTCTTCTGCTTCTTCAAATTTGTTATAAAGAGATGCTAAATATTTAGTACCTCCTTGCACGCTATGCTTTGGGTCAGATCTGTTAGGGACTCCCAATTCTTTGGCAGTAGAGGGCATTATTTGCATCAAACCACCTGCACCTGCCCATGATTTTGCTTTGGGATCAAATCGAGATTCTTGATAGATCAAGGAAGCAACCAGTCTCCAGTCCCAGCCGATTTTTTTAGCTTCTGTTTTGATCAAATTATCATAAATACTGATTTTGTTTGTGTTGATACTGTAAAAGCTACTTTTGATACGTTTTTTAAAATCTTTTTTATTCTTGAAATATTTATTGTAGATAACATAATAGTCTACATTTTTCTTCGCTTTTTTGAGCCATTTGTTAAGTTCTGCAAGTAACTCGGTAGATTCTTTTCTAGTAGCCCAAGCTGTTCTTTGTGAAAAACTGATGGGAACATCAATATCTAAAATAGGATAATAGGACGCCATGATTTTTGCAATATTATCGTCTGCAACGGTGTATTTAATTTTACCTTCTGCAACCATTTTAATGATCTCATCGGTGGTTAGTTCTCCGTTTAGGGTGTCAATGTGGATGGTACCTCCCAGTTCTGCGGACAAGTTCTCTAGTCTTTCTCTATAGGATGTTTCTGCTCTTACAGAGACGGTGTCATTCAAAAGCTCCATGGGGTCATGTATAACAGAACGCTCAAGTGTGCTCCATTTTAAGGATCTCCAGTTATTCGGTTTTTTCTGTACTAAAACTTGTTTGGTTAGGTAAATGTAATCAGAAAAACTAATCAATTCTTTTCGCTCATTTGTCACAGTCAAACCATGAGCCATTAAGTCTACTTTGCCGCTTTGAAGGTTAGGGATTAGGTTATCAATATCTTGTGCTACAACAATTTCTAATCGAACTCCTAAGTGTTTTGCAAAGCGTTCTAATAACTCATATTCAAACCCCATTGTTTTTCCTTTGTAGAGAAAATAACTAGTGGCACTATAGGTAGTTGAAACCTTTAGGACTCCAGATTTTTTGATGTCATCCAAGCTTCTTTTTTCGTAAGATATTGGTGTTTCTTGTGTCTTTGTGGTATTCTCAACTATTCCATTTTTTTTATACTCTTTTTTATCAGAAGCACAAGATAGTGTACTTAATAACAACAAAATAATTATAAGTTTTTTCATAAAACAAAGGTGGTTTGGTAGGGGGAAAATACAATTATTTTTTTGCGATTACAATGGAAGTTTGCCTTCTATTTTAGAAACGTTTTTCTTTAAGAATTTTGGAGAGTCTATTCTTAATCCAAAAAATAAATTATAAAAGACTCTTGTTTCATTGTTTCTAGCGGTTGTATGTTGTTGCTTGTAGTGCGTATCTGAAACGGTAGCAAAGATACCGCTGTAGAATTTTTTTCCATTGTAACCCGTACCTATTTTTCCTTGCCATTGCGTGAGTAAATTGTTTTGATAGCTTAGATTGCTGGTTGCAGTACTTCTTGTTGTCAATTTGGTGTGTATGTTTCCTATGCTTACGAGTGCACCAATGGTGGTATAAAAATTTTCTTTGAGTACAAAATTATAGGCGTAACCGGGGCCAATGGTGAGTTCAAGGTTGTCTGATTTTTGAGTGTTTATATTGGATGATTGATCATCTATTGTGTAGTGTCTTAGTTTTAGAACAGGAAGGAAGGTACCTGCACTTTTTAATTGTCTTTCCATATGTGAGGTAATACTTCTATAAGAGAATTTTGAATTTTGGATAAATCCTGTTTCTATTTCATAGGCGGTATAATGTAAATCAGGGAATTGTATGAAACTATTTTCTGGGATGTTGGTAAAATCTGAGCTGTTTTTTAAGTAGTAACCTTGAATTTCTGAATATTGTAGAGTTGTGAACCAGTGTTTTAAAACCAATTTTATTTTTAAGTTGAAAGAACTTGTTTTTCCTTTGGAATCATTATCGTTGTTGTTAGGGAAAAATTTTGGAGCAAATTGAAAGCCAGCTAATATAAATTTATAATTTAATTGAATTCGATAATTAGTTCGGATATTTGGTGATAGTTCGTAGGTAGTGTTATTCGTTTTTACTTTAAAAATTTCATACTCATTATTGATAGAATTTTCAATTGCTAATTTGTTCCGCATTTTTTCTATAAACCCGTTTTCCACAATAACTCTGGTAGAGTCAATTTGGCCAAAACTCCATAGGGTCAACATTAAAAATGATAATAAGGAAAATAAGTCCTTTTTATGAAGTTGTCTCATAGTTGTAATAATTCTATTCTCCGAGTTTTTGTATTTCGTCAGACAAAAATAGAGAGCTATTCATTTTAGAATTGGCAACTTTAATCATAGCACTGGCAACGGTTATGGTTTTAATGGCTCTGTATTTTTTTAAAGGACCTAAAAATAAAAAGTTGACACTTTTCATAAAAATAGCAGCTATGGATTCTAGGATACGAGTCTCTTTGGAGTTTCTGAGTAAAAGAGAAGGTCTGAAAATAAACGTTTGCTCAATGTTAAAGTTAGAAATCCTAACCTCCATTTCACCCTTTGTTTTTGTGTAGAAAGTATTACTTTGACTATTAGCTCCCATTGACGACATTACTAAAAATTTGGGAATCTTATTTTGCTTAGCCATTTTTGCCGCAGTTACAGGAATTCCAAAGTCAATTTTTCTGTAAATGTTTTCATCGGGGGTTTGTTTTTTTGTAGTACCGATACAGCAATATACTTCGTCAGCAGTGAACTCTTCAATTTGTTTTTCTAGTTCAAAAAGGTTGCCTAAATATTCTTTTATTTTCGGGTTGCTTATATTGCAAGCCGATCTAGAGAAAAGTTTAACCGTGCTATATCTCTTATCTAGCAGTAATAATCTTAATATATGATTTCCTGTTGCCCCTGTGGCTCCGATGATAATAGCTGTTTTTCCCATTTTTTCTAGTTTTAGATGCGGTCTAAAAACGAAAGGTAATAATTAATGATGAAATATTTACGATGCTTTTTTAAAGCATGGCATCATATAAGATTTCTACGGGATGTGTTGCGGTTTTATTCACTCCATCTTTTATTTGGTGTCTGCAGCTTGTTCCTGAGGCGGCGATAGTTACAGAATTGTCAAGTTTTCTGAGTTTTGGAAATAAAGTATCTTCTCCTATTTGCATACTGATGTCATAATGTTCCTTTTCATACCCGAAGGATCCAGCCATTCCACAACATCCAGTGTTTAAAATGGTGACTGTGTAGTTTTCTGGTAAATTTAAAATACTGAAAACTGGAGAGGTAGAGCTCAGTGATTTCTGATGACAATGTCCGTGTATTTTTATGGTCTTTTTATCTTTTGTAAACTGTTTGGCAGTCAGTATGTTTTTATAAACACAGTTTGCTAGAAATTCTTCTATGGTAAAAGTGTTTTCTGAAATTTGAATCGCTTTTTCTTTGTCGGACACCATTCGATGGTACTCATCTCTGAAAGTTAAAATAGCAGAGGGTTCAATTCCAATAAGGGGTGTTTCTTTGGAGATAAGCGGATGGAAAATAGCAATGTTTTCTTCTGCTTTTTCTTTTGCAAAGGAAAGAAGTCCTTTAGAAATAGCGCTTCTTCCAGATTCAGCATGATTGATAATTTTAGGATCGTACCCCAATTTAGTTAGTGTTTTTAACGTCGCAATTCCTGCTGATACATCAAAATAATTAGTGAACTCATCGCAAAAAACATATACTATTCCAATTGGATTCACTGGAGTGTAAAGCTTTTGCTTGTTTTTTTTATAATGTTGAAGTAGTGTTTTGGTATTAAGTTTAGGTAGTTTTCTTTTGTTGCTAATACCTAATATATTTTTGACAAAGTTTTTATTTAGAAAAAAGTTGGTTATTCCTGGAGTGATGCTTCCTAGCTTATTATATTTTTCGTTGTAAGCAAAGAGCTTTGTTCTTAGACTAGGAGCGTTGTTTTTGTAGTATTGATGTAAAAATTCAGCTTTTAGAACAGATACATCTACATTACTAGGACATTCACTAGTGCAACCTTTGCAATTTAAACACAAGTCAAAAGCATCGTATAGTTCTTGATGGTTGAACTTATTAATTTTATCACTGTTGGTTAAGAATTCTCTCAGCGCATTAGCTCTAGCTCGAGTAGTGTTTTTTTCGTCTCTTGTAGCACGGTAACTAGGACACATGGTGCCGCCTGCTTCTGCTGATTTTCTGCAGTCACCTGATCCGTTACATTTTTCTGTCAACCTCAAAATACCTTGATTGTCAGAAAAATCTAAGAAAGTTGTAACTTCTGGTTCTTTTCTGTCTGGTGTATATCTTAGGTCTTCGTCCATGGAAAACGAATCAATGATTTTCCCTGGGTTTAATATATGATTTGGATCGAAAGCGGCTTTAATTCGTTTGAGAAGAGCATAATTTTGTTCTCCAATCATTAAAGGTATAAATTCAGAACGAACAATTCCGTCTCCATGTTCACCACTAAATGAACCCTTGTATTTTTTTACTAATTTAGCAGTGGCGGTAGTTATTTCTCTAAATAACTTTACATCTGCTTTTTTCTTTAGATTTAGAATAGGACGGAGATGTATCTCACCGGCACCTGCATGAGCGTAATAAACAGCTTCTTGTCCATAGTTATCCATCATTTTAGTGAATTCTGATATATAAACAGGTAAATCTTCTAATACAACCGCTGTATCTTCAATACATGCTACTGCTTTCGGATCACCAATTATATTTCCGAGTAAACCAAGTCCTGCCTTTCTTAATTCATGCACTTTTTGAATATCAGCACCATGTATTTTAGGAAAATGATATCCGAAATTACTATTCTTTAAATCTGCAATAAGGGCATCCGCTAATATCTCTGTTTCTTCAGGGGAGTTAGAAGCAACTTCTAGCATCAATATAGCTTCAGGATCTCCATTTAAAAAAAATCTATTTTTCTTTTGATCTGCATTGTTTTTGGTACAATCAAGAATTATTTTATCCATTAATTCACAATTGTACAAAGTGTGTTTCATTGCCGTAACAACTGCCTCAAGACTCTCTTGGATACTTTTAAAATGAGCACCAATCATAATATTATGAGAAGGAGGTAGGTGATCTAGTTTGATAGTGATCTCTGTACTAAAAGCCAAAGTACCTTCACTTCCGCAGAGGAGTTGTGCTAAATTTATATTTTCTTTAGTCCCTCCAAATAATTTTGATTCTAATAATAAATCTATTGCATAACCAGTATTTCTTCTGTGAATTTCTTTTTTAGGAAATTCTTTATGAATCTCATCTTGTTGATTTTTTTTAGAAAGCTCCTCATAAATGTTTTTGTAAAGTTGTCCCTCTAAAGAATTTTCTTGGGTCTTTTCTTTGAATTGTTCTGAAGTCATTTCATGGAAATAGGCAATACTTCCATCGCATAAAATAGTTTTTAAGGCGATTACTTTATCTCTAGTAACTCCATATCTAATGGAAGTTGTTCCAGAGGAATTATTACCTACCATTCCGCCAATCATACATCTATTGGAAGTAGAAGTATTTGGGCCAAAGAATAAACCATGTGGTTTTAGATATCTATTCAAATCATCTCTTATCACTCCAGGTTGAACGGTAACGGTGCGTTCTTTTTTGTTAAAAGAGATTATTTGGTTTAAGTATTTAGAAGTATCTACTACAATTCCGTTAGTCACACATTGTCCTGCTAACGAAGTTCCTGCGGTTCTAGGAGTTAATCCTATCAGGTGTTTGTTGGCGAAAGATAAGAGTTCAATAATATCCGACTCGTCTTTTACAATGCTTATGGCTGATGGTTTTTTTCTGTAAACTGACGCATCTGTAGCATAAATACTTTTGTGTAGTTCATCAGTAAATAGTTCTCCCTTTAATTTGGCACGTAACTTATTGAAATGTTCTTCTGTTGGCATAAATGGTAAATAAGACCTAGATAATTATAGAAAGTAAAATTAATTATATAATTGAATTTAAGATAGAATTACAGAAAAGTTTCCATCTGAGGATTGAAGTTTTTGGTTTTCTTTCTTTTTTGAATAAAAATTATTTTTTTTTATTCTTCTAATCGATTCAATCTCAAAGATTAAGCGTTTTTAAGCTGTTTTAATTGAAAAAAAACCAATAAAAACGCTTGTTTATCTAAATATCGGTGCTATATTTGCAACCGCTAAGGGCAATTAGCTCAGTTGGTTCAGAGCACCTCGTTTACACCGAGGGGGTCGGGGGTTCGAATCCCTCATTGCCCACAAGAAAATTAAAAGACTACATGAAAATGTAGTCTTTTTTTTGTTTTACAAAATTTCAAAAAAATAAAAATTATTTTTTTGAAATGTAAAATAATGGGACTTGGTTGAATAGATTTCAGCTATTATTATCAAACGAGATAGATTTAAGGTTGTGTAATTTCTCATGGCTAACAAAAGTATAAGCTTTACAGGTTATATAGCTTTTTATTGGTTCCTACTTTTTATATAAGTTGCAGTTTTCTTTCAGTTCAAATCCATTGAGGAATTAAGTATTGTTTAACAGGTGTTGAAAGGTTCATTTAGGCACGATGTTTGTATATTTGAGGGCTTAAACAGAGTATTATAAAATTATTGTATTTTGTTTTAGAGAAAAATAGAATTCATCTTACTTAAACAGCACAAATTATTTCATGGGAAAAGCTAGATTCGTTATTCTTGGGATTGTCATATTAGCTCTTTCTGTATGGGCTTACCAAGGTTTCATAAATAATAAAAAAGAAAAAAAAAGAGTTTTAACAAAAGTTGAAAAAACTGTTTTTACAGAAGTCGTACAGAATTCAGAAATCCCTATTGTTATAAAAGAAAAAGGAAGTCTTCGCTCTAAGGATCGAGTTGTTTTGTACTCTGAAGTGCAAGGGGTACTAGAGAATTCAAAAAAAGAATTTAGAGTAGGAGTTGCTTTTAAGAAAGGAGAAACACTTTTAGCGATTAATAGCGATGAACATATTGCTACTTTAAAAGCTCAGAAAAGTATTTTTCAAAATTTAATTGTATCCATCATGCCTGATTTAAGAATGGATTATCCAGATTCTTTTGAGAAGTGGGTAAAATACTTAGACAGTTTTGATGTGAATAAAAGAATTAAAGAAATTCCTGAGCCTTCTTCGGATAAAGAAAAATACTTTATTACAGCCAAAGATATTTACACTACTTACTACAATATCAAAAATTTAGAAGTGCGCTTAGAAAAGTATAATTTAAAAGCACCTTTTGATGGTGTTATTACAGAGGTAAATGTAAATGAAGGTGCACTGGTTCGTCAGGGGCAGATAATGGGAGAGTTTATCAATACTGATAAGTATGAGTTAACGCTTTCAGTCAATGCTAGTTTAGCGAATGATATTAGAATTGGAAAAAAGGTAGAATTAACTGATTTAACTGAAACGATTAAAGTTACTGGAAAAGTTGTTAGAATTGGTGGTAAAATCGATTTAAGTAGTCAAACCTTAGATGTGTTTATTGAGGTGAGCGGGAAGAATCTAAGAGAAGGAATTTATTTAGAGGCTGAAGTTACCGCAAGGGGGGTTCCTGATTCCTATGAAATAGCAAGAAATTTATTGATTAAAAAGGAACATGTGTTTGTTTTTAAAGATTCTGTATTAAATAAAATTCCTGTTACTCCAATTTATTACAAAAGAAATACGGTCATTGTAAAAGGAATTCCAAATGGGGCAGAGTTGATTTCTAGACCTGTATTAGGAGCTTTTGATGGAATGCCAGCTAAGAAATTTAATACTTCCAAAGAGTAAGTAATATGAAAAAAATAATTTCTTATTTTATTAAATATCCTGTCTCTGTTAATATTATTATCATCGCTTTCGTTCTGTTAGGGATTTTAGGATATTCTAATTTAAACTCTTCATTTTTTCCTTTGTCAGATTCGGATCAGATTTCGGTCAATGTAGCGTATCCAGGAGCTTCTCCATTAGAAATGGAAGAAGGGGTTGTGTTGAAAATTGAAGACAATCTAAAGGGAATTGTTGGGATAGATAGAATTACTTCCACATCCAAAGAAAATTCTTCCTCTATTGCCATAGAAATTATCAAAGGGTATGATATCAATGTGGTTTTGGCGGATGTTAAAAATGCAGTTGACAAAGTACCTAATTTTCCAACCGGTATGGAGCCGCCTGTTGTGGCAAAAGTAGAACGTATTAGAGAAACAATAAGTTTTGTGATTACAGGAAAAGATATTCCTTTAAAATCGCTTAAAACATTTTCGAGAGAAATAGAAAATGATTTAAGAAGAATGGAAGGAGTATCTCAGATTTCTATAATGGGGTTTCCAGAAGAAGAAATAGAAATAGCAGTTAGTGAGAGTTCTTTAAGGGCTTTTGATTTAACTTTTGCCGATGTTGCGCAAGCTGTTTCAAAAAACAATATTCTTACTTCAGGAGGATCTGTAAAGACTAGCTCGGAGGAATTTTTAATTCGTGCCAAGAATAGATCTTATTATGGAATTGATATGAATGCTATCGTGGTTAGAGCTGACCCAAATGGTAGAGTCATTCGATTGAAAGATATTGCTGAGGTTTCGGATAGATGGAATGAATCGCCAAATCGTTTGTATTATAATGGAGATTTATCTGTTAGAGTGCGCGTGGATAATACCAATAGTGAAGATTTAATAGGTACTGCAGATAAGGTAAACGAATATATTGAAGAGTTCAATATAAGACATGATAATGTTCAGTTAGTGGTTGCTAGAGACTCTTCAATCACTTTGGTAGAAAGAACAAAATTATTGTTTACCAATGCTTGGCAAGGAATGTTGTTGGTATTATTGTTTTTGTCACTTTTTTTAAGACCTCGTTTGGCTTTATGGGTTGCTGCGGGGTTACCAGTTGCCTTTTTTGGTATGTTCATGTTAGCAGGGTACTTTAATGTTACTATAAATGTGTTATCTCTTTTTGGGATGATTATAGTAATTGGAATTTTGGTTGATGATGGAATTGTAATATCAGAAAATATTTACCATCATTACGAACAAGGTAAGAATCCGGTAAGGGCAGCAATTGATGGAACCATGGAGGTTGTTCCTCCGATATTTTCTGCGATTTTTACTACAATCTTGGCTTTTTCAGTTTTCTTTTTTCTAGATGGAAGATTAGGAGAATATTTTAGTGAAGTAGCGACTGTAGTAGCTTTAACTTTGGTAGTTTCGTTAGTTGAAGCTTTGATTATTTTACCGGCTCACGTAGCACATTCTAAGGCTTTAGACAGAAATGAGAAAGTAAATATAATCAACAAACACGCTGAAAGGGTAATGGATTATATGAGAGATCGTTTGTATGGTCCCTCATTGAAATTTGTATTGAAAAATAAGTTTTTTGGTATTGTGATTCCGATTGCACTTTTCATAATTACATTAGGAGCTTTTAAAGGAGGATTGATAAGAGCTACTTTTTTTCCGAATATTGCTAGTGACAGGGTTGCTATATCCTTACAAATGCCGCAAGGAACCAATGAAAAAATAACAGACTCGATTATAAGTATGATAGAGGATAAGGTTTGGGAGGTAAATGAGGAGTTGACAGCCGAACAAACAGGTAATTTATCTGTTGTAGATAATGTGATTAAAAGATTAGGAGCGGGTACATCAACAGCGTCTTTAAATGTGAACTTATTACCTGGACAAACAAGGGATTTTAACGCTATTGAAGTAGCAAATAGGTTTCGAACAGCTGTAGGACCTGTATACGGAGTTGAGTCTTTAGTTTTTGGTTCAGGAGGTAGGTTTGGAGGAAGCCCAATTTCAGTTTCATTATTATCAAATGATATTGAGCAACTAAAACAAGCCAAGGAAGAGTTAAAACAAGATTTTTCTGATAATCCAATATTAAAAGATATTTCAGATAATGACCCTCAGGGAATTAAAGAAATTAAGATCAAACTTAAAGAAAGTGCCTATTTGCTTGGTTTGACGTATCAAGATATCATGACTCAAGTAAGGAGTGGTTTTTTTGGATATCAAATCCAGCGTTTTCAGCGTGGTCAAGACGAAATAAAGATTTGGGTTCGTTACAACCGAGAAGAGCGATCTTCAATTAAAAACTTAGACGATATGAGAATTGCAACACCTACAGGGGCAAAAGTTGCTTTTTCAGAAGTCGCTACTTATGAAATTGAACGTGGTGAAATTAAAATCAATCACCTCAACGGATTAAGGGAAATTAGAATTGAGGCCGATTTAAAAGATGATAAAGCTTCTGCTACAGAAGTCTTGCAAGAGATGAAATCAACCGTCATTGCTGATATGTTGGCTCGATATCCGCAAGTTTCCGTTTTATATGAAGGTCAAAATAGAGAAGCAGCAAAAGTGATGAGTAATATTCCAACGGTAGGAGGAATTATTCTTTTATTAATTTATATAGTCATTGTATTTACTTTTAGATCCTATGGTCAACCATTTATGCTTTTGCTTATGGTTCCTATCAGTTTTGTAGGAGTTGGTTGGGGGCATTATATTCATAATTTCCCAGTGAATATGCTCTCTATGTTGGGGATTATTGCGTTGATTGGAATAATGGTAAATGATGGGTTGGTTTTGATAAGTAAATTTAATTCTTATCTAAAAGAGGGCTTAGAATTTGATGAAGCTTTACTTAAGGCAGGTAAATCTAGGTTTAGAGCTATTTTTTTAACGACCATTACTACTGTTGCCGGTTTAGTTCCCTTAATTTTTGAAACGAGTAGACAAGCACAGTTCTTGATTCCAATGGCCATATCAATTGCTTATGGGATCATCATTGCTACTTTTTTAACGTTGTTGACTTTGCCAATTTTATTGTCTTTTGCGAATTGGGTAAAGGTTTATGTGAAATGGTTTTTCAGTGGAACAAAACCTACTAGAGAATCTGTAGAAAGGGCTATCAAAGAAATGGAGTACGAACAAAAAGAATTAGAACTATAATATGAGAAAAAAATATATAATAGTAATTGTCTTATTTCTAGCTGTATTCTCGGAGTTTTCAGCACAAGAGTTGCTAACTAAAGAAGAGGCAATCTTGCAAACATTGGAGAATAATTATGATATTATTCTGACCGAGAACAGTCTTGAAACTGCTAAAAATAATGCGAGTTTGTATAATAGTGGTTATTTACCAACTTTGTTTACCAATGCGAATGCCACGTATGACTTAAATGATTCTGAAGCAACTCAAATTTCTGGAGATATTGTGTCTACCAGTAGTTTAGAATCAAAGAACCTGAATGCCTCTGTTGGTTTTAATTATACCTTGTTCAATGGTTTAGGCAGGTATTATACTTATGGTAAACTGAAAGAGACTTATAATTTGACAGAGCTGCAAGCAAGATCGGTACTGGAAAACACACTGATAACCTTGTTTTCTGCTTATTATGAGGTGGCTAGGTTAACAGAAAACTTAAACAATCAAAAGCAGACGCTTGAAATCTCAAAAGAAAGATTGAAAAGAGCTGTTTATGGATCTGATTATGGTCAGAATACAAAGTTAGATGTTTTGAATGCTGAGGTAGATTTAAATAATGATAGTATTACTTATCTGGGAGTTCAACGGGAGTTGGCAAATGCAAAACGAGATTTGAATATTGTATTGGGGACTGATGTAAACAATGAAGTTTCAGTAGATACTACAATTGTTTATTTAGATGATTTGTATTTAGAAAACGTTTTAGACAAATCACTAGACAATAATGTGGATTATTTGCAAGCGGAAAAAGCATTAGAATTGGGTGAGTATGATGTGAAAATTAACAATTCTGGTTGGATGCCGAATGTGAGTTTAACAAGTTCTTATGCTTGGTCAAAAAACTATAGTGATCCTTTTAATCCAGATAATCCATTTAGTACGGTTGAGCGTTATCAAAATGGTTTGAATGCGGGAGTAGGGTTGACTTGGAATTTATTTGATGGAGGAAGTACAACTACTCGTGTAAGAAATGCTAAAATTGCTGTAGATCGTTTGGAAACGCAAAAGGAACAGCAAGAAGAATTTTTGAAACGAGATGTAAATAATGCTTGGGAAATCTATCAAAATGCTCTGTTTACCTTAAAAGTTCAAAAAGTAAATGTGGCAACGAACAAATTAAATTTTGAACGTTCAACCGAGTATTATAAACTTGGGCAAATTAGTTCGATTGACTTTAGATTGGCGCAGGTGAACTTAGTGAATGCGGAACTAACTTACAGTGCGGCAAAATATTCTGCAAAAACCGCAGAACTTGTGTTATTGCAATTGGCAGGAGATATTATAGCGAATAAACAATTCTAGGATGCCTAAAAAGGGAAAAGAAAAAAACACAAAAAATAAATCAAAGCATACCAAGTTGATGAATCGTAAGTTAAATAAACAGCGCGAAGAAAAACTAACGCGACAAAAACGATTAAAAGAGTTGGTGCAGAAACATAATGAACTCAAAAAGGAAAGTGAATTATGAATGCTGTAAAGTGTCATTGTGGTAGAGAGATTCGTTACCAAGATTGTTGTGAATTAATTCATAGAGGTGTTAAAAAGGCGGAATCGGCTGAGGACTTAATGCGTTCACGTTATGCTGCATTTGTGTTGGCTAACGGGAAGTATCTACAGGAAAGTCATCATACAAAAACAAGACCAACCAAAAAAGAATCCATTGAAATTGAAAACTGGGCAAAGTCGGTGGATTGGGTTAAGTTAGATGTTTTAAATACAACCAAGGGAGCAGCCAAAGATTCCGTGGGTACTGTTGAGTTTAAAGCCTATTTTTATGAGAATGGGAGGATTTCAATTATCCATGAGAATTCATTTTTTGAAAAGGAATCTAGTATTTGGAAATACAAATCTCAATTGTAATTAGTTATTGTTTTCAGTAGCAAGTGCTACTAGGGAAATAATGTGTTTATTTTTAGTAA
Source organism: Flavicella sp. IMCC45668 (assembly GCF_057219105.1). Classification (NCBI taxonomy): domain Bacteria; kingdom Pseudomonadati; phylum Bacteroidota; class Flavobacteriia; order Flavobacteriales; family Flavobacteriaceae; genus Flavicella; species Flavicella sp. IMCC45668. The sequence goes on from NZ_CM170114.1 coordinate 541,192, forward strand.
CTTTAAAAGACTAGCCATACTAAATTTAGATATGAGGTTTCTTTTAAAAGTTTTTTCATTGTTTTTTCTTTCATCTTGTTTTAATACGGAATTATTTAAGGAGAAAATGTTCTTTAAAAATTTAGAGGAATATGAAGAGAACTTTGACAATGAAGCAAAATTTAAAAAATATTGGAGTAACGGATCTCAGAATATTACATATATCAATTATTTTTTAGACTCAAGTTATGTTCGGTTGAAAACCAAGAGAGGATCCGACGAACGTGTTAAAATTATGTTTAACAAGACAAATTTATCATTTGGCACCTTCAAATGGCGTGTTTATGTTCCGAAAATGAAAATATATGAAAATTGTAGTATTGGAGCATTTTTGTATTCAGATAATCAACATGAATTAGATTTTGAAATAGGTTCTGGTAACAGAGAGGATAGAGAAAAACATCAAGCTCTAGACGATGAACTTTTGCTATTTTGTAGTTCTCAAAATAATCCACATGTATCCAATGTGATAAAAATTACAAGTTCGCAGTGGTACGAGTTAGAACTTGTATTGGATAGAGGAGAGAAAAATAAATATTATGTTCAGTGGTTGTTGAATAATTCATTGATTCAAGAAGTACAGTTAGCCTATGGGAGAACTCATAAGTTTGAAGCTTATTGCAGTTTAGAAAATATTCACTTTATCGGTGATAAAGCTACAACGCAAGAAAATTATGTTTTGTTTGATTATTTTAAATTTGAAAGTTTGAAATAATTTCTACTTCATTTTTTTAGCTTTCTATTTAGATTTTTAAGATCTCAAAAAGATTTTTTTATTGAAATTATATAATTATTTTTTTGACATTTATTTGAAACTAAAATTGTAAATTTGCACTTTATTTTTATAAACTGTAAATCTTAAAAGGATGCAACGTGATCAAATCATCTTCGACTTAGTACAAGACGAAAAAGAAAGACAATTAGAGGGATTAGAATTAATCGCTTCTGAAAATTTTGTTAGTGAGCAAGTAATGGAAGCACAAGGTTCTGTGTTGACTAATAAATATGCTGAAGGATATCCTGGTAAGCGTTATTATGGTGGTTGTGAAGTAGTAGATGTTGTTGAGCAAATTGCTATTGACAGAGCTAAAGAATTATTTGGAGCTGCATATGTAAATGTACAACCTCATTCTGGTTCTCAAGCAAATGCTGCTGTGTATTTGGCGGTATTAAACCCAGGAGATAAAATTTTAGGATTTGATCTTTCTCATGGAGGACATTTAACACATGGTTCACCAGTAAATTTTTCAGGAAAAACTTACAAAACTTCTTTCTATGGAGTTGAAGAGGAAACAGGTCGTTTAGATTATGATAATATTCAAAAAATTGCATTAGAAGAAAAGCCAAAATTAATTATTGCTGGGGCTTCTTCTTATTCAAGAGATATTGATTTTGCTCGTTTTAGAGAAATTGCTGATAGTATTGATGCTTATTTAATGGCTGATATTTCTCATCCAGCAGGTATGATTGCAAAAGGATTATTGAATGATCCAATGCCTCATTGTCATTTTGTAACTACAACTACTCACAAGACTTTAAGAGGTCCAAGAGGAGGTATGATTATGATGGGTGAAGATTTTGACAATAAAATGGGACTTACATTAAAAAGTGGAAAGTTGCGTAAAATGTCTGCAATATTAAATTCTGCTGTATTCCCAGGAATGCAAGGTGGGCCATTAGAGCATGTGATTGCTGCAAAAGCAATTGCATTTGGAGAGGCATTGACAGATAACTTTTTGCATTACCAAGTACAGGTGAAAGAAAATGCTGCTGCCTTAGCTGCTGCATTTGTTGCAAAAGGATACAAATTGATTTCTGGAGGAACAGATAATCACTGTATGTTGATTGATTTACGCAATAAAAATTTGTCAGGAAAAGATGCTGAGGAAGCTCTAGTAAAGGCAGATATTACAGTAAACAAAAATATGGTTCCTTTTGATGATAAATCACCATTTGTAACTTCAGGTATTCGTATTGGTGCTGCTGCTGTTACTACACGTGGTTTAAAAGCTGATGAAATGGCAACTGTTGTTGATTTAATTGATGAGGTAATCATGAATTTTGAAGACGAAGCCGTTTTAGAAGCTGTTGGAGAAAAAGTAAACAAATTAATGAGCGGAAGAAAATTATTCAACGCTTAATAATTTTATAAAATTTATTTGAAATCCCTTTCTATTTATTTAGAAAGGGATTTTTTTGTGAAAAAAAGTTAACTATCATGGTTTTAGTGATAGTGTATATTAAGATCGTGCTATAAATAAAATTTAATCAGTTTTAGCTTAGATTGATGTGAATTGTTTACTGTGAAAACACACAGTCAAAAGATTGATGTTTTTTTTTCGAGAGCAAGGAGATTGTTGTAGAATTGCCGCATAAAAAATAAATGTTATGAAAAAAATGTTATTCACTGCCATTTTGGTAGTATTGTGCTTGTCAAATGTTATCGGACAAGAAAATTCTTTTGGAATTAGTGCTGGATATAGTTCTTTGATTGTCAAAGTGAAGGGATCTTATCAAGGACAAACAGATTCAGATTCAGATTCAGCAGGTGGATTCTACTTAGGTTTGTTTAAGGAATTTAATATTGATGAAAAGTTTACTATTCGTCCAGAATTTCAATTTGCTGTTTACAGTTTTGATGGAGAAAATAGTTCAGAATTATTGATACCAGTTATGTTTAAGTATGAGGTAGCCAGAAGTTTTAGTTTGATGGCAGGACCACAATTTGATTATTTGTTAGATGACGATGCGGATGGTCTTAATAAATTTGGTCTTGGTCTAGCATTAGGTGCAGAAGTAGATTTAACAGAGAAATTATTTCTAAATCTTAGATATTCATTTGGTGTTTCAGAAAGGTTAGAGGATGATGAAATGTTTGCTCCTGTTGATATAGACTCGAGATTTGATACATTCAATCTAGGTTTAGGATATAAATTCTAGAATAATAATACTCATAAAAAATCCCTTTCTATTTATTTAGAAAGGGATTTTTTTTGTTTTGAAGGGTAGGGTATAGTGAAAATTGATTGTTTTAGTAGTAAACAATCTAAAACCTATTATTATGAAAAATTATTCCATTCAACTTTTATCGGCACTTTGTTTTTCAAGCATATTGTTCTTGAGTTGTGCGTCAGATGATACTACAGGAAATATAGAAGAAGAAACAAATGAAACGGAAACGGAGGTTGTGTCGGGTGAACTACATGCAGCTTTTGCGGAGTTTGATGAGGGAGAAACGGATATATTTTTAACAAATGGAGGGTCTGATGTCACAATTGAGACAACAGGACTTCCCAATCATGAATCCTTTTATTGGGGAAGTAATCACGAGTTGTATAGAGAAGAAGGTAGTGGTTTTGAAGGAACTCCTTCTACCATAAATCCAGATGGTACTTATACAGATATGAGGGGTGTAGCGAGAACTTATGATGATTCTTTTACGGTTTCTACAAACCCTACTTTAGCAAATAATACAACTGCAACTACCTTAGGCTTGATAGGAATTTCAGTTTCTGGGGCTGCAATTTATAATGATCAAGAAGGATCAGGTTCTTTAGATGAAGCAGCGGCAACCTTAGATTGGACCGGAGGACATATTGGGCCGGATGTGTATCATTACCATTTGGAACCACATGCAATAACAAATGACGATGATAAGCTTGTTGGAATTTTGAAAGATGGATTCTTTATTTATGGTAGAAAATGTAACGCAACAGGAGATTATCCGACGGATTTAGATAGTTCAGGAGGACACACTTCTACAACTCAGCATACAACAACATCAGAGTATCATTATCATATTATCAATGAGATGTATTCAACTACCTCAGGCGGAGAGGTAGGTTATATATTATTTGCAGGTCCTTATAATGGAAACTTATAACATTAGGTATGAGGTCTTATAGCTACATATGGTTGTTTTATTTCATTCTAGCCTATGGATGTTCAAGTGATGTAAAGTCTGATGATAGAATCTCTTTTGAAGAAATTAAAAATGAGGTGGTATTAAAATCAGATTTGAAACTTGATGGAAATCGTGGTGTTTGGAGTTTTCAAGGTAAACCTTATGATGGCTTCGCGGTAAGGTATTATGGTAACGGTAGAAAAGCTGAATTTATTGGTTTTTTTAAAGGACAAAAGGAAGGAGTAGCTAAACAATGGTTTGCTAATGGTAAAGTTCGTAAAATTTGTCATTACAAACGGAATGTACTTGTGATGGATTATATAACTTTTTGGTCAAATGGTAATAAAGCCTATCAAGTTGTCTACAATCACAAAGGAAAAAGACAGGGAAAAGAAACTAGTTGGTGGGCCGATGGAAAAGTCTCTAAAATTAGGAATTTAGATAACGGTAAAGAAAATGGTTTGCAAAAAGCATGGTTGCAGAATGGCAAATTATATGTAAATTATGAAGCGAGAGAAGGAAGAATATTTGGGATGCGTCGAGCAAATTCTTGTTATAATTTAAAAAAGGAAACCGTTGTTAGCTATGAGAATTATAAAAATTAACTTACTTTTTTTATTTTTAGTTTGTTTGGCATGTAAAGATGCTAAAACAAAGAGTCGTGTTGCTAATTTGCCATTTTATAAAGATGAAAGTTTTACCCCTTATTGGTTGGAACCTGGTAGTGATGAAGAAAAGAAATTTCATAAAATTTCAGAATTCTCATTGAGGAACCAAGATGCGAAAATAGTTAATGAAGATACTTTTATTGGGAAAATTTACGTTGCGGACTTTTTCTTTACCTCTTGTCCTGGTATTTGTCCTAAAATGACTGCAAATATGAAAGAAATTCAAGATTCTTTTTTAACGGAGGAAAGATTATTGTTACTATCACATTCGGTTACTCCAGAAAAAGATTCTGTTTCAGTGTTAAAAAGCTACGCAATAAATAAAGGAGCTATTTCTGATAAATGGCATTTTGTAACAGGGGATAGAGATGCTATTTATGATTTGGGCCGGAACCAATATTTTGTAGAAAATGATTTGGGTAATGTAAAAAATAATGATGATTTTTTACATACCGAGAATTTTTTATTGATTGATGAGAATAGACATATCAGGGGGATTTATAATGGTTTGAATAGAGCTTCGATGAATCAACTTAAAATTGATATTCAGACTTTGCTGAAAGAATAAATATTGATTAGAAAAGAGTAGAATTTTATGGTCACCAACTAGGATTTCAATATTTTTGCGCACAAAATAGATATTATGTGTGCAAAAAAGCTTTTTGGATTAGTAGGTAAAAATATTGAGTACTCTTTTTCAAGAGGTTATTTCTCTGAAAAATTTGAAAAATTAAATTTGAAGGAAAATTCATACGTGAATTTTGATTTACAAAGCATTGAAGAATTTCCTGCTGTTTTTGAAACACATAAAGAAAGTTTATTAGGGATGAATGTTACCATTCCTTATAAAGAGGATGTGGGAGCATTTTTAGATGAAATTGATGAGGAGGCTGAAGAAATAGGTGCTATCAATACCATTAAAATTTACAAAGATGGGAAGCGTAAAGGGTTCAATACTGATGTTTATGGATTTGATCAATCTATTGATCCATTTATCAAGCAAATTCATAAAACAGCATTGATTTTAGGTACTGGAGGGGCGTCTAAGGCTGTTGCATATGCCTTTAAGAAACGCGGTATTTCGTATAAATTTGTATCTAGAATTCCTAAAGATGAAAATCAAATTAGTTATGAAGATTTGACTGAAAAGGTTATTTCAGAAACAGGAATTATTGTAAACTGTTCTCCACTCGGAACGCATCCTGATGTTGAAAAACATCCAAACATTCCATTTGAATATTTAAATGAAACTCATTTGTTATTTGATTTGATTTATAACCCTTCAGAAACTGCTTTTTTAAGAAAAGGAAAGGAGCAAGGTGCTAGCATTGCCAACGGAATGAAAATGTTGGAACTTCAAGCGGAAAAATCTTGGGAAATCTGGAATAGAGATTAGGGAATTTACATGTTTCATTACATATAATGAGGTCTTTTTTAAAGCGTTTAATTTTGTTGTTTAAGATGCTATAGCTATATTTAAACAATTATAATTAGGAACTTTAAACACGTTAAGATGTTAGACGCAGTAAATAATAATTCTGAAGAGATAGAAAAATCAACCGAAGAACAAAAGGATATAGATTCTTCAACAAATAGCGAGGCCAATGAGGTAGTGGATTCTACTGACAAAACTTCTGATTCGGCTGCAGAAGCTATGGAAAAAGTTGTTTCTTCGATAGAAGATAAAGTGGCTGCTGATGCTGAAAAGGTAGAAGAAAAAGAGGTAGTTCCTACCATTGACTATGCTTCCTTGAGTATGGAAGAGATTGTAAAGGAAATTCAGAAGCTAGTTAAAAATGAGAAAATTCAAGCAATTAAAACTAGTGTAGAATCGCTTAGAAAATCGTTTGATACTAAATTTAGCGAGTTGTTAGCATCTAAAAAAGCTGCATTTTTAGAAGAAGGAGGAGAGTCTATTGATTTTCATTTTTCAAGTCCTGTAAAAGTTGAGTTTAATGAAATTATCAATGAATACAGAACGAAAAGAAATAAGCACTATGCGGATGTAGAATCGCAACTGAAAGAAAATCTTGATAAGCGATTGGCTACGATTGAAGCTTTGAAACAAATTATTGAAAAGGCAGACTCAAAGACCATGCATAAGGAGTTTAAAGAGCTTCAAGAAACCTGGAAAACAATAGGTCCAGTACCTAGAACAAAATACAATAATACTTGGAGAAATTATCACCATCATGTAGAGCGTTTTTACGACTTGTTACATATGAATAATGACTTACGTGAATTAGATTTTAAGCATAATCTAGAAGAGAAAATAAAAATTGTTGAAAAGGCTTTTGAACTTACTTTAATGGAGGATGTTTCAAAAGCATTTAAAGGCTTACAAGAATTGCACAAGGCGTGGAAAGAAGACGTTGGTCCTGTTTCAAGAGAATTTAGAGAGGAAATTTGGCAAAAGTTTAGTGAAGCTACAAAGATTATTCATGACAAGCGTGATAAATATTTTGACGAGCAAAAATCAAAATACCAAGAGAATATTCAAAAGAAATTGGAAGTTATTGCTGCTCTAGATAAATTTGATATCTCAAAAAATAAAACGCATTCTGATTGGCAGAGATCTATCAAGGATTTTGAGGCGCAAAGAGAGGTGTTTTTTACGATTGGTAAAGTACCAAGAAATAAAAGTCAAAAAATTTGGGATCAGTTAAAAGCGGTAACTAAAAGTTTTAATCATGCCAAAAATCAGTTCTATAAAGATTTAAATTCGGTACAGCATTCAAATTTAGAAAAAAAGATGGCTCTTTTAGAATTGGCTAAATCTTTAAAGGATAGCGATGATTTTAAAAGTGTAACTGGGCAAATGAAGAAAATCCAAGCAGATTGGAAAACTATTGGTCATGTTCCAAGAAAGCACTCTGATAAAATTTGGAAGGAATTTAAAGATGCTTGTAATTATTATTTTGATCGTGTTCATCAAATTCAAGATAATGGATCTAATGAGGAGTTAGAAGCATTGGCTACCAAAAAAGATTTTTTATCTCAGATATTGGGTGTTATTGGAAATTCAGACATTACGCTTGATGAAGTTAAAGCATATATGCAAACCTGGAAAAATATAGGGAGAGTGCCAAGAAAGGATAAGCAAATTGAAGCTGATTTCAATGAAGCTTTGGAAAAGTTATTTGCACAATTATCTATTGAAGGGGTTGAGTTACAGATGTTGAAATACAAAATGCAAATAGATACTTATTTGACTTCAAATAATTCTAGAAAAATTGAAAGTGAAGTTCAGTTTGTTAGGAAAAAGATTGATGAAATCACAAAAGGAATTCAACAGCTGGATAATAATATAAGTTTTATTGCTAATGCAACAGAGGAAAATCCTTTGGTTAAGAATGTAAGAAATTCTATCGCTGAGCAAACAAAAGGATTGAAAATTTGGAAAGATAAACTTGCTTATTTGAGAAGTGTGAATTAACAAGTTTCCATTTTATATAAAAAAAGCTACTCTTTATGAGTAGCTTTTTTTATGCAATAATTTAATGATGGGTTTTGATGATGTAGACTCCTTTTAACTGTACATAAAAAATATTTCGCATAAAAAAAGGCTATTCGTGAGAATAGCCTTTTTGTTATAGAGTAAAAGAAATTACTTCTTTTTCTTTTGTTGGATTTGTTGCTGCTCTTGAGCTTGTTTCATGGCATCGTCCATTCTTTGTCTGAATTTACTTTTCTTCTTTTCAGGACGTTTTTTGTTTTCTTGTATTTGTGCGTGAATTTTGTCTTCATCAATGATGAAATTTTTAATCACTAACATAATCGTAATCGTCAATAAGTTAGATACAAAATAGTACAAACTTAAACCTGATCCATATGAGTTAAAGAATATCAACATCATGATAGGAGAGAAGTACATCATCATCTTCATCATTTTCTGCATATCAGGCATTCCTTCTTGCGCAGGTTGTTGCATATTCATTTGTTGACTTTGACTCATTCTCATATAGAAAAAGATTGCTACCGAAGCTAAAATTGGAAACAAACTAATATGATCTCCGTAAAATGGAATTGTAAATGGTAACTGAAAAACAGAATCATAAGAAGATAAATCATCAGCCCATAAAAATCCTTGTTGACGTAAGTCAATTGCCGCAGGGAAGAATCTAAACAAAGCAAAGAAAACTGGCATCTGCAACAATGCAGGAATACAACCAGCCATCATACTAACTCCAGCTTTACGTTGCAAAGCCATTGTTTCTTGCTGACGCTTCATGGCATTTTCTTTACCAGGATACTTTTCATTGATCGCTGTCATTTCAGGTTTCAATACTTTCATTCTTGCACTAGACAAGTATGATTTGTATACTAAAGGAGACATGAAAATTCTAACCACAATAGTCATCAAAATAATAACCAAACCGTAGTTATTTATAAGACCTCCTAAAAGGTTAAATAAAGGAATAAATGCATGTTTATTGATCCATCCAAAAATACCCCAACCTAAATCTACTACATTTTCAATATTTTTTTCGTAGCTAGACAGTAAGCTATAATCATTAGGTCCAATAAATAAACTAAAACCATTGTTTAATTCCCCATTGTTTAATTCTAAAGGAGCTGATACCTCAAAGTTTTTTGTAAAAACTTTATCCGTAGCCTCGTCTTTAAAAAGTGTTTGAGAAACCAAGTCAGCAGTTTTAAATGGAGTGTCTGGAATAAGGATGGTTGAGAAAAAATGTTGTTTGAAAGCAAACCATGAAACTTCAGACTCTTGTTCGTTATCATCACCAGAGATTGAAAGGTCATCTTTTTTACCTCCCTCTTTTTCATAAATTAAAGCAGTCATTTGATTTTCATATTTCATGCTTTTTTCATGACGAAATGCTTTCAATTTATAGTTTAGATTTATTTTATTAGAACTATTAATAATAGTACCTAATCCAACAGAACGAATAGCAAAACCAACCATGTAATTATTAGGCTTCAATTCATATCTGTATTCTAAATATTTACTTTCAGAAACCTTTAATTTCATAGAAAGAACGGTGTTCTCCCCATTTTGAGATAGGTTTGGTTGGAATACCAAATCTTTCGTGTTGAAGTTTCTGTTAGAAGTAGTCCCAAAATTAATATTAAAAGAAGCGTTTGCGTCTTTTACTAAGTATAATGGTAAAGAGTCATATGATTTGTAGTTTTTTACTAAAGCTTCTACAATTTGTCCTCCTTTGTTTGCAATGGTAAGTTTCAACAAGTCATTTTCAATAATGGTTGTACCATCTTGAGCTACCTGTAAACCTGCAGAGTAGGCAAAGCTTCCTAATCTTTTTTGTGCTTCTATAGATGCAATTGAATCAGAGACAACGGCTGTTGTTTCCAAATTACCTTCTACTGGAGCAGAAAAACCTTGTTCTGTTGAAGTTTCTTCAGTATTAGTGGTTGTTTCAGGTGCTACTTCAGGTTGGTTTGTGTACATAAACCAAAGCATGATTGCTCCTAAAAGTAAAAATCCAATTATAGAATTGGTGTCAAATTTTTTTTCTTCCATTTTGATTTTATTAAACTGAGAATTCAGTTTTTAATGATTAATCGTCTTTTTTAAAGTGTACTGTAAAGCCGCATCTACGAATTCCACAAATAATGGATGTGGGTTCAATACTGTACTTTTGTATTCTGGGTGATACTGAACAGCAACAAACCAAGGATGATCTTCTACTTCTACAATTTCTACCAATCCAGTTTTAGGGTTTACACCTGTTACTTTTAAACCAGCATCAGTTAATTGTTTTAAGTATTCGTTGTTGAATTCATAACGATGTCTGTGACGCTCACTAATTAATTCAGATCTATAGGCTGCGAATACTTTAGAATCTTCAGATATTTTACAATCCCATGCTCCTAAACGCATTGTTCCACCTTTTTCTGTTACATCCTTTTGATCTTCCATCAAGTTGATTACAGGATTCGGACAGTTGCTATCCATTTCTAATGAACCAGCATCTTGAATTCCTACAACATTTCGTGCGTATTCTATAACCGCCATTTGCATTCCTAAACAGATCCCCAAGAAAGGAATTTTGTTTTCACGTGCGTATCGTACGGCATCAATTTTTCCTTCTGTACCACGATTTCCAAATCCAGGAGCTACCAAAATAGCATCTAAATCTTTCATTTTTCGAGGAATGTTTTCAAGGGTCAAATCTTCAGAGTGAATCCATTGAATCTTCACTTTTACTTCATTTGCAGCTCCAGCATGAATAAAAGCTTCAGAAATAGATTTATAGGCATCATGTAATTCAACATATTTACCAATCAATCCAATTTTTACTTTGTTTTTAGGACTTTTGTGTTTTCCTAAAAACTTATTCCAATCAACAAGCTTAGGTTGATCATTGTCACATAAATCTAATTTTTTTAAGACAACTTTGTCCAATCCTTCATAAAACATAAGATTTGGAACGTCGTAAATAGTTTCAGCATCTAAAGAAGAAATCACATCTTCTTTTTTAACGTTACAGAACAATGCTAATTTACGTTTGATATCATCTGAAATTTTATGTTCAGACCTACAGACTAATACATCTGGGCTAACTCCGCTTTGCATCAACATTTTCACAGAATGTTGTGTTGGCTTTGTTTTTAATTCTCCGGCTGCAGCTAAAAATGGTACTAAAGTTAAGTGAACAACAATTGCATTGTTGTCTCCTAATTCCCATAATAATTGACGAACAGATTCTACATATGGTAAAGATTCTATATCACCAACAGTTCCACCAATTTCTGTAATTACTACGTCATAATCACCTGTTTTACCAAGAATCTGAATTCTTTCCTTGATTTCATTTGTGATATGAGGAATTACTTGAACGGTTTTTCCTAAAAATTCACCTTTTCTTTCTTTATCAATCACAGACTGATAAATTCTTCCCGTGGTAACATTGTTAGCCTGAGAAGTAGGAATGTTTAAAAATCGTTCGTAGTGACCTAAATCTAAATCTGTTTCCGCTCCGTCATCCGTAACATAACATTCTCCATGCTCGTATGGGTTTAAGGTTCCGGGATCGATGTTGATATAAGGATCTAATTTCTGAATAGTAACAGAATATCCTCTTTCTTGTAGTAATTTCGCTAGTGAAGCAGCAATAATACCTTTTCCTAGTGATGAAGTAACGCCTCCTGTAACAAAAACGTATTTGGTGTTTTTCATTGTCCTTATGTTTCGGCAAAAATACTAACTCTATTTTAGTTGACAAACCAATTTTGTCTAAAAATATTGTGAAATTTAAGGAACAATTATTTCATCCTTTTATAAAGGAGTTGGATTTGTTTAACTAGCCATTGATCAGTTCTTTAAGAATCCTTTCGTATTCTTGATAACATTCATCATAGATAGGAATTGTTTTTTCAAATATATCTTTGATTTTTAGAATGTCGTCATTTTCTCGTGCTAATTCTTCGAGTTGAAGGTACTCATTGTTTATAGGGACCCCTAGAGTAGAGAAGGTAGATTTTAAATAATGTGCATTTTCTTTAATTTGAATGTGATTTTTTTCTAGAATTCCTGATTTAATAGATTCAATTTTAACAGGTGTTTCTTTTAAGAATATATTGATTACATCAATTTGCAAGGCAGTTTCTCCAAAAAAACAATCGTTTAATAGATTTAAATCTACAATAGTGCTTGTAAGTTTCTTTGTCATAACAATGAATTTAAATTTTGATACCTAGATAAGTAGGTTAATTCTTTCTTGTGTTAGCTTTTTTTTTTACTTTAACTAAATATAGTTAGAAAGTTGCATTTTAACTACATTTTGAACGAATGAATTTTCATTTATTTGATATTATCATGTATTACTAATACCTGATTGTTATGAAAAAAATTGTACTTGCCGAAGATAATACCGTATTATCAATGCTTTTGAAGTTCAAACTTGAAAAAGCTGGATTTAATGTCTTCATTGTTGGAGATGGTAAATTGGCTATAGAAAGTATTGAAAAAAACTATCCAGATTTAATTTTAACAGATGTTATGATGCCTTATATCAGTGGGTTAGAGGTGATCAGTCATGTGCGTAATAAATTGAATAGAAAAACACCAATTATTGTTTTTTCAGTGGCAGGCCAAGAGGAAAACGTATTAAATGCTTTTAACCTTGGTGCTTCTGATTTTATGACCAAACCGTTTAGTCCAAATGAACTATTAATTAGAATTAAACGATTGTTAGCTTGAAAGAAATTAAATAATATATGAGTGTAACCAACACATTATATGAATATTTTAATTCGGTCCCCTTTATAATACGCGCTGTATGGTTTATTGGGATGTTTTTTTTTATTTCTCTTTTCTTGTTGGTTGTTGGTCATAATGCATTACGATACTATTTATTTGGAAAAATTGATAAGGACAAAAATTTCTCCGACAAATATGAGCTTTTATTGATTGAGTTTTTAAGTATGTACGAGGAAGGGGTTTCTTATAACGATCGTCAAATTGAAATCATTTCTGTTATCAAAAATCATGTTTATAAAAGGCACATGCGTAGTGCAATTGTGGGAACGTTGATCAAATTGAAAACTGAAATTTCTGGGGAGTTTGAGTTGGCAATTGATGATTTGTATCGAGAGATAGATTTAAAAAAATATGCCCTTTCAAAATTAACATCTATTGAAGATTTTAGATTGGTGAATGGAATCAGGCAATTACGTCTTTTTAACGTGAAAGAAGCCTTAAAACCAATCAAAGGATTATTAAATCATCAGAAAGATGCTGTGAGGAATGAAGCTCAGTTGTATGTTGTGAAAATAGAAAAAATTGAAGGTCTAAACTTTTTAGATGATTTGGATAAACCTCTGACAGAGTGGAATCAAATTCAGATCTTGGATATTTTAAAAAACATTCAAGATCAAGAGATTCGGGATGTTTCAAAGTGGTTGGATTCAAAAAATAACTACGTGGTCTTATTTGCTTTAAAATTAGTTAAAATATACAATCTATTTGATATGGAATCTAATGCTTTGGAGTTGTTGGAACATGATTTTAAAGAGATTCGTTTGGATGCAATTAAGGTATTGTTGTTTTTGACAAGTATGGAAGCAAAGGAAAGGGTTATGTCAACATTTGATGCCATTTCAATAGAGGAAAAGATTGTGTTTTTTCAAGAGTTGGATCACGTGGCATTACCTTCAGATATTGAGTTTATACAAAAACATGCTGATAATAATTGCTTTGAGATAAAACTAGAAGCTTTAGAGTTGTTGAATACTATAGATGTGAAGGTTTATAAAGAAGTAGTTAAAGTTTTGGTGGACAAAGATTCACAAGAAATAATTAAATATTTAGCGAGTTGACGGGAGAATATTTTCATACTATTGAAATGATTTTTGTGTATCTGTTTATTATTTATTCAGCTACGCTAATCATCTCGTATGTGGTGTTGTCAATCTTATCATCTATAGAAACCATAACCTATTTTAAAAAGAACGGGTTTATTAATTATAAAAATATTATGGCGTCTAATTATTCTCCATCTATTTCTATAATTGCTCCTGCCTATAATGAAAGCTTAAATATTGTTGATAATGCAAGGTCTTTACTTTCTAATCATTATGTAAATTATAATGTGATTCTTGTGAATGATGGAAGCACGGACGATAGTTTAGAAAAATTAATAGAAGCATATGATTTAGAGAAAATAAATTATCTAATAGACTCAAAAATTGAAACGAAACCGCTAAGAGCAGGGGTTTTTAAATCAAAAAACCCTGCCTTCGAAAAATTAATAGTGGTGGATAAAGAAAATGGCGGTAAATCCGATGCATTGAATTTAGGGATTAATATTAGTAAAAGTCGTTTTGTGGCTTGTGTAGATGTTGATTGCTTGTTGATTGAAGATGCTTTGCTAAAAATGGTTAAACCTTTTTTAGAGATTACAGATAAAAAGGTAATTGCCACGGGCGGAGTTATAAGAATAGCCAATTCATGTGTAATCAAAAACGGAAAATTGATAGAAGTTAACTTTCCTAAAAACTTGTTGGTAAGCTCTCAGATTTTAGAGTATTTAAGAAGTTTTTCTCTAGGAAGAATGGCATGGAGTAGGCTTAATGGATTATTGGTGATTTCTGGGGCGTTTGGTCTGTTTGATAGAGAAATAGCAGTAAAAGTAGGAGGGTATGATGTACATACCGTTGGAGAGGATATGGAAATTATTGTTAGAATGCGACGATATATGGAAGAAGCAAAACTTCCTTATAAGGTTAATTTTATTCCTGATCCCTTGTGTTGGACGGAAGCACCTGATAATTTTAAAGTATTGATATCTCAACGGAATAGATGGACAAGAGGTACAATTGAAACTTTAAAAAAACACAAAAAAATGGCTTTGAATTGGAGGTATGGGAAATTAGGTTTGATTAGTGTTCCGTATTGGTTTTTGTATGAACGTATGGCTCCAATTATTGAGGTGATTGGGATATTTTATTTTATCTTTTTACTATATATAGGTAGGCTCCGATGGGATTATGCACTTTCATTTTTTTTAGCAGCATATTTCTTTTCCATATTATTTTCTCTATTAGCAATATTTACTGAGGAACTCACTTATAATGAATACAAGAAAAAAGGAGTCGCATTTAGAATGTTATTAACCCTGTTTTTAGAACCTTTTATTCTGCATACGGCAATTTTATACGCCGCTCTAAAAGGAAATTTTGATTATTATTTTAACAAGAAAAAAAAATGGGGAGTAATGGTTAGAAAAGGATTAAAAAATGATTTAAAGAAATAGTTATGAAAAATAATTTTTGGAACATAAGTCACTATCTATATTTGTTTTTTCCATTGTTTTTGGTGTTCTTTTTGTTTAGCGTCATAGAAATATTTTTGGGTATCGGAAATTATGAAATTTCCTTTTTAGAATTTTATTTTTTCAAAGTCACTAATGATTTTTGGACTTGTGTAACCATTGCAATTGGTCTTTTACCTTTGTATTTGATACTGAGTATATTTGGATTTGAATTTCAGAAAAAAGCCTTTTTAGCACTTTTTTCATTCCTCTTAATTGTACAGTTTATTTTAGTGAAATATGCACTCACTTCAATGGTTTATTTGGGGTCAGATGTTTTTGGGTATAGTATTAAAGAATTATTTTTTATTGTGAAAGCCTCAAAAGAAACAAGTGTTTTAGAAATTGTTCCATTGCTATTTATTTGGATGTTGTTTTTTGAGTTTTATTATTTTTTAGATAAAAGAGCACATTTAAAGGTTTTGATAGCTGTTTTTGCAAGTCTTTTTGTGTATCATGGAGTTGGTATCTTTTATTTTGATGAAATCAATGATGAAAAATTTCAGAACAAAACAAGCTATTTTATTCAAGATATTGTAGAGTTTAAATGGCAACAACAAAAAATAGCAGATTTAAATTTACACAATAGACAAGATTATCCTTTTTATAGATACGCGAATCAAGTGCCAGATGTTTTGTCTCCATTTTTTAATTTAGAAAAAAAGAATCCGCCAAATATTGTGGTTTTGGTTGTAGAAGGTTTGGGAACAGAGTTTTTAACATCTAAAAGTTTGGGTGGCTGTATGCCTTATACAACCAACCTAACTGAAAAATCGTTGTATTGGGAGAATTTTATTGCGAATACTGGAAGAACTTTTGGAGTATTGCCTTCTTTGTTGGGGTCATTGCCAATGAGTGAAAATGGTTTTTTAGAGAATGATGTTTTACCAGATCACAAATCAATGTTTAATATTTTAAAACAAAATGGATACCATACCTCTTTTTATTCGGGTGATAAATCTAGTTTTGATAAAAAGATTAAATTCCTAGAATATAATAAAGTAGATCTTGTGATTGATCAGGATAAATATAATGCCTCTTACAAATTAACACCTTCTAATCAAGGAGGTTTTTCATGGGGATATCCAGATAAAGAGATATTTAGAAGGACTCTTGATGAAATGCCTCTTGAGGATCAGCCAAGATTAGATGTTATCATGACTCTATCTAATCATGAACCCTTTAATTTTCCAGAAAGATCAGAATATGCTTCAAAGCTAGATAGTTTGATTAGAACGGATAAATTAAAAATAGATAAAGAAGATCTTATTAAGCATAATGATATTTTTAAAACATTATTTTATACAGATACATCCATTAAATATTTTATTGAGAATTATAAAAAACGAGAAGATTTTTCTAATACTATTTTTGTCATTACAGGAGATCACAGATTGATTCCAATAAATCAAAAAGATAAATTATGTAGGTTTCATGTTCCTCTTATAATTTATAGTCCAATGCTTCAAAAGACACAGAAAATGAAATCAGTAGGTTCGCATTGGGATGTTGCTCCGAGTATAATTTCTATGTTGCATAAAAATTATAATTTAAAAAAAGCTTCTAATATAGCATGGGTTGGAACTGGTTTGGATACACTAAAAACCTATCGTAATAAGAATAAAATTGCGATGATGAGATATAAAGGCAGTATCAATGATTTTCTGTATAAAGATTTTTTACTCTCTGATAACGAGTTGTATAAGGTTAAAGAAAGTTTTGGGATTTATAAAGTTAATAATGATTCCATAAAAAAAATAGTGCAAGCAGAGTTAGATAAGTTTATTGTAAATAACGCCTATGTTTCACAAGAAAATAAATTAATACCACAAAGTGCAGTTATTTATCCTACACGGAAAAGTAAAATCAGTAAAAAAGTATGGAAAGAGTTAATTACTGAAACCAAAGGATTGGATTACGACGCGATATTTTTTAGAGCAAGAGATAGTGCTTTTTTTAAAAAATATGACAAAGCATTATTGTTATGTAATTATGTGTTAGAAGAGTATCCTAATTATGTGGATGCTCAAATTTTAAAGGGAAGAATTTATGCTTGGAGTGGACGCTATGAGAATTCAGAGAAAAATTTGTTAGAAGCGATTAAAAAATCTCCCTTTTATGATGATGCTTATTTAGCAATGATGGATCTTTATTGGTGGTCAGATCAAAACAGCAAATCTGTAGCACTTGCAAATATGGCCTTTAATAGAAATATAAAAAATCCAGATATATATTTCAAGTTAGCAAAAGCACATGAAAGAATGGGGCAAAAAGAAATGGCTTTTCGAGTAACAGATAGTATTGCTAGGCAACATCCAGATAGTTTGAAATATGTGAATTATAAAAATATTTTGAAATGAAAATAGGCTCTAAAAAACATATAGCTCTCGTTGCTATTTTCTGTCTCATGGGATTGGGCGTTTTTGCTCAAAATCAGAAATTTGAAGGAGATCCAGATGTCGGTTTTGAAAAGGCACGGGAAATGGCTTTTGATAAAAAACGAGCGGAAGCTCAAGAATTATTAATTTCTATTTTAGATAAATATCCAACCTATTTAGATGTACGATCTTTTTTGGCAAGTACTTATGCCTGGGACGGAGCTTATAAAAAGGCGAGGAAACAATATGAGATGATTTTAAAAGAAGATCCTAAACGAAGATCGGATTGGGTCGCTGCAATTAATAATGAGTTTTGGGGAGATTACCCATATCATGCTGGGGAGTTGGTAGAAAAAGCACTAGTTCATTTTGAAAACGATGAAGAGTTTAGACTTTTTGAAGCAGTAGTACAAGAAAAAACACAACATAGGAAAGAGGCTTTAAGGATTGTAGAACAGGTTTTGGAGGAAAATCCGAAAAATGAAAATGCCATTAAATATAGAGATAAATTAACCTTTTTGTTAAGTTATAATACCATAGGAATTAGAACGGCTGTAAATATATATGCAAAAAATGAACGGGATATGATGGAGTATTATACCATTAATTATGGTAGAGACACCAAGTATGGATCGTTGATTGCCAAAGTAAATGTAGATCGGAGATTTGGAGATACTGGAGTACAATATGAATTAGATTTATATCCTAGAATCGCCAATGGCTTGTACGCTTATGTAAGTGGGGGGTATTCTAATACTTCCTTATTTCCGCAATGGAGATATGGATTTGAATTGTACAAAAATCTTCCAAAAAGTTTTGAGGTTTCTTTAGGATTTCGTGGACTAGAGTATACAGATACAACCATTATTTACACAGGTTCTCTTGGTTGGTATACCGGGAATGCATATTGGTCATTCAGAACCTATTTAACACCTGGCGGAGCAGGAACTAGCAAATCAGGTACTCTTACTTACAGAAAATATAGAGCAGACGCAGATAATTATTTCGGGGTTGGAGTCGGAATAGGTTTTTCGCCTGAATTTGATCCGTACCCGATTGATGAAACTAACGCGCCTACTTTTGATTTAAAATCACAGAAAATAGATGTCAATTACTTCTTTTCAACCAAGGATAAAAAACATTTTTTTGGTACTGGATTAGGAATTTCACATGAAGAGAAAATAAATGACAGAGGGAATTATTTTTTAGTGTTTTTTGCAGGGATCAGTTATGATGTAAGGTTTAAATGATTAATTTTAAATAAAAATAAATTGAATATGGAAATATTGGGAATAGATATTGGAGGTACAGGTATTAAAGGAGCTATTGTAAATGTAGAGACAGGAGAATTGGTTTCAGAAAGACATAGAATACCTACTCCTTTAGGAGCTAAGCCAAAAGATATTGCAACGGAAGTTGGTAAAATGGTAACACATTTTAATTGGAAAGGGAAAGTAGGATGTGGTTTTCCAACAATAGTTTCAAATGGTAAAGCTCGTTCTTTTGGGAATATTGATAAAAGCTGGGTAGGGGTTCAAATAGATGCTTTATTTTCAGAAATAACCGGATTGGAATTTTTTGTAGCGAATGATGCAGATGCTGCTGGTTTGGCTGAAATTAAACTAGGAAAAGGAAAGGATGTTCCGGGTGTTGTGATTATGATTACTATCGGAACCGGTTTAGGATCCGGGGTTTTTGTGGATGGTAAATTAGTTCCTAACGTAGAGTTAGGTACCGTGCCATATAAAGATTATGAACGATTTGAATTTTATGCCTCTGATGCTGCCAGGAAAAGAGAAGATTTATCCTATAAAAAATGGGGAAAACGATTTAAGAAATTTTTACGTTTTACAGAAACAACCTTTTCTCCAGATTTAATTATTCTTGGAGGTGGAGCTAGTAAAAAGACAGAAAAATTTAAAGAAGCATTAGAAATAGATACTCCAGTAAAATCTGCCAAATATGAAAACAACGCAGGCATAATTGGTGCTGCTATGACGGCAGTTCAATAATTTTTAATTGGCTTGTTTTCTGTGTTGTGTAACCAAATATATTTAGTTACTTTGCGAAAGTATTTGTGGTTAGAGAAAAAAATGCATCACTTCGCATATTTCCTAAGCCACATATGTAAACTACACAAATATAAACTGCAGATTTCTGTAATTATTTATAAGTATTAATGGAATATAATTTAGAATATAATTCGGATCGTCCTTTGATGATTATTCCTGAATATGGTAGACATATTCAAAAATTGGTAGATCACTGCGTAGCATTGGAGAGTGATGAGGAAAGAAAAAAAATGGCGCATGCTATTGTTGATGTAATGGGGAATTTACAACCTCATTTAAGAGATGTACCTGATTTTAAGCATAAATTATGGGATCAGCTGTTTATTATGTCACGCTTTGAGTTAAATGTAGAGGCGCCTTTTGGAAAGCCTGATAAGATTGAATTAGAAGCAAAACCAGAGCCATTACCTTATCCTAAAATGGCATCAAAGTACCGTTTTTACGGACATAATATTCAAACCATGATAAAGGTTGCTTTATCTTGGGATGAAGGAGAATTGAGAACAGCACTTATTTTTAATATAGCAAATCACATGAAAAAGTGTTATTTGAACTGGAATAAGGATACGGTGGATGATTCTGTAATATTTAAACATTTAAATGACTTGTCAAATGGTAAAATAAATTTGACAGAAAGTGATGAAGTATTGTCTTCTAGTAGTAGTTTGATAAAAAAGACTGCGAATTCAAGAGGAGGGTCAAATCATCAGCATAAAAATCATAAAAACAATAAGAATAAAAATAATAGAAACTATAAAGGACATCAGAATCGTCATAAAAACTAGTTTCTATTTCTTCTCATAGCATAATTACTACAAAATACATTTCGTAAATGGCAATATTTAAAATTGAAGGAGGACATAAATTATCGGGTTCGATAACTCCTCAAGGTGCAAAGAATGAAGCTTTGCAAATTATTTGTGCGGTGTTATTAACGCCAGAAAAAGTTAGGATAGAGAACATACCCAATATTATTGATGTAAATAAACTGATCTTTATTTTAGGTGAGTTAGGTGTGAAAATTGAAAAACACGACGTAAACACATATACTTTTCAGGCAGATGAGATCAATTTAGAGTATTTAGAATCTGCGGAATTTAAGAGAGATGGTAGTTCTCTTAGAGGGTCGATTATGATTGTAGGACCATTGTTAGCAAGATTTGGAAAAGGATATATTCCTAGACCGGGTGGCGATAAAATTGGTCGTAGAAGATTAGATACTCATTTTGAAGGTTTCATAAAATTAGGAGCCACTTTTAGATATAATAGAGAAGAGCATTTTTATGGAGTAGATGCTGAGGAGTTGTTTGGGACTGATATGTTGTTAGATGAAGCTTCTGTAACCGGTACTGCTAATATATTAATGGCCGCTGTTTTGGCAACAGGAAAAACAACAATCTACAACGCGGCTTGTGAACCTTATATCCAGCAATTGTCGAAAATGTTGAATAGCATGGGGGCCAAGATTACCGGTGTAGGATCTAATTTATTGGAGATTGAAGGTGTAAAAGAATTGAACGGTTGTACTCATCGTGTACTACCAGATATGATTGAAATTGGAAGTTGGATTGGGATGGCAGTAATGACTAAATCTGAAATGACCATCAAAAATGTGAGTTGGAAAGATCTTGGACAAATTCCAAGAGTGTTTCAAAAATTAGGAATCAATTTAGAAAAAAGGAATGATGATATTTATATTCCTGCACAAGAATCATATGAAATTCAAAATTATATAGATGGGTCATTTTTAACAGTTTCTGATGCTCCTTGGCCAGGTTTTACCCCTGATTTATTGAGTATTGTTTTGGTGGTTGCCACGCAAGCCAAAGGATCTATTTTGATACATCAAAAAATGTTTGAGAGTCGTTTGTTTTTTGTAGATAAATTGATTGACATGGGGGCAAAAGTAATTTTGTGTGACCCACATAGAGCCACAGTAATTGGAATGGATCATCAATCATCGTTAAAAGCAACTACGATGACTTCTCCAGATATTAGAGCTGGTATTTCATTATTAATTGCAGCTTTGTCCGCAAAAGGTACTTCAGTAATTCATAATATAGATCAGATTGATAGAGGTTATGAAGATATTGAAGGAAGATTAAAAGCATTAGGAGCAAAAATAGAACGAATAGAAGAATAGCAACACAACATAGGAGTTGCTACAGGCAAAATCCCTTTTCCAAAAGAAAAGGGATTTTTATATGAATAAGAATAATGACATTTTGACACAGTAAGAACAATGGCAATATTGTTGCATACTTACGAGTGTATTTTTAATTAACATTACAAATGAGTACAGAAGAACAAACAAAGAACGAAGAAACACAAGAGCAAGATCAAGCTGTTTCTCAAGAAAATAAAAACGAGGAAAGTCAGGAAGAAAAGGCGGTAGAGGCGAAAGTAGAACCAACTCCAGAGGAACTTATTCAGGCTGAAAAAGATAAATATTTACGTCTTTTTGCAGAGTTCGAAAATTATAAGAAACGTACTTCAAAAGAACGAATCGAGTTGTATAGAACAGCTGGACAAGATATCATGGTGTCATTACTGCCAATTTTGGATGATTTTGACAGAGGTTTGGCAGAAATAAAGAAAGTGAAAGACAAAGAATTATTGAAAGGTATGACTTTGATTAATGATAAACTTTCTTCTGTTTTGAAACAAAAAGGATTGGAAGTTGTTGAAGCAAAAGCTGGTGATGTTTTTGATGGAGATTTGCATGAAGCAATTACGCAAATTCCAGCTCCTTCAGATGATTTAAAAGGAAAAATTATTGATGTAATTGAAAAGGGATACAAATTAGGAGACAAGGTAATTCGTTATCCTAAAGTTGTAATCGGACAAGCATAAAAAATAATAATATTGATTTATTAGCATTGATATCAATTATTAATTGTTAGTAGTTTATTGAAAGAATATGGCAAAAAGAGATTATTACGAGGTGTTGGGGTTATCAAAATCTGCATCTACAGGTGAGATCAAAAAAGGTTATCGTAAAATGGCGGTAAAGTATCATCCTGATAAAAATCCTGATGATAAAGAAGCTGAAGAAAAATTTAAAGAAGCTGCTGAAGCCTATGAGGTTTTAAGTGATGAGAATAAAAAAGCACGTTACGATCAATACGGTCATGCTGCCTTTGAAGGTGGTCAAGGCGGTGGCGGTTTTGGAGGCTTCGGTGGAGGCGGTATGGATATGGATGATATCTTTAGCCAATTTGGTGATATTTTCGGTGGAGGCTTCGGAGGAGGAAGACGTCAATCTCGTGGTCCTGTGCGTGCCAAAGGAAGTAATCTTCGTATTCGTGTAAAGTTGACTCTAGAAGAAATAGCAAATGGAGTAGATAAAAAAGTTAAGGTACGTAGAAAAATTCAAGCAAAAGGTGTAAAGTATTCTACTTGTGGAACTTGTAATGGACAAGGACAAGTCATGCGTGTTACCAATACAATGCTTGGTAGAATGCAAACTGCAGCAACCTGTCCTACTTGTAACGGAGCCGGACAGTCTATCAAGAGTAAACCAAGTAATGCTGATGCTCAAGGATTAGTCGTATCTGAGGAAACTGTAACAATTAATATTCCTGAAGGAGTTACTGAAGGAGTGCAATTAAAGGTAGCAGGAAAAGGAAATGAAGCTGCTGGAAATAATTCAATTGCTGGTGATTTATTAGTGGTAATAGAGGAAATTCCACATGAAAAATTAAAGAGAGAAGGAGTTAACCTGCATTATGACTTGTATGTAAGTTTTTCTGAGGCTGTTTTAGGTGCGTCTAAAGAAATTGAAACGGTTACAGGAAAAGTGAAAATAAAAATAGAAGCAGGAGCTCAATCTGGAAAAATTTTACGTTTGAAAGGAAAAGGTTTGCCAAGTATTGAAAGATATGGAACAGGAGATTTGATGGTTCATATTAATGTTTGGACGCCAACAACTTTAGATAAAAAACAGAAAAAGTTTTTTGAAAGTATGTTAGATGATGAAAATTTCATCCCAAATCCGACAGTATCTGATAAGTCTTTCTTTGAGAAAGTTAAGGATATGTTCTCTTAAAAAGAAAAGAAAAAGTTATGTTTATTAAATTTAATTAAACTATCTTTGTAGAGTTATTAACTTCTTGGTTAATAACATCTTTTTCATAGCAATTTTCCCACTCTGGTCACAGAGTGGGTTTTTTATGAAGTACAATATTGAAGTAGGCCATCTTATCGTCTTGAATTTAATTCAGGAAAGGAAAGTCCGGACATCATAGAGTAGTATAGCGGATAACATCCGTCCAACGTGAGTTGAGGACAAGTGCAACAGAAAGCAAGTACAGTTCGGCTGTAGTGAAACCAGGTAAACTCTATACGATGCAATGCCATGTACATTGGAGCTTGAGGGCTACTCGCTCGATTCCAAGGGGTAGGCAGATTGATTCCATAAGTAATTTTGGAACTAGATAAATGATAAGAGTCTGTGTAAACAGAAACAGGATCCGGCTTATCGGCCTACTTTATTTTTTTGCCCAATTTATCGATTATTGATTCTTTAATAAATGGATAAAATTAGAAAATACCACTAAAGTTCTGTTTATTTAAAGTGAATTCTTTAATGTATTCGTAAAATTAATCAGGTTTATTGAGAATATTTATAATTTAAGTATTCTTAAAATTCTAATCTCATTTATATTTATAATTTCATTGATATCATAGCAAGACCTCTTTTAAATACAAGCTATATTTTGTAATTTCGCAACAAATTATTTAACAAATAGATAGCTATAGCATTTTATGCATTGGATGAGATGCTAAAACTATAAATTCCTAATATATTATGAGCATATACAACGATTACATTAAGCAGATCGAGGAAAGAAAAGGTCAGGGGTTACATGCCTTACCGATTGATGGAGCTGAATTATTGAGCGAAATTATTTCTCAAATTAAAGATTTAAATAATGAAAACAGAGAAGATTCTCTTAACTTTTTCATTTATAATGTTGTACCGGGTACAACAAGTGCTGCTGGTGTAAAAGCAAAATTTTTAAAAGAAATTATTCTTGGAACCTCTGAAGTAAAAGAGATTACTCCAAGTTTTGCTTTAGAATTGTTGTCTCATATGAAAGGAGGTCCTTCTGTAGAAGTATTGTTGGATTTAGCTTTGAGCAATGAAGCAATCGCTGTGGAAGCTGCTAAAGTTTTAAAAACACAAGTATTCTTATATGAAGCAGATACGGAACGTTTAGAGGCTGCTTATAAAGAAGGAAACGAAATTGCAAAAGACTTATTAGAGAGTTATGCAAAGGGTGAATTCTTTACAACTTTACCTGAGGTAGAAGAAGAAATAGAGATTGTAACTTACATCGCAGGTGTTGGTGATATCTCAACAGATTTATTATCTCCTGGTGCTGATGCACATTCACGTTCAGATCGTGAGTTACATGGTCAGTGTCTTTTTGAGCATAATAAAGAAATGCAAAAAGAACTTAGTGCGTTGAAAGCACAACACCCAAATAAGCGTGTGATGTTAGTAGCAGAAAAAGGAACAATGGGAGTTGGTTCTTCTAGAATGTCTGGTGTGAATAACGTTGCGTTATGGACAGGGATTCAAGCAAGTCCTTATGTACCTTTTATTAATATTGCTCCGGTAATTGCTGGAACAAATGGTATTTCTCCAATTTTCTTAACTACTGTTGGGGTAACTGGAGGTATTGGAATAGATTTACAAAACTGGGTAAAACAATATGATGCTGACGGGAATGTAATTGTTGACGAAGAAGGAGAACCAGTATTAAAAGAAAATTATTCTGTTGAAACAGGAACTGTTTTGACTATTAATACTAAAGAAAAACAACTTTATAAAGACGGAAAAGCGGTAAAAGATATTTCTGCAGCTTTAACTCCTCAAAAAGTTGAGTTTATCAAAGCAGGTGGATCTTATGCCGTTGTATTTGGTAAAAAAATTCAAACGTTTGCTGCTAAAACTCTAGGAATTGATGTTCCTACAGTATTTGCTCCTTCTAAAGAAATCTCTGTGGAAGGACAAGGATTGACGGCGGTAGAAAAAATATTTAATAAAAATGCAGTAGGAAATACTCCGGGTAAAACCTTACATGCAGGTTCTGATGTTCGAGTAGAAGTTAATATTGTAGGATCTCAAGATACTACTGGTTTGATGACTTCTCAGGAGCTGGAATCTATGGCTGCAACAGTTATTTCTCCAATCGTTGATGGAGCATACCAATCAGGATGTCATACGGCTTCTGTTTGGGATAATAAATCAAAAGCAAATATTCCTAGATTGATGAAATTTATGAATGACTTTGGTTTGATTACTGCACGTGACCCTAAAGGGAATTACCATGCAATGACTGATGTAATTCATAAAGTATTGAATGATATTACCGTTGGTGATTGGGATATTATTATTGGAGGAGATTCGCATACACGTATGTCTAAAGGTGTTGCTTTTGGTGCTGATTCAGGAACTGTTGCCTTAGCATTGGCGACAGGAGAAGCTACAATGCCAATACCACAATCTGTAAAAGTAACCTTCAAAGGAGAAATGAAAGGTTATATGGATTTCCGTGATGTTGTTCATGCTACACAACAGCAAATGTTAAAGCAGTTTGGTGGAGAAAATGTATTCCAAGGAAGAATCATTGAAGTTCACATTGGTACCTTAACAGCAGATCAAGCGTTTACATTTACTGACTGGACGGCTGAGATGAAAGCAAAAGCTTCTATCTGTATTTCTGAAGATGCTACTTTGATAGAATCTTTAGAGATTGCAAAAGGACGTATCCAGATCATGATTGAGAAAGGTATGGATAATGAAAAACAAGTTCTTAAAGGATTAGTTGACAAGGCTGATGCGAGAATTGAAGAAATCAAATCTGGTGCGAAGCCAGCATTGAGACCTGATTCTAATGCAAAATACCATGCAGAAGTTGTGGTTGATTTGGATGAAGTTTTAGAACCAATGATTGCTGATCCAGATGTAAATAATGAAGATGTATCTAAACGTTATACACACGATACTATTCGTCCATTATCATTCTACGGAGGAACAAAAACTGTTGATTTAGGGTTTGTTGGATCATGTATGGTGCATAAAGGAGATATGAAAATCTTGGCTCAAATGTTAAAAAACATTGAAGCTCAGCAAGGAAAAGTTGAATTCAAAGCACCATTAGTGGTAGCGCCTCCTACATACAATATTGTAGATGAGTTGAAAGAAGAAGGAGACTGGGAAGTATTGACAAAATATTCTGGTTTTGAATTTGATGACAATGATCCAAAAGGAGCTGCACGTACAAAATATGAAAACATGTTGTACCTAGAGCGTCCAGGTTGTAACCTTTGTATGGGTAACCAAGAAAAAGCAGAACCAGGTGATACGGTTATGGCAACATCTACTCGTTTGTTCCAAGGAAGAGTTGTAAAAGATTCTGGTGAGAAGAAAGGAGAATCTTTATTATCATCTACACCTGTTGTTGTGTTGTCTACAATTTTAGGTAGAACACCAAATTTAGAAGAATACCAAGCGGCTGTTGAAGGAATAAACTTAACAAAGTTCAAACCTTCAAGTAAGTTGTTAGTTCTTTAATTAGAATTGATTTTATAATTTTTAAAAGCCTGAGTTTGTACTCAGGCTTTTTTGATTTTTATTGTAAGGTTCTGTATTTATTCTCGTCTTGAAATAATAAAAAACTGTACGATGTCAAATATTTGGTTCCTAGAAAATATCAATCTATTTCAGAAATTATGTCCTCATAAATTTAAAGAGTATAAAAGCTGTCATGAATTTGATCTTTACAAGAAAAGTGAATATGTTTATTTTTCTGAAGATGCAGCAAATAAAGTATATCTGATAGAAAAAGGGAAAGTTAAAATAGGATACTATACGGAAGACGGGGAAGAAGTGGTAAAGGCGATTTTGACAAAAGGAGAATTGTTTGGAGAAAAAGCAATTTTAGGGCAAGAAAGACGAAATGAATTTGCCCAATCTATTGATAATAAAACTTCTATATGCCCGATCGGGATTCCTGTATTGCATGATTTAATGCGGGATAATCAAAATTTAACCACGAGTGTTTATAAATTTTTAAATTTTAGATTTAAAAAACTAGAACGACGTTTGGAACTGCTATTATATAAAGATAGTACGGAAAGGGTAGTAGCTTTTTTAGAAGATTTAAAAAAAGAATACGGTTATTGTTGTCCAAAAACAGGAGATACCATTGTAAAGCATCCTTATACGCAAAAGGATATTGCTAGTCTCATTGGGACCTCTAGACCTACTTTAAATATTATTATGAATCAGCTGAAAGATGCTGGTGGTTTTTTATTTGAACGAAATCAATTTGTTTTTCAAAATTTATCACTACAAGTAAATTAAACTTCTTTTTTTAATCCTTATTATATGGATTTGAGGCTATTTAAAAAGAAATAAAAGTTGCTATCGTATATCAGCCAAAAAAAATAATTTTAAAAAAAATCGCTTAATGTTAGCTAGCTAACATTTAAATATTTTGATAGGTTTTAAATTTGAAGTATAATTTTAAAACTTAACAAAATGATACAGAAAAAAATAGCAATTGCTTTATTAGCTTGTAGTACAGCATTCATGTCGTGTAACGATGATGAAGGGGGAGAAGAAATTTCAACGTCACAAATTACATTAGATATTGATGGTTTAAATGATCTTGGTGATGATTATAAGTATGAAGGTTGGATTATTGTGAACGGAACTCCAGTAACAACAGGTGTTTTTAGTGTGAATGCCGAAGGTGCATTGTCACAAACAAAATTTGATGTAGACAAAACACAATTGGCAAATGCAACCAAATTTGTTTTAAGTATTGAACCAGCAAACGATACCGATCCTGCCCCAGCTGCTACAAAATACTTAGTAGGTGATTTTAGTGGAAGTTCAGCTACTTTATCAACTGGAATCATTGCAGATTTTTCTGGTATTGCAGGACAATTTGTTTTAGCAACACCTTCAGATAATAGCACAAACACAATGAATAATGAAAGTGGGATTTGGTTTATGAAACCTGGAGACCCTGCAACAGCCGGATTGACTTTGCCAACGTTAGCGTCAGGGTGGAAGTATGAAGGTTGGGTTGTTGCCGATGGAACTCCTCTTACTACAGGAACTTTTACTGCAGTAGATATGGCAGACGAGATGGCTCCTTATAGTGGTGCTGATGGTACACCGGCATATCCTGGAGAAGACTTTTTAGAAAATGCTCCGAATGGGGTTACTTTTCCTTTAGATGTTAGAGGTAAAACAGCTGTAATTTCTATAGAACCTTATCCAGATAATAGTGCAGCTCCTTTTACGCTTAAGCCATTGGTGGTAACAGTAGGTCAAGAAACAGCGCCAACGTTACATACGATGAATGATAATGTGACAGCTAGCTTTCCAACAGGAAGTGTATGGAGATAATCTAATATTAAAGTTTAAATCAAAAAAAAAGGGAATCCAATGGATTCCCTTTTTTTAATTCTACTTATTTTTAGAATTTATATGATAAACCTACAATTACCTGGTTAGGTTTTTGACCTGTTAAGGCGTCTACCAAAGGTTTAAGGTCTTCAGGGTTTGTAATAGAAGAAATATCAGTAGTTTCAGGTGAAACAAAACCTGTTTCAAAACGAACATCTAATCCTAATTTCCAGAATTCTACACCTGCACCGATTACTAAACCTACAGAAAACTCTTCATCGATTGTATCATTTGATAACAATTCGTTTATAGTCTCATCACTGCTAATAAATTTAGAGTTGGCTTTCTGTAAATATTGAATGTTTGGTCCTAAAAATACATTACCGAATTTTAAAAATTTCAATCCTAATAAAACAGGAACATCAATTTTAGTTAATGAGTTCTCTATTTTATTTGATTCAAATCCAGACAACGATGTATTCAAATTATAAGTACTAGTTAAATCCGTATAAATTACTTCAGGACGCACGTATAAACCTAAAACCGGAATTTTTACACGTAACCATGCACCTGCATGAAATCCACCATTTCCACTTTCAGTGGTAAGATTGAAACCATCGGGTAAATTTATATAACTAGATGCTTCACTATTTACGTCAAAATTCATTCCGGCTTTTATACCATAACTAACTTGTGCGTTCGAAAATTGCAGTGCTCCGAAAACGAAGGCAACAGCCAAAAGTACTTTTTTCATATTAAGTTTTTTTAGGTTACTATGTAAATATAGTTATTTTCTCTTGATCACTTTTTGAACAGCTGCAACAATTGCTTTGTCGTTCAATCCGTATTTTTCCATCAATTGTGCAGGAGTTCCTGATTCACCAAAACTATCATTAACAGCAACAAATTCTTGAGGAATAGGGTTGTTTTTAGCTAAAACACCAGAAATACTTTCTCCTAATCCACCAATGTAGTTGTGCTCTTCAGCAGTAACAATACATCCTGTTTTAGCAACGGATTCTAATACTGCAGCAGCATCTAAAGGTTTGATGGTATGCATGTTTAATACTTCAGCAGAGATTCCAAGTTCTTCTAATTGCTCAGATGCTTGCAATGCCTCCCATACTAAATGTCCTGTTGCTACTATGGTTACATCAGCACCTTCAGTTAATTTAATTGCTTTCCCTATTACAAATTTATTTTCGTGTTCTGTATCCGTATGTTTAGGCATGTAGATTGGTACTACCGGACGACCAAAACGTAAATAAACAGGACCATCGTGTTCTGCGATTGCAATTGTTGCAGCTTCTGTTTGATTGTAATCACAAGTGTTGATTACAGTCATACCAGGCAACATTTTCATCAAACCGATATCTTCTAAAATTTGGTGTGTAGCACCATCTTCTCCTAAAGTTAAACCTGCGTGAGATGCACAAATTTTTACATTTTTATCAGAATAAGCAACAGATTGACGAATTTGATCGTAAACTCTACCTGTTGAAAAGTTAGCAAAAGTACCAGTAAATGGAATTTTACCACCAATAGTAAGACCTGCAGCAATTCCAATCATGTTTGCCTCAGCAATTCCGATTTGAAAAAAACGTTCAGGGTTCTCTTCAATAAATTTATCCATTTTCAAAGAACCAATCAAATCAGCACATAATGCTACTACATTTGGGTTTGTTCTTCCTAATTCTGCTAAACCAGCTCCAAAACCAGAACGAGTATCTTTTTGCTCAGTAAAAGTGTATTTTTTCATTATATATTATCTACTATTAGTATGGCACAAAAGTAGTTATTTTTTATAGTTTTAAGAATTTTTATTTCCAACTTTTTCATTGTGTTTTTTAGACTGATTTCTGAGGCTAAAAAAAGCATAAAATAGCGTTGTTAAAGTACTTTGTTTTTTAGAAAATCGTACAATTTGTGGAGGGGAAGTCCCATAACATTTGAATAATTTCCTTCTATTTTTTCAACCCCAATGTATCCTAACCACTCTTGAATTCCATAACTTCCTGCTTTATCAAATGGCTGGTAGGTATCGATGTAAAATTGAATTTCATCATCTGTGAATTCTTTGAAGTAAACCTTTGTAACATCATGCAGTGTGTGAATTTTGTTTATCGTTTTGAAACTGATGGAGCTAATAACTTCGTGACTTTTACCAGACAGGGATCTAAGCATGTCAAAAGATTCCTGTTTGTTTTTTGGTTTTTCGAGCGCCTTGTCTTCAAACCAAACAATGGTATCGGAGGTAATAATCAAATCGTTTTTATTTATAATATTTTCAAAAGGCTCTGCCTTTAATTCAGCTAAGAAATTTGTAATTTCTTCTCTCTTCAATATAGGATCATAAATTTCCTCTACATTAAATAATTGAACCGTAAAAGGTATTTTTAAATCTTTAAAAAACTGCTGTCGTCTAGGGGAACCAGAAGCTAGAATTATATTAAATTTTTCCGTTAATTTTTGTAACATAATTATGTTGTAATAATGAATAATAAAAGTAATCCAAAACCTAAAATAACTTTTAGGAAATTGCTCAACCAAGTAAAGTCTTTTTTACTTTTTGCAATATATAATTTATACAAGTATATAAAATAGGGAAGGGCAATAATAAGAAAATATATGATTTGGGTAGTAAGGTTACTCTCTAGATTTCGTAATCCAAAATTGATCACAAAATAGATAGGTATAAAAGAAAAAATAAGTAGCAGTTTTACCGTTCTATCTCTGCCTAAAACTATGGGAAGTGTTTTCATTTTGGCATTAAAGTCTCCTTTTTGATCTTCGAGATCTTTAATAATTTCTCTAAAAATATTTATAAAAAAAGAAAAATAAGCAAAATGTATTATTAATAAAACTCCTTCATTTGTACTGGTCAAGTAAGTTTCAAATGAGATCAATAAAATTAAGGTAAAACAGATCAGGCTTGCAATAACTATATTCCCAATCAAAGCTATTTTTTTTAAGCCATAAGAATATAAGTATAGCAATAAAACAATTCCTAAAAAGGTAAATATATGAAGGGGTTTATTGTTATGAATGGATAAAATACTTCCAGAAATGATACCTAAAACAGAAAGAATACCATAGGTAATTTTAGATTCCTTTATTGATATTTTATGAGGGATATATACCTTGTCAGGTTTGTTAATTTTATCACATTCAATATCAAAAAAATCATTGATAATGTAACCTGCTGCTGCAATAGTTAAAACACTAAAAACCAATAAAAAGAACTCGATGTCAGTTAGGTTTTGGCTTGTGTTATAAAAAGTAAAAACCCTGTATTTAATAAGGAGTTGACAAAAAAGAAGTAGTAGTAAATTTTTCCATCGAATTATATGTAACCACAGAAAAACTTGTTTCATTTAGAAATTCTTTTTAATTCTAGCGAGGTCTCTTTTGTTATCTCTGTCTTTTAAAGTATTTCGTTTGTCATGTAGTTTTTTACCTCTACACAAAGCGATATTTAGTTTTGCCCACCCTTTGTCTGTGATAAATAATTTTAAAGGAACGATAGTAAGTCCAACATTTTTTACCTGCTTCTCAAGTTTTTTTAATTCTTTTTTGTTCAATAATAAACGACGAGAATTTTTAGGCTTGTGATTGTAAGAATGACCATAAGTATATTCCTCAATATACATATTGATAACAAAGAGTTCTAATTGATCATTAAACTCACAGAAACTTTCTGTTATTCTAGCTTTGCTTTGACGAATAGATTTTATTTCTGTACCGGTTAACTGAATACCTGCGGTATAGGTCTCCAGTATTTCATACTCAAAGCGGGCTTTTTTGTTTTGTATATTGATGTTCTTTTGCATGGTTTTGCAAATGTAATTAATATCTAAGGAATATGAATGTACTTATTTTAAAAAGCTTATTCGTTAGAGGATTTTAATTTTTTTACCTCTTTTAAAGAAATTACTTTTTTCTCTTTTGGCTTACAATCAAAAGTTTTTCTCAGGCTTTTAGAAGGAGCGTAGAAATTAAAAATCATCGAATTATTTTTTTCTAAAATAAATAAACTGTTTTTTTTAGAGTCAATAATTTGATACTTGTTTTTGTTAAGTTGGTTTCCAAATTTTTCTACGCTGTAGTCTTTAAGAATTTGCTTTTGCTTTTTATCTAGGTTAGGAAATACATAGTTGAAAAGAACTAATTTATTTTTATGAAAGATCACACTACATCGGGTACCAATACCAGCTACTTTAGCCTTGAAAACAAAGTTTTTTATATTAGGATTTTTATCCGAAACTTCACTGAATTTTGGTCTTCCTAAAAGATTTATAAATTCTGAGGTTGTTGTTTTAAAATCAATAAAATTATTAAATTTTAGTTCATTAGGTGAAAGCAATACCAATTCGTTTTGTTTAAAGTTTTTTTTGAAAAACTCTAAATCGAATTCTTTTGTGAAGTTTTTGTAAAATGTTTGCTTCTTTTCAAAATCATCTATAAACATAGCTTTAAAAGCTGAGAGCAATCCATTTTTACTACGTTTATTAGGTTTCATAAATAATTCTTAGGGGAATTCAAAGATAAAAAAAAACCATCAGTTATAAAACTGATGGCTTGATAAAAAATGATTTCTCTTTTTTTAGAATGTCTGTACTTTTGCTTCTAAAGATGTAAAAGCGTTAATGAAATCAGCATCCTTAAAAATAGATTTGTAATATAAAATACCTTCATTCAGGTTTTTATTGAATTTATTCAGGTATTTTTCCTGTTTCTTGTCAGGACTGATTTTAAATTGTTCATATTTTTCATTGAAATATTGAACATACATCTCCAGTTCTTTCACAAACATATTGGGTCTTGATATAGGTGTTAAATTAGCCGCTTTCCCATAGATATGTTGCACCATATTTTTTAAAGATACCTTTTTGTTAAAGTAAGCGATATTAGGTCCTGGGCATACCAAAACTCCGGCTTTTTTATCTTTAGATTCTATTTCATGTTCAATCAAACCAGCATTTGCTAGCCCAATACATAAGCATGATTTTTCTGTGATTTTTACAAATTTATCTTTGTATTGTTCTGGTGTTAAATTCTCAGATTTTAATTTTTCAATTTCAGCATTTTGAAACTTTTGAGAGGCAGTACAAATTGATTTTCCATTTTCATCTCTATTCAGAGCCAAGAATTTTTTAGGACAAGGGCTACCTATATTGTCATTTTTTAACTTAGAAAGTTTATAGGCGTCATTGGATACCCCTTTGACACTATTAAAAGGGACACCTAAAGGTGAAATATTACTTAAGTATAAATCTTCTTCTTTGGCTTTAGATAGTACCTCCAAGGTATCCGGGTCTACGGTAGTTGCCTCTGGCACTAATAAAAAGGGTGATCCCCATCCTACAGAATTGACATCATAGTTGTCAAGTAAAAATTGATGTTCACTAGCGGTACCAACTCCTCCTTGAACAGTAATCTCAATATCTAATGGCTTTGCTGGAACATGTTTCCCCTTGGCTTCTAAGGCTGCCTTATAGGTTTCGAACGTGTTTTCTATTAAACTTTGTTTGTTTTCTGTGAAAGTGTCTAAAATTGGTCCCAATAATAGTCCCTCTGTCGCGAAGGCATGTCCACCACAGTTCAAACCTGATTCAATTCTATATTCAGAAACCCACAATCCTTTTTTAGCGAAAAACATTCCCTGAATAGTTGCCGATCTGTAGTCGCTAACTTTCAAGATTATTTTTTTGTTTAACTGATCCAACTCATTTGGGTAAAAGTCTTCAAATTGTTCAAAATAGCTATATAGTCTAGGGTTCATTCCTGCTGATAATACGATGGAAGACTTTAAAGTACTCTCAGCAAAACCTTTTAAAGCGGTGTGTGCATCATTGTAGTGGGAGGGAAGTGGCTCGTTTTTATGCATACGTCCGTTGTCCAATTTGGTCATTATGTTCACATCAATACTTCCTGGTGCTAAGTTTTCTTGAATCCAATTTTGAATGACCTCTTTAGGCGTGTTATTTTCCACCATTTGAACAAGACTTTTTTTAACCTCAGAAATGTCTGGCAGTAAATCTAAGTAATTATCTAGCGCTTCTTTTTTTTCTGTTAAAGACAACTTGAAATCATGAAATTTTTGTTTCACAATAGTATCCATATTATTCAGATAAGAAGTAATTCTGTTTGATCTTGCTTCTGGATCTTTTGTTGAATATTTCTTGAATGGTAAACTGTATTTTTCACTATAAAAAGAATTCATGTTTTCTATCAGAATGTCGTCAACAATAGAAACAACCGATGAGATTCCATATTTAGCAATTTTTATAGGGCTATCAACAGTAAACGCTAAACCCATCACAGGTATGTGAAATGAGTGTGTAGATGTTTTTTTAGTCATTATTTAAGTTCTTTAATTTTATACAAAGTTGTTGGAATAAAGAAAAAAAATCTATGATAAATATCATATGATGATCTAAATAAATTTCAATAATAGTCTAAAAACATGACTGTTATCATTTTTTTGATGGGAAAAGAGTTGTATATTTATGTTACTAAATCGATCTATGGGTTTTTTGTTGTGAAAAAGAAAAGCCACACTAAAAAAATAGTGTGGCTTTTTATGAGTTTGAATATTTCAATTAATCGTTTGAAGTATGAAGGCTTTCGTTCAATTCAATTGTTTTAGGATTAGGTCTACAAACTAAATGACCGTTAGTGCTATCTACTAAGAATAATAATTTATCCTTACCATTTAATTCTGCTCCTTTTACAATGTTTTGTCCTTCTTCTACAGAAGTTCCATTGATATCAATAGGTTTTTTATTTTCATCGTACAACCATACTTTAGCAGCAGCTGTAACGTAAACACCTGCAGCAATAGTACATCCAAAACCAAGAGAAATTCCTGTACCAGAGTTAGCCCCTAATAAACATTTATCCCCTATAGAAATTACATTTTTATTACCTCCTGATAAAGTTCCCATGATAGATACTCCACCACCTAAATCAGAATTATGTCCAACAACAACTCCTCCAGAAACTCTACCTTCAATCATAGCGTTTCCTAAAGTACCTGCGTTAAAGTTAATATATCCTGCTGGCATTACTGTT
This sequence comes from Flavicella sp. IMCC45668, assembly GCF_057219105.1. Taxonomy (NCBI): domain Bacteria; kingdom Pseudomonadati; phylum Bacteroidota; class Flavobacteriia; order Flavobacteriales; family Flavobacteriaceae; genus Flavicella; species Flavicella sp. IMCC45668. The sequence goes on from NZ_CM170114.1 coordinate 577,556, forward strand.
GTTCCTTCTGCAGCATGTGCTCCTAATCTTACTTGAGATGCTGAGGCGATTCTTACTCCGTTCGGTACATGGTAATCAACCATATATGGAAATTTATCTACATGAGTTACATTTAGACTTTCTCCTTTAAAAGTAGCCTTAATTCTTTCAGCACTTAAGTCCTCAGGTAAAATAGGTCCTTGATTCGTCCAAGCAACATTGTTTAATTTTCCAAATACACCCTCTAAAGACAATCCATGAGGTTTTACGTGTAATTGAGATAAACATTGTAATTTAAAGTAAGCTTCAACAGCGTTTTCTACAGCCGTATCTTTATCAAATAAGAAATACGCTACAACATCAATTGTTTGGTATCCTTCAGGTTGATTATAATTATCCAATAATTGTTTGATTAAAACAATATTAGGGTGTTTTTCAATTTCAGAATGAAATGCTGCAAAATTATCAAAGGCTTTTTGCAATTGTTCCTTAGAAACTGAAATAAATCCATTTTCCGAAGAAGTGTATCCTGTAACATCTTGTAATAAAGCTGCTGTTCCAAAGGCGTTATCCCAGTTTATTGAAGGGAAGTTTACATCTAAAGTTTTATCTCCTTTTGATTTTCTAATTCCTAATCCAAAAGCTAAAGGTTTAGCATATCCTTCTTTTGAAGTTATATCTTGTACGTATTCTTTAAAATTTTCTACAGTATTCATTTTGAAATCTTTTGTTTTATCAAGCGCAAATATACTTAAAACTTAGACATATTTATTCCTTGAAAACTGTAATTTTGGGGAAGTGAAGTTTATTTTCTTTTTTGTTGAGATCGAAAGAATAATTCTCTTGCTTCGAATGTTTTTTGCGGAATTTCTAAAAGAACTTCGGTAAAGATTTTTGAGTACTTTTCTTCGTGAAGTTCTACCTTGTTTTTTCTTAAATTAAAAGGAACAAAAGAAAACCAAGCAACAGATTTTAAAATACTTTTATCCGCATTAAACATTCGCATTTCAACTTGTAAATGCTTTGGCGAATGTCCTATAAGTTGCGATTCTATCACCACAGTTTCCATCGTGAAAACGGGTTTAAGATAACTCACTTGGTTGTTAGCCACAACCCAGCCTAAACCTTCTTCTTTGATGATTTTAAATAAATCAATTCCGTAATTTTCTAAAACCTGATCTTCACGAGCATTGATATAATAATCTACATACCTACCATTATTTAGATGGTTGAAAGGATCACAATCTTGAAATCTAATCTTTTTTGAACTTTCAATAATCTTAGGAAGTTGAGACATATCTACAGTGTTTAGGAGTTTTGAGGTGCTAATTTTTTAGAAACAACCTCAAAAATTATATTCGTATCCGAAAGATAGTCAAACCAAATGGTTTCCGGGTCTTTTTTAAACCAAGTTATTTGTCTTTTGGCAAACCTTCTTGTGTTTTTTTTGATTTCAGAGATGGCAAAATCTAAGTCGTATGTGCCATCAAAATACGAAAATAACTCCCGGTATCCTACGGTTTGTAATGCATTAAGTTCTTTGTGTGGATAAACTGCTTTAGCCTCATCTAAAAGCCCTTCCTTTATCATAATATCCACACGTTGATTGATTCTGTCATAGATAATTTCACGATCTGCTTTGATCCCGATTTTTACAGTATTAAAGTTTCTCGGTGTTTTTGGTTTATTTTTAAAGGAGGAATAAGTGTTTCCACTCCCAATACAAACTTCCAAGGCTCTGATTACTCTGTGTGGATTATCTAATGCAATGGCATCATAAGTTTCGGGGTCTAATTGTCTCAATCTTTCTTGTAATGAAATGATTCCGTTCTTTTCAAGGTCTTTGTTTAGCTGTTTGCGAACTTCTGGATTTATTTCAGGAAAATGATCAAGTCCTTTAAGTACAGCATCTACATATAATCCACTACCACCAACCATTATTACAACTTCGTGTTTTTCAAATAAAACTTCTAATTTATCTAAAGCATCACGTTCAAATTGTCCTACATTATAGTCATCAAAAATAGAACGGTCTTGAATAAAGTAATGGGGGGCTTGTGCTTGTTCTTCTTTAGTAGGAACCGCGGTGCCTATTTTAGTTTCTTTGTAAAACTGTCTTGAATCGCAAGAGATAATCGGTGCATTGTACTGTTTAGCAAGCTTGATACTTAATGCTGTTTTACCAATGGCTGTTGGCCCTACAATAGTTATTAAATTTTTGGTATTCATAAATTAAAATTTATCACCACAATTATGGCAGAACTTAGCGTTGTCATTGTGTTTTTCGGTTCCACAAGTTTCACAAGTTTTAGTATTGGTATGTGTTTTTTTAAACTGGGCAGTGTATTCTGCAGAAACAATTCCTGTGGGCACTGCTATAATTCCATATCCTAAAATCATTACAATAGAGGCAATAAATTGTCCAAGTGTAGTAACTGGGGCAATATCTCCATAGCCCACGGTGGTAAGTGTTACGATAGTCCAATAAACACTCCTTGGAATACTTATAAAACCACTATCTTCTCCAGCTTCCACGATATACATGATACTACCAAGGATAAGACAAATAACTATAACAGCAAATACAAAAACAGTTATTTTGGCTTTGCTTTCTCTTAGTGCTGCTAATAAGCGATTTGATTCTCCTAGATATCTTGTTATTTTTAGAACCCTGAAAATTCTTAGCAATCGTAAAGATCTTAAAACGATTAATGCATGGGCGCCACCAAAAATTAACGACAAGTATTTTGGAATAGTAGATAAGAAATCAATGATGCCATAATAACTAAATATATAGTGCTTTGGTTTTTTTATGGAAATAATTCTTAAAATATATTCTATGGTAAACAGAGCGGTAATAACCCATTCAGAAATATCAAAAATAACGTTGTATTTTTCATTGATAGAGGGCACACTTTCTAGCATAACCAGAACAATACTTGTAAATATTGTTACCAATAGCAATACATCAAACAGTTTTCCTGCAGGAGTATCTGCTTCATAAATCACCTCATGAAGTTTGGATTTCCAAGTATGTTGTTGTGCACTCATTTTTTAGGTTTTAAAAGCGAACTATTTTTTCGGGTCTACCTTTTTCTAAAAATTTCTTGGTGATATAACGTGTCGTTAAATTATCAACAATAGGACTTATCATTGTTTTAACGATGTCAATATTTTCTATTTGATGGGCTAAATCAATAAATGCTGAGCCAACTATTTGATTATCTTCAATGAGTAATACTGATTTTTCATTAGGATGCCTTCCTTTGTTGATCAACATCATATTATCATTGTTAAACACCACAGTGGGAATGTTTTTTCTTCTTTTGGTATTGTATTTAGGTTTGTGTTTTTTGTTGGCTTCAATAAATTTAAGATCTGAAATCAATTCGTTACCTGTCTCTTCAGTACTGATAGAGTAGGTCAGTTTTAATAAGTTTTTTGTTTTTTTAGAAGTTCTTAAATACAATTGATTGATCCCTTTTTTTATGTTTTTATTTTTTCCAACATATAAAACGGTTCCTGCTTCATCATGGATAAAAAACAGTCCTGTTGTTGTTGGTGTTTTATCAATATGATCTAAAATTTTTGTTGGAATCACTACTTCCTTATCCGCAATTACCTTAATAGAACTTTTGGTGATATTTTTCTCAAGATCTTTGTCTAACAAAAGTTTAAATAATTTAACTGTTGCCAAAGCATCACCACTAGCTCTATGTCTATCATTCATAGGAATTCCTAAGGATTTACATAATTTCCCCAAACTATAGGAAGGCATGTCTGGAATCAACTCTTTGCTTAATTCCACCGTGCAAAGGGTTTCTCTGAAATAATCATAGCCTAAACGTCCAAATTCTGTTCGAATAATTCTATAATCAAAGCTGGTATTATGTGCAATAAAAACACAATCTTGAGTGATTTCAATAATTCTTTTTGCTACCTCGTGGAATTTCGGAGCGGTTCGAACCATTTTTTCTGTGATTCCTGTCAAATTGACTACAAACGGTTGTATGGGTCTTTCTGGGTTAACCAAACTAATAAATTGATCAACAATTTCATGTCCATCAAACCTGTAGATAGCAACCTCGGTAATACCTTCTTCGTTAAATTTACCTCCAGTTGTTTCTATATCTATAATTGCGTACATGTATCTTTTTTACGATAATAAAATTATGATCTTGATCCAAAAATAGCACTTCCAACGCGTACCATAGTACTGCCTTCTTCAATAGCCAATTTATAATCTCCACTCATACCCATAGACAATGTACTCAATTTTGTCTTGTCAAAAAACCTTTTCAACGAATTAAATTCTTGCTTTATTTGATTTTTATCTTCTGTAAAACTAGCCATTCCCATAAGGCCTATGACTTTGACGTTTTCTAGTTGTTTAAATTCTTCTGAGTTAAGAATGGATTCAATTTCTTGAAAGCTTAAACCAAACTTCGTAGTTTCTGTAGCAATTTTTGCTTGTAGTAAGCATTCTATGGTTCTTTGATTCTTTTTTCCTTGCTTGTTAATTTCTTTTAAAGTTGATAAACTATCTACTCCATGAATTAAAGTTACAAAGGGTGCAATATATTTTACTTTGTTTTTCTGTAAATGACCAATCAAATGCCATTGAATGTCTTTAGGTAATGCAGCTGCTTTTTCAACCATTTCTTGCACCTTATTCTCTCCAAAAACACGTTGACCAAAGGCATATGCTTCTTCAATAAATGAATTTGGTTTTGTTTTAGAAACAGCAACTAACGTTACGATTTTAGGAATACTGGTCGAAACCTTCCCAAGATTTTCTTTAATAGACATTACAATTTTATTTGGAATTCAATTTGCTGCAAATATAGTTGATTATTATGGTTTTTAAAGGACTTGAACTTTTTAATGCATTTATAGGTTTTATAGATGGTTAGGAGTTGTTTCTTCTGAAATGAGCAGGAGTAGTGCCGGTTATTTTTTTAAAGGTTTTAGAGAAATAAGAAATGTTTTCAAAGCCTGTTTTATCAGCTATTTCTTTTAAAGATTTTTCTGAAGTTAAAAGTAAAAACTGGGCACGTTCTATTCTTATGTTATTGATATAGTTAATAGGTCTCTTGCCGTATTTTTTATTAAATATTCTTGAAAAATAATCAGGATTAAGGTGGCAATAATCTGCTAAATGATTTACCGTAAGTTGTTCTTGTAGATGAGAATTGATATATCTTAAAATTTGATTGAAATTTTTGTTTGTGTTTTTTTTAGATATTGTTTTTTTTCCTTGAATAAATCTTGCGATTAAAATAGATAGAATCCCTTTTGTTTCGATGTAATCTGAATCGGTGATTTGATTATTTTCTTTAAAAAAGTCAGCAGGAGATAAACTATGTTTTAATATTTGAGGGTTGCTATTGATCAGTTCTCTGTTGGGGTTGATTTTTATGAGTCTTTCAAATAAATACAAATCATGCTCGGTAGCTTTGTTTACATAGATAAAATCATTATGGTCGTAAATAGACATTCCTTCCCCTAGCTCTTCAAAAAATGATAAATAAATCTGTTCATGATAATGGTCGCAGTAATAGTTACTAGGTGTAAAACTTGGAATCAAATATATATGGTCAGGTATTAAGTGAAATACTTTGTTGTTATGGTAAACGGTAGCATGACCTTCAGTGATGTAATACATCCTAGAAAAAGGACTGATGACATTCTTATAATCCCAATTGGTATCCAGTTTAACTTTTGCCGTATTTAATAAAGTGAGCTGAAGAGCTTGGAGTTTTTTTTTCATTAGAAAATTCTGATTAATTCTTTAAAACCTGATAAATATCCTTGTTTGTCTAGTCCAAATATAGTAAAAAGTCGGATTTGTATATTTTTTTGTCAGATATATTTACGGAATTTACAATGAAACGAAGGTATTTTTGTAACATACTTATGAAACCAATGATGAAAATAAAATTAACAAACCTTGTAATTATAACATTTATTATGATTTCTTGTGGTACGGATTTACCAGAATCTGTTTCGGAAGAATATAAATCGTTAAGTGGAAAATTAGATTATAACATAGATGTAAAGCCAATATTGTCGGATAAGTGTTTTTTGTGTCACGGACCAGATAAAGGAAAAATTTCCGCGGGTTTACAATTGCATAGTCCTGAATTTTCATATGCAGAACTTCCTGAGACTCCAGGTAAATATGCAATAGTACCTAAAGCATCTCACAAAAGTGAATTGGTATCTAGAATTTTGTCAGATGATGCTAAAACCATTATGCCAACTCCAGAATCTCATCTTTCTTTAACAGATAAAGAAAAGGCGATTCTTGTCAAGTGGATTGATCAAGGGGCGGAATATAAAGACCATTGGGCATTTGTAAAGCCCGAATTGGCAGAGGTTCCTGCGGTTAAAGGAAAGCCTTTTAATGAAGTGGATAATTTTATTTATGAAAAATTAGAGGAATTAAAACTAAAACCATCACCAAAGGCGGATAAGGAGATATTATTGCGTAGAGCCTCATTTGATTTGATTGGGCTTCCACCAACAGAAAAAGAAATTGAATCGTTTTTAGCGGATACTTCTGAAGATGCATTTGAAAAGCAAATAGATAGGTTGCTAGCTTCACCGCACTATGGAGAACGTATGACATTAGATTGGATGGATGTCGCTAGATATGCAGATACTCATGGTTATAGTAACGATAGATATAGAGATACTTCTCCTTGGCGTGATTGGGTTATAAAAGCCTTTAATGAAAATATGCCGTATGATCAATTTGTTACATGGCAGTTGGCAGGTGATTTGTTAGAAAACCCGACAAGAGAACAACGCTTGGCAACCACTTTTAACAGATTGCATCCTCAAAATTTAGAGGGGGGGATTATAGACGAAGAATTTAGGTCGGAGTATGTTGCAGATAGAACAGCAACCGTAAGTCAAGGATTATTAGGCCTTTCTTATGCTTGTGCGAAGTGTCATGATCATAAATATGATCCTATTTCACAAAAAGATTACTATGAGATGTACAGCTTTTTTAATAATGTGGATGAAACAGGGTTGATTCCGTGGGATAATGCTACTCCTGTGCCAGCAATGATGTTGCCTACGAAAAAACAAGAGGAAGTAATTGCATACTTAGAAAACTTGGTAGATGAAACAATCGAAACTACAGAAGAAGTAAAACTGAAAGAGAGTAAAAAGTCAAAAGATTGGTTGGCATCAAATCAGCATAAAACAATTTCAACACATCAAAGACCTTCAAATCTGATTGCGGAATTTAATTTTGACTCTAAGAAATTGATAAATAAAATTGGAGGTAATGGAAAGAATAATATTCAAATGCGACAGCAATTTGTTAAAAAAGAGCCCGTAATTCTAAAGCAAGGAAAAAGAGGAAATGGATTAGCGTTAAACGGAGATACTTGGTTGGATTTAGATAAAATAGGAATCTTTCAGCGCAACCAACCATTTAGTATCGGAATTCAGGTTTTTGTTCCTAAGGAGTTGGAAACGGGAGTGATCTTTCATAAAATGAATAGTCCAGAATTACATAGTTTCAGAGGATATCACTTAAAGATAAAAGATAACAAACTAGAAGCGTTGTTGGCTCATGTGTATCCTGATAATGCGATTGTAATTGAATCGGTTGATGAAATTCCTAAAGAGGAGTGGGTGCAAGTTACCATGACTTATGATGGTTCTAGTAAGGCAGATGGATTGTCAATCTATATGAATGGAAAGCAATTAAAAACAACAACTTCCTTTGATAACTTATATAAAGATATCATTTTCCACGGTTTACGTTTGTATGGAAAAAAGAGCCCGAAGTTGGAGCCAGGTTTACGAATTGGTGCCGTTTGGAGAGGAAAAGGTATACGGGGTGCAACAGTTGATGATTTGTTGGTTTTTGACAAAGAATTGAGTGCTATTGAAGTGATGCAAATTGCGGATACCAAAGCATTGAACGATTTGAAGAAAAAGTCAGTCGGTAATTTAAATCCTTCAGAGAAAGCGTTATTAGAAGCCTATTATTTGTCAGCCAAATCAAAGCCTTTTGCAAAAGCGTTGAAAAAGTTAGAAAAGGAACGTTTGGTTTATGTGGATAGTGTGAATAAGGTGCAACAAATAATGGTCATGAAAGAAAGAGTGTCACCAAGACAAACTCATATATTAGATCGTGGAAATTACGATTCACCTACAGAAGAAGTATTTCCGAATGCTCCTGAGGATATATTCCCAATGGCTGAATCTTTACCAAAGAATAGATTAGGATTGGCAAAATGGATTACAGATGGAGACAATCCTTTAACGGCTAGAGTTACCGTAAATAGATATTGGCAGAATTTATTTGGAAGGGGAATTGTAAATACTTCAGAAGATTTTGGAAATCAAGGAGAAATTCCGAGTCATCTTGAATTATTAGATTGGTTAGCTGTTAATTTTGTTGCTTCTGGTTGGGATGTAAAAGCGCTGCATAAAACAATTATGCTTTCGAATACCTATCAACAAAGTTCTGTGGTGTCTAAAGAATTATTAGAGTTTGATGGTGAAAACAAATGGTTAGCGAGAGGTCCTGCTACACGTCTTTCTGGAGAAATGCTAAGAGATAATGCTTTGTTCGCTTCAGGTTTATTGGATGCTGAAATTGGAGGTAAAAGTGTACGTCCTTACCAACCCAATGGGCTTTGGAAGGTAAACGGAGATACTTATGTGAGAGATGGATTAGAAGGTCTTTATAGAAGAAGTATGTATACCATATGGAAACGTACTGTACCAAACCCCACTATTGCAACATTCGATGCACCAACCAGAGACTTATGTTCTTCTAGAAGACAAAAAACAAATACGCCGTTGCAAGCTCTGGTAATCCTTAATGATCCTACTTATGTAGAAGCCTCTCGTGTGTTAGGAAAGCATATGGCTGATACAGGTGATGTGAAAACAGGGATTCAATCAGCATTTAGGAAATTAACAGGTAGGAGTATTTCGGATAGAGAATTACAAGTGCTATCAAAATTACAAGAAACCGAATATGAAAAATTTAAGAAAAACCTTGATAAAACGAAAGGTTGGTTGAATACCGGAGAATTTAAAATTTCAAGTTCAGATGATAAAGCTTTGGTTGCAGCAAATGCAGTAGTTGCAAGTACCATTATGAATTCTGACGCAAGTATTACTAAAAGATAATTGTTTATTTCTAAAAAATATAAATATGTGTAATAATCATGAACATAGTAAATTAAGATCAAATAATAGAGATTTACAAGAAATAGAAAAACAAGTTGATAGGAGACATTTTTTAAAGAAAACATCTTTGGGGTTGGGTGCCTTAGCTTTTAGTAGTTTGTTAGGAGCAGATAAAGTATGGTCTTCAATTAATAAAGCTAAATCAGACGAAGAGCTTTTAAAAGCATTCAATAAAAATAATCTAGGATTACCACATCATTTGCCAAAAGCAAAACGAATTATTTATTTATTTCAAAGTGGAGGTCCGTCTCAATTAGATTTGTTTGATTACAAACCGAAGTTGACGGATATGTTTGGAAAAGAATTACCTGATTCTGTGATTGCTGGACAACGTTTGACGGGGATGAGTGGTAGTCAAAGTACTTTGCCAATTGCTCCATCTTCATTAAAGTTTAAACAGTATGGAGAGTCAAGAGCTTGGGTAAGTGAGGCGATGCCATATCTATCTGAAGTTGTGGATGATATTTGTTTTATAAGAGGAATGCAAACAGACCAGATAAACCATACTCCAGCCATTACATTTATGCAAACAGGACACCAGTTACCGGGTAGGCCTGCGATTGGTTCTTGGTTGAGTTATGGATTAGGATCAGATAATGAAAATTTACCAACCTTTATTACATTAGTTTCAAAAAACGGAAAAGGGCAACCTTTGAAAGCTAGTCTTTGGGGGAATGGATTTTTACCTACAGAACACCAAGGGGTTCAATTTAGATCAGGGAAAGATCCAGTATTGTTTTTAAGTGATCCAGAAAATTATGATGGACATGACAGAAGGCATATGTTAGATTATTTGAATAACTTAAATGACTTGCAAAGTGATGCTTATGGCGATCCTGAAATTCAAGCAAGAATGTCACAATATGAAATGGCTTTTAAAATGCAAACTTCAGTGCCCGAGGTAACAGATTTATCTGATGAGCCAGATTATATGTTTGATTTGTATGGTAAAGACAGTCGTGATCCGGGTACCTATGCAGCCAATTGTTTAATGGCTCGTAAATTATTAGAAAAAGGAGTAAAGTTTGTACAATTATATCATCAAGGTTGGGATCAACATGGATACTGTCCGAGTGGTGTAAAGTCAAATTCAAAGAAAACAGATCAAGCAAATGCTGCTTTGATTAAGGATTTGAAACAACGAGGAATGTTTGAAGATACGTTGATTGTTTGGGGAGGAGAATTCGGGAGAACGGTTTACTCTCAAGGACAGTTGACAACTACCAATTATGGACGTGATCATCACCCTAAAGCATTTACAATGTGGATGGCTGGGGCAGGAGTAAAACCAGGTTTTAGCTATGGTGAAACTGATGATTTTAGTTATAATGTGGTAAAAGATCCGGTACATGTTCATGATTTTCATGCTACTTTGATGCATTTATTTGGTGTGGATCATGAAAAACTTACTTTCAAACATCAAGGACGACGTTATCGATTGACAGATGTTCATGGAAATGTTGTGAATGATTTATTAGCCTAAAAAAGAAACAAAAACCTAAACCAATATACATGGAAAGTTCAAGAAGAAATTTTATTAAAAAATCCAGTTTGGCAGGAGTTGCTTTAGCTTCAATTCCTTCCTTTGGTTTCCATATGATTAAAAAGCCAATAGAAAAGGAAACAATTCTGGGGCATGGAGATTATCAATATAAATTAGTAAAAGACTGGGCTCAAATGAGTTCTGTTCATACTCCTTTGTTAAACTGTCATGAAATGCAAATGGATAGTAAAGGAAGATTGATCATGATTGGAGATCATCCTTCCAATAACATCATCATATTTGATAAATCAGGTAAAGTTTTGGATACTTGGGGAACTGCGTATCCAGGTGGACATGGCTTGACAATTAGTAATGAAGGGGGAGAAGACTTTTTGTTTTTAGCGGACTCTGGTTGGTTTCTAGGAAAGAGTGGAAAATGGATCAAACATAACGGTCGTATTTCAAAAACAACAACAGATGGTCGTGTGCTATTTGATATAGGGCATCCTCAAACTATTGGAGTTTATAAACCTGGAGAATCATTTTGTCCGACAGAGGTAGCAATTGGACCTAATGGTGATATTTATGTTGCGGATGGGTATGGTATGAGTAGAATTATTCAGTATGATTATAATGGTCAATATATCAGACATTGGGGTGGAAGTGATAACCCTGACAAAAATTACCAATTGAAAAGTGCGCATGGTGTTGCTATAGATTATCGAGATAAAAACAATCCTATGGTGATTTGTACCTCAAGAAATCAAGCCTCGTTTAAATGGTTTACGCTCGATGGTAAATATGTTAAAACCTTACATCTTCCTAATATGCAGGTTTGTAGACCTGTTTTAGATGGTGATAATCTGTATGCAGGTGTGTGTTGGTCGCAACCAAAAGTCGGTAGAACAACATGGAAAGAACCTACGGGATTTGTAACAATTTTGGAAGGAGATACGGTAGTGTCTAATCCAGGAGCAACTGCACCATTATATGTTGATGGCGAATTGCAAAAATCGTATCAATTACATGAAAGACCTATATCTCATGGACATGATGTATGCGTAGATAATGATAAAAATATTTATGTATGTCAATGGAATGCCAATAAAACACCTCCGTTAAAATTAGAAAGAATTTAATATAGCCACGCTATTCATATTTTTAAAGTATATATAGATGAATGAAGTACCAGATTTTGTGATTTTTTTAGGGAGGTTTCACCCGCTATTGGTTCATTTACCAATTGGCTTTTTGTTGTTTGCCTTTTTGTTAGAAATCTTTCAAAGAATCAAGAAAATAAATGAGTTTGATAAAGCTATATCTGCGGCTTTGTTGTTAGGAGGAGTAGGAGCAATTGGAGCAAGTGTTTTGGGGTATATGTTGTCACAAAGTGGTGGGTATAATCAAGATATGTTAGACCAGCATTTTTGGTTTGCCATTATAACCATTGTAATATCCTTGCTCGCTTGGGCTTTAAAAGAGAATTATTTAAAAATAAAATTAGATCAAAACTCTAAAATTCACCTTTATCTAAGTATTGTTATTGTCGTTTTAATAAGTATAACGGGGCATTTAGGTGGAAATTTAACCCATGGTAGTGAATATTTATTGGAATATGCACCGTTTGGAAGACCGGAACAATTAGTTTTAGAACCGGTAACAGAAGTGCAAGAAGCGACTGTATATGGACATTTAGTTGCACCAATATTAAAAGAAAAATGTTTGAGTTGTCATAATGAATCCAAGCTTAAGGGTGCCCTATCATTACAGGATTCTATATCTATGTTTAAGGGAGGGAAACATGGTTTTTCTTTGGTTGTAGGCGATGCCAATGCATCAGAAATATACAAACGTGTAATGCTTGATCCGCATGATAAAAAATTTATGCCACCGGAGGGAAAACCTGGATTGACAGATGATGAAAAGGAAATATTAGCGTATTGGATCAATACTGGAAAAGCAAATTTTTCTAAGAAATTGAATGAAATAGAAACGAATGACGAAATTCTAAAAACAGCAAGTAAGTTGTTAGGACTAGATGAAAAAAGTGCTGCAGCAAAGCTAGCAACTGTATCAGAAATTCCTCAAGGAGTTTTAAATGAGTTGACTCAAGAAGGATTTGTTTTGAGGGAATTAGTATTTGGATCTAATTTATATGATGTGGTATTGCCAGAGAATTCAAGTAAATCAGAAGAAGAAATGATTAGAAAAATAGATGTTTTGACAAAGGCCAGGAATAATATTTTATGGCTTTCAATTCAAAATAATCATTTGAATGATGCGTTATTAGCTAAGTTAACTGCCTTTGAAAATTTGCAAAAATTACATTTAAATAAAAACCCAATTACGGATGTTGGGATTCAAAAATTGACATCAATTCCAAATTTAAGGAGTTTGAATATCTATGAAACAAAGGTTACACAAAACTGTTTTGAGGTATTGAATTCGATTAAAACCTTGAAAAATGTATATCTATGGAAAACTGAAATTACTGATGCTCAGATTCAAGAGTTCAATAAAAAGGATTCTCATTTAAATTTAATACTAGGTATTTAATGCGGTTTTGTTTCGTTTTGATTGTAGTGTTGTCTTTTGTGGCCTGCAAGGATTCAAATGATACTCTAAAAAAAGAAATAAAAAATAAGGGAGTTTATATCCCTCTTCCGAAAATTGTTTTACACCCAAAAGACAATCCATCTAATAAAGATAAAATTAGGTTAGGGAAATTGTTATTTTATGACCCGATAATATCGGGGAATAAAGATGTGGCTTGTGTTTCTTGTCATCATCCTGATTTTGGATATGCGGAGGGCTTAGATCTGTCTATTGGTGTAAATGGAGTGGGATTGAGCCGCACTAGAAAGTTTCTAAAAGGTACTAAAATTCCTATTGTGAAACGAAATGCCCACACGATTTTAAATACTGCATTTAATGGCATTAATGAAAATGGATTTTATGATCCTGCAATTGCACCTATGTTTTGGGATGTTAGAAAAAAGAGTTTGGAAGATCAAGCTATAGGACCTATACAATCTTTAGAAGAAATGAGGGGATTTCGTTACTCTGAAGAAGAAATTTTGGATACCATCGTAGCTAGATTGAATACTATAAAAGAATACCGAGAATATTTTAGCATTGCATTTCCTGAAAATCCCGTTGTAGATATTTCTAATGTAGCCAAAGCCATTGCAAGTTTTGAACGAACTTTAGTGACCCCAAATTCGAGATTTGATCAATATATGGCAGGGGACAAGCATGCTTTGTCTGAGGGAGAAAAAAAAGGATTTGAACTTTTTAAAACTGTAGGATGTGCGACTTGTCATAGTGGTCCTATGTTTTCGGACTATAAATTACATGTGTTAGGAGTTCCAGAAAACCCAAAGCTTCCTTACGTTGATGTTGGTACAGATAGTACATTTGCGTTTAGGACGCCAAGTTTAAGAAATTTACGATTTACAGCTCCATATATGCATAATGGACAGTTTGACGACTTGCAAGCGGTGTTAGAGTTTTATGAAGATATAGCAGCAGGTCATTCGATAAATCCAAATGTATCTGATAAAGAAATGGATAGCTTGACAGAAAAAATTTCTATAAAAGTTAAGGATATGTCATTAATTATTTCTTTCTTTAATAGCTTAAATTCAATAAATTTTGATAAAGAAATTCCTTCTTCGGTACCAAGTAAACTGCCCGTAGGAGGTAACATCCATTAATTATGAAAAAAATAGTATTCCTACCCCTAGTACTCTTTAGTTTTTTAACTTTTGCACAAAAAATAACATTTAAAATTCCTGAGGATGCCAAAAGAATTGTATTTCTTGGAAATAGCATCACTTATCAAGGGCATTATATTTCTTATTTAGAAGCATATTATAAATTAAAATATCCAGATCGTGTTTTAGAATTTATAAACGTGGGTTTGCCGAGTGAAACTGTCTCACAGTTATCAGAAGAAGGTCATGCAGATGGTAAATTTGAGAGACCTAAGTTACAAGAAAGGTTAAAACGCATCTTAAAGAAAACGAAACCCGATTTTATATTTGCTTGTTATGGTATCAATGATGGGATATATTTACCTTTTGATGAAACTAGATTTGATGCTTTTAAAAAAGGCATGAATTGGTTAAACAAACGTTTGATAAAAGAAGAGATTCCTGTAATTTATATAACACCAACTATTTATGAGAAGGAGGGAGATTTGGCTTATACAAATGTGGTTGATATTTACTCTAATTGGGTGGTCAGTAATATGTATACAAATGATTGGAATGTGATTGATATTCATACGCCTTTAATGGTTAAAATTGGCATGAATAGACTGCATAATCCGTACTATAAATTTGCTAATGATGGAATTCATCCAACACAAAATTCTCATTGGTTGATGGCCAATCAAATATTAATCTCGTTAGATGAATTAGAAAGACTTCAAAATACAAGTAAGGAGTGTTTTGATACTTTTAGTAATGGTGATAGAATATTAAGTTTGGTAGAACGTAAGCAAATTATACAAAAAGATGCATGGCTTACAGAAACAAAACATAAAAGACCAAATATGAAAGTAGGCTTGCCAATGAGCAAAGCAATATCTGAGATAAAGGTAATTGACGCCGAAATTGATGTTTTAATAAAGGAATAAAAAAAAAGCTATCCAATTGGATAGCTTTTTTATTAGGATAATTTAATGCTACAATGATAAAAATCTTGTGCTAATAAAAGACTTTCGTCAGTATATGAGTTGTTGATTTCTCTAATTTTTTTATGAATAGCAAGTAACTCTTCATCCTTAGAGATAAGGATATTAATCGTTTTCATTACCTTAAAAAATCGAGTAATATCTTTTTCAGTAGGAATGGATTTACTTTTTACAGCCTCCATAAACTGTTTGAATTCGTCATATTTATAGATAGAATATTTTTGAGGATATTTAAAAGACAAATAAATTGAAATCATGGCATAATCACCATGAAAATGATTTGTGAACTCCGGATTTGTTTTAATGATCTGATTTCTCATTGTATCACAATCATAAATAAAGAATTCTATTCTAGCTTCTAAATCCTTTTCTTCATTCAAAAGGTTCGTGAACATTCCTCGTACTTTTTCTTGATCGTAATCAAGCATGACAAACATAGCTTCTTTTGGGAAAAAATTTTCTCCTTCCCATAAACGTGTTGAAACATTTTTAGAAAAACTGTTTTCATACATTTGTTTGAAATCATCAGCTTTTAAGTCCCAGTTGTCTTGAAATTGTTTGATAGCATCCCATTTGAACAAAGATTTATAAGCAGAGCTATCTTGGATATGTTCTTTATAGGATTGTATTTTGGAATTGATAATATCTAATACCATATATGTGGGCTTATTTTAAGTAAGGTAAATTTACAATTTTATAAAAATGTAAAATAGAGCAGTATTATAATTTTATATTAAAATTAAAATAAGAGCAAAAAATAAGGCTGTCTTAAAAGACAGCCTTTTAATTTTTATGAAAGAGTGATTATTTCAACAATTCAATAATTTGAGTTGCTAATTCACCACCAATTCTATCTTGTGCTTCACCTGTTGCAGCACCGATATGAGGAGTTAATGAAATTTTAGAATTCATTAATACCTGTACTGCAGGTTTTGGTTCTGTTTCGAATACATCTAAAGCAGCTCCACTTAACTTTCCGCTTTCTAAAGCAGCAACTAAAGCAACCTCATCAACAACACCACCACGAGCAGCATTTGCAATAAAGGCACCATCTTTCATGATTTCAATTTCTTTAGCTCCAATTACGTACTCATCTTGAGCAGGTACGTGCAATGTTAAGAAGTCAGCTTGTTTTAATACTTCTTCTTTAGAGATTGTTTCAACTTTGATATCTATTTTTTGACCATCGATAAAGTCAAGAGAAATAGTAGCAGATTCCATAAAAGGATCAAAAGCAACAACTTTCATCCCTAGTCTTAAAGCAACTGCAGCAGTAGCTTGTCCAATTCTTCCGAATCCAAGAACACCAAGAGTTCTTCCTTTTAATTCAACTCCACCAGCGTAAGCCTTTTTTAAACCTTTAAAGTTTGTTTCACCTTCTAAAGGCATATTTCTGTTGGCATCATGTACAAAACGAGCTAAACCTGACAAATGAGCAAATACCAATTCAGCAACTGAATGTGAAGATGCAGCAGGAGTATTGATTACATGAACACCTTTATCTCTAGCGTATTGTACATCAATATTATCCATTCCAACACCACCACGTCCAATAATTTTGATTGATGGACATGCATCAATTAATTCTTGACGTACAGTAGTTGCACTACGCACTAAAATCACATCAATTCCTTCTTCATTGATGTAAGTTTCTAGTTGCTCTTGAGCAACCGTAGTTAAAATTACTTCGAAACCAGCAGCTTCTAAAGCAGTAACACCGCTTTGAGCTAATCCGTCATTTGCTAATACTTTCATTCTATGTTATTTTATAAGTAAAAAATAAAAGTGATGCCGAAAAGCATCACTTTATTAAATGTTATTTGTTTAATTCTTGCATTGCATTTACCAATACTTGAATACTTTCAATTGGCATTGCGTTATAGATACTTGCTCTATATCCTCCAACAGATCTATGTCCGTTGATTCCACTAATTCCAGCAGCAGCAGCTAACGCATCAAATTTTTCTTTTTGAGACTCATCTGCTAGAGTAAAGGTAACGTTCATGTTAGAACGATCTTCTTTTGCAGCAAACCCTACAAATGCAGGATTGTTATCTATTTCGTTGTATAATAAAGCAGCTTTCTCATTGTTGATTTTCTCCATAGCCTCAACACCACCTTTGGCTTTTAACCATTCTAAGGTCAACATAGAAACGTATACAGGGAAAACAGGCGGAGTATTAAACATACTTCCAGCTTTTGCGTGTACAGCGTAATCTAACATTGAAGGAATTGTTCTTCCTGATGTTCCAAAAACTGCATCCTTTACAATGACCAATGTAGTTCCAGAAGGTCCCATGTTTTTCTGAGCACCAGCATAAACAACATCAAATTGAGAGAAGTCAATTTTTCTAGAGAAAATGTCAGAACTCATGTCTACAACTTTCAATACATCACCACCTGGAAACTCATTTAGTTGAGTTCCAAAAATAGTATTGTTTGAAGTAAAGTGAATATAGTCTGCATCAGCAGGAACATCATATCCTTTAGGAATATAATTGTATCCTTTATCTTTTGAAGAAGCAACAACAACTGTTTCTCCAAAGTTTTTAGCTTCTTTGATTGCTTTAGAACTCCATGCTCCAGTATCTACATAGGCAGCTTTACCACCTTCTTTTAATAAGTTGTAAGGAGCCATTAAGAACTCTGTACTTGCACCTCCTTGTAAGAATAATACAGAATACCCTTCTGGTAGTTCTAATAATTCTTTTACCAAAGCTTGCGCTTTGTCCATTACAGCGATGAAATCTTTACTTCTGTGTGAAATTTCAATTAGAGATAATCCTAATCCGTTAAAATCAATAACTGCTTCACTTGCTTTTTTTAATACTTCTTGAGGCAAGATAGATGGTCCTGCGCTAAAATTATGTTTCTTCATGGTATTTGATTTCTATAATGATTGTCGTAAAAACGAATCGCAAATTTCGACAATTTTATTTATTTGACAATTTAAAATTTGTAAAATTATCAACTATAATGTTAATAAAAATTTAAGGGTATCTACGTTATCTGCATAATCCCATAATTGAGGGTTTTGTGTTTCACCCAATGGAATAGAATTAAGCTCTTGAATATCACTAGTTATGCATTGTATTTTATCTGAGTCTTGTTTAAGCTTACCCTTTAATTCCTCAATATTCTCATAGTATTCATAAAATAACGATGAAATAGGGGAGGCATAGCTTTTATCTTCTTTAAGCATTAAAAAACCATTTTCTCGAATGTCAAAAAGACTCATTAAATAAACGGCTTTATTATATTCATAGTTGTTTGCATATCTTTCATAATTCACAATATCTTTATGAGGGAAAGCCGCTTTGAAAATCCTATCTAAATCAAAGTCTTTAGGTAGGAATAATTTAGAGACACTCCTACAACCTAAACCAAAGTATCTAAAAACATCATTCGCCATTTTTTCAAGTTGCTCATCATTTTCTTCCCCTGATAAAACAGCAGCAGTATTTCTGTTTTTTCTGATAATGTGAGGATGTTTACCAAAATAATATTCAAAATAGCGAGCCGTATTGTCACTACCTGTTGCGATTACAGCATCAAAACTGTCTAGTTTTTTTTCTGTAAATTCAATTTTATCCTTGAATTCCGGTTCTACGTATTCTAGGTATTTAGCTATAAGAGGAATAAAGTTTTTATCGTTAGAAGATAGTTTAGCTAAAACAGAATGCCCTGACATAAGTACACATAAAAAATCATGGAATCCTACAAGAGGAATGTTTCCCGCCATTATAATAGCAACTCTTTTAGAAGTTGAGATGTTTAACTCGTATGCAGAAAGCCACTTTTCAATGTTGTCATTAGTTAAAGCTTTGCTCCAGCTTTCCAAGGAAAACAAAACGTTTTCTTGATTGAACCAGCCATTAAACTCCTTTGCTCTAGAAATCTGCATTTTAAAGGCGTCAAAAAACAAATCATTGAATAAGATGTCTTCTTTTTTTGTAATTCCTTTTGTAGAAAATTGACTTAGAAACAAGCCTAGTTTGATAAATGCCTCTTTTCGTTGGGTCAAAACCATTGTATTAGTAATTTAAATAAAGTGCAAAGGTACTTAGTTTGTTTAAAGTAAGATTCTAAAAAGTAAAAAACCTTTAGTTGTATAAATGAAAAGTCCTTTGCGGGGTATGACAAAGGACTAGGTATTAAGAGTTATTCATTCTGTGGTATGGGGTAAGTACCATTCAAATATAAATTAACTCCATTCTAATTTCATAGTTTGGGGTATGAACATACTGATTTACAGTTTGTTTGTACAAAGATATATTAATATTTGAATAAAACAACATATGTTCATATATTTGTTTAAAATTATTCTATGTCTGCTAATCTCCAATCTAATTATTTAAGAAAACTTACAAAAACGGCAAGTGTGCTAAAGGTGATCGCGCATCCTGTTCGTTTGCAGATTTTGGAAGCTTTGGGAGATAAAGAGAGTTTGACAGTTTCTAAGATAAAAGAGATTATTTCCTCAGAAGTGGAACAATCTATGTTGTCACATCATTTGATAAAAATGAAAGACAACGGGGTTTTAAGTTCGGTAAAAAAAGGAAAATTTAATTATTATAGTTTGGTTGATAAGTCGTTAGTTTTCATTCTACCTGCACGCTGATATCTTAGAAGAAAAAACTGGCGATTTTAAAAAATGATACAGTTCGTAACGAGTTCTTCCAAGTGTTTTAAGATTTAAATGTAAACTAAAAAAGGTGAATCTATAGATTCACCTTTTTTAGTTTGATAGTTGCTTATGCTAGAATGTTTGTTTTGAATTTTTTCCAATATTGCATTATGATAAATGTGCAGATAACGGAGGAGGCCAATCCTTCGATGAGAATTGCAAAAACTACTTTCCCTAAGGATAGGTTTTTTCCCCAAACACTTGAGTTTTCCATTACATGAAGTAATTCGTAATTTATAAAAGTGATATAGAAAATTAATGAAAAAGCTACAGCTAATACAGCAAAAAAAGAAGTTGAGAAGCCAATGGATAAGTTTGTTAAATAGGTGTTGTTGTGGTTTCTGTAGAGGTTTTGTTTGATCGCTGAATTTACTCCCCATACTACAATCAGAAAATTAAATAATCGGAGTTCTGTAATATTTTCAAGTCCTAGAACTTTCATTAGAAAGAAATAAGCTACAATTCCAAAGAAAATTTTTAACGCATTGTTGATGATGATTTTTGAAGTTTCCATATGTTTTGATTTGAAGTTTGTATTAGTGGTTCTCTTAAAGATACTAAAAATAAACATCAAATAAAAGATTTAAAACGTGTCAATATAGAGTTTTAGTAATTTGGCATAGTTTTCAAACTCTGTAAATGGAAGTGTGTGGTATTGGTCGTATATATCATGGTATGCCTTAATTCCGCCCAATGTATATATGTAAAAGCTAGGTACTCCTTTGTTGTAGAAAAAACAATGGTCACTGTTGCATGCTGGACCTCTTGGTTTAATAGCAGGTAATAAAGAGTTTGTTTTGTTTAGATTGGTTAATTGATTGAATTGATGCATGAATTCTGTAGCATTCACTACTTTAATTCCTTCGTCTCCGGTTCCAGCAAGATCAAAATTAAACAAGAATTTTATTTTATCGAGTGGTGAAAGTGGGTTTTCTGTATAGTATTTAGACCCTAATAGTCCGATTTCTTCTCCTCCAAAGGCGATAAAAATGATATCGTATTTTGGTTGGTTTGTTTTGAGAGAGTAATGTTTGGCGAGGTCTAATAGTAGGGCAACTCCGCTCGCGTTGTCGTTGGCACCAGGGAAAATGGTTTTTTTACCCATCATACCAAGGTGGTCATAGTGTGCAGAGATAACTATAGTTGAGTCTGTTTGGGAGGAACCCTTGACGTAGCCTATTACATTTTGTGTTTTTTCTTTTTCAAGAAATACGCTTTCACAGTTTAAGTAAACGGTTTTAATTTTTTTAGTGTCGATTGTCTTATTTATCGTAAAGCTGGCTTTCGAAATTTGCTGTGTGCTACCAGTCCAAGTGAGTTTTTCATGTTTAAAAATAATTGTAGCTCTACATTGAATGTCAGGAGAGTAGACTAGGAAGTTTGTAATTTCGTTTAGTTTTTTTTGATTGTTTTTGGAAACTTCTTTTATTTTTTGAAGGTCGATTAATAAAATTTTATTTTTTGAGTTTTCAATTTTTTCAAGGAGGGTATTTTTATCTAGTAGGTTTTCTATGGAGATATAGGTGGTTTCATAATCTCCAGAAATGCTTGGACTTGCAGGGTTGATTAAAAAATCAACGCCAGGTTTTAGTTTGTTGTTGTTTAATTTGAGTAAAATTTTGTTGGGTTGTGTGTTGACAGAGGTGTGAAAAGTTTGGAAATAGCTATTTTCAAACTTTAATAAATGTTGTTTTTTAAATTCTTTGGAAATGTAAGTAGCGGCTTTTAGGTGGCCATTTTTAACATAGCCTCTGCCATTCATTTTCTTGGAGCTTAATTTTTTTACGTTTTTTTTAGCATACGATAGCTGACTGTAGTTGAGTTGAGAAATAAAGATCGCAAAAAAGAAACAAGCTACTTTTTTCATATTATGTTATTTTTTTCAAGTGTTAAAGAATAAGTTTCAATATCATTATCTTTGTTAAATATATTTTTTAAGATGACACTTTTTAAAAAGATTTTAGAGAAACAAAAAGAAAAGAATCACTCTGATGCAAAGCCTGTTAATTTGGAGGCTCTTGTGAATTCTGGTAGAGTTCGCATTTCTCAAAATAAATTAACTAAAATCAAAGATAAATCAAATGAAAGAGAGGGTAAATGATTTTTACTTGTTGTAAACCACAAGTCTAGTGGTTTTTTCTTTGTTTTCTTTAGCTGAAAAATTTTGAATATATTTTTCTAAATATAAGATACATCTTTTTTCAGGGTAAAATAAAACTCTATTAATTTCTCCAGCCCATTCATTTGCGTAAATAATTGTTTTGTCTTCATCTGTACGGCAATATTTTTTGATATGCGGTGGTAGATTTTCTTTTAAATCTTCATCAATGAGTTCAATATAGTAATAATTCAACTTAGAGGTGAAAAAGCTAAATGATAATAGATGGTCATAGTAGCCAAAAAGATTGCTTAGTGGAAGAAGTATTGTAAACAGAATGACGATACTTTTTTTGTAATTGAAATTTTTAAAAAAAGTTTCTAATGTGTTTTGTGTTTGGTAGCTCCAGAATAAAATTATGACACTTAGAATGTTTTGAAGATTCCAAGGGACCACATTGAAACCATAACCTAAATAGAATAGCATTACAACAATAGTTGCGTGCATCCCTACAATTCCTAAGATTGCTAACTTTCTGGTTTTGTTGATAAATAAACAAACACCGAATAAAGCTTCAATATAAGGAACAGCGTATGTGAAAGCTAGCAATAGTTGCTTCGGAACAAAAGAGAAATGTTTTAAAAGTGCTCCAAGCCATTGTTCGTAGAAAATAGCGTTTAGTTTGTGGATACCACTCCAAAAATAGGTAGCAAAAAACAATAAAGAAACTGCAAAAATGATGGTTCTTTCTCTTCCTTTGTTTGGGAATATGTTGATAAAGAAAATGGTTAATATGCTTTGATAGAAATAAGGTTGTAGTCTGTTCTGGTCAACAAAGCATAGGTAAGTATAAAAGAGTGTGATGCTGAGTCCGACTACTTTTTTAGGTTTAAAAATTTGAAAGATCATCAAGCCGAAAAAGATTCCGGCGAATATAGTGTCAAAGGGAGTTGTTGGCGTGTATATGTTTTCAAATAATGGAATTGTAGGGAAATCTTTAGTGTTGATCCATAGCTCTGGGGCATATATAGAGGTGACTAAAAAGCCTAAGATAGCAAGGTTTTGTATCCCGGATATTTTTTGACTGTCCGATAATTTATCTAAATATTGTGACATAATTAATAAAAATAACTTTTTTCAATAATATGCAACGCCTTGCAAAAACGTTCTTCTTTATTTTGTTCTCCATATGCATCCATGGAAATAAGATAATAGGTGTTGTTTTGGTTTTGTAAAAATATTTCAACGCTATTTTTAGGGAAGTTTTTTTCTTTTGAATTGAAATAAAATATATAACCTTGCTTGTCTTGAAAGTTTATTTCTTCCGCTATAACTGTGGATTCTGGGTTGTTTTTTTTGAGTGATTTTGTTCTGTTTTGAAAAAAAACATTGTCAATATTTTTTTTCTCAAAGTATATTCCGATATCGGTAATTACAGTTTCGCTGAGTTCTTTTGTGGTGTCTGCAAAATAGAGTCTGGATTCATTTTCACTGATGAAAAATTCTCGTTTAAAGTGTTTAGGGAGGTTTATTTCAAAATGACCATTAGGTTCTTTACAGTTTTTTAACTCTTCAGAAGAAACTTGTGAAGTACAGTTTAAATTTAGTTTTGTACTAAGTTTATTATTAGTGCAATTGGTGAGTACTAGGGTTCCAAAGAGAAAGTATAAAAGAAAGTGTTTTTTCATAAATAAATGCAGTATTCTGTTTTCAATTGAGTGCAATTTCGCTACATTTATCAAAATTACTAAAAAAGAGAGGAACATTCTATGAAAGCATTGGTTATATCTGGCGGAGGAAGTAAAGGAGCTTTTGCTGGGGGTGTTGCAGAGTATCTTATCAAGAAGCAACAAAAATCGTATGATTTATTTATAGGGACTTCTACAGGAAGTTTGCTGATTTCTCATTTAGCTTTGGGTAGAACTGCGGAGTTGAAAGAATTGTATACAAACGTAACAAATCGTAGTATTTTTGATAACAACCCTTTTTATATTAAAAAAGTACATGGAGAAAAAGTGATAAGTATTAATCACATGCATGTACTTTGGAATTTTATTAGAAAGAAAAAAACTTTTGGGGAGAGTAATAATTTACGACGTCTTATTAAAAAAAACTTGACCGAAGCTTATTATAATGAGTTGCGTGAATATAATAAGGAAGTTGTTGTTACTGTTTCTAATCTAACGGAGAGTATAATTGAGTATAAGTCTATTTATGATTACGCATATGATGATTTTTGCGATTGGATATGGGCTTCGTGTAATTACGTCCCGTTTATGAGTTTGTTTGAGAAAAACAATTGTCAGTATGCAGATGGGGGCTTTGGTAGTTTGGTTCCTATTCGTGAAGCAATTAATCGAGGAGCAAAAGAGGTGGATGTGATTATTCTAGATACAGAAGTTAAGTATTATAACAATCTTCCGGTTAAAAATCCATTTTCTCTGATTTCATCTTTGTTTGAGTTTTTGTTAGGTAATGTAGAAAAACACAATGTTACAATTGGTAAATTGGCGGCAAGGCACAAAGATGTAAAGCTGAATTTATATTATACACCAACTGTATTGACTGTGAATTCGTTGATTTTTGATAAGAAAAAAATGGCCTCATGGTGGAAAGAAGGCTATGCTTATGCGGAGTCTATTTATGATCAGCAAACAAATCACATTAAGTTTGATAAATAGTTCTGTATTGGGCTAGGCTTGCTTTTAACAGATAATTATAGGTCAAAATGACTAGGTTGGTTATTTTTGCAGTAAACACCTTTGTCTATATGAAAGTAATGAAAGTCTTAATAATTTTGTTGGTGGCTATACCAGCACTAGTGTTTGGTCAAGGAAATTCAAAAAAAACAAGTTATTTAAATGCTAGTTTGTATGAAAAAGAATTTGAACTGATTCATACAAAATTAGAGGTTGGTTTTGATATCCCAAAAGAATTGTTATTTGGAAAAGAGTGGGTTTCATTAAGGCCTTATTTTTATGAGGCAGATAAATTGACGCTGGATGCAAAAGGCATGCAAATTGCAAAAATCGTATCAGAAGGAAATGAGTTGAGTTATTCAAATAATGGTTCTAAGTTGTTTATTGATCTTGGTAGGTTGTATACAAGGTTAGATACTTTAGAATTGTATATTGAGTACGTTGCGGATCCTTCAAAAGTAAGGCAAGAAGGTAGTAGAGCAATAACAAGTGCTAAAGGATTGTATTTTGTGAATGCAAAAGGCTTGGATGAAGATAAGCCAACTCAAATTTGGACTCAAGGTGAAACGGAGGCAAGTAGTTGTTGGTTTCCTACAATAGATAGTCCAAATCAGAAAACAACTCAAGAGATTTCAATCAGGGTTCCAGATTCTTATGTAACCTTGTCTAACGGAATGTTAGAGAAGCAGGTGACACATGAGAATAAGGAGCGAACGGATTATTGGGTGATGAAACAAAAGCATGCTCCTTATTTGTTTTTTATGGGGATAGGTGAATTTTCGATTGTTAAGGATGAGTGGAAAGGAAAAGAGGTTAGCTATTATGTAGAAAAAGAACAGGAGTATTTGGCGAGGCGTATTTTTGGTAAGACGCCTAAAATGATGGATTTCTTTTCTGAAATTACTGGTGTTGACTATGTTTGGGATAAGTATAGTCAAGTGGTTGTTAGAGATTTTGTGAGTGGAGCAATGGAGAATACGACTGCTGTTTCACATGCAGACATGGCATATCAAACAGAGGGAGATTTGATCGATGGTAATTCTTGGGAGCCTATTATTGCACATGAGTTATTTCATCATTGGTTTGGTGATTTGGTAACAACAGAAAACTGGGCTAATATAAGTTTGAATGAATCATTTGCTAATTATAGTGAGTACTTGTGGTTAGAGCATGAATATGGTTATGACCGAGCTGAAGAGCACAGGATTAAGGCTGTAGATGCCTACAAGAATGGAGGTGTGCAGCATAGAGATTTAGTGAGGTTTGATTATGAGAATAGAGAAGATGTTTTTGATCTTGTGAGCTATAATAAAGGTGGTGCTGTGCTGCATATGCTCAAGAATTATATAGGGGAAGAAGCTTTTTTTAAAGGACTTCATTTGTATTTGATTGAAAATCAATACGGTTCAACAGAGGTTCCTCAGTTGAGAATGGCTTTTGAAAAGGTTTCGGGGAGGGATTTGAATTGGTTTTTTGATCAATGGTTTTATGGATCTGGTCATCCTGAGATTAGGGTGTCACATGATTATAATGTTTTGGAAAAAACGGTTACTGTTACTTTGAGGCAATTGGGGAAAGAGTTTTATTTTCCGATATTGATTGATGTATATGAAAATGGTAAAAAGCGACAAATTGAGTTGTTTGTCGATAATGTTGAGAAATCGGTGACTTTTTCTTATGAGAAATATCCAGATTGGATACATGTGGATGCGAATCATGTGTTGTTGGCAGAGTTTGTAGAGAATAAAACTTTAGCGGAGCATAAATTTATTTTAACACATGCTTCTCATTTTGAGGATAGAAAAAAAGCTTTGTCGGAGTTGGTGAGGCATCAGATGGATAAAAAGATATTCGGAATGGTGGTAGATGCCTTTGATGACGAGAATTATCAAGTACAAGTGTTGGCTTTAGAGAATATTGATCTTAGTGGAAAGTATGCTAAAACAAAAGTGATAAAGAAGATTGAAAATATTGCAAAAACAGCGAAAAATAATCATGTAAAGGCAGCGGCAATAAAGGTAATGGGGCGTTTGGTGTATTTTGATTACCAGCAGTTTTTTGAGAAAAGTTTCAATGCGCCATCGAATAAGGTTAAAGGAGCGGCTTTGGAAGCCTTGTATTATTTAGATAAGGAAGCTGCAATTGCGCGCGCTAAAACATTACCAAATAGCGTAAAAAAAACGATTGCTTATCCTTTGGCAAAGATTTATATAGAGGAGAAAGATGATAAGGAGTTGGAGTTTGTTTCTCATTATATTATACAAGGCATGTATCTCGGAAATAGCGAGGAGACAAAGAAGTTGTTTAAGTCAGGGTTTGATTGGGTTGCGAAATCTAACAATATAAAAGCGTTTAAGAATATAACGGGAGATATTGTTGCTAAAGGGCGTCAATATAAAAAATATGATTTTGATAAACAGGGTGTAAAGCTGTTGCGCAAGATGGTGAGTGAGCAGGATAAGTTGAATAATGCTAATAAAAAAGAGATTATTGGAATTGTGAATGAAGCGCTAGAGGAGTTGATAAGGATTTAGTGTGTATAAAAATTTTGAAATAAAAGCAGTAAACGTAAGTTTACTGCTTTTTTTTTTTTTTGTTTCCGGTTTTTTTAGGATTGTCTTTTTGTGTACTCTTTAAAAGTTCCGTCTTTGTAGAAGATCATAATTTTTTCTACTTCTTCGTTTTGAGATAGGAGGGTTTGTGGAGTAGGTGTAGGTTTTGGTTCAGGACTTGTTTGTGTGTGTTGTGGTAGTTCTTTTGGTTCGTTGAAGATTTCTTGTTGTTTGGGTGTGGGTTTTTGAATTTGGTTCTTCAAAGGAGAGGAGGGTGCTGTTGATTTGGGGAATTGACCAATCCCTTTTAGTAACCAATACATGTCGACTTCTTGATATGTTTCGATTGTTTTTAGTACAAACTCTAGGCTTGGTTTGTTTCTTCCAGAGAGGATATGAGAGATACTTGAGCGTGGGACTTCTATAGTTTCTGCGAAGTTAGAGGCAGAAATGTTGTAGTATTCCATTACTTTTTTAAGTCTGTTAGAGAAGTTTGAGATGTTTAACATTGTAATCGTTTTTGGTGTTTACAAATGTAATTAAATAGATTTAAATAGTCTGCTTGTAGGGTTGTTACTTTTTTAAAACGTAAACAATAGCTTTAGGTGAGCTGTGTAAGTTGTTGATTTAATTGTTTTTAAGTGGTTTTGTAAAGTAACGTGTTGTGTTGGGGGTGATGAAATGAAATAAGTAATGGAAAGGAAGATTTTTTCAAGTGTGTAGTGTATACAAAAGTAAACAAAAACAAAAAAACACATTGTTACAAATGTAAACAGGGGATTATTTACATTTGTAACATGAAAATTATGGATACGAATAAGCTTGAAAATTGGTACGCTTCCAATTTTGAAAAAGAGCTAAAAGGAAAGCGAATATTGTTTGAAGATATTCACCCGTTAATAGAGGGTTTGAAATCGTCGCAATTCGATAAAGAGATTTTAGGAACATCAGAGGAAGGGACTTCTATTTATAAATTAAAAATAGGTTCTGGAGAAAAAAGAATTCTTATTTGGTCTCAAATGCACGGAAATGAAAGTACTGGGACAAAAGCCGTATTTGATTTGTTTAAGTTTTTAATTGCTCCAAATGAGTTAGAAGAATTTAGAGATGATATTTTAAATAACTGTACTTTGGTTTTTATTCCTATGCTGAATCCTGATGGATCTAAAAAATTCACAAGGGTAAATGCTAATGATGTGGATTTAAATAGGGATGCGGTAAATAGGGTAGCAAAAGAAAGTAATTTACTAAGAGGTGTTTTGGATGCTTTTAATCCCCAGTTTTGTTTTAATCTTCATGATCAAAGAACCATATTTAATGTAGAAGGAACAGAAAATCCTGCTACAATTTCCTTTCTGGCTCCTTCAGAGGATTTAGAACGTACGCTTACTGAGGGTAGAAAGGAAACAATGAGCGTAATTGTGTCGATGAATGCTTTGTTATCTAAAATAATTCCTAATCATATAGGTAGATATACAGATGAGTTTTATCCTACTGCGACAGGTGATAATTTTCAAAAATTAGGGCATAACACTATTTTAATTGAAGCAGGACATTATTACGATGATTATGACAGAGAAGAGGTGCGTAAGTTTAATTTCTTTGCGATGTTACAAGGGATTCATTTTGTAGCAAAAGAAAATGATTATTCAAACTATGAGCCTTATTTTGATATTCCAAATAACGATAAAAAATGTTATGATATCATTTATAGGAATGTAAAAAATTCGAAGGGAGAAATAGAGGATGTTGCTTATCAGTATGATTATAAAGTTGTAGCGGATAAGTTGGTTTTTGTGAAAGAAGAAGCTCAGAGAGGTGTTTTAAAAGATTTTGTAGGTCATAAAGAATATGATTTAGAAAAAAAAGAAATGAATTTGGATTAAAAATTAGAGATTTCGTAAAGGAAATGTCTTTTTGATAGAAATATTTTATTATTTTTGCAGAATAGCGATTTATTACCAAAATTAAACTCATGAAAAAATATAATTTAGATGAAGTAGATCACCAGATCTTGGATATGTTGATTGAAAATGCAAGAACCCCTTTTACTGATATTGCTAAAAAGTTATTGGTTTCAGCCGGAACTATTCATGTTCGTGTAAAAAAAATGGAAGAAGAGGGGATTATTAAAGGTTCTACGCTGACATTGAATTACGAAAAAATGGGATATGCGTTTATTGCGCACATTGGAATTTACTTAGAAAGAACATCGATGACAAAAGATGTGATTGAGGATTTAAGAAAAATTTCAAACGTGACCGTTGCTTATGTAACTGCTGGAAAGTTTAATATTTTTTGTAAAATAAGAGCTAAGGATACTGAAGATGCTAAAAATATTATTTTCCAAATTGATGATATCCCTGGAGTTAATAGAACAGAAACTATGATTTCTTTAGAGGAAAGTATCAATGATAAGAAAAGAATGATGCATGCAATTTTTAGAGATTACTAAAAAGAGGTTTGCTTGAAAATTTAAAACGATAAACAATCTATGTTTATCGTTTTTTTTATTGTAAAAATCAAACTAGAAACTATACTACATATTTTTTCTAATGTATGAATAGTTTATATCTTTACACACTGTCAATATCGATTAAATAAGATGAGTTTATATAAAAAGAATGCGCTTAAATTATATAATTCTTTAAGCAAAGAAAAGGAAGTTTTTACACCAATAAATGAAGGTTCTGTGGGAATGTATGTTTGTGGACCTACCGTTTATAGCAATGTACATCTTGGTAATGTTAGAACTTTTATGTCTTTTGATTTGGTCTTTAGGTATTTAAAGCATTTAGGCTATAAAGTAAGGTATGTAAGGAATATTACAGATGCTGGACATTTAGAGAATGATGCTGATGTAGGAGAGGATAGGATTGCAAAAAAAGCTAGGATTGAGCAAATAGAGCCAATGGAGGTTGTGCAGCGATATACCGTTGACTTTCATGAAATATTGCAAAAATTCAATAATTTACCACCAAGTATAGAACCAACTGCAACAGGGCATATTGTAGAGCAAGTAGAAATCATAAAAGACATCATTGAAAAGGGGATGGCTTATGTAGTAAACGGATCAGTTTACTTTGATGTTTTAAAATACAATGAATCTGGTGAGTATGGTGTTTTATCAGGGAGAAACATTGAAGATTCTATACATAATACAAGGGCACTTGACGGCCAATCTGAAAAGAAAAATCCGCAAGATTTTGCTTTATGGAAAAAAGCAAGCCCTGAGCATATTATGAGATGGCCTTCGCCATGGAGTGATGGTTTTCCTGGTTGGCACTTGGAATGTACAGCAATGAGTACAAAGTATTTGGGAGAGAAATTTGATATTCATGGAGGTGGAATGGATTTAAAATTTCCACATCATGAGTGTGAAATAGCACAAGCTAATTGTTCTAATGGAACAGATCCAGTAAATTATTGGATGCATGCAAATATGCTGACGTTGAACGGTCAGAAAATGGCGAAATCTACAGGGAATAACATTTTACCAGGAGAAATATTTTCAGGCGATAACAACGTATTAGACAAACCTTTTAGTCCTAGTGTTACAAGGTTTTTTATGTTGCAAGCTCATTATAGAAGTAATTTAGATTTTTCTAGTGCGGCGCTTGAGGCATCGGAAAAAGGGTATAATAAATTGTTTCAAGGTTTAGGACTTTTGGAAAGTTTGAAAACAAGTAAAGCCTCTAGTGTTGGTATTGAAAAATGGGTTCAGGCATGTTATGATGCTATGAATGATGATTTTAATAGTCCGATTCTGATTGCTGGTTTGTTTGAAGCTGTAAAGTTTATTCATTTAATTAATGATGGAAAGGAAACGATAACTCAAGAAGATTTAAACACATTATCATCTGTATTGAAATCATTTGTGTTTGATGTTCTAGGGTTGGTTGATGAGGCTTCTGAGGATAACTCAGAGAAACTAAGCGGTACTGTTGAGTTGTTGATCAAACTTAGAAAAGAAGCAAGGGATAATAAAAACTGGGCATTGTCAGATCAAATTAGAGATGAGTTATTGGCTTTAGGTATCCAATTAAAAGATGGTAAAGAAGGAACTAGCTTTACTGTAAATTGAGCTTGATCCAGAAAATAATAAGATTTCCTTTTATAGCACTGGTAAGGATTTATCAGGCTATGATTTCACCGTATTTACCTGCAACATGTAGGTATGCTCCAACGTGTTCTCAGTATAGTATAGAGGCGATAGAAAAGCATGGTGTGTTAAAAGGAGGTTTACTGGCTTTAAAAAGAATAGGGAGTTGCCACCCTTGGGGAGGTAGCGGATATGATCCGGTTCCGGATAAAGAATCTAGAAACAACAATAAAGAAAAATGAATTTTAACGCAATTACTTGGGATCCTTCACTGGGCATAGAATTAGGCTTTTTTACGATACGCTATTATAGTTTAATGTTTGTACTTGCATTCGGTGTAGGTTTAGCCCTGATGAAAAGAATCTATATCAAAGATGGTATAGAGCTTGAAAAACTTGATAAATTGTTTATGTATACAATTATTGCAACGATTCTAGGGGCAAGGTTAGGGCATGTTTTCTTTTATGATTGGGCATATTTTAAGAATCATTTAGGGGAGATTTTATTGCCTGTAAAATTCAATCCTTTCCGTTTCACTGGGTTTGCAGGGTTGGCCAGTCATGGTGCTGCTGTTGGGATTATAACTGCGCTTTATTTTTACAGTAAAAATATTTTAAAAAAGCCGCTGTTGTTTGTGTTGGATAGGGTGGGTATTGTTGTGGCGCTCGCAGGTTTTTTTATTAGGATTGGAAATTTAATGAATTCTGAGATTATTGGTAAACCGACGGGTTCTGATTTTGGGATTATATTCAAAAAATTAGGAGAAGATTTTCCAAGACATCCTACTCAGTTGTATGAGGCGTTTAGTTATTTGGCTATTTTTGGATGTCTGTGGTATTTATATTGGAAAACGGATAAAAAAGAACAATATGGATATTTATTTGGTTTCTTTTTTGCAACCTTATGGTCCGTACGTTTTATTATAGAATTCTTAAAAGAAGCTCAAATAGAGAATAGAGGAGATTGGGATTTGAATACGGGTCAATGGCTAAGTATTCCATTAATCATAATAGGATTGTATTATATGTTCAGGAAAAAATAATAAAAAAGCCCTTAAGTAATTAAGGGCTTTTTTATTGTTCTTAAGTGAATTGGCAAAGTATACCTCCCATTAATGCTAATGAAACAATCCAATATCCAGCATTGATCATTACATATTTAAAACTTCTTTTTTCGAAAATAGCATTGGTTCCAAAAATAGGAAGTACTAATAGCATTCCGATCATGGTTCCGTGTAAAGCACCATGTTTAAAGGTTCTGTAGTTGTTTCCATATTTCTCCATAAAGTCGGCAGCATAAAGATTGAGCTCTGATCCCTCCACCATTAGGCTTGCGTCACTCATAAGTACAGAAAAGAATCCAAATTGATGAATTACGAAGGTTCCTAAGATAAAAGCCATAAGGTAGCTTAAAATATAGCAGTATAGAAAAACGATCGGGTTTGGTTTTTCTAGAGTTTCTAACGTGAAATTGCACTCTTTCATCCAGGAGCTTCCAAAAACTTTTGGGTTGTACCAAATAAATCCCATAAATAAAGGAACAATTGCAGCAATAGCAATAACGACAAAGTTAAATTTCATATTCTTTTTTTTTAGGTTAGTAAGTAAATATAAGAATAATCTTAATACAATATAGTTGGTAGGCTTAGGCGAAAATGGAGAATAAAAAAAGTGCATTCGGTGAATGAATGCACTTTGAAAATCAATTTTTTTAGTAATTATGAATTTCTAAAAACAAATTTTCCGTCAAAAGCGTCTAATAAAATTTTTTGTTCAGCTGTAACTTTACCAGCTAAAATCTCTTTAGAAAGTGAATTTAACACCTCTTTTTGTATCACACGTTTTACAGGTCTTGCCCCAAATTGAGGATCGAACCCTTTGTCTGTAAGTTCTTCTATAGCTTCTTTTGTAGCGTCTAAAACAATTTGTTTTTCTGCGAGCATTTTTGCTAATTTACTAATATGAATGTTCACAATATTCTTTATTTCCTCCTTGTTTAAAGGGGTGAACATGATTACTTCATCAATTCTATTTAAAAATTCAGGTCTTACTGATTTTTTCAATACCGCCATGACATCAATTTTCGCTTTTTCGGCTATACTAGCTCTGTTGTCTGCTGAAGCTTTTTCAAAATGTTCCTGGATACTTTCCGCTCCAATATTAGATGTCATAATAATAATAGAATTTTTGAAGTCCGCAATACGACCTTTATTATCTGTTAAACGGCCTTCATCAAGTACTTGAAGCAAGATATTGAAAGTGTCTGGGTGTGCTTTTTCAATTTCATCTAGTAAAATTACTGAATACGGTTTTCTTCTAACGGCTTCCGTGAGTTGACCTCCTTCATCATAACCAACATATCCAGGAGGAGCTCCAACCAATCTGCTTACAGAATGACGTTCTTGGTACTCACTCATATCTATTCTGGTCATGGCATTTTCATCATCAAACAAATAGGAAGCTAAGGCTTTTGCTAGTTCTGTTTTTCCAACACCCGTTGTTCCTAGAAACAAAAAGGAACCTAATGGCTTTTTATCATCTTGTAATCCAGCTCTAGACCTCCTTACAGCATCGGATACCGCTTCAATAGCTTCTTCTTGACCAACAACTCTTTTGTGAAGTTCATCTTCTAAGTTTAATAGTTTTTCTCTTTCGCTTTGTAACATTTTTTGAACAGGTATCCCAGTCCATTTAGCAACAACTTCAGCAATATCATCAGAAGTAACCTCTTCTTTTATTAATGCGTTCTCTTGATTGTTGACTTCAACCTGTAATTTATCAAGTGCTTCTTGGGCGTCTTTTATTTTGCCATAACGCAATTCTGCTACCAA
The DNA here is from genome assembly GCF_057219105.1 of Flavicella sp. IMCC45668. Classification (NCBI taxonomy): domain Bacteria; kingdom Pseudomonadati; phylum Bacteroidota; class Flavobacteriia; order Flavobacteriales; family Flavobacteriaceae; genus Flavicella; species Flavicella sp. IMCC45668. The sequence continues at coordinate 611,913 of NZ_CM170114.1, forward strand.
ACCATAATCACCATCTCGTTCTGCTTTATCAGCTTCTAATTTGTGACTTTCAATCGCTTCTTTGATCTTTTGAACTTTATCTACTAAATCTTTCTCGCTTTTCCATTTACTATATATGGAATCTCTTTGTTCTTTTGTGTTGGCGAGTTCTTTTTTAAGCTGTGAAAGTTTGGTTTTATCGTTTTCTCTTTTGATTGCCTCTAACTCAATTTCTATCTGCATGATTTTACGATCAAGAACATCAAGCTCTTCTGGTTTAGAGTTGATTTCCATGCGCATTTTAGAAGCAGATTCATCCATTAAGTCAATTGCTTTATCTGGCAAGAAACGGTTAGTAATATAGCGCTGTGAAAGTTCAACAGCGGCAATCACCGCTTCGTCTTTTATTCTAACTTTGTGGTGTACTTCGTATTTGTCTTTAATACCTCGTAAAATTGATATAGCACTTTCAGTATCCGGTTCATCCACAATTACTTTTTGGAAACGTCTTTCTAATGCTTTGTCTTTTTCAAAGTATTTTTGGTATTCATCTAGAGTAGTGGCTCCAATAGCTCGCAATTCACCTCTCGCTAAGGCTGGTTTAAGAATGTTGGCGGCATCCATAGCACCGTCACCACCTCCAGCACCCACAAGAGTATGTATTTCATCAATAAAGAGTACTATAGATCCATCGGAATTGATCACTTCTTTAACTACAGATTTTAATCGCTCTTCAAATTCTCCTTTGAATTTAGCTCCGGCAATCAATGCTCCCATATCTAAAGAAAAAATTTGTTTATCCTTTAGGTTTTCAGGAACATCTCCTTTGATAATTCTATGCGCTAATCCCTCTGCGATGGCAGTTTTACCAACACCTGGTTCTCCAACTAACATTGGGTTGTTTTTTGTTCTACGAGATAAAATTTGTAAGATTCTACGGATTTCTTCATCTCTTCCAATTACAGGGTCTAATTTTCCGTCATTGGCAAGCTGATTTAAGTTTTTTGCATACTTGCTTAAACTGTTATATGTGTCTTCCGCGCTTTGAGATTTAACATTCTCTCCTTGTCGAATTTCATCAATAGCGGCTTTTAATCCTTTTTCTGTAACTCCCTGATCTTTTAATTGTTGTGAAACCGTGTCTTTGCTTTTAAAGATTGCAATTAATAGATGTTCAATAGAGACATACTCATCATTCATTTTTTTTGCAATGTTATTTGCGTCAATGAACATTCTATTTGCTGTAGCAGAAAGACTTAGGTTGCCTCCAGAAACTTTTGGGAAGCTATCAATGGTCCTGTCTAATACCTCTGTAAAAACAGGAATATTAATTTCTAATTTTTTTAATATAAATGGGGTAACATTTTTGTCAACATTTAAAATAGCCTTAAAAACGTGAGCCACTTCAATTTGTTGTTGTCCTAAGCCTTGAGTAATCTCTTGTGCTTTTTGTACAACTTCTTGTGATTTTATGGTGTAATTATTAAAATTCATAACTCCTAATTTTTAAATTCATTCTAACATTGTCAAATAGTATTCCTTTTTATTGATGGGAGTAAAAGAGGTCAAAATGTCTTGTAAGGTCTTGTAATTAGAGACAAATTGTCTTTTTAGATTGATTTTTAACGACAATATTTCAGGTTTTAAAAAATAGTTAGTTTTGAAAGGATAGCTTATTTTTGTCGTCAATTAGACAAAACATATAAACATGGGAATATTAAGCGGAGTTTTTGGTTCAAAATCGGAAAAAAAAGAAACACCAGGTATTAACTGGATACAATTAACAAAAGAGGAGCAGTTGGAGGGCTTGAGTAAAACTTCTGTTTTGTTTAAGCATAGTACACGCTGTGGTATCAGTAGTTCTGTGATCAAACGTTTTGAGAAACAACATGTAGATCTTAACGATCAGGTAGACTTCTATTATTTAGATTTATTAAATTTTAGAAATATTTCTAGCGCAATTGCAGAAAAGTTTAAGGTAATTCATCAATCGCCTCAAGCTGTTGTTGTTAAGGGGGAGGAGTTGGTTGCCCATGGATCTCATTATGATATTTTGGAACTTGATCTGAAGGGGTTTTTAGAGTAAGTTTATTTAGGTAATTTAGGAGTTGGTTTTAAAAAACGGTTAACTCGATAAATTTATCGAAATGTTAGGGGTGGTATAAAAATATTTAAGACTATCTTTGCTACAAGAAAAATTTTAAACAAAATCTTTCAATTCTCAATGAAATTTTATAATTTGAGTATTGAAATTAATTAACAGAAACGGAATTATATTACATGGCTAAATCAGAACAAAGCTTCAACAAAAAAGAAAAAGAAAAGAAACGTTTGAAAAAACGTGAATTGAAAATGAAGAAAAAGGAGGAGCGTAAGGCCAATGCTACAGGTGGTGATATGATGATGTATGTTGATCAATTTGGGAACCTTACAGAAACTCCACCGGATCCAGCAGAAAAAGTGATTATTGATGCGGAAAGCATTGAAATTGGAATCCCTAAAAAAGTAGAAGAAGATATTGATCCTGTTCATAAGGGTAGAGTTGCTTTCTTTAATGACTCAAAAGGTTTTGGATTTATCAATGATGCTGATAATGGTGAAAAATATTTTGTACACGTTAATGGATTGTTACAAGAGATAAAAGAAAATGACAAAGTCCAGTTTGAACTTGAAAGAGGAATGAAGGGAATGAACGCAGTAAAGGTTAAGAAAATTTAATCTTTTAGAATTTATAAATAAAAATCCGGATACAATTTGTATCCGGATTTTTTTTTGCTCTTAACTGAATGTAAGTCTTTGTTTTTTAGTTGTTAAAGAGGGTGGTGTTTGTAAAAGGTTACTAAAATGTAAAATATTTATTAGGGTTTTTAAGATTGAGTTTGTTTCAATAATAAGAACATGAGTTGATAAAAACTCAAAAACCCTATTAAGATGGAAATTTACCAAATACCTGTTTTTGATGATGATTTTTACAAAATGCTTTTCAGGTTTTGTATTAATATTAGTTTCCTTACAATTATCATCAGGTTTTTGTATTACCGAGGTTCAAAGAACAAAGAATATTTCTTTACTTATTATATGATTAGTGTAATCGTATTTTTTTTATGTTTCACTTTAAAAAAATACGAATTGGATTTGGGGATGGCGCTTGGACTTTTTGCCATTTTTGGGATTATAAGATATCGTACCAATTCAATTCAAATAAAGGAGATGACTTATCTCTTTATTATTATAGGGGTATCTGTAATAAATTCATTGGCAAATAGAAAGATGAGTTATGCTGAAATTCTTGGGGCTAATACATTAGTTATTATAGTATTGTCACTTACAGAGTGGTTTTGGACTTTGAAACATCAAGTATCCAAAGATATTATATATGATGTTCTTGAAAACGTTAAGCCTTGTAACTACCAAATTTTAAAAAATGACCTGGAAATGAAAACAGGATTAACTATTGATAAAGTTTCAATAGGAGAAATAAACTTTCCTAAAAAGAGGGTTAAAATAACAGTTTATTATGAAAATGGAAATTCTTAAAAAAATGAAATTATATTGTAAAACCATAAAGTTATGCGTCGCAGTTGTCCTTGGAATGTTGGCTTTTAAATCAGAGGCACAAGGGGAATATGTCGAGGTAAGAGACTTGGAAACCTGGTCTAGTATTAATTTAAAATACAAGGTTAATAAAACTTGGAAAATGTCTTTTCAAGGGCAGTTAAGATTAGAAAATAATAGTTCTGAAGTAAGTCAATATTTCGGACAGTATGATCTAACATATGCTCCATTCAAACATTTCTCTTTTGCAGGAGCTTTACGTTATGTAAGAAAGAATGATAATACTGGAAATGTTCAGGGGTATGAGAATCATTTTAGGTATCACCTCGATGGAATTTTTAAACACAAAGCAGATCGGTTTAAATTCAAATACAGACTAAGGTATCAGAATAAAAATGAAATAGGGGTTGATGATGAGTCACGACAATACGTTCGTTTCAAAGCAGGTTTGGATTATAATATAAGAAAATGGAAACTGGACCCTGAACTTTCCGGAGAACTTTTTCATGTTTTAGGGAATCAGAATAATGAATTGGAAGGGTTTCGTATAACATTTGGAACTTCTTTTAAAGTTCATAAAGCGGGTGCAGTAGGTGTGTTTTATAGGTTTGAAGAAGAACTTAACACCACTTACCCGAAATCTCGAAACATTATAGGATTTAAATATACTTACTCATTAAAATAAAATAATATGAAAATTAATAAACTTAAATATGTACTTGTTGCAGTTGTGTTGGTAACCTTTGTAGCATGCAAGGAAACCATTTATGTGGAAACTGATGAATTGGAAACTGAAGTTGAGAATGATAAAGAACCTGGAGAGGGCTTGGATGATTGGACTACAGAGACGCATACCAAGGATGGCGCGATAAATTATGAAATGGTATTCCCACAAGACAAGGTAAATAGGATAGATATAGTTTTATCAGCAGCAGAGCACGCAAGTATGCAGTCTAATTTGGCTTCTATTGTTGGATCTACAGGGGGTGGTCCTGGTGGAGGTGGTGGGAATTTCTCAGATGAAACACCAATGTATGTAGCATGTGATTTTTATTTTAATAATACGCAGTGGTATGAAGTGGGGGTTCGTTATAAAGGAAACTCTAGTTTGTATTCAGCATATAGAAGTGGAAATGGTAAGTTTCCGTTGCGTTTTAAATTTGATGAGTTTGAAGATGATTATTCTGAAATAAAAAACCAACGTTTTTATGGATTTCAACACCTTTCGATGAATAGTAACTTTAAAGATGACTCCTTTATGCGAGAAAAAACAGCTTGCGATTTATTTAGAGACTTTGGAGTGCCAGCTGTAAAAACAGCATATTATGAAATTTATGTAGATGAAGGAAATGGTTCGCCTATTTATTATGGACTTTATACTATGGATGAGGTTGTTTTTGATACCATGTTGAATTCTGTATTTGGTAGCGAAACTGGAAATTGCTACAAACCAGATGGTGATGGGGCAAAGTTTTCTTCTAGCGGTTTTACCTTAGATGATTTTGAAAAGAAAACCAATGAGGATGAAGCGGATTGGTCTGATATTCAGGTAATGTATGATGCACTGCATGCTACAACTAGAACGACAGATGTTGAAAGTTGGAAAGATGGATTAGAAGCTGTTTTTGATGTTCAAGGGTTTTTAAAATATTTAGCAGTTAATAATACTATTCAGAATTGGGATACTTATGCTAATATGACCCATAATTATTATTTGTATCATGACCCAGCAGATGATCTGATCAAATGGATTGTTTGGGATAATAATGAGGCATTCAATAGTGGAGGTGGACCAGCAGGCGCAGTTTCAATAGATATGAGTGAGGTGAGTTCGGATTGGCCATTGATATCTTATTTAATAGCTATTCCTGAATACGAAGAGGATTATAAGACGTATTTGGAGGATTTTAATAATAATTATTATGTTCCTGCTGCTATGGATGCGATTTATACGAGCTTATCTAGTTTGATTTATACTAGCGCCACATCAGAATCTTCGGGATATACGAATTTATCAGGAGGAGCTTCTGGCTTTACATCAGGTGTAGCAACTATAAAAGCGCATTGTGCAGCAAGAAATACAGTTGTAGATAATTATTTAAATGATTAATCATATGAAAAGAGAAATTATAGTATTAGTAGGGCTGGTAATTGCACTTATGGTATTTGCAGGTTGTAAATCCAATAAACCCACTCAAAGTCGGGAGGGTCAAAGAGCACATAAAAGGCCAACTGTTGAGCAGTTGTTTGAAAAAATGGATTCAAATAAAGATGGGAAGCTTTCAGAGAAAGAAATCAAAGGACCTTTAGCAAATGATTTTGATAAAATTGATTTAGATGAAGATGGGTTCTTGTCAAAAGAAGAGATAGAAAAAGCGCCTAAGCCTAATAATAATAATAATAATAATAATAGGAATAATAGGAATAGGATGGAGCAAAACAGGCCTGAGTTTTAAGTGTATTCATTTGCCGGTTATTTACAATTTTAATTTTTAGGTATTAATAAAAATCAGTTTGTGTAAGGTTTATTGAATTTGGTCGACAGAAAATAGTAGTTCATCTAAATATATATGTTTTACAGTATGTTTTTATGAACTTTGAGTAAACGTTAAAACTTACGCTATGGTACGAACAAAGGAAATATCCAAACAAAAAGTGATTCAGACGGTAGTTGTAATTAATACCTTATTATTAGGATTGATATTTATTGCAACAAAAATTTAAAACTACCCACAAGATAATAGAAAGACATGGTTTTCCATGTCTTTTTTTTGTTTAATAAAATTAAATTTAACATAAACAAAAATAAAAACTTTTTCGTAATTTTACTTGAGTCCATAAATGAGAAAGAATGAAATTGAATAAAAATAGACATGGTTTTAAATTTTCAGCTTTTAAAGAAGAAGAGAAATCTAAATTTGATCAGTTATTTGGCATATTTAAAGAGATAATTACACATACTTCAGGGGATTTTGATGAAGCTATTAATTGGATGAAAACATTAGACAAAGAATATAAGTTAACTGATGAGACTTATTCTTTAGATGATTTTATAGACGAGTTAAAGGAGCGTGGCTATTTGAAAGATGAAATTGATCCAAACGGAAAGGGTAAAACAAAAATCACATCAAAAACAGAAAAGGCGATACGAAAAAATGCTTTAAACCAGATCTTTGGGAAAATAAAGAAAAATGGTTTAGGAAATCATAAAACAAAGCATAGTGGTTTAGGAGATGAAAAGACAGGAGATTTTAGGGCGTTTCAGTTTGGTGATTCTATCGATAGTTTGTCAGTTACAGAAAGTCTTAAAAATGCGCAAATCAATAATGGATTGACAGATTTTAGTTTAACTGAGAAAGATCTAGTTATTGAGGATACGCATCATAAATCACAAATGAGTACGGTTTTAATGATTGATATTAGTCATAGTATGATTCTTTATGGAGAGGACAGAATTACTCCGGCAAAAAAAGTTGCCATGGCTTTATCAGAATTAATTACATCGAGGTATCCTAAAGACACCTTGGATATACTTGTTTTTGGAAATGATGCATGGACAATTAAAGTAAAAGATTTGCCTTATTTACAAGTAGGTCCTTATCATACAAACACCGTTGCTGGGTTGAATTTAGCAATGGATATATTAAGAAGGAAAAGAAATACCAATAAGCATATTTTTATGATTACCGATGGAAAGCCAAGTTGTTTGAGGTTACCTGATGGAAGGTATTATAAAAACAGTAATGGTTTAGATCCGTATATTACTGAAAAGTGCTATAATATGGCGGCATATGCCAGGAAATTGCATATTCCAATCACAACATTTATGATTGCAAGAGATCCTTATTTGCAAAATTTTGTAGATAAGTTCACAGAATCAAATAAAGGCAAGGCTTTTTATACAGGATTAGAGGGTTTAGGTGAAATGATATTTCACGATTATGAAAACAATAGAAAAAAACGCATGCGATAAATTATGGATATAACGATAAAAACTTTAGGTGAATTAAAAAAATCTGGATATGTTTCGAAAAGCATAAAAGCAGAATTAAGAGATAACTTAATAGTAAATATTAAGGCTAATAAAAATTCTTTTGAAGGAATTCATGGTTATGAAAACACGGTGATTCCTCAATTAGAAAGAGCAATTTTATCTCAACATAACATAAATTTATTAGGGTTAAGAGGACAAGCAAAAACAAGGTTGGCAAGATTGATGGTTCAGTTATTGGATGAATATATTCCGTTTATTGAAGGCTCAGAAATACATGATGATCCATTGCTTCCTATTAGTTCCTTCGGACGTGAAACTGTTGAGAAAATGGGGGATAAGACACCTATTGCATGGCTTCATAAAGAAGATCGTTTTTTTGAGAAATTAGCAACACCAGATGTAACAATTTCTGATTTGATTGGTGATATTGATCCTATCAAAGCAGCAACATTAAAATTGAGTTATGCAGATGAAAGGGTTTTGCATTATGGAATGATACCAAGAGCGAATCGTTGTATTTTTGTAATCAATGAACTACCTGATTTACAGGCAAGAATTCAAGTAGCGTTGTTCAATATTTTAGAAGAAGGAGATCTTCAGATTAGAGGCTTTCAGTTAAGAATGCCTGTAGATTTACAATTTGTTTTTACTGCCAATCCGGAGGATTATACCAATCGTGGAAGTATTGTTACTCCGTTAAAGGATAGAATAGGTTCTCAAATACTTACGCATTATCCAGAAAATTTAGAGGTTGCAAAAACAATTACGGCACAGGAGGCGGCGCTTCAAGAAACGAGGTTGTGTGATATTCATATTCCTGAGTTGGTAAAAGATTTAGTAGAACGTATTGGGTTTGAAGCAAGAAAGAGTGAATACGTAGATGCTAAAAGTGGAATAAGCGCCAGAATGAGTATTACCGCATATGAAAACTTATTAAGTTCTGCAGAATACAGAGCCTTAGGTGCTAATGAAAAAAGTACTTCCATAAGATTTAGCGATATTTTAGGGATGGTTCCTTCAATTATCGGAAAAATTGAATTAGTTTATGAGGGAGAGCAAGAAGGTGTTGCTTTTGTAGCTGAAAAATTAATTGGTGAAGCGGTAAAGACCTTATTTCTTGAAAAGTTCCCTAAAATATCGAAGCTCAAAAAAGAAAATCAAAAAGATGCATATGATCCAATATTAGATTGGTTTTTTGAGGAAACAAATTTTGAATTGTTTGATAATGGTGTTGAGGTAGAATATAAATCTGCTTTAGATGATATTGCACCTTTGGATGATTTGATAGAAACATATGCAAAAGAAACTGCAAAAGAAGATTCCTATTTTCTAAAAGAGTTTATTTTATGGGCGTTGGTAGAGTTTGAAAAGTTAACAAAAGAGAGGGTTAAAGAAGGGTATTCTTTTAGAGATCAGTATGGCGCTTTGTTTTCTGATATGTAGGAAATGAAAGAGCTTTTACAAGAAATTAGAAATTGTAAGGAATGCGCCCCTTTTTTGAAACAGGGGTGCAGACCTGTTTTGTCAGCATCAAAAAAATCGAAGATCATTATCATTGGACAGGCACCTGGAAGTGTAGTGCATCGTACAGGGATTCCGTGGGATGACAAAAGTGGAGAGAATCTAAGAAACTGGATGGGTGTTGAAAGAGATTTGTTTTACAATGAAGATTTTATATCGATCATTCCAATGGGATTTTGTTATCCAGGAAAAGGGAAGTCGGGGGATTTACCTCCAAGAAAAGAATGTGCTCCGCTGTGGCATTCAAAATTAATTAAGGAATTAGAGGAAGTAGCTTTAGTGTTGTTGGTGGGTGGATATGCTCAGAAGTACTATTTAAAGGATACAATGAAGCGTACGCTTACTGAGACTGTAGTTGCTTATTCGGATTATTTGCCAAAATTTTTCGTATTACCACACCCTTCACCAAGAAATAATATTTGGATGAAAAAAAACGAATGGTTTAAAGATAAAGTACTCCCTGTTTTAAAAAACAAAATAGAAGAATTACTTTAAATATTGCATTATCTGCAATAATCTAAAAGGCTAACAGTATCTTTGCAAAAATTCAAAGGTATGTCTAAAACATTTTCTAGTCTTGGAATTCAAAAAGAGTTCTTAAAATCTTTACAAGGGGTTGGTATTGAAAATCCTACTGAAATTCAGGAAAAATCTATTCCGGTAATATTAAATCAAACAGATGATTTTGTAGGGTTAGCAAAAACAGGTACTGGTAAAACTGCTGCATTTGGCCTGGCTTTATTGCAAATGATTGATCTTTCTGTGGATGAGATTCAAACATTAATTTTGGCTCCTACAAGGGAGTTAGGTCAGCAGATTTATAATAATTTAAAATCGTATTGTGTTCACTCAGATGAAATTTCAATAGCTTCTGTTTGTGGCGGTGTTCCGATTAAACCACAAATTGAGTTACTTAAAGATAAAACACATGTTGTGGTGGCTACTCCAGGAAGGTTGATTGATTTGATTCAACGAGGAGAGATAGATGTTACAAAAGTTAAAAATTTTGTTTTAGATGAGGCGGATGAAATGATCACCTCTCTTAAAGAAGGATTGGATAAAATTGTTGCGGTTTTACCTAAAAAAAGAAGAACGTTTTTGTTTACTGCTACCATGCCCGGTGTTGTAAAGCAGTTGATTCAGAATTATATGTCAAAACATATTACTCAAGTTTCTGTTGATATGGCGGTTACAGGTAATAATAAAATTGATCATAAATATGTTGTTGTCGAACCCATAGAAAAGTTAAATGTTTTGATGCATTTTCTGAATTCTAATGAAGGTGTTCAAGGGATTATATTTTGTAAAACGAAAGCAGCAGTAAACAAGTTAGCTAAAAATTTAGCGATAAATAAATTCTCTTCTGGAGCAATTCATGGAAGTTTATCTCAAGGAATACGAGATAGGATTATGGGACAATTTAGAATGGGGCATATTAATATTTTAGTAGCAACAGATTTGGCTGCAAGGGGGATTGATGTGAAAGATATTGCCTATGTGGTGAATTATCATTTGCCTGATACTTATGATACCTATGTCCATCGATCTGGAAGAACGGCTAGGGCAGGTGCTGATGGTTTGGCATTGTCTGTGATTCAACAAGAAGAAGTAGAGGATCTAGATGGTTTTGAAAATGAACTTGGAATTCGTTTTGGAGAATTTGAAAAAGCAACTGCGCAAAGTATTGAAGAAAATAATGGTTTGCTATGGGCAAAGAAGATATTTAAAACGAAACCCAATCATAATGTTTCTAAGGAATATAAGAATAAAATTCATACAATTTTTCATCATTTAACAAAAGAAGAGTTGGTTGAAAAATTATTTGCGAATTATGTGATGCAGCAAGAAAATAGTGCTTTAGAAAAGGAAACTTCAAAAAAGAAAAAAAGAAAGTAATGGCCAATAAAATAAAAGATCAACAGGAGATTTTGAATAAATTAAACATTTATCAATTGAATCCTATGCAAGAAGAAGCGTTAGAGGTAATTGACTCTAATGAAAATACGGTCATTCTTTCACCAACTGGAACCGGTAAAACCTTAGCGTTTTTATTGCCCCTTTTAGAAAGGTTAAATCCTGCTATACAGGAAGTCCAGGCAGTAATAGTAGTTCCGTCTAGAGAACTTGCAATTCAAATAGAGCAGGTAATTCGTTCTATGGGCTCAGGATATAAAGTAAATGCAATTTATGGAGGAAGGGCTATTGCAAAAGATAAGATAGATTTAAAAACAACACCATCAATTTTGATTGGTACACCAGGTAGGTTGTCAGATCATTTCGGAAAAGAGAGGTTTACAACGAAAGAAGTTAAGACTTTGATTATTGATGAGTTTGATATTTCTTTTGAAGTAGGTGCAGGCGGAGATATGCAGCGAATTGTGAAATCTCTATCCAATGTTGATAAAAAAGTACTTACATCTGCAACTCAGGATATGGAAATTCCTAGGTATATACAGATGGAGAAAGCGGTGACTTTAAACTATTTGACGGAAAAAAAAGATGCGAAACTGACCTTAAAAACGGTTATATCAACTTCTAAAAACAAGCACAATACTTTGGTGGAATTGCTTGAAATGTTAGAAGATGAACCAGGAATTGTTTTTTGTAATCAAAAGAATACGCTTGAAGATTTAAGTTCGTTTTTGGCTAAGAAAAAAATTATACACACTTGTTTTCATGCAGGAGTAGATCAAAAAGAAAGAGAAAGGGCTTTGATTCGTTTGAGAAATGGCTCTGCCACGATATTGTTAGCAAGTGACTTAGCGGCTAGAGGTATTGATATCCCGGAGATGAAGTATATTATTCATTTTGAAATTCCGGAAGGTGCTGAGGAATTTACGCATAGGAATGGGAGAACAGCAAGGGTAAATGCCAAAGGTACTGCTTATATGATAAAATGGAATAAGGAGGAGTTGCCAAGTTTTGTTGGCAAATCAGCTGTCCAAAACCTATCAGGGAAAAGTGTAATAAAGGCACCATTCTGGGAAACATTATTTATTTCAGGTGGTAGAAAGGATAAAATATCCAAAGGTGATATTGCAGGATTGTTTTTTAAGCAAGGGAAAATAAACAAAGATCAATTAGGTGTTATCGAGCTTAAATCTGATTGTGCGTTTGTTGCTGTTCCTAAATCTATAGCATTTAAATTGGCACAAAGTTTAAATAATACAAGGTTGAAAAAGAAAAAAGTTAGGGTCTCCGTATTATAAAACAGTGTTATTCGTTAGGTTATATAATGAGAGAGCCAAATAATTTAATGAATCATTCACAAGAGTTATTTTATCAACTCAAATAATTCTTGTGGAGAGTCAATGACATAATCGGGATTTAGTTTTTGTAAATTTTCTTTAGATCTAAAACCCCAAGACACCGCTACGGATATCATTCCTGCGTTTTTTGCAGTAGAGATGTCTACAGATGTATCTCCAACATAAACAGTGTTTTTAGGAGTTGTTTTCAGTGTTTTACACATGTTTAAAACGACTTCAGGATTTGGTTTTTTTAACTTTTCCGTTGTCATCCCTTGTACTTGTAGAAAAATATCGGGTAGTTTCGCTGCAACAACCTTTTTAGTTAATTGATCTGCTTTGTTTGATAAGATAGCTAAAGGAATGTTTTTAGCATATAATTGAGTTAGTAATGTGTTGATTCCTTCATATACAGCTGTTTTGTTTGTGCAGTTAGTTGTGTAATGTTGCAACATTGCATCAAAACATGAGTCAACAATATTGTTTGAACTGTCTGCTGGAACTGCTTTGGAAACAAGACTTTTTATACCTCCACCAATAAAGTTAGCATAAGTAGCGTAGGAGTGTGTTGGGAAATTTGCTTGATTTAGCACACAGTTCATGGAGTCCGCAATATCTTGTATCGAATTAACGAGTGTTCCATCTAGATCAAAAATAATTCCTTCTGCTTTAATTCCTGTCATTATTGGTTAATTAAGATAGTGTTCTAAAATTCCTTTTGCGTATTTGCTGGCAACTGCCTTTGTGAATTCTGGGAAATCTATAGGAGCATCGTCATTCGCATTGTCTGAGATGATTCTGATAATTGAAAATGGAATTCCATATTCATAACAAACTTGTGCTACAGAAGCTCCTTCCATTTCAACACATAAGGCATCTGGAATTTCTTTTTTTAGCTCAGATACTTTGGCTTTAGAACTTATAAATTGGTCACCGCTTAGAATAGCTCCTTTTCTGATGTCTACTGAATTAATATCAAACAGGGACAATTTATCAGCGCTAATATAATCAGCAATGTTTTTAACAAAATTTGCACTAGACATTTCAAGTCTATTGTTTTTCTTGGTTTCAAAGTAAGTTTTTCCTAAAAGAGGAATTTCAAACTTTTTAAAAAGGGGAGTGGTATCCATATCGTGCTGAAATAATTTTGTCCCCAATACAATGTCTCCAACCTTAAGCTTATTGTCTAAAGATCCGGAAACTCCTGTAAAAATAATTTCATCTAGTTTGAAGTCGTTTATCATTTGGGTGGCAGTAATTGCTGATGCAACTTTGCCCCATCTAGAGAATGCAATGACAACGTTTGTGGAATTGATGGTACCGTTGTAATAGGTTCTCATTCCTTTATCTGTAATACGCACGTCTTCTATTATGTCAATCAATGATTGAACTTCTTCGGGCATGGCACTTATGATTCCTATGTTCATTATTTTAGGGTGTCTTCGGTTAATTTTTTTAGATTATTGGTTTCTTCAATAATAATCCCATCTTTCATTTCAAGCGTTTTATCAGCCATTTCTGCAAGTTTTTTATTGTGGGTGACAATGACAAAGGTTTGTCCCATTTCTTCACGTAATTTTAGAAATAAATGATGAAGGTTTTCTGCAGATTTAGAATCTAAATTACCACTAGGTTCGTCAGCAAAAATGACAGCAGGGTCATTTATTAAAGCTCTGGCAACGGCAACACGTTGTTGTTCTCCACCAGATAATTCATTGGGTTTGTGTGTTTTTCGGTCTGACAATCCAAGGTATTCTAATAGCTTGAGTGCTTTTGTCTCAGTCTCCTTTTTACTTTTATTAGCTATAAAGGCAGGGATACAAACATTTTCTAATGCGGTAAATTCAGGTAAAAGTTGGTGAAACTGAAAAATGAATCCAATGTTTTCATTTCTAAATTTAGATAACATACTATCGGTCATACTTTGAAGAGACTTTCCGTTGATTTCAAGTTTGTAATCTAGCTTTTTAGTAGGTCTGTCTAAAGTCCCTAAAATTTGGAGTAGTGTAGTTTTTCCTGTTCCAGAGGGACCAATGATAGCAATCACTTCTGCTTTTTTTATATGAATGTCCACTCCTTTAAGAACTTCTAAATCTCCATAATATTTATGTAAGTTACTTGCTTTTATCATTTTTGGCTTGCTTAAAAGCACGAAAATATTAAAAATGCAGCAAAATGAGGTTCCTTTTTTAGCTTTCTTGTTAATTTAGACTGTCAAAAATTTTGGAATGGATAATAACGTCCTAAAAACACTGAAAAACATGGGATTTGGTCAAAGGATTCCTACATTTGTGTACACACTTTTAAACTAAAATAGATGAATTTACACGAATATCAAGCGAAAGAAATTTTAAAAGGATTTGGAGTAAAGGTTCCTATGGAGATTGTTGCCAATACTCCAGACGAGGCTTTAGCTGCAGCCAAAGAAATTAATAAAGAAAAAGGATGTACTGTATTTGCAGTAAAAGCACAAATTCACGCTGGAGGACGTGGTAAAGGAGGTGGTGTAAAAATTGCTAAATCTATCGAAGAAGTAAAAACATATGCTGAACAGATTTTAGGGATGATGTTGGTAACTCCTCAGACTTCTGCAGAAGGAAAGGAAGTTCATAAAGTATTGATTTCTGAAAATGTATATTACGATGGGCCTTCTAAACCAGAAGAATTTTATATGTCTGTTTTGTTGAATAGAGGTACAGGTAAAAATATGATTATGTATTCTACTGAGGGAGGTATGGATATTGAAACAGTTGCTGAAGAAACTCCACACTTAATTTTTACGGAAGAAATTGACCCAGCAACAGGTGTTTTACCATTTCAAGCTAGAAAAGTTGCTTTTAACTTAGGGTTGTCTGGAGCTGCTTTTAAGGATATGACAAAATTTGTTACAGCTTTGTATAATGCCTATGTTGGTTCTGATTCTTCATTATTTGAAATCAATCCTGTTTTTAAAACAGCGGATGATCAAATCTTGGCAGTTGATTCAAAAGTTACTTTAGATGAGAATGCTTTGTATCGTCATAAAGATTATATTGAATTAAGAGATGTAAAAGAAGAAAACCCAATTGAAGTAGAAGCGAAAGCTGTAGGATTGAATTATGTAGATTTAGATGGTAATGTTGGATGTATGGTAAACGGAGC
Organism: Flavicella sp. IMCC45668; assembly: GCF_057219105.1. Classification (NCBI taxonomy): domain Bacteria; kingdom Pseudomonadati; phylum Bacteroidota; class Flavobacteriia; order Flavobacteriales; family Flavobacteriaceae; genus Flavicella; species Flavicella sp. IMCC45668. The sequence continues at coordinate 627,351 of NZ_CM170114.1, forward strand.
TGGATTGGCAATGGGAACAATGGATTTAATCAAACAAGCTGGTGGAGATCCTGCTAACTTCTTAGATGTAGGAGGTACAGCAGATGCTGCACGTGTTGAGGCCGCTTTCGGGATTATTTTAAAAGATCCTAACGTAAAAGCTATTTTGGTTAACATTTTTGGTGGTATCGTACGTTGTGATCGTGTAGCACAGGGAGTTGTAGATGCTTATAAAAATATGGGAGATAAGATTAACGTTCCTATTATTTGCCGTTTGCAAGGTACAAATGCTAAAGAAGCTAAGGAGTTGATTGATAATAGCGGAATGGAAATTATATCTGCTACGGAGTTTCAAGAAGCTGCTGATAAAGTACAAGAAGTTTTGGCTTAGACTATAAAATTAAATTTTTAAGAACCGTTTTCATTTTTATGAAAGCGGTTTTTTGCTTTAAATAGGCATGTTTTTTATGAAATCATAATTACTAATACGTTTTCGTATCTATTTGATATTTTTAAAATTGATTGATGTTTTTTTTGTATTTGTTTTATATTAATTAGTATTTTCGCGACGGATTTTTTTTACAAAAAATATAAATTAAGATGAACTTACACGAATATCAAGGAAAAGAAATATTGAATAGTTTTGGAGTAAGAATTCAACGTGGTATCGTTGCAAGTACTCCTGAAGAAGCTGTAGAAGCTGCAAAAGAATTAACAAAACAAACTGAGACTAGCTGGTATGTGGTAAAAGCACAAGTTCATGCAGGTGGTCGTGGTAAAGGTGGTGGAGTTAAATTGGCCAAAAACCTTGATGAGGTAAAAAGTATCTCTAACGATATTTTAGGAATGATGCTAGTAACACCTCAAACTTCTGCTGAAGGTAAATTAGTAAATCAAGTATTGATTGCTGAGGATGTTTACTACCCTGGTGAAGCAGAAACGGAAGAGTTTTATGTGTCTGTTTTGTTAAATAGAGCAACTGGACGTAATATGGTAATGTATTCAACGGAAGGTGGTATGGATATTGAAACTGTTGCAGAAGAGACGCCACACTTAATTTTTACAGAAGAGATTGATCCTGCAACAGGAGTATTGCCTTTTCAAGCTAGAAAAATTGCTTTCAATTTAGGTTTGAGTGGTAATGCATTCAAAGAAATGACAAAATTTGTTACGGCTTTATACAATGCTTATGTGTCTTCTGACTCTGCAATGTTCGAAATCAATCCTGTTTTAAAAACTTCAGATAATAAAATTTTAGCAGTTGATGCTAAAGTAACTTTAGATGAGAATGCTTTGTATCGTCACAAGGATTATCTAGAAATGAGAGATATCCGTGAGGAGAATCCTATCGAAGTAGAAGCGAAAGCTGTAGGATTGAATTATGTAGATTTAGATGGGAATGTTGGATGTATGGTAAACGGAGCTGGATTGGCAATGGGAACGATGGATTTAATCAAGCAAGCTGGTGGAGATCCTGCTAACTTCTTAGACGTAGGAGGTACAGCAGATGCTGCCCGTGTTGAAGCTGCTTTTGGAATTATCTTGAAAGACCCTAATGTTAAAGCTATTTTAGTTAACATTTTTGGAGGTATCGTACGTTGTGATCGTGTAGCACAAGGAGTTGTAGATGCTTACAAAAGTATGGGAGATAAAATCAATGTGCCAATCATTTGCCGTTTGCAAGGAACAAATGCTAAAGAGGCTAAGGAGTTGATTGATAATAGCGGAATGGAAATTATTTCTGCTACAGAATTTCAAGAAGCTGCTGATAAAGTACAAGAAGTATTGGCTTAGGCTTATGTCATATAGTTTAAAACCGTTTTCAATTTTTTGGAAACGGTTTTTTTGTGCAATAAATTTTGCTTAGTTTTTTGCTATCGCAGAAAATGCATAAAAAAAATAGCTTAGTTTAGAATATTATAAAAATATTGGAATGAAAATAGTTGTATTAGATGGATATACCCTGAATCCAGGGGATCTCAGTTGGAATGAATTAAATAAACTAGGTGATGTTACTATATATGATAGATTGGTTAATGAAACCAATGAAATAGTAAAAGCCATAGCTGATGCAGAAGTTGTTTTTACAAATAAAACGATTCTCTCGAAAGAAGTATTAGTCAAGGTTAAGAATCTTCGGTATATAGGTGTTTTAGCTACAGGGTTTAATGTTGTAGATGTGGCAACCGCAAGCTTAAAAAATATAGTGGTTACAAATATTCCATCCTATGGAACAAAAGCTGTTGCTCAATTTGTAATGGGATTGTTATTAGAGATGTGTCATCGGGTAGGAGACCATAATAGTTCTGTTCAAAACGGGGACTGGGTAAAATCTGTTGATTTTTGTTATTGGAATTCGCCATTGATAGAGTTGGAAGGAAAAACTATGGGGCTTATTGGGTTTGGTAAAATTGGTCAAGCCACAGCTGTTTTGGCTGAAGCTTTTGGTATGAAAGTTTTGGTGTATAACAGAAGTTATAAGAAGGAGTTTGAGTCAGATTCCTTACAGTTTGTGACATTAGATGAGCTTGTTAGATCATCAGATGTGATTAGTTTACATTGTGCATTGACAGAAGCTAATAAAGAATTGATTGATAAAAAGTTAATCAATCAAATGAAAAAAGAGGTTATGATCATTAATACAGCTAGAGGTGGTTTGATAAATGAAATAGATTTGATGGAGGCATTGAGCACAGAAAGGATAGCCGCGGCAGCTTTAGATGTGGTTTCTGTAGAACCGATGGAAGCGAATAACCCTTTATTGAAAGCTAAAAATTGTATCATTACTCCTCATATAGCTTGGGCAACGAAAGCAGCAAGACAACGTCTGATGAATACTGCGGTAAATAATCTAAAAGAATATATTAAAGGCAACCCTATAAACAAAGTCAATTGATGTATTGAAAAAACTGATGTTAGGCTTTCGTTTATTTTCGTCCAAGTAAAAAAACAATTTTATCATGGATACAGTTATAAAAGATAGTTTACAAAAAGGAATCGGTTTTTCAGAATATAGAGAAATGGTAAGTCGTTTGATAGAAGAAGGAAAATCTACAGGGATTGATCAATCTGATGCTTTGTTGAGTTATTCCAAATTGAACGAGAGAAGGATGTCTAGATTGCATAAAACCTTGAAAATTGATGCTGATTCTAAAAGTGTAATTGAAAATATAGAAACGAATCAAACATGGTTATTAATAACTGAAAGTTGGTGTGGAGATGCGGCACAAACAGCACCTATGATTGATAAAATTTCAGAATTGTCTGATCGAATTGATTTACAGGTTGTGCTTCGTGACGAAAACGAGTACTTGATGAATCAATTTTTAACCAATGGTAACAAAGCCATTCCAAAACTAATTGTAATTGATCAAAAAACTGAGGAAGTTGTTGGGGAGTGGGGACCTCGTCCTAAAGTAGCCACTAAAATGGTTGATGATTACAAAGAATTACATGGGGGCTTGGATCCTCAGTTTAAAGAAGATCTCCAAAGGTGGTATAATAAGGATAAAGGGAAAGATACGCTAGATGATATTTTGGCACTTATAAAAAAAGTCGATACAAATTCATTAAAAAAAGCAAGTTAAATTAAAACCCCATTCAAAATGAATGGGGTTTTAATTTGATAAAGTTTTTTAGAATTACTTATTCAACAAGTTTATGTATTTGTGCGTATTGCAGTAATAACATGGTTTTTGCATCTTTAATTTTCCCTTCGTTTAAAAGGAGAATTGCTTCTGAGAAAGACATTTCTAGAACTTCAATATCTTCTTGTTCGGTATGCAATCCACCGCCTTTAGAGGCTTTCATATCATCGGTATATTCCCCAGTAAAATAATGTATTTGTTCGGTTACCGCTCCAGGTGTCATATAAGCTTCAAAAACCTTCTTAACTGATTTTATTTTGTAGCCCGTTTCTTCTAGGATTTCTTTTTTGATACATGTCTCGGGATCATCTTCATCCAGTAATCCAGCGCAAGCTTCAATTAAAAGTCCAGTTTTATTGCCATTTTCATAACTAGGATAACGAAATTGCTTGATGAGAATTACGTTTTTTGTTATTTTATTATAGAGAAAAACAGCTGCCCCGTTGCCTCTGTCATAAGATTCTCTTATTTGTGTTTGCCAAGTACCATCATTTCTTAAATAATCAAAAGTAACTTTATTAAGGGTGTACCAATTGTCAGATAAAACTTCAACGTTTTTAACCTTTACGCGTTCACTATCCATTTTTCTTTTTGTTAAATTCAATCATTTTTTGTGTGTAACTCAAATTAGTATCATGACAATCTTGGAAAATACCACAAGAAACTCCTGGTTTTGCCAACGATTTATTTGAAGTGCTTTTTGCAAGCTTTTCAATATCTGGGGTGAGGTACTTCATTGTAATATTTTTTTTAAACTATTACAAATTTACTAAAAATTAAATATGCAATAACTGTGTTTTCTCATAGAAGAAACTTTGTTTAATGCAAGGTGTTGTTTGTTGAGTATTGCTAAATAATAAAAAAGCATACAGGTTAATTCCTGTATGCTTTATATACTAAACTAATTATTAGCGCGGTTTATTTTAGATAACCACAAAGAGATAATTCCACCATAGAAGCGCTATTCCACCATGAATAAACTTGATAAGAAGCAACCTCTAGAGGATAATCAAAACCATCATTTAATACGATTGATAAATTGTCTACTGTTCCGTAATTATTAGGGATACCTGTAATGAATCCTACTTGAACATCATTTTCATCATAAAGGTAAATATAGGCATTAGAAAGGGCGCTGGTATTTGCTCTTATCGCAGCAGTTCCTGAGTTTACGAGAAGTGTTTCATCTAAATACACTGTTTGTCCACCAGTACCCATGTACAACGGATTGGCTCCTAGTGCAGTATCAGAAAATAAATAACAGGTTTCAGATTTTAGTAGCTCCACAATCAAAGGAGTATCATGATAAAGGTTTACAATATCATCCCTATTCAAATTGATGCTGAACTCATCGTAATCTTCAACAGAAATATGTAATTCATAAACGGCATCTGTAATATCTCTTACTGTTACTACATTTTCTTCAATAGCTGCAAAAGTTTTAGTGGTAGAAAAACCTTCGGTATGAATAAAATATTCTCCAGCTAATATGTCATTACTTCCTAACTGTGAAACAGCTAAAAGAAAATCTAATTTTTCAACTTCTGCAATAGGGAAGCTTACCAATCCAAAATCTTGTGGAGTGTATGTTTCCGTAGATACGACTTCAACATCTACAGGAGTTGCTGAACCATTCGCAACAGCGAAATTGATAGCCAACGGATTTGTTACAAGGTCTGCTAAATCTGAACCAGCTAATGGAGTTGTATATATAATATCATTATTTACATCCATAAAACTAAATAGAGTTAGTTGATAATCTCCAATTGGCAAAGCAATTTTTTGAACTAATAATTCTCCATTCAATCTATTTACGTTTAGTTCTGTATTGTCATAATCTGTAGAGGAACCATCAGCAGCTAGAATTGTTATAATGGCTTTGGTAACATCTTCTAGTGAGTTTGTTTTAGCAGCTGTTCCTTTAGATTGTTTGCTTGAAGCATTTTTGATAACACTTTCCTGGATAGAGAATTCTATCGTTCCTGTGTTTTGTTCTTCAATAGAAACATTATCATTTTGCTCTGCACATGAAGTAACAAACAACATAAGTGATAGTGATGCAAGTACTAATTTTTGTATTGAATTTTTCATAATATAATAAGTTGATTTAGTGAAACAAAACACTAGAGTAAATCTGATGTTTTGTTAATATTTTTATTAGTAAGTAAAAACGAAATTTGTGATGCTGCCGTAGTAGCTAGAAGATTGAGTAGTTCCCCATGTAGAGAATTCAAATACATCTCCGGCATTTACAGGAATCTCCACAACGCTTCCAGAAGAACTTCCACTTGTGGATAAATCTGTAGGAACACCATTGATGATATATTTGATTACATCTCCGTATTGACCAGCTGATCTAATTACCATATCCCAATCAAAACTAATGGTTCCGTTACTTGGGACTGTGATTTGTGCAACAACACCACCACCGCCACCTCCACAGTCGAAAGTGAAAGCGCTGTCAGAAAAAGAACGCGCAATTACTCCAGAGGTAGACCAGTTTATCCCACTAAAATCATCAGAAAAACCTTGAATTGACTCAATTTTTATTAACTCAATTACTAAAGGAGCTGTATGATAGGTAGTTGCAATTTGATCCCTAGTAAGTTCAATAGTTTGAGATTCGTATCCGTCAACATTAACAATAAGTGTGTACGTTGCATTTTCTATGTCTCTTACGGTAATAACATTTTCTTCAATTGCAGTAAATGCTTTCGTAGTCGAAAAACCAGTTGCGGTTACAGAATATTCTCCTGCTAGAATTTCATTCGAACCTAATTCAGAAACAGCTAAAAGAAAATCTAATTTTTCAACCTCTGTGATAGGGAAACTTACCAAACCAAAATCTTGTGGAGTGTACGTTTCCGTAGAAACAACCTCAACATCTACAGGAGTTGCTGAACCATTGGCAACTGCGAAATTGATAGCCAACGGATTTGTTACAAGGTCTGCTAAATCAGAACCCGCTAATGGAGTTGTATAAATAATATCATTATTTACATCCATAAAACTAAACTGAGTCAGTTGATAATCTCCTAAAGGCAAAGCAATTTTTTGAACTAATAATTCTCCATTCAATCTATTTACGTTTAGTTCTGTATTGTCATAATCTGTAGAGGAACCATCAGCATTTAGTATTGTTATAATGGCTTTGGTAACATCTTCCAGTGAATTTGTTTTAGCAGCCGTTCCTTTAGATTGTTTACTCGAAGCATTTTTGATAACACTTTCTTGGATAGAGAATTCTACCGTTCCTGTGCTATCATTGTTTTCTGTTGTTTCTTGTTCTGAACAAGAAGTCATTGTGAAACCAATGGCAAACGCTATGATAGCTAATTTTGAAATAATTTTTTTCATAGTAGTTTATGAAATTTTAAGGGTTTAATTTTTCCTACTCTATTTGAAGCTTTTCGGATTCCACTTGTAAATCAATAAATTAGTGTAGCTACTTAACGAACTTATATCAGATTTTACTTTTAAAACATAATGATACTGATGACAAACATGTCCTTCTGTTCATTTTGTTTAGATGCTGCAAATTTGAAGTAATAAGTCTTTTTATTAAGAAAAAAGGCACAACTAGGTTAAAATAGAGTATAAAAGCGGGGAAATAGGTTATAAGTAGTTAGCTATAATAAGCTAGCTATTAATAGTAGGGAGTGGCTGATTAAATAACAATTTTCATAAGCTTTACTATGGACTACTTTTTTATATTTGCGACTTATAAAATTATGTTGAAATGAAAATTGCATTGTTCTCTGATATCCACGCCAATCTTCCGGCTTTAGAATCATTTTTTGAAAATTTAAAAGAAGAAAAACCCGATCATATTTATTGTTTGGGGGATTTGGTAGGTTATAATATATGGCCAAATGAAGTAGTGAATGAGATTAGAAAACGAGGAATTTCAACCTTGTCTGGTAATCATGATGCTGTAGTTGGGATTCCAACGGATAAAGTTTCTGGGGCTTTTACCAATGCTATTCTAAATGAAGATGTTAAGGATTATCTTCTTTCTTTACCAGAGCATATTAGATTAGAGTTTAAGCTACAGGGTAAGAAAGCCGACGTTTTATTCGTGCACGGGAGCACTTATCGAAACAATGAATATATTTTAGAAGAAACTGAAGATTCCTATTTGTTAGAAATGATGGATGCTTCAAGGGTGGATGTTTTATGTTGTGCCCATACGCACAAGCCTTTTCATAGAGCTATAAAAACGGAAACGGGTTTTAAACATATTGTAAATATAGGTTCTCTAGGAAAACCAAAAGATGGTGACTCTAGGGGATGTTATGTGATTCTAGAAATAGATGAAAACAGTAGTTTAATCTCAGAACAAGGTATTTCTGTGCGATTTAATAGGGTGAATTATGATGTTGAAAGGGCGGCCAAAGCTGTTGAAGAAAGTGAGTTGCCAAATTCTTTTGCAGAAGCCTTAAGAATAGCTAAGTGATAAAATTATCTTAAATTGTATCATTGTAATTAAGCCTTTAGGGATGTGTCTAAGAATTTAATTATTTTTAAATGAAAAAAAGAGGCAACCACACTACTTCAAACTATGCTTAATAGATTATTTAACTGCTCTCAAACAAAGGCCACTTTTAAGGTATACGATAGTATATTAAAGGTGAATCATCAAGAATGGGAAACAATAGATACTTTAGATAATATCTACTTGTCGATACCTTATTTGCTTGCATTGGAGCAGGGGATGAATGATACTATGAATTTTCGTTATATCGTTTTTTATAATGGTGAGAATTTAATTGTAGGAATTGCAGTATTTCAGTTGGTTGATTTCAGGGCAAAAGAATTACTGCAAGAAAGAATACCATGTACTATTGCGGATAAGGTTCAAGCATATTTTTTAAATGACAAAAAATTATCACTGTTGATATGTGGAAATTTATATGCTTGTGGAGAAAACGGATTTGCTTTTCAGGGAGTTGAGGAACATGTTTTTCTTACGATGTTGACAGGTGCTATTTCTCAAATACAGAACTCGAAGTATGAAGGTGAAAAAATTTCGTTTTCATTACTTAAAGAATTTTGGATAACAAAAGAAGAGCGTTATGATGAGTTGAATGATGCTGGTTTTATTGATTTTAAGATTGATGTAAATATGGTTTTAAAATTGCGTTCAGAATGGAGTGATTTCGAGTCTTATTTAAGTGCAATGAATACTAAGTATAGAACAAGAGCCAAGGCTGTGTTGAAAAAATCTAAGGAAATTTCGGTTGTTGAGTTCAAAGAGAATGATATATTAAAGCACTTAGAAAGGATAAAATATTTATATCATCAAGTTTTAGGAAAAGCAACATATAACTTGGGGGTGTTAGATGTGAATACTTTTTTAGAATTAAAAAAACAGTTAGGTAATTCCTTTATTTTTACAGGGTATTTCCTAGGTGATTTGTTGGTTGGCTTCTCAAGTTCTTTTTTATACAGAGATATTCTTGATGCAAATTTTGTAGGGATAGATTATAGTATAAATAACAAGTATAAGTTATACCAAAAAATGCTGTATGATTTTGTTTTGTTGGGAATTCATCATAAGAAGAATGAATTACGGCTAGGTAGAACTGCAGAAACAAGCAAGAGTGGGGTAGGTGCATTGCCAGTAGATATGAAACTTTTTGCAAAGCATAGAAATTTGTTACCATCAAAATTATTAAAACCATTGATGTCTTCAATTCAGCCAATAGATTTTGAATTGAGAACACCTTTTAAAGTATGATATGGATTCGTTAACACAAATTGTTTTAGGAGCCGCTGTCGGTGAGGCAGTACTAGGAAAAAAAGTAGGAAATAAAGCAATGTTATGGGGAGCCATTGCAGGTACAATTCCCGATTTAGATGTTGTAAATAAATTATTTTACGACTCTGTAACAGCGAATGAGTTGCATCGTGGTTTTTCACATTCAATTGTGTTTAGTCTTATTTTTGCACCTATTTTTGGATGGCTTATTTTTAAGCTTTATAAAGGAAAAAAAGCGACATGGCAAGGTTGGTCAAAATTAATGTTTTGGGGCTTGTTTACGCATCCTTTATTAGATATGCATACGAGTTGGGGGACTCAATTGCTTTGGCCCTTGGAATATAAGTTTTCATACAATAATATATTTGTTGTAGATCCATTGTATACTTTACCATTTTTATTCTTTTTGATTTTTGCAATGATTCAAAAGAGAGGAACGGTTAAAAGAGAACGACTTAACCGATTAGGGTTGATTGTAAGCTCTGGTTATATGGTTTTGACAATAGTATTTAAAGGAGTCACATATGTTGTTTTTAAAGAAAGTTTGAAAGAGCAAAATATTGAATATGTTGCTATGGAAACTAAACCAACCCCTTTGAATAGTATTTTGTGGACAGCAAATGTAGAGACCCAGTATGGTTTTTTAATTGGGTATTATTCATTGTTAGATGATGATAAAGAGATAATCTGGAGACGTTTTGAAAAAAATCATGATTTGTTAGGAGAGTTTATGTCAGATCCGTTAATCAAGCGATTGGCTAAATTATCTCACGATTGGTATACTATTGAAAAGAAACCCAACGGCATGCTTTATTTTAATGATTTACGTTTTGGTTTGATGGGGGTTTCTCCAAAAGAAGAGAGGTTTGTCTTTTCATATCAGTTAACTGTAAAAAACGGTGTGTTGACTGCAGAGGAAACAGAGAAAAATACGGCTGATGCTGGTCCGTTGCTAGCGGATTTGTTTCATAGAGTTTTGGGAAATAAATAGTACAAATGATGCAAAAAAAAAGCTACCCAATAGGTAGCTTTTTTTTGTGTATGCTTTTTTTATTATGCTAATACGTCAGACAATGCTTGTCTTTCTTCATCAGCCAATGTTGAGTCAACTAAAATTCTACCACTGTATTCATCAATGGTGATTTTCTTACGAGAAGCAATTTCAATTTGAACTTGCGGTGGGATTGTAAAGAAAGATCCTCCAGCAGCACCTCTTTCTATAGAAACAACAGCTAAACCATTCTTTACGTTAGAACGAATTCTTTTGTATGCTTTTAATAAATGAACATCAATCTTTTCAGATAACTCGCTGCTCAAATTATTCATTAATTCTTCTTCTTTTTCAGTTTCTTTTGTAATCGCATCTAATTCAGTCTTCTTATGGTTCAAGTGACCTTCTTGTCTTTCTAGTTTTTCAGTAGTACTAGCGATTACTTCTTTCTTCTGTTCAATTTTAACTTTGTATTCTTTGATACGTTTTTCAGCTAATTCAACTTCTAGTCCTTGAAATTCAATTTCTTTTGTTAAAGAATCAAATTCACGGTTGTTACGAACACTTTCTTGTTGTTTTTCGTATTTTTTTGCAGCCGCCTTAGACTCTTCAATTGCTATTTTTTTAGCAGCAATATCTGCCTCAAAATTAGTAACATCTTCCGTTAATTTTGAAAGTCTTGTTTTAAGACCTGCTACCTCATCCTCTAAATCCTCAATTTCTAAAGGTAGTTCTCCACGTACACTTCTAATTGTATCAATTCTTGAGTCAATTAATTGTAATCTGTAAAGTGATCTTAGTTTTTCTTCAACGGTTAGTTCTTTGCTCTTAGCCATGTCTATATATAATAAATAGGATTCGTAATTTTATCTGATAAAATGATTGCAAAATTAGTGAATTTTTTTGTAAGATAATCCACTAATAAGTTTTTTGTGAACTGTTCAGATTCATAATGTCCAACATCTGTTATTAGTATCTGATTTTCAGCTTTATAGAATTCGTGGTATTTGAAGTCCGCCGAAATAAAGGCATCTGCTCCTGCATTTTTAGCGTTTTCTATAGCGAAACTACCGGACCCTCCAAGTACAGCAACTTTTTTAATTTTTTTTCCTGTAAGTTTAGAATGACGTATACAATCCGTGTGTAGAGTGTTTTTTACAAAGTTCAAAAAATCTGTTTCTTCCATTTCTTGGTCAAATTCAGCGACCATACCCATTCCAATTTGTTGATGTTTGTTTTCTATAGTTGTAATTTCATAAGCAACTTCTTCATATGGGTGGTTGTCAAACATTGCTTTTAGAATTGCTCCTTCAAGATGTTTTTCAAAGATGACACCGATAATTATTTCTTTTTCAGTGTGTAAAACTCCTTTGGTACCAATGGTAGGATTAGAATCTTCGCCGCCACGATAGGTTCCAAAGCCTTCTACATTGAAACTGCAATTATCATATTTGCCAATTTTACCGGCCCCTTTTGCAAACATTGCTTTTCTAAGTCGCTCAGCATTTTCAATAGGAACATAGGTTAATAATTTTTTGATGGTGTTTTTCTGAGGTATTAAGATATGTTTGTTTTTTAAACCTAACACATCACAAATTTTGGCATTTACCCCATTGATAGAATTATCGAGTGCTGTATGCATAGAATATATGGCAATATCATTTTTTATGGCTTTGATAATTACTCGTTCTACATACGAATTGCCGTTTATTTTTTTTAAACCAGAAAAAATGATCGGGTGAAAGCTAACAATTAAATTACATTTTTTTTCAATAGCCTCATCAATTACATTCTCTAAAGTATCTAAGGTTACAAGAACTCCAGAAACTTCAGTGCTATAATCTCCCACTAATAATCCAACATTATCAAAACCTTCGGCATAATTTAAAGGAGCCAGTTCTTCAATGCTATTTGTGATATCTTTTATCGTAGTCATAAATTTCTATTTGAAATCAAATGTAAAAAATATAGTTGAATTCTATTCTTTTCGATGTTACGAATTACTTACTTTTGTTGGTGTCTAAATTTTGATAGGAAAACATATGGTTGTGCAATCAATAATAAAATTACTGAGATATCTTTTGTGGCCCGTATCGCTCTTATATGCGTTGGTTTTAAGTATTCGTAATTTGTTTTTTGATAGAGGAATATTTGATTCATCGGAGTATGAAATTCCAGTGATCGCCGTTGGTAATTTAAGTGTTGGTGGGACAGGTAAAACACCTCAGATAGAATATCTGATTCGGTTATTACAAAAGGACTATACTATTGCTGTTTTAAGCAGGGGCTATAAACGTACGTCAAAGGGGTTTGTTTTAGCGGATGCGACTACCACTGTTTTTGATATCGGTGATGAACCATTTCAGTTTTATAAAAAATTCAAGAAAATTATTGTTGCAGTAGATTCTGATAGAAGAAACGGGATTGAGAATATAATGAAGTTAGAGCCTGCTGTAAATTTAATATTGTTGGATGATGCTTTCCAGCATAGAAAGGTGAGAGCTAATTTTTATACTTTGTTAACTGCTTATGAAAATAGGTATACGAAAGATTTTGTATTGCCAACTGGTGACTTAAGGGAGGCACGTGTTGGAGCGAAAAGAGCAAATGCCATTATTGTAACCAAATGTCCTGATTCAATAACTGATGACGAAAAAAATAAAATTATTAAAGAGATAAAACCTAAGAACTATCAAAAGGTTTTCTTCAGCTCTATAAAATATGATACAATTGTTAGCTCTTCTAGTGAAGAAATAGCAGTAAATGATTTAAACGAGTATGTTGTTGTTTTGGTGACAGGTATTGCGAATCCTAAGCCTTTGATGCATTATTTAAAATCGAAAGGTATTTTGTTTAAGCATATTGAGTTTGCGGACCATCATAGTTTTACTGAAGAAGACATACTCAGGATACATAGCCTTTTCTCTGAAATAAAGAGTTCGAGAAAGGTTATTTTGACAACGGAAAAGGATTATACTAGGTTGAGCGACTCCATTGAGAATTTATATTCTTTAGGGATTAGAACTGAGATACAAGAAAATAAATCTTTTGATCTGTTTCTTAAACAAACATTAGGTTTAATTTGATTCGCTTCTTGGGTGAAATTTTTCGACTACTTGTTTTAGATGTGATTTATCTAAATGCATATAGATTTCAGTAGTTGTAATACTTTCATGACCCAACATTTGCTGAATAGCCCTTAGGTCAGCACCTCTTTCAAGCAAATGTGTTGCAAAGGAATGACGGAACGTATGCGGACTTATTTTTTTCTCAATACCTGCTTCTAATGTGAGTGTTTTGATGATTGTAAAAATCATATTTCTGGTTAATTGTTTTCCTCTTCGGTTTAAGAACAGGGTGTCTTCAAACCCTAAGTGGGGAGTGGTGTGACAGCGGATATATTTGATATACGTGTTTATGAAAGTTTGGGTCTCGAAACTTATGGGTATAAATCTTTGTTTGTCACCTTTTCCGATCACACGAATAAAACCTTCATCAAAAAATAAATCTGAGATTTTAAGACTTATTAATTCTGTAACCCTAAGTCCGCAGCTATAGAGTGTTTCTAGTATAGTCCTATTTCTTTCTCCTTGAGGATGACTTAGATCAATGGTGTTAATGATTTTATCAATTTCTTTTATAGAGAGTGGGTCGGGTAGTTTTCTACCTGTTTTTGGAGTTTCAATCAATTCAGTTGGATTATCCTCTCTATATTTCTCAAAAATCAAAAAATCAAAAAAACTTCTAAGTCCGGATATTAATCTTGCTTGTGATTTTGGATTGCTCGTTTTGGCATTTTGGTATATGAATTCTAGGAGGTGTTGTTGGTTGATTTTTTCAGGAGAAAGTTCTATTTTGTTAGTTTCTAGATGTAAAATTAATTTGTTAAGGTCTCGCAAATAACTTTCTATGGTGTTTTCGGACATTCCTCTTTCAATCTGAAGAAAGTTTTTATAATCGTTCGCAGCTTGCATCCATTTCATATTGGTAAATATATTAAAAACATAGGTAGGTATTAAAGAATAAGTGATTGCTTAGAATTAAAGATAAAAACTCTTTGAAAATTCATGAACATTGTTATTTTTGTCTTTTATAAGAACTTGAGATATGAAAATTTTAATTTTAAATGGACCCAATTTAAATTTGTTAGGGAAGCGTGAGCCAGAAATTTACGGTTCGGATTCTTTTGATGACTATTTGATTGGATTAAAAGAAAAGTTTTCAACAGTTGAATTGGAATATTTTCAATCCAACCATGAAGGAACATTAATTGATAAATTGCATGAAGTTGGATTTTCATATGAGGGTGTTGTTTTTAATGCTGGTGCTTATACACACACCTCGGTTGGACTAGCTGATGCGATTAGTGGTATAACAACTCCGGTTATTGAAGTGCATATTTCAAATGTACACCAAAGAGAAACGTTTCGACATAAATCCTTTTTATCACCAGTTTGTAAAGGTGTAGTTTTAGGTTTTGGTTTGAAGAGTTATGACTTGGCAATAGAGAGTTTTTTGTAAAACACAATAAATTCACTTTTTTAGAATTGAAACAATAAACCCCGATTGTTTGAGTTTTGAAAAGAGATATAATTATAATCTAGGGGATATATATGAGTAAAAAGAATTGGCTTTACGAAATAACTCCTAAAAATAATTTACTGGATGTAAACTTCAAAGAGATTTGGGCTTATAGAGATTTATTGTTTCTGTTTGTTAAAAGAGATGTAATTACTTTATACAAGCAAACAATTTTAGGCCCATTATGGTACTTAATCCAACCTCTATTTACTTCCATAATTTTCACGATAGTTTTTAACAAAATTGCCAATATTCCAACCAATGGTGTACCACCATTTTTATTCAATTTAGCTGGGATTACAGCTTGGAATTATTTTAAAGATTGTTTGATAGCTACTTCTGACACTTTTAAAAAAAATGAAGCCATTTTCGGGAAGGTTTATTTTCCAAGGGTTATAATGCCAATGTCAATCATTGTCTCTAATTTATTGAAGTTTGGAATACAGCTATTTATTTTTATCCTGTTTTATGTATATTATGTTTTTCAAGGAATGCCGTTAGATTTATCTTTAAATATATTGTTTTTACCTATTTTAATTGTTTCAATGGGAATGTTAGGTTTGGGATTTGGTATGGCTATTTCCTCAATGGTTACTAAATATAGAGATCTTACGTTCTTAGTGTCATTCGGAGTTCAGTTACTGATGTATTTGTCAGCCGTTGTATATCCAATTGAACTGATGAGAGAGGCTATGAAAGATTATGCCTGGATTGTTGAATACAACCCAATGACTACTGTTATTGTAACCTTCAGGAACTTGATGCTAAATACTGATGAGGTTTATATTGGGGATATACTATATATGTTAGGAGTTTCATTTACAATATTTATGTTTGGAATGTTAGTCTTTAATAAAACGGAGAAAAGTTTTATAGATACGATATAATATGGAGAAAGAAATAATTTTAAAAGTAGAAGACCTTTCTAAACAATATCGACTTGGGACAATTGGAACAGGGACTATAAGTCACGACCTTAATAGATGGTGGGCCAACATAAGAGGAAAAGAAGATCCTTATCTTAAAATAGGAGAGTCAAATGATCGAAGTACTAAGGGAAATTCAGAATATGTTTGGGCCTTAAAGGATATTAATTTTGAAGTAAAGAAAGGAGAGGTACTAGGAATTATTGGAAAGAATGGTGCGGGGAAATCTACACTATTAAAAATATTGTCTAAAGTAACAGGACCTACAACGGGATCCATCAAATACAATGGAAGGATTGCGTCTTTATTAGAAGTAGGTACAGGTTTTCATCCTGAAATGACTGGAAAGGAAAATGTTTTTCTAAATGGTGCTATTCTGGGGATGACAAAAAAAGAAATAGCATCTAAATTAGCTGAAATTGTGGCTTTTTCTGGCTGTGAACGTTATATTGATACACCGGTTAAGCGGTATTCATCTGGAATGAAAGTTCGTTTGGCTTTTGCTGTAGCTGCTTTTTTAGAACCTGATATTTTAGTAGTTGATGAAGTTTTGGCAGTTGGAGATGCCGAGTTTCAGAAAAAAGCCATTGGAAAAATGCAGGATATTTCTTCGGGAGAGGGAAGGACTGTTTTGTTTGTGAGTCATAATATGGGAGCAATAAAAAGTTTATGCACTAATTGTTTGGTTTTGAAAAATGGGACTGTACAGTTTATTTCCGATACAGAAACTGCAATAAATGAATATTTAATCCTTAATCAAAAGGAGAATAAGGCTGTCAAAGAATTCAACAGTGAAAAAAACATTGTTAGAATGAAAAAAGCCAAAATTAAAAATGGAGATATAATTTCTACAAAATTTTACAGTGGAGACACGCTAAAAATTGATGTTGATATAGAAAAAGAAACGGATCACGAGATTGATTTATTTATAGGGTTGTATGATAGTTATGGTGAGAAAATATCCCATTTTGGAAATACTTATTTAGGGTATAAAATAGATACTAATGCAAAAAATATATTAATTGAAATACCTAAATTACCTTTAGTTCAAGGTAGTTATTCGGTAAATCTTTCATTACACTTATTAGGTAAACCACATCACAGAGAGATAAATGCTCTTTCATTTGAAGTAGAACCAGGTGATTATTATAATGTAGGGAAAAATGTAATTGAAGGTAATGGTAATTTTCTTATTGAAGCAAAATGGGAGTCGTAAAAAAAAAGATAGGTAAGTTGTACCGTAAAATTATAAGGCTTTTGAAATTTCGCAAGAGTTTCAAGTTGTTTTTAAGGAAATCAATTTCTGGAAAGAATATTTGGTTGATAAAAATATATTACTGCCTTTTTGATAACAGTTTTAATAGAGAAATGCAAAGTGTATTTTTAGGAAATAAAATTTATCAAGAGAGGATAAAAAAAGAGGAAAGTAATATATCTAAAATTCGTAGAGAAATTCATAGAATTGAAAAAGGGTTAATTATTGATAAGAGAAAAGAATATTTTGCAACGGGTTATATAAAATCAACTGTTACTATCTTAGTTAATACATATCACAATTTTGACGATAAGAACAAAAAATGGGTCATTGATGTTTTGGAGAAGTATTTTTTGGAAATAGGACATGGTAATAAAGAGATTGATTCTTCGAGGGAGATATTTAACTCATTTTTAAATTCAATAGAACCCATTCAGGGGTTACAAAAAAGTATACCGTTTGAATTTAATAATTTATTGAATTTGAATGCAACTTATGATGACATATTATCTTTGGCAAGACATAGGCATTCGGTTCGTTTTTTTAATGATAAAAGAGTTGATAAAAAAGTTATTGAAAACGCTATAAAAGTTGGTTTAGAATCTCCTAGTGCATGTAATAGACAGCCTTTTGAAGTTTTAGTTATTGATGATGCAAGTTTAATTAAAAAGGCAGTTGAATTGCCTATGGGAGTAACTACTTTTAAAGAAGAAATAAAGACATTAGCAATTATTATTGGAGATTTGAGTTATTATTTTGATGAACGTGATCGTCATCTTGTTTATGTTGATGGAGCATTGTTTACAATGTCCTTTTTATTCGGGTTAGAATCGCAGGGTGTTTCTTCTTGTGTTATAAATTGGCCTGACATAGAACCTAGAGAAAAAGATTTCCATTCATTGTTTAATATTCCGATGCATAAAAGGGGTATATGCTTTATTACCCTTGGTTACGGCAGAAACAATGGACTTATTCCTTTTTCTGAAAAGAAGAATATATCTAAAATATTGAAATACAATGAGAAATATACAAATTGATAATACTAATTTTAACAATAAAGGGGCGGAATTAATGCTTCGTGCAATAGTAGATCATTATAAGTTTTCCGATGATATTCGACTAATTTATAACGGTGAAGAGGACCATAGGTTTTTGGTAAATAAGGCTATTCTAGGTTTGTTTACTTCAATATCCTTGCAGAGATTTAAAATTGATTTTAGTTTGTTGTTTAATGACAACAAGTTTATTAAATCAGGTATGGTTTTCTCAAGAAATATAGATATCATTCTTGATGCTGGTGGATTCCATATAGGTGATCAATGGGTAAATGATAGAACAACATTAACAAGAATTAAGAAAAAAATTAGATATTATAAAAACTTAAAGAAAAAAGGATGTAAAATTATTTTTTTACCACAAGCCTTCGGGCCCTTTAATAAAGAACTTTCCTTGTTTTATATGAAAGAACTATATAAGATTGGGGATGTTTTTTTTGCACGCGATAGGAAATCATACACTTGTATTGAAGAAATAGTTACCAATAATTCGAAACTATTTTTAGCACCTGATTTTACAAATGTTTATTCTCCTAAAGCAATTTCGATTTTTGATGATTACGCAAATAAAGTTTGCATTATTGTTAACAGTAAGATGATATCACATACCTCTGAGGAAAATTCTAATGTTTATATATCTTTTATCCAGCAAATTGTTGAGTATCTTATAGATGAATTAAATCAAGAAGTTTTTTTCTTAAATCATGAAGGAATTGAAGATTTTAAACTAATAAACACGATTAATATAAAAAACCTTGATGTTCTTACTGAATTAAATGCAGATCAAGTAAAGGTTATTATTGGAAAATCAAAATTATTAATCTCTTCAAGGTTTCATGGAGTTGTAAGTGGTTTGTCACAAGTAGTAACTACTTTCTGTACATCGTGGAGCCATAAGTACGAACAACTTTTAGAAGATTATGATGTTGCTAATTGTTTACTTGAATTAGATAATATAAATTTGGCTAAGGAAAAAATTAACAACGCTTTGTCCGATAAAGGCGCCCTAGAATACAGTACTAAATTAATGAAACATGCCGATTTAGAAAAGCAAAAAACTAAAGAGATGTGGTTGAAAGTTGATAATTTAATACAATAATAGTCAAAAAACAATTGTAATTAAAATATGAGTATATATTCTAATCCACTAATTTCAATAATAGTTCCAACATATAATAGAGCTCATTTAATAAATTACACAATAGAATCTATTGTTGCACAAACATATTCTAATTGGGAGTGCATTGTTGTAGATGATGGATCTAATGACAATACGGAGCATGTAGTTAAAGGATTTCAGATAAACGATCCTAGAATAAAATTTTTAAAAAGACCTTTATCTAAGGTTAAAGGTGCATGTGCCTGTAGAAATTATGGATTTCAAAATTCAAATGGTGAAATTATCGTATGGTTTGATAGTGATGACCTGATGGCAAAAGATTTTTTAATGGAAAAATCTGAAGTATTGTTGAAAGATAAATCTATTGATTTCGTTGTTTCTAAAGGAATTAATTTTTTTGAGGATGGAACTTATAAAGAATTGGACGTAAGAAATAATAAAACCAAGGCGTTAAATCATAATAATTTTATATTATACGAAGTATTTTGGATTACGGGTAATTTTATGGTCTGGAAGAAAAGCGTAGGAAGTATTAAATTTGATGAGGATTTACCATCAAGCCAGGAATACAATTTCTTTATTAGGTTAATTGGAAAGCAAAGGATTAAAGGTGTTTTTCTTGAAAAATCTTTATTGAAAAGAAGAATGCATAAGGATTCTATACAAAATAAACTATTTGGAGAAAAGAAACTTAGAGAAAAACATATGGCATTGGAAAAGACTTATTCTTCTTGTAAGGAAGATTTAAACGATGAAGCCAAATCTAGATTGTTTAATGAAATTGGAACCACCCTATTTGAACTTTCTAGATTAGGCTATGAGATAAAGGGAAAAAATAAAATATATAATTTTTACAAAAGAGAAAAGGGATTGAGAAAGGCGGTAATCTTTTTTCTTTCTCTTTTTATAGCTAGATATTTTGGAATTGGCTTTAGAATTATGAAATTGGCTAGAAGTTAATAATATTATGAATGAAATTGTCTCAGTAATAATACCATTTTATAACAATCCTGAGCAGCTTGAAAAGGCTATTATTTCGGTTTCAAAGCAAAGTTATAGGTGTGTTGAATTGATTGTGGTTGATGATGGAAGTAAAGGTGATTATAGAGAGTTAATTATGGGAATAGGTAGTGCCTATTCGTTAGATATTAAGTATCTTAAACAGAGTAATTTAGGTCCAGGAATTGCAAGGCAAAATGGATTAAATCATGCAAAAGGTACATTCATCCAGTACCTGGATTCAGATGATCAATTATTACCTGATAAATTTGAAAAACAAATTGAACTATTAAAGCTAAATCCCAAAGCTATAATGGTCTATGGTCTTTCTATGTTAAATTCAAATGAGAATAAAATTCATCGAAGAAAAAATTTTAAAGGGAATGAAGATAATGTTACTATTAGTGCAATTCAAAAAAGAAAATGGCATACATCTTCTTGTTTATGGAAGTATGATACTAAGAAAGAATATTGGGAAGATTTAACTAATGGAGAAGATGTATTACATGATGTGAATGCTGGGATATTAAATAACAATAAACAGGTGATTTTTCATAATGATATTGTAAGTGATATTTTTATCGATAATAGTGCTAACAGACTATCCAACGTAATAAACGATTCTCTTAAGCACAAAAAATTAGTTCGTGATATTGTTGAATTGAATTTTAGAATACATAATAAATTAATTGAAAGTAATTTGTATTATGATTATGATGCGATCGAAGCTCTGTCAGAACGTTATTTGTATGAAGGACTAAAATTTTATAAAATTAAGTTTAATTTGGAAGGGAAACGATCGATTAAAAAGAGTGGTTCAATTTCAATGAATTTGTTAAGAAAGTTTGAAGTGAAACTATATTTGTTAATGGAAGATTGGGGACTGTTAAGTCCTGAAAATTTAAGTTTAATATACAGAATAAGAAGAAAAATTTATCCTTCTAAAATACATCAATTTAGAGGTTTGTAGTATGAGGATTATTATTATTATTATTGACGGTATATTTACAACAATAACCTTTATCAATCGGCTTGTATGAGCGTTGCCTGAAGAGAAGGGTTTATATTTCATTGCTTTTAATGAATAGTTAAGTGAAAAACAACAGACTTTAGAGAATGGTTCGAGAAATTTTTTATAAGATGAAGGAGTATTATCTTGTTTAGAAAAATAAATGGTGAGGGTTACAACATTAGAATGAAAAGAGAAAACGGGATTGATTTATTTAGGGGTATAGCTGCATTTATGGTTGTGTTAATACATACATCAGATCATGCTGTTAAGAATCACCAATTCATGTCTTATCTATTGATATTTGCAAGATGGGCTGTTCCTTTTTTTTTTATGACATCCGGTTATTTTTTAGGTCTTAAGATTTTAAAAAGTAATGATTTTAGTTTAAGGTTAATCGATAGTAGCATTATCAAGTTGTTAGGAGCAATTATTGTTTCGGATTTGATTTATTTTCCATTTGATGCTTATAAAAGAGGTGAGTTTTCTTATACGTCTAAAGTGTTTTTAGAAGGAACTTCTTATCATTTATGGTTTTTAGGATCGCTTTTATTTGGTTATATTATAGTTTGGTTTATGTATTTTTATAAATGGGAAAAACTACTACCGTACCTTTCTACTGGAATTTTTTTTATTATGATTGTTGCTGATTCTTACGATTGGTTTTTTGGAGTAAAGTTAAATTATGAATTTCCAAGATTTTTATCGTCTATTCCCTTTTTATATGTTGGAATCTTTTTTTCGAAACAAAAAGAAAATAATAAACAAATAAGAGAAAAAGGATTACTAGGTTTATTAGTGATAGCAATGGTGGTTTTGTTTATAGAAGCATATTTTGTCAATCATTTTACAGGAAAAACAAATACACATGAAATGATTGTTTTTACAATTGTTTTGTCGGTATTAATTTTTAAATATTGTATCTCTTTAGACATTAAAGAAAATACTTTCACCCAGATCGGTAAACAATATTCTTTGTTTATATATATGTACCACATACTTTTTAAGATTATTATCTTTTTTTTATTTACTTTAATATTCGAAGATAAAACTTGTTATTCATATTTCCCTTTGATTGTATTTTCTTTTTCTCTAGGAGTAGGCATAATTATAAATAGAAATAATAATCGTTTATTTTTAATATTAAATGGAGTATTTATAAATGACCGTAAAAAAAATAAATGAAAAATGAAAATAATAATATTTGACGGAACTTTTGAGACAACAACCTTTATCAATAGGCTTGCAAAAGGTCTGTCGGAAAGTCATGATGTATATATCATTGGTTTTAATGAAAATCTTAGTAAGAAAATAAAAAATGTTTCTTATGTATCATTAGGATCGAATGATTCCAATAGTAGATTTTTAAACACATCGATAGTGTTAAGAGGGGTAAGTATAATACAACAATTGAATTTATTTTATTTACTTTTAAAGGGAGAGAAACAAATAATTAAAAAAGAAAATTTACAGTTGGTTGTAAATAAAATAGAACCTGATGTTATACACTTTCAATGGGTTAGTGTTTTGTCATATTTTAACAAATTGAATTTATCCAATAAGACAAAAACTGTTTTCAGTCAAAGAGGTTTTCATATAAATGTGAGACCTTTTGTTGATAATGAAAATAGACAGTTTCTTAAAGAAATCTTCCCTAAGATAGATGGTTTCCATTCTGTATCTAAGGCAATTCAAAAAAAATCTGATTCGATATACGAATCATCCTCTAAAATAGATAAAGTAGTATATTCTGGCTTTGATTTTCAAAATCTTCCTGTAAAGAAAGATCATGCACAGAAGGCAGTGTTACAAATACTTTCTGTGGGACGTAATCATTGGAAAAAAGATTATACAACCGCAATTAAGGCAATTCGTCTAATAAAAAACAAAGGTATTGATTTCGTGTATACCATTTTAGGTGTCCAAAACGATGAGGAGTTGCTTTTTTTGGTGAATGATTTAGATTTGACAGAAAATGTAGTTTTTATGGATAAATTACCTCAGCAAAATGTGTACGAATTGATGTGTTCATCAGATGTTTTATTGTTACCTTCCATCGAAGAAGGAATTGCAAATGTGTGTATTGAAGCCATGTTTTGTAAATTGGCTGTGATTTCAACAAATTGTGGAGGAATGGAAGAGTTGATAACTCATAAAGAAACAGGATTTATTGTGCCTGTGAGGGATGAAAGGTTAATGGCATTGCAGTTAATGGAATTTTCAAAAATGGAAGGTAAAGAGATTATTTCAATTGTTGAAAAAGCAAGATTAAAAGTAGAAAGGCAACATAGTAAATCCAATATGATTCAAGGATTGGAAAATTTATACAAAGAAGTACTTAATAAATGAGTAATACCCTTCAAAATTCCAAAGCTGAAATAAGAGATTTTTCTAAAAAGAAGAATATAAATATTTGTTTTATAACAAAAGAATACGCCCATCCTAAAATGGGAAAAACAGGAGGGATAGGAGTGTTTGTAAAAACAATGGCTCAAGAGCTTTTTAAACAAGGCTTTAATACATTTGTATTTAGTTATGGTCCTACCAAAAAAACAATTATTGATAATGGTGTAAAAATATTTGTAGTTAAAGACTTAAATGTCTCATTTAATAAATTGTTAGAATACTGGAAAAATACTAAGTTACCTGGTTATAATAAATTAAAATTCTTTTTTATCTATATAAACAAATTATATATTTCGATTTTAGCTTCCAAGTTTTCACAAAAGCATAAAATTCAGATTGCAGAATTTAATGATTACAATGGTGATGTTCCTTTTTTTTGGGGTCGTTCTAGTGCAGTTATAAGATGTCACGGGTCATTAACATTATTGAATAAATTTATGGGGTATCGGGGAAATGTCACAACATCATTTTTTGAGAAAAAAATGTTTTCTAATTATAAAGAAAATATTATTGCTGTTTCGGAATACACTGCTTTTGCATCAAAACAATCGTTTAACTTGCCTAAGCAACCAAGAGTAATTTATAATGGTGTTTCTACTAAAAAATTGGATAAATATAAAAAAAGTACAATCATAAATAAATCACTTTTTCATGTAGGTTCATTAACTGAAAGAAAAGGGATATTTTTGGTATGTGATGTTTTTAATATTTTGGTAGAAAGAGATGCAGAGGTAACATTACATCTTTTAGGGAACAATGTGAATAATTGTTGGGACAATGAAGTTATTCCATATCTATCAACGAAAGCATTAGAGAGAACTACTTATTATGGGGTGGTAGATAATAGTGAAGTCTTGTCTTATATATGTAAAGCTCATGCTGTAATTTTTCCATCGTTTGGGGAGAATTTTTCAATTGCTCTATTAGAAGCGTTGTCTATAGGCAAAATAGTAGTTACCTCTAATATCTCGGCATTTAAAGAAATAATAGTTCATAAACAAAATGGTTTTATAGCAAAAAACACAGAAGATTATGTAAATTTTATTTTTAAAATTTTTAATGAAGACACAATATTAAAGAATGTAAAAAACAATGCCATACAAACAATTAAAGATACTTTTGATTTAGATCAAATAGTGAAAGAGAATATTAAATATTACAAAGAATTAATATAGTTATATGGAAGGTTATAATGAAAAGAACCCTTTAGTATCGGTAGTTATGCCTACTTATAATGGTGAGCAATTTATTAGGGAAGCCATTGATAGCATTCTAAGTCAGTCTTTTACCGATTTTGAGTTTATTATTGTTGATGATGGCTCAACGGATAAAACGGAAGAGATAATTACATCTTATGCAGATGAGAGAATTGTTTATGTAAAAAAAGAACAAAATTCGGGAATTTCAGATAGTTTGAATAAAGGTATTTCAATGTCTAAAGGAAAATACATCGCTAGAATGGATGATGATGATGTGAGTTTACCTTATAGATTTGAGAAACAATTAAATGTCTTTGAGAAAAATTCTGACATTATTGTTTGTGGCAGTGTTTCTGCAAACGATATTGGTGAAAAAATGAGTTCTAACCCTGAGTTTCATGATGAAATTAAATTAAGTTTGTTGTTTCATAACTGCATGATTCACCCATCTGTTATGATGTTAAAGAAACCTTTGGAACAAGTCATGTACAATGTAAACTATGTTCCATCAGAAGATTATGATCTTTGGTCTAGGTTGATTTGGGAAGGAGAATTTTACAATATTCAAAATCCATTAATTAAGTATAGAAATCATGAGGATAGTGAAACATCAACGAGAAGAAAAGAACAATTAGAACAAAATGTTAAAATTGGTTGGTTTTATTTCAATAAATTAGCATTTGATAGGCCTATTAATTCGAAAAATTATATAAGAAATTTTTGTGTACATGACTATACAATATCAGGAACGGAGTTAACAAAAATGCTTTATTGGTTTGAGGAAATAAAAGAGATCAATCGTGAATTGAAAATTTTTAATCTTACTCAATTTGAAAATAAAGCTAACAGTGCTACAAAACGTTTTGTCATCTCATATTTTATAAACCGAAAGTTTAAAAATAAAATTATTCCTTTTCTATTGTTGAATGCTAAATATAAAAGGATAATTTTTAATCATTATAGCAAAAAAAATGGAAATTGGTGATTTTATATTAAAGGAAATATAATTACAGTCATTATTAGTCTATTACAACGTAACATGCAAACAATTAAAACGCCAATTATACCAAGTTATCAGACCTTTGTCAAAATCAAAGATCAACCACATGACCTAGATTTCAAAGCTATTTGTGTGTTTTGTGCATTTGGTTTTTTCTTGGAATCAGATACTTATTGGTTGGATGAAAAGGTGTTGGCTCCTGCTTCCAATAATACTATAGATAATGAAGGGTATTTAATTGATTCTAAACCTTGGTTTGAATGGTACTACAAACCAAAATCGCAAACACTTCAAGAAGCTACTGATTCATTTCAGGATATTTTCGAAAAAATTATTTCTGAACAATCAAATAATAAAAATATTATTCTTCCGTTATCAGGGGGATTGGATAGTAGATCACAAGCAGTTGCTTTAAAGAATATTGGAGCCAACGTAAAATCTTATAGCTACTCCTTTCAATATGGATATAAGGAGTCTGGTATCTCAAAAAAAATCGCAAAAACCTGTAATTTTCCTTTCAAAGAATTTACAATTGAGAAAGGATATTTATGGAATAAAATTATAGAATTATCAAAAATAAATAAATGTTATTCAGAGTTTACACATCCTAGACAAATGGCTGTTATAGGTGAAATTGCAAATCTGGGTGAGGCTTTTTCATTAGGTCATTGGGGAGATGTGTTGTTCGATTCTGAAGGGATGCCAGAAAACACTACTGATATTGAATTGGTACAATACTTAAAAAAGAAAGTATTAAAAAAAGGAGGACTAGAATTGGCAATATCACTTTGGAAAAACTGGGGGATTGATGGGGAGTTTGAAGAATATTTGGATAAACGCCTTTTGGTATTATTAGATAATATTGAAATTGAGAATATAAATGCCAAGATAAGGGCGTTCAAATCACTTTATTGGGCCCCTAGATGGACTTCAGTGAATTTATCCATTTTTGAAAGCAAAAAACCTATCTCACTTCCTTATTATGATGATCGTATGTGCCAGTTTATATGTGAAGTGCCAGAAAAATTGTTAGGGAACAGACAGATACAAATTGAGTATATAAAACAAAATAATAAAGAAGTTGCGGGTATTGTATGGCAAGATGCGAAACCTTTCAATCTTTACAATCATCATTTGGCGAAAGTACCTTATAATATCCCATACAGAGCGTTGAATAAATTAAAAAGAGAATTTAACACCTACTTAGGGAGATCTTTTGTACAACGAAATTGGGAGTTACAATTTTTAGGAAAAGAAAATGAAAAAAAATTGAAGCAATATTTGTATTCTAAAAATTTCTTGCAATTTGTAAATAAACCTATTCTTGAAAAGTATTGTAATTTGTTTAAAAATGAGGATAAAGTATATTATTCTCATGCAATTAGTACGTTATTAACATTGTCATTTTTTGTTAGGAATCAACATGAGAAATAAAATTAAAATACTTTATACGATTCCTAATTTTAATACCGCAGGTAGTGGGAAAGTGGTGTATGATTTAGTCAATGGATTAGATAAAGAAAAGTTTGCCCCAGAGATATGTTGCTCACATTCCGACGGAGCTTTTTATAAAGAGGTAGAAAAATTAAATGTTCCCATTCATATTTTTCAATCTACTACGGAAATGAAACCTTATTCTACTTTTATTTTCAGAGTCTTAAGGATTGCACATTTTTTTAAAAAGAACAATTTTGATTTGATTCATTCGTGGCATTGGAGTTCAGATATTTCTGAACCTTTAGCAGCAAAAGTTTCTGGTATACCATGGATGTATACAAAAAAAGCAATGAGCTGGGGGAGTCCTAAAAAATGGAAATTAAGGTCCTTATTAAGTACAAGGATTTTAGTTTTAAATATGGATATGTTTCCACGATATTTTGAAAAATTGAAAAATAAAGTAGAATTAATTTATTTAGGAGTAGATATAAGTAAGTATACTCCTCAAGAAAAAAAATACATTACACCGCTCGGGCATACATTTTCAAAAGATGATTTTGTAATTGTGACTGTGGCTAATTTGGTGCCGATCAAAGGGATCGAGTATCTAATGAAAGCGGTTAACACGATGAATGATTCTTCAATTAAGTTGTTAATTGTTGGAAATAATCAAAATGAATATGGACAAAACTTAATTGCGAAAAATAGGGATTCTAATATTTATTTTATTGATAAACAGATGGATGTAAGGCCTTATCATGCTGTTGCGGATGTATTTGTAATTCCAACTAAAACATCATGGGAAGGATTGCCAGTTGCTCCCCTTGAAGCAATGAGTTCTCAGCGAATAGTTATAGGAAGTAGGGTAGAAGGAGTAAAGGAAGTATTATCTTCATTTCAAAACCTAATGTTTCCTGCAAAAGATGTTGACGAGTTAATAAAAAAGATTTTATTTGTGAAAAATATGTCGGTTACTGAAAAATCTAACTTAGAGGTAAGAATGAGGAGTGAAGTTGTTGAAAATTTCTCTTTAAATAAATGTTTGCAAAATCATGAAAATTCATATTTAAACATTTTGAACAAATGAAAATAGGAATTGTATTAGCCAAACCACCTGGGTATTCAGAAACTTTTTTTATTTCAAAGATAAATGGATTGCAAAAGAGTGGACATAAAGTTGTTTTGTTTGTCAATAATAATGAAGATGGATTTAATTTATGTGATGTGAAATCACAACAAAAAATTACTCTTAGTAATGTACTATCAATATTCATAAAGTTGACAATTTTAATGTTTTCAAGGTATAAGGCTTTGGGCAAGTTTGTGATAGTAGAAAAAAAAGAAGGTACTAGATTCAATGAAATTTTGAAAAAGGTAATTATTTGTCAGCACATATTACAAGAAAAAAATATTGATTGGCTTCATTTTGGTTTTGCTACATTTGCCGTAGGGAAAGAAAATTTGGCGTATGCAATTGGTTCAAAAATGGCAGTAAGCTTAAGGGGCTTCGATATTGACGTTTATCCATTAAAACATAAAAACTGTTATAAAAAATTATTTAATAAAGTAGATAAAATACATTCGATTTCTGTTTATTTACTCAATAAAGGGTATGAATTAGGGTTATGTAAAAAAAATAAATATTCAATTATAACCCCTGCTGTAGATCTTTTAAAAATGTATAGTGGCAAGGGTAACAAAAATTCAATTTTGAAAATTGTTACAATAGGAAGATTACATTGGATTAAAAATTATTCAGAGATTTTAAAAGCCCTTAAATTGTTAAAAGAGAAAGGTTATAATTTTGAATATAATATTATAGGTTCGGGGGATTTGATAGAAGCATTAAAGTATGAAGCATATGAATACAACCTCTTGGATCAAGTTATTTTCATAGGTGAGTTAAGTCACTCTAACACTATGGATATATTAAGTCAAGCTGATATCTACATTCAATATAGCTTGACCGAGGGATTTTGTAATGCTGTGCTAGAAGCACAAGCTATGGGGAAGCTCTGTATTGTTGCAGATTCAGGTGGACTAAAAGAAAATATTATAAATAATGAAACTGGTTTTGTAGTCCCTAAGTATAATTCAGATTTATTGGCGCAAAAAGTGATGGATGTAATAGCTTTGCCGGAGAAAGAGAAAAATAAAATTAGAATAAATGCAAAGGAAAGAGTTAGAGATAAATTTAACATAGAAAAACAACAGCAAGAGTTCCTTAGGTTTTATTACGATAAATAATCTTTTAATATTAAAATATTGATTTTTAAATTTTTAAAATACTTACAACCAACAAACTATTTTATACTTCCAAGGTCAAATGGGAAATATTTATTTCCTTGTGTAGAAAATATTTCGCCTGAAATTGTTGCGAATCTTAATAGCGGTAATAAATTTAAAAGTAAAATTGCCGTTGATTATGATAGATCTTGGCAATTACTGCAGTCAGGTTATATTCATGTAGACGCTTATTATGAAAAATTTCAACAGGTTCCAATTGAGGATGAGTATATCTTTTTAAAACGAAATTTTAGCAGTTTTTGGGTTTTTTATGTTCTAATACTTAGAATGTTTAGTTTTAATAATCCTTTTAAAGAAATTATTGCATTTAAAAAATGTAAAGGTGTCTCTCGGGTAAAGTACAGTACTCAAAAATTCGATTATAAAAATTACAAAAATTTCAATAGTTCATTGCTTGGTCAGAATCCATTGATAACTGTAATAATTCCAACATTAAACAGATATAAATATCTTAAGGATGTTTTAAAGGATCTTGAAAACCAGTCTTATAAAAATTTTGAAGTAATAGTTGTGGATCAAACAGATCCATTTCAAAAAGAATTTTATGATGGTTGGAAGTTGGATTTAAAATTTTGGTACCAAAAAGAAAAGGCACTTTGGAAAGCTAGGAATGAGGCGATTAAAAGTTCTAAAGGTGATTATATATTGTTATATGATGACGATTCTCTTGTAAATGATGATTGGATTTATCAACATATTAAAACCTTAGATTATTTCCAGGCAGATATATCCTCTGGTATTTCCATATCTAAAATAGGGGATGTTGTGCCTGACAATTATTCATTTTTTAAATATTCAGATCAGCTTGATACAGGGAACGTTTTAATCAAAAAAGAAGTTTTTTATGAAATTGGTTTGTTTGATAGACAGTTTGAAAAACAGAGAATGGGAGATGGTGAGTTTGGATTGAGAGCATATCTTGCAAACTTTATAAATATATCTAATCCCTTGGCTAAAAGATTACATTTAAAGGTATCAACAGGAGGGTTAAGACAAATGGGACTATGGGATGCATTTCGTCCTAACAGATGGTTTGATCCTAGACCCATACCAAGTGTTTTGTATTTGCATAGGAAATATTTTGGAAAAAAATTAGCTTTATTTAATTTACTTAGGTTGATTCCGATGTCCTTAGTCCCATACAAGAAAAAGGGAAATAAAAAAGCTTTAGTATATGCTTATGGTAGTGTTTTAATTCTTTGGCCTTTGCTTCTTGTTCAAGTTTGTAAATCATGGAAATCAGCTTCTAAGAAATTATCCGAAGGTCCATTGATAGACAAACTTACATAATTTATTGATTATCAAATTAAACCACAAAAACAATTGAGTAAAAAGATTACTTTGATAAGTTCTGAGTTTCCTCCATTACCAGGAGGAATTGGAAATCATGCTTTTAATTTAGCACGATTTTTAGACATAAACGGGTATGAAGTAAAAGTTGTCACGGATCAACGTGCTACAAAACTAGAAGAAAAAAAGTTTGATCTTCTTCATAAATTTGAGATAGTTCGCGTCTCAATGCATAAAATAAGACTCTTTATGTATCTAAAAAGAGTATTTTTACACTTAAAGTATATAAGCTCTAGTGATATAGTTATAGCTTCTGGTAAATTCTCGTTGTGGTCTGTTGGAGTGTTATCAGTGATTTTTCCAAGAAAAAAATACATTGCTGTGGTGCATGGTACAGAGGTGAATTTAAAAAAAAGTTATCAGCGAAAAGTAACCGAAAATGCCTTGTCACAAATTAAAAACATCATTTGTGTTTCTAAATATACTGCTAGCTTTATTGAAAATAAAAAAAATAAAACAATTCATATTATTCCTAATGGATTTTATTTAGAAACAGATCTCTTTGAAAAAAAATATTTTAGCTCGTTTCCAAATTTAGTTACTGTAGGCCGTATATCCATGAGAAAAGGTCAGCATAATGTTGTAAAAGCATTACCCGTATTAAAACAAAAGTATCCAAATATATGTTATCATATTGTGGGGATAGATTTAGAGAAAGAGTATTTATTAAATTTAGCCAAAAAACTGGGAGTTGAGAAAAATATTAAAATTTATGGAAAAGTTGAAAATAGTTTATTGTATTCTATAGTTCATTCGTCCGATGTCTTTTGTATGCTTAGTGAAGCGGATACCAATGGTGATATTGAAGGTTTCGGTATTGCAATAATAGAAGCTAACAGTTTGGGTGTGCCAGCGATAGGGGCGTCAGATACGGGCATTGAAGATGCAATAGATGAAGGGAATACAGGAAAGTTAATTGACGTAAAGTCTATCAGTCAAATAGCAGAGTCTGTTGATGAAATTATTTTAAACAAATCTAGGTTTAAGAAAAAAGCTTTAGATTGGTCGCATAATTTTACATGGGACAGGGTTGTTGAAGATTATATCAAAATTATAGAAGAACATTAAATTATTTATGTTGGAAAGAACAGATTCTAAAAGAATAAATAAGACGCTATGCGTGATTTCTCATACTGAGCATTATATTGATGATAATAAAAATATTGTAGGTTGGGGAACAACAATTCTTGAGTTGAATCATTTGGCAGAAGTGTTTGAAAATGTATATCACATTGCTATGTTACATAAAAAACATCCGCCTGCAAGTTCATTACCTTACAATTCTGATAGAATTAAATTTATAGGTATACCGGCTCTTGGCGGGAAGACCTTTAGATCGAAAATAGAAATAATACAAAACATTCCAAAGGTAATACATACAGTTAAATCTACTTTAAAAGAGGTAGATTTTTTTCAATTTAGAGGGCCAACGGGAATAGGAGTTTTTTTAATACCTTACCTAATATTTTTCACAAGAAAAACGGGGTGGTTTAAATATGCAGGTAATTGGAACCAGAAAAATGCTCCTCTTGGGTACGCAATTCAAAGATTAATGCTTTCAAATCAGAATCGCATTGTTACAATAAATGGAAAATGGCCCAAACAACCCAAACAATGTTTGACTTTTGAAAATCCAACTTTAGCAGAAGAAGATGTTCTACTCGGGAACCAATGTATAGAAACTAAAGATTATTCAGGGAAATTAAATTTCTGTTTTGTAGGACGTTTGGAAAAAGCGAAAGGGGTTGAGTTAATTTTAAATGCATTTAATCGTATTTCAGACCCTTTACAAAGAATAGGAACAATTCATTTTGTTGGTGAAGGTGAAGAATTCAATTACTACAATAAATTGGCCATGAGAAATAATTTTAATTGTGTTTTTCATGGGGGGCTACCTAGAGAAAAAGTGTTTGAGGTTTATGAAAATTCTCATGTGTTTTTGTTACCGTCTATTGCCTCAGAAGGATTCCCTAAAGTTATTGCAGAGGCAGTTTGCTATGGTTGTGTGCCGGTGGTATCGAATGTTTCTTCAATTACGCAATACATAAAGAATGAGCTTAATGGTTTTGTGTTAGAAGAAACATCCACAAATTGCTTATTAGATGAACTTTCTACTGTTTTATCTATGTCACCTGAAAATTTTAAAAAAATACTTGATAGAAGTGAAAAAATGACAAAAAAGTTTACATTCGGTTATTATATAAATAGAATTAAGAAAGAAATCTTAGTAGATGTCATTTGAGAAAATAAAATACCATCCGTTACTTTATATTTTATTGAGCCTGTTTCTTGGTTACTTGGGTATATTTCGTCCAATCATGAAACCTCTGTACTTACTTATTGTTATGGTTGCAATTTTTGATATTTATAATAATAAGAATAGATCAGAAGAGGCATTTCTTTGGGCATGTTATTTTACGGGATCAGAAATTTACTTTAGAATGACCAAGTCTACAATTTCATATGAGATTGTTAAATATACTGTTATTACTCTGCTTTCGATAGGAATGATGACGCAAAAAAAAAATCAAGGGATACCCATTAGTTATTTTTTATGCTTGTTTCTAATACTAATTGGAATTGTTTTTACCGATGTGCCAGAAGGTGAGTCTATTAGAAAAGCAATAGTTTTTAATCTTTCAGGTCCTGTGGTACTTATATTCAGTGCTGTATATTTCTATAAAAGAAGAATTTCAAGGTCGAAATTATTAGAAGGTTTAGTTTTTATGATTCTTCCAATATTCTCAACAGTAATGTATCTATATCTGAGAACTCCTGATCTTCGTGAGATTGTATTCAATTCAGCAGCTAATTCAATTACTTCTGGTGGGTTCGGTCCAAACCAAGTTGCAACTATTTTGGGGTTAGGTGTTTTTATTCTGGCTGTTTTTATCTTTATGAATAAAAAAATATCAGGATATTTAATTTTGGACATTATATTTTTAATCTATTTCACATACCGGAGTCTTCTTACTTTTTCTAGGGGAGGACTTTTAGTTGGTGTGTTGGTTTTTTTTATTTTTGTGTTTTTTATGTTTTTACATAATAAAAGATTGATAACTTCCATAATTAAATATTTTGGAATTGGTATGTTTTTTATAATTGGAATATGGGTATACACATCAAATATTACTGGTGGAATGCTGGATAATAGGTATACAGGTAAAAGTTCTAGTGGTACTCAAAAAGAGGATGTGACTTCTGGTAGGATAGACATAATTGTTAATCAGTTTGAAAGTTTTTCAGAATCGCCTTGGTTTGGAATTGGTGTTGGAAATGGAAAGTATAAAAGAATAGAAAGTGATGAGCATATTACTGCTGCTTCGCATAATGAAATTACAAGGTTGATTGAAGAACATGGTTTGATGGGGATAATTATTTTAATGATTTTATTATTTGTGCCATTGATCAATTTTGTTTCGTCAAATAATTACCAGAGAGCATTTTTAATTTCCTTCTATACCTTATGGTTTTTAACGATAGGTCATTCCGCAATGAGAATTGCCTTTCCAGGTTTTATCTATGGGTTAAGTTTGATTAAAATTTTGAAAGATGAAGAATAAATCGCTAAAAATTCTTTATCTAGGAAATAATCTTTCCAAGAAATCTAAGTATGAGACAACCAATGTCGTTTTATCCAATAATCTAAAAGCTGAGGGGTATGAAGTCTTGTTGTATTCTAATAAAAGCAATAAAACATTGAGGTTATTAGAGATGATATATCAATTACTTAAAAAGGGTCAAAATGTTAATTTTGTTTTGATTGACACCTACAGTACGTTTAATTTTTATTATGCCCTAATCACGTCACAAATTTCATTTTTTTTAAAAATACCCTTTATTCCAATTCTTCATGGTGGCAATTTACCGAAGAGGTTAGACAGATCCAATAAATTAAGTAAATCTATATTTAAAAAATCATTTATAAACGTTGCTCCGTCGAAATATCTTGCATCAGAATTCTCGAAAAGAGGATATAACGTAAAAGTAATTCCAAATATATTAGAGATTAAAAACTACAAGTCTAAAAAAAGGAAAGATTTGAAGGCCAAATTACTTTATGTTAGAGCTTTTGCTGAAATTTATAATCCATTGATGGCAATAAAAGTTTTAGCTAAATTAAAAAAATCTTATCCAGAAGCTACTTTATGTATGATTGGTCCTGATAGAGATGGAAGTTTATCAGGAGTGAAGGAATTGGTTGAAACTTTAAGTTTGGAATCATCTGTAGAGTTTACTGGAGTTCTTACAAAAAAGGAATGGCATAAAAAATCGGAAGACTATGATGTTTTTATTAATACGACAAATTTTGATAATACTCCTGTGAGTGTTATGGAAGCAATGGCAATGGGTTTACCGGTTGTTTCCACGGATGTAGGTGGATTGCCGTTTTTGTTAGAGAACGAAAATGACGCTCTGTTAGTTGCTAAAAATGATGTTAATGAAATGGTTAATTCTATTGTAAAACTCTTAGAATCTCATGAATTAGTTGAAAAACTGACTCAAAATGCACGTAAAAAGGTTGAAAATTTTGATTGGTTCTACATAAAACATCATTGGAATAAAATTTTTAGTAATGAAGATCTATAACCTATTTCTAGAAAAAATTATATTACCCTTTTTAGATTTAATTGTGGGGTCAAAATACATGATGTCTCTTAAACAATGGAGGAATATTGATACGTATTCTGCGGAACAACTCAAGTCTTTTCAAGAGGATAAATTAAAAGAGTTATTAGAATTTTCTAGTTTGAATGTTCCATTTTATAAGAACTTAAAAATCTCTAAGCAAGAAAACATTTGGGCTTGGTTGAATGATTTTCCAATTATGTCAAAGGATGATTTAAGGGATAATTTAGATAGTTTATTAACGGAACCAAAAAAAAATCTTGTTAAAATTATTAGTAGCGGTTCCTCAGGTCTTCGCACTGTTGTTTACATGAATCAATCAGATATATCTTCTTTAAGAGCTGGAAATACTCATTGGTGGGAGTGGGGTGGATATCAAATAGGTGGTTCTTTATTGCAAACGGGAATTACCACAAAAAGAAGTTTATTCAAAAAAATAAAAGATGTTATTTTTAACGTTACTTACATCAATGCTTTCGCTTTAACAGATTCTCAGTTAGAAAAAATTTGCAACGATCTATCTAAGGGGAAACAAAAATATGTTTTAGGATATGCATCATCCATAAATGTTATCGCGGAATATGCGATAAAAAATGGGTTTGATATAAATTTAGATACAGTTATAAGTTTGGGAGATAAATTATTCAATCATTATAAATTAAATATTGAAAGAGCTTTTCAATGTAATGTTTTTGAAACGTATGGGTCTTCAGAAGGTTTTTTAATAGCATCGCAATATGACTTAGAATATCTATATATAAATTCGCCTCAAGTATATTTGGAGGTGTTAGATGATGATAATAATCCTGTAAAAGATGGTGAAATTGGTCATGTTGTAGTTACGAGGCTAGATAATAGAGCCATGCCACTTATTAGGTATAGATTGGGAGATTTATGTATCAGATTGCCCAAAAATAAATACCCCAAAAAGAGAGCATATAATTACCCTCTTTTGGAAAAAGTTGTTGGTAGAGATTCTGAATTAATAAAATTGCCTGATGGGAAAAAACTTGTTGTTCATTCCTTTACAGGTGTTTTTGAACATGTAAAGGAAATTAAACAATTTAAAATAATTCAACGAGATATTAACGGATTTGAAATTGAATATATTATTGACGAGGGATTTACTCCAGAGATATTAGATGAGATTGTATTAAAACTTCAAGTATTTATCAATAATAAAAGTTTTAATATTACTTTTTCTAAAGTAAATGAAATTAAACCTACCAAATCTGGGAAACCTCAAATTATTCAATCATTCTTATAAAATGAAAACAGTTGTCTCTATAATAACTCCTTGCTATAATTCTGAACAGTTTATAGGTAGTACTATTCAAAGTGTTTTAGATCAGTCTTTTGAATATTGGGAGATGCTTATTGTTGATGATAATTCATCCGACAATTCGGTTTCTATAATTAACGAATTCAAACTAATTGACTCAAGAATTAGGTGTATTCAATTGAAAAAAAATAGTGGGGCAGCAGTCTGTAGAAATAAAGCAATTGAACTAGCGAAGGGTGATTATATTGCTTTTTTAGATAGTGATGATCTTTGGAGTAAGAACAAATTAGAAATACAAATTCAGTTCATGATTTCTAATAATTACAAGCTCACATTTGGTTCGTATCGAAAAATAGATGAAAAAGGTAGTCTTATCAAGAATTCAATTGTTAAATCAAGAAGTAAATTGTCATATAAAGAAATGCTTACTTCAAATAAAATGGGATGTTTGACAGTTATCTACAATGCTAAAGAATTGGGGAAGATATATATGCCACTTATTCGAAAAAGACAAGATTACGCACTATGGTTGAGAATACTATCTATCATTCCACATGCATATGGAATGAAGGAGGTTTTAGGTTCATATCGAGTAAGGAAATCTTCAATTTCTTCAAGTAAAATAGAGATGATGAAATGGAATTGGAAACTATTCAGGGAAATTGAAAAACGTAGTTTTTTTGAGTCTGTTTACAGTTTGTTGATGAATGTTTTAAACAAGTTATTCTATATGTGAAAAATCAATATTATTCTTGTTTCAATAAAGAATCTTCAATTGAAATAGTTAACTTTGTAGTTACTCTACCCTTAGAAACTTTTTAATAGTGTATAATAGCAAAACTTCTAAATACCTAAACATTTCAGAAAGAAAAGTCTTGTTGAGATTTTTTGATATGCTAAGTGTGCTTGTCGGAATGTACGCTATTTCGTCTTTTCTGAATGTAAATTATATTACGTTTGATAATGAGATGTCTTTAAAATGGGGACTGACTTTTATTTTATATTTCATTCTTTTCGGAAATATTTTTGAACTTTATAATTTAAAAGTTTCAGCAAGTAGGTATTTAGTTTTTCAAAGTATTTTGATTACCTGTTTTGCGACTATCATATTTTATGTTTTTACACCAATTTTAACACCATCTCTGCCAAAAAACAGGATTGAAATTCTATACCTTTTTTTAGGAATTGTTATCCCGTTAACTTATTGGAGGCTCATCTATAGTACTTTTATATACAGTCCAAAGTTTTTAAAGAATATTTTGATTATTGGTAGTTCTGAAAAAGTTGAGAACATTCTGAATATTGTTAAAAAGAAGAATTTTCAAATAAATGTGGTTAATTATATTTCGGATGCTCCCGTTGCCTTATTGGATACTAATAAATATCATCAATTAGGAAAGGCAAATTTATTAGATATAATGGAGCTGAACTCTGTTGATGAAATTGTTGTTTCAACATCATCTTTGGGCATTAAGCCAAATTCTAAATTAAATCAAGAATTAGTTTATTTATTTGAACATGGTGTAAATATTAAAAGTGTAGGGAATCTATATGAAGAAATCACAGAAAGTGTAGCGAAAGAAAACTTGAATAAGGAGTTTTATAAATACATCTCGTTTAGTAAAAATCATGAAAACACGTTTTACCTTTTGTTTATGCGAGTTTTTGATATTATGGTTTCATTAGTGGGATTGACAAGTTTGATGTTTTATATCCCGTTTGTGTTTATCGGTAATTTATTCGGGAGCAGAGGACCTTTGTTTTATAAACAAGTTAGAGTAGGTTTGAATGGAGAACATTTTAATATTTACAAGTTTCGATCTATGATTGTTAATGCCGAAACAAACAAAGCAATTTGGGCAGAGAAAAATGATAAGAGAATTACTTCTTTTGGTAAATTTATCAGGAAAACTAGAATCGATGAAATTCCTCAGTTTTGGAATATTCTTATTGGAGAGATGAGTCTAATAGGACCAAGACCAGAAAGACCTGAGTTTGTGAAAAGTTTGAAAGAGGAACTACCTTTCTATGCAATCAGACACGTTATTCGGCCCGGTTTAACAGGTTGGGCACAAGTAATGTATCCATATGCAAACACAACTAAAGAACAGGAAATTAAATTAAGATATGATTTATATTACATTAAATCGAGAGGGGTATTTATGGATTTTAAAATTCTTATAAAAACCATTAGTACAGTTGTTAAACTGAAAGGACAGTAGGTTGGTATTAATAAACGTTCTGTATACAATTGTTTACAATTTGTTAACTTTTGCTCTATTGAATTTGTGTTTTGTACCTTTATAAAATGCACAAAATATCGAAGTTCATTTTATTCACTGTTTTGAGATGGAAAATTGTTGGAGATTTTCCTAAACAGGTCAAACAATATGTTGTTATCGCTGCTCCGCATACTAGTTGGATGGACGTACCTCTTGGGATATTGATTCGATCAATCAAGAAAACTAAAATTAACTTCATAGGTAAAAAAATACTTTTTAAAAATCCACAGGGCTTTTTTTTTAGATGGCTGGGTGGTTTTCCAATTGATAGGTCAAAAAGTAACAATACAGTTGATTTGTTAGTGGAATTGTTTAAAACGAATGAATTTTTTAAACTAGGTATTTCTCCTGAAGGGACAAGAAAAAAAGTAGAGAATTGGAAAACAGGTTATTATTATGTAGCAAAAGGTGCTGACGTGCCTGTGGTAAAAGTAGCTTTAGATTTTAAAAATAAACAGGTTTTAATTGACGAGCCTTACTATTTAACAGAAGATGCTGAGCATGATATGGAAACGATGAGACGTTTTTTTTATGGAGTAAAAGGGCGTTTTGCTAACCTAAGTTAAGAGTTCTAATTTTCCCGAAATTTATCTTCGTTTGGTTTGATTTTAGTAGTACCTTTCCCAAGTTCTTAAGAGTTTATGATTATGAAGAAATTAGCATTGCATTGGAAAATCGTTATTGGAATGGTTTTAGGAATTATTCTAGGTTTTTTTCTATTACAATTTGATGCAGGGCCACAGTTTGCTAAAGATTGGATAGATCCCGTAGGGCGAGTATTTGTCCGAATGTTGAAATTAATTGCCGTACCACTAATCGTAGCATCTTTGATTAAAGGAATATCTGATCTAAAAGATATTTCTAAATTTAAATCTATGGGGGTAAAAACCATCATAGTGTATATTGTAACTACAGTATTTGCTATTAGCATAGGTTTGTCTTCTGTCAATATTTTCAAGCCGGGTGAAGGTATTTCTCAAAATACCATTGTTCATTTGAAAAATACGTACGCTTCTAGTTCAAAAATCCAAGAACGTATTTCGGAAGCTGAGAATCAACAGAACCAAGGACCGCTTCAATTTTTAGTAGATATGGTTCCAGATAATGCAATTAAGGCGATGAGTAACAATAAAATGATGCTTCAAGTCATTTTTTTTACAATTTGTATAGGGATAAGTATGTTGCTTATTCCAGAAAAGGAAGCAGAACCGTTAAAGAAGTTTTTTGATTCTTTAAACTCTGTAGTGCTTAAAATGGTCGATTTAATTATGTTGTTGGCACCTATTGCTGTATTGTCTTTGTTAACTACAGTGATTGTTAGCACCAATGATGTAAATATTTTAATAGCTCTAATGAAATACGCTGGAGTTGTGGTATTTGGTTTGGTGTTAATGATTTGTCTATATCTTGTTTTTATCTCAGTATATACAAAAAAATCACCTATTTGGTTTTTAAAACAAATCTCTCCTGCACAACTTTTAGCTTTTTCTACAAGCTCTAGTGCGGCAACATTACCTGTTACTATGGAAAGGGTAGAGGAGCATATTGGAGTTGATAAAGAAGTTTCAAGTTTTGTATTGCCAGTTGGAGCCACTATAAATATGGATGGAACAAGTTTATATCAAGCAGTTGCTGCGGTGTTTATTATGCAAGTCTTATGGCCAGAAGGTTTGGGCTTTACCAATCAATTGATAATAATAATAACTGCATTGTTAGCTTCCATTGGTTCTGCTGCTGTACCTGGTGCAGGTATGGTAATGTTGGTAATTGTGTTAGATGCTATTGGATTCCCTAAAGATATGCTTCCCATTGGATTGGCACTTATTTTTGCGGTAGACAGACCTCTAGATATGCTTAGAACAACAGTTAATGTAACGGGGGATGCTTGTGTTGCTATGTTGATCGCAAAGTCGGAAGGAAAATTAGGCAAACCAAAAGTGAAAAATTGGGATGATAACTATCCTGCTAACAAATCAAGATAAAAATTTTGCTCTTTGTTCTTCGGAAGGAATTTTACAAGTATCGTATTTTCCAAACCATTTGTATCGGCGTTTTGCAATAAAATCATATACTGAATCTCTAATTACTTTCGGGATAATAAAAAAGATACTTGACAAATACCAAAGACCACTTAATTTTGTAGCAATTTTTAGAGCAGCAGAAGATTTAGTGTATACCTTGTCACTAGTAACTAATAGAATGCTATCGATGTTCTGAATTTTAAGATCTTGTTTTTTTATAAATTCTTGACCAGATTCAGATTGTAGAGAGGCATACAGAAACTCATTACTAGGGTCCCGTTTTATTACAAATTGAACCGAATGATCACAAAAATTGCAAAGTCCATCAAACAAAATGATGGACTTTGTATTTCTTATGGATTCTATGGATTCTATTGTTTTCAAATATTTATTTTAGAAACAATCAATTATTTGCAAAGCAACTTGTAATGCCTCGGCTCCTTGACCTAATGAAACTACTGGAGTAGTGTTTGTTGCAATCGCCTTGGCGAATGATTCTAATTCATCCAAAATAGCATTGTTTGGTTCTACAGTCGGGTTTTCAAAGTAAATTTGTTTTTTAACCCCTTCTGCGTTTTGTAATATCATTGCAAATTCATCTGGGTTTTCAGGAGCGTCATTCATTTTAACCAACTCACTTTTCTTATCTAAAAAATCAACTGATATATACGCGTCTTTTTGAAAAAACCTAGATTTTCTCATGTTTTTTAAAGAAATTCTACTAGCAGTAAGGTTAGCAACACATCCGTTTTCAAATTCGATTCTTGCATTTGCAATATCTGGTGTTTGGGAGATTACAGAAATTCCACTTGCATTGATATTTTTGACTTTAGAGTTGACAACACTTAGTATGATATCAATGTCATGAATCATTAAATCTAAAACTACAGGAACGTCTGTACCACGCGGATTGAATTCAGCCAAACGATGTGTTTCAATAAACATAGGATTTTGAATAGAGTCTTTTACAGCAGTAAATGCCGGATTAAAACGTTCTACATGTCCCACCTGACCACGAACATTATGCTCTTTTGCAAGAGACCTTAATTCTTCTGCCTCTTCATAAGTTTTTGTTATTGGTTTTTCAATAAATATATGTTTGCCACTTTTTAGGGCTTGTTTGGCGCATTCAAAATGAGATAATGTTGGTGTTACAATATCAACAACATCAACTTCTTTTAATAAAGCTTCAATGGTATCAAAAGCTTTGTATCCAAATTCTTGTGCAACCGCTTCAGCATTTTCTTTAATAGGATCATAAAAACCAACTAATTCATATTTGTCAGATTGTTGTAATAATCTCAAATGAATTTTTCCAAGATGGCCAGCACCTAATACTCCTGCTTTTAACATATTTTTCGTGTCTTTTATTAAATGTGAACGTTTTTAACTTGTATATTGATAATTCACAATGACTTATTTAAAATTCTACAAATAACCGATGATTTCTACGGCTAATTTTAAACAAAAATAAAAATCTTTAGGGATTAATTACTAATTTTATCCTCTTAAATAAAAACATTTCGTGAAGGATACGCTCAAACATCAAGGACTTAGAAATCAACTAGCTAAAGTAGTACAATCAAAAGGGATATATGCAAAAAATGTATTGGATGCCATGGCCAAAATACCTAGACATTTATTTTTAGACTCTAGTTTTGAAAGTTTTGCGTATCAAGATAAAGCATTTCCAATTTTAGCTGATCAAACTATATCTCAGCCTTATACAGTGGCATTCCAAACACAATTGTTAGAAATTGAACCAGGGCAAAAGGTTTTAGAGATAGGTACAGGTTCTGGGTATCAAACAGCAATGTTACTTGAGTTAAAGGCGGAAGTTTATACAATTGAACGTCAAAATGAGCTTTTTAAGAAGACAAAAATGTTTTTACCCAAATTGGGATATCGACCTAAATACATGTCATTTGGAGATGGGTATAAAGGTTTACCCGAATATGCTCCGTTTGATAAAATCATTGTTACAGCAGGTGCACCATTTGTACCGAAAGCTTTATTAGCACAATTAAAAATAGGAGGAATATTAGTAATTCCAGTGGGAGATACCACTCAAATAATGCATTTATATAAAAGAACAGGAGTGAAATCTTTTGAAAAAGAAGAATTGGGAGAGTGTAAGTTTGTTCCTATGCTTGAAAAAAAGAATTAAAATGAAATCGAACAAAGTCGCTAGTCTTGTTTATATTTAAAAAAAAATAGAAAAAAGATGCTTGAAAAAAACAATAAGAGATTAATAAATGCTTGGGCATCTTTTGATTGGGCGAATTCAGTGTACAATTTAATTATTACCACTGCAATTTTTCCTGTTTACTTCTTAGGAACAACTGAGGACTTTTTTAATGGAGATGAAATTCTGTTTTTTGGTTTGAAAATATCCAATTCAGTATTATATTCTTATGCAATTTCATTTTCGTTTTTAATAATTGTATTTATTTCACCTATTCTTTCAGGTATTGCTGACTATTCTGGTAGAAAAAAAAGATTCATGAAGTTTTTTACTTATTTGGGTTCGTTTGCTTGTATTGGATTGTATTTTTTTACAGGAGAAAATGTAGAATATGGAATTCTTTGTGCCATATTAGGAAGTATTGGATTTGCTGGTTCATTGGTGTTTTACAATAGCTTTTTACCAGAAGTAGCCACAGTAGATAAAATGGATGCTGTTAGTGCAAAAGGTTTTTCGATGGGATACATTGGATCTGTAATATTGTTAGTAGTAAACTTGGTTTTGTTCCAGTCATATGAATCTTTTGGTTTTGAATCTGGTTTATTGGCAACTCGATTTGGATTTGTTTTGGTGGGGGTTTGGTGGCTTGGATTTTCTCAGATAGCCTTTTATTATTTAAAGGACAAGGAAAATAAAAATCCTATAAATAGAAAAATTCTTGGTAAAGGAAAGGATCAGATTTTAGATGTGTTGCATAAAGTAAAAGTCATGCCTAACATGAACTTTTATTTACTGTCATTTTTTATATTTAGCATGGGAGTTCAAACCGTAATGTTGTTAGCTCCGTTATTTGCAAATAAGGAAATTGGTATGGGATCGGATGAAATGATTCTTGTGGTTTTAATCATTCAAATTGTTGCTATTGGAGGTAGTTACTTTTTTGCATGGTTATCTCGTAAAAAAGGCAATGGTTTTTCTATCAGCACGGCCTTGATTATTTGGGGAGCGATTTGTATTGCAGGTTATTTCCTAAACTCAAAAATTCCTTTTTATGCTATGGCTATGTTTTTAGGCTTTGTGATGGGAGGAATTCAGTCAATTTCTAGGTCAACATATTCAAAATTAATCCCAGAAAAGACTAGAAATCATGCGTCTTTTTTTAGTTTTTATGATATTACAGAAAAGTTAGGAATTGTAATCGGTACTTTTTCCTATGGTTTAATAGATCAATTGACAGGGAGCATGCGGGTTAGTATGCTTTGTATGACCTTGTTTTTTGTGATAGGATTTGTAATTTTACAAAAAGCAAAGTTGAATACTTTAAAGAATTAATTATATGTATTTATCAAAACTGCATCCTTATAGGTTTGAAATATTTTTTCTGAGTCAGTTTTTTATTTTGTTCGGATCAATTTTTGTTTCGAATTCGTTTTATGATTTGTGGTTATTACCTGCCATGTTTTTTATAAAC
Source organism: Flavicella sp. IMCC45668 (assembly GCF_057219105.1). NCBI lineage: Bacteria > Pseudomonadati > Bacteroidota > Flavobacteriia > Flavobacteriales > Flavobacteriaceae > Flavicella > Flavicella sp. IMCC45668. The sequence goes on from NZ_CM170114.1 coordinate 672,243, forward strand.
ATTTTTGCAGGTTTAATTATGATGTCAAAGAAGCATTTAAAATTTATTGTTTTTCTTGTCTTAATTGGAATCAGCGGGTTTTTGTTGGTGTATCGACTTTTAACAAATAAATATGAAGATGAGATTGTTTTTCTTAGAATGGCAATAAATTTTGTGTTTTATCTTTTTGTTACTTATGAGATTGTTCAGCAGGTTTGGGATTCTAAAAAAATATCTTCTAATGTTATTTTTGGTTTAATCAGCGGCTATATTTCTATAGGTTTGATAGGTTATTTTTTATGTATGACGATAGAATTAGCCGCTCCTGGTTCGTTTAACGCTTCTTTTGAAGGTGCGTTTTCTAGAGATACTTTTAATGATGAGTTTATGTATTTCAGTTACATAACTTTATTGTCTATTGGGTATGGGGATATAACACCTGCTTCGGCACTTGCGCAAAAAGTTAGTATTCTCATTGGTTTGATTGGGCAAATGTATAATGTTATAATCACGGCAATTGTGGTTGGAAAATATATAAATCAATTAAACCACTCAAAAAAGAAAAATTAATTAGTTATTTGATAATTTATTGGCTCGATTTATGATACTAAAAAACCTAAGATGAGCTTGTTTTATCTCGATCAAATTGCATATATTGTGCACTACAAATAAGGTATTAACTTATTTTATAAACCGTATAAAAATAAAATTTATGAAAACAATAGTGAAAATTTCAAGTATTCTTTTGATTCTTGTCTCTATGGTAAGTTGTTCAACTGTAAAAGTATCAGATGCTTGGAAAGATTCTAGGATTCAAAATATCGATGGAGGAAAGGTGTTAATCGTGTTCAAATCAAAGGATAATGTTGCTAGACAGCGTTTTGAGAAAGATATGGCAGCACAATTTAAGGCTAGAGGGCCGGAGTTTGAAGTGTTACCGAGTTATGTGAATTTCCCAGATGCTGATCCAGATGAAAAACACACTCCTGAAGAGGTAAACCAAATACGTGAAAAATTAAGTAGTATGGGAGTTAATATTGCGATCATTACTACTGTTAAATCGGTAAAAGAATCTGTGGTTACTAATGTTACAGAAGATCCAACAGCTTATCCGTATTATGGTTATGGAGGATATGGAGGTTATGGATATTATTCAGGTCGATATAGAACAGGGTACTATCATAATATGAATATGGGATATGTTGGAGGAGGAAGCTCAACAGCAATTACTTCTACCGAGAAAGAATTTGTGGTAGAAACGTTATTGTATGATTTATCATTACCAGAATCAGAACAATTATTAGCGGTTGTGACTTCATTAGTTGATAATCCTAAAAGTTTAGTAACTACTTCTGATGATTTTGCAAAGGCAGTTGTGAAGCAGTTGTTTAAGAAATAATATTTCTGAAAAGAATAGAAAGCCATTAATCTTAGGATTTAATGGCTTTTTTTATGCGTTTTTGTGACTAGAATAACGTTATAATTTTTTAAAATTTAATTACTTTAGCAGTTGAGGAGAATATAATTCTATCATTTAAACTTAACCCTCAAATTATAATATTACTATGAAAAAAATTGTTTTTTTACTTGCGTTTATTTCTTTTAAAATTTCAGCACAAGATTTATCCAAATTGTATGAAAAGGTAAGTAGCTCTGTGGTTTATATCAATATAGAGAGTTTTGATTATTCTGATGTTCTTTTTAGTCAACAAGTAAGAAAAGAGGAGTCTTTAGGCTCTGGAGTTTTAATAGGTGAAGAAGGTTTGATATGGACCGCAGCTCATGTAATTCAGGCTTCAGAAAAAATTACTGTCGAATTTACTGATGGTGATGTTTATGAGGCAGAAGTGATATCCTCTGATACCAATGCGGATGTTGCGTTAATTAAAGTAAAAGATTCTTTTCAGTTAAAAGAAAAAGATATCGCAAAAATAGGTGATTCTGATAAAGTTAAAATAGGTGACAATGTATTTATTATAGGGGCACCACATGGTTTTAAACAATCTTTATCTAAAGGGATTATTAGTGGAAAGTATTCTCCAGAAAATTTAAGTAATAGATTTGAAAAAGTTGATTTCTTTCAAACCGATGCTTCCATTAATCCTGGAAACTCTGGTGGTCCAATGTTTAATATGAAAGGTGAAATTGTAGGTATCGCAAGTCGAATATACACCGTTTCTGGCGGGTTCGATGGAATTGGGTTTGCTGTGACTTCAAACGTTGCTAAAAAGGTATTAGCAAATAGAGAAAATTGGTCTGGTATTGAATCTATGGTGCTTTCCCCTGAAATTGCAGCTTTGTTAAATGTACCACAACAAGGAGGGATTTTGATAACAAAAGTTTCGACACAAGGTAAAGCCGGTAAACTTGGTTTAATAGGAGGTTTTGTACCTGTTACCATTGCCGGACAAGATATTTTACTAGGTGGAGATATTATTTTAGAAATTGCAGGTGTGAAAATTTTAGATCCATCTTCGCTTGAATTAGTGCAAGAGAGATTAATGAATACCAATGCAGGTGATAAGGTGAGTATTGTTATTTTGAGGCAAGGACAAGTGGTATCAACTACATATGACAAATAGCTCAGTACCCATATTTGACCATTCGCATTAGGTTTTAACCACTTGATAGTGAAATTACATTTTTTGGATGATTTTTGAAATACTTTTAGCCTGTTAAACTAAAAGAAATTATCATGAGAATTGCCAACGATGTGACTAAAAAGGAATTGATTAAAACTGTTTTTATTATAAACTTTGTTTTTGTAATATTGGCTGTACTTGAAAGGGTGTTGTCATAACAAATTTGTATAATTAATTGTAATTCAAAATAGGAATTGGAAACAAAAATTGTAAAACAATCAGAAATACTGTTGATATCATTTTTGGTGAGTTTATTACAAAACTCTCCGAGATTGTTAGAATTAATTGGCTTTTTAAAGTATACAAAAGATTCATACATAACACCACCAACAACTATTGATGTGTTGTTTAGAATGTCATTTTTATTTGTGTTTTCCTATGTTGTATTGCAATACAACACAAACTTAGATACTTATTTTAAAAAGTATGGGAAATATATTTTTATTGCTTCTTCTATAGTTGTCAACGGAATAATTTTATATATATTTTCTGAATTTTACTTTGACCTTTATGATGATGTTACGGGACATGATCTCTATGTTAGAGATGAAAAATTATTACTTTTTATCCTTGTAATATTAATGTTGGGGCTAATCGCTTTGGCAAAAAATTTAATTTACAAAGCCAGGAGGCAAGCGGATATACAAGAAAAAGAAAGACTTGCCAAGCAGAATTTACAAAATGAACTTGCTGCTTTAAAAAATCAAATCAATCCTCATTTTTTGTTCAATTCCTTGAACTCTTTGAACTCCCTGATTAGAGATAATAAAGAAGCAACAAATTTTGTGAATCAACTTTCCTATATGTATCGCTATATTTTACAGAGTGGTAATCGAGACTTGGTTGATTTAAAAGAAGAATTGAAGTTTATAGATAGTTACGTGTTTCTCATCAAAACCAGGTATAGAGATAAATTCTCTATTGAATTAGACGTAAAAGATGCGGTTTTGAGTTCTCAGATTCCAGTATTAGCTTTACAATTATTGGTAGAAAATGCCGTGAAGCACAATGAGATTTCTAATAGAAATCCATTGCATGTGAAAATATTTAATGATGATGAGTTTTTAATTATTGAGAATAAAATTCAGCCGAGAAGTACTTTTGTTGATAGTACAGGCCAAGGTTTGGTAAATATTAATAAAAGATATATGCTATTGAAGGAAAAAAGCATAAAAATATCAAATGAAAACAATATCTTTAGAGTCAAAATGCCTTTAAATTAAAAAAAAATGAAAGTTGTAATAGTTGAAGATGAAATCGCTGCAAGTGATAACCTAACTCATATCTTAAAATCTATTAACTCAGAAATTGAAATTTTAACAGTTATAGATTCTGTAGCTGATGCTATTGATTATTTCTCAAACCCTACAGAGGCGGTTTTGGTGTTTATGGATATTCATTTGGCAGATGGAATATCCTTTGAAATATTTGACAAAGTTAAAATAGAAACGCCAATCATTTTCACAACAGCTTATGATCAATATGCAATTCAAGCCTTCAAGGTAAATAGTTTAGATTATTTATTAAAGCCCATTTCAGAAGAGGATATGGCAGCGGCGCTTGATAAGTTTGATAAAAACAGCGCAAATAGTGAAGCCATTGAAGATCAATTAAAAGGTGTTTTGTCACTTTTGCAAGCATCAACCAATAACAATTTTAAGCTGAGTTATTTAATTCAGAAGCGAGATGAACTGATTCCAATTAAAGTTTCAGAAATTGCTTATTTTTATATTGATACAGGAATCGTTAAAGCGGTTACTTTTGAAAAAGAGGAATATACTTTAAATAAGAAACTAGAAACGATAGAGGAAGAATTGGATCCTACAAATTTTTCTAGAGTAAATAGGCAGTACATACTAAATAAAGATTGTATTTATAAGTTAAAGTTTCATTTCAATGGAAAGTTGATTGTAGATGTACATCCTAAAACGGAAGAAAGAATCATCGTTAGTAAATTAAAAGCGAGTGAAATAAAAGCTTGGTTGAATTCCTGATAGATTCTATCTTCTTTTTACTATTTGATTATGGGAATAAAGAATGATAGACGAAATTTCATTAAAAAAAGCATTTTAGGAACTGGAGGGTTATTCATGGCTACAAATATTGTTAGTTGTGAAGATGATTTCCAAGAGGAGCAAGCGATAAATTCTTTTTTAAATGAGGGAAATCAGACCTTTCCCTTAGGAGTTGCCAGTTTTGACCCAACAGGAACGAAGGTAATTATTTGGTGTTTTATAGAAAGCCTTCTGTCAGAAGCTAGATTGGAATGGCAAATATCCTTAGATTCTAGTTTTAATCACATTATTAGATATGGTAGGGTATCAACGAGCGCTTCAGTTGATTATACGATTGCTGTAGAAGTTCAGGACTTAGAAGAAAACCAAACATATTTTTATAGGTTTATAGATATTATTAGTAGATCTGTTTCTATAGTAGGGGAGACACGTACGTTTTCAAATACAAGTGTAGATAGTTTAAAAATTGCTGTTGCTTCTTGTTCTAATTATGAAATAGGGTATTTTAATGTTTATAAAGAAATCGCTCATTCAGAGGTTGATTTAGTGTTGCATCTCGGAGATTACATTTATGAGCAAAAAGCTAATAGTTTTGGTCAAACTGCGAATACGATCGCTCTCGGCAGAAATCATCTTCCTGAAAATGAGCTACTTTACTTAGAGGATTACAGAGCAAGATATCAGCAATATAGATCAGATGAAGATTTAAAGCTCTTACATCAAAAAAAGCCATTTATATGTATTTGGGATGATCATGAAATAGCCAATGATAGTTATAAAAATGGTGCAGGTGCACACCAAGAAACTGAAGGTGATTTTGAACAAAGAAAAAGGGTAGCTTTACAAGCTTATAGTGAGTATCTACCATTTATGTCTTCTGATAATGCCATAGGTTATAGGAGTTTCAAATTTGGCGCATTAGCTAAATTATTAGTTTTAGATACAAGAATAGCAGGTAGAGATAAGCAATTGGAGATGAATGATTATTACAATTTGGATGGTAGTTTAAATCAATCATTATTTCAACAAGATTGGGCAAATGCTTCAAGATCAATTTTAGGAACTACTCAAAAGAATTGGTTGAAGTCTGAAATATCGAATTCTACGGAAGAGTGGCTGGTTGTTGGACAGCAAGTTTTGATGGGTAAAATGTATTATCCTTTAGAATTGGTAGAAAGCCTTAACGCCATTGTTATAGAAAGGAATTCTACTGGTGTAGTTTCAGATCAAAGTATGAATAACTTTGAGTTGCTTTTGTTTGAATTGGTACGTATCAAGTTAAGAATACAAGCATTAGATCCTACATTAACTGAAGAGGGAAGACTACGTGTCACAAATGTTTTTCCCTATAATTTAGACTCTTGGGATGGGTATCCAGCGGAAAGGGAAGAAATTCTTGGTTTATTGGAGGCAAAAAAAACAGTTGTGTTAGCTGGGGATTCACACAATGCTTGGCACAATCAAATTATGAAAAATGGAGGAGGGGGTGTAGTGAATGAGTTTGCTACTGCATCCGTAACATCACCAGGATTTGAAAATATTGTGGACGATTCAGATCAACGACAGAACTTCCAATCTGCAATAACATTGTTATTAGATCAATTAGCGTATTTTAATAGCTCTGACAGAGGATATATGGAGTTATCAATAGAGCAAAATAAGGTAGATACTCAATGGAAAATGGTTGACTCTATATTGACCAAAGAATTTACCACAAATATTGATCACGAAGTGAATCTATAAAAACTTAAAAGATGACTAAGCTATTGTATAATTTGGCTTTTGTTTTTAAGTAGGTATTGATCAGTTGTGCAAACTTTAATTCTGCTTCTATTTGTTTAGATTCTCTAATATTTACATAGAAAATCGAGCTTTCTCCAAGAGTGAATTTTCTTTGCTCTGCTTTGGACAGTGCTCCATAGTCTCTAACCAATACTTTTGAAAATTGAATCTGAGTTTCAAAAGAATTTAATTCTTGTAATAAACCATTTACTTTGTTAGTTATAGAAAGCTCTTGCGTAGACCTTTCATAATTTAGCGCTTCTATTTTTAATTTAGATAACTTTAAATCAGATCGTTCTTTTCTGATAAAAATCGGTACACTTACCTTTATTCCAGCTTTGTAATTATCTAAGCCAAAAGCATTGTCATTCCCTAAAGAACCTGATAAAAAATTATACTCACCTTCTATTGTTGGGAGTAGTTTATTGAACTTAAGTTTTCTATCAATTTCAAGGTTTTCAGTTTTGAAACCTAAGGCTTTTAGTTTTGGGTGTTCACTAATTTCAAATTCGTCTGTTTCAATCTTGGAGGGATTTAAAGCAGTATCCACATTATTTATGGTTAACGTATCAGGTATTATGTTTGAATTTAGTTCAACAGGTACATTATTCTCTAGCCACAGATAATTTGACATTTCTAAAGTAGCCTTTATGTACTTAATGTTAGCCTTTTCAAGGTTTAATTTCCTATTCCCTATGGCAATGTTAGCTTCCAGAGTGTCAACAGCAGCCATTTCACCGGAATAAAAACTTTTTTTTATGGCAACAAATCTAGATTCAGCATTGGTTAAGAAGGACTCATGTATTTTTCTTTCATTATAAAACCGAAGCCAATCAAAATAGCTATTTGCAGCATCGTATAAAATATTATTTACTAATATTTTTTGCTCTTCAATAGCCTGTTTTTGATAGTTTTTGGCTTGTTTAACATCTGCCATTCTTTGGTTCATCAACATGTTACCACCTATAGAAGCCGTAACTCCTAATCCGTATAAACCATCAGTTGGAGTTGTACTTTCAGGGTTTAAATATTCACCATCATTATTTTCATAATTTGCTTTTACGCCTACACCATACCAAACAGGTATTTTGAAGGTCGCATTTAGCTTGTCATAATATTCTTTGCTTTTGAATTGCTTTTTAGCATAATCAACTTCTAATTTGGGGTCAAAAGCTCCTCTTGATTTTAGTCTTTTTATATCACTCTCTGTAACAATCAAATTAGCTTGTTTAACAATAGGGTGAAATGTTTTTACGTAACTTAAAAATTCAGAAAGACTAATAAAATCATTAAATACACCAATAGAATCCACGGGTGTTAATTTATTTAGTGGAACTATAGAGTCATTTTCTTTTATTACCATGTCAGACTCCTTTAATGAAAGAGAGTCATTTGAGATTTGTCCAATCAAAAAGCTTGGTCCTAATAGAAAAAAAAGAATATATTTCTTCATAGTTATTTTTTAGATTTTTCTTTGGATTGCATATCATTTGGTTGGTAATAGTTAGGAGGGAAGCTATTGATTTGCCTCCATAGTTCATACCAAATCGGTACATCTTCCAATAATGCAAAAGTACGTGCTCCTGAACCAATTCTAATCGCATCTGGCCAAGCATGATCTGTAGAATCTGGTGCTAACAACACACGGTATTTCCCGTTTGGACTTATAAAATTTTGTATAGCCACAATTTGTCCACCATAAGTTCCATAAGACTGATTTGGCCATCCACTAAATACAATAGCTGGCCAACCTTCAAACTGAACCCTAACTTTTTCCCCAACATGAAGGAGCGGTAGGTCATTTGGTTTTACAAAAGTTTCCACTGCCAATTCGTACGACGCAGGCATAATCCCTAAAAGTTCTTGCCCTTCCTTAAAGGTTTCCCCAATTCCTCCAATAATAGCTTTATTGATGTAACCATTTTGTGGACTAGTGATATATAGAAGATCATTTCTTTTTTGATAATTGGTAAAACTGTTCTCTAATTTTGATACCTGTACTTGAGTATCGTAATGACTAGATTTAGCGGTGTATAAATCACTTTGAGCTTTAGAAATTTTATCAATGTAAGTGTTTTCTATCTGTGATACATCCACCTGAGCATTGATGATGTTATTTAAACTAGTAAGTAGTTTATTTTCTTGCGCAATTAATTTGGCATTAGATTCTTGTAGTTTTAGATTTTTTTCTTCCACATCTTTGATAGCCTTCAAGCCGTCTTCCGCAAGAATTACAGTACGATCATACTGACGTTTTGATATTTCTGCGTTTATTTTTGCTGCTTCAAAATCAATACTATCACTTTTAGCCTTTAAATAAGATTGTAACAATTTATTTTTAGCTTGTTTCATTTTTAGCTTTTGCTCTTGTTTTAAGGCAACGATCTGTCTGTTTAAAGCTTCTATTTTAGATTTATAGGCGTCTACTGAAGAACTTTTGGCAGTTATCTGATCGTTAGTTCTTTCAATCAAACGATCGTCAAAATAATCTATTTTAATTTCAGATATTCTAAGGATGGTATCTCCTTTTTCTACATAATCACCTTCTTGTACAAACCACTCTTCAACTCTTCCAGGAATTTGCGATTGTATTGTTTGAGGACGCTGATTCGGTCTTAAAGTAGTTACTATTCCATTGCTTTTTATATTTTGAGTCCATGGCATAAACAAAGTGATGATACCGATAAAAGCGAATATCATGAGAAACCTATTGAAATGCTTGTAGTGTTTTTTATAATATGCAAATTGACCTGATTGATAGGACAATAAATCTATTTTGCTTCGTCCTTTTGTATTTGATATATTGAGCATATTGTTTAATTATTTTAATTTACCTTCTTCTAAAGTGATGATTTCATCAGTGTAGTTCTCCCATAATGGGTTGCTACTTACAACAATTAAAGTCCATGGTTGAGAAGGTTTTGATAAATATTCTACAATTGATTTAGTTTCTTGTTTATTAAATCTATCTAAAGGATCTTCCAAGATAAGTACCTTAGGTTTTTTAGCGATTGCCCTTGCTAAAATTATTTTTTTTGCAATAGTGTATGAAATTTGTTTTCCATCGGGCTGTAATATGGTTTGTAAGCCATTAGGTAGTTCCTTAACATACTGAGTAAGACCAACATGTTTAATTATTTTGAAAACCGTTTCGTCTGATACTTCTTTGATTCCAAAAGTAATATTGTCTTTTAAGCTACCTTCAAACGGAGTCTCCTCTGATAATGATAGTCCTAATTGAGCACGATAGTGATTCAATTGCAAACTTTGAGCAGATACATTGTTGATGTACATATTACCTTCTGTTGGTTCTATAACAGCTGAAATAACACGAAGTAGACTAGATTTACCAGAACCACTTTCTCCTTTAATTAGAATTCTTTTTTTGAAAGGTATTTTTAAATTGATATCCTTTAAAATAGCTTTTTTCCTATTGGAAACCTCGTAAGTAACATTTTCCAATTCAATGTTAAAATCTTCTTTAAAAAGAGGTTTTTCTCCAACTTGTGGCTCTAATTCTTTGTCTACAACTTGACCCAGTTTTTCAATAGAGGTCAATACATCATAAAAAGACTCAAGTCCAAGTATTAATTTCTCTACCGATCCGATGACTAATAGAATAATAATTTCTGCTGCAACGAATTGCCCAATATTCATTTCTTGGTTTAATACTAAGGCCCCTCCAATAACCAATAAACTTGCCGTTATTAGCATTTTAAAACTGATCATTTGGGAGTATTGTATTACCAGTACTCTAAAGTGTTTCTCACGAGACTTTAAATACTTTATTACAAGCTCGTCGTTTTTCTTTAAAGCAATACTAGAATCTCCGGATAATTTAAAACTAACAATAGTTCTAGCAATCTCTTGAATCCAATGGGCTACTTTATATTTATTTTTTGATTCTTCTAAACTTGTTTCCAATCCTCTTTTTGCTGTGAATTTAAAAACGATATACACAAGCATTAATAACAGTAAACCAAACAAAATAAAAAATGGATGATAAAAAGAAAGCAACATTAAGGCAAAAATTATTTGCAATAATGCTGTGGGGACATCTATTAAAATTTTTGAAAGTCCTTTTTGAATGGTTAGGGTGTCAAAAAAGCGATTCGCAAGTTCAGGTGGATAATAGTTCCTTAATTCATTCATTTTTATTTTAGGGAAACGATAACTTAATTCAAAAGCTGCTCTCGTAAAAACACGTTGCTGGATAGTTTCAATAATACGCAATTGCATTAATTGTAGACCTCCATTAAATAATACTCCAATGGTTACTAATACAACCAACACTACCCATGAAGTGGATATTTGAGCACCTTGAATTAGATTTATTATAGCTTGAATTCCTAGAGGAAGTGACAAAGAAACGATTCCTGAAAAAATTGCATAATAGAAAATTTGAAAAATTTCTTTCTTTTCTAGCTTTAATAAACCTATGAATCGTTGCCACGGAGTTAAGTTATTCATAATGAGTTGTAAAATTTACATTTAATTGCAAAGATAATAGTAATACTATCGATAAAAAGTTAATTACTGTTAAAAATATTTAATACATCCATAAACAAAATTTATAGATCCAATAAAAAAAGCATATAAAAGCTTATATTTAAATTAGAGATATAAACACACCTCTATATTTAGTTACAAATATACCATAGTTAGATACTTTTTTTTATATTTTTGATCTAATGAAAAGCCTAATTTTTTTACTTTCTTTTTACCTATTATCATTGTCTTTTATTACATGTAATGATGAAGGATCTATTTGTAACAAGTTAAAAACAGAATTACAATTAGGGGAAGATTCAGATTCTCATACACATTCGGTTCCCAAAGAATCGGATAATTGCTCTCCTTTTTGTTTTTGTGATTGCTGTCAAATGATTATAACTCCGATAGAAATTACCAGTATTGAATTGTCTATAGATGTATTTTTTGAAAATAAAATTTCAACTTTTTGTAACGATACAACACAGGAAGTATTGAGCTCATTATACCATCCACCAATAGTTACTGTTTAAAATTTAGTGGGATTAGTGTGTCTTTTTGGGGCACTCTATTACGATTTTTAACTTAAAACTATTAAAAATGATTAATAAGATCATACAATTTTCCATCCATAACAAGTTTGTTATAGGATTGTTAACGCTAGCTTTGATATTGGGGGGAATATATAGCGCCAGCAAAATCCCTGTAGATGCAGTACCTGACATAACCAATAATCAAGTCCAAATTATAACTCAGGCTCCAAATTTAGGTACTGAGGAGATTGAGCAGTTTGTTACATATCCTATTGAGATAGCGTTAGCAAATCTTCCGGATGTTATAGAGATAAGGTCCATTTCTAGATTTGGTTTATCCGTTGTGACCGTTGTTTTTAATGATCGGTTAGATACCTATTTACCAAGACAATTGGTGTCAGAAAAATTGGGGGAAATAAACTCGCAAATTCCGGAAGGTTTTGGGAAACCTTTTATGGGACCTATTTCTACCGGATTAGGGGAGATTTATCAGTATACATTGGAGGTAGATGATGCGTATAAAGAAGCGTTTACTCCTCAAAAATTAAGAGAAATTCAAGACTGGATTATCAAACGACAGATGGCGATGGTACCCGGAGTCGTAGAGATAAACTCTTTTGGAGGGTATGTCAAACAATATGAAGTTGCGATTGATCCTGAAGAGCTAAATGCTATTGGATTGACCATTAAAGAGGTGTATGTCGCTCTAGAAAAAAACAATCAAAATACGGGAGGAGCTTATATAGAGAAAAACCATCAAGCTAATTTTATAAGAGGTGAGGGCTTGTTGGGGAATATTGAAGATATCAAAAATATTGTGGTAGCCCATAAAAACGATCTCCCAATTTTAGTTAAAGATATTGGAGAGGTAAACTATGGAAATGCCATCCGCTATGGTGCTGTCACAAAGAATGGAAATGGGGAAGCTGTTGGCGGCATGATTATGATGCTCAAAGGGGCCAATACCAATACAGTGATACAGGCTGTTAGCAAAAGGATTCATATGATACAAAAATCTTTACCAAAAGGAGTTCGTATCAAACCGTTTTTAGATAGGTCTAATTTAATTGAAAACACAATAAAAACAGTTCAAAAAAATTTATTGGAAGGGGCGTTGATCGTGCTTTTTATTTTAGTTCTTTTTCTAGGAAATTGGAGAGGCGGAATGATAGTGGCTTCTACAATTCCGTTAGCTTTACTTTTTGCTTTTATGTTGATGTATGCTTTTGATGTTTGGGCGAATTTAATGAGTTTGGGAGCAATTGATTTTGGTATTATTGTAGATGGATCCGTAATTATTGTTGAAAGTACCATTTTCTATCTGCACAAGCATATTTCGTCGCGTAAAAAAATTAGTCAAGACGATAAAAATACAATTACCTTTAAATCCTCCTCTAAAATGATGAATACTGCCTTTTTTGGTCAGTTTATTATTTTAATCGTGTTTTTGCCAATATTGTCACTTGAAGGAATAGAAGGAAAAATGTTTAAGCCAATGGCCTTTACCTTTATTTTTGCAATGATCGGGGCTATGATTCTATGTTTAACCTATGTACCCATGGCAACCGCTTTGTTCATCAAAACTCCTAAGGAAAGTTCACATAGGAATTGGGGAGATCGAGTTGTTTTATGGATTGAGTTGCTTTATGAAAAAGTATTGAATCAAATAATGAGGTACTCAAAAATAGTTATTGGAATAGCATTATCCATGCTATTGGTTAGTGTTTACGTTTTTTCAAACTTGGGCGGTGAATTTATTCCAAAATTAGACGAAGGAGATATAGCATTTCATGTGATATTAAAACCTGGTAGTTCTTTGTCTGAAACAATTAACGCAACAACAAAAGTAGAAAAGATATTGAAAAATCAGTTTCCTGAAGTAGTGGATGTAATTAGTAAAATTGGTGTTGCTGATGTTCCAACAGATCCAATGCCGATGGATTTAGCGGATGTTTTTTTAATACTAAAACCGATTGAGGAATGGTCGTCTGCATATTCTAAACCGGAACTTATAGCAAAAATAAAAAGGGTTTTGCAAGAGCTGCCAGGAATCAATTATGAATTTAGTCAGCCAATAGAAATGCGTTTCAATGAATTGATAACAGGGGTTAGAGAGGATATCGCGATAAAACTTTATGGTGAAGATTTAGGCGTGTTGTCTGCAAAAGGAAAGGAAATAGGGGCTTTGGTCTCTGGTATTGATGGAGTTTCAGATATGAGGGTAGAGGCTACTGCTGGGCAGCCACAAATTACGATTAAGTATGATAGAAAAAAGATTGCTCAATATGGTCTACAAATAAACGAGATGAATAGATTAATTGAAACTGCGTTTGCAGGAGGTGTTGCGGGGGTTGTTTTTGAAGGTGAAAAACGTTTTGACCTTGTAGTTCGTTTGAAAAAAGAGTTGCGTCAAAATGTTCAGGATGTTGAGAATTTATTTGTGAGTTTACCAAATGGAAGTCAGATTCCATTAAAAGAACTAGCGAAAATTAGCTTTAAACCTGGACCTATGCAGATTAGCAGGGACAATACAAATAGACGTATTTATGTAGGGATAAATGTTCGAGGTAGGGATATTAAAACCTTAGTTAAAGAAATTCAATTAAAAATAGAACAAGAAATTAGTTTGCCTGCAGGTTATTATGTTAGATATGGTGGTGCTTTTGAAAATTTAGAAAGAGCTACAAAAAAACTACAAACAGTTGTTCCTATAGCTCTGATTTTAATTTTTGTTTTGATATTTTTTGCGTTAAAATCGTTCAAACAAACAATGATGATTTATATGGCGATTCCTTTGGCAACCATAGGAGGTGTTTTGTCCTTGTATTTTAGAGATATGCCTTTCAGCATCTCTGCAGGTGTTGGGTTTATTGTGCTTTTTGGTGTTGCTGTTTTGAATGGTTTGGTTTTAGTGAGTGGTTTTAATGAGTTGAAAGAAGAAGGTGTTAGCGATTTGGGTATTAGGATAAGAATGGGAACAAAAAGACGAATAAGACCAATATTGTTGACAGCCCTGACAGATATTTTTGGTTTTTTACCAATGGCTTTATCTTCCTCAGCAGGTGCTGAAGTACAACGTCCGTTGGCAACTGTTGTAATCGGAGGACTGATAACATCAACCTTATTAACACTATTTGTGATACCTATTTTGTATAAGTGGGTAGAATCTTTCAATAAAAATAGGAGCTTTGTGGGATCTAATTCTATTTTGGTTATTGTATGTGTTGGATTGCTATTTTCTTCATCTATAGCTTCAGCACAAAAGCCAAGGGTTAATTTAGAACAGGCAATTGAGTTGGCTTGCCAGAATTACCCAGAGTTGATCGCTGCTGATTTGGTGATTGAAAAGGAGAAAGCTATAAAATCTACTGCATGGGATTTTGGGAATACAAGAATTTTTACTGCTGGTGACGAAATTGGTGCCGATGGAAGCGGAACTTATACAACGCTTGGTTTGGGACAATCAAATATTGCATTGTTTTCAATTGCTTCTAAGAATAAATTAGCAAAGGAAAATATTAAACTTGCAGAAACGAATAAAGCTCTAAATTCTATCCAGCTAAAACAAAGAGTTCAGTATGCTTGGATAAAAGTCTATACAAAGAAGAAAATATACGACTCCTATATTGAAATTGATACTGTGTATTCAGGTTTAAAAAATGCTTTGGAAATACGGTATGAGACACAGGCTATTTCAAATTTAGAGTTTCATACAACAATGAACCAGGGTGCGTTGATTAAACTTCAAAAGGACCAATATAAAATGGCTTATGAGATTGCGTTGCAAGAGTTGAATCAATGGCTGTTCTCAGAAGAAAGTTATGAAATTTCAGATATCCCGATCGAAGAGCTAGAATTGCCTCTGAATTTGAACAATAATACAATCATGGAGCATCCGTTAAATATATTATGGGAAAACGAACTTGCTGTAGCTAAGGCAGAGTCAAAAGTATCAAGTTCAAAATACTTACCTACAATATCGGCCCAATATGGATTTCAGAAAATTGCGAATGAAAGTGGATTTAATAGTTATCAAGTAGGAGTACAATTACCACTAATTTTTAACAAAACGAAAGGTGAAACCAAGGCTTCCAAACTAAATATTGCAATATTAGAACAGACTAATAAAATAAAACAATTAAAATTATCGAATAGCTATACCAAAGCATTGGCAAAGTATAAGCAATTAAAAATAAAATGGGAGTATCATAAAAATAATGCGTTGCCGTTGGCAATTCAACAAAGAAATGGTGCAACACTGTCATATGCAGAGGGGAAAATGAGTTATATTGAATTTATACAAACCATGAAAAATGCGGTAGAACTAGAGGTTAGTTCTTGGGAGGTATTCAAAAATTATTATGAGAGTAAGGTAAACGTATCTTATTTTTTAGAAACTAAAATGAAATAATATGAAATTTATAAAAATAATACTGTTTTCTCTGTTACTTATGGGGTGCAAGGAGTTAACGAAAAACAAGGCAGTTGAAGTGTCTAAGGATGGCCAAAATATGGATGGTCAAAAGAAGATTGAAGAGGAACATGATGAAGAACCTCATGAAAATGATTTGCATTTGACTCGAGAACAACTACAAATTTTGGGGATAGAAATAGGAGTCATTCCAAAACGAAATATGAATGGTTTCATTAAAGTTAATGGAAAAATCAGTGTTCCTCCACAAAACGAAGCTGTGATTACCACGAGTATCGGGGCCAACATAGTTAGTATTCAGGTAATAGAGGGGCAAGAGGTTAAAAAAGGTGATATACTTGCTTATGTGGCGCACCCTGATTTGATAAAGCTTCAAACAGAATATTTAAATGTGTACAACCAATTAAATTTTTTAAAACAAGAATTTTTAAGACAAGAAAAACTCTTCAAAGCAAAGGTCGGTTCTGGAAGAGATTATCAACAGGCCAAAGCTAATTATCATAGTTCGCAAGGTTTGGTAAAAGGTTTGGAAAGTCAATTGGGGTTATTGGGGTTAAACGCAGCGTATATCAAAAGAGGAAATATTTATTCTAAAGCACCTTTAAAAAGTACCATTGATGGTTTTATAGAAAAGGTTGCTGTTAAAACCGGACAATATGTAGCACCGCAAACTACTTTGTTTGAAATTATAAATACAGATCACATACATGTAGATCTTATGGTTTTTGAGAGGGATATTTCAAAAGTTAAAAATGGACAAAAAGTGAAGTTTTTAATTAAATCAGTTGGGAATAAAGAGTTTGAAGGTAAGATATTTTCTGTGGGTAAATCCATAGAAGAGGGACCAAAAGCAATGCACGTACATGCTGAAATTAATGATCATCTTGATAATTTAATTCTTGGAATGTATGTGAATGCAAGGATAATAATTGAAGAAAAAGAAGAGCAAGCGCTTCCGGTTGAGGCATTTTTTAGGGATCAAGAAAAATTATTTATATTTTCTGTATCCAAATTGTCAGAGGAAAGGGTAGAATTTGAGCCACTGGAAGTTTTAGAAAAAGAAAATGCAAATGGATATATATCTTTTATTTTTAAAGATAAAACTGTTGAAAATGTTCAAATTGCCAAATCCGGAGCCTATTATTTGATTTCTGAGCTAAAAAAAAGTGAAGCGGGACATCATCATTAACTAAGACTTTTATTAAGTTTGAAGTCGTAGAATATTATTTAAAAAAAAGCCTATGTTAATCACAAAAAATATAAGTCTTGTAAATCTGCTGAAATGGTCTGGCGGCCATATAATCTGGCTTCTTTTGTTTACAGGTGGAGTAACGCTTTTGTATGATGCAAATATTATAGAATTTGAAATTCCTTGGTTGCCCGTATCTGTAATTGGTACTGCGGTAGCTTTTTATGTTGGTTTTAAGAATAATCAAGCTTATGATAGAATGTGGGAAGCAAGGAAAATATGGGGTGGTATTGTAAATGACAGTAGATCTTGGGGAATGATGATTGACGGTTTTGTAAGCAATCAGTTCACAGATGATAAAGTTGAGCCAAAGGAAGTGGAGAAGATTAAAAAAAGATTGATCTATAGACATCTAGGCTGGATGTATGCCCATAGAAGTCAATTATTGGTACCGACGCCTTGGGAGCATATTAGCCAAAAGGGACTGGTAGGTTTTGCTGCGAAACGTTCTGTAAGTAAATATGGAGTGGGTATGGTAGATGACGAAGTTTCTAAAGCACAACTTAAGTGTTTTTTACCTCAAGATGAGTATGAACGTTTGATCAATAATAAAAATACAGCAACACAGATTATCAATGAGCAATCAAGAGATCTAAGCGATCTTAGAAAAGCAAATTTAATTGATGATTTTAGGCATATGAGATTAACCGATTTATTAAAAGGTTTCTATACGCTACAAGGAAAAAATGAAAGAATAAAAAAGTTTCCTTTACCAAGGCAATACGCTAATATGAGTCGAGTTTTTGTGTGGATATTTATTGGGTTGTTACCTTTTAGCATGGTTCCAGAATTAATGAAAATAGGAAAAATGGCTATGTGGGCATCCATTCCTGTAACCGCTTTAATTGGTTGGGTATATTTAATGATGGAAGTGATAGGAGATTATTCTGAAAATCCATTTCAGGGGATGGCAAATGATATTCCGATGTTGTCTTTGTGCAGAACTATAGAGATAGATTTAAGAGAAATGTTAGGCGAAAAAGATTTGCCTTCTCCAATACAGGCTAAAAAAGGAATATTGATGTAATGAAAATTCATTACATCAATATTTTCAGTTTAACTTTTTAGAAAAAAGTAATTTTCAAGTTTAGCTGAATCTTTGAGGGAATTGTATTTCTTTCCGTTCATTAAAACGTTGTCGTCAATATAAAACTTCATTGTGTTTTTTGTTTCATATCCACGAATAATTTTGTCTTCAGAATTAATAATATTATTTCCTAATATTTTTAAAAAACCACGTCCGTAACCTATCATAATAGCAGCCTTTTTAGAATTGGTAATTGTATTTCCATCGAGTGTAATGTTGGATGATCCAAAGTCAATTTTTTCTTCATTTGGTATTTTTCTACCATTTCCATGTCCTGTGTAACCTGTTGAGAAAATAATTATGGCGTTTCCAACGTCATTTTTCATGGTGTTGTTTTTTATCAAAACATCTCTAGTATCATGTTCTATATGAATGGCTTGCGAATATCCTTGCAGTCCGCCGTCCATTCTTTTATTATTACTGATCACAGCATTTCGGGTATTTGCTAGCGCAATATTAAAACGTGCTGCAACAAAGAACTCACAATCATCAATTAAAATATTTTCATGGTCTATTTTATTAGTATCTGCAAATGCATTGTCAATACTAATTTGATGGTCGCCTCTTTTAAAAATAGATTTTGTTACCGTAAAATTCTTTAGAATCACAGAGTCCATGGTTTGAATACCAAATTTACAATCATCAAATAAACAATTTACGACCATTATATCTGTAAAATTCCCTCTGAAGTCGACTCCCGTATATCTGGAGTTTAAAAAATCACAATTATTAATTTTTATGTTTGTTAGCGTTTGTTTTTTTGCTTCAACTCTAAGCAAATTTACAGCAGTTGAAAAACTCAATTTTTCAAATTTTGTATGCCCCACGGCTAATACAATAATGTTTCCCTTTTTAGAAGATCTTGATAATTGATATTTTCCTCCTTTTTTATTCTTCGCTCCTTTAAAAGTTAATCCCGATTTTTTTATGGTTAGATGTTTGTCTGAATCGTTAAAGGTAATATTGATGTCAATTAAAACAACATCTCCCGCTTTCGCTTTATTGTAGGCCGTATTTAATTTTTCTACTGAATTCCCTTTTTGTTTAGATACTTTAATAGTTTTAGCATTCAGATTTTTCGCTACTCCTAATAGAAATAAGAGTGCAATCATAAATTTTAATTTTTGTGTCATAGGTGTACGTATTAATTCTTTTCAAAACTAATTAATTAAAATATTTGTCACTATAACAAAAAAATGAAAGTCTAACTCTAATGGTTAATTGGCTATTTTTATTGTGTAAAAAAAGCCCACAATATTTAAAAAAATAAATAGTGCGGGCCAAATTCAGATCAGGGGTAATCTTATTTTCTATTCTATTAAGATGACTAAGTCTTCTGTGCTTTTTCTGACTTTTACAAGTGGAGCCAACCAATCATTTTTTTCTTCTCGATATCCAATAGGCAGCATTACTGCACTACGCAACCCTTTAGATGCTAAGTCAAGTATTTTGTCTACAGCAGTCGGGTCAAAACCTTCTAATGGGGTGGCATCTACTTCTTCAAAAGCTGCGGCAATAATTGCTTGTGAAAAAGCAATGTAAGCCTGTTTCGCAGCATGATTAAAATTTTCTTCAGCATCTCTTTTAGGGTAGGAGTTTAGTAGCATTTGACGATAATCTTCCCAACCTTGATTTTTAAAGCCTCTTATTTCATTAGTCAGATCAAACATCATGTTTATTCTGTCTTCTGTATAAGTGTCCCAAGCAGCAAATACCAACAAATGTGAACAATCACTAATTACAGATTGGTTCCATGCTACGGGACGTATTTTGTCTTTTATATCTTGATTGGTAATAACAATAATTTCAAAAGGTTGCAAACCACTTGAGGTAGGCGCTAATCTCGCTGCCTCAATAATTCTATCTATTTTATCTTGATCTACCTTTTTACCATTCATGGCTTTTGTAGCATATCTCCAATTTAATTTATCTAATAATTCCATAGTGCTATTTTAATTTTTGATACTATTCCAAGCAGATTGAAATGCTTCCTCAATGTTTTTTTTATCCATAAAATGAGCTTCACGATTTTGCATTACTATCAAAAAGGAAATTGGGGTTATGGTATAAGCATATATAAGATAATCTGATATATTCTTAATTATTCCTTCCGTTTTTCCTCTGTGTATAACTTCTATAAGTGGAGTTAAATGAATAATTCCTTCTTGTCTAATGTTTTCGTCAATAATCGGAGTATTGTCACATTGTGCTAGAAACAATGCTTCATCAATTTCCTTTAATTTATAACCTGCGATGCGAAACCACATTTCTTTAAAATTATCTTCAACGGATAATTCAGAGTCGTAATTAGCAAAAGAATAGTTGGCAAATTTTTCTTTAACTTCTAGATAAACCTTGTTAACTAAATCTTGTTTGTTTTCAAAATATAAATAGATTGTTCCTGGTGATACGCCCGCCATTTTAGCTAATTTTGACATGGGTGTAGCATGAAAACCGTTGCTGTTAACTAGGGCCAAAGTTGCTTTAATAATTGCCTCTCTCTTTATTTTGCTTTTTTCTAGTTGTTTCATTGTAACTTATCAAATATATAAAAATAAAATGAATATTCATTCATTTTCATCTATAGATATTAATGTACTGTAATATTGTTAAGGAAAAACCATTACATTTTTTGTTAAGTATTATGAATACAATATCAAAGCAACTCCAATAATAATCCCTAATAAAGGAACCAACTTTTTTCTTTTGTTTTTTTCTTTAAAAATTAAACCTCCTACAACTACTGCTATTAAGATTTGACTTCTTTTAATGGCAGACAAAAGCATAATAAGTGCTTCTGGATCTTGTAAAGCTTTAAAATAAAAATAATCAGCGGTTTGTAATAAAATTCCAACTGCAGGGATAGACCATCTAAAAGTGAAGGCATTTCGTTTCGCTTTAAAAGGAAACCAAGTAAAGCCCAAGATGGTAAGTAATATCAAAACTGTGTACCAACAAAACCAGAACTGTAAAGTTTGTGGATTTAATCCTTGGTATTGAATTAAAAACTTGTCATACAGACCACTTGAGGCTCCTAAAAATGTGGCTCCAATAATAGCGAAAACCCATTTGTTTTTTTTAAAAACAATGCCTTCTTTTTTTCCAATTCTAGAATAAAGAAAAACGGAAAATATAATTAGAAAAAAACCAATCCATTGATAACCATTTGGTTTCTCTTGATAAATAAAAATAGCCCCCAAAAATGTAAAAAACGGTCCTGCCGATCGAATAGGAGTCACAATTGTGATGGGCAAATGTTTTAAGGCTTGGTAGGCTAAAACCCAACTACAAGCCATTATCATTGATTTGATAAAAATGAATCCATGTGTGCTCCAAGGAATCGCATCTATATAAAATCCCATTTTTTTTGTCTCATTAGGAAAATATACAGAGCCGATAAAAAACGGTAGAATTAATAGAAAACCAGAAGTTATAGTTCCTAACAATACAGGAAAAACTTCATTTCCTTGAACAGCATGTTTTTTACATAAATTATGTAATCCTAAAAATAAAGCCGACAGCAGGCCTAAATACATCCACATTCCGGCAAAGGTACTTTTTATATACACTTTTGAAAGAAAAAACAGGACTTATTTAATCACTTTGTGGTTTGTATGTATAAACTGTAAGAAGTGATTAAGTCCGTTCGTTATTCAATATTCGATGCGGTTTTTTATTTTATAAATTATGAAGATACTTTAGTTGATTTACCTGAAAAAGTAGTAACTTTTTTTCCTGATTTATAATTAGAAAATATAGAAGTATGAAAAAGAAAATACTTGTCACAGGAGGGACCGCCGGAATTGGAAAGTTAGCAGCGATGGCGTTAGCAAAGAAAGGTCATACTGTGAGTATACATGGAAGAAATAAAGAGAAATTAGCGGCAACCATTGAAGAGATCAAAAAGGAGTCGGGGAATAAAAATATAAATGGATTCTTAGCAAATTTTGCAGATTTGAATGCGGTAAGGGAAATGGCTGAAGACATAAAGAGTTCTATTAATAGATTGGATGTTGTTATTAATAATGCTGGCGTATTCAAATCAAGTGTTGATAGAAATGATGAGGGTTTGGATGTTCGGTTTGTGGTAAACTATTTGGCGCCATATATTTTAACAAATGAACTTTTGGAGTTGTTAAGTGAAAATGAGTCTAGAATTATAAATTTAAGTTCTGCGGCTCAAGCAACAGTCTCATTGGTGCAATTAGCGGGTAAAGCATTGATAACTGATAATGAAGCTTATGCTCAAAGTAAGTTAGCATTGACTATGTGGAGTTTTGATTTAGCTAAAAAATTAGAGGATGTAGTTGTTATTGCTGTAAATCCAGGTTCTTTATTAGATACCAGAATGGCACAAGAGGGCTATGGACAAACATGGGCACCTGCGGAAAAAGGAAGTAATATTTTAGTTGATTTAGCACTAAATGAAGTTTATTCCGAAGATTCAGGTAAATACTTTGATAACGATAAAGGAGAGGATGTTGGATATTTTGCACCAGCACATGCAGATGCATATGATGTAGAAAAGATACATGAATTGATAGAGGTTACAGAAAGTATTTTAAAGGGGTAAGATTTATGAAAGCAATCGGTTTTAAAGAGTCTTTGTCTATAAATCAAAAGGATAGTTTTATTGAGTTTGAAACGGAAATTGAGGCGCCTAAGGGACATGACATATTAGTGAAGATTGAAGCTACTTCAGTTAATCCTGTTGATTTTAAGGTAAGACAAAATGCGGCGAAGGACACTGTTTTATCAACTCCAAAAATAATAGGTTGGGATGCTGTTGGTGTTGTGGAAGCAATTGGTGAAGCTGTAAAGAATTTTAAAATTGGGGATCAGGTGTATTATGCAGGGGATATCACCCGGAATGGAAGTAATGCAGAATACCAATTAGTTGACGAAAGAATTGTTGGGTTTAAACCTAAAAGTTGTACCAATGCGGAAGCTGCTGCAATGCCTTTAACTACCTTAACAGCTTACGAGTCGATTTTTGATAGAATCAAATACAATGATGCTAAAGATGCTGGAAAAACTATTTTAATTCTGGCAGGAGCTGGTGGTGTTGGTTCAGTAGCAATACAGCTAGCAAAAAAATTAACAAACCTAAGGATAATCGCTACGGCGTCTAGAAAAGAATCAATCGATTGGTGTTTGCAATTAGGAGCAGATCATGTTGTGAATCATAGAGATTTAAAAGAATCCTTAAAATCTATTGAGCAAGAGCAAGTAGATTATATTCTCGACTTTGTAGATTTAGAAGGGTATTGGGATCTTATAGCGGATTTAATAAAGCCACAAGGACATATCGTATCTATTACAGGTAGTAATACTCCTTTAAGTTTAGATATTCTAAAATCTAAAAGTGTTACCTTTTCCTGGGAGTTTATGTATACTAGATCTATGTATACAACTAAAGATATGGAACGGCAAGGTGATATCTTAAATCATGTTTCAGAACTTTTAGAGCAAGGAGTAATAATATCTACTTTGACAACTATATTGAAAGGATTTACAGTTGAAAATATTAAAAAATCCCACGAACTACAAGAGTCTGGTAGGTCAATAGGAAAAACGGTAATTGATTATTAATATTAAAAGTTGAAATTTTATTCAGAACATAAACAGATGTTTAGAGGTGTAATTGGGAATATCTAGTATCAGTTAAGGACAAAATTGTTATGTTTTGAACACCGAATCCTATTTAATTTTGTTTGAGCAAATTTAATTGCAAAAATGAAATTAAAGATATGAATAAACTACAACTACTACTTTTTTCTTTTTTAATCTTGCATGGATCGAATGTTTTGTGCGCTCAAACCACTAATGGAACCAGACCTAATGTTATTGTTATCTTAGCAGATGATTTGGGGTATGGAGATGTTGGTTTCAATAGAGAAGATGATTTTCCTGTTGACAGGGGAGTGATTCCAACTCCAGAGATTGATAAACTTGCAAATAGCGGAATCGTTTGTAAAAATGCGCACGTAGCCCACCCATTTTGTGGACCTAGTAGAGCTGCATTGCTTACAGGAATGTTACCACATAGAATTGGGGCACAATATAATTTGCCTAATGATATTACTACCCCTTTAGGGATTCCAATAAATGAGACTTATTTTACAACTGTTTTACAGGATTCTGATTATAACACTGCTGCTTTTGGAAAGTGGCATTTAGGGTTTACAGAAGGTTCCTACCAACCACTTGACAGAGGGTTTGATTATTTTTTCGGTTTCTTAGGGGGAGGAAAGAATTATTTTGAGTCAATTTACGAGGATGCTTTCTATAATAGGTTAGGAGGAGATAACCCGGTAACAAATGAGTATCAGGATCCTGTATGGAGAAATCGAGGGTATGTGGATAGAGACGAGTACAGTAATTCTGGAGAAGAAGATTATTTGACAGATGTTATAACAGACGATGCCATTAATTATATTCAAAGTATTTCAAATTCATCAGATCCTTATTTTATGTATTTGTCTTATAATGCACCGCACACACCTTTACAAGTTCCAGCTGCGGAAGAAGCTCAATTCAAAATTGACAATCCTAATTTTGAAAGTTTAATTAGTAATAGTACTTATATAACAGAATCTACACCCGTAGAAAAACTTACAGATCCGCAAGAGAAACAAGATTTGATTGACGAATTTGTAGCCGCTAGGATTACTTATGCAACTATGGTCTCTAATATGGATACTAACATTGGTAGGTTAGTAACCGAATTGAAAAAAGATATGACCAAATTCAATAACACGGTAATCATATTTTTAAGTGATAATGGCGGATATACGCATAGTAAAGGAGCAGTAAATTATCCTTTGGATGCTGGTAAGGGAAGTGTTAGAGATGGAGGACACAAAGTACCAATGTTCGTATCATGGCCGAATAAAATTTCACCTGCGACTTATGAGCATCAAATAAGTTCTTTAGATATATATCCAACCTTGATAAGTTTGGCAGGAGAGTCCGTACCCAATGGAAAAATTATTGATGGTGTTGATTTTATGGATGCGATGATTGATGGAGATGATGCTAGACCTAATGAAGGTTTATTGGTTATGAGACCTCAAAACGGTTTTCATAATGGGGCTTTCGCTTATGAGAATTATAAAATTGTAAAAACTGCTAATGGTGGACAATGGAGTTTATATGATATCGCAACTGATCCAGGCGAAAGTACAAATATTAGAAGTGAGTCTGGCGGAGAAGAAATAGTTCAGAATATTTTAGACAAAGCAGTGGACTTGGTTAAAGACTTTAAAGATGTAAAACCAGCGTGGTATGACAATAGCCATTACGATAGTGATAACGATGGTGTAGGAGATACTCATGTTCATGATCCTTTATGGAAAGACGGAACCTTACCTGGTTATGATAGATTATTTGAAGACACATCACTTAAATTAGAGGGAGAATTAAGTGTTGTTTCAGTAACCGGAGCCAACGATGCTATTGAAGGAGGAACGAATGGCGTATTTACAGTAAGCCTACCTGAAGATGTTTTTGCGGAAGAGGATATAAATGTGGACTACACAATATCTGGAGAAGCCACAAACGGTGTTGATTATACAATGGTTTCAGGAACTGTAACAATTTTAGAAGGAACTAATTCAAATGTAGTTACCATTATTGCTGTTGAGGATGGTATTGATGAAACTAGCGAATCGGTGATCATATCCTTGACAGGAATATCAACAGGAACTGTAAATGAAACAACAGCTCAGATTATAGTATACGATGTTATAAACCCAACAATTATTACAGCAGGTGATATTGCAATTACAGGTTGGAAAGCTGGGGCAGGTAATATTTCATTTGTCTTATTAAAGGACATTAGTGCAACAACAAAAATTTCTATATCAAATAGAACCTGGAATAATACTTCCAATCAATTTACCGGAGACTATAGTGTTGATGACATATGGACTTGGTCTGTAGGAGAAGCGCTTCAAGTAGGGGATCATTTTATTCTTGATTCTGACGGTTCGGTAAAGCGTGTCGTCAACAATAATTTAGAGGTTGTCGGTACAACAACTCATGATTATACAGGTAAAGTGGCTGAATCAAGTGATGGAGATTTTGATTTATCTACAAATGGTGATGGAATCTTATTTTTTCAATCAGATCCTTTTGTGCTACCAACAGATGGAAATGCTAGTTCATGGGTGACTGGAATACATACTGGATTGGGATGGGGTCAAGGAGGAGGAAACTCATATTGTGAGTTACCATCTGCATTGACTAATGGTGTTAATGCCAATTTTGTAGGAGAAAAACACAATTATGGAGTTTATACAGGTGCTTTGTCCGGTTCTGAATCGGATTTAAGAACTAGCATTAATAACAGTTCAAATTGGATTTTTTCTGAAGATACCGAATATAATTTATGGCGATTTGATGTGACGGTTAACGGAGTATCTGGAAATATTGGATCTGAAGGAGAACTAAGTGTTGATAATGAGTTTTCTAAAAAACTTCAAATATACCCAAACCCATCAAGCGATTCTTTTTATATTTCAATTCAAGAACGAATCAAAAATTTAGAAGTGGAGATATTATCTGCTTCTGGGCAATTGATAAAGAAGATAACTTTAGATACTCGACTCCCAAGAATAGATGTGTCTGATTTATCTTCAGGAATGTATTTTTTGCGTATTAAAGCTGATGATAATACTGCCTTCAAAAAGGTAATTAAGATATAAAATTAGAGTGAGGTAAATTAAAAGAGCTCATTAGATTTTCGATGAGCTCTTTTTTAGTTTTATTTTACAATAAGTTGAATATTATATTCGTTTTCATGAGTTTTTGTTTTTACCCAATAGATCCCAGGTCTTAATTGTGAAATATCTAGAATGCTTATATTGGTTTTTGTTGGTTCAAAACTGAATACCCTATTATTTGTTGCATTGAAAATTTCAATAAAAGTTTGGATTTCTTTAGATTCAATTGTGATCTTGTTATTAGTAGGATTTGGGAATAGTTTAAAATCATTTGTTAAGGTTTCCAGTTTTTTAGCTTTTTGAGATCCAATTTTATTGGAATTACAATTCACCTTATCATTGAGAAATTTAGGTAAACCACTGATACTTCCTGACAAAACAGTAATATGGTTATTGGGATCAAAATCAATTACATAAGAAGCTTCGTATAAGGCACCTGCAATAGATGGTCCTTTGTAACCTAAAACATTTGTATCGGGTAATAGATTATTGGGCTCTAGGGTATAAGTCTCTATGTTGCAAGTATATCTATTGATATGATTTAGTTTTACTCTAGCATTATTACCATAAAGTACTTTTACATTTCTAATTTTAGAGTCACTCGAAAATCGACCTAATCTATGAACATCATCATTTGCATAGGAGTCACCAACTCTTACTGCCCATCCACATTCAACTGCCTTTACACCGTCAATATCAACTGTTAAGTTGTATCTTTCATGAGGAGAAAGCATTACTGCACTGTTTCCGTATTTGCATGTTATATTTCTTGCAAAAACATCTTCAATAACAAGGTGTTGGGCTTCATTTACGCCATCTCTATAATCAGATTCTAGCCGTAATGTGGTACCACCAACCCCATAAAGATTTTGAAAAAGAATATTTTTACCGCAATGCATTTGAACCAAGCCGTATCCATAATCCGCATTGTTAATTTCTATATTTTCAACAATTCCATTGATTGGTCTTGCAAAGCTACCATCCTTTTTTTTTGATGGTGACAAATCTATACCTTGAAATTGTGATCTTTTTTCTAAAATTCTAATACCGCTTACCATAAAGTTTTTGACATTGTTAAGGGTAATGGGCATTATCTTTTTTCCAGCATTGAATTGTACCAAATTTATAATAAAATTTTCTCCATCTGTCATGCATTTGATACTTGCATTTTCTACTTGTTCTTTGTTGTCTGGTCCAAAACGAAAAATGTGTTTATTCTTATCAGTGTTATTATATCCATCAGCCAAATAAATAATTGCATTTTTATTCACTAATATGTGGACATTTGATTTCATTTGAATGTTTTCTAGAAAATATTTTCCATTGGGAATTAATATAGTTATCCCTTTTTTAGTGCCGTTAACAAGTTGGTGATTCTCATCAATTATTTTTTGTAAAGCATTACTTTCATTACCTGTGTTGTCCCAGGGATTTTCGATGGTAAATTTAATAGTTTTGACTGTAGGGATTTTGTTGTAAAATGCAGATTCTGGAGGGAGAGTAGCATAGCTAACAGAAGAAACGAATAACAGAATAGCAATTGGAATGAATTTGTAATTGAAAAATTTAGATTTACAATTTTGACTTAAATTACATAAATCATTTTTACTCGATGAATACATGAAGTTTGGTTTAATTTGGTTAATATTTAATTCCTAATAAGGGGCTATTTGGTTAAAAAGCACCCCGGTGACCTTTCGGAATTTGGTTCCAAATTAATTATTCAATTGAATCAAAAAGTAGCTCTATGTCATTATAATGTCTTCCTGTGTTTGGGACGTCAATTTTTTCGAAATTATACAAAGCTATTTTGTCGGGCTTTCGATTTCTTTCCCTAGATAAACAAAACTTGTCCCAGTTTTTATATTCTCCAAACGTGTTTTATTTACGTATGTAATGATGTCTAAATGGCCATCAGGAAATTTGACGAATAGTGGTATCATATCCTCATCTTTCTCGGTCAAACGAATCAATGCTATATATTCTTCTTTGGTCGTAAATGGAACTTCTTGAACAGTAGGGAACTGATTGGCAACTTCCATTACAGAAACATAATCATTTTTATGATACATTAAATTTGAGTTTCTTGGGTTTTCAACAACCTCATCGTGAGTACGAATTCTAAAAACACCATTTTCTCCAAATTGTTTTTTGAATCGTTGAATAGCGTATTTGTTTATTTCCGCATTTCCTGTTAAGGCAATCAGAAATCCAATATTACTCAATTCAATATTGTCTATTAGTTCATCTGAATAAATGTCTACCAAGGAAGCATCTAATCCCATTTTTTTTGCCTTTTCAATATTAGCAATATTAGAGTCCATCAATACCACTTGTTGGTCGTTTTCATTTAGGTATTCCGCAATAAGTCTAGAGAATTTTGATGCACCGATGATTAGAATTCCGTTAGAGTTTTGTAAAAACACTTTGGATATTTTTGCAAATAAACGGGCTGTTGTGGCATTAAATAATACGGTTCCCAACACAATAACAAAAACCAATGGTGTAATGTATTCTGCTCCTTCTACGCCGTTTTTAACAAGTTTTAAACCAAATAGAGAGGCAATACCTGCGGCAACAATACCACGAGGCCCAACCCAACTAATAAAGAGTTTTTCATTGAACTTTAAGGTAGAATTGATTGAAGATAGAAATACGCCCAATGGTCTCACTACAAAAACAACAATTAAAAAAATCGCCAAAGTTTTCCAGTTATAAATCAACATCAAATCACTCCAATTGACATTTGCAGCTAATAAAATGAATAAAATAGAAATCAGGAGCACACTTATAGATTCTTTAAAATCTAATATTTCATTTAAGTGTGGAAGGTTCGAATTTCCTAAAACCATTCCCATCACAACAACAGATAATAATCCTGATTCGTGAGAGAAAGCATCAGATAATACAAAAATCCCCAAAACAGAAGCAAGAACGAAAACGTTTAATAAATAATGTGGGATTAGTTTTCTTCTAATGGCATACCCCAAGGCATGCGCAAATGTAAACCCGAAAGTTGAACCAAATAAAACAATTTTTCCAAATTCAACAAAAGCTGTTTTGGTATAGGTTGTTCCTGTGCCTACATTGATAAACTCAAATACCAATACGGCAACCAATGCTCCAATAGGATCAATTAATATTCCTTCCCATTTTAAAACAGCAGAGATGTCTTTCTTTAAAGGAATGTTTCTTAAAATCGGAGTGATTACAGTTGGACCAGTCACAATGATTAAGGCTGAAAATAGAAAAGAAACTTGCCAAGACAGTTCAAAAATAAAATGAACAGCAAATCCAGCTCCCCAAAAAGTAACTGCAGAACCGATAGTTATTAATTTCGTAATAACGGGACCAACATTTTTTATCTCGTTCAATTTCAATGTTAACCCTCCTTCAAATAGAATCAAACTAATAGCCAGAGAGACAAAGTAATAAAGACTTTCTCCAGGAAATAATCCTTTTTCACCATTCCATACTGGTTCAATCCATTTAGTACCATCAGAGCTAAGCCATTCAGAAGCAACAGGTCCCACTAAAAGACCAATTAATATTAAAGGTAAGATGGCAGGTATTTTAAATTTCCAAGCAGACCATTGTGCTAAAATTCCAAGTATTATAATTCCGGAAAGTTCTATCATTTTATAATGTTAAGTAGTTCGTCACTTTGAACAAATATAACAATCCTTTTGAAATACAAGAGAAGTTCCTTGAATTGCTATTCAAATAAATAAAATTATCCTTAACGATTGTGTGTTTAGGAAATGCACTTATGCTTAAAATTAGGGTGTTTATGGAATTTGTAAAATTTCAGTTTCTCGAAATCTTTAATATTGATACTAAATTTAATCAAAATGTTTGTACTCATAATGATTGAATAAATAATCAACTAAAAAAAATAAAATGTCTTATTTACAAAGCCCTAGGCTCACCTTTTCAGGAAGGTTTCAGTCGGATGTATCCACGGTAAACAATGATCCTAATCATTTCAATAATGCCACATTTCAGTCGAGTTATCAAGATTTTCAAGATGAAAAAAATGCCAATGGTTGGTGGAACCCAACAGGTACAGGTAACTTTAGATTAATAGATCTGAAAATTCAAAGTGTTACCTATTTAGATGGGACTAGTACTAAAGATCCTAAAAAGGATCCCATTATCGGTATGAATATTATGGATACTGATTCAAGGGTTGCTGGAAAAATGGTGGATTTGGATTCACAGCAGCAAATGGTTTCAGAAATATGGGGATTGATCGTTCGCATTGGAAAAGGCGATCAAGTTTATCTTTCAGGTGACTACGATGTAGCAGCTTTTACCAATATTTGGTTTAATAGGTCTACAGATAAATCTCGCGATGCAGCGGCAGCTGCAAGTTATCAATCTCAATTGAAAAATTTAGAATGGAAAAATATTGAAACCTCTGGTTCTAGGTATTTAAAAGAGTTAATGCAAACAAGTAAAGAAAAGTTGTCAATACAATTTACTGTGGATAGATATAATGGAGATCATACCTCTCCAGAATTTACACTTGGTAGAATGGTGGGAAGTATCGGACCTGTTTTTGATGATGAACCAATTCATCATATTCAAGGAAGACAGTTGTTTCCTAGTATTCCAACAGTTAATTATGCAATGGCGATAGTGGATGAAAAATTAAGCCAAGTTGTTTTAAATTTATCGAATTCTTTGCAATTTGGAATTGCGCCAGAAGCACCTGTTCAGATAATTGATACTGAAGGAAAAGCAGAACAGATAGCTACTGCCAATGTAGGTATTGTTGAAACAGCGACCATGACATTAGCGATTAACAACGGTACAAAAGAGGATCCGAATTACGTGTTTTTAGGGGCAGTAAATTATACTGATCCAGGTTGGTACGAACAAGATTCGGGAATTTGTACATTTCAACTATCTCCTGAAAATTTAGTCTTGATTCAAAATAATCCATTGGTAATTTTAGATTATTCCTCTACCCAAACAAGTAGTTTAAGCTTAAAACAATCGGTAATGCCAATGCTGGAAGAGAAGAAAAATTATGTGGTTGCAGATACCTATGTGTTTAGGATCAACCCGGATGATGAAGCAACGGTTAAATTTTATGCGACTCAATATGGTAAGCCATTAAAGAATAGTGCTATTGTGTTGAATGACGATACTACAAATTTATTGCAAGGGGCCGATAATCCAATTTTGGGAGTTCCTAAGAATGCTTTAAGTTTTACGGCAGCCACAGAGACAGATTCCAAAGGTATCGCGGAGATCAAATTAAATGCTTCGGATCCAGGGAATCCAAGAGCGTTTATTGATGGTCAGTTATATGCGTTGAATTATAGCTTAGAAGGTGAATTTTTTGCAGATTGTAATCCGATAAACTTTATCAGTATTATGGTTTTTGATAGTGTAGATGCTGCTGTTGTAAAGAATCCTACTTGGGCTGATTTACAGCCAACAATGCAACAATACTCAAATTTATATCCTATTATGTCTAGAGGAGTATTCAAATTATCAAATCAAGAGGTAGTCGATGAACATGCTGAAATTCTAAAATTTGTTTTTGGCAAAGAAGTATCTGATCCAAACTATATGCCGGTAACAAGAGATTTGTCTAGAGACAAACAACAGATGATTCTAAACTATTTAGACAGTGTTCTAAGTGATAAGAAGAAAAACGAAACTGTGGAAACAAATTAGAAAAACTTATAGAATATTATGATTTTACTAAAAAACAAAAAAATAGATTCACTTGAGAAATTAAAAGGTGCAATTCAAACAGCAATTGAGTTAGAACATGCTACAATTCCGCCTTATTTAACTGCAATGTTTTCTCTAGCGAATACAAAGAACACTAAAATAGCTGGGTTAATTCATTCCGTTGTTATTGAAGAAATGCTTCACTTAACTATTGCATGTAACTTATTGAATGCCATAAAAGGCGAGCCTGTTTTGAATAAACCAGAATTTGTTCCAAACTATCCCGGTCCTTTACCAGGTGGTGTTGAAACAGGTTTAATTGTACCAATTGCAAAATTTTCTAAGAATTTGGTTAAAAATGTTTTTATGGTTATCGAAGAGCCTGAAAACCCTATTGATATTAAATTAAAAGGAAATAATTTAGAGGGAGCTACTGATTTAAAATCACAGTTAGAAGCAAGAGTTGTTATATTAGAAAAGAAAGATTCTTTGACTATTGGTGAGTATTATGAGTATATCACCTTATTATTGGAGATTTATGAAATTATTGCTCAACTAAAAGGAGATACCATTTTTAAAGGTGATGTGGCTAAGCAAGTTGTAAACCCTAAATGGTTTCCTGAATCTGAGCTTTTTGCGATAACAGATTTAGCGAGTGCTAAAAGAGCCATTGAAATTATTGTAGATCAAGGTGAGGGTAGTACGACTGATCCTTTTGTTGATACCGATAATGATGGAGATACACCTAGTGAGCCCGCTCATTATTACAGATTTGCCGAAATTTTTGCAGGAAAAGAATTAGTAAAAGATAGTAATGCTAAAGTGGGATATTCTTATTCAGGTGAAACCATTCCTTTTTATGAAAATGAAGTGCCAAATATGACTGAAAATCCTAAAACGAGTAATTATTCCGTTTCATCATTGGCGTACTTGAACAGTAAATTATTTAATTATAATTATACCAATTTATTAAACAGTTTACATGATACGTTTAATGGGGCCCCAGAGAAGTTAAGTAATGCCATGGGATCTATGTATGCATTGCGCTTGTATGCATTAAAACTAATGGCTTTGCCTGATCCTAATAATCCTGGGTTTGTGGCAGGACCGAGCTATGAGTATGTCGTTTCTCAAGATTTAACGGAAAATGAAAAAGCCTCACTAAAAGTTGATTTAGAGCGAGTATCATGATTTTAGCATGATATTTGTTAAACAGAATTAGACTTTTGTTAGTTATAAGTCCGATAGCATATTTGTTATCGGATTTTTAATAGGGTTTAGAGATGAATGCATAATTTGCTTAAACGATTAAGCAATAGTATGTCCTTATAAAATAAAGGATTAGCGTGATGAAATAATAAGTTATAGAATTATTTTGAAAAGCATTTGATTATCTAATAATAAGAAAGTAATTTTAGAAACGGTTGCAGTGGTTATTTTAATTGAATTAAAACAAATTGCAGGCAAATAATATCAAGAAAGAAAGGAATATGTCGGGAATTAATAAAGGAGTGTTTCTAGAAAAAATATTAAGGAATCATTTACCTCAAAAAGAAGAGGAATGGTTAGATTCAAGTCTTCATAAAATTGATAAAGATACAACTGGAAATAAATTTTTATTGTCTTATAGTTTAGTGCAAAGATTTATTAAAAAAGAAGCTGTTGCTTATTCAGAAAAAGAACTTAAAGAGTTGGATGTTATTTATCCTTCTTTCTGTGGTGAACAATGGAACACGCACTCTTTATCAAGAGCGGTGATGATGTCACGTTTAAAAATAGAAAACAATAAATCAATTCTTCAGAAACTTGAGAATACTGCAAGTGATAAAGAACAAGAAGATTTATATAAAAGTCTTTACTTCCTTGAAAACGCAGAAGATTTTTCGAGTTTTATAGAAGAGGGGATTCGAAGTAACGTAATTACGGTATACGATGCTATTGCACATAACAATCCGTTTGCGGCAACGTTTTTGTCTGAGAATAGCTGGAATCAACTTGTTTTAAAAGGGATATTTAATTTTCGCCCTTTATATTTAATTTACAATTTACAGCAACGTAACAATAAGCAATTAGCACTAGTAGCTAATGATTATGTTAAAGAACGCTGGGCGGCAGGTAGAACATTTACTCCAGAACTTTGGCAACTTATGATTGGGGCTAATAATGACGAAATGAAAATATCATTAACAAAAGCTAAAAATTCAAGCGATGTTTTAGAAAAGAATGCTGCCACGAAAGTACTAAATATCAATAGTGGATCTGAAATTTATGAAATAGAATTTTGGAATACTATTGGAAAAGAATACATAAACACTACACTATATAATTAAACTTTTACAAATGCATTTTATTGATCCACATATACACATGGTTTCTCGTACTACAGATGATTACGAGGCTATGAGAGCGGCAGGAATTGTTGCTATTATTGAACCCGCTTTTTGGATGGGACAACCGAGAACATCGGTAGGTTCCTTTCAAGATTACTTTAATAGTTTAGTCAATTGGGAACGTTTTAGGGCATCTCAATTCGGAATTAAACATTATTGTACAATCGGACTTAATTCTAAAGAGTCTAATAATGAGGCTTTGGCGGAAGAAGTAATGGAGTTACTTCCGATCTATGCGGCAAAAGAAGGGGTGGTAGCCATTGGAGAAATTGGTTATGATGATCAAACTGCTGCTGAAGATAAATATTTTAGACAGCAGATAGAATTGGCAAAAGAATTGAATCTTCCAATTATGGTCCATACACCACACAGAGATAAAAAGAATGGTACTCTTAGGAGTATGGAGGTGATAAAAGAACATGGTGTTGCTCCAAACATGGTAGTCATAGATCATAACAATGAAGAAACAGTAAAAGATGTTTTGGATCGGGGGTATTGGGCTGCATTTACTATTTACCCTAATACAAAAATGGGGAACGAAAGAATGGTGGAAGTTGTAAAACAATATGGTTCTGAAAGAATCATTGTTGATAGTTCTGCCGATTGGGGAGTGAGTGATCCGTTAGCAGTTCCTAAGACTGCTGCGCTAATGTTAGAAAGAGGTGTTTCTAAAGAAGATATGCACCTTACATGTTATCAAAATGCTTTAGACGTATATGGACAAAGTGGCCAATTTAATGAGGCTGATTGGCTTACAGAAATGAAAATTGAAGAACAGGAATTGTTGAATGGGAATTCCGTGTTGCGTGGACAAGAGTTTGTGAAAAAAACATACTCTAATATTATCAAGAACTAACATGAGGTTAGGTAGTTTTATAAAATTAGCTCGTCCGGCAAATATCATCACCGCGATTTCAGATATTGTTGCTGGGTTGGCAATTGCAGGAGTTTTTAATAATGGTTTTGAACAAACATCGTTTAATTCAAGTATGCTTTTGATGATTGCCACGATTGGACTTTATGGTGGAGGAATTGTTTTTAACGATGTTTTTGATTTTGAAGATGATAAAATAAATAGACCAGAACGAGTATTACCAAGAGGTATTATTACAAAAAAAGAGGCTATCTATTTTGGGTTAGTTTTGTTTGTAGTGGGTATAGTATGTGCGTTAAATGTATCTGTTTTCAGTGGAGTTTTAGCGGCTATTACTGCTGTTTTGGCTTTGTCTTATGATAAATATGCCAAACATCATGCTATATTAGGTCCCATAAATATGGGATTATGTAGAGCAACAAACCTATTGTTAGGAATGAGTATTATTCCTGGCGTAGTTAGCTCTATGTGGTTTATTGGTTTTGTACCGTTACTATTTGTTGGTGCCATTACCTTGGTTGGTCAAAAAGAAGCACAAGGAAACAATAGAAAAGCCATTGTAAAAGCTATATTTTTGGACACTTCTGTTGTCTGTTTTTTTATAGTTTTAATATTTAAAGGATACTTAAATACCTATGCAGCGATCCCTTTTTTATTATTTTGGTATGGAATTAACTTGAATGCAAAGATTAACGCGATAAAAAATAATATTCCAGAAGAGATAATGAAGGCTGTTAAGACAGGTGTGTTGTCTTTAATTCCACTCAATGCTATTTATGTTGCTGGTTTTGCACATCCGATTCATGGATTGTTGCTTTTATGTTTATTGCCTTTGTCTGTTTTGATAGCAAAACGTTATGCAGTGACCTAGAAGGTTGAAGATAAGAATGAGTAGAATGATTATTTAGGTTTGTAAAATATGAATAAAGTAATACAACAAAATTTTGAAGTTAAATTCAATTATAACATTTCTTTTACAGAGGATGTTTTCGGAACCGAGAACCCTTTTTTAAAAGATGTTTTGAACAGTGTTCCAAATATAGGTACAGCCAAAGTTGTGGTCGTATTAGACAGTGGGATGTTTGTTCATCATAGTTACTTAATAGAGAAGATAAAAAAGTATTTTCAGTCGTATCATAAAAATATAAGTTTACAAGGAATACCTTTAATTGTGGATGGAGGAGAACTTGTTAAAAATAATTGGCAAGCTGTTGAAAGTGTGTTAGAATTACTAAACACTCAAAAAATTGATCGACATTCCTTTATCATCACCGTAGGAGGAGGAGCTGTATTGGATATGGTTGGGTTTGCAAGCGCCATAGCCCATAGGGGGGTCCGTTTGATTAGGATTCCGACAACAGTATTATCACAAAATGACTCTGGAGTTGGTGTAAAGAATTCATTCAATTATTTTGAAAAAAAGAACTTTTTGGGAACTTTCCAACCACCTTTCGCTGTAATTAACGATGCTCGGTTCTTAGATAGTTTATCGGATCGTGATTATCGCTCTGGTATATCTGAAGCAATTAAGGTTGCTTTGATTAAAGATAGCTTGTTTTTTGAATGGATAGAATCTAATGTTAGCCTTTTGAATAAAAGGGATAAAGGGGCTATTGATTATTTGATATTTAGATGTGCCGAATTGCATACAGAGCATATAGCAACGGCAGGAGACCCTTTTGAGCAAGGTTCATCAAGACCGTTGGATTTTGGACATTGGGCCGCTCATAAATTAGAAAACTTAACAAATTATGAGCTAACCCATGGAGAAGCGGTTGCTGTAGGTATCGTTTTAGATAGTTGTTATTCATATTTTAAAGGTTTTATATCGGAAGAAGAGTTGTTAAGGATAGTACGTTGTTTTCATTCATTAAAATTTGAATTGAACCCTTTGTTACTTTTCAATTCTGACGATCGTTCAAAAATGAATCCTGAATTATTAAGAGGGTTAGAAGAATTTAGAGAACATTTAGGAGGGAAACTAACTATTATGTTATTAAAAGCTATCGGTAAGGGAGAAGAAATTAATGAGATGGAGGATTCTAAACTTCATCAATCAGTTGCTTATATTGATCAGTTTGTATCACAATTACAAAGTATATGAGAATAGGGAATGGAGATTTAAGTTATTGCACTAACATTCATGCCGGTGAAACATGGCAAGAAATATTTGATAATTTAAAAACGTATGTGATAGAAGTGAAACATAGAATTTCGCCTCAAGGAGCTTTTGGAGTTGGACTGCGTTTATCAAACCTGGCTGCAGTAGAATTGAGCAAACCTTCCGTTTTATTGGAGTTTAAGGAGTGGCTAACGTTGAACCAATTGTATGTATATACAATGAATGGTTTTCCGTTTGGCAGTTTTCATGACGAAGTGATAAAGGATCAGGTTCATGCACCGGATTGGACAAATGACACAAGAAAGCAATATACAAAGCAGCTGTTCGATATTCTAGGAGAATTGTTGCCCGATTCTATGGAAGGAGGGATCTCAACTTCTCCTATATCCTATAAATTTTGGCATGCTTCTGAGTTAGAATTAAAAATGGCTAAAAGTCAAGCTTGTACCTCGATAATAGAGGTAGTGGAGCATTTGATGAAAATTAAGCTGAGAAACGGTAAGTCTATGCATTTAGATATTGAACCTGAGCCGGATGGAATTATAGAAAACTCCATTGAGTTTGTTCAGTTTTATAATGATTACCTCATAGATAGAGGAGTAAATCAGTTAATGGATCTTGTGAAGTGTACAAAGTCGGAAGCTGAATCAGCAATTCGAGAGCATGTTCAATTGTGTTTTGATATTTGTCATGCTGCTGTGGCTTATGAAAAACCGTTGGAAGTTGTTAATATGATGGAAACGAATCGAATTAACATAGGGAAATTACAATTAAGCTCTGCTTTGAAATGTAATATGGACGGTGCTTATTCAAGCTTGGAGTTACAAAAGTTCCTACAGGAGTTTTGTGAACCGAATTACCTTCATCAAGCAATCATTAAGTCAAAAGACGGAGTGTATCATAAATTTCCAGATTTAGATGTAGCTATAGAAGCTATGGATTCATTGAGTTTTGAGGAATTAAGAACGCATTATCATGTACCAATATTTCTTGCAGATTATCAAAAATTGCAATCTACACAAGATGACTTGATAGAAGTTTTACAATTGTGGAAAAAAAGATCTTTTACAAAGCATCTAGAAATTGAAACATATACCTGGGATGTTTTACCTAATCAAATGCAAACGGATATCACATCAGCAGTAACAAGAGAAATGAAATGGGTTTTGAACCAAATTAAATGAATTAGATGAAGCAAACTGTAGTAATAAATGTAGTTGGACTAACTTCAAAAATATTAGAGGATAACAGTCTTTTTATTTCTCAATGGAGCAAAAAAGAAAAAAATGTTGCTACAATTACTCCTGTGTTACCTGCAGTTACTTGTACAATGCAAACTACTTATTTAACAGGTAAATCTCCATCGGAACATGGAATTGTTGGAAACGGATGGTATAACAAAGAACAATCTGAAGTTCAGTTCTGGAAACAATCTAATAAAATAGTAGAAGTACCAAGTTTGTGGGACGATGGTAAAGAAAGAGATAAAAATTTTACTTGTGCTAATATGTTTTGGTGGTATAATATGTATTCATCTGTAGATTATTCAGTTACACCAAGACCGCAATATTGGGCCAACGGTTTGAAAAAGCCAGATTGCTATAGTGTTCCTGCTGGTTTAAGGGATGAATTGCAGGATAAGTTTGGTATTTTTCCTTTGTTTGATTTTTGGGGCCCCAGAACAACGATAAAATCAAGTCAATGGATTGCAGATGCCTCAGTATATGTGCATGAAAAATACAATCCTACTTTACAGTTAATTTATTTGCCTCATTTGGACTATTGCTTTCAAAAATACAAAGGTGATTCTTATGAAGTAAAAAAGGATATCAAGGAAATAGATGATCTGCTTAAAAATTTGATCCAGTATTATGAATCGAAAAATGTAAAGCCTATTGTCCTTTCTGAATATGGTATTTCTCCTGTAGATTCTCCAATTCATTTGAATAGAGTACTCCGTGATTCTGGATTGTTGCAGGTACGTACTGAAAATAATAAAGAATTATTAGATGCAGGTGCAAGTCAGGCTTTTGCGGTAGCAGACCATCAAGTTGCACATGTATATTGCGCTCCTGAAGTAGAGGGAAAAGTGTATCAACTATTGCTTCATATAGATGGGGTGGAGGAAGTTTTAAATAAAAAAGAACAAGTACAAAGAAAATTATGGCATAAAGAACGTTCAGGGACTTTTATGGTAGTAGCCAAAAAGAATTCTTGGTTTACCTATTATTATTGGAAAAATGATAAGCAGGCACCTGATTTTGCTAGAACGGTTGCGATTCATGATAAGCCTGGCTATGATCCTGTTGAGATGTTTTTAGATACAGATAAGACGGCTGTTAAACTTCAAGTAGTAGCGAAATTATTACTAAAAAAAATGGGATTCAGAGTTTTATTTGATTTTATCCCTTTAAAAGGAGAGATGATTCAAGGGTCACACGGTAGGATCAATGTACCAAAGAATGAGCTGCCAATTCTTATTTCAGAAGATAATCATGATAAGACTATTGAAGCGATAGCTGTTAAAGATGTAATACTTTCTAGTGTATTTCACTAATTAATTGTGGAGCATCAAGAGTTAAGATAAAACCACTCTAAAGTCAAAAAGTCTAATAGAGTGGTTTGTTTTTGAATTACACAAAGGAGTTTTTTGAAAAATTCCTAAGTTTAAGAACCTTTAAAAATCCTGCAGATAAGAAGAGTCCCATAGAGATATATGTGTTCATAAATGATAGAAATATACCGGCCAAACAAACGAAGGCACAACTGAAATCTATTGTTTTTTTACTTAGCATTTCAGACACCTTCGATTCTTTACCATGGATTTTAATAATGTAACTTCTTAAAAGCATAAATGACAATTGGCTCATCAATAAAATAAAACCATAGAGTAATACAGGAGTTATATCTGTATGGTGGTTTCCCTCACCAATCCAACTAGTTGAAAAGGGTATTAAAGAAAGCCAAAAAAGCAATAATAGATTTACCCACAATACCTTACCATCTATTTTTTCAACAATTTTAAAGAGTTGATGGTGGTTGACCCAATAAATGCTTACATAAAGAAAGCTCACAAAATACCCAATGAATTTAGGGACAACCTCATAAAACCCAATTAAAGTATATTCCTTGGGTGCTTTTAAATCTAAAACCATAATTGTGATGATAATAGCTATTACCCCATCACTAAAAGCTTCAAGTCTAGATGATGTCATTTTGAAAAATTAATAAGTTCCTACCTCTAAAACCTCGTGTCCATATTTTTTCGAATATGCTTGAATTTCTTCAAAGTCATCAGAATCAACTTCTGTTAATTTATCGAAAAAGTCAAATGTTCCTGATGGGGTAAATGTACCAATCAGACGACCTTCGGTATCTCCAACATTTGTGAATTTGTGAGCTACACCACGTGGTAAATAAATGAACGTTCCTACAGGTGCATCATAAACTGTTTCGTCAACCTGAAAAGTGAATGTACCTTCAGTTACTTGTAGACTTTCATCGTTTTTATGGTGAATATGTAATGGGGCACCTTGTTTCGCAGGTACTACCAATTCAAAATAATCTAAATACTCACCGGTAACACTTTTTTCTGTTTTGTAGATAGCATCAAATCCTGTGATTTTTGTTGTTTTTCCTTCGTTCGGCTTTAATATTCTTGTTTCGCTCATGATATAAATTTTTATTTTTTAATTGGAAATCTTTTCAATAATTCATCAAATCCATTTTGATAAAACTCAGATATAGCATCTTCTTTGTAGTAAAAAGTGGCAACCCATTGCACAATAGAGGTTCCTCCTTTGATATCGAATACTCTTAGATCTGAATAATAGTTATGGATAGCTTCTCCCCATTCTCCAGCATACCATTTGTATCTGTAATGGAAATTTTCATTATCCATCATTACCAATTCTTCAATAGCTTTTGGTTGCCCCGGAAATGTTAAAAGTCTTCTTATTTCTCTTGTTTCTGTTTGTTCTTTTAAAACATTCAATTCTGTAATTTCTGGATGCCATTCATGGATGGTAAAAAAACCACCGATAACATTCCAAATTTCCTCCGCAGAGGCTCCTAATTCGATAGATTGTACTACGCGCCAATCTTTGTAACCAATTTCTGTCATATTATTTTTTGTTTATTAAGTTTTTAAAAAAAGAAAGGCTAGGGGCAAAAAAATATTCACCTCCACGTACCTTGATTAAATCTTGAAAGCCAAACTCGGATTCTATTAACTTGTCTCCGATTTTAATTTTCCATCGTTTTGATTGATTGTCAATCGTTGTGTTCTGCCCGGATGTTATTGGGTCGGTACCAATTCCTTTAATAGGGAAATTAGGATTGTCTGACCAACCGGTTTGCGTTAC
The DNA here is from genome assembly GCF_057219105.1 of Flavicella sp. IMCC45668. Classification (NCBI taxonomy): domain Bacteria; kingdom Pseudomonadati; phylum Bacteroidota; class Flavobacteriia; order Flavobacteriales; family Flavobacteriaceae; genus Flavicella; species Flavicella sp. IMCC45668. The sequence continues at coordinate 714,620 of NZ_CM170114.1, forward strand.
CAAAAATTGTTGTTCAATATCGCTTTGACAAGAAAGAAAGAGGAGTCCTGCATCTGTCCATTCTTTATCTGGCGTCAGGTTTTTGTCTCCATAACTGATACCTCTTCTTGTAATTCGTTTGCTTCTTTCGTTGAATATAGGAACACCATTTCGTACCGCCGTATCACCCCTAGGATTGGTTTTTCTAATATGGGATTGAAATGGACATTTGTATCCATGGGTATCATTAGCGAAATTGAAATTATTGGGGATTTCACCAGTATCAGAGGTAATGTTTTCATCCAAAAGAGCTCCATTTTTATGTCTTCCAATTGCTAATGCAGCGGCAAACTCTTCACTTACTTTTGAATTTGTTGCTTTTGATAAAAGGTCTGAGAATTGTTTGGCTTGCTCTTTAAACCCTTTTATATTCTGTTGAAGTTTTCTGTAAACGAAATAGCTTCCGTAACTTCTTTCAGCGAATGCACCTCCTGGGTCTTCTGTGGCTACTAATCCAAACGAACCTGTCGGGTTGTATTTGTCAACTTCCTGTAAGCGCTCCATATCAGATTTGAAATAAACAGGGTTACTAACCCCATCTGCAAAACCAAAGTGTTCTATAGTGGTATCATTTTTATTTTTTAAAACATAGCCATTTTCAATACCAAGAATTTCACCAGTACCCGCTAATAATTCTTTTAGTTTTTTTACCTCATCGCAAAGAGTGTTATCTGCTATCACAGCATTCGTTTGAGAGCTTCCATAGCCATAAATGATTAATAGATCAATATTGTTTTGGAATGTTGTTTCCCATGATTCTATCGTATCGTTTAATGGATTCTTTGTTCTAGCATGTACTCCTCTAGGGCCAGTGTCATATTGAAATTCTGTATCTTTCATCCCAGCCACAAATGCTTTGTCATCTGGGATGTTTTTTACATCAACTCCAAGTACTATATAGGCGTTGTGACTTAACAAAACCCCAGTAAAAATGTGTTCTTTGCCGTTTTCTTTGTGATCAATTGAGGTATGATGTTGTGTGTATGCTGATGTGATTTTGGGAGCTAAGGCGTTTACAAATTTTCTATTTCGATGAATATCATCGCCTAATTTTAAAAATACATGCTTTGAATAGGCACGACCATGACTTTTAAATATATTACCCTGAATATCCTCAAAAACATCTTTTAGTCCCGGGTCTTCAATATCTAAATTAGTTTGGCTTAATTTTAATACTGATTTTTGTGATTCTTGGCAGTTTTGCATGAGACTATTTGTAATAGTTTCGGTCGTCAGGTGCCTCATTTGTAGTAAATGTTTTTTGATACTCCGGACTATAGACATTTAGAATTTTATAGGTTCCCGATGTTTTCCATGAGCCTTCTGTCCAAGAACCATCGTCATTTAACGATTTTTCTACCTTTTGAGATTGAATTAATACTCTTCCCCAAAACAACCACTTACCATTGATGTTATGAGCAAAATAAACTCTAACTGGATCTATTTGAAAAATACGAGCACTTGGTTTATTTTTAAATTCGAAAATTCTACCTTCCACATCTTTCAGTGTGACAGGGTTGACTTGGTGTTTCTCTAAGTTAAAAATTTCAACAGGGAAGCCTTGTTCCTCTGTTAGTTGTAATGTGTCATTGATTTCGACAAAACTTCCCATAATATATTTTTTGAGTTTTTATTTTTTATTTGGATTATAACATTCTAAAACAAGGACCGTATGTTTCTCCTTTAGTGTTATTAGGTATAGGTATTTGCATTAGTGGAATTGCATATTTTTCTAGTTTAAACATAACCTCGATAGCATTTACTAAGGCCGCTTGTCCACGTCCCCCGATAGCCCAAGCATTTTCAAGTAATTTCACTAAATCTGTATAAGCTATATCAAACTCTCTAATAAGGTGCCATACTTTTTCATCAACATCTTCTTTTTGATAGCCACCATCTGGTATTCTGGCAGTTTTATATGCATCAGGTCTAGGCAGCTCCTCTTTGAAATAAAACTTGTTGTTTTCTTCAATTATTTTTTTGCCTTGAAAAACCTCCCAGAATCTGTAAAAATGAGCAAGATTATCCATTCCGGTACTTTCCGGACCAACATCTTCAGATCCTTCACCTTGTTCCTTAATCATGTCAATTGCTTTAGATACACTTGTTGCATCTGCCATTACCCACCATGATAAAGGCCCTGCTAATTGTCTTTCTACATCCATTTCTGGCTGTAGTTCTTGGAAAAGCTCATTAATTCGATCATATAGTTGACCTATTGTGGTGTTGTGAATATGATTGGTGTTGGCTTTTCCCGGAGTCCCATCAGCGTTGTATAAACCGCAAAGTTTTACAAGCTCGCCTGTTTCGTAATCATAGATGTCTGCAACGGCATCTGGTAATTCAATTTCTATAAAGTTTCTAAGTGAACGGTCACTCAACCCTTCTAAATGTAAAAACAAATCAGGATGAACCCCTCCTGGTAAGCCTGAGGGAAATTTTAATCCAAATTTCGGATCATAAATTCTTGGTTCTCCACCAATTCCAACAATCATATTACAAACCATTGCCATATGAAGCATTTCTTCTTGAAATATGTTTCTGATGGATTTGGCTACTTCACAGTTGTTGTCTTTGATAGACCACATGGCTTGTAAGTAGATAGGGATAGTAGCAAATTCTAATATTACCGCACTATTTAATAATTCTTTTAAGACAAATAATTTATCCTCATGAATGTCTTCAACGGATTTAGAATGATTTATTAATTCATTTATGTTGTTCGTTCGAAAGGCTTTTTCTTGAAAGGAATTTTGATATATTTCGGGTGTTGCAATCATGTATTTGAGTGTTTATTGACTAATTAAATGTTCTACGAGCCTAAATGATAAGGCAGTAAGTGTAAGTGTTGGGTTAACTGCGGATCCTGTAGGGAAAGCAGCATTGGAACAAATAAATAAATTATCTGTATTGTGTACTTTCATATATTTATCGGTAACACTATTTTCTGGAGAGGTTCCCATACGAGCAGTTCCCGTTGTGTGATGACCTCCGGGTTTATCTACTTTTGAAGAGATGATTTCTAACCCCATTTTAGTGATTACATCTTCTAGTAGTTTTAACCGATCATTGGCATTTTTTGTTTCCTCATCAGTTCTGCTAAAATGAACTGATGTTTGTGGTAGACCAAAACGATCTGTACCTTCTTTAGCTATCAGTCTATTTGAAAATTTACCTTTTTCTTCTAGGAAAGCTTGTAAATTGATTTTCATTTCACCGTATACAACTCGATCTATTTCTTCTCTTGATTTACCATCAATCATTAGTTGTGCAATATCTGTATCTGGTGTAGTTCTGTTTTTAAACATGAAAATTTTACCTTTTTTCTGATGTTCTTTAGTGTTGTAACTGTGAGACATTAGCGTAGGGAAATCGTATTCTTGAAACCAACCATTAGGATTTGATTTTGCCTTACCCACTACATTTAGCATAGAATGTGATACCACATATCTACCTACTAAATCATGATCGTTTCCGATACCTTCTGTCCAATATTTACTTTTCGAAGCCATCAATAATTTTGGTACGTTATAAGCTCCAGATGCAACTATTATTTTGTTACCATACACCGTGATCTCCTCACCGTTCAGATTATTTGTGTAACTAACGGACTCGATAGTGTTTTTACTTTTTACATTAATTTGATGAACAGGAGCGTTTGTTCGGACTTCAAAATTCACAAATCTCTTATCATTTTTTAAATCATCAAGTACATATTGAGCGCTAAACCGTCCTCCAATAGGGCAGTATTTACAGGTTCCGGTAGTCATGCATTTTCTGTATCTTGCGATAGGCATTTTACCCGATTTTATTTTTTCTTTTGTTCCAGGGTTTAGGTCGCCTTCTTGGTATGTTACATCAAGTTGTTCCCAGGCTTTTATCATTTCGCCATCTGCTGCAGTCCAAAGAAATGGAGGTACAGGGTAGGGTTTGGATCTAGGAAACCAATTTTCAGAAGCATCACCACATACAGATAAATACGCTTCGGCTTTATTGTAATAATTTTCAAGGTCTTCATAATTAATTGGCCAATCGGCGCCTTCTCCAGTATTAGAAAAAAGATTAAAGTCTTCTGGCTTAAATCTTAGACACCAAGCTCCCCAGTGCATAGTAGAACCACCATAAGCTTTTACTCGAACACCTTCTGTTTGATACTCAATATTTCCTGTGCTTTCTGCTTCCCATTTTTGATCATAAGTATACGTGTAAGGTCGTTCTCCTTTTGTAATATAGTCCCACCAAAAACGACGATCTTTTGCAATAATTTCAGGTCCAGCCTCAAGAATTAAAATGGACGTGTCGTGTTTGTGTTCTAGTAATCCTTTGGCTATCGTAGCAGCAGCAACACCGGCTCCCACAATGATGTAATCAAAATTTTCATTCATGGTTGTTATCTTTGTTTTTTGGTTGGTATGCTCTTACCTTTGATTCTCGGTTGTAGCGAGTTCCGCTTAAAAAACCATGATAGTTTTTACCTTTTTCTCCGCCATATTTATTCCCCCAACTTTTAAAGCCACCTGCTGTGATCTGCATCCGGATAAATTCGTTTACAACATAAATTTTACAATGAGCCAATCTGGTAGTGGGAGGTAAGTCGTTATCAACACCACTCTCAAAAAATAGTTTCTTAAAAGCTTCTTCGGTACCATAAATTGATTTTAACTCATTTATTACGTATAATGCATTTACGTACTCACCGGTATAATTTGGAGCATTTTCTGTTTTTGCTTTGATCATTTCATACCAAGAACTGCGTTGGTTATTTGAGTTGTAGATGGTGTTGGACCAATTACTTCCAATAGCTTCAAAAAGTTCCCATAAAGCTTCTTTGTTGGTGTGAGTAAGATGTTGACCTTCAGCGAATATTAATTCGGATTTTAGTTTGTCGTTGCAGACATCTCCACCTATTTGCTGCTCATTTGTTATTTTCATAAATTTTTATTTAGAAGAAATCCTTAATTAACTGAATAATTCGCGTTCCATATGATGTTGAGTCCCTTCCTTGAAATATATATCTGTCCATGAATTGGATTCAAATAAATAGTCACTAAATAAAGATTCGTCTAAACCTTGATTTGCCATTTGATCTCTAAATTCAAAATGGTTGAACAAACGCACAAATTCAGTCAAATAAATGTCTACGACATTTGTATCTCCTTTTATAATGATCATGTTTTCATCATTATTTTTTGTAGAGGCTTCTGAAAAGTTTGCCGATCCTGTAATTAAGGTCGGGTTATCTGTTAGAGGGTCAACTAGTAGATATTTGGTGTGTAGGTATTTAACATGATCGTTTAATCCTGTTAAGTGTTCGGATTCCCAGCCTTTTAGGCCTTCTTCTTTAATTTCTTCTTTATTTAAAACTGCGCCAAGGGCAATTCTATTGTTGGAGGTATCTTTAAACTTATCAAAAGTATTTCCCTGGTGTTCTAGTAAAATGTAACGTAAGGATTCATCTTCCTTACTCATGATTTCAGCAAACTCTTGGTTTACTCCAAATGCAGCTGTAAAACCGATAGATTCATTGGCATCCTTAATTTGATTACCGTACCAATCTAAAATACTTAAATCTGGTCTTGGACTAAATATTGGCGTGATTCCTTGATTAAGTTCAGAAGTTGGAGTAGGTGTGTGTGCATGATTTTCTGGTCTGATGTCTTTCATTTGAGGATCCTTTGATAACCGAGTCCAGTAATCAAAATAATCTTGCGCTATCTTTTTGTCTCTAACGATATGTCCAACGTTAGACTGACCAAATATTCCTCCTCTCGTAAAGTTGGTTGAGCCCATCCAAACTTCAATGGGTGTTCCTTTGTGTAATAAAACAATAAATTTATTATGTTTTATAGAAGCATTTGAGCTTCTTGGTATCATGTGCTTTTCAATACCTGGTACTTTTGCTACAGCTTTATCAGTGTTTTCCCAAGGACCTCGTTTAGAGCGATCATAAATAATTTTTACTTCAGCACCTCTTTTTGTAGCATCAGATAGGGCCTGGATTACCGGTACGTGGTCAAACTCATAGGCTGCAACATGCAAAGCATAGTTGGAATCTTTTGCATTGTTAATAAAAGAAAGCATAGCTTCTTCTAAGCCACGTGATAGCCATTTATAAGCTTCATTATTGGGGAATTTATCTGGACTTTGATTGTTGAACTTTCTTGCATAGGCTTGTCCAACAGTTCCACGATTAAAAAAAACACCATGAGTACCTTCGTCAGGGTTTTCTGTAGATATTTTGATGTCTAATGGAACTCCTTTATCCATTTTTTCTGGACTTCCGTACACAGGCGTTGCCGAATAAGAATATGTTGTATTGGGTTTTGCTGTATAATCTCCCCAAAGAAATGCTTGAATTAATTCCTTGTCATCAATTTTTCCTTTGTTTTTAAACTCTTTAACTCCTTTCAGTTTTTTTACTTTTCCAGTAGTAATGTCTTTACGACTTAAATAAAATCCTAATAGGTTTTCTCTAGTTTGTGTATTTACGTTCAAGCAAAGTAATACCACATGTGTACCACTTATTAGGTGCATTGAAACCCCATTAATTTCTTTTCTTGATCTCATAACTTTATTTTTAAGTTTATAAGCATACCAACATATCGATTATGGGAGTATTACTTATTTTACTTTAAGGGTAACAATTTTAAAAACTTAAAAAAGGATAATCAATCCCCAATAAAATTGGTATTTCCTTATCCGTATATATTAGGAGTTGTTAAAAATAAATAGTTGGTTGATTTAAGTGGTTTTAAATTTTAGTGGTAATTTCATGTAGTTGTAATTCAGTGCTTTAGAATATTGTGAATGGTGTTTTTTTACTAGCTATATCTAACTAGTTTAAATGAGCTGTGTTTTTATAAAATTTTAAAAATAGAAACAGGGATAGAAAAGAGTTGTGGATTAACAAATGTTAATCAAAAAAAATCCCATCTAAAAAGATGGGATTTAATATACTTAGAATTGTTTTTTTTAAACGCTTACAATTTTGGCATATTCCATAAAATAGGAATCGAGTGAATTTAATTTTGGTGTCATTTTTTGCGCATATAGTACAAATTGACATTTCGTGATGCTTGGTGTGATCGAGAGTAAGGTTGAAAATGGAGTGCGTTGCGAAAGAAAGTCTGCATCATCAATACTAAACAACATCAATGAAGATGTACTTACTCCATTTGCCAATAAGAGTTTGTTTAAGGTTTGTGGTGTTGCAATAAGGACATCTATACCTTCAAAAATTTCAGATTTCAACAAGTCTATATGAGATTTTTCATCCGCATAATATACCCGCAAGCTATTGTATCTTGTATATGCTGAGAAGGTGTCATATAGCGTATTTGCTTTGTCTCTATTTTCAACAAGAACAATTGCTCTAGGAGCTGTACCTACCGCTTCACATTTTAGTTTGTGCATGGTAGTTAGGATTAAAGTAGTTGTTTTCCCTGATTCAGCAGGACCAGTGAAGAAAACATTGGCACCACTTTTAATTACAGGGATGCTTTTTATTTGAAATTTTGTTGGTTCCGAAATTTCTAAATTTTCTAACAATTCTTTGATCGTTGTATGAAGCTTTTTAAAAGGCATTGGAAGTGCTGACATGGGTAAAATATTGTGAGTAATTTTTAAAAGAACAAAGATATACTATCTAGCTTTTAAATAACATATGAGCATTCTGATTAATCAAGAAAAATTTTAATTTAATTTTCTTACTTGTTCCGTTTGTATGCGTGAAATTTCTTCTAATTGATTCGATTCATATAATTGTCCAAGATGCTCTAGGTTAGTCCCTATTAAGGCTTTGAAATTGACGTAGTCTTGAAAAATAATTCCTGAAACGTTCCTTCTGTTATAAGCAGCTCTGAAGCGAATTCCTCCGTTGTTAGTTTTATAGCTATAGGCTAAATAATCTATAAGATGATTTTTTTTATTGATCCAGTAAACAAACTGATCGTCATAATCTTCGCCGCCACCTTCTTTTAAAAAGGTAATTTTCAGTAATTCATATTCTTGTTCTTGAATAGTGGTACTTCCAATATATTTTTTGATTACTGAAGCGTCTCCAAGTTTATGTGGCAAGGTTGCAAAATAGATAACAGAGTTTAAACTATTCAAAGCACTGTTTGATTTTTCTTCTTTGAGCGTTATTATCTTGTTGTTTGTATATCTTGAGAATTTACCATTTTCCAGAATATCTTTGGTGATAGAATTTTTATTCGAACTAGTTTTTGAGTAAGTGTAGGTGCTGTTTTGATTCTGAAATTCATAACGGTTCCCTCTAAAAACAAAAGAATAATGAGCATGATTATAAAGTTCACCACCATGTGCTTTCATCGTTAGGTTCAAAATACTATCGGCTTTTGATAGTTTCGGAACAATGACATTCTGAACGCTTTTTTTGTGGTGAGATTTTTGTTGTTCACAGGCAAACAATGATGCAATGCTTATAGATAGAACTAAAATCTTTAATGTTTTCATATAGCGATATTTAGGAGTTTTTTCTTAGAGTAAAAATTCAACTAAATATAGTTGAGTGCTTAGCTAAAGATACATTAATCAAATTTAGCATAAAACTTACCTTTCCATTTCCCTTGAACACGCATAATTTGCTCAATTACATCTCTAGCGCAGCCTTCGCCACCTTTTTTAGGAGAAACGTATTTTGATATTTTTTTGATTTCAGGTGCCGCATCGTTGGGAGCACAGGCAAATCCAACTTTTTCCATAACCGGATAATCAGGTACATCGTCACCCATATATAGAACATTTTCAGGAGTTAAATTGAATTTTTCAATTAGTTCTTCGTAAACTTTTATTTTGTCATGCACACCTAAATGAATTTCTGTAACCCCAAGTCCTTGTAGTCTTGTTCTGACACTTTCACTAGAGCCACCAGAAATAATACAAACATTGAAACCTGCATCTACTGCAGATTTTAAAGCATATCCATCTTTTATATTCATTTGACGTACCAATTCACCGTTAGGAAAAATTGTAACGATTCCATTGGTTAATACACCATCTACATCAAAGATAAAAGTATCGATTTGAGGCATTAATTCTTTATAACTTATTTCCATCTATTTGGGTATTTAAAATTGCTTCAGTGAGCAAGTTGTATATTTCTGTTTCTTCTTTTTTGAGCTCTTTTTTGTGAGCTGCAATAGTTTCTTTGTCGTTTCTAATGGCAGGTCCTGTTTGTGCTTGCGAAGGCGATAAGGTTTCCATTTTGTCAGCCGTTTCTTGAATCAGCGGGATTAAAACTTCAAACGGTATTTTATTTTCAAGACATATTTTTTCGCCAATCCCATACATGTAATTGACAAAATTATTTACAAACACAGCTGCTACATGTAGTTTCTTTCTCTGTTTGCTAGTCATTGGATAGACTTTTTCAGAAATAGCTGTGGCAAGTTTCTCTAAAATAAAATAGTCTTCTTTGTTATTCGTCTCAAGACACAAAGGAATCGTGTTGAAATTAACGTTTTTCTCTTTTGTAAAAGACTGTAGCGGGTAAAACACACCTCTGTTATTTGAGGCGAGTACATCCATTTCTGTGGCACCACTTGTATGAACAATCAATCCAGGTAGGTCGCCTAGTTTTAAAGATATGTCTGCAATTACATTATCGCTTGTTGCAATGATATAAATGTCGGCAATTTTCACTTCTTCTATGGTATCTGTGATTGGAGCGAATTTTTCTAACTTCTGGATATTGGATAAGGTTCTGTTGTAAACTTGCATTAATTCAATATGTTCATTTTTCGCAAAAGTATTTGCTAAATGAAATGCAAGATTCCCGCCACCAAGTAAAACAACACGTACCATGCAGCGAATATACAAAGCAATCCTATTTTTAGGAAAGGAATTTGTACTTTTGATTATGCGAATTATTAAATCACCTTATATGTACTACGGAATTTTATCTGTCCTTTGTTTTTTTGCGATTCAGAAGATTGATTTTAAAGACAATGATAAAACTGTTTTAACTCAAGAGATCGAAAATATTTATCAATATAAGGTTACAGATTTGTATGGGGATGAGTTTGATTTTAATACACTTAAAGGTAAAAAAATCATTATTGTGAATACAGCATCTAAATGCGGTTTAACACCTCAATACGCAGGTTTACAAAAGTTATATGACACCTATAAAGATGCTGGAGTAGTGGTGGTTGGTTTTCCATCAAATGATTTTTTATGGCAGGAGCCAGGTTCATCAGAAGAGATTTCTAGTTTCTGTAAAGAAAACTATGGAGTTACCTTTCCTATGATGGAAAAAATTAAAGTGAAAGGAAGTTCAAAACATGACGTCTATTCGTTTTTAACAGAAAAGAAAAAAAATGGTTTAGAGGATTCAAAAGTCAAATGGAATTTTCAAAAATATTTAATCAATAGAGAAGGGGAGTTAGAAAAAGTGATTTCTCCTAAAACAAAACCAAATGATCCAGAAATGATTGCTTTGATAGAAAAGGAATAATATATGAAGTTAGATATACTTGCTATAGGAGCGCATCCAGATGATGTAGAGCTTAGCTGTGGAGCAACCATTGCGAAAGAAATTGCAAATGGGAAAAAAGTTGGGATTTTAGACTTAACTCGCGGTGAGTTGGGTACTAGGGGATCGGCTGAAATACGAGATGAAGAAGCTGCAGCTGCGGCAGAAATCCTGGGAGTGTCTGTGCGAGAAAACTTGTCTTTTGCCGATGGCTTTTTTGTGAATGATAAAGAACATCAATTAAAAATTATAGAAATTATTAGGAAATACCAGCCTGATGTGGTTTTGTGTAATGCTATTGAGGATAGGCATATTGATCACCCTAAAGGAAGCAAATTGGCTTCGGACGCTTGTTTTTTATCAGGACTTAGAAAGATTGTAACGAGTTTAGATGGAGCGGAGCAAAATGCCTGGAGACCAAAAAAAGTATATCATTATATCCAATGGCAACCTTTAGAACCAGATTTTGTAGTAGATGTTACTGGGTTTATGGATATAAAAACGAAAGCAGTAAAAGCATACGCTTCTCAGTTTTTTGATCCTAATAGTAAAGAGCCAGAATCTCCAATTACGAGTAAAAACTTCATTGATAGTGTGATCTATCGTGCAAATGATCTAGGAAGATTGATTGGAGTAGAAAGTGCAGAAGGTTTTGTATCAGAACGTTATGTGGCAGTAGAAAAATTAGATGATTTAATTTAAAAAAAATGCTTGCACAATTGTTGAAATAGTGTAAATTTGCAGCCGTTAAACATGGTGGTTGTAGCTCAGTTGGTTAGAGTATCGGTTTGTGGTACCGAGTGTCGCGGGTTCGAGTCCCGTCTTCCACCCACAGTTTTAAAGGTCTGTTTTTACAGACCTTTTTTTATGTTTAAAAAGTAAAAAATATTACTACAAATATGTTGCAAAAAAGTTTTGAAATTGGAAAAAAAATGTAAATTTGCAACCGTTAAACATGGTGGTTGTAGCTCAGTTGGTTAGAGTATCGGTTTGTGGTACCGAGTGTCGCGGGTTCGAGTCCCGTCTTCCACCCACAGTTTCAAAGGTCTGATTTTTATCAGACCTTTTTTTGTACCCCAAGTCTAAGGATTGTATCTCACTAGAAATCATTAACTATTTTTTTTTAGAGAAGCTTATCCATATTTGTAGCTAACTAAAAACATCTCAAATATACATTCTAAGAACAATCTAGAATTATTATATAAAGAAGTTAATTTGTTGTTAGTTAAATATTTCGACAGAACAAATGTCTTATTCAGGGCTAAAATTGTTTTCTTACTTTTTAGAGTACAGCTCTAAGTTTATATTGCTAGTCTAAAAAAGGTAACCCATGAAAACAATCAATCACATCGTGAATATTATTCATCAAAAAGGCATTTTAGTTTTGACAGTTTTTATGTGCTATATAGGTATGCCATTAAAATCTACAGCACAGCAAAATATTAAGATAAGCGTATCTCCATCAGTGAATACTTCTATTGAGGGACATTTAGATCTGAATCGTAAAAAATATTTCAGTCTTGCGGGATCTTCAAGAGAAGCTGTTAAAAGTTTAGATAATCATCAAATCAATTATTATTTTAAGGACTTAGAAATGACCTTAGGTAGAGCTTTGGGTATGGTTTATTCAGAAAACCGTTGGGGGAATTCTTTTAGAGAAGATTCGAATAGGCCTGGATTTATCGATGTCGATTATATGAAATCAAAGTTAAACCCTAATGATACCGGATACGATCTTATGAAATCTTTGCTAGGTGAAAATCAAGATTTAGCAATGCACGATAGACATACAGCGTACCCAAGTTTTATGGAATCCTATACGAAGGAGGGTACTCATGATACTTATTTCCCTGTTAATAATGACGCTGCTGCAGAGATTGTTGCAAATTTTTTAAAATACAATTATACTGACTTTCAAAGACCTGCTTATTTTGAGCTTGTTAACGAGCCGCACTGGAAATTCTGGGGAGATCCTAGGTTTCATGAGTTTCACAGAAAAGCAAAACTAAAAGTAGACGAATTAAATGTACCAACCAAAGTAGGAGGACCCTGTATGTCGGTTTCCTATTTCTATAAGAAGGGCTTTGGTAATCTAAATCAAATTGTGGATTTTATTGATAATACTAATTTTGAACTGGATTTCTATTCTTTTCATACCTATGATTATATGCGTTGGGATCATGACAATAAAAATTTCATAGGTAGTGTCACCTCAGGTCTTCCTTTGGAAAGTGTTTTTGATGTATTAGCATCCTATACATTTAATACCTATGGTAGAGAGTTGAGCTATGTTGCATCAGAACACGGCGGATACATCTCAGATACTGATAACAGACAACAAGCTTTGGATTACTTGGCAAATACCTATTTTCCTGGAGATGGATTTGAGTTCGAAATGGAAAAAAGAAGCATTGATAATTTTTTAATGGTAAACAGTGCAATTGCCAATACGCTTACTTTTATGAATCATCCTCATGTGGTAGAAAAAACGGTTCCTTTTATTTTATTAGAAACCTCAGGATGGAATCCTTATTATTATTCTAGTCTGTTGGTTAAAGAAAACTTTGACAAGACTAGCGAGAATTTTGCTGAATCTAAATTGATTCATTTTTATCAGTTTTTTAAAAATGTAAAGGGGAGAAGAGTAGAGTCTTTTTCTAAAGACCCAGATATTCAACAACATGCTTTTGTGGATGGTAATAAGTTAATTTTAGTTTTGCACAATCAAAGTGATGTTTCTGGAGAAATTTCTTTGGAGATTGATGATGTAGCGCAAAACTCAATATTGAATTACCAAGTAAGGGAGTTGAAAAGAAAAGAAGATTTTAGACCGGAACTAACGGAGAGCAATAGGGGCGATCTAAAAGATTTGACTATTGCCCCGCAAGGTTCTTTGGTGGTTGCAGTGAACTATGAGAACCCAATACAAGCAACACAGACTATTGATGAACAAGTATATTATAGTAAGGATGTTGTAACTAGTTTTACTGGTAAAAAAGAGTTTACCGTTGAGATCCCTGAATACAAAAGAGTAAAGTACGGAGAGTTACGTGTTGGGATTGATAGAGATATCTCGTTTTCTAAAGAGGTTGAAATTACCTTGAATGGTACTAAACTAAAGGTTTCTTTAGAGGATTGCGCGGACAGAATTGCGGGTGATGATGATTATGCTACTACCAAATCATTTAAGATTGCTGGATACCTGCTTAGAGAACACAATAGCATTGAAGTCAATTTTCCAGATAATAAGGTTGGAGCAGTTGGCGCAATATTAATAAGAGCTGGACTGACGGAAAGTCCAATTGCAGCCATTGATACAGATGGAGATGGTGTATTTGATGCTTATGATAACTGTCCAAACACGAAACTTGGTGTTTTGGTAAATGAATATGGATGTCCCTTAGTAAAAGGAAATTCAACTTTTGTTATTCAAACCAGATCTGAGACATGTCCGGATACTAATGATGGTAAAATCACGATCAATACGGATTTAGAAGTTATCTGTATTGCTAGTTTAGATGGTGTTGACAAAGAATTTGAGAGATCGATAACATTAGATCATTTGACACCTGGCACTTATGAAATCTGTGTTTTTCCCAAGGGACAACTTAGTAAAGAGTGTTATTCCTTTTATATTGCCGCCATAGAAAAGCTTTCATTAGTTACTAAAAATATTCAAAATAAAACTGAAATTACTATTTTAGAAGGAACACCTCCGTTTACTATTTCTTTAAATAAGGAGGTGATGGCCAAGACTGATGATTTGCGTTTTCATGTAGATGGAAAAATTGGTGATTTGATAGAAGTAAATTCGAACAAAGAATGTGAAGGAACGGTTGTTTCTAACATAACCGGATCTTTAATTATTTTTCCCAACCCATCAAAAGGCCGAACAAAAATTAACCTTATGGGAATTCCCGGCGGGATTGTGGAGCTTTCATTAATTGACTTTTCAGGCAAATTAATTAAAAACACCATTAGTACTGATATAGAGGAAGCTATAGATCTAGATTATTCTGATGTCTCTAGAGGAATCTACTTATTGAAAACTAAAGTAGATGGTATAGATCTCAACACAGAAAAAATATTTTTAAACTAATTGGTTTATTTCTTCTACCCTTTAAATTAGGAATTGAAGTATAATTTATTTGAGATCTTAATAAAAAAGTATGTTGAATTAAGATAAAAGTTTATTTTTGCCGTCAAATTTAGAGGTAGAAAATGGAAAAATTAAAACAACGTTGGGGAATAGAATCTAATTGGGATATCTTCTTTATAATAATAGCCTTTTCTATCAACGGTTCATTCGCTTCATATATCGCGAAGCCACTAACTGAATTTATTGGATTGGATTACGAAACAACAAATCCTTGGGTGTTTTGGCCAATTCGTATCTTTTTAATCTTTGTAGTATATCAAACAACATTGCCTATCGTAGGTTGGTGTGTAGGTCAGTTTAAATTTTTCTGGGCAATGGAGAAAAAAATGTTAAAGCGCATTGGTTTTAAACGTTTTTTTAAAGAAGAAGATACAACAAAGTAACAAGGAAGGATTTTTAACATTTTTGAAACACTTCAGAGAAAGCCTCCTTGAACAAAGTTGGTATATTTGGGCTGAATTTTAAATCTATGTCATTTGTTGTGTAGGGTGCTTTTTTGGGGTCAAATAATAAAGTCTTTTTTAGGTGTTGTCACGGTGTTAGGTTTCTTTTCTGGCTTTGCACAGAATGATGGTTATTTTCGCTCTAAAAATCTCCAGAAAAATGATGAAATTGAAATTCTAGAAAAAGTTGTGTTAGGGGAGTTTTCTAAAACTCCAGTTCTAGTGGTTCCTGAAATTATTCCTGAAAAAGATTATATAGCCGAAAATTGGATTACAACGAGATTCAATCCTTATGAAAATACCGTCTTGGAATATCCTTTTAAATTAACTTTTAAGGATAGTGTATTCGCATCACCTATCAAAAGGAAAAAAGTAATTACATCTCATTTTGGATGGAGGAGAGGAAGTGCACACAAGGGAATTGATATTGATTTGTACACAGGAGATAAAGTACTGGCAATGATGGGAGGTAAGGTGCGTTATGTAAAGTGGCATTACGGACATGGCAATGTTGTGGTTATTCGTCACTATAATGGTTTAGAGACGGTTTACGCTCATTTATCTAAACAATTAGTTCAAGTAAATGATTCTGTGAAAAAAGGTCAGATTATAGGAAAAGGAGGTGTTTCAGGAAATGCTAGGGGAAGTCATTTACATCTAGAAGTACGCTTTAAAGGAACCTGTATCAATCCTGAATATGTATTTGATTTCGGTCCAGAAAATAAAGTGAGAGCTTCTGAAATATGGGTGAATAAAAAGTGGTCTCAAGCTTATACACAAAACTCAAGACATCAAGAAATAATTCATATATGTCACACGCTAGAGGAAGCGAAAGCAATAGCAGCACCGGAAATTACTTATCATATTATCAAAAGAGGTGATACGCTATCGTCAATTTCTCATAAATATCAAGTCTCCATACCAAATTTATGTAAGAGCAATCACATCACCACAAAAACTATGTTACGTGTAGGGCAAAAGATAGCAATTCGCTAATCACATTATAGTCAAATTCAATACTTACTCGGAAACATTTACAAGAATAACGAGTATCTTGCATACCGATGGCTACAAACAAAGAAATTTTTGGAACAGAACCGCTTCGTAAATTATTAAAAGCACAGTCTATTCCTGCGTCTATTGGTATTTTGGTAATGTCTGTGTATGGGATCGTAGATACTATATTTGTTGGGCGTTGGGTTGGTACATATGGTATTGGTGCCATTACCGTAGTGATGCCAATTACCTTTTTAATCTCAAGTATTGGAATGGCTATTGGTGTTGGTGGAGCTTCTATTATTTCAAGAGCTTTTGGAGAAAAAAATGATCAAAAGGCATATAAAGTTTTTGGTAATCAAATGATGATGACGCTCAGTTTAGCGCTTTTATTTGTGTTATTTGGTTTTTTATATCAAGATGAATTTTTAAATGCTTTTGGTGGGAAAGGTGAAATATTACAACCAGCAAGGGATTATTTCGGAATTACACTTATTGGAGTACCATTTTTAGCTTGGGCGATGATGAGTAATAATGTGATTCGTGCAGAGGGGTATCCTAAAATGGCGATGTTAACGCTGTTGATTCCTGCGATGACTAATATTGTATTAGATCCTATATTTATCATTGGGTTTGACATGGGGATCAAAGGTGCTGCTTGGGCTACGAGTATTTCTTATATGGCTAGTGCGATGTTTACTTTGTGGTTTTTTATCAAAGGTGATTCTCAGATAAAAATAAATTTAGGCTGTATTCATCCTAATATAGCTATTATCAAGGAAATAGGAGCTATCGGTTCTGTTACGTTAGCGAGACAAGGAGCAGTTAGTTTATTGTCTGTTGTGTTGAATAATACTTTATTTGCGTATGGAGGAGAATTGTCATTATCAGCGTATGGAATAGCAAGTAGAATGTTGATGTTTGCGAATTTCCCTGTTTTGGGAATTACACAAGGAACCGTTCCGATTTTAGGATATAATTATGGAGCAAAATTATATCGCCGTGTAAAAGCCTTGGTAACCTTATCTATGAAAACGGCGACGGTAATTGCATTGATTATATTTACAATAATTATGAGCTTGACTGAGTATATTGTGCAAGCCTTTACCAATGATCCCGAATTAATTAGGCAAACTGTACCAGCTTTACGATTGATTTTTTTGGCAACACCTTTGATTGCTGTAAACATGATTGGTGGTGCATATTTTCAATCGATAGGAAAAGCTGTGCCAGCATTGTTGCTGACTTTATCAAAGCAAGGTTTCTTTTTGATTCCTTTAATTTTAATTCTTCCAAATTATTTTGGTGTGTATGGAGCATGGTACGCATTTCCAATAGCTGATGTAGGCGCAACTATTGTGACCTATATTTTTTTAAGAAGAGAAACACGAAAATTGAAATAGTCAATTAGGGTAGTATTTTTAAGATATATTATCTATTAATTGTGTTTCGAGAAACTCTATTTAACATAATGTAAATTATAATACAAATATGGTTTTATAAGTAAATTGGCGAATACGCAGTATTTGACATAATATCAGATATAACCAACACGCAGTGTTTTATATCGATAGATATTATGTTAAAGCCTATTTAAACGACGCATAATTGAACAGAAAATATTCGTAAGGTATCATTCCATACAATGCGCTCGATTACTTTTAAAAGTTTAAATGTCGTAAATGGAACTTATTTTTAAACACATTTTCAAACCGTTTTCCCAATACCAAAAAAAGCTAGCTTTTAAATGTTATTGAAATTTTAGCGTATTTGAATAATTGTGCATAATATTTTTTTCTACGCGATTCTCGTAAGCTTGCCACAAGAGTATAAAATTTAAAAAACATAAATTTCTATACACTTGTTATATGTAGAACATCAATTAATCTTTCTTTTTATGTTTCATTATCTTTTGTCTTGAAACACGGCATAAAAGTTAAAGATTAAGAATCTTTAATTTTATGAGCAAGCTAATGCTGATGGTGAATTTTAGGCTGCAGATACATTTGGAAATAATCTCAGATCAATCTCTATATTTTAAAATCAATTCTAAATATTAAGTTCTTTTCTTCTAATTATTTTATCCAAATTTATCTGAGGTCGTTTTTACTAGAGGTTAAAACTAAATTATTTCCAAGTTACAATATCTTCAAAAGCTCTTCTTGATTTTCCATGTTCTGGGTTAGCTTTTCGGTATCCAAAAGCCGCCATAAATGACAATCCATATTTGTCAGTATCGATATCAAATTTTTCACTTAATAAAGTTTCTGCTTTTTCTTGATGAAATCCTTCTATGGGGCAAGAATCAACACCAATCAAGGCGGCTGATGTCATCATATTCCCCAA
The DNA here is from genome assembly GCF_057219105.1 of Flavicella sp. IMCC45668. Lineage (NCBI taxonomy): Bacteria > Pseudomonadati > Bacteroidota > Flavobacteriia > Flavobacteriales > Flavobacteriaceae > Flavicella > Flavicella sp. IMCC45668. The sequence goes on from NZ_CM170114.1 coordinate 733,098, forward strand.
GGCTATGTACGTCTGTTTAGAGGCCCAGTCGAATAATTTTTTATCTGTATCCAAATTAAAATCACGCTCTTGAAACTCTCTATAAAATTTAGAATACATTTCAATCACATCAGCAGGTAGCTGTTTTACTTCTTTCATCATATGCATGATATAATCCGAATCATGCTTTACCATGGGCGCTTTCATGCTCAAACCTAAAATAAAATGACTTGCGGTATCCAATTTTAAAGGAGCTCCCCACGCTACAGGTTTTAATAGCTCTCTTAGTTCTTTGTCTTGTACAACCACAAAATGCCAAGGTTCAAAACCAAAGGAACTTGGAGAAAGATTAGCGGTTTTTAAAATAAAAGTAATTTGCTCTTCGGTTAAGGTTTTAGAAGGGTCAAATTCTTTGGTTGCATGTCTGAAATTGAAGGCTTCTAAAATGTCTTTTGAGTCAATGTTTGGAGTATTCATAGATATTTATTTTATATAATTTATACTATCATTAGTATAGTGTCAAAAATAAATATAGTTGTCGTCATTCACAATAACGGTCAAATTGGATAGTATAAAATAAATTATTAAAACATTGTAATTATGTATTTTATAATGCTACCCTTCCACGTAAACCAAAAACATAAGCACTTTCAATTGTAGGATCTAAAGCTGGATTAGAAAAGTATTGGAAACTCGGTGTAATTGCAAAGTTTTGAGAAAACTGAAATCTATAGAAAATTTCAGTAGATAATTGACCTATATCGTTTTGCGTTTTACCCCAATTCAAACCGAAACCGATTAAATCTTTGTTTACATTGGGTTTAATGATAAATCCACCGGTATAGGACTCAGAATAAATAGGCGCACTTCCTTCTGACCAACCCGCTTTAAAAAACGGCATGAAAGTTTCGTGGAATGTCCAGTTTGCACCAATCACAATACCCCGACCCTCTTCAATAGCTGCCGCAACCCTTTCATCAGAATGCCAGGCCATCACATGAAAATTCTTATAAAAACGTTCTTGTCTTGAAGGTGTCCATGAGAATTCTACGGATGTATACAACTCATTAAAATTTTTAAAAAACTCGAAATCATTGGCGGTGCTGTTGGCGTCGTTTACCGTAGCTTGAATTAAAAATTGATTCTTGATATAATGCCCAATACCAATACCTGTGCTGGTATCTGCTAATGCGATTGAAGGATTTACCAAAATGGATAAATTTTGAAAAGTAGTAAAAGGATTCACATACCCTAATACATCAAAGTAATCATTGGGATCATACCTTCCGATAATAACTCCTGTTCTCCCCTTGTTAAATTTCTGTTGCCAAGTCATTTCTAGCAATAAAAATCGAGCATCAGAAAACAAAAGTGCAGGAATTCCATTATAACCTAATTCAAAACCCAAGTTTGAAGGCGCTATTTGTGTGTACTTGTGTCTGTGATCCATATTAACCACGAAAGTACCGTTGTTTAATGAATTCCTGTTGACCAAGGTCCATCTAGAATAAATTTTAAAAATACCACTTCCAGTAAAATCACTTCTCTTATAAGGAGAATTCTCTCCAAACTGATTGGTAGCGGTATAACTTGTACTCACCTGTAAACCTATTTTATCATTTACACTTTTTTTCCAATGAAACCATGGTTGTGTAATACTATCTAGAACGGAAATTCGTAAAAATGTTTCTTCCTCATCATCTGTAATAGCTAAAAAAGCTGTCAACGACCCAATACCTTGTTCTAGTTGATTGGCATAACCTGATTTTCCATTACTTTTTTGAGTTTCACTACTGTCAGATTGAGACCAACCTATATTTGGAACACACAGTAGCAACAATACCAAACTAATGCTCCGGACAAGATTATTCCAATAATTATTTATTTGAAGTACCACCATTGGTTTTGTTTTCTAACTCAATCAATTCCTTGCTTTTCACTAGTGCTTTACTCATGTCTTTGCTGGACATCAGCTCAACTATTGAATAGTCTTTTAAAAGGCCAGTAGGCAATCTCATCAAATAAACAGCTTGAATCAATTCATTGTCATTAGGTAATTCACATATAATATAATTTTTACCGTCACCCAAACCAAAATAATAGCTGAGTATCTTACCTCCTAATTTTTCAAAGGCAGCAGAGACTGCCTCTTTACGATCTATTGGGTTGTCCATCATTAGTTTCCATGCAGTAGCATTAAGTTCACCAACAAACATAAGCGTTCGCTTTTCCTGTGCTTTCGTTGTTAGGCAAACAAACATTATGAAAAATAATAAAACTATTTTTTTCATAATTATTTACTTAAAGTGTTTTTGTACACTATACCATCCTTCATAATTAATTTGATAGATGCTACGTCTTGCTCTCTTGGTTCAGCATCGAACCATTTGTCATTTGCTCCAATTACTTTAATATCTTCTAGTGGATTTCCGTTTACAAGTAAAATATCTGCATAAGCTCCTTCTTTAATCACTCCCAAATCCCCATCTGGATATGGGTTTTCTGGACCTGTTAATTTTGCCAATTCTCCGCCATTGATAGTCATAGCCTGCAAAGCCCAAAAATTACCGAACTCTCTTGCCATGTGAAATTTCGTAAAATCCATACATTGACGATAAGGTACACCTGTGAGAAGTACGTAATCTGAATTCAATACAATTTTAGGTTTGTACTTTTTCACCAACTTAGAGAATTCTGCACTTTCTTCTCGTAAATGCATAAACTTTTTCGTTGGTGGGAAATTAGGGTCTTGATGTGCCGGGTGCTGCATTGCTTCAGGCGCTAAAGCTGTTAAGTTTGGTGATAAAACTGCATCTTTCTTAACCAATTTTTTCATGTTTTTCTCTGAAATCGTCAAACCATGATCGATGACTTTTGCTCCTAAATCTAGAGCTCTACCTAAATCTTTATCTTGATGTACATGTACAGCGACATACGACCCCCAGTCTTCTGCTGTTTCTACAGCAGCACTTATCTCGTCATCACTAAATTGAGATGCATAAATAGGATCTTTTAAGGAAGTTACCCCACCACTTACCATTACTTTGGTATAATGTGCTCCTAAAGCATAATTTCTCCTAACTGCCTCCATTACTTCAGCTCTACCATCTACAACTCTAGTCATTTCTAAACGCTCCATATTACTTTCTCCTTTGCGTTGGGTTAGCATTCCAAAATCACCATGACCAGCGGTCTGTCCAATCAACCCTCCAGCAGCATAAATTCTTGGCCCAGGAAGCGTACCTTCATCAATCACATTTTTTAGTCCAACGTGTGCTCCTCCCATGTCTCTTATCGTCGTAAATCCCATCGCCAACATTTCCTGAGCAAATGCAGCTGCTCTCGCACCAATTTCTTCCCACGTAGTTCCTTCTAATTCGTGTAGTGTACAAGTTTTATACATATTCATATGTACATGACTATCAATTAAACCAGGCATTAACGTCATTCCTTTACCATCTATAATCGTGGCATTTTCAGAAGCAATAATTGCCAAAGGTTCTTCCGATACTTGTGATATCATATTGTTTTCTATCAGAACATCTCTTTTTAACAATTCATTAGAAATTCCATCGAACACCATTACATTGGTAAATAACACAAGTTTTTTAGGTGACTTTTGCGCAAAAACACTTTCTGTTATTAGAAATACAGAAATCATTAGTAATAGTAATTTTTTCATAATTTTTGATTTTGATAATTTAATGGTTTGGTTAGTCTAATGTATTCTTGTAAACTTTACCATCTTTCATAATAAATTTGATTGATGCTACATCTTGTTCTCTTGGTTCAGCGTCAAACCATTTGTCATTTGCTCCAATTACCATAATATCTTCTAAAGGATTTCCGTTAACAAGTAAAATATCTGCATAAGCACCTTCTTTAATCACTCCTAAATCTCCATCAGGATATGGGTTTTCTGGACCTGTTAGTTTTGCCAATTCTCCACCATTTACAGTCATGGTTTGCAATGCCCAAAAATTCCCGAACTCACGAGCCATATGGAATTTCGTAAAATCCATACATTGACGATAAGGGACATCTGTAAGTAAAACATAATCAGAATTAAAGACCATTTTAGGTTTGTACTTTTTGATATAAGCAGTTAGGTTTTTACTTTGTTCTCTAAGCGTCATAAATTTTTTGGTAGAAGGAAACTCTGGATCTTGATGCGCTGGATGCAACAAAGCTTCAGGAGCCATTCCGGTAAGATTTGGAGAGAAAAAGGCTCCTTTTTTCACCATTAATTTCATGTTTTTTTCAGAAATATTTAGTCCATGGTCTATTACTTTTACTCCCAATTCTAACGATCTTTTTAAGTCAGGGTTCTGAAATACATGAACTGCAACATACGAACCCCAGTCTTCTGCCGTTTCTACGGCTGCACTTATCTCATCATCAGTAAATTGAGATGCATGAATTGGATCCTTTAAAGAAGTAACTCCACCGCTCACCATAATTTTGGTGTAATGTGCACCCAAAGCATAATTACGTCTAACCCCTTCTAGAACTTCTGCTCTACCGTTTACAATTCTCGTCATTTCTAAACGCTCTAAATTACTTTCTCCCTTGCGTTGGGTCAACATCCCTAAATCTCCATGTCCAGAAGTTTGAGATATCCATGCACCTGCTGAATAGATTCTTGGCCCTGGCAATAAGCCTTCATCAATCACATTCTTTAAACCAACATGGGCACCTCCCATATCTCTAATAGTAGTAAATCCCATGGCTAACATTTCTTGTGCAAAAGCAGCAGCACGAGCACCAATTTCTTCCCATGTAGTTCCTTCCAATTCGTGTAGAGAACATGTTTTGTAGGTGTTTAAATGCGTATGGCTATCAATAAGTCCAGGCATTAATGTCATCCCTTTTCCATCGATTACTTTGGTGCCTTCTGGTGTGCTTAGGTCCGTTCCTATTTTTGAAATTAAATTTTCAACAACCAATACATCATTGCCTTCTGTTAATTGATTGGTTTGTCCATCGAAAATTTTTACGTTCGTAAAAAGTGTTTGAGCACTTGCAGAAGTCATTAGTAGCGAAGCTACTAAAAAGGAATAAAAACATTTCATAGTTGTGGTTTTTGATTACAATTTTATAATTAAAAGTTAAAGTATTTTGCAGGTAAATAGTCGTAGTCTTTTTTGATATTGATGATCAAACGTGCTACTATAATCCCAAAATTTGAGCGTTGATTGGTTACAAAATTAAGTTGTGTTGCATACAAATACCCCAAGTTTACAGTGTGTTGCTTGTTTACAATATAGGCTGCATTTACTCCAGCCATCAATACCTCAAGACCATTTTTCTCTGGAGTAAACTTATAGTAGCTACCTAAAAGCAATGAACCAATCCAATGTTTATTAATCAAATGATTGTAAGACGGAAAGTATCGAACAACCTGTGTCGTTGGCCCAGAACTTTTAAAATCTATTTGTCCTTTTATTTGATGCGTAAATTGTCCTCTACTCGTTCTATGTTTCAAAACCACACCAAGACCTGGGCGAAATTCGTAACGATTTTGTTTAACGGTATATCTAAAATCAGGTACAATTTCTACATGTTCTGACATCAAATACGAACCGACATATTCTAACTGCCATTGCAGGAGGCTTTTAAAATCATTATTCAAACGAACTTGCCATTCTACCGAATTCATCCATTTTTTCTTTCCCCAAGTAACTTTATTACCCACATACATTACATTGTCCCAATTTCCACTTTCTTCAGCAGAATCTTGAGCTAATATACCAAGAGGAATTAAAAGAAATAGGAGTAGAAATATACAGTGCCAATTTTTCATTCAGTTTTTTTAAATTAAAAATAGAAAGAATCAAAATGTAAAAAAGGTAAAAATTGTACTATTTAAGGTAAATTTTATTTGTTTAATGTTGGTTTCTAAATGTGTTTGGACTATGTCCAGTGTGCTTTTTAAAAAATTTACTAAAATTACCCACCTCTTGAAAACCAAGTTCATAAGCGATGTCAGAGATGTTTTTTTCGGTGTTGTTTATCTTTGTTTTGGCCTTAGTTATGATAAAATTATCAATATAATGTTTCAAAGTACTAGTTGTAAATATTTTACAAATGCGATTAAGATTGTGGAATGTTGTATTCAATTTTGAAGCAAAATAATTTCCATTTCTTGAGTTTTTTATCTCTTGATTCAAAACCTCTTGAAATTCTTGAAAAAGCACTAATTCTTGATTATGGTTTAATGAGGGATGTTCATCAATATATTCTGCCTCTAGTTTTTTTATAAAACCAGACAACAAAAACGGCAACACTTTATTTTCAAGATCTTTCATTTCCTCAGAAATCAATTGCAAAAGTTTAAAATAATTTTGTTGTTTTTGGGCTCCTAAAACATGAATTACTGGATTTGGGAGTACTAGATTTTTATTAGAAAATATAACACTAGTAAAATCATACAACAAGCTTTTTTCAAAACCTTCTGTAAAAAACAATAAGAATCCATTTTTTTCAGCATTTGGATACCAATGATGACATTGATTTTTCTTGATAATAAATATGGTACCTGGCTCGTAATCATAATCCACAAAATCGACATTGTGCTTGCCTTTACCTTTTGTATAAACAATAATCAAATCAAAATAGAGCTGATGAGGCGCATACTTTATTGTATCTGAAATATGGACATTGTCATTAAATTCTCTTATGGAAATAATTTGAAATCCGTTTATAGGTTTTGCACCGGTAGATGGTCCTTTCGGAGTTTTTACAACATTCATAGAATTAAAAATTTTCTGATATTAAAGTTAGGGAAACTTAAGGGCACTTACCATGAAAGATATTCAATAAAATGACATTTAGAAATACATTTCTAAATTATAATAGTTAATAATACATTCTAAAATCTAGAAGTTTACACATTTTGAAATGTCTTTGATGTAATTCTTCTACCACGTCCAACATATTTTCGTCCTCATTGAATAAATTAAAGAAAGCCATGTCTAGGTTTGAACTTGGAATCTCTCCTAACTGTTTTCCATAACCAGAAATCGCTTTTGCTCCGGTGATGTCTAAGAAATATTGTGCTTCCTCCCCTTCTAGATCCAATACTTTAGCATTTGAGAAGTGTAAAATTTTCCCTTTCAATCTACCTTCAAAAATTTCTGCAATTTCTTGTAAGTTGTAATAATAGTTATTGATGCAAATAGAATTTGATTCCCCTTTGATTACCAAATAAATCACCTCGTAATCCTTAAAATTATGATCCTCTAACGCCAAGGTATTTAGGCAGCTTTCAAGTCCTTCTATCGTATCACAAGTATTATAGATACTGGCAACACCATAATCCATGGCCAATTGTTCCATTTTCTTTTTTGTCTCTGTTAGTTGCTCTGATGAAATATCATGAACAGCTTCTAAACAGTAAATAAAATAATCTGTATCTAAAGAAGAATTTTCAGAAAATTGATGGCTCTTTTGTAACAAGGCTAAAATTTTTATAACTTAATTATATACAACAAAAATAAGATTTCTAAGTTAGATTTTTTACAAGTTTTTTTTAAAGATAATTTCCTTTCGAAAAATAAGAATCAGGGTTGAAGTTGTGATTGTTCCTACATCATATTCTTTATGAAGCAAAAAAAGGAGTAAAAGAAATTGTCTTTTACTCCTATCTTTCAAAAATAAAACTAATTATCCTTTCGGAGGTGTCAACACACAACCCCTATGGTTAACAGTAATCGAATCTATATTATAATTGTTTTGTAGCATAACCTCTGTAGATCTCAAAGAACCATTTACCCAACCTTGCATATCAGACCAAGATTCATTGCAAGTAAAAACATCTTCGTTTTCGAGTGGAGTTGCCATTCTTGCAATTACGGCACGATCATCAGCATTCAATGCCCATTGATGGTATGCATGTGGAAAATCATTTTCACCATCCCACGAACGGAAACTTGTCAATACAGGTTTTGGTATGTAATGCGTTGCAAATAATTTTTTTAATTGTTTAAGAGCTTCTTCTACAACTTTTTCAGAAGCTGGAAATAAGGTCTGTGGTGTTTTATCATGTTCTCTTTGCAGCTCGCTATTAAATTTTTCACCTACATTTTGTAAACCTTGCCAAAAAATGGTGTTCGTATAATCACAATAAATAGTAAGTGCTGCTGGTTTTCCTTTATTCGGCTTTCCTGGTTCAGTTTGAACGGTATAGAATGGATAAATTGAATTTATTGGTAAATCTGTAAAAGAAGGACCTGCTAAAACATCAGGTTGTCCTGTGGATCCATCCGCCCACCATGGTCGATCAAAGTACAAGTTTATTTTTAGAAGACTCATGGGCTGAATAGAATTGATATCCTTCCAAAAAGTACGCGCATTTTTATTGCCGTTTAGGATTGGTGAAGTTGCAAATAAAACTTTCATAGCTTTACTTGGGATGGCCAAAATAAGTTGTTTCGACTCGAGAACATCGGATTTCGTATCCTGTTCAAAAACAAAAGCTGAATTTCCCTTATCGGCAATACTCACTTCTGTTTTATATGCTCCTTTTTGACCGTCAATTCTGTTGACATTGATTCCTGTAGCAATCACTCCTCCTAGAGCTTTGACCTTTTGCTCTAATTTCTGAATCAACGAACTAAAACCTCTTTTTAAAGTAAAATATTGTGGGTTTGCAGGAAAATCTTCCAGAATTTGCCATGCCTCTCCCGCATTTGGTAATCCTTGAAACGGTCCTCTAAAACCAAGTACTTCACTTAACATAGTGATGCATTCCTCAGAATACCCCATGCTTTTAATCAAACCTCCCAGTTGCCATTCATTTAAAGGAATTCCATCCCATTTAAAATCAAGACGAAATTTTTGCCAAAATTCTGGTGTAGGTTTTTCTGGAGGGGTTTCAACACCATTCACATTTAAAATTCGTTGATAAATAACCGTTAAAATAGCACCAGGACTCTGCTGTTGTTCAGCAGGCTCCAGGTCGTATAATTCTCCCCAAATAGCGTTGTTATTGGCATTAGATTCCTCTTCTGTAAAACTATGACCACGTACGTAATACCTATTTGAAGTCATTGGGAAATATACTGCATCCTTACAAAGATCTAAGACAGAAAATAAAGACATTAATTCCGCCATGGAATCTTCAAATCTCATACCTCCTTCTTCTTCTTTTACAATAGAACGTTTCTCATCATAAGGATCTTTAATAGTTACCAGATCAGAGTCAAGTCTTCCACCAGTTCTATTCAAACGGTCTAAAACAACTACTTTTCTATTGGAATCTTGTTCTAACAATCTATATGCCGCATATAAGCCAGAAACACCGGCACCAACGATTAATATATCAGCATTGTTTATTTCATTTTTCATCATTCTTGTTTTTATAAAAAGAAAGGCCCGAAAACAAATTGCTTGTTTTGAGCCTAACTTTAAGGTACTATTATAGTTTCATTTTTAAAGCTTATGATCCACGTTTGTGTCCCATCACTGGACAAACCGGTGGGGCTGCATTTTCATTACTTTTTTCATGAGCTTCCGTTGGTAATTGTATTGACGGAAGACGTCTGTTTGCTGGAATGTCTTTTTCTCTACGCAAAGTGTTCACTTGAATATGAGGCCATTTTGTAGTGCCACCTGTAGACCCAAATTGGAATTCAAAATCCACAATTTGTTCGTATTGCAATTGTTCAATAATACCTCCGTATTCTTCATCTTCAATTTCTTCTAACCACATACGAAAACGCATTCTAGTAACTTTACAATAGCGATTTACCATTGGGTTATTGATGGTTGCCCCCTGTAGCCCTGTATCATGGAAAGAATCCAACTCAATCAAGTCGTATCTTTTAAACTTCAAACCTTCATTGGCTTCTGATAACTTTAAATTAGGCTGTACTGTGTAAGGAAATTTAGCTCCGAATTGATCGTAATTAAATATTTTTTCAAAATAAGCACGCCCACTGTTCACACCCGTATTTCCGATCCCTCCATCAGGGTTTTGTGCTTCACGAGACAATTTGGTCCAATCCGGTTTTTTTAAGGAACCAGGTATCAAATCTGTAGCAGGGTCAATTCCCATTGTTGGCGATACTGCCAAATATTGCTGTTCCCACAGTTCTGCTATTTTTGGGGCTTCTCCTTTATTATTTTCCTGAGAATTCCCAGTAAGATGGATCGTTGTTCCATGAGGAATCACTCCAGAACGAGAAATTTGATAGGGAGGTACAAATTGTGGTCCCAATTCTCCCGGTCCTATCACAGGTTCTCCCCCATCTTCTTTTACAGATTCTTCTGTAGAAGCATGACTGAACATATTTGGAGGGTTTTGATAAGGACTTTTCTCGCTCCAAGGCATATTATTATCTCCTAGCCATAGGTACATTCCATCCTCAAAATGTTGTAATTCATCATTATTATCAATGATCGCAGTTTCATATTTAACTGCAGCATTGAATTGCTCATTAGACCCCGCTCGATTTCTTACAGGGGCATTTACTTGTGTGAATTTTAACTGTTCTCTGTATTCTTGAGATTTGAAATGAAACACACCAAAAATAGTTTCTGATGTAGTTCCAGGGGAAGGCATTGGTGTAGTGTGTAAACCTGTTGGACCATCTTTCCAGTTGACCCAAGTACCATGTAATTTTGATAAAATTCCAAACTGAGCACCATCATTCTTTCCTTTAGGTAAACCTTCTTTCCAAGGTAAATAGGGTTTTACTGATGATTTTTGTGGTTCTTTTGACATTTCTTTTTCGTTTTAATTATTAATTATTGTTACTAATGCAATTTTTATTTTGGGCAGATAAAAGGGTATTCTTTATCATCAATTAATTTTTCAATATTGAAAAAGTCATTTAGAACTGATTCAGCAGTACAGAAAGCTCCTTCTACCCAAGCTTGGTCATTTGAATACGTGGAACCTATGATAAATATATTGGTATCTTTCCCTTCTACTAAAGTGGATGGTTTTCTTATTTTTTGTTGAACATCACCAATATTATAGTGAGAAAAATATGCATGGTATCCTGCATTAAATGGAGGTAATGACCAATCCATGTATTTAGTTTCCAGAGGTTCTGGAATTGCGGTATAATTTGCTTGATCTCCATAATGCAAACTTGCCAATTGTTTACGCAACATTTTTACCATGATTGGAGTTGCTTTTCGTGGCCCTTCTAAAGGTTGAGTGTCCTGTGACTCTGGTGTTGTTCTTTCACCTTCAGGTCCAATTTCTAAAGCCTTCCAAAAAGTTGTATATTGGATATCATCATAGCTAGCTAAAATTCCGTAAACTTTTTTCCCTTTTGTATCACGTGCATTGTCTCCAAAATAAACTACTTGTCTAATAGGCATATCTGTTGCACTCGGTCCAATAGTGTCTAAATGTGCAATGCTAGTAATTTGCTCCTTTTCTTTATAGCTAAATAGTGCTTCTGTTATGGATTCTGCGGCACTTAAAAATGCTGCTTCACTAGTATAGCTTACCTCTATCAATGAAGTAACGGAATTATCGTAGGCTTTCCCTTCTTTTTCCGCCTTTTGCTTTGCTTTTGCGGCCTCTGAGGCTGCTTTTTCAATTGCTTTCAGGTATTTTGTTGGGAATTTTTCTTTCTTCAATGTTTTCATCCCTTCCTGCGTCAAAAAATAACTATTTAGCTTTGCGGGGTATTTTGCAGGTGAAGGAATATCATCTCTCCACCAAGGAGTGTCGAAAAACATTCCAATTTTGTAAGAAGGTTGCATTAATACTGATTCTAAATACAATTGTACTTTTTCTTCGTTTAATACATCAAAATCATCTTCATTTTTATGAGCATATCTGGTGGCTTGTGCTACCTGATCAATAGCATATCTACCCATAGCTAAAAAGGCAGCATTGCAGGTTTTCGAATCCAATTCTTTAGAAGGATCTTTTCTACTAGCAGTTGTAAAATGGATGGTATCCCCTTTTTCTAAGATAGATCGTAGTCGGGTATTCGGGTGATATTCAAATTTAATTCCGTTCTTTTTTGCCAATGCAACAACTTCCTGAAAAAGAGTGGAAAAGATTCCTGAGTATCCAATCGTCAATGTTTTGTATAAAGTACCAGGTGTAAACTCATTGTTTACCTCAAAAGACTGGGCAGAATTACTATTGACTACATTGGAGGAATATCCATTTCCATCGGCTAAATATCCAAAGCCTTCTTGTCCTAATACATCATACGCTAAGTTCCAATATCCTATATCCTTTAATTTTTGCCCTTTTTTAAAAATAGATTCGTCTCCCATATCTTTCGTGATCCTTCCATGCTCGTAAAAATCACACCATTGCTTTCTTGTAGGTGGTAAGGCATCTTCAGAAACATTTATCCCTACGCTTTCTATTTTAGTAAAACCATCATCTGGAGCACTATCTGCCGTATAATTATTGGCGTTATAAGGTGCTGGATTGCTCGCATTGATATCTGACGTATACATACTTTTCGCCCTCAAAGACAACAAAGGGTCACTTGCTTCATTGAAAGGAACGGCATATTTTTCTAACCCGATTTCGCTGATGGTTTTAGTAACCAATCTATGTCCTGGATTGTTGGCGTCATTTGGATTAGGGTTGTTCTTGGTTTTTTTATAATCCCAAGCTGAATATCGCATCCCTCCTAGTTCTAAATACGAAGCTTTTGGGTCGTCCTTATAATGCCAAGTACATACTCTAGCGCCAGCTTCACGTGTTCCTTTTTCTTCTTTTGAGAATTGATATTTTCCCCAATCATAGAGTTCAAGAATATCACCTTCTTTTAAATTTTTTGACCTGTCTTTGTCATGTGCAGGTTTCCCGTTTAATAATCTCCATGCAGTGTACAATCCTGCAGCTCCAGCTCCAAAGATTGAATAGGTTTTCTGTTCCATTTTTATTTTTATTAGTTTTTACAATTCATAATTTGTGGTGTCAGATTTTTCATCTGACCTGCCAAATCCTTTCTTGGAATAACAATTTCTACCAATGTTGGTTTATCCGTTGTTTTGGTGTTTATTTTGTGAAGTACTTTTTCTAATTCCTGTACTGTACTGGCTTTATATCCATGTGCACCATATGCAGTTGCTAGTGCCATATAATCCCACTTGGCTAAATCATCAAAACTATCAAAGGTACCATTGGGACAAAATGCATTTACATCCACAAAAACTTGTTCAATAGCATATACTTGATTGCTCATTACAAAAATGACGCTGTTTACTTTATACTTAGCTAAGGTTGACAAAGATTGACAAATCATCATAAAGCCGCCATCTCCAGCGATGGTCCATGATTGTTTTTTGCTTCCTAATTGAGCTCCTAAGGCCGCTCCTGTTTCATAACCAATACATTGCCAAGCTGCAGAACTGATAAAGCTATTTTGCTTCATGCCGTATATATTGGTTGCCACGTACATAGCAGAACTAACCCCAAAAGTGAGGTTGATATCGTTCCATAGGTTATTACTTTCAATATGTTTTACGGTATGTTGAAAAAAACGATTGTAGGTTAGCATATCCGGCTTGTCATTGTATTTTGCGTCTGATTGTGACTGCCATGGTTCAGGATATGTTGGTTGTTTTGGCGCTATATGCTTTAATGGATATGCATTGCTCTGCTCAAACCGTACCAATAAAGCCTCCATAAAATCCTTCATGGTTACTTTATTATATGTAAAATACCCTGCTCTTATTTCTGAGGTTGTTGCCAAAATCATCTCTGAGAATTTATTTTCTACAAACCATAAATAATCATCGGTTATGAGTGTTCCTAAAGACAAAAAACAATCAGATTCTTGCACATATTTGGTTACATTTTCTATAGAAGCTGCATCTGAATAGGTTCCAATAAATTTATCTCCCTCTTCGTTTAAAACTGTTTTGCCTAGAGAGGTTGTCGTATACACAAAACCACTGGCATCAATTAATTTCTGTAACAAGTCAGACAAGCCATGACGTAAAATTTCTACCCCCGCGAAAATCATCGGTTGTTTGGCTTCCGTAAGTTGTTTCCATGCTTGATCTACCGCATTTTGTAGGGCAGTTTCTTTGCTTTTTTTAACTTTGGGTTTTAGTTTTTTTGGTGAAGGTTTTTCACAAGGTTCTCCCCAGACTTCACTGTAACAAGCCATGTAAACTGGTTTTTTGTGTGTAATTGCAGCTACGATCAAATTGTCAATCTTTTTGGCTGCTCCAACTGAAGTACTCAACGTTTCTGAAGCAACAGTAACATGCTTGTAGATTTCTTGATCTGCTTTTAAATTCCCTGTAGAATGATGATATAGAACATTGTACATATCACCAATTTGACGATCATTTGAACCAGGTGTGGCACTGATCACTACCATTGGACTCGATTCAACATAAGCTCCAGCAACCGCATTTAAAGCACTAAAAGTACTTACACCATATTGCAATGAAACCGCAGACAATCCTCTGGTTCTACCATAGGCATCTGCTGCATAAGAAGCATCTAATTCGTTCGTGGTTCCAATGGTTTTAATGCCTTCGAAATGCTCTAAAGCCTGTGTGAAATTTTTAACATAATCACCAGGAATTTGAAACAATTCTGTGACATCCAATTGTTGCAAGCGTGTTAAAAGATAATCTGCTACTGTAAAGGTTTTCTTTTCCATAATTTTGACTTAAGGTTTTCTTTGAATTTAGATATCAGTGATACCGATTTCAACGAAATTATTTACAATCAAAGTTGTGGAAATATTAGTTTTGGTTTTTATAAAAATCCATAAGCGTTGGAATATTAGTTACAAAAGTGTCTAATATTTTATAAATTAAAAATTCACTTTATTAGATTAAAAAAAATCAAGTCATAAAACTTAAGGCGTTTTATGGAAATACGCTGTTGTTTTCAACAAGAAAATTGATTTAAAGATGAAACAAAGTGGTCACTTAACCATTCTAGTTTTTCTCTAACAATTATCCTACAAATATCTTTTGAAATATTTTAGCACAATAACAGGGGCTAAAATGAGGTCTACTGCTAAAGTTATCAATACAATCAAGCCTACTAAAACACCTAGTGTGTATATTTCTAAAGAAATAGATTGCATTAAAATAAAAAAGCCACCCATTAAAATAACACTCGTAGCTAGAATGGCTTTGCCACATTCCCCAACTGCATTTTTAATAGATTGCTCTATGGTGTTTCCTTTTTTTCGTTCCCATTGAAGTTTACTTAATAAATGGATGGTATCATCTACAGCGATTACAAATCCTACTGTAAATATCAGTGCAATTTCAGCACGAAGTTCGACACCAAAAAAGCCCATTATCCCAGCTGTTATAATCAATGGAATCATATTTAACACAATTGCCAAAAAACCTAAAGCCATATTTTTAAAGACTAAACTAAGTGTTATGGAAACAATAATAATGGCAATCAGCAAACCTATAAAAGTATTTTTAATACTTTTCTCTTGAGAGATACCTATCAATAAATCAATGCCAGATAACTGCGGTTTTATTGAGTGTGTAGCAAGAATTCCAGAAACATTTTTTAAAATTTCTTTTTCTAATTCAGCTACTTTTTCTGAGCCCAAATCTTTCATTTGAGCACTAAATTTAAAACGAGTTCTATTGGCATTCGCTAAATAATCTTTGCTCATAAACAAAGCCAATTGCTTGTCATTCTTTTTTAAAGACTGTAGGTTTAATGTGGAGTTTGTGTTTTGCAGAAGTCTGTAATAATTTACCGGAGACTTTAATTCGTTCAGTTCCTTTTTTGAGGATAAGTAATTTTCAACTTTTAATACTTGTACAAACAAAGTACTGTCCAATAAACTTTGATTTTCTGTGCTACTTAGAATTAATTCAAAGGTTCTAGAGCCTCCAAATTTAGTTTCAAAGAACTGATAACTATTATGTAGATCTGTGTTTTTTGGAATGGAATAGTGGCTACGATTGGTGCTTATAAACTGAATTCCAAAAAGACTTATAAAAATAAGCACCCCAAAAACCATCATAACTTGTCGTTCTTTTTTGTATACTACATTCAACCATTTATTTAATTTTGTCGCTAGACTTGTAAAATTTTCCCTAATCTGAAATAAATGAATATCTCTAATTTTGCTAAAATATATCGGTAGAAATATCAAAGTTAGTATAAAGGTTAGTACAACTAAAAACGCAGATTCTATTCCGAAATGACGAATGGCTTTGATAGGAGAAAAATACAAAACCATAAAACCAACTGCCGTTGTGAAAGAAGTAATAAAAGTTGTAAAACCTATTTCAGACAAGGTATGCTGAATTGCTTTTTTTATGGGTAGCCCTTTTTGAGATTCTGAATCAAACTTGATGCATAAGTGGATTACATCTGACACTGCCACAATGAGTATGATGGTGGGTAACAGATTAGACATTGTGGTTAACGGCCTATTTAGCATTGCCATTCCACCTAAAAATAAAATAACTACCACTATAACTAACAGGATAGGAAACAAGATCGCAATAGGCCTTTTAAAGATTAAAAGTAAGCTGATGCATAGGAATAGAATCACCCAAAATAAAAACCTACCTATTTCCTGTACTAGAATATTTTTAAAGGTAACATCTACTACTTCCCTACCCCAAAGAAACGTTTTTTGTGTTGTTTGATCACGTATGTTATTGATATCTGCAATTAGTTTCTCTAGCGAAAGAGGGTCTAAGTTTGGTGTAATTTCCATCCAAATAAACAATGCATCGTCTGCAACAAAACTTTTCATCAATGGATCATTGTGTATATTTTTTGGATTGCATTGATACTTACCTTGTTTGTTTTTTGAAATATAAGGTGTAGGAATCAATCCAAAACTAGTTTTAATAGGATAAGAAACTGTAAGAATACTGCTTACCTTTTCAATAGATGGCAGTTCTTTTATTTTTTGGGAGATGTTGTGTAAAGCTACTAAGGAACTATTTTCCAAACATGAATCATTTGGTTGGAATCCTAATAGAATTACATCTTCCTGATTGGCGAATTCTGATTTTAGTTCTTGGTAAAATTCAAAATCCTTATCATCCTCATGAAAAAACTGAGCAATATCTGCATCTATTTTTATGGCAGGTATGTTTAATAGAGAACCTATCAACAAAACAAATAGAATTATAAAACTTATGTTTTTAAGATGCAGTAATTTATGAATCATTGTAGTTAGGTTGCATTTTTATGGAAAGATACGAACAGAATAAAAGGTTAGAAAGCGTTTGTATTAAAATTTGCAGCCTTTTGTTATCAGTATTTATTAGACGCAAAAAAAAGCCCAATCAATAAATGATTGGGCTTTTATATTTTATAGATACTTTAGAATTAGTAATCTCCTAAAGTAGCAGGGTTTTGAGCTAATGCTTCTTCTAATTGAGCATCATTTGGCGCTTTACCGTGCCAAGCATGCGTGTTCATCATAAAATCAACACCATTCCCCATTTCAGTTTCTAATAAAATACAAACAGGTTTACCATTACCAGATAAGTCTTTTGCTTTTGCTAGTACCGCTTGAATGGCCTCAATATCATTCCCTTCTTTTTCTTCTAAAACGATCCATCCGAAAGCTTCGAATTTATCTTTAACAGAACCCATTGCTAATACGTGATCTGTAGTACCATCAATTTGTTTACCGTTTAAATCTACTGTTGCGATTAAGTTGTCTACTTTTTTAGCAGATGCATACATAATTGCCTCCCAGTTTTGACCTTCTTGCAACTCACCATCTCCATGTAAAGAGTATACCAATTTATCCTCACCGTTTAATTTTTTAGCCTGTGCTGCTCCAATAGCATTTGACATTCCTTGTCCTAATGAACCAGAAGCCATACGGATCCCCTCTAAACCTTCGTGTGTAGTTGGGTGTCCTTGTAAACGAGAATTTAATAATCTGAAAGTTGCTAATTCTGATACTGAGAAATAACCACTTCTAGCTAAAACACTGTAAAAAACAGGAGAAATATGACCATTAGATAAAAAGAATAAATCTTCATTTAAACCATCCATGTCAAAACTCTCAGAATTGTAAGACATTACATCTTGATACAAAACTGTTAAAAACTCTGTACATCCTAAAGATCCACCTGGGTGACCAGAATTCACTGCGTGTACCATACGTAATATATCTCTTCTAACTTGTTGAGAAAAATCTTTCAATTCTTGCGTTGTAGCCATTCTAATAAATTTGTTGGCAAAAGTACATTATTTTATATGATGTTACAAAAATAAAATCTTATTAAATGATGATTATTTTTTGTTGTTTTTTTCTGCTATATCTGTCCCCCACATTTTGTCACCCCTGACTAAATTTAGTTGTTCGAATAATTCTTTTTCCTTTTGAAGTGCCGCCTTTGTGGGATCATTGTTGTCGTTGGGGTTATTGGGATCATCCACCAATAAATTATTTCTCTCGCCTGGGTCTTTTTTGAGATTAAATAACTGGCGCGGTTGTTCTCTTAGCACGCCCAATTTGAGGATTCTATTATTATCAGCATCAACAGTCGTAGCGTTCCCTCCACCTCCTGTTCCATCAATTAATTTATAGGTCCCTTTTTTATCAACAAAAGCAAACTGTCCACGACTCGAATGTTCAATGATTCCGGCACGTGAATTTTTAGGTTTTCTTTTCCCTTTTAATATTGGTAATAAGCTTTCTGAATCTGGTGCTTGGTTCGGTTTTAACTCATATTTTAAATAGGAAGCCATGGTTGCCAAGATATCTCCTTGCAAACAAATTTCATTAGTAACTTTAGGCTTTGCAACTGTTGGCCATCTGATCATAAAGGGTACTCTAGTGCCACCTTCATAATTATCTCTTTTGATACCTGCCCATGGACCGTTGGCATCATGATTTTGGGCTAAACTTTTATAAAATGCCCCTTGTTCTGGACCATTGTCACTGGTAATAAGGACCACTGTATTTGATGCTAAGCTGTTTGGATCTTTAGGATCGCCTAAAGCATCAATAATTTGACCGGCATAGTAGTCTGTTTGTACCAGATAGTCGCCGTATTCGTAGCCAGTGGTTCCTTTAAACTTATTTTGTACCGCATGAGGTTCGTGTGGGGCTGGCATTGGAATATACATCATAAATGGTGTTTTTTCTTTTTTATAATTGGCAATCAGATCTGTTACTTTTTGAGCTTGTATTTGCAAATAATCTTCAAAAATAAAACTAGGATCTTTTGCGCCACCTCGAGCATGGACTCCATCATTCTTTTTAAAATTCACAAAATCTTTATTAGAAGCGGGTTTTGCTAGAGAGAAATCAACTTGGCCGTTATTTACAACAGCCCCTTTGTAAAGTACCTGTACAGTTCCGTTTTTAGATTCTAACCAGGCATAAGGAGGCATATCTAAAGAAGCTGGGGTACCAAACCAATAATCAAACCCTCTATGAGCCGGTGTATCAGTAACAGGTTTTGAAAAATCAACAAAACCACGTTCCATAACGTTCGGATCGTTTCCTTTTTTGCTATAGGGTTTTCCGTGTACATCATAAAAAGTCATTCCGATATGCCATTTACCTACCATGGCAGTTTGGTAACCATTATTTTGAAATAAGGTACCAATTGTAAAACAATCTTTTTGCATAAATGTAGGACTGTATCCACCGGTAACCCCTTTTTTAAGTTTTGTTCTCCATGAATACTTACCTGTTACAAGTGAGTAACGCGAAGGAGAACAGACACCATCAGAAGAATGTCCGTTAGTAAAACGTACACTTTGACTAGCAAATTTATCGAGATTGGGTGTCAATGTTTTTTTGTTTGGGTCGAGAAATTTACAATCTTTTGGTATTTGCAGTCCTGTTTTGCCATTGGCTCCTAAATCACCATACCCCATGTCATCAAAATATAGAATAATCACATTGGGTTTATCACTATTTAAATGAGTTGTTAATTGGGCAGTTACTTTTACTGTGAAGCATAAGATTAGAAGGGTCTGATATATTTTAATCATCATCAAATAAATTTTGTTTATAAGTTTCAAGAAATAAAATTTATTCCAAAAATTATTTTCTATGGGATTTTTTTGGGTATTTGAAACGGAGCTCCCCTGAGATTAGGAACATACCCCCTGTTGTGATGATTGAAGCAGATATTGTTACGGGTTTTATGCATAGGTAATCGTATAAAAGCCACCAGATTTAAACCCACTCACCCCGTTTAAGTCGTCTTTTTTTCTTATCTTATAGTGATGAAAAAAAATAAAAAAACCGTAACAGTTAGCATCACAAATCATAGAAAAGAGCGAGTTTATTCTTTAAAATTTAGCTATGATCGTGATTTAATAGAAATCTGTAAAGACTCAAAAGCTAGGTGGAGTGCTACGAAAGAATTTTGGTATTATCCCACAAGTCTTATGGATATGGATAGGCTACGGCATTTGTTTGAAAACGAAGCACATTTAGATATAAATTCAAACGATGTATCTCTAAAATTAGGCTCCAAAGAAGTGCGCTTAAAAGATAAATTGAGTGCCAGTCAAAGAGATCATTTGAATCAATTTTATATATTCTTAAAAGGCAAACGTTTTAGTGAAAGTACCTTAAAGATTTATACTCATTTAATTGCGGAGTTTATATTGCTAAAAAGAGAGGATCAGCCGATTGATGCCAAAGCGATAGAAGCGCATTCAGAAACGGTAATGGCTGCTAAGAAAAGGGCTATAAGTACACACCGGCAATTTATTAGTGCCATGAAGCACTATTTGTATTTTATTGGGTCTGATATAGAGTTGGAATTTCAAGAATTTGCTCCACGAAAAGACAAACGTTTACCACAAGTATTGTCACATAATGAGGTGATTGAATTGATACGAGTAACCAAAAATTTAAAACACAGAATTTGCATTGCGCTTATATATTCTTCAGGCTTACGTATTGGGGAGTTGATTAGTTTACAATTGAAGGATTTAGATTTTGATCGAAAAATGCTAAAAGTTCAGAAGGGAAAAGGACGAAAGGATAGGTATGTTCCTATTGCGGAAGTGATGTTACCGTTATTACATAATTACATGAACACTTATGAACCTGTAAATTATTTAATAGAAGGAACAGAGAAAGGCAGTCCATATTCTCCTGTTTCTATACGTAGTTTTTTAAAAAGGAGTTGTGCCGCAGCGGGGATTATTAAAAAAGTTACACCCCATACGTTACGACATAGTTATGCCACTCATTTATTAGAAAACGGAACTGACATTAGGTATATACAAGTATTATTAGGCCACAGCAGACCAGAAACTACGATGATTTATACCCATGTACAAAGTCAAGATTTAAAAAAGATTACAAATCCATTAGATTTAATTGTAAAACAGTTAGAGCAGCGAAAAAAAATTAATTAGTTTTACCAAAAACAACACATCATATACATCGTTATCCCGTTACTGAAACTGATAAACGATGTATTTATGAAACATATAACTAGTTGGCAATAATAAAAAAAATGAAAACAATTAATTTACTTTGGACAGGAGGATGGGATTCGACATATAGAATATTACAACTTTTTAAAAAAGAAGTCATTATTCAACCATATTATCTTCTAGACAATCGGAACTCTGAAAAACAAGAACTACAAGCAATAAATACAATAACTAGAATAATAAAAAAACACTCAGAAACAAATTGTATATTAAAGGAACTAATTACAGCTAAAGTTGTAGATATTCCAGAGGATTTTGAAATTACTAAATCATATAAAGATATATTAAAAACTGATTTTTTTGGAAGTCAATACGATTGGCTCGCTAGATTCTCTAAAAACATTGATCATTTAGAGTTAACAATTCATGAAGACGATAAAGCATGCTTAATTATTAACAAACACGGAGGAGTTAATAAAAAAAATAATACTTATAAAGGGGAGTATTTTGAATTAAACACTTCGATTTCATCAACTAACTTAATTAATGTTTTCGGAAACTACCATTTCCCACTACTGAAAATAACTAAATTAGAAATGAAAAAAAATGCTGAGAATAGTGGATTGATTGACATTATGAATAAAACTTGGTTTTGTCATAACCCCTTAAAAAATAAACCTTGTGGAAAATGCAATCCTTGTCTTTATACGATAGAGGAAGGTCTAGAGTATAGGTTTTCTAAAAAAATAAGATTAAAATATAAGAAAAAAAAAATAATAGAATTCTTTAAAACCATTTTGAATACAAAAACTAACCAATAATACTATTGCCAACACCGTATATAAAAAATTGCTGTACTCCTACTCTGTTGAAAATTTCAGTACTTTGATAAAAAACAAAATAATATGAAAAATTTCGTTTCAAAAAACGCAACTTTTCATATACAAAAACGTTGTAAGTCATTAAAAAAAAACAATGAAAAATAATCGATTTAGAACAGAATTCATAACCGAATTAAATATTGACAAAGAAAAATTCAAAGAGAACTTAACTCAGGATTTTGAAGAATCAAATATTGATTTTTTCTCGGAATTCAATAAAACTCTGAGTTTAAAAAAATTAAATAAACCATTAATTGGAATACTTGAAAACGACTCGTTTAAGCTGAAAAGAAATACATCAATGAGTAGTTTATCTTATGCTACCGCAACAGCTCATGGAAAAATTTATGATTCAAAAAATGGAATTGTAATAGAAACAAAAATAAAAGGATTTGACTACAAATTCATACCGCTTTATGCATTTTTAGGAATTGTTTTCATTATTTCGCTTATAGGTATGTTTGATAATCTTGAATTTATAGTAGGAACTATTTTTAGTTCTGGAGTCTTCTTATTTTCTCGAAACAACATGCTGAAAGATTTAAGAAAATTAAAGGACGAATTGATAAAGACATTTAATAGAAACAACACTTGAAGAAACGCCATACAACACCGGCTATAATAAATTGCTACACTCCTATTCGCATTCAAAATTATTTTTCTAAATTACGGTCTTATAAAAGTTATGAAACTCGAGGTACGCAGTTTTAAAACACTCATAATGTTTTGGCTCAAGTACTGGTCGGTTCGGTTCGCCAAAACAGGTCGTTTTAAAACTGCCAACCGCAACTTATCATAGCCAAAAACGTTGGGCAAAACGGCGGACTTTACACGAAAGTCCTACACACAGTTAATTAGAAGTTGTTTAGTTGCCTTCACCAGTACCGAAAATTTACTCTGAAAATATTCTGGAATTTTAATCATCTGTACTTTTAAAATTCTCTTGATTTTAGTTTCTTGCGTTGTGAATCTTTTACAAAAGAATATTCCTTATGAAATAGTACGAATTACCATTTCTTGTAAAAAAATCATGAATTATGGAATAGTGTGAATCCTCAGCACGAATGAGAATTTTTACGCAAGAAAATACTCAGACTTTTAGCTACTTGCGGAATGAAAATATGTATCTGGAAATATTTTTTATCATGAAAACGAAAATTATGTAAACACGAAAGAATTCTTACTCAGTACGAAACTAAGCTGTGTGTCCGCAATGCCCAACACCGCATAAAGCCAATGTGGGAAATAGAAAAAATTTGAAAATTATTTATTATTTAAAAACGTTCGCTTAAACTTATTACCTATTTTTAATCACAAATTAAAAAATAAAAAAGTTTAAGCTAAGTGCTAGGTTGAAAATCCATGGATTTTAAAACTCCCACACTGCCCTTATGCAAAAACGTTGTATGTAATTTAAGAACATCCCAAAAAAAAACTATGAAATATCTATTATCTCTTTTTCTATCCTTGTTTTGTACAATTTTATTTAGTCAAGAAAATATAAAACCCAAATATGTTATTATTGCTAATCATAAAATTATCTCAGAGAAAAAATTAAAAGAATTTTCTAAAAATGGAAAAGTAAAAAATATTTTCAAAGGTGTTTCTGAAGAGTTTAGAACTAAACTCTATAATGAGTTTGGTGAAATAATTGGAGAGAAAGAATCAATAATGATGGTTAATTTATTTCCCGAAAAACAAAAAAAAACGAGCAAGACTATTATAACGACTGAGAGAAAAGACAGAGGATATGTCTTAAACATTGGAGACAAAGCAGAAGACTTTACAGTCGATATGCTTACGGGAAAAGATATTAAACTATCTGACCTGAAAGGTAAAGTAATATTACTAAACTTTTGGACAACATGGTGTGCTCCTTGTATGTCGGAGTTCCAAGAAATCCCTAAAAAAATTATAGAACAGTTTAAAGATAAGGACTTCGTTTTTATTCCTATTTCTCGAGGTGAAAATGAGTCAGTTGTTCAACTTAAAATGTTAAAATTAAAAGAAAAAGGTATTGATTTTAATGTTGGCCTAGATCCAGATAAAACTATATGGGATAAATATGCACGTAAATATATTCCTAAGAATTATATAATTGACCAAAATGGAATTATTAAATACGTTTCATCTGGTAAATCATCAGAAAGTGTAGATAATCTGGCCAAACAAATAGAGAAATTATTGAAATAATAAAACTACATACAACACCGTATAAAATTAATGTGGGTTTTTATGGTTTTCCCTAAGTTTTGGTTTATTTCTAAAGTCCGCTTAAACTTATTTATCTATTTTTAGGTCGACAAAAATAAAAACATAAAATAAGTATAAGCTTAGTGGCTCGGCTGACAAAATAAAGTTTGTCTACCTCCCACACTAATCTTATACAAAACCGTTGTAAAACATTAGGAGAAAAATGAAAATAATACTTTATTCTACAATTATCCTAATAATTTTGTTCAGCTGTGAAAAAAAAGAAAAAAAATATTATTATCCCAGTATAGAAGAATATAACAAGATTAAAAGTATAGACACTTTATCAATTGAGAAATTTGAAAGTTTCAAAGAAATTAAAGATACTATTTGGTCTTTCATAAATAAATTTGAAAAAAGTAATCTTGTATTTATTATTAGAAATAATCGTAATGTGTTCCATTTAAAAACTGTGGATTTGAATTATGGTTGCTTTAGTCCAGGAGGATTAGTGAAGAATAAGAACCTACTCGGAATTTCAAAAGATTCTATTTACAAACAAAATAAATACTACCCCATCGATAGCCTGAGAAACATATTGGAAAAAGATTTATTGAATAATAGAACAGACAATAAGTTTGCCGAAAGTCCAGAAAAATTAACAATCCGATTTTTAAAACCTAATACTGAATCCATAAAAGATTTAAAATCAACTCTAATATTATTATTTAAAACGTATAATAAAATAAATAATAAGACAAAAGACAAACTACTATTAAATATTGATTTTTCAAAATTTGGAATAAATAGAATGATTCCTCCTCCTCCACTTTCAGTTAATAAATTTCCGAATAATAAGAATTAAACGTTTTACAACACCGTATAAATTTAATGTGGGTTTTTATGGTTTTCTCAAAGTTTCTGGTCTCTTTATAATCTCACTTACACATATTTGATTATTTTTAGGTCGACTAAGATAAAAACACTAAATATGTATAAGCTTAGTGCTAGGCTGAAAATCTATCGATTTCCAACTCCCACACTAACTTTATACAAAAACGTTGGGCAAAATAATTATGAAGGAAAAAACTAGTGATCTCACACTAAAAATATCCGCCTTTTCGGAGATTCCCAATTTTGAAACGGACGAATGTATTGATTGGTCAAAAGAAATGATTGAACTCGGATACACATCAAATTCTTTAATGGTTATGAGCGAATTAAACAAACCAACAAATTATTTTGAAATTGTTGAGCTCCTTGAGAAAACCTTTAACGAATTAAACTTAAAATTTACCACGGGAAATGAAGCCCTGATTTCATATTCATTATTCTTAATTAAGAAAATTTCTGAATCTAAAAACATTAAAGAAAACTTAGGAATACTTATGAATATAAACATTGAAAAATCTACTGAAAACATGGTTTTTGATTTTTTTCTTCTTTATTGGGCATGGAATGACTTGGAGTATGGAAATACTAGACAAGAATATTGGAAAGGTGCTACACTTAATAATATCAAAAAGATTTCAATCGAAACTGCAAATGATTTTATAAATAAAAATAAGTTTACTTTGCCCAACACCGTATAAGGTTAATGTGGGTTTTTATGATTTCCCAAAAGTTTTGGTTTATTTATAAAGTCCGCTT
This sequence comes from Flavicella sp. IMCC45668, assembly GCF_057219105.1. NCBI lineage: Bacteria > Pseudomonadati > Bacteroidota > Flavobacteriia > Flavobacteriales > Flavobacteriaceae > Flavicella > Flavicella sp. IMCC45668. The sequence goes on from NZ_CM170114.1 coordinate 759,132, forward strand.
AAACTTATTTATCTATTTTTAGGTCGACAAAGATAAAAACATAAAATAAGTAAAAGCTTAGTGGCTCGGCTGACAAAATAAAGTTTGTCTACCTCCCACACTAATCTTATACAAAAACGTTGCCCACAATTATGAAAAACGTCTTTTCGATAATAATATCACTACTGATTGGACATTCTGTTTTTGGGCAGAAAACGCCAATATCATTCGTGAATAATGGAAGAGTAAAAGATAGTTCTTCAACCGGAATTGATTGGGATGACCGGATTAGCGAAATAACTCTTACATCACAAACCGAATTTGAATTTCGGAGTTTCCCAATGCATTCAAGTTGCCTGACTTGGAGAGAATACAATGGAACTTGGAAAAAGAAAAATGACACACTTATTTTTTCTGACCATTATGAAGTTGTAGAAGAAGATGCACGATTTACATTCTCTACCAAAAATAAGAGTAAACAATTTCAACTTGATTTTAAAACAGACAAAAACTCAAAATTATCTGAAAAAAATATTGAAATTCAATTCGTTTACGATTATAATGCGAACCTAAAGGATATTAAGCGCAAAATGGAATTAGATAATAATTTTAGTTTAAAAATTCATTTCAATGACATTCCTAACCTGAAAAAATTAGCATCAATTAGATATGAATATTTTCTACCAAATGGTGAAAAAAGATATGGTTATATAACAGAAAATCAAACTGTAAATAAAAAAGAAAGTGACCTTCCAAATCAAATCGGAATTATACTAGTTGAGAAACCCGAAAAAGAAATTATTTACAGAGTTACAAAAGCGATTTTAATACATGATAAAATCAAAATAATCTCGAAAGAGAAAAGTAAATCTGATTTACTCGATTATACTGGAGAAATTAAATTTAAAGAGTTTTATGAAAAACTGAAGACCGAATAACTGCGGGCAACACCGTATAAAATTAATGTGGGTTTTTATGACTTAGCCAAAGTTTTGGTTTATTTATAAAGTCCGCTTAAACTTATTTATCTATTTTTAGGTCGACAAGATAAAAACACAAAATAAGTATAAGCTCAGTGGCTCGGCTGACAAAATAAAATTTGTCTACCTCCCACACTAATCTTATACAAAACCGTTGCCAACAATACTGAAAAATGAATATTGTCTATAAAAAAACCATTCTGTTAATTATTGTTCTAATAATCTTATCAATATTTTGTGTTTGGATATTTACAAGTCCGGCCATTTTAGTCAGATTCAATCTAACTGAGACATCAAATATTGGTGGAACAATTGGAGGACTTACATCTCCTATATTGGGAATAATAAGTGTTATGTTTTTGTATTTAACTCTTAATAAGCAAATAGACGGAATCAAAGATCAACAAATCAAGAATGAAAGCGACTTAATATTCTTGATGTTAAATCAACTAAATACTGAATATAATCAGATTTATTATTATAATATTAAGGAGAAAGACAAACCTAAACTATATGGATATGAAGCACTCACTGAGTATAGTGAGACAGTTAATAAATTTTATATGGTGAATTCTGAAAAAAAATTCAGTGAATATGACATGTCACAAAACATAATATTGGTCGTTCGTTCATTTAAACTAATCGAAGAAAGAATTAAATTATCCAACGTAAATGAGAACTTTAAAAATTTGTTTTCAAAGAAACTTGAAACATTTTATCAATGTAAACTTGAAAACTCATTTTTTAAACTAATAGATTTATTCAATAGAGTTCCTGCTCTAAATGATGAATACACAAAAGAAATTATTGAATTTTATAAATACAATTCTGAAAAAGTAAAGTAGGCAACACCGTATAAAATTAATGTGGGTTTTTATGGTTTGCCCAAAGTTTTGGTTTATTTATAAAGTCCGCTTAAACTTATTTATCTATTTTTAGGTCGACAAGAATAAAAACACAAAATAAGTATAAGCTCAGTGGCTCGGCTGACAAAATAGAGTTTGTCTACCTCCCACACTAATCTTATACAAAAACGTTGGCAACAAGCAAAAAACTGTACGCTGAAAAATTGAAACTTTGAAAAAAATTAAAATCCTTACAATTATTCTTCATTCATTAATTCTTATTGGAATTGGGCACGGAATAATATTTTTAATCGTTTTTGATTTTGGAAGTATTCCTGCTTTATTTATGAATAAAATTGAATATAATCTGAATGCTGATTATGGCGATAAATTAATGCTTGTTGGACTTATTTCTATAATTGGAAAAACCACGTTGATCTTTAGCTTTTTCTTAAAATCAAAACGGAATAAAATCTTGGCTGAAATAATCGGAATTTTACTCTTGTGGATTTCTGTGTGTTTTTTAACATCAGGAAATTGGAATTATAATTCGTTATATGAATTTTCATTTTGGTCGAGTATTCCGTTCTTAATTTCATCTGTAATTTTGACAATTTTAATTGTTCAGAAAATTTACACAAAAGGAGAACCAAATATTGAATTAGATGAAAACTAAAAAAGCCAGTTGCCAACACCGTATAAAATTAATGTGGGTTTTTATGGTTTGCCCAAAGTTTTGGTTTATTTATAAAGTCCGCTTAAACTTATTTATCTATTTTTAGGTCGACAAGAATAAAAACATAAAATAAGTATAAGCTCAGTGGCTCGGCTGACAAAATAAAGTTTGTCTACCTCCCACACTAATCTTATACAAAAACGTTACCCACAATTGAAAACGAAAATTTTAATCCTATTTTTTATACTGACCTCAATAGAGATTTTCAGCTGTTCTTGTCCAAAATTTAGGGGCTCTGAAACAAGTTGGGCGGGATTTAAACATGCGATGAATTATACTACTCATACCGTTTTGGTAGAGAAAATTAAAACGACCTCGGAGAAAATAATTTTTCGAGTAGTAAAAGACTTTAAAGACAGTTACTCATATGATGAATTGACAATTCTTAAAGGGGATTCATCTTTATCATGTACTGTTGATACTGATGACTTAGATACTGGCAATAAATGGTTGTTTAATTTATTTGACTTAAAGGGAGATAATAAAGAATTTCATTTATCCATTTGCTTTGAGAGTGCGCTAGATGTTTCTCATGATTCAATAATCGGAGCAATTAATTCTAATGATTCTTCAGATACAAAACATTGGAGCAAACATCAGATTGAGAAAGAATTGGGAATTGACCTAAATTCGGATTCAAATATTTATTATATAATTATACTATTATTAATAATTGGATTGATAATAAAAAAAACTGTGGGTAACACCGTATAAAGTCAATGTGGGTTTTATGGTTTACTCCAAAGGTTTGTGTCTTTTTACTATGTCACTTCTACTTATTTAAGTATTTTTAGGTCGACAATGATAAAAACACAAAATAAGTATAAGCTTCGTGCTAGGGCGAAAAGTCCACGGACATTTTCTCCCACACAAACCTTATACAAAAACGTTGGGGTTAATTAAAATCATGAGATATAAATTTATCACTTTAGGACTTTCTATACTATTTTGGACTCATTTAACAGCTCAAAAAAATGAATCATTTAATACTAATATTCATGATAGTTACAATATAAAATTTGGAGTCCCTTTAAAAATCACTAAAAATTATACTTTTTACAACAAGAATAATACTGAGTATCAAAAATCAATTATTACTTATTCTAAAAAATTAGATACAATTTCTGAAAAGAGATATAAAAATGGTGAATTTAACGCGGAGTTAGTATTCATTTTTAATAAAAACAGAAATTTAATTTACAGGTCTTTTAAAAATAAGAACTCAATATCTGGATGGAGATATAAATCTACAAAGTATAAATATGATAATACTGGAAGAATTGAGACCAGAACCATGGACCAAAACGGGAATTTAATTGATTTAGAAATTATCGAAAATGACTCATTAAAAAACAAAACTTTATCAAAATTATACAACTCTAAAAATCAGCTTGTAGGCTATGAAACTACAGACTACTTTTATACCGAAAACACGAAAGTTTGGAAAGTTTACAATGGAGCTGGCAAAATGATAAATCAATCAACTACCCAAATAATAAAAAACAAAATTTCCGAAAAATCTAGTACTAATAAATATAATGACTTTGGAGATTGCATACTTTATCCCAGAAATTGGAATGAAAATGATAACGTTTTCTATCAAGTAGAATATAAATATGATAAATTAGGAAATTGGGTAGAAAAAAAGACCTTCACATTGAACAAAATAAACGGAGAATTAAAAAATAGAAAAATCTATAAAAAGTTCAAAAGAAAGATAAAATATAGGAAATAAACTAACCCCAACACCGTATAAAATTAATGTGGGTTTTCATGGTTTTCCAAAAGTTTCGGTTTATTTATAAAGTCCGCTTAAACTTATTTAGCTATTTTTAGATCGACAAAAATAAAAACACAAAATAAGTATAAGCTCAGTGGCTCGGCTGACAAAATAAAGTTTGTCTACCTCCCACACTAATCTTATACAAAAACGTTGGCAGTAAGTTTAAAAACAAAAATATGACAGCAAAAGAATTTCGAAAAAAAGTAGATGAATCAGAGTTCAAAGATTTATTTAATGAAGTTATATTTGAAATAAATTATCAACACATTTCTTACAAAAACGAAATAAAGGGTTTGAAGGCTGTTTTTAATTTCATTTCTAGAGAAGTTGACAACTGGAATAAAAACGGAGAATTACTGCCAAAGAATTTAACTGTATCGAAGGAATATTACAAAAGACTCAAATCAAGTTTATTAGATTTAGTTAATAACAATCATACTGAACATAATATCAAGTATAAGCTACAAACTCTTATAACGGACATTCAATCACCTAAATATAGTGGTAAGTTTTTATTTACTAGTACTTGTCCTGAGAGTATATTTTTAAAGGAGTTACATCTCGAAAATGAAAATTGGACCGATGGAGCGTATGCCTATTTAACAGGGCAAGCAATAAATGCAAACCAAATAAATCCATTTACGGGATATCTAAGAGCATATGAGTTTAAGTTTCAAGACACAAATAAACTAACTAAAAGAAGAAGTACAGAACGTAGTAGTATTAGTTTAATCAAGAATTCATTCGATAAATATACAGCTGACTCAGAAATCAGTCTTAATTCAATATTAGAGGATTCTGAAAATAAATTAAAGACGCAAACTGAAGAAATAGATAAACTCAAAGAATTAAAAGACGATAATTTTGAAAAATGGTTTGAAGAAAAATCTAAAAAATTTGATAAGTTCTATGAAAATTCAAATACAAGTATTGAAAACAATGAGAAACTCTATTCTGAAAAATTAAAATTAGAAGCCCCAGCAAAATACTGGAATGAGCGATCAATTAAGTTAAAAAAAGAAGGTAATAAATTTCTAGAAGTATTGATAGCGTTGATATTAATTACAGCAGGTTCATTATTTATTCTGCTTTGGCAAGTTCCTGATGGGATTTTCCTTAAAATATTTAAAGGTAATGTTAGTGCTATCAAATGGACTATTATTTACATTTCATTTTTATCAATAATGGCTTTTGGAATTAAAATATTTGCTAAGCTAACATTCAGTTCTTTTCATTTATCAAGAGATTCTGAAGAGAGAGAACAGTTGACGTACGTTTACCTTGCTTTGAAAAAAGACAGTAATGTAACGGAAAGTGATAGACAAATGATTTTGCAGTCATTATTCAGTCGAGCTGATACTGGTCTTCTAAAGGAGGATTCTTCTCCTTCTATGCCGAGTAGTACAATTATAGAAAAATTTGTAAGGTAAACACCTACTGCCAACACCGTATAAAATTAATGTGGGTTTTTATGGTTTTCCTAAAGTTTTGGTTTATTTATAAAGTCCGCTTAAACTTATTTATCTATTTTTAGGTCGACAAGATAAAAACACAAAATAAGTATAAGCTCAGTGCCTCGGCTGACAATTCACGAATTGTCAAACTCCCACACTAACTTTATACAAAAACGTTGGGCAAAACGGCGGACTTTATACAAAAGTCCTACTCACAGTTTATTAGAAGTTGTTTAGTTGCATTCCCCAGTACCGAAAATTTACTCTGAAAATATTTAGGAATTTTAATCATGTGAACTTATTAAATTCTCTCGATTTTAGTTTCTTACGTTGTGAATCTTTTACAAAAGAATATTCCTTATGAAATAGTACGAATTATCATTTCTTGTAAAAAAATCATGAATTATGGAATAGTGTGAATGCTCAACACGAATGAGAATTTTTACGCAAGAAAATACTCAGACTTTTAGCTACTTGCGGAATGAAAATATGTATCTGGAAATATTTTTTATCATGAAAACGAAAATTATGTAAACACGAAAGAATTCTTACTCAGTACGAAACTAAGCTGTGTGCCCGCAATGCCCAACACCGCATAAAGGCAATGTGGGAAATAGAAAAAAGTTGAAAATTTATTTTTATTTACAACGTACGCTTAAACTTATTCCCTATTTTTAAACTCAATTAAAAAATAAAAAAAAGTTTAAGCTCAGTGTTAGTTTGAAAATCCACGGATTTTAAAACCCCACAATGGCCTTATGCAAAAACGTTGGCAATAATAAAAAAAATGAAAACAATTAATTTACTTTGGACAGGAGGATGGGATTCGACATATAGAATATTACAACTTTTTAAAAAAGAAGTCATTATTCAACCATATTATCTTCTAGACAATCGGAACTCTGAAAAACAAGAACTACAAGCAATAAATACAATAACTAGAATAATAAAAAAACACTCAGAAACAAATTGTATATTAAAGGAACTAATTACAGCTAAAGTTGTAGATATTCCAGAGGATTTTGAAATTACTAAATCATATAAAGATATATTAAAAACTGATTTTTTTGGAAGTCAATACGATTGGCTCGCTAGATTCTCTAAAAACATTGATCATTTAGAGTTAACAATTCATGAAGACGATAAAGCATGCTTAATTATTAACAAACACGGAGGAGTTAATAAAAAAAATAATACTTATAAAGGGGAGTATTTTGAATTAAACACTTCGATTTCATCAACTAACTTAATTAATGTTTTCGGAAACTACCATTTCCCACTACTGAAAATAACTAAATTAGAAATGAAAAAAAATGCTGAGAATAGTGGATTGATTGACATTATGAATAAAACTTGGTTTTGTCATAACCCCTTAAAAAATAAACCTTGTGGAAAATGCAATCCTTGTCTTTATACGATAGAGGAAGGTCTAGAGTATAGGTTTTCTAAAAAAATAAGATTAAAATATAAGAAAAAAAAAATAATAGAATTCTTTAAAACCATTTTGAATACAAAAACTAACCAATAATACTATTGCCAACACCGTATATAAAAAATTGCTGTACTCCTACTCTGTTGAAAATTTCAGTACTTTGATAAAAAACAAAATAATATGAAAAATTTCGTTTCAAAAAACGCAACTTTTCATATACAAAAACGTTGTAACACATTTAACCGTACTAAATAAATTGCTAAAAATGAATGAAATTGAATTGCTAAAAGAACTTATAGAAGCGAAAAGAATTGCACACGACCTAAAATTAAGAATTGAGATTTGGACTAATGTTGAGGAAAGAGTTCGTTTTGCTCAAGAATTGGAAAGTATTAACCTACAAATTGATAACCTAGAGTCTCAAATAGTTCAAGTTGAGGATAAACAATATAGTAGACAAGCAAAGAGAAGTATGATTGACCAACTCGAACACTATATAACTGAAATTAACAAAGCAAATCCACGTTTAAATCTTTCACGAAATCAAGGACTGATTATGGACAACGAATTATTTTCTGGAATTGTGAGAGATATAAATTACTTGATTATTGACCAGGTTTTTGCAATTCATATTCCAGCATATTTAAAATATACAACTGACCCCGAAGATTCAGTTAGCATTCCTGAATTGACTACCTTTTTACGGAATGAGATTAATATTTTAAGAGGAATTGAATCACCTAATTATCTATTACTTTGGCAATATAAAGACGAATTAATTGAGCGTATCAGAGCACAATTCATTGAATAAAAAACGTGTTACAACACCGTATAAAATTAATGTGGGTTTTTAGTTTTGACCCAAAGTTTTGTGTTTGTTTATTATGTCCGCTTAAACTTATTTAGCTATTTTTAGGTCGACAAAGAAAAAAACACAAAATAAGTATAAGCTCAGTGGCTAGGTTGACAAAATAAAGTTTGTCTACCTCCCACACTAATCTTATACAAAAACGTTGTGCATAATATTGATCAACCTAAATCAGATATGAAAAAATATACAATTTTATATTTAACAATACTATTAATTGGAATTAAAGTGAATGCTCAAGAATTGACTTGTGCGGATTTTAAAACTGGAAAATTTATTATACCGACAAGTGAGGAATTAAAAAAATACACAGTAAGTACTAAAGACAGTATAATGAAATTCAATACAGAAAGAGATTCTACTATTAATAAATGGTTAGTAATACGAAAAGAAAAAAACCAAACCGAATGGAAAAATGGAATTGAGAACGGAAATCCAACTTATGAAATTATTGAATGGATTGATGATTGTACTTATCGTTTAACTTACGACTCTTCTAAAGGAGAAATGGACGAAATGACAAAATATGTAAATGATAATAATGGAATTGTTGTTTCTAAAACAAAAATTGAAGGTAAATGTATGTATTACGAAGCAGTTATGACAACTAGCGACGGACAAAAAATTTCGCAGGACGGAATAATATGCAAAGAATAAAAATACTATGCACAACACCGTATAAAATTAATGTGGGTTTTTATAGTTTAGCTCAAAGTTTTGGTTTATTTATAAAGTCCGCTTAAACTTATTTCTCTATTTTTAGCTCGAAAAAGATAAAAACACAAAATAAGTATAAGCTCAGTGGCTAGGCTGACAAAAAAAAGTTTGTCTACCTCCCACACTAACCTTATACAAAAACGTTACCAGCAATATGAAAAATGATTAATTCTAAAAATTACAATAATTACAAAGACACGGTTTCTATTATAATTAAATTTATAAAATCAGAAAACAAACTCATTAAAGAACTGTTTGAATCTCCAGGGACTGACCCTATTGAAAATCTAAAGAAGTTAGAATTAAAGAGTGATAAAATAAAATTTAACAGTTTAAAAATAATGCTTTCTGACCTTATTATTTGGTTAAAAGATTTCCCTCAAGAAAGTATAAAAAACCTAAACACGGAATTATTAAAAAATAACTTTAACACGATTGAATTACTCACGAATGAACTAAAAAAAATTGATTTAAAAGTATTAGAAAGAGGATATATAAAAAACAATAATGAATATTATATTATCAAAAATGTCGTCGAGTATAAATCAGATTTAAAATTAAGAGAGTTATTAATCGATTACGAATTGAAATAAATAGCTGTGAAAGAAACATCAAGGAAATCCTTCATGAAAATTACCATTCCTATTTTCTCCATAGTTCTAATTCTTATTCAACTAAGCCTATCAATAAATACTCATTTAAATCATATTGAGTCTATTAATATATTGAAATCAGACAATCCTGATCTTTATGAATTAATTTGTTTTGCAACTAAATACAATTCTTTCTTTCTATTTGTACTAATAATCGGATTATAAGAAATTTCACTAAAACCAATTACTATTAAATATCTATTTAGAATATTTTTAATTTTAATAATAGTCGGATTTAATTTCCCTCTATATATTCCCATAAAAGAGTTTTCATCCGGAGTATATAATACCGCTTGGTTTACAAGCATTATAATTTTAATTCTTATAAGAATACGAATAGGAAAATATAGTTATTCGAAGAAAATTGATAAACTGAATGAAAACAGCAGGTAACACCGTATAAAATTAATGTGGGTTTTTATGGTTTTCCTAAAGTTTTGGTTTATTTATAAAGTCCGCTTAAACTTATTTATCTATTTTTAGGTCGACAAAGAAAAAAACATAAAATAAGTATAAGCTCAGTGGCTCGGCTGACAAAATAAAGTTTGTCTACCTCCCACACTAATCTTATACAAAAACGTTGTGTATCACGGTGGAATTTCCGCTGAAATTCTAACTCACAGTATATTTCAGAAAATCATTATGCGCTTCCGAGTTCGGAAAATTTTGGTTGAAAAATTATTTTTTATTCTAAATTCCATTTGGACTTTCTTTCGGAATTCACAATATGAATCGACATTGGAATCTGGAAAGAAATACTCTGAATTTTCACTCAACTCTAAAAAGTTATACTCCGAATGTTTACTCAATTCTGAATACTTTTACTTTGAATTATTTTACAAGACAAAGCGACTCTCCTACTCTGAAAATTTACTTGGAACTTAAAGTTTTATGCACAACATAAAAATATTTTTAATAAGAATCTAATGCAAGTAATACACGGAAAAAAATTGTACGAACGAATTGCCACTCAGACGAAAACTCACTGTGAGTCCGCAAAACACAACACCGCATAAAGCCAATGTGGGAAATCTCAAAAAGTTAAAAATTTATTTTTATTTACACCATACGCTTAAACTTATTCCTTATTTTTAAACTGAATTAAAAAATAAAAAAGTTTAAGCTAAGTGCTAGGTTGAAAATCCACGGATTTTAAAACCCCACACTGCCCTTATGCAAAAACGTTGTGTATCACGGTGGAATTTCCGCTGAAATTCTAACTCACAGTATATTTCAGAAAATCATAATGCGCTTCCGAGTTCGGAAAATCTTGGTTGGAAAATTATTTTTTATTCTAAATTCCAATTGGACTTTCTTTCGGAATTCACAATATGAATCGCCACTCAGATCTGGAGAAAAACACTCTGAATTATCACTCAACTCTGAAAAGCTATAAACCGAATGTTTACTCAATTCTGAATACTTTTACTTTGAATTATTTCACAAAACAAAGCGACTCTTCTACTCTGAAAATTTACTTGCGACTTAAAATTTTATGTGGAACGAAAAAATATTTTTAATTAGAATAGTTCTACAATGCATCCCCAGGAAAAACTTGTAAGAAAGAATTGCCACTCAGACGAAAACTCACTGTGAGTCCGTAAAACACAACACCGCATAAAGCCAATGTGGGAAATAGAAAAAAACTGAAAATTATTTATTATTTAAAAACGTTCGCTTAAACTTATTCCCTATTTTTAATCACAAATTAAAAAATAAAAAAGTTTAAGCTAAGTGCTAGGTTGAAAATCCACGGATTTTAAAACTCCCACACTGCCCTTATACAAAACCGTTGGGGTATATTAGAAAAAATGAATATAAAAATCACATCCATACTATTAATCTTAACCTTATTATTTCTTGGATTAATATATGGACTCCCCATTGAAGTAAGAATTCAGCCAGCATATAGAATTTTTCATTTAGGAGCCTCAATACTAATCGGAGTAACATTTTTTATATTAATTCTGATTGGATCGAAAATAAAACAAAAAAAATTAAAAGCTATATTACTTAGTCTTATAGGAATTACAGCTTTCCCCTTTGTTTGGGTAGGAATTTGGAATTTATCAAACTCTGCAAAAGACTTAGCTTTGCGAGATATATCCGAATATAAAAATGAAAACGGAGAAATTATAGTTAAACAATATCTAGAATTAAGTGGTTCAATTCATCATTATCAAAATAGAAAAATATTACATGACTTTAAAAACGGTATCCGGATTTCATATTTATACCCTGACAAAAACATAAATGGTATTTGGGAATATCACTCTTATGATTTTGAAAACGGATTTATTTCACAAAGAGACACTACTTATATTTCGGAATTTAAGAATGGGCGCGAGATAAAATAAACATACCCCAACACCGGCTATAATAAATTGCTTTGCTCCTATTCGCATTCAAAATTATTTTTCTAAATTACCGTCTTATAAAAGCTATGAAATTCAAGGTATGCAGTTTTAAAACACTCATAATGTTTTGGCTCAAGTACTGGTCGGTTCGGTTCGCCAAAACGGGTCGTTTTAAAAATGCCAACCGCAACTTATCATAGCCAAAAACGTTGTGTATCACGGTGGAATTTCCGCTGAAATTCTAACTCACAGTATATTTCAGAAAATCATTATGCGCTTCCGAATTCGGAAAATTTTGATAGAAAAATTATTTTTTATTCTAAATTCCATTTGGACTTTCTTTCGGAATTCACAGTATGAATCGACATTGGAATCTGGAAAGAAATACTCTGAATTATCACTCAACTCTAAAAAGTTATACTCCGAATGTTTACTCAATTCTGAATACTTTTACTTTGAATTATTTTACAAGACAAAGCGACTCTCCTACTCTGAAAATTTACTTGCGACTTAAAGTTTTATGCGAAATCGAGAAATATTTTTAACGAGAATTAGTTCTACAATTCATAAAAAGAAAAAAAATGTACGAAGGAATTGCCACTCAGACGAAAACTCACTGTGAGTCCGCAAAACACAACACCGCATAAAGCCAATGTGGGAAATAGAAAAAAATTGAAAATTTATTTTTATTTACACCATACGCTTAAACTTATTCCCTATTTTTAAACTGAATAAAAAAATAAAAAGTTTAAGCTAAGTGCTAGGTTGAAAATTCACGGATTTTAAAACCCCACACTGCCCTTATGCAAAAACGTTAGCAAAAATAACATGAATATAAAAATTCCAACCATTATATTAAGCATCTGTATTTTAGTAAGTTGCTCAACAACAAAAAAAATTGAATCTAAGGACAAAACTCTGCCCACTTCAGAATTGAAATTTTCTAAAGTAGAAACTCAGAAAAAATCAGAATATTCAAAATATAAATCAATGAATCTTTCAGAATTGAATAACGAGAAAGATAAACTTGCCAAACAATTAAGTTATTTAAAATTAGAATATTATTTAGAAAATATAAAACAAGGAAAGAGTCGATATTCTTTGGCAACTCAAAAAGACAAAAATCTTCTCTGGATTATGCGCCAATCACCTAATTATAAAACACTACATAAACAGTGGAGGGATGCGGTAGAAGAATATATCGCCTTTGAAGATGAATATTCACCTGAAATAAAGAAACATCGAAGTTTAAATTACAAAAACAAAGAAAAATCTTTAAGTAACAGAAAAGCATATAACGATATATACCTGCCTCTTAGGGAAGAGTTAAAACATAGGGAATATGAAAAATTTACATATTATGAAAAAAACTTCTCAGACAAACTGGGTGAAATGTGGTATGACGGTGGTGAATACTTATTAAACTTTCATAAAACTAAAAATTTGGAAGTTCCAACAGACTGGTTAAGTGAAAAAGACTTATTTGGCATAGAGAGATATTCAAATTATAAAGAATTAATAAAACAATCTAAATTTATCAACAAAGAGATTTCAAAAAAATAACTTTTGCTAACACCGTATAAAATTAATGTGGGTTTTTATGGTTTAACCCAAAGTTTTGGTTTATTTACCAAGTTCGCTTAAACTTATTTATCTATTTTTAAGTCGACAAGATAAAAACACAAAATAAGTATAAGCTTGTGGCTCGGTAGACAATTCACGAATTGTCAAACTCCCAAACTAATCTTATACAAAAACGTTGTGTATCACGGTGGAATTTCCGCTGAAATTCTAACTCACAGTATATTTCAGGAATTCATAATGCGCTTCCAAGTTCGGAAAATTTTGGTTGAAATATTATTTTTTATTCCAAATTCCATTTGGACTTTCTTTCGGAATTCACAATATGAATCGACACTCAGATCTTGAAAAACACTCTGAATTATCACTCAACTCTAAAAAGTTATACTCCGAATGTTTACTCAATTCTGAATAATTTTAATTATCCTACAAAACAGTGCGACTCTCCTACTCCGAATATTTACTTGCGACTTAAAGTTTTATGCGAAATCGAGAAATATTTTTAACGAGAATTAGTTCTACAATGCATCGACAGGAAAAATTTGTACGAACGAATTGCCACTCAGACGAAAACTCACTGTGAGTCCGCAAAACACAACACCGCATAAAGCCAATGTGGGAAATAGAAAAAAATTGAAAATTATTTATTATTTAAAAACGTTCACTTAAACTTATTCTCTATTTTTAATCACAAATTAAAAAATAAAAAAGTTTAAGCTAAGTGCTAGGTTGAAAATTTACGAATTTTAAAACCCCACACTGCTCTTATGCAAAAACGTTGGGCAAAACGGCGGACTTTATACAAAAGTCCTACTCACAGTTTATTAGAAGTTTTTTAGTTGCATTCCCCAGTACCGAAAATTTACTCTGAAAATATTTAGGAATTTTAATCATGTGAACTTATTAAATTCTCTCGATTTTAGTTTCTTACGTTGTGAATCTTTTACAAAAGAATATTCCTTATGAAATAGTACGAATTATCATTTCTTGTAAAAAAATCATGAATTATGGAATAGTGTGAATGCTCAACACGAATGAGAATTTTTACGCAAGAAAATACTCAGACTTTTAGTTACTTGCGGAATGAAAATATGTATCTGGAAATATTTTATATCATGAAAACGAAAATTATGTAAACACGAAAGAATTCTTACTCAGTACGAAACTAAGCTGTGTGCCCGCAATGCCCAACACCGCATAAAGGCAATGTGGGAAATCTCAAAAAGTTGAAAATTTATTTTTATTTACAACGTCCGCTTAAACTTATTCCCTATTTTTAAACTCAATTAAAAAATAAAAAAAAGTTTAAGCTCAGTGTTAGTTTGAAAATCCACGGATTTTAAAACCCCACACTAACCTTATACAAAAACGTTGTAAGTAATGCCTGAAAATCATAATCTGAATAAAAAATTATATTTTAGGGAAATGCAAACCGTTGATGAAATACTAAAAATAAAAAATGTAAAAAACACAGCTGTAAGAACTGTAGTTTTACGCCACCTTTTAAACCAAGAAAAGGCACAGTCACTAAAAGACATCGAAAACGCATTAGTTTATACAGACAGAAGTTCTATTTTTCGAACTTTAAAAACATTTGAGGACAATAAAGTTATACACAGTATAGAAGATGGTTCTGGTATGATAAAATATGCTGTTTGTGCCAAAGGCTGTAATTGTGACCCAAAAGACTTACACTACCATTTTTATTGTAATAATTGCGACAAAACATTTTGTCTTTTTGACGTTCCTTTTCAAAACATCGAACTTCCCGAAAACTTCAAAATACAACAAGCTAATATGGTTGTTAAAGGATTGTGTAACAACTGTAACAAATAATCTTTGCAATCGAGTTGCACCATATGATAATTACATTTGTAATATCATTAAAACGATATTATGAAACTTTATACTTCAATACCAAAAGAATTAAAACCTTATTTCAATACAGAATTAGAAAAATACAGAACTGAAAGTATATCTGGAAATTTAATAAATGCTTGGAATCATTTAGAACGCGCTCATATAATCGGACAGAAATATCCGTATACACATACGCTAGTACATTGGAAAATGCTAAAATTTGGATTTAAAATCAAAAGCGGAGAAGAAATATTTGGTCAGATTCCAAGACTAATTTTTGGAGGTATTAAATCCTTTGTTGGGAAAATTCCTATTGGTAATCCAGGAGGAGCCAATGTTCCTCCTCTAAAATCATTTCCAATAGAAAAGGAATTACGAGATATTTTTACAAACTCTAGAGTCTAATTCTAACAACTATGAAAAAAACAACATTTGAAATAACTAAAATGGACTGTCCTTCTGAGGAAAACCTCATTCGAATGAAATTGGACGGAATTTCAAGCATTGCGAATTTGGACTTTGATATTCCTAACCGAATATTGACCGTTTTTCACAACGGAGAAATTGACCAAATAGAAAAGTCTGTTTTCGAACTGAATTTAGGTGGAAAGAAAATTTCAACGGAACAAACCGACCAAACAGAATTTAAAGAAAACGAAAATCAGAAAAAACTACTTTGGTCTGTACTTGTCATAAATTTTGCTTTTTTCGTTATCGAAATGACGACAGGAATTATCTCAAAGTCAATGGGGCTTGTTGCCGACAGTTTGGATATGCTTGCGGACAGTTTTGTGTATGGAATTAGTTTGTTTGCGGTTGGCGGAACATTAATCAAGAAAAATCGGATTGCAAAACTTGCCGGATATTTTCAAATAGTACTTGCGATTATTGGATTTGTAGAAGTTTTAAGAAGATTTTTCGGAAACGAGAAACATCCCGATTTTTCAACAATGATTATCGTTTCGATTTTTGCACTTATCGCTAACGGAATTTGTCTTTATATTTTGCAAAAGTCAAAGAGCAAAGAAGAGGCACATATGAAAGCGAGTTTGATTTTCACCTCGAATGACGTGATTATAAATTTAGGAGTAATAATTGCAGGAATTTTGGTAAATTGGTTGAGTTCGAGTAAACCTGATTTGATTATCGGAACAATCGTTTTTGCGTTGGTAATTCAAGGAGCATTTCGGATTTTGAAATTAAGTAAGTGAACGAAAAAAACACTACTTACAACACCGTATAAAATTAATGTGGGTTTTTATGGTTTAACCCAAAGTTTTGGTTTATTTGTAAAGTCCGCTTAAACTTATTTGTCTATTTTTAGGTCGACAAGATAAAAACAGAAAATAAGTATAAGCTCAGTGGATCGCCTGACAAAATAAAGTTTGTCTACCCTCCCACACTAATCTTATACAAAAACGTTGTAAGTAATTACTATGAAAAAAAAAATTAAGTATATAGTTATTGCACTATCATCTGTGATAATATTATTTTTTGGCTACAAGTATTTTAGTATAAAAATAAAAATGTATTTGTTATCTGAACATGTCGTTTATTGGAACCCAAACGTAATAATAAAATCTAAAGATTTTTTAAAAACACCTAATAGCAACAACTCAAGTAATGTTTGGTCTTATCATGCAATTGTATTAGAATCTACAGGATTAAAAAATGCCAATGCAAAAGCATACTTTGATAAAGACAAATCTTGGATTAAAGATTCATTAGATTCTAACTTGGAAAAAGATTTAATATCGCAAAAAATAATATTTGATTTATACGAAGTATATGCCAGAAAATTCAACAAGAGAATTGATTTAATAAGAGAAAATAAAGAAACATCCTTTTCAGAATTAAACTTAATAGGAAAAGACATTTATAATAAAGTGTTAATAGAACAAAATGAATTTTATAATTCAAAATTACCAGTAGAAGAAAAAAATAAAATATGGCGAGAACTCGTTGATAAAATGCTAAATGAAGAAAATGTGAATTCAGAAAATGACATTTAAAGACCTAAGATTATTGGAACAATGAAAACTCAAAAAATGATGGTTGGAAACTTAGCCATGATGAATGATATAAAAAATGCTACGAATAAAATAATAGTTCAATGTGATAATTGAGAACACGGAGAAGAAATCATTGAGAGAATAAAAAACGCTAAATTTGGAAATATACTTCACTTTTAAAAAACTACTTACAACACCGTATAAAATTAATGTGGGTTTTTATGGTTTTCCTAAAGTTTTGGTTTATTTATAAAGTCCGCTTAAACTTATTTATCTATTTTTAGGTCGACAAAGATAAAAACATAAAATAAGTATAAGCTCAGTGGCTCGGCTGACAATCTATCGATAGTCTACCTCCCACACTAATCTTATACAAAAACGTTGGCACAAATTATGAAAAAACGACTTTCAATAATATCCTTTCTGTTTTTTGTAATTTCTACTTATTCCCAAAATAAGGAATTTAAATACCCTAATTTTATTGAGAAAAATCTGAATGAAATTGAAAATAATTCCGAATGGAAAATATTACAAAAAGTTTCAGGAGATTTAAACAAAGATGAGTTTCAAGATTTCGTACTTATCCTAGAATCAAAGGATAGCGTTTTCGAAAAAAGATGCTCTCAATGCCATGTTTTAAAAAACAAAGCAAGAATAATTCTCGTTGCACTGACACAAAAAGAAAAAAATCAAGTAATCATTCAAAACAATAAATTCATTGCTCGAGGAGACGAAGGAAGAATGGCTAACTACATTGAGCCAGAATTATCTATAGAGAATGGTATTTTGAAAATATTTTATCAATTAACTAGATCAAATCAGTCCTATAGCTTCAAGTTAAATAATAACAGAATGGAAATTGTTATGGCTGAAAGTAACGGAGTGAATTCAGCAAGTGGAAAATTCTCAAGTAAAAAAATCGACTTTGTGAAAAATATTCTGACATCAGAATCTGGACATATCTCTGAAGAAAAAACAGAGACTAAGAATAAAACTTTTAAAGTAAAACCAAAGTCACTTTCTGAATTCAACGAAATGTACGATTGGGAAATAATCGAAAATCAATATTTGTAATAAACTTGTGCCAACACCGTATAAAATTAATGTGGGTTTTTATGGTTTTCCCAAAGTTTTGGTTTATTTATAAAGTCCGCTTAAACTTATTTATCTATTTTTAGATCGAAAAAGAAAAAAACACAAAATAAGTATAAGCTCAGTGGCTCGGTTGACAAAATAAAGTTTGTCTACCTCCCACACTAATCTTATACAAAAACGTTGCCAACCATTACCCATCAGAATCCGATAAATTCCTTGGGCTAAAGAGAAAAAAAACTCTAAAATGTTTATTAAAATTGGTAGATTTGACCCAAATATAATTAACTGAATAACAAAACTTGACATTAGACAAGATAAAAAGAAGCATACGATATTGTGATAACTGTTTTTTTAAAATATTTCAAAAATATAACATCCCAAAAAATGATTTTATGGTGTTATTTAGTTTGGTATCTAACAATTATAAGCATATACTTTGAAGCTTCACTAAAATTATGGGCTAGCTCTATAGGAATTTCACTTATCATCGGGTTTGCCCTAATACTATCCACTATTCAACAAGGCATAAAGCAAAATATTTGGGTAAAAATTAGACTTTTTTTGTTCCCTTTCTGTGTTTCTAGTTATTCAGCTACAATAAAAGATTATGATTTCATTCTATTATTTCCTAGTAATTTCTTACACTTATCTATTTCAATACTGAATTGCTTATTGTTTTTATTTCCAATTTGGTGCATAAAAACTTTCTATAGACCATAAGATACCCAATAAATTGAAATAACGGTTGGCAACAAGGGCTATAATTAATACGGGTTTTGATGCTTAACCCAAAGTTTTGGTATATTTACTAAGTCCGCCAAATCTTTTGATTTGGCTTTAATAAAGAAAAGATAAAACAAAATAAAAAAATTTGGCTAAGTGATTAATCGGAAATTCATTACTTTTAATTCCCGTACTAACCATAGCCGAGACGTTGCCAACAATAAGGAAAATTTGCAGATGATTCATAATTGGTGTATTTTTACATCAAAACTAAAATTATGGCAAGACAAAGTATTTCATTCACACAACCGAACGACGAATGGTTAAAATCTCAAGTAGATAATCATGAGTATTCCAGTAAAAGTGAGCTTGTGAACGACTTAATAAGACAAGCGCGAAAACAACAAAAACAAATTGATTGGATAAGTTCTAAGCTGGAAAAAGCTGAGAATAGTGGCTTTACGAATGACAGCAAAGAACAGATCTTAGCTCAATCAAAATCTTTACTTAATGGCTAAATATAAGCTGAGTAATTCTGCGAAAGAAGACCTTATAAGAATTCACCATTTTGGAGTTAAGAAATTTGGAATGGCACAAGCCGACAAATATTTCGAATCATTTTTTGAATATTTTGAAATCATAGCTGAACGACCATTCTCTTTTGAATCGGTTGACTTTATAAAAGAAAATTATAGACGTTGTCCATGTGGTTCTGACAATATATATTACAGAGTTAATAATGAAATTGTGGAAATTATGAGTATTGTTGGACGTCAAGATTTGAAAAATATATTTTAAATTCCAAAATTACTGTAGGCAACACCGTATAAAATTAATGTGGGTTTTTATGGTTTATTCAAAGTTTCTGGCTTATTTATTAAGTCCGCTTAAACTTATTTATCTATTTTTAGGTCGACAAGAATAAAAACATAAAATAAGTATAAGCTCAGTGGCTCGGCTGACAAAATAAAGTTTGTCTACCTCCCACACTAATCTTATACAAAAACGTTAGCAAAAATTAGAAAAATGAAAAAAAATATACTCATCATTGTATCTCTTACTTTTACACTTATAAGTTGTAATTTTTTAGGATTAGAAGATTCTCTTGATTCAAGAGAATTTGTGTTTATAAACAATACTAATAACGAATATAATCAAACTAGTATTTCTATTGGTGAAGTAATAGATGATAAAACGATTAAAATACATAAGACTGAATACATAGATATTCCTGCTGCTGATGAAATTAGTACTGGAAAATCTGAAAAATGGGACGAAACTATTAGCAAGTTTGTAGAAAAAAAAGGAGACTACGGTTGTGTTATTATTGAATTATCCGACAATCGAAAAATTTACATTGAGATTGATTATAATTATGATCCACCCTTTAGTGGTATTGGAATTGCTAATCTATTTGAAATAACTATCAATGATGAGGAATTCACAACATATTACAACACAGATAAAATAAACAATATCCCTATTGAACAATTTTCGATTAAATAAAAAAATTTGCTAACACCGTATAAAATTAATGTGGGTTTTTATGGTTTGCCTAAAGTTTTGGTTTATTTATAAAGTCCGTTTAAACTTATTTATCTATTTTTAGGTTGACAAAGATAAAAACAAAAAATAAGTATAAGCTCAGTAGCTCGGCTGACAAAATAAAGTTTGTCTACCTCCCACACTAATCTTATACAAAAACGTTACCTAAAAGTGCGAATGACAGTAGCGGAATCGTTGATTCTGGTCGGCATATCTTACTCTCGAGATCTTAGTTCCTTTCGGAATCGAAGGTTTTAGTCTTAAGATTCATCTAATTACATTTTTACGAAGATTAGTTTTTACCCAACTTTTATCCAGAGCGGCAATTTTATACGGAATCGAATTTTTCTAATCCGTATGTTGAATTATTAGTATGAAAAGAATATCTGTACGGCGAACTCTGAGCAATTTTTCGGAATCGAGAGTTGTAGTCTTAAGATTCATCTAAATGCATTTTTACGATAATCAATCTTTTCCCAGAGTAAGAGATTTGCTTGAGCTTGGTTATGAAGATTTTTTAGCTTCTTGCGGCACCAATAGGTAACACCGTATAAAACCAATGTGGGAAATCTCAAAAAGTTGAAAATTTATTTTTATTTACAACGTCCACTTAAACTTATTCCCTATTTTTAAACTCAATTAAAAAATAAAAAAAAGTTTAAGCTCAGTGCTAGTTTGAAAATCCACGGATTTTAAAACCCCACACTGAGCTTATACAAAAACGTTGGCAAACATTTGAAGCAGTAGCCGTGCTTTTAACATTAAACACATAAATAATGGACGAATCAAAAACTTATGAAATTAACATTGCCGGATCATTAATTGAATTATTAGCTACGACTAACGAGAACAACTTTATATTAAGAGGAATTCTTAAAAATCAAATAGAAATAAAAGAACTTATTAAATCTACAAATAAAGAAGATGTCTCTGAGGTAGTCGAAACAAAGCTAAATGAAGCTAACGAAAAAATTGAAACTTACTTTAAAAAACAGAGAGAGACCTCTCGGGAGTTTGTATTGAAAGAAAAGATTTAAGTTCTGGTTCTTTTATAAATAATGTTGCGTACACTCGTGTTCCTTTTTGGTCGAGTATATAGGCTTTGTAGTTTTCTTTTTTTGACATGATATTTTAAATTAATAATGAATAAATCGAGTAAAATAGTTAGAACAATAACAACTAATGGTTCTGAAAACAAACCAAATGAAATGTACTATGAAATTGATTTTATGACATTTAAAGAATACATTTTAAAATTAGAAAAACACAACGCTTACATATACGAAGGAAAACCTAAATTTGAATTATATCCTTATAAATGGTATGATTTTAAAAAACTATACCAAATACCTGCTTATTGGTTTCTTTTACGAATTTTCCGAAATTCTCCTGAAAGAATTAACAAACAAACACATAACAAAGCATCAATAATTACACTTATGACTGAAATATTACTTCTAATAAAGCCAGTAGTTGAATTATTTAAATGGTTTGTCAAAATGAATGAATGAATAAAATCTGAATAAAAAACGGTTGCCAACACCGTATAAAAAAAATTGCTTATTTCTGTAATCATAATTATTATATTTTAATTTATTAAGTTTGTTTTTAACATGAAAGTTATAGCGTTTTAATACGCAACTTTTCTTATACAAGTACGTTGTAAACAATAAGAAAATTGAAAAACCGATTTTATATTCTTTTAGTAATAACATTTATTAGCTGTCAAAATAAATACGAAAAAAAAACTTTAAGTAATTCTCCATTAATTACTTTTACTCGAAATGGAGATAACATAAGTTTTTATCATGAGAAATTTGATATTCTCGAAGACTCTTTGCATTATTTCAACAATCAAGGAATTGAATTATTTCATAATGGTAAGTTTAAAAAAGCAAGAGAAATATATTTAAAGGGTTTGAGTATTGACTCAAACAGCGTTCTTCTCTTAAATAATATTGGAAACGTTGAAAGAGACTCTAAAAACTTTATTAAAGCAATAGAATACTACAGAAAATCATTCACTCAATCTGATTCTTTATACTTTGTTTCTGGAATCAACCTAGGTAGAACATTGAGTACGATAGGAGAAGAAACTAATGCCGAAAAAGAGTATCTAAACGTTATCAATAATTCGGAAATAGATTTTATTAAAGGTTTGTCATATTATGGACTAACAAAAAATTATCTTCGGTACGGAAATATTAAAAAGGGAAACATCTCTATTGTAAAAGCCAATAACTATCTAAAAAAGTATGGATCCTTTGACTCCGATTTAAAAAGATTACAAGAGGAACTTAATGAATATTATGACTAACCAAATTAAAGTTTACAACACCGGCTATAATAAATTGCTACACTCCTATAAGTGTTTAAAATTATTTTTCTAAATTACGGTCTTATAAAAGCTATGAAAATCTAGGTACGCAGTTTTAAAACACTCATAATGTTTTGGCTCAAGTACTGGTCGGTTAGGTTCGCCAAAACAGGTCGTTTTAAAACCGCCAAACGCAACTTATCATAGCCAAAAACGTTACCTAAAAGTGCGAATGACAGTAGCGGAATCGTTGATTCTGGTCGGCATATCTTACTCTCGAGATCTTAGCTCCTTTCGGAATCGAAGGTTTTAGTCTTAAGATTCATCTAATTACATTTTTACGAAGATTAGTTTTTACCCAACTTTTATCCAGAGCGGCAATTTTATACGGAATCGAATTTTTCTAATCTGTATGTTGAATTATTAGTCTGAAAAGAATATCTGTACGGCGAAATCTGAGCTGTTTATCGGAATCGAGAGTTGTAGTCTTAAGATTCATCTAATTACATTTTTACGATAATTAATCTTTTCCCAGAGTAAGAGATTTGCTTGAGCTTGGTTATGAAGATTTTTTAGCTTCTTGCGGCACCAATAGGTAACACCGTATAAAACCAATGTGGGAAATCTCAAAAAGTTGAAAATTTATTTTTATTTACAACGTCCGCTTAAACTTATTCCCTATTTTTAAACTCAATTAAAAAATAAAAAAAAGTTTAAGCTCAGTGGCTCGGCTGACAAAATAAAGTTTGTCTACCTCCCACACTAACCTTATACAAAACCGTTGGCATTAATACTGAAAAAATGAAAATTAAAACGTCCGCAAAAACAATTAACGGTAAGCTTAGAGATAACATTTTGAAAGGTTGGAGTGAGAAAGAGTCTAACTCATATGATTCAAACCTCACAAATAAAAATTATTATAAGAAAGTGAGTTTACCTATACAAATTATGATTAAAGGACATAAAATAAATATTAGGTTCCCTTCAAAATTAGTTATTAATGAAAAAAATAATCAAATTATAATTAATCTTTACACCGATTTGAACAAGGCCTTTTTTATTGCTCTGCTAATAGGAGTAATTCCGTCATATTTATTTATGTATCTATATCAAGAAATTTTTTATTTCATTATATCTGGAATACTAATTTCAATATTTATTTTTGGAATAATGTATGCGAGAATTATGAAAATAAGTAAGAATTATATCAATAAGTTCTCGTTTTGAACTGATTGAAAATATATAGGTAGAATAACTGAAAATAATCGTACGAATAAAAGGTAAATTATAAAAAAGCACTAAATGCCAACACCGTATAAAATTAATGTGGGTTTTTAGTTTTTGTCCAAAGTTTTGGTTTATTTATAAAGTCCGCTTAAACTAATTTATCTATTTTTAGGTCGATAAAGATAAAAACACAAAATAAGTATAAGCTCAGTGGCTCGACTGACAAAATAAAGTTTGTCTACCTCCCACACTAATCTTATACAAAAACGTTACATGCAATTTTCCGAAAAAAATGAAAAACAAAAAAACTAAGATTGGAATTTGTAGAATTTGCAAAGAAGAAAAAGAATTAAATTTTGAGCATATTCCTCCAAGGTCAGCCTTTAACAAAAGTAGATACCAAATAGTTGATTCGACTGAATATTATACAAAAGTAGAAAAGTATTTGAGTAAAGAGGAGAAGATAAAAACCAAAGTTGAACAAGGTGGAATAGGAGATTACTGCTTATGCTTTGATTGCAATAGTTTCCTCGGATCAAAATACGTAAGAGAATACAAGAAATTTGCAAATATTTGTATGAGTATCATTACCCATGAGGATAAAAATGCAAAAGCTTATCAATTCGATATATCTGATATAAATCATTTAAAATTTTTAAAACAAATAATAGCAATATTTATTTGTAATAATCAAAGTGTATTTACTGATCAGTATCCTGAATTGATTGACTTTGTAAAAGACCCCGAATTGGAAAAATTAAGTGATAGGTATAAAATTTATATGTATCTAAATAATGAGGGTCAGGTTAAAAAAGGTACAATTTTCTTCACTAATCTTTATGGAGCAATATGCGATTTTACTTTTCCACCGTTCGGATTTGTATTAAGCATAGATAATGACAAACCACTGGATAAAGTGACTGATATAACAGGTTTTAAATTTTATAATAAATATAAGTCTTTAAAACATGCTCCAATAATATTAAACAAATATCCGACATATTATCCATTCCCTTTAGATTTCAGAAGTTTTGATGGCAAATCAAACAGCATGTAACACCGTATAAAATTAATGTGGGTTTTTATGGTTTAGTCCAAAGTTTTGGTTTATTTATAAAGTCCGCTTAAACTTATTTATCTATTTTTAGGTCGACAAAGAAAAAAACACAAAATAAGTATAAGCTTAGTGGCTCGGCTGACAAAATAAAGTTTGTCTACCTCCCACACTAATCTTATACAAAAACGTTGGCATTAATTTAAGAATGAAATTGTTTAAAAGAGAAAACACTATTAAAAATTTGACTTTTGTCGGTAATCGAATTTCTGACAAAACCGAATCAATTCTTTCCAAAGGCATTTCTAAACTAACGTTACAAGAAATTTCTCATTTGTTAAGGGAATCTATTGCAACTCAAACTTGCATCAATATTTCGACTGAGATGCTGAATAATCTAAAAATTGACTCTGATTTTTATTTCAATAATAAATCATCAGAAGAATATCGTGAACTTTTGAGGGAACTTGTTCTTGTTAATGAACGAAATTGGGATTTAAATGTCAGAGCATACGAAAAAATTTTAGAGAAAATATCGAGCAATTCATTCGCTTTAAAACTCCCTGAATATATCATCAATAAGTTTAAATATTATAAACCCAAAAAACTGGAATGGAATGAAAGTTCTGTCAATAACTTTAACGCTTATATGAATGACAATAGAACTGGAGTAACTGTAGCTTATAATATGGTCCATTCTTTAAAAATAGCTGTGCTTAACGGAACTAAAATATTTTACAAAATCAACGATAAAGAACAAATTATTACTTCTTTGACAGGTTTTGAAAATACTATATTAAAAAGTATAGAATGCAATGAAGAGTTGAAATCTATGCTGGAAAAAGAAAAAACTAATGCCAACACAGTATAAAATTAATGTGGGTTTTTATGGTTTAGCCCAAAGTTTTGGTTTATTTATAAAGTCCGCTTAAACTTATTTATCTATTTTTAGGTCGACAAAATAAAAACATAAAATAAGTATAAGCTTGTGTCTCGGCTGACAATTTCCGAATTGTCTACCTCCCACACTAATCTTATACAAAAACGTTGTAGCTAATTACTCAAAAAAATGAAAAAGATCACATATATAATTCTGTTAATATCAACTATGACACAGATTATTACTGCAAACACATCTATTAGAAATTCAGTTAATCAGGAGATTACATCTATAAAATTTAAGACTTCTGAAAAAGATTTTATTTTTTCGATTGAAAATATTTGGAATTCAAAAAACACTCGTATTCAGAGTGAAATAATTGACTTCGAAGGAATAAAAAAAAATTATTTAATCATTAAAGTAATTATTCCTGAAATAATTTCTGAAAAATCAATGGACAAAAACAAATATTTGACTGGTAAAACCGTAAATGAGAACATATCTAATATTAAATCATTTAAAGGACTAAAAGTCGAATATAAAACTAAAAATGAGTCCAATTTAGACCCCTCAAGTCTTCTAATATTTGAAATCATAGACAAAAACCCAATTGCTTATGGCTGTGATGAAAATCTTACTGAAATTGGGCTTAAATTATGTTTTGACACATATATCTCAGAACACATAAGAAAAAAATTCAATCCAAGAAAAATTCAAAACATTGGACTTGAGAAAAAAAAATATAGAATTAGTACTGATTTTACAATTAACAATAAAGGAAAAATATCAAACATTATAGTAAACTCGGAGAATAAAAAAATTCAGAAGGAATTAACTAAAATTTTCAATAAACTAAAATTTAAATCTCCTGGTTACAATAATGGGAAAAGTGTTAATGTGAAATATTCTATACCAATTTCATTTATAATTGAATGAAACTAGCTACAACACCGTATAAAATTAATGTGGGTTTTTATGGTTCAGCCCAAAGTTTTGGTTTATTTATAAAGTCCGCTTAAACTTATTTATCTATTTTTAGCTCGACAAGATAAAAACATAAAATAAGTATAAGCTCAGTGGCTCGGCTGACAATTTTTCGATTGTCTACCTCCCACACTAATCTTATACAAAAACGTTAGGCACTATTTAAAAATTGAAATGAAAACTGAAATTGAAAAACTGAAATTCTTTGTAAATCATTCAATTGAAATTCTAAAATTAAAGGACTTACTCTGGACTTTTGACACAAATATTCCTCTAAATATGAGAAATACTGAAATTGCAGATAAAAATGGTTGGTATGCTTGGAAAGAATCTGAAAGCCTTGTTAACGACATTGAAATAGACAAATTAGAAAAAGAAATTAATTTAAAATATCCAAATCTCTATCGTGAATTTCTTAAGTATAAACATTTTTATCAATTAGAGAAAATTAAAAATATTGAATTTTTTACTCACAAATCTGAGAGTTGGTATTCTGACTTAATAAATCAATATAAAATACAGGAAACCAAAATGACTATAGAAAACGGATTAATCCCTTTTGGGTTTTGTGACGGAGGAAAAATAGCTTGTTTTGACACAAATCACAATAATAGAATTATTTCTGTATTTTATGATTCAAGCTTGAATTCTGAACCTGAAATTGAAACTGTTTATGATAATTTTAATTCAATGTTGAATTCATATTATGAGAAAAATAACAGTGCCTAACACCGTATAAAATTAATGTGGGTTTTTATGGTTTTCTCAAAGTTTCTGGCCTCTTTATAAACTCACTTACACATATTTGATTATTTTTAGGTCGACTAAGATAAAAACACTAAATATGTATAAGCTTAGTTCTTAGCTGAAAATCTATCGATTTCCAACTCCCACACTAACTTTATACAAAAACGTTAGCAGCAAGCAGTAGACGAAAAATTATTGACAAAAATGCATCAAAAATTATTTTTATTGATTTTAATAAGTTTTATAACAATTGGATGTGATATACCTGGTAAAATTGAAGTTAACAACAAACTGAATGAAAGAGTTATTATCTCTTATTCTAATAAAACCAACAATAAAGAATCTGACTTATATGAATTCAAACCGAATAAAAAAGGATATATAATGCTTGGATTCGGAACAAAATGGGACGAAAAATTTATTGAATATTTTCCAAGCGAAATTATAGATACTATAAAAATGAAAATTGGAACGAAAGAATACTTTTGTGAAAGTAATAAGTGTAAAAAACAGATTTTCAACAAAGCAAATAGGAAAAACAAGCAAACAATGAAAATTACTATCGATTCAAATCTAATTAATGAATCATTTAATGAGAAATAATTTGAACTAAAACATTGAGTCTATAAAGAAAGAAATAACCTGAATAAAAAAATAAGACAAAATGCAGCAGCTAACACAGTATAAAATTAATGTGGGTTTTTATGGTTTACCCAAAGTTTTGATTTATTTATAAAGTCCGCTTAAACTTATTTATCTATTTTTAGGTCGACAAAAATAAAAACATAAAATAAGTATAAGCTCATTGGCTCGGCTGACAATTCACCAATTGTCTACCTCCCACACTAATCTTATACAAATCCGTTGTGTGTAATTAAAAAATCGTATATAAAAATCAATGAAGTTAATCGAAATTAATACAGTTACTGACAAAACTGAATTTAACAGTTATTTGGATTTTGAAACCCATCCCGCAACGGAACTAAAATGTATAAATTGTGATAATAAAATTTCGGTGAATATTAAACATCTAAAAAAACATCAACTATCAGAATTCACCAACCTTTCGGATTTAGACTCGAAAAAAATGACTGAATTTATTAAAAAAAAATTGATTGATAAGCCGAATTCTTTTCTTGATTATTATTGTCCAGATTGTGGAATACCGACAAAAGTTTTATACGAAAGTTGGGGTGGAGGAAAACACGGAGAATATGGTTATAAACTAAAAAATATAATAAGTGGAAAGTAACTACCCACAATATTAATACTTTATAATAAAACAATCAAGAATGTCAAATAGAATGTTATCATTAATAATCGCTTTTATTTATATAATATTAGGTACGTTTTATTCTTACTATGCTATGAACAACATGATTTCAAATGGAATCATTTATTACATATTCTTTCCAGTTTCTTTTTTTCCTCAAATAATCTTGTTTACAGAAGGGGAATCATTTTTATATATTATTATTTGTCAAACAATAACGTTGATATTTATGACATTTCTAATATGGAGTTTAATGTCAGTTATAAGGAAAGATAACTAACGAAATAAAATAACTACACACAACACCGTATAAGTTTAATGTGGGTTTTTATGGTTCAGCCCAAAGTTTTGGCTTCTTTTTAGTGTCGCTTTCACTTATTTGAGTATTTTTAAATCGACAAAGAAAAAACACAAAATAAGTATAAGCTTGTGGCTCGGCTGACAATCTATCGATTATCTACCTCCCACACTAATCTTATACAAAACCGTTGCCAACCATTGCAAAAAGATGATAGCTAGTACTCTACAATACTTCAAGAATATCAAAGGACAAAAGCTAATCTTGTGGTGCTATTTGATATGGTATCTGGTGGTTATCACCATTTATTTCGAACCTTCTTTAAAGCTATGGGCTAGTTCTCTAGGCATATCTTGTATTATTGGATTTGCTCTTATTTTATCCACGGCACAAAAGGGAAATGAGCAAGATGTTTGGATAAAAATCAGGCTTTTTTTATTTCCTTTTTGTGTTTCCAGCTACTCCGCAACAATTAAGGATTATGATTTTATTTTATTATTTCCCGTTGATCAATTAGATTTATTGATTTCTTTTTCAAGCTGCCTAGTTTTTCTATTTTTAGTTTGGTGTATAAAAAGATTCTATTAAATGGCTTTTGTTTGGTTCGTTAATTACGATAATTATCACTCATTAACTCCCAAACGTTCCCTAGCCAAATACGTTGGCTCACATAAGTCTGAAATTCTGGTCGAATTTCACGCAGCTTTATAAATGAAACTTTTTCTTAGAAACCTGAAACAAGTGTTGACTCAAAAAATTTAAAACGAAAAGTAATATTTGTTGAAAAAATGAGCCATTAGATGATTATCAGCCTGATGTAATTATTGAAAATCTTGAAAGCAAAGAAAAATGGTTGATAGAAATAGCTGTAACATCATTTGTACTTGAAGATAAGTTGAAAAAAATCAAACGGGACAACTTAAATTGTCTAGAAATTGATTTAAAAAATGTCAATAGAAAAATTGAACCTAAGGAGTTAACAGAATTAATTATCAACGAACTTAATATTAGAAAAGTATTAAACTTTAGGTCTGAGTAACTTTCAGAAACAAATACTGAAGAACACACTGAAAGAAATAATTCTCTTTTATATCTAGTTTTAGGTTTTCTAGCATATTTTGGATTGAAAAATATATTTAGAAGAAAGAAACGGTAGGCAACAGCGTATAAGTTTAATGTGGGTTTTTAGTTTTAGCCCAAAGTTTTGTGTCTGTTTATAATGTCGCTTATTCTTATTTGAGTATTTTTAGGTCGACAAAGATAAAAACACAAAATAAGTATAAGCTTGTGGCTCGGCTGACAATTCAAACATTGTCTACCTCCCACACTAACCTTATACAAAACCGTTACCTATAAGCGCGGACGACTCAAACGGAATCATTGATTTTGGTCGGCATATCTCACTCTCGACATCTTAGCTACTTTCGGAATCGAAGGTTGTAGTTTTAAGATTCATCTAATTACTTTTTTACGATAATTAGTTTTCACGCAACTTTTATCCAGAGTCTAAATTTCTTACGGAATCGAATTGTTCTTAGCTGTATTCTGAATTATAGCGTAGGAAAGAAGTTCTTTACGGCGAACTGTTAGCTCCTTTCGGAATCGAGAGTTGTAGTCTTAGGATTCATCTAATTACTTTTTTACGATATGTAGTCATTCCCAATCACTAAGAGATTTGCTTGAGCTCGTTAATGAAGATTTTTTTAGCTTCTTGTGGCACCAATAGGTAACAACGTATAAATACAATGTGGGAAATCTCAAAAACTTAAAAATTTATTTTTATTTAGAACGTCCGCTTAAACTTATTTCCTATTTTTAAACTCAAATTAAAAAATGAAAAAGTTTAAGCTCAGTGATCGGCTGAAAATCCAAGGATTTTAATCCTCCCACACTGTCCTTATACAAAACCGTTGTGCAGCATATTCCCCGCATGAAAAATCCGAGAAATTAATTTGAAAATGATGAAAATAATGAAATTCAAATCCCCATATATTAATATAAATGAGATTGGAATTGATATTATTAAGAACAACCAAGTTATCAGACATTTTTATTACTCAGACATTGATCAAATTACAATGCAGAAAGGATTTATGATTTCGAATTGGAAAATTTCCATAATTGTTTCTTCATTACTTACAATACTGAATTCCTATTGGTTAATAATCATTATAAACAACACGAATTTTCGCAATACTCCCGACTTTACTAACAGGGGTGGAATTATTCTGACAATTCTGCCAATTTTTCTATTAGTTGGAAGTTTATATTGGTTATATCAATCTTTGAAAAAATGTACAATCATAAAAATTCATACCGAAAATAAAGAAGAAACTGTCTCTCTAGTGGAATTTGAAAAAACGAAAGAAATCACAAACCTTATTTTATTCTTATCTGAAAAAGTAAAAGTTCTGAATAACACGAATTACTAAAAAACGCAGCACAACACCGTATAAATGCAATGTGGGAAATATTAAAAAACCTAAAATTTATTTTTTTTTAGAACGTCCGCTTAAACTTATTTCCTATTTTTAAACTCAAATTAAAAATAAAAAAGTTTAAGCTCAGTGCTCGGCTGAAAATCCACAGATTTTAAACCTCCCACACTGTCCTTATACAAAACCGTTGTGCCTAATTTAAAACCATCCGATAAAATTGAAAATTGACATTACATCAGAAATTGAAAGGTTCAAAAATCACATGAACCTAGAAGACAATACCCAAATGATTTTCTCTGGAATATTTGGTATTGGAAAGAGTTATTTTTTAAATGAATATTTTGAACAAAACTCTGAAGATTATGAATTATTTTTACTTTCTCCTGTCAATTATTCAATTTCAAATAACGATGATATTATTGATTATATAAAATATGATATTGCTTTTGAGCTTCTTGGGAAAAATGTTGATTATGAAAAAACGGATTTTTCAAATTTACTAACAGCTCAGTTTTATTTAAAAGACAATTTTTTAGACACTATATCTCTTTTAGCAAAGAGTGGTGGAAAGATTGGAAAAGCATTTAGTGACATATCTGAAAACTTTAAAAAACTAGTAAACAATATTAAAGAGCATAACTCTGAATCACAAATTGACGAGAAGAAAGAGCTTATTGATTTTTTAAAAGAACTTACAGCAAGAAATAATTCTATCTATGAAGAAAATAGAATAACGGAATTAATTTCTGGACTAATACAAAAACTTAAAGAAAATAATAAAGAAATAATTCTTGTAATTGATGATTTAGACAGACTTGATCCTGAACATATTTTCAGAATACTAAACGTTTTTGCTTGTCATTTTGACATTGGAAATTCAACAGAAAATAAATTTGGTTTCCATAAAATAATTCTTGTATGTGATATTGAAAATATTAGGAATCTATTCCATTCAAAATATGGGACAAAAGTTGATTTCTCAGGTTATATTGACAAATTTTACAGTAGAGAAATACATTATTTTGACAATAAAAAAATTGTTAGTAAATCCGTAGATAAGATACTTTCATCAATAAAAATACAAGGTGCATACGATCACATAATTAACTTAAAAGAAAAAAGAAGCGCGACGACTGTAAATTTTCAAGAAATTTTAGAAGATTTAATCAATAATGATTTATTAAACCTTAGAACATTATTAAAACTATTTGATAAGGAGTACACATTAAATATTTTTGAGTTCAGAATAGGTGAAAATTATGGAAGAGCATCAAGTTGGCATTTTTCAAAAATATTAGTGTTTGATTTTTTGGTTTCATTTTATGGTTCAATAACGAGTTTAAAGACAGCTCTAGAAAAATTAGCTGAACGAAATCCGACAAAACTAATTGATGAGAGTCAACTTAGGAAGTATGGAAATTTAATTACTTTAATTGACTATAAAAATCATATGGCATCAGAAGGTGATTATGAATATACTAATTCAGATTTAAATATTTCGATTAAATATTCAGTTATTAAATATGGAAATTGGAGAGACCAAACGAGTGCCAATATTAGTGAAGTTAATTACTTAGATAAACCGGAAGTCAAAAGATTTGATTTTCCTTTCTCATTACTTTTAATCATAGCATTTAAAGAATATCTAAGTTTAACGAAAGTAAAAAACTAGGCACAACACCGTATAAAATTAATGTGGGGTTTTATGGTTTAGCCTAAAGTTTTGGTTTCTTTATTATGCCGCTTTTACTTATTTGAGTATTTTTAGTTCGACAAAGAAAAAACACAAAATAAGTATAAGCTTGTGGCTCGGCTGACAATTTAATCATTGTCAAACTCCCACACTAATCTTATACAAAACCGTTGGGGCGTACGGGTGAATTCACTCTGAATTCACTGCTCGCATTTTATGTCTGAAAATATAAGCGAGATTTCAAGTATATCGAAAAACTAGTAGAGCGGAATTTTTCCTCTTCTACCCGACTTGAAAAAATCTACTCAAAACTGAAAGAAAACTTTTGGAAAAAGTGTTGCCGAATTCTCACTCAAAACCGAAAGACAACTCAGAAGAAAAATTATTTGATAAACTTAGACAGAAATAATCTTGAGAAGAAAATTAAAGACGAAAAAATAGTGGTATTCGGAAAATCCAAAAGAATATAAATATCATGAATTAAAGCAGAATGGAAAAATTACTTGCGATCCGCTGCCCCAACACCGCATAAAGTCAATGTGGGAAATTTAAAAAAACTTGAAAATTTATTTTTATTTAAAACGTCCGCTTAAACTTATTTTCTATTTTTAAACTCAAATTAAAAAATGAAAAAGTTTAAGCTTTGTGCTCGGCTGAAAATCCACGGATTTTAATCCTCCCACACTGTCCTTATACAAAACCGTTGTAACCAATTTGAGAAATGACAATCCGAGAGATATTAAATTCAACTGAACATAGACCTTGGAAAATGCCGACTGAAAAGTGGAAATTTTATCAGGAGTGGAATAATGCAATATTTCTTCATTGGCAAGTGGAATTATCCGAATTGAAAAAATTTGTTCCGAAAGAACTAGAAATCGACCTTTTTGAAGGAAAACCTTGGATTTCAGTTGTTGCTTTTACAATGGAAAAGATAAGACCGAAAAACCTACCTTCTTTTCCACCAATTTCGGATTTTGATGAAATTAATATCCGAACTTATGTAAAATCAAATAATAAAACTGGTGTCTATTTCTTGAGTATTGAAGGCGGAAAAAGTTTGTCTTGTAAAGTTGCAAAAGGAATGTCTGAACTTCCATATAGGTTTTCAGAAATCAAACGAACTGAGAATCAATACGAATCCAATAACTCGGAATTTAATGACAAATTAAATATTCAGTTTACGATTGGAAAAGGAATTACGGAGAAAACGGAATTGGACAAATGGCTGACTGAAAGATATGCTCTTTTCCAAGACACAGAAAAGTCAATTAACGAATTTGAGATTCACCATTTAGAATGGCCAATAAATAAAATTGATTTGAAAAATTTAGAATTTAATTATCCAAAATTTGACAAACTAATTAAAAACGAACCGAATAAAATTCAATACTCAAAAGGTGTAAAAGTTATTGCTTGGGGAAAGAATAAAAAAGAAAAAACTGGTTACAACACCGTATAAAATTAATGTGGTTTTTTTGTCTTTTCCCAAAGATTTGTCTTTCTTTATAGCGTCGCTTACACTTATTTAAGTATTTTTAAATCGACAAAGAAAAAACACAAAATAAGTATAAGCTTGTGACTCGGCTGACAATATAATCATTGTCTACCTCCCACACTAATCTTATACAAAACCGTTGGCAAACATATAATGAACTCACGATTATCAATTGAAATAAGGGAAATAAAAGGCAAACTCAACATTGGGGAAAATCCTTGGTATGTTGAAATTTTGCTATTTATAATTATGATTCCTTTTCTAATAATTTTTGTTCCAATTTGGGCAATCGGAAACGTAATTGATTACTTGTTTCTAAAACCATTTCAAAAAGAAAAGAACTTTAAAGACCTAAAATGGACTGTTCTCATTGAAAACGAAAATCTAAGAATAGAAAAATCTGAACCTTCAAATATGTTTTTAAGTGAACAGGAAATTGAATGGCTTGATCAAGACCCTATTTACTATTTAAAAAGTATTCCCGAATTGCCTTTTTTGAAAGGAAAGGTCTTTTCTGATTTTATAGCTGAATTTGACAACAGAGTGTTTTTACAACAGATTTTACCAATTGAGAAAAACAACGAGTTTGAACTAAAAAGTGAACTTATTGCAATTAACTTATCAAATGGCGGAATTGAAATAATAAAACAGTTTGATTATTATTATTTGACATCACGAACAAAAAATAATGAATTAGAAATAAATGGAACCGACCCGATCGGAAGTAAATTTAATATAAAATTAAAAAACACGTTTGCCAACAACGTATAAAATTAATGTGGGTTTTTAGTTTTAGCCCAAAGTTTTGTCTCATTTTACAATGTCACTCATACTTATTTGATTATTTTTAAATCGACAAGATAAAAACATAAAATAAGTATAAGCTTGTGGCTCGGCTGACAATTTTTAGATTTTCTACCTCCCACACTAATCTTATACAAAACCGTTGTAGCCAATTTGAGGAATGACAATCCGAAAGATATTAAATACCACAGAACACAGACCTTGGAACATCCCAAATGAAAATTGGAAATTTTATCAAGAATGGAATAATGCAATATTTCTTCATTGGCAAGTGGAATTATCAGAATTGAAAAAGTTTGTCCCAAAGGAACTTGAAATTGACCTTTTTGACGGAAAACCATGGGTTTCGGTTGTTGCTTTCACTATGGAAAAGATAAGACCTAAAAATTTACCTGCTTTTCCACCGATTTCGGATTTTGATGAAATTAATATTCGAACTTATGTAAAATCAAATAAAAAAACTGGAGTATATTTTTTGAGCATTGAAGGCGGAAAAAGATTGTCTTGTAAAGTTGCAAAAGGTATGTCTGAACTTCCGTATAGATTTTCAAAAATAAAACGGACTAAAAACCAATACGAATCCAATAACTCGGAATTTAATGACAAATTATATATTCAGTTTGAGATTGGAAAATCAATTACGAAAAAAACTGAATTGGAAAAATGGCTAACCGAAAGATACGCTCTTTTCCAAGACACAGAAAAGTCGATTAATGAATTTGAAATTCACCATTTGGAATGGCCAATTAATGAAATTGACTTGAAAAATTTAGAATTAAATTATCAAAGATTTGACAAGCTAATTAAAAATGAACCGAACAAAATCCAGTACTCGAAAGGAGTAAAAGTTATTGCTTGGAGAAAGAATAAAAAAGAAAAAACTGGCTACAACACCGTATAAAATTAATGTGGGTTTTTAAGGTTTACCCAAAGTTTTGGGTTATTTATAAAGTCCGCTTAAACTTATTTATCTATTTTTAGGTCGACAAAGAAAAAAACATAAAATAAGTATAAGCTCAGTGGCTCGGCTGACAAAATAAAGTTTGTCTACCTCCCACACTAATCTTATACAAAAACGTTGCCAGTAATATTAAGTGCACTAGCGAAGAAAATAATCCGTTCTTAAAAAGAAAAAACTAATGTTTAGAAAACTATTTCAGAAAAAAACTAGTGGGTTAATCAAGTACTATGATTTAGTTTCTTTTTGGGAAACATTAACAAAAGAAGAAAAAGAAGAACTACAGAAAAAATTCTCACTAGGCACAATGGTAAATCCGAAATCACTTTTTGAAACTAAAATTTCAGAAACTAGCCAATCAAAATTAGCATTTTTATCAAGTTTTATTTCAACTTCTAACAAAACTGATAATCACAATATATTTTCGAAAATAATCTCTCTATCTGAGCAAGTATTGCTTGAATCAAGTGATGTTGTCGACCGACATTTTTATTTCCAAAAAATTACAGCATACTACTATAAAAAAAGAGAAAATCCTAAATTTTACGAGTTAGCAAAAAAAAGCTGTTTAAGACAAATTGAAATAGCACCTGAGACAAAGAAAGTATTTTTAACTGAATATAAGGATTCACCTCTACCTTTTCATCAAGGTTATAGACAATATTCTATTATCCTTGAAAAAGAGCGTAATTTCAAAGAGGCACTTATTATGTGCAAAAAAGCAAGAGAAGAAAATTGGAAAGGTGATTAGGAAAAAAGAATCGAAAGACTAGAAAAGAAAATACAAACAACTCCGTTTTCCAATAATACTTTGAAACATGACTAACATTATATATTTAAATTTACATGAGCCAAATTGGTTTGATATAATTAGTTTAATTGTGACTGCAGGAAGTATTTTTGGTGCATATTTTATTGCACGATTTTTCTATAACGCTGAGAAAAAAGACAAAAAGATTGAAGAAATATCACTTCGTTATTCCGAATACGAATTATTAAAAATAAACTTAATTTCTATTCAAACTCCTATTTCAAAACAAATCGAATCCATAAAAAAATATTTAAACGAAAAAAAATTTAATCTTCAAATTTACCAAGAGGTACAAGTTGAATTTCTACAATTTATTTCTATTAAAGAAATATATAGAAAAATTGGATTTTCAAATAAACAAAAAATAGAAGAAATAAATATTCTTATGACTAATTTATACCCTCTATATAGCTTACAAAAATCTCTGAGGCAAGAAATTCGAAATTATATAAATAAGTATAATTTTTACGAACAAAATTTCTTTGATTACAGACTCTTGCTTTTTACAAATTATTTTAAATTATCAAAACAAAGAAGTAATGGAGTTACTACCATAAACGGAGTTAAAACTTGGTCATATGAATCTAACGATGTTTTTATGAATAAATATTCAAAACTTGTTCTAAAAACTTACAACGATCAAGAAATCATTGCAAAAGATGGATTTATTACAAGAGATAAATTAATTGACAAATTTGTAAATCCATTATTAATTTTATCATCGGAATTAGTTCTCGAGGATTATGATTCAATTGAAATAAATAATATTTGTAGTAAAGTCATTTCAGCATACAATGATATGAAAAACCTTACTAAAAATCATTTTATAGCTGTAGAAAGCTATCAACATGTTCTTGAACAAATAGAAATTAAAATAAAATTATTCTTAGAATAAATACTACAGGCAACACCGTATATAAAAAATTGCTACACGCCTACTAACTTGAAAAATTTATTATTTTTATAAAAAACAAAATACTTTGAAAAATCGCGTTTCAAAAAACGCAACTTTTCATATACAAAAACGTTGGGCAACACGGCGGACTTTACACAAAAGTCCTACTCACAGTTTATTAGAAGTTGTTTAGTTGCCTTCCCCAGTACCGAAAATTTACTCTGAAAATATTATGGAATTTAAATAATTTTGAATTATTAATTCCTCTTAGATCTTAGTTTCTTACATAGATAATCTTTGAAAAAAACTCTAACAAAATTGTACGAATAATCACTTCTTGTGAAAAAATCATGAATTATGGAATTGTGTGAATCCTCAGCACGAATGAGAATTTTTACGCAGGAAAATACTCGGACTTTTAGCTACTTTCGGAATGAAAATATGTATTTGGAAAAATTTTTCATCATGAAAACTAAAATTATGTAAATGCGAAAGAATTCTTACTCAGTCCGAAACTCGGCTGTGTGTCCGCAATGCCCAACACCGCATAAAGCCAATGTGGGAAATAGAAAAAAATTGAAAATTATTTATTATTTAAAAACGTTCACTTAAACTTATTCCCTATTTTTAATCACAAATTAAAAAATAAAAAAGTTTAAGCTAAGTGCTAGGTTGAAAATTTACGAATTTTAAAACCCCACACTGCCCTTATGCAAAAACGTTAGCAGCAAGCAGTACACGAAAATTTATTGACAAAAATGCATCAAAAAATATTTTTATTGATTTTAATAAGTTTTATAACAATTGGATGTGATATACCTGGTAAAATTGAAGTCAACAACAAACTGAATGAAAGAGTTATTATCTCTTATTCTAATAAAAGCAACAATAAAGAATCTGACTTATATGAATTCAAACCGAATAAAAAAGGATATATAATACTTGGATTCGGAACAAAATGGGACGAAAAATTTATTGAATATTTCCCTAGTGAAATTATTGATACTATAAAACTGAAAATCGGAACCAAAGAATACTTCTGTGAAAACAATAAATGTAAAAAACAGATTTTCAACAAAGCAAATAGGAAAAACAAGAAAGCAATGAAAATTACTATTGACTCGAATCTAATTAATGAATCGTTTAATGAGAAATAATTTCAAATAGAATATTGAGTCTTTAACGAAAGAAATTAACTGAATAACCTAATACGACAAAAAGCAGCAGCTAACACCGGCTATAATAAATTGCTTCACTCCTATTTGCATTCAAAATTATTTTTCTAAATTACGGTCTTATAAAAGCTATGAAACTAAAGGTACGCAGTTTTAAAACACTCACTATGTTTTGGCTCAAGTACTGGTCGGTTCGGTTCGCCAAAACGGGTCGTTTTAAAACAGCCAAACGCAACTTATCATAGCCAAAAACGTTACCAGCAATATGAAAAATGATTAATTCTAAAAATTACAATAATTACAAAGACACGGTTTCTATTATAATTAAATTTATAAAATCAGAAAACAAACTCATTAAAGAACTGTTTGAATCTCCAGGGACTGACCCTATTGAAAATCTAAAGAAGTTAGAATTAAAGAGTGATAAAATAAAATTTAACAGTTTAAAAATAATGCTTTCTGACCTTATTATTTGGTTAAAAGATTTCCATCAAGAAAGTATAAAAAACCTAAACACGGAATTATTAAAAAATAACTTTAACACGATTGAATTACTCACGAATGAACTAAAAAAAATTGATTTAAAAGTATTAGAAAGAGGATATATAAAAAACGATAATGAATATTATATTATCAAAAATGTCGTCGAGTATAAATCAGATTTAAAATTAAGAGAGTTATTAATCGATTACGAATTGAAATAAATAGCTGTGAAAGAAACATCAAGGAAATCCTTCATGAAAATTACCATTCCTATTTTCTCCATAGTTCTAATTCTTATTCAACTAAGCCTATCCATATATACTCATTTAAATCAGACAATCCTGATCTTTATGAATTAATTTGTTTTGCAACTAAATACAATTCTTTCTTTCTATTTGTACTAATAATCGGATTATAAGAAATTTCACTAAAACCAATTACTATTAATTTTTAATTTTAATAATAGTCGGATTTAATTTCCCTCTATATATTCCCATAAAAGAGTTTTCATCCGGAGTATATAATACCGCTTGGTTTACAAGCATTATAATTTTAATTCTTATAATAATACGAATAGGAAAATATAGTTGTTCGAAGAAAATTGATAAACTGAATGAAAACAGCAGGTAACACCGTATAAAATTAATGTGGGTTTTTATGATTTTCCCAAAGTTTCTGGTCTGTTTATATTGTCGCTTATTCTTATTTAAGTATTTTTAGGTCGACAAGATAAAAACATAAAATAAGTATAAGCTTGTGACTCGGCTGACAAACTTACGATCGTCTACCTCCCACACTAACCTTATACAAAACCGTTGGGCAACACGGCGGACTTTATATAAAAGTCCTACTCACAGTTTATTAGAAGTTGTTTAGTTGCATTCCCCAGTACCGAAAATTTAATCTGAAAATATTCTGGAATTATTAAATTCTCTTGATTTTTAGTTTCTTATGGAGTGAATATTTTACAAAAGAATATTCCTCATAAGATGGTAGGAATTATCACTTCTTGTGAAAAAATCATAAATTATGGAATAGTGTGAATATTCAACACGAATGAGAATTATTACGCAGGAAAGTACTCAGACTTTAAGCTCCTTGCGGAATGAAAACATCTATCTGAAAAATATTTATTATCATAAAAACGAAAACTATGTAAACACTAAAGAATTCTTACTCAGTACGAAACTAAGCTGTGTGTCCGCAATGCCCAACACCGCATAAAGCCAATGTGGGATATAGAAAAAAATTGAAAATTATTTATTATTTAAAAACGTTCGCTTAAACTTATTCCCTATTTTTAATCACAAATTAAAAAATAAAAAAGTTTAAGCTAAGTGCTAGGTTGAAAATTCACGGATTTTAAAACCCCACACTACCCTTATGCAAAAACGTTGGGCAACATACCTGAATTACGTTTTGAATAAAAATGCATCATGAAAAAACTAATATTAAAATTACTGTTTATATTCTTTTTTATTTCAAATATTAATTATGCTCAAATATGGCCATTTTCTCCTATGGTTCGATTTGGAAACACTGTTTATTACAAACTTGAAGGTAAAGAAAAAATTGAATTAACTGGAACGAATACAAGGACTGGAAAGGTTATTGAAAACAGATATTTTGACATTATATTAAAAAACACAGATATAAATATTAAAATAAATGACTCGATTTTTAATTTTAGTCAAAAAACTAGAACGGAACCTAAAGATGAAAAAGAGATTTTGTTCTATTCACGGAGGAAATTAAAAAACAATTATTTGAAAATTAATTATTTGAAAATAATAGAAATTAATGAAAACTATATAACTGCTGAAGCTTCAGTAAAGTATAAATCTGGAAAAAATAAACGTCGAAAAGAGATTATAGAAATTGACAGAAATCAAATTAATGGAGTTTTTATAGGTGCAGGTGAAAAATACAGTAAAACGCTTTTCGGAATAGGAGTTTTAGTAGGAGTTACATTTGTAGTCATTGTGAATTGAAACGTAGCCCAACACCGTATATAAAAAATTGCTACACTTCTACTCTGTTGAAAAATTCAGTACTTTTATAAAAAACAAAATACTATGAAAAATTACGTTTCAAAAGACGCAACTTTTCATATACAAAAACGTTGGGCAACATAAGTAATGAACGAAAACAAAAAAAAATCCGATAGACAATATGCGGCATATATGGCACGTAAATTTTTTAGTGGACAGATTTCCCAACACCAAGTAATAGACAGTTTCCCTAATTATGATAACGATTCTAAAATCGAACTTCTCTTTAACCGAATAATTAACAAACCTCGAAAAAACTGGTTTTTTGGTGTTTCCAAAAGTAAATATGAAAAATATATCACTGAAACATTTAAGACTATAAATGAACTCGAAGAAAGAATAATAAAATAGACTATGACAACAACAGAAAGAATGCAATTTTGTACAATTTGTAAAAATAGAAAAACTGACTTCAAAATTGGATTGACTTGTAGCTTAACAAATGAGAAACCTGACTTTGATGATAAATGTGAATCGTTTATCAAAGACCAAGAAGAAGCAGAAAGAAAGTTAACCCAAAAACTTGATGCAGCAGGAAATAATAACTCTAAAAATGGGTCATTAAAACCTAAACGAAATATCCTTTACGGTATTTTAGTATTAATTTTTGGCTTAATTATTTTTCTAGTTCATATGATAGTAGGAACAGTAATTATAATTAGTGGAATTTCATTTATCATTAGAGGGAATCAACAAAAAAAAATATTAAAAAAGGATATAGAATTTAACAAAAATCTTTAATTAAAATAACGTTGCCCAACACCGTATAAAATTAATGTGGGTTTTTATGGTTTTCCTAAAGTTTTGGTTTATTTATAAAGTCCGCTTAAACTTATTTAGCTATTTTTAGATCGACAAAAATAAAAACACAAAATAAGTATAAGCTCAGTGGCTCGGCTGACAAAATAAAGTTTGTCTACCTCCCACACTAATCTTATACAAAAACGTTGTGCAACATTAAATAAAACAGTCTGCATTTGAAACAACTTATCTTGATTTTAATATTTAACCTGACTATTGGACTTGCTTTTTGTCAAGGCTTGTATTTAGGTATTGACAATAATCCAGTTTTAAACATGACTGAATCAGATTACTTGAATACTTTATTAAAAAATCAACGACTTGATTTTGATTTCAAAGAAAAGAAAACGGCATTCATATCTGTTGATTTTGGAATAAACCTGAGAAGTAAAAATGACTACTTTAAATATTATTACAAAAAGAATGAAATTTCCGACTGTAACAACAACAAAATGATTGTCCTAGATTCAATTCAACGAAAAGAAACAAATGGATATGATGTTCTAGTTCTTATGGACACTCAAAAAAAAGATATTAATGAAAAAATTATCGAAAAGGTGATTAAAAGATTGTCGGAATGTGAGAAAGAAAAACCTTCTAACTTATTTCAACTTGGACTTGATGAAAACCCCATTTTGACAAAACTAGAATCAGGTTATTTCAATAGAGTGTTTAAAAACAATAAGATAAACTATGATTTTACTAAATTAAAAATCGGATTCTTTTACGGAAATAATGGTTCGAGAAGTCAAACTAAAAAACAGTATTTTGAATCAGTTAAAAATCGACTAGAGAGTTGTGTAAGTGCATCAAATGACATTGTGATAAAATTGACAGATGAGGAAAAATCAGAATCAGGTGGCTATGATTTGATTATTGTATCCTGGTCTAAAATATTACCTTCAGAAAAAAATAAAACGAGAATGATTAAAGAATTGAAAAACAAGAAATAACGTGGCACAACATCGTATAAAATTAATGTGGGTTTTTATGGTTTTCTCAAAGTTTATGGTCTCTTTATAAACTCACTTACACATATTTGACTATTTTTAGGTCGACTAAGATAAAAACACTAAATATGTATAAGCTTAGTGCTAGGCTGATAATCTAGAGATTATCAACTCCCACACTAACTTTATACAAAAACGTTGTGCCCAATTTATGAACGAGAGTTACGAAATAGAAAAACCTACTTCTGATTTAAATTTCTTTACAATCGGAATTAAATATATTGTATTATTCATTGTTCTCTTTTTAGCAAGTTGGATTGTCATTCCATTATTAGTTTCTAAAGGTAAACCGACTAGAGTACACACAACTGCTGAACTTTTATTTGAAAATCCATTGTGGTCGAGTCTCATAATTTCGATTGGAGTTATAACTTGGTTTATCTATCGGACTAGAAA
Source organism: Flavicella sp. IMCC45668 (assembly GCF_057219105.1). Taxonomy (NCBI): domain Bacteria; kingdom Pseudomonadati; phylum Bacteroidota; class Flavobacteriia; order Flavobacteriales; family Flavobacteriaceae; genus Flavicella; species Flavicella sp. IMCC45668. Next base: position 803,545 of record NZ_CM170114.1, read on the forward strand.
AAAATATAAATTCGGAGAAGTTTTCAAAATTGATTTTAATGACTTTGACCAAAAACTAGAGATTAAAACTGTTAACCTAGCAAATAATCAGGAAAATGATAATCATTACGATTATAAAAACTTAAGCTACGATATACAAACCAAGGAAGACTCTCTTTTTGGAAAACAAAGGGTTTTAATTATAAAAAATTATGACAGAACAGTTCACGAAATAAATTTTGACAGAACAGCCTGGTGCAGAAATGAACGATTTGACAAACTAATTGAAAAAATAAAAACTGGGCACAACACCGTATAAAATTAATGTGGGTTTTTATGGTTTAGCCCAAAGTTTTAGTTTATTTATAAAGTCCGCTTAAACTTATTTATCTATTTTTAGGTCGACAAGAATAAAAACATAAAATAAGTATAAGCTCAGTGGCTCGGCTGATAATTCACGAATTATCTACCTCCCACACTAATCTTATACAAAAACGTTAGCAAACATTAACTACTCAAACTCAACAAAGGAAATAATTGAATTTGGAAATCATAAATTATAGGAAATGACTGAAATTAAAGTTGAGAAAAACGAGGAAAATGAACTTCCAATACCACACATTTGGAGACCGATTTTTAAGGAAATTGTAAACGGTTTTGTGAAAGGAGATTATAATTTAATTTCAGAAATAAAAAACGTGAATCCGATTTCAAATGAAACTGCTGAACAAATCAAAGAATATATTGAAGATTATGGAGAAGAATTAGTTGAACTTCCGAATGAAACTTGGAATTCATCAGTTTATATTTATTATAGAAATTATTGGAATGTACTTATAGACCTTTATACGAAAGAAGAAGGATTGAGCGATTTAGTACTGAATGCTGAAATAAGAGAAAACAATAATGAATATTCAATTGACATTCAATTAGTTTATGTGCCTTGATAATGTATTTACGAAGTAAAAAAATCACTCAAAACCTGAAAATAACCAAAAATTTTATTATTTGAAAAAAATATTTCTAATATTTATTTTTAGTTTTTTAACTAACATTTTGGTTTCGCAAGAAATCCAATCTGAATATGTGTATAAGAAAGAAAAGACAAAACAGAAATCTAAAAGTGGAATTAAATGGAATTATGTCGATTCTGACAGTTTAGTACTTTATAAAGACGGAACTTTTCATAGAACAAAATTCTATCATTATCACGAAATATTATACTCGGAATTAAAAGGAGAATGGAAAATTGAAAAAGAAACTCTTATTCTGACTATAAAACTGGAGAAAGAAAGTAAATCGGATAAGAAATGGAATGAAATTAATTCGACCATAACTTACCTAATAAAAAAGCGGAAAATAAAACCAATAAATGGAATTGAATTCTACGCAATACGGAATTTGAAACTTGTGAAAAAATAAAAAACGATTTGCTAACACCGTATATAATTTATTGCTGGCTTCTTGCCTACTTACGAAAGTCTTTGCGTACTTTCTTGGTCGGTAATTATTAACTAAATTAGTTACTTAAAACACGCAACAAATCATATACAAAAACGTTGTAAACAATACCTAAACTGAATTTCGAAAAATGAATTTGGACGAACTGACAAAAAATATTCGGAAAATTTCCAATGAAGAAATAGTTCAAAAATTAGCCGAGAATATTCAGGAATGGAAAACGGATGAAAGAAATGCTGTTGAATTAAGAGATAATGTTGAGCGATTTCTTGGCAATACGTGGATTGAAAAGCGAAATGACTTTGACAAGATTTACGGAATGTGGACTGAATTTAGAAACTCGGCAATTGATGGAATTACCGGAATGACTATGAACGAGAGACTATATTGGTTTGGTCTTTTTGACTTATTTGACAATGCAAAGAATGACGCTGAACAGGAAAAATTTTATGAGAAATTAATGGCGAAAAAATAAAAAGCATAGTTTACAACAACGTATATAAAAAATTGCTACGCTCCTACTTAAATTGAAAAATTCATTACTTTTATAAAAAAACAAAATACTATGAAAATTCGCGTTCCAAAAAACGCAACTTTTCATATACAAACACGTTGTAGCACATAGCCCCGAAAAAAATGATTGAATTAATACTTTCAATTTTAGCCGATTTTGGAATAATTCTAGGAGATTTCAAACATCGTAGAAAAGTTTCAAAAAAAGAAGCTATAGACGGAAATAAAAGACCATTTCAAAAATATTTATTGCAACCATCGAGTATTGCTATAATTCTAATATTTGTTATAGGTAATATTATAGGTTTTGTGTTTTTTAGTTATCAAGGAAATTCGGTGCTACCGAAAGAAACAAAAAAAGAAATTTCTGAGATTTCAGAAAGAATGGAAATGTGGAATGAAAAATACAACTCATACCCCGAGACATTAAGTGAGATAATTGGAAATAACCCTTTAAGAAAACTCTGGGAAAATGATTCTTGGAATCGACCATATGAATACTCCACAACTAATAACAGAAAAAAATTTTTAATCATATCAGCAGGTTTTGACGGGAAATTTGGAACCGATGATGACATTAAATCAGAATAAAACAATAAAATAATGGGAATATTTACCTCTATACCAATATATGCTAATCTATATAAAAACAAAGCTAAAATATGTAGACTTGACACCGGACAATGTATCACAAGAGAATCCAAAGAAAAATTCTCTAATTCAAGAGTTTTACTAGGTGAATTTGAAATTGCAGAAAATTTCCTAAAGAATATAATTACCGAATTAACAAAAGATAACTTTTTGGCCCCTTCTTTAAAGGTAATAATTCATCAAATGGAATTAACTGAAGGAGGTCTCTCCAGTACCGAGAAACGTGCTTTAAGAGATTCTTTCCTACATTTAAATTCAAAACATATATTTATTTACGAAGGAAAAAACGAGCTTTCACATTCTGAAGCTCTTTCTCATATAAATAACTTTTAAAACGTGCCACAACACCAAATAAAATTAATGTGGGTTTTTATGGTTTGCCCAAAGGTTTTTTCTTTTTTACAATGTCGCTTTTACTTATTTGTGTATTTTTAAATCGACAAGATAAAAACATAAAATAAGTATAACCTTGTGGCTCGGCTGACAATTTTTCGATTGTCTACCTCCCACACTAATCTTATACAAAAACGTTGTAAGTAATTACCCGAAAAAATCATAATATGCCATTAAGCTCGAATTCAATAATTCATTTCACCTCTAGTCTTACCAAACTAAATAGTATAATCGAAAATAATTTTAATGTCCAATATTGTAGAGAAATTATTCATACTAAAAGTGATTATTTAGATATTATTGTCCCAATGGTTTCATTTTGTGACATTCCTTTTTCTCAAATTTTATCGCATATAAATAACTACGGGAATTATGGAATAGGGTTGAAAAAAAGCTGGGCAGAAAAAAATGGTTTAAACCCTGTGTTGTACCTAGATCAAAATTCTTCATTATCAAACCATTTCATGAAACTACAGCAAACAATAAAAGGTGAATCAAAAAAAATAAAAATTACGGAATTATCCGAGGAAAAAAAACTTGCATTTGATTGTTTTAGATATTTAAAGAATTATCAAGCTGATTTAAAAAGAATTGGAAAAAAAACTATAAAAGATTATCGCTTTTCGGATGAAAGAGAATGGCGTTACGTTTTAGACCCAACTTTAAAACATTCGATTTTTGGAAACATGAAAAAAATTAATGAAGAAAATATTCAAGGAATGAAACAGAAATATAATTTAAAAATTCAAAAGGAGAAATTAACTTTCACTCCAGACGATATAAATTATGTTATTATAAAAAAAGAATCTGAAAGAAATTCAATCATAAATAAAATTGAAAAAACTAAATCTAAATATTCAATGGAACAAGTTAAAAGACTTACAAGTAGAATTATTTCTGTTGAACAACTCACAACTGATTTTTAAAAACTACTTACAACACCGGCTATAATAAATTGCTTCGCTCCTACTAGTTTTTACAATATTATTTCTAAATTGCATCAAACTAAGCTATGAAACTCGCGTAAAACAATTTTAAAACACTCGGGCAGTTTTGGCTCAGCTTGTTTGCGGTTCGATTTCGCCAAAACAGGTCGTTTTAAAATTGCCAATCGCAACTCATCATAGCCAAAAACGTTGTAAGTAAGCTGGAAAAAGTAGAGATATGAAAAAAATCGGAATTTATTTAATATTAATTTTATTGTTAACATCCTGTAAGAGAGATTTTGAAATAAATATAAACCCGAAAAAAACATCTGAAAATAAATTTAAAACAGTTGTAGAAACTAATTTTCCTGAAAATACTATATTTTCAATCACAGTTGAGAGGTTATATAAACGAAAAAACAATCCTAACATATATGGTGGAACACATTTTTTCTCTAGAGAATTTCCTGTAAAAAACGGAAAGATTGAATTTTCTTTTGAAGTTAATGACAAAAAGTGGATTAAAGATTACAATCAATATCGGGAAGATGATAAAAAAAATGAATTCCCAAATAAGGAATTGACTGAAATAGATTTTGATTCTATAAAAGACTCATTGGAAATATCAGTTTTTTATAATCCAATTTTTGAAAGAGATGAAAATGTTAAAAAAATTGTTGGAGAAAAAGGAAAAAATTTAAGCGGAAAAGGAACAATAAAATTAGAAAATGAAAAAATATTTAGAATAACTAAAAACATTTATAACAAATTTGAAAAGTAAGCCTACTTACAACACCGTATAAAATTAATTGCTAGTTTTAGCCTATTTACGAAAGTCCTCTCGGACATTCTATTTGTGATTTATTTGCTAAATTTAGTGCTTTAATCACGCAACTAATCTTATACAAAACCGTTGGCAGTAATTATACTCTAGTGCTGAAAGAATTTTGATATACTAAAATGGAAAATGTAATAATACTTTCACTTACTTTCATACTTACTCTTGTAATAAGTTTTTCTCTTGGTATCTTGTATTTTAAAAAGAAAAATAGAGATGCAAAAAGTTTTGATATTGACTGGAATAATTTCGAGAAATCACTTTTATTGAATAATAAGGAACAAATATTTAAAACAGGAGAAAAAGTTGTTTACAACAAATCTCTCACAATGACAAAAATTAAAGAAATGGAAGTTCTACTAAATGAGTATGAACAAAAGTTTACCAAATCTACAGGAACTGAAAAATTGAAAAAAATCATAGTTAATAAACGTCTAGATTGGGAAAGGATAACAATATCTTATTCTGAATAAAATATTTTCTTGTAACCTTTATTTATATTTAATATTAATGTAAAATCAAATGAATATTCTAGACTCAATAAAAGAACTAATCAAATTGAACTCTCTGATCTTATTGTTCATTTAAAAAGAGCTGAATATTTCTACACTGAGGGTGAAATTTCACAAGATGACAACTTTTTTAACGACGTAATTTATAGAAAGAATCAAGTATTTGAAGGAATACTAAAAGAAGTATATAAAGTTATCTCAAAGCAAGAAAAAAAGAGTTTAAACACATTTGAAATAGAAAAATATTTTAACTGACTATTATCAAACATACAAAGTAATTGAAATTTACTAACAGATACTACTGCCAACACCGTATAAAATTAATGTGGGTTTTTATGGTTAGCCCAAAGTTTTGGTTTATTTATAAAGTCCACTTAAACTTATTTATCTATTTTTAGGTCGACAAAAATAAAAACACAAAATAAGTATAAGCTAAGTGGCTCGGCTGACAAAATAAAGTTTGTCTTCCTCCCACACTAATCTTATACAAAAACGTTAGGTTTAATGCAGAAACCCCATACTCATTTCCTCATTTTTATTAACAAAAAAATGCAACTCACAAAAATTGAAAATTAAGATTCGAATCTTTAGAAGTAAATCGAATCATATGTATATATTTGCATAAAAAACTATGAACTTCCTTTCGCATCAAAAAAAAAAAAAAATAAAATTACAATTATTCCTTTTTATACCATTAATAACTTCATTGAACGCTCAAGAAGTAATTACATTTGATGATTTAGGACTAACTAATGGACAGCAAACAACAGATCCATATACAGTTCTGTCAGGATCAGAAAGTTTTAAATTTACAATTGTTGAAACGACAACTCCCAACCCAGTAAATAATCATATATACCGTACGTCTAATCCAAGTGGTTGTAATGTAGGTACAGTTAATTACTTAGAAGCTGGTGGCTATAGTGCGACTAAATGGATCATAGAAACTGTTAGTGGTATTGAAGTAGACTTCGGTGATATTACATTTTTAACTTCTGCTCCTTGTTTTAATCAAACTTATTCTCTCACAATAGAGGCTTGGAAAGATGGAGCTCTTTTAGGTAGTAATCCTTTTTTACTAGAAGGTATTTCTAAAGTTTTCTCACCGACTAGCTTATTTGACAATGCAGATAAAATAATTGTTAACTCTGCTAATCTATTATCTTTAGGAATTGATGATATAAATTGGACAAATGTAGCAGCTCTAGGTCTTGATGACAATAAATATGAGCATACAGCATTGGTATATCATACCCCAGGCACCGAAATATTTTCTTTTTCCTTCCCTTCACAACAACAACAACTAATAATTAACATCTATAATATTTCTGGACAATTAATTTCTACAAAAACCTACTTCAATAGTAATAATATAGACATTGAACTTAAACAAAGTAGGGGAATATACATTGCAAAAACCTTAAATAAAAAAGGACAAACCACGACTAACAAATTAATTGTTTTTTAGAAAAAATCAAGAAATTCAATTAAAAACAAAAGCACTAAAACCTAACACCGGCTATAATAATTGCTAAATTCCCATAAGCGTTCAAACTTTTATTTCTAAATGACGGTCTTATAAAAGCTATGAAACTCTAGGTACGCAGTTTTAAAACACACACAATGTTTTGGCTTAAGTACTGGTCGGTTCGGTTCGCCAAAACGGGTCGTTTTAAAACTGCCAACGGCAACTTATCATAGCCAAAAACGTTGCCAGCAATTACCACTATTCGAAATGTATTTTATAATTTTCAACAAAAAATTAAAATACTGAGATTAAGTGTTAATAACTAGTCTTTTAAGTTAAAAACAATTATAAAACTGAAAGTAAATTTATTGTAATTTTATTTTTATAATAAATAGAAAATATAGCCTTAAATGGAAATAGAAGATAAATTATGGACTTTAGTTAATGACTCAAAGTTTAAAGAGTTTTTAATTAATATTAAGGTTAGAGAATTTCAGCACAAAGAGAGAAATCTGAATTTATTTATGGCTATAACTTCTTCAGGAAGTATTGCTGCTTGGACAATTTGGAATGACTTATCATATTTATGGGGAATAATTATTGCTGCCTCACAAGTTGTAACCGTAATAAAACCATATTTTCCATTCCATAAGTTCACTAAAGAATTCAATGCTAAATTGAGAAAAATAGAACTTTTGAATATAGAAATAGAAAAATTATGGTACGATGTTTCGAAACAGAATATCAAATCAAATATTGCTGAAAAAAAGTATTTTGACTTTAAAAAGAAATTAATCGATATCGATAATTTTAGAGACGACACAACTTTTAAAATAAACAAAAAAACGGAAGAAGAGGCTAATAAACAAATGCAAATCTTCTTAATGAATAATTATAATGTAAATTTAAATATTGAGAAAAATGGCTAAAAAAGGACAGAAAACACCTAGTGGTAACCAGCAAAAACCGGTTATTGGAGAACAAGTAAATTTATCATTACCTAATTTTAGTTTTAAACCACCCAAACCTCCGAAAGTAAGCAATAATAAAAAATAACTGCAGGCAACACCGTATAAGGTTAATGTGGGTTTTTATGGTAAACTCCAAAGTTTTGGTTTATTTATAAAGTCCGCTTAAACTTATTTATCTATTTTTAGGTCGACAAGAATAAAAACACAAAATAAGCATAAGCTCAGTGGCTCGGCTGACAAAATAAAGTTTGTCTACCTCCCACACTAATCTTATACAAAAACGTTGGGCAACACGGCGGACTTTATACAAAAGTCCTACTCACAGTTTATTATAAGTTGTTTAGTTGCATTCCTCAGTACCGAAAATTTACTCTGAAAATATTTAGGAATTTTAATCTTGTGAACTTATTAAATTCTCTTGATTTTAGTTTCTTACGTTGTGAATCTTTTACAAAAGAATATTCCTTATGAAATAGTACGAATTACCATTTCTTGTAAAAAAATCATGAATTATGGAATAGTGTGAATCCTCAGCACGAATGAGAATTTTTACGCAAGAAAATACTCAGACTTTTATCTACTTGCGGAATGAAAATATGTATCTAGAAATATTTTTTATCATAAAAACGAAAATTATGTAAACACGAAAGCATTCTTACTCAGTCCGAAATTCGGCTGTGTGTCCGCAATGCCCAACACCGCATAAAGCCAATGTGGGAAATAGAAAAAATTTGAAAATTATTTTTTATTTAAAAACGTTCACTTAAACTTATTCCCTATTTTTAAACTCAATAAAAAAAATAAAAAAGTTTAAGCTCAGTGCTAGGTTGAAAATCTACGAATTTTAAAACCCCACACTGCCCTTATGCAAAAACGTTGCAAGTAATAGCGGAATTCAGCGCAGCAACACTCATTTTGAATAAAGCTAAACAGAAAATCAAAAATGATAAAAAACTTTTTTAGAAATTTTCTTAAATCAAGAAAAAGTGACTTTTTGAATAAAGACATTTTTTTTAATCTTTCGGAAGAAAATAGAGAGAAAGTTGTTCAAAAATTAAATCCTTATGAAAAAATTGAATGGGAAATATTTAAAGAAGTAGAAAAAAAATTCATTCAAGAATATGGAAATCATGAAGCTATTGGAAAAATTTTTTGTGGACTATATCCTGGAGTTGGTCCTTTTAATTGTTTGAATGTAAACATCAAAAAAGGAAAACAAAAAACTAAGTTACCTAAATATTACTATGGTTTTCCGGTTATTAAAAAATATGAAAGTAATAGAAAATAAAATACACTTTACTAATGATTTTTCACAGAATTTCTCACTTATACAAAGTTTGAAACTCTTTAAATTTAAAATACTGAAAACAACTCGAAAACTGAGCTGAACTTAACTTTAAATAACTGTGTGGTTTTCTCAATTAAACGAATTAAAAAAACCTGAATTGAAACAGAAAATGGAATTTTAAAAAACAGGAATCTGTTAAAATGCAAAACTACTACTTGCAACACCGTATAAAATTAATGTGGGATTTTATGGTTTTGCCCAAAGTTTTGGCTTGTTTATAAAGCCCGCTTAAACTTATTTATCTATTTTTAGGTCGACAAAAATAAAAATATAAATTAAGTATAAGCTTGTGGCTCGGCTGACAATCCACGGATTGTCTACCTCCCACACTAATCTTATACAAGACCGTTGTAACAAATTAAGCTGTCATAATTCCAAATTCTATAAATGAAGAAAACTATAAAATACATCTTGATAACTTTAGGTTTATATGTCTCAATAATCTGGATTATTGGTCTTCTCGGAATTTTTAAACTTTACAATTGTCCAACTACAGCGAATGAACCTAATTTAAAATTAAAGGAAAAATTCTTTTCGTCCAATTTGATTTCTCCCCAAAAAGGAAATTTTATTTGTTTTAAACATAAAGATTCAATTCTTGGAGAGCACTCCAGAGTCTTTAGACTGATAGCTATTGAGAATGACATTGTAGAAATAAAAAATGGTGTTTTATTCGTTAACAATGTAAACATGGATTTCAAATATGAATTATGTCATAATTATAAACTACCTAAAAATAAATTCAGAAGTTTTAAAGAAAAAAAATTAATTGATTATACTATCAATGAACATTTAGCATATTATATAAATGATAAATATCTGAAAAATTCTATAATTGTTGCTTTTCAAGATAAAGTCGCAGATTCCTTAAAATTTACACACTTAAGACAAATTGATTCAATTGGAATAAAGAATAAATATATACAGAAGAAATACAATGAAAACTGGAATAAGGATAACTTTGGACCATTAGTTATTGACAAAAACAAACTCTTCGTTTTAGGCGATAATAGGGATAACGCTGAAGACTCTCGATACATTGGACAAATAGATAAAACTAAACTAACAGGTACTATAATAAATAAATAACTTGTCACAACACCGTATAAAATTAATGTGGGTTTTTATGGTTTTCCCAAAGTTTTGGTTTATTTATAAAGTCCGCTTAAACTTATTTATCTATTTTTAGGTCGACAAGATAAAAACATAAAACAAGTATAAGCTCAGTGGCTCGGCTGACAAAATAAAGTTTGTCTACCTCCCACACTAATCTTATACAAAAACGTTGTACGTAAGTTCCAACCAAAATTTTAGATATTAATGAAAAGTTTAAAAAACATTTCTTTTACCGAGTTAAAATTTATCTATGATTTTCTAGAAACCAGGAAAAACATACATTCAGATAATGCAGAGAAGTTTGGAAAATAAGGAATCCATCAAGTAATAAATAAAATTTGATTTGGACGGAATTAACTCATAGATTGAGTAATATAAATGAATTCAAAGAATTAAATAATGACTGACTTTAATCCACCCATAAAAGACAGAGAAACTGATGAATTATTAGAAATTATCGGAGCTTCTGAAAAATGGGATTTTGATATAGTTAAACTAGCAGAGGCTGAACTGAATAAAAGAATTGACAAAACTAAAATTGAAACAGCCGTATACCTATCGAAAAAAAAAGATAAATTAAAGAAAACTGGAAAATCCAACGAAAGTCTTTTATCTGATTTTATCGAAGAACCATTTTGGACAATTGTCGTGATTTTATTCTCATGGGAATTGAGAAAAGATGGATTTGAAAGAAAAGCCAAAGAACAAAGAATATTTCGAATGATAATATTAGGTCTAATTATCATTTCAGGATTATTTTTCATAAGTGTATGACAAAAAACCTACGTACAACACCGTATAAAATTAATGTGGGTTTTTATGGTTTTCCTAAAGTTTTGGTTTATTTATAAAGTCCGCTTAAACTTATTTATCTATTTTTAGATCGACAAAGATAAAAACATAAAATAAGTATAAGCTCAGTGGCTCGGTCGACAATTCGCGAATTGTCAAACTCCCACACTAATCTTATACAAAAACGTTGTAAACAATTAAATTTAATAGTCTTGAATAAAAAACAATTTCTAATTCTATTTTTAATTCCAATACTTCTAACAAAGTGTGGTATATCGAAAGATTTAATGCTAAAATCAGGAGAAATTGAAACTGTGATTAATAACTCAATTATTGACTTTACGAATTCTTCTATTTTTAAAAGAAAACAAGCTTATCGTATTTATATCGAAGAAATAAATGATGAAATTTATGGAGTTAATTTTAATAAAATAGAGATGAACAAAATCTTCCCAAGAAAAGAAGATTCAATTGGAAGTTTTTCAAATTATTTTCCTTCAGAATATATAGAAAGAGATAATAAATTGTTCATTTGGGCAGATTCATCTAAAGCATTGAAAATAGATATAATCAATAAAATGTCTGAATATAAAATAATAGACTCTACAACTATTAAAACTGGGGAAGTTCAATTATTTTATATCAATGAAAAGAAAAAAGGAGTAGATTATTTTTTTTGTAAAAAAGATTTAAGAAAATACAAAAAGGTAAAGACAAATAGGGCTTTAGGACACTATCCTATTCCGAATCTAAATTGTGAATAAAACAGTTTACAACACCGTATATAAAAAATTGCTGCACTCCACTTTGTGGAAAAATTCATTACTTTATAAAAAACAAAATACTATGAAAATTCGAATGAAAAAAAACAAATTATTATACATAATATTACTTATATCCATGATTATATCTTCCTGCACTAACAATGATGTATCTAATCCAATTATCGGTTCCTGGAAAAGTACAAAAGAAGTTGTTACATGTTCATCAGGTAGTAAAGAATTTCGAATCCTTGATAATTGTGCACAAAAAGGAAGAGCTGTCTTCTATGAAAACGGAAATTACACCGACATAAGCTATTCAATGAGTAACGGTAACTGTGAAGAAACATACTCCAATAATGGAAGTTGGATAATGGAAGATAACAAAGTGACTTTAATCCTTAATGGTGAGAGTATAACTCCTGATTTTTTTGAATTAAATGACGACATAATGAGATTTGGTTATAAAATTGAAGATTCAACTACACCTTGCGATTTCGACTATATACCGACTTATAATTATATAGAATTTGAGAGAGTTAAATAACAGTTTACAACACCGTATATAAAAAATTGCTATACTCCTACTCTGTTGAAAAATTCATTACTTTTATAAAAAACAAAATAGCATGAAAAATAGCGTTTAAAAAAACGCAACTTTTCATATACAAAAACGTTGGGCAAAACGGCGGACTTTACACGAAAGTCCTACACACAGTTAATTAGAAGTTGTTTAGTTGCCTTCACCAGTACCGAAAATTTACTCTGAAAATATTCTGGAATTTTAATCATCTGTACTTTTAAAATTCTCTTGATTTTAGTTTCTTGCGTTGTGAATCTTTTACAAAAGAATATTCCTTATGAAATAGTACGAATTACCATTTCTTGTAAAAAAATCATGAATTATGGAATAGTGTGAATCCTCAGCACGAATGAGAATTTTTACGCAAGAAAATACTCAGACTTTTAGCTACTTGCGGAATGAAAATATGTATCTGGAAATATTTTTTATCATGAAAACGAAAATTATGTAAACACGAAAGAATTCTTACTCAGTACGAAACTAAGCTGTGTGTCCGCAATGCCCAACACCGCATAAAGCCAATGTGGGAAATAGAAAAAATTTGAAAATTATTTATTATTTAAAAACGTTCGCTTAAACTTATTACCTATTTTTAATCACAAATTAAAAAATAAAAAAGTTTAAGCTAAGTGCTAGGTTGAAAATCCATGGATTTTAAAACTCCCACACTGCCCTTATGCAAAAACGTTGGCAACAATTATAACAATGAAATATATTTATACATTAGTATTATTCGTAATTCTCTCTCCATTATATAGTCAAATTATCCCGCTAAAACAGGTGATTTCAGATCCAAAATATTCTGAAAACTCAGAAATAGAAATAATAAATAATAAGACTCCTTCTGAAACGAAGCCAACTGCTGTTTATGTAAACGGAATATTTATCGGAAGTCAATTAAAAATGATTGATGTCCCTTTAGGTAAAATTGAAACTATTGATACGGTAAAAGAAAATTTCGAGAAAGACGGAAAAGAGTATTACGGAAAAATATTAATGACAATCAAGGATGACTATACTCCGAATTTTATAACTCTAAAAGAACTTACTAACAAATATCTTACTTTAGACAAAAAACCAATAGTTTTTCAAATTGACAAAAGGATTATTTATGAGGATTACAATGAATTAATGGTTGATGAAAACTTCATTCTAAAAATTATTTCAAATAAACTAAAGACATCTAGAAAGGAAAGAGAAATAAACCTAATTCAATTAATCACAAAGACAACATACAACATAAAAGAAGCAAACACTATCTATATTAAGTAACAAAAAATAGTAGCCAACACCGTATAAAATTAATGTGGGTTTTTATGGCTTAATTCAAAGGTTTGTGTCTCTTTACTATGTCACTTCTACTTATTTAAGTATTTTTAGCTCGACAAAGATAAAAACACATAATAAGTATAAGCTCAGTGCTAGGGAGAAAAGTCCACGGACGTTTTCTCCCACACTAATCTTATACAAAAACGTTGTGTAACATAGACAAAATTGCAATGATTGAAACTATTAAAAATATAATTACCCCTTTATTGATTATAACATCTTTATATTTTATAAAAAAAGCTTCGAAAAAGAAAAGTAAAAAAAAAGAAAATGGAAATTCGATTCATCAATTACCCATTCTATATGGAATTGGTGCAATTATTTCTTTAATTATTCCACTAATAATAGTAACAGCAATTATTGTGGATAATGAAAACGTCGACTTTTCTAATATTATTCCTGTTATAGTGCTTTTTACTTCTTTAGGAACAATTATGAGCTTAATGGTATGGATGAATAAAATTTATCTAAATTCTGAAAGAATAACTCAAAGAAATATGTGGGGAAAAACGCAAGTTATCGAATTAAATAAGGTTAAATCAATTCGATTTAATAAGTTTTCTTTGTATTTGAAAATTAGTGATGGTGAAAATATTATTAAATGCCACGATCATTTAGTAGGTATAGAAGAAATTTTAAACACTTTAAGCGAAAAAACTAATATTACTCGAGACGAAATGGGATACGTTGAATAAAACGTTACACAACACCGGCTAAACTTAATGCGGGTTTTTAGACTTTCTCGATGTTTTTGGCTTATTTACTATGTCCGCTTAAACTTATTTGATTAGTTTTATGTCGATAAAGAAAAACAAATAAATAAGTCTAAGCTAAGTGGCTCGTCCGATAAATCTCCATTTATCAACTCCCACACTAAGCTTAGCCAAACCGTTGGGCATCATTAGAAAAAAAAATGATTAAACTATTTAAAATTTATAAAGTTTTAAAATTCAAAAAGAAAATATTTGAATCATTCCCCACTGATTTAAAAAATGACTTGAAAGCTGTTTTAGATATAATTCCTTTTTATGATTTTACGGTAGTTAATTTTTATGGAAATAAATTTAAAACAGACAATCTAATCTCTCTTGATAGTATTTCTGTGCGTATTGATAATGAAATTTTGAATATTCCTGGGAGGTATTATTTTAACGAACCGAAATTAGAACTAGAGAATAAATTAACGGACAAACAAAAAACAATTTTAAATTGTATTTACCTCAGACATCATAACGGATATATTAGAGAAAAGAGATTAAAATTACTTGGAGACAAAACTGAGTATTGGATAGTTCCTTTCATTACTCATTTGCTTGGAGAATACGTTTATGAGGTATTAGAAGTACTGAATAAACAACTCAATCAAAAAACTATTGACAACTATGTTCGATTTAGTAAAGAAAACCCTATTTACTGGGAGAAAACTAAATCAAGAATAATAAGTTATTGGAATGTTTATTATAGAGATAAATCGCCCAAACTAAAAGAATATATAGGAATTAAAATTATAGAGCGAATAAAATAACGAATGCCCAACACCGTATAAAATTAATGTGGGTTTTTATGGTTTAGCCAAAAGTTTTGGTTTATTTATAAAGTTCGCTTAAACTTATTTATCTATTTTTAGGTCGACAAGATAAAAACATAAAATAAGTATAAGCTCAGTGCCTCGGCTGACAAAATAAAGTTTGTCTACCTCCCACACTAATCTTATACAAAAACGTTGTGCAGCATTGCCTGAAAACGGAAATAATCTCTAGAATTAGACTTAAAAATCACAAAAGCATAATGAACTTCAACTCACCATACATCCAAATAAATGAGAATGGAATTCAAAAAATAAAAAATCATCAAGTTGTTAGACACATTAACTATTCAGAAATTATTCAAATAAATCTGAGCAAGTATTTTATGATTAAAAATTGGAAAATCTCTTTGTTTTGTTCAATTATACTCTCAATACTTAATTTCTTTTGGATTCTAAATGTTATAAAAAACACGAATTTTACTCAAACTCCTGACTTGACGAACAGAGGCGGGATAATTTTGATTATTATACCGTTTTTTCTTTTTATCGCGAGTTTGTTTATTGTATATCAGTCACTCAAAAAATGTTCAATAATGAGAATCAATACCAAAAATAAATCTGAATATATTTCTTTGAGAGAATTCGAAAGAAATGGAGATATTAAAAATCTAATAATATTCATATCTAATAAAGTAAATACTAAGAACAATACAATTTATAAATAAACGCAGCACAACACCGTATAAAATTAATGTGGGTTTTTATGGTTTTCCTAAAGTTTTGGTTTATTTATAAAGTCCGCTTAAATTTATTTATATATTTTTAGGTCGACAAGAATAAAAACATAAAATAAGTATAAGCTCAGTGGCTCGGCTGACAAAATAAAGTTTGTCTACCTCCCACACTAATCTTATACAAAAACGTTATGCAACATGAACCAGAATTTGTAGCTTAGACTCAAATAAAAAAAAGCATTTGTTACGTTACAAACTTAAATACAGCCTTATAATCGAATGATCATGTTAAATAAGATAATTTCACACAGTTCTAAAGTTAGTGTTGCTTTTTTTATTTTCTTTATCAGTTGTAAAGAACAAAATGAAGAGCAACAAATCATCACTTTTGAAAAGAATTTGGTTCAATTACATAAAATTGTTGCTACTGATGTTTCAAAAGCTTTTGCGAAAGAAATCGAAAGTATTCCCATATATCGAAACTCTTATTCTAATGAAAATAAAAGTAAATGTTCGCTTCCATTGAAAGATGTTAGAGAACCAGATTCAAATTATTTCTTTTATAAAAACGATGAAATCTATGGATTTAAAAAGTTTTATTTATCAGTTGAGCACGAGTGGTTTATAGAAAAAAAAGAATACTTGTTTTTACAACAGCAAGATTTAAGTTTACAATGTGTAAAAACATATGATGGAAAAATTGATGCTGAAAAATATTTGAAATATTATGATTATTACAATTATATCGTTTGTGTAAAAACAATCGATTTTACTTATGATTTGGTAATTGATGGAGGGCGCAGTACAGCAAGACATAAGTTTACTGTTATTAAGATAGATAAAGACCTTGGACTCGTATTGATCGATAGAAATGAGGCATTGGAAATAGCGAAACAATTTCTGCTTCAAGAAAATTTATATCAAGGTGCTATGCTTAATTGAATCGTAACCAGACTTTATGTAAAAGAGTGATAGAATCAAGAATTCGACTCTCGGATCTAAAAAAATAATATTCCGAATTATCACTCAGCTCTGAAAAGTTGTACTCTGAACTTTTTTTTATCTCTTAATAATTTTACTTTGAATATTCCTCAAAAACTGAACAACATCACGATAGCATAACACCGTATAAAATTAATGTGGGTTTTTATGGTTTTCTCAAAGTTTCTTGTCTCTTTATAAACTCACTTACACATATTTGATTATTTTTAGGTCGACTAAGATAAAAACACTAAATATGTATAAGCTTAGTGCTTGGCTGATAATCTAGCGATTATCAACTCCCACACTAACTTTATACAAAAACGTTGTAAACAATTAAAAAACCGCATTTTTCAAGAATAATTCAGTAAATGATCATATCTTTGATAGTATCAAACGATAGTATCAAAATGAAACCTCCATACGAAATAACATCAAAAATTTTAAATTATATTACTTCGATTTCCGAAAAAATTGGAGAAGTAAATGCTAATTATTTGAATCGACCTTCTCCACAATTGAGAAAACAGAATAAAATAAAAATTATACATTCATCTTTAAAAATCGAGGGAAACACTCTTACAGAAGAACAAATAACTGCTTTAATTGACAATAAGAGAGTTCTAGGACCTCAAAAAGATGTAAAGGAAGTGTTGAATGCAATTTCTATTTACGACAACCTGAGAGAATTCAAATCTCAGAATGAAAAATCGTTTTTAAAAGCTCATAAAATACTCTTATCTGAATTAATTGATATTTCCGGAAAATATAGAACACAAGGAGTTGGGATTGTTAAAGGATCAAAAGTAGAACACTTAGCTCCTCCTGCTGAGAATGTTCCGTTTTTAATGAAAGACTTATTTAATTATTTGAAAAACACGGAAGAAATCGAACTAATAAAAAGTTGTGTTTTTCATTATGAAATGGAATTTATACACCCTTTCATTGATGGAAATGGTAGAATGGGACGTTTATGGCAAACTCTAATCTTAATGGAAAAATATCCAATTTTCGAGTATCTCCCTTTTGAAACCTTGATTAGTAAAGACCAGGAGAAATACTACAGAGCTCTTTCTGAAAGCGACAAATTAGGAAAGTCAACTAGATTTATTGAGTATATGCTGAGTATTATAGATTCTTCAATTGCTGAATTATTGAATTTTAATAATAGAACATTAACTGAAAAGGAAAGGCTAGAATATTTCATCACTTTAAATAAAACTGAGTTTTCTCGAAAAGACTATATGGATATATTTAAAGACATCTCATCTGCTACGGCAAGTAGAGATTTAAAAAACGGAACAGAGAAAGGTCTTTTTAATAAAATTGGAGAAAAAAATAAAACAAAATATATTCTAAATTAACAGTTTACAACAACGTATAAAATTAATGTGGTTTATGGTTAGTCGAAAGTTTTGGTTTATTTATAAATTCCGCTTAAACTTATTTATCTATTTTTAGGTCGACAAAGAAAAAAACACTAAATAAGTATAAGCTTGTGGCTCGGCTGACAATCCACGGATTGTCAATCTCCCACACTAACCTTATACAAAAACGTTGGCAACAATAAAACAAATGAAAAACATCCTAACACTGATTATATTTATTTATTCAGTAACAATTCTTGGACAATCTGAAAAAGAATTCTACAAGGACATTGTAGAGTCTTGTATCATTGGTAAAAGAGAATTAATTACCAAAGCTTATAAAGACAAAGAATATGAGAAAGCAAAAAAAATATTCTCAGAAATTATAGATTCTTGCCTAAAGGGTAAATATTTGTCTAATTATGAATTTATAACTACAAAAAAGAAAACGATAAGTACGGAGAAGATAAATAAACCTTTCGTTATTTTTACTTCTGCTACTTGGTGTGGACCTTGTTGGGGTGAGATACCAACACTAAATAAACTTGCTGAAAAATATAAAAATGAAGTTGAATTTATTGTCCTTTTTTCGAATCAAAAGAAAGATTTAAAGAAAATGGCAAAGCGATACAATAAATTAATACATTTAATTCCATCTCCAGTTGAACAAATCGGACATGACAATATATTCATTAATGGATTTGAACATAGACTAGACTTTCCTGGTGCATATTTAATTGATGAGAATAAACAAATTATTGATTACACAGTTGGGGCTGCTTATCCTACAAAGAAAATGGGATGGACTGAAGTAAATAGTATCAATGAGAAAAAACTATTGAAATTTATAAAACCAATTTTGAAATAAACTGTAGCCAACACCGTATAAAATTAATGTGGTTTTTTATGGTTTGATCAAAGTTTTGGTTTATTTATAAAGTCCGCCTAAACTTATTTATCTATTTTTAGATCGAAAAAGAAAAAAACACAAAATAAGTATAAGCTCAGTGGCTCGGCTGACAATTCACGAATTGTCAAACTTCCACACTAATCTTATACAAAAACGTTGCCCTTAATTATAAAAAATGAATAAAATTAAATTATCCGAATTTGAAAAAATTAAAATATTTCTGAATGAATATTATTTTGGTTATGGATGTTATTACTCAATTCTTAGAATATTAGCTGGACCGTTAATTCTGATATTTGGTTTAAATATTTATTTAAACGGAATAAGTGAGCCTGGACTTACAGAACCAAAATTCATGATTTTATTTGGTTTATATTATATTCTTCAGCCAATAATACGAATATTGACAAAAAAAGAATGGTTCAAGAATTTCGACCTTGATTATAAAATTACTCCTGAAAAAATTATTGTTAAATCAGAAATGAGTAAATCTGAATTAGACTATTCGGAATTTACATCCATTTCTAAAAGAAAAACATATTTTGTACTCAAGTTTAAATCAAAACAAGGAATATATATTCCCTTGAGTTACTTGGAGGAAAATGAAATTGATATACTGAATGAACTGAAAAAAAACTAATGGCAACACCGTATAAAATTAATGTGGGTTTTTGTGGTTTAGCCTAAAGTTTTGGTTTATATATAAAGTCCGCTTAAACTTATTTATCTATTTTTAAGTGGACAAGATAAAAACACAAAATAAGTTTAAGTTTGTCGCTCGGCGGACAAAATAAAGTTTGTCTCCTCCCACACTAATCTTATACAAAAACGTTGTATGTAATTGGTGACAAATGAAAAAAATCGCGTTAAGTACACTTTTAGTGATTTTTATATCATGCAAAGTAGGTTTCTCAGAGTATAATACTGATAAGATATATCAATCCTTATCAGAAAAAAATATTTATAAACTAAATGGAAAATATAGACATTACGCCTCTAAAAATTTTGGGAAGAATATTTTCGCTAATCACAACACAAAGGAGTATTTAAGAATGAATACAGACTTATACCGTCAATTAAAAAGTGGATATTCACAAAGGTTAGGTCGAGCCTATGATACAATATCTAAACTCGAATTAAACAATTATTATGTTGAGTTAAATTTAGTTGATGACAAAACTCTAAATGTTTACTTTTATGAAAACAAAAAAATCTTTAAATCAATGACCTTAATAGGTCAAATACAAAATGGAAAATTCTATATAGACAATCAAATTTATGAAAAATACGGAATACCATCCTTGGGCGGAGAAACAACAATTAGTATGAGAAGAATAGGACTTTCTAAAAATGGTAATTTATTAATAAACACCGTATCCTGTAATGCTAATGGAATTTTAATATTTTATTCTTCACATAAGAATGACAATACATTTGAATACGAAAAACTGAAATAACTACATACAACACCGTATAAAATTAATGTGGGTTTTTATGGTTTAGCCTAAAGTTTTGGTTTATTTATAAAGTCCGCTTAAACTTATTTATCTATTTTTAGGTCGATAAAGATAAAAACACAAAATAAGTATAAGCTCAGTGGCTCGGCTGACAAAATAAAGTTTGTCTACCTCCCACACTAACCTTATACAAACACGTTGTAAGTAATTCCCCACAAAAATCAACATGAAAAAAATATACATATTATTTATTTATACTCCTTTTTTTTTATTCTCACAAATTAACAATTCAGAACTTGAGAAAAAAGAAGGAATTCTTTACAAAAAAGGTGAAGAAAAACCTTTTACTGGAATCTCCATAGCTTACTATGAAAACGGAAATAGAGAAACAACAGTTGAAATCAAAAATGGTGTTTTAAACGGAGAAATGAAACATTGGTACTTAACAGGAGAAAAACAAGTCCATGGAAAAATGCAAAATGGAACGAAAAATGGCTTATGGACTTCTTGGTTTTCAAATGGAAATCTAAAAAAGAAAGGAAAATACAGAGACAATATTGAAAATGGAACTTTTTCATGGTATTATGAAAATGGAAATCTAAAAAAGAAAGGAAAATATAAGAATGGAATTTCAAATGGAAAATGGACTTGGTATTTTAACAACGGGAATAAAGAATCTGAAGGTGTTTTGTTAAATGATGACAATTTAGGAAAATGGACTTGGTGGAATGAAAATGGAGAAATAATTCACCAAAAAATATTTGAAGTAGAAAAACCTGAGATTTTCCCAAAAATCAATAATTTATTAATTGGTACATGGAGTTTTGTTAAAACGGTAGATAAGAATAATAATATTATAGAAACAATTGAAAAAACTTACAGGAGCAATGACAAATCTACCATAAAAACAAATGGACCAGAGATAGAAATTCTCAAAAATGGTTCGTATAAAATGAAATTTAATTCAGAAAACACTGATCAAGGAAATTGGATTCTTTTATCAGAAAACGAAATTGAATTTCAAATGACTATCTCTCCTAATTCAGATCAAGGAAAATTATTAATGTTTACCGAAAAATTAATGAATAAAAAACAAGAGAGAGATAACCAAGGTAACTTTCTTAATAAATCAACTGAAAAAATTATATCCTTAACAAAAAATGAAATGGTATTAGAATACGAAAACAATTATTTACAAGTTTACATAAAGACAAACTAATAACTACTTACAACAATGTATAAAATTAATGTGGGTTTTTATAGTTTGCCGAAAGTTTTGGTTTATTTCTAAAGTCCGCTTAAACTTATTTATCTATTTTTAGGTCGTCAAAAATAAAAACATAAAATAAGTATAAGCTTAGTGGCTCGGCTGACAAAATAAAGTTTGTCTACCTCCCACACTAATCTTATACAAAGACGTTGCCAACAATAATGAAAACTTGCAGATGATTCATAATTGGTGTATTTTTACATCAAAACTAAAATTATGGCAAGACAAAGTATTTCATTCACACAACCGAACGACGAATGGTTAAAATCTCAAGTAGATAATCATGAGTATTCCAGTAAAAGTGAGCTTGTGAACGACTTAATTAGACAAGCACGAAAACAACAAAAACAAATTGATTGGATAAGCTCTAAGCTGGAAAAAGCTGAGAATAGTGGCTTTACGAATGACAGCAAAGAACAGATCTTAGCTCAATCAAAATCTTTACTTAATGGCTAAATATAAGCTGAGTAATTCTGCGAAAGAAGACCTTATAAGAATTCACCATTTTGGAGTTAAGAAATTTGGAATGGTACAAGCCGACAAATA
This sequence comes from Flavicella sp. IMCC45668, assembly GCF_057219105.1. Taxonomy (NCBI): domain Bacteria; kingdom Pseudomonadati; phylum Bacteroidota; class Flavobacteriia; order Flavobacteriales; family Flavobacteriaceae; genus Flavicella; species Flavicella sp. IMCC45668. The sequence continues at coordinate 825,979 of NZ_CM170114.1, forward strand.
TTTCGAATCATTTTTTGAATATTTTGAAATCATAGCTGAACGACCATTCTCTTTTGAATCGGTTGACTTTATAAAAGAAAATTATAGACGTTGTCCATGTGGTTCGGACAATATATATTACAGAATTAATAACGAAATTGTGGAAATTATGAGTATTGTTGGACGTCAAGATTTGAAAAATATATTTTAGATTCGAAAATTACTGTAGGCAACACCGTATAAAATTAATGTGGGTTTTTATGGTTTACCCAAAGTTTTGGTTTATTTCTAAAGTCCGCTTAAACTTATTTATCTATTTTTAGGTCGACAAAGATAAAAACATAAAATTAGTATAAGCTTAGTGGCTCGGTCGACAATTCACGAATTGTCAAACTCCCACACTAATCTTATACAAAAACGTTGGGTGCAATTAAAATTTGAATATTATACCAATTTTAGGTAACTTTGAATAAAATTATTTAAAATGGGAAAAAACACATCAATATCACTTGGAAATTACTTCGACGGGTTTGTTCAAAGTCGTGTATCAGAAGGAAGGTTTAAAAATGTTAGTGAAGTAATAAGAGCTGGTCTTAGACTACTTGAAGAGGAAGAATCTAAAGTTATTGCTTTGAGAAATTCTATTCAAGAAGGAATTAATAGTGGAATCGCTCATGACTTTGACCCTAAAAAACACCTTGAATCTTTAAAAGCTAAAAAATCAAATAATGAATAAGTATTATTTGACTAATAAAGCTGTTGAGGATTTAACACACATTTGGAATTACACATATGAGGAATGGTCTGAGAAACAAGCAGACAATTATTATGAAATGTTAATTGATAGCTGCGAAGAAATTGCCGAAAATCCTTTATTCGGAAAATCATACGAAAATGTGACCTCTGATTTACTTGGAGTAAAAGCAAATAAACATATTATTTTTTATAGAAAAATTTCGGAGAATAAAATTGAAATAACAAGAATTCTACACGGAAAAATAGATTTAAAAAAAAGAATTAGAGATTAGAAAAAAACTGCACCCAACACCGTATAAAATTAATGTGGGTTTTTATGGTTTGCACAAAGTTTTGGTTTGTTTATAAAGTCCGCTTAAACTTATTTATCTATTTTTAGGTCGACAAAGTTAAAAACACAAAATAAGTATAAGCTTAGTGGTTTGGCTGACAACATAAATTTCGTCTACATCCCACACTAATCTTATACAAAAAGGTTCTACGCAATTTGACCAAACCAAGAAAATGATAGTAAAATATAAAAATTCCACAATTGAAATAACAAATGAATCGGATTTGGATTCAGAGGAATTTGGTCATAAATTTAAGAAACAATATCCTTCCGATTTAGGAATTGAATTAAAATATCAACCTTCCTCAAAACACGGAATTCGAATAACAGAAAACGGAATTGAAAAGTGTAGCGCATTATTACTGGAAAATGGTGGAGTAACAGGAATTTCTGAAAATTCATTTCTAATCAAAAATGACCGAATTTATATTTGCTGTTCTGACCAAATATACTCTCTGAATTTAATGGATTTATCCGCTAATTGGAGAAATCAATATGACACTGCAACTTGTTTCGGAATTTATGAATTTGACGAGGATTTTATTATTCACGGTGAAATTAAAGTAAGTAGAATTGATAAAAATGGAAAAACTAAATGGAATTTTAGTGCAAAAGAAATTTTTGTGAATCCAGATGGAAAAACGGAATTTAAAATTATCGAAAACCGAATTGAATTAATAGATTGGGAAGGTTATAAATACGAATTGAATGCTGATGGAAAAATATTAACGGAAATAAAAACTGCGTAGAACACCGTATAAAATTAATGTGGGTTTTTATGGTTTTCCCAAAGTTTTGGTTTATTTATAAAGTCCGCTTAAACTTATTTATCTATTTTTAGGTCGACAAGATAAAAACAAAAAACAAGTATAAGCTCAGTGGCTCGGCTGACAAAATAAAGTTTGTCTACCTCCCACACTAATCTTATACAAATACGTTAGCAAAAATAACATGAATATAAAAATTCCAACCATTATATTAAGCATCTGTATTTTAGTAAGTTGCTCAACAACAAAAAAAATTGAATCTAAGGACAAAACTCTGCCCACTTCAGAATTGAAATTTTCTAAAGTAGAAACTCAGAAAAAATCAGAATATTCAAAATATAAATCAATGAATCTTTCAGAATTGAATAACGAGAAAGATAAACTTGCCAAACAATTAAGTTATTTAAAATTAGAATATTATTTAGAAAATATAAAACAAGGAAAGAGTCGATATTCTTTGGCAACTCAAAAAGACAAAAATCTTCTCTGGATTATGCGCCAATCACCTAATTATAAAACACTACATAAACAGTGGAGGGATGCGGTAGAAGAATATATCGCCTTTGAAGATGAATATTCACCTGAAATAAAGAAACATCGAAGTTTAAATTACAAAAACAAAGAAAAATCTTTAAGTAACAGAAAAGCATATAACGATATTTACGTGCCTCTTAGGGAAGAGTTAAAACATAGGGAATATGTAAAATTTACATATTATGAAAAAAACTTCTCAGACAAACTGGGTGAAATGTGGTATGACGGTGGTGAATACTTATTAAACTTTCATAAAACTAAAAATTTGGAAGTTCCAACAGACTGGTTAAGTGAAAAAGACTTATTTGGCATAGAGAGATATTCAAATTATAAAGAATTAATAAAACAATCTAAATTTATCAACAAAGAGATTTCAAAAAAATAACTTTTGCTAACACCGTATAAAATTAATGTGGGTTTTTATGGTTTAACCCAAAGTTTTGGTTTATTTACCAAGTTCGCTTAAACTTATTTATCTATTTTTAAGTCGACAAGATAAAAACACAAAATAAGTATAAGCTTGTGGCTCGGTAGACAATTCACGAATTGTCAAACTCCCAAACTAATCTTATACAAAAACGTTGGCATTCATTTATGAAAAAAATTGCGTACTCAAGAACTTAATGCAACAAATCTAATTTAATAAACTTCGAAATCAGATTGTCTCCAGTGAATAAAAAGAAAACTTCCATTTTAAAACTATCTTAGTAAAACAATCATTCGAATATTTAATATTTGAAAGAATTAACGTGATTTCTAGGCAAGAAATAAAATAATAAGACTTTTTGAACTATTTTAGCTTATAAATTTAATAATTATGAGTGCTTTTCTTTTTTTAAATATTCCAAAATCAATTGAAAAAAAAAGAATCATAACCAAAGGGTGGATCTTTGAAATAATTTATAGTTTAACTACTATTCCTATTTTAATAATGGGGGTTGTTTTCTTTGTGTGTATTGGTCCTTTAGTTTTATTTGATATTTCAATAAACAAATCAACTCTAATCCCGATGATTATAATTATGGCTTTTTTAACAGTACTTTACATCCTACTCTTAATCTATAAAATATTAAAAATAAGCAAATTCAGAGTAATTAAAGGCATTAATAAAAAAGTTAATCGAGAAGCTATAAGAGAAGTATCAAAAAAAATTAATTTAAAAAAAATGAGAGACAATAGACAGGAATACCTAGCGTATTTAGAATGTAAAAGTATATTACCATCACTTAATTATTCAAAAGAAGTAATATTTTTATATGACAAAAATGATATTCTTGTTAATTGCAGCTACCAACAAGACCGTGCATTAAGGGCTAATTCACCCTTTTGTTATTTTAAAAATAAAAAAATTGAAAAACAGATTGAGTTTGAAATAAAAAAAATATTATTAAAGACGAATGATACAACGAAATGCCAACACCGTATATAAAAAACTGCTACATTCCTACTCTTTTGAAAAATTCAGTACTTTTATAAAAAACAAAATAGCATGAAAAATTGCGTTTCAAAAAACGCAACTTTTCATATACAAAAACGTTGGCAGTAATAAGTGGAAATAGAAACCTCAGAAAAACTAGAGTTAAAATGAGTTTTACAACAATTAATCAACTTGAAGATTGGATGGTGGAAAACTGTATGAAAAACAAAATAACACCAGGAAATCGATTTGAAACTGATGAAGGGGTTGGTTTGGAAAAATATGGTGATTTATATATTTGGTATCATACAGAACGTGGAGAAAAAGAAAACTTGAAATATTTCCAAAATGAGAAAGAAGCAACTGAGTTTCTTCATGAATATATATGCAAAGATAAATACGCAAATAGTCACTTGATTGGTCGTTTTACTGACAAAAAACTGAAAAGTGAATTAATAACCGAATTGATTAATCGGAATATAAAATATTGGAATAACGAAATTACTCAATGGAGAATAAACGAAAATCTTATTCAAATATTTGTTTACCTCTGCGATGTGAAAAAAGTAAGTGATTTAAGAGAACGATATTTAATAGAAAAATAATTACTACTGCCAACAACGTTTGGCGGTAATTTAAAAAAAATGAGAATAATATTTATATTACTGATTTTCACAAGTTGTCATCCAATATTTTGTTCTTGGCAAAACGGCTATGAAGAAATTAATTATGAGCCATCTAAAAGTGAAATAACTGGAGAATATGAGTTAAGTAAAAACTCTAAATCATATCTGAACGAAAATTATTATAGTTGGCCTCTTAAACTTGAAATAAATGAAAACAATCAATTCAAACTCATTTTTGAGGATAATCCTGAAAGTTTAGCTGAAAAAATATTTGGAGATAAAAAAAATGAAAATAATTATAAAAGGAATGAAACAGGAAAATGGTTTCACTCATTTATGGATAAAGAAAAAATCTGTTATTTTGAATTAGAGGGAATTACTGTTGAACCTTTACGTAAAAAAGATAAAAAGATTTCAATAATGATTACAATTGGAGATGGAGATGAGTGTCATGGAATTGTCTATGAAAAATCGGAATGAATATATATACTACCGCCAACACCGTATAAAATTAATGTGGGTTTTTAGTTTTAGCCCAAAGTTTTGTGTCCGTTTATAATGTCACTCATACTTATTTGAGTATTTTTAAATCGACAAAGTAAAAACATAAAATAAGTATAAGCTTGTGGCTCGGCTGACAATTTTTAGATTGTCTACCTCCCACACTAATCTTATACAAAACCGTTGGGTTTCATTTTAAAACAAGAAAATTAGGACAAATTGAGATTAAAAAGAACATTACAGTTATTCTTAATTATTATTCTGACAATCACCACTCAAATTGGTGGATTAATTTATATTTTGAGTATATTCATAAACAGAAAACTTAAAATGAATTTTAGACTTCAGACTTTAATATCATTCACTGTATTATACTTGTTTTTCACATTTATAGCCGTTCCATTAATCGCTCCTGTGTTCGGTAGAGAAAAAGTACATAATTCTGAAAAAATTAATCCTACGAGCTTTATAACTGTTTTACTTAACAGAAATTATGTAAAACCAGAAATGAACGTTTTATTGAAACAGACTGAAAAACAGCTGAAAGAAACAAGAATTGAAATTCATTATTTAGACGCAAATTTTCCATTCATAAATAAATTTCCTCTTTTACCTCATTTAAGCCACAATGACGGGAAAAAAATAGACTTGAGTTTAATCTATGAGAGTCAAGACAATATTATTTCCAATAAACAAAAGTCCAATAGCGGTTATGGAATATTCGCTAAACCGAGAAAAAACGAATTTAATCAAATCGAAAAATGTTTAAATCATGGATATTTTCAATATGACTATCCAAAATATTTAACATTTGGAGAAATCAATAAAAATCTGAAATTTTCAGAAAAAGGAACAAAGAAATTAATTCAAAGTATTTTAAACCAAAAGAATCTAGGGAAACTTTTTATTGAGCCGCATTTAAAATCGAGAATGAGATTAACCGATGACCGAATTCGATATCACGGATGCAGGGCTGTTAGACATGACGATCATATTCATATACAACTGAAATAAAAAACGAAAACCCAACACCGTATAAAATTAATGTGGGTTTTTATGGTTTTCCCAAAGTTTTAGGTCCGTTTATAATGTCCGCTTAAACTTATTTATCTATTTTTAGGTCGACAAGATAAAAACACAAAATAAGTATAAGCTTAGTAGCTCGGCTGACAAAATAAAGTTTGTCTACCTCCCACACTAATCTTATACAAAAACGTTGGTAACAAACAGAAAATGGAAAAAGAAAAAAAGAAAATAGTTACTACGAGATTAGCGTCAATGTTTTTAGATCATTTAATAATGACTTTTGTAATTATGATTATTGCTCTTATAATTGTCGGAATATCATTGTTGATTTTTGGACTTCCTGGTGAATCTGATACACCTGAATATTTTGGAATTATCCCACTTATATTTGGATTATTAGGATTTTCAGTTTACTTTAATAAAGATGGTTTAAAAGGAAAAAGCCCGGGTAAAAGAATTCTTAACTTAATAGTTGTGGACAATAAAACAGGAGAGATTGCAACCCCAATAAAATCTCTTTTAAGAAGTCTCACTGTTGTTTTTTGGCCAATTGAGGTGATTTACTCAATATACTCTCCTACTCGAAGAATTGGTGACTATATAGCTGGCACGAAAGTAATAGAAGATGACAACACTTTGAAAACTGATTATAAAATAGGACAATTGATTGTTTCATTATTTATTGGATTATTATTTTTAATCCCAGTAATAGCGATTCAAATGCTAGTTTGGGGGATTAATCCATTATTAAACTAAAAGTCAGTCGCCAACACCGGCTATAATAAATTGCTTCGCTCCTATTCGCATTCAAAATTATTTTTCTAAATTACGGTCTTATAAAAGCTATGAAACTCTAGGTACGCAGTTTTAAAACACTCATAATGTTTTGGCTCAAGTACTGGTCGGTTCGGTTCGCCAAAACAGGTCGTTTTAAAACTGCCAACCGCAACTTATCATAGCCAAAAACGTTGTGTATCACGGTGGAATTTCAGCTGAAATTCTAACTCACAGTATATTCTTGGAATTCATAATGCGCTTCCGAGTTCGGAAAATTTTGGTTGAAAATTATTTTTTGTTCTAAATTCAATTTTCTTTGGGAATTCATAATATGAATCGCCACTCAAATCTGGAAAAATACTGTGAATTATCACTCAACTGTGAAAAGTTATACTCCGAATGTTTACTCAATTCTGAATACTTTTACTTTGAATTATTTCACAAAACAACGCGACTCTCCTACTCTGAAAATTTACTTGCGACCTAAAATTTTATGCGGAACAGAAAAATATTTTTAATATGAATCTGATGCAATAATTACACGGAAAAAAATGTACGAACGAATTGCCACTCAGACGAAAACTCACTGTGAGTCCGCAAAACACAACACCGCATAAAGCCAATGTGGGAAATAGAGAAAAATTGAAAATTATTTATTATTTAAAAACGTTCGCTTAAACTTATTCCCTATTTTTAAACTCAATTAAAAAATAAAATAGTTTAAGCTGAGTGCAAGGTTGAAAATTCACGGATTTTAAAACCCCACACTGTCCTTATGCAAAAACGTTGTAGGCACTGCAACTAATTGTAAAATCCTGAAATAGGTTGACTAAAAATTAAACACTTTTAGTTAAACTATGGACACAACAAAAAAACAACCCTGCCGAAAAAAGAGCTACAATAAAGTAGGCTTCGAACTCAAACTTTTCATCATTGATCAAATCCATAATGGTAGAATTTCTATCAATTATGCTGCTAAGAAATATGATGTTTCTAGACCAACTATTCAGTACTGGATTAAAAAATATAGTACTTTAGAGCAAAAGAAATTAGGCATGAGTAAACAAGATGAAATTAAAAAACTCAAAGAAAAAATAGAGGAATTGGAATTTGTAAAAGACTTTCAGCAAGACATAATTGCAGACATGGAACTTATTTCAGGAGTCGATATGTCAAAAAAGTCATTGCCCAAAACATTAGCAGACGAGATTCAGAAAAAGAAGATAGACCGTTTAAAAGAAAATGGTTAATTAAATGTTTTGGGATTAGTAAACAAGCTTTTTACAAACGCTTGAAATCTCATCAAATAAAGCAAAATAACGAGCTTATTTTAATTCAACTGGTAAAGCAATGTCGTAACAAGATTGGACAACGTTTAGGGGCTAAAAAACTATATCATGAATTAAAACAAGACATCAAAAAACAAGGAATCAAAATAGGTAGAGATAAATTCTACACCTTTCTGAAAAACCATAGATTACTGGTACCCAGAACAAAAAACTACCATATCACAACAAATTCAAACCACCACTTTTACAAGTATAAAAACCTGATAACAAATAAAGTTCCAACCAGAGCAGAACAACTTTGGGTAACAGATATTACCTATATCAAAACGCAAAAAGGACATAGTTATTTAGCTTTGGTAACTGATGCATATTCTAGGCAGATTATGGGCTATAAATTAGATTCACATATGAAAACATCACTTTGTTTGGAGGCACTATCCATGGCTCTTAAAAATCGTAAATACCCAGGTGAAAAATTAATTCATCATTCGGATAGAGGAATACAATATTGCAATCCAACCTATACCCTATTTGCAGAATCAAACGGATTAACAATGAGTATGACTGAGAAATATGACCCTTATGAAAATGCAATTGCTGCGAGAATTAATAGAACTTTAAAATATGAATACGGGTTAAAACTTACAATTAAAAACACTAAATTAGCACAGAAGATTACAAAAAGTGCTATTAATATTTACAGCAATATTCGACCACATTGGAGTCTTGATTTACATGCACCGAAACAGGAACTTCCAAATCTAAATATTGACTACAAATCGTATCGAAAAAACAAAAATAAACTGGAATTATTAACCTTATAAACAATAAAAAAAGGTCAACCTATTTCAGGACAAAACAAAACGTTGTTGTACATAAACAAAAATAAATGTCCAATTTAAAAGAATCAAAACACATTCCAAATCTAACACCAATTCGCTTCCTTTTAGCTTTATTAGTAGTTATATTTCATATTTCCGAATTTAGCCAAAATAGAGGGTTTCCGTATTTTAATGGTTTTCCAATTTTTCATAAAGGTACAGAGGCTGTATATATGTTTTTTTCGTTAAGTGGTTTTTTAATTATTAAGCAACTTTTTGTTGAGAAAAAAAACACAAATTCAATTAATTTAAAAAACTTTTATAAAAGACGAATATTACGTATTTTTCCTTTATACTATTTAGTTTTAACTTTTGGATTTTTATACTATCGACTTATTTTACCCTTCTTTGGTTTTGAATTTGAAAATAATTATGATTTCTTAACTGGAATATTTTTATCTGTTACTTTTTTTCCAAACATATTTAGTACATACTCGCCTGGAGGAATATTAGAAATTTTATGGTCCATTGGTATTGAAGAGCAATTCTATTTATTTATCGCCCCATTATTTCAATTACTACCATTAAAAAGAATAATATTATTCTTATGTGTCTTTACCTCCATTTATTTTTTAATATATTTCTCAGAAGATTTAGCTTTTCTAAAAGAATACAATATGCTATTCTTTTACTTTTCTTTTGGTGGGTTATGCTCTATCATTCATAGTCATAATTTCTTCCAAAATTTAATTAATAAATCAAGGCACTCTGTACTATTAATATTTATCATGTATTTTACAACAGGGATATTCACAAATAATTTTAATCCTTTTTTTTACAATCTTTTTAGTTTCATATTATTTGGATTTGCAATTTCTATATTAGCTATAAAACCAATTAAAATTCTTCAGAACAAAACGATGGATTATCTTGGTAAAATATCCTATGGGATTTATATGTATCACGCCATAATTATGCAATTAGTAGGATTAATTTATTTAAAAGTAATTTCTAAATTTGGTTTTCAAAATACATTTGATATAATTATTATAAATTTATCCGTAATAATTGTAACAATTGTTGTATCGCATTTTTCATATAAATACTATGAAAGTTACTTTTTGAATCTAAAACGAAAAAACAGTATTAATCAAATAGTTAAAACAAAAACATCGTAACAATGTATAAAAAAACAGGTAAAACAGTAGTAAAATCAAGAGTTTGTACTCGTATCAAAATTTGTGTTTAACTGAAAAATTGGCACACCAAAGTAGCCTACTTTTCATATACTAACTATAGTAAGTAATCAATATCAAAACAAAAATTGAATAACTTAATCAATAAAATAAAGAGTCATATAGACCTTAGCTCAAAGGCAGAAGAATATGTAGTTTCTATAGCAAAAGAATTGACGGTTTCTAAAGGTGATGTTCTGATTCGTCAAGGACAAGTTGTGAAGAACACTTATTTTGTCAAGGACGGTTGTTTAAGAGCGTACTGCATTGACAAAAACGGGAAAGAACACACACTACAATTTGCTATAAAAAATTGGTGGATTAGTGATTTTATTGCAATCTATAATAATGAGTTATCTACATTAACAATAGAATGTATCGCTGATTCCAAGATAATCAGATTTAATGCTAAACTACTAGATGGAATATATTCGAAATTCCCTGAATTTGAAGCTTTTCAAAGGAAAAACTTAGAGAGACATGTAGTTAGTTTGCATAAAAGGATTTTAAACCAATTGCAACTAACCGCTCAAGAGCGATATGAATTATTTCTGAATCAATATCCCGATATTGAGCAATACGCTCCTAATTATCACATAGCATCTTATTTGGGAATTACACAACAAAGCTTAAGTCGTATAAGAGTAGAAAACTCAAAAAAATAGTTTTCTTACCATAGGGTTATTTTTTCTTCAAATCAATCCTCTAGTTTTGTTCTAAATTAAAAAAACAAAATCATGATAAAAAATACACTAATAGGATTAGCAAGTGTTATTGCACTTGTATTTATTGTTATCTATTTTATGGCTCAACCTACCCTTGAAGAGGATGGTTCGTATAGCCCTTCAAGTTTGGCGCTAACCTTAGGTACTGTTTCAAAAACAGATTTTGAGAATATAAAGTACGCAAAATACCAAGGAGATAAATCGAAGATTTTAGTGATTTTCACTGAACAAAAAAACTTGGAAATGAAAAATGGTAAATTTTTTTCTACAGGAAATCACCCAATAGAAGCACTTGTACCAATGTTACATCTTAAAAATGCGGGGTTTGATTTTGAAATAGTTACCCCTACTGGTAAACCTGTTGTATTTGAAATGTGGGCTTTTCCTGAAGAAGACGCAAATGTAAAAGCAATTTTTGACCAGTACAAATCGAGTTTTGAGCAACCTAAAAAGTTAGCTGATTTTATTACGAATTCATTTGTAAATGACAGTTCTTATGCTGCTGTATTTATACCTGGAGGACATGGAGCAATGATTGGAATTCCTGAAGATAAAAACGTTGGAAAGGTCCTAAATTGGGCATATCAAAGTGATATATTTACAATTACACTTTGTCATGGTCCAGGTGCATTATTATCCACCACACTTGATAATCAAAAATTTCTTTACGAAGGATACAAGATGGCTGTATTCCCGGACGACGTAGATGAAATAACACCAATGATTGGGTATTTACCAGGACACATGAAAAAGGGCGTGAGCAAAAGATTGAAAAAATTAGGTGCCACTATTATTAATACAGAATCTGATAAAACAGTTTGTGTTGACAGAAAACTAATTACAGGTGCAAGCCCTTTAGCATCTAATGAACTTGGTAAACTTGCAGCCAATACACTATTGAAAGAATTGAAGTAAAAACTACTTACAATATCACATAAGAGCAAAAGCGGTTTGGGTCAATGCTCAAACCGTTTTTGCATTAAACTGTACATTATTACATAATCTAAAGTTAAAAAGAAGAAGAAATTACACTTGTGGATGAAAATAATTATATTCAACTATTCGGAAACAGTTAAAAAAGAAACTACTTACAACACCATATAAAATTAATCTGGGTTTTTATGGTTTTCTTAAAGTTTTAGTTTATTATAAAGTCCGCTTAAACTTATTTATCAATTTTTAGGTCGATAAGAATAAAAACACAAAATAATTATAAGCTAAGTGGCTCGGCTGACAATCTACGGATTGACAACCTCCCACACTGCCCTTACTCAAAAACGTTGTAAGCAAGCCAAAAAAATGTAAAATCCTGAAATAGGTTGACTAAAATTTAAAAACTTTTGTGAAACTATGGAGACAAACAAAAAAACACCCTGCCCAAAAAAACTACAATAAAGTAAATTTCGAACTCGAGCTTTTCATAATTAATGAAATTTGAATTAGCTGATTGATTTCTTCAGTAAGAACTTCTTCATTTTTATTACAAAAAAATGACCTTGCTATAATTGTATTCCGTTTTTAGACAAAAGGATATTGTTAATGATTGGATACAACATAATTCACAAAAAAACAGTCCTTCTAAGAACTGTTTTCTATTATTATAATCCAAGATTAAAATTATTGAATCATCAAGCTGTGTAACTCTTGAGTATGTTGAGAAATAATATGTACTGTATACAGACCTGATTCAAAACCATTCACATCAACTTGATGGGATGTTGTATTTATATTATCCATGCTATAAACTGTAACCCCATTCATACTTACAATTCTCACAGAGGAATTTGTAAGACCATTTAAATTAATTGTTACGAAAGAGTTAGAAGGATTTGGATATACTGAAGTTTCATTAGAACTTTCCATATTTAATTCTAAAACTTCATTAGTACCATCAGGAATGATTTCAACTTTAAAAGCCATATCAAAATCTAAATAGTCTCTACCACAAGATGAGGGCCTTGCGCTTAAAGATCCTCTTAAACAACCGTATATTTGATTTTGGTTACTGTATTGCACTTTCCATTCTTCACCAGAATCAGAAGTAATAGAAATATAATATGTGTGTTCTCTGTCTAAAATAAGATCTTCGGCAAAAATTACTTTGTTTTCTCCTTCAACCACGGAACCTAATGTTTGACTATACATTGCAGTATCTTCAACAATACCTTCATTGTTAATAACACCTTCACAATTAGGCCCATTGTAGACAGTTAAAGTAAAAGAAGTGTTCACGGTAGAAGCTGAATAGAAACTAAAACTAGACAATTTACCAAAATGATTAGGCTTAAAAGATTGCCCCCAACTAACAGTAGCACTAGAAGTACGCGTACCCTCAGCCTCGATGATAGTAGGAGAATTGTTTACCTCATTTAAACTCGCTGTATTTGTTTTATTAGTTAATAATTGAAAATTATCAAATACCAGATTACCATGATCTATCAGACCTTGCGGAGCAAGATGGGTTTTGTCAGCTTTTAAAAAACCAACCATTGAGGTAAACTTTATGTTTGGGTCTTCTTGAGCAATTTTCTGATGAGCTGTATGTACAATTGGATTTTCTAGAATATTTGGATGTTGTTCATCCACTCCTAAAATAACCGGTAGTTCAGGTTTGTTAGTAAATTCACGTACGTCATTTATTAATGTAGTAAGCCTTTGGTAATACAAGTGGGGTTGGTTGTCTACTGCAGGCCTGTTACCAGTTTCTGGGGTTACTTGTGCATCTGTCTCGCCTTGAACCCATATAAAGCCTCTATAAGCAACTCTGTATCCTTGGTCTAATAATTCTCTTCGAGCAAATTTTAATTTTTCTATCATCGCATCATAGTTCCCTCCGTCACCGGGAGCACCCCATTGCACATAAATACTACTAGACCCCTCTCCAAACTTAAAAATAGCAGGGTCGTATCCGTTCAAAACTAAATTTCTACTGAATGTAACTTCAAGACCAAAATGACCAATAATTTTAGAAGGATCTTCAAGTGATGTATTCCAGTAACCATCCTGTATCTGCATGGTTGTCCAACCATTTGTGGTGAAAGGAGTATCTGGGTTTCGTTTTCGCACAAGAGTTTGATTCAATCTAATTGAGCTATCCAAGTTCTCTAGATCATCAGGGTAATAATTACCATCACCTGCTAGTCCAACAGCATTAGATTGTCCTGCAACAATAAATAAATCAATTACAGGTAACTTTTGGGAGAAAGAGTGATTAAGTACTCCTACAAGCATTGTAAATAATAAAAAAGTGTTTTTTTTCATAAGGGGGTGTTTTTAGTGATTTTTTGGTTAAAAATACGGACTAAACAAAACCATATTCTGTACCGCTATTTGTTAATTTGATGCAAATAAATTTTTATTGATTAATATTCGATTAATATATCATTAAGAAGAAATCTTACCAATGACAAAACTAAAAGTAAATGAACCATTAAGGATTGAATTTCTAATACTCTATTAAATTAATTCACAGTTTAATAAAACCATATACAGCGTCATAATGGAAAATTTATTTTTATTATTCATTTATTTTTTGAGTGCCAAGATAAAAACACAAAACAAGTATAGGCTGAGTGCCTCATCAAGTAATCCTTCGAAACTAAACCGCTACTCTACCCCAAAAAAGCCTGTTTGTCAATCACAATAAACATTAAAACAACATTCTAAATCTAAAAGAAAAAAATTATCATTTTTTTCATAAAACCATTAGGGTTTTTTATAAGTCATTGCGCTATTAGAAGTATAGAGACATATATAAACATAAATTAGAATATTATGAAAAACTTAAAAAACAACTTAATGATTGCCCTGACAGTAATCGGGATGAACCTTACAATTTTTGCTCAACAAACAGATACTAGCAATATAAAAATACCAAAGGTAGAAGTAAAAGGTGGTGTGTTTTATTTGGAACTAGATGCTAAAACACCTTATGAGAGAGGATATCAACATGGTGCAGCAATGAAATATGTAATAACAAGAACAATTGTACAGTTTGAGAAATGGTTAGCAGATAATACCAATGAAAAAAATCCGGAAAAACTAATTCATGATTTTGCTGAAAATACAGGTCATATAAATTCAGTTAAAAAACATCTTCCTAAATTATATGATGAAATGCAAGGAATAGCAGATGGAGCAAATGTAAATTTCAATAAATTATTTGTATACCAAAGCTTTGATGAACTATTTCTTTATTTAATGACTACTGGAAAAATTTCTTTAAAAGACGGACATTGTACAACCACTGCAGTGTATGGCAGAAAAAACTTGCCAAATTACATTACACATAACAACGATATACCTACTTATCATGAAGGCGCTGTTACTGTATTAAAAATTAAATACCCTAATTCTGATTTAGAAATTCTACAACAAACATTTGCAGGTCAAATTGGACAAAATGGTGTCAATAACAAAGGGGTAAGCGTAGGTGTAAATACAATCGCAGACCTACCAACAACAGACTATGGAATACCTGTATCATTTAACGTTAGAAAAATTCTAGAAACAGAAACAGCTTCAAAAGCTTATGAATATCTCCAAACTATTACTGCAGGAACAGCAATGAATTATATGATCGGAGATCGAGAAACAGTGATATCTGTAGAAACATGGGAAAATAAAGCAGAGATTGTAACAGGTTATGGTGACTACTATGCAGTTCATACCAATCACACCCTTTTAAAAGAAGCACCCATTACCATGAAAATGGATGCAGCATCTGGTGGTGGAAGTTACGGATACACACATCAAAGATTGAATTCAGCTACTGAAATTCTAAATACTAATGCAAATACAATGAATTTTAATGGTGTTCGTGAAATGAAAACTAAAAAACCAATATTAGTATACCCAGGCAGTCCAACAGGAAGAACTATCATGTGTATGATCATTGAAATACCGAAAGAAGGAAGTCCAATCCTATATACTACTCCTGATTCACCAAATATATTTGAACATGTGAAATTTGAATTTTAATATAAAACTATCTAGAATAAAATCATCCATAGTCAATCTATGGATGATTTATTAGTTAATAATAATTCAAATAAAAAGGTTGAATCCAATTAATATAGAACGACTCCCCTACTTATTATAAACTCTATGTCATAAAAATGAATTAGGAAATTCATCAAACGCTTCAATCTTCAATTTTACAACTCTTGGTTTTGATAAGTATTTATATCATTCCAATCTAAATTTTGTGATTCAGATAATTGAAATAACATAAAATTTCAAATTTATTTTAGTTTTAGTAACATCTTTATAGTTTATAAATAGTTAATTTTAAAACTAAAAGATGTTAAAAAGAGCTCTTTACATTATTATTGGAATTTATATTCTTCAAACTGCATCCTCTTGTTGTGATTGTCCAGATGAAAAAGCAACAGAAAAAGAATATTTTGGATTCAAATTAGAGGTTGTAGATACCTCCGGATTTAATTCAACAGTAATAAGAAATCCTGTTTATAAAAACGCTATCGGAATACAAATAAACATGACAACATATGAGCATGATTATTCATTTTTATCATTTCCTGTGAAGGCATTTTCCTTCCATAAAACGTATGCAATATTATGTGAATGCCTGACTGATGTAATTATTACAAATAATATTAAAGGAATAAATATTTATGGTCAAGAGACACTACAGCATGAAAAGAAAAATATTTCAGATCTATTTAGAATTGTAACCTATACCAATGAACAATTAAAAATTGATGATTTTTTTCAAGAAATTCAGCTACAAGAATTCTTTATGCTAGAGTTAGTAGACTTTGATAACTTGCCCAACAAAATTGTATTTACAGTAGAAATTGTTTTGGAAGATGAAACGAAGCTTCAACGAACTTCTGAATCTATCGAATTTATAATTTGATAGAAACATCTCAAAATATTTAAGTAATCCCCATATTCAAGTGGATTTTAAAATTCTTTTTCTAAATTACATAACTATAAACAGAATGAAAATTATGATCTCGAAGAATTAGTCTCAGAATACCTCTTGGTCAAACCCCATCAACTGAATTTTATATTTATTTGATATCGACAACATGGATCATGATCACGTTTTAAAAACCAATCTAACAATAACAAAAAAAATCAAAGCCTTTATTTAATTATGACCAACCAAGATGAAAAAATCGCAAAAATGACATTTGCATCCATATACCCACATTACCTAACAAAAATTGAAAAAAAAGGTAGAACAAAAGAAGAGTTACATACAGTAATTCAATGGCTTACGGGTTATGATGATCTTGGGTTAATGGAGCAAATCAAAAATAATGTTACATTTGAATCCTTTTTCCAAAATGCCAATCTTAACAAAATGGCCCATCACATTACAGGAAAAATTTGTGGTTATAAAGTGGAAGAAATAGAAAACACCTTAACACAACAAGTAAGGTATTTAGATAAATTAGTAGATGAATTAGCCAAAGGATGGAAATTAGAAAGGATTTTAAGAACAATTTAAACCGCCATCAATATCATTAAAAACCTGATAACCTTTAAAATAGAATCACATCATTTTCATGAATTTTTAAAACTCAACCATGAAACTAAATAAATTAACTTTGATTTTTATGATATCAATTTGCCTAACCTCGTTTATAGGTTGTGCAAAAGACAATAGCAAACCAATATTTATTCTAGTCCATGGAACCTTTCAATGGGGTGGTCAATGGAACATGTTGAAGAATGATCTTATTTCAAAAGGTTATAAAGTTTATAACCCTACACTAACTGGTTTGGGAGAAAGGAATCATTTATTATCAAAAGAAACTGGAATAACACCCCATATAAATGATATTGTAAATTTTATAGAATGGAATAATTTTGAGAATATTATCCTTGTAGGTCATTCCTATGGTGGACCTGTGATTTCTGGTGTGGTTGATAAAATTGGAAACAAGGTAATTCATCAAGTGTATGTTGATTGTGCTCCCGCAGACCATGGAGAAAATACTTTAGATGTCTTTGGTCCAGAAGTTGCTCGAATTTCTTTAGAGTCAGCTAATAAAAATGGTGATGGTTGGTTAATCACTGCCGATGCATTAAGAGATCCCATTCCCACAATGTCTAAGCACCCTTTAAAATCATATACAGAAAGAGTGGAAATCATTAATGATGTCAAAACTAACGGAACAATTATATTGGCTACAGAAGGCATGTCAATTTTTGGCTTCATGAGAACAAAAAGTGCACCCAAAAAAGCAAAGGCAAGAAACTGGAAACTTATTACAATTGTAGGCCCACATACCTTACAAGAGCAAGATCCAACTATGTCTCAATTATCCAATATACTTACTCGTATTTATAACGATTTATCAAACTAAATCTTCAATAAATATAATATACTCTATAATGGTAAATTCCTTTCATTTATCTAGTATTCGGTATGATATTTGCGTAAATCAAGAAAAATTAAACAATATCTAAAACCAATCAAATGAAATCAAAAACGTTAAGTGTAATCGCTCTCCTGGTTATATCTTCAATTGCTACGGCACAGAAACAAAAAAAAATTAACACAGATCAAATCAATGTCAAAGCCAACATTTGGGAAACCAAAGAAAACGGTGTAGGCGATTTTTTTCCTAATTTTACTATTGATGGTGATCTCTCTTCTAAATCAAGTTGGAGAGGAGAAAGAATAGAAGGTACTAAGCCTTGGATTCAATACAACCTTGGAAATCCAACAAACATCTCCTTTATAAATCTAGCTTTTTTCAGCGGAAATAAACGTAATTACTTCTTTGAAATTGCTATTTCTAAAGATGGAGAGCATTGGAAAAGTGTTTTTAATGGCCAATCGAATGGTACAACCTTGGATTTTGAAAAATTCGAAATAAATGAGAAAAAGGTACGCTATCTTAGAATCACTGGGAATGGAAATAATCATAATGTCTATTTTAACTGGACCAATATTACAGAAATAGAAATTTACAAATCGTAATCATTCTTAAAAAAGCTTTTCTGATTTTCAATGTTAGAAAGCTTAAATTATTTATAGTGATACCAATAAAAAAAAATCCGTTCCAAACTTGGAACGGATTTTTTAATTTATAGCTACTTTTAAACTAAGCTTTAAAAGTAATTTTTCGCATTCTTAAACTCTCTGGAGTTACCTCAAGATATTCATCAACTCTAATATACTCCATACATTCCTCCAATGAGAAATCAATTTTCGGAGCAATTTTCATTGCATCATCCGTACCAGATTTTCTCATATTTGTCAATTGTTTACCTTTGATTAAGTTTACAGACATATCTTCTGCTTTACTGTTTTCTCCAATAACTTGACCAATGTAGATTTCTTCATTAATATCAATAAAGAATTTACCTCTATCTTGCAAACGGTCTAAAGCATAAGCAGTAGCTTTACCAGCAGCGGCAGAAACAATTGCTCCTTTTTCCTCTTCTGTAAATTCTCCTTTGTAAGGACCGTATTCACTAAATCTATGATTGATAATTGCCTGTCCAGCAGTCGCTGTTAAAATCTTATTTCTTAATCCAATCAATCCTCTAGATGGAATTGTGAATTCTAAATGTTGTAAATCACCTTTAGGCTCCATAACCATTAGATCTCCTTTTCTCAAAGAAACTAAGTTTACGGCTCTAGAAGCTACATCTTCAGGTACATCAATAGATAAAGTTTCGTATGGTTCACATTTTTTACCATCAATTTCTTTTAAAATAACCTGTGGACGTCCAACTTGTAACTCATAACCTTCACGACGCATTGTTTCAATCAATACCGATAAATGCAATACACCACGACCAAATACGTTAAACTTGTCTTCAGAATCTGTAGTTTCAACTCTAAGAGCTAAATTCTTTTCTAATTCTTTAAACAATCTATCACGTAAATGACGAGAAGTTACAAATTTACCTTCTTTACCAAAGAAAGGAGAATTATTAATCGTAAACAACATACTCATCGTAGGTTGATCAATCTCTGTTCTTGGTAATTCTTCTGGGTTTTCTAAATCAGCAATAGTATCACCAATCTCGAAACCATCAATACCCGTAATTGCACAAATATCACCACAACGTACTTTATCTACCTGGGCTTTCCCCATTCCTTCAAATACGTGTAATTCTTTAATTCTTACTTTTTTCTTTGTTCCATCAGCTTTACATAACATGTAATCTTTTGCAACTTCTAAATCTCCACGGAAAATACGTCCGATAGCAATTCTTCCTGTAAATGAAGAAAAGTCTAATGAGGTAATTTGCATCTGAGGAGTTCCTTCATTGTATGGAGATTCTGGAATAGAATCTAATACCGCATCTAATAAAGGTACAATATCTTCTGTTTGATTTTTCCAATCAGTACTCATCCAGTTGTTCTTAGCAGAACCGTAGATCGTTGTAAAGTCTAACTGCTCTTCTGTTGCTTCTAAAGCAAACATCAAGTCAAATACTTTCTCATGTACAATATCAGGAGTACAGTTTTCTTTATCAACTTTATTAACAACCACAATTGGTGTCAATCCTAACTCTAACGCTTTTCCTAATACAAAACGTGTCTGAGGCATTGGTCCTTCAAAAGCATCTACCAATAATAAAACACCATCTGCCATTTTCAATACACGCTCAACCTCACCACCAAAATCGGCATGGCCAGGAGTATCAATAACATTAATTTTTGTTCCTTTATAATTAACAGAAACGTTTTTAGAAAGAATCGTAATTCCTCTTTCACGTTCCAAGTCATTGTTATCTAACAAAAGATCTGTTCTTTCCTTTCTTTCGTCCAATACCTTTGCTTGGTCGATTATTTTATCAACCAACGTAGTTTTACCGTGATCGACATGGGCTATAATAGCGATATTTCTAATTTGCATACGAGATTTTTAAGGTTGCAAAAGTACTATTAATAATTGAATATAAAACAGTTATTAAGGTTATTTTATTGTTACACTCTTTTTATGCCCTAAACACATCTAGGCAAAAAATTAGTTAAATTATCATTGCATGAATTATAGTTAACCTTCTCTATTTTAAGGTGTTTTATTTTATCAATAACTTCATTTTATTATTTTTTTATATTATATTTAAGGTAAACTCGCTGCTATGAAAAAGAAAACCGACTTCTCCCCAAGGAGAATTAAACTCGTATTTATTCTGAGTTTATTAACCTCAACAGTCTCTTTTATCTGGGCTGGAATTGCTCATTATTTAGAAATTGGTCATTTATCTACCTATATTTTAATTGCTGCTATTACATTTTTAATCTCTGCTATAGCCGCCAAAGCAAATAAGCTTTTGACTGCAAGAATTCTCTATATGTTCAATTTTATCATAAGTGTATCTATGACAGCATCATTTATTGGTAAACCTGGTAGTGTTGAATTTGTACTTATGTTTGCACTTGGACTTCCCTTTTTGATATTTTCGTATAGAACAGAACGCTTGTTGGTATACTTTTTCTCTGGTACCGCTAGTATCGTTTGGTTTAGTTTGTACTTAACCGATTTCAATTTATACACCAGCACTCATATGGATCCTATTATAGCCGCAAACATTGTCTATCCAGTCTCTATTGGAACCACCATTATTTTAACTGGATACCAACTTGTAGTTTTTTCAAATTTAAATATTGGATATTATACAAAAATACACAATAAAAAAGAAGATGCTATAATTGCCTCTAATGCTAAATCACAGTTTTTAAGTACGATGAGCCACGAAATCAGAACTCCGTTAAACGCAATTATTGGACTTTCTCATATCTTAAATGACAACAACCCAAAACCTGACCAAGTTGAAAATATAGAAGCACTAAACTACTCAGGAAAAATATTACTAAACCTTTTAAATAACGTACTGGATTTTAGTAAAATGGAATCCACAAATATTACACTAACCCCAGTATCTACGGATATTGCCTTAGCAATAAAGCAATTAAAAAAGATTTATGAAGCAAACTGCCTTAGAAAAAACATTTCTATGCATGTTGATATTCAAGAAAACATCCCTACTGTACAAATTGATATTGTTCGATTTAACCAAGTTATCAATAACCTAATTTCAAACGCTATAAAATTCACGGATAATGGAAGTGTAACTGTTAAAATCCGTATGGACAATGAAACGGATACTAGTATTGATCTAACAACTGAAATTATAGATACAGGAATCGGACTAACTGAAGAGCAACAAGCCGTCATCTTTGATGCTTTTACACAAGCTACAGAATCAACAACAAGGTTATATGGAGGAACTGGACTTGGATTATCGATTGTGAAAAAAATTATAAAAGCAATGGATACAGAAATTCATATTGATAGTAAAGTAGGTTTTGGAAGTAATTTTTATTTCAAAATCAATCTACAGAAAGCACAAGACACCGTGGAAAGCACAGTAACTTTAAAGCAAAGAACCAAACTTAAAGGGAAAAAAGTATTGCTTGTGGAAGATAATCAAATTAACATTATGGTTGGAAAACAAATACTAGCAAAAGAACAAATGGATATTGATATAGCTTTAAATGGTCAAATTGCAGTTGACAAAGTTAAAGAGAATACATATGATATTGTTTTGATGGACATACAAATGCCAATCATGGATGGCTATACAGCAACTCGCGAAATAAGAAAATTTAATACTAGTATTCCAATACTTGCGCTATCTGCATCCGTTTTTATGGAAGTGAAAAATAAAATTTTAGAGAGTGGTATGAATGGTTTTATCTATAAACCTTTCGAACCTGAAGATTTATTAGCAGAACTAGATAAACAAATTCATGGTCCAATTAACGAACTACAGACAAATAAAGAGGCTTCCTAACAACAGTTTAACTGAGATTAATAAAACATACATAAAGACACCGTATAAATTACCAAAAGCAACACAGGCCAATATACCAATTTTACGATCAAATTATTTTTATATTCTAACCAATTGTATTTATCCGTTTTTACATACAATAAAATCCCTGCTGACACAAAAGCAATCACACCATACATTACAAAATAAAAAGTTTCTAAATAAGACAAATCTGGGGTTAATAAACTCCTTCTTAATTGTATATGTGACAATAACAAAACAAAGAAAAACCCTCCAGAGGCTTGAATTACAGACAAGGCATTTCCTTCTTTCAATTCCCCATCTTGTTTTGCAACAGTAAACAACAATAAAAAAATCAAAATAGCAATAACGAATATCGGTAGAATGTTTGATATCACAGGATTAATAATCTTTCGCTTTATCATCATATTGTACACCAAAACAGGTGCTTGCGTAGGCCCGCTATAAGCTGTATTTCCTAAATTTGAATTAAAATCTCTATTTGAAAAACTAAAATAGCTAGATGTTAAGTTTGCTTCTGGAATATAAA
Source organism: Flavicella sp. IMCC45668 (assembly GCF_057219105.1). Lineage (NCBI taxonomy): Bacteria > Pseudomonadati > Bacteroidota > Flavobacteriia > Flavobacteriales > Flavobacteriaceae > Flavicella > Flavicella sp. IMCC45668. The sequence continues at coordinate 849,115 of NZ_CM170114.1, forward strand.
TATCAGTTTGAATTCCTGGTCTATTTCCAGGGTTTAACAAACGATAACCATCCAGGTCGGGTACTAAAATTCTGTTATCATGAATATCCGGATACATCAATTCTAAATTTAACAACCTAAAGTCTAACGGGTATTTTGTATAATCAAAATCAAATTTTAGTGTTGCTGTATAGTTATACCTATACAGCCAATAATCCTCTATATGTGTTTTTGAAACAACTGAAGTTCTTACGGAAATTCCGTTTGAAGATTTTTGAGGGAAAACGAAATTTTCATCATGTAAAATCTTAATGGAATCATTAAATTTTTGCCATATCTTACCACTAAAAGAAACCTCATAAGCATTTTTGAAAGTAACATTATTGATAAAAATTCCAGTCGGTATTTCTATAGAGCTTGGGTAGCCAATCTTTCTTAATTCTTCATTTCTTTTTGAAATAAAATTTTGAAGCGCAGTATTATTAGTAATTTTTACATGATTAATATCTTCTCGAGTAGACTTCATTTCAATATTCACATACCATATCAAAACGATATTTAATAATAAAAGAAGAGATAATCCAATTGAAAAACTCCATAGATTTTCTGTTTTAGTATTGTAAACCTTACATATCAAGGTTAAGATAAATAATAACAATACTGAAAACCAAAATGCCATTCCTATTATTTTATTGTCCAATTCTTTAGTCGGTCCGACCAAATCAACAGAGTTAAAAACAACAGAAATAATCCAATCATTCTTTAGCGTAGAAAAATAAATATCAGATTCCTGAAATGTGTAATTACTAAATATTTTAAAATGTCCCTCTTTCTCAGACTTAAAACGTTTGAAATTTGGTTCCTGATTCACCGCTTTTTTAACCAGCTCAGGATGAATCAAATAAGACAAATTAGGATGTGTAACCAATTCTAGGTTTCTTGTAGCTATGTATCCAAATCCAGAGGCTCCTAAGCTAATCTTATTCACAAACTTAGACAAGCTCTCAAGCGATAAAGTATAAGACACTACTCCTAAAGTTTCTGAATCACCTGAAGGACTTTTATGAAGTATTGGAACTCCATAATCTGCTACAAGTTGCTTTGCTCCTTCTGCATAATACGGTGCACTCCAAACAGCTTGTTTTGATGCAACCACTTTCGTATACCATTCTGTAGAGGGAATTCCCTTTTCTTGATAATTATATAAATCTCCTATGTCAATTACTTTCCCCAAGCGTTTATCATAATACGGAGAAAATAACGGAGCATCTTTAAACTTAAATGGCTCATATGCCACCGTTACCCCTAAACCCACATCAGATATTTTGCTCGCCTCTATGATTAAATTCACAAGGTCTTCTTCAGAATAATTCGAGTTTGCAACTTTATCCGCTAAGTTCTGAGTTATTTCTTCAAATTTTCGAATGTGCTTATCTATCACCAAACGAACTTCGTTGTTCTTCTCTTTTCCTAACGCTTCAGCTGCATCTTTTTTACTATGCTGGTAATGATAAAAATCAAAAACTGAGTAAATAAAAACAGCAGTAGTTATAAGAATTAGAATTTTATATACTTTGGATGATTTTAAGACCGAGAACATTTATAAGAAGGTTTACTAGCTAAATTAGGAAAAACTATTGAATCTAAAAATTCAATAGTCCACACCATCAAAAGACCGAAACTAATTAAAACCGAAATAACGCAAAGGATCTACATTATCTATTGATAACTTTCTTCCGAGTTCAAGACCTATTGAATCACTTGCTTCTTCAACCCATTGTCCGTAAAGTATATTATTTGATAGAATTTGATAAGTAACCATTCCTGAATACTCTATACCGTCTTGTTCATACATAAAATTCAAGGATAAAATATTATTAATAAATAGACCGTATCCGGTTTGAACGTCTTCACCTTCAATCAACCAATTCGCATAAATTTTATTATCCTCATACCTTAATGTTAGCATACCAGAATATCCTTGCTCTGAATTTTCAGAATTTGCACCTATAATTTGATAAACACCTTCAATATCTGAAATATTTAAATTGGAAGTAAAACCCATGGCATCACTAACCGCCTCTCTCCTTAAATTAAGTTCCTCAATGAAATGATTAGATTTTTCACTAGAAACATCAATTCTTGCCTTTAATAACTTCGTTGATACCTCGAGCCATTTACTCAGTTTTGAATCCATTCGCTATCCTTTTTTTAGCTCAATCACTGTAATTTCAGGCCACATCCCTACTCTACCAGGAAAGCCTAAAAATCCAAAACCTCTATTTACATATAAGTACTGTTTCGCCTCTTCATACAGCCCAGACCACCTAGCATATCTATATTTAACCGGACTCCATTTAAATCCTGGAATATCAACCCCAAATTGCATTCCATGCGTATGTCCAGCCAGAGTCAAATCAATATGATCGGAATGAGGTACCGTTTTTAAATCCCAATGAGTCGGATCATGTGATAATAAAATTTTAAAATCATCCTTATCAACACCGACAAGAGCTTTGTCTAGATCCCCTTTTTGTTTGAACCCTTTACCCCAATTTTCTACTCCAACCAAGGCTATTTCTTGATTTCCTTTGGTCAAACGTATGTTTTCATTTTTTAAGAGATGAAAATTCATTTCTTTATGATATACATCCATTAAATCTGCATTCTCTTGTTTTGCTTCCTTTGATGACCACTGATTATAATCACTATAATCATGATTCCCTAAAATGGAATACACCTGCGGTTTAATATTTTTAAAAGTATCGATAAAGGGTATTATTTCTCTTGAATCACCATTGACTAAATCTCCAGTAAACATAACAACATCCGCGTTCTGCGCATTTATTAAATCGATTCCTCTTTGAACATCTGCAATACTGTCAAAACTACCAGAGTGGATGTCTGATATTTGAACCAACTTATATCCATCAAAAGATTTAGGAAGATTTGGGAATTTAAGACTTAAGTTTTTCACCTTATAATTATACTTCCCTTTAGTTATACCATAAAGCATTGAAGCAAAAGGGATACTTGCGACCCCCAAACCTAATTTCACTAAAAATTTTCTTCGTTCTTCAAAATCGGCTTCTGGTGTATATCCCAAAAACTTAGCAAATACCTGAAAGATGTAATTTAAAATTCTTAAAACATCATCAATAACCAAAAACCCGAAAAATATGATTTTAAAAATGATAAATGCAAAACTTGTACCTATCAATAAATTCCTTCCTAGAGTAGCATTCAAAGTTCGCTCTTGAAAATATTGAATCATCACATAAACTCCTATATAAGAAATCAGTGCTAACACCAAATACGCTACTAATACATATACTTGGATTTTACTTTTATCATAAACTGATCGAAGCCCCATAAACAAATAGGCATCTAAAAATACAAGTACTGCAATAAAAATAAGTAAACGGGTCATTATTCAAACAATTTATAACTACAAAGAAAAACTAAAAACTAGTGCAACTTGCCAAGAACTTCATAAATAAATATTAAAATTATTTTATTTAGAGATCACAACTTTTTTTGATATGGTTCCTTGGTCTGTTTGAATTTGAACTATATATACTCCAGAATTTAAATAAGGAACCTCAAGATTTCCCGAATTCTTAAACCCATCAAATTTCTGACTCTGAAGTAAATCTCCTGTTAATGAATAAATATTGGCATTTGTCACATCAGCCTCAAAAGAATTAAACATAATGGCTTCTTTGCCTTTGTGATAGTATAAATAAACACGTTTATCCAAAACCTCATCACTAGACAAACTTTTTGAATCTTTTAAAAGAATACTAAACCTACCCCTATGCAAATCACCACCTAATGTTATCACAGCTTTATCCAAAGACAAATCTACTATTTCGGCAGTCTCTTTATCCAAAAGATACACATCATTCGAATAATTTTGAAGGGCATCTAACAATATCGTTACTTCGGTATCTTTTTCTAAAACAATTGCAAGTGGTATCTCAAGATTTTCTGCTAAAAATGGTACACCACTTATTACATATCTCAAATTATCACCAAAATCCCAATACATATCATTGGCATAATTATCAAACATCGGAGCATCAAAACCGCGATCAACGTCTAAACTCAAACCTCTCGGAGATGTCACCAATTGACGATGAAAAATACCAGTCGGTGTTTCGTATTCAAAACCTATTCTAATAATCTCCAAATCATCTTTAGCTACTTTTTTCTTTTTACCATTTGATTTAAAAAATACCGTTGATCCGGATTCACGAAATGAATTTTTAAAACTAACTTCAGCACCATTGGACTTTCCAGCAACCATAAAACCTTGGCCTACAGCAATATGTTCTGTTGGGACTTTTGTGAAATTTATAGTATTTCCATCCACTACAATAGATGCCGCTGGACTCGATAATCCTCCTGCTCTTGTGGCATACCCCCCTTCGTAAGCTGCTTTGTAATGTGAATCTCCAGACGGTTGATCCCAAAAATACAGATAACCATCTGTAATGTTATTTGTCAAATGATACTCATTAAAATCGTCGGCATTTATCGTCGAAGGATAGGGATTTCCTAATAGATAATAATTATTCTCGTCTAAATTTAAGTTTATATCTCCGTTGGTTGGTCTCCCTACAAAAACATAATTCGTCGCAGTTCCAGTCCCTTTCATTGTAAAACCTTCTCCTTTTGGTTTGTCTGTATTCTCATTGATTGAATTCCATCCCAAAGCATTACTAAAATCATACAACCAATAACTACTAATCGTATTTGTGCTCCCATCAACATCACCAGTATAGGTAGGAGTTGTCAAAGAAGAAAAATCATTAGGATCTGAAGCAATTGATAGATTGGTTGCTAAATTATATATACCTGCGTTACTCACCGGAGCCCCCCAGTAATTAAATCTATGAATAGAGGAAGTTCCATCTTGAACCATTTTATAAATATTACCGGATCCTGTATTCAAATCTGTTCCGTCTAAAGTTTGAATCAATTGGGCATCTCCATATAAGTACATGTCGCCTTCTAATTCTAGAACATCACTAACCGTTAAATTCTTACCATCTTCAACAGTTAAAACAGCACCGACTGTAATCTCCATACATTTACAATTAGCGGTTGTAGGTAATACAACAGACTCTCTTATTTGCACTGATTTTAATAAATCTATAGAAGAATCATCCAACACGCCGCCAGAATTTCCCCCCGTCCAAGAACTACTTTCATAAATAATTTGTGCATCTGCATTATCACGAATCAATGTAAAAACCTCACCATCAGCAATATCAATATTAGAAAAAATTAAATTATTACCTGATAAAATACCGTTGTTTACAATCCTATGAACGCCATCAGAATAATCTGCATTTCCATCTTCATCAATCAAAAGATTAAATTCACTTGGATTCGCAAAACCTGTCATGTCAAATTGAAGAGTTACTCCAGTTACATTACCAATATTTTTTACTTTCCAATCTCTATCAAAACCTATATACCCATACTCACAAACACTAATTTCTGGAATTAAAGTAGGGAATGACAATTCACTAATTATAGCGTCTGAATCATTATTACCAACAGCAAAAAAATCCAAATCATTATTAAAAGAATTCGTGTTTGCATTATTTGACACAGCAACAGTGCTCCCTAAGGCAACTGTCAATATTCCATCGGCATTAGTAGATTTAGACTGCTTTTGATTCAAATTTGAACTTTCATCTTTACCTATAACAACAATATCATTCCAAAAAGTTAAATCATCCCATATAGTAATCATGGCATCAGATGCAATATATTTTAATGAGGATGTATTTAGGGTAATTCCATACTTTATTGCCAAATAAGACTCTATCTTATTGATATTTTCTGCTGAAATAATTTGATTCTCATAATAAATAACTTCAGAGATAGAACCATTATAATAACCATTGTTTGCTGCGCTATCAAATGTTCCTGCCTCAGAACCATCTCCCACATACCCGAAACGTGTAGTACTACTATTAATGGGCTGGTCGGTAACATCAACAGATAAATCTTCATTACCATTCACACGTAATTTGGTTTCTTCTGTTATACTAGTATCAAAAATAAAACCACCTAATTTAGCCGTACCATCATTAGTAACTTCTACACCATAATTATCTTTAATCCCACCAGAATTATATCCAAATTGCAAAGTACCGTCACCGTGAATAGAGGTATTGAACCACTCACTCCTATCAAAGTCTAAGAATGCCCAATTGGAGGTGTCAAGACTTCCAGAAGTATTAGAACTCGAAAAATCAGTATTATACACCGTCCATACATACACCTGGTTTAGATTATCTGTACTTGTATAATTTTTATCCTTTATAGGCATTCGATCACTACTTCCATCAAAAGTCAAATTGTCATTAAAGTTTGTCATAGAAGAATTAGATGGCTGGTTAGACGTATTTGCTTGAGATAAATCATAACCTTGAAATGTTTGATCTACAACATTTGTTACAGCGCTTCCCGAAGCAGTTACACCAGTATCTGATCTAAACCATAATTCTAATCCAGGAGCAACACCTCCAGGAGCTTTTGAAGATTGCGTCATTACAAATGACACATAAGAATTATCAGGTATATCAACTTGGCTATAATAATGTGTCCCTCCTTCTGTCATAGTATATCTTGTATCACCTGAATCAAATGTTGCATTATCACTAATGATTAAATCTACAGATTCTCCTGTAAAAACAGATTTTTCCATGGCGACAAACACATCTCCAACGTTTCCATTTTTTTCTTGAAACAACCAGGTTTTACCAAAAAGAAACTCACTTCCAGACGAACCAAATGGACTAAATCCATCTGGGGAATTATTATGACCAAAAATTAAAGATTTGCCATCTCCTACTGATGTCCTACTAACATCGCTATTGGATGACGAAAAATCAGCATCCATAGATACAATGAATTTCTCATAATCATTTGATCTTGATATTTTTTGGTTTAAAGCCCCAGCGTCATCTTGAACAATTCCAGCAACTCCATTCCAATAACCAGATATCGTATTGTCCCACAAGGTTAAATTAGCGCTATTAACGTAAGAAGTACCGCTTACATCCATGGTTATTCCATATTTCAGAGCTAAATAGGATTCAATTTTTTTAACATCTTCCGTGCTTAAATCACCCTTATCATAAAATATTATTTCAGCAATTTCACCATCATAATAAATATTATTTTTAGAACCATTAAATTCAGTGGCTTCGGAACCATCACCAATAAAACCATATCTATTTGCACTAACTGATATATCAATGCTAGTATTATCACCTGAGTAGTCTTGAAAACCATCCAGTCGCATAATAGATTCGTTTGTAATTGCTCCAGTTATATCATCATTATTATCAAATAAATAAGTGGCCATATGCGGAATTCCATCATTAGAAACACTTGTTGCTACTAAATCTTGTGTTCCTCCTGATTGATAAGACATTGCTAAACGCCCATTTCCATGAATATAAAAGTTAAAAGATTCGCTTCTATCAAAATCTAAAAAGGACCAGTTGCCAGAATATGATGAATTGGAAAAATTTGTTGCATAAACAACAAACATGGAAAGGTCTGTCAAATTTTGACCATTGGTATAATTTAATCCTGAAATAGCAAATCTATCACTGTTACCATCAAAAGTAAAAGTTTCATTGAAATTAAATAATTTAGATTGCTGGGGTTTTTCTGATTCTGTTGGCTGCAAAGCATGATTATCATCTGAACTTCTATCATCCCAAGTTAAAGTACCTAAATCTTCCACACCATGATCACCACTATACCATAGTGACATCTTAGTTGTGGGAACCCCTCCTGGTGCCTGAGCATAACTTGCTCCCCAAGCGGAGATAAGCGCTATATATACCAATAACTTCTTCATTCTTACAAATTTATGAAGAAACAACACTTAAACTCCTTAAATAATGTTTAGGATTACTGGACACAAAAAAAGCCAAAAACTTTCATTTTTGGCCCTTATTATAAAATTTAAGTAACTTATTTTTTCAACGTATAATAGATACCAACATTAAACAATGGCTGCTGTGACATATTAAAATCTAAAATAAATTCTTCATCTATTTGCCCAATAGAAGCCACTCTACCTACTACCCCCCATCGATCAGCTAATGCGTAAGAAAACCCTAAATCAATAAATAAATCTGTATAAGAAGAAGAAACACCTGCAGTGTCTGTACTTGCATATCTTACATTAGCTCCACCATACACAGAAAACTTTTCACCTAAAGGAAAGAATTTCCTTAAATAAACATGCGGCTTGAAAGTTTTTACATCAGCTCCAGCAAATTTATCACTTTCATAAGAAATTACAGCTCCTAATTGAAGAGATTCTTGAAGCCAATATCCTGCTTCAGGTGCTATTTTAAAATAGTCTTCTTTAAACCCAATGGCTCCACCTGCATAAATACTCCCTTTTTGAGCGAATAAACTTGTTGTCGCGACAAATACTACTGCAATAATCAATAATTTTTTCATAATATATTTTTTGGTTAGTATGATAAATATAAAAAAAAATCAGTACTTCATTTTTATCTCAAGGCAAAGTTAACATCCATAAAAATGATTTTAAATCCTTATTTCAAATTAACTATTAAATATGTAATATTGCATTTCAAATAAAATCACATGAAATCCATACAATCTACTAGCTGTCAGGTCCATTTTCAAGAGAATTCTTACAAAGAATTGAATCACTATTTAGCCAATAGCAATCATTCGTTAATTTTTATTCTTGTTGACGAAAATACAAATAGAGATTGTTTGCCTAAATTAATGGCTGAAATGGCTACGGATCTCACGATTGAGATTGTTGAAATTGAATCAGGAGAAATCAATAAAAATTTAGACACTTGTACAGGTCTTTGGAATGTTTTAACAGAGCTTGGTGCAGATAGAAAAAGTTTGATGATCAACTTAGGAGGTGGTGTTATCACCGACATGGGAGGTTTTGTTGCATCCACATTCAAAAGAGGGATTACCTTTATCAACATCCCAACTACTTTGTTAAGTATGGTAGATGCTTCTGTTGGAGGAAAAACAGGTGTAGATCTAGGGGTATTAAAAAATCAAATTGGAATTTTCTCTGACCCCGAAATGGTATTGATCGATTTAGACTTTTTAAAAACAGTACCTGAAGAAGAAATTATTTCTGGGACTGCAGAAGTTATTAAGCATGGGTTGATATATGATCTTGACCTTTACAATGATGTTAGAAACAATAATTTAAAAAACGTTGCTTATTTAATTCATCGTTCAGTAGAAATTAAAAATGAGGTTGTACTTGCAGATCAAAAAGAAAGTAGCCTACGTAAAATATTAAACTACGGGCATACAATTGGACATGCTGTAGAATCATATTTTTTAGAATCTGATCATAAAAAAACACTAACACACGGACAAGCGATTTCATTAGGAATGGTTACAGAGGCTTATATCTCTAATAAGTTATTTGGTTTTCCGGAAGAAACAGTAGCAGATTTAAAATCTTATGTGCTGAATTTATTTGGTAAAGTGCCGATTACAAAAGAAGACTTTACAGCAGTTTTTGAATATTTAAAACATGACAAAAAAAATGTTGGAGGACAAGTAAACTTTGTATTATTAGAGGCAATTGCTAGCTATAAAATTGATTGTAAAGTTTCTATTGAACTGGTAGAGGAATCTATCAATTATTACCTAGAATCGTAATCTATATACTCTTAAAATAACCTAAAAAGAAAATCATAATAAGATTTTCTTTTTTTTTGAAATAAAACATGAAAAAGAAATTCCTAACATTAATTATTGTATTCATTTCGTTTATCGTTGACTTATCATCTCAAAGTCATTACGAGAACGGTTATTTAATTTTAAATGATAATTCAAAACTAGAATGTCTTATCTTAAACAAAGATTGGCTTGACAACCCTACAACCGTTACTTATAAAATAAAAGATAAAAAACAAACAGACTCTATTAAATCCATTAAAGAGTTTTGTATAAATGGTAAATCGAAATATATCCGGTTTCATGGCGATATAGAACGTTCTGATAACAATTTGTCCAATTTAACGACTCAAAGAAATCCAAAATTCAACAATGAAATAATATACTTACGAGTCCTACTCGAAGGACCTGGTTCATTATATGAATATATCGATAACGGAATAACAAAGTATTTTTTCAAGACGCCAAATAACAACATTCAACAATTGATAAAAATTGAATATCTATCAAATGATGGAGGTGTAAAAACAAACAACATGTTTAGACAACAATTATCTAATCATTTAATTTGTGAGAGCATTCATCAAAAAGATTTAAAATGGCTCGATTACAACGATCATTCTTTATCTAAAATATTTAAGAAATATAATAATTGCATAGAACCCCAATCTCAACTATCAGATGAAGCAATAAAAAACACAAATTTTATTGATGTCAAAAAAAAGCGTAGTAAAACCAGATTCACCGTTACCGCTGGACCTACCTTTAATAAACTAGAGGTTCTTACCGACGATCAATATTACATCGGTCAAACGGAACTTGAAGTTGGTTATCGAATTGGAATTGAAGCTGAATTTACAATACCGTATTTCCATAATCAGTTCAGTCTGCTTTTAGAACCTGTATTTTATAGTTTTTCATATAACGGTACTTTTCCACCAAACCCAGATTATTTTTATAGATTTAGTGCAACTAACACTTTTAAAGGTAGTTATTCAAATATTGATATCAATGTTGGTATTCGATACAAATATGTTTTCAATAAAAACACTACAGTTTTTACAAACCTAATTTTATCCAACTCCTTGCCTCAAGATGCTGAGAAACCAGGAGTTATTTTAAATGATAGTGGTAGTAGTTATTTAACTTATCACGATTCTTTTTTATCTTACTACTCCTTAGGACTAGGATACAAATTAAATGATAAATTCTCATTAGAGGCTAGGCTTTCTAGAAAAAGAAGAATTGTATATAATTATGCTATCTCCGGAGCTGACCTTAGCTCAAGTTCACTTATTTTTGGCTATACGTTTTAAATTCAAAGAATCTTTTGATTGAGATGCACTTCGTATTTAAAACTATAAGAATCTAAAAAAACTAAGTTTATAACCTTTCATTTTTGTTCAAAAGCAATTACCAAATAATTAAATAGGAAAGTCATTAAGTTTATCTATATATAGAATTTTATATAAACTTTCATTTGATAGCTTTTTTGAAATAAAAAGCTCCAATTGATTGTACAATACGTTTACTTAAACAAAAACACATTCTATGAGGTTTTCAACTCCTTATGAGTCAAATTTTAGTTTTTGTCTATACTACCACCCGTTTTTAGCTGTAAACATCAAGTTTAAAACAAGGTTTTAAAACACTGGTTTCTACCAATCCTTCGTGGTGTTCGTTACTTTTACATCATAAAAAAACATGATGATGAAAATCAAATTTCTTATTATTTTCCTTTTTTGCAGCCTTTTAAACATTGCTCAAAACACCTACGAATCTGGATATATTATTTCAAATGATAGTACAAAAATAGAGTGTTCTATTTTAAACAAAGATTGGATGAGCAACCCTACCAAAATATCATATAGAACAACTACCGATACAAAAATTAAAACAGCAACTGTGGAAAATATAATTGAATTTGGTATATATGGAAAATCAAAGTTTATAAAATTTAATGGAAATATTGAAAGATCTAGCAGTGATGCTGACAAGTTCACCAAATCAAGAAATCCAAAATTCAACCAAGAAACGTTATTTTTAAGAGTTTTGATTGAAGGAAATGCAAATCTTTATCAATACATCGACTCTAATTTGGTGAAATTTTTATTTAAAACAGAAACAACTCCAATATCTCAGCTTATTAGAATTGAACATTTAACAAACAAAGGGAATTCATATGTAGTGAATAATATGTATCGTCAACAATTATACACTGCATTCAGATGTGATGGAATAAACAAACGAGATTTTGATATTTTAAAATATAAATCTAAAGATCTAAAAAAAGTTTTTATTAAATATAACAATTGCATTTCACAAGAAAACGTTGAATATACAGATCTCTCCGAGAAGAAAAGCACTATAGTCATTGAAGACTCTAACAAGGTTTTTTCTAATAAAACCAGGTTGAACTTTTCTATTAATGTTGGACTATCTTTCAATGATTTTCAATTCAAAGAAACTAACACCTTATACGATAGTCAAGGGGTAGCTGAAAATCAACCAGGATACCGTATGGGACTAGAAATAGAATCTATTCTTCCCTATTTCAATAAATCTTGGAGTATTTTATTTGAGAGCTTTTATACCAATGTTAATTTGGAAGGACAATTAACTGGATCTGAATATTCTGAGAGATATAGTTTTAAGGGGAATTATAAAACTTTCAACCTAGGTATGGGAATAAGATATAAATATCGTTTAAATGAAAAATCTACACTATTCACCAATGCAAATTTTGTTTATGTTCTAACTAAACATAAAGAAAAAGAAGGAATTGTCATAGATAATTATTGGAGAAACTCTGACATTCATCTAGATTTTCACAGATTCTCATCAGCATATTTGAATATAGGTTTTGGATTTATGTACAAAGATATTTACTCTATTGAATACCGAATTTCCGGTAAAAGAGATATTCTTTACATCAATGCACCTGCTGATAGTCAGTTCAGAGATTCAACAATAATTCTTGCTGTAAAACTATTTTAATACAACATGGTTTCATAACATAAAAGATGATTTTTAAAGTTTCTTCAAATAGTGTTTGAAAACTATAAGTTTCATCATTCGGAAATTGTTCGGAATCAACATTTATTGTTACCATCTCAATGATTCTATTTGTTTTAACATGGATATTTAAAATACTATAAGAGTTACATATCAATTCAAACCTCTATTTCGTAAAATCTATTTGTAATTATATCTAATAACTTGCACTCATAACAGATTAATTTATCTTTGTCATAAAAACATGGCACTTACTGCATCAAACCCTTTTGAACTCCGTAAAAAAGCACCAGATTTCAATTTATTAGATACTGTATCAAATTTGAATATTTCGTTACAAGAATCGAAAGGAAATAAGGGAACTTTGATCCTATTTATTTGTAATCATTGCCCCTATGTAATTCATATCAATCCCTTTTTAGTTTCATTAGCCAACGAATACCAAGCAAAGGGAATCAATTTTATAGCCATTAGTAGTAACGATATTGAAAACTACCCACAAGACAGTCCTGATAAAATGAAGAAACTAGCTCGTGAAATTGGGTACCCTTTTCCTTATCTATTTGATGAAACACAAAAAGTTGCCAAGGCTTATGATGCCGCTTGTACACCAGATATTTTCTTGTTTGATAAAAATTTAGAAATCTTTTATCATGGTCAATTAGACGATTCTCGTCCTGGAAACGATATTCCTGTCACCGGAAAAGATCTTATTTCTGCGATGGATATCATGCTGAAAGGAGAGATATATTCAAGAAAGGTATTACCTAGTATGGGGTGTGGTATAAAATGGAAAAAACAATAAAAAAATGTCAAAAAACACCCAACCTACTCCAGTAAAAGACAGAATTATATTTTTAGATATATTGCGCGGATTTGCTCTATCAGGAATTCTTTTTGCGAATATTCTTAGTTGGAGCGGTTATAAATTTTTGCCGCAAGAGCTTATTGATCAACTCGGAAATACTGAAACAGATTCTAACATTTATTATTTCCTTAAGTTTTTTATTGACACCAAGTTTTATACAATTTTCTCCATTTTATTTGGTATCGGATTTTACATGCAGGTAAGTAAAAACAGAGATAACCCGCTTTTTCCTCCGTTATATTTTAGAAGAATGTGTTTGTTATTAGTCATAGGCTTATTCCATGCAACATTTTGGTCAGGAGATATTCTAACGTTATATGCATTAACGGGAATGATTCTTTTGTCCATGAGAAATGTAAACCCTAAATTGCTACTACACTATTCGGCAATATTTTACTTTACTCCAGTATTTTTAGACATTATTTACATGTATAGTTTTGCTAATGCATTACCTGACTTAAGCAAAAATGCTTTGAAACAATACCCAGATATGACACCATCGGAAGTTGTTACAACATTTCAAAGCCCGTATTTCTTAGACGCCATAAAAATAAATTTGCATAATTTAATGTGGCGCTGGTATGATTTTATTCCTTCAGGAAGGCCTTTTAAAATCCTTGGACTCTTTTTTCTCGGATCTCACCTATACAATACTAAGTTTTTTACAACAGGTGCCTTAAAATTTAAAAACACGCTTCTTTTTGGTGTTATAGGAATAACTCTCACTTATCTTTCAACGTATATAAAAGGAAATGCAGCAGAGTTTTCTAAAAATTGGTATCAGGTTGGAGCCAGGTTACTACATGAAACTGCACAGATAAACCTAAGCATGTTTTATATTTGTTTTCTCGCTATATTGGTTCACAAATGGCCTACATTTTTTGTGTTTAACGGACTTAAAAAATATGGTAGAATGTCATTAACCTCATACATTGGGCAAACCGTATTGGGAATATTAATTTTTTATCCTTTTGCTCACACCTTTCAACTCTTTGGATTATTATCTTTAGAATCTATTTATTATATTGGATGCGCAATGCTAATCTTTCAGTTAGCATTTAGTATCTTATGGTTTCGTTTTTTCAAGTTTGGCCCAGTTGAATGGTTATGGAGATGTGCTACCTTAAGAAAATGGTTACCAATAAAAATAAATGCTAAAATTTAGTCTGAACCTTACGCTATGAAATACCTATCAAAGTTTTCAACCCTATTTATTTTTCTTTTCGTCTGTTTCTCACAAACTACAATTGCACAAAATGGGAGCACATCCACTTCAAAGGATTCTACATCTGTTGTAAAACCTACATTTATTGAAACTATAAATATTGTAGATAAAATTGAAAGTGAAAAAGAATCCTTAAAAAACACTCAAAACGAACTCAAAAAAAATAAAGATTTAGCATTGATAGACTCTTTATTACCGATCTATTCTAAATTTATTAGAGACCAAAGAAAAGACACAGAAGCTTTTATAAAAGCAAACCCAAATCGTTTAAAAATAAATATTTTAATAAAAAAATGGAATGGGTATATAGACTATCTAAATATCTGGCAATCTGATGTAAATAAATTCGCTAAAAACAATAACAGAATCAAGGAAAAAGTTTCCTTTGATAAAGAAACTTGGAAACTAACTTATGACAATTCTAAAGAAAATAAAATTCCATATGAAGTTTTAAAAAATGTTAAAACTGTTTTAGATGATGTAAGCAAATTGGAAAAAAACATCATCAATAAAAACAATGATTTATTAAAACTTGAATCTAAAATAAGTAAACAAATAACAAGTTCAAAAGATGTTATTGTTCAACTAAATGACCTTAAAAATTCAAATGTATATAACCTTTTTTACTTACGACATGAACCTTTATGGAAAGTAAGTTTTAAATCTACTAAAAATCAAAAAATACGGAGAGAAAACTCAGAATCTATTACAAAAAACATAAAAGACTTCTTACAACTTCTTAAAAACAGCGAAGAACAACTGAATCTTTTCACTTTTTTAGTGATTTTTCTATCTCTATTAATTCTATACATTAAAAGAACCTTATCCAAAAGTAAAATTTATGAAACTGGCTTTGAAATCACCAGAGCTAGAGATAACCTTAAAGATTTCACATTATCAACCATCTTGTTTGCTGCGATTGTAACAGCAAAATACACCTTTATAAATACACCAAAACTATTTGATGATTGCTTATCCATTTCGGTATTAATAGTCATTATTCCTTTGGTTAAAGCAAACCTAAATCCACACTATTACAAGGCGCTTTATTTTATTGTTGTTATCTATATATTAGATCTATTAAAGACCTATTTATGGCTCACTATCGGGCAGTATAAATTGTATTTATTGGCAATGAGTTTGTTAGTAATAATTGCCACTTTTATCATCAGACCTGATAAAATTACTGCAAGGAAGATGAAGATTGGATATTTTAGTAGATATCTTCAAAAACTAACCCCTACACTCTATGTTATTGCCGCAATAGCAATCATCTCAAATGTGTTAGGATATACTAATCTAACAGAAACCACTTTAAAAATATGTATTAGTGGAGCGGTAATCACCATGCTTTTCTACTACATACTACTCATCATCAACAGTATCTCTGTTATTGTGATTCATAGACACTACAACAGACAGGCTGGATATGATGTAAAGCTCAAAAAGAAAAGTCAAAGAAAGGCCTCTAAAATTATTAGAATCATCATGACTATTTTAGGAAGTCTTATATTCTTAAAATTGATCGATGTCCTAACCTATGTAATTGATTTTTTTGATAATATTTTGTCTGATCCCTATAAAATTGGTGACCTAACTTTTACGCTAGGTGCAGTGGTTAGCTTTATTTTAATCCTTAGCGGTTCTTTTATCATAACAAGGCTCGTTTCTTTTACCTTTGGAGAATCAGACAGGTTATTTAATATCATAAAACTACCTAAAGGTGTGCCAGCTGCGATTTCACTAGTAGTAAGATACTTTATTATCGCTTTCGGTATTATGCTTGCATTGTCTTCCTTAGGAATCGACTTAAGCAAATTCAACTTGATGGCTGGAGCACTTGGACTGGGTATTGGTTTTGGTTTACAAACGGTGATTTCTAATTTTGTTTCAGGACTTATTCTTGTTTTCGAACGTCCTATTTTCCCTGGCGATACTGTGGAAGTAGACAATCTTTTAGGAACAGTAAATAGAATCGGTGTTAGATCTTCTAGTATCACCACTTTTGATGGTGCTGAGGTTGTGGTTCCAAATAACAACTTGATTTCAAATAATCTTATCAACTGGACCCTTTCAAACAAGGTAAAAAGATTAGAAATTGTTATTGGAACTACTTATGCTGCTGATCCTAATGAGGTAATAAAAATTTTAGCGGACGCTGCCTTAAGTAGTGATAAAGTATTAAGAACCCCTGCTCCTCTTCCTTTATTAAACGACTTTGGAACAAGCTCTTTAAATTTTAAACTTAGATTCTGGGTTCAGAATGAAAATGGATTGAGTGCACGAAGTGATGTTTCTATTGCCATTTATAATAAATTCAAGGAAAACGGTATCGAAATCCCATATCCTCATCAAGATGTTTACATCAAAGATTTACCAAACAACATATTTCCTAAAAAGCAAGAGGAGTAAAATACTTTAATCTATTTTATATTGGTAGAAAAAAAATTCGGTTGCTTTTAAGCAACCGAATTAAACAGTAATCCTACCCCTAAGATAACTAGTTTAAAAAACTCTTTCATAGCAATCTTTGTTAATTTCCTTAGCAATTTCACTCTAAATTAACAAATGTTATCCTTCTAAATACAATTATACACCAAGCGTATTGAATTAAAGCATAAGCGCAACAATACAAAGAATAAGTGTGGTTTGATAATTATTTTTTTTTGCAAAAAAAAGCTCGAATATAAAATTATACTCGAGCTATATATAATCCTACCCCTAAGATTACGTTAACTTTTTAAAGTTATACAAATATAACTCCTTTCCTCTCCTAGTAAATAGTTAAAGTCGCAAACGTAGATAAACAAGGAATAAACGTATCCTTTTTAGAAACAAACAAACTAACCAATAACCACTAGCTATTTATAGTGATATTTTAAATTACCTATTTTTAGTTATTGCGCTTAACTTTTGTTTAGATTAAACTTGTATCACTATATTTGTGGAGGGAAAATCCCTCTATTTTAAAACCCTTAAAAAATTAAAAAATGATTACAGAAAAAGAAGTTGCCACTGCGCCAACTAAAATTGGAGATTTAGAATTTTCTTTGCTTTACAAAAAAGTAGGTAGTAAAGATTTAAGCCAAGGAGATGGTGTTTCAAAAGAACCACTTGTTAATATTTACGCCGTAGAAGGTAAAACTAACACCTACATCGTAAATATCTTAACCTATATCGGTGCTGAAAGAAACAAATTAACAGCTGAGCAACTAGAAGGTAGTTTGGCAATCAACAAACAAGTTGCTTTGCGTTACAACCAACCGGTAGCAGAAGTAAACACAGAAATTAAACCTGACGTAACCTGTAGAGATTTTCAAATCATTTTTGATGGACCAGAAAATCAAACAGAATTTAACAAAGTACATATTCAGTTTGAGTACAGTTACCCAGAAAATATTGACTCTGTAGAAGCTATTATCGTTCGCACAAACGACCTTGATCCAAGAATTGATAGAGGAACTGTTACAACTCCTATAGGTGATGGACCAGGATTATAAAATCTATAAGGAATTTGGTTAAAACCCTAACTTTCATATTCCCTTTTATATTTTTGGCTCAGAATTCAATTCCTGATCAAAATATAAGTATAATTAATCAAAGGGCTCTTTCTATTTGCCAACAAGCGGATAAGGAGCTCTTTTGTCGTTCCTATAAGTTTTTTATAAACCAACAATATGATTCCTGTTATATAAACTCCAGTAGAGCGATATTATTATCAAAAAACACAAAAGAAAAAGATTTATTATATTATTTTTTAAATCAATCTGCTCATAATAAAAAACTACATAAGAAGGCATTGCTAAGTGTACTTCAAATATCTAATGATACACTTTATAGAAACATAAAAAATAACCAGCTAGGTTATAATTATTTGGAATTGAAACAATATAATAAAGCAATTTACCACTACGAATTATGGTTGAAAAATTCGGACAAAGAAACAGAGTTAAAAAAAAGAAGAGTCTTACATAACTTAGGAATTATGTACAACATTTTGAATAAAAACAAAGAAGCAGAAAATTATTTAAAACAAGAGGCCGAACTGATCAAGAATAAAAACGACACACTCACTCAATTAAACTCCTTGCAGGCCATGGCCAATGTCTATTATGGTCAATACAAAGATGATTTAGCAATTCCTTTATTCGAAGAAGCATATCAATTAGCCCAGCATTATTCTGATTTCTCATGGAAAGAATCAACCACCCTTAATATGGCGGTAGTGGAACAAAACAGAGAAAACTACCAAGCCAGCAATCAGTATTATTTGGAGGCCTATAACTGGAAGGACTCAATATACAACCGAGACAGAATTTGGGAACTCACAGAAAAAGAAAAGCAAATTGCTGTTGCTCAAAAAGAATTAGAAATTGCCGTAGAAAAAGAAAAAGTAAAACGCCAGAAAACCCAAAGAAACGCTTTGATCATTGGTATTTCGTTTTTATTTATTTTTATCCTCGTGCTTTGGTTTTTCTACAAACAAAGAACTGCTCAAAACAAATTGATCACCCAACAAAAAGAAGATTTGACTGCTGCCAACAAAACTAAAGACTATTTATTTTCAGTGGTTTCACATGATTTAAGGAGTCCTATCAATACCCTTGGTAAATTGCACAAGCGCTTGGCAAGACAAATAAAAAAAGAAGATCTAGAAGCCATCACCACCACTAACAACAAAGCACTTATCTTAACAGAAAGCACTTATAAACTCTTAAACAATGTACTTAGTTGGTCCTTAGAGCAAAGCAAACAAATGGTATTTGTACCAACAGAATATCCTTTGCATAATTTAGTGGAACATGTGTTGTACGATTTTAAAAATATTGCACTGGCCAGAAACATAGAACTTGCCACCTCTCTGGAAGAAGTCAATATAGAAGTGGATATAGAATCCTTGAAAATTGTAATTCGTAACCTGGTGGACAATGCCATAAAATACACTCCAGAAGGAGGTCGTATCAAAGTTACTTGTGGTACCACTAAAGACCATAAAAAGTTTGTGCGTATCAAAGACAATGGAATAGGAATCCATCCTGAAAATCTTGAAAAAATAAGAAATTTAAAAGATTTATCCATTGATAAAATTGACCGTGCAGAAGGTGTTGGACTAGGAATGATATTATGTCAAACCCTCATCAAAAAGAACCAAGGAGAGATAAAAATAGAAAGTACCCTTGAAAAAGGCTCAAAATTTACTATTTTGCTACCCTAATTATTGCGAAGAAAATGAAAACCCTTAATTTACTTCTACTAGAAGATGATATAGAAGATGCTAATGATTTAGCGGATTTTTTAAATGAAAACAATTACGATGTAATGATCAGTCACAACATCAACCAAACAGAACGTTTGTTAAAAAGACATTCGTTTGATTTGGTGGTGCTTGACATTATGATTGACGGAAAACCAGATGGTATTACCATGGCAGAAAAAATGAATGAATTAGGATTTGATATTCCATTTATTTTTCTCTCTAGTATGCAAACCAAAATTCTATATGAAAAAGCCAAACATACCAAACCTGTCACCTACCTCATAAAACCTTATAACGAGCTAGAATTATTATTTACTTTGGAACTGGCTATTGAAAAATATTTTGACCAAGCAAATTCAATAAGTTTTGATCCACAAAACGCTGTACTTAGTCCTTCTTATATTTTTATCAAAAAGAAGAAAAGCTTGATGAAAGTTGATGTCTCAAAAATTAATTATATCGAAGTTCAGGACAAGTATTGTCAGTTTTCATTAATTGATGAAGAATTTTTAGTAAAACTTTCTTTAAAAAAAGTAAAAGAACTACTCTCTAACCCTGACTTTATTCAAGTGCACAGAAACTATTTGGTCAATGTAAATAAAATCAATGAAATCTATCTAGAAGACAACCTAATTGTTCTAGATTGCAAACAGAATATCCCATTTAGTGAAAGACATAAAGCCAATTTTGTAAAGAACAATCATCTTTTAAAATAAAGCTACATCAGTCTTTTTAATTAATAAAACACATATGGATTATAAAGACCTTGAACAACATGCCAATACAGAAAGACGTAATCGTTTAAAATTCTTGTGCGACATTATTTTTGGTAGCGCTATGACGGTGATGATTTTTAATATTGAAATTCCAGATTTTGGACATATTACAGATCCCAAAGAACTCGGTGTTTTTTTGATCAAGCAACTGAGTAATATGTGGGTGTTTTTTGTTTGTTTCATTGTTATTGCTGTCTACTGGATGAAACACCTAGAACATTACAGCTCTATATTATTAGTGAATCAAACTTTTATTTGGTTGCAGCTTTTGTTTTTAGCAAGTGTCATGTTGATTCCTTTTTGGAACAGCTATATCGAAATTTTCCCTGAAAATATTGCCATTAGAGTTTTTTTGAGTGCTAATATGGTATTGGTTGGTGCTTTTTCCTATTTAAGTGTCAATTACGCTGCCAATCCGAAACATAGATTGATGCATCAAGATGTGGATATGGACATCATCAACACCGCAAAAAAACAAATTCTTACAGAACCATTGATAGCCATACTTGCGGCAGGTATTGCTTTTATAGACGTAATTTATTGGGACATTGCTTTTATACTCGTTCCATTGGTATTTATGCTCCGCACAAAACTCTTAAATATTCCTTATTTCAAAATACTAAAATCCAAACATAATTAAAGGCTCCAATGTAGCACATCTTTCATAATAGACCATCTTGGTTCTTTTACATCAGCCCCCTTCCCTTCTATCCAATGTTGAAACAGGCGTGCTTTCGTTCCATCTTTTTCTTTTAACTCTATCCAAGTATTTACATACTGAATCCATCCTTCATCCTTAGGCATAGGATATGCGCAAGGAATTTTAACAAGCGTATTATCTGGTATCGCTATACTAAAAGACGGAAAAATAATAGTCCATGCTGATCCCGCTTCTGCAGAGACCAAATATGCATCTAAACTAGGATCTTTTCCTTTTAAAAACGGTCTTGGTGAAGCAGAATTTACAACAGTTGTATTGGGTAAATAATTTTTAAACTTGTCAGCAAAATAAGGATTTCCACAACCGATTTTTAAAGTATCTAAGGCCATCATTGATTCTTTTGACTGAAAATTAGTACGATTATAATCCTTTACTAAAAAGGCCATCGTTTGATCTATATAGGAATCACTAAAAGCATACTCACTCAATCTACTTGTAGTAATTGCCATTCCTGACATAACTATATCTAGTTTCCCTATAGCCAATAATTCTTTCAGTTGTTTCTTTGTCACTTTATAAAACTCAGGCTTCACCTTCAATTCCTTCGCCAGCAAATACCCCATTTCAATATCGTAACCCAATGCTTGCCCTTCATCATTTTTAAAGGCAAACGGCAAACAATCAGCCAAAAATCCTATTCTCAAAGTTCCTCTTTTTTTGATGGCCCTTATTTGATTTGCCGGCCGTCCGGAGGAATCTGACGCATATAGTTTTTCAATATTTTTTGTAGGTAACATTTTTAACTCTTTGCTAAACTCCATATGAACAAAATTATCATACTGATTACTCTCTCCTAAAGTAACAGAAAGATACAAACGTGTTGCAATCAATAAAGCTACTGTAAGCCCAACACCTAAAACAGTACCTCTCACTAACTTCCCCCATAAAACAGGAGCCTTTGAAACCGTAATTTGAATCGTGATTATAGTAATTGCAATCAAATGAATAGAACCTAAAACAACTCTAATACGATCTGTGTACACACTAGAAATCACAAATAACTGGAACATTTCTTGAGGTAATTTTAACAGATCCAATAAAAATGGAATACCAGTTACTGGTGCCACAAAACTACTCAATAGCGTGGCTCCTAAAAATGTTAAATTTTCAGAAATACTAAATGAACTTCCCAAAAACCAAGCTACAAAAGGAACAAATACAAAAATCACAAAAGTCCCAAGGTTAGGAAAAGGATATGCCAATGGCATTAATATTTCGGATTGCGCTTTTCTTTCTTTTTGAACTTCCTCAGTATCATTTACCAAAGTTTGCTTCATTAAACGCTGAATATCCTCTATTAATTGGGGTAACACTACAATAATTTTACCGGTTGCAAAAATAGTCAACAAAGTACTCTTCGTTTCTTTAAACAAGGCTTTTGGCGGAATCCCTGTAAAACTAGAAATCAATAATGGAATCCAATAAAACCCTAACAGCAACACAGCAACACTGTAAATTATAATGTAGGCATGCAATCTCTGAATCTCTTCAAATGACATTGTACCTGCATTATAAGCAGCTATGGCAAATACACCATATGGCGTTAATTTAACTACCATTTTATTGATATGATTCAACCCTTCTCCAATTACGTCTAGTCCAGAAAGCACCCCTTCTTTTTGCTCAATTTTACTAATTCCGATCCCCAAGAAAATACTAAAGAGTACCACCGCTGGCACTACATTATTAGACATTGAAGCAAATGGATTGGAAGGAATGTATAGACTTAATAGATCTAAGGGAGGAACCACTTCAATACTAGATGGCTTAAAATAAGATGCGGCTGACCAACTTGGCAATGCCAAAGGAAGTAAAACCAAAAACACCACTCCTGTTGCTAGCAAAAGGAATAATATCTTCAATCCGTTCATTACCATAGTTTTTCCATCTTCCATAGACATACGTCCTAAATTCGCAATAATGGAAACCATAATATATGGTAAAACAGTCATTTGTAAAAGACCTATGAATCCGTCTCCTATATAGGAAAAGAAATTACAATATTCCCCAAAGAACAATCCGATAAAAACTCCTAACAATAATCCAATTACAATCTTTTTCGATAAGCTCATATTTCAAATTTTTCTATTTCTTAAGCGGTTCTCAAATGTAATTTAAAAAAAGAATGCATCCAATACTGCATTCAATTTTAATGTTTTTTTAAAAATCCACCATCTCATCTAGTATTTTGGTTACTTCACTTTAATTTATATTACTAAAAACAAGTGTTTTATTATTTTTACTATTATGAATTTTAAAGGAGAACGGTATGAGAAAATCAAAATTTAATTGGGAAGCTTTCTCTTCAAAAAACCGAATGAAAATTATTGAAGAGATTAAAAACACAATCAACAAGTATGGTTATATAGTTCACTCTAATATGTTTTCAGATCTCTCTTTAAGTCTGAGTGCAGAGGTGGAAGAAAATCAAATTGAAAATCTTTATAAAGATTTAGAAAAACATACCACCATGTCTAAACTAGATCGACTAAAATTAAATTTAAAGTCTAAAAAAGAAGCAGTTGTTTTTCTAAACATATTATTTGCAAGAGGAACGGGTGATGTAAACCATTTTAAACCAATGGTTGACGGGTAATAACTAAATTTATCCAATATTTATGTTAGGTTTTAATTCATAGGAAACTATGGTTAAAACCTAACTTTTTTTAGAAAAATCCAAATCAAAAAAAATCATCATTTAATTTACTTTATGTATCTTTGACCAATCTTAGGAAACAATGCAGCAGAAGTATCTTAAATCACTACTTTTCTACAAGCTAAATTCATTAGCAAGTACATTGTTTTTTTTTAATTCTAAATATTACAATACCATTTTACTTCAAAATTTTTCATACAAGCAAACTTGTATGAAGGGAATCTGTGTAAAAAATTAAAATATAATTTTCAATGAATATTCTATTAAAATCTGCAACCATTTTTGATAAAAACAGTAAGTTTCACAAGCAAACAAAAGATGTTTTAATTCAGAATAACACGTTTACTCAAATTGCAGATTCTATAGAATGCCCTAAAAACTGTGAGCAAATAAATCTAGAAAACTTACAAATATCAAATGGTTGGTTTGACTCCTCTGTATCCTTTGGAGAACCAGGATATGAAGAACGTGAGAACTTATCAAACGGTTTAGATACTGCTGCCAAATCCGGTTTTACAGAAGTAGCGGTAAACTCAAATACCAATCCATATTTAGACACCAAAGCTTCGGTTGCGTACTTGAAAAGTCTAAGCGCAATAAAAACAACCAATTTATACCCTATTGCTAGTTTAACTAGAAACTCTAAAGGGATAGAAATGGCTGAATTATTTGATATGCAAACTGCAGGAGCTATTGCTTTTGGAGACTACAACAAGGCTATTGAAAACGACAATTTAATGAAAGTTGCACTACAATATGCGCAAAATTTTAATGGTTTAGTTCTTAGCTTTCCATTAAACAACGCTATTGGTGGTGAAGGAATTGCTCATGAAGGTTTAAACAGTACCTTACTGGGTTTAAAAGGAATCCCAGGATTAGCAGAAGAGATGCAAATCACAAGAGATCTTTCCTTACTTGAATATACCGGTGGTAAACTGCACATTCCAACTATAAGTTCTAAAAAATCTGTAGAATTAATTAGAGAAGCCAAAAAGAAAAACCTTAAAGTTACTTGTAGTGTTACCACACATCATTTGACATTGACAGATGCAGAACTAAAAGGATTTAATGGAAATACTAAAGTGATGCCTCCTTTAAGAGCCGAAGAAGACAGGTTAGCTTTAATTGAAGGAGTCAAAGATGGCACCATAGATTGTATTACATCAGACCACAACCCTATCGACATTGAAAATAAAAAGGTAGAGTTTAATAATGCTGAATACGGTACCATCGGTCTTGAAAATCTTTTTGGAAGTTTAAAAACAATATTAGATACTGAAACAATTATTGATGCACTTACAACAGGTCCTAAAGCTATTTTTGGAATAAACCAAGAGCCTATCGAAGAGGGTAAACCTGCTAGTATCTCTCTATTTACAAATAGCAATGAAACTACTTTTGAACTAAAAGATGTTCTTTCTACCTCAAAAAATTCAATCTTTTTAGACAAAAAGATAAAAGGAAAAGCCTATGGAATCTTTTCAAAAGGTCAATTAGTTTTAAATAAATAGTATCAAACACAACCGAATACGTATGAAAACAAAATTACATTTTGTAGAAAGAGTTCCTTTAACAAATTCTAACGAACCTGCTCCTCTATTGATATTAATCCATGGCTATGGTAGTAATGAAATGGATTTGTTTTCATTTGCTTCAGAACTACCAGAAAATTTACATGTTGTTAGTTTAAGAGCTCCATTAGAGTTAGGATATAACAGCTTTGCTTGGTATAGTATCAATTTTGATGCTGACCAAAATAAGTTTTCAGACTTGGATGAAGCTAGAGAATCTTTAGACCAAATTTCTGAATTTGTTGATGAATTTGTTGAAAACCATAATGTTGATGCGAATAAATTATTTGTCGTCGGTTTCAGTCAAGGTGCTATTTTAAGTTATGGTCTCTCATTAAACACAGATAAAATCCCTTATGTAGTAGCTTTAAGCGGGTACTTAAATGAAGATTTAATAGCTGATGAGAAAGCCACTACGAACACACAATTTTTCTGTTCTCATGGTAGTGTTGATCAAGTAATACCGGTTGAATGGGCTAGAAAAGCTCCTGTTTTTTTAAAAAACAAAGGAGTCTCAAATATTTTTAAAGAATATCCTGTAGGTCACGGGGTTCATCCACAAAATTTTTATGATTTTAAAGCCTGGATCGAAGAAAGACTCTAATTATTCTTGTTCCACTACTAAACCATCATATGCTAAAAACACATTTTCTGGCAAATATTTAGATACTTGTTCATGAAACCCTAGTCTATGACTGATATGTGTTAAATAGGCTTTTTTCGGATTCAGTTCTTTGATCATTTGCAACGCTTCCTCAAGATTTAAATGTGTTGGATGCGGCTCGATTCGTAAAGCACTTATCACCAATATCTCTAGATTGAGTAGCTTTTTCTTTTCTTCTTGAGAAATCGTTTTTACATCCGTTAAATAGCCTACATCCCCTACTCTATATCCAAATATCTCTAAACGACCATGCATTACATTGATAGGAATAATTGGTGTTTCCATAAGACTAAACACTTTATCATCAATTACATTCTCTATAATTTTCGCGGCACCAGGATACCTGTTTTCTTTGGCAAAAATATACTCATATCTTCTCTCTAAAGATTTCATCACTCTATCCTTAGCATAGATATTTACTGCTCCTTGTTTATAACAATAAGGCCTAATTTCATCTAAGCCTGCTATATGATCAGAATGTTCATGAGTAAACAATATTCCTTCAATAGATTTCACCTCGGCACGTAACATTTGGTACCTAAAATCAGGTCCACAATCAATTAATACATTTTTACCATTCCAAGTTAATAACACTGAAGACCGTAAGCGTTTGTCTCTTTTGTCTTGAGATAAATTTACCTCTTCATCAGAAAGCAGCATAGGAACACCTTGGGAAGTACCCGTTCCTAAAAACGTTATTTTAATTTTTTCTCTGGACATAACTTAAAAATAATTGTTCATCTAGTGTAACAAAAATAAGCATTGAACTATCATTAATACTGCATAATTACTATATTTGTGTAACATAAACAAACCTATTTTTCTAGATGGCTGTAACACTCAAAGGAGACAAAGAAATGAGCAACACCCCTACTATCAAAGGGAAAGCTCTTAGAATCAATTTAAATCATAATATATACGGTACTTTTTCTGAAATTGGTGCTGGACAAGAAACGGTTCGAAACTTTTTTAGAGCAGGTGGTTCTTCTGGAACAATAGCGAAAGCAATGAGCGCTTACGATAAAGATTTTTCAGATGCCATTTATGGAATGGAAGATGACAAAAGATATGTCACTGAAGGTCGTTTGAAAAAAATGCTACATCATGAAATTCGATTGATTGAGGATAGGTTGAGTAGAGAAAAGCACCCAGATAAGTTTTTCTTTAGTTATGCGAACACGGTTACCACCATTGATTTTGCTAAAAAATTTAAAGGTCATGGTTGGGTTGGAATTCGATTTCAATTAGATCCTTTAGAAGATTATAACGAAATTGTTTTACATCTTAGATTCAAAGAAACGGATACTACGCTGCAACAAGAAACGCTTGGAAAATTAGGGGTAAACTTAATTCATGGTGCCTTTTACATGAACGATAATCCTAAGGATTTATTGATTTCATTGTATGATAATCTGCATAAAGACCAATTGGAAATTGACATGATTAATTTTTCTGGTCCTAGGTTTATGTATGTAGACAACAGGCTGATGAGCTTGCAATTGGTAAAAAATGACATGACAAATGCCGTAATGTTTGATTCAAGCGGAGTTAACTTACTTCCTGCAAGTGTTTTGTACAAAAAAAACATCCTTGCATTACGTGGTAGCTTTAGACCTGTTACCAAAGTAAACATGGATATTTATGAAAATGCTCGTGAATTATTTTTTAAAGAAAACAAGGTAGAAAAAGAAAACACACAGATTATATTTGAGATTACACTTGCCAACCTTAGATCTGAAGGAAAAATCAACGAACGAGACTTTTTAGACAGAGCTGAGTTATTATGTTCTTTAGGTCAAAACGTAATGATTTCCAACTTCCAAGAGTATTATAAGTTGGTTGAATATTTTAGTGAATTTACCAAATCAAGAATGGGATTGGCTTTAGGACTTGAAAGTCTGATCAATATATTTGATGAAAAATATTACAGAACCCTAAGTGGAGGTATATTAGAAGCTATTGGGAAAATGTATTTCAAAGATTTAAAAATCTATGCATATCCTTTGAAAGATAGAAATAGTGGAAAAATAATTACAAGTGAAAATTTAGTGGTTCACCCAAGGATGACAGAACTTTATAAGTTTTTCAAAAACAACGGAAAACTTGTAGATATCAAAAATTATGATCCTAAAATACTTACGGTTTTCTCAAAAACTATCTTAGATATGATTGCAACTTCTAAAGCTGGTTGGGAAGAAATGTTACCAGAAGGTATATCTGAACTTATAAAAAGAAATAGATTGTTTGGATATTCAAGATCCAGACAGCAAGTAAAAAAATAATTTCGTAAACTTACACTCCTGAAAGTTGAATTCATAAGTGGAAAACGAAAAAAAATTTATCAATAGGCTTATTGACCCTAAAACAAAAGACAAGGCTTTTAGAGAACTTGTACAGTTGTATCAGGAGCGTTTGTATTGGCATATTCGAAAAATTTTAATTTCTCATGAAGACACCAATGATGTACTTCAGAACACTTTTATAAAGGTGCACAGAAGTATTTCTAACTTTAAAGGAGATTCTAAGTTATTTTCTTGGATGTACCGAATTGCTACAAATGAATCTATTACGTTTATCAACAAACGAGCTAAGGAAAAAAATGTATCCATCGATGAATATCAAATAACGCATATCCATTCACTACAGGATGATATATTATTTGATGGTACTGCGATTCAAGAAATTTTACAAAAAGCAATACAAACCTTACCTCAAAAACAACGGTTGGTTTTTAATATGAAATATTTTGACAACTTAAAATATGAAGAAATTTCTGAAATCCTAGATACTTCTATCGGGGCACTAAAGGCCTCCTATTTTCATGCAGTAAAAAAAATCAAACAACATATTGAAGAACATTAAACCTTTATCAAAGGAATTGGTCTAACAATTATGAAACAAGAGGAAAGAAAAAATATAGATACTTTGAAAAAACTAGGTTTGACAAAACCTGGATTCAAAACTCCTGAAAATTACTTTGAGGAATTTTCTGACAATCTTTTTGCTAAATTAAACGAAGAAACACTACCTAAAGATAGTGGTTTTACCGTACCTAAAGGATATTTTGAAAACCTTGATGACTCCATTCTTTCAAACATACCTAAAACAAAAGAAAAACCAAAAGGCAAATTACGTGTACTTTATAGCATTTCAACCATTGCCGCAGCTTTTATTTTATATCTTGGAATTATCAAATACCAAGCATCCAAAGTTGTTACATTTGACACCTTAGAAGTTACAGATATCGAGGCCTATATCGCTGACGGAAATATGAGTATTGACGCATACTCTATTGCCAATATTGATGTGGACTTAAACCTCAATGATCTTATTGAAGATAATATTTCAAACGATGAATTGAATAATTATTTAGACCAAGTCGATCCTGAATTTTTATTTTTAGAAAATTAAAACATTATGAAAAAACAATATTTAATTCTTTTTTTTCTCACATTAACGAGTATTTCCATTTCCTTTGGACAACACAAAGGAATGAGTTTTGAAAAAATTGCAACTTTAAAAGTTAATTATATTTCAACAGAATTAAATTTAACTCCAGAAGTTGCTGAGAAATTTTGGCCTATCTACAATGAATATGAAAAAGTAAACAGAAAACTTAGATCGGTAAAAATAAAAAATATCAAGAAAAAGATTGAAACTAAAGGTTCTATAGAAACTCTTACTGATGCCGAAGCAACAGCTTTGTCTAATGATTTTATCAAAATCACAGAGAGATATGTAAATAATAAAAAGGTCACTTTTGAAAAACTTGAATTGATATTAACTCCACAGCAATTGCTCAAACTGCATTTTGCAGAAATGGAATTCAATCAAAAAGTGTTACGAAAATTACACCATGAAAAGCACAAAAATGGGGGAAATTAATTTTTTTACCACAGGGGGTACCATTGATAAGGTATACAATCCATTGACTGGTGAGCTGGGCTTTGAAGATAGTATTATTCAAAAAATCCTTTCTACCGCTAAACTTTCAGAAAAAACAGAAGTTAAAAGCTTGATGTCCGTAGACAGTCTAGAAATGACTGATAGCCAAAGAGAAGCCATAGTATCGGCTTGTAAAACTTGTCAAAATGAGAAAATAATTATTACTCATGGAACTGACACTATGGTCAT
This sequence comes from Flavicella sp. IMCC45668, assembly GCF_057219105.1. Taxonomy (NCBI): domain Bacteria; kingdom Pseudomonadati; phylum Bacteroidota; class Flavobacteriia; order Flavobacteriales; family Flavobacteriaceae; genus Flavicella; species Flavicella sp. IMCC45668. The sequence continues at coordinate 879,719 of NZ_CM170114.1, forward strand.
TACGGCAACCGCAATCGCAAAACTAAAACTAAAGAAAACTATCATCATAACCGGGGCAATGGTCCCTTTTTCCATTGAAAACTCAGATGCCACTTTCAATGTAGCCAATGCGATCGCCTATGTACAAACTACAGAACCTGGTGTATATATCGTTATGAATGGAGTATGTTTTCCATGGAACAAAGTTCGTAAGAATAAACAATTAGGAGTTTTTGAATCTCTATAAAACCTTGATTTTTACCATTTCATACTTTAGTGCAATTTTAACAATGAAAATGGGCTACATAGCTCTTTTTGTTTATTTTTGTTCAAAAAATATTTTCATTTGAAACACTTCATTTTTTTTCTAATCCTACTAGTGAGTTTTCCTATTGTTTCTGCACAACAAAAGAAAATCAAGATTCTCAACTCTGAACAAACCTACAAGGATCAAAAAAAATATCCTGGAGCAATTATTCTAAACGGAAACGTAAAAGTAAGTCATGAAGGTGCTACTTTAGACTGTAATAAAGCATTATTTTATCAAGAAAAAAATGTACTACATGCTTATGGTGACGTATTTGTAAACCAAGGAGACACTATTACACAAAAAAGTAATTATGCTAATTATAATGGAAACACTCAAAAAGTAATTTCTTGGGGAGATGTAGTTTTAAAAGACCCAAGCATGCGTCTAGAGACAGATACCTTACACTTTGATAGAGTTACGCAAGAAATGACTTATGATTGTTTTGCAACCATTACAGATGACAATAATCAATTAGAAAGTAAAAACGGAGTTTATACTACCGATTTAAAACGTTTTACGGCAACTACCAATGTTGTTGTTCATAATCCTGAGAATAAGTTAGAGTCTAATCATTTGGATTATTATACAGAAACAGGACAAACTTATTTCTATGGTCCTTCTACCATTACTACCAAAGAAAGTGTTGCAGTAGCCAAAAAAGGTTTTTATGATACAAAAATAGGAATCTCCAGACTTACAAAAGATGCAAAAATCTACTATAACAATCGAATTATAGAGGGAGATAGTATTTATAGCGACAAAGAAAAAGGCTTTGCGTCTAGTACTGGGAACATCGTTATGACAGATACCGTAAATCAAACCATCGTAAAAGGTGGGTACGCTGAATTTTTTAAAGAAAAAGACTCAGTTTTTGTTGTTAAAAGAGCTATGGCCATTTCTATCGCTGAAGCTGATTCTTTATTTATTCATGGTGATACATTATTGATAACTGGAAAACCGGACGAAAGAATTATTAGAGCATATCATAAGGTTAAGTTTTTTAAATCTGATTTAAGAGGTAAATGTGATTCATTACACACCAACCAAAAACTAGGAATTACAAAAATGTTCAAACATCCTGTAATTTGGTCGGGAGAAAACCAAATAACAGGAGATAGTATTCATCTAACTTCCAACCTAGAAACAAGTAAATTAGATTCTCTATTCATTAAAAGAAATGCATTTATCATACAAAAAGACTCTGCTGGTTTTAGCCAAATCAAAGGAAAAAACATGTATGGAAAATTTGTTGACAATCAACTTGAATCACTTCTTACCAAAGGAAACGGGGAAGTAATTAATTATGCTCGTGATGAAGAAAAGAAACTGATTGCAATTCTAAACATGATCTGTAGTAATATCCTTTTTAGTCTAGAAGACAATGGTATTCAATCTATTAAGTTCTTAATGAAACCTGAAGGAAAAACATATCCGCCATCAAAATATCCGGCAGACAAAAGATTTCTCAAAGGGTTCATTTGGAGAGAAAGTGAAAAACCTTTAGAAAAGGAGGACATCTTTATCGATGAACCTGTAATTAAAACAAATTTGTTATTATAACAAAACACAATCCTATGATTGATGATTTTTTAAAACACCAAGCTCAAACCTCTCCCCATCCGCTTGCAATTGAAATTGAAAAGGCAGATGGAAGTTATGTTTATGACACCTCCGGAAAAAAATATCTTGATTTTGTGGCAGGAGTTTCTGCAAATAGCTTAGGTCACAATCACCCAAAAGTTAGTAAGGCTATAAAGGATCAAGTAGATGCCTACACCCATGTTATGGTTTATGGTGAATTTATTCAAAAACCTTCTTTAGATTTATGTAAACTTCTAGCTCAGCACTTACCTCAATCACTTAACTCTGTATACCTTACCAACTCTGGAACTGAAGCTACTGAGGGAGCAATGAAACTTGCCAAAAAAGCTACAGGCAGAAGTGAGTTTATAGCTTGTAAAAACGCCTATCACGGGAATACACAAGGTGCAATGAGTTTATGTGGAGCTGAAGAGCAAAACAGTGCATTTAGACCCTTACTCCCTGGAGTCAAGTTTATAGAATACAACCACTTCCCTGATATAAACAAAATAACAAAAAAGACTGCTGCCGTTGTAATGGAGACTATACAAGGAGGTGCAGGCTGCATAGTACCTCAAAACGACTATCTCCTTAAAATAAAAAAACAATGTGAAAAGGTAGGTGCCTTGTTAATTTTAGATGAAATTCAATCTGGAATTGGACGTACTGGATTCTTATTTGGGTTTCAAAAATATAATGTGACACCTGATATTTTTATTACAGGGAAAGGTTTGGGTGGCGGAATGCCGATAGGTGCTTTTATCGCATCTAAAGAAAAAATGGACCTTTTACAAAGAAATCCAAAACTTGGACACATAACCACATTTGGTGGGCATCCTGTTATTGCTGCAGCTGCTTTAGCTACACTTAAAGAAGTAACAAAAAGCAACTTAATGAAAGAGGTTTCCAGAAAAGAAAAACTCATAAAAACAAAACTACAACACTCTGAAATAAAAGAAGTTAGAGGTACTGGGTTAATGCTTTCCTTGATACTAGAGAATCCGGAAAAAGCGACTCGTGTTATTCTAGATTGTTTAGATAAAGGACTCCTCTTATTTTGGCTTTTATACGAGGGTCGTGCTGTTCGGATAACACCACCTCTCACCATTTCAGATAACGAGATTATAGAAGGTTGTGACCTTCTAATAAATAGTCTTAACAAACTTTAATGATTTACAAAAATCTCAAATAAAATTTGCCAGTTCAATTATTCATCGTAATATTGCAATAAACAAATACGATTAAAATGGGCTTGACCAAATCAGAGAAATTTACAGAGGAACAAAACCAGATAGCGGGATTAGCAAAGGTTTTAGGACATCCAGCAAGAATTGCCATTTTACAACATATAGTAAAGGTAAATAGCTGTATTTGCGGAGATTTAGTTCAAGAAATAGGTTTAGCACAACCAACTATTTCTCAACATCTGAAAGAATTAAAAAACTCTGGAATTATAAAAGGAAACATTGAAGGAACCAGTATTTGTTATTGTATCGATGAAAAAAAATGGGCTCATATTAGAGCTACATTTGCTTCCTTCTTCGAATTTTCGTCAAACCCTTCAAACTGTTGTTAAACAATATTAAATATTTAAAACATGAAATTATCAGAAATCAAATCACACTTAGGGAATCTTAATCAAATAGGGTTTCAATTACCGAATGGAGACTTAGTACCAGAACATTTCCATGTTACAGAAGTTGGAAAAATTTCTAAACATTTTATTGATTGCGGAGGAACCGTTAGAAAAGAAGAAGTTGTTAATTTTCAGTTATGGGAGGCCGATGATTATAACCATAGATTACATCCAGAAAAGCTTGTATCTATTATAGAGTTATCAGAAAAACTTTTAGAAATTGGCGATTTAAATATTGAAGTTGAGTACCAAGGCAATACTATTGGAAAATATGGTCTTGATTTTGATGGAAAACATTTTCTTTTAACAAACACATTAACGGATTGCTTGGCGAAAGACAAATGCGATATTCCTGCAAAACCGAAGGTTCAATTAACTGAACTTACACAAAACAACGCTAACAGTTGCGCACCAGGTTCTGGCTGTTGCTAAACAAAAATAACATGACAAAGAACAATCAATTTACAAAAATCACAGAGGTTATTGAAGGATTGGATACTTCAATAATCTCCTCTGATAGGAAGGCAGTATTATTGCCACTAATTGAATACATTAAAGATAAAGCGGCTAAAAATGAAATCATCCGATTGAATTTTATTTGTACTCACAACTCAAGAAGAAGTCACCTTTCACAGGTTTGGGCACAGGCATTGGCTACTTATTACGGAATATCCAATGTTTATTCTTATTCAGGAGGAACAGAAGCGACAGCGCTCTTTCCTGTTGCGGCGCAAACCTTGAAAAACCAAGGATTTGAAATTGCTAAATTATCACAGTCTGAAAACCCTGTTTATGCTATAAAACATGCAGAAAACGAGGCAGCTGTGATTGGCTTTTCTAAAACCTTTGATGATTCATTCAATCCTCAATCAGAATTCGCAGCAATTTTAACATGCTCAAGTGCAGATGCTGGTTGTCCATTTATTGCTGGTGCTGAAAAAAGAATTCCTATTACTTTTGAAGACCCAAAAGCTTTTGACAACACGCCTCAACAAGTAGAAAAATACTTGGAGCGCAGTGTTCAAATAGCAACTGAATTATCGTATGTTTTTCAACAAGTAAAACTCTAAACTATGTCAGAGAATAAAAAACTTAGCTTTTTAGATAGTAATTTAACTCTATGGATTTTTCTTGCAATGATTTTAGGGGTTGGAATAGGTTATTTTACTCCTTCTTTTCCTGAAAAAATAAATGCAATGAGCAACGGCACAACCAATATCCCTATTGCTGTAGGTTTGATATTGATGATGTACCCTCCACTAGCAAAAGTAAATTATGCATTGCTTCCAAAAGTTTTTAAAAATGTAAAAATTTTAGGTACCTCTATATTTTTGAATTGGGTATTGGGACCTATTTTGATGTTTATTTTAGCGATTGTCTTTTTACATAATTATCCTGAGTACATGGTAGGACTTATTTTAATTGGTCTTGCTAGATGTATCGCCATGGTTTTAGTATGGAATGATTTAGCTGATGGAAGCTCTGAATATGGAGCTGGTTTAGTTGCCATCAATAGTGTTTTCCAAGTTTTTGCTTATAGTTTTTATGCATGGTTATTTATAACAGTCCTTCCTCCCTACTTTGGATTTGAAGGAGCTATTGTTGACATCTCAATTCAAACCATTGCGGAAAGTGTGGCTATTTATTTAGGACTTCCTTTTTTACTTGGAATTGCCAGTAGAATCGTCCTAGTAAAACTCAAAGGTGAAGAATGGTACGCTAACAAATTTATCCCAACAATATCACCACTAACGCTCATATCATTATTATTTACTATTGTTGTGATGTTTAGTTTAAAAGGAGAAATGATTGTAAAAATACCGATGGATGTACTTATAATTGCAGTTCCGCTATTAATCTACTTTGTTTCCATGTTTATCATAGGTTTTTTTGTTACCAAAGCCATCGGTGCTAATTACAGTGAAACGGCCTCAGTTGCATTTACTGCTTCTGGAAACAACTTTGAACTTGCCATTGCGGTTGCAATTGCTGTCTTCGGATTAAATTCAGGACAAGCTTTTACAGGCGTCATCGGGCCGCTAGTAGAAGTTCCTGCCTTGATTCTTCTAGTACGTGTATCTTTTTGGTTTAGAAAAAGATATTTCAAATTGGCATAGTTTTCACGTAAAAAAAATAAAACAAAATAAAACACAAAAAACTAAGGTGTGTGTATAATAAACACTACATTTGCGTTTTAAAATATATTATAATGAAAAACGGTACAGTAAAGTTTTTTAATGAATCTAAAGGATTTGGATTTATTACAGACACAGATTCAAACGAAGAGTTCTTCGTACACATCTCAGGATTAGTTGATGAGATTAGAGAAGGAGACTCAGTAGAGTTTGACTTAAAAGAAGGAAGAAAAGGTATGAATGCAGTAGACGTTAAAGTAATTTAATTAGCTACTCAATATTTTTATTGATCTCAAAAAGCTTGTCATAAATGACAAGCTTTTTTTTTGCCTTTCACCGAAATGCTTCTTTCTTGCGCACCACATATTTAAATTAAATTTTAACTATATTCGTTAAAACCATAACCAACCTAAATTAATTATGAAAAAAAACATATGTTTTCTATTTCTTTTATGCTGCGTTTCATCACTTTCTTTTGCTCAAAATTGGAATCACGATATAGAAGCTAGCAAAAAGCAAGCACAGAAGGAAAATAAAAATATTCTACTCGTTTTTAAAGGATCTGACTGGTGTGCTCCATGTATGAAATTAGATCAAAAAATTTTTACTTCAGATTATTTTATTTCAAATTATGATAAAAATTTTATTCTTTTAGAAGCAGATTTCCCAAGAAAGAAAAAGAACTCATTAAGTAAAGAACAACAAAAGGCAAATAATAAATTAGCAAGTACTTATAACCAAAATGGACATTTCCCGTTGGTAGTTGTTCTAGATGCAGAAGGAAATGTTTTAGGGAAAACAGGGTACAACAAATTAGATCCCAAAGCATATTTAAACAGCTTAATTTCTTTTACTCAATAGAATGAAAAAGCTCATCATACTTTTATTTCTAGCCGGATTTACAGCGAATGCTCAACAGAATTTAAAAAAATCCTTAATCCTTATGGGAAGTGGATTTGATATAACAGTTGTTGCTGCCGACAAAACTTTAGGAGATCAGTACATCCTTCTAGCTATCAACGAAATAAAAAGAATAGAATCCCTAATTTCATCATGGGACAAAAATTCTGAGACAAGTAAAATAAATCATTTTGCTGGCGAAAAAGCAGTTCAAGTATCTCAAGAATTATTCAGTTTAATTGAACGTTGTTTATCAATTTCAAAATTAACAGATGGGGCTTTTGATATAAGCTATGCTTCTATGGATAAAATATGGAAATTTGATGGTAGTATGACATCAAAACCATCTGAACAAGCCATAAAAAAATCTGTCGCCAAAGTAAACTACCAAAATATCATCTTAAACAAAGAAAATCATTCCGTTTATTTAAAAACCAAAGGGATGAAAATTGGTTTTGGTGCTGTTGGAAAAGGATATGCTGCTGATAAAGCCAAGACTCTTTTAAAAAATAAAGGAGTAAAAGGTGGCATCATTAACGCATCAGGAGATCTGAACACCTGGGGACAACAAGCCAATGGTAATGATTGGATGGTGGCTATTACAAACCCTCTCAACAAGAAAAAAGCTTTTTCATGGATGCCTGTTAGAAATTCTGCAGTTGTTACTTCTGGGAATTATGAAAAATTTGTGGAATTTGATGGTATCCAATACACCCATATTATTGACCCTAGAACTGGATATCCTAGCCATGGCATACAAAGTGTTACAGTCTTTACAAAAAGTGCTGAATTAGCCGATGCCATTTCAACTTCTCTTTTTGTTATGGGAATTGATGTGGGCATAAACTTTATTAATCAATTAAAAGGGGTTGAATGCGTTTTTATTGACTCAAACAACAGAATACACAACTCTAAAAACATCTCGTTTAACGATATTACTAAAAATTAAGAGTATGAAATTTTTATTTTATTTAATCATTGTTATTTCTTGCTTATCCTCTTGCAGCACCGTAAAAGAATACGAAAAAGTAAATTTAAATGATCCTGACATGCAATTATCATCAAGGCCTATCGATAGATATGAAACAAATTTTCAAGTTTATAGAGAAAGTGCTTCAGGAGCCAATGGAGGGAAATCTGGTGGTGGATGTGGATGTAATTAAAAAAGGAAACTATGAAAAAAATAAACCTAACGATAGCCTGTTTCCTTTGTGTCGTTTTCACAACATTAGGACAACAAAAAAAGGATAATGACTCTAACTATAAAAAACGTGTTTTAGAATCAACAGAGGTTGACTTTTTAGCGAGCTATTATTCGCAAGATGGTGATAATGCATCTGTAACAGGTGGAATTGGAACCGAAGAATTAACTGATTTTGCACCGAGTATTGTTATTTCAATGCCTTTAAATGCTGATGATGTTTTGACGGTTGATGTTGGAATTTCCACCTATACTTCAGCATCATCTAGTAATCTAGATCCTTTTGATTCTTCCGGTGCCTCTGGAGGAGGTGATGACGATGACGACGATGACACTATTTTAGATCCTAGCAGTGTAACTGGTAGTCCTTGGGTAGCATCTTCAGGTCCTTCTAGACAGGATACATGGGTTTCCATTTCTAGCGCTTATAGTCATAGCTCAGACGATCGAAATACCATCACCGGGTTTCATGCTAGTTTTGCTACAGAATGGGATTATATTTCTTTCGGTTTTGGAGGACAATTAACCAAACTCTTTAACAATAAAAATACTGAAGTTGGAATTAGTGCTCAAGTATATTTAGACAAGTGGTTGCCTGAATACCCTACAGAACTAGATAGTTATTTAGAAGCAGGACAAGATCTAAACGGAGGTTTTTTTGCTGGTTTGCCTATTTATAATGAATCTCAAACAGAAATTAACAAAGACATGAGTGATCCAAATTACGAAAACACAAACTGGACTCCAAATTTTTCAAGAATTCAAAACAAAGCAAGGCATAGCTATTCCGCTTCCATCAATTTTTCTCAAATCATAAATAAAAGAGCACAATTCTCTATTACCATGGACATAGTGCAACAGCAAGGTTGGTTGGCAAACCCAATGCAGCGTGTCTATTTTAAAGACAAAGCCAATTATTATGTTGGAAATAAAGACAATATTCCTAACTATACCTCTAAAACAAATACAGACGTTTTTCAACTAGCGGATGATATAGAACGCTTACCAGACACTCGTTTTAAAATTCCTCTTGGAGCACGATTCAATTATTATATCAATGAAATTTTTGTACTGCGTACGTATTACAGATTTTACACAGATAACTGGGGAGTAACATCAAACACGGCGTATATCGAATTACCAATAAAATTTATGAGTAAGTTCACTCTCTACCCTAGCTTTAGATACTACACCCAAACTGCAGCTGATTATTTCGCTGGTTTTGAAACCCATCAGTCTACACAAGAATTTTACACCTCTGATTATGATTTATCAGAGTTCACAACAAGTCAATATGGTATTGGATTAAATTATACTGATGTTTTTACCAAAGCCCATATTTGGAACTTCGGATTGAAAAGTTTGGATTTTAAATACAATATGTACGAAAGAAACACTGGTCTTAAAGCCAACTTGTTTTCATTTGGATGTAAATTTGTGATGGATTAGCACTCATAGCTATAAAAAAGACCATTTAGTCTATTTATTTCATTTTTTTAAACCAATATGTAACACTTGTTACTTTTGGTAGCTTTAAATGGTTATAAATTTGTTGAAGAATTAAATATAAAATTAATTCAAGATATAATTAATAACGAAAATAAAGAACATATGACAGTAATTGACGTAAGAACAACTGGAGAATTCATGGGAGCTCATGTTCCTGGGAGCATCAACATACCACTCAATGAAATTCAATCAAGAATAAATGAATTCACTAACTTTAAAAGTCCGATTGTACTGTGTTGTGCAAGTGGTAATAGGTCAGGACAGGCAACAAAATATCTACTTGCCAATGGTATAGATTGTGAAAACGGTGGAAGTTGGATGTCTATAAACGCTCTATAATTATGATAAACTTCCTAAGAAAAATATTTGGCATCACTACCGTTGATTACAAATCATTAATAAAAAATGGCGGACAAATTATTGATGTCCGAAGCCCACAAGAATATAAATCTGGACACATAAAAAACAGTAAAAATATTCCTTTACAGACATTATCTTCTAAACTAAATATGTTAGACAAAAAGTCAACTATTATTACGGTCTGTGCTTCGGGTATTAGAAGTTCGAACGCAAAAAGAATACTAAAGGCTAACGGTTTTGATGCTTATAATGGTGGTGCATGGCAACAATTAAAAAACAAATTATCATGAAAAAAATTATTGTGATAGGAGGTTTATCCGCAGGCCCCTCAGCGGCAGCAAAAGCAAGAAGGCTTGATGAAAACGCAGAAATTATACTTTTTGAAAAAACAGCAGATATTAGTTATGCGACTTGCGGAATTCCATATGCTATATCTGGTGAAATTAAAGATAGAGAGCGTCTATTAGTAGTTAAACCAGAATTGTTGAAAAATCGTTTCCGTATTGATGTTCATTTAAACGAACCCGTTGTTAAAATCAACAGCGCTGAACAAACGGTAGAAACAACTCTCGGAATTTATTCATATGATAAATTAATTTTTGCAACCGGAGGAAGTGCCTTTACTCCCAATACCCCTGGATTACAACAGTTTAAAAACTGGGCACATGCCAAGTCACTCACTGATTTTGATAGAATCAACACTTCAGAAGCCTTTAAAAAGGCTCATCACATAACCGTTGTTGGAGCTGGACTTATCGGACTAGAGACTGCAGAGAATATTAGAAAGATGGGTAAAAAAGTAACAGTTGTGGAATTGGCCGATCAAATACTTACTCCTTGGAATTCTAAATTTGCAACCTTTGGGACTAAAGTTTTGGAAGAAAATGGAGTTGAAGTAAAGTTAAAAACACAAATTGAGAACATTAACGAAGATGGTACACTAAGATTAAGTGACGAGACTATTTTAAAAACTTCATATGTAATCATTTCTATTGGTGTAAAACCAAATACACAATTACTTTCAGACATTGGGGCACATACTTTAAAAAATGGTGCATTAATTGTAAATACAAAAATGGAAACTTCCATTCCAAATATTTATGCCGCAGGTGATTGTGCCGCCCTACCACATGGACTTACACAAGAATCGGCTTGGTTTCCTATGGGAACACATTCTAACAAAGCAGGACGTGTTGCCGGTGCAAATGCAGCCGGATCCAACGAGCATTTTAACGGAGGTTATGGTACAGCTATCATGAAGATGTTTAATTATACCATAGCAAGAACTGGGATGGGTATAACTGAGTTGAAAAGAAAAGATATTGCATTTAACAAAACCTTGGTTATCTCCAATTCTCACCCCGGGTTTATGGGTATTGGTAAAGATATGTTTATTGAAATTTATTATAATTCCTCTACAAACGTTTTGTTAGGAGCTGAACTTATTGGAGAAAAAGGAGTTGACAAACGCGTAGATGTTTTAGCAACTGCTATCTATGCAAAATTAACCATTGAGGACTTAACTCAGTTAGATCTAGCATACGCTCCTCCCTTCTCACCTGCCAAAGATCCTGTAATTGTAGCTGGTTTTGTTGCGCAAAATTTTCAAAAAATCAACGTAAAAGAAATTAGCCCAGATCAAATTGCATTTTTAAACCCGATACAGATAATAGATGTAAGAACAGAAACAGAGGTTGAAAATTCTACAATGATTAAAAATAATATAATCAACATCCCACTTGATGCATTGAGATCTAGAATAGAGGAATTAAACCCTGATACTCCCTACCTTGTTTATTGTGCAAAAGGCTTACGAGGTTATTTAGCGTCGTTAATCCTCATGCATCATGGATTTAAAAATGTTACTAATTTAGATGGCGGTTTTACTGCCTGGTCGAAAATGATCTAAATTTCTCAATGAGAACCATTTGAAGCTTGTTTTGGAGTAAACAGCACCCCTATTGCATAAAATTCAAGTCAATATTTAATAAAAAAAAGGATATCTTTAATGACGATAACTTAACCAACAACCATGTTAAAACAAGCATTAATTATCCTTTTTATAGCAGTACAATCAATTTCATTCGGCCAAACAAAACTCGCTTCCATTTTTAGCGATCAAATGGTATTGCAACAAAATGAAAAAGTTTCATTTTGGGGAACTGAAAAACCAAAGAAAAAAATCACCATATCTGCAAGTTGGGGAGCAACGTCAGCTGTTAAGGCAGACACTAATGGAAACTGGTCTGTTAAGATCCAAACACCGAAAGCAGGTGGTCCATATTCTATCAAGATAAATGGATCTGACGTTATTGTTTTGAAAGATATTTTAATCGGAGAAGTTTGGTTGTGCTCTGGTCAATCCAATATGGAAATGCCTGTAAAAGGGTTTCTAAATCAACCTATAAATGGTAGTCAGGAAGCTATTTTAAATGGTAACAACGACCAGCTTAGAGTTTTTAAAATTAAAAGAAACCAATCATTGCAACCTATAAACGAGGTTGCTGGATCATGGAAAAAAGCAACTTCTAGCACAGTTGGAAATTTTAGTGCCACAGCCTATTTTTTTGGTAATAAAATCCAACAATCAATAAAGGTTCCGGTGGGTTTAATTGTGACTTCCTGGGGTGGCTCAAGAGCAGAAGCTTGGACAGATGCAGCTACACTTGAAGAATTCAAATCTGTTCAATTACCAACTAAAATACCGCAAAAGGAGATTCAAAAAACACCTACCGTTTTGTACAATGCTATGTTGCATCCTGTTATTGGCTACACCCTTAAAGGAGTTATATGGTATCAAGGTGAATCTAATAAAAATCATGCCTCTGAATATGAAAAACTAATCACTTCTATGGTAACCTCTTGGAGAGCTAGTTGGAACCAGGGGGACTTTCCTTTTTATTATGTACAAATAGCACCATTTAACTACGAAAAAAAAGCAAATTCTGCATTCCTAAGAGAAGCACAATTACACACCATGAAAAGCCTTAAAAATTCAGGAATGGCAGTAACCTTAGATATAGGAAACCCAACTTACATACATCCTGCTGAAAAAAGAAAAGTTGGAGAACGACTTGCTTATTGGGCCTTAGCAAAGGATTATAAAATTTCTGGTATTGAATATGTTGGACCAACATATAAAGCAATGAAAATTGAAGGCTCAAAAATAACTTTAACATTCGACAACGCACCGAACGGTATTTCTTCTTTTGGAAAAAAAGTAACTGGTTTTGAGTTAGCTGGAGGAGATAAAGTATTTTATCCTGCGAATGCGAAAATCATTCGAAAAGGGTACCCTAATGGCGCTGTATTATTAACTAGTGAAAAAGTAAAATCTCCCATTGCGGTTAGATATAATTTTCACAATTTGGTAGAGGCGAGTATTTTTAGTACTGCAGGTTTACCAGCTTCTTCCTTTAGAACTGATACTTGGAAAGAATAAAAAAAGCGTTTTAAAGTATATTTCTCAATCCAGACAATAGCGGGTCTAATTTCAGAGTTATCCATAATCAAAACAATATATACAGAGGGTTTCTTATAAATATTTCCGTAAAATATCCGTCAAAGTAAAATAAATTAGTCTCTATCCATAGATTGTAAAAGCTTTTTTTATTTTTGAGCCATGGAAAAATTCATTGAAAAATTACCGAAAGCAGAATTGCATTTACATATAGAGGGAACTTTTGAACCCGAATTAATGTTCGAAATTGCAAAAAGAAACAAGATAGAGATTTCGTTTAAATCCATAGAAGAAATAAAGGCAGCATACGAGTTTGATTGTTTGCAAGATTTTTTAGATATCTATTATCAAGGAGCAAATGTTCTAATACATACTCAAGATTTTTATGATTTGACCTACTCCTATTTAAAAAAATGTGCTGATCAAAACGTAAGACATACTGAAATTATGTTTGATCCTCAAACACATACTGATAGGGGTGTTTCTTTTGAAACTGTGATTACAGGGATCTCCAATGCAATGAAAGATGCTCAGAACAACTTAAAAGTATCTTCACTATTAATTATGAGCTACCTTAGACACTTAAGCGAGGTAGAAGCTTTTAAAACTTTAGAGGCCTCACTACCATTCAAACATTTGATCACTGCAGTAGGATTAGATTCCTCTGAAAATGGCAACCCTCCTTCAAAATTTAAAAAGGTTTTTGAAGCATCAGTAAATGAAGGATACATACCCCTAGCACATGCAGGTGAAGAGGGAAATGCTGACTATGTTTGGGAGGCTATTGATATATTAGGCATCAAAAGAATTGATCATGGAAACAATGCATTGCAAGACTCTAATTTGGTAAAAGAAATTATTAAAAGAGATATTGCTTTAACAGTATGTCCTTTATCCAATACTGCTTTGCAAGTTGTAGATGATTTATCCAATCACCCATTAAAAAAAATGATGGAACTTGGTTTAAAGGTTACCGTAAACTCTGATGATCCAGCTTATTTTGGAGGTCAAATAAATAAAAACTTTATCGATATACAGAAAGCTTTGCACTTAACTGTTGAAGATATCTATAACTTGAGTAAAAACTCATTTGAGTACTCTTTGTTAGATTCAAAAACAAAAACAAAATATATTGATGAATTAAACGAATACTATTCTAAAAATAATTAAGATGATTCTAGATAAAATCTCCAATAGTCATATATACAGTTCGGTTCATAAAGGTTTTGAAAAAGTTTTCGATTTTATAAAAAACAATGACTTAGCAGCAATTGATTTGGGAAAGCATCTCATTGACGGTGAAAACGTTTTTGTAGTTGTTATGGAATACACAACTCAAGAAGTGGCAGAATGTAAATCTGAAACACATAAAAAATATATTGATATTCAGTATATGATTGAGGGGTCTGAACATATTGGGATAACTACCCTAGATCAACAACAGCCAACAACACCTTATAACGAAGAAGGAGATTATATGTTCTATACCCTAGAAAACTTGCCACTGATTCAATTACATAAAGGTCATTTTGCTATATTCTTCCCCGATGACATCCATCAAACCATGATGCAAATTGACCAACCGGCACCTTTAAGAAAAGCTGTATTCAAAATTCTTAAATAATTATTTTTTATGACTTGCTAAAAATTCTATTGAGTGGCCGATCATTTTATCTTTTGCGTCATCTAAAGAATTAGAATATGAAAACAAAACAACTTGATCCTCTCCATAGACATCAAAGTCAATGATTGGATCATGAGTTTTGACGTCAAACATTTTTACTTTTGCCGACAAATGAATCATCTCCGTTGTAGTATTATATTGACCATTATTAAAATCTCCAGCCCCTGTATATGTCGTAGTATTATTTATTATTTTCTTTAATTCAAACTCATCTAAAATAATCACATAGTCAGTTGTACACTCTTTTAATAATTCTTGAACTTTTAAATAGCTTTTTTTTGAAGCCATTGTATTTATGTGGTTCCATTCTGAAGAAAAGTCATAAATAGCTTTATGGAATGTAGCCCCGTTTAGGGAACTGGCAAATTGCTTTGCAATAGTTGCTACAAAATCAACGTCACTATTATAATTCTTGTACAGGGTCTTTTCATAATTATGTACAAAAACTCTATCTAACCCTACTACTGTAACCGACTTTTTATTTAGGTGTTGTACTTTCTCGTAACTCGTAATATTGGTAACATAATTGGGTGTTACACAAGACACAACCGAAAATAAAAATAGAACACAAGCAATTTTTTTCATCTGTGAGTTTATTTTATTCTCCGTTATAAGTAACATAATTCCTTGGTGTTTCATACAAAGTAACACCTAAATCCAAGTCACTTTTTATATGTTTTCGTAATATTTTCCAAATAACAACAGCAATATTCTCTGCCGTTGGATTTAAGGTTTTGAACTCCTCTACTTCTCTGTTTAGATTTTTATGATCTAATTTTTCTTCGACCTCCGAGGAAATTAATTTTCTTAATATTTTCATATCCATTACAAAACCTGTTTCTGGATCTACTTCACCTTTCACCGCAACAATCAATTCATAATTATGACCGTGATAATTAGGATTGCTACATTTACCAAAAACATTTTTGTTTTTTTCATCATCCCAAGCTGGGTTGAATAACCTATGAGCGGCATTAAAGTGTGCCTTTCTATGTACTGTTACTTTCATTTAAATCTTCTTCTGCTTGTTTTTTAGAGCACTAGACCACAGAACATTTCCTAAAATAACATATCCAATAGTAAAAAATATGATATAATTAATCCAGAAATTTTCATCGTAAAATAATTTTTCGACAGGCATTTCATTTTTCGTGAATAATAATTTACCCAACATACCGAAAAAACTAAACACAAACCCTACGAATAATTTGTAAAGTGTTTTTTTCATTTCACGAAATCGTAGAATTTTTCAAATATAATTTTAAACCAAGCCGTATAAATATCAGGTTGTTGAGCAATATCTTCTTTAATAGCCTCAGGAGTCATCCATTTATAACTTTCAACTTCTTCTTTATTGATATTTGGTTCACCATTATAATGACCTAACAGCACATGGTCCAATTCATGTTCTGTCAAACCATTGTCAAAAGGAGCTTTGTAAATAAATGAAAAAGCCTCTTCTAACTCTGTTACAAACCCCATTTCCTCTTGAAGTCTACGTTTACCAGCATCCAAATTAGCTTCACCATCTCTTTGGTGACTACAACAAGTATTTGCCCATAAAAGCGGCGAATGATACTTATCCGCTGCTCTTTGTTGTAACATTATTTCTCCCTTATCATTTTGTACAAAAACTGAAAATGCTCTGTGTAAAACAGCTTTCTCATGCGCTTCCATCTTTGCCATCAATCCTATTTGTTGATCATTCTCATCAACTAATATCACTTGTTCTTCTACCATCAAATTCTCTATGTAACTATAGTTTTATTATTTATTATCTGTCACCAATCGGAAACCTTCACCATGGATATTTATAATTTCTACCGAAGGATCTTCCTTCAAGTATTTTCTTAATTTTGCAATATATACATCCATACTTCGCGACGTAAAATAATTGTCATCTCTCCATATTTTTGTCAATGCCAATTCTCTAGGCATTAAGTCATTCTTATACAAAGCTAACATTTTCAACAACTTGTTCTCTTTTGGAGATAACTTTATTGGGTCATTTCCTTTAAAAGAAAGTTGTCTAAGCTTTGAATTTAAAAAGAACGAACCGATCTCAAATTCAAACATATCATCCTCCGCACTTTTGTCAGTATCTTTGCGCTGCAAAATTGCATTAATTTTATATAATAATACCTCTGAATCGAAAGGTTTATTTAAATAATCATCTGCTCCTACTTGATATCCTTTCAAAATATCCTCCTTCATCGTTTTTGCAGTCAAAAATATAATGGGGATTTCTTTATTTGTTTTTCTGATATCTTCCGCTAAAGAAAATCCGTCTTTCCTTGGCATCATCACATCAAGAATACACAAATCATAGTCATTATTCTTGAACTCAATCAAACCTTCTAAACCATCTTTTGCATGCGTAACATCATAGTTACTGATGGATAAATAATCCTTTAAAACAATTCCAAAATTTGGATCATCTTCTACTAGTAAAATCTTTTTATTACTCATATCTATATTTTTTTAAGACACCAACGGAAGTATAATTGTAAAAGTACTTCCTTTTCCTTTTTCACTTTCCACAAATACTTTCCCGTGATGATTATCAATTATTTCTTTCACATAAGCCAAGCCTAATCCATGACCTTTTACATCATGTACATTTCCTGCTTGTTCTCGATAAAACTTCTCAAAAACTTGCTTTTGGGCAGCTTTGCTCATCCCAATTCCATTGTCTTTTATTTTGACAGTTAAAGACTTTACTGTGTTCTCTATAAAAATATCTATTTTAGGCGAGTTTTCAGCATATTTAATCGCATTTTCAATAATATTCACAAATACGTTTGTCAAATGAAACTCATTCCCTAAACCTTCTGTCAAAGTTTGATTGCTATGAATTTCTAAGATTCCATTTTTATCCTTTAATAACAAAGCAGTATGAGAAACAGCATCTTCTAAAATCTCTGAATAATCAACAACCACTTTATCCATCTCTATCTGATTCTTCTCTAGTTTAGAAATACGCAACACATTCTCTACTTGAGCATGCATCCTTTTATTTTCTTCTTTGATCATAGAAACATACTTCATCACCTTTTCATTATCATCGATTACAACTGGATTTTTTATCGCATCCAGAGCAAGATTAATGGTAGCAATGGGTGTTTTAAATTCATGAGTCATATTATTGATAAAATCCGTTTTAATCATAGATATTTTCTTTTGTTTCGCCATTTGATACAAACTACTTGCAAATGCAACCATAATAATTATGGTAAAAAATATCGACAATAAAAACATCAAGCCTATATCAGAAAATATATAATGCCCTTTTTTAGGAAATGCCACCTGTAAAGCATAATTATTTTGATGCCTGTCCTTGGTAAATAACGGAGCCGTAAAACTATGTGCTTCAGAAATTCTAAATTTCGGTGTTTTGATGTCCGTAAGTAAGCCTTTATCAAACACACCAAAATCATAATCTAAATCAATACCTAAACCAGCTAATTCTTTGCTGAAAATTTCTTTAACAGACTTTACTGAAAGACGCGATTCAATTGGTTTTACTTTGTTATGATAAGTATCTTCCAAGGTCATTTTTTCAATCTCATTTAAACTATTGAAAAATGTAAAACGCTCTACGGGGTTTACTTTAGAAAGTTCTGTATTATCCGTTAAGTTTTTAACCTTGTAAACATCATTTTTACTGGAAACAGAAGAAATTAAAATGGAGTCATTTTTAAAAAAATTATTAACTCCTTTATAAAAGGTTTTCTCATACACACCACTTGATGCAAAACGAAAAGTTTCATTAGTAGATGTATTGATTTGCTCATATACAAACTTTGTAAAATCAGCTTGTTTTGCGAACTTTTTATTCTGGAAAAAATCCATAAACTGAACAGTAAAGTCTACAAAATCTTTTTTATAAAGCCGTTCATTAGTTCTTGCCAAGGCATAATTCACATCATGTGAAAACTGTTTTTCACGAATTTCAATTGCATTACTAATCCAAAAAACCTGAACCGTAATAATTCCAACAAGAGAAATACTCATTAAGAAAATAATAAGAACAAAAATCTTTTTCCTCATAACTCAAAAATAGGATTTTATTAACACTGTCTCCCCTATTTTAGTAAGTTTTTAATAGCAAATTAAGGATATTAACGAATAATTAAGAATAATGATAACCTACAAAGCCTACCGTTAACGCAGCCTTATAATAAGAACTTTTCATGAAGTTGTTGTACTTCCAATTTTGTCTTCTCTAAATCTGTATTGTAAAGAATCAAATCGGTTTTTTTCATCTTCGCTTCATCCGACAATTGATTGTTAATTCTTGCTTCTATTTCTGCTCTTGTACTTCCATCTCTTTTCTGAATACGTTCTAGCTTAAGCTCTAATGGTGCAACCACCAACACAACAGCATCAAACTGTGATTCAGATTTATTCTCAAATAACAACGCACTTTCATAAACGATATAAGGAGCTTTTTGAGTGCTGCAAAATTCCTGAAAATCATTTTGCACGGCTGGATGAACAATCGCATTCAGTGCTGTTAATTTAGATGCATCATGAAAAACGATACTTGCAATAAATTTTCTATTCAACTCTCCATTGACATAAGCTTTCTCTCCAAACAATTTTGTTACGGCAGTAACCACCGTTTTATTGTGGTGCATTATTTTTTTCGCTTCAATATCTGAAACATAAATAGGAACATTTAACTCTTTAAAAAAATTAGCAATCGTGGATTTACCACTTCCTATGCCACCTGTCAATCCAATTACTTTCATTTATGTATCAAATATTCTATCCTATCCGGAACCAATCTAATCGATGAGACCAAACTTGGTTTTTCTATTAATTTAGGTACTAAATAATGTTTATTCTGACCATTGGATTTCTTATAATCACAGATAACCTTAAAATCTGAAGCAGCGATCTTTTTATAATTACTCAATCCAACTTGAAAAACAACTTTTACGGTATTCGGGTACGTCGTTATTCTTGTATCCAATGGAAGTCCTTCTATTTGGAAGGGAATTTCAAAACTATCCTCTGTAAATTTTTCTACTTCTGCCACTACTTGTACTTTTTCAGCACTGTAAATTAATTTATCAAGTCCTTTCGGTTTTACTAAAGAAATTTCCCTGTAAACATCATCAATAACATTCACAAGTTTCAGGCTTTCTGAACTAATCTCATTTATCTTATTCACTTGAATTTCTGGACCGCTTACCTCAATCGAATCAGGAACCAAAAAAACTCTATTTGAAACATTGTAACCCGACTTGAATCTTAGATCTAAATTAGAAATTACGGGAATTTTTTTATGTTTATTAAACCCCAATTCAAAGAACAAAGTGTCTTTCTCAAATCCAATCAATTTTATATGTTTATCTAGTTGATTTTGTATTTGAGTTTCTTTTGTTCGAGACAATAAATAATAGGAATACCCACCATTGGCAACTACATTTCTTAAATTCATTTTCAATGGAGCTCCTTTCATTTCTTCTCTTAAAAGTTTAAAACCAGTACCCTTTACAATCAAAGAAATTTGTTTACTTGGATTGTTCTGAAACAATTTAGAACTTGGAAGATTTTGATACTCTACATTATAAACTACCACCGTTTCATATTCCTTTGATAATTTAGTCAAAAACCAAAACAAGGTAGATATCAATAAAAAAACAATCAAAACATGCTGTTTTTTTGTAGTGGATCTTTTGATAAAACTTTTTGTTATTCGGCCTTTCATAGAAGCTTTTTACTTAAAAAAATAAATATACAAAAAGAGATTCGCTCTCTTATTATAACTCTACTAATTCGTTAAAATTAGTCAAAAAAAAAGTGAGCCAAAGCTCACTTTTAAATATTTTTGGAATCAAACTAGCTCGTTTTTACAGCATATTGCTTACTTAAATCCATAGATAACGAAGATTTCTCAAATTTAATCTTCCCAGCTCCAGTTTCAATTACAACAGTTGCATCGTTGATTTCAACTATTTTCCCGTGAATTCCACTTGTGGTAACCACCTTTGATCCTTTTCCAATTTCACTCTGAAATTTTTTCTCGTTTTTTTGCTTTTTAATTTGCGGACGAATCATGAACAAGTATAAAACAATGAACATTAATGCAAATGGTAATAAACTTTGGATGCTAAACTCTCCGGCCTGTAATGGTAACATAATTGTATTTTAATTTATTAGTACTTTATTTTTTTTCTTTTGGATTTACAAATCCTGTAATTTTCACGGTCTCTTTACCTGATTCTGTATTGGTAACCAAAGTAATAGTTTTAGAAATTTTATTACGTTTCCCACGAGAATTAAATTTAACTTTCATTGGAGCAGAAGCACCAGGCTTAATCGCATCTTTTGGCCAATCAGGAATTGTACAACCACAAGTAGCGCTTGCTTTTTTAATTATTAAATCTGATTTTCCGGTATTGGTAATCACAAAACTTGTTTCTACCACATCTCCCTCATTTATCTTCCCAAAATCATAAGAAGCTTTATCGAAAGAAATTACTGGTAAATTCTCATATTTCACATCTCTTTCCTTTGCAGATGCAACATTTTCACTTTTAACCTTTGACGCTGCACTTTCTTTACAAGAAACAACACTCAAAGCAACTGCTACTAATAATATTATTTTTCTCATCTTAATTTTGTTTTCGTAAATGTAACAATTAAAAAAATATGGAAAATTATTTTTTCCTTCAAAAAATCTTAAAATTTCCCTCTACCAATTTTATTTAATTTATTGGCTGCTTCGTATTCTTTACACAACTTATCTAAAACTCCATTGATAAAAAATCCACTTTTTGGTGTAGAGTAATCTTTGGCTAATTCTATATATTCATTGATTGTAGCTTTTGTTGGAATTGATGGAAAATTCAAAAACTCACAAATTCCCATTTTGATAATAATCATATCTAAATCTGCAATCCTATCAGTCTCCCAATTCGGAGTCTTATTCTCAATATCCTTTTCGAAAGTTTTATGATTTAAAACTGTTTTTCTAAACAAATTAGAAACAAATTTTTTATCATCATCATCTTTAAAAATTCTCCCCAGCACCAATGATTTGTTCTCTTTTAAACCTTGCAATGTTTTAACAACCCAGGTATTTACAAAAGGAATATCATCTACCCAGCTAATATTAATATCCTCAAAATAATCCGCTAATTTTTCATTTGGAGCAATAAACTCAGAATATAGCGCTACAACAAACTTTACATCTTCTTTGAAAGAACTTGTTTCTTTCTCCATATATTTTTTATACAAAGCACTTTTTAATAAATGCTCATATATAGTTCTAATATATTTTTCTTCAAGATGCCAGTTATCTAAATTATGCTCCTCTTTATAAGTTTGAAAAGAAATACTCTCGTCAATCAAAGCTAAAACTTTGTTATCTATAAATTTGGTATTCGGATTTAAATCCTCTTTTGTTGCAAAATGTTTCTTTTTAGAAATTTCAATTTGCTCCTCTGCCAAATGCTTAATTCTTGGCAAAGTATCCAACATTAAAACATACAAATCGTACATTTTTTCAATACTATTGTTCAAAAAGTTTTCTTCTTTTACAATGTTATCACTATTTGATGTAGTTAATGCATATACAGATTGCATTACTTTTACACGAATATGTCTTCTGTTGATCATTTTAAAGAACTTAAGATTTATGTTTCAATACGGGCACAAAAGTACTATTTATTTTGTTTGTCTTTGGGAAAACGATGGTTTTTTTTTCTTTAGAAAACACTTTGTAGCAATCCATTGTTTTCAATTAAACACGTATCTTGCAGGCTTAAAAATAATTTCCTATTCATCGGCTATAAATGAAAGCATTACAACATATAAACAAATACTTTTTCAAATACCGTTATCGTCTTATTGCAGGGATTGTTATCTCTATTCTTTCTAGATATTTGGCAGTTAAGGTTCCAGAAATAGTGAAAAACTCTATAAATGTTGCTGATGATTACAGAACCGGTGTAGTTACTAGTATTGAGATTGTAAAAGATGAATTGTTTTATAATGTGTCATTAATCATTGGACTCGCCTTTTTATCTGGATTTTTTACTTTTTTAATGAGACAAACAATCATTGTAACCTCTAGATTGATTGAGTTTGATTTGAAAAATGAAATCTTCCAACAATACGAGCGTCTTTCTGTCAATTTTTACAAAAAAAATAGAACGGGTGACTTAATGAATCGTATCAGTGAAGATGTAGGAAAAGTTAGAATGTATGTTGGTCCTGCCGTGATGTATACGATCAATATGTTGGTTTTATTTAGTGTAGCCATTTACAAAATGATTCATATTGATGTAAAGCTTACTTTGTATACCTTAATTCCGTTCCCATTACTTTCGGTATCCGTTTTCTTTTTAAGTCGCGTCATTCATAAAAGAAGTACCATCGTACAAGAATACCTATCTAACCTGACCACCTTTGGACAAGAAATATTTTCAGGAATCAACGTAATTAAATCTTACAATACTGAACAAAATATGTTGAAGAGTTTTGAGGAACTTTCCAATGGCAGCAAAGAAAAAAACATCAAGCTATACAAAGCCCAGGCCCTATTTTTCCCTTCTATGATTTTACTTATCGGGATTAGCAACTTGATCGTTTTATATGTTGGTGGGATGCAATACATAAATGGAATCATTAGTATTGGGACCATTGCTGAATTTATTATGTACGTAAACATGTTAACCTGGCCCGTGGCAATAGTAGGTTGGGTTACTTCTACCGTTCAACAAGCCGAAGCTTCACAAAAAAGAATTAATGAATTTTTAAAACATGATCCTGAAATTAAGAGCGGAACAGAAGCCCCTGCTCAGTACCGTGGTGAAATACTATTTGATAATGTTAGTTTAGTCTATGACGACACTAATATCACTGCTATTAAAAACATGAGTTTCCATGTAAAAGCAGGCGAAACCGTTGCTATTTTGGGTAAAACGGGTTGTGGTAAGTCTAGTGTATTAAATCTGATTTCTCGTATGTATGACCCTACAACAGGAAATATAAGTATCGATGGAATCAATCTAAAAGATCAAGATCTAGCTGAAATGAGAAAACACATTGGTGTGGTACCGCAAGATCCGTTTTTGTTCTCTGACAGCATTGCAAATAATATAAGATTTGGAATAGAAGATGCTGACCAAACAACGATTGAAAAAGCTGCTAAAGATGCCGTGATCCACGATAATATTATGGGCTTCAAAGAAAAATATGAAACCGTATTAGGAGAAAGAGGAATTACCATCTCTGGTGGTCAAAAACAACGTATATCAATCGCAAGGGCGTTGATCAAAAATCCAGAAATTTTATTATTTGATGATTGTCTTTCTGCGGTTGATACCGAGACAGAAGAGCTTATTTTAAACAACCTTAAAAGAATTTCTCAAGATAAAACCACTTTTATCGTTAGTCATAGAATCTCTTCCGCTAAATATGCGGACCGCATACTAATCGTTGATAATGGGGAGATTATCCAACAAGGAAAACACGAAGACCTTATAAAAGCTGCAGGTTATTATAAAGAACTATACGAACAACAACTTTTAGAAAAAGAATAATGAAAATATTTTGTTGAGTTAAATATTTTTTTAGATTTGTGATGTAATCTAAAAAAAATTAACATTTTTAAATAGGAAAAATCGCATGAAAGAAAACATTGAACAAGAAGAGATATTTTCACAAATATTAAGAGCAGGAAGAAGAACTTATTTTTTTGATGTAAGAGCTACCAAAGCAGGAGATTACTATCTTACCGTTACTGAAAGTAAAAAATTCACACATGATGATGGGTCTTTCCACTATCAAAAACATAAAATTTACATTTACAAAGAAGACTTTAACGAGTTTAACGAGATGTTAAGCGCTGCTACCGAGTTTATTTTAAATGAAAAAGGATCTGAAGTAATAAGTGAACGTCACCAAAAAGACTTTAAAAGAGAAGAAAAGGAACCGGCTTTAGAAAGCGTTTCCTCTAGCTTTACTGATGTAAACTTTGATGACATTTAAGTCAACATTTATCAAATAAAAAACTCTTTAGAAATTCTAAAGAGTTTTTTTTTATTTTAAGAAAAAAATTTATTCGAACTATTAGTAAACAATTTAGCAGCTCCGGTACCTAACAAAAATCCAACCGTTGCTCCTGTTAATATATCTATCGGAAAATGCACGCCTAGATACAATCTACTATAAGCAAAGAACAACGGGAATAATACGAATAGATAAATATATTTAGTATATTCTTTAAGGCATAATATAGCAAAAACAGTAACCACGGTTGATGTAGTTGCATGACCTGATATAAAACTATAATTCTGTGGATTGATCAATGTTCTTAACTGATCTTGAATTTCTGGATCATTGTTTGGTCGTAATCGCTCAAAAATTGCACGAATCATATTTACAAATTGATCTGAAAACGCTACTAGCACAGCCAAAAACAACAATAGATACATCCCTTTTTTCCAACCAAGATATCTAAAAAACAAGAATATAACCAAAATAAACACGGGCGCCCAATGGAATTGTTTTGTAATAAATAACCATAGACCATCCCATTGTGGCGATCCTAAATTATTTAAGAAAATTAAAAGCTGCTTGTCTAACTGAATTATTTTTTCAAACATTATTTTACTATTTCAATAATTTCTAATTCAAATATTAATTTTGCTTTTGCGGGAATAGGACCATAGCCTCCTGCTCCATATGCTAAATCATATGGAATAAAAAATCGTGCTTTATCACCTGCATTTAATAGAGCAATACCTTCTGTCCACCCTTCAATAACTCTATCTACACCCAATGTAAACTGGAATGGTTTATGTCTTTTATAAGAAGTATCAAATACTTTTCCATCTACAAAATATCCTTTGTAATGCACTTTTACATTATCTCCTTCCTTAACTCTTTTACCATGACCTTTATCCAACACCAAAATTTTCAACCCTGAAGCCAACACTTTTGCTTTTTCTTCTTCCATTGAAAGAGAAAATAACAAACTATCTTTTTTAAACTTTTCTTTTACTAGTAATTCTGCTTGAAGCTTCTTTTCTCTAGCGATTTCTATCGCTTTTTCTGGAATAAACTTCTTAGCCGTCTCCCCTTTTCTTACAATAGAAACAGAAACAATTTTATCATCTTGCTGAATAGAATCAATAATATCCAAGCCTTCAATCACTTTACCAAAAACGGTATGCTTACCATCTAGCCAAGAGGTTTCTTTGTGTGTAATAAAAAATTGACTCCCATTACTATTCGGACCAGAATTTGCCATGGATAAGGTTCCTTTAGAATCATGTTTATGCAGCAACTCTCCTAAACTATCCTTTGGAAATTCATCTTCAAAAGTATATCCTGGTGTTCCTTTTCCGTTTCTTAAAATATCTCCACCTTGAATCATAAAGTCTTTAACCACTCTATGAAAAGGCAATCCTTTATAAAACCTTTTCCCTATTAAAGAGTCGCTCACCCTTGTATTGGTACCTTCAGTCAACGATACAAAATTCGCAACCGTAATAGGTGTTTCTTGATAAAACAACTCTACAATGATCTTACCTTTCTCTGTATCGATATCCGCAAACATGCCATCATAAGGATGAGAGCGATCACAACTTATTAGGATTACAATAATAACGAGAGGTAATAGTTTAAATATTTTCATAGTATTTTTTTTCTAAAAGCAAAAATAGCAATTCCTATACATAAAGTATAAAAATTGCTACAATTATAAGTTACTATTAAATAAAAAATTTAATCTAATATTTCGATAAGCTCTATTTCAAATATTAATGCTGTATTTGAAGGGATTAAACCATTACCAGCAGTTCCATACGCCAAATTAGGCGGCATAAAGAATCTATACTTTGCTCCTTCATTCATCAATTGCACACCTTCTACCCAGCCTTCAATTACTGATGAATTTACATAAAATTCAAACGGTTCTTCACGCTCAATAGAACTATCAAACACAACACCGTTTAAGAAAGAACCTTCATAATGAACTTTTACTCTACTATTTGCAACCGGTTTTTCACCAGTTCCCTCTTCAAGTATATCATATCTTAATCCACTATTTTTAAATTGAATAAACGCGTTTTCCATCGGTTCTATCTCCATTATAATAACAGAATAAGGGTTTATAAAATTATAATCTAAAGACTCTCCATAAGCTAATTCGTATGGAATGTATAGCTTATAGTGGCCTCCAATTTGCATATACTGCAACCCCTCTTTAAGCCCTTCCAACAAAGTACTTATTTGATTATAACCTACTTGCTCATCCTCTAAAGCTTGATTCGAATACAACACCGTATCATCAATAAGAGTAGATTTATATTTCATTTTAATGATATCTAACTCACTCAAATAGTCTCCTTCTCCTTCAGACAGAATCTCATATTGTAAACCTGTTTCGGTCTCTACAACCCCTTCATTAGATTTATTAGCTTCTAAAAAAGCAATTCCTGCGTCTCTATTTGGGTAATATTGCTCTATACCAGGTTCTGGATCTGACAAACAAGAACTTAATAATACTATGGATACAAACGAAAAAATTGCTTTTAGAAACTTCATATTTTTACTTATTTACTTTAATCAATTCTACTTCAAAAACCAATGGCATAAATGGCTTGATTGGACCACCTCCTCTTGGGTTAGCACCATATGCTAATTCTTGAGGGATATAAAAAGTATACTTAGCACCCTCTCCCATTAATTGTAATCCTTCTGTCCATCCTTTGATTACTTGGTTTAAACCAAATGACGCTGGTTGACCTCTATCAACAGAACTATCAAACACTGTACCATCAGGTGTTGTTCCGTGGTAATGTACGGTTACATTATCTGTAGCAGATGGATGTGTAGCATTCCCTTCTTGAATAACTTTGTATTGCAATCCGCTTTCAGTAACAACAACTCCCTCTTTAGATTTGTTTTCCTCTAAAAATTTCAAACCATCTTCTTTTACTTGACCAAAGTCTTTGTTTGCTTGCTCCTCAGCTTGTTTTTGCTGTCTAGCCATAAAGAAAGTTCTTAAAATATTATCCAATCCATCTAATTGTAATAAAACTTTTTCATTCCCTAAGTCTTTATATCCTTGAATAAATAATGGGTCATTAATTTCTTCAAAACTTGGTTTCATTTTGATCGCCATATCTAAACCTAAAGCATAACTTACAGTATCATACTCGCTTAATAATTTAGAACTTGTATTGTTATTTACTTTTTCTGTTTCTGAAGCAGTTGAATCTGCAGCTTTCATAGCAGCTTCTTGCTGTTTCTTCATGAAAAAAGTTCTCAAAATATTATCTATATCAGCCACTTTAACTTTTACACTAGCAGTATCTGCTGCATCCTCGTATCCGTCGATAAATGCAGTTCCATTTGCATTTGGAAAGTTCAATTTAATCTTGTTGGCCATATCCAAACCTAAAGCATAACTTACAGAATCAATTTCTGTAGATAATTTATCTTGTCTTTTTTGTTTATTACAAGATGTGAATGCTACGGTAGCAACCAATCCAAGAACTGCGATACTTTTAATTTTCATTTTTGTTATTTTAATTGTTATATATTACTTGTTAATTTTTACTAAATGTATGTTACTTACAATAGGCTCATTACTTCCGATAATTCGGTTTTTATCTCCATTCATTCTGTAAGCTACAAAAGAAGAAAACAAAAACTTTACTTGTTCCCCCTCCTTCATTATTTTAATACCTTCTTTTAATCCTTTTATGATGTGTTCTTTATCTACAACATAGGTACGCAAACCTAAGTCTTTTTTTGCATATAAAATAACTCCATCTAAACCAATAATTTCTTGTTCAAACGAAACTACATCTCCTTTCACTGGAGTGCTTCCTTTTTCTTCTTTATTTACATATGCATACCAAAAACCTTTATTCGAATTTACATAGGTCAAAGTTGAATCCATGCGCATATATTTTTCCATCAAAGCCTTTTCTT
The DNA here is from genome assembly GCF_057219105.1 of Flavicella sp. IMCC45668. Taxonomy (NCBI): domain Bacteria; kingdom Pseudomonadati; phylum Bacteroidota; class Flavobacteriia; order Flavobacteriales; family Flavobacteriaceae; genus Flavicella; species Flavicella sp. IMCC45668. Next base: position 908,439 of record NZ_CM170114.1, read on the forward strand.
CTGAAAACAAACGCTTATTTAACGCAATTGTTTTCTCTAGGTTAGATATTTTTGAGACAGAAACTGCGTATCTCGGCTTATCCTTAGCACATGACAAAATACTAAGCCCTAACAAAAGTAAGAGAAACTTAATTTTCATAAGAAGCAGCTAATTCCTTTTTATATCCTTTTAACTCCGTTAAAAATTGTTTTACAGTGTCATCAAGAGATGTCAATGACCTACCTCCAGCTGCATTGTCATGCCCACCTCCATTAAAATGATTACGAGAAAATTGATTCACTGAAAAACGCCCTTTAGATCTGAACGAAATTTTAATAATTCCTTGTTCTACATCTTCAATAAATATGGCAGCCAAATATATCCCCTTCATTGATAATCCATAATTTACCAAACCTTCGGTATCACCCTTCTGGTAATTATATGTATCTAATTCCCTCTGTGACAACGTAATATAAGCAGTATGATATTCCTCAAAAACTGTTAAATTAGTTAATGCAGCTCCCATCAGTTGCAAACGACTATATGAATTTGCATTGAAAACCTTATCGTGAATTTTAGCATTATCAGCACCTTTATCTATTAACTCTCCAATTATTTTATGGGTTGTACTGGTGGTTGATGGAAACCTAAAAGAACCTGTATCTGTCATAATTCCAGTATACAAACAGGTAGCAACATCTGCATTTATCAAATCTAACTCCCCCACTTTTTCAATAAAATGATACACCATCTGGCAAGTAGAACAAATGGAAGTATCAGAATAAATGTACTTAGAAATTGGATCAGGCTGCTGATGATGGTCGATCATAATATACGTCCCTTTATATTCTTCTAAGGCTTTTTGCATATCATCACCCACTCTATGAAAAGCATTAAAGTCTAAAACAAAAACAATATCAGCTTCCTCCAAAGCACGTTTGGATTGTTTGTTTTGTTTATCATATTTATAAACAGTCTCTACCCCTGGCAACCATTGTAAAAATTCTGGTACATCATTTGGTAAAACCGTTGTTGCTTTATGTCCTTTTTGCTTTAAGTAATGTTGCATTCCCAAAGTAGAACCAATGGCATCACCATCAGGATTTTTATGCGCTACTAAAACAATATTTTTAGGAGTTGACAACAACTCTTTTATCTCTTTAATTTCATTTTCATTCATAGTTTGCGAATATACGATTTAAATAAGCCTTGATTTTATTAATCCTGCAAAAAAAAAGTTAAAAAAACTTAATATAAATCCTAATTTTTAACGCAGAACCAAAGGTTCATAAAAGCATTGTTTTGCAGTAACTTATTTTTCAATAGAATAAAGTATATTTGCGCACAAAATGTAGATAAAAAAATTAAACATGATAACAAATAGAACATTTACAATGTTAAAACCAGACGCTGTGTCTAAGGGAAACATTGGTGCTATTCTTGAAAAAATAAATGCATCTGGATTTAAAATAGTTGCAATGAAATTAACACAACTCTCTCAAAACGATGCTGAAAAATTTTATGCAGTACACAAGGGACTTCCTTTTTTTGAAAGATTGGTTGCTTTCATGACCAGTGGTCCTATTGTAGCAGCCATTCTAGAAAAAGAAAATGCGGTTGAAGATTTTAGACTATTAATCGGTGCAACCAATCCGGACGATGCTGTTGAAGGAACCATTCGTAAGAGTTTTGCTACTTCCGTTACAGAAAATGCAGTACATGGATCTGATAGCGATGAAAATGCTCTTTTAGAATCTGAGTTTCATTTTTCTAAAGATCAAATTTTCGGATAACAATCCGTTTATACTATAAAAACAGCCCCATTGATAATTTATCAATGGGGCTGTTTTTTTATGAATTTTAGAAATTCTTAAGCAAATTTAACAGCCTTTGCAGGACTAATTTTTGTTATTATATAAGATGGCACCAACAACATTACCAAACATAATACAAGTGTACCTAAATTCAGCAACAATACATGCCAAAGATTGATACTAACCGGAGCACTACTCACATAATAAGTTTCAGGATTTAATTGTATCACTTGGTAATATTTTTGAATCAACAAAAGTCCTATTCCCAAAACATTCCCTATCAACAGACCTCTAAATATTAAATAAGAGGCATTGTACAAAAACATTTTTCTGATACTCCAATTGGTACTACCTAGCGACTTTAGAATTCCAATAGTTTGAGTCCTTTCCAATATCAATACCAACAAGGCCGTAATCATATTAATTCCAGCAACCAATATCATAATTCCAATAATTACCGCAATATTTGTATCAAACAACTTTAACCATTCAAAAATAGCAGGAAAAAGCTCTAGTAAAGTTTGACTATTCAACATGGGATCTATCTCTTTGTATACGGATAGTCCTGTTTCACTAATTTTTGAGAAATCATCTACAAAAACCTCAAAACCTCCCACCTGATTGGTAGTCCATTTATTTAATTTTTGAATTTGCTTTAAGTCTCCTAAAATAAAACTCTCATCAAAATCCTTAAAGCCTGAATTATAAATGCCAGTTACCGTAAAAATTCTCCTATTCGGCAGTCTTGAAGAATTTTCTTTGATAAAATACATATCAAATGTATCCGAAACCTTTAGGCCTAACCTATCTGCAAGAATTTTAGAGATTAAAACTTCTTTACCAATAGTCTTTTCTAAAACTGACGGAATTTTACCTTCAACCAAATATTCTTTTATACCTGACCAGTCATAATTTTCATCCACCCCTTTCAAAACAACACCTTCAAAATCTTTCTCTGTTCTAATAACCCCTGCTTTTGTAGCAAAAGGTTGTACTTTAGACACACCGTTTAACATGGTGTAATCTGGGTAAAATTCTTGACTTTTAGCTACCGGGTTTTGTGTAGTTTCCGAAGTATTATTGTCATAATTCGTAATCTGAATATGCCCCTTGAATACAGATATTTTTTCTCGTATTCTGTTCTGAAGTCCAACTCCAGTAGAAACCGTTATTAACATTAATAGAATTCCAATTGAAATGGCCGTAATAGCAATTTTTATTATTGGTGATGATATACTACTTTTATGCTTTTTAGAGGCGGTAAAACGTTTGGCTAAAAATAATTCGTAATTCAATTTATTCGTATCAATGTTGAGATTCAAAAATACATATAATTCCTTTGCAAATCCTACAAAGCAAAAAGATTTTAATGGCTTCATACATGACAAAATTAAGCTCCTTAATTTTATGCTTGTTTTCGTTTTCACAGGATTACAATTTTCATGTCAATCACAACAACAGATTTCTGTAGGAGCCAACCAGACAAAAAACTACCTACCATTACTAGCTGATAAAAAAATTGCCATTGTAGCAAATCAAACCTCAGTGATTTTCCACAAAACCTCTAGAAATAGGTATACTCATCTTGTGGATTCTTTGGTTTCTCATGATGTTTCAATTATCAAGGTGTTTTCTCCAGAACACGGGTTTAGAGGAAAAGCAGATGCCGCCGAACATGTTGCAAATGGAATAGACACAAAAACTGGCTTACCAATTATATCTCTGTATGGAAAAAATAAAAAACCAACTAAAGAGCAGCTAAAAAACATTGACATCGTTGTATTTGACATCCAAGACGTTGGGGTACGTTTTTATACCTATATCTCAACTTTGCACTATGTCATGGAGGCCTCCGCGGAAAACAATATTCCTGTAATAGTACTAGACAGGCCCAATCCAAATGCGCACTACATAGATGGCCCAACGTTAGACCTTCAATATAAAAGTTTTGTTGGCATGCATGCAGTTCCTTTGGTATATGGAATGACTATCGGAGAATATGCTAAAATGATCAATGGAGAACAATGGTTGAAAAACAAAATTCAATGTGATTTAACTATAGTCCCTTTAAAAAAATATAACCATCAGAAAGAATATGATTTACCAATAAGGCCCTCACCTAATCTCCCCAACTCAAAATCAATCAACCTATACCCTAGCTTAGGTTTTTTTGAAGGAACTCCTATCAATGCAGGTCGAGGAACCGAATATCAATTCCAACGTTATGGATCTTCAAAATTTCCAAATACGTTATTTGCATATTTTCCTGTTGCTAATTTTGGTAGTAAATACCCAAAAGATCAAAATAAAAAATGTTACGGTTACGATTTATCAAAAACAAAAAAACGCTCTAAAGTAGATATCTCTTTTCTAATGAATGCTTACAAGAAATACCCAAACAAAAAAGATTTTTTTGGCAAAACATTTACCATTCACGCTGGGAATAAAAAATTACAAGAGCAGCTAGAAAATAATAAAACGGCAGAAGAAATAGAGCAATCATGGCAAAACGATCTTATAAAATTTAAAGTAAAAAGAGCCAAGTATTTACTTTACCCATAAACCTGAAAATTAGAGATAACTATCGTGCCATGAAAAGTATTCCTCGATAATCTCTTGTTTATAGGTATCTAAAAATTCAAAATATTTTTCTACTACAGGGGTTCTTTTTTTTCCGCTTGGCCACACAAGGGACCATTGCGTTTCAATGGGTAAGTTTTTTAACGGAATAATTTTCAAACTCCCATTTAAAATTTCATTCTTTAGACCAATTAGCGGCATAATGGAGCAACCCATCCCTGCTAAAACTGCTTGCTTAACAGCTTCATTTGAAGTCAATTCAATCTTTTTAATATTGGATACATTTTCTTTTTTAATAAAATTCTCCATAGAAAAACGAGTCGCAGATCCTAACTCTCTATAAACAAGAGGAAAATTTTCTAAAATTTGCTTAGCAGATTCACCTTTTGGAATATCAACATCTGATTTAATTACCAAATACAACCTGTTTGCTAAAAGCTCATAGCTACCTAAATTTATAGTATCCGGCATCACAGAAACTAAGGAAAAATCAACTAGATTATTCTCCAAATCTTTAACAACACTAGATTTGTTAGTTACATTCATTTCTAATTCTACCTCAGGGTACATTCTGATAAATTTACTCAAAAAATAGGGCATTACATATTTGGCCGTAGACACAATGGATAAGGTTAATTTTCCGTAAACCTTGCCTTGAAATGCTAAATTTCTTGCTTTTATCTGCTCCACTCCATCAATAATTTCACGTGCTAAAACAGCAATTTCTTTACCGAATTCAGTAATATAAATTTTTCTACCAATCACTTCTGTCAGTGGAATATCAAACTGTAATTGAAAATTTTTTAACTGAATAGAAACTGCAGGTTGTGTTAAATACAACTCCTCTGAAGCTTTAGTGATACTATGCGTTTCAACTATTTTCAAGAAGATTTGCAATTGATTCAAAGTATAATTCATAAAATATTTTAATACAATTCATTACAAACATAAATAAAAATTTATGACTATGAGCAATTACTTTTGCAATGTCTAATTTTAATAAGAACAAAATGAATATTCAAAACTCCACTAATTCGATGTCTTTATCAAATGAAAAATTAAAAAAAATCATCCAAAAAAAGTTGAATACCCTCAACTTAGAACTTTTAAAAAAATGTGAATCTCAAGATACCGACACCAATGAAATTCGTAAAAAAATTCTTCAAGAGAAAAAAGTTCTTAATGAAATCAAGAAAACTCCTAAAAACGTTTTATTGGAACTTATTATCACTGAATTGTCGTCGTCTATTATAGATGTAAAAAATTCAGAAGTATCAAAAAATTTTTATCACAAATCAATATAAATCATCAAATAACAAAAAATGAACATTGATCTACTTATCAGTAATTTAACCAACCCTGCTTTATTATTTTTTATTCTAGGTATCCTAGCTGTTTGCTTGAAGAGTGATCTAGAAATCCCCCCCAATTCCTCAAAATTCATCTCTCTTTACCTTTTATTTGCCATAGGTTTTAAAGGAGGGCAAGAGCTTTCTCATGAAGAATTTAATAGTGAGATTATATATTCCATGCTATTTGGAATCTTTATTGCTGTAGCCATACCCATTTACACGTTTTTTATTTTAAAAAAGAAATTCACTATTCAAAACGCAGGGGCAATTGCTGCTGCCTATGGCTCTGTAAGTGCAGTAACTTTTGTTACGGCTATCTCATATTTAGAAGCGCAAGGTTTACATATGGATGGTCATATGGTTGCGATTATGGCTATTATGGAGAGTCCCGCTATTATTGCCGGTTTGATACTAATATCATTATACAATAAAAACAATGACGACAAAATCAACAAAAAAGATGCCTTGAAACACTCCCTCACCAACGGAAGTGTACTATTAATTATGGGAAGTTTAGTGATTGGCTACCTTGCTAGTGCAGAACAAGCCAATGATATAAAACCATTTACAGATGATTTATTTAAAGGCTTCCTAGCCATATTTTTATTAGATATGGGAATTGTTAGTGGTCGTAAATTAAATGCATTAATCGCTAAGGGAATATATCCATTTATTTTTGCCATATTAATACCCCTAATCAATGGTAGCATCTTCGGAATCCTTAGTGGTTACATTACAGATGACATTTCTAATAGATTTATTTTTGCTATTCTAGCCGCAAGTGCTTCTTATATAGCTGTACCTGCAGCAATGAAAATGGCAGTACCAAAAGCAAACCCAGGTTTATATTTACCAATGGCCTTAGCGGTTACTTTCCCTGTAAATATAACCATTGGGATGCCACTTTATTTGGCTATAGTGCAAAATATCACTCCTTAAAAATTAATAAATATTAAATAAAAAAGACTGCAATAATTGTAGTCTTTTTTATTTACCATTTTTGTCTTATTTTTATTTTATCAACACTATACATAAAGCCAACATTTACAACCTAAATTATGCATAAAACATACTTTATATTTATATGTATCTTTTTTACTTTTACCTCTCAATCACAAACCATAGACTCTACTCAAATAGGTAAAGAATATCCTTATGTGTTACCTATTTTAGGAAAAAAAGCCTATGCTAAAGGATATGAATTACAAAAACCATTTGGTGTGATGCTCGGAACCCTGTTTAACAAACAAGGTATTGTGATTGATAATTTTGAAATGGCTATTAGTGATGATCAAACACCACCTACAAATTATTTCGCTCTTGATGGAATTCTAGATTTTGGCCCTTCTGAAGGTAGAATAAATACTGTCAATGCTCGCTTAGACACTTGGATTCTTCCATTTTTTTCAGTGGGTGGATATTATGGAGAAGTTTGGGGAGAACAAGACATTACATTCAGTGTGGTAGGTAGCGACTTGATAAAAAGTACTACTGATATACGTGGAAAATATTATGGTTTAAATTTACTTGCCGTTGCTCCAGTCGGACCTATTAACATTGCTGCAGATTACTCATGGTCTTGGACTACCAATGCTAGACTTGACAAACCGGTTTTGGTAAATGTAAGTGGTATGAGAGTTATCAAAAGAATCATGACCCCCACCAAAGGACGTTTTTGGGCAATTTGGGGAGGTGCACAGTTTCAAAAATTAGACAGCCAAACTTCTGGTAATATTGCCTTTGATGAAGCACTTGGAATCACAGAAGAAGACAAGCAAAACTTAGACAATCATTGGAATAGTTTTAAAAATGGTGATGTTCCTAATGGTAACGGCGATTATTGGGGTGATCTGACTTTAGCCGAAAAAATTAGAGCAGAAGCAACCTATAATTTGGTTCGTGGGGTTGTGGATCAAAATGTATATTACAAATTCAACAAACGATTGGAATATGAATGGAACATGCTATTGGGCTTCAATTATCAGCACAACGACAAGTGGCAATTTAGAGGAGAATATGGATTTTTAAAATCAAAACAACAACTCATGCTCTCCCTTAATTACAGGTTTGGATTGTAATAATTTTTTTCTATTTTTATTTTATAAAACTTAATGATACTTCTATGAAACAAAAATCACTACTGTCGCTATATATTGCCCTGGTGTTAAGTGTATTTACACTTTCGGCGCAAAAAAAACAAAAAGAAAAAAACAAGTATATCTTATTTAATAATATTCAAATTTTTGATGGAACTTCAGAAACACTGACTTCTGGAATGTCTGTTTTAATTGAAAACAATCTAATTAAAACAATAGCTGCAGATATTGCTGCTCCAAAAGGCACTAAAGTTATTGATGGAAAAGGAATGACCTTAATGCCCGGATTGATCGAAGGACATGGTCATTTACAAATGAACGGCCATTCTATAAGTGACATTGAGAATAGTAGAAATTGGGAAGAACTAGCCGTACGCTCTACTGTAAACGCTAAAAATGCTTTACTTTCTGGTTTTACAACTTGGAGAGATGCTGGTGGAATGGGTGCTGGACTAAAAAAAACTGTTGATGCTGGCTTGGTTTTAGGACCTAGAATTTATCCTTCTGGTGGTTTCATTGGACCAACCGGTTCTCATGCTGATTTTAGAAATTTCAATACACCAAATGAAACCTTTAACGGGATTCAATCTAGCGGAGGTAAATTAGGAATGACCATTACTGCAGATGGGATTGATCAAATTAAAGCAGCGGCTCGTCAAAACTTTATGCAAGGTGCTTCTCAAATAAAAATTATGTCTAGTGGCGGTGTGGTATCACAATTTGACCCTTGGCAGTTAGATGCGTACGGCCCTGAAGAAATTAGAGCAGCTGTGGAAGTAGCAGATGCCTATGGTACCTATGTAATGTCACATGCTTATAGTAAAAAATCAATCATGCGTTGCTTAGAAAATGGTGTAAAAACAATTGAGCACTGTTTTATGTTTGATGGTGATGTTGCTAAATTAATGAAGAAAAAAGGTGCTTATATGACAACTAATATGCAAGCTTTCTCTCCTGCTTTATCACAAGTTTCTGCTATCTCTGCAAGTAAAGCTTCTGCAAGAAAAGCTAATTCTGCTCAAGAAGCCTTTAAAGGATATATTGAAAATGTTAAAAAACATCGTCCAAAATTAGGATATCAGGGAGATTGTGTAGGTATGCCAGATGCTTGTAACAAACAAAATGACCATCAAATATATTTAGGTGCCCATTACTTCGGAAACCATTATTACTTAAAAGCGCTTACCTCTGTAAATGGAGAAATTGTAAAACTTTCAGGTGAGTTTATGGATCCATACCCAGATGGAAAACTAGGAGTTGTTGAAGAAGGTGCTTACGCAGATTTACTTTTAGTAGACGGAAATCCTTTGGAAGATATTTCAGTAATCGGAGGAAATGAAAAATGGTTTGATGCTCCTGTAAGAAAAGGTATCAAAACAATGAAAATAATTATGAAAGATGGGATTATTTACAAAAATACTTTAGGTAAATAATCTTCACTTTTCACAAAAACCAAAAACAATCTACTATCTTTAAGGATGCTAGATTGTTTTTTGTTTTCTCTAACCCTATTGCAATGAAAAAAATATTCTTATTATTTCTTTTACCGACAGCTATCTTTTCCCAAGCTCCTAAGCAACAAAAAACAAATTTTTCGATAGGAGGCTTTGCTAAAATGGATGCTATGATCACCGTATTTGAGGGAGGAGAACTTACCGATCCTGAAAGTCCACTAAGAGATATTCATTTGCCAAGTGCCATTCCGGTTGGTGGTAAACAGACATACGATACACATATGCATATTAAAGAATCAAGATTTTATTTAGATTTTGATCAAATATTGCAAAACAACAAAAAAATTGAAGCTTATTTTGAAATGGATTTTTTACTTTCAGCGGCAGGAGATGCTAGAGTTAGTAACTCATACAATCCAAGAATCAGACATTTTTATATCAATTATGAAAAATGGCTTTTTGGCCAAACCTGGTCAACATTTATGATTGTTATCATCCCTGATGATCTCGATTTTTCTGGAGCTGCTGAAGGAATTGTGTTCAATAGACAGCCTCAAATTCGTTATTCCACGAAACACTGGCAGTTTTCTTTAGAGGTACCAGAATCTACCGTTACTCCAAACGATGGCGGACCATTTGTAATTTCTTCAGGTGGAATACCCGACATTATCCTACGAAGAAATTTTAATGGGAATTGGGGTACTGCAGGGGTTTCAGCTATCTATAGAAACCCAAGATACTACGACATTAATGAAAATCGTAAAAGTTTTAATGCCTATGGGATCACGGGTGGTGCAAAGTTTAATATCGGTAAAAGCGACGATCTTAGAATTCAAGGTACTTATGGAAATGGTTTAGGTCGTTATCTTGCTTTAGCTTTTCTAAACAGTTCTATTGTGAATGATCAAGGAGATTTGAAAGCTATCAAATCTACAAATGGTTTCGTATCTTATCTGCATCATTGGAACCATAAATGGCGTTCTAGTGTTAATTATTCATTTTTAAATGCTGAAAACCCAAAGAATATCACAAAGCAAAACGCAAATAAAAATGCATGGAGCGGATCGGCAAATATTATTTACCAACCTGATAAAAATTTACTTTTTGGAATTGAAACCATGTATGCCTATCGTGGACTAGAAGATGGATCAGGTGATGGTTTTTACAGATTGCAATTTTCAGCAAAATACTCTTTCAATTATAAAGCAAAATAAATCAGTTTACTGTCTAAATATCCATTATTATTAATATTTACTAATCCTAGATTAATGATTTTAAGATTTGATCTTTTTTAATTTGATAAACTAGTATGAAAAGAAAATTACTAACCATTGGAACAATTATCGCACTCTTTCAAATTAATGCTCAAAAAGCCACTGAAAAATCTGCCGATGAAATAGCCCAAGAACTGTCAAATCCTGTAGGAACATTAGCAAGTCTAACATTCCAAGGAACCTACACAGGATGGGATGGTTCCATTTCAGGAGCTTCAAATCAACATACTTCAGCACTAGTTTTCATGCCTACAATCCCTGTTAAACTAAAAAAAGGAAGTATCAGTATTCGACCTAGTTTACCTGTAGCCGCAGCTCCTGTTAACCAAGCAGGGACATGGTCTACAGAAAGAGGATTGGGAGATATTGGATTAATGGCAATGTATGGAACAATGAATGAAAAAGGTTTTATCTGGGGTGCAGGTCCTACGATGTTCTTTCCCACAGCAAGCGAGACTTCATTAGGGAAAAATCAATTCCAGATCGGACCCGTTGCTTTAGTAGGGGTTGTAAAAAAATGGGGAGTCCTTGGGGTTTTATGGCAGCATTGGTGGGGAATTTCTGGACACAATGAAAACAACAATAAAGTTAATACCGGGACTGCACAGCTATTTTATTGGTTTCCTGTAGGAAATGGTTGGCAAATTGGAGGTAGCCCCATCCCTACTGCTAATTACATAACTGCTAGCGACATAGATTTTTCAATTCCGCTAAATCTAGGTTTCGCAAAAACTCAATTGATAGGAAAAACACCTCTTAAATTCACACTCCAAGCTCAATATTATGTTACAAGACCCGAAGCTATTGGACCTAGTTGGGGCATATTCTTTCAAATAACTCCTGTAATTAATCTTCCTTGGTAAACCATAAACTATGATAAAAAAATACACCTTATACACCTTAATGCTTCTGAACTTAGGAGCTCTTTATGCACAATCTGAAAACACTAAAAAAGATGAGGACTACAAATTAGGTAGTAAAGATCAAGTTGACAACCAACTAGCTCAGGATAAATCTTCTATATTCGAATTCGACTTTATGAAATCTTATTTTGATGCTAAAGGTAAATTAAAAGAAAAGTCAGGTTTTGATTTTGGAGTTGATTATTCCTCTGTCTACTTTGGAGCCTCAGAGAGTTTGGGAGATCAATCTTCCGCAGCTGGAATGGTAAGATTATATGGTTCATGGGAACTTGTGAACCGAGGTTCTAAAAACAACGGAGCGCTGGTTTACAAAATAGAGCACCGACATAAATACACAGCGATAACCCCAAAGAATTTCGGATTTGAAATGGGTTATGTTGGAATGCAGGTACCCGCTTTTAACGAAGATGGCTTTAGAATGACCAACTTTTATTGGAGACAACGGTTAATGGATGGAAGAATATCCTTTGTAGCCGGACTCTTGGATGCCACAGATTATGTAGACGTTTATGCATATGCTAGTCCTTGGACTGGTTTTATGAACTTCCAATTTAGTACCGGATCAGAAGCTGTATATATTCCCAATGATGCTGCATTAGGTGCGGCTGTTGCGATGTATATAACAGACAATATTTATGGAATCGCGAGCATCAGTGATGCTGGGTCGGACCCGACGAAACCATGGGATAATTTCAATTCATTTTTTTCAAACAACAACTATTTTAAAAGTGTAGAATTTGGATACACCACCGGAAAAGACCGTTTCTTTCTTGATAACATACATCTTACTTATTGGCATTCTGATGGTAGTCCTGTAACCGCATCACTACCGGGTTGGGGACTCGCTTTCTCTGCAACTCATTATTTCAAAAATGGACTGCATCCTTTTTTTAGAGGAGGTTATGCTAAAGATGGAGGAACTCTTTTGCAAAAATCATTGGTTGGTGGCTTCGCTTATCAAACTACAGAACAAGGGAGTTTATTAGGAGTATCTTTAGGTTGGGGTGAAGTTAACGAAACTTCTTTTGGACCTGATTTAGACAATCAAATTACGGCAGAAATTTTTTATAAAATAAATTTCTCAAACAGATTTGCATTATCACCCGACCTTCAATATTTGGTAAACCCTGCTTTAAATCCGAACACGAACAACATTTTTATTGCCGGTATTAGAGGAAGAATAGCCCTATAATCAATTGAAATAATCTAGATTTATGAAAACAACCCGATTAGTAATTCTTGCTTTCCTATTTACTTCTTTTTTTGCACAAGCTCAAGACGACATTGACCGATGGGATAACTGGCTACTTGTGGGGAATAAAATTGTTTTTGGTGGTCAAAATGATTTTCAACATTCTCATGAATTACAATGGCGTGTTAATGAAAATATGAGTGCCTTAAAAGAATGGTACTATGAAGGTGTTTTAACCTACTCCCCTAACGCAAAATGGGAGATAGCACCTGATTTTAGAGCAAGTGTTAAAACGGATAGACAAGATTTTAGATTCGGATTAGGAGGTGTAAGAAAATTTAATTTCACCAATGATAAAAATGTATTAAAAGGCCAGTTTGTAAACCAAATAAAATACCAAATGGATATTGATACCAAAGGAAACTTAAGACATGGTTTCAGGTATGTAATCACCTATAACCAAATTGTAAGTGAAAAATTTATTGTAAGTGGATTGGTTGGACCTTTTTATAGATGGAGTGAAGATTTTACAGGTATAGAATTTGTAAGAGGTGGACCTGTATTTACCTATATTTTCGACAAACAACATACAGTTGCTATTGCCCCATTATTCGGAACCGCTAATCTTGGTGGTGATGCTGGTTGGGCTTATTCTTTTACTCCAATGATTTCACTCATTATTAGAGCGGGTAAGAAATACAAATACATCCCTGCTAAATACATCAACTTCTAACCCACACCCCATAAAACAAAAAAAGCATCTAACTTAATTTAGATGCTTTTTTTGTTTTAAATATTTGTTTGAGCTCTTTTATAATTGTTACAAGATGAGAAACACCACCAATAATTTTTTGAGACTCTGTCAGTACATTTATTAAAACCTCATTTACTTTTTCTGCAAACGACGATGAAAGCTGTTTCCCTTCAAACTTTAAAAACCGCTTTGCAATGTCTGGTAAAATTTTCAAAACTAAATTCTGAGGATTTACAGTAGTTTGAAATTTTTGCTCCAATATTTTTTCTTGAAGAGATATCTCTGTCTTTAATATTTCTTTTTGCAAGTGAAAATTTGATTTTTTCATATCAAAACAATTTAAGAGGGTATATTTCTATCAAGGTAATTCGTAAATATTTTACGAATTATTTTTTTTCGTTTCCATATTAAAAACAACATTGTTACTAATAACAACGAGGTAAAGGCTACAAATCCTAAATAAGTACTATCAAATGCCGCATTGAGCAATAACGCCATGGTAAACCCTAAAAACAGCAAAAAACAGAAAAATAAAAAAATAAACACGATATCAAAAAATAATTTCGCCCTGATATCAGCTACCTTTTCGGTGGCTTCAAATTTGAATAACTTTAATTTAAGCTCTATATATTTAGTAATTTCTTCCTTCATTTAATCAAGTTCTTTTAGACTATTTCTTGTCCTTCAATCTCCTTTTCTAAAGCGCTTATTTTATCTTTTAACAAGGCAACTTTTTCAGTAGTAAACTCACCACCTTTTTCAATAAGTTCATTTATTTTTTCTTTAAGCAAATCTATTTTACCTAATAATTCTTCACGTGTTTCATCACCCGAACTTGGTGCTAATAGGACTCCTGCGACTGCTCCAACGAACAGTCCAACCATTAAACCTGCAATCCATTTTGAAGTTGTACTCATAGCATCTCATTTTTTATATACTTTCAAAAATACTGAGAAAAAAACAAATAAAAGAATCAACTTTATTGAAAAGACTGAAAAACGATTGCATTATGTTGAACCTTTATATTACTTAGGTTCAATTCAAAAACGGTATCCGTTTTTATTTGAAGTTTAAAATGATCATATTCTTCTCCTTTTTCTAGAATAGAAATTATTTTTTTTATCACAAAAGACTCTTCAAATACATACGTATCATAATCTTCTTTATCGGTTAGGAAGAAAAAATAATCCAGCTTTTTCATCAAATCAAAACTAAAATAGGCAGATTTTCCTTTTGCAAAAAAAACAAAATTTTTAGCAAAAAAATCTTTTTCAGAAGAGGCATCACCAAATGCATAAAAAGAAAAACCGGATCGTTTTATTAATTCTTGCGACATAACAAACTATTTAAACTTAGACTCCGGACTTGCCTTTCCTCCTAACGGGATGGCTTTTTTAAGATTTTCAATTATATTAAAAGTGGCAGGACATATTTCAGCATTCTTGACGGTTAAATCCGTTATTTGAATAAATTTTTTGCGATTTGTGTGTGGATACTCACTACAAGCTTTTGGACGAACATCATAGATCATACAGCTGTTATCATTTTCATCTAAAAAATGACAAGGCACCTGTTGCAGCACGTAAAAATCATCTGAATCACGCTCTAGAAACTGCTCTATAAATTTGAATTCTTTCATCTTAAAATGCTTAGAAATTCTTTGAATGTCTTTTTCTGTAAAAATTGGACTTGAAGTTTTACAACAATTTGCACATGTCATACAATCCGTTTTCTCAAACTCCTTATCATGCAAATCACGCATTGTTAAATCCAATGTTTTTGGAGTACGCTTTTTTAAACGTTGAAAATATTTTAATGTGTCTTTTTCAACATCTTTAGCATCTTTGTGTAAAGTTGCTAGTCTAGCTTCCATATTTGCCATAACAATTCGCTTTAATTAGACAGCAAATATAAGCTTATTGCCGCAGTAAAAAACCCTTTTTGAATACTTGTATCCTCGAACCGAATATTTTTACTGAATAATTATTTAGAGCCATCTAATTATTGTTAAATTTGCAGCTCAAAATTTCAAGATAAATGAGTATCCAAAACACTTTAACAATTGCCGTAAAGGAAGCTGCGGCTAAAATTTTTGATAAAGAAATAGAAAATGTAGAATTTCAAGCTACGAAAAAAGATTTCGAAGGTGATATCACCATAGTTATCTTTGCTTTGTTAAGAACAATTAAAGGAAATCCTGCAGTTATCGGTGAACAAATAGGAACTTACCTAAAAGAAAACATAGCTCTTGTTGAAGATTTTAATGTGGTTAAAGGATTCTTAAACCTTGTTATTTCTGAAAATTATTTTATTGACAGTTTCGCTTCATTTTTCCCAACAGAAAATTTTGGAATTGTTACTCCTAACAAGGAGGATAAGGCTGTCATGGTAGAATACTCATCTCCTAACACAAATAAACCTTTGCATTTAGGCCATGTTAGAAATAATTTATTAGGTTTCTCTGTATCAAACATTATTGCAGGGGCAGGTAAAAAAGTCTTTAAAACGCAAATTATCAATGACCGAGGAATTCATATTTGTAAAAGTATGCTTGCCTGGGAAAAATTTGCTCCCAATGGGAATGATGGTAAAAAAGAGAATCCTGAAAACACTGGTATAAAAGGTGATAAATTAGTAGGTAACTACTATGTGAAATTTGATCAAGAGTACAAAAAAGAAATCAATGAACTTATTGCAAGTGGTGTTACTGAAGAGGAAGCTAAAAAACAAGCTCCTCTTTTAATAGAAGCGCAAGAAATACTTTTAAAATGGGAGTCTGGTGATGAAGCTGTGATCGAACTTTGGAAAAAAATGAACCAATGGGTATATGACGGATTTGATATTTCTTACAAAAACCTTGGGGTAGCTTTCGACAAAAACTATTATGAAAGCGATACTTATATTTTAGGAAAAGATGTTGTTGCCGAAGGTTTGAAAAAAGGAATATTTGAGCAAGATGCTGACGGCTCTGTTTGGATTGATTTGACTGAAGAAGGATTGGACAGAAAGATTGTTCAAAGATCTGATGGAACTTCAGTTTATATCACACAAGATATTGGTACTGCTATTGAACGTTTTAAAGATTATGACATTGATTCTTTAACCTATACAGTTGGAAATGAACAAGATTATCATTTTAAAGTATTATTCTTAATTCTTAAAAAACTTGGATTTTCATGGGCAGATAATATGTTTCACCTATCGTATGGTATGGTAGATTTACCTTCTGGAAAAATGAAATCTAGAGAAGGTACTGTTGTAGATGCAGATGATCTTATGCAGGAAATGACAAATACAGCTCGAGAAATTTCTCAAGAATTAGGGAAGTTAGATGGCTATTCTGATGAAGAAAAAGAAGAGTTATATAAGATAATTGGGATGGGTGCCCTAAAATATTATATTTTAAAAGTAGATCCTAAAAAAAGAATTTTATTTGACCCTAAAGAGTCCATTGACTTTAACGGAAACACAGGACCATTTATTCAATATACTTATGCCAGAATTCAGTCTATTTTAAGAAAGGCTACTTTTGAATACTCCACTCCTATCAATTCAATTTCAATTAGCGAAAAAGAACGTGCTGTAATCAAACAGCTTCAATTGTTTCCAGAAACGGTTCAATTAGCCTCAAAAAATCAAAGTCCTGCTTTGATTGCAAATTACACATATGATTTAGTGAAAGAATACAATTCTTTCTATCAAAGCTCCTATATACTAGGTTGTGAGGACGAAGATTTAAAAATCTTCAGAACACAATTATCAAAAAAAGTTGGAGAGGTTATCAAATCGGCTTTTGAATTACTTGGAATTGATGTTCCTGAACGCATGTAATCGATTCCATGATTTCTGATAAAAAAACATTCTTTATAGAGCTCCTAAAAGCAACCCTAAAAATAACTATCGCTGGGGTGGTTTTAGGAGTTTTACATAAGCACCATATTGTGTTAGCCTTACTATTAGCGGCTAGAACCATACAAGTTACTTATACCCTATCTTTTAAAAATGGTGTGAAAAATTGGATTTTACCTATAGGAATGCTATTCACTGCTATTAGCGGTTTGATTGTAGAATACATTGGAGTCAGTTTCAATCTTTGGGAATACCATAATATTACACCCAAATTACCTTATTGGCTACCATTTGCATGGCTACTCTCCTTTCCATTTATTTATAAAATTGAAAAGAAACTCATTGAAACACTTTCAGATAAATCATTAAAAAACAAGTTGTTTATCATCGGGTTTATCGCTTGTGTATTCCCAGCCTTTGGTGAAATGATTACCATTGCCTTGGGGGTATGGACTTACTATGTACCCTACCAACTTTTTGGGGTTCCATTTCTAGCCTTTTTGGTACTTCCATTACTACATATTTGTATCAACTTACTCCTTTTTAAAATTTGCAAAAAAAGGAATATTAACGATGTTGTTTTTAATAACATACCTACAGATTCAGATCAGATTTAACCTTTTACTAAGAAAATCTCTTACTTTTTCTAGTGGTGTTTTTTACAAAAAACCTACTTTGAAACACTAGAATCAATATACCTATAAGAAAAAAGCGTTCTTTTTTATCATAAAATTAATACTGTGATATTATTTTACATTTTTCATAAATAAGTAGAGGAATTGTAAAAATAAATATAGATTCATTAAATTTGCGTGCCTTTAATTTGGCATCTATGTTTGATATCAAAAAACATAGATTTTGAAAAAGTTAGAAAACAAAAAATCATATACAATGAAATACGACGTAATAGTTATTGGAAGTGGACCTGGTGGTTATGTAACTGCGATTAGAGCTTCTCAGTTAGGATTTAAAACTGCTGTAGTAGAAAAAGCTGAAATAGGTGGAATTTGTTTGAACTGGGGATGTATCCCAACTAAAGCATTATTAAAAAGTGCTCAAGTATATGATTACTTAAAGCATGTTGATGACTATGGTCTGAAAGCAGAAGCGATCGATAAAGACTTTGAAGCGGTTATCAAAAGAAGTCGTGGAGTTGCTGATGGAATGAGTAAAGGAGTTAACTTCTTAATGAAGAAAAATAAAATTGATGTAATCAAAGGTTTTGGAAAAATCAAGACTGGTAAAAAAGTAGACGTTACTACAGAAGATGGTACGGTTACTGAATACAGTGGTGATCATATCATTATTGCAACTGGAGCAAGGTCACGTGAATTACCAAATTTACCTCAAGATGGTAAAAAAGTAATCGGATACCGCCAAGCAATGACTTTACCTAAGCAACCTAAAAAAATGATTGTTGTTGGTTCTGGAGCTATTGGTGTTGAATTTGCACACTTTTACAACTCAATGGGAACTGAAGTAACTATTGTTGAATTTATGCCTAATGTAGTGCCTGTAGAAGATGCGGATGTTTCTAAGCAGTTTGAAAGATCTTTAAAGAAATCTGGAATCAAAGTAATGACAAATTCTTCTGTAGAATCTGTTGATACATCTGGTGAAGGAGTTGTTGCTACGGTAAAAACAAAAAAAGGAGAAGAAAAATTAGAAGCTGATATTTTATTATCTGCAGTAGGAATCAAATCTAATATTGAAAATATTGGATTAGAGGATGTTGGTATTGTAGTAGACAGAGATAAAATCTTAGTGAACGATTTCTATCAAACAAACATTCCTGGATACTATGCAATTGGAGACGTTGTTCCTGGACAAGCTTTAGCACACGTTGCTTCTGCAGAAGGAATTACTTGTGTTGAAAAAATTGCCGGGTTACATACAGAAGCTATCGACTATGGAAATATTCCTGGTTGTACGTATGCATCTCCTGAAATTGCATCTGTTGGTTTAACAGAAGCAAAAGCAAAGGAAGCAGGATACGAAATCAAAGTAGGAAAATTCCCATTCTCAGCATCTGGTAAAGCAAGTGCTGCTGGTAACAAAGATGGATTTGTAAAAGTTATTTTTGATGCTAAGTACGGAGAATGGCTAGGATGCCATATGATTGGAGCTGGTGTTACAGACATGATTGCAGAAGCAGTTCTTGGTCGTAAGTTAGAAACTACTGGACATGAAGTACTAAAAACAGTTCACCCTCACCCTACTATGAGTGAAGCGGTTATGGAAGCTGTAGCAGATGCATATGATGAAGTAATTCACTTATAAGAATTCTCACAAATATTAAAAAAAGCCGATACTTACGTATCGGCTTTTTTGTTATATATCCTACTCAATAAATTATATTTCAAACAAATAAAACAAATAAATAGACTATTTTACAGCACTTATTAAAAACGGCAAAATTTTTGATATAATTCATGTTCACTAATTAAACCATAGGTAAGATTTTGAGTCTTAACCAAACCAGATATAAACCTCTATGAAAAAAACAGCATACCCAGTCCTTTTATTGCTCCTTTGTTTAGTATCCTTTACAGTTGCTAACAAAGAAGTTTTAAATGACTTAATTGTGTCCAAACTTAAAGAGTATGACACAAAAAATTTCCCTGAAAAAATTTATCTCCATACAGACAAACCTTATTATTCTTTAGATGAATCTATATGGTTTACTGGATATTTGGTAAATGGTATCAGTCATTTAAAAAGTAACAAAAGCATGGTAATGCATGTCGATTTAATTGACAGCAACGACAGTATCATGGATTCGAAAAATATATTTGTCGCTCGCGTTACTGGTGCAGGAGATTTTAAAATTTCAAAAAAATGGAAACCTGGTAAATATTTATTGCGTGCTTATACCAATGAAATGAGAAATATGGATGCCAAAGATTTCTTTCAAAAGGAAATTACTGTTTTGGCAACCTCGGAAAACGATAGCCTAACGAATACAACGTCCATAGAAGAAAATGCTACTGAAAAAGAAGAAAAGGAAACCGTCTATAAAATCCCAAGGCCAGAATTAAATTTTTACCCAGAGGGTGGTTACCTTGTTGAAGGTCTAAGTAATAAAGTAGCAATTAAAGTTACAGACCCAATTTTTAAAAATCAAATTGTCAAAGGAACAATCGTTGACAATGACGGGAATGAAGTTTTTTCTTTTAGCACTGTTAAATTTGGTTTAGGATTGTTTATCATAACGCCAGAGGCAGGAAAATCATATACTGCCATTGTAGATGTGAATGGATCTGAAGAAACTTATCCTTTACCAAAGGCTTTGCCATCAGGATGTATCATCAGTGCCGTGAATAACGGAACAAATATTTCTATTAATGTTGCTTCAAATATAGAAGGAGGGCTTAAAGAGACATTTCTTGTTGCGCATCAAAGGGGAAAACACCTTTATAGCAAAATAGAATCTGGTGATGTTGATAGTTATAAACTAAATTTTCCAACTAAAAGTATGGACGATGGAATTGTTCATATAACTATTTTTAATGCAGATGGAAATCCTTTAGCAGAAAGATTGATGTTTGTTGAAAACGCAAATAACAATATATCTGTTAGCGTAACACCGGATAAAAATAAATTAGGAATTCGAGAGAAAATAACGCTTACAATTGACACAAAAGACATTGATGGTAACGTTGCTCCAAGTTCTTTATCTATGGCTGTTAGGGATATGCAAGCGGTACCTCAAAATAATTTTGCTGAGAATATTAAAACCTATTTATTACTTAATTCAGATCTTAGAGGTACTGTAGAAAACCCTGGTTATTTCTTCGAAAAACCGAATGATCCAAAAAGAAGGTATTTACTTGACCTTACGATGATGACTCATGGATGGAGACGATTCACTTGGCAAAGTTTGTTAAACAGTACAAAGAAAGAAAGACAATATCCGTTAGAAAAGGGAATTTATATCAAAGGAAGAACCAAAGCTTTGAAAAAACCATATGATTTTAAAAGTATGGAAACTAGAATCACTTTTATGGGAAAAACCTTTCATCAAGAGCCTCAGCAATCTGACTCATTAGGAAATTTTTCATATGGTCCTTTCATCTTCTTTGACACAATACCAACGCTTATTGAAGCAAGGCTTTATAGTTTTAAATCAGAAAGATATCGAAATAGAAACGTTGTTATTTTATTAGACAACAATGAACCAGAAAAGCCTGAAATAGAAAGACAACAAATTGTTCAATCAAATATTTCTGATGAAGATCAATTGGAAGCGTATTTAAAAATTTCTAAATACATAGAGCAAGTAAACCTAGAATACGAGCAACAAATGCAGTTATTAGATGAAGTTGTGGTTGTAGGACAAAGAAAAACAGAAGAAGAAATAAGAAACGAAGAATTTGACAATAGAACCTTACATGGTTACTCAGAAAAAAGAGTTGTACCTGAAGACATCATTGGAGCTGAAACCTACACTATATTTGATCTTTTACAGGGGTTGGCTGGTGTAAGTGTAGCCGGTACAAGTGTTAGTATTCGAGGTGGTGGTAGTCCTGCATTTTATTTAGACGGAATGCCTATTGACTCTACATTTGTTGAATCATTATATGGTTCAGATATTGATTTTATTGATGTTCTTACGGGAGCTGATGCTGCAGTGTATTCAAATGCTGCAAATGGAGTCATTGCCATGTATTCCAAGATTGGTAGCAATATTTCAAGCAGAAATATCAAAAGAAAACCAGGAATAATTGATTTCCAAGCAGAAGGTTACTACACCACCAGAAAATTCTACGCACCTGACCACATCAATGGTTTTGAAGAAATGGGAAAGGTAGATCTAAGAACTACATTGCATTGGGAACCTTATATTAGAATACTCCCTGATAAAAAAGCAGAAATATCCTTTTTTAGTTGTGATACGCGTGGAGATTTTGTGATAGATATCCAAGGAATTTCAGACACTGGAACACCATTTTCTACCATAAGTACTTTCACTGTAAAATAAAAAAATCCTCTTCGTTTGAAGAGGATTTTTTTTATTTCAAATCTGCCGAGAATTGCTTTAAAAATTTATTCAATTTGGGATTGATCACAAGTTTGCAATAAGGTTCTTTTTGGTGACCTTCAAAATAATCATGGTGATAACTTTCAGCCACATAAAAGGCATCAAACCTAGTCAACTCTGTTACAATAGGACTTTCAAATACACTTTGACGCTGCAAAGTATCCATGATTTTTTCAGCTGTAGCTTTTTGAATGTCGTCATGGTAAAAAATGGCAGACCTATATTGAGTACCTACATCATTTCCTTGTCTATTTAATGTTGTCGGATCATGAGTTGCAAAAAAAACTGACACTAATTTTTCAAATGAAATTTGAGTTGGGTCATATGTTATTTGTAGAACTTCCGCATGCCCTGTCCTACCCGTAACAACCTCTCTATAAGCAGGATTTTTTATCGCACCTCCACTAAATCCAGGCAATACACTATGGACTCCTTTCAATCTTTTAAATACTGCCTCTGTACACCAAAAACATCCATTTCCTAATGTTGCTATTTCCAAATTCATAATAACCTATTTTATTCCTACTTTAAATTGACCCCTCAGTCGGTTAAAATTTAATTTTATTACAACTGTAGTTTTCAAGATATTTTTAATTCTTAATTTTATTACAAAAAACAAGTTTCGTTCACCTGTCTGCTAAAGATAATTGTTATTTTTGTTTCTATGATTACAACTGAGCAATTCCAAAAATACACTACAAGAATACAAAATTTAAAAGGCTATTTAGAAATTGATAGGAAAATTATTCTTATCAAAAATGAAGAAGAAAAAAGTGCTAATCCTGAATTTTGGAACAACCCTAAAGAAGCAGAAGTTGTTTTAAAAAACCTAAGAACCTTAAAAAAATGGGTAGAAGATTATAATCAACTTAGAACTCTTGAAGATGACCTTTCTGTACTGTTAGAGTTTTTTAAGGAGGGAGAAGCTACAGAAGAAGAGGTTGAAGAATTAACGGAAAAGCTGAAAACGCTTTTAGAAGATGTAGAATTCAGAAATATGCTTTCTGAAAAAGGAGATCAACTAAGTGCTGTTTTACAAATTACAGCGGGGGCAGGTGGAACTGAAAGCTGTGATTGGGCACAGATGCTGATGCGTATGTATATGATGTGGGCTCAAAAACAAGGTTTTAAGCTTAAAGAATTGAACTACCAAGAAGGAGAAGCAGCTGGAATAAAAACAGTTACATTAGAAATAGAGGGTGATTTTGCATTTGGGTATCTTAAAGGAGAAAACGGAGTGCATCGATTGGTACGAATCTCCCCTTTTGATAGCAATGCCAAAAGACATACTAGCTTTGCCTCTGTTTATGTATATCCATTGGTAGATGATTCTATAGAAATTGTAATCAACCCTGCCGATATCAACATCACTACCGCTAGGTCTAGTGGAGCAGGTGGTCAAAATGTAAATAAGGTAGAAACCAAAGTACAGCTTACACATAAACCATCAGGAATTCAAATCTCTTGTTCTGAAACGCGTTCTCAACATGAAAATAGAGATAGAGCTATGCAAATGCTTAAATCTCAATTATACGAAATTGAACTACGAAAACAACAAGAAGCACGTAATGATATAGAGGCTGGAAAGATGAAAATTGAATGGGGTAGCCAAATTAGAAATTATGTTATGCACCCATACAAAATGGTAAAAGATGTGAGAACTGCACATGAAACAGGAAATGTAGATGCCGTGATGAATGGTGAAATTGATGAATTCTTAAAGGCATATCTGATGTTGAATTCTGGACAAGAAGAAAGCAACGAACTATAAGTTATATGACGGCAAATATAGATACCATTATTTTTGATTTAGGTGGAGTTCTGATTGATCACAATCCTGAATATTTATATAAAAACATCTTTAAAAACAATCCTAAAAAAATGGACTGGTTTTTAAAACATGTTTGTACCCCCGAATGGAATATTAAGCAAGATGCTGGACGAACTATTGATACTGCAAATCAAATAAAAATCGCTGAGTTTCCTGAATATGAAAAAGAAATAAAGGCCTATTATGGACAATGGGAAACCATGTGTAAAGGTCCAATAGCAGGAACCTTAGAAATATTTGAGGCAATCAAAAGATCTGATAATTATAAGTATTATGCGCTCACAAACTTTAGTACCGAAACTTGGCCAACGGCAGTGAAACTATTTCCTTTTTTAAATAGTTTTCAAGGAATGGTTGTTTCTGGTGAAGTAAAAATGAGAAAACCTTTTGATAATATTTATCATCATCTTTTCCAAAAGTACAAAATCAATCCGAAAACTGCCGTATTTATTGATGATAGCAAAGCCAATATAGATACAGCTATCAAACTAGGATTACACGGAATTCATTTTAAATCACCCGAACAATTAGCGCAAGATCTAAAATCGATTGGAGTTAATTACTAATAAATAGCTTTCAACACATTTTACTCTAAAAAACTAAAAACATGATAAAAATATACCACAACCCAAGATGTACCAAAAGCCGTCAAGGTGTAGCTGCTTTAGAAGAGGCTAAAGTTGATTTTAATATCATCAAATATTTAGACACTCCCATTGATAAAAAGGAACTAAAAGAAATTTTAAACTTATTAGGCTTTTCTCCTATTCAATTAGTTAGAAAAACCGAAAAAATATGGAAAGAAAACTATAAAGGAAAAGAGTTATCTGACGACGACATTATACAGGCAATGATAGAAAACCCTAAACTTATTGAAAGACCTATAGTAGTAAAAGACGGCAAAGCCGTAGTTGGCAGACCAACGGAACTTATCACAGATTTGATTCAATAAAATTACAAGAATAGCTTAATACAATATGTTAAGCTTTTTTTTTTGTTCTCCTACCAAATACTAGGTAAATATAAAGTATGTCAAAAACGGCACATAATATTCCTATGGTTAAAATAAATGAATTTTCCAGCCCAAATAAAATTGTTGGCGCCAAGGTTCCAAAAAACTTAGCTACAGCCACAATCATAGAAAACTCTTTCGGGTCATCTCGTTTCAGCAACATATCAATAAACAATATCGACATGATTAGATTTTGCAAAAATGCAGCATACTTAGCCCCTTGCCCACCTGGAAACTCTTTTAAAAACGCAAATTGAATAATAAAACAACTCACTAAAATTAAAAGCGACCACGGAATAAAAAATAAAGGTTTAATTTTTTTAGAAAAATGTTTCCTTCCATATATAAAATACTGATATACTATCACTAAGTCCAATAAAAACCAGAAAATATTAATTCCTCTTTGCAAACTAACCGACTCCCAGTTAAAGTTATGAAAGCTGTATAAGAACTCCCACGCAATATTTAAACCCAGAGCCACAAAAGGCATTCCATAAGATTTAATTTTAAAGCCTTGGTAAATCATTACTACATATACTGTAGACCAACAAACACCACTTATGAGTTTTAATATTTCTTCCATTGCAATTATTTTTGCTGTAAATATAAAAATCTGCACTTAAACAAAATCAAAACAATCATGATAAATAATATTAATTCTGTTTAATGTTATATATTTTTAATTAAACGTTTTTTATCTTTGCATCCTATTACAATCTCTCCATAAAATGAATAAATTAAAAAACGGCGTGTGGGTTAGCTGGAACGAAAATATTCAGCACGACTACAACAGACTATATGAAGTAGTCACCGAAGAAGAACTACAAGAAATTATAAGAAAATCAAAAAAAGTAAGATCTTTTGGAAACAAGCAGTCTTCCGCAGATATTTCAGCAGGTGTAGACGCTTTAATTGATATTAGAGGATACAATAAAATAATTTCTTACAACGATACAGAACGACTAATTACAGTACAATCTGGAATCAAACTTGTTGACTTAATTGAAGCTATTGAAGCAAAAGACTGGTGTATCCCCTGTCTACCAGATATCAATACTGTAACTGTTGGAGGTGCATTGGCAACAGGTACACATGGAACAAGCGGACAATTGCTTGCCAGTTACGTAGAAAATATTCGTTTGGTTTTAGCTGATGGTAGTATAAAAGAAGTGAATAAAAATGATGAGTTGATGGATGCTTTAAGGGTATCTATTGGTGCACTTGGTGTTTTTTCAACAGTCACTTTTAGATGTGAAGAAAAATTCACCTTACACATAAAAGAAGGACCTGAAAAGGATGCTGTTTGGATGGATAATTTGAAACAAAAAATCGATCAATTTGATTTTTTAAGAGTACTATGGATGCCTCATACTGGCAAAGGATATGTTATAACTGGCGATAAAATTCCAGAAAATCAATCTGTCACTATTAATAACGGGCCTTCCTACTTAAAATACAGAAGAGACGTATCAAAAATTCTTTATAAATATACGCACATTTTACCCTGGCTTACTTCCATAGCTAATAAAATTTTAGCTTATGCTTTTTTTAACAGTAAAAAAGAACACAAAGGAAGTTTATATGAGGCTACGGTAACAAAATCTAGAGGGTCTACACTAGAATTAGCCGAGTGGACTATAGGTATTGATAATTTCCCTAAAGTTTTCAATGAACTCAAACATGTGATTAATAATTGGGGTAATAAAGCCTTTATCCATATACCAATGGATGTTAGATTTGTTAAAAAAGACAATTCTTGGTTAAGCTATGCCTACGGTCAAGATACAGTTACAGTAGGATGTGTTTCGAGAAATGCAAAAACAGCTGATAGCTATGAAGCTTTTAAAACAGTAGAAAATATTTTCATCAAACATGGTGGCAGACCACATTGGGGAAAAAGATTTAAAGCAAAGGACAAAGAGCTTGATACTTTGTATCCAAAATGGAATGATTTTAAAAAATTACGTCAAGAACTTGACCCAACAAACAAATTCTTAAATAGCTATTTAAAAACGATTTTTAATGAAAAATAATTTAGAGTTCCCTACAGGTGTATTGTTCGATTTTGATGGCGTTATTGTTGATAGTTTTCAAAGTCATTTTAGAGCTTGGAATACTGCACATAAAAATTTATTCTCTAAAGAAATCACTCATTTTCCACATGACAAACTCTCTGGAAAATCACCACATATTATTGCACAGCACTTTTGTGATGAAGCTGGGTTTCCAGAAAAAGCATCCGAGCTTTTTCTAAAAAAAGGAGACTGTTTGCACAGAAGTACTACTCCGCCAGATTTACTTCCCGGAGTAAAAGAAATTCAAGAGTTTTTAGCAAAGAAAAGTATACCACATGGTATCGCTAGCAATGCAACAAGAGCCTTCGTTAAAAACAGTGTTTCTCAACTAAACCTTGGTTTTATCACCTGCTTTGGACTTGAAGATTATAAAAAACCGAAACCTGATCCTGAAGCGTATATTACTTTAGCCTCGGCTTTGCGTATTCCAAAAGAAAATTACAAAACCACCTGGGTTTTTGAAGATAGTATTACAGGCACACAATCGGCAAAAGAAGCAGGTATGTTACCTATTGGAATTTTAACTATGAATTCTAAAGAAAAAATGACTCAAGCAGGTAGTGTATTTTGTTTTCCTACTTTATTAGAAGCATATCACTTTTTAAAACACCAAGCTTAAAATTTTAATTGATTTAGCTCTTCTAAATATTCAAACTGTAAGTCTTCATGCACTTGTTTGATCTTTTTCTCTACTGAAGCTAACTCTCTATCATATAAATTTTTGAGCACCGTACTATGTTGAATTGAGGGTTTTACCACTTTTAACTTTGTACAGAAGTATAAAATCAGTTCAATATCCGTTGTTTTTTTCTTAGAATAACGGATGTTGGTTTTGATAGTTCTTAAAATTTTACGAATCGTTTTTTTCATATAAAAATAACTCTTCGTATTGATTGTTTCAAACAAAAGATCTACTTCCTCTTTTACTGTTTCTATATATCCTTCTTCACTTTCTGACTCTAGCAAAAGATAAGTCAACAATTCTTTGTTCTCTTTTTTAAATTTTGCTAAATGCAAGCACAACTGTAAAAGTTGCTCATGGCTAGCATGCGATAATTCAACTTTTAACTCTTTTAAAGAAGCTGCTTTCATAGAAGGTTTTATAAAACGATTTTTATTAAAATACGCACTAAAGTACAAATCTTTTACATAAAAAAAGGGACTGCAAAAAATGCAATCCCTTCTATATAATTTAAGAACAATCTACTTTTTAGATTTTTCCTCTTTTTTCATTGTTAAATTTTCTAACAAAGTTCCACCAATCCAGTAAGGAACTACAAATGTCAACAAAAATATCAACAACCAAAATCCAGCTGTGAATACAAAAAGAAATAATAAAAATCCTAAATATTGAGAAACGTCCATAATAATTTTATCTGTAATTATAAATATGCAGCAAAAATAGTATTTTTTTCAAAGTATTACCATTTTTTTTTAGGATATTTTTAAGGGTTAATAAAAGAGTAAAACATCTTTAAAAACTCCCTAAATCACAAGGTAAAAACCTTCTGATTCCTTATATTTGTGAAGCTTCAAAAAAACATTTTTGAGGACAAATAAAAGGCCTTACCAAAGCCTAATTGACTAGAAATAAAATAGTATCATTATGAAATATAGAATTGAAAAAGACACCATGGGAGAGGTAAAAGTCCCTGCCGATAAATATTGGGGTGCTCAAACAGAACGTTCAAGAAATAACTTTAAAATTGGTCCTGCAGGAAGTATGCCCTTAGAGGTTGTTTACGGATTTGCTTATTTGAAAAAAGCTGCCGCACATGCTAACTGTGAATTAGGAGTTTTAGCAGAAGACAAAAGAGATTTGATTTCAACAGCCTGTGATGAAATATTAGCTGGTAAACACGATGATCAATTCCCTTTAGTAGTTTGGCAAACGGGATCTGGTACGCAATCAAACATGAACTCAAATGAAGTGATAGCTAATAGAGCACAAGAGCTTGCAGGTAGAGTGATTGGTGAAGGTGAAAAAGTTATTCAACCAAATGATGATGTAAATAAATCACAATCATCAAACGATACTTTCCCTACTGGAATGCATATTGCTGCTTACAAAGTTGTTGTAGAAACAACAATTCCAGGAGTGAAACAATTAAGAGATACACTTCAAGCCAAATCGGAAGCCTTTAAAGATGTTGTAAAAATTGGTCGTACACACTTAATGGATGCGACTCCTTTGACAATCGGACAAGAATTTTCTGGTTATGTTTCTCAATTAGATCATGGTTTAAAAGCCTTAGACAATACTTTAGCTCATTTAGCTGAATTGGCCTTAGGAGGTACTGCTGTGGGTACAGGATTGAATACCCCTGCTGGTTATGATGTTCTAGTTGCTGAAAAAATTGCGGAATTCACAGGTTTACCATTTATAACTGCTGAGAATAAATTTGAAGCTTTGGCAGCACATGATGCCATTGTAGAAACACATGGTGCGTTGAAACAAATTGCTGTTTCATTGAATAAAATTGCAAATGATATCCGATTGATGGCATCAGGACCACGTTCAGGTATTGGAGAATTGATTATTCCAGCTAATGAACCAGGTTCTTCAATTATGCCTGGAAAAGTTAACCCAACTCAATGTGAGGCAATCACAATGGTCGCTGCGCAAGTTATGGGTAACGATGTTGCTATTGGTGTTGGTGGTCTACAAGGACACTATGAATTGAATGTTTTTAAACCAGTAATGGCTAAAAACTTAATTGAATCTGCACGTTTGATTGGTGATGCTTGTGTGTCATTTGATGTAAATTGCGCTGTAGGTATTGAACCAAACTACCCAGTAATTGAAAAATTATTGAACAATTCTTTGATGTTGGTTACTGCTTTAAATACTAAAATTGGATATTATAAAGCTGCTGAAATTGCAAATACTGCACATGCAAACGGAACAACGTTGAAAGTAGAAGCTGTAAGGTTAGGTTATGTTACAGAGGCTGAATATGACGAATGGGTAAAACCGGAAGACATGATTGGAGCGATGAAATAATCCTTGAATAAAACGAAAAGAAAAGGTGCTACATTATTTTAGCACCTTTTTTTGTTTAAATAATTTTAAAATACGTTCTCTCCCTTCTGGTTAAATAATTCAAAACGTAATGGAGAATAATTTTATATCCAGAACAACGATATACACTTCTCGATAAGATTTCTCATTCTTCAAAATCACTCGAAGTGACAATGATTTCACCCTGTCAGTTTGAGTTAAATAATTTGAAACGCAGTGGAGAATAATTTTGTACCAAGAACAACGACCTACACTTCTCGATACAATTTCTCATTCTTCAAAATCACTCGAAGTGACAATGATTTCAACTTGTCAGTTCGAGTGAAATAATTTGAAACGCAGTGGAAATAATTTTGCACCAAGAACAACGATATGCACTTCTCGATACAATTTCTCATTCTTCAAAATCAATCGAAGTGACAATTATTTCAACTTGTCAGTTCGAGTGAAATAATTTGAAACGCAGTGGAAATAATTTTGTACCAAGAACAACGATATGCACTTCTCGATACAATTTCTCATTCTTCAAAATCAATCGAAGTGACAATTATTTCAACTTGTCAGTTCGAGTGAAATAATTTGAAACGCAGTGGAAATAATTTTGTACCAAAAACAACGACCTACACTTCTCGATACAATTTCTCATTCTTCAAAATCAATCGAAGTGACAATTATTTCACCCTGTCAGTTCGAGTGAAATAATTTGAAACGCAGTGGAGAATAATTTTGTATCGAGAACAACGATATGCACTTCTCGATACAATTTCTCATTCTTCTAAATCACACGAAGTGATAACTATTTCACCCTGTCAGTTTGAGTTAAATAATTTGAAACGCAGTGGAAATAATTTTGTACCAAAAACAACGACCTACACTTCTCGATACAATTTCTCATTCTTCAAAATCAATCGAAGTGATAACTATTTCACCCTGTCAGTTTGAGTTAAATAATTTGAAACGCAGTGGAAATAATTTTGTACCAAAAACAACGACCTACACTTCTCGATACAATTTCTCATTCTTCAAAATCAATCGAAGTGACAACTTTTTCAACTTGTCAGTTCGAGTGAAATAATTTGAAACGCAGTGGAAAAGAATTTTGTATCGAGAATTGAACCCTTTTTCTATGTATATTTATTATACAATGAAAAAGTATTTTGTTTACATATTGGAATGCTCAGATAAAACCTATTATACAGGTATCACTAATAATATTAATCGTAGAATAATCGAACACGAATCTGGAAGCAACAAAACATGCTACACATTTAATAGAAGACCAATAAACTTGGTTTACTATTGTGATTTCAGCGATGTAAACCTTGCGATTGGCTACGAAAAGAAAATAAAAAAGTGGTCACGATTAAAGAAACAAGCTCTGATTTCTGGAAAATATATTGATTTACAAAACTTGTCGAAAAAGAAATTCTCATAATCCACTTCTCAATGCTTTTTTTCGTATTACAAAATCACTCGAAGTGACAACTATTTCAACTTGTCAGTTCGAGTGAAATAATTAGAAACGTAGTTGAAAATAATTTTGTATCGAGAACAACGAAATACTCTTCTCGATACGATTTCTCATTCTTCTAAATTAGTCGAAGTGACAATTATTTCAGCCTGTCAGTTCGAGTGAAATAATTAGAAACGTAATGGAGAATAATTTTGTATCGAGAACAGTGATATGCACTTCTCGATACGATTTCTCATTCTTCTAAATCACTCGAAGTGACAATGATTTCACCCTGTCAGTTCGAGTGAAATAATTTGAAACGCAGTGGAGAATAATTTTGTATCGAGAACAGCAATATGCACTTCTCGATAAGATTTCTCATTCTTCTAAATCACTCGAAGTGACAACTATTTCAACTTTTCAGTTCGAGTGAAATAATTAGAAACGTAGTGGAGAATAATTTTGTATCGAGAACAGTGATATGCACTTCTCGATACGATATCTCATTCTTCTAAATCACTCGAAGTGACAATTGTTACCCATTCTCACTCAGCTAGAATTAAATCAGTAAAATTAAAAGTTTTACTCTCCTAGATTATGAATAGTTCTAAATGTCAAATTGATACGTGGGGTTGAAATTTTTGTTGTTTTTGGCAAACTGTGCAACCAATGTTTTTGAGTTTCTCCTTTCATTACTAAGAGTCCCGATTTCTGAAGAAGAATGCTTACTTTCTGCTTTGAATCCTTATGTTTGAATACAAAATTACGTTCTGCACCAAAACTCAAGGAAGCAATGGCTCCACTCTCTTTTAATTCCTTTTCAGCATCCGTATGCCATCCAATTCCTTCATTACCGTTATGGTATAAATTCAACAAGCAAGAATTGTAAGTCTCCCCTGTTTTCTCCTCTATCAAATTTTTCAACACCAACAATTCTGAAGTCCAAGGCAGTGTCGTCTTTTTAATCCTCCCATATGTATAACTTAATTTTTCTTCTGCATAGAGCGCCACTTTTCTATCCGTTGTGATCAATTTTCCAAACATAATTGAAGTATCCCTCTTCCAAGCAATGTTCTTATATAAAACATCAAAATATTCCTGTGCCTTTTGCAAAGAAAAAATGGGGC
Source organism: Flavicella sp. IMCC45668 (assembly GCF_057219105.1). Classification (NCBI taxonomy): domain Bacteria; kingdom Pseudomonadati; phylum Bacteroidota; class Flavobacteriia; order Flavobacteriales; family Flavobacteriaceae; genus Flavicella; species Flavicella sp. IMCC45668. The sequence goes on from NZ_CM170114.1 coordinate 941,268, forward strand.
CGTAATATATTACGTCCCCATCATATGGTAATTGATTTGTATGAATATCTGAATTAAATAAATCCATCTTATTCTAGTTTTCCTTCCAAATCCAATATAAAAGTATAATCTCTAGCTGTTTCTTTCAAAGCATCAAACCTACCTGACGCACCTCCATGTCCTGTTTCCATATCCGTATGCATCAACAATTTATTTGTACCTGTTGAATAGTCACGTAATTTAGCAATCCATTTTGCCGGTTCCCAATACTGCACTTGAGAATCATGCAAACCAGTTGTAATTAATAAATTTGGATACACTTGGGCAACTACATTATCATACGGAGAATATTCTTTTATATAATCATAATATTCCTTCTTTTTTGGATTCCCCCACTCGTCAAACTCACCAGTTGTTAAAGGTATCGATTCATCTAACATGGTAGAAATCACATCTACAAAAGGCACAGCAGCAAGAACCCCATTGTACAATTCAGGATTCATATTGATTACAGCTCCCATCAACAAACCACCAGCAGAGCCACCCATAGCATATAAATGCTTAGCAGAAGTATACTTGTTTTCAATCAAGAATTTACTGCAATCTATAAAGTCTGTAAACGTATTCATTTTACGCAATAACTTTCCATCTTCATACCAATCTCTCCCCAAGTACTCGCTTCCTCTGATATGCGCAATTCCATATACAAATCCTCTATCCAACAAACTTAAGCGTGTGGTACTAAAACTTGCATCTATTGTATGGCCATAAGAGCCATAAGCATATTGCAAAAACGGCGTGTTTTCATTCAACTCAGTATCTTTTCTATGAACCAAAGAAATGGCTACTTTTTTACCATCTCTGGCAGTTACCCAAACACGCTTGGATGTATAATTCTCTTTGTCAAAAGTACCTCCTAACACCTCTTGTTCTTTTTTTATTTCTTTGGATTGATCTATCATATTAAAATCAATAACAGAACTAGGTGTAGTCATTGAATTATAACCATAGCGGATAACCTCTGTATCAAATTCAGGATTCGCGTATACATAAGCAGAATAGGTTTCTTCACCAAAAGGCAAATAATAATCTTCAGATCCATCCCATTTTTTAATTCTAATCAAATTCAAACCATTTGATCTTTCTTCTAAAACCAAGTGATTTTTAAATATTGAAATATCTTCAAGCAGTACATCTTTTCTATGTGGAATTAAATCCACCCAATTTTCCTTTTCTGTATGAGAAACCGGAGTTTTCATTAATTTAAAATTGGTCGCCTTATCTTTATTGGTCAACACATAAAAATGATCCTCATAATGTGCAATGCTATATTCTAAATCACGCTCTCTAGCTTGAAACAATCTGAATTTCCCTGTTGGATTATCAGCTTCTAATAACTGATATTCCGTGGACAACGTACTATAAGATCCTATCAATAAATATTTTTGCGATTTAGATTTGGTTACATATGTACCAAAAGTTTCATCTTTTTCTTCAAAAACTAATGCATCATCATCTGTTTTGGTCCCAACTAAATGTCTTTTAATTTTCGTGCTTCTTAATGTCTCTGGATCTTTTTCTGTATAAAAAAAGGTAGCACTGTCATTTGCCCATACGGCGCCTCCTGTAGTATTTTCTATTTTATCTTCTAAAATTTCTCCAGTAATCAGGTCCTTTACATAAATAATATACTGACGTCTACTTACGGTGTCAACAGCAAAAGCCGCTTTTGTATTATCCGGACTAATGGACAATCCTCCTAGCGTATAATAATCATAACCTTCTGCCATTTGATTCACATCAAACAACAACTCTTCCTTTGCATCTAGACGTTCTTTTTTTCTCGTATAAATTGGATATTGTTTCCCTTTTTCAAATCTTGTAATATAAAAATATCCATTCTTTTTATAGGGAACTGAAGCATCATCTTCTTTAATTCTGCCTTTCATTTCCTCAAATAAATCCTTCTGAAAATCTTCAGTATGCTTTAACGCAGCTTCTAAAAAATCATTCTCCGCATTTAAATAGTCTAAAACATCTTTTGTTTGCGCGTCTGGTTCTTTTGAATTCTTTTGAGCATCAGACAAACGCATCCAATGATAATTGTCAACACGTTGATCATCATGTATTTCAAATGTTGTTGGAATCTTCTTAGCTACAGGTGCTTTCGCAGGTATTTTTGACATATTATTTTTATTACAAGAGAGCACAAAAATAAGACTTAAAAACCCGAAACCTAAATTTATTTTATACATTTATATAGATCGTTAGCTTGTATCAATACAAGTTACAATAATTGAATTATAAATACCTCAGATATGGAAAAAGATGCAGCAAATTTATTAAATGAATTAAAACTCACCCAAGTAGAAATAGTCGCTAAAAAAGAACATTTACGAACCGTATTTATTGATGGTGAATCTGGAAATGGTTTAGTAGTGGCTACAATTACCGGTAACAAACAAGTTGTAAATATTGCAATCGATTCCAGTGTTATGGATAACAAAACTGTTTTAGAAGAACATCTAATAACAGCACTCAACAATGCTTTAAGCAAAGCTTCTGATGTAAGAGAATCAGAAATAACGAAGATTAAACAACAAAGTTTCCCTTATGGCCTCGATTTTTAATTAGGCTTCAATTGCTGCTTTAGCTAAATTGTAAATCATATGAAACTGTTCTTCTCTGGAAAGCTCAGAATTGTCAATTTCAATAGCATCTTTAGCCTTTATCAAGGGAGAATCTTTACGCGATGTATCTTGAGCGTCTCTAGAAGTCACATTTTCTAAAATTGCTTCATAAGTAACCGTTTCTCCTTTTGCTAGCAATTCGTCATATCTTCTTTGCGCTCTGGTAGCTGCAGAAGCATTCATAAATAATTTCAATTCAGCCTCAGGAAACACGACGGTACCAATATCTCTACCGTCCATTACCAATCCCTTATTTACCCCCAAATTTTGTTGTATTTCAACTAATTTGCTACGTACTTCAGAAATAGCTGCCACGCGACTAACATAATTAGAAATTTCTAAAGTTCTAATTCTTGTCTCAACATTAACACCGTTTAAATGAGCCTCCGCAAAACCAACCTTTAGATTAAAAACAAAATTCAATTCTATTTGTGGTAAGAATTCAATCAATTTTTCAGCATCAACTATATTAGCATCTATACAACCATTTTCAACCGCAAATAAAGCAACCATTCTATACATGGCACCAGTATCAACATATATATAGCCTAATTTAGAGGCAAGTTCCTTTGCAACTGTAGATTTTCCTGTAGACGAAAACCCGTCTATTGCAATGATAATTCTGTTTGTATTATTCATATTCTAAAATAAATTAACCACCAAACTAAAGGTATTTGAATTGGCACTTGGATGGAATTTAGTTACTGCATAATTGAATTGAATTCTTTTCAAGTTCAAACCTAATCCATATGAAAAACCACCATAAGTATTGGTGCCGTTTATGGCCAATTCTTTAGCACGCCTAAAATTATACCCACCTCTAATGGTAATTTTTTTATCAGGAAATAGCTCAGCCCCTACTACCAAATGCCTAACAGCATTGTCTAGCGCAGAAATTTCCTCGGGATTCGAAACACCTTCTATGTCAATTTCACCATTTGAAGGGTTTGGAACTGCTACATTCCATTGTTGTAGATTTTCAATATTTACATACCATAATAAAGGTAAATGCTCTAGCTTAGAAGAGATTCCAAAATTTATTTGCAAGGGTAACTCTTCTAAAGTTCCATCGTACGATTTTAATTGTGTCCCAACATTTCTAACAACTAAACTAAATAATGTTCTTTCATTTGAATGTCGATAAAGTGCTGCAAAATCAGCAGCAATTCCAAAGGAAGAAAAAGTATCTATCAAAGAATTGATCAACTTGATATTTGCCCCCACAGTAAAATTACTTTCTTTTGAAGTATAGGCATATCCAGCAGTAATTGCCAAATCATAAGCTTTAAACTCACCGGTAATGGTTCCATCTTCATCGGCCCTTGTAAAGGAACCATAATCTAAGTATTGAACTCCGCCGTAAAACATCCCTAACTTTTCGTTTACATTGGCAGCATAACTCACAGAACCTAAAGAGATACCAGCAAGATAAGATGTGTAATTTACCGCAAATTGATTATTCATAGAAGCATCCAACATGGCGGGATTCCATAAAGGCATGTTAACATCTCCCTCAATAGTATTCGCTGCACCACCAACACCCAACTGACGTGCAGATGAAGGAAGGTTTAAAAAACTATATACCTTTTCCCCACCTACTTGAGCGTATGAGCAAAGACAAGATAAAAAAGTTACGGTTAACAGTAGTTTCTTCATTAAAAATTTAACATCAATAGAGATACTAAACAAGAACGTAAAAATACTACAATATTTTAAACCACACAGAAAAATAATTGAAGTTAATCTCAATTCATACATATAAAATTCTAGGATTTAGACTCGTTTAATCTCTCTAATTTATTCAAAAAAGAACTATTTTTGCAACATGAATCATAAAGATACCATTATTGCTTTAGCAACGGCCTCAGGGGTTGGTGCCATTGCTGTTATTCGTTTATCAGGACCCGAAGCTATCCAATTAGTCTCAGCTAATTTTCAATCTATAAAAAACAATAAATCATTAACAGACCAAAAGTCACATACGTTGCACTTGGGTCATATTATGGATGGAACTCGGACTATAGATCAAGTATTAGTTTCTGTATTTAAAAACCCGCATTCGTATACCGGTGAAGATACAATTGAGATTTCTTGTCATGGTTCTACTTATATACAACAAGAAATAATACAATTATTCTTAAAAAAAGGTTGTAGAATGGCTGATGCAGGTGAATTTACCTTACGAGCTTTTTTAAATGGTAAATTAGATTTAAGTCAGGCAGAAGCTGTAGCTGATTTAATTTCTTCTGATTCTGAAGCTTCTCATCAAGTAGCCATGCAGCAAATGCGAGGTGGTTTTTCTAACGAAATACAGTTGTTAAGAGAACAGCTTTTAAACTTTGCTTCTTTGATAGAATTAGAATTAGATTTTGCAGAAGAAGATGTTGAATTTGCGGATAGATCTGAGTTTAAAACTTTAATTGAAAGAATTCAGTTGGTGTTAAAACGTTTGATTGATTCTTTTGCAGTCGGTAATGTTATAAAAAACGGAATTCCAGTTGCTATTGTTGGTGAACCAAATGTTGGTAAATCTACCCTATTAAACGCTTTACTTAACGAAGAGAGAGCCATTGTTTCTGATATCGCTGGAACTACTAGAGATGCGATAGAAGATGAAATAATAATCGACGGTGTTACCTATCGTTTTATTGATACTGCTGGGATTAGAGAAACATCAGATGTTGTTGAAAATATTGGAATTCAAAAAACCTTTGAGAAAATAACCCAAGCTCAAGTAGTGATTTATTTATTTGACTCAGAGAAATATAAGATCAAGAGTGATATTTTGAAACTTGAATTAGAAGTCATTAAAAATAAATATCCACAAAAGCAGTTGATCATTATCGCAAATAAGGCAGATAAGATAACTGACAAAGAACGTTCAAATATTGAAAGTGAAATACCTGAAATAATAAGTATCTCAGCAAAGGAAAAATCAGGTATTGAAACCTTGACCAATGAATTGACAAAATTGGTGAATATGGGGGCTTTGAATAATAATGATACTATTGTAACCAATTCACGTCATTATGATGCATTATTAAAAGCCTTAAATGAAATAAACAAAGTTGATGAAGGTACACAATTAGGAATTTCTAGCGATTTGTTAGCTATAGATATTCGAGAAGCCTTGTACTATTTTGGTTTGATTACTGGTGAAGTTACCAATGATGAATTATTAGGGAATATTTTTGCGAATTTCTGTATTGGAAAATAGAACCACACAAATGCATACGGGAACTGAGGGAGAAAGAGAGTTGCAAAGACAACAAGGGACAAGTAGACGAGCGACAAAATTTTACGATTCTCAAATGAAAGATCAGCTTAGTAATAAAATGAAAGCTTTGATTGATCGTCAAGAAATGTTTTTTATCGCTACCTCTGATGCGAATGGCAATTGTGATTGCTCTCCTAGGTTCGGTCAACAAGGATTCATTAAAGTTTTAGATGACAAAACATTGGCCTATCCTGAATACAGAGGAAACGGTGTTTTCGCAAGTTTAGGAAATATCTCGGAAAACCCTCATATCGGAATTGTGTTTGTTGATTTTTTTGATTCTACCGTTGGCTTGCATGTGAATGGTGCAGCCAATAGTTATAAAGATTATGAAATTCCAAAAATATACCAAGAACGAATATTAGAGTTTTCAAAAAATATTCTGGTCCCCATAGAACAATGGGTTATTGTAAATATTGATGAGGCATATATACACTGTTCTAAACATGTTCCTAAATTAGAAAAAAAAGTAAAAAAGATTCATTGGGGTACTGATAGCAACAAGGAAAAGGCAGTAGACTTTTTTGAGGTTTAGGTGATAAAAAACATCTCGTTGAAAACTCAAAAAATATTCATTTAAATAAAAAAAGCCAGTGACTTTTGTCGCTGGCTTTTCATTTTCTTATAATTTGACTATTTTTTTTAGAAGGCGATTATTTCCATCACTGATCTCAATAAAATAGACCCCCGGTCTTAGCTTAGTTGTGCTTATCGTTGTATCAATTCTTTCCGTTAAAATCGATTTTTTTTCAAAAACCAAAACACCATTTATATTCACCATTCTTATAAAAACCTCATTTGTTAGGTCAATGCGGTTTAGGCTAATACAGATTTTTTCTTTAAACGGGTTAGGATAAATTAAAATATTACTAAGAAAATCTTCCTTCTCAATACTTAAAGCATCATTATCATTTTTGCTGTCTTCAGATTTTAAGAAAGTCGTTTCCAAAGATGACCCCGCATTAAAAACCCTTTCCTTCCACCAATTATTTTTTCCTTCCCAAGCACCGATAGCAGGATCTGCCTCTACCGTTACACCTGCCACAACAATTCCTCCTGAGTTATATTCCGATCCCGATTTCAATCTTAAATCACCTAAATCTACATCTACAAAATGATCCGCTCCTGTAGCCACTGTTTTATTTTTTGCAGTAACAATAGTATAGTTCAAAGGAGCTTTAGCAGCTTCTTGGGTAAATGTATATAAATCTGTTTCCGAAATACTATTAGCACCAGCACTCAACAAGTATCCTTTGCCTTGCATCATAATATTATTTTTGAATTGTAAGTCATTTACACCTCCACCATCATGCTGCCAAAAGGTTAGAAAATTATCATAGTTCCAACAACTATTGTTGTAATAATACATTTTTCGAGTTAGGTTTCTATTTCTAGGCCCTAAGTACATCACGTCTCCTTTACTCTGAGTTTCTATCGGTAGTCCGTTACTTTGTAGCCTTTTACTAACATAAGTATCTCCTTTAATGTTATATATTAAATTATGATGCACCGTGTAATTATCCACATCCTCTAAATACAAAGCCACCACCTTTTGTCTTTTATAAATAGGATCTGTATCATACGCCGGAATACCTGAAATATCATGAATCTTGTTATAGGCTATCAATGTTCCTTGCATATTCAATTGTTCTGATTTACCAGTACTTGTAAACATTATAGAACCTGCATCCTCTCCCATTGCCATAGCTTGGTAAAAATCATTATCAACAATTTTCGCATAAACAGATTCCGTTGTTCTTATATGAAATCGAGCGCATCTACCAAAAGTATTTTTTGTCATTTGCGTATTATTCCCGTTGTTATAAACGGCAATTGTAAATTGTCCCATCCATCCAATATCCTCAATCCTGCAATTAGTAATTACAGTATTATCAGAACCTGATTCTATAATAATACCACTCCCCCATGTATGAGCAATATAACAAGTATCAAAGGTTGTATTATCTGCATTATCAAGCATGATACCTTCTTTTAAAACACCATAGGTTCTTCTATAATGATGAGGTAATAAATACGTGAAAGAACAATTTTTAGCTGTAAATCTTTTTGCATTTTCCACTTGCATCGTTGCGGCTTTGATATTGATGTTTTCTAACAGAATATCATCTGAAGTTACCTTTATGGCAAACTTTCTTTTTTTAATTTCAAAATTTTTGCCTTCCATACTACCTCCTTCTGGCATATAGTAAATAGTATTAGCCTTACTTTTATAAAACCACTCTCCTGGATAATCTAACAAAGACAAATCCATTACATATCCAAATCCTTCTGGCGCTGAATAGGCTGCTTGATCACCCCAAGCATTTCCTTGTGTATTATATGCCTTAAACTCAACAAGTCTATCTCCAGAACGGCTAATTTCTCCGCCATCTTGGGAACTGGAAAATATATTATTTCTTAATTTCCCAATAAACCCTCTTAGTATGGCCTCATCAGAAAAACTAACATTTGGAATCTTTTGTGTTCCATCATGCCATGAAAAAGTAACTTTTGATTTTGCATGCTGTCCTGTTGGTTTACTACCGTTTAACAAAACTGCAAATCCACTTTTCTGATTCAGGGGATTTAACATTTCCCTATTAGTTCCAGATACATAGGTTTGATAATCAGATATATTGTTTGGATGACGCGCAATTTGTTGATGAATGCCATTTACAAACAATTGGGTATAATCTGTTTCAACCTCATTACTATTAAGGGTCATCTTAAAAACCCCCGGACGAGAACTATCTTCATCCCAACTGGAACCAGCATACCAATTAGCACCAGATATTACAACATAATCGTTATTAAAAGCCTTAATCGTAATCCCAGGAACATTGGCTGTTACCGTTTCTCTATATGTCCCAGCATGTACTATCAATACATCACCTGAATGGATTAAACTATGTTGAAAAACATAATTAATTGTTTTATAGGGTAAGTTCTCAGAACCTCTCCCTGATTTAGCATTTATTCCTGTTTTTGCTACATGAATTTCATTTGCAAAACTTATGTAATTAAAACAAAAGCAGAACAATACAATAAACCTTAATTCTAAGGCCTTTTTTGGTTTAAGTTTCATTTATATTGGTTTTGGTTAGTTGCTTTAAAACTAATACTTAAGTGAATATCTCAACAAAACAAATGGTAGAAATCGGCTTCTATATATATTAAGTATAAAACTAACCACATGAATTTCAGAAAATTGAGACAACTCAAAAATCATGTATAAGTATTTATCTAGTCCTAACACTCTTTATTTAGTATAATCAACATAGCAATCACAAAAGATTAACACACAACATATATAAAACTACTCTTCATAAATTAACAACACATAAAGAAATGATACAATAGAATCTAGTTCATTAAGCTAGTCCAAGTTCAAAACCTCTACCACACACGAAACTCAAACAGTGCACTTTAACATGCTAAAAGAAAAACAGTTAAAGATATTTTAACCAAAAAATCTTAATTTTTCTCCTCAAAATTGACTAACTTATAGTATTGCTAACATAATCAACCTAAAAAATCATGAAAAAGATTAAACTTATTCTAGGGACTCTGTTACTGTTTGTAATATCATGTGACAAAGAAAATGATGCAATCAACACAAATAATGAAGATTTAATTTGTGAGAATTGCAATATTCAAGTAACCAAGGACAACAGTCGTATTTCTCATTACAATCAAGAAGTAGGTCTACTTCCTGTGGGCAATCAAGCCTCAAAAAGTGAGGCTTCGGCTAACAGTGTTGAATTGACGTTAAATGCCATAGTTGATCCATTGTATGTAACACATGCCGGTGAAAACGTTTTGTTAAATGCCAATCATGTGGATGTAAAAAATAAAAGAATCGCAGCATCTTACAGTTTAATTGGGGCTCCTTATTCTGGTGCGGTGGATATTATAGAAGCGCCGGAAGGTGAATTTCCGAATCTTGCTGGAACTTTACTACTACCCGACAGGGATGTTGACGCCGTAGACTTCATCAATAGAAACCACTTATTAGTCGGTGGTGGTTTTGATGCTGAAGTTCACTATGGAGGAAATCATCCTTCTTTTTTGGGTAGATATCAAATTAAAGTTAATGAAGAGACTGAAGAACTCAGTTTAACAGAAAATACTTTATATCATTCAATTTTTGGAAATAAACTTAGAAATATAAAAACCGTTAATGGTATCATAACAGGTTCTGGTGGTGGTAATTCAGGAATCATTTTTGCTTATAATGAAAAGGATAACACTATTATTGAACATACTTCTGGAGAAACACAGGGTTTGTATATACTTGACACCTCTATCGAAGAAGAAGGTAAAAATTATAAATTTGTTGCCCTGACTTATAACAACATAGATAATTCTTTAAAAGCTTTTTATTACGATATATTAAAAGAAACTGATATCATGACTTATAGCTATGCTGTTACGTTAGGCAGCTATCCTAATACAGATGTAGAAGCTAAACATAGTATTTATGCCATCCAAAAAGATTATTTAATTGCAAGTTTAGGAGCTGAAGGTATTGCTGTTTTTAAAATCCAAACCGATGAAAATCTAGAAAAATCAGCTATTTTGACGCAACAACTTAAATCTGAATTATTAAACCCGAACAATTCATCTCATGTGGTGAACTCCTTCGTTTATAAAAGTAAAACTTTTTATGTTGCTGCTGGTGGTGCAGGTTTCTTTTTAATTGATTACAATACTACACAAAATCAATTCAAAACATCATTTTCTAAGGTAGAATTACCTGAAGGAGAATCTGTAAACAGTGTTGCTATCAGTGACAACAATCTATTAATTGCCTCTACAAGAGGGGTTAGCATCTACACCATTACAGAACTAGAATAGATATTATAGCATGTAAAACAAATAAGTTTGGATGCGCCCTTTACCTTCTCCAAGGGTTATGGAAGCTAATTCAACTTTTTCAACACATTTAAAATTAAAGGGTGGCTTTAGAATATCTAAGCCACTCTTCTTTTTTATTCGAATACCTTGTCCAGAAATGATATCCAAATTAGGAATATAATTACCGTTAGGAACATGTTCTGTTAATATGATATATTTATACTTTTTAATTTTTTGTAAAATACGAATAACCTCAGCATTCGATAAATGCTGCAAAACTTGTCTAATAATCAAACAGTCTGCCATGGGCAAATCGTCCTTTACAATATCTAAAGTGACAAACTTTAATTTTTCTGATTGGAACTTCAATTTATTATGCTCGATTAGTTCCGGAACAATATCTACTGCTATATATCTCTTTGTTTTATGAACGAGCTGTTTTCCTATATTAAAATCACCACATCCCAAATCACAAACTGAAATTGCTTCTTCAAATGAATCTAGAAATTCAGAAACGTCCTTAAGGTAAGGACTAATAATACTGGTTTCGTGCGAACCTTCTCCTGAATAAAATACATCACCGTTATCACCCCACAATTTATTTCTATAAATTTGTGCCATTGCCTTATCAGTGGGCCAAGGAGTTTTATTTCTTTTTGAAGACATGTTTTAATTAATGATGCATTTTTATCTTACAAATGTAAAACTATCTAAACAAATCCCCCTAGAGCGCCTAGCAAATAAAATTCATAAAAAAAGTATCTATATTACTATAGATACTTTTTACTAAACTCAAACCTAATTACATGGTTACGAAACTCCAAACCTGTCCAATAGAATTCGCGCCATTTGAATCTTTTACATCTACTTTCCAAAAATAATTTTCAGCGGAAATGGTAACAACTTCCAAAAAAGAATCACTTATATCTGTAGCTATTTTTTCTAAATTGTCTTTTGAAGTCCCCAGATAAACATCAAAAATCAATGCGTCATTGTCTAAATCCATTGCTGACCATTCTAATCTAATGGTTCCAGCTGTTAACGAACTATGCTGCTCTGGTGCTACCAGTTCGGCTGCAAAAGGAACATGGTTTTCAATCCCATCAGCTTCAGTATAGAAACTATTTATTGATGAAAACTCACCACTAGCTTCTTCCTCGTCCATGGACTTAACACGCCAATAAAAACCTTGATTTTTTGTTAGCGTAATCTCATTGCTTGTACCCTTAACTGTTTCTTGATGATATACATTTGTGAAATTAACATCAGTAGCCACTTGAAACAAATAAGAAACTGCATCCCCTTCACTATCAATCGATGGACTCCAATTAAAAACTAATGACAAATCAGTACATACTTCATTGTTCGATGGACTTAATAAACTTGGAACACTAGGAGCTGTATTCTTGTCATCTTCTGGTTCAGTAGAATCACTACCGCAAGACACTAAAATTACAAATGCAAAAAAACTATATATATAATTCTTCATAATTTATTCTTTAATTATTTTTAAAATTACCGGTTCATTTAAGTTAAGTTTTATGTAATAAACTCCTTTTGCGTTATTTCCTAAACTAAACTTTAAAACATTATCTTCTATGGATTCATTTTTAGAGTGAACCAACTTCCCAAAGGCATTAAAAACCTCAACAAACAAAGATTTTTTTTCAGAAGTAACTCGTATAGAAACATCTGATGTAATTGGATTTGGAAATACTTCTATCTGTTGAAATAAATTAATCTTTTCATATACAACACCCTCACACTCATTTTTTGTATTTATTTCAAGTACATCTCCATCTTGGGTAAATAAACTAATATTCTTTTCAGAAGTCACTAAAACAGTTTCACCATTTTTAAATACAGAATAAGGTGCTGTTCCCGAAATAATTTCAATATTAGAATGGCTAGCACCTGTTGATATTTTAGCATTAATCTGCGTAGCTGAACTTATTTCTACTGTATAACATTGTGAATAACTTTCACTTTCTACTTCTATACAAAGTTCATAGGTTCCTGGCTCTAAGTCAACAATCTGGCATTCTTTACCTAAAAATTCATACTCAGTTCCATCCAACAATGCGGTGTACACCAAATTTTCTTTTGCAGTAATTTCAATAGCTCCATTATGTTTATCTTCACAAGATTCTCCTATAGACTTTATTGTAAAATTATCAGAAGGAAGACTAAAACTCAAAGGGCATCCATTTTCATCAACTTCCGTATCTAAAGGAGTGTTGTCGCACAAATCCATATCATCCTTTATACCATCTCCATCACTATCCTCAATCACTGAAGTTTCTTTTGATTTATAAAACTCAATTTCTTTTATCGTATTCCAATCACTTGGTCGGGCTGGCTGCCCAAACCCAATAACCTTTACATATCTTACATCAGGGATAGGACTCGTTAAAATATAGCTTTCAAACTCACCTGTTGAATTACTTACAAGATTACCTGAATTATTTCCTTGATCAGAAAAGGCATTGATAAAATCTCCTGAATCTGTTCCTGTTGACGACACCCAAATTTGAAATTCATACGTTTTACCACTAGTCGTAGCAAAATCAACTAATCCCAATTCAAAAGCCCCTCCTAAATTATAAACAATTTCACCAGGTACCCCTTCACCAGACCACTGAGTGTCAAAATTTTTATCTAAACTATTGCTTGCTATATTGTTTTTAGTATCTGTTATTTCTTCATGAAAAACGGATGCTACCGTAACTAAATCACCTTCACTTCCATCATTAATCAACGTAAAACTTGATCGAGGGTCGGCAGCTCCCTGTGATACAGTCAAAGTTTTAACAATATCATCACCTCCTTGAACTTCAGAAAAAGTTATCATTCCGCTTCTAGCGGTAAAAGAAGTATTTTCTGATGCCGTAACTGTTACAGTTCCATTTTCCGAACCAGAACCAGGATCCACAGAAAGCCAATTGTCATCTGTACCCACTGTCCATTCAACATTCGCAGATACTGAAACATTTTTACTACCTCCTTCTGATGAAAAACTATCTATGGTTCCGATAGACAAATAATTACCAGGCTCAGGAACTACGATAGTACAATCACCATCAGTTATGTTTGCCCCGGAATAATCGACAAAACATGCCCCGATGCCATATCCAACCATAGCATCTGTTGTAGGTTGGTAACTTCCCATATTTGCCCCTTTTCCAGAGGTATTTGTAAACGTAAAAATCTCACCACTAACTGTTGCTATAATTCCATTATCTTCACTAAAGCCTGCATTACTTACACCTAAAGTTGTCCCTTGAAACACGTTACCAGAATAACTTAATGCGGTTCCTAAATTGGAATATTCACCAGAAATGACTTCTGAAATGTTTGAATCACCGTCTTCGAAATAAATTAAATTATCGTTAACGGTTCCTAACGGATCTGTCGAACCTTTGTCAGTATTATAAAACAAAGGAGCATTGGTGTTTATTATCGTATTGTTAGAAACATCAATATTTTCTGTTTTTTGATAACCATTGGAAACATTTGTAGATGTACATGCCACAGCATGGTTTGCGGAACCACCAATAAAAGTAATTCCATTATTCCACTTTGCTTGATTTTCAACGGCAATACAATCTTGAATATAATTATTTCTTATTGTGTGTTCACTATCTGTAATTCTGATTCCCCCAGTACCATCAATATCTTCACCTAAAAAATAATTTTGATTTACTGTAGCATGTGAACCATGACGCAATACCAAAGAACCTCTACATCTTCTAAATGTATTATTATAATAAGTATTGTTTTTACTTTTATTCGTAATTATTTCATTTTCACCATCAGCTTGAACAAAATAATTATTACTGACCGTGGCACCAGAATTTACCATTTGGTACTCGCTAGTTCCAATTCGAATAGTCTCACTATCCCCCGCATTACTTAAAGAGGAGTCCATTTTTTCAAAATTAAAAAAATAGTTATTACTAATCGTATGTCCAACCAATTCGCAACTATTATTAACTTCTTCCTCACCATCCTCCACATTAGGAAAAGCATTGTAAGAATACTCGGCTAAAACAAGCGCTCCTGCAGTTGTTTTATTCATAAAAGAACAATTGATAACCGTATTATAAGTACCGTACAATACAATCCATCTATGTTTGGTTATCTGACCATCTGCCAAATCTTCAGCAAGTTCAGAAGGTTCGGCAGCTAATCCATCTATTACACAATTTTGAATTGTACTGTGGTGCGCATAATCATAACCATTCCTAAACTCAATAAAATTACTCGCGCCATATCCTCCTTTCCAGTGAAAACCATCAACTATCAAATACTCACCTGTGGCATTTATCCCATCATCTGATTCTCCCCCAATTGTTAATCTTGGTCCTCCTGTAAAAATTACTCCACCTGGTGTTTCAGCACGTAATACAACTGGATTCTCGGCTGTACCAGAACCGAGAAACCGAATTCGTTCATCGGTACTATAGGTACCATTTTTTAAAATAATTACATCTCCGGGTTGATAGAATACATTCCTAACATCCTCTGGATCATCAATTTCATAGGTTTTGTTTTGTGTTTTTACGGATAAGGATACACAAATAAAAATAAGCAATAAAAGGTTGTTTTTGCTTACAAATAATTTTTTCATAATACTGGTTTTTGGTTATCCAGTATGGTTTACCAAACTGGAAAACCAAAAGTATTAAAAAAAATCAAATTTACAAATGTTAAATTTCAATAAATAAAAACCTGATTGTGTGAAAGATAATTTGATTGTTATTACATACCACAGTGTACTTAAAATAATAACCTTAATTGAAATACCCTTAATTCCTATTTATATAAACAAGCTTTCAAGTAAAAAGTAAATACTAATCAATATAATATAGTTATAAAGATAATAAGGATAGAACGTAGCAGAGACTTTTTATTTTCTCTAAACATTCTATCCTTAATATTTTGAAGATGTTTTGCAGTGGCCTTTCTCTCTAATTTTTTTTTATGAGGTAACCATCTCTGCTACAACACCAAATCTCATATTTTTTTAGGCTAAAATCAAACTTTATAAAATAGTAAAAGGTTAACGCAAATCAAATATTTTTAATCCTTATGCTTCAACTGTTCTTGTAATACTTGTTTGAATACTGAAATGGGTTGTGCACCTGTAACAGCACTTCTTCTGTCAAATACAACAGTGGGAACAGAATTTACACCCAAACCTTTCCAATAATTTTGTGCTTCTGACACTTCTCTTCTTTTCTCTTCAATATCTAATTGTTTTAAAGCATCTGCAGCATCTAAGCCTACATCTATTAACGCTTGTTCCAACACCGCTCTTTTTGAAACATTTTTTCCTTCACTAAAATAAGCTGTCGTCAAACGCATATTTAAAGCTGTTTGTTTCCCAAAATTTTTCGCATATTCTAACAACACATGGGCTTCAAATGTGTTTACAATTTTCATTCTGTCAAAATAATCAAACTTAAATCCTAAATCCTCACCTGCTTCTACCAACATATTTTTTGATGCTTCCAGCTGCTCTTCCGAAGAACCATATTTTTCAGTTAAATGTTCATTTAAATCTTGTCCTTCTAACGGCATGTTTGGATTCAATTCAAATGGTTGCCATTCTATTTCAATTTTATCTTGAACACCTAATTCTTCTATTGCTTTTTCTAAACGCTTATAGCCAACGGTACACCAAGGGCAAACAACATCAGAAACTATATCTATCTTTAACTTTTCTTTCATAATATTCTTTCTATAAGGATTAGATATGTCGGACTGCCAATCTTTTTCTTACAACAATCTCTAACATTTAAAATTAGTTTATTTTTGAGCTTTTCCTAAAAAAACAACAATTTTTTACTCAATATGGTTTTAGAAATTATTTATGAAGATGCCTATTGCATCGCAATTCATAAACCTAATAATATGTTGGTTCATCATTCTACAATGGCGAATAATAAATTAGAAGAAAAATCTATGGTTCAACTTCTACAAACCCAGTTAGAGCATAAATATTATCCAGTTCATCGATTAGATAGAAAAACTTCTGGAATCATTTTATTTTCAAAACAAAAGGAATTTGTCTCAAAATTTCAAGCTCTTTTTCATAATAATCAAATTGAAAAAATTTATATGGGACTCGTTAGAGGCTTTATTCCTGAAGCTGGTAAAATTGACAGTCCTGTTAAAGGAAGAGATGCAAATACACATAAAGATGCGCTTACCTATTATGTAAGAAAAAAAACATTTGAAATACCAGTCAAAGTTGGACCTTATGAAAAATCCCGTTACAGCCTTGTTGAATTAACCCCCAAAACAGGCAGATTACATCAATTAAGAATCCATATGAATAAAATTAGTCATCCGCTTATTGGAGACTCAAAGTACGGAGATCGCTTTCACAATCGTATGTTTGAAAATGAATTCCAAAATGAAGCCATGTTTCTGCATGCAAAAACCTTATCTTTCATTCATCCATTTACTGAAGAAGCTATTGAATTGGAAACTGATTTTCCTGAGAATTGGAAACGAGTTATAAATATAATTTCAACTATATTATAATAAAAGAGGTGCCTTAAAATTAAAACACCTCTTAAAATATCTCTTGAAAGATTCTTTTTAATCTCAGTCAAGCATAATTATATTTTTATGATTTGTTGCTTAACTCCACCATTTACCTCAAGGTAATAAACACCTGACGGTAACTCTGAAATATCTATTTTTTCTTTTGATCCAAATTCAAGTACTACTTTTCCAACAGAATTCGAAATAGAAACTTGTCCATTACCTCTATTAGCTACTGTCAATATCCCTTTTGTTGGGTTTGGATAAATATTAGAGTCTTTTTTCAATTCCTGTTCTGTACTTGCAACAGCAGCTTCTATTGTAATTGGTATTTCCGCTGCTCCACTCGCCCAAGTGTCTTGGTTATTTCTGAACCCAACGCGTAAAACATGTGTAGTACCATCAGGAAGGTCAGCAGAAACAAAATTTGGTACAGTCCAGGATACAGCAGCTGTACCATCATGAGTACCACCTGTTGAAGAATCATTATTCCCAGCTACCCATTGATAATCATTACCCGTTTTTTCTGAGATTGAAAATTGAACATGAGCTGAGTTCGTTCCTCCTACGGTATAATCCACTAACCCTGAAGAATTCCCTGCATCATACGTAGCAGATAAATTGAATGGATCTCCTACCGTAAGCACAGCATTGTCATTCGGTTTAGTTACCCATGCTGTAGTAGGAGCTACTTCACCAGCAATCAAAATAACAGGAATATCATCTGCACCACTAGCCCATGAATCATTACTATTTTGCATCACAACTCTAATAATGTGTATTGTTCCTGCAGGTAAATCTGCAGATAAAGTAGTGTTTGGAACTGTCCAATTTAATGTAGATGTACCTGAATGACTACCTGTCGATGTAGTTTCATTAAATCCTGAGACCCAATCTCTCATATAAGGGTCTCCTTCGGTTCCAGTTCCTGTTCTTGTCTGCAAACTATATTGAATAGCGCTTAAATTCGATCCTCCAACCACATAATCTGTACTTCCTCCATCATCACCCGCATCAAAAAGAGTTTCTAATGTTAGAGGATCACCTAAACCTAAAGATTGATTTTCTGTTGGTGCTGTCTCCCATGCTAAGGTTTGAGCATATCCATAAGAACCAACAACTAACAAAATTGTGAAAAGTAATTTTCTCATCATATTTTATAATTTAAATTAATAGAAACTTAAATTAAAAATATTTTTTCTAAAATAAAAACACTACTCTACCCATTTCGTCTAAATGAACAATTCTAAACAAAAGTTTAGCTAATTAAACCCTAATCCCTAAAAAAACTTCATATTTAAGTAATTTTAAACTTTAAGAAGACTATTTCCCTTGCCAGCCAGCCTTTTCCATTTTTCGCAACAGTTTTGAGACCAACTCAGAATTTTCAGCTGCAATATTTTTAGTTTCATTTGGATCCTCTAAATGATCATATAATTCAATGAATAAAGGTTCTTCCTTTGGTTTTCTTCGATCTTTCCAAACAATGGTTCTATACCTATCTGTACGCATGGCATATCCCATTACGAACTCCTCAAATGTTTTCCTATCCCACTTATCTCCCATTTGAGCGGAAATTCTATCCTCTATCTTTACAATTAAAGGAGCATAAAATGCAGTTCTAAAAGGAGGAGTAAAAGGACGCGCCGCCCACTCTCTTAATGCTGGTGTAGGAAATATACTAAACGCGTTTTCACGCCATTTTTTTGTTGGGTTTTTCAATAAAGGAACCAAACTAGTCCCCTCTAGATGTTCAGGCTTATCCAAAGCTGCCAAGTCGCAAAGTGTTGGGAAAACATCAACTAACTCCACAAGCGCCTCCGATTTTTGACCCTTAACTTTCTTCGATACCTCCGGAGCTACAATAATAAATGGAACTTTGGTTGCAACTTCATAATTTGTAGCTTTCCCCCAATAGCCCATTTCTCCTAAATTAAAACCATGATCAGACCATAATACAATAATGGTGTTTTCATATTGACCGGATTCTTTTAAGGCTTCTATCATCATCCCAATCTGAGCATCAATGTAGCTAGTACATGCATAATAGCCATGTCTTAACTTTTTCTGCAAATCTTCTGAAAACTCTTCTGTTTTTGGCATGTCTGCTGCAACACGAACCTCCATAGACTCAGATAAGCCAATTGCAGCACCATTTATTGGAGCATTCGAATGACTTGCCAAAGCAATTAAATTTCTATCATACATGTCCCAATACTTCTTTGGAGCAATCCAATCTAAATGTGGTTTCTTAAATCCTAACCCTAAAAACCATGGTTTTTCATTTTTAACCAATTCATGCAACGTAGCAATTGCTGCTTTTGTATTATAACCATCTTCGTAAGTATCATCGGGTACATCCGCACATTCGGTTACTGGTCCCTTCGCTAACCAATTTTCTCTAATTACCTTAGCTCCATATCGTTTTTCTAGAGCTATTTTATTCGCCATATACATATCTTGACTTTCTTTCAAAGCATACCCTCCTTTGGTTTCAGGGGCGTCTGCACTTCGTTGTGGCTTTACTGCTTTTCTAGACCACGACATTTCATCATCTGTATATTTACCATGAAAAACTTTTCCGGTATAAACTGTTTCGTACCCATTTTCTTTAAAATGCTGAGGAATCGTAACAATGCTCGGAACATTTGCTCTAAAATCTTGAAATAAATCTGTTACATTAATCGTTTCCGGTCGTGCACCTGTCATAATACTTGCTCTTGAAGGACCGCAAATTGCCTGCTGACAATATGCTCTAGAAAACATAATTCCACTTTCAGCTAACTTGTCTATATTTGGAGATTTCACCACATTAGAACCATAACATCCAAGCTCTGTTTTAAGGTCATCTACAGCAATAAATAAAACATTTTTCTTTTGTTTTTGTGCATATCCAAAGAAGATTGAGCACAATACCACCAAATAAAGTAATTTTTTCATATTCAATTATGATCTAAAAAATAATAGTTTTGTAACAAAAATAAACACTTAGAGGAGTTAAATTTGGTGAAAAATTACCAAAGACCAGTTCTATATTATCTAACACATCAAATTATATTTTCAATCCCTCATACAGTTTTCTAAAAATATTTAGTTTTAATTTGCATCGGTACTAAACCCCCTATTATGTCGAATCCATTATCCTTAACAGTTTTTAAAACCAAACTTGAAACCAACAAATATATTTTAGTAGACCTTAGACATCAAAATGACTTTATCGAAAAACATGTTCCAAATTCACTTTTTGTTGGTATTGATGGACCTTTTGAAAAATGGATACAACTTGTGGTACCCAATAAAAATGCCAGGCTTTTGCTTGTTTTACCACAAGATAAAATCACCTCCTGCTTAGAAATCTTAAAAACCTTAGGATATACAAATATTATTGGTTTTTTGGAAGGAGGAATTTCTAACTGGAGTAAATTTCACAAGACCGATACTATAAAATCCATATCCCCAAAGGAATATAAATCCTTCAAAGAAAACACCAAATCCATTTCCGTTGATGTAAGAAAAGAATCTGAATTTGAAAAGGATCACATCCCGAATAGCTCACTGATACCGTTAAAAATTGATAAAGATTTTCTGTCTAACTTTATAAATTCCAATCACTATTTTCTATTTTGTGGTGGCGGCTATAGAAGTGTCATTGCCATTTCCTACTTAAAGAAAAATGGTAAACAAAATTTTACCAATATTGAAAAAGGATTCAAAGGAATAAGAGAAGTTATAAGCGATATTATTTGATATCGTTAAAACTAATTTATTGACCTTTAAACCCAATGTTTGTATATTTACTTTAAAACCTAATTCTTATGAAAAAAACATTCTTTACAATTGTTCTTTTATTTAGTGCGCTTTCCTATGCACAAAATGATACAAAAACCACTACTATATCTCCTGAAGAAGCAAATAAAATACAACAAGAGACCTCGGCTAATCAAGGAAACGTCCCCCCTGACACTCAAGTTCAGCAACCTAGTCAAACTCCAGAAAACAATACAACCACAGAAAACAAGAATACAAGCTCCAAACAAGCTAAAAACGAAAATCAAAAAAAATCTGCTGTTCCGTTTATTAAGAAATTTTATTTTGGGGGAACATTCGGAGCTACTTTTGGAAACTACACCTCTATCACCGTTGCGCCTACTGTAGGATATAGATTAAGACCTTCTGTTTATACTGGTTTGAAAGTTTATTACACGTATTCTTCTCAAAAAATACAGGGTGAAAAATACGACTACCATAATTATGGATTTGGAACCTTTTTAAGATGGTTTGCCTTTAGTGACCTATACCTTCATGTAGCCCCCGAAGTATTTAGCTACGAATATTTAACCGTTGATAACAATAGCAATGTAACCTCAAGAAAGGAATGGGTACCTTATTTATGGGCAGGAGCCGGAATAAGAAAAAGAACAAGCAAAAGATCTTGGGTATCGGTACATGTACTTTTTGATTTGTTGAATGATAAAAATTCCCCATACGAACAGTGGGAGCCCAATTTAGTTATAGGAGCAGGAACCAGTTTTTAAAAATCAAAAAAGCGGCAAAACTTTAAAAAGTTGCCGCTTTAATTTTTTTATTTCTATTTATTAAAATAGAAATCAATTTTATATGATTTCCGTATTAATGTATTATTCTGTTTTTCACCAAACCGTACAAAAAGGTTCCCATTAAAGCACCTAAAATTACTACGACTATTGAAAATACTCCCTTACCTAACAAAATAAAAATAGGTCCTGGGCATGCCCCTACCATCGCCCATCCCAAGCCGAATATTGCTCCACCAAACAAATACCTAGGAATACTAAACGTTTTAGGTACAAACAGTACTTTATCTCCATTGGTCCCCCTCATCTCCATGCGCTTCATTATTTGAACCATCACAACACCAATAGCAACAGCGGAACCAATTACGCCATACATATGGAAAGATTCAAAACGGAACATTTCATATATTCTATACCATGAAATTATTTCTGCCTTGCTTAATACGATACCAAACAAAACACCTACTAATAAAAACTTTAAATACCTCATTCTCTTTTCTTATAAAATATATGGCAATACCATATGTGTCATTATCAATCCTCCAATAAAAAAACCTACAACGGCTATTAACGAGGGTACTTGTAAATTACTCAATCCGCTAATTGCATGTCCGGATGTACAACCACCTGCATATCGGGTACCAAAACCGACCAATATACCTCCGGTAAGTAAATACAACCAGCCTTTAACTGTCAACAAAACATCGATACCAAAAATGCCTTGGGGCATATAAGCCTCTCCAATATTTGTAAATCCTAATTTTGCTAAAGAAGCTATTGTATTAGGATTCAGACTAATTTCATGGGAAGACGTTAAGAAATTATGAGCGATATACCCTCCTATCATTGCTCCAGCAACAAAAATTAAATTCCAAATTTGAGTTCTCCATTCAAATTTGAAAAACTCCGCATATCTGCCTGCTCCTGCCAAGGAGCACATAGTTCTAAGATTTGAGGAAACCCCAAAAGATTTTCCAAAATATACTAACAATCCCATTACAAGTGCAATCCCCGGGCCTGCTACATACCATGGCCAGGGTTCTAAAATTATTTCCATTTTATTATTTTTAATTATATGTCCTATTGATTCTATTATTTACGCCAATTCTTTTCTAAAAACACCAAAAACAAAATCCTGTGTCGTTCCAAAAGGTGTTATATGCTTGTGGGATTCTAACCCGATGCTGTGAAAAAATGGCTGAAAAAAAATTTTCATCGTTTCTAGAGAATACTGCTGTACCTCTAAACCACTACATTTTTTGGGGCCCGATTTTGAAAAGGTTCCAACAACAATATTTTTGGCAACAGTCGCAACCAACTGCAAATATTTCTCCTGATCAACCGGTGAGGTTAAGAAATGAAACACAGCACGATCATGCCATAAATCATAAACTTCTAATGTTTTAAACTTATTAATATCCTCAACTATCCAGATTACTTTATCCGCAAGTTCCCCCAATCTAAGTTTTGCTTTTTCCAATGCTTTTTCAGAAATATCAAGCACAGTAATATTACTATACCCTAACTTTAAAAGCTCATCTACGAACAAACTATCACCACCACCTATGTCAATAATTTTAGCCGTTTTAGGCAACTTTAATTTCGCAATTAATGATAGAGAAATATCTTGCGTAAGTTGTGTCCAGCTAACTTCTTGAGGAGACTTTGTTTTATATACATTTTGCCAATGTTCCTTTAAATCAAAAACCATTAATTCTTTATTTTTCCTATAGCACAACTCACATATGATTTTGCCTTTCTAGATATTGTATTTTTTTCACCTGCAATAGGATAACCTATTTCTGAAAGTACTTTTATCACCATCTGTAACTGTGTATCTTCTAAATATTCAAAAGATAAAGTAGAAACATTCACATCAACTGAAACTGAAGAGATGCCTTCTATTTTCATTATTTTCTTGGTAATTGAAGAGGCACAACCTCCACATTTCAAATTCTGAATTTCAATATTTGCTTCCATAATTATAATGTTGATGGACATACAAAGTCCGTTGTTTTAATACCCGTTCCTTTAAGCGCCCCAAAACCTCCAGAAATATCAATCGGATTATGAATACCTCTACTTTTAAGAATTGATATAGCTATCATACTTCTGTATCCTCCAGCGCAATGCACATAGAAATCCTCCATTTCGGGAAATGATTGTAGATAATCATTTAACTTATCCAAAGGTGCATTGGTTGCATTTTCCAATCTTTCTGACAAAAACTCTGATTCCTTTCTAACATCGAAAATGTTTACTTCTTCTTTTATTTCTGCAAAAGATTCCGCTGAAATACTCTTTACTGAGTCGTGTTCTTTACCTGCTGCCATCCAAGCTTCCATACCACCATTCAAACAACCAAGTGTATTATCAAAACCTACCCTTGACAAACGAGTAATAGCTTCTTCCTCCTTACCTTCAGGCGTAATTAATAATAGCGGTTGTTTAACATCCCCTATCAAAGCGCCAACCCAAGGAGCAAATCCACCGTTTAACCCAATAAAAATAGCGTTTGGAATATGTGATTTAGCAAACTCATCTTGAGTCCTTACATCTAAAATCAATGCTTCTGAATCATTCGCTATTTTTTCAAATTCGTCCGGTTCTAGCGCATGAGATCCTTCTTTGATAATTTCAGAAATATCAGAATATCCCTCTCTATTCATTTTTACATTTAGAGGGAAATATACTGGCGGAGGCAATAACCCTAAAGTAACTTCTTTCACAAATTCGTCTTTTGTCATATCAGACCGCAGAGCATAGTTGTTGCGTTTTTGATCGCCTAGTACACCTACTGTTTCTTTACTCATATTTTTACCACAAGCAGAACCAGCACCATGTCCTGGATATACTAAAACATCATCTGGTAAGGTCATAATTTTCTGACGTAGACTATCAAACAATGTCTCAGCTAGTTCTTCCTGTGTCATACCCGTTGCATTCTGAGCTAAATCTGGTCTTCCCACATCTCCTAAAAAAAGAGTGTCACCACTAAAGATTGCATGCTCCTTTCCATTTTCATCAATCAACAAAAATGTAGAACTTTCCATAGTATGCCCTGGTGTATGCAAAACTTTTATTTGCACGTTCCCTAAAGGAAATATTTCGTTGTCTTTTGCTTTATACGATTCAAAAGAAGTTTCCGCATTGGGACCATATATAATTTGCGCTCCTGTTCTTTCTGCAAGTGTAACATGACCACTGACAAAATCCGCATGAAAATGAGTTTCGAAAATGTATTTAATTTTTGCATTATTCTTATTTGTAAGAGCGATATATGGCTTTACTTCTCTAAGAGGATCAATGATAGCTACCTCACCCGCACTTTCAATATAATAAGCTCCTTGAGCTAAACAACCTGTATAAATTTGTTCTATTTTCATGATAATTCGTTTTGTATTACAAAGATACTTTCGCTTAAAATTCCTGGTTGTAACATATGTTACACTACATTTTATTTTGTTGTGTAATTTTTTTCTGAATTAAAGAAGGAGCGCATTTGCTATCGTAAAAACAAACTGCTTCAGAAGTTCTGACAAAAAGATTCTCCGCTCCAATTACATCAATAATACCACCTGAATAAATAATATCTCTTGTTGGCCCAATAGCCCCTGATATGAAAAATTTCACACCACGTTCTTTTAATTTCGAAACGAGCTGCAGTAACATCAAATTTGCGCTACTATCAATATGACTAATTGATTCTGCATTCAAAACAACAGCTTTTAACCCATCTCCTTTGGCGGCAATTAATTTGGTTAATTCTTTTTTGAAATAATCTTTATTTCCAAAGTATAACTGAGCATCAAAACGTATAATTACAAGATCTTCTCTTATAGCAATATCCTTTTCAAAACGAGAAACGTTCTTGTAATAATCACTTCCTTTTACATTTCCTAAAACAGCAATATGTGGTTTAGACGTTCTGTAGATCAGTAAAAAAATTGAGAACAACACTCCTAATAGTATTCCTTCCTTTACCCCCATAATAAGAGTGATTAGAAAAGTAAAAATCAATAAAAAGAATTCATCTTTTCTCTTACGGTATAGTCGTTTTGGATACTCAAAATCAATTAAACCACTAATTGCTACCATTACTAATGCGGCAAGTACAGCTTTGGGTAAATTATAAAATAAAGGAGTTAGAAACATTAGGGTTAACCCAATAATTATCATACTCACTAAAGCACCTAAATTTGTTTTTCCTCCTGACTGAACGTTTACCGCTGTTCTTGAGAAACCACCAGTTGTTGCATAGGCTCCAAAAAAAGATCCTATAATATTCGCCGAACCTAAGGCTATCAACTCTTGATTTGGGTCGACCTCATAATCGGACTGTTTCTCTTCAAAGGATTTACTAACCGCAATCGCCTCCATAAAAGCTATTAAAGCAAGTGTTAAAGCAATAGGGAAAAGCTGTTTTACTCTTTCAAAAGCCATTGTTGGTATTTGTACCTCTGGTAATCCTTCTGGTATAAAACCAATAACTGATACCCCTTTAGCCTCTAAATTCATGAAATAAGATATTATTAGAGATACTACAACCAATAGCAAGCCACTCGGTATTTTTAATGAAATTCTTTTTAGAAATACAATACTCAAAATACTAATAGAACCAATTATTAAAGTCGGCATATGCACCGTTTCCAAAGCACTTATTATAGAACCCAACTTGCTGAGAAATGTAGCTTGATTGGTAATCTCTATTCCAGAAAAATTCTTTATCTGACTGACTCCAATAACGAGAGCAGCTGCAGATGTAAATCCGTTGATCACCGGTTTGGAAAGAAAATTAACCACAATTCCCATTTTAAGCAGACCTAATAGCAATTGAATTATCCCCATAAATAATGCTAAAAAAATCGCCGCAGCTATATAGTTTTCAATACCTACAATGCCTAAGGCTCCTAAACCACTTGCTACTAATAAAGAATCCATCGCTACAGGCCCTACCGCCAAAACGGGTGAGGTTCCCATCAACGCATAGACTAATTGTGGCATCAAAGCTGCATATAACCCATATTGAGGAGGTAACCCAGCAATCATCGCATAAGCCATTCCTTGTGGTATTAACAATACTCCAACCGTAGCACCGGCTATCAAATCATTTTTCAGGTAACGACCTTTATAACTACCGATCCAATTAAGAATCGGAAAAAATTGTTTGAGCATAATTTTGTTTTGGACAAAATTAGAGGCAAAATTTATTGCGTACAGTAACATAAGTTACACTTGTATAGAAAAACCCCAGCTAACTAAATAACTGGGGTTTCATTTTTCAAGCTTGTTATTATTTCTTTGCTATTAGAGAACCTAACAACTCTAAACACAATTCTGAATTTAATAACCACTTCTAAAAAAACTAACCAATCTAAATATGAAATTTATATTTCATTCAAAGTTATCACACTGATCCTCCGTGTTCTAAACTAACTAGGTGAAACGTCTTTTTTAATAAGTGAAGTGACTTAGAACCTATCTCAAGCATTTTAAAAAAAACTCACTTCAAAAAAAACTAAATTTTAGGCATAAAAAAAATCCTGGAACCTAACAACCAGGATTTTTTTAAACTTTGAAATCGGTTTGAATTTTCTATAAAACAGGAGAACCTAACAACTCCTTTTTTAATTTTCAAAAAGTCAATAATTTCAAAATTACTAAACCAACCTAAATATGAAAATTTTTACTTATTTATACTTCAAAGATACATTACAACTATCTTCAATATCAACCTAACTGGGTGAAACGTCTTTTTTAATAGGTGAAGTGACATAGAACCTATCTCAAGCATTTTTAAAAAAACTCACTTCAAAAAAAACTAAATTTTAGGCATAAAAAAAATCCTGGAACCTAACCAACCAGGATTTTTTTAAACTTTGAAATCGGTTTGAATTTTCTATAAAACAGGAGAACCTAACAACTCCTTTTTTAATTTTCAAAAAGTCAATAATTTCAAAATTACTAAACCAACCTAAATATGAAAATTTTTACTTATTTATACTTCAAAGATACATTACAACTATCTTCAATATCAACCTAACTGGGTGAAACGTCTTTTTTAATAGGTGAAGTGACATAGAACCTATCTCAAGCATTTTTAAAAAAACTCACTTCAAAAAAAACTAAATTTTAGGCATAAAAAAAATCCTGGAACCTAACAACCAGGATTTTTTTAAACTTTGAAATCGGTTTGAATTTTCTATAAAACAGGAGAACCTAACAACTCCTTTTTTAATTTTCAAAAAGTCAATAATTTCAAAATTACTAAACCAACCTAAATATGAAAATTTTTACTTATTTATACCTCAAAGATACATTACAACTGTCTTCAATATCAACCTAACTGGGTGAAACGTCTTTTTTAATACGTGAAGTGACATTTTACCTTATTGAAGTTAATTCTTATTATTTTTATGTGATTTTAATCTTAAACGAAATACCTAAGAATAGAAAAAGGCCCAATCAAATAAATGATTGAACCCTTTTCGATCTCAGGGTAGTCTAGTTGCTGTAATAGTATGTTCTAACCCCTATACCACAACAATATTTCCCAAACTACAGCTGAAAAAAAAATCAACTAATATTAACTTACAAAAACTAACCTCAACTAAAAATTAGCTTTTGATATGAATCAAAATTAATAAAGTGATCAATCAAATAAATTAATACCAAAGTGAAATAACCTAAACCACAAATCAAATGACTTAGAATGTCCTTGAAATAAAAATCCCTTTCACTATGGAAAGGGATTTTTATATATTACTTATGAGATTCTTCTTTTTCGTATCGCTCCATAATCGCGTCGATACTTTTTATAGATTTTTGAAGCCAGGCCAAATAAATTTCATCCGTTTCCTCTTCATTCAATTCCCAATCAATTTCTGCTTTTCTCATGCGTGTGGAGACATCTTGTAATACGATTGCCGCAGCAACCGAAACATTCAAACTTTCTGTAAAACCATACATTGGTACTTTTAAGTGACCATCTGCTTGTTCTAACATCATATCTGACACTCCTTCTTTTTCAACACCAAATACAAATGCTGATTTTTTAGTCACATCAAAATCACCCACAAATTTTGAAGACTCATGAGGGGTTGTCGCTATTATTTGATATCCCTTCGCTTTAACAGCGTCTATACAATCTTGCGTATTATGTATCTTATCGTTGTATTTATGAAAGGTCATCCATTTTTGTGAACCTTTTCCTACTTGATTAGACATATAAGTCTTGTACTTATTTTCAATAATATGGATATCTTGAATACCAAAAACTTCACAGCTTCTAGTGATTGCACTTGTATTGTGTTTTTGATACAAATCCTCTAAAATAACAGTAAAATGCCTCGTCCTTTCTTTTAAAACCTTTTTGAAAATCTCCTTTCTTTCTTCAGTAACGATATTCTCCAAATACTGAATTAACTTTTTAGTATCCATAACGTTTTATTTTTTAATAATTTCCGCTATCGAAGTATATAAATGACCTTTTGTCATAATTCCACCTTTTTCAATCAGTCCAAAGATCTCCTCATTTCTGTCTTTAGAATAATCTTTATGTGCATAAAAATATTCCAAACTAGCATCGCCGGCATTTTTACTTAACCAATCTATTCCTGTTTTTTTCAAAAAATCTATTTCAGAGTTATTCGTTTTCACCATAATTCTTTCTATCAACGTTTCCTGACATTTGAACAAATTGATACTCGTTTTGGAATAATGTTCTACAAACTCAGTTTTAGTAAGCACATCATCCCATACTAAATCACTAAAAATATCCAACTCTTCCTGAGCCATTTCTGGCTTATCCTTTTTTATCGTTTGCCATTCTTTCGCATCAATCTTTTGAGAAGCCAAAAAACGTGCAAATTCTTCATGTAGTTCTTCAAACTGTTCCTTCGTAAGTTGTCTATATTTCATAATATTAATAGGCTATAATTATTTACTATGCAATTGCATTAAATAGTGTTTCACACCATGTTCTGGGCTAGAGTAAACCTTTTTTGAATCCTCTTTTAAGAAATTTTTGGCCCCTTCCATCGAAGCCTGTGCCAAGAAAATAACATCCACTTGATCTTGATACTCTAAAATAGTATCCGCAATAGTCTTCGAATAGGCTTCAAAATCATCAGATTCATAATATTGCCATGCTGCAGAACAATCAATATTTATCAGGCATATTTCTTTATTTAGATTTTCGGCTTGCGTTGTAAGTAAATTTTCACTTATTGCTTTTGTAGATTTTGCTGTATATGCTAATCCGATTTTTTTATATTCTTTTACCAAAAATGATGCGATAGGCAAATCTATTCTTTCAATAGTATCATTTGCATCACATTCTGCCCCATATGTTGAACAAGTACAAATTATCAACGCTGGATTGATCTTTTTTATTTTGGCTACTTCATCGGAAAATGTATCAGAATCTGTGCTTCCCTTTTCTAAAGCAGTGGTTAAAATCTCCTCATTTACAAAATGTCTAATCTCAACCTCCTGGTCAAACTTCCTAACTAATTTTTCAAATTTATCAATATGGATGTCTGATGTATGTAAAAATGCTATCATTTATTTTTCTGTTGTTTGCAAATATCAGTTATCTGATTCATCCTAACAAATAAGCTACTTTATTTTGCAAAAAAAATCCACCAACTCAAACGAGTGGTGGATTTTAATATGTGTGTAATTTAAATTACTCAGCAATGATTTCGAAAGAGATCTCAGCAACAACTGATCTATGCAATCTTACAGATGCATTGTATTTACCAGTTCTTTTGATCAATCCACCAGTAACTTTGATGAATTTTTTCTCAATTTCAACACCAGCTTTAGAAATTGCTTCAGCAACATCTATGTTAGAAACAGAACCAAATAATTTAGTTCCTTCACCAACCTTAGCAGTAATTTTAATTTCTAATCCTTTGATTGCTTCTGCTACTTTTGTAGCCTCTTCTACAACTTTAGCTTCTTTAAAAGCACGTTGTTTTAAGTTTTCAGCTAATACTTTTTTAGCAGATCCTGTTGCTAAAACCGCATGTCCTTGAGGAATTAAGAAGTTTCTTCCGTATCCGTTTTTTACAGCTACGATATCATCTTTAAATCCTAAGTTTTCTACGTCTTGTTTTAATATAACTTCCATGTCGTATCTACTTTATTATTTTAATAAATCTCCAACATAAGGCATTAATGCCAAGTGACGAGCTCTTTTGATTGCTACAGACACTTTACGTTGGTACTTTAAAGATGTTCCTGTTAAACGACGAGGTAAAATTTTACCTTGCTCATTTACTAAATACATTAAATAATCTGCATCTTTAAAATCAATGTACTTAATTCCATTTTTCTTAAATCTACAGTATTTAGATTCTTTTTTAGTATCGATATCTAACGGAGTAAGGTATCTTACATCACCTTGTTTTCCTCCTTTTGCTTGTTGATCAATTGACGCCATAATTCTTATTTTTTAGCAGATTTAACACGTTCTCTTCTTTTCTCAGCCCAAGCAGCAGCATGTTTATCTAACTTTACAGTCAAATAACGCATAACGCTATCATCTCTTCTGAATTCTAATTCAAATGCAGCTAAATTAGCTCCTTCTAAATTAAACTCAAATAAGTGATAAAAACCACTTTTTTTCTTTTGGATTGGGTAAGCTAACTTCTTAAGTCCCCAGTCTTCTTTGTGAATCATCTTGGCACCTTTAGAAACAAGATAGTCCTCAAACTTCTGTACTGTTTCCTTTACCTGAACATCAGATAAAACGGGATTCAAAATGAAAACAGTTTCGTAATGATTCATAATAATATTATTTAAAATTATTTTTAAGGCTGCAAATATAGAATTTATTTCTAAATAAAACACAGTAAAATCTCAAATTTTACACAACAGATAACTTCCTCTACAACAGTAGATTTACAAAATTATAGAAATAAAAAAATCGTTCCTTTTAAAAGGAACGATTTTAAACAACGTATTAATAGAAATATTCTTCTCTATAAAAGAGAAAATTAATTATCAGAGTTCACAGGAACATCAGTTATCTCAGTAGAACCATATGTAAAACCACCTACTCCATTCCAGCTATCATCAATATCCATATAAGCTGTAAAGTCCTGTAAATAACTTCCAATTGCTGGAGGTGGAACTGAAACTACATATTGTCCTTTTAAAGATACAATTTTAGTTACTTTTCCATATCCTGTATATCTAATATTTCCAGTTACATGAACTTGGATAGGCTTTGCGTCGATCGCTTGTGTAATTTCTACTACACCTGAAACTGTATTCGTTGCAGCTACTACCACTAAAGAAAAATGTGCAATAGGTGCTCCTGGCAACCCAACATTTCCAATTGTTCCTTTTGTTAAATATGCAGATGCAATGTTTGTTTTCGATTCAGTTACTGTACTCATAGCGTTTGATTTAATAATTTAATTGTTCCTACTCTATTTTTTTGGTTTTTCGGAATACACCAATTCAAAAGAAATATTTGTAGCTACACTAGAAGGTTTCCTTCTATATTTCTTTCACTAAACTAGCTTTATAAGCTCTACAATTTTTCTTTAATTCCATTAACGCTAAAATTTAGGAATAAGCGTTTTTTTATTTGGTATAAGAAAGTTTCTTATTTGATTATTCTTCCCTCTTTATATGGTCAGTATTTTTGGAAATCTTATTTTTGAACAAAATATATCTTATGCACCCAATTGTAAACCGATTTCTAAAATACATTCAAATAGATACGCAATCAGACCCAAACAACCCTGATTTTCCAAGTACCAAAAACCAATGGGATTTAGCTCATATTTTGGTTGATGAATTAAAGACCATCGGTATGCAGGATGTTTCTTTAGATGACAATTGCTATATCATGGCTACCCTACCCAGTAATATTGACAAGGAAGTACCTACCATTGGTTTTGTAGCTCATATTGATACGAGCCCTGATTTTTCCGGAACGAATGTCAATCCACAAATACACGAAAACTATGATGGGAAAGACATCGTGCTAAATAAGGAAAAGAATATCATTTTATCTCCGGATTATTTTGAAGATCTACTTTTATACAAAGGTCAGACACTTATCACCACAGATGGAACAACTTTGCTTGGGGCAGATGACAAGGCCGGTGTTACTGAAATTGTTTCTGCCATGGAATATCTTATAAAAAACCCACAAATAAAACATGGAAAAATAAGAATATGCTTTACCCCTGATGAAGAAGTTGGAAAAGGAGCACATTTGTTTGATGTTGAAAAATTTGGGGCAGAATGGGCCTATACCATGGACGGAAGTGAAATTGGTGAGTTAGAATATGAAAATTTTAATGCTGCAGGAGCCACCGTCACTATCGAAGGTAAAAGTGTACACCCTGGTTATGCAAAGGGTAAAATGATTAATTCAATTCTAATTGGAAATGAATTTGCTGCCTTGTTACCTACCAATGAAGTTCCCGAACAAACCACAGGATATGAAGGATTCTTCCATTTACACACCTTTTCAGGGGATATTGAAAAAACTGTTTTAGAATATATAATCCGTGATCATGATTTTGAATTATTTGAAAAACGTAAGAAAACAATATTAGAGTTTGCTGAAACTATCAATAAAAAATACAACTCCTATATCATCTCGATTGAAATAAAGGATCAATATTTCAATATGAAAGAAAAAATAGAACCTGTTATGCATATTGTTGATATTGCAAAACGTGCCATGGAGCAGCTAGAAATAAAACCTATTATTAAGGCCATACGGGGAGGAACTGACGGTTCACAGTTATCCTTCAAAGGGCTACCATGTCCAAATATTTTTGCGGGTGGACATAATTTTCATGGAAAATACGAGTATATTCCTGTTGAATCTATGATCAAGGCAACTGAGGTGATTGTCAAGATTGCAGAAATCGTAGGAAATACAGAGCAGGTTAATTCTTAACTACTCCCAACAATTTTAGTTCCCTATAACCCACTCATAATCAAACACACAATTTGTTTAGAATTAAACAATCTGTATTATTTTGATAAAATCAATCAAAAAGACTTTCTATTTTAAAGAATAGTTGAATCTTTGCACTAGAATATAAACACAATAAAAATGAACAATCATTTACTTTTATCTTTAGTAGAAAAATATGGAGCACCGCTTTATGTTTACGATGCAAACAAAATTGAATCACAGTACAATCGTATGATGAATGCTTTTTCTGGAGTCAAAAACGTAAAGATAAACTATGCGATAAAATCAAATACAAACCTTAATGTTTTAAAAGTTTTAAATCGATTGAATTCTGGTACTGACTGTGTTTCCATACAAGAAGTAAAATTGTGTATACATGCAGGTTTTGATGTAAAAAATATTTCTTACACTCCTAATGGTGTTTCCTATCAAGAGATTGTTGAAGCGAAAGATCTAGGTGTAAAAATAACCTTAGACAATTTATATAGTCTTGAAAAATTCGGATCAGACTTTCCAGATTATCCTGTTGCAATTAGAATGAATCCACATGTAATGGCTGGAGGAAACGCTAAAATTTCAGTAGGTCATATTGATTCTAAATTTGGAATTTCAGTTTCTCAAATTGATGCTATTCTGGAAGTAGTTTCTAAGACAGGGATGACAATAAATGGTGTGCACATGCATACTGGATCTGATATTTCTAATTTAGAAGCTTTTGTTGAAGCTACTGAAATTTTACTGGGAATTGCAAGACAGTTTAAGACCATTGAATTTGTAGATTTAGGTAGTGGTTTCAAAGTTCCTTACAAGCCAGGCGATAATGAAACAGACCTTGAAAAATTAGGGGTTTTATTAGGAGACAGCTTTAATAATTTCTGTAAAGAATACGGAAAAGAATTGACCTTGATTTTTGAACCAGGGAAATTCCTTGTAAGCGAATCAGGAAAATTCTTGGCTACAGTAAATGTAATCAAAGAAACACCTAATATTACTTTTGCCGGTATTGATAGTGGTTTGAATCACTTGATACGCCCAATGATGTATGATGCCTATCAACATATCACAAATATTTCTAACCCTGATGCTGAGGAGCAAGAATATTCTGTAGTAGGTTATATTTGCGAAACTGACACCTTTGGTGCAAAAAGAAATTTAGGAACCGTATCAGAAGGAGATGTTTTATGCATTCACAATGCAGGTGCTTACTGCTTTTCAATGGCATCCAACTACAATTCTAGGTTTAGACCAGCTGAAGTAATGATTTACAACGGTAAGGACTATCTAATTAGAGAGAGAGAAACTATGGATGATATTTTAAGAAATCAAATAGAAGCAAACTTTTAAAAAAGTATAATTCACAAAAAAAGGCGCTATAATTATAGCGCCTTTTTTATTGTTAAAACTAACTTAGTTATGCTCAATAAAATGCATTAATACCTGTTTATTTTTCATCAACTCAATTTGTTTGTCAGTACTACCATTACTTCTTTGCACGGCAGCATCAAAAATATGACTCAAATACAAAGGTGATTTTATACTGCTGTTTTTAAAACTTGGAGCCGTATGACAAGAAAAACAATTTGCCAAAGAACTTACCTTTACTGAATCTAAACTCGGTTCAAAAGTCTGTGTAAACGTCTCCATTGTAGCATTTGCACAGTTCGTAGAACCTCTTAAAAGTCCTAATTCATCCTTCCCTTTGGGCTCAGCTGATGCAATGTTATTGCCTAAGTCAACGATCATTTTTCCTTGATCCTCTGCAGTTTTATAATCCTCCGTATCTAACCATACAGCACCATTACAGAAATAATTTTTGAAAACATCATTTAAGTTGTTAGCAACACATCTATTAATATCTTTGATATTATTTAAATTGCTAGGCTCGCTTTGCGATGTCTTCATAAAAGAACCATCTTTGTTTAAAGGAACTCCGTAGGCAAATAGCTCATAAGCCTCATAAGGTGTTGGTTTCCTTTTGTTTTGCGGAAACAAAACCCCATCAATTCCGGTTGTACTTCCTTTTTTGAACAACAATTTTTCATTCGCTGAAGTCGCTTTATTTTTTGGAAAATCATAGGCTACTGTCATTCCTTTGTGCTGGAATGTTGCCCAAACAAACTCTGGGTGATTCTCAACAACTCCAACAACGTGCATTCCCAACATTGCCACATTTTTCACAGTAAAAGTCTTACCTCCATCT
Source organism: Flavicella sp. IMCC45668 (assembly GCF_057219105.1). Lineage (NCBI taxonomy): Bacteria > Pseudomonadati > Bacteroidota > Flavobacteriia > Flavobacteriales > Flavobacteriaceae > Flavicella > Flavicella sp. IMCC45668. The sequence continues at coordinate 977,335 of NZ_CM170114.1, forward strand.
CTACTTATAGCACCAGCAGTTACGTAATAATCAGCAACCTCCTGCTTTGGAAGCGCAGCCACTTCAATCCAAGAAACCTTTAACTCTAACGATCCTACTGGAAACCCTTTGTAATTTACAACAGAGTCCAACTTACCTTTATCCATTTCATTAATATACTTATGAGCAGCATCCATCATGATCGGACTTGTATGTAAAGAATATAAAACTTCGAAAGAGGTATTTTCTGAATTATAATTTGGATTACTTTTCAAAACTTCATTGGAGCATGCTTGTTGATTGTAAATCAAATGTAGATTAGCCCCTGCTCTAGTTTTTATTTCTCCCATAGCATCATCAATTGCAATAATTCTATCTTCTACTAAAAATAGAGGTAATGTATCTACAACATATAACGGTTTCGGTTTAGCCCCATCCATCAAATTAATCTTTCTAGTAACTTCTATAGGTTTAGTCAACCATAAAAATTTTTGCCAAGACCATTTGTAAAAATCTAAATTCGTTACCGTTTTACCATTTGCAAACGGACTATCTTTTCCCTCTTTTGGAGCCGGGGTATTCTTGTGAGGAAACCAGCTCGGCTCAGCAATACAACTTAGCTCTGTTTTTACTTCGTTATAAATTTTCTGCTTTTCCTTTTTGTTACAGGCAACAATACTTAGAAATATCGCAACCATGAATAAATTTAAATTGTTTGTTAATCTGTTCTTTTTCATAATAAATTTAATATATGTAGAATCCAAAGATATTTTTTCTTCCATCTTTAATTTGCCCTAAGTCGTTGTTGTAATATATCCTAGCATAACCGTATAAATTCTGAGCACAAAAACAATAATTGCATAAAATAAAGATCCGAATAGGCATTTTCATAAACTCAAAACCTTCCCTATAAAACCACTGATTTTCTTCAAAAACTTGGTGATTTTTTTTTTCAATATTCAAAGCGCCTTTTTAATAGATTTCTGTATATTTGCAGCATGATTTTTTCAAAGAAAAATACATATACTACATACATTCCTAATTCTTTAGGAAATATTTCTATGTTCACTACTGGAAATACTACTACCCTTTGGGGTTAATCCATTATACATATCAAACAAATCCTATGTCTAAAAAGTTAGACTTAACTTATAGCACGGGTAAAAAACACAAAGAAAATACAAATACTCTCTTTTAAATGAGGGTTATAAAAAATAAAAAATGAAAGTTTTAAAATTCGGAGGAACTTCGGTAGCAAATGCAGAAAACATATCGAAGGTAATCAATATCCTTAATGAAAGTTCTCAACAAGAAAAATTAGTGGTAGTTGTATCTGCCCTTGGAGGTACCACAGACACTTTACTTGAAGCTGGAGACCTTGCGAAGAACGGAGATAGTTCCTTTACGGCAAGCTTTGAAGCTATTGAAAAAAGACATATTGAAGCAGTACGTTCGTTGATTCCTATCGACAAACAATCTGGTGTTCTTGGAGGTTTGAAAAAAATCTTAAATGAATTACAAAGCACTCTGGAAGGAATTTCTTTGTTGAAAGAATTTTCTAACAAAACCCATGATAAAATTGTAAGTTTTGGTGAAAGACTTTCTTCTTTTATTGTAGTAAATGCATTAAAAGCAAAAGTAGAAAATGTAGATATCAAAGATAGTAGAGAATTAATTCTTACAGACGATAACTTTACCCAAGCTTCTGTGGATATTGATACTACTTCTAAAAACATCGTTTCATTTTTTAAAGAAAATAATTCTCAAATTATCGTGATGCCTGGATTTGTTGCTGCAAACAAAGAAGGAGAAACAACAACTTTAGGACGTGGAGGATCTGATTATACTGCTGCAATTATTGCTTCTGCTTTGGATGCTTCCATTTTAGAAATATGGACAGATGTTAGTGGAATGTACACTGCTAACCCTAAACTAGTAAAAGGAGCTTACCCAATTGCTGCTATTTCGTATCAAGAAGCTATGGAATTATCTCATTTTGGAGCAAAAGTTTTGTACCCTCCGACGGTACAACCTGTGCTTAAAAAAGAAATTCCAATGGTGATTAAAAACACCTTTGATGCAGAAGCTCCAGGAACTTATATTTCAAAAAACAACAATGAAAGTAAAACCTTGATTAAGGGAATTAGCCATATCAACGGTGTAAGCTTAATCACCCTTGAAGGAAATGGAATGATTGGAATTCCTGGTTTTTCTAAGCGTTTATTTGAAACTTTATCACAAGAGAAAATAAATGTAACACTAATCACACAAGCCTCTTCAGAACATTCAATTTGTATTGGTATCAATGATTCAGATGCTGCGAAAGCGAAACAAATCATTGACGAAGCTTTTGCTTACGAAATTGCATTAGGAAAAGTAGAACCTCTTCAAGTAGAGAGTGGTTTAGCGATTGTTGCCTTAGTAGGAGATAACATGAAAAATCACCAAGGAATTAGCGGTACTATGTTCAGTACTCTAGGAAAAAATAATGTTAATATTAGAGCGATAGCACAAGGTGCTTCTGAAAAGAATATATCAACAGTGATTGCAAGCAAAAACATAAAAAAAGCATTAAACTCTTTACATAATGAGTTTTTTGAAAACCAAGTAAAACACCTAAACTTATTTGTTGTAGGAGTAGGTAATGTTGGTGGTAAATTAATTGAACAAATTGAAGCTCAAGAGCAATATTTACTTGAAAAACTACAGTTAAAAGTAAATGTAATTGCTTTGTCTAACTCTAAAAAAATGCTTTTTAAAGAAGAAGGTATTGATCTTTCTGATTGGAAAAATGATCTTTTAGAAAACGGTGAAGCCCTAGATTTAAATCAATTTCATGCCAATGTGATAGCTTTAAATTTAGCGAATAGTATATTCGTTGACAATACAGCTAATTATGATATCGCTCAATTATATGCTGGTTATCTAAAAGAAAGTATTGCCGTTGTAACTTGTAATAAAATTGCAGCTTCTTCTGATTACGAAATTTATGCTGAATTAAAATCTTTATCACAGGAATACAATGCGCCTTACTTGTTTGAAACAAATGTTGGTGCAGGATTACCTATCATTAATACACTTAATAATCTAGTTTTATCTGGTGATAGAATTCATAAAATTCAAGCCGTAGCCTCCGGTTCTCTTAACTTTATTTTTAATTCGTTTGTTGGAGATGGAGATTTTGCCAAAATTGTTGATGAAGCAGGTGCACTTGGTTTTACAGAACCTGATCCAAGAATTGACCTAAGCGGTGTAGATGTTGCTCGTAAAATTTTAATCTTAGCCAGAGAAAGTGGTACAAAGATGAATTTAGAAGATATTGAAAATATTTCTTTCCTTCCTAAGGCAAGTTTAGAAGCTGATTCTATTGAAGACTTTAAGAAAACTTTGATTTCAGAAAAGGCACACTTCGAGGCAATCAAAGAAAAAGCAGCTGCAAATAACGCAGAATTAAAGTACGTTGCTGAATTTGTTGATGGAAAAGCAAATGTATCCCTTCAAGAAGTTGATAGTAAGCATCCTTTCTCTAATCTTCAAGGAAGTGATAATATTGTACTTTTCTTTACAGAAAGATATCCAGAGTACCCACTAATCGTTAAAGGTGCTGGTGCTGGTGCAGATGTTACGGCATCTGGAATTTTTGCTGATATTATTAGAATTGGTAGAGGATAACAAACGTATAATAATTGACATGGAAGAAATAAAATTATTCTGTACTGCTACTATTGCCAATGTATCTTGTGGTTTTGATGTATTAGGACTTGCTTTAGACAACGTTGGTGATGAAATGATCATTAGAAAGGTTGCCAAGAAAGGAGTTACAATCACTAAAATTGTTGGACAAGATTTACCTTTAACAACTCATAAAAATGTAGCTGGTGTTGCGGCATTAGCCTTATTATCAAAAGTTGATACTGAATTTGGTTTTGAAATAGAAATTTATAAGAATATCAAACCAGGTAGTGGAATTGGATCAAGTGCAGCCAGTAGTGCTGGTGCAGTATTTGGAATAAATGCGTTATTAGGAAAACCATTCTCTAACCACGATTTGATTGAGTTTGCTATGCAAGGGGAACGTTTGGCTAGTGGTGTTGCCCATGCAGACAATGTGGCTCCTGCCCTATTAGGCGGTTTTACACTTGTAAAAAGTACGGAACCTTTAGAGGTTTTAAAGATACATACACCATCAGAATTATATGCAACTGTAATTCATCCTCAAATTGAAGTTAAAACTTCAGATGCTCGTGAAATACTAAGAGGATCCGTTCCTTTAAAAACAGCTATCAAACAATGGGGAAATGTGGGTGCACTTATTAGCGGCCTATACACAGAAGATTACGGACTTATTGGTCGCTCTCTGCAAGATCACATTGTTGAGCCTATTCGATCTATTTTAATACCTGCATTTGACGCAGTGAAAGAAGATAGTATTAAAGCTGGTGCATTGGGAGCAGGTATCTCAGGATCTGGACCGTCGATTTATGCACTTAGTCAAGGAAAACAAACCGCTGAAAAAGTAGCAGAAGCTATGAAAAACGTATACGAAAATGTTGGTATTGACTATGATGTTCATATTTCAAAAATCAACACAGAAGGAATAAAAATAATTAAATAAACTTCACTTTTAACGAAGTTCACCGAAATTAACACAACATGAACTATTTTAGTTTAAATAAAAAAGCACCGAATACTTCTTTTGAGGAAGCTGTAGTCAAAGGATTGGCTCCAGACAAAGGTTTGTACTTTCCTGAAAGCATTACTCCCCTTTCTAAAGAATTTATCGAAAATATTGAGAATTATAGCAATAATGAAATTGCTTATGAAGCAATCAAACAATTTGTGGGTGATGAAATTCCAGAAAATGAACTAAAAAGAATTATCGAAGAAACTTTATGTTTTGATTTTCCTGTCGTTCCCGTTGATAAAAATATCTCTTCATTAGAGTTATACCACGGTCCTACCATGGCATTTAAAGATGTGGGAGCACGTTTTATGGCTCGTTGTTTAGGGTACTTCAATACGCAAGCAAAAAAACAAGAGGATGTTACAGTTTTAGTGGCTACTTCTGGAGATACCGGTGGTGCTGTGGCTAGCGGCTTTCTTGGAGTTAAAGGTGTAGATGTTGTTATTTTATATCCAAGTGGAAAGGTTTCTGACATTCAAGAAAAGCAATTAACTACATTGGGTCAAAATATCAAAGCTCTTGAAGTTACAGGTACTTTTGATGACTGTCAAGCGATGGTTAAAAAGGCTTTTTTAGATTCTGATCTAACCGATTATATGAAACTAACATCGGCAAACTCTATCAATATTGCAAGATGGTTGCCACAAATGTTTTACTTCTTTTTTGCTTATAAACAATTAAAGGATAAATCTAAAAAATTAGTTTTTTCTGTTCCTAGTGGAAACTATGGAAATATATGCGCTGGAATGATGGCTCAAAAATTAGGTTTACCTATTGAACATTTTGTTACAGGAACCAATGCCAACAAGGTAGTTCCTACTTATTTGGAAACTGGTAAATACGAGCCTAAACCTTCAATTCAAACTATTTCAAATGCTATGGATGTTGGGGCACCTAGTAACTTTATTAGAATTGAAGAAATTCATAACAACAACCTAGAAGCATTGAGAAAAAATCTATCTGGTTTTAGTTACACTGATGAAGAAACTACTGCTGCTTTAGGACACCTCCTCAAAAGTTGTAATTATGTTGCTGAACCGCATGGAGCAATTGGATATTTAGCTTTAAAAAATTACCTAAAAACAAACAACGATGTTCAAGGTATTTTCCTTGAAACTGCACATCCTGTTAAATTTTTAGATGTTCTTTATCCTGGCGTTGCTGAAAACATTGAAATTCCTTCGCAAATAAAAGCGGTAATTGATCTAAAAAAAGAAGCTACGCAAATCAAAGAATACAATGAGTTAAAATCATTTTTAAAAGCTTAAAAAGATTTTTTCAAATACAAAAAACTCGAATATAATAATTTACATTCGAGTTTTTTTTTGAGCTCACTCTATAATTTTGGTAGCATCTTTTTCGGTATTTTTAACTTTTTATCATCGCTTCCTTTTGCAAAATTACTTAGATTATAACTATTCTCTTGAGACCAATCGCATTCAATACGACCATCACCAAGAACAATATTTCCAAGTTTATTTCTAAACCAGGCTGCTAGTTTTTTATATTCCTTAGCAGTTGCCACATTATTTCGTTCATGCGGATCCTTTCGCAAATCATACAGTGCTAATTCTGCTTCTTTTGTTGAACATTCTAGTGCCCATTTGACATTTTGGTTTGGCGATAATTTTCTTTGAGGTCTTGTTCGCATCGAAAAAGCAAAATCTTTTGATCTTATATAGGCTCTTGGACCAGCCACTAAATTTATCTCACCCAACACATACTCTCTTACTTCTTTGTCGTTCTCTAAAAAAGTAAATAAACTCGATCCATCTAAATAATCAAACTTTTTATCCTTAATATTCTCTCCCGACACCTCTAAAATCGTAGGTGCAATGTCAACATATTCTATCAACTGATTTTTAACAATACCACTAGGTACTTTAGTCTTATCCGAAGAAACCATAATCATTGCTCCTTTCGTAGATTTTTCCCATGGACCAAATTTAGCTTCAATTCCTTGTTCTCCTAAATGCCATCCATGATCCCCTACGGTGAATAAAATTAAATACTCTTGATTATTCTCTTTACAATACTCTTTAAAAGTAGCTACTGCATCCCCTATTAGCGAATCGCCATAGGCACAAAATGCATAATAATCTTGAATCGCTTGAATTTTATCTTTCTCCGACATTTCGTGCATATTCAAATTCCTATAAAGTCTTTGCATCTGCGGGGTATAAGTTTTCATATCTCTTACATCAAACTCAGGAATTTTATAAGCTCTATTCTTAAAATCATCCCTAAAAGACTTAGGAGGTAATACTGGTGTATGTGGTAAATGAAACCCTAAATTAACCATTAATGGAGTTTCTGATTCGGCTCCTTTTCTTGGCGCTCCCCAGGTAGTTTTATAGGATCCATTTTTATTATTCAAAAACCTTTTAAACTCTTCTACTATTTTAGCATCAATCGTTTCACCGGCTGGCAATGGGTTTTCTCCACCTATAATAAGATCTTTATTATATCTTTTATAGGCTCTAAGAATTTCAAATTCTTGATCTACTTTCTTTTTTAATTCTTTATCCTCTTGAGAAATCTCACCATTTTTTGTTTTAATTAGATAGGTTTTAATTGTTCCATCAGCATATCTAACTCGTTCCTCAGTTCCTAAATTTTTCCATGTATTCTTAACATATCTAGGTTGGTTCCAAAAATCACCAAGATCATGCTTTTGTATATCGTGCTTAAAGCTAACTTTTGAATTATAATGTTGTGCATCTTTAAACCCTTGGCCTGGTCCCCATTGAAAAATATAACATCCATCCTTACCGAATAAGGCGGTTTTATACCCCTTCTTTTGAAGCTGCTGTGGAAAAGTTGGTTTGATAAAATCAGGCGCCTGATGTGTTGGGTTAAAGGAGTAATGACCAGATCTAAATGGATACCTTCCGCTTACCATCGCCCCTCTTGAAGGACCACAAGCTGGGGAATTGCAATAGGCATTTACAAATAGCACTCCTTCATCTGCTAGTTGATCAATATTTGGAGACGAAACATAGCCCAAAGCACTTTCAGATTGCCCTGTAGTTGCCTTATTAAAACATGACAAAGCATCTGCTCTATGATCATCAGTAACAATCCATAAAATATTTGGCTGAGCTTGAGTCCAACCTTTAAGACTTAAAAACACAAGCAAACAACCGGTATAAAATTTAATATTCATAATTCACTTTTTATAATTTATGATAAATGTACAGAAATACAATTTCAGAAAGAATTGAAGAAAACAGCAATTCTAAATATGTTCAGATAATATCTAGACGTATAAGTTTATATCAAGAACAAAAAACTCTAATTCTTCAATTGTATAACAATCTATAAACTTAAATCTTGTCATATTATGAAAGGATTTCTTTCAATTGCTTCTCAACTTGCATTAAATTTTCTTTAATTTGCACTCGTAATTGATAATAAATCCCAACTCATGAAAAACATACAGTTAAATCATATACATGAATCTTTAGGCGCAAAAATTTTACCTTTTGCTGGTTACAATATGCCAATACAATACGAAGGTGTAAACGCTGAACACAGTGCTGTAAGAGAAAGTGTTGGTGTTTTTGATGTCTCTCATATGGGGGAATTTTTGATTGAAGGAAACGGTGCTTTAGAGCTGATTCAAAAGGTTAGCACAAATGATGCTAGTACTCTTAAAATTGGAGATGCACAATACAGCTGTTTACCAAATGAGGAAGGTGGGATTATTGACGATCTTTTAATCTATCGAATAAAAGAAGACACTTATTTACTGGTTGTCAATGCTTCTAATATTGAAAAAGACTGGAACTGGATCAGTAGTAAGAATACGGCCAATGTTAGCATGCGTAATTTATCAGATGCCTATTCTTTATTAGCTATTCAAGGACCTAAATCGGTAGAGGCAATGCAAAGTTTGACTTCTGTTTCTTTAGCTGATATTAAATTTTATACATTTAAAGTTGGAGATTTTGCAGGAATTGAACATGTTATCATATCTGCAACAGGATATACAGGTTCTGGAGGTTTTGAAATTTATTGTAAAAACTCAGAAGTGGAGCAAATTTGGAACAAAGTTTTTGAAGCTGGTGCCAACTTTGACATCAAACCTGTAGGATTGGCCGCAAGAGATACCCTTCGTTTGGAAATGGGGTATTGCTTATACGGAAACGATATCAATGACACAACCTCTCCTCTTGAAGCTGGGTTGGGTTGGATCACAAAATTTAATAAAGAGTTTACCAATAGTGAATTTCTAAAATCTCAAAAGGACGCTGGAGTTTCAAAAAAACTGGTAGGATTTGAATTAATAGATCGAGGTGTTCCAAGAAAGGATTATGAAATTGTAGACACAAACGGGAATACTATTGGAGTTGTAACCTCTGGAACGATGGGACCAACGGTAAAAAAAGGAATTGGAATGGGTTATGTAAGCTCTGAATTTTCAACTGTAGGAAGTGAAATATTTATCCAAGTTCGTAAAAAACAACTAAAAGCTCAAGTAGTTAAGCTTCCATTTTACAAAAAATAATACCCTAAATAAATGGAAGAGAAACCTAGAATATCACGACTTACTTCCATAATTACTGAGCTACAAACTCGAAAAATAACAACTGCAAAAACTTTAGCTGAAAAGCATCAGGTTAGTATTCGAACCATTTACAGGGATATACGAACTTTAGAAAGCTCAGGTATTCCTGTTTTTACAGAAGAAGGAAAAGGCTATTCTTTGATGGAAGGATACAAACTACCTCCGGTGATGTTTACTGAAGAAGAAGCTAATGCCTTGATTACCGCAGAACAGTTAATTCTAAAAAATAAAGATTCTTCTTTTGCAAACCACTATAGTGAGGCGATTCTAAAAATAAAGGCAACACTTAAATCTCAACAAAAAGAGAAAACGGCTTTGCTTTCTGACAGAGTTTATTTTAATGCAAACTTTCAGCAACAGAAAACAAGTAATTATCTGATGCTCTTACAAACGGCAATAACAAATTTTGAACTGTTAGAAATAAATTATCTCTCCTTGCAGTCAAAAACCACCAATCGGGAAGTAGAACCTTTCGCCCTATATAGTACCCAAGAAAACTGGCTCTTGATTGCTTATTGTCGATTAAGACAAGAATTTAGAATGTTTAGAGTAGATCATATCGAAAATATAAAACGAACTTCAATTCATTTTGATTCACATAATATGACTTTAAAAGAATTTTATAAAAATTTTTACTCGAAGCAATAACCCCTGACATAACTGTGTCATTCATGACGTGTATTTTTGATTCGAATTAAAAATTTAACACCTATGAATACAGTAGAAAAAAACGCACTAACCATTGTTGGTATTGAAACAAGAACTTCTAACCATGCTGGAAAAGCAGAAATTCAAATTCCAAAACTATGGCATGAATTTATGCAAACTCAATCATTAAAAACATTACCGCATAAAAAAGATGAAACCATTTATGCTTTATACACAGATTATGAATCTGATCATAATGGAAACTATACAGTAATTCTAGGTCATGAAGTTTCAAATCTAGACAAAGTACCAGAAGACCTGACTGTAAAAATAATTCCAAAGGCACATTATAAGAAATTCACAGCAAAAGGAGACTTAACCAAAGATGCTGTAATTAATACATGGAGAGAAATTTGGAATACAAATCTAAACAGAACCTATACAACAGACTTAGAGGTTTATGATGAAAAAGCAATGAATCCTACAAACGGCGAAGCTAGTATCTATATAGCAGTACAATAAATAAATGAGGACAGTAAAAAAAAATTACTGTCCTTTTTTAATTTTATAAGTATATATCCACATTAAAGTAAAAGTTGGAACAAAATCTATCGGCAAAGCTTCTTCAATAAAAGAAACCACACCTGCCACTTTTCCTTCCGTTCCTTTATACATTTTGATCATTATATAGAGTGATAATGGAGCCCAAATTACATCAAAAAACTCACCTGCACCAGGTAACAAATATGAGCCCATTCCAATTATATCGCAAAGAATCCCAATAAGCAAATTACTCGATTTACTTAGTTTCATCAGATATCAATTTAAATGCATTGATGCCGCTTATGACAGCTCCTTCCAAATAACCACCATAGCTCTCTGAGGTTTCAGTACCAGAAAACAACAGTTTAGAATCAAAATACAATTCCTTAAAAATAGGATTTCCATACTGAGGACTTAGATAGTAGGATTTTAAACTATCACCAGAAGTATACACATCTTTAGACCAATCCTTTTCTTCATAACTTAGATAGTTGTGTACTTCCTCCCCAAGATATTTTTCTAAAAAATTAAGTATTCTATCTCTTCTAGTATCTGATGATAGTTCTCGCAAGCTCTCGTTTACAAAGCCCTTCAATATAAATACATCTTCTTTATAATTGGTATGATCATACAACTCAACCACCGGGCTAGCCTGTCCTATAACAGTTCCAGAGAACCCCATTTCTTTCCAAAAGGGAGATTTAAAATGTATTCCAACTTTAATCGCATTACTCATCCATGTATGCGTTTGTTCCATAACTATTTTCAGACTATCTGGTAAATTAGGTTGATAGGCTATTTCGGAAGCTAACAATGGTGGTAATGTTGAAACAACTTTTTCCGCAGAGAAATCTGTATTCTCAGTATTTACCAGTAACCTACTATCATGGTTTTTAATCTCTTGTACTTTAACATTCAAAAGTACCTTATCTTCTACCTTCTGATACAAAGCATCTATAAGTCGCTGAGTCCCCCCGATAATTCGTTTAGAAGAAGGCTGAGAGGCATCCATTTCAAAATAATGAGCAGGAGACATAGAACTATAAACCAGCACACTTTTCCCATTTGAAAACTGATCGAACACTTGAATATTTAATTCTTCCAACAGACTTAATAAATTAGTATGATAATTTTGTAACCAAGTAGCTCCAAAATCAATGGAATCTTTAGTAAACACCCTTCCACCTACTCTTGATCTAGATTCTAGAATCACAAAATTTTCTTCACCACTTTGCCTGAGTTTATATGCTGTAACCAGACCAGATAAACCGGCACCAATTATTAAATATTTATATTCTTTCTCCATTTGTTCTAATATACAAAAAGCCTGTTTATAAATTAAACAGGCTTTTATTATAGTCGATATAAAAGTTAGATACTAACTTGTTTTGCTCTAATTTCTAGGTCATTTTCAATTTCTCTTAAACGCCCTAATTCCGTTGCTGTCACTAGAGCTAAAGAAATTCCTTTTTTACCAGCTCTTGCAGTTCTACCACTTCTATGTGTATAATACTCTAGCTGTTCTGGCAACTGATAATGAATTACAAACGCTAAATCTTTAACGTCAATTCCACGAGCAGCCACATCCGTTGCAATTAATATTTGACGTGTTCCATTTTTAAAAGCACGCATTACCTTATCTCGATCACGCTGCCCCATTTCTCCTTCTAATCCACCAACAGAAAATTCATCTTCTTGCAAATATTCTGTAAGATTCTGAACTCCAGCTCGAGTCTTACAAAACACGACTCCTCTTCCATCAGGGTTTTGCTCTAAAAAAGAAACTAAAGCATTATATTTCTCTTTTCCATTAACTACAGCATATTGATGTGTAATATTTTTGTTAATTAAAGTATCTACATCAACACTCACTTTTATCGCATCCGGAGACATGTAAGTGTTAATTATTCTTTTAATTTCTTCTGGCATTGTTGCTGAAAACAACCAAGTATTTCTTGTTCCATTGGTGTAATTAAGGATTCTATTCAAATCCTGTTTGAATCCCATACTCAACATTTCATCAGCCTCATCTAAAACAATTGTTTTAATTTTAGTCAAATCTAATGCACCACGTTCAATTAAATCAACAAGTCTACCTGGAGTAGCCACAACAAAGTGAGTTGGTCTTTTTAACTTTTCAATTTGAACATCTATTTTAACTCCTCCATATAATTCTTCCGAAAATATTTTAGTAGGCGCATATTTTGTAAAACGAAATAACTGCTTATTAATCTGCTGTACCAACTCTCTGGTTGGAGATAAAATCAACGCTTGAATCTCATTTTTGTTAGGATCTATATTTTGTAAAATAGGCAAACCAAAGGCTGCTGTTTTACCTGTTCCTGTTTGCGCTAAACCAATAAAATCAGTTTGTTGTTTCAATAAAACCGGAATAGATTTCTCCTGAATATCTGTAGGTGAAACGATATTATTCTCTTTTAATGCCTTTTGGAAATCCTTAGAAATTCCTAAATCTGAAAATGTACTCAAAATGATATAATTTTAGAATGCAAAGATAGTTTTAATTCTACTTGTAATTTTAGAAAAATGATATTAAAAAAGCCGCTTGAAGCGGCTTTTTTTACTCTTATAAACTAGACGTTAGTTTCTAATTTTATATAGTCTAACAATTCTCTTCGAACTTCCTTCTTTTTAAAGGCACCTCCATATTCTGAAGTCACAGTACTACTCTCAATATCCTTAATTCCTCTAGAATTTACACATAAGTGTTTGGCATCAATTACACAAGCCACATCATCTGTTCCTAAAGCTTCTTGTAAAGCTTGTACCACTTGCATTGTTAACCTTTCTTGAACTTGAGGCCTTTTAGCAAAGTGCTCCACTATCCTATTCATCTTAGACAAACCTATTACCTTTCCTTTTGAAATATAAGCAACGTGTGCTCTTCCTACAATTGGAAGTAAATGATGTTCACATGTAGAATAAACAACAATGTTTTTTTCTACCAACATTTCACCATATTTATAAGTGTTATCAAAAGTTGACAATTCTGGTTTATTAGCAGGATTCAACCCAGAAAACAATTCATTTACAAATGCTTTTGCAACTCTCTTAGGAGTTCCTTGTAAACTATCATCAGTCAAATCCATCCCTAAAGTAGTTAGGATATCTTTTACTTTATCTTGAATAATACTAATTTTCTCTGAATCTGACATATCAAAAGCATCATCACGCAAAGGTGTCTCTGCTGAAGTAGCGATATGATTTTCTCCGATCTCATCTATGTTATCAATACTCATTCCGTTTTTACCTTCAAACATTGTTCTTATATTATGTTGCAAATTTACGAATTAATCACCACTTGAAGTAATTCTTCTAAACTACATTCCTGTTGTTCTCCGCTTTGCATATTTTTTAATGTATATGTATTCGCTTCTATTTCCTTTGAGCCCACTATTACTACAAAAGGGATTTCTCTTTTGTTAGCATAGTTCATTTGTTTTTTCATTTTTGCAGCATCTGGATATAATTCTGCTTTTACTCCTTCTGCACGCAAAACCTTAATAGCTTTAGTAGCATAAAAAGCTTCTTCATCACCAAAATTAATAAATACTACCTCTGGTCTTGGTTTTTCAAATTTTGCGAATAAATTTAATTCTTCAAGAACTAAATATATCCTATCCAAACCAAAAGAAATCCCGACACCACTCATATTTTTTAATCCAAAAATACCGGTAAGATCATCGTAACGACCACCACCTCCAATGGATCCCATTTTTACACCTTCCGGAGCTGCAACTTCAAAGATGGCCCCTGTATAATAATTCAATCCTCGCGCTAAGGTTACATCAACATCTAAAGATGCAGTTTCTAACCCGAGTGCTTCAATTTTATCAACAACAAACCTAAGATCTTTAACCCCTTGCAAACCTTCTTCAGAATTTGCCAACATTTCATCCAGCTGATTCAATTTTTCAGAACTAGAACCGTTAAAAGAAAACAAAGGTGCCACTTTTTCAATCGCTTCTTCAGAAATTCCTTTTCCTAACATTTCTTTCGTAACTCCTTCTGCTCCTATCTTATCTAGTTTATCTAAAGCAACTGTAAAATCAATTAATTTATCCTTGGCTCCAATAATTTCAGCAATCCCAGACAATATTTTTCGGTTGTTGATTTTTATAGTCGTACCGACTAAACCTAACTTACTAAAAACAGTATCATATAATTGAATAAATTCAATTTCTTGCCACAAGGACTTACTTCCTACTACATCAGCATCACATTGATAGAATTCTCTAAATCGTCCTTTTTGAGGTCGATCTGCTCTCCATACCGGCTGAATTTGAAACCTTTTAAAAGGCAATTCTAATTCATTTTGGTGTTGCACAACATATCTTGCAAATGGAACTGTTAAATCATAACGCAAAGCTTTTTCAGATATCTGAGATGTTAACTTCGTACTTTGTTTTTCCGATAACAGCTTTTCATCCGCTTTTTTCAAATAATCACCTGAGTTCAATATTTTAAAAATTAAACGATCTCCCTCTTCACCATATTTCCCCATCAACGTTGATGAATTTTCAAAAGAAGGTGTCTCTATCGGCTGAAATCCGAAAGTTTGAAATACCTGTTTTATAGTACCAAAAATATAGTCACGTTTTGCAACTTCTATTGGAGAAAAATCTCTCGTTCCTTTTGGAATACTTGGTTTTTGTGCCATGATAAAAAAATAAGCTGCAAATATCCGAAAAAATCAGATGTCAACCACCAAAATTATTATGAAAATTAATGAATATTTTATTCATGTAAACTTCGGTTTTCAAGCATAAAAAAAGCCTAACAAATCTATTCTGATCTGTTAGGCTTTTTAGTCGATTCTAAAAAGAAATTACATCCCTTTCAACTCTCCTACCAATTCTGTCAATGCATCTTTAGCATCACCAAATAACATAGAAGTTTTAGAATTATAGAACAATTCGTTTTCAATTCCAGCATATCCCGCTTTCATACTACGTTTGTTTACTACAATATGTTTTGCATTTTCAACATCCAAAATAGGCATTCCGTAAATTGGACTTGAAGGATCATTATGTGCCGCTGGATTCACAACGTCATTTGCTCCAACCACCAATACAACATCAGCATTATTAAACTGAGGATTGATATCATCCATTTCTGCAAGTAAACTATATTCAACATTAGATTCAGCTAACAGTACATTCATATGACCAGGCATACGACCTGCTACTGGATGAATTGCATACTTAACGTTTACACCCTTATTTGTTAAAATCTCCTCTAGTTCATGAATAACATGCTGCGCCTGTGCAACTGCCAAACCATAACCAGGAACAATTATTACATTTGATGCGTAATTCATCATAATTGCAGTATCACTAGAAGTCGTTTTCTTAATAGTTCCCAAAGTTTTGTTCACTCCTTCTTCAGCGACTGCAGATGCTCCAAAAGAACCAAAAATAACAGAACCTAATGTTCTATTCATAGCCTTACACATTGCCACAGTTAAAATAATACCGGCTGAACCAACCAAAATACCACCTACCAACATTACCATGTTATCATATAGAATACCTGTAATAGCGGCTGCAATACCTGTAAGAGAGTTTAATAATGAAATTACAACTGGCATATCTGCACCACCAATAGGCAATACAAACAAAACTCCATACAATAATCCAGCAGCCAATAGTCCGTACAATAAAATTTGACTATCTGATCCTGTAACCACTATAAAAGCAGAAAAAGCAACAATTCCAATAATCACTAAATTATTAATGATGTTGTATTGAGGAATCTTAACAACACTTTTTAAAGAACCATTTAACTTTCCCCACGCAACCAAACTTCCTGAAAAGGTAATAGCACCGATTGCAATGGCAGATAATATTGTTGAAATAATTGTAGCTTCAGTTCCAGCAACATTGTCATTTCCAATAAATTCAACCACTCCAATTAATGCAGCACTTGCACCACCAAAACCATTAAACAAAGAAACCAATTCGGGCATTTTTGTCATTTCTACTTTCATAGCAATCAACCATCCCATGATTGATCCTATAACAATTGCCAAGCCAATCAATACATAAATAATAGTTGGCACTTCAATATCATTGATAAAAATCGTTCCAACAATTGCCAATCCCATTCCTAAGGCCGCTATTAAATTTCCGCTTTTGGCAGTCTCTGGATGTCCTAATTTTTTAAGACCAACGATAAACGTTACCGTTGATATAAGATAGATTATACTTAATAAAATACT
This sequence comes from Flavicella sp. IMCC45668, assembly GCF_057219105.1. Taxonomy (NCBI): domain Bacteria; kingdom Pseudomonadati; phylum Bacteroidota; class Flavobacteriia; order Flavobacteriales; family Flavobacteriaceae; genus Flavicella; species Flavicella sp. IMCC45668. Next base: position 994,000 of record NZ_CM170114.1, read on the forward strand.
CATCGTTTATATTTTTAAAATCTTTTTATAGTAAACTATAAAGAATAGATTTATTATTTTTTCTTTTTAAACATTTCTAACATTCTGTCAGTAACCGCAAAACCACCAACAACATTTAGAACTCCTAATACAACAGCTACAAAACCAAGTCCCAATGCAACATAATCCGTTGGATCAGAATGTAACATTACCAAAATTGCCCCTACAATTACCACCCCACTTAAGGCGTTTGCACCAGACATTAAAGGCGTATGTAATACAGCCGGAATACTTTTAATTACTTCAATCCCTACAAATGTTGCTAATATTAATATGTAAGTAATTTGAAGATTGTTACTTATAAATTCAATTAATTCGTTCATCATCTATATTTTTAATTTTTTCTAATTGTTCCATCTCTAACGATTAAAGTCTCGTCAGTAATTTCTTCTTCTAAGTCATATTTAAACTGATTTTCCTCAGTTAAATGATTTAAAAAGTTGTAAATATTTTTCGCAAACAATTCACTTGCATTGGTTGAAACACTTTCTGGAGCAATCGTAGTACCGATAACTTTCACACCGTTTTTAACAACAGTCTTATTCATCACACTCACCTCACAGTTACCTCCTTGTGCAGCTGCCAAATCAACGATCACAGCTCCATTTTTCATTTGAGAAACTTGTTCTTCTGTTATTAGAACAGGGGCTTTTCTTCCTGGAATATTCGCAGTAGTAATAACTAAATCCGCCTGAAACAAAGATTTGTCTACAGCTTCTTTTTGTCTTTTCTTATAATCATCCGAAGCCTCTTTTGCATATCCTCCTTCTGATTCTTCACCAGAATTATCAACAGAAATAAATTTAGCTCCTAATGATTCAGCTTGTTCTTTCGTTTCTGTTCTAATATCCGTAGCCTCAACCACAGCACCTAATCTTTTCGCAGTTGCAATTGCCTGTAATCCAGCAACTCCTACCCCGTAAATCAACACTTTGGAAGGTGTAATCGTTCCGGCTGCAGTCATCATCAAAGGAAAAATCTTTGTCATTTCATAAGCCCCTAAAATTACAGCCTTATAACCTGCTAAATTACTTTGAGAACTCAACACATCCATATCCTGCGCTCTAGAGATTCTAGGTATCGCATCCAGTGAAAATGCCGTCGCCTCTTTCGCTGCAATTGCTTGGATCAATTCTGGACTTGACTTATGGTATAATTGACTTACCAATACTTGTCCTTTGTTAACTAATTTAAGGTCCTCTTCATCAAAAGGATTGATTTTTACAAGTACATCTGCCTCTTTAAAAACAACTTCTCTTTTTTCAACTTTTACCTCAACTTCCTTGTAATCCGAATTCTTGTAAGATGATGCTTTACCTGCATCCTCTTCTAACAACAACTCAAATCCTTTAGATGCAAATTGTTTCGCAATGTTAGGAGAGATTGCGACACGTTTTTCACCTTTTTGTGTTTCCTTCAATATGCCTATTTTCATATTTTCTGGTGGTTTAATTTTTAATTAATAAATATGTTCATTTTAGTGATTTTTGAAATAGACCAATTGCAAATAATTGCAAAAGGGTAATTTCAAGGATAACTAGGATAAAATCCAGTTATTTTAAGTCGGCTAAGTTAGCTAAAATGAAAACACGATAATATGGATAGTGTATTTTTACAGATACTACACTCTTAACCAATTTTTAATACGAAATAAACAAAAGTTGATCCTTTTTGTACTGTTTCATAGAAATATTTCTAACAGAATTGAAATATCAAAAAACCAAAATACAATCGATTGGCATAACTACATCGATTTCGAAAACTAGAAAAAATTCCGATTTTATCAAAACCTCCAAAAACTTTACATTTTCACACCAAAACATTCCACTCAACGATCGTATTTAATTTTAACCTCTTTTTTTTACATATTTTTTGAGCAGAAATCACAAATAAAAAGGAAGTAATATAACATTACTTCCTTTCTAAAAAAACTTCTAAAATATAGTGGTCCTTAAATTATTTAATGACTCACAATAATACTTTTTGTTAACCTAGAGGTTTTTCCTTCAAACATAACAACATACATCCCATTAGCAAAATTTGAAACATCAAGAACATAAGTATGCTTTCCATTTTCAATAGTTTTTATCATAACGACAGCACCCAAAAAATCCATTATTTTTAGCGTTCCTTGTTCATAGGTTTTTACATGTAAAAGCTCGTTAGATGGATTTGGGTACGCTACAAATCGATTTGATTCAAGTGCACTTCCCTCAACCGACAAGTTTTCACAAACAATTGGAACATTTTCCTCAGGCACAACAGGTTCTTGATATTCAAATCCTACTTGAGAAACATCCTCTAAAAACACATTTTGTACGCCATCAATAGAGCAGATATAATGCGCATCATTCACTGCTGCTGCGATAGATGGTCCGATGACACTCTCGCCTCCATCTTGTGAAATATCAGTTATATCATCAACTAACTCTTCTGGCATTAAATAAAAATGCTTTGACTTCAATTGGGCCACCATTCCAAACTCTGCATCAACATCAACAACTTTTACATAACTATAAGTACCAATTTCTAATCCTACATCCTGACAATATTTTTTTGATATAAAGCCACCTTCTATTCTAGCATCAAACCCACTACCTTTTGAACGAATACCTTCTGCGTCTACTGCTCCACAGTGCATTGCATGCGGAGAAATCATCAAAGTAGAATTTCCTTGTTCGCTATAAATATTCCTAGCAACAATGTCAAAATTCCCTCCATATTGGACATTATTCATTTTGCTATATCCTGTTTCTAATCGTAATGTTGCGCCACCAAACCCATAGAGATCTTTAAAAAGTACATTCGTCGCAGCTTGAGACTGAATTGTTCCATAACCATAAGCGGCATTGCACACACTTCCAGACCTAACAATACCATTCACAGGCATAAAATAATTTGTTGGCACTTCAGATCTGTTTACCATTGTTACTATAAAATCCTCCAACCTATCGGTATATTCTTCCACCATTTCCTCTTTAGTATCATTACCGGGAAGTGTTCCTGTGGCAGCTATCTCGTTTAAAACAGTTGTTAAATCTTGAATAATGGGATCTAACAAATCTTTAGCATTTTGTTGATCTTCATCTGGAATTAAACTCTCTATTGAAGCAATATGTGTATTATAAACCGTGGTTACATTTGATATATAACCTGAATCCATAACCAACGCCAAATCAAAGGCTGTCAATATTTCACTATCCGTTCCTGTTAAGGTATTTTTTATAGAACTATCCGAATAACCTCCTACTTTGGTTGTTCCTAAAGTAACCGCAGAAAAATCTGTATATATATCATTTACATGAAAATCAGCTACTAAAAAATTCTCCGCATTTCGAATAGCAAAAACAGTAACATTATTATTAACAACTTGAGTTAAATCAATTGTATAACGTCCGGGTTCAGTAGCATCACAAATATGACCTTCTTCCAAACCTGTTAGGTCTGAACAAATAACACTTACATTGTAGATTCTTTCCTTACCATCAGCCAATTTGAACATCGCATAGTTTTTTCCATCATCAACCTGAAAGGGTCTTATAATGGCATCAGGATCGATTTCAATATGTACATTAGATTTTAAATCAATATTTCGAATGGTATAGTTCCCTGCTGGAATTGTTAAAACGCCCCCGCCGTTTTCTGAAATATCGTCTATTGCCGTTTGCCAAGCAAGGCTATCATCTGTATCAAAATCATTATCTACCGAATAGTCGGTGACAATATTTCTATCATAATTTGAATTGCTAACAATAGTATAAAAATTGCTTTCTAAATCAATTTGAGCATTGCTAAAAAGTGTAGTTAAAATACTAAAAAGGAAAATAATTTTATTTGGTTTCATTTATTAAGTTTTGAACAAAACTAAAAACCAAAGGTAAAAACGATGTAGCTTAAAGGTAATTTAATGTCTTCTACCGTTTATTAAACAGAAAAGTAATCCAACTCTTTAGAGTTGTTTTTTAATTTCGTCATGCTTGCATTCAGCTCAAAACCAAGCAATAGAATAATAGAATTCAGCCAAATAAATAACATCATAATTAATAAGGTTCCTATAGAACCATATAATTCATTGTATTTGGCAAATTTTTCCACATAAATTCCAAAACCATAAAAAGTAAAAACATATAATATTGTTGTCAATACAGCTCCAGGAGAAAAAAATGAAGATTGTCTGCCTTCCTTTGTACCGAAATAATAAAGCAATGATACCGTGGTAAATATCATGAAAATAAAAATTAAATATCTAATATTCCCTAACCATATATACTGATCACTCAACCAACCATTTTGCATTAAAAAATCCAATCCAAACTTAAATGAGATGGTAAATACAACAGTTACGATAAGCAACACAGACATTAATAATGAAGTACCCAAAGAAACGACATATCCTTTTACCACGCTCCTTACTTCTGTTACATGGTAAGAATACTCGAAACCACCGAAAATAGCATTGATACCATTGGTCATTAAAAAAATAGAAACTAAAAAACCAAAGGACAGCAAACCTCCATATTTATTATTCGCAATATCTTCTAATATAGGCACTACAGCATCATAAGTTTTTGGGGGTACTGCTTCAGAAATAAGCTCCATAAAACTCTCTTGAAATCCATCAATAGGGATAAAAGGTATTAATGTTAACATGAACAGCATAAAAGGAAAAATAGCCATAAAAAAGCTATAAGAAATACCACCTGCTCTTGATGTTAAACCACCACGAACTATTCCTACAACATACATATGTAATAGATCATAAAGAGACATTCCCTCTAGGCCCGGTATTTTTATTCTTTTCCCTAAGTCGAAAATTTTCTCAATCATAGCTATTACAATCCAACTTTTAAAAAGCTTTCAAACTCAAATCCATATTATATACAGAATGAGTTAAGGCTCCAGAAGATATAAAATCTACACCACACTCTGCATAGCCTCTTAAAGTTTCTTCATTTATTCCACCAGAAGATTCTGTTTGACATTTACCATTAATCATGGCAACCGCTTTTCTAGTATCCTCAAAAGTAAAGTTATCGATTAATATTCGGTGAATACCATCTGAATTCAATATTTCTCTTATTTCTGCTAAATCTCGTGCTTCTATAATAATTTTCAAGTCTTTACCAGTATCTTTTAAATAAGCATGTGTTTTGGCAATAGCCTTAGTTATACCTCCGGCAAAATCTATATGGTTATCTTTCAACATGATCATATCGTATAGAGCAAATCTATGATTTACACCTCCTCCAATTTTAACAGCCCATTTCTCTAACGCTCGAATTCCTGGAGTTGTTTTACGTGTATCTAAAATTTTTGTTTGGGTGCCTTCTAATAAATTGGTATAATGTTTTGTTTTGGTTGCAATAGCACTCATTCTTTGCATTACATTAAGAACCAGTCTTTCAGCTTTCAAAATTGCATGTGACGTTCCTTCCACAGTCAACACCACATCTCCTTGTTTTACCTCTGCACCATCCTCAATTAAAATATTAAGTTTTATACTAGGTTCCACATATTTAAAAACTCTTTCAGCAAAAGATACCCCTGCAATCACTCCGGTATCCTTTACCAAAAGCTGAGCTTTTCCTGTTGCCTCAGCGGGTATACAAGCTAAAGAACTATGATCCCCATCTCCTACATCCTCACGGATAGAATTTTCAATTATTATTTCTAGTTCTTTTTCAAATTGGGCTTCGCTGATCATAGTATTAAATTTATGCCACAAAAATACATTTTCTATCATCCTTAAAAAAAATATTTTTTAGTTAAATCTTAGGTAAGAATCACTGTAATATTTCAAAATAATTTCTTCTAATCTCTATATTTGCAATATGAAAATAAAACTTTTAGCCATAGGTAAAACAGATGATAAAAATCTGAATGCATTGATAGAAACATATAATTCTCGATTGAAGCATTATGTGAAATTTGAGTTGGAAATTATTCCTGACATAAAAAATGTAAAAAACCTTTCTCAAAGCCAACAAAAAGAAAAAGAAGGGGAACTTATTCTAAAAAAACTTCAACCTACGGATCAATTAATTTTACTTGATGAAAAAGGAAAAGACTTCAGCTCGGTTGACTTTTCAAAATATCTCCAAAAAAAGATGAATTCAGGAATCAAACAATTAGTTTTTGTTATTGGTGGACCTTATGGGTTTTCTGACACAATATATAAAAAATCCATGGGCAAGGTTTCTTTTTCTAAAATGACCTTCTCGCATCAAATGATTCGATTATTTGTGGTAGAACAAATTTACAGAGGTTTCACTATTCTTAAAAATGAGCCCTACCATCATGAATGATTTTTTACACTTTTAATTTAAATTCAATTTCAACGGGTATAATAACAATTCTTCTTTGCGTTCCTACATCTATTTATTCTACCCTGTAAAAACATATATCAATAAAACTTTTGGAGGGGTCATTTATATGTAAAAAAATATAGCAACCAAACACTCATAAATAAAGGCATTTTTAAATATACTAACAATGTAAGATATAATTATCGCTTTCTAGCACTGTACAAACCAGATATTCCTTTACATTCAAAAACAGCCATAGTCGTTGCAGTATTCTACCGCATTCATCTATTTGGATACACTATCACTTTACCGAATTACCAAACATTAAAAAGACATATTTAAACTAAATTACCCACAAACACATTCGATTTATTCCCAAATACATGTTGTTTTCACTTATCATCTTCCTTTGCGAAGAACAATAATCATTTAAAACAACAATATGAAATTAAAATTACACTTAAAATTAATTACACTTTTAACAATTATTATTAGTGCTCAAATTAGCACAGCACAAGATGAAACTTTTGAAACTGATGGGGATTGGAATACCGCATCAAATTGGTCAAACTCAACAATAGCAACAGGAATAGCAACACTTTCTGCTTCTCCTACGCTAACGCAGTCAGAAGTTGTTGGATCACTTATAACTGATACTGCAACTGAAAACTACACCGTGAACGGAGCAGGATTTAAATTAACATTAAACGGTACAACTCCATTAATTGACAACAACTTATCAGGGACATTAACCTTAGATACAGATATTGACTTAAATGTTTCGGATGGATTTATACTTAACTCTGCCTTTGCTTCAAATAAATTGGTGTTTTCTCCTTCAAGAACCATAACGTTGTTAAATAAAATAAAAGTAAAATCAAACAACGACACTCCTATTGAGTTTCACGGGACAGTTAATTGCAACAATAACAACCTTACAATATCCAATGGGGCCTATTCAGCAAATGGAGCAATCGAATTTAAAAGTACTGCACAAATAACCAACGTCTCAACGTTACTTCTTTTTGAAGAAAAAATCGTATCAAACATTACCACCGCAGGAGGTTTTTTACCATCAGGTGGAGTATTTAAATTTCAAGGAACAAACTCTGGTGGGGCTTTAGTTATTAATGGAGCAAACACTATTGAAGGAACAATAAACGGAGCCAAGGGAGAACATACTTTGTACTTAAATGCTAATCAAAATAATATTACACAATTAAAAACAGTTGATGGTGCTACATTAAACATTGAATTAGACGAATCTGTAACAGAAATTGTATTTAATACTAAATCTTTATTTGGTACCACTAATTTCAAAAACTTTAGCGATAATGTAATAAAAATTGATGTAGACCTTTCTGCTTCGGACTTAGCTACTTTACAAATAGATGGTGTCTCAAATGCTATATCTCAAGTTACGGATTCCGAATCTGCGCTTTACAGAACCCTGTTTGATAACAGAACGGCTTCTACAAATAAAAACGAACTTGACGGTGTGTCAATTTACCCAAATCCATCCACTGAATACGTAAATATATCTACTGATTTGAATAGCAAAATCTCTATACTTAATTTAGCTGGACAAACAGTTTATAGTACTTCTGCTAAAAACAAAACCACTCATATTTCGGTTACAGATTTCACACCTGGTGTATATATTATAGCTATTATTAACAATGGAAAATCTTACAATTCTAAATTGATAATTGAATAATCCTATCCTATTTCTTATCTGAAGCTCGTTGAAATTGTTCAACGAGCTTTTTTTGTATCTTTAAAAAAAAGCATCTTATGATTTTAGGAGTATCAAAATGGTTTGGAGAAAAAGTAGGTATCGAAGAAAAATACATGAGATTAATCTTTACGATCGCTATTGTTTTTTACGGAATAGGATTAGGGTTTTATATCGCTCTATGGCTCTATAAAATAATCTCAAAAGAATAATTACTTATTCTTCTCTTCTATCCAACGAGACATAAACTCAGTACTTCTCATTGTATGAAACAAAAGCATACTTCCAATAAAATTGGACTCTCTATGTGTGTTTAGATTTTGCTTTATCTCATTAATTTTTTCATACAATTTTATACGAAAAGAATCTTTAGAAAAACAATTTTCAATAATTTCAAAACCAGCAATTTGAGATTTTTCCCATAACTCTTGATTTGTATACAACTCCTTTGCTCCAATAATTAATTCATCGAGCGAATCACTAATTACCCCAGGCCATTCAAATGATTCATGCATTCCCTCTGCTCCAACACTTGTAGTTACGCTAGGAGTCCCGGTTAACATAGCATCAATGAACTTTCCTTTCAAACCAGCTCCAAAACGCAATGGAGCTAATAGCACTCTAGCATTTTGAACAACAGTATGCGCATCCTTAGCCCATCCTTTTATATAAAAACGTTCTTTAGGGTTATGCAATTGCATTGCTTTTTGAGGAGGATACGAACCATAAATATGTAGCTCTGATTCAGGTACTAATTTTCTCAACAATGGCCATACTTCTCTCTTCAAATACAACACGCTATCCCAGTTCGGTTCATGTCGAAAACTTCCTATCGTGACAAAATGCAACCTATCCTTAAAAATTGGAAATTCTTTTTTCTTAGGTTCACTTACTGCATCTAACAAAAATGGAATATACAGCAAAATACTAGCAGGCACCTTAAAAACCTCTTGTAAAATTTTCATTTCAACAGAAGAAATCATCAAACTTAAGTCTGATCGAAAAATACTCGCTATTTCTCTTTTAGCGATCTCTGACAGCAAGTCTTTTTCCTCAAAATCACGTCCATCCTTAAAGGCTTTTTGACGCGCTTTTCTGAGACAATGTAAATCTTCAGTATCTAAAATTCTTATGGATGTTGGGCTGTGCTTTTCAACCCTCCAACCAAACTGTTCCTCTGTCATAAACCGATCAAACAAAACAATCGTTGGTTTTAAATCCTCAATATAATAGTCAAAACTAGCATCGTTCAACGCTATCTTTTTTATCTCTATCTCTAAATTTTCAAGCGGATACATATATTGACTATCTTCTGTTGCACTTGCAAAAATGACTTTATACCCATCTTCTAAAAAGCAAGAAATGAGCTGCATCATCCTACTACCAGCAGCAGATGAATTTGGTTCTGGCCAAACACTTCCTATGACAAGTACTGTATTTAACATCACATTCCTTTTATCAAAAGTTCTTCAACCAATTCTTTTGTCATCTTTTGACCAGCAGTGTTACTCCTTATGGCATCAAAAGTATATCTATAATCGCAACCGTCCTTATAAGCAGAACACCCGTAAGACGAACTTCCTTTAATAATTTCTCCTTTTTTACACTTAGGGCAAATCAAGGCACCAGAAACAGCATATTTTTTTGACTCTTCTGGTTTTAGTATTAGCTGATGACTATCATCGAATGAAATCGCTCCATTTATTTTAGCCCCATCTTGCTTAAATCCTTTTAAAACTACAGTCGCTCCTTTCGATAACAATCTCTTAAATTGATTAACTGAAACCTTTTTGCCCATAAATTCAAAAGGCAATCTAAAATTGCATCCCTCTTTATATTCAGAACACCCATATGCACTCGTTCCTTTTAGCAATCTACCTTTTTTACATTTAGGACATTCGCTACCTGTTAAATCACTTTTGCTAGCAGTTTTAGAAGGCTTTGGCAATGGCTTCTGTTCTACAGAAAAACGCCTGGTATTTTTTTCCATACGCACCTCTACCACCAAATCGTCCACCATTTTTTTCATGTTATTGATAAACTGCCCAGCACTATAATTCCCTTCCTCTATTTCTTTAAGTTGTTTCTCCCACTGCCCTGTTAACTCTGCAGATTTCAAAAGCTCGTTTTGAATAGTGTCAATTAGCTGAATCCCCATTTGAGTAGGAAGAATTTGTTTTTTATTTCTCTCAATATACTTTCTACGAAAAAGCGTTTCAATGATATTTGCCCTGGTGGAAGGTCTTCCAATTCCATTGGCCTTCATTAAATCCCTAAGCTCATCATCCTCCACTTGCTTTCCAGCAGTCTCCATAGCCCTCAATAATGTTGCCTCAGAATAATTTTTTGGAGGTTTGGTTGTTTTTTCATTAAACGATGGACTGTGTGGCCCTGATTCTCCTTTAACAAAGGTTGGCATAAGCACCTCATCTTTGTTTGTCGATTTAGATTTCGCAGAAACAAAAACAGCCCTCCATCCTTCAGATAATATTTCCTTACCAGTTGCTTTAAAACTAATTTTTGCAGCCTCCCCAATTACAGCAGTATTAGACACCTCACATTCAGGATAAAAAACAGCAATAAATCTTCTTGTAATGATATCATAAACATTATGATCATGTTCCCCTAAATGACTTTCCATACCTGTAGGAATGATAGCGTGGTGATCTGTTACTTTTTTTGAATCAAATACTTTTTTAGATTTTTTTAAAGGTTGTCCTTTTAACGGTGCTGTTAGTGCTGCATATTGCGTCAGCTTCCCCAAAATACCTGGAACTTTAGGGAAAATATCATCTGGCAAAAATGTAGTATCTACCCTTGGATAGGTTACTAATTTTTGTTCATATAGTTTTTGAATTATCTTCAAGGTTTGATCTGCTGTATACCCAAACTTGGTATTGCAATAAACTTGCAAACCTGTTAAATCAAATAATTTTGGAGCATACTCTTTACCTTTCTTTTTGGTAACAGAAATAATCTCAAAAGGAGCATCTTTTACAAGATTCAAAGACGCTTCTCCATCCTCTTTTTTTAGAAACTTCCCTTGTTCATTATTAAAAACGGTATTTCTATATTCTGTTTGTAACTCCCAATAAGGCTTAGGTTTAAAATATAATATTTCTTTATATCTGTTCACTAGCATTGCCAAAGTTGGAGTTTGTACGCGTCCAACTGAAAGAACTTGCTTTTGCGCTCCATACCGAAGCGTATACAAACGAGTTGCATTCATTCCTAACAACCAATCTCCAATCGCTCTTGAACTACCAGCATAATAAAGGTTGTCATAATCTTCTCCATTTTTCAGGTTTTCAAATCCTTCTTTTATCGCCTCTGGAGTCAAAGAAGAAATCCAAAGTCTATCTACTTTACCTGTATAATTTGCCTGTTTGATTACCCAGCGTTGAATCAATTCTCCTTCTTGACCAGCATCCCCACAATTTATCACAACGTCGGCTTTATCAAATAATGCTTTAATGGTATTAAATTGCTTTTGGACCCCATCATTACTCGTCAATTTTATATCAAACTTATCGGGCAACATTGGTAAGGTATTCAAATCCCAACGCTTCCAATGCGGTTTATAATCATCTGGCGTGAATAAAGTACACAAATGACCAAAAGTCCATGTTATTTGGTATCCATTTCCTTCAAAATAACCATCATGTCGTTGATTCGCTCCTAATATAGTAGCAATTTCTCTAGCAACACTCGGCTTCTCGGCAATACATACTTTCATAAAATTCTTGGTTTTTAAAGCGGGAGGACACAAACTTACACAACTATTTTTAATTAGAAAACAAAACTACCTCTGTAAAAAGATGAGTTTTCAACGGTTTTCTGAACAAATATTTTGATTTAATTAACTTCAAAAAGATTTCAAAAGCCTAATTTTGTATCAGTCATGAAAAATTATATCAATTTCAATCACAGTTTTACTATTGTTATATGCTGTACACTTTTTTTTCTTTCCTCAAGAATTAGTGGCCAAATTGAATCTATGCGCCCAGGTAGTTTGGATAATGATAAGGATTTTGTAATTCCATCGATTCCCAATAGTCCAAATGCTACCTTTGAATTTATCAACCCTGAGAATGAAGCGGAAAAATTTGAAGCAGCTCTGAATAGAATTATGCTGCAACAAATTGCCAACCAAGAATTAAAAGATTTACAACAAAAAGGAATTATTGATAAAGAGAAATTTTACAAACAGAGAGTAAAAGCTGAAATGGATGCCATTTCAAATCGAATGCCTATAGTAGACAAAGATTTGGGTGGATTTAGTACTCAAAGTGAATACATAACTATTATCTGTAGAGACTTTTCTTATGCGGATGGTGATGTAGTTTCCATTGTTGTAAACGGAGAAACGAGAGTTCGATATATAGAACTAACAAATAGCTATCAACAATTTACCATAAATTTAATTAAAGGCTTAAATACCTTATCTTTTGTTGCTCTCAATCAAGGTTCTTCTGGTCCAAATACGGCGGCCTTTATGGTGTTTGATGAAGGAGGAAGAGTATTATCATCAAATCAATGGAATCTTGCAACGGGTGCTAAAGCAACCTTATCTATTGCCCGAGATTAACCAATTACTCCAATAATAGTTCCTCTATCAGTTCAAAACTTTTAGAACTATCCCAACTTGCAGCACCTGTTTTACTAACAACTATTTCTCCTTTTTTATTGATAATATAACTAGCAGGAATATTATTTGTTTTATCAAGCTCTAGAGGCACTTCTGATTGGCTATTATAAACAGGTAAATTATAGTTGTACTTGTTAAAAAAGGGCTTGATTTCAGTATTTGTTTCATTCGTTACAAATAAAAAAACAACCTTATCCTTATGAGCATCATATAAACTCTGAATCGCTGGCATTTCTGCGCGACAAGGAGGACACCAAGTTGCCCAAAAATTCACAAAAACTACCTTCCCTTTAAAATCCGCTAGGTTTACATCTTTAGTATTCAAACCTTTTAGTTTCCAATTAAAATCATGTATTCTTTCTTCTTTAGAATTTAATGATGGCGAAAATGAAGTACTTTTTATTAACCATTCTTTTGAGCTGGGATTTAATACTAATATCAATAGTATCACAAAAATCACATTACTCCATTGCTTTTTTATTATCTCAATCATAAAAACAAAAATATCTTATATTACAATTTCTTAGTGTAACAAAAGCTACAGTTCTTACAAAAGAATATAAAAGCAGCAATTATATTTGTAGTTTTGAGTCAAATTTAAAAATCATATGCAGCACAGTACTTTCCTAAATTTAAAAAACCTCATCAAAAACACAGATTTAGGGGGCCATAAGGATCAAAACAAAATGGTCCCAGAGGAAAGAGCTAATCTAACAACTAAAAAGTCAATTCTGGAGAATGCAAAAAAAGCAGCCGTATTGGCTTTGTTTTATCCAAATGAAAAAGGTGAAGCTTGCTTTGCATTAACCTTACGACCAAATTATTCTGGGACACATGCTTCGCAAGTAAGTTTTCCTGGTGGAAAAATAGAAGATACAGACAATAATTTAGAAGATACTGCGCTAAGAGAAACTTTTGAGGAAATCGGTATACCTGCACATGAAATAGAGATTTTAAGAGAAATTACTGATGTGTATATTCCACCCAGTAATTTTTTAGTAACTCCTTTCATCGGTGTCGCAAAAAACAAACTTCATTTTAAAAAAAATCATGAAGTAGAAACAATGATAGAAGTTTCCATAAAAGACCTCTTAGATGACTCTTTTCTAGCTGTTGACACAAAAAACACATTTTATGCAAAAAAGGTAGAAATTCCATATTTCAAATTTGACAACCAGATGGTCTGGGGAGCTACTGCCATGATTATCAGCGAGATTAAAGAACTTATAAAAAGGCTGTAAAAACCATTTCTTTTTGTAAATTTGTTGCCACTAAAAACTAAACGCTTCTCAATGAAATTCATTAAAAAAAATCCTTTTGGGCATATTTTATTCTTAAAAAAATGGCTTATCAGAATTGTAGGTGTGGTTTCTCATAGAAGATATAATAAGTTCAATAAGTTACAGATTGAAGGTTCTGAAATCATAAGAGATTTACCAGATAGCAATGTTTTATTTGTTGCGAATCATCAAACATATTTTGCTGATGTTGCTGCTATGTATCACGTTTTTAACGCTTCATTAAAAGGAAGAGTTGACACCATTAACAACATAGGCTATATTTGGAATCCTAAATTAAACATGTATTATATTGCTGCTGCTGAAACAATGAAAGCAGGAATACTTCCGAAGATATTTGCATACATGGGTTCCGTATCGATCCAAAGAACATGGAGAAGTGAAGGAAAAGATGTAAAAAGACAAGTAAAGATGTCTGACATTAGCAATATTGGAACTGCATTAAATGACGGTTGGGTAATTACTTTCCCACAAGGAACAACCAAACCATTTAATCCAATAAGAAGAGGTACCTCTCATATTATAAAAACTTACAAACCTATTGTGATTCCTATTGTTATTGATGGATTCAGACGTTCATTTGACAAAAAGGGATTGCTAATTAAAAAACGAGGCGTTTTGCAAAGTATGGTGATTAAAAAACCACTTCAAATTGATTATGAGAATGATTCCTTTGACGACATTGTAAAACAAATTGAAATGGCAATTGAGCAACATCCTTCCTTTTTGAAAGTTATTTCTGTTGAGGAATACAAAAAACAAGAGGATGAACTTAACAAGCAAAGAGAATTCTGGCAAACCAAAAGCTAATTAATTTCCTAGAAAACTGAATTTTCACCATCTACTACAAAAAACTTTAATTTTATTTTTTAATAGACAAAACCAATAGTTTTTATTATTTTTATCGCAAATAATGATACTATGACTATTACTCAATTAAAGTATATCCTTGCGGTTGCAGAACACAAGAATTTTACCGTAGCTTCTGAACATTGCTTTGTAACTCAGCCCACGTTAAGTATGCAAATACAAAAACTAGAAGATGAGCTAGATGTCGTAATTTTTAACAGAGCCAAAAAACCAATCTCTTTGACGGAAATTGGTGAGAAAATAGTTTTTCAGGCAAAAACTATTGTTGAAGAAAGTAATAGGATTAATGACATTGTAGATCAGCAAAAAGGTTACATAGGCGGAGAATTCAAAATAGCTATCATTCCTACCATTATGCCAACTTTGTTGCCTATGTTTTTAAAAACATTCAACACAAAACACCCTAAGGTAAATCTACAAATTGAAGAGTTAACAACAGAGGAGTGTATCAAAAAATTATCTGATGGACATATTGATGCAGCCATTGCAGCTACTCCTTTAGAAAATCCAAGTATCAAAGAAAAACCATTATACTATGAACCTTTTGTTGGTTTTATTCCGAGCTCTCATAAATTATATAACAACAAATTATTATGTGTAGATGAATTGGATGCTGATGATATTTTATTACTGAAAGACGGACATTGCTTCAAGGAAAGCATCCTTAATATGTGTAGTTCTTTCAATTCTCCAAATGCGAAATCTTTTCGTTTAGAAAGTGGGAGTTTTGATACTTTGATCAAATTAGCCAAAGAAAATCTTGGGATGACTTTACTTCCTTATTTACATAGTTTAGATTTATCTGCGGAGGACAAAAAACTTTTAAGAGAATTTGAAAAACCTGTCCCGGCTAGAGAAGTTAGTTTACTGTATCATAAATCGCAATTAAAAATGCAATTGATCGAAGCCTTAAAAACAACTATTGATGGTATCGTAAGAGGTGCAATATCTTTTAACGATGTAAAAATCATTAGTCCCTTGACAAAAAAGAAATAAAAAAATCCTGTAGATAATTCTACAGGATTTTTTTAAACTACAAGTTCTAAACTTTCTCTTAATTCTGGTTTATTTACAGTAAAACTGTTCAACCATATTTTTAATTCTTCAATTTCATAAGGTTGTAATTTTTTCATTGCTTTCTCTACTTCCTTGTGAAATAATTCCGAATTAAAACTGACCTTTTCTAATATTTCTTTAGTATAATCAAATACTGCTCTTGACATTTATTTTTTTTTTAGTAATACTTTTTCAATGCCTCAAATATACTCAAAAAAAATGCTAGATGAATCATCTAGCAGTCTTTTAACACTTGTTAACACTTCTTTTATAAAGCATTTATTTTTGCAACCAAACTAGCTGCTACTGTTTCTAATTCTGATTTAATTGATGTAAAATGTGCTTTTTTACTTTCCACATTTTTTACATGAATTTTATCCATCAAAGCATCAAAAGAAGAAATTGCCTCATCGATAATTTCCTGAGCTTTTGAAGCGTCTGCTCCTTCATTATTAAACTCCCATACGTAACATGCTTCAATAAGATCTCCTAAAGTATTATGAATATCTTTTTTTAAATTTTTAATCGCTGCCATTATTTTCTTTTTTTATTTAATGCAAATT
Organism: Flavicella sp. IMCC45668; assembly: GCF_057219105.1. Classification (NCBI taxonomy): domain Bacteria; kingdom Pseudomonadati; phylum Bacteroidota; class Flavobacteriia; order Flavobacteriales; family Flavobacteriaceae; genus Flavicella; species Flavicella sp. IMCC45668. The sequence goes on from NZ_CM170114.1 coordinate 1,010,514, forward strand.
TAGTCATTTATAACTGATTAGATGTTATAAACGAGTTAAGATAACGTATCAAACAACTCCTATTAATTCTTTTATATTTTTAAACGTTTTATAGGTCTCTTTAGAACACTCCAACTCATCAACTTGCTCATGCAACCAAGTTGTATGATAAGGTATGTGGATAGCAGAAGCACCAATTGCTACAAGAGGAAGAATATCTGACTTTAAGGAATTTCCAATCATTAATAATTCATCAGGTTTAATATCTAAATGATTTACAATTTTTAAATAATCTGATTCTTTTTTATCACTCATCACCTCAACATGATGAAAATATTTTAACAAACCCGATTTTTCTAATTTGCGTTCTTGATCCAATAAATCTCCTTTGGTAGCAACGATCAATCTATATTTTCCTTGCAGTGCTTTCAACACTTCTTCTACTCCGTCTAACAATTCAATAGGCTTTTGAAGCATATCCTTTCCAATACCTATTATCTCATTAATTACTTTTGCTGGTACCTTTTGATTCGAAATTTCAACAGCTAACTCCACCATAGATAAAATAAAAGCTTTCACACCATATCCATAATGTTTAAGGTTATTAATCTCCATTTTATATAGCTCTTGGTTGATCTTATTTTCTGTTTCATAAGCCGATAACAATCTAGCTACCTCATGCTCAGCCTCTCTAAAATAAGGTTCATTTACCCATAAAGTATCATCTGCATCAAATGCAATCACCTTTATTTTTTTCAAATCTATTTCCATAATTCATTGGCTTTAATCAAATCTTCTTCTGTATCAATTCCAATAACCTTATACAGTGTTTCAACCATTTTTATCTTTTTCCCATACTCCAAAAATCGTATTCCTTCTAACTTCTCAGTAGCCTCATTTTGTTTCATCGGCATCTCTGTGAAAGAAGTTAATGCTGATTTTCTAAACGCATAGATCCCAATATGTTTGTAATAGGTTGTAGGTATCTCTTTATTTTGCGGATAAGGAATAGGAGACCTAGAAAAATACATAACACAATTATAAGAGTCCATAACTACTTTTACATTATTAGGATTTTCTATTTCATCCCAGCGATCCATCGGATGTACCAAAGATGCTAAATCAATCTTTTGTTCAGGATCATTTTTAAAGACTTCTATCAAATCTCTTAGAGGTTCAATTCTAGTAAAAGGTTCATCTCCTTGTACATTTACTACCACATCTACATTCAAATCAACTGCTGCCTCAGCAATTCTGTCTGAACCTGTTTCATGATTTTTTTGACTTACAAAAACCTTACCTCCCACCGCTTCAACTTTTTCCTTTATAACCTCACTATCCGTTACCACATAAACTTCATCAAAAAGTTCAGTTTGCACTGCCGCTTGATAAGTTCTAACAATTACAGGTTCACCTGCTAAATCTTTTAATAACTTCCCTGGAAATCTTGAAGCTCCAAATCGAGCTGGAATCATTGCAATCACTTTCATAATAAGAGGTAAAAAATCAAGTTTAATTAATAAAAATCAAAGATAGAAAAAAGGATTCCTTAGTTTTCATTTTTATGGAGATAATCAAAGAGAACTTCTCCATTATATTTTTTTGTACTTTAGTAAAGCATGAAAATCAAAACAACTGTAATTTATCAAAAATAACCATAAACAAAATTGAAGTTACTGTTTGTATACTAACATCCTAAAATTCAGGATAAAATCATATTTTCATGCTCAAATCAACAATACTAACTTAAAATTAAATTATGAAAAAATTATTAGCAGAATTTATTGGAACATTTTGGCTCGTTTTAGGAGGCTGTGGAAGTGCTGTTTTGGCTGCAGGAGTTGACACTGTAGGAATTGGCCTTGTGGGAGTATCTCTTGCATTTGGTTTGACCGTTTTAACAGGTGCATATGCATTAGGCCATATCTCTGGTGGACATTTTAACCCGGCCGTATCTGTTGGACTTTATTTAGGAGGTAGATTTGACAAAAAAGACCTTTTGCCTTATATAATATCACAAGTAATAGGTGGTATATCGGGTGCCGCAGTGTTATTTATTATTGTAAGTAGCTCACCTGATTTTGCTGGTGTTGGAACTGCACCTGGAGCTTTTGCAAGTAACTTTTATGATGCAAACGTATATGGTGTAAACTTTGGAATGATGGGAGCTCTTGTAACTGAGGTTGTCATGACATTTATGTTCTTAATAGTTATTTTAGGAGCGACACATAAAAATGCATCTCCAGGGTTTGGAGGAATGGCTATTGGTTTGGCATTGACATTGATTCATTTGATTAGTATCCCTGTAACTAATACTTCTGTTAATCCTGCAAGAAGTACAGCAAGTGCAATTTTCGTAGGAGGTGAGGCAATGGGCCAATTATGGCTATTTTGGGTTGCCCCTATTGTTGGAGCTGCATTAGCCGGTATTGTTTATAAATTTATGGCGCCTAACGATTAATTTTTATAAAACCTAATAAAATGACTATTTCTGAATTAATGAAATCCTCTAAAGAGTCTTTGACAAACCAATGGGGACTTGCAATTGGAACCTTTCTTGTATTTCTACTATTAACTGGAGGTACACAAACTATTGTTGAGGAATATCCTTTCGCAATTATTTTCTCTGCCTTAATTTCAGGCCCTTTTGCAACTGGCCTAAGTCTTTTTTCATTGAAAATTTCAAGAGGTGAAGATGCTAGGTTTGAAGATTCCTTTACCGGATTCTCTAACTTTTTAAATTCATTTTTAGCATATCTTTTAATGATGTTGCTCGTAACAGCGGGAATTATTTTGTTTATTGTTCCGGGTATCATTATCGGAATCGCTTTAAGCATGACCTTTTTTATCATCGCAGAAGACGACCAAATATCAGCAGTAGACGCTCTAAAGAAAAGTTATAAAATGATGGATGGTCATAAAATGAAATATTTCTTTTTATATCTAAGGTTTATAGGACTTCTATTGTTATGTATTTTAACTTTAGGTATCGGTTTACTTTGGCTAGTTCCCTATATGTATGTAACCAATGCTAAATTTTATGATAGTATTAAAGAAGACACTGTCATTGATATTTTAGCATAAGCAATCCGAGCAACGAAATCAAAATAAAAAACATAAGTTTATATTTTGTTAATTTTTCAACGCAAAGATACTTTAAAAGAAAATATTTAATATATTTGATTCATGATGAAAGAATTTTTGAACATATCTCAATTACAAAAAGCAATGACAACTGTGTTAAAATCCATTTTTAACATGGAAAATCGTGGTATGTCAGCTGTATATATTAAAGTTGAAAAACGAAAAAGTCCTTTTGATCATTTTAAGAAATAAAAATATCATTCTATTATATCAAAGGTGCTTTTCAAATGAAAAGCACCTTTTTTTTTACTATTAATTTAAAATAACAATTATGAAAACAACAACGAAAAAAATTATGAAAGCATTAAAAAACATTTCCATGGTCTTATCATTCCAAAATAGAAAAGTTCCAGAAAGCTACATCCCCATTTATATAACTCATTGATTAAAAATTATGAAAACGCAATACCCAATACAAACAAACACTTACAGTTTCAACATTGCAAAAGGCGATGTAAACAACAACAAAACATTATTGCCATCTGTTTTATACAACAAAATGGAATCTACCGCCAAACAATTCTTAAAAGGCATAGAAGAGCAAAAAAATATACAGCAACATCTTTTCAAATTAAATGTTTTACAGCATGCCTTTTTAAAAGATAGACTGAAAATTACGCATACCATTCAAAAATTAGACTCAAAAGAAATTCTATTTACAGTTTTGGTTCATAGAGAAAACAGTGTTCACAAAGAAATAATTTGTAACGCTACTTTCGGGTTTACTATAAATAATAAGCAAAGCTTAGATATTGCCTCTTAATAAAAATGCTGGTACTAATTTAGTATCAGCATTTACTTTACTCATTATCCCGTTTGAATAACCTACCTTTGCATCTTATACATAATTTATGACATTCAAAGATTTAGAGATCATTGCTCCAATTCAGGAAGCTCTTGACTCAAAAGGATATACAACTCCCACACCTATTCAAAGACAAGCAATTCCCATTTTATTAGAAGGAAATGATTTATTAGGTTGTGCTCAAACTGGAACTGGTAAAACAGCCGCTTTTGCTATTCCAATCATTCAACAACTTTTTAATAGTTCAAATACTAAAAAGAGACCAAAACGCATTAAAGCCTTAATCGTTACTCCTACAAGAGAATTAGCGATTCAAATTGCGGATAACTTCACGGAATATTCGAAAAACACACATCTAAAAAATACCGTGATCTTTGGAGGTGTTAAACAAGCTAGCCAGGTTGGAAGGTTAAAACAAGGAGTTGACATATTAATAGCTACTCCTGGAAGATTGTTAGATTTAATCAATCAAAACTTACTTTCTATAAGATATATTGAACATTTTGTTTTAGATGAAGCAGACCAAATGTTAGACATGGGCTTTATCAATGATATCAAAAAAATATTGAGGCTTTTACCTGAAAAAAGACAATCTCTTTTTTTCTCTGCAACAATGCCCAACAATATTAAAGAACTATCACAAACCATTTTGCACAATCATCAAAGTGTAACCATCAAACCTAAACAAGCTACCGCAGAAAAAGTTGGACAGTCTATTTATTTTGTTAAAAAAAGTGATAAAACAAAACTTTTGATAGACATTATCAATGAAAACCCCAAATTAACAACCATCGTTTTTTCTAGAACCAAACATGGAGCAGATAAAGTGGTAAAAAAATTAGCACAAGCAGGTATTAAATCTGCTGCAATCCACGGTAACAAATCTCAAAACGCAAGGCAAAGAGCTTTAGGTGCTTTTAAAAATGGGGAACTAAATATTTTAATAGCAACGGATATTGCGGCTAGAGGGATTGATGTATCTGACTTGGCTATGGTAATTAATTTTGATTTACCCAACATCCCTGAAACCTATGTACATCGAATCGGTAGAACGGGAAGAGCTGATGCTAGTGGAAATGCTATATCATTTTGTGATGTTGAAGAAAGACCTTATTTGAGAGACATCGAAAAGCTCATCAATCAAAAAATCCCTGTTATAGAAAGTCATGATTACGTTGACGACAGCAAAGAATCTTTTGAGAAAAAGGGACCTTCTAAACAAAAACAACAAGCAAGAAGAAAGGGAAACGCCAACAAAGGAAAACCAAAAAACAGACGTCAAAACCAGAATCGTAATTAATTAAAAATTTCACTTTTCATTTAACTCAAATGTAAATATTTCGTTATTCTTTTACCATTTGTTTAAAAAATAAAATAAACATTAGCATTTTTAACAATATAATGCTAAATTTGGTTACAACTAATTATAATTAATTTACAAAAATGAGTAAAGGTACAGTAAAGTTCTTCAATGAAACTAAAGGTTTTGGATTCATTACAGAAGAAGGATCAAGCAATGAACATTTCGTTCACGTAACAGGTTTAATCGATGAAATCCGTGAGGGTGACGAAGTAGAATTTGAATTACAAGAAGGAAGAAAAGGTATGAATGCAGTTAACGTAAAAGTTATCTAAACACATATTTTAAAGTATTAAAAAGCCTATCAAATAATTTGATAGGCTTTTTTATTTTATATGAATTTTATGGTTTACTCTTTAATTACCCGAATTACTTTCTCATTAATTTTTAGTAAATAAACACCGCCTGACAATCCTTCTAAACTCAAGCTATTATTGCTTTTACTTAATTCACCCTGCGATACTAGTGTACCTGACATATCAAATACCTCATAAAAACTATCTTGGTTTATATTTAGAACGGTTACTTTCGAATTAGCTGGATTTGGATACACACTAATAGCTGAGCTTTTTTTCTGAAGTTCTGAAACTGACAAAGCATTTAAATCAAACACTTTGATATTATCTATAGCCATATCCCCAGCAAATGTTCCACCACGAACAGCTCTAAAGAAAAATCTAACTTCTTGATTTGCATAAGTATTCAAATCCACAGTGGCCGTTAGGAAATCATCTGACGTATCACTTTGCTGTTCTCCTTCAAACTGCTTTATTAAGCTAGAAACACCATTTTCATCAACAATATAGAGCTGTAAATCACCCATTTCGTTACCTACCATATGATAATCAAAACTTATAGTCGGTGTTGTAAAAACACTCAAGTCTACTGCATAGTTTAAATATAAATCTGCTGTAGACCCGTAATCGGTATCTACATTGCTATTAGCCTCTAAGTAAGCATAATACCCTGATCCACCTGAACCAGCTTCAGGCCCCGTGCCATTAGATCCGGTTGCCCCTGTATTCACAAACCATTTTGCACTTGTAACAGCTTCTTGTAATAAACAATCCTCATCATCTATCACAAATTTTGAGTTATACGTTTCAAAATCTTCTAAAATAACTTCCTGGACAGTGGCACATAAAGTGGAAAAACTATTTAATTGAACCCATTCACTTTGCTCTTCTTCAGTACATAGAGAACGAATATAAACATCGTAGGAAGTATCTTCACTTAAACCAGTTATTTCATGTGAGTTTTGAGCGACAACTACCATTGTACCTGTTCCCTGAGAAAATCCGTTTATCCCATATTCTAGCTCCCAACTAGATTCTTGATAACCTTGACTCCATTCTATATCTACAGAGGTTGAACTCCATGATATCGCTTTAAAATCAGTCGGCTCTTCACAAGCCTTTAAAGTTGATCTTTCGGTAACTCCTTCCCAAATACTTTTGTTATCTTCTCCACAAACCGCTCTCACATAAAATTCATAGCTCGTATCCGAATCTAGATTTGTAACCACATAAGGATTCGTTGTGACATTCGAAATGATTACTCCTTCTCCATTATCATTCGTAAAATCTTTCGGTCCATACTCTATCTCCCATTCTGTTTCATCTCCCATTACAGCCCACGAAACACTAATAGAACTTGGTGTACTGTTACTACTTTTAATATTATCTGGTTTAGGACATGTGTAGGGTGTAGTAAAGTTTGAAGATTTTACCCAATTAGAAAAATCCCCAGCTCCGCAGCTAGCACGTACATATACTTCGTAACTCGTGTTTTCCGTTAAATTCGATGCAGTATAACTATTTTGAACTATGGATTCTCCGGCAACATTAGGCTCATCTAAACTAGACTCTTGAACAATTATCTCCCAAGCAGTTTCACTATATCCGACTGTAAAATTAATAGTTGCTGATGTATCCTCAATATCTGACACAAGAATATTTGATGGGTCTGAACAACTTGTATTCACCACACTAACATCATCAACCATCCAGTAATTACCTTCTACCCCTAAATCGTCAAAAACAAACATTACCTGCATCACAGCATTTTTGTAACTTGCAATATCAATTTCCACCGTTTCAGAACTAAATAATAATGAGCTTCCAGCATGGGTATGAACAGTTACCCAACTAGTCCCGTTATAAACTTGAACCAAAGCTATATCATCATTATCACTACCATTATAAGACTCATCAAACTTTAATATTAACTTTGTAGCAGCACTAGAGTCAAAAACAGGAGTTAACAGCGTTTCTTTAAATGCAATTGCTTGAGATTTTGCAGCTACGCCCATAAATGGACCTTCTTCTCCGCCTTCTCCTCCACCTCCATGACTAAAGTTATTAGATACATATGCGGCATCAGTTTCACCAATTCTAAAAGAATCCAAATCTCCCGAACTCCAAGAATCCCCTGTTGCGGAGCCCTCATCAATAACACTAAAACTTCCCAATCCAGAATCAAAATTTTCTGAGACGTACGTTTGTGCCACAATAATATTGAAGGATATCAACAACAGAAGTAATAAATTTTTCTTTAAAACATTCATAATAGTAGTATAATTTAAATTTGTAATAGGTATTAATAAAACAATTGAATTGTTGTTTACCCTACTCTCTAAACACTATTTTATTTCTTTTCTTACTCTTTTTAAAATCAAATGATTGATTGGATTGATCCCTAGACCGGATACATTTTTTTGTGTAAAACGAACCACCTCATCATAGTATAATGGGATCACGGGAGCGGACTCCATTAACAAACTATCCATTTTTTGATATAGTTTTTCGCGTTCATTTTTATCAACTGTTACCAATGATTTTTCAAACAACATATCGTATTGTTTATTTGAGTAATGAGTATAATTAGGTCCATTAGGAGAAAACTTCTTGCTATGGAAAATAAACAAATAATTTTCTGCATCTGGATAATCAGCAACCCAACTTCCTCTAAAAACACTCAATTGACCGTTCACTTTTGTTTGTCGCAATGTTGATGGTGGCATCACGTCAATCTCTACATTCAAACCTGTTTTCTCAACCTCACGCTGAATATATTCGCACAAATCCAAATATTGACTATTCGTACTTATTGTAACGGACGGATTTAAATCTCCTGTCTCATCCATATAAGACTGCACCATTTTTTTTGCTTTCTCAGGCTGATAATCATAACCTTTCATATTATTAAAAGAAGGCAAACCTTTTGGAATAAATCCATTTACTGCAGGTGTGCCTATTCCATTTCTTAAATAGAATATCATTTTTTTCCTATCAAAGCCATAGTTTAAGGCTTTTCTAATTTTCAAAGACTGAACTTCATTTTCATCTGCATCCAAATAAACCCCCAAATACTCCGTATTCAAATAAGGTCCTTTTACCATATTTATCTTAGATTCATAAGTCTCTGTAAGTACCCCAGAGGTTGTTAGCAATTCATCTTTATAAGAAGCATCAATACTATTTAAAAAGTCTAAATTACCCTGAACAAACTGTAAAAACTCACTTTGTTTGTCCGGTAAAAATGTGATCGCTACCGCTTCAATATATGGTAAACTCTGCCCTTTACTGTCTTTTTCGTAATAGCTATTATTTTTTCTAAAAACCAACTTTGTATTTTCCACCCACAACTTAAAGTAAAAAGGCCCCGTTCCTATAGGATGTGATCTAAAATTATCCTTAAAATAATTGATGGCCTCTTTGGGTACTACCGAACAATAACGCATACTCAACAAACTTAAAAACGGAGGAAACGCTTGTTTCAATCTTATGGTAAAGACAGAATCATTCTTCGCCTCAAATTGTGAAACATGCTCTAAAACCCACTTTCCAGGTGACGCTACTTTTGGGTCTAATAATCTATTAAAACTATATTCAAAATCCTTTGCTACCACCTTTCTAGTAGAATCTCGACCAAATAGTTTATGCTTATGAAAATACACATCATCCCTTAATGTAAATTCATATTTTTTTCCATCCTCGGAAATAGTCCATGACTTTGCAATATCTGGCTGAACCTGCAAAGAGTCGTTCAACTGCACTAAACTATTGAATAATTGATTGGTAGCCCAAATTGTACGTAAGTCCTTTGCAAATGCAGGATCTAAGGTCGTAATGTTTGCCGCTTCATTATAACGAAACACTAAGTTAGATGAATCTTTTGTATTTCCTTTAGAACAAGAAAACAAAACCACCAATCCAAATAAGCTGATTAAAATTTTACTAGCGAAACTATTCCAACTAAGATTATTCATACATTTTTTAATAATTCAGTGTAACAAACTGAAGCTTTAAGTTAACTATTTTGATGCTAATAATTCAGTCGAAAACGTATAAAAAAATTGAGTTTAAAGACTTACTTTTGTAAGCGACAAAAGTACAAGAATGAATACAGATAAAAAAGTAGCTTTTTACACTTTAGGATGTAAATTAAATTTTTCAGAAACCTCAACAATTGCTAGAAGTTTTCAAGAAGAAGGATTCAAAAGAGTTGATTTTGAAGAAAAAGCAGATATATATGTGATCAACACATGTTCCGTAACAGATAATGCTGACAAACGCTTTAAATCCATCGTAAAAAACGCTTTAAAGAAAAATAATGATGCCTTTTTAATTGCTGTAGGATGCTATGCACAACTTAAGCCAGAAGAATTGGCAAATGTAGAAGGGGTTGATTTGGTACTAGGAGCTACTGAGAAATTTAAAGTTACGGATTATATAAATGATCTTTCCAAAAATGATATGGGTGAGGTGCATTCCTGTGAAATTTCTGAAGCCGACTTTTATGTTGGCTCTTATTCTGTTGGAGATCGCACAAGAGCCTTTTTGAAAGTTCAAGATGGATGTGATTATAAATGCACCTATTGCACGATTCCTTTAGCAAGAGGAATTTCTAGAAGTGATACGCTTCAAAATGTTTTAAAAAATGCAGAAGAAATTTCACAAAAAGACATCAAAGAAATTGTTTTAACTGGAGTGAATATTGGTGACTATGGAAAAGGTGAATTTGGAAATAAAAAACACGAACATACTTTTTTTGAATTAGTTCAAGCTTTAGATGAAGTAAAAGGCATTTATAGATTAAGAATTTCTTCTATTGAACCCAATTTGCTCAAAAATGAAACCATTGATTTTGTTGCAAACAGCAAAACTTTTGTTCCTCATTTCCATATTCCTTTACAAAGTGGTAGCGATACTTTATTAAAATTAATGAAAAGACGTTATTTGCGTCAGGTTTATACAGATCGAGTTTCTGCAATTAAATCAAAGATGCCCAATGCTTGTATTGGTGTAGATGTTATTGTAGGATTTCCTGGAGAAACAGATGAATTATTTCTTGAAACGTACAATTATTTAAATGAGATGGATGTCTCCTATTTGCATGTGTTTACGTATTCTGAAAGACCTAATACAGAAGCGGCTGACATGAAAGGTGTTGTCTCTGCCAATGTTAGAAAAAAACGTAGTAAAATGCTCCGTGGCCTCTCTGTTAAAAAAAGACGTGCATTTTATGAAAGTCAGATTGACACAGAACATACTGTACTATTTGAAAGCGAAAACAAAGAGGGGTACATTCAAGGTTTTACCGAAAATTATGTAAAAGTTAAAACTCCCTGGAATCCGAATTTAGTGAACACCATACATAAAATTAAGCTGACAAAGATTGATGAAGATGGACTTGTACGTTTCGATTTTCTCTAACCATTTTTTTGATGTACCTTCTGATTTATGAAAAAACATATTTATTTCATTCCTGGTACAGCTGCTAATTCTAAAATTTTCGATCGTATTAAACTCGACGATCAAAAATATGAAATACATTATCTAACATGGCACATCCCATCTTCCAAAAATCAGAACATTAAATCTTATGCTAAAGAATTATGTGCTCAGATTAAACACCAGTCCCCAATCCTAATTGGTATTTCCTTCGGCGGAATTATGGCACAAGAAATAGGTAAAATTATTGATTATGAGAAGCTTGTTATTATCTCTAGTATAAAAAACAAACATGAATTACCAAACTCTCTACAGTTGATAAAAAAATTGAAACTGTATGTTTTTGCACCTACTAGATTTATTGATCCATTGGAGAAAATTTTAACTTTATGTTTTGGAAATAAAGCGAAAAAACAAATAGAAGTATATAGAATGTATCTTTCACAAAGAAATCCCCTGTACCTCAAATGGGCCATTAAAGAAATTTTATATTGGAATCAAGAAAAAAGTATTTCTGATATTATTCATATCCATGGAACAAGTGACTTTATTTTCCCTATTACGAATATTCAAAACTGTATTTCTATAAAAGATGGATCACATGCTATGATTTTAACAAAGGCTCAGAAAATAAATAAAATTTTATCTAGAGAATTAGCATAATGGCTCGAAATTTGTAACTTTAAGTTTACTCGAATTAACCATTTTGGGTCTTACTAAATTTCTATAATTATGCGCACCTTCAAAACATATATTTTTGCAATTATATTGATAATCTTAACTTCTGCTATATTTATTTATAGTACCGAGGAGCCTACTAAAAACACCAGTGATACTTATCAAATAAAAGCGCTTAAAATCCCTAATAACCTCACTTTTGCTGGAGAAAACATTCCTTTAAATAAACCAGACGTCAGAGAACGTATTGACAAAGAGTTATTAGTAAACACCTACTGGCAATCCAACGCTTTGCTTTTGATAAAAAGGTCACACAAATTTTTTCCTATCATTGAACCGATTCTAAAAAAGAATGGAATTCCAGAGGATTTTAAATACTTAGCAGTTATTGAGAGTGGTTTAGAAAATGTTACCTCTTCTGCCGGTGCCAAAGGCTTCTGGCAATTAATGCCGCATACAGCAAAAGAGCGAGGACTTGAAGTAAATAATAATGTAGATGAACGTTATAATATTGAAAAGGCCACGGAAGCTGCTTGTCAATATTTACTGGACTCAAAAGAAAAATTTGGTACTTGGACCTTAGCGGCCGCTGCATATAATGCTGGTAATAGAGGAATTTCAAGAAATCAAGAAAAACAACAGGTAAACGATTACTATGATCTATTACTTAGTAGTGAAACACAGAGATATGTCCCACGAATAATCGCCATCAAAGAAATTCTTTCTCACCCACAGCATTATGGATTTATTTTTGACAATGAAGATTTATATGAACTTTCTAAAACGAAATTGATATCTGTGGATACCGCTATTCATAATATTGCTTCTTTTGCAAAAGAAATGAATTGTAACTATAAACAAATCAAATTACACAACCCTTGGTTAAGAGAAAACCACTTGAATAATAGATCTCGAAAACAATATCAGATAAAAATACCTGAATAAAAAAATATAAATGACCCTCACAACAACCATTTTAATACTCATATTCATAGGAATAACTGCTGGTATCGTAAGTGGACTTGTTGGGATTGGAGGTGGTATTATTATGGTACCCCTATTTGTTTTTCTTTTAGGCTACACCCAACACGGAGCACAAGGGTTAAGCTTAGCCATCATGCTACCACCCGTTACTTATTTTGCAGTTTCTAACTATCACAAAGCAGGTGAAGTCAATTGGAAGTATACTATTATTGTGGCACTCTTTTTTACTGTTGGTGGTTTTTTAGGTTCAGAAATAGCAATCCGTATCGATCAAGTTTCATTAAAAAAAGTCTTTGGTGTCGTAATGTTCATAGCAGGAATCAAAATGTACTTTGGAAAATAAATTTCTATGCAAAAAAACAAACCCATTCTTATCCTTATCGGAATTGGCATCCTAGCTGGAATTTTAAGTGGGCTAGTTGGTGTGGGTGGTGGAATCGTTATGGTACCTCTTTTTGTTTATTTACTAAACTTTACTCAGCATAACGCACAAGGATTGAGCCTGGCGGTAATGCTTCCACCTGTAACCTACTTTGCTGTCAACAATTACAGCAACACAGCCCCAATCAACTGGTACTATATGATTACCATAGCGATATTATTCTCTTTAGGTGGTTTTATTGGTTCAAAAATTGCACTAAAAATCAATCAAAAATCGTTGAAGAAAATTTTTGCAGTTTTACAAATAATCGTTGCAGTAAAAATGATTTTTGATTTCTGATACTATCTTTATATGAAAAGGGAACTCTCAACAACTTTTTGATACTCTTGAACCATATCGTTAATTATTTCTTGAGCCGATTCAATTTCGTTAATCACACTAGCTATCTGTCCTATTTCCATCATTCCTTCCAACATTTCCCCTTCAAAAATTCCTTTTTTCAATCTACCCTTTCCTAGAAAATCTTTTAATTCAGAAGGCGTATGATGCTTTGAGAATTGAAGCAACGTGTCGTAAAATTCATTTTTTATCATTCTAACTGGGGCTATCTCTTTTAAGGTAAGCATTGTATCTCCTTCTTGCGTGGACAATACGCGCTCCTTAAAATTTTGATGAGCGGAAGATTCGATACTCGCAGCAAATCTACTTCCCACCTGAACACCATCAGCGCCCAACACCATAGCAGCAAGCATTCCACGCCCAGTAGCAATACCACCTGCCGCAATTAATGGAATCTCTAGTCCTTGCTTTACTGTAGGAATTAAAGTAAAGGTAGTGCTCTCTTCCCTTCCATTATGACCTCCTGCTTCAAAACCCTCAGCAACTACGGCATCTACCCCGGCCTCCTGAGCTTTTAAAGCAAACTTCAAACTACTTACAACATGCACTACAGTAATTCCATGCTCCTTTAATTTTGCGCTATATAATTTAGGATTTCCAGCAGAGGTAAAAACAATTTTCACTTTTTCCTCAATAACAATTGATATCAACTCTTCTATATTAGGATATATCATTGGAATATTTACTCCAAAGGGTTTATCGGTTGCTTTCTTACATTTTCTTACATGAGACCGAAACATCTCTGGATACATAGAACCAGATCCAATTAATCCTAGTCCACCTGCATTACTTACAGCGGCAGCCAATTTATACCCACTTACCCAAACCATTCCTCCTTGAATGATTGGATATTTTATTTTAAATAAATCTGTAATTTTATTTGATTTCATTAATTCGCTTTACTATAAAATTCTATTTCTAGTTTTTTATTAATTTAACGGAGCGTCTATACTTACCTTTAACCAACTCCAAAAAATAAACACCACTTTCTAAAGTACTTACATCTATTTTAGCATCTTTGTTTGATAAAGACTTCTCTAGGACAAGTTGTCCTAAGACATCATAAAAATATACTTTGCCCCCAAGATGTGGCTCTTTCAAAGCAATAACCAAATAATTGTTTACCGGATTGGGATAAATTTGTATTTCATCAAGAACTAATCTACTGACACCTAACGACTCATAAATAGATTGGTAATTAGGGATACCATAACCATATTGATCAGATGGATTATCATATTTATTTGCAGATGTTACGATCAGGTTTTTTATCTCACTAGCGGTTTTATTCGGAAAAGCTTGCCATAAACAAGCACTCATACCCGCAATAATTGGACCTGAAAATGAAGTTCCGCTTGAAATTGAAATATTCCCAGCACTGTTGATTACATAAACACTTTTTCCATGTGCTACCACCTCCGGTTTTACTCGGTTATCTGCTGTTGGGCCAAAAGAACTAAAACTTGCTATTACTCCATTGGAATCTACTGCTCCAACTGACAAAACAGATGCAACATCCGCCGGTGCACTTATATACTTCCAAGAACTACTTCCTTCATTCCCTGCCGAGGTAACTAATAAAATACCTCTAGATGATGCAATTTCTGCCCCTCTGGAAATAAATGTTGTATTTCCATCCATATCTGAATATGAATAATTATAACTAGAGTCGTCAAATGTGGTATACCCTAATGAGGTATTTATAATATCTACACCAATGCTATCTGCAGCTTCTGCAGCTTCTACCCACAAACTTTCCTCTAAAGGTGTTTCTGAACTTGCATCTTCTGTTACAAATAAATAAAATTGAGCATTTGGTGCAGTACCTATATATTGATCATCTATATAAGCGCCTATTGTAGACAAAACAGATAACCCATGTGTATTTCCTGTATCACCATAAAAGTTAGAATCTCTATGGACATAATCATAGCCCCCTAATATCTCTCCGTTACTTAGATTGGCATCGTGCAACCTAGAAAAGGCAGTAAAATTTTCTACCCCCTTGAACCCTGCATCTAAAACGGCAATTTTAAGACCATTACCTAAATATCCCAAGTCATGTAAAAAGTCGCCTGAAAGCATTGCTATTTGATTTTCTGTAACTCCATAATCTAGCTCAGATGACGCTGCGGTTTCCAATCTAAATTTACTAATAGACCTTTTGAAGCTTCCCTTATTAAGACTATGGTCTTTAAACTGAATAGAGTCTACAATACTCAAACTGTTCAATAAATTAATATCCGTAGCTGTTCCCTTAACATGTAATGCATTCAACCACTTTGACTTTGCCAAAACAGTAATACCGGAACTCTGAGAAATCGATGTGATATAACTTCCTTCAACCGGAACATCTTTCAAATCCAAACTAAGACCTTGTGCCGTTCTTCTATCCAAAGACTTTTGACTCAGCATTAATAATGGAGAAGCCAAATAGGTACTTGAAGAGGGCTTGTCCTTAAAATAAACCCACGCATCCTCCTCTTGAGAAAAACACAACGAACTGAATAGACAAAACGTAAAAACCAAAACTTTCATCTTAACAATTTACAATTTTAGAAATAAAAAAAGCGAATGAAACAACCATTCGCTTTTTTTCATACATTTTAGATTATACCAACTTCTTTGCGTTTTTAACCTTTTGCTTAGTCAATGCAATTTTAATCACATCACTCATTTCGGTTACATAATGAAATTTAAGTCCTTTTAAATAAGATTCTTTAATTTCATCTATATCACGTTTATTCTCTGCACAAAGAATAATCTCTTTAATATTCGCTCTTTTTGCAGCCAATATTTTCTCTTTGATTCCACCAACTGGTAATACTTTCCCTCTCAAAGTAATCTCTCCTGTCATAGCCAAATTTGATTTTACTTTCCTTTGAGTCAAAACAGAAACCAATGAAGTAAGCATTGTAATCCCAGCACTAGGACCATCTTTTGGTGTTGCTCCTTCAGGAACATGAATATGAATCTTATAATCATCTAACACTTTCTGATCGATTCCAAATTCTTCAATATTCGCTTTGATGTATTCTAGAGCAATTGTCGAGGATTCCTTCATCACTTTACCAAGGTTTCCTGTAATTGATAATTCTCCTTTCCCTTTAGACAATATAGATTCAATGAATAAAATATCTCCTCCAACACTTGTCCAAGCCAATCCGGTTACAACACCTGCAACGTCATTATTCTCATATTTATCTCTTTCCATTTTGGAAGCTCCCAAAATAGTGACTATGTCATCATTGGATAACTTTACATTATACTCATCTTCCATTGCAATGGACTTGGCTGCATAACGTACTACTTTTGCAACTTGCTTCTCTAAACTTCTTACTCCAGATTCCCTCGTATATCCAGTAACAATTTTTTCTAATTGCGCCTTTCCAACTTTCAACTGATCAGTTGTCAAACCATGCTCCTTTAGCTGTTTTGGTAATAAAAACTTTTTGGCGATCTCCGTTTTTTCTTCAATCGTATAACCAGAAACATTGATCAATTCCATACGATCTCTAAGCGCCCAAGGAACCTCTCCAATATTATTTGCTGTTGCTATAAAAAGAACCTTAGAAAGATCATAACCAACCTCTAAATAATTATCGTAAAACTCTGTGTTTTGCTCTGGATCTAAAACCTCTAACATTGCCGCTGAAGGATCTCCACCATGACTCGATGCTAACTTATCAATTTCATCTAAAACAAAAACTGGGTTCGATGTTTTTGCCTTTTTCATATTTTGAATCAAACGCCCAGGCATCGCTCCAATATAAGTTTTTCTATGTCCTCTGATCTCAGATTCGTCTCTCAAACCACCTAAAGACATTCGAATGTATTTTCTACCCAAGGCTTCCGCCACAGATTTACCCAAAGAAGTTTTACCTACTCCTGGAGGGCCATACAAACAAATAATTGGAGATTTCATATCTCCTTTTAATTTCAGAACCGCCAAATGTTCAATAATTCTTTCCTTAACTTTTTCAAGACCAAAATGATCTCTATTAAGAATTTTATCAGCACGTTTTAAATCAAAATTATCTTTAGAATATTCATGCCAAGGTAGATCTAACAATAACTCTAAGTAATTTCTTTGAATTGAATAATCCGGCATTTGAGGATTCATTCTCTGCAACCTGCTAATTTCTTTATCAAAACGAGCCTGAACTTCTTCTCCCCACTTTTTGTCTTTGGCTTTTTCCTTCAATTCAACCAACTCCTCATCATGAGAAACACCTCCCAACTCCTCTTGAATTGTTTTCAATTGTTGTTGAAGATAATATTCTTTCTGCTGTTGATCCATATCAACACGCGTTTTGGATTGAATGTCATTACGCAATTCCAATCGCTGCAATTCCTTATTCAATTCCTTTAGCGTTGTGATTGCACGTTCTTTTAAAGAACTTTTTTCTAATAAATTTTGCTTCTTCTTCACACTCAAATTCATGTTCGAAGAAATGAAATTCACAAGAAAAGACTGACTTTGAATATTTTTAATTGCAAAAGCCGCTTCTGACGGTAAATTAGGATTCTCTTTAATTACCTCTAAGGCAGATTCCGTTACAGAAGACATGATTTCCTTAAACTCATCCGTATCCTCAATAAAACTATCCTCTAGAAAATCTTGTGTAGTAGCTTTCAAATAAGGTTCTTCTTGAATAACCTCTTTTACTTGAAAACGTTTTTTACCTTGAATGATAACTGTTGTATTTCCATCAGGCATTTTTAAAACACGTAAAATCTGAGCTACAACCCCTATCTTATGAATATCTTTTTCGGTTGGCTTCTCTACAGAAGGATCTATTTGAGAAACAACTCCTAATATTTTATCACCACTATTTACATCTTTTATCAATTGAATAGATTGATCCCTACCTGCAGTAATTGGAATTACAACACCAGGAAACAAAACCGTATTTCTTAAAGGTAAAATCGCAAGTGTCTCAGGGATTTCTTCTTTATTGATCTCTTCTTCATCTTCTGCTGTCATTAACGGGATCAACTCTGAATCCTCATCAAGCATATTTTGTAAAGACAAACTGTCTATTTTTATAACTTTTGAATTGCTCATAAATATGTTTTACTGTCAAACTGACATTATTTCTAAACTTAACTTCCAATCGAAATTATACAATTCCTTATAAACCCCATTAATACATGGAGTTCTGAAGTTTTAACGTCCTATAACAGTAAATATTTCAATTCTCGTGCCAAGTCTCACAATCAGACAAACTGTACTATCCAAATTTCAATCCAATTCGTCAACCAAGTGAAATTTAAAGTACATCTCTTCTCCATCTCTTTCAATCAATAAATCTACACGTCGATTTTTCTTTTTATAAAAATGTTCTATGATATCACCATAAGTTTTATGATGAACCGCTATATCATCAATTTCTAATATGATATCCCCTTCTTTTAAGCCTCCTAAATCTCCCGGAGAACCTTTCCTGACATTGGCTATGATATAAGAAGGTTTTAATGCAAAATGATAATCTAAAGAAACTAAATTATCGGTTTCTATTAAATTTACACCAGGCTGTCTAAACTCTAGAACCATAACGCTTCCATTATAATTTATTTCTAAACCGCTCATGTTGTAATAGAATTCTTCTTTATACCTAGAATTCTTTTTTAAGTACATTTTTTCATTTCTATAATCAAACCAAACCGTAAATCGCTTTAAAATACCAGCTCCCAAAGTACCATTTCTACCCTTTATTCTTTTCGCTTTTCTAGCGACATCTTCATCTAAAAAAGAAACAATAGGGTTTCCAAAATCATACCCACCAAACGCAAATGTCTCAATCCTGGCCTTATCTCCATGAATACTCCCTGTCAAACTCTCCCCTAATAAATCAGTAAAATACTTAGGCGGTAATTTTTCAAATTTATTTTCATCTTTAAACAACCATAATGCCTCAGTACCTCCAGTATCTATTAATAATTTAACAGGTTTATGTGCGGTATCATTTTCAAATATTTTTACCTCACCTTCCATATAAGGCTTGTCGTTATGAAAAACTAAATCAATCGTTTTTACTTTAGTCTCTTTATGCTTTTTTTCATAATAATATTCACGATCATAAACATATATTCTATTTTTTTTATAGTCGACTTTAATAACATTATTTCTAAAAAAATCTGCTCCTATCAAACCATGAATAGCGATACCCGTTTTTGCAGAAAAATTCAATTTTTCATCTTTCAATAGAAAAAATTCTTTATTTGGAAGCACCATGCTTTTATACCTCACAGTATTCCCCATTGATACATAAGCCTTTACCGGATCTCCGTACCCAAAACCACGAAGATTGACAGTTCTCAAAGAATCTTTGATAAAAAACTTTCCGTTTTCTCCTAAAAACAGAATATTACCTTTAACGCCAGTATCCAAAATAAAATCTCCTTTAACACCATTTAATTCTAATGGAAGGATGATTAAATTATTGATAAATTTAAATTTAATGCTTTGATATTTTTTGCCGGGGCGCAAATTTGAAATCTTTTGTGCCTTCACAGAAAAAGCAAGAAACAAAAGAAATATGCAGGCTATTTTCTTCACTAGGTTCATTTTTTTTCTAAGTTACAAAAGAATTCTATTTTTTCTCAAAAAAAACAAGCTATTATTGAGGCTTTTAAGCTAAAAAAATTAAATTTGTACGCTATTTTAAATTACAATTTTCACAAAAACATAAGCATGCCACAAATATCTAAAAAGGGAATTTTAACGCCAGAATCGCCAATACGAAAACTGGTTCCCTATGCTGAGGCAGCACAGAAAAAAGGAGTCCATATTTATCATTTAAATATTGGTCAACCTGACATTCACACGCCAAAAGTTGCCTTAGATGCTGTAAAAAATAATTCTATTGAAATTCTTGGCTATACTACATCAAATGGTTCTGAGCAGTACCGTGAAAAACTTGCGCAATACTACAGTCAACATGACATCTTAATAGAAAAAGAAAATATTTTAGTAACTACAGGTGCTTCTGAAGCTTTATTGTTTACTATTGCTTGTATTACAGATCCACATGATGAAATTATCATTCCTGAGCCATTCTATGCTAACTATAACAGTTTTGCCATAGCAGAAGGTGTAAACGTGGTTCCGATTACCTCAACCATTGACGAAAATTTTGCTTTGCCAAAAATTTCTGATTTTGAAAAAGTGATTACAAAAAACACAAAGGCTATTTTGATATGCAACCCAGGGAATCCAACTGGTGTGGTTTATTCGAAAAAAGATATTCATCAATTGAAAGAACTTGCCATTAAATACGATTTGTTTTTAATTGCAGATGAAGTTTATAGAGAGTTTGTTTATGATGACTCTACCCACTATTCCATCTTGAATGAAGAAGGAATGGATCAAAATGCCATCATGATAGATTCCATCTCAAAAAGATATAGTATGTGTGGTGCTAGAATCGGCTGTATCGTATCCAAAAACAAAGATTTCCTAGATACGATTATGAAAATGGCTCAATCAAGATTAAGTCCACCTACGTATGCACAAATTGCTGCTGAGGCTGCTTTAGAGACACCTCAAAGTTATTTCACTGAAGTGGTAAAGGAATACACAGAACGACGAAACATACTTGTAGAGCAATTACAAAAGATTGAGGGGATAAAAGTATTCACACCACAAGGAGCTTTTTATTGTATTGTTCAACTACCTGTTGAAGATACTGATGTATTTGCACAATGGATGTTAGAAAAATTCTCAGACAAAAAAGAGACCTTAATGGTTGCACCTGCCAGCGGCTTTTACACGACAAAAGACATTGGTAAATCACAAATTAGAATTGCTTATGTTCTAAATAAAAAAGACTTAATTAGATCTGTAGAAATATTAAAATTAGCTTTGAACCAATACAACAAAAACTAAGTTTTTTAACTAGATGCAAATTCAACAAAATTATTCACTTAAAAACTATAATACTTTCGGGATTGATGTTTTAGCCAAAAGCTATATATCCGTTTCTACAATAGAGGAGCTCCAGGAAGTCTTAGAGAATGAAAAAGACGTATTTATACTAAGCGGAGGAAGTAATTTGCTTTTAGTTAATGATATTTCCAAGCTCGTAGTTCACTTGAATTTAAAAGGAATTGAAACCAAAAACATCAATTCAACTGAGACTTTAGTTAAGGCCAAAGCGGGTGAAAATTGGCATGAATTTGTACTATGGTGCATCGACCATAATTTAGGAGGTTTAGAAAACTTATCGTTAATTCCTGGTAATGTTGGTACTTGTCCAATCCAAAATATTGGTGCCTATGGTGTGGAAGTGAAAGATACTATTGATAGTGTAACTGCCATTGAAATAGAAACCGGTGAAATCCGAATTTTCAAAAACTTTGAATGTGATTTCGGTTACAGAAATTCTGTTTTCAAAAATTCTTTAAAGGGTAAATATATAATCATTGAAGTTTCATTTTTACTCACAAAAAAAGAACATAAATTAAATTACTCTTATGGAGCTATTCAATCCGAACTTAACGCACTCAATATCGCAACCCCATCTATAAAAAGTATAAGCGATGCTGTAATAAACATAAGAAATTCAAAACTCCCTAATCCAAAAGAAATTGGGAACAGCGGAAGTTTTTTTAAAAACCCCATTATTTCAATTTCTCATTTTGAAAAATTGAAATCCTTGCACCCAAACATTCCCTCCTATTCTGTAGATAACAATTCCGTTAAAATTCCTGCTGGTTGGCTTATTGAACAGTCTGGCTTTAAAGGAAAACGCATTGGTGAAACTGGGTCCCATAAAAACCAAGCTTTGGTGCTTGTGAATTATGGTAACGCCACAGGAAAGGAAATATACGCCTTGGCGAAAAAAATTCAAGCTACAATTTTTTCAACCTTCGAAATTAATCTTGAAATTGAAGTCAACGTAATTGAATAACAATTACTATGAAACAACAACAAGCTAAAAATATTATTATTGTGGGTGGTGGACCTGCTGGGATGATGGCTGCCGTTGAACTAAGCAAATTACACAAAGTAACTCTTTACGAAAAGGGAAAAACATTAGGGCGTAAATTTTTAGTTGCAGGGAAAGGTGGATTTAATCTTAGTAATGACAAAATCGGAGAGGAGTTATTTGAAAATTATACACCGACTTCTATATTCTCTAATATTTTAAAATCTTTCGATTCTAAAGCTACCACCAATTGGCTAGCGGAGCTTGGTATACCAACATACACAGGATCGAGCGGTAGAATATTCCCTAAGAAAGGAATAAAACCAATTGAAGTTTTAAATGCAATAAAACAAAAACTAATTAATCAAAATGTTGATGTTTTAGTTGAGCACGAAATAATAAACTTTAACAAAGAGTCTATTTGTATCAAAAACAAAACAACTACTTTCACCAAACAATTCGACATATGTATTTTTGCCTTAGGAGGTGCTTCGTGGTCTGTTACGGGTTCAGATGGCTCATGGGTTAAAGCTATGCAGAAAAACAATATTAAAATTACTCCTTTTCAACCCTCAAATTGTGGTGTTCTTGTTGATTATGAATCAAAACCCATCAAAAATCACATCGGCACTCCTTTAAAAAACATTAAAATCACATTACAAAACAAAAGCATAAAGGGAGAAGCTGTAATTTCATCTTATGGGCTTGAAGGAAATGCTATTTACCCACTAGCAAGTCAACTTGGTCAACTTCTAAAAAACGGACAATCCTTTATTTCAATCGATCTAAAACCATTTAACTCCGAAGAAGAATTGCTCTCAAAACTAACCAACAGAACTAAGCCTAAAAACTATGGTTACCTTTTTAAATTAAACAAAACACAGATAGCTTTTCTAAAATCTTTTACCGACAAAGAAACTTATACCACTCCTACTCTATTTGTAAAAGCTTTAAAAAAACTTGACATTCCCATTAAAGGACTTAGACCAATTGAAGAAGCTATCTCAACTACAGGTGGTATCTCTCTTGAAGAGTTGACCCCTAAACTATCTCTAAAAAAAATCCCCAACATATATATTGCTGGGGAAATGTTTGATTGGGACACCATAACGGGTGGTTATTTATTACAAGGGTGTTTTGCTACTGGTTATTTTGTTGCAAAAAACATCAATTGATTGCTTGTTTTTCTAAAGAACCCTTTAAGTATAAATGCAACAAACCTGCTGCGGCTATCAATAGACCTAAAAACTCACGTGTTCCCTCTAAATAAGGTTTTTCATAAACCATTTTACCAAAGAGCTCTTCTTTGTGTTCTATTTGAATCCAGTCCATGAAATAAGAAAAATAATAACCTGAATACAATACATAAGCTACAATTAATCCTAACAACAGTTTTTTGGGAAGTACAACATAATTCGCAACAACACAAAATACCGCCACCAAAAAGTACAACAAAAACCACTCTATTGGATCTGGATCATTTAACTGAACTACAGCGAATAAAACATACAATACTGCAAGTGCAATATTTATTTTCTGTCTTTTATCCATTTTAATTATTTCCTAAAATTAATGGCAAACCTTCTTTACCACTTCCTACAACAATAACCTTTGAATTAGGAGATTTTGCCAATTCAACCGTGGCCTGAATACCTTTTTCTTTTAAAATATTATCTGTCAAAGATTGATTTAATATTCGGTTTGCTGCTGCCTTACCCTCTGCATCAATTCTTTGTCTTTCTGCTTCTTTTTGAGCTTTCTGAATAGTAAACTCATATTCCAAAAATTCTTGTTCCTGTTTTAATTTATTTTCAATCGCAGTTTTAATAGTAGGTGGTAACGTTACGTCTCTTACCAAAACCTCATTCAACTGTACAAACTGCTCATCCAAAATTATTTTTGTTTCCTCAAAAATCTCTTCTTGTATAGCATCTCTCTTACTTGAATAAATTTGCTCTGGAGTATACCTCCCCACCACACTTCTTGCAGCAGACCTAATAGAAGGCTTGATAACTCTATCTAAATAGCTCTGTCCTTTCTTTTGATGTAACAAACCAAGTTGATTAGCATCTGGTTGATACCATGCACTTAACTCCAAAAGAATGTCAAGTCCATTCGAAGATAAAACTTTCATTTTCTCTAACAATTCTTGTTGACGTACTTCATAAATAATTACTTTATTCCAAGGAGCAACCAAATGAAACCCCTCTCCTAAAGCAGGCTCATCTGTTACGACCCCACCTCCAAAAGTTTTATACAACACTCCTGCTTCACCAGAACCTATCGTTACCGTTGCTTTTGAAAAAAATATCACCGCAAAAACGGCTACTATGATAAAGAAAGCTCCTCCTTTTGGAAAACGTATATCTAATTGACTATTACTCATAACTAATATATTTAAAAATTAATTTTTAATTCAGCACCGAAAATTTGGTGTCAGAAATTTTTATTTTTTTTCTTAACCTAGTGTAATTGTCTCCACCAGGTATAAAACAACATCCAGCAACTTGACAATCGTATAACAACTCTAGATCATATAAAACCGCATCTGAAAGTATCTCTGATTTGTAGATTTTAACAGACAAATTGTCAAATTTTGGCCAACCTCCATTCGGACAAAAATCAGAAATGGCGAACATATCAATATTCGCCATTATTTTTTCTTTTAAATCTAAGTCTGTCATCTAATTCGTAAATGTATACAAGAATATGATATCTCCTTGTGCGGCAGGCTTTCTTTCTCCTTTTATTTCAATAGTAACATTTAAAACTGCTTTCGATGTCCCTCTCAAATCTACAATTGATTTTAAAGATGCCACCAAACGAATCTCACTATCTACTAAAACTGGTTTGATGAATTTAAAATTCTCAATACCATAGTTAACCATCATTTTATTATTTCTTACCTCGGCAATTTGCTCCCATAAATAGGGTAATAATGATAAGGTTAAATATCCGTGTGCGATAGTTGCTTTAAACGGACTTTCTTTTTCTGCTCTTTCTTTATCCAAGTGGATCCACTGATGATCTAATGTTGCATCAGCAAACTGACCGATTTGGTCTTGTGAAATTTTTAAATATTCTGAAGTTCCAATCACTTTACCTTCGAAAGCTTTGTACTCATCAAAACTATTAATAATAACTACACTCATATTTTTATTTTAGTTGATTATTTAATAAGAAGCCTCCAAGAGCTCCACATTATTCGATGGCAAGATAGTCAAACTTTTTTCATTTGCAGCCAACAAAATCGTTTCTCCTTTTTTTATCTCAACCTCTTGATTTTTTATTTTAAAAACAGCCTTTCCTTCTGTGCATATATAAATTTTAAAAGATTCATTTTCCTTATAAGATAGAATCATTTCTTCAGATGCATGTATATAATTTGTTTTAAAAAATGGTGTATCAACCATAAAGTTTGACTGATTGACTTCTTTAGAATACAATGTTTTATATGCATCAACTTCCTTAAAATCAATAGCATCTATTGATTCCTGCACATGTAAATCCCGTTTCTTTCCCGTCAACCCATCTACACGATCATAATCATACACTCTATAAGTCACATCGGAAGTTTGCTGAATTTCCGCTAACATTACACCTTGACCAATAGCGTGTACCCTACCCGCAGGTAAATAATAAAGATCTCCTTTCTCAACCTTCAATGAATTCAAATCAGACATTAAAGTTCTATTAGCAAGACTCTCTTGATAAGATTCCTTATCCATTTTTTTATTGAAACCTACTATTAATTCGGCATCTATTTCAGAATCCATAATAAACCACATCTCGTTTTTACCAAGACTATTATGACGTTCTTTTGCTAAAATATCATTCGGATGAACCTGAACAGACAAAGGGGCTGCTGCATCGATAAACTTTATCAAAATAGGGAATTCCGTTCCATAATGATCAAAACACTTTTTTCCCACAAATTCTGCCCCAAACTTATCGGTTAATGTTTTGAGTGTTTCACCTTTCATTGATCCTTGAACAACTTTTGTTTCATTTCCGGAGACACCAGAAATTTCCCAACTCTCCCCTATCTTAGTCTCTGAATAGCTTTTTCCTAAAACTGTTTTTAATTTTTCACCACCCCATATTCGGTATTGAAAAACTGGTTGAAATTTCAAAAGTCCAATTGTAGATCTCTCCATAGTTGTTTTTTATATAAATATAACAAAGAAAGCTATTGCAAACAATCGCAATAGCTTTCTTTTTAAGTTCTATATATTTTTAGGCAGTAATCATACCACCATCAACATTCAATGTTTGACCTGTGATATATGCTGACATATCAGATGCTAAAAACACACATGCGTTGGCAATATCCTCTGGAGAACCACCTCTTTTTAAAGGAATTCCTTGTCTCCAACCTTCAACAACTTTCTCGTCTAGTTTTGCGGTCATCTCAGTCTCAATAAAACCAGGTGCAATCGAGTTACAACGGATATTTCTTGAACCTAACTCCAACGCTACAGATTTTGTAAACCCAAGCATTCCTGCTTTCGAGGCAGCATAATTAGTTTGTCCTGCATTCCCTTGAACCCCCACTACAGAACTCATGTTTATAATAGAACCTGCTCTCTGCTTCATCATCGGACGAATTACAGCTTTCGTTAAATTGAAAACCGACTTCAAGTTCACCTCAATTACATTATCAAAATCTTCTTCACTAATTCTCATTAATAAATTGTCTTTTGTAATACCTGCATTGTTAATCAAAACATCTATAGTCCCAAATTCTTTCAATACTGCTGCCGCCAATTCTTGAGCCGCATCAAATTTTGCAGCGTTAGATTGATATCCTTTAGCTTTTACACCAAGATCTTCTAATTCTTTTTCCAAGGCTTCTGCTGCTTCTACTGAAGAGCTATATGTAAACGCTACGTTAGCACCTTGTTTTGCGAAGGTAATCGCTATTCCTTTTCCAATTCCTCTAGTTGCACCAGTAATTAATGCTGTTTTGTTTTCAAGAAGTTTCATTTTCAAAATTTTTAATTTCGAAGCAAATATACTCAAACCGACACAAACAACTAATAGAATGATTCTAAAAACAATAAATGAACAAACAACTAACTAACACCGAAACATATAAACAACAAAACGGTCTATACCTAATAAAAGATATAGACCGTTTCAGGTGATTTAAAACCTATATTATTTCAACACGCTAGCAACCATTTCACCGATTTTTGCTGGTGAATCTACTACGTGAATTCCATTTTCTCTTAAGATCGCCATTTTTGCCTGTGCAGTATCATCGGCTCCACCAACAATTGCTCCAGCATGTCCCATTGTTCTACCAGCTGGTGCCGTTTGACCTGCGATAAATCCAATAACCGGTTTTTTATTACCCGTTGCTTTGATCCATTTTGCAGCATCTGCTTCTAACTGACCTCCAATTTCACCAATCATAACAATTGCTTCTGTCTCTTCATCGTTCATCAATAATTCAACAGCTTCTTTGGTAGAAGTACCAATAATTGGATCTCCACCAATACCAATGGCAGTTGTAATTCCAAAACCTTGTTTCACTACTTGATCCGCAGCCTCATAAGTTAAAGTTCCTGATTTAGAAACAATCCCTACATTACCTTTTTTAAAGATAAACCCAGGCATAATCCCTACCTTAGCTTCATCTGGAGTAATAACACCTGGACAGTTAGGTCCAACTAAACGTGCTTCTTTTCCTTCTAAATAAGCTTTCACTTTTACCATATCAGCAGTAGGAATTCCTTCTGTGATACAGATAATTACTTTAATTCCTGCATCTGCAGCCTCCATAATAGCATCTGCACCAAACGCAGGTGGAACAAAAATTAAGGTTGTGTCAGCACCAGCTTTTTCAACTGCATCTGCTACTGTATTAAATACAGGCTTACCTAAATGCTCTTGACCTCCTTTTCCTGGAGTTACACCACCAACAACGTTGGTTCCGTAATCAATCATTTGACCTGCATGGAAAGTACCTTCCTTACCTGTGAATCCTTGAACAATAATTTTTGAATCTTTATTTACTAAAACGCTCATAGTAGAAGTTTTGTTTATTTTTAGTTTGTGAGAAAACAAAAGTATCGATATTTTCTTGAACAGCGAGCAGCAAAAGTAAGATTTAATATTTCCTAATTTCTAAGCTAGAATTTTCTTCAAATCCTTTATTTAACACGCACAAAATTTAAGTTTTATCAAAAAAACGATAATTAATAGTTCTAAAGTCTAGCAACAACAAGCATTTGAAGAATACCTAAATTTTTAAAACTTCAGTTTTTAACAAAATTTTACAGTTTTTCCAGATTATCAAGCATATATATTATTAAATTTGAGCAAACTATTAATCTAACTCTTAGACTGTTCTTGCTATGTTTAACACAGATCTTTGGAATGAAATTTTTCAAAGCATAAATAAAAATAAACTTAGGAGCATTCTGTCCGGTTTTACCATTTTATTTGCAATTCTGATTTTCACACTTTTATCAGGGATTTCTAATGGTCTTCAAAATACTTTTTCAGGTTTCTTTTCTGATGACGCTAGCAATACTATTTTTATAAGATCTGGTAGAACATCTAAACCCTACAAGGGGAACCAAACTGGTAAAAGAATCAATTTTACTAATGAAGACTATGAATACGTAAAGAACAAATATGACGACAAGATTCAATATATCACAGCTCGTGTATACAAAAACTTCACTGGATCTTTTAAAGGAAAAAAGAACGAATACAATATTAGAGCAGTACACCCTGATCACCAATACCTAGAAAACACGAAGGTTGTTTATGGGAGATATCTGAACAATAATGACATTGACAAAAAACTGAAACATGTAGTTATTGGAAGATTGGTAGTAGAAGACTTGTTTGGAAACAAGAACCCTATCGGCAAACAAATAACCCTACAAGGGATTTCTTTTCTGGTCATTGGAACCTTTGAAGACGATGGCGGTGACAACGAAGAACGCTTGATTTACATGCCTGTAACAACAGCTCAAAGTATTTTTTCAAACAAAGAATACATAAAAGAAATTAGAATTGCTTACAATCCAAAAATGAATTACAGCCAAACCTTGGCTTTCAGTAATAAATTAACAGAAGATTTCAAAGAAAGGTTTTCAGTCGCCCCTAATGACCAGAGAGCAATACGTACCGTTAATTTTGCTGAGCGCAGGAGAGACATAAATCAAATGACTTTTGTGATTGGATTAATGGTTATTTTTATTGGTTTTGGTAGTCTTATTGCTGGGATTGTTGGGATTAGCAATATTATGGTATACATTGTTAAAGAAAGAACTAAAGAACTAGGAATTAGAAAAGTATTGGGCGCCAAACCTAGTTCAATTGTAATAATTATTCTTTTAGAATCCATTGTCATCACTTCTATTGCAGGATATGCCGGAATGCTCATAGGTATTGGAACTCTTTCGTTAATTGGAAATAGCTTAGAAGATTATTTTATCACAGACCCCAGCGTAAGTTCTAGCCTTGTAGTTTCAGCAATGTTTGTTTTGATTATTGCTGGATGCCTCGCCGGATATTTACCAGCAAAAAGAGCTGCTAGAATTAAACCCATTGTAGCATTAAGAAATGATTAAACCATAACAATAAATGAAGTTTTTATTTGAAAGTGATACTTGGCAAGAAATTTACGAAAGTATTCGTAAAAACAAACTGCGCACTATGGTTACCATCATAGGAGTTACATGGGGGATATTTCTATTGGTTACACTTTTAGGTAGCGCAAAAGGAATGGAAAACTCTTTTAATAGATTGTTCGGAAACTTAGCTACAAATAGTGTATTTATTTGGGGACAAAGAACAAGTATGCCTTTCAAAGGATTTCAAGAAAACAGAAGAGTTCGTATCAAGTTAAGTGATATGGAAAAAATAAAAAACGAAGTTCCCGGTGTTGACTTTGTTGTTCCTAGACACGCTAGAAACGGAACCCTTTCTAGAAATTTTGAAACGGCGGACTTTACAGTTTTTGGAGATTACCCTCACCTAAATCGTGTTCAGAAAAAGAATATGAGTTTCGGTCGTTTCATCAATGAAAAAGACATTAAAGAAAGAAGAAAAGTTGTAGTAATTTCAGAAGAGATATTTAAACAACTTTATCAAAAAGATGAAGAAGCGGTAGGTTCTAATGTTCTTATTAATAATATTAATTTTCATGTGATTGGGGTTTTTAAAAGTGGAGAATTTGATAATGAAAATAGTGTACACATTCCATTCACTTGTTTCCAACAAATATTTAATGCCGGTGACAGTGTTGGCTGGTTAATGATTACCGGATACCCTAACCAAGATATCAATCAGATAGAAAAAGATGCCAAGTTACTTTTAAAAAACCTTGGAAGCATCAGGCCTGATGACCCAAGAGCTTTTGGAAGTTACAACTTTGGTAAAGAGTATAAAAAAATAACTGGCTTCTTAAAAGGAATGCAATTTTTAACTTGGTTTGTTGGAATTGCCACTTTAATTGCCGGAGTGTTTGCTATTGGAAATATCCTGCTTATTACCGTTACAGAAAGAACCAAAGAAATCGGAATTAGACGTGCCTTAGGTGCTACACCAATTATGATCAAAAGACAAGTCATTATGGAAGCCTTGTCACTCTCGTTAATCGCTGGTATATTAGGTATCATTTCCGGTGGACTGATCTTGATTTTTGTCGATTCAAAATTTGGACAAGGTGATGATGCAGCTCTTGTGAATCCATCCGTATCAATTCCTATTGTTATGATTGCTGTATTATGTTTAACCGTTTTAGGAACACTCATCGGTATGATTCCTGCTGGAAGAGCAACAAGAATTAAACCCATAGAAGCATTAAGTGATGAATAAAAAAATTGTAGATGATAAAAATTGAAAACTTACATAAATCTTATCCTGTTGGAAAAGACTCCCTGCATGTGTTAAAAGGTCTAGACTTAGACATCAAGGAAGGAGAATTTATTGCAATTATGGGCGCCTCTGGATCTGGAAAATCAACCTTGCTAAATATATTAGGTTTATTAGATATTCATGACGAAGGTAAATACTACTTAAACCATGAAGAAATCAAAGATTTGAATGAAAAAAAGGGAGCAATCTTAAGAAATAAATTTCTTGGTTTTGTTTTCCAATCATTCAATTTAATCTCTTATAAAACTGCTGTAGAAAATGTTGCCTTACCCTTATATTATAAAGGAATAAAAAAGAAAGAACGTCAACAAATGGCATTAGAATACCTGGACAAAGTAGGACTTAAAGATTGGGCCAAACATCTTCCGAACGAACTTTCTGGTGGTCAAAAACAACGAGTTGCTATTGCACGTGCTTTGGTCACGAAACCAAAAGTAATTCTAGCAGACGAACCTACTGGAGCCTTAGACTCGACAACAACGGAATCTGTCATGGATATTTTAAAAGGTATCAATGCAGAAGGTATGACAATTGTTGTGATTACACATGAAGAAGATATCGCTGAGCAAACGGATCGTTTGGTACGACTTAAAGACGGGGTCATTGTAAGTGATGAAAAAATGAATACCAAAACAAACTCTTAATTGACATGAAAAAAGCATTTAAAATTATTCTTGTAATTACCATCCTAGGAGCGCTAGGCTATGTATTATGGTTTTTCAAAGAAAAGAACAGCAAATCTGCAGTAGAATTTAAAACGAACACGGCCTTTATTACCACTATTGAAAAGAAATCAGTAGCAACAGGTAAAGTAACTCCTGAAGATGAAACTAACATCAAACCTCAAATCTCGGGTATTATTGATGAAATTCTAGTAGAGGAAGGTAATTTTGTAAAGACAGGTGATTTATTAGCGAAAATAAAAATCATCCCAAATGAAAAAGCCTTAAATACGGCTCAGGGGCGTATAAAACGTGCTGAACTAAACTTAAACAACATCAAAATTGATTACGATAGAAACAAAAAATTACTTGAAAAAGGAGTTATTGCAATTCAAAATTTCAATAAAATAGAATTAGATTATAATCAAGCTAAACAAGAACTACATAATGCAGAAAGCGATTATAAAATTATCAAAGTAGGATCTGCCAATGCATCTTCTTCTGCAAATACAAATATTAGATCTACTGTTACTGGAACCATTTTAGAGATACCTGTAAAAGTAGGGCATCAAGTAATAGAAAGTAATAATTTTAATGCTGGTACCACTATAGCCTCCATTGCCGATTTAAATAAAATGATTTTTGAAGGAAATGTTGACGAAGCGGAAGTTGGAAAACTAAAAGAAGGAACCATACTAGATGTTAAAATTGGTGCCATTGAAGGAGTTAGTTACAAAGCAAAATTAAACTTTGTTGCCCCAAAAGGAACAGAAAACCAAGGTGCCGTTTTATTCAAGATAAAAGCAGCATTGACCCTTAACGATTCTACTTATGTAAGAGCGGGATATAGTGCCAATGCCGAATTAATTCTTGATAAAAAAGAAGACATTTTAGCTATCAAAGAAGCATTACTTCAATACGACAGAAAAACTGAAAAACCTTTTGTTGAAATAGAAACTACACCTCAAAATTTTGAAAAAAGAGATGTAGAGTTAGGTATTTCTGATGGAATTAATGTTGAAATTATTTCCGGAGTAACTGAATCAGACAATATTAAAGTTTGGAACAAAGCCTCGAAAGAAGATAACGACAAGAAAAATTAATTATGAAAAAACTTTTTCTCTTAGGGCTTTCTCTTTGTTGTTTTTCAACGTACGCCCAAAAAACCTGGTCATTAAGTGATTGTATATTATACGCCTTAGAAAATAACATTTCTATCCAACAATCCGAACTTGACCTTGAGACTGCTGAAATAAATAAAAGAGGTGCGGTAGGGAATTTTTTACCAAATTTAACTACTTCAATTGGACATTCTTGGAATACAGGATTGAATCCTGATCCTACGACAAATTTAAATGTTACAGCTACAACTCAAAATTCTAGTCTTGGAGTTAACTCCAATGTAATGCTATATGATGGATTAAGAAACATTCGGCAACTTCATAAGGCTAACCTAGGAATTTTGGCAAACCAGTACCAATTAGATGATATGAAGGATAATATATCCTTGAATATCATCAACGCCTACCTTCAAGTAGCTTTTAACAAAGAGTCTCTTAAAACAGTCAAACGACAATTTGAAATCAATCAAGCTGAATATGATAGAAGTAAAGAATTGGCTGAGGCTGGTACAATACCCAAAGGGGATTTGCTAGAATTTGAATCCAATCTTGCTACCCAAAGCCAGCAAATAATCAATTCAGAGAACCAAGTTAGAATCTCACAAATAAACCTCGCTAATATCCTTTCTATCGTAGACTACAAATCCTTTAGAATTACAGATTCTATCGAAATTGCTTCTACCACAATACTTGAAAAAACACCTTTTGAAATTTACCTTAAGGCTTTGGAAACAAGAAATGATATTAAAAATGCTGAAATTACTGTAGAAATAAGTGAGGACAACTTAAAACTTTCCAAAGGGATTTACCATCCAACTTTATCGGCTGGATACTCTTTTAATACGAGTTATTTTCAATCAGAACTTTACACCCCTCCTAGCTTTGATCAACAAATATCGGACAGAGCCAACCACTCTATCGGGCTAAGGCTAAATATTCCGATTTTCAATAGACTAGACAACTCTAATGGTGTGAGACGTTCTAAAATCAACCTAGAAAAAAGCAAATTAGCGTTAGAACAAGCGAAAATTGATTTAAAAAGTAAAGTCAACCAAAGTTATAATGATGTACTATCCGCCTATGCGGTTTTTGAAGCTTCCGAAAAGACATTGGCTGCGAGAAAAGAATCTTTCCGCTACTCTCAAGAAAAATTTGATCTAGGACTCATGAATTCTTTTGATTATAGCTTGGCAAGATTGCGGTATGAAAATGCCGAAAATGATGTCATTCGATCCAAATACGATTATTTCTTCAAAGCCAAGGTACTGGAGTTTTATTTTGGCATTCCCTTATATTAGTACTCATGAAAGAAAAGATTGAAGCTTATTACCTAAAACAAAAAGAACCGAATAGAAGTGTTCTTTTTGCTTTGCGCGATATTATTTTGAATTATAATGACCATATTTCAGAAGAATGGAAATATGGTTTACCATCTTATTACTATAAAAAGAAACCCTTTTGTTACATCTGGAAAGATATAAAAACCAACGAACCCTATATTGGAATTGCTAGAGGGTTTCTCTTAGAAAACCATAATTTAATTCAGGGAGACAGAACAAGAATCAAAATACTACCTATACCCCTAGACCAAGATATAGCAATTGAGACTATCTACGAGGTATTTAACCAAGCCTCAAAACTCTACGAGTAAGTAAAGAATTATAAATAAACATTTTTACAATTCCATAATTTCAATATTTCTAAACTCACAAGGATGACTTTCGCTCTGCAAGGATATAAAGCCTTTACTCAAAGGTTTACCTTCTTTGCTTAACCATAATTCCTTATTTGCATCTACCTTGCCCCCTAACTCAAAATTAGTATACTCTAATACCAATTCATTGTTAATGTAATGTTTGATGATGGAATCATTCCTAACCTCCACTTCCACTTTAACCCACTGATCTCCATTGTAAGTTTTAGAATTTGAATCAATACAATGTTTTTCTACCAACTCTCCGTCAATTACCACATGTGTTCCCGGGGTACAAACATTTCCTGTAGGACGCTCACCATCGTTCAAGCCTCCCAATAATTGAACCTCCAATGAAACAGGAAACTTTTGATCAAGACCCATCTGACGTGGATTTTCACAATGAACCATAATCCCACTATTTCTTTTAGCCCAACCACCTCCGCCTTTTAATTGACTTCCTATAAAACGGTACTCCATTCTTAACCTATAGTTTGCATACTCCTTGTCGTAAAAAACATGACCGAAATTATTATTAAAAGTGTCATATGAATCGTAGTTCACAGACAAAACACCATCATGTACTTGAAAAGTATTTTTATAATTTTCACCAAGAGGACGGCCTGTAATCTTTACCACCCAACCTTTTAAAGAATTATCATCTAACAAAGACACCCATTCCTTTTTCTTAGCCTCCCCTTTCGTTTTTCTATTTCCTATATCACAAGCAATCAAAAACATACAAGAAACCACCGCGAATACTAAAATCTTTTTCATATTTTTTAAATTGACCATGCATTCCCAACCTCATCTACAGAAATACACCCATTATACTGTCCCGGAATAGGATCATAACTCAACACTTCTTCACCTACTTTTTCAGATGTGCAATACCCAAAAATGGCGTAGTAACGTACGGACAATAAAAACTTATACACATTGTAATACTCCATCTTATCTCTAGAAACTTTATGCATCGGAGTTTTTTGAAACCACAACAATTGTTTTGTCTCCTCTTCAGATAAATCAAAATACTCAGTTAACAGAATTTCAAACTCTTTCTTTTTTCCCTCCAAAACAGAAACTCCGAATCTCTCTTTAAACTTATCAGCAAAAACAACAGCTCCATTCCTAAATAACTTTTGATTTGTTTCTGTTTCTATATCCTTATACATCAAATCCAAAAACTGAGGAACATTAACATCCAATCCACCTACAATCTCAGTAGATGGAATAATAATATCTACTAGTTCCGTAACTACTCTCTGTTCTTCCTTGGTCAAAAATTTAGTTTCCCACAGTTCTGAATCTTCTTTACAAGCGTTTAAAATACTCAAGATAGTAGGTGTTGCAACTGCATACCCCAAACTCATGGTTAAATTTTTCAGCGCACTTCTTCTATCCATAACTTATGCTTTATTATTTTTTTTAAACTCCTTTATTGCATGATCTGCAGCCCTTGCCGTTAATGCCATATATGTTAAAGATGGGTTTTGACAAGCAGAAGATGTCATACAAGCACCATCGGTTACGTAGACGTTTTTAACAGTGTGAATTTGATTGTATTTGTTCAATATTGATGTTTTAGGATCTCTACCCATCCTAGCAGTTCCCATTTCATGAATCCCTTTACCAGGTATGGCTTCATTATTATATCCCCAAACATTTTTATAGCCTGCTTTTTTTAAAATCTGAACGGCCTGATTTTTCATATCCTCACGCATTTTCATCTCGTTTTCTTTGTATTCCACATCAAAATCGATTGTTGGCAATCCCCATTCATCTAGTTTTTCATAATTCAAAGAAATTTTATTTTCATGATACGGCAAACACTCACCAAAGGCACCCATCCCAACACTCCAAGTTCCAGGTTTTAATATTTTTTCTTTCAATTTTTTTCCAAAACTTAATTCTGAAATTGCCTGCTTCCAATTTCCTCTACTCGCTGCGCCTTGATACCCAAAACCTCTTATATATTCCTTTTTTTCGCTTTTGTCATTTAAGTTCTGAAATCTCGGAATGTAAAACCCGTTAGGTCTGCGTCCCTTATAATAAGAATCATCAAATCCCTCAACCAATGCGGAAGCACCTACTTGATAATGATGATCCATCACATTATGCCCTAATTCACCACTATCATTCCCTAAACCATTTGGAAAACGTTTTGATTTCGATTGTAATAAAATTCCTGCGGACGCTATGGCAGAAGCACAATTAAAAATAATTTCAGCCTCAAAAAATAATTTTTCTTTAGTGATCGCATCAATAATTTTTACTCCAGAAGCTTTTCGGCTTTTCTCATCATACACTATCTCATATGCAATGGAGTTTGGTCTTAATGTCATATTTCCAGTCCTTTCCGCTGCTGGTATAGTAGATGAGTTACTACTAAAATACCCACCAAAAGGACATCCTCTATCACATCTATTTCTATATTGACAGTTAGATCTTCCCTCATGCAATGCATTTCCTGTTAAATGTGCAACTCTTCCAATAGTCAAAAGTCTATCATCAAAGGAATCTGTAATTTTCTTTTGCAGATCTTTCTCCACGCAGTTCAACTCCATGGGTGGAGAAAACTTTCCGTCAGGAAGCTGATCCAATCCTAAATTTTGTCCAGATACCCCGATATACTCCTCAACCATATCATACCATGGAGCAATATCCTTATATCGAATTGGCCAATCTACACCATGCCCATCCTTCTTATTTGCTTCA
Source organism: Flavicella sp. IMCC45668 (assembly GCF_057219105.1). Classification (NCBI taxonomy): domain Bacteria; kingdom Pseudomonadati; phylum Bacteroidota; class Flavobacteriia; order Flavobacteriales; family Flavobacteriaceae; genus Flavicella; species Flavicella sp. IMCC45668. The sequence goes on from NZ_CM170114.1 coordinate 1,048,008, forward strand.
AAATCCAAATCACTCCATCGATACGTTTGCTTTCCCCACATAATAGAGCGCCCACCAACATGATAGCCTCTAATCCAATCAAACTTTTTCTTTTCATTATAAGGATGTTTTACATCATCAACAAACCAATGTTTTCTAACTGGATTGGTAGCATACCCACCCCATAATCTTCCTTGCTTAAATTGATTTCTCGACGCTTCCTTTGTTCTCCTTTCACGATGAGTATCATCCCAAACATCCTCGTGCATGGTAGGATAATCTTGAATATGCTTTACCATTCTCCCGCGTTCTAAAACTAAGGTCTTTAAACCTCCCTCACATAATTCTTTTGCAGCCCATCCTCCGGATATTCCGGTACCGATTACAATGGCGTCAAATTTGTTAGACATATTATTCAATATTTTTTTGATTATTTATTTTATTAAACTCCGAAATCACATAATTCCATTATCTCCTAACGTCCTAAGATTCTTGTACTAACAAAAAATAGAATCGTACATGATACTTTCCTCCCTTACCAGAATTTATTTAAGATTAGTTCTCGATCGGTTAAACCGAAAAAACGTGTTGAAACAAAAAATAAACGTAATTACAACATCTATTCGTCTAAATTAACTATTTTGCACAGTAATAATGTTCAAATTACTTCAGTGACTTATTCTAAACAGAAAATCCAACCCTACGAAGCAGATGGTATCGTATACCATGCAGACACCTGCCTACCCTTAACAGATGCCTTTAATCGCAAAAAACTAAAGTTCAAAGCTCTGGCACGACACTCTTACCCAGGAGATCGCTTAGACAACAACACACTCGGACTTAACAGTATTGGCTATTGGGACGCTAACAAACCGCAAGACTGGGGACTCGATTGGCACAGGAACGAAGGAATTGAAATCCATTTCCTAGAATCTGGCTCTATGCCTTACGCTCAGGAAGGCAAAGAAACAATACTTACACCTGACCACCTCACAATCACAAGACCTTGGGAAGCACACAAAGTAGGAAATCCAAATGTAGGAATGGGTAAATTCTACTGGGTGATCATTGACCTTGGCGTAAGGAGACCGCACCAAGAATGGGAATGGCCAGAATGGATTAGTATGACACCCGATGACCTTGCACGTCTTACGCAAATTCTTCGCCAAAATGAAAAATCAATATGGAAAACCGACCAACGAGTAAGAAGCTGTTTTTCAAGAATAAACAACGCTGTAAACACCGACAAAAACGGAAGTAACGCCTCCAGAATCAGACTCTTAATCAATTACCTATTAATACTCTTATTAGACCTCCTAGACACAGGAGATGTTGTACTAAACGAAACTCTAACCGACAGCTCAAGATCTGTCAGTTTATTCCTAAGCGAACTTGAAAACAACCTGTCAGAAGAATGGACTATCGAAAAAATGGCTAAATCTGCCGGTGTCGGACTCACTAGATTTACCCACCATTGCAAACAACTTACAAACCTAACCCCAATGAGATACTTGACTATTAGAAGACTAGAACTCTCAAAAACCATTTTACTTGAGAAGCCTAATCTAACGGTTGCAGAAACCGCCTACATCTGCGGATTCACTACCAGCCAATATTTCTCAACAGTTTTTAAAAAGTATGAAAAATGCTCGCCAAATGAATTCAAAACCAGAGAATCTAACAACAACTAAAATGTTTAAATTCTTTCACTGACTAAATACAAACACAGAAAACAATTCTATTGCATAGCTTTGTTTGACCACTAAAAATTATGAAAAGGAGAGAATTTATTACCAAAACAACTCAAGCAAGTTTTGCATTGTCCATGTTAGGACTTAATTCTGCCTGCGATTCAAAGGAACAAGAATTATTTTTCAAAATTTCCTTGGCACAATGGTCTTTACATAAATCGTTATTTTCCAAAAAAATTGACCATTTAGATTTTGCAGCTATTGCTAAAAAAACTGGCTGTGTGGGATTGGAGTATGTAAATAGTTTTTTCTTTGAAAAAGCAAAGAATAAAGCATACTTAAATGAAATGAATACTAGAGCAAACAATGAGGGTGTTGAAAACGTTTTGATCATGATCGATAGAGAAGGCTCTATCGCTGATAAGGATCAAAATAAAAGAATTCAAACCATTGAAAACCATTATAAATGGGTGGATGCAGCACATTACCTTGGTTGTCATGCTATTCGAGTAAATTTAAGAGGAAACGGTTCTCCTGAAGAAGTTGCTAAAGCAGGCATTGACTCCCTAACCAAACTATCAGAATATGCCTCTGCGGCGAATATTAATGTACTCGTTGAAAACCACGGCGGACTATCTTCTGATGGGTATTGGATGCAGCAAGTATTTTCACAAATTCAAAACAACAATTGTGGAACCTTACCCGATTTTGGTAATTTTTGCATACGTAGAAATAAACAAAAAGAATGCATCGATACATACGATCGATACACTGGAATGAAGCAACTACTTCCGTTTGCCAAAGCTGTAAGCGCAAAATCCAGAACTTTTTTAGACAATGGTGATGAAAAAAACATTGACTATTACAAAATCATGAAAATGGTTAAAACATCTGACTATCGTGGATTTATAGGCATCGAATATGAAGGCAATCAACATGAAGAGCTCAAAGGAATTGAACTAACAAAAAACTTATTAATAAAAGCTGGGCAACTAGCATAAAACCAAAATTATCACACCATGGAAACTATCAATAAAAACAGATTATTTCTTGCAAGCTGCCTTGCTTTAATTACTACAGCCATGACATTTGCCATAAGGGCTCGTCTTGAGACTGTGTTCGGTCCGGAAGGGGTTGGTTTAACATTAGAGCAAATTGGGTATGCATTTACCCCTGCATTTTGGGGATTTACTTTGGCAATGATCATAGGAGGGCCACTTGTAGACACCTTAGGAATTAAAAAGATTACTTGGATCGCTTTTGTGACTCATGCCATTGGAATTGTTTGGACATTATTAGCAACATCAATGACTTCATTATTTATTGCAACTTTATTTGTAGGAATTGGAAATGGAATGGTAGAAGCTGCCTTAAATCCAATGATTGCATCCATGTACTCAGAAAATAAAACGAAAATGTTGAACCGATTCCATGTATGGTTTCCTGGAGGGATTGTAATAGGATCACTGGCTGGATACATCATTATGGATGTCATGGGACTAGGATGGCAAGCAATGGTATCTGTCTTATTTATTCCTGTAATTATTTATGGAGTTTTATTCTATGGTCAAAATTTCCCTTTAACAGAAAGAGTACAATTAGGAATAAGCAAAGAAAAAATGGTTGCTAGTTTAGGAAAACCTTTATTCTTGTTTATGGTATTTTGTATGTTTTTAACAGCTGCATCGGAATTAGGAACAACACAAAGAATTGAATCTTTATTAAAGACTTCTGTAGAATCTCCTCTTCTAGTTCTTGCCTTTATCAATGGGATAATGGCTCTAGGTCGACTTTCAGCTGGTCAAGTAGTACATAAACTAAAACCCGCTGGAATGCTTTTATATTCAGCAATTTTTACTTTAGCAGGACTATGGTTGTTAACTATTACAACTGGAGGAATGACCTTTGTTGCAGCAGCAGTATTTGCTGTAGGTGTTACTTTCTTTTGGCCAACAATGCTTGGTTTTGTAGCCGAATACCTACCTGAAACTGGAGCATTAGGACTTTCAATCATGGGAGGAGCAGGAATGTTATCTGTATCTATAGTATTACCAATTATGGGTAAACTAATGGATAACGCAGATGCAAGTGAAGCATTAAGAACAATGTCTATTTTACCAGCAATATTAATTGTTTGTTTTATTGGATTAAACTTTTACATGAAGAAAAAAGAAATTGCTAAAATTTAAATATTTATAATGACTAGAAAATTAAGAATGGGTATGATTGGTGGAGGAACTGGTTCTTTCATCGGAGATGTACATAGAAAAGCTGCCTCAATTGATGGCATGATAGAATTGGTTTGTGGAGCATTTAGCAGCACAGCTGAAAAATCAATCGCTTCGGGAAAAGACTTGTTATTACCAGAGGATAGATGTTATGCTAATTTTGAAGAGATGATTCTTAAAGAAAAATCACTTCCTAAAGACATACGAATGGATTTTGTTGCTATTGTAACACCGAATCATATGCATTTCCCACCGGCTAAACTTGCATTAGAAAATGGATTCAACGTGATTTGTGACAAACCAATAACACTTACTCTTGAAGAAGCTATTGAGTTAAAATCCGTGATCCAAAAATCTGGTAAAACATTCGCTCTTACACATAATTACACAGGTAACTCTATGGTAAAACAAGCTAGAGCAATGGTGAAAAATGGAGATTTAGGTAAAATCAGAAAGGTACAAGTACAATACCTTCAAGGATGGCTTGCTACCTCTCTTGAAGAAACAGGACAGAAACAAGCAGCCTGGCGCGTAGATCCTAAAAGATCAGGAATTGGAGGAGCTCTTGGTGATATTGGAACACATGCAGAAAACCTTACTGAATATATTACTGACCTCAAAATAGATGAAATCGCAGCTGACCTAGGTATCTTTGGTAAAGGAAGAACTTTAGATGATGATGGAAATATTCTTTTAAGACTTGAAAATGGAGCCAAAGGAACGTTATCCATATCTCAAATTGCAGTAGGTGAAGAAAATAACCTTGCCATTAAGGTCTATGGGGAAAAAGGAAGTTTAGAATGGCATCAAGAAAACCCAAATCAATTGATTACAAAATGGTTAGATGAACCCGTTAAAACCTACACCCCTAATGGAAACGGACTGTATCCAGAAGCCTTACATGTTTCTAGAATTCCGGCAGGACACCCAGAAGGATACCTAGAAGCTTTTGCCACGGTATATAAAAACTTCTCAAATCATTTACTAGCACTGGAAAATGGTAACACTTCTGAAAATCCAGATTTCCCAACCGTAGAAGATGGAATCAGAGGAATGAAATTCATTTATGCTGCTGTAAAAAGCAGTAATGAAAATTCGAGCTGGACAAAACTATAAATTCAATCAAATAACAATTATAAAATAGCCACAAAACATGAGTACAATTAAAGGACCTGCCGTATTTTTAGCGCAATTCGCTGGAGATAATGCCCCATTTAACAACCTCGAAGGAATGTGTAAATGGGCCTCTCAACTAGGATATAAAGGAATACAAATCCCTTCATGGGACACAAGACTGATAGATGTAAACAAGGCTGCTAAAAGCAAAACTTACTGCGATGACTTAAAAGGTCTTGTAAACTCCTACGGATTAGAAATTACCGAACTAGCATCACATTTACAAGGCCAACTTGTTGCGGTACATCCAGCATATGATCTTATGTTTGATGGTTTTGCACCAGATGATTGCAAAAATAACCCAAAAAAAAGAACAGAATGGGCCGTTCAGCAATTAAAAGACTCGGGTACCGCTAGTAAACACCTAGGCATTAATGCACATGCAACTTTTTCAGGTTCTTTGCTCTGGCATACTGTATATCCATGGCCACAGCGTCCAAACGGACTTGTAGAAATGGGGTTTGAAGAATTAGCTAAAAGATGGCTACCAATTCTTAATCATTTTGAAGATCAAGGTGTGGATGTTTGTTATGAAATCCATCCTGGTGAGGACCTGCATGATGGTGTTACTTTTGAACGTTTTTTAGAAGCAACAAACAATCACAAAAGAGTGAATATGTTATACGATCCAAGCCACTATGTACTGCAACAATTGGATTATTTAAAATTCATTGATTACTACCATGAATTTATAAAAATGTTTCATGTAAAAGATGCTGAATTCCTTCCTTCTGGAAAAAGTGGAATCTATGGAGGATATCAAGATTGGAAAGAAAGACCAGGAAGATTTAGATCTTTAGGTGATGGCCAAGTTGATTTCAAAGGTATTTTTTCTAAACTTACCAAATACGAATGCGATGTTTGGGCAGTTATGGAATGGGAATGTTGCCTTAAATCTCCAGAACAAGGTGCTCGGGAAGGAGCTCCTTTTATTCAAAAACATATTATTGAATCTACAGGAAAAACTTTTGACGATTTTGCTGGTTCAGAAACAGACAAACAACAACTAAAAAACATTTTAGGAATATAAATTATGAGAAAAGTATTATTCATTGGTTTGAGCATATTATCCACGTTAAGTTACGCACAGGATAAAACTAAAAAAATGAGTCCGAAAGACACTGAAGTCTGGGTCCCTATTCCACCAGTAGTTACAACTTACCAAAACAATCAAGCGCCAAGTGATGCCATTGTTTTATTTAATGGAACAAACTTAGACCAATGGGTAAATGCAAAAACATCTAAGCAAGCTAACTGGAAAATCAATAACGATGGTTCTATGACAATTGTTGGGAAAAACAAAGGAGGGGGAAGTATTAAAACAAAAGATAATTTTGGCAGTATGCAGCTACATTTAGAATGGAAATCTCCAGATTTAGATGCAAAGCGAAAAGGTCAACAACGTGGTAATAGTGGAGTTTTTATTCAAGGTAGATACGAAGTTCAGGTTTTAGATAACAATGACAATCCTACATACTCAAACGGTCAAGTATCAAGTATTTATAAACAAACCATTCCTCTAGCAAAAGCTTCTGTTCCTACTGGTGAATGGAACACCTATGATATTATCTACCACGCTCCTGTATTTAATAAAGATGAATCCTTAAAATCAGCAGCAACCATTACCGTTTTACATAATGGAATTTTAACCATTGACCATTTTGAATTATTGGGACCTACAAAATATATTGGCATCCCTGAATACAAATCTCATGGCGATGCTCCAATCATGCTTCAAGATCATGGTTCACCCGTGAGTTATCGAAACATTTGGCTCAGAAAACTTTAAACAAAAAAAACCTTCTAATTTCTTAGAAGTTTTTTTTTACTAATTTAAATTTAATTCCACTTGATCTTCAGTTTTTTTTAACTTCAAAAAATGTAACGATTTTGAATAATTCAAAATAAACTCAATGGATTGATCCGACGGCATCTTAGGGTCTTTGTTAATTTTTTCTTCTGTGTAATCTTTTGTCATGTATATAGTTTAAGGGTTATACAATACACAACGCACATTTTTACAATATATTATATCAATTTGTCAAAATAATATCTTTTTGATCTACCAACTTCCTCATATTAATCAAAGCATACCTCATTCTCCCCAACACGGTATTGATACTTGCACCGGTATTCTCAGAAATTTCTTTAAAACTTAATTCATTATAAATCCTCATATTCAAAACTTCCCTTTGATCTTTTGGTAAATATTGAATCAAACCAGTGATCTGACTATATAATTGTTCTTGAATAATTTCAGATTCTTTATTTTTGGAATCGTCACTTAACACAGAAAAAATGTCAAATTCATCAGTTCTGTTAAATTTTGGTAAACGATTGGATTTTCTAAAATAATCTATCACCAAATTATGTGCAATTCGCATTACCCATGGTAAAAATTTCCCCTCGTCATTATAACTCCCTTTTTTTAAGGTACGAATAACTTTTATGAAAGTATCCTGAAAAATATCCTCTGCTAATTGTCTATCTCCTACTTTAGAATAAATAAACCCAAAAAGTTTTTGTTTGTGTTTCACCACCAAAACTTCAAGGCATTTCTCATCCCCGTTAATATAATTAGATACTAAAGTACTATCTGAAACATGAACTCGCTGCATAACTCTTCCTTTTAAATTAATCGTCAAGAGACGATATTACTAAGATTTTAAAAGTAGTTTTATACTATATGCAGTTAGATTTGTGGTTATTAGGTATACAAATATGTAGTATTAATTCAAAAATAACAAGTCAATTCTGTTAAATTTTCTAAATTTTAACAATTGTTAAGAATAAAATAACTAATCAAATCTTCTTTTTCTCTTCTAAAATGCATCCAGTCTAGTCATGAAAATAAAAAAGGAATCCTTAATTTTACACTCCATATTTCTATTTCAAATGACAAAAAATATTTCTTCCTTAGATCCTAAAAAAAACATATTGATTAAAGGAGCTCAGCTACATAATTTAAAAAATATTGATGTAGCCATTCCTAGAAACAAATTGGTTGTTATTACCGGCTTATCTGGATCAGGAAAATCTAGCTTGGCTTTTGATACCTTATACGCTGAAGGTCAAAGAAGATATGTAGAAAGTTTATCATCTTATGCTAGACAATTTTTAGGAAAGTTACACAAGCCAAAAGTTGAATACATAAAAGGAATAGCTCCTGCCATTGCGATTGAACAAAAGGTAAACAGTACCAATCCCAGATCCACAGTAGGAACAACAACAGAAATTTTTGACTACTTAAAATTACTTTTCGCTAGAATAGGGAAAACCTACTCCCCTGTTTCAAACCAAGAAGTTAAAAAACACACGGTAACAGATGTTATCGAATCCATAAAATCATTAGAAGAAAAAACCAAGTTATTATTACTTTCCCCTATCATTTTTGATAAAGAAAAAGACCCAGATATTGTTATCAAACTTCTTGCTCAGCAAGGGTATGCTAGAATAAAAGTGGAAGATGAAGTTGCCAGATTAGATGAAACTTTTTTAGAAAAATTCGATGTAAAAAAATTAATCAAAGTAGCTAACTCTAATAAACTTCAATTGGTCATTGATAGAATTGTTGTTAAACATGAAGAAGATTTCTACAATCGATTAGCCGACTCCATTCAAACCGCATTTTTTGAAGGAAAAGGTGTTTGCTCAATAGAAAACCTATCTGATAAAAAGAGTATCAATTTTAGTAATAAATTTGAATTAGACGGGTTGACATTTTTAGAACCCAATACGCATTTTTTTAGCTTTAATAACCCCTACGGTGCTTGTCCTAAATGCGAAGGTTACGGAAGTACAATTGGCGTAGACGAAGAATTGGTGATCCCTAACACTACACTTTCTATATACGAAGATGCTATTGCTCCATGGAAAACAGAGTCTTTTATCAAGCATAAAGATCAATTGATTGATCACGCATACAAGTTTGATATCCCTATCCACAAACCATGGTTTGAATTAACAGAAGAACAAAAGGATTTAATTTGGAATGGAACCAATTCCTTTATTGGATTGAATGAATTTTTTGAATACCTAGAAAGCAAAAGCTACAAAATTCAATTTAGAGTACTTTTATCTCGATACAGAGGAAGAAGCAAATGTAAATCATGCAATGGAAGACGCTTGCGAAAGGAAACAAATTATGTAAAAATATCTGGAAAAAGTATTTCTGATTTAGTTGACTTACCTATTGATGAACTGGCAGATTTTTTCAAGAAACTAGAACTTTCTAAACATGACAAAGAAATAGGTAAAAGATTACTTATTGAGATCAATAACAGACTTTCGTTTTTGAACAACGTTGGATTAAACTACCTCACATTAAATCGAACGTCCAACACACTTTCCGGTGGAGAGAGTCAGAGAATTAATTTAGCAACTTCACTTGGGAGTAGTCTTGTTGGTTCTATGTATATTTTAGATGAGCCTAGTATTGGACTTCATCCTAAGGACACAGAAAGACTTATTAACGTATTAAAATCCTTAAAAAACCTTGGCAATACCGTGATTGTTGTGGAACATGATGAAGACATCATGAAAGAGGCGGATTATATTATAGATATTGGCCCGGAAGCAGGAACGCATGGAGGAAATATTGTTGCTGAAGGAAATTTTGATCAAATACTAAAGTCAGAATCATTAACGGCCAAATATCTGAATGAAGAATTAAAAATAGAAATTCCATCCAAAAGAAGAACTTCTAATAAAAAAATTCAGATTGTAGGAGCAAGAGAAAACAACTTAAAAAACATATCAGTTGATATCCCTTTGAATACCTTAACTGTAATCACAGGTGTTTCCGGTAGTGGTAAAAGTACCTTAGTTAAGAAAATTCTTTACCCAGCACTACAAAAAAGGTTGATTGGACATGGAGAAAAAATGGGAGAACACACTTCTGTTGATGGCGATTTTGATAGATTAAAAAGTGTAGAATTTATTGATCAAAACCCTATCGGTAGATCGTCAAGATCAAATCCTGTTACCTACATAAAAGCTTATGATGATATAAGAAGTTTGTTTGCAAATGAGAGTTTATCAAAAGCCCGAAATTACAAACCAAAACATTTCTCTTTCAATGTGGAAGGTGGACGCTGTGAAAAATGTAAAGGGGAAGGTGAAGTTACTATTGAAATGCAATTTATGGCTGATGTACTTCTAGAATGTGATGAATGTAAAGGAAAACGCTTTAAGAAAGAAGTCTTAGAAATAAAATTCAAGGATAAAAACATAGATGACATCCTTAATATGACTATTGAAGATTCCATTTCATTTTTTGAAGACTATCACCAGAAAAAAATTGTTCAGAAACTTCAACCTCTATTAGATGTAGGATTGGGTTATGTACAATTGGGACAATCTTCATCAACACTCTCTGGTGGAGAAGCACAAAGAATAAAATTAGCATCCTTTTTAGTCAAAGGAGTTACCAAAGACAAAACACTATTTATTTTTGATGAGCCTACAACAGGCTTGCATTTTCATGACATTAAAAAGCTGTTAGCATCGCTTGAAGCATTGATTTCTAAAGGACATTCCATTGTTTTAATTGAACACAATATAGAACTCATCAAATGCGCGGACTACATTATCGATTTAGGACCAACAGGCGGAAAAAACGGAGGTAATTTATTGTTTTCTGGGACACCTGAAGAAATGATAAAAGATAAAAAATCGTACACAGGAGAATTCTTAAGAGATAAACTTTAAGAAATTATTGCACAAAAAAAAGCCTTTCAAAAAATTGAAAGGCTTTTTTATTTTATAATTATTATCTAGAATAATTTGGAGCTTCTTTTGTAATCGTTACATCATGTGGATGACTTTCTGCAATCCCTGATGCCGTAATTTTCACAAATGACGAATTATTTTTCTGATCTTCTATAGTAGCTGAACCACAATATCCCATCCCTGCTCTTAAACCACCAATAAATTGATGCATTGTTGCAAACAACTCTCCTTTGTAAGGCACACGTCCTTCAATCCCTTCTGGAACTAGTTTTAAGCTATCATCTTCTTTTCCTTGAAAGTAACGATCTTTAGAACCATTTTTCATTGCCTCTACTGAGCCCATTCCACGGTAAGATTTAAATCTTCTCCCGTTAAAGATGATCACTTCACCTGGGGCTTCTTTTGTTCCGGCTAACAATGAACCTAACATAATTGAATCTGCTCCAGCAGCGATTGCCTTAGGAATATCCCCCGTATAACGAATTCCTCCATCTGCAATAACTGGTACGCCAGTTCCTTTAAGTGCATCTGCAACATTCATTACCGCTGATAACTGAGGGTACCCAACACCCGCAACAACTCTTGTTGTACAAATTGATCCTGGTCCAATTCCAACTTTAACAGCATCAGCTCCAGCAGCAACTAAATCTAAAGCTGCTTGTTCAGTAACTATATTACCGGCAACAACATCTAAATTTGGAAACTTAGCTTTTACTTCTTTAAGCTTGTTTAATATATTAATAGAGTGTCCGTGAGCAGAATCTAAAACTACTGCATCTACACCTTCAGCTACTAAGGCCGTAACTCTATCTACACAGTCAGGAGTAACACCGATTGCAGCAGCAACTCTCAACCTTCCGTATTCATCTTTATTAGCACTTGGATTTTCTCTTACCTTAATTATATCTCTAAAAGTAATCAACCCTACCAATTTGTTCTCTTTACTAACAACAGGCAATTTTTCAACTTTATTGTCTTGTAGAATAACCTCAGCCTCTTTCAACGAAGTTCCTTCCTTTACAGTAATTAAATTCTGAGAAGTCATTACCTCTGAAATCAACCTTTGATCATTTTTTTCAAAACGTAAATCACGATTCGTAACAATACCAACCAACTCATTTGCATCATTAATAACAGGTATTCCTCCAATTTTATGTTCAAACATTAAATTGTTTGCATCTAATACAGTTTCTCCAGCTTTGATGGTAACCGGTTCTAAAATCATACCAGCTTCAGAACGTTTTACTTTTTTCACTTCCAATGCCTGTTCTGTAATAGACATATTTTTATGCAAAACACCAATTCCTCCCTCTCTTGCCATAGCAATTGCCATAGAAGACTCCGTCACTGTATCCATCGCAGCTGAGATTATTGGAGTATTTAAAGTTATATTTCTTGTGAATTTTGAAGCTATATTAACCGTGTTTGGTAACACTTCAGAATATGCCGGTACCAAAAGTACATCGTCATATGTTAATCCTTCATTGATAATTCTAGATGTAGCCATGTGCAATAAATTTATCATTTAATTGCGTGCAAATATACGTTTTTTATTCTAGTAATACATCATCATAATGCCTAATAAATTCCTTAATGATTTCTTAAAACTAAGTTCATAGGAAACAACATCTTACCTAATTAAAATTTTAATTACCCTCTTTATTTTTGTTGTGCATTTCAATATACAAAGCTTCCACTTTACTTTTTGCCCAATTCGTACGACGCAAAAAAGTAAGACTTGATCCAATAGATGGATTATTTCTAAAACAGCCTATCTTAATTTTATGACCTAAATGGTCCCATCCATAGTACTCCACTAACTCTTTTAAAATTACGTCTAATCGTTTTCCGTGAATTGGATTATTCGGTTGCTTTTCCATAAAAAATTGTACAAAATAAATATCGTGTAAAGATACTTCAATACATTTGTAAAAATTAATTTCCATGCCACAAAAAAACAGTACGGTTTCAGAAATACTTAAAGAATTAGTTTCTTTTCCTGTGTTAGGAGGAGAAAACAATCTGCCTATCATTCATTGGATTCAAAATTACATCTCAGATTTCAATATTCATTCAGAATTGGTCTATAATGAAAATCACACTAAGGCTTCTTTGCATTGCAGAATTGGCCCTGCTGTTGATGGAGGAATTATCCTTTCAGGACATACGGATGTAGTGCCTGTTGAAGGCCAAGATTGGAATACGCCACCTTTTGAACTGACTGATATTAATGATGGTAAATTATATGGTAGAGGAACCTGTGACATGAAAGGGTTTCTTGCCTGTTGTTTGAGTTCATTACCTACACTTACCTCTACAGAATTACAAACTCCAATATATTTTGCTTTTTCATATGATGAAGAAATAGGTTGTTTGGCAGCACCTGCATTGATTGATCACCTACTAAAATATTATAGCGAAACTCCAAAATTTGCTATTATCGGTGAACCTTCAATGATGCAACCTATCATAGGACATAAAGGAATCTGCCTTTATGATACGCATGTAAATGGTTCTGCTGGCCACAGCAGTGGTATTTTAAAGGAAGTGAGCGCTATTCATGAATCAGCTAGACTTATTTTATGGTTGGAAGAAAAGATGAAATCTCTGGTGGCAGCAGGAAGTATTGATAACAGATTTACTCCTCCTCATAGTTCTATCCATGTAGGAAAAATGAATAGCGGTATTGCAGCAAATGTAATCGCAGACAAAGCGCATTTCTCATGGGATGCTAGAGTGATTCCAAAAGACGCTTTAAAAGACATCCTTGATGACTTTAAAATGTTTTGTTTGGAAAGAGAAACGGAGTTAAAAACCAGATATCCAGATTTCAAAATTTCAACAATTGAACAGCATCCTCCTGTTCCTCCACTAGACACAGAAAATACTTCTGAAATTGTAGAAATATTAAAAAAAATTAATGAAAATAAAAATCTTGGAACAGTGGCATATGCCGCAGAAGCAGGACAATTTTCAGCTGCAGGAATAGAAAGTATCATCTGTGGTCCTGGATCGATTGATCAAGCTCATCGAGCTAATGAATACATTGAAAAAACAGAATTATATAAATGTATTGCTCTGTTAGAAAAATTAATTGAATTAAACTCAAAATAGGAAATACTCATATTTCAACAAAAAAATGACAGTAACAGAATTCAGAAACGACTATATCCTTGGTTTTGGGTATGATAAAAAAAGTAAAACTAAAAAATTTAGACTTATTGTTTTATACAGAGCAACCATGAATATTGCCAACGAAGTATTGGAAAATGACAACAACACTTGCTTCAAGCAATTTTTAGCAGGAAAAGACCTGAACAAAGCCATCTTAAAATTTAAAACCGATGCTATCGAAGAAATTTTAACTCATTTTAAAGTAAAAGATTACAATTTATCTGAAAACGAAATAAACAAATATTTTGAGTAAAGACCACAAACACCACCATCATAACCATGACCATCAACATGATCATCAACATGATGACGGAAAAATTATGACGCTCAAAGAATATCATAAAACAAATTTAATGTTATTCAATATAAAAGAATTAAAAACTACCGATACGGCTGTATGTACGCTTACCTCTATCGATAGAATTACATTTTTACCAAATGGTATTGAACATCACGAATGTAAAGTTTCTCTATTAGATGAATATTACACGGAACTAGTTAAAAGAAATTTAATAGTTCATTTTTTTGATAAAATTGAAATTGAGCCTTTTGACGCATTGGATGCGAATAACGACGTGGACTTTCTATTTGAATAACTCATTATTTAAAATTACTCTAAATAAAAATTGAGTTTCAAAAGTTGTGTCGTAAATTTGCAATATGGAATACAAGGAAATAATCGAATTTTTACATGATGGTTTTCAGCTCGTAATTAATTACGTAATCTCACCAGGAAAACGCACGTATATTTTCTATTTGTTCACCTCCTTAGCCCTTGCTTTTTATGTATATCAGAAAAGTAAAAAAAAAGAAACTTTTATTCAATATGTATTAAACAAAAAAGTGTGGTTAAGTAAATCCGCCTTTGTAGATTATTACTTTATTCTCTTTAATAGTTTTTTCAAACTAGTTTTAATCGCACCTTTCTTACTTTTTGGATTAAAGCTTGCTTTTAATACAAATGACTTTTTATTGACAACCTTCGGGTACGCTTCCTTTAGTTTATCCACAACGCAAACTTTAGTTTTATACACCATAAGTTTGTCTATTCTTAATGACTTTATGACATACGTGATTCATTTGTTGTTTCATAAAATTCCTTTTCTATGGGAATTTCATAAAATTCATCATTCAGCCACAAGTATGAGTCCCTTTACACAATATCGATTGCACCCCATTGAACTTTTAGCTAATAACATAAAAGGTATTCTGGTTTTTGGAGTTACAACTGGTTTTTTTGATTATTTATCAGAACATCAAATCAGTAAATGGACCTACTTAGGCGTTAATGTATTTAGTTTTGCCTTTTATACTTGGGGGGCTAATTTAAGGCACTCGCATGTACAGTTAAAGTTCTTTAATTTCTTAGAATATATTTTTATCAGTCCTTTACAACATCAGGTACATCATAGTGATAACCCAAAACACTTTGATAAAAATTTAGGCTCTAGGTTAGCTATTTGGGATTGGATGTTTGGAACTTTAATACGCTCACAACAGATCAAACGAATCACTTTTGGTCTTGGAAAAGAAGATAATAAAAACTACAAATCTTTCTTCCAGAACTTATTAATGCCTTTTAAAAATATTTTTAAGCTTTAAATTAAATTTTATTTAAAATAATTCTAAATAAAAGATTCTTTATAGAATTTTGTTTGTAGATTTGTTATTAAGAATCATTCTTAATTATTAAATATGACACAAACTACGGATACTAGTGCTCTTATTTTTGGCACCGATACAGGAATTACCAAAGAAATATCAAATCTCATTTCTGAAAAATGGACAAAAACACCATTGGATGTAATTGAAGTAACTGATATTAAAGCTGAAGACTTTTATAAGTTCAATTTTTTAATTCTTGGACTCTCCACTTGGTATGATGGCGACTTACAAAGTGACTGGGAATCATTTTTGGACGAATTCAAAACCATTAACTTCTCTAACAAACAGGTTGCTATATTCGGTTTAGGCGACCAAATAGGATATGGTGAGTATTTTATTGATGGGGTTGGAATACTTGCTGAAATTGTGATAGAAAATGGTGGTAAACTCATTGGAAATTGGCCAACTGAAGGATATGAATTTACAGAATCGAAAGCCTTAATGAATGCAGACTATTTTTATGGTCTTGCTATTGACGAAGATACGCAATCTAACCAAACCAATGATCGTGTCAATCAATGGATTGAACAACTTGAAAAAGAACTATAATATATTAAAATGGAAAAAATTTATCAAAACGAATACGGCGCTAGTTATAAAAATTTTGACAATAAAAACAACGACAAAGGAGTGCAATTAATCATTGATCGGGTAGGTCTTTATTTAAGCATGCAAGAATTGGAACATTTAAAAAATATTGTTCAAAACAAAACCACAGGTGAAGCTTGTATGTGTTCAGAATGCCAAGGACAGGTATCTAATAAAATATGGTGTACCAACCCTTTGATTGATATTTGTCTAAAGTTTAATGACGAAAATATTGAAAAAATTGATGATTTAATTACCGGAACTCAATTCATATTAAATATGAACAAAACATTGAAAAAATATGCATTAGATTAAGCATTGACTGTTCAAGATTGAGTATTTAAATTAAGCTCATAAATTTACCTCTATCGATGACTGTCAATGAAAAAAGCCACTTGAATATACAAGTGGCTTTTTAACTATCAATAATTATTAATTATTTTCTTAAAGATTTCACCCATGAAATCAGCAATTCTTTATCTTCTTCAGATAGTTTTGCATCTCCATGCAAAATAGTATATGAACTCAACGGCATTTCATCTTCCTCAACTTCCTCATAAAATTCTTCTAATTTATGATCTGCTTTTTTATAAGAATAATCCGCCCATTTAGAAAAATTTAAATGTTCTTTTCCTTCTTCAATATGATGACCAACCCACCAAGAAACAGGTGCTATATTTGTATACCAAGGATAATTTGTTTGGTTTGAATGACAATCGTAACAAGAAGTTTTAATAATTTCAGCCACCTTTGCTGGAGGATTTGTTACACTCATAAAATCTTTAGTCGTATCAACCGGTGTTGTTATTTTATCAATCGTAAAAAACTGAATGATTACCAATAAAGCAACAATAACTTTTAAAATGTTTTTCTTGTTAAATTTCATATTTACCTTTTTTTAAAGTTTAAATTCAAATGTAAAATAATAACCACGAGGATCAGATGTAATAATACCAGGCCCTGGATATCCAGTAGCTCTACGAGTAAAATAAGAATTATTCAATAAATTAGTTACTCCAGTTTCTACACGTATTTTTTTGTAAACATACGAAAAAGAAAGGTCCAAAATATCATAAGCTGGTATCGCACCTTCAACGGTTGTTGCGTTATTAGGATCATATGGCGCATTGGTTACATCTGTAAATTGCTCAGAAAGAAAAGTATATTGAACACCGACCATAAAGTTTTTATATCCAAAATTTGTTCCTGTTTTTAAATTTACCAGAGGCACAAATTCAACTTTTTTCCCTTCCACACCATTGAATTCCGATTTTATATAAGAAGAATTTGTAAATGCAGTATTTACAAAAATATTACTCTTGAAATAAGTATAATCTTCCCAAAAAATATTTCTTAAATTAAAATCAAACAACGATTCTACTCCATAAATAAAGGCATCTCCTATATTATCACGAACCCAACCTTTTCTATCTTCAAAATTGGTTCCAATTTTCCCTTGATACAACAAACCAAAAATACTTGCATCATAGGATATTAATTTCCCAATCCTTCCACGTACTCCTATATCACTTGTATATCCTTTTTCATCATTTATATCCTCTGCAACAGAGAAAGAAGGGCTTGTTACACGAATATCACTAAAGGTAACGGAGCGATAGTTTTGAGAAACATTTCCATACAATTCAAAATAGTTATCTGGCTTATAACTCGCCCCAACACCTAGCAAAAATATATTTCTATCAAACGTTCTGTTATCAGGAACAAACTCTCCTTGATTGTTATCTAAATATTCTCCCTTTGAGATCGTTTTTATGTACTCAAAACGAAATCCTGGCGTAACTGAAAAGCTGTCTGAAATATTAAATATATTTTCTCCAAAAACTGCTGTATTAAAGTTTGGATACTTAAAATTAGATTGATTCGGATACGATGGATATCGATCTGAATAAAAACTAAAATCAGCATCCGTTCCCTTGCTACCTGGACCTTGTTGAGAGGTGTTATTTGCATTGTAAATTTTGGTACCAATTAAGAATACCGATTCTCTGTCGTTTATATCGTAATGAGACAACAAACGAGCTTCTGCTCCCCAATTTCGGAACTGTCCAACCAACAAATCCCTCTCATGAAGAAAGTTACCATCATTATCTTGTTCATCAACATCTAAAAAAGGATTCGGTTGAGAAAAATTATAATTGGCAACAAACCCAACAGCTTTTCTACTCGCATTCAATCCAAAAACATTCAAACTAAAATCAGTTTTGGCAGTAAATTTATGTTCAACCTTTAAAGCCAACAAATTCCAATTTACAGCAAACCAATTTCTGGTTCTATTACTTTGTCTCGGATCTTTCAAAAATTGTACATCAGACAAGCCACCAGATTGCTTTGCCAAATACTCTAAATAGGTAGACTCAAATGATATTTTTGTTTTCTTATTGAATTGGTATCCAAGGTGAGCAAAAAAATTATGTGAATCAAAATTAGAGTTCGCACGATAACCATCTCCTCTTTTAAAATTATAATAGGTATAGTAACTAAACTTACCTATGGTTCCACTCAAACTTGTAAAGTTGGTATACAATCCAAAAGAGCCCACCGTATTTCTAGAAACCAATTCTATTTCATTACTTTTTACAGGTTCTTTCAATTTAAAATTGATCAATCCTCCAAATTGTGTTCCATATTGTAATGAAGCAGCTCCTCTAATCACTTGAATTTCAGACAAAGCTTCTGTAGCTGGAGTATAATAACTTTCAGGGTATCCTAATACATCAGCACTAATATCATACCCATTCTGTCGGGTATTAAAATTAGCAGTTCTGTTCGGGTCTAACCCCCTACCACCAACACTCAATTGCAATCCTCCATCACCAGCATCAAAAATATTTAACCCCACAACTTGAGCCATCACTTGTCTGGCATTATTAGTTGCTAAATTACCAGCAATTTGATCCACTAAGATTACTTCTGTTTTTTTTCCTGCATAAATAGCAGTCCCTTCAACCGGTTTTAACCTTTTCAAATTAAAGATTTCCTTTTTATAAGAATCAAGCTCAACTTCAGATAAAACCTCACCTAAAGGAACTAAACTAAAAGAAATGTTTCTTGTATTCTCTGTTATTACAGATTCTATTTCCAAAACATCATACTCAAAAGAGAAAACTACAAAATATTTTTTTCCTGCTGATAATCCATTTACCCAGATCTCTCCGTGCTTATCCGTTATACCAAGTTCTTCACCTGAACTTAAAAATATTTGAGCAGAGGATACTGCATCTCCTGTCTCTACATTCCTTACTTTAAGAACAATATCATTTAATTCTGTTTGGGCAAAAACAACGTTCCCAGCAATAATAAGCCATACGTAAAAAACACCTAAAATATTTTTTATGGGCATACTTTGTTTTACTGTTAATTTAAATAATTTGTTCATTCTTTTACGCAAAAAAAGTTCAAAGTAAAACCTTTGAACTTATTGTATTTTTCTTTTTAGATACTATTAATCACCATCAGAATCATTGTAATCCGCTTTAATTCCAAGAGCAGATATCATATTTGTTTTTAATACCTCTATAATACTATGAATTTTATCTCTGGTAATTTTATATTTATCTCTATTAGATTGAATTCCCATATAAAAATCATCATCCAAAGTTTCTGCTTGTGCAATTGCAGCATTGTATCTATCATTGATTACAGTACTTAACAGTTTTCCACCAGCTTCAATTTGCAACTCATCTAGATACGATTTCAAGCTTTCTCCTTCCGTTTCAGAATTCAAATATTTACCATTGAATAAATCTTGTGATGCTTCAATAGAAGCAATCAATAATTCTTTTGAAACGTTCTGCTTATAAAGTGCCTCAACTTTTTCAGGTGCAATAACAGGAGGTTGACCAAAAAAATCAATAGGAATTCCAATTTTCGCAGCTCTCGTTACTTTTTCTAAATTGAAAATCATATCATTTGTCAATTTATCTAAAGAGGCAGTGGATGAAGAACAATCATTAGAAATAAAAATACCTCTATAACTTCCTTTCCAATCTGATTGTACTGAAACAGCCATCGATTTTAATCTTGAAACAACATCAGAAAGATACTTTTTATAATTAGCCGCATTTTGATCTGAACTATATTTTGCAACAATATCTGTATCTGTTGCCCCTACACCATTTAATAAATAATCCAATGCAGGTAAACCTTGTGCTGCAATATTTGTTGATAGTGCCAAGTTATAATTCCCTGAAGCAATATTACTTTCAACTACGGCATCTTCCAAAGGATAAGTATTTGTGTAATCTCTAAATCTCAATATCTCAGCTTGCCCAATTTCATAAATAGACACATTTTGCCAAGTATTATAAACATTCAACCATTCAGTCCTTAATGTTTCCAATTTTTGAGTATCCGGATTCGCAATAAATGCATCAGAAGCAATCTGTAAATCCGTTAATTCACTTACATATAAATCATAAGATGGAATGATGATATTATCTGCCCAATTAGTCAAAAGAGCACCTCTATTAAAAGAATCATTTGTGCAGTCTTCCACACTTGAATCTGTCTTACAAGAAGCGAAGAAACACGTTAAAACCAAAAGGTAGATACTATTTTTCATCTTATTAATTTTTTATCAATTAAGAGTTTGCAAATTTATAAAAAGCGGTTGTCTTATAATAACAGACAACCACTTTTATTTTATATATTTTTTAATCCAATTTATTCTGCGGCTTGAGCTGTAGTAAAATCAAATTTTGCAGAAATCGCATTAGAAACCTCGTCTAAAACTGTTCCATCAGTCAGATCCCAAAACCCATTTCCTACTTCTAATTTAGCAATCAACGCATCCACTTCTGAAGCACTTAAGTAAGGTGCATCCGTAGCAGGATTTCTTGTAAATTGTAAACTATATACAAAACCGTATCCTTCAGATAAATCATGAAATGCTCCCCCAAAGTCTTGGTTTGCTAATGCAGCTTTACCCGCTTGTAAATAATATACCGCTCTAACCCCAATCACTTTAGAAATTTGGTATTGTAATACAGTTACAGCATCTTTTAATGCATCGTAATCTTTTGCTACAACTGCAGCTCTACCAATTCTAAACGCCTTGAAGATTTGCTCTTGAATACCCGCAAAATCAGCATCTGATTCAACTCTAGTAATGTATTTAAATAAAAACGCATCACTTTCATAACTAACTGGACTTTCAAAATCTACAGACGGATCTCCGTAAACATATCCAAATGCTTCATCATAATGATGCTCGTATTTAGTATAATTTTTACCTTCTTCTAAAGTCTCTGCATCATTTTTTGAAATATAATCCTCATTATTAATACGAGTAGTCCCCAAATAATTGTTCAATACCTGATCAACTATTAAAGCTCCAATAGAACCTTTTGCAAAAGCTTGATTATACTCTAATCCTTTTGCACTTACATAACGAGTACTGCTACCATCTGCAATCATACCGGCGTTACCTGCACTTGCAGTATTCCCTTTATTTGGTACTACATCTGCAACTTGACTTGTAATATATGATGAAAATACAGCTTGAATAGCATCTTTTGCTAATGCATCATTTCCAAACAAATCGTCAGAAGCTGCAATCTTACTTTTTACATTTTTACTAGAATCATTCAACCCTAAACTACCAGCATCCACAAAATCTTGGGCACCAGCTTGGTGATTAAAAGCTGCTTCAATTTCGATAGCTGTCTTTCCTGAAGTAACAGAAAAATAACTCAAAATTTCTTTATTCATTGCCAAACGAGCTGTTTGACCACTGAAACTAATAGTTGTTTCATTATTTCTTTCAAATGAATAAGAACTAGGAACACTTCCTCCAAATTCAATATCATTTACATCTGTTACAACATCAGAATCACCATTTCCATTTCCTAATCCATTATCATCGTCTTTACATGATGTGAACATTAGGATCGTTGCACATAATAAACTCGATTTGATTAATTGCTTGTACATTTCTTTTTATTTAGATTTATTACAAATAGTTTTTTTTTCTTGCCGCAAAGATACACAACAATCACATTTATCAAAACTTATTTAGAATAAATTAAAATAAATATTTAAAATATTTTATTGGCTTTTCCTTAGAATCGGTAATACTCACTAAAAATGAACACTTTACCCCTTTTTTTTGATCAAACAACCCCAGTTATATTTTATTAAAAAAATGGAAATTGTTACAACCAAACTTAAACCAAATAAAAAATGAAACTATTACAAAGAAAAATCTATGTAGTAACACTATTGTTACTTACAACAGTTAAAGTCACATTTTCTCAAACCTCTACCCTATATAAGGACTGGATTGACAAACAATATCTAGGAACATCAATCCTTCCTACTTTCTCATACGCGGGCTACGCTTATGGTGATAAAGCCATTCCCACCATTTCAGAATTAACTTCAGATGGTGCCAAAGTATTTTTAGTAGATGCTAATGGAAATGACATGGTGGATGACAAATTAAAAATTCAGGAGGCAATTACAGCGGCAGAGAACTATATCAAGGAAGATCCACAAAACAAAGCAATTGTTAAGTTCCCGCCTGGTAAGTTTTATGTAAACACGACTACAGATAAAAGCGCTATCATTTCTATAACTCAAAATAATATAGTGATTCAGGGAAGTGGGTCTGGCCCAAACGGAACAGAATTAATTCATTCTCAATATTTAGAATCAACAAACGGAGCAGATTACAATTGCCCTTATTTATTTCAATTTAAATCTGATAAATTCTGGCACTCGTCTCAACAGAAAATTGCTACTGTTACCGGTACAGCAAAACTAAATTCATTTTCCATTGAGATTGCACAAAGTGACATGGATAAAAACCACTCGGAGTTGCATATCGGGGAATGGATTTCTCTAAGAACTATTGACAATTTAACATTAGTTAGTGAAGATTTAAGTCCGAAAACAGTAGACAACATTTACGAAAATGGGTTCGACCTGAGTATCAAAAAAAAGGGATCTAGCTCGATAGAATATCATAAAATTAAAGATATTCAAGGCAACAAACTGATATTCCATGAGCCTATTTTAAAACCTGTTTCTGGAAGTGATTGGGGCATATATAGTTTCAATGAGCTTAAAGAAGTAGGGATTCAGGACTTAAAATATACAGGTGGATTCACATCAAAACACATGCACCATAGCACATCTAGTAAAACTTTAATCGATTTAGGAGAAGCTGTTACTTCCGAAAATAGAAAAAAATATTCTTACCTAGGAACTTCAGGTTGGAGCGGTATCGAATTTAATGGAGTGGTAAACGGTTGGATTAAAAATGTAGTATTCTCTCAAATGTCTCAATGTGTACGCTTTAAAAACTCTGCAAATTGCACAGCTATTGACAACGAATACACAGGTAATTACCCTGGTCACAATTTTATTACTGCTGCAAGTTCTACTAAATGTTTCATCGCTTTAAATGAAGACAACTCCACAGGGAATAATATACCCATTGATAATGCAGATTCTGGTAGTCTATTCTTTAGAAATAACGGTAAAGGAATTTGGCATGGTACAGGAGTTAGCAAACAGTCCATTGGAAATGTATTATACAGAAATACGCATCCTATGGACGGACATACAGGGATGGAAATTCATGCAAGTCAACCAAGAGCAAATTTATTCGATAATTGTAAAGGTGGTATCTTTTTCCATGCCGGAGGAAATGAAACCGAAGTACCAAATCATTTGAAAAAATTGGTCGTTTGGAATTTTGAAGGTACAGGTAATGACGCTGGTCGCGGAGAAACAGGCCCTATAGATTTCTGGGTAAACAATGAAAGATACAATACAATGGCAATTCAGCCGATACTGATTGGAACCAAAGGAATTACTTTTTCTGATCCGGACGATTGTGAAATTATTGAATCTAATGGGACAAAAGTTACGCACACTATAATTGATGATAAAAGCCATAATATTGAATCTATTTATGAAGCACAATTGGCATACCGTAGAAATAACAACTTACCTGATTGGATTTTTGAATCTTTAGATCATTTAAAAAATCAAGAATATTTAGAGGACTTTGAATTATCTGAGGCTGACAATTCTTGGGGAGGAACAATGACAGGAAGAAATGACGTTACTTGGAGTTTGACTCATGCAAAAAAAACAGATGGAACATATGTTGATGGCACCAAATGCATTTACATACAATCAATGAATAAAACAGATAATCAAATAACATCTTCTTCTATTGAGGGTGGGATTAACAGTCTTTCAATTGACTGCAAGGCTATTTGGGGAACAGAGAACAATTATAGAAAGATATTGGTGATGATAAATGATAAAATTATTGATACGCTCACTTTTCAAAATCAAGGAACCGTCAGTTTAAATTCATTAAAAATACTTGGAACTTTTACATTGAAATTAAAAAACATTTCGGATGCTAATAATACAATTGCTTTAGATAATCTGAAATGGACCAGTTATTCTGGTTTTACGAATAGTGACACTCCTCCTTCTAATATCAATAATTTAAATGCACTACATACAACAACAAAATCAACCACTTTAAGTTGGACTCCCTCATATGATGATTCGAATAATATTGTTTATGAAGTATTCAAAGGTTCAGAACAAACACCTATCGCTACCATTTCTACATCCGACTATCAACTTGATAACCTGGAAGAAAATACTGAATACACATATTCTATTCAAGCAGTTGATAACAATGGTAATAAATCCGAAAAACAAGAGATTCTTTTTAAAACAGAAACAGAATATATCGAAGACTTTCAATTGTCACCAGCAGATAATACTTGGAATGGGACCCTCCCAGGGATTCAAAATATTGTTTGGAGTTTAACCGACATAAAAAAAACAAACGGTACGTATGTAAATGGCAGTAAATGTATTTATATGTCAGGATTAAGCAAACCGAATAACTTGATTCAATCTACGATGATTTCCGGCGGTATCAGCTTTCTATCGGTTGATTGCAAAAGTCTTTGGAAAAACAATGGTGGCGAAAGAAAAATTCAATTAAGTATTACTCAAAACAACCAAATTGTTGCTCAATCAATCCTGAATTTTTCTGGAACTACAGCAACAACCGTTCAATTAGAAAACTTAAATATTTCAGGCGACTTTAATATAAATATTAAAAATGTATCGCTTGCCACAGACAGCAATACAATAGCTATAGATAATATTAAATGGAGAACATATTCAGGAGAGCAAACCTCGATAAAACTAGCAAAAACTTTAAAAAGAAAAGGAAATGAAATTGTTAGAAAAGAGAGCACCAAAATATATCCTAATCCATTTTCAAATAAAATATGGATTCAATCAGATCAAACTTTTTCTAAGATTATTTTAGTAGATAGTTTTGGCCAAATAATCTACAATATTCCGATCTCTAATGATACCTCTTTATCGATTGATTTATCTTCAAAAAACATAGTACCAGGAATATATTATTTAAAACTTATTTCAAAAGATAAAGCCATCACCAAAAAAATGATGAAACTTTAAAATAAGAAAGCCTAACAATTTTGTTAGGCTTTTTTTTAATAAAATACTCCCAATGAAGCATTATATGCACTTTCAAAACTCATCGGTTTTGTATTTGTATCAGCTTTCACTGAAGTAAAATAAGAAAGTAATTTTTCTGTAGGCATATTCCCTGTCAACTCGTCCTTTGCCATGGGACAACCACCAAATCCTTTTATTGCTCCATCAAACCTCAAGCAACCAGCTTTAAAAGCACTATCAACTTTTTCATACCACGAATCGTAAGTTGTATGTAAATGTGCACCGAATTCCATTTTTGGATATAGTGGAATTAAATTTTTAAACAAATAGTTTATCGTTGTTGGAGTGGCAGTCCCTATTGTATCTGAAAGAGACAAAATCTTAACTCCCATCTGTGATAATATTTCTGTCCAATAGCCAACTGTTTCCACACTCCAAGGATCTCCATATGGATTTCCAAACCCCATAGACAGGTAAGTAACCACTTCTTTATTAGAATTTTCAGCCAAATTAAGAATCGTCTCTAAAACTTTTATCGATTCAGCAATCGTTTTATGAGTATTTCGCATTTGAAAATTCTCTGAAATAGAAAATGGAAAACCTAGGTAATCTATCTCTTCAAATTGTGAAGCCTGTTCGGCGCCGCGTGCGTTAGCAACGATAGACAAAAGTTTTGTATTCGTATCTTGTAAGTCTAAACCTGAGAGAACTTCTGCCGTATCCCTCATTTGAGGAATGGCTTTTGGAGAAACAAAACTACCAAAATCAATTGTATCAAATCCAACACCTAGCAAAGCATTTATATATGCAATTTTATTTTGTGTAGGTATAAATTCTTTTATCCCTTGCATTGCATCACGGGGACATTCAATAATCTTTACGTTTTTGTTTTTGGATAAATTCAATCGTTTGTTCAAAATTTTAAATCAATCAACAAATATAAATTTTACTTTATATTCTATCTCAAATTTCAAAACAAACTATAAAAGAAAATCTAGCAAATGCTAGATTTTTGGACAACGTTTACAATTTGTCTTTCCACTTTTTTTATATTTCTTACAACATTTGCTCTTTTTCTTCTTACCACAAGAAGTTGAACATCCTCCACCAATTACACAAGGAGATACAAATACTGGTCCCATAAACTTTGTTCTTATTTAGAATAAATAAACGCAAAGATAGTTAATATTTGTCTTGTTGACAGAACTTTAACAAAAAAATTATTCCTCAGCTGTTGTGATGGTGTTAATATCTCTATCAAACAAGTAATGTCCAGTCTTGTCTTCACCAATTATATTTAATTTATCGAGCAAAGTTCTCGCTGTCGATTCTTCTTCTAATTGCTCCGTAACATACCATTGCATAAAGTTATGTACGTTATAATCTTTATGCTGTAGACATTCGTAAATTACACGATTTATTTGTTCGGTAACAAACATTTCACTTTTCAAAAAGTGTTCAAATAAGGCATTTAGATTGCTAAAGTCTGACAAGGGTTTTTCTAAAGCAGGCACATCCACTTTCCCTCCTCTTTCATTCACAAACTTTACGAGCTTCGTCATATGCGCTTTTTCTTCCTCTGACTGCGCGTAAAAGAAATCAGCTACACCACTAAAACCAGCATGATCCGCCCAAGACGCCATCGCTAAATATTGCATGGAAGCACTAGCTTCATATTTTATTTGATCATTTAATAAATCTTGAATCTTCTCTATCATATTTCTAATAATTTGAATCCAAGATAAAAAAGAATCCCTGAATATAAAATAGAAAGGCTCTTTTTTTAAAACAATATAAGTTGCTTATAAATTCTTAAGAATTTCTTTATTTATACGTTTCACAAGACTTGGTCCTTCGTAAATGAATCCAGTATAAACTTGTACTAAATCAGCACCAGCATTTATCTTGTCTAAAGCATCTTTTGCTGAATGAATTCCTCCAACACCAATTATTGGAAATGACTTTTTTGACGCATCTGCCAAGTATTTAATAGCCTGTGTACTTCTATCTGCAATCGGTTTTCCACTCAAACCTCCATTTCCAATTGTTTCCAACTGACTTTCCGTTGCTTTTAAACCTTCTCTATTGGTGGAAGTATTTGAAGCTATCACCCCGTCAATTTTCGTTTCATCAACTAATTCAACAATTTCATCAAGTTGTTGATTGTTCAAATCTGGTGCAATTTTTAATAAAATTGGTTTTTGAATCGCTTCCTTGTCATTTAACTTTTGAACAGATTGAATCAATTCAATTAGGTAATCCTTATCCTGTAATTTAGCATGACTCCCAACATTTGGACAACTGACATTTAATACAAAATAATCAACATAAGGATGCAGTGCTTTAAATACCTCGCAATAATCTTGCGTATACTGTTCTGTTGGAATACCCGTATTTTTCCCAAGGTTACCTCCAATAATTACTTTCCCTTTGTTCTTTTTTAAATTTTCTATAGCAGCTTCTACCCCCGCATTATTAAACCCCATTCTATTGATAATACCTTGATCATCTTTTAAACGAAACAAACGTTTCTTTGGGTTTCCTTCTTGCCCTTTTGGTGTAACAGTTCCAATTTCAATAAAACCAAAACCAAAATCCGCTAGTTCATTAAATAGCACCGCATTTTTATCAAAACCGGCAGCCAAACCAACTGGATTTTTGAATTTAATTCCAAACAACTCTCGTTCTAACCTAGAATCATTTACTTGAAACATTGAACGTATAATCGCAGAAACACCTGGTATTTTTGAAAGACCCTTTATTACTGAAAAAGTAAAATAGTGTACTTTTTCTGGATCGAATTGAAATAATATTGGGCGAATAATCGATTTATACATTGAATGTTTTTTTATAATTCTCTTAGTTATTTCTAAGCGCTGCAAAATTACGAAATTTGTGTCATTGAGACAATCTTTAGCAGAGGGATGAAATTTATATTGTGCAAAAAAAATCCGTAACAACTTTGTTACGGATTTTCGATTCTTAATTTATTATCTCAAACTAGCTTCCAAGTTTTTCTCGAATGTAGTTTGCAACTTTTGCATTATTTTATCAATTTGCTTTTCGTTTAAAGTTTTACCTTCATCTTGAAGTAAAAAACTTACCGCATAAGACTTTTTATTTGCGGCTAATTTATTTCCTTCATATACGTCAAACAAATCTACCTCTTTTAATAATTTTCTTTCAGACTGGAACGCTAAATTATAAATTTCACCAAAAGTTACAGTACTATCTAACAATAATGATAGATCTCTTTTTACTGCTGGAAACTTTGGCAGGGCTTTTACTTTTATCCCTTTTGAACTTGAAATTTTTAATACATTATCCCAATTAAAATCCACATAAATAACCTCTTGTTTAATTCCGAAAGATTTTAAAATAGATTTTGATACAATTCCAATATCAGCCAATTTAATTTTCCCTAAGCTTAACGTAATTCCCTCAGAAAACACATCGTTTTTTGTTGGTGTCGTTTTTAAACTTGTAGCTCCTAATCTTTCTAAAATTGATTTTACAATCCCTTTTACATAGAAGAAATCTGATTTTTTATGAGTTCCCGTCCATGAATCACTGGTTCTATTCCCCGTTACAAAAAGTGACAAGTGCTTAAATTCCTCATATTTATCTTCAAATTTGTGATACGTTTTTCCAAATTCAAAAAATTGTAACGAACTATTTTTTCTATTAATATTATAGGATACAGACTCTAAACCACTGAACAACAATGATTGTCGCATCACTGCTAAATCATTACTCAATGGGTTTAACATGGCAACATTATTCTCTTCATTTAAATTTTCAGAATGTTCAATATAAGATGCCTTTGTCAAAGAATTAGACATAATCTCATGAAAACCAAGAGAATTCAATTGATTTCCTACAATATTTTCTATCTTTAATCCATTAAATTCTGAAAAAGAAATTGAGGTGTTTAATTTATGTGAAAACTGAATATTATTATACCCATATACACGCAATATTTCTTCAATTAAATCTGCTTCTCTCTGAACATCCACACGATAAGCAGGAACTGTTAATCCTAACCCACCTTCTGTTTCGCTACTGATTTTTATCTCTAAGGAAGCTAAAATATTTTTAATCGTCTCATTAGACAATTTTTCTCCTATTAGCCTTTCTACATTCTCATAAGAAAGCACCAATTCAAAATCTTCAATCTTAGTTGGGTATAGGTCAATAATATCTGAAGCTATTTTACCTCCTGCAATTTCAGTAATCAATAGTGCAGCACGTTTTAATGCATATTTTGTAAAGTTTGGATCAATTCCTCTTTCAAAACGGAATGAAGCATCTGTATTCAACGCATGTCTTTTCGCAGACTTTCTAATCGAAACAGGATTAAAATATGCACTCTCCAAAAAGATAGACGTTGTATTATCAGAAACACCTGAAGCTTCCCCACCAAAAACACCAGCAATACATAACGGAGTAGCGTCTGCATCACAGATCATTAAATCCTCAGCATCAAGTTCTCTTTCAACACCGTCTAAGGTGGTAAACTTTGTTCCTGCCTCTAAGGTTTTTACTTGAATTTTGTTTCCTTTCACTTGTGCAGCATCAAATGCGTGTAAAGGTTGTCCTAATTCATGTAGTACATAATTTGTAATATCTACAATATTATTAATTGGTGCTAAACCTAAGGCTTTTAATTTATTTTGGATCCACTCAGGGGATTCAGCAACCTTAACATCTGTGATCGTTACTCCACAATACCTTGGAGCTAATTGTTTATTTTCAACTTCTACATCAAACTTCAATTTTCTTTCATCTACATGAAAATTACTTACAGAAGGCGAAATCAACTCAAGATTTACTCCTTGTTGCATTAACCCGGCTCTTAAATCTCTAGCCGTTCCATAATGACTCATTGCATCTGCTCTGTTAGGGGTTAGTCCGATTTCAAAAACCTCATCAGTTTCTATTTCAAAAACTTCTGCAACCGGTGTTCCAGGAACTAAAGCATCATCTAAAACTAAGATACCATCATGACCTTTTCCTAAACCTAATTCATCCTCAGCGCAAATCATTCCAAAGCTAACCTCTCCTCTGATCTTTCCTTTCTTTATCTTAAAAGACTCTCCTTTATCATCGTATAAAACTGTTCCAACAGTAGCAACTGGTACTTTTTGACCCGCTGCAACATTTGGTGCACCACATACAATTTGAATTGGTTCGTCTCCGCCAACGTTTACAGTAGTGACACTTAACTTATCCGCATTAGGATGTTTTCCACAAGTAATAACTTCTCCAACAACAACACCTTGAAGACTTCCTTTGATAGATTCTATCAACTCGATTCCTTCAACTTCTAATCCTAAGTCAGTTAATAATTCTCCTGTTTTTGTTGCTTCCCAGTCAATTTTCAAAAACTGTTTAAGCCAATTGTATGATATTTTCATTCTTGTGAAATAAAGTTCTTATAATAGCCGGCAAATATACGGAAACCATTAATTAAATAACAGAATATAGAAAGTAAATTAATTCTCTTAAGCAAAGCATTTTGCATCAGAATATAAAGGATATTTTGATGTTGAGCTTTCAATTCTTATTATATTTGTGAAAATTTCAAAAAAATGAATAGTCTTAAACTTTTTAGATTTACAAGTATTGCAGAAGGTGTATCTCTTTTGCTGCTCTTTGGTATTGCTATGCCAGTAAAATATATTCTTAAGGAACCTATATTGGTTGAAATTGTTGGAATGGCCCATGGGCTTTTGTTTATTGCCTATGTATTGTTTGCCATTTATTACACTTATAAAGTAAAATGGACTTTCCTTCAATTTATCATTATTTTCTTTGCCTCATTCGTTCCTTTCGGCACTTTTTATATTGACAAAAAATATTTAACAAAAATAAAGGAATAAAAAAAGCCGTCTTTTCAGACGGCTTTTTTTATTCTTAGACAAAATTATTAAAACACAAGTTTTACATTTAATTCAAATTCATTTTTGATAGCTTTATCTTTCAACCCATCAAAAAAGCTTGAAGAACCATACTTAATACCGTACAATGTTCTGTCTACATTTAAAGTAGTTGTAGCACTATTACCATCCACTACTAATTCAAAAGTTACTGGTTTTGTAATTCCTTTGATCGTTAAATCTCCAGTAACGGCATATTTTCCGTTTTTCCCCTCTACTTTTGTAAAAACTAATTTTGAACTTTGAAATTTATTGGTTCCAAAAAAATCATCAGCCTTAAGGTGACCTTCCAATTTGTTTTTATAATCACCTTCTAGATCAGTAACCGTAATTGAACTCATGTCCACCATGATTTCTCCACCTACAAGTTTATCTTTTTTAAAGTCTAATACACCATTTTGAATATTGATTGTTCCTTTATGATCACTACCAATTTCTTTTTTTCCTACCCAATTGATTTTACTCTCTCTAGTTTTAACCTGTTTTGTCTCTTTTTTAATTGCTGTAAAAGACATTGTTACCAATGCTACTAATACAAATGCCGTTGATTTTAAAATGTTTGTTTTCATGTTTACTTATTTATTAATTATTTATTTATGATTTGTTCTTAATTTATTTAATAATTCATTTAGTTGAATCGCTTCTTTTTCAGATAAATTTTTCGTTGTTTCTCTTTCATGTTTTCTTAATGTTTTATCTATCTCACTAAGAAGATCTAGTCCCTTTTTTGTAATCGTAATTTCTATTTTCCTCCTATTTGACTCACATTGTATTCTACTGACTAAGTCTTTTATTCTTAACTTCTCAATCAACCTAGTAGTATTGCTCATCTTAGAAATCATTCTTTCTTGAACATCCTGCAAATTGATGGCTTTACCATTCTGACCACGTAAGATTCTTAAAATATTAAATTGTTGAGAAGTTAGGTCAAATTGCTTAAAATAAACACTGCTTTTCTCATTAATCCAATTGCCTGTGTACATTAAATTAAGAATGCATTTGGTATTTGGATTCAGATTACTTTCAGATTTCAACTGCTCTTCAACTAACATTTGTCTATACAATTATTGTTTACACAGCAAATTTACATTCTTTTTAGATCCAAACAAATTTACTCAGAACAATTGTTGTATAAACAACAATAAACACAACAAATATTAACATTTGTTTATATAAAGATAATATCTTTGTGCTTTAGTTAAAACTAAATAAAATGAAAATAAACACTAACTGCCCACATTGCACTTCAAAGGAAAAACGATTATCGAAAAAATTATATGTTTTCAATCATGTCATACCATGCACCACCGTATATAGATGTTTAACATGTTGCTCATTATATATCGTTTGTAGACTTTTAAAAAAACGATTTCTGATAAAGAAACATTTTTATTGTGAAAACTATTACTGGCCAAACGCTACAACACCTGAAAAGACAAAGAAAAACGAGCATAATCAAGTCATTTAACTTGTACGTACAAATTTAAACCACCCTTAGTATAAACATTTGTTTATAACAAGAACCTATCTTTGCAAAAAATTAATATCATGGAAAAAAAATGTCCTACTTGCTATTCAAGATATAGAAATAGATCTTCTAAATTATCAATTTTCAGTTTCATTTTACCCTGTACTAAAGTCTATAGATGTATGTGTTGTTTTAACCTATACTTGCATTGCAACGTTTTTAGAGTGAATATTCCCTTAAACCGATTTAAATCATCAAAACATTACGGATACAAAAAACATTATAAGGTCTAAATTATAATAACTTTTATAAGGTTTCATTATATTCACAAGACACTAAACAGACCTAATTTTGAAACTTCATTTTTTTATTCTTTCTTTTCTTTATATCCAATCGATACTTCTAGCACAAAATAATAATCTTAATAAAACCTTAGACACAACCCTAATTCGTTTAGAAAAAAAATTGAATTTTTCAAAAACAGACAGTACCAAGACAGATGCTCTTATTGCTCTTGGAGAATATCATATCAATGGGAATTTCATAAAAGTTTCAAATTACCTCACCCAAGCTTTGATTCTTGCACAGAAACAAAACAACAAAACTCAAATTGCTACAGTTTTTGCAGACCTTGGGATTATGGAGCGTAGAAAATCAAATTACCCAAAGGCAATTGAGTATTACCTAAAATCAAAAACCATCTTTACCGAACTTAAAGATAGCATTAACATAGCTGCCTTAGACCATAATTTAGGAGTCCTTTATAGATACCTAGAAGATTACGACTCTTCAATATCGTACTACAAAAAAGCTATTTCTTTACGTCTAAAACTACCAAATAAAAAAGAAGATTTAGGAAAAAGTTTCAATATGTTAGGCGTAAGCTATCGAAAAATAAATCAACTAGACTCTGCAAAAATTTATTATCAAAAAGCGAAATCTATTTTCATTGCAATTGGAAGTTCTTCAAACCTCTATAGAGTTAATGGCAATCTAGCTGTATTATTTAGTACACAAAATAAATATAATGAAAGCTTACAACTCAATTTAGAAAATTTACATTATTATAAAAAAACAAACAATAAAGCTTCTTTATGCAGTACATTATACAATATTGCAGTAGATTACTCCAAACTAAAAAACTACAACAAAGCACTCAAATATTGCAATCATACCATTGAGATCGCAAAAGCAAATAACTTTAAAAGTAAATTAAAAATTAGTTATTGGAAAAAATCTGAAATTCAACAGAACCTACACCATTACAAAGAGGCTTATGAAAATTATAAAACATATAAAAAATATTCAGACTCCTTATTCAATAAAGAAAATATTAAAAAAATACAAACACTAGAGCTAAACTATAAATATAATCAAGAAAAATTAAGGGATAGCTTGTTTTATGTCAATCAAAAGAATATCTCGGAATCAAAAATAAAGATTCTTACAGGAGAAAATAAAATAAAAAACCAATGGATTTTATTTGGTACCATTGGGTTCATTTCACTAATTATCATGCTCTATTTATATAAAACCAACGAGTTTCTACAAAAAAAACGAAACTTACAAGAGTTGTATTCTAGAAATTTAATAAAAAATCAAGAAAACGAAAAAACAAAAATCGCTAGAGATTTACATGATAGTATTGGACAAAAGTTGATGCTTTTAACCAAAGGAATAAAAGCTTCAGAAAATACAGATTTAGCAATTTTAGCACACAATACTTTAACTGAACTCAGAGAGATTTCAAAAGATTTACATCCAGAAATTATAGATCGTCTTGGCGTTACTTCCTCAATAAAATCATTGATTGCGGAATTTGATAACAATACAAATTTGTTTTTCACTTTTGATTGGATAGATTTAGATTCCTTTATTTCTAAAGATACTGGATTACATGTATATAGGATCCTACAAGAGTCAATATCTAATATTGTAAAACATGCCATTGCCAAATCTGTATATATTTCTATTTCAAAAAAAAACCGATATATTTTAATTGTAATAAAAGACAATGGTATTGGTTTTGACTACAAGAACAAGTTAAAGACCTCTAGTAGTCTTGGAATGAAAACCCTTAAGGAAAGAGCAAGAATCATAAATGGAGAGCTAAAAATCCATAGTATAATTAACAAAGGAACCAAAACAACCCTATTAATACCTATAATAAAATGAACAATAATAAAAACATAAAAATTTTGGTTGCAGACGATCATCCTATGTTATTAAATGGTCTAGCTCATGAACTTGAATTGCATCAATACAACGTTATTGGAAAGGCTAAAAACGGAGAAGAAGCACTTCGAATAATCCTATCTGGAAGTCCTGATATTGCAATGATTGATATCAATATGCCTATACTTAATGGATTTGAAGTAATACAAAAAGCCAAAGACAACGGATCTAAAACAAAATTTATAATACTCTCATTTTATAAAGAAGCTGAATATATTTTAAAAGCTAAAGAATTAAACATCCATGGCTATTTATTGAAGGAAGATCAATTCGAAGAAATAGAAAAATGTATTGAATTGGTCATATTGAATACCTCTTATTTTAGCAGTTCCATTCAAAAATCCTCCTCCTCTCCGCTCAACGATGAACTTGAAAAATTCTCTCAATTGACATCATCAGAAAAAACAATACTCAAACTTATTGCAACCCAAAAATCTAATTCAGAAATTTCCAATATTCTCTCGATTTCAAAAAGAACGGTTGAAAAACATAGGAGCAATATCATTTATAAAATGAATTTAAATGGAGGAACTAACTCATTAACCACTTGGGTGCTTCTAAATAAAAAGATTATTCTGAGTATTTGACTAAAAAATACGTGTTAACACGTATTTCAAGCCGCATTGATTTTCTGTAAATTTGCCCTATTAACATTTGTTAATTTATTTTCAAAATGTCTATAGAAAAAAAAATAAAATCAACTGTAGTACTCGATATTGATACTAAAACAGTTTTAAATTTAATGCACATCGGAAGCTGGATCAATGAAAAAAATGTTATTTTTTTCAAACCTTTTAATTTATCATCCCAACAATATAATGTTCTTAGAATTCTAAGAGGTCAAAAGGGACGTCCAATTAGTTTGACTGACATACATGATCGCATGATCTCTAAAATGAGCAATACTACTAGGTTGATAGACAAACTAATTCTTAAAGGTTTTGTGACCCGTAAAACGGATAAAAACAACAAAAGAAGAGTTGAGATAAAAATCACCAAAAAAGGCCTCACCCATTTAAATTCAATGGATGTAGATATTAGAACCTACACGGAAGAAATAACCCAACATTTAAATTATAAAGAATCTTTGATACTAAATGAATTAATTGACAAAATAAGAGGAGAATAGTTAATTTTTTACTGAAATTATCCCCTCTAGAAAGTCACCAACATAATATGCCACCAATGCCGCTGCTGCTCCCATAAGTACGGTAGTAGCAACACTAACAAATCTATTTTTACTATTTACTACTCCTTTTAAATACCCGATCAAGGCAAAGGATAGAAATGTCAATGAGGTAGACCAAAACAGTAGGTCGCCTTTGATATCAACAAACATATCCAATACATAGACTAACAAAGGAATAAAGCCTAAAATCAGAAAAGAAACAAAAGTAATTAGTCCAATTTTAAAAGGGGATTTTGTTTCCTCCATAAGCCCTAACTCTTCCTTCATCATTACATCTACCCACCTATCTTTATCCGCTGTAATCGTTTTAACAACCGCCTCTAACAATTCACCTTGAAATCCTTTATTTCTAAAAATTTCTCTAATTTCTTCCGTTTCTTTTTCCGGAATATTTTCAACCTCCCAATATTCGATAGCTTTGTGTTTTTCATAATTATCCACATCTGTTTTAGAAGATAGATAAGCTCCAATCGACATGGCAAAACCATCCGCAAATAAATTGGCAAATCCTAAAATAATAATCACAGAAGAATCTAAACCAGCACCAACAGCACCTGCCACAACTGCAAAAGTAGTTACACTACCATCTATTCCACCGTACACAAATTCAGCCAAATATTCTTGAAACTTTTGTACAAAAACATTTTCTTCTCCGTGTACTTTACTCTCCTGAGGATCATTAGTCATATTTTATTCTTTTAGAATTGATTCTCCATTTATATCAGTTGTTAAAACATCAGACATATAGTCAAAAAAGGGCCTTAATGCTACATATGATTTTCTTAATTCTTCTCTGAAATTTGGTGATAAAACTTCTTTATCAGTAAATTTTCTAGTCACCAAAAAAGACTTTTTTCTAATCAAATCTATAGATGGATGATTTTTATCAAAACCTCTAGGGGCTGATTTTACTTCCTCTCCTTCTAACTCTCCAAATAATTTTTGAAAATTTTCCGCTGCAATAATTTCTCTAATCTC
This sequence comes from Flavicella sp. IMCC45668, assembly GCF_057219105.1. Classification (NCBI taxonomy): domain Bacteria; kingdom Pseudomonadati; phylum Bacteroidota; class Flavobacteriia; order Flavobacteriales; family Flavobacteriaceae; genus Flavicella; species Flavicella sp. IMCC45668. Next base: position 1,085,540 of record NZ_CM170114.1, read on the forward strand.
AACATCATCAGATTCAAATTCTTTTCTAATTCTTAATAAATCCGAAGGATTTGGTTTGAAAAAACCACCAGCCATCATTGATTCTCCAGGTGCGATTTTTAGATAATAACCACCTCTTAACTTTTCCGTTGCACGTGAGAAGCTAATACTTCTATGATAATTATATGGAGTTTTATCTTTAGAAAACCTCACATCTCTATAAATTCGGAAGACTTTCATTTTTTCAATGGTATCACTTTCATTTAAATCTTGTAATACAGCATTGTAAAATTCCTTCAGCTTAATTTCTTCCTCTTTAAATTCAAGTTTGTGTTGATCAAACCATTCTCTATTATTATTTTTTTTTAATTTATTTAAAAACGCTAATGCTGATTTTGATACTCTTGTCATTATTTATCTGAATTATTTTAGCATAATTTACATAATTGAGGTTGTTCTACCATAAAAAACTTATATAAAAAAAGCGGAATCTAAAGATTCCGCTTTTTTATTAGTCCTCAACTAACACCCAATCCCCTTTATCAAGCATCGGAATGGCTTGTTTGTACTTAACTTCTTTATTCTCACCACTCAAAACATTTTTAATGGTGACCTTTTCATTTCTACCTATTTTACGTTCTTCACGAATAATAGTTTCAGGAATTTTTTGTTCTCTTGTATCTCTGGACATAGACGATTCAGAAATGTTTTGAACCTCTTCCTTACTCACGTTTAATTTTTCTCGTTTTTCAACAGGAGCTTCAGAAATTTCGTTTGCACCCTGTGTTGGTAACTCACCTTTAAACAAAAATGACAAAACATCTTTGTTTACCTTATCTAACATTCCTTTAAATAATTCAAAGGCTTCAAACTTATAAATAAGTAACGGATCTTTTTGTTCATAAGAAGCATTTTGCACAGATTGTTTCAAATCATCCATTTTTCTTAAATGATCTTTCCAAGTCTCATCAATGATCGCTAACGTAATATTTTTCTCAAAATCACTGATCAATGTTTTTCCTTCAGACTCAAAAGCTTCTTTCAGGTTTGTAACAACTTGTAATGTTTTTACCCCATCCGTGAAAGGCACTACAATACGTTCATATTTATCAGCCTCATTTTCATAAACATTTTTAATTACAGGAAATGCTGTTGAAGCATTTCTTACAACTTTCTCTGTATAATATGCATACACTTTATCATACAAATCATCAACCAATTTATCTGCTGCAAGATTTTTAAACTCCTCCTTAGTAAATGGAGATGGCATTCCTGAGAAATGAATCAACTCAAACTCAAAATTTGTATAATTATCCGTTTGTTTATTTGAGGTAATAATAGACGAACATGTATCATAAATCATATTTACAATATCTATCTGTAAACGTTTCCCATCCAAAGCATGACGACGACGTTTGTAAACTACCTCACGTTGAGCGTTCATGATATCATCATACTCTAATAATCTTTTACGAACTCCAAAGTTATTTTCTTCTACTTTTTTCTGAGCTCTCTCAATAGATTTAGAAATCATAGAATGCTGAATTACTTCACCTTCCTCTAACCCCATTCTATCCATCATTTTTGCAATTCTATCCGAACCAAAAATACGCATCAAATGATCCTCTAACGAAACATAAAATTGTGAAGAACCAACATCTCCTTGACGTCCAGCACGACCTCTTAACTGTCTATCAACACGTCGAGAATCATGTCTTTCAGTACCTATAATTGCCAAACCTCCAGCAGCTTTTACATCATCAGATAATTTAATATCCGTTCCACGTCCTGCCATATTTGTTGCGATGGTCACCATACCAGAGTTACCCGCATCAGCCACAATCTGAGCCTCTTGTTTATGCAATTTGGCATTTAATACATTATGTTTAATTTTTCTTAATGATAGCATTCTTGCCAACAACTCAGAAATTTCAACTGACGTAGTACCCACCAATACCGGTCTTCCTTTTTCAACCAACGTAACAATTTCATCAATTACGGCATTGTACTTTTCTCTAGTTGTTTTATATACTAAATCCTCTTTATCATCACGTAACAAAGGTTTATTTGTTGGAATTTCAACTACATCTAACTTGTAGATTTCCCAAAATTCTCCTTCTTCTGTTATCGCAGTACCCGTCATACCACCTAACTTACGATACATTCTAAAGTAATTTTGCAGAGTTACAGTTGCAAAGGTTTGTGTTGCAGCCTCAATCTTCACATTTTCTTTTGCTTCAATTGCCTGGTGCAAACCATCAGAATAACGACGACCATCCATGATACGACCTGTTTGCTCATCTACAATTTTAACCTTGTTGTCCATTACCACATATTCCTTATCCTTTTCAAATAAAGTATACGCCTTTAACAACTGATTTAAGGTATGAACACGCTCGCTTTTTATACTAAAGTCGTTATACAACTCTTCTTTTTGAGCTACTTTTTCTTCTACCGTAGCATCACTTTCATCTATTTCACCAATTTTAACACCAATATCTGGTAATAAGAAGAAATCTTGATCACCTTCTCCAGAAATGTATTGAATCCCTTTATCTGTTAATTCAATAGAATTATTTTTTTCATCGATAACAAAATAAAGTTCCTTATCAATTTTTGGCATCTCTCTATTATTATCTGCCATATAAGTATTTTCAGTCTTTTGAAGTAATTGTCTTACCCCTTCTTGACTCAAAAACTTGATCAATGCTTTGTTCTTAGGAAGTCCTCTGTAAACTCTTAATAAAAGAATACTCCCCTCTTCCGTATTTCCATCTGCAATCATTTTTTTTGCTTCTGCCAATACTCCAACCAAATACTGACGCTGAATTTTTTCAATAGCTTGAACACTTGGTTTCAACTCGTTAAATTCATGTCGGTCTCCTTGTGGTATCGGACCAGAAATAATTAAGGGAGTACGAGCATCATCAATTAATACAGAATCCACCTCATCTACGATAGCAAAGTTTGGAGCTCTTTGCACCAAATCTTTTTGAGAATGCGCCATATTATCTCTCAAATAATCGAAACCAAATTCATTATTTGTACCATAGGTAATATCAGAATTATAAGCTTTTCTTCTTTCTTCTGAATTCGGTTGGTGATGATCAATACAATCAACAGATAAACCATGAAATTCCCAAATAGGCGCCATCCAAGCGGCATCCCTTTTCGCTAAATAATCGTTTACCGTTACCACATGAACTCCTTTCCCGGTTAATGCATTAAGGAAAATTGGCAAAGTAGCAACCAATGTTTTACCTTCCCCTGTCATCATTTCTGCAATCTTACCTTTATGCAAAACAGATCCACCAATTAGCTGAACATCATAATGAATCATTTCCCAGGTTACTGGTGTACCAGAAGCATCCCAAGAGGTAGCCCATTCAGCACTATCACCATTCAAAGTAACATACTCCTTAACACCTGAAAGTTCTCTATCAAATACAGAGGCCGTAACTTCAACTACCTCTTTTTCTGTAAAACGTTTCGCAGTTTCCTTAACCACCGCAAAAGCTTCTGGCATAATTTCCTCAAGAACAGCTTCTGAAGCATCATATGCTTCGTCTTTCAACGCATCTATTTCCGTAAATATTTGTTCTTTTCTATCGATATGTGCATCAACTGCCTCTTTTTCTAATGCAGAAATTTTATCATCAAAAGGTTGGGTAGCTTCTTTTATTTTTACTTTAAAGCCCTCTGATTTTGCTCTCAGCTGATCATTTGATAAACTATTCATTTCGCCTTCAAACGAACGAACTTTATCTACAATTGGTTGCAATAACTTTAAGTCCTTTTTTTGTTTATCACCCACAAAAATTTTAAGGACAGAATTTAAAATACTCATAATTTTATTTTTTTAACAACTTACAAGTTGTTGATTTTTCTTTTTTAAATGGTTTTTAGATTTACAAACACTCTATAAAATGCTAAATCACTGTTTTTGAAACACATAAAAAACACGTTCAAAAATACACAAAAAAAAAGCCTCAATAGAGACTTTTAAATGATAATATTTGTTTTTTTCTAATATTCATCTTCATTCCAAAAATAATCCTCCTCTGTCGGATAATCCGGCCATATTTCAACAATAGATTCATATGCATCTCCTTCATCCTCCATACTCTGTAGGTTCTCTACTACTTCTAACGGAGCCCCTGTTCTAATAGCATAATCTATTAATTCATCTTTTGTTGCAGGCCATGGTGCATCTGCCAAATACGAAGCTAATTCTAAAGTCCAGTACATCTTACTATTAATTGAGTTATTTGTGCAAAAATAATTTTTTTTCTGAGAAAATCAAGTCTTTTTTTATGTATTTCAATATTTTAAAAGAACGTCTCATTTCAACTTAAGGAATCCATTTTATTTCCTCAGCTTTGTGGTAAAAAGTCAACTTCCGTGCCAATACGAAAAGGTAGTCAGAAAGTCTGTTAATATACTTTAAAACGTTCTCTTCAATCAATTCATTTCCCATCAAAATCACTATCAAACGCTCAGCTCTTCTACAAACTGACCTGGCAATATGACAATATGACACAGTACTATGACCGCCTGGCAAAACAAAATGCGTCATTACCGGCAAATCCTTATCTATCATATCTATTTGCTCTTCTAGAAATAAAACCATTTTTTCGGTAACCTTAGTTTCCGCCAATCTCCTTTTTCCATTCTTCAAAATCTCCTTGTCTACCGGAGTCGCAAGTACCGCCCCAATCACAAACAAATCTTTCTGAATTTTAATCAAACTTTCAAAACTTTGCGTGTCCAAATTTTGATCACGGATCAACCCCAAATAAGAATTCAGCTCATCAACTGTACCATAAGTTTCAATTCTTAAATCACCTTTTGAGACTCTTGTGCCTCCGTACAACCCTGTCGTACCTTTGTCTCCCGTTTTCGTATATATTTTCATCGTTAAAATCGAATTGTAAAATGTTCTTTTCCTTGTTCCTTTCTGAAGAAAACAATTCCCCATTGAAATAAATCAATAGTAGCAGTAACTTCAGGATGCTTCTTAATTTGTATCCACGCCTCTTTCATTCCTTTACTCCAATGTATATCATCAAAGATAAAAACACTGTTATTATGTTTACTTCCTAAACAGTAATTAAAGTAATTCAATGTTGCACTTTTGGTGTGATTTCCGTCAAAAAAAACAAGATCAAAAACTTCCTTTTCACAAACCTTTTGAAGTGTTACATCAAAGTTACCTACAACATATTTCACATTTAAATTACCTTGCTTAGTCATATTTCTCTCTGCAAAATCAATCGTGTTTTTACATCCTTCTAAAGTTGTTAACTTGTAATTTTCGGTGTTTCTAAACAAAGAATTCGAGGCCAAACCTAGAGAAGTCCCTACCTCCAAACAATTCTCTATATCAAAATACTCCATCATACGCATTAATAGTAACCCATACTTTTTTTTAATCCCCGCTACTTTAGCTATTTCAGAAACCTTTCGTTGATTGCTTTTAAATACTTTGGAACCAGCACCAAAATCTTCTACCTCCAAAATTTCTTTTGAGTGCAATAAACAAGCTTTATATTTGTTAAATCTATCAACTTGTTCTTTGGTACTTTTTAAATAAATGCATTTTGTCAAGAGATTAAAAATAAATGGAGAATGAACTCCATGTTGATTCGTCGATCGTAACAAATATTGAAAATACTCTTTTTGAATAAAAAACATAATTAAGACAGCATGTAGGTATGAGCAAAAGTAATAGAAAATTCATTGTTTATAACCAATAAAATTTATATTTGTAAATTGATAAAAAAACTAACCATGAACAAATTATTTATAGTAATTAGTTTTTCAATTATTCTTAGTTCTTGTGTTCCTCATAGAAAACTAGTCTATTTCCAAGGAGAACCTATTGAAAAAGAAGACATCCATAAAATAAACGACACACCATACAAGCTTCAAGTTAACGATATCTTGTACATTACTTTGAAATCCAAAAATGAGGATCTAGTGAAGTTGTTTAACAATAATGATAATACAAATAATAATAACCAAACAAATAACAGCAGTACTGGAGGTTCTAATCTCTACTTTACAGGTTACACCATCGACGAACATGGAAACATAAGACTTCCTTATGTTGGAAACGTAAATGTACTTGGATATACAATTGAAGAGGTTCGTATTAAGATTAAATCCGAATTAAAATATTATATCAATTTTGATAAAAACATATTTGTTACCGTTAAATTGGCAGGAATCAAATACACTATATTAGGTGATATAGGAACTCCAGGTACCCACATCATATATCAAAACAAAGTAAATATTGTAGAGGCTATTGCTAATTCTGGAGACATTATCGCTACAGGGGACAGAACAAAAGTGGAGGTACTTAGAGAAGAATTTGACGGATTAAAAAAATATACGGTTGACATAACTCAAATTGACGTTTTTGATTCTGAGGTTTTTAACATCCTTCCACATGACATCATTTTCGTGAACCCAATAAAAACAAAATCTTGGGGTATTGGAACAACCGGGTTGCAAACTTTCACCACTCTGGCCTCTGTATTTTCAATTATCGCGACTACTTTGTTATTGATAAAATCATTCTAAACAATCTATATGAAAAACAAGAATTCTTCATTTAATGAATCCCAAGAGGAAAATTCTATAGATTTAAAACCATTATTGTATAAAATAGTTGGTTATTGGAAACTTTTCGTTGTTACCTCAATTATAGCCTTAAGCATTGCTAAATTCAAAAACGGATATGAAGAAAAGTCATATGCAATCCACACAACTATTAGTGTAAAAGAAGAGCAGAATCCTCTATTTTCATCAAGCACAAACATTGCTTTTAACTGGGGGGGATCTAGTAACATCGTAGAAACCATAAAAGCTAGGTTCAAATCACGGACTCATAATGAAAAAGTTGTAAAACAACTAAAATTTTATATCGATTATCTTGAAGAAGGTAAATACAGACTAGAAGATGTTTATGGAAAAATCCCATTTAAAATAAAAACAGATTCTTCTAAGTATCAGTTAGCAAACACAGAAATTGGAATTCAATTCCTAGAGAAAAACAAAGCTACTGTAACTGTTAATTTTGAGAATACTGAATCAACAACAACACTTTATGAGTATGCCAACGATGGAAAAACAGTTTTTACTCCTAGTGAAATTTTATTTCAGAAAGAATTTGACATCAGAGACACCATTAAAACCCCTTTTTGTGAATTCCTGATCGAAAAAAAATACGACTTCGTCAAAACTAAGAAATACTATATAAAGTTTAAAAATATTAACAGTACCGTAAATAAGTATCGTGATCTTTATATAAAAGATTTGAAATCTGGTACCTCTCTATTAGACCTATCACTTACGGGATCCAATAAAGGTAGATTGGTAGACTATCTAAACACATCTGTTAAAGTACTTGGTAACGATCAAAAAGAGAATAAAATCTCTTACGCCATAAAAACGAAAAAATATATTGATACTCTATTTAAAAATGAAGCAGAACGATTACAGCAACTAGAAATAGAACTATCAAAATTCAAAGATTCGACAAATTTGTATAATGTAGAAACAGAAGGAAATCGTTTATTTGAAAAGATTATTGAAATTGATGAGGAACTTTTGATAAAGCAAAGAAGTCAAGATTACATAAAAAACCTACGAAATTATCTTATTTCACATGATCAGCGTTCAAAAGACATACCAGCTCCTACAATTACCGAAATTAACGAACCTACCACAATTTCGAACACTCAGGAACTCATCACGTTGGTTACCTTGAAAAACGAATTAGAAGACGCAGGGGTTACTGCGATTCACCCAGAGATGATTGATATTAGAAACAGAATTGAGTCTAGAAAAAAGATTGTTGTAGAAAATTTAACCTCTTTGGAGAAAAAAAACAAAAACGATATCAATCAACTTAATAAAAGATTAAACAAACTAAACAGAGAACTAAAAAAAATCCCTCAGCTTGAGCAAGAATTAGTAAAATACTCAAGAAATTACGAACAAACAGAAAGTAATTATACTTACCTAAAACAAAAAAGTTACGAGGCCGGAACAGCAATTGCTGCAAACGTTTCGGACATTAAAGTATTAGATATAGCCAAAGATGTTGGACAAGGCTCCTCAAAACCTAGAACCTCGTTCAATTACATGGTTTCACTAATGCTGGCTATCATCTTTCCTTTGATGTATATCGTACTTAAACAATTATTAGACGATAGTATTAGTAGTGTTGAGGAGATAGAGAAAAGTTATTCAATTCCTGTTCTAGGTGTCATTGGAAAGAATACTAGTTCCACAAATCTTGCAGTTTTTGAAAGACCCAAATCATCGGTAGCGGAATCCTTTAGAGCCTTACGGTCTAATATTAAATTTTTGACCGAATCAAGGGAAAGCGACAATAAATTCAGTAGAAACAAAACGATTCTATTAACCTCTTCTGTTAGTGGAGAAGGAAAAACAATGGTTTCAATAAACATGGCAACTGCCTTTGCTTTGAGTGGTAAAAAAACAATCCTAATTGGATTAGATTTGCGAAAACCAAAAATATTCAATGATTTCAATATTGATAATAATATTGGAATTGTTAATTATTTAATCAATCAAAAAACAATTGAAGAAATAACCCATAAAACGGAAATCCCAAATATGGATCTAATTGTTTCGGGTCCAATTCCTCCAAATCCTTCTGAACTAATTCTAGGATCTAACACTACTAAGTTTTTCAATACCTTAAAAACACAGTATGATTACATCATCATTGACACTCCACCAGTAGGTTTGGTTTCAGATGCTTTTGAACTTTTAAAATACTCCGATGCTAATATTTACGTAATCCGCCAAAACTTCTCTAAACGAGGAATGATGAAAATGATCGATGACAAATACATCAATGGTGAAGTACAAAATATTGGTTATATTCTTAACGATTTTACCTCTAATGGAAAATACGGATACGGATACGGCTATGGTTATGGATACGGCTATGGTTATGGAAACAGCTATCACGAAAATGAAAAACTATCTATAAAAGATAAGATTTCTAATTTTCTCACAAAATCCTAGCTGATATTAGACCATAGATTTGATTTTTTGACAAAGGAAGAATAAACTTCAGACAAATTTTTATTTTTCTCATTTTTTAATTCAGGATCTACCTTAAGAAGTTCGATAGCAGTTTGCCTGGCCTTTTCCAATATTTCGGTATCCTGAACTAAATTTGCTATTTTTAAATTTAAAACACCACTTTGTTGCGTCCCCATGAGGTTTCCTGGTCCACGAAGTTTCAAATCAACATCTGCAATCTCAAATCCATCAGAAGAACTTACCATGGTTTCAATTCTTTTTTTAGCATCTGTTGACAATTTATAACCAGACATCAGTACACAATAACTTTGTTCTGCTCCTCTACCAACCCTACCACGCAATTGATGTAATTGAGACAATCCAAACCGTTCAGAACTTTCAATAACCATTATACTCGCATTTGGCACATTTACTCCTACTTCAATCACGGTAGTTGCCACCATAATCTGTGTTTCTCCTTTTACAAATCTATTCATTTCAAACTCTTTATCAACAGCTTTCATTTTTCCATGAACAATGCTAATTTGGTAGTTTGGAGAAGGAAACTCACGTACTATACTTTCATACCCATCCATTAGGTCTTTATAATCCATTGCCTCTGATTCTTCTATCAAAGGATATACAACATACACCTGCCTTCCTTTGGTAATCTCGTCCCTCATAAACTTGAATACTTTTAATCGATTACTATCAAAACGATGTACCGTTGTAATCTCTTTCCTTCCTGGAGGCAACTCATCGATTACAGAAATTTCTAAATCTCCATAAGCACTCATTGCTAAGGTTCTAGGAATTGGGGTTGCCGTCATTACCAAAACATGGGGTGGTTTGACATTCTTCATCCACATCTTAGACCTTTGAGCTACTCCAAATCTATGTTGTTCATCTATAATTGCTAATCCAAGGTTTTTAAACTTTACCTTATCCTCAAGTAAAGCATGAGTCCCTACTAAAATATCTAAAGATCCATCCTCTAATGCGGCATGAATTTCCTTTCTTTCCTTAGTTTTGGAAGACCCCGTTAACAAACTCACTTTTATATTGGAATTTCCAAGTGCTTCTTTTACACTAAAATAATGTTGATTTGCTAATATCTCTGTTGGAGCAATTAAGGCTGCCTGAAACCCATTATCCAAGGCCAACAGCATTGCTAATGTGGCAACAATAGTTTTCCCTGAACCAACGTCCCCTTGCAAAAGTCTATTCATATGAACACCAGACCCCACATCCTTTCTGATTTCTTTTAAAACTCTTTTCTGCGCATTTGTCAAGTCAAAACTTAAACCATTCTTATAAAAATCATTGAACTTTTCACCAACAAGACCAAAAGTATATCCGGCAATTTTTTGGTTAATGTTTATTTTTTTGTTCAATATCTGTAATTGTAAAAAAAACAACTCTTCAAATTTTAATCTATGTTCAGCTTTAGCAAGTAATTCTTGATTTTTAGGGAAGTGAATATTTAATAAGGATTCACGTTTAGATAAAAATCCAAATTTTTCAATGATATCAACAGGTAAAGATTCTTTTATTCCACCATAAAAATCCCTAAATACGTGCTCCAGAATAGTACACATAACTTTATTCGATACTCCTCTTCCTGCTAACTTTTCGGTTGAGGGGTAGACGGGCTGGATACCAGGTCGCAAACTTTTTTCAAATAAAGATAGTAATTCAACCTCTGGATGCGCCATACTGAAATTGCCATTATAAAATTTCAATTTCCCATAAATAACATAACTCTTCCCCTCTTTCATGGAATCTTTTAACCATTTCCCTCCTTTAAACCACACTAACTCAATAGTTCCTGAAGGATCTTTAAAAACGGCCGTAAAACGAGAACCTCTTTTTTGTTTAACCTCTTTAAAATTTGAGATTTCACCTATCATTTGCACTTCAGATGAGGTAGGCTGTAACTCTCGTACCTTATAAAATTTTGATCTATCTATATATCTTATCGGGATAAGTGAAAACAAATCTTGAACCTTCCTTATCCTTAATTCGGACAATAGCAACTCCGCTCTAGCAGGTCCAACCCCTTTTAAATAAGATACTGGTATATTAAAATCTTTCATTTTCAACTAAAAACTCTTGTCAAAACTAATCAATAAATTCTAAAAGACTAAATAATCTATTTAAAACATCGGAATAAAATAAGCAACTTGACATTTTAACAAAACATTAATTTCTTTCACTTTTATTTGTTTTTCCGATAAAACCATTTATATTTGTTAAACATACAATTAATATTACCCTATACCCCCGATTAATGTATCTTCTTAAAAAATATACCCCTATTGCAGTATTACTTCTGTTTTTAACTTCTGTTTATTCACAGAATAAATCTGTAAAAAAAGTTGGAATTTCGTCAGACAAAAAGACTTCCGGTGTTTCTGTTTCTCCAGCACATTTTCATTTAAACTTAAAACAAGGTCAGTCAAAAGTTTATAGTATAACTATTAACAATGACACTCCATCTTCTAAAAGTTTCGGACTTAAAATGTTGGACTTTAATATGAATGGAAAGGGAAAAAGTCAATTTTTAGAAGCTGGAGAAGGAAAATATTCGTTATCTAAATGGGTTTCAATAAGCCCAACTTTTGTAGAATTGAAACCACATGAAAAACGAAAAGTTGATTTTACAGTTTCAGTGCCTGTTTCTGAATCTGGCGCGAAAGCAGCTTGGAGTATTATCATGATTGAGCAACAAGAAGCTCGTACTTCATTGAGCCCAGATAATAAATCAGAAGGCACAGTTGCTTTAGGTGTTATACCTACATTTGCTTTTGGTGTATTTGTATACCAAAACCCTCCTAACGTAGCACTTAATGAAGTCGAATTCATAGATTTTGTTTATAACGAAACTGGTAAAAAAATATCTATTATCGCTGAAAATAAAGGTGATGGTATTTCATATTGCACATCGTATATTGATTTGACAAACTTAAAGACCGGAACACAACAAAGATTAAAAGTGAAAAAATTCACTATTCTACCTGATTTGGTAAGAGATTTTATTTTTAAGATACCGCCTGATGTAGAACCCGGTGATTATATTGCTGTAGGAGTATTAGATTTTGAGAATTCAGAAGAAATACAAGCAGCCAAAATGGAATTTTCAATAAATTAATATAAACAATTACTAACCCCTAATTTTAAAAAACAATGAAAACAACAAACAAGTTTAAATTATTCGCAGCAGCAGCAGCTCTTATTGGAACTACTGCAAGTGCACAGCTTATCGATGAAAAAGATGTTTCAATTACACTTGACTTACAGCCTGTACTTCAATTGGAAATGACAACACCAGATCAAATTCAATTTGTATTTGATGACATCAACGAATATCAAGCTGGTATAACTCAATATGCAGCAACTATCTTAAAAGTTAGTTCTACAGTAAGTTGGGATTTATATGCTGTGGGTAGATCACAAGGAAATTCAGGAGATGGATTTTGGGATCAACAAATTGACTATGGTAACGGAGATAATGTAAACGCTGTTGGAGAATTACCTTTAAGTTTATTAGAAATCAGACAAAACACTCCAAACTCTGCTATTCCAGCTATTGTGGATCCATTAATCCAAACAAGAGATTATAGTGCACAATTCCAAAATGACAGAACTACAAATCAAAGTGATGGAATTACCGCAGGAGTAGCTGCGGATCCAATTGCATTACACCAGAATAATATTTATGTAAATTCTGCAGGAACACCTCCAGGACCTACTGGTAAATATATTGCTGGTCATAGTGGTACTAGTGGAGTTGAAGACTTTATGCCAGGTGGAACTTATTTAAACCAAACTGGTACAACTTCTGATTATTACTATACAATTGATTATAGAATTCTTCCAGGATTACCTGCTACTTTCCCAATGGCTTATGACCATACTTTAGCTGCAGCTCAAGATATTGCTACTGTAAATGGTGCTTCATCTTATGCTGAACCTGGTGTTTATACTATGTATGTACAATACATCTTATTAGAAGATCAATAGTAAACAAATAATTATACTTAAGTAAAAGGATGTAGTTCAATTACATCCTTTTACTGTATAAAACAATTAGCAACTTGAAGAAAATTCAATTCATATTTTTTCTATTTTTTGTTTTCATAATTAACTTATCAAATTCTCAAACGCACTGTGGATCTGTAGAGTTATTTTTGGAAGACACAGGGAATAATGAATTTGTTTTTGATAAGTTCTCATCTTATGAAGGTGGTTTCCCTCGCAAAACTATAGCTAGACTTAAAATTCGTGTTACTGATAAAACGACACCTGATGTTTTATGCTCTTGGAATTTAAAAATTCTGTTAGACAACGATGGAGCCCCGACTGATGAATTAGAACAGTTACATTTATATGGTGATGGCCTTGGTCAAAATCCATTATTAAGTATTTTTGAGATTCGCGCGATTAATGACTGTATGACATCAACAGACTATTCCAATTTTGTGCCTCTTAGCGATGTAACTAATGTTCTTGAACTTATAAAACCTAATGCAGGTACTTTAGATATCTCTGATATTATTAACGCTGGAGCATGCACACAAAACGTTAACGGTGTTGGAGACTATATAAGCAATTACAGTGAATTCACCTTTAAAATTGAATTAAGAATTAGACCTGGTATGTCATATAACCCAGGTACTTTCGGATTAACTTTTAATTTCCGTCTAGAAGAAAACATTTAATTTAGATTTGATACCCCTTAAAAATCTTCATACAGTTCTTCGAGTTTTTTTGACCTTTTCGTTATTCTTTTATTTAGGAATATCTAATGCTCAAACTTCTCCTGTTATATCCAACAATGATGGATATAAGGGTTCTTCCGCGGAGAAAGTTAAAACCAAGTTTATCAAACCTGAAATTGAGATTGAAAAATCTGGTTTAATTTCAAATGTTCTTAAAATAATCAATAACAGTAATGATAATCTAAACTTCACCTTAGACGTTCTAATACCTAACGACTGGAGCAGTATCATTAACCCTGACAAAACTTACAACTTACAAGTAAATGACACACTAGTTATACCAGTTATTGTAGTACCTTCTAAATTAAAGTCAGGAAATAGCGAAGTGATTATCAATAGTTTTATTTTGGACTTGGATGGTCAACAAATCGGTGACAATTCATTTATCATCCGTACAAAAAAACAAGTTAAATGGGATATTGGTGTAAAAACCGCCAATAGATTCTATTTTAAAAACGAAGAATTCAATAAAAAATTTGAATATAGCATCGTTAATAAAGGGAATTATAAACAAGATATTTCAATCAATCACAAAATTCCTAAAAAAGATTTATTTATTTCTGACACTACAAACGTTGAAAAAGAAATTGTAAAAAAAAATAATAGCATCAGTCTTGATGTAGGTGAAGAAGCGGACTTTAGCTATTACGCTTCTGCTATTCAAAAAGATGATAGAAATCAAAGGAAAGTTTCCAATACAACTTATACACCATACGAAAATAAATATTTCAAAAAGTATGACTTAGTTATAAATAGTAAAGAGGACAAATCAGGAACAAAAAAAACTTATAAAAAAACGGCAAAAGTTTCTTTCATTAAACTTCCTAATGAAATTGACATGCAAAATTACGGATACCCATCCATACCTTTGACCATGGATATGTATATCCAAAACATTTTAGCTGATAATCCATTCATGTTTATTAATTTAAGAGGGGTAAAACAATTGAAAAATAACGGTGTTTTAACCTATAACACTAATTTCAATTTCAGTAAACCTTATTATAACAACCGTTTCATTCAAGATGTACCGTGGAACGTCGCATATTTTGATGATAGAAAATCTTTCGAAATCGGTCAAACAAACACCAATATTGCTGGACTTTCTACAGGAGGAACAGGGATACGCTCTAGTTACAGATTAAATAATAACAACAGAGTAACGGCTTTTTATTCTGTATCGAAAGATCAATTCCAGAAAAAAAACAATGAATCCTATGGTGCTAGTTACAGTTTCTTTACAAACTTCTTCAGTATTAGTACCTCGTATGGAAGAAGTAACAACCTTACTTACGGCAGAACTACAAATATAATTACCGTTAGTCCTCAAATTAATTTGTTTAGAAAACATCGTTTTAATTTTTCAGCTGCACAATCTACCAATGAATATGAAACAACTGGATTTAAAAGAGTAGGTTATGCCTATACAGCTGGAATTAGTTCAACATTATCTAGAAAATTAAAATTTAATGTAAATGGTCGATACACCGATCCTAAATTCGGTAATTCCACTATAGAAAGACTTAACGCTAATCATCGCACTTCTTTTAAAATGTCTTCTAGACGCACAATTAATTTAAGTAACAGTTTTCAACAAACTAACTCATTTTTAGCAAATCAGGATATCAAACTATTATCTACTTCTTTTGCTAATAACAGATTTAACATCACTAAGAAAACAAAACTCGGATCAGTACAAAACGGTTTATTTTATGATTTAAGAGATTATGCAACCTATAAATTTAAAACCAGGGGTTATGAACATAGATTTTCCATTTACAAACCCGAACATAACTTACAAACATCTTTTAACTTTAGATTTGGTCTAACACAAGAAATTCTAGCTACTCCTACTGATAATTTATTTAATTTCGATTTTACGACATTAACGCGATATAAAATTTGGAATTTTACTTTCAAATACAATTATGGATTTACCTCAATTAATCCTAATCAAAATGTTGCTTTACTTACTAAAATTCCACAATTAATACGTGGATCTGTCCAAAACCAATATACATTTAAAAATAGACGCTTTATTTTAGAAACAAATACAAGTTATACTTATAGAAATACTGCAAATAACAACTCATTCGGGATCAGTCCAAGTTTATACTACTTTTCAAAAACTAACTGGCGATTTAGTTTTACATCTAGTTATTTTTATAATAGTTCCGACTATAGTTTTATCAATTTTGAACAACAACAATACTCAACTGCAAATATTGGTAAAACTCAATCGTCTAACTTTACCCTAGGGATGGGGATTAGAAAAGAATTTGGTATACCTATACCCTTTGCTAAAAAGCATACGGTTAATGTCCCTTTTATAGCTTTTCAAGACAGCAACGGTAATGGTATCAAAGAATATGACGAAGTTATATTAGACAACATAGTAGTATCACTAGGAACTAAAGAAGTAATTACTAACCCAAGAGGGATCGCTAAAATTAACAAAGTTCCGCTTGCAAAATACAAATTTAACGTTTTAGCATTAGAAGACTTAAAAGGCTGGTTTCCTCAAGTTAATGATTCAATTAATATCGATAGTGAAGATATTGTTTTTATACCTTATTCAAGGGGAGTTAAATTATATGGTGATGTTATCATTGACCGTCAAAAAATTGCCATCACAGATGAACAACCTATGGATTTATCTAGAATTAAAATAACAGCTACAAAAGAAAAAACTTATAGTACACTAACGGATAGTAAGGGACATTTCGAATTTTATCTTCCTAATGGTGAATATACACTTACTATGGATGATTCAATACTTAGCAGTAAACTAAGATTGTCCAGAAATAATATACCAATTGTATTAAATAATAACCAAGACGGTTATTATACATCGTTTTATATTTTAGAAAAACGTAGAAAAGTTATTATACGTGATTTTTCTAAAAAGAAAAAGTAGCAAATTCTTCTTTACGGTCTGATTTAAGTACCTTTGCATTCTCAAAATAATGACTATGCGTTTACACAGAAATTTAGTATTCACAGTTATCGATTCATTAAATGCCATATTTAACGAATGTATATACGCTGATAAAGCAGTTGAAGCTGCACTTAAAAAAGACCCGAGATGGGGAGCTAGAGATAGAAAATTTGTTGCAGAAACTATTTATGAAATTGTAAGATGGAAGCGTCTCTATAATGAAGTTGCTGAAACTAAAGATCATTTCTCTAGAGAAAACCTTTGGAAACTTTTTACTGTTTGGGCGGTTCTTAGAGGTATAGAATTACCTGATTGGAAATACTTTACTAATGCGCCTGTTAGACGGATCAAAGGAAGATTTGATGAACTACAATCAATACGTAAAATAAAAGAATCTATTCCTGACTGGTTAGACGAATTAGGTGTTCAAGAGTTAGGGAAAAATTGGGATAAAGAAATTAAAGCCTTAAACATCCAAGCTCCCGTTGTTCTTCGTGCCAATACCTTGAGAGGGTCTCGTCAAAACTTAGAAAGAACATTAAATGACAATGAAGTTGAAACTACTGTAGACCCTAAATATAAAGACGCATTAATTCTTAAAGAACGAAAAAATGTTTTTAGAACGGACGCATTTAAAAGTGGTTTATTTGAAGTTCAAGATGCCTCTTCACAACTCGTAGCTGAATATCTTGAAGTTAAACCGGGAATGCGCGTTATTGATACTTGTGCCGGTGCAGGAGGTAAAACGTTGCATCTTGCTGCACTTATGGAAAACAAAGGATCTATCGTTGCAATGGATATCTATGGTGGAAAATTAAAAGAGCTTAAAAGACGTGCAAAACGTGCCGGTGCTCACAATATCACACCAAAACAAATAGAAGGTACCAAAACCATTAAAAAACTCCATAATAGCGCGGATAGAGTTTTAATTGATGCGCCATGCTCAGGATTAGGAGTTCTTAAAAGAAACCCAGATGCCAAATGGAAATTACAACCAGAGTTTATCGAGAACATCAAACGTACACAAGAAGAAATCCTTGCTAGCTATTCAAAATTAGTTAAAAAAGGTGGTAAGTTAGTTTATGCGACTTGTTCTATTTTACCTTCTGAAAACGAAAACCAAGTAAAGAAATTCCTTTCGAACAATGATGAATTTGTATTCATAAAGGATAACAAAGTTCTACCTTCAGAAAGTGGTTTTGACGGTTTCTATATGGCTCTGTTGGAAAGAAAACAATAAGCCCTAATTATTATATAATTCTTTAAATCCCTCTTATTAGATAATAAGAGGGATCTTTTTATAAGATTGTATTGTTACAATGTCAGCTTTCCTGTATAGATTGTTCAATAGTATCAATGCAGTAAAAAGTATTTTAAGTTTATCACAAAAAAAACCTCAATCATTTTACTGATTGAGGTTTCAAAAAAAGGCGGTGACATACTCTCCCACCGGTTAGGCAGTACCATCTGCGCTGATAGGTTTAACTTCTCTGTTCGGAATGGGAAGAGGTGAGCCCTATCGCAATAACCACCTTAAGGTCTTTGTTAGTCTAATTTCTTAAACCAGTATTTAATAATTAACATATTGAAATGCATCAGAGATGCCATAAATATAATATTCAAATTAGAAGTGCTATAATAATTGAGTAATAGAATGTATAAAGAGTTTCCCTCCCGCTAGTTGCCTAGCGGAAGTTCTTTGTACAAAAGCCTATGGGTTATTAGTACTACTTGGCTATGACATTACTGCCTTTACACCTATAGCCTATCAACGTGGTAATCTTCCACGACCCTTTAAAGAAATCTCATCTTGTGGTGGGTTTCGCGCTTATATGCTTTCAGCGCTTATCCCTTCCCAACGTAGCTACTCTGCAATGCCCTTAGCAGAACAACAGATACACCAGAGGTTAGTCCAACTCGGTCCTCTCGTACTAGAGTCAGATCCACGCAAATTTCTAACGCCCGCTACAGATAGAGACCGAACTGTCTCACGACGTTCTGAACCCAGCTCGCGTGCCACTTTAATGGGCGAACAGCCCAACCCTTGGGACCTTCTCCAGCCCCAGGATGTGACGAGCCGACATCGAGGTGCCAAACCCCCCCGTCGATGTGAGCTCTTGGGGGAGATCAGCCTGTTATCCCCGGAGTACCTTTTATCCTTTGAGCGATGGCCCTTCCATGCGGAACCACCGGATCACTATGCTCTTGTTTCCAACCTGATCGACTTGTTAGTCTCGCAGTCAAGCACCCTTATGCCATTGCACTCTACGCACGGTTACCAAGCGTGCTGAGGGTACCTTTAGAAGCCTCCGTTACTCTTTTGGAGGCGACCACCCCAGTCAAACTACCCACCAAGCACTGTCCCCTTCGCAGGGTTAGGCTCTAGACAAGCAAAGGGTGGTATTTCAAGGACGACTAACATACGCCTGGCGACGCATGATCGATGTCTCCCACCTATCCTACACATTACTTATCCAAAGTCAATACTAAGCTATAGTAAAGGTTCACGGGGTCTTTTCGTCCCGTAGCGGGTAATCGGCATCTTCACCGATACTACAATTTCACCGAGCTCATGGCTGAGACAGTGTCCAGATCGTTGCACCATTCGTGCAGGTCGGAACTTACCCGACAAGGAATTTCGCTACCTTAGGACCGTTATAGTTACGGCCGCCGTTTACTGGGGCTTCATTTGAGAGCGTCGCCGAAGCTAACTCCTCCACTTAACCTTCCAGCACCGGGCAGGTGTCAGGCCCTATACATCAACTTTCGTTTTAGCAGAGCCCTGTGTTTTTGATAAACAGTCGCCTGGACCTATTCACTGCGGCCCATCATAGATGGGCGCCCCTTCTCCCGAAGTTACGGGGCGATTTTGCCTAGTTCCTTAGCCATGAATCACTCGAGCACCTTAGAATTCTCTTCCCAACCACCTGTGTCGGTTTAGGGTACGGGCTGCTTCACTCGCTTTTCTTGGAACTCGCTTCGCTGTATTATCACCTTGACCGAAGTCTCAGTGTACTATCGGGGTGTTACCACTCCCTTCAACGTACTATTCTGTCAGTACGCAACAACTATACGAATCCGTCACTTTTAACGTGAGCAGGTACTGGAATATTAACCAGTTGTCCATCGACTACCCCTTTCGGGTTCGCCTTAGGTCCCGACTAACCCTCAGCTGATTAGCATCGCTGAGGAAACCTTGGTCTTTCGGTGGGCGGGTTTCTCACCCGCCTTATCGTTACTTATGCCTACATTTTCTTTTCTAGACGCTCCAGCATTCCTTACAGAACACCTTCAACGCAACTAGAATGCTCCCCTACCACTTATGATAAATCATAAATCCATAGCTTCGGTAATATACTTATGCCCGATTATTATCCATGCTCGATCGCTCGACTAGTGAGCTGTTACGCACTCTTTAAATGAATGGCTGCTTCCAAGCCAACATCCTAGCTGTCTATGCAATCGAACCTCGTTAGTTCAACTTAGTATATATTTGGGGACCTTAGCTGATGGTCTGGGTTCTTTCCCTCTCGGACATGGACCTTAGCACCCATGCCCTCACTGCTGTGTATATTTATTAGCATTCGGAGTTTGTCAGGAATTGGTAGGCGGTGAAGCCCCCGCATCCAATCAGTAGCTCTACCTCTAATAAACTAAACCACAACGCTGCACCTAAATGCATTTCGGGGAGTACGAGCTATTTCCTGGTTTGATTGGCCTTTCACCCCTACCCACAGGTCATCCCAAGACTTTTCAACGTCAACGGGTTCGGTCCTCCACTGTATGTTACTACAGCTTCAACCTGCCCATGGGTAGATCACCAGGTTTCGCGTCTACTACTACTAACTATACGCCCTATTCAGACTCGCTTTCGCTACGGCTGCGTGACTGAATCACTTAACCTTGCTAGAAACAGTAACTCGTAGGCTCATTATGCAAAAGGCACGCCGTCACACAGTAAATGTGCTTCGACCGCTTGTAGGCGTACGGTTTCAGGATCTCTTTCACTCCCTTACTTAGGGTTCTTTTCACCTTTCCCTCACGGTACTAGTTCACTATCGGTCTCTCAGGAGTATTTAGCCTTACCGGATGGTCCCGGTGGATTCATACAGGATTACTCGTGTCCCGCACTACTCAGGATACCACTATCAATAATTAATTTTACCCGTACGGGGCTATCACCCTCTATGGCCAAACTTTCCAGTTTGTTCTGATTCAATTAACATCAAATATCGTGGTCCTACAACCCCAAACTTGCCGAAACAAGCTTGGTTTGGGCTAATCCGCGTTCGCTCGCCACTACTAACGGAATCACTATTGTTTTCTCTTCCTCCGGTTACTTAGATGTTTCAGTTCACCGGGTTCGCCCTCCTTGCGGAGTAACATGTCTTCAACATGCTGGGTTGTCCCATTCGGAAATCTTCGGATCAATTCTTATGTGCAAATCCCCGAAGCTTATCGCAGCTTATCGCGTCCTTCATCGCCTCTGAGAGCCTAGGCATCCGCCATACGCCCTTACTTAGCTTTTTGTACTTTTTGCTCTTTTATTCTATTATTTGTATAATGTAAATAGTATCAGAAACAAAGTATTACTACCTGTCCTAAACTAAATACCTTCTACGGTTTGCATGCTATGCATGCCTCTATTTGTATTATAGCTCGTTATTAATTTTAGTTTTTCTAAAATATAACTTCTAATATCATACGATATCAGTATTTCAATATGTCAATGAACTCTTTGCAATAAACAATTCTCAAATAACAAATAACAATTATAAAATTGCTAATTGTCAACTGGTAATTGTCAATTGACTTTTGTGGAGAATATCGGAGTCGAACCGATGACCTCCTGCGTGCAAGGCAGGCGCTCTAGCCAGCTGAGCTAATCCCCCAAAATTACTAGTAGCTAGTATTGGGTAGTTAGTCGTTAGACTTCTAACGAATACTCAACTTCTAAAATTTCCTATATGTTATATACCTAACTCTTTTTAAAAAAAGTAGTCTCGGGCAGACTCGAACTGCCGACCTCTACATTATCAGTGTAGCGCTCTAACCAGCTGAGCTACGAGACTCTGTTTCTTTTAGTCTTGTATATAATATAAAATTGAACAGCAATTAAAGAATTAAACAATTCTTAATTTTCATAACCTAACATCTCTTTCTCTAGAAAGGAGGTGTTCCAGCCGCACCTTCCGGTACGGCTACCTTGTTACGACTTAGCCCTAGTTACCAGTTTTACCCTAGGCGGCTCCTTGCGGTGACCGACTTCAGGCACTCCCAGCTTCCATGGCTTGACGGGCGGTGTGTACAAGGCCCGGGAACGTATTCACCGCATCATGGCTGATATGCGATTACTAGCGATTCCAGCTTCACGGAGTCGAGTTGCAGACTCCGATCCGAACTGTGATATGGTTTGTAGATTCGCTCCCTGTCGCCAGGTGGCTGCTCTCTGTCCATACCATTGTAGCACGTGTGTAGCCCAGGACGTAAGGGCCGTGATGATTTGACGTCATCCCCACCTTCCTCACGGTTTGCACCGGCAGTCTCTTTAGAGTCCTCAGCTTAACCTGTTAGCAACTAAAAATAGGGGTTGCGCTCGTTATAGGACTTAACCTGACACCTCACGGCACGAGCTGACGACAACCATGCAGCACCTTGTAAGAAGTCCGAAGAAATAGCTATCTCTAGCTAATGCATCCTACATTTAAGCCCTGGTAAGGTTCCTCGCGTATCATCGAATTAAACCACATGCTCCACCGCTTGTGCGGGCCCCCGTCAATTCCTTTGAGTTTCAATCTTGCGACCGTACTCCCCAGGTGGGACACTTATCACTTTCGCTTAGTCACTGAGATAAATCCCAACAACTAGTGTCCATCGTTTACGGCGTGGACTACCGGGGTATCTAATCCCGTTCGCTCCCCACGCTTTCGTCCATCAGTGTCAGTATACTCGTAGTAGACTGCCTTCGCAATCGGTATTCTGTGTAATATCTATGCATTTCACCGCTACACTACACATTCTATCTACTTCCAAGTAACTCAAGACTAACAGTATCAAAGGCAGTTCCATAGTTGAGCTATGGGATTTCACCTCTGACTTATTAGTCCACCTACGGACCCTTTAAACCCAATGATTCCGGATAACGCTCGGACCCTCCGTATTACCGCGGCTGCTGGCACGGAGTTAGCCGGTCCTTATTCATATAGTACCGTCAAGCTCTTACACGTAAGAGTGTTTCTTCCTATATAAAAGAAGTTTACAACCCATAGGGCAGTCTTCCTTCACGCGGCATGGCTGGATCAGAGTTGCCTCCATTGTCCAATATTCCTCACTGCTGCCTCCCGTAGGAGTCTGGTCCGTGTCTCAGTACCAGTGTGGGGGATCTCCCTCTCAGGACCCCTACCTATCGATGTCTTGGTAAGCCGTTACCTTACCAACTAACTAATAGGACGCATAGTCATCTTGTACCCATAAATGTTTAATAACTAAATGATGCCATTCAGTTATACTATGAGGTATTAATCCAAATTTCTCTGGGCTATCCCTCTGTACAAGGTAGATTCTATACGCGTTACGCACCCGTGCGCCGGTCGTCAGCAGAAAAGCAAGCTTCTCCCTGTTACCCCTCGACTTGCATGTGTTAAGCCTGCCGCTAGCGTTCATCCTGAGCCAGGATCAAACTCTTCATCGTTATTTTTTTTAGTCACCAAAGTGACTTATTTTTATACGATACTAGCTTACTCTAATCAGAATTCGTGTTACTAAAAACACGTAATTTAATCTTTAATTTTACGCTGTCAATTTCAATATTTTCAATGAACGTCAGATCACAGATCTGGTTTGTTTCTTTTTCTCTAACAACGCTTGGCGTGTTAGCGGCTGCAAATCTAAAACCTTTTTTCGTTATAAAAAAATAAAATTTAATTTATTTTTTAAAACTCTTAATCTTAAATTTCACCAGCATTTTAAAGAACTCTTCGCATCCCAAAACAACAATAGCTGTTTTCCTTAGCGGATGCAAAACTAGATCTTTTTATCCTTACAACAATGAAAAAAATCGCTTTTTTTGAAATTATTTTATTCCCAAAACCTACATCACTTAAAACATGCAGTTTAAAACAAAATCTTTTTTACATAAATAGAAACAATACTTGAAACTATAACCGATTTACTTAATAGTATCAGCATGTAAACACCGAAAAACGCAAACATGAAACTTTACAAAAAAATCCACCCTTTATTACAAAAGGTGGATTCCATCTATTTTTTTTAAATATCTTAAACTTTGATTTTAATTTTATTGTTTTGAAAAATTAAACCCGTAAAGAATAAAGCCTTTTTCTTTCTCCTTATTTGCGGACAAATCTTTATTGTAAAAAAACTGAACAAGGTTATTACCCTCTACAAAATATTTTTCATCAATAGCTATTGAAAACAACTGAGGTTTATTCATAACTGTGTTTTTCTTCAATTTCAATCTAAACTTTCTATTTAAAATCATCGCCGCTTCCTGGTCACTGTCTATATTTTCGGATACCAAATTAATTTTTAAGTTTTTTT
Source organism: Flavicella sp. IMCC45668 (assembly GCF_057219105.1). Taxonomy (NCBI): domain Bacteria; kingdom Pseudomonadati; phylum Bacteroidota; class Flavobacteriia; order Flavobacteriales; family Flavobacteriaceae; genus Flavicella; species Flavicella sp. IMCC45668. The sequence continues at coordinate 1,109,867 of NZ_CM170114.1, forward strand.
TGTCATTAATATATACATTGTATTCTGCTGAAAAGTGAGCAACATCACTCTTACCAAGATCTTCTACAATTACTTGATATCTGGGGACTTTTTTAGATTTATCCCAAGCAAAAACCTGTACTCCCCCATCAATAGTTCCATTTTTATGATATCTCATATGACTAAAAACCCATTTCCTGGCTTCATCAGAAGTCAATTTATTCCTAAAATAGGATTGATCTGCTAATAACCAACCTCGATCATTCTCTTTATAAAGCTTTTTAATGGTATTCATATTTCTACCAAATTCTGAATACTTATTGCTTATTGGGTAATTTTTAAATTGCTTCGCTTTCCTATCATAATACACTTGTCGAAACTGAATTACACTATCTCCTAAATAATACTTCCCCGAATTTACATGCGTTGCAAAAACAACATCTCCCTCCTTTTTAAAATGATTTACATAGCTTGACGCATATTTATAATCCATAAAATACCATTGCGACAATCGTTTATCCACCAAATTTCCAGATTTTAATTTTACCGTAACTAGACTGTAAATCTCTCTGTACTTTACCTGACCTAGAAATAGTATCACAACAAAGAAGGTCATTGATAAAAACCCTTTGTTAGTTTTTAATATTTCAAACTTAGACGAAATAAAAAAACAAAACTCATACACAAATACCCCAATAAACAAATGAACTAAAGGCAATAAGTAAACAAAGTACCTAGGTGCAAAAGCCTCTCTAAACACAAAACTCATCAATATAAATGGGACGAAAAAAAATGAAGACAAGTACAAGGTAGATTTAAATTTCTTAACAAATCCCCAAACAACACCTATTGCTGCAAACACTAAAAGAACGATCCCAACTTCATACAGCAATACATCCTTATATACCCCAAAGACCTTATAAGGAGAAGTTTCCCATAAATACCCCAACCTTGCAAGATCTGGCACTATCCAATCAACAATTTCTTGATGTAATAATAAATTAAGAACAGACCTCGTAAAATTTAAAAATGCCGGACTAACAAGCAACAGCAAAATAACAAATAGAGAAAACAAGCCTACATAACGATATTTTATAACATTCTTCTCTGATTTTACAAAATAAGTTTTTAGCCCCATTACCCCTAAATAAAAAGACAATGCAAAAAGCGAGACAAAGACCAATTGATGGCTTAAAAAAGCAAGTGTAAATGAAATTATTACATAGATTAAAGAGGGTACATCAATATTTAACTTCCTCAAATACTTGTTTTTTGTGGTAATTTCTTTCGGCTCTATAAACAAGTACAAACACAACAAAAACCAAAGAAAGAAAAATTCGAAAAACGAATAATTACGAAGCACCCTACTCCAATAAATCAAAATTAATGAGGATACATTTAAAAATGCAGCTATGACTCCTACATATTTATTATACACTTTTTTCCCTAAACGATAAACCATATACACACTAAGGGAGCCAAAAATAACGCTCGGTAAACGAGCTACTATTACAGAGGTAGAGATAAACTTGAAAACAGGTAATAATATGAGCGTATACAAAACTCCATTATTGTCCCCTGGAAACAACTCACCAGTTCCCTTTAAAAATTTCAATGCCGTATTATAAAATACAAATTCATCCCCCCAAATTGCCAAATCTGCAACAAACAAATACCTCAATAAAAATCCTACTACCAGCAATACTGCTATTATTCGACTTTCTTGCTTTTGAAAAACTCTCATTAAACCATTTATTTGATTGTGAATTGCGAAAGTATTATAATATTTCTAAAACAAAAAAGTCCGAGTTTATAAAACCCGGACTTGTCTTTAGAGTTCGCTACAACTTTAGTGCTGTATCATTATTCTTTTAACGGTCCTCTTATTTGATTTTGATATAACCTCAACAAAATACACTCCAGTATTTAAATCACTTACATCAATTGGAGCAAAATATTTATTGCTATTTAGAACAACTGAACCTGCAGAGTTCATAATTCGAACAGACAAAACCGACTCTGAACTTTCAATAAATAGAAAATCACTAACAGGATTTGGAAACATTTTTATTGAAAAAACATCTGTATCCAACTCATTTTTCAAAACTTTCGCAGTTTTACTTAAGGTAGAACTGGTAGTTAATATAAATTTATCCATATTCCATTGCCAATTATCCGCTCCTGAAGCAATAATTTTCAAAACATGTTGTCCTGAGGACAAATAGGCGCTATCTTCCGCCTTTAATCTTTGAAAACTCCCCCAAGAACCAACATTTATAACAGCGTCTTTACTTATCAAAACACCATCTATATAAATACTTATTTCAGCATTTGACATCGGAGTTGCAACATCATATAATATATGATATACAGCAGCTTCTTCAATCATTACGTTATATATAGCTTCGTCATTTTTATTTACATAATTCACCAACGTTGCTGCTTTATTCATTCCAAAAGGTACCAAACCATCATTAAAAGTTCCTGTAGTTGAAGAAAAACTCTCTGCCTCAATTACAATCTCTGCAGAAACAGGAGCTGATATGCCACCAATTTTGTTTAAAACGATTTTATCTAGATTCCATTGCCAACTATTACTACCAGAAGCAACTATTTTTACCTGATGTACACCTGCCGTTAATGAAATATTATTTGCACCTTGCAAATCTTGATAATCACTCCAAGAATCATTATTCAACACAGTATCAACATTAAGCAAAATACCATCCACATACATAGAAACCTCAGCATTATTTTGAGGTGTCGCTATTTTATAAATAACACTGTACTCACCAGACACAGAAACATTCAAATTATACTCTGTATAATCTTGTGCATTTACAAAATTTATAATTGAACTTCCTCTATTTACGCCATAAGGCACTGAGCCATCATTAAAGGTTCCTCCCGTAGTGACAAAGGACTCCGCTTCTAAAACTAAACTCTCAGCATCACCGTTTGCAACAGTAATGGTACTTGTTGACATAAAACCACCATCAGTACTTTTTACAGTTATAACTGCAGTACCTATTGAGTTAGCCGAAACAACACCGCTTTGATTAACAGAGGCAATTATTGGATTACTAGAAGTAAATGTCATCGTTTTATCTGCTGCACTTGAAGGACTCACGGCTCCTGTTAAATATCCTTGATTTCCTGGCTCTAAACTTAACGTAGCCGGACTTACAGAAACCCCCGTTACGGATTCGGTAGCAACAGGTTTGTAAACACGTACCCAATCCACCTTCATTTCATTTTTACTCGTATTATTTAAATCTTGTGTAGTTGGAGCATGGTCATTCGCTAACCAAGATTGGGATTCAAAATTTATAATGATATCCATTTCCTTATTAAACCCAGTTCCATTCTGATAATTTCCAGGATCGATAACATTAATTCCATTAGAAGCATTGTTCGCCGCCTGTAATTTGGAAAAATCATATGTTGTAGATGTTCCATGAACGGTAACATCTGAATAGCCATTTACCTCTGTGGGTCTTCCACCAATATTCGCTCCCCACTGATCCGTCGTTCCTGCTGGATTTATTGAATTATAATAGGTATACTTCCAAGTACCATTAAAATTAGTAGCAATCGCATTTTGATACATTACTCTAACAATCTCTCCATCAATATAGTATTCAAAATGATTTGGAGTTATCCAGTACACACCTAATCGAAGATACCTTCTGTTACCACCATTCCAAGCCCAAGCTCCCCATCCTCCTGAGGCATCAGAAACTCTTGAGTCTGGCCACCAGCTATTTATATCTCTAGGCTGATAATCATGAAAGGGGTTTCTAATAAATGAATGATGACTGATATGAGTAAATTGTCTAAACCAGGGTGTACTACCATAATTTTCTATTATATCAATTTCTTGAGTGTCATCTGGACTTAATAACCAAAAACATGAAGCTAAGTTGATGTTTGCGACACTAATTGCAGACTCTACAAAAACAGGATATTTAACTCTATTATTTGAAGTGACACAACCTAAGTTCACTCCCTCATATTCTTTACCCATTTTAAAAGCTTCTGTTGCTCCTGGATATGGGTATTGAGGATTTGATTGGTTATTTTTATCCCATCTCGAACCACGTAAAACTAGATTATCTCCATCTACTTTTACATGATCATTTTTCCAATATGTCACTCCTGGTCCATCCCATTGATTGTGGTAAAAATTATACCATTTGTTACTTCCAAAATTCGTCTGATAATTAACAGCATCGAAGCTATAATTAAAATCATCTGATACATTTTCTTGGAGACTCCATGTTTTTCCGGAACCAGCATTGGCAGGAACTACAATCCCAGACCATTCCTGAGATTGAACGGAAAATACGACGATAAAAAATAAGGCTGAAAGAATTGTGTTTTTAAAGTACCTATATTTAAGATTGTCTAAAATAATTGATTCGGTTGTTTTTTTCATTTTTTCAATAATTTGGTTAGTTTAGTTACCAACAAAACTATATCAAATTTTATCTTGTTTATATGCTATTTTAACCCTTTGCTAGACAAGACATAAATGTCTAGTTAAAATCCCCTATAAAACATGCGCTGAATAAGATGATGTCAAGTTTTTATAAAAACTTGACATCACAAAATCAATAAAGCATCTCCACTGAAAAGAACAACATCTGAATAATGGCACATAAAATTTCATCATAAAAAAAGCCCGAGATTATATCTCGGACTTAAGATTAAAAAGGAATATTTTGTACTAGGATACATTATTCTTTAATCAAAGAGTACCTTTTTTGAAATCGTCCCCAAATTAGTAGTTGCAACAACAATATATACTTTTGCTTTGTCAAAGTTAAATTCAAATTTTTCGTTTGACTCAACCACCTTAGATGCTATTAATCTCCCCAATAGATCAGTTATTCTAATATCACCTGAATTACCATCAATACGAACACATTCGTTCGACACAACAAGAGAGTTCTTATTTAATTCAACATTTCTAACGGAAGCCGTTTCCGGTAAACTTTTCGTTAACACATAATCGTCTACATAGAATATAGTCCTATTCTCACCATCATTAGTAACGGTCAACCTTAAATAAACTGTCCCTCCTCCAGTATCATCAGAGATAAACAGAGGTGTTGTTATTTCTACCCAGTCGGATGCATTAGTTACATTTGTTGTGATTCCAGTAGCTACTTTAACATTATCTACAAACAACTCTGCAGTAAAATCTGCGGCAGGTGACTCATCCGCCACCTTCACCCAAATACTCCCTTGGTATTCCATTGATACCGCCTCTCTAACATATCGATAATTAGGATTTTGTTGAAAATATGGAGATACAGATGTAGTCGTACATTTAATAGAGTTATTACCATTCCTTTTTACCGATGTTTCTCTCTCCATGGGATTGATTCCGCTTTTCTGATAAATTTGAGTTTGCGGTGTTGTCTTACTGTTCCCCATAAAGTCAATTTCCATATCACCGTTTACTGTTAATGGGTTTTGAACAAGTTCAGCAGTATCATAATGAATAATATCGTTAGCAATAGGGTTATCAATTTGAACACGCACACTTTCTTCTGAGACAGGTGTATATTTTGTCATTAATACTTTATGCCAAGAGTTTATATACTCCGCATTACTCCAAACCATTGCCGAACCTCCAGCAATATTTGAAGTACCGTCAGAACTCACTAGTCTGAGAGCAGTTCTATCATTGAGTGCAGTTGGTTTTACCCACACTGTAAAATAAGTAGCCAAGCTAGTTGATAAAACACTTACAGTTTCGTTTAACAATTCACTATTTGGACTTCCTGCACTGCTCGTAAAAAGTACACCATTAGCCCCAGTATAAGCATCACCATCAGCTGAAGTTCCCAAATTGACATTCCAATTTGTAGGTACCCCACCTGAACTTGTTTCAAAATCTTGATTTAACAAAACGTGATTCGTTTGTGCACCAATATATACTGGTATTAAAATCATTAATAGTCTAAAGAGTAATTTTGTTCTCATAATTAATAGTTTAATTAGTTAAAGAACAATTTTACTGACAACAACCTAAGAATCGATAAATATAGACTCTACAATAAATTGACAAAAATCTTTTAATTGCATTGCCAAAAACAATCAACTCTAGACACAGCCCCTACAAAAAACAACTCAACACAGTATATATCAGACTATTTTACTTTTTTTTAGTTTTTAATATTTCATCTAAAAAAAAGCCTAGGTTTAACACCTAGGCTTTTATAATCATTTTTATTTCCTTTTCACTTACTCAAGAACTCCCATTTTACCAGATTGATAATCCAGCATGGCTTGATGAATTTCTTCCTGGGTATTCATTACAAACGGACCGTATGTGGCTACCTTTTCTTTCAAAGGCTCACCGGTCAAAATAATAAATTCGCTTTTACTATTTGCTACTATAGAAATACCTTCTCCTTCTCCAATAAATGTTAGCATTCGATTTGCCTCTTCATTTAAAGGCTCCGAACCATTTACTGTAAGTTGACCACTAATCAAGTAAATAAGAGCATCGTGACCTGTTTCTATCTCAATTTCTTTTTGAGCCTGCTCATCCGCATAACCCCACAACATATTTATTGGCGTTTGAGTTTCAATTTTCCCCGTTTTCCCTTCAAAACTTCCTGCAACCACTTTTAAAATCAACTTCTTATCAGCACTTCTAACCGATGGCATATCTTCTCCTTTCACATGTTGATACGCTGGATCCATCATTTTATGAGAAGCTGGCAAGTTTAACCACAATTGAATACCTTCCAATTTACCTCCTTTCGCAACAAATTCTTTCGTTGGCCCTTCTGCATGAATGATTCCCTTTCCCGCAGTTGTCCATTGCACATCTCCACCAGCTACAACACTATTATTCCCTAAAGAATCCCTATGAAGTTGCTCTCCTTGAATCAAGAAGGTTATCGGTTCAAAACCTCTATGCGGGTGAGGCCCTAAATCAAACGGATTGCTTTCTGGGCTTATATCATAAGGCCCGTAATGATGTAACAAAATAAACGGATCTACATCATTAATTTGAAAACTTGGCAAGGGCTGTCTTAATCGTATTGGCCCCATGTTTACAAAATTGCTTTTACTTTTTGCTTTTATATTTTTAAGTTTCATGTCTATATTTTTATAATTGATTCCTAAATATGTCTCTTTATCACATCATATTTCTCTTAAAAACTGCAAATTCTACCTAATCTTATCTAATAACAGATTGAGTTGTTCTGCCTCAGCTTCTGTTAATTTATTCATTGTTGCTCCCACTCCATCCATTTTTATATCCTGTAACATTTTCAATCCCAAATCCGCGATCTGAACGTAAACAACACGTCTATCATTTTCACAACGTACACGTTCTATCAGATTCTTTGCACAAAGCTTATCCATCAACCTTGTTGTATTCGGAGATTTTTCAATCATCCTATCCTTTACGGTCTGTACTGTTACCTTTTCTTTTGCTCCACGTAATATTCTTAATATATTATATTGCTGAACACTAATTTTAAAAGGCTTCAATACATGGTTTGATTTCCCCTCAATCCAATTAGCAGTGTATTTAATATTAATCAAAGCCTTTACATGTTCTGACGGAAAAGTAGAGTTAATATCTTTGGCTAAATCTCCCATATAATTTTAAATTGCGTTTTGAAATTTTGTTATTTCTTTTTCTAAGGCTTCTTTCAGTTCCACATTCACAACCTCACCTTCTTTAAAGTTTTCAAAGAAAGACGGAAAAGCCATACTTCCTGTAACTTTCGCTCCTAAATGAGGAAAACTGTTTACTGCGATTTGTAAAACCGTTTGTCCACCTCTACCTCCTGGAGAAGTCGCCAATAACAGTACTGGTTTTTCTCTCCATACCTTACCATTAATTCTACTCAACCAATCGAAAGCATTCTTAAATGCTGCTGAATAAGCACCGTTATGTTCTGCAAGTGAAACAACAAAACCATCAGCCCAATCAAAAACACCACTCAACCTTTTGGCTTCTTCATGTATTCCATTCTCTGTCTCTAAATCTATTCCATATAATGGCAAATTAAATTCATTAAGATCTACAATGGTAAGCACGACTTCTTCTAACTGTTCCGCCGCATATGTTGCCAATGTTTTGTTTATAGAAATTTTACTGTTGCTTCCTCCTATTACTATAATATTTTTCATATTTTAATTTTTTATTTTTCTAATTATTTCTGTCGGGTTATTCACCATTTGCGCTACAGGACAACTTTTAGCCCGTTCCTTAAGTGCCATTAATTGTTCATGAGAAATTTTATTTTCTATTGAAATTTCTTCATGAATCTTCTTTACAATTCCCTTTTGCGTCAGTTTCGTTTCCTCTGTAACCTCCACAATAATCTCTCCCAAATCCCACTCCATTTTATCGGCATAAGTTCTAAGTGTGATGGCGACACACCCTCCAATTGCAGCTAAAAAAAACTCAACTGGTGTAGGCCCCGTCCCACTACCTCCTTTTAATTTTGGTGTGTCAATTACATAAGAAAAGTTCCTACTACGTACTTTGGCCTTAAAATTCTCCGTACTAAGAGCTACTTTAGAACTTGGTTTTACTTTCATTAAGCCAATCTTTTTCTAAAAACATAAGAAACAATCAACAAAATCATAGCCATCAAAGCTCCATAAAACTCACCATCTTCAACAGAACGGTGTGCACCAATTGCTAATAAAAAATTAAAAAAGAAACCTGTGTATGCCCACTCTTTCACTGTTTCCCACTTTGTCAGGGTAATCACTGCAATACCAGATAACTTAAAAAAGGCCAATGGATAAATAATGTATGTTGGAAAACCTAAATTCAAAAAAGTTTCACTAATCATTGCATTGTTAAAGACATACATCCCAGACGACATTAACATCATTAAAGACAACAACCCCGTTGCAACCCAAAAAATAATTTTATTTGTTTTCATATTATAAAGTTTTAATTACAGTACAAATGTAATAAAAATATTTTTATTTACCATGGTAAATAAAACCAAGGTATATAAAAAATGATATTTAACTACATTTTTGTACTTTAGCCGCGCAAAAATCAGCAATACTAATGGATATAAAATTCAACGCAAACGAAGATTCTAACAGACTTCTTTCAACAGATTTAAAGAAAAAACTTTTAAAAGTTTATGAAGGTGGTGGAAAAAAACGTATTGCTAAAATTCATGCAAAAGGAAAACTTACTGCACGTGAACGCATTAGCTACTTATTAGATAATGATGCGAATGCAATAGAGATTGGAGCTTTTGTTGGTGAAGATATGTACGAAGAACACGGCGGATGTCCGTCTGGAGGTGTAGTAGTAAAAATAGGGAAAATAAAAGGGATGCAATGCATCGTAGTTGCAAATGACGCTTCTGTAAAAGCTGGGGCTTGGTTCCCTATTACTGCTAAGAAAAACTTACGTGCACAAGAAATTGCCATGGAAAATAAAATTCCTATTATCTACTTGGTTGACAGCGCTGGGGTATACCTTCCTTTACAAGATGAAATTTTTCCTGATAAAGAACACTTTGGACGAATTTTCAGAAACAATGCTATAATGAGCAGTATGGGTATTACTCAAATTTCTGCGGTAATGGGAAGTTGTGTTGCTGGAGGAGCCTACTTACCAATTATGAGTGATGAAGCCTTGATTGTTAACAAAACGGGAAGTATTTTTTTAGCAGGTAGTTATCTTGTAAAAGCAGCTATTGGTGAAAGTATTGACAATGAAACTTTAGGAGGAGCAACTACTCATTGTGAGATTTCAGGTGTTACCGATTACAAATCTAAAGACGATAAAGACGCCTTGGATACCATCAAAAACATCATTGACAAAATAGGAAGCTCAGAAAAAGCAGGTTACAACAGAAAAGAAGCGCTATTACCGAAGGAAAATCAAGAGGATATATTTGGAATTTTACCAAAATCAAGAGCGGACCAATATGATATGAATGAGATTATCAAAAGATTGGTTGATAACTCTGAATTTGAGCCTTACAAAGAAGAATTTGGTAAAACCATTATTTGTGGATATGCACGTATTGACGGATGGGCTGTTGGAATTGTAGCAAACCAGAGAAAAGTGGTAAAAACTGCAAAGAAAGAAATGCAGTTTGGTGGAGTGATCTATTCAGATAGTGCTACTAAGGCAACTCGTTTTATTTCTAACTGCAACCAGAAAAAAATCCCACTAGTCTTTTTACAAGATGTTACAGGATTTATGGTTGGTAGTAAATCTGAGCACGGAGGGATTATAAAAGATGGTGCAAAAATGGTAAATGCAGTAAGTAACTCTGTAGTACCTAAATTTACTGTGGTAATTGGTAACTCTTACGGAGCAGGAAACTATGCCATGTGCGGTAAAGCCTATGATCCTAGATTAATTTGTGCTTGGCCGAGTGCGAGACTAGCGGTAATGGGAGGAACACAAGCTGCTAAAGTATTATTACAAATGGAAACAGCTTCACTTAAAAGTCAAGGAGAAGTAATTACTCCTGAACGTGAGGCTGAAATACTAAAATCTATTGAGGAAAAATATGACAAACAAACATCTCCATATTATGCAGCCGCAAGACTCTGGACAGATGGAGTCATCAACCCATTAGACACCAGAAAATGGATTAGTACAGGAATCGATATAGCAAACAACGCACCTATTGAAAAACAATTTAATCTTGGTGTTATTCAAGCTTAAATTGGTTTGAAAACAAAATTAAAAAAGGTCAATACTAAAAAGTATTGACCTTTTTTATTCCCTCAAAATAAGAACAACATAAAATAGTTTCCATAAATACCCTAATAATAGTTTACAGATTATGATATGCATCATAAAAATAATAAAGACTCAGTTTTATTTTTGAAGTCGAATATTTTGTAAATTCGAATCACAAAACACACAACGGATGAGTAAAGCTATTTATATTGCTACGATAGAGTCACACACTGGAAAATCATTAGTTTCACTGGGACTTTTAAGAATGATGTTAACGAAATCGATTAAGGTAGGATATTTTAGACCTATCATTAACGATACTGAAAGTGGACATTTTGACAACCACACTAAAACCGCTATTAATTTTTTCAATTTAGATTTAAAATTATCTGACTGCTATGCCTACAAGCAAAGTGAAGTTTTGAAATTATTAAGCAAAGGAAAGGTTGACGAAGTTATCCAAACGGTGATTGAAAAATATAAAAACCTAGAAGAACGGTTTGATTATGTACTTGTAGAGGGAACTGATTTCTCTGAAGAGGGTAGTTTTCTAGAACTCGATCTAAATCTTGCAATTGCCAAAAACCTAGGAATACCTTGTGTTATTGTGGGATCTGGAAAAAACAAAACCACGGATGAGTTTATCAACAGTATGGAAATCACCTACAAAGCTTTCAAAAGAAAAGAGGTGGATATACTTGGTTTGATTGCAAATAAAGTTAAACTTGATGATAGAGATTTAGTTGCTACAGAACTTCAAAAAGTAATCCCAACCGTGATCCAAATAGATGTAATCCCTGAAAGTCTTTATTTAGAAAACCCAACGGTAAAAGAAATTAATGAAGCCCTTGAAGGAAAGGTTTTATTTGGTGAACAATTTATTGACAATACCATTGGTAGCTTTAGTTCAGGTGCCATGCAGTTGAGAAACTACTTGACCCGTATTAAGGAAAACGCTTTGGTGGTAACACCAGGAGATAGAGCCGATATTATTCTAGGAGCATTGCAAGCAAATGCATCCTCTAACTATCCAAAAATTGCAGGACTTATTTTAACGGGTGGTTTGTTGCCTGAAGCATCGATCCTCAAATTGATAGAAGGAGTGCAATCTACCGTTCCAATTATTTCTGTTCAAGGAGGTACTTTTAGCACTACAAATAAAATTGGAGCCGTAAAATCAAAAATATATTCAACCAATTCAAAAAAAATACTGCTAGCATTGGATACTTTTGATTCTTATGTAAATGCAGAGGGAATAGCCAATATTCTTACACAATATAATTCAGAAAGAATTACTCCGAACATGTTTCAGTACAACCTGATGCAAAGAGCAAAACTAAACAGAAAACATATTGTGTTACCAGAAGGAAATGACGATAGAATAATACAAGCAGCTGCTCGTTTGCAATTATTAGATATTGTTGACCTTACTATTTTAGGAGACAAAAGTACTATCCAATTAAAATGTGACCAATTAGGACTTCAAATAGATTTGGATAAAATCAATATTCTAAACCCTGAAGATTCCATTAACAACAAAGAATTCTCTCAAACTTTATATGAAGCTCGCAAACATAAAGGCATGACGGAAACAACGGCCAATGACCTTGTTAAAGATGTATCATATTACGGAACCATTATGGTTATGAAAGGAATGGCAGATGGAATGGTTTCTGGTGCAGCACATACCACTCAGCACACCATAAAACCTTCGCTTCAACTCATAAAAACAAAACCAGGAGTTTCCGTTGTATCCTCTGTCTTCTTTATGTGTTTACCTGATCGTGTTTCTGTTATGGGAGATTGCGCTGTAAATCCAAACCCAAATGCAGAACAATTGGCTGAAATCGCTATTAGTTCTGCTCAATCCTCAGAAGCTTTCGGAATCAATGCAAGAGTAGCAATGCTATCTTACTCTTCTGGAAGTTCTGGAAAAGGGGAACAAGTTGAAAAAGTTAGACTTGCAACTGAAATCGTATCTAAAAAACATCCTGAATTAAAAATTGAAGGACCTATACAGTACGATGCCGCTGTTGATATGAACGTTGCAAAAAGTAAAATGCCGGATTCAAAGGTAGCCGGACAAGCTTCGGTACTAATTTTCCCTGATCTAAACACTGGTAATAATACCTATAAAGCAATACAAAGAGAAACAGGCGCATTGGCAATTGGACCTATGCTGCAAGGGCTTAACAAACCTGTTAACGATTTGAGTAGAGGCTGTACAGTTGATGATATTTTTAACACTGTTTTACTAACCGCAATACAAGCAAACCAAGAATCATAATGAATATATTAGTACTGAATGCAGGATCTTCATCGTTAAAATACCAATTGATTTCAATGCCTTCTCAGCAAGTAAAGTGTGTTGGTTTGGTAGAAAGGATTGGAATGGATGATGCAATTTTCACACATGAAAAAGAAAACCAGAAACATAATGAAGTCTGCCCTATTCCTGATCACTCTATCGCATTAAAAAAAGTGGAAGCTGCGTTAATGCATACCGATTATGGAGTGTTAAAAAATGTTGATGAAATTGATGCTGTGGGTCACAGAGTTGTTCATGGAGGAAGTAAATTTGCAAATACCGTTGTTGCTACTGAAGAAGCTAAAAAAAATATCAAAGAATTGTTTGCCCTCGCTCCTTTACACAACCCTGCTAACTTAACAGGAATTGAAGTAGCGGAGCATATTTTTACGAACGCAACGCAAACTGTAGTTTTTGACACAGCCTTTTTCCAAACAATGCCCCAAGAAGCATATCAGTATGCTATTCCAAAAAAATATCTAGAGGAAGATCAAATTAGAGCCTATGGTTTTCATGGAACAAGTCATAAGTATGTTTCTGAACAAGCGATTGAGCATTTAGGAGAAAACTCTAAGAACATAATTACCATACATTTAGGAAATGGTTGTAGTATATCAGCAATTAAAGATGGTAAATGTATTGAGCACTCCTTGGGATTAGGGCCTACAAGTGGTTTGGTAATGGGAACGAGAGCTGGAGATGTAGATTTATCCGTTGTAATACACTTACAAAAGAAGTTTGGAAAAACAGCAGATGAAGTAAACCATATTCTACAAAAAGAATCTGGAATGAAAGGTTTAACTGGCCATTCTGACCTAAGAGATATAGGAAACTTAGCTGCTGAAGGAAATGAAGATTGTATCAATGCCTTGAATTTAGCAGCGCATCGAATTAAAAAGTATATTGGTTCCTATACAGCAATATTAAATGGTCTTGATGCAATTGTTTTTACAGCAGGTATTGGAGAAAACTCAAGTTTAATGCGTGAATTGAGCTGCAAAGGAATGGATTATTTAGGAATTGAACTCGACACTGACAAAAACAATACACGCGCTAAAGGAATTCGAGAAATTCAAAATACTAAAAGCAAGGTTAAAGTTTTAATCATTCCTACCAATGAGGAAATTGAAATTGCAAAACAGACCTACGAACTTTTACAGAATTAAAACATTTTTCTCCACAAAATCATTCAAATGGAAATTACATCATTCAACAACGAATTAGAATTTGAAGACAAAGTTAAAACGAAAGTAATTTTAGAAACTGATTTTTCAAAAGAGATTCGTATTCTAATGAAGAAAGGACAGGTTATGAAAGAGCACAAAACCAAATTTCCAATTATTGTGCATGTCCTTGATGGATTGGTTGATTTTGGAGTAAAAGGAAAAGTACATTCCTTTAATTCAGGGGCTATCATCAGTCTTGAAGCTAATGTACCGCACGATTTATTCGCTCAAGAAAATAGTATTGTTCGATTAACATTATCAAAGCAAGATACTATCAATAGAGTTGAGCAGGTTATTCATGGAATTGAAACAAAATAAATCATGAAAGCAATTGAATCTAGAAAAGATATAGCATTATTGGTCCATAACTTTTATGATAAAATTAGAACCGAAGCAACCTTAGGTCCAATCTTTAACAAGCATATCCCTGAGAATAGTTGGCCAGAACACGTAGATAAACTTACTGATTTTTGGGAAACAAATCTATTTGGCATCCCAAAATTCAAAGGAAGTCCGACCATGAAACATATCAATGTTGACAAAAACTTACACCACAAAGTAGATCAAGTTCATTTTGGGTTGTGGTTGCAGCTTTGGTTTGAAACTATAGATGAACTCTACTCAGGGGATGTAGCAACCAAAGCAAAGGAAGCATCCAGACGCATGGCTCATGGTCAATTTATGGCTATTTGGAATCATAGACCGAAATAATTTTAATAGAAGTATTCTAGTTGAAATAAAAGTATTTGTAGAAATTTTCTCCCCTCCTAACCTATAATAATTGACAACCATCAAGTATAAATAAAAGTTGTAAACTAGGGCAGTAATTTTTACATTTGCTTCACAAATTTTAACAGAAGTAAATTACATTTAGAAATGGGTAGAGCATTTGAATTCCGTAAAGCAAGAAAAATGAAACGTTGGTCAGCAATGGCCAAAACTTTTACACGTATTGGAAAAGATATCGTGATGGCTGTAAAGGAAGGTGGACCAAACCCTGACACCAACTCTAGATTAAGAGCTGTAATGCAAAATGCAAAGGCAGCAAATATGCCTAAGGACAATGTAGAACGTGCGATTAAGAAAGCAACAGATAAAGACACAGCTAATTACAAAGAAGTTTTGTTTGAAGGTTACGCACCTCATGGAATTGCAATTGTTTGCGAAACGGCAACCGATAATAACAACAGAACGGTAGCCAATGTACGTGCCGCATTTAATAAATGTAATGGAACATTTGGAACTTCTGGGTCTGTAATTTTTATGTTTGACCATACTTGTAACTTTAGAATAAAATCTGAAGGTATTGATATTGATTTAGAAGAGTTAGAATTAGAATTAATGGACTTTGATGTAGAAGAAGTATTCCAAGATGAAGACGGAATCTTAATATATGGTCCGTTTGAACAATTTGGTGCCATTCAAGGATATCTTGAAGAACATAATTTAGAAATACTTTCTTCTGGTTTTGAGAGAATCCCAACTACAACTAAAAAACTCGGAGAAGCTGAACAAGCAGAAGTAGAAAAATTATTAGAAAAATTAGAAGAAGATGATGATGTTCAAAATGTTTATCATTCTTTAGAGATGTAATATACTTCTATCAAGATAAAAAAACCGCTTTTCAAAAAAAAGCGGTTTTTTTATGGGTAAAATTCGTCAAATATTGACTCATTTCCGTCAAACTTAAATTTATACTCCAAAAAAAATGTAGTTTTACCCAACTACAATTTTAACGGCATTATTTGTATGAAAAAAATACTTTTTACACTACTACTTCCAATTCTTTTTGCTTTTACAACTTTCATGAATAATAACACCCCTGAACAACCTTTATTGCTCAGAGAACCTTATTTACAAATGGTAAGAGAAAAATCGGCAACAATTACATGGAAAACAAATAATATTGCGGAGAACTGCTATGTTGAAATACATAAAGAAAAATCGGATAAGACAATACGAGTTTCGGGATCACTGAGCCTGCATGAAAATAATAAGTTTAATGAAGTCGTACTTGACAAACTCAAACCTAACACAAAATATTATTACAGTATTTACTCTAACGGTTTTAAATTAGCTAGTGGTGAAGATTATTATTTCATCACAAACCCAAAAGGGAAAAAAAATGCATTTAGTTTCTATGCATTAGGTGATATCGGAGCCAAATTACCTCAAAGTTTTGCAGACGAGCCTGCGAAGCGTATTGAAAATTTAAAAAACAAACCTAATTTTGGGTTGGGGTTAGGAGATATCGTATATGCAAAAGGAGAAAGTAAATTTTACGACAAACAATTGTTTGAGCCATTTCAAGAAGTCTTCAAAAATATTCCGTTTTATCCAGTCCCAGGGAATCATGATTGGTATTCGGACCCAGAACACAATTTTGAAAAAGAATGGTCATTACCAAATAACGAACATTATTATAGTTTTTCATATTCTAACGCACTTTTTATTGGTCTAGATTCCTCTAAAGGACAGTTCTACAATTACAAAGAGCAATTAAAATGGCTACAAAAAACACTAGAATCTAATAAGGGAAAATTTGATTGGACCATCGTCTATTTACATCACAATGGAAAAACATGCTCGTACAAACCCAACTATGAGTCTGTCATTTCTATATACAACATTCTTGCAGACTACAATGTAGATATACTTTTAAACGGACATGCACATACTTATGAGAGATTGAAGCCGTATAATGAAAACGGCGACATAGATCCTGAAATTAAGAATCAATCCTCTTACAAAAAATTAGACAAAAGCTTTATTTCTATTACCGTGGGAGCAGGTGGAAAATTGAATAAAAAATGGAGTCCTGATCCAAATGATATAAAAAACTGTGAAGATGGAAGCATCGTGGCACATTTTGAACATGTACCTAGTTTTTCTTTAATTTCCATCGATGGGAATACATTAAAATTTGAAGGTATCAACTCTATTAGTGGTAAAAGTTTTGACAGCTTTATCATCACCAAATAATTATCGTAACAAGTCTAAACAAGCAGTATACAATTCTTTTTTATCTATTTTTGATTTTATCCATGCATAAAAACAAAGAATAAAAACATCTTCTGTTTTGGTGTCTTGGTTTATCAAATCATTCACTTTTCCCTTAAAAGAGTCATTTTCGACACAGGAATTATCTTTGTAATAAACAGTAATCAATTTGACAAATTCAAGAACCCGAGCCTCATTTTTATTTTTGAGTAAACTTTTATGTTTTTTTCTAAAACTCATTAATCTTACTTGAAACAGATCGTAAGAATCCTGTTCTAGAAGCAACAATAGTTCAATTAAATTTTTCTGAATAACCCAAAGAGTCCCTACTTTTTGAGTATACCAAACATCACTATGGTAAAATTCCGAATAAACTCTGTAAGCCTCAAGAATTTCTCCTTTAAAAAATAAAACAACAATTCTTGCTAGTAATAGATCATAATATTCTTCTGTTTTAGAAATTTCCTTAGGCAAATCATCTAAAGTAATTAATGCCACGTCTATTCTATTTGAAAAAAGTGCTATTAAAACTTTCAATAACTTATATTTTAAAACAAAATGATTGTAATACCCCCCTTTCTTTAGCAACATATGAGCGTGCATTTCCTCCAAATATTTATTGGAAGCCTCGAAATTTCTAGTCCTAAAATTAAAGTTGGCTAAATAGAATAACAACTGTATTTTTTCAGGAAGATAACGCTCTACTTCTATATTTTTTTTCTCTATTTCAGCCATCATGTTCTCAACATAAGACCATAATTTGATGTGTTTACCTGTGACATGGGCCACTGTATTGAACACCTCTATAATCTTTATCAATGCTACAAAGTGCAATCCATTAGAAGCAGTAATGGCAAATTTTTCTAAATTATATTCTAACACCTCTTCGGGACTTGCATTAGTATTTTCCAACTCGTATTGAATTGTTGCATAAAACAATTGCAAATTCTCTTGCTGCTGTAACTGCAATTTATTTTTCTCAAAATCCTGTTTCACGTCGGAAAAATGATACACCTTGGATTTATGTAAATTTTGCATTTTAAGCAGATAAATCTCCTGTAACAACAGAAAGAGGTCATGCTTCTGAGCTTTTAATTCCGCCTTCTTTAAGGTCTTAAATGCAAGTTCAGTTCTATTACATAAAAAAAAATACTTACTAGCTTCCAATAGTTTTGAAACAAAAGTTTCATTGGAATTTCCCTTAGAGAAATTATCACTTGCAATAAACTCAATCAAAGAATCATGCAGTCTTTTATTTATGGCGTGATAAGCACCTTTGTTAGATGCACCATACAGAGCAATATCCATAGGTTTGTCCTCTTTACCATGCGATAACATTAAAAATAATTCTATATTCTTAACATCTCCCCTTCTGTTCTTTTTCTTTAGAATCGATAGAAACTCTTTTTTCTGATCTAAAGAAAATGTGTCAATAATGGTTTTATTTATATTCATTATATCGTAAGTTTAAGAAATCTAAATATAACAAAATAGGTCAATATAATTATTTTTAAACATATTAAATCGTAAGTTTTTCACCTAAATAGAATTTACAATTCATTAAATGTCAGGCATCTTTGCATCAGTATTAACAACCTAATAAAATAATATGCAATTTTTAAATGTCATTTGGCCTGCTGTTTATGTGAGTCAAACCTTTCTAGAGTTTTGGTTTATCATAATTGGAACCATTGCTATCGAACTCATCACAATTAAATATTTTTTAAAAACTTCGTGGATAAACTCGTTTTTTATATCATTTATAGGAAATCTAGTTTCTGGAATCATTGGAACATTTGTTATGACCTTTGGTATGCTTCTATGGCATTTGGTAGCCGACACACTTTTTTTCAAAGGATCTTTTAACTCTATTAACTGGATCATGACTTTTATTTTAATGTGTTCTGGAAGTGTAATTATTGAAGCTTTTGCTGTAAAGTTTATTCTGAAAAAAAATATCAAAAAAATTTTCATTCCACTTTTTATTGGAAACCTCATCAGCTACATTTTTATAGCTGCTATTATGTAAACAAACAACTATTAACTAAAAACATCAATTATTATGGACTATAATTTTAAAAGTGACGTAACAGAAGAAAATTCATCAAATAAAAAAATGAAATCATCTAAAAAGGAAAGAACGCTGCAATTTGATCAAAAACCAACACCGGCATTTATCGGAGCATCTTGGTTCGCTCTATTAGCCGGAACTCTTGCCTACTGTATTGGTTTATGGAATTCCGACATGTTATTAAACGAACGTGGCTATTATTTTACCATTCTATTATTTGGATTATTCTCAGCCGTGTCGCTTCAAAAAAGTGTAAGAGACAAATTAGAAGGATTAAAAGTGACAGAAATGTATCATAATATAAGCTGGTTTTCTGCACTCTCCGCTCTTGTATTATTAACAATCGGACTTTGGAATGCAGATCTATTAGCTAGTGAAAAAGGATTTTATGCAATGTCATATCTACTAAGTTTATTTGCCGCGATAGCAGTTCAAAAAAACACCAGAGATAAGGCATATATAGAATCTCTAGAGTCTGAGGGTACTGACCAAAAGACAACTAGTTAATCTCACAGATCCAAAAATTTTCAAGCCACTTCAAAATAGAAGTGGCTTTTTATTTTAAAACAAATGCTCCATCTTTTTGTGTATCATGAAAAGTAATTCTATACTTTGAACAAGTTTTTTTCCATCTTTCTTTCAAATAGGGATAATTGGAGCCATCAGCAATAATCATGTTTGGCTTCACTAAATCTATACACCTTTCCAAATTTAATTTGGGTGAGTCTTTTAATACAAGGATTCCATCAGAAAAATTTAAAACCTTGTAAACCGCGTACGCATCAATGATCAATATCTTTTTATCTTGAAAAAAAATCACTGGTGGTACTTCTTTAAACAAGCTATCCAAAGTTACCCCCGTTTTATTTACGTAATACTGAACTAACTGGTCTTCTTTTTCAATATCAGCACCATAAAAATTTAATCGCCCTCCTCTACTAATTGAGATACAGCTTTTTTTATACTGCTGATAGATAATCAACTCCTCTAAATTTTTACGTTGAAGCATTTCATAATACAAGACACCCTGAAAAGCCAATACTGAAAACCCTAAAACATATAAACGCTTTGTATTAATTTTATAAAACGTGCCCAAAGTCAAGAATAATATTAAATATGAACTTAACAACATAGCACTTGAAAAATATATATTCTCTAACAACCATTTTTCTTGAACAGAAATCCATGCAATAAAATCGTTCAATAATTGCACAACACTACTATATATTTGATAACATACGTCTATATCAATTCTAAAATAGGACAATAACAAAACAAAAAAGCCAAATATTAAAACCAAACCTAAGGCTGGCAAAACGACTAAATTTGAGATTATAAACAAACCGGGGAATTGATGAAAATAATACAAACTTAACGGCAACAAACCCAATTGAGCACTCATAGAAACAGTCGACAGGTTCCATAAATATTTTATTACGCTGTTTTTTGGTTTCCATAGCCTAGAAATAATAGGCTGTAAAATCACAATCGAAAATACAGCTATATAACTCATTTTAAATCCAAGATCAAATAAATAAAAGGGATTTACCAAAACTAAAATTAATGCAGATGTAATAAGCGAATGAAAAACATTGCCTCTACGGTTTATTACCCATCCAAATGAAATAAATGAAAACATAACCACGGCTCTAACAATAGATGGAGACAAACCAGCTAAAAAGGCATAACCCCATAAAAACAGAAATATTAAAAGAAATTCTATTATTACACCATGTTTGATTCTTTTTAAGGGCTGAAAAATAAAATATAACAACAGTACAATAATACCAATATGCAATCCACTAACTGCTAATATATGTATGACGCCAGCGTTTTCGTAATTCTTCTGTAATTCTGATGAAATGTATTGACGTTCTCCTAACAATAACGCCAAGGATACAGAAAGCACCTCTTTGTTCTTTATCCTTTGGGTTAAGGACCCTATCAGATTATGCCGCAATTGAAATGCAATTCGTTTCAATGAAAATCGATATCCGTCTAACCGCTTCCATATTCCGTGTTTTAGTGAAACTTGTCTTTTTATATTCTGTTTCTCTAAATAATTTTTATAATCAAAATCATATGGATTTCTTTTAGATGAAACTGCTTCAATTTTAGAATAACCTATGAGCTCATCTCCGATCAAAAACGGGAAGGTTTGATGCGTTTTTTCTACTCTAAGCAATATTTTTTCAGAGCCCCTATTTCTTTTAGGATTCTGATATAAGGCAATATAACTATATGAATAATCAGGTTCTTTTAAAACATCCTGAATAACTAGAGGGATCATTGTTTTATCCGTTTGCGATTCTTTAACAGGACTGTTTCTCAGTTGTAAAGACAGTATGCCAAAGGTAAAAATCAACAAACAAAAGAAATATTGATAATACTTATATAGTCTAAGTCCAATGAGACAAAAAATGACTATCCCAAATAGAATAATTGTAGAATTAAACAAAGAGAAATAGTACTGAAATAATACACCAGCACTATATAACACAAAAATATGTGTTGGGATAAAATGTAAAAAAGATTTCATAGCAACTTTAAGTTACTAAAAATAGTTTTGCACCAACAAAAAAGTCTCTGTAAAATTTACAGAGACTTTTTTTGACATTTAATTCATTAGTCAAATCTATGAATTACAACAACTGAATTCCTTTATCAGAAATTTCAATTTTCTTTGCTTTATACAATCCACCTATAGCACTTTTGAAAGATTTTTTACTCATTTTAAAATGATACTTGATATCCTCTGGACTACTTTTATCATTATAACCAATAAATCCACCATCTAAACTTTGTAATTTCTCTAAAATTACAGTTTCATTGGGACCAATTTTATTTAAAAATCCAATAGGCTGCAATGAAACATCAATCCCTCCATCTTCTCTAAGTTTTTTTATGTATCCAACTACCTTCTGGCCTTCTCTGACACGTTTAAAAACTTCGTTCTTATATAATAAGCCCTCGTACTCGTCATTTACCAAAACGCTGATTCCAACATTTGTAAAACGACCAATAACCAAATCGACCTTTTCTCCTACTTCTAATTCCATTTCTTCTATTTTAAATTATTAAAATATTCTTTTAAGATTCTATCATTTATTTCTGAAGGTGTATGTATTTCTAACAATTTTGGTTGCTCAGAAACATCATAAAATTCCTTCAAGGCTTCTTTTAAATTCTCTTCATCAGAAGCAGTACTATATGCTAAACCATGCATTTTACACAAATGCTCCGCTGTTAGTCCATGAGGAGTTTCAAAATAATCTAACGCTCCACTATTAGAGGGACCAGGAATAAATTTAAATATCCCTCCTCCATTATTATTTATAATTATTATTCTAAAACTTTTTGGAATATACTGATTCCATAAGGCATTACTATCATAAAAAAAACTAATGTCTCCAGTAACAAAAACAACTTGTTCTTTGGTAGACATTGCCGCACCGATAGCGGTTGACGTACTTCCATCAATCCCACTCGTTCCTCTATTACAAAAAACTTTTAGAGAAGGATGTAAATCAAACAATTGACTATAGCGCACAATCGAACTATTACTTAATTGCAATTGAATAGATTCAGGAAAAGATTTCAATAACATATCGTGAACCATAAAATCAGAGTATGGAATCTGTTTAAGATACTCTTCATGTTTTATGCTATTTCGCTTATTTACTTGCATCCAATCATGATGAAAAGAACTTTCTTTCTCCTTTGTTAAAAAGAAAAATTGACTAAAAAATAATTGAGCAGAAATTTCAAAATGACGTGTCATACAATGAAAAGAATCCAAAGCTCTTTTTTCGTTCACATGCCAATGTTCTTTAGGTTGATATTTTCTAAAAAACTGTTTAATTCTTTTAGAAACTACTAGTCCACCGAGAGTAATCAAAATTTCTGGTTGCATTTTTTCGAAGTCCTGTTCTTCTAAAGGAAACAATAACTGGTCTATAGAATTAAAAAAACGTTCATGTTTTATATTCGAAATAGTCTCAGTAAAAACCAATACAGACGGATCTTTCAATAAATGCTCCATTTGAACTTGCAATAAGTCATCTGGAAAATTACTTCCGATCAGAATTATCTTTTTCGAGGCGCTATTCCATTTATCCGCATACAATTGTAACATGTCTACATCTAAAGGAGTCTCCTTTAAAAAACTTTTAGAAAAATCATAATGTTCAACTGTATCCAATGATAAAATAGTATCTACTGTTTCATACAAAGGTTCATCGAAAGGAATATTTATATGCACAGGTCCTTTATTCACAACCGCCTGAAATAAAGCATTTTTTATTTCTTCTGAATTGTACTCCCTTTCACCAGTAATCAAATTTGCATTGTAAATAGCATGATTTTCAAATACATTCTTTTGACGAATTGTTTGACCATCTCCAATTTCTAACAAATTCTCAGGTCTATCTGCTGATAGAATTACCAGAGGAATATCACTATAAAATGCTTCGGAAATCGCTGGGTAATAATTTAATAAAGCAGAACCTGACGTGCAAACCAAAGCTACAGGCTTTCTTGTTTGTTGCGCCATTCCCAATGCTACAAAAGCCGCACACCTTTCATCAACGATACTATAAGTTTTTATTTCAGGATGACTTGTAAAGCCAATCGTTAAAGGAGCATTCCTAGACCCTGGAGATATTACAACAGAATCAATGCCATTGGCAAGGCAAGATGCTATTACTAATTGAGCAAGATCATTTTTTGGGTATTTCATCTATTACAAAACCTAAAATTATTTTCAAGAAACTTGAACAAAACGCCCAAACAACTTAAAATTTTAAGTGTGTAAAATTACAAAATAGATTCCATTGTTTTACACTTTGCAACGGTTTCTTCCCATTCCTTCTCAGGGTTACTTTTATCTGTAATACCACCACCAACGTACAAACGAATAGTATTTTTCTCCA
Source organism: Flavicella sp. IMCC45668 (assembly GCF_057219105.1). Lineage (NCBI taxonomy): Bacteria > Pseudomonadati > Bacteroidota > Flavobacteriia > Flavobacteriales > Flavobacteriaceae > Flavicella > Flavicella sp. IMCC45668. Next base: position 1,134,099 of record NZ_CM170114.1, read on the forward strand.
GCAGTTCCATACAACGTAAGTTTACATATAAACAAGACATTTGGTTTACATTCAATTCACCAAAAAAACCTGTATAAAATGATCTATCAAATTTTTCTTCTTGAAGGATATAAGCTTTAGATTCTTCTCTAGGAAAACCACAGACTGCTGGCGTTGGGTGCAACACATTAATCAATTTAGAAACAGAATTTTCTTTATCAAATTGTCCTTGTATATCAGTTCTTAAATGCAACAAGGCACCTGCTTTTGCAGTATAGGTTTTAGAAACTTCTAAAGTACTGGTAACTGACTCTAAATTTGACAGTACATAATCCGTAACCAACTGCTGTTCTTCTAATTCTTTGCCTCCCCAAACAACATCAAGTGTATCAATATACCGCTGTGTCCCGGCCAAAGACATTGTTTTAAAATGAGTTTTTTTTGTTTCCAACAAAGTTTCTGGTGTTGCTCCCATCCACAAACCAACTTTAGGATGAAACCAAATATAACAAGTAGCATGCTTGTACTTTTGTACCAATCTTTCAAACACTTCAAAGACATCAATTTCTATATTCGAAACTTCTTTAGCTCTTGCAATCACAATTTTTGAAACATCAGAACTTTGAATTTTCTCTCTTGTTCGCGTTACAAAATCAATATGATGTTTTTTTACTTCTTCAGATTCTCCAACCCTAATAACATTACCTTGGTCTGCTCTTTTATCAAATTTCACCTCAGCAGAAAACGACAATTCATTAGGGATCAATACAGTCTTTTCCTTTGCATCAAAAGGAGAAAAAACAAATCCTTCCTCAGAAAAATCTTTCACATAATGGAGCGTATCGTCCTTCTGAAAAAAACTATTAATTACTGATGAATTGGGTTTGTTATAACCTACAAAAGGCAATCCATTCTCGTATGCTTCTGCTAATTTTTTAAGCAGTAAATTAAATTGTATCAAGCTAGAATTCTTATTTTTTTGTTTTTGGTAAAACAATATTTGTTAGTTTACAAAACGAGACCAAATTATCCTCTTGGTCACGAATTTCTATTTTCCACAAATGTGTTGTTTTCCCTTTATGTAAAACACTTGCTTTGGCAGTTACAACTCCTGATCGTACACTTTTCAGATGATTTGCAGTAATCTCTATACCTCTCACCTCAAAGGAATTTGTATCAATCAATAAATGTGAAGCAGCACTTCCTACACTTTCTGCTAAAGCAGCTGTCGCCCCGCCATGCAACAAACCTAAAGGCTGATGAACTTTTGGTGTTACGGGCATGGTTGCAATCAAATAATCAGGGCCAACATCTATATACTCAATCTCTAATGTTTCCATCAAAGTATTCTTAGTAATTTTATTCGCCAGCTCAAGCATTTTAGCACGATCCATACCTTAGGTTTTAGAGCATAAAAATACAATTTATGTTGCAATCTTATTTCATATCGGATGAATTATTTCATGAAATATTCTCTTTTATTTTTTGATTTGTACCTAGGGATAGCCTAATTTTGCACTATCGAAAATGAAAAAATTATGATCTATAAAATTAGAGTTGTACTAGATGTAAAGGAAGATGTTATCAGAACTATTGCTATAGATTCTAAAAATACTCTTGAAGACCTTCATAATACCATTGCCAATGTATTTGGTTTTAATGGTCAACAAATGGCGTCATTTTATAGAACTGATGATGACTGGACCCAAGGTGAAGAAATTCCATTAATTAATATGGATGATAGTCCAGGTGCTCTATCTATGGCAACCACCACTATAGAACAAAACATAGAGGACGAAGGTGAAAAACTTATCTATGTTTATGACTTTTTAGAAATGTGGACTTTCTTTGTTGAGATTGTTGAAGTCTCTGATACCTCAGCAGATAAACTTCCTAAATTAGTCTTGACAATTGGTGATGTACCTGAAAAAGCTCCAGAAAAAGAATTTACATCTGATAAAGAACCAGGATTTGATAATGACCCTTATGGATTAGAAGATGATTTTGACAACTTTGGAGAACATCAAAGTTTAGATGACTTAGATACCGATATCTATTAGTTAGATATTCCTTAAAATAAAAAGCGCCCAAAAACGATAGTTTTGGGCGCTTTTTATCTTATTCTAATTCTTAATGTATCAAAAAGTGATTCTCATTTTCATAATTCCTAACAACAAACTCAAAGGCAACGCCAAGTAAATCTCCCATACTTTTACATTTTTTGAATTTTACATCTTTGGTATACATCAACAAATCTGCTTTCAATTGCTCTACTTTTTCAGGCGTAGAAATTGCATTCTCAGACATACAATCTAATAAATGCAATACACGATCATGTACCCGTAAAATTCTTTTTGAAATAGCCGATCGTTCCTCAATTTTATATTGATTAATAGATTGTTCATGCAAATTTTCATGTACCATTTGCACAAACAAATTATTTTCTTTTAAAAACTGTGGCATGTATACCTTAAACTTACCCTCATAACACTGTTGGTCAAAATCTATTGCCCTAATTCTATACTGTACTTGATCAAAATCATGCGTTGGTACAATCACATAATTATAAGAACGCATATCTCCTAACAAACGAATAATACATCGTTCATTAAATTTTACAAATTCTTTAGAAAGTTGCTTCTGATCACGTGAAGAAAAATTCTTGTATCCCTCATTCATAAAAACATCTCCAGGAATCCCCTGAATATGCTCTTCTACAATCGTATCTTTGTATACTAAAAAATTAATCCTATCCGGAGATAAAAGATGTTCTAATTCCAACCCATAAACACGAGATGCATCTGCCTTTTTAATGTACATATACATATAGTTATCATTAAGGATGTTTCTTACTTTTACCCTAAAAGGTTTAGAGTTTCCAAAAGTGCAAAAATCCACAGCATCAATGTTCAAAAACGGAATAGAGTCTTCACTACCATCGGCATGCAGAATACTATAAATTCTTTTTAAACTTCTATCTATTTCCTCACGCTCAAATTCAGGATAATAAACACGGATCCAAAAGGTATCTGCACCAGATTTATCATATACCTCAATTCCACCAGAATAACGCAACAAATCATCATACAACACAGGCATGTGTACGTTTCTACTATATTTTTTTAAATAATCTTTTAATTTATCACTGATCGGAAAACTCGGCTTCTTCTTAGAAATTAATTTTTCTTCCATAATTCTATAGTCTAATTCTTCTTGAAAAAAATCACAAGAAGCTACCACAAATTTACTCAAATAAAAGGACTTTTAAGTCTCTTTTAATTCAAAAAGATCTAAAAATACAGATGCTCTTAACTCTATCTTTAAACGGTCAATCATTCAAAGATACTGGTTAGATTCAATTTTCAAGTGGACAAAATAAGAAAAGGCTCGAAATAAATTTCGAGCCTTTTTAACTGAGAGAAATAATTAATCTTGAATAACCTCTGTAAAAGATAATTCAAATTTTTGACCATATAATAATTCATATTCCTTTTCAAATTTCGCATATGTTAATTTTGCAGAACTATGCTTCCCCATAAGATTTTGCGCCTTACATTTAAAGGCCATGGCTTCTTCGTTGATAGAATCAAAATTAAAGACACAATCAGATAGCTTGATAATGAATTCCGGATCCTCCTTAATGTCAAAATTTTCTGCAAATGTAACTAACGCATCAATTATTGAATCTGAAACATAAGCTTTAAAATTATCTAACCATTCATAATTTACGTTTAATAAAAAAGGCCCTTTCTCTGTAATTTTCATCAAGTAATCAATATCATTTTTAGTTAGTTCTGATTTTGAAGAGGCCATGTTTACAACATCAAAATAATCACATTTGATATTATTATTTCTTTCGATTATTTTCCAATATCCTGTTTTTTTACTTAATTCATAGTCTCCTATCGAACTCAAAATCGTTCTTAGTTTTGCTACATTTACAGCCCTGTTATTTTGAGCACTCTTTGGAGATTTATCATACCATAATATTTCTACAATCTTTTCAGATGAAATTCCTTTATTATTCTTTACCGTAAACACCCATATAAGCAAAAACAACTCTTTTAGAAGAGGAGAAAATTTACTTGTTATATCATTAGACGATGCATCAAAAACCTGAAAGCCGCCAAATAATACAAAATCATACTCTGATAATTTTTCCTTACTTGAATCCTGTATTTTAATCCTCGTTTTGTTAACCGAATTTTCTATCTCAGTATTAGAGAAAGTCTCTTCTTTCGATAACGGTTCAGCATCTAATATTATGTTATTCTCCTTAAGCTTCATTTTTTTATTCTTCCAAAAATAAAACAATAAAATCATGGCAGTCAACAAAATGACGGATAACGTAAAATACAAAATACTGAAGTTACTTTCATCTAGCTCTTCATTATTTTGCAAGGCTAATTTATTTGGAGGATAATTAATAGTATGTAAGCTATACTTCGTTTTCAAGGAATCCGTTATATAGGACTTAAAACCTAACAATTTTTTAGCCTTTTTTGAATAAAACAGCTTTGATTTCGATTTTACATCAATAAAACTATACGGAAGTTCTTGACCTAAGATCTCCAACTCTCCGTTAATTAAAGAACCTTTTATTAGCTGTAAATTTCCGATAAAACTATTTTTATCATAAACAAGTGCAAAAAAATCCTTCGTGTTTTTATCTATGTAAAAAGTATTCGAAACACTCATTCCATCAAAAAGTTCGGTAATTTTTTGTTTTTCAAACATTGCTTCATTTTCCAATGAATACCCAACTAAATCATAATAACTTTTGGGATTCATAACTTGATCTCCTGAAACACTTCCATAGCCTCCTAATAAATAAATAGAGTCATTTAAAACACCGATTCCTGCGAGGTATCTAGGTGTAAATAGCGAATCTCTTTTATTGAAACCAGACCATGTTTTAGTATCTATTTGATACTTAATTAAATCGTTCTTGTAGCGATATTGTCCATAACCTCCAAAAACATGTATTGAGTTATCCAATGCACTATAGTAACTATTGTGCTGTTGGTATTCTTTCTTATTGATATCAGCTGTATCATCAAGTGGAAAATCTGGTTTCCAATCACCTGTGCTTGGATTTACAATATAAATTTTTCGTTCATCAATTGAGTAACAATATATTTTATTGTTTTTTATATTGTAAACGGCTTCAAAACTTTCTGAAAGAAATGGAGGTTTTGAAGAATAATTTATCTTTTTAAATTTATTTCCTTTTACATCATATATTCTCAATATATCTTGTTGCAATAAATAAACTTCTGACTTTAACTCATTATAGACACTTAAGACATAGCCGTCCACCTCTTGCTCTGCAATTTCCTTCCAATGATTGTGTAGATGAGCAATCCAATTAGGGTTTTTAAGTGTCGCTTTGTGATTGCTTATTTTATCATGAGCAATATTTCCATCATTTTCATCAAAAGGGAAAAACAATTGCAATTTACCATTCTCAAATATTTTTAAATCTCGAATGGACATGGACGGAATATCTGTGTTCGTAAATGAATTGTAATCAGTACCACCAAAGAAAATCTTAAAACGATCTACAGATTTAAAATTTACTCCATGCATCACATAAATATCGTCATATAAGTATAGAATGACCTCGTTTTTTGACAATAAAAATTTTACCCTAACATCAATCCATGTATCATCGATATATTTTTCTTGAAAAATAGATAAAACATTAGGTTTCTCGTTGTTATTACCTACTAAACTAAAGTTTATTCCTTTGTCTATATTATTAATTAAATCAAGATTATCACCTTCTTCATTTATCACCCTAAAAATATATCCAAAGCTGTTATTTTTAAGATTCAAGTTAAATTTCATCTCGAATTCATTGTCAAATGTTCTAAATCCATTAGGAAATACATTTAAGCTTGTTCTTTCGTCCAAAATTACATCTTGACCTGAAAATTGAACGCCGTAAGACTGTGAGCAAACTTCATTTAAACAAAATAAAACACTTAAAAATAATATTAATCGCAATTTTAAAATCATGGAAAAAATGGAATATAATTTACGCTTTATAATTAAGATATCTCTTAATTATTTTTAGCCTACTATCTGACAGGCAATACAATTTTACAAATAAAAATTTACATTTTAACAAAAGTATTGTGTTTAGTTCTCTATCAATATCACAAAAAAAATAAACATTTCGATACGTGACAAGCATCTAAACGTTGCATTAGCACTAAATAAAACACTACCTTATTTCAAAGATAGTCAAATATCGATATGATAAAAAGCATCTTCTATTTTTCACTTCAAAAATAAAACTAATTTTTATCTTGAAATTGCAAAGGTCCAATCGTATAAATAAAAATAAATAATTTTAAAAAGTTCAGTAGCCTCTCTAACTAAACACCTTTTCGTATAATTACTAAATGCAAAATGAAAATATAAAACTTCAAAACCAATATCTATCATAAATGCACTAAACCGTAATTATTTTTAGTTAGGTATTATTTATATACACTTTAAGCGACTTAATTTTTAAGGTATCTGATTTTAAACTCTTAAAATAGTTTAAATATACTTTTACAGAAAAAAAACCACAGTCCTTACAACTGTGGTTTTTAAACTAAACTAATTTATTATGAAGCTCTATGAGACAATAAACTTGATTGTTACCGACTCCCCATTAATATTTATTTTTAAAACATAAATACCTGCTAACATACTTGATGTATCTAAAGTATAGACTCCGTTCATTTCAAAAGAAGTAATGTTTGTACCTAATAAATTATATACCTCTCCAGAAACAATACCTGGATACTCAAATTTCACATTACCATTCGATAAATTTTTCACTACGAAATTATTTAAAGCATCAATAACATTTACTGATAATGACGGTTGCGTTAACCCTGAATCCCAGGCTCCAACATCCTCACCATCTGAACCGTAATCAATTGGCGAATTACCTGAAGTAGCAATACCATATGTAACTGCTCCTAGCCCTTCACTTGGACTCCATGTTAACATTGAACTTGCCAAATCTGCTTCCAAATCAGAACCTATATCTGTTAGAGTGAAGTCAACAATCTTACGATAGCTACCTGAAAGTACATGTGTTACCGATGCTGAATTCCCTAATCCACCAAAAGCAATATCTGCTGATGTCGTTGCATTTGGAGATGTGTTTCCATATATCAAACTATTCGTAATACTAACAGTTCCAGTTGAATCTGTTCTAAATGCTGATCCCCTTTGCGAAAGCGTTGTAGTTATCGTATTTTCAAACATGGTTACATTTGTCATTGATAAATTACTGTCTCCAGTCGTATAAACTGCACCACCTTGACGATCTGCTGAATTATCGTAAAAAGTAGACCCCGTAATCGTAACGGAACCTGTAGAAGAATTTGAAATTGCACCACCAGTAGAAGTATCACTTGCATCTGTTGCACTGTTGCCTTTAAACACGCAATCTACAACAGTTACATTTGCTAGAGAACCAACATAAATGGCTCCTCCGCTTCCGTTAGCTGTGCTATTGCTGTCAAAAACACAATTTGTCAAAGACAACGTTGAATTAGTAATATAAATATTCCCATTTCCTGCCGAATTACTATTATTGGTAAAGGTACAATCCGTAAAACTAGTGTTTGACCCAGAACCAACAGTACTAAATAAGCCACCTCCATTACTAGCACCAGCAATATTGGTAAACTCCAAACCTGAGAATACCGATGTAGCCACGCTCGAACTATTCAGGTTAAATACTTTAATACCACCAGAATTAGAAATTACCCCCTGAACTCCGGAAACAACATCCACATCATCATGACTAATAAATGTTATTGTACCACTAGTATCATTTACATTCAATGAAGAAGCAACAGTTAGGGTACCACTAATGATAATCCTATCATTTTCAGCTAAAGTCCCTTTCGCCATTGTATAGGCTGCATCTAAAGTAGCTAGTGCATTGTCAATGTCTGAACCAGAATTTGAATCATTACCATCTGATTTTACATAAATATCAGCCGCCGCAACAACAGATGACACTAGTAGTGCAGCACTAAGTAAGAATACATTTTTAAATTGTGTAATTTTTTTCATGATTAATATTTTTTAATTAATAATTAGTAAAATTATGCCGCTAACTTAATTAAGTCTTATTATTATATTAATAGACTAGAAAAATTTAAAAAAATGTCTATTTTTTTTAAAATAAAAAATTAATGTCAGAATAACCTTTTCGATTAATTCTATCAAATAACTATAAATTAAGACAAAAAAGATGCATACTATGTATCACTCTTTATTGCATAGGGTTACATGCGCAAGACCTCTTGAACCAAGCACACGGCGGACATTAAGGTTGTTTCACCACAAAAGGAGATTCTTTCAAATTAAACAAATGGACTCATTGGGGAACAGGGTCAAAAGATTTAAATGCTGAAACACTTACCATAGATAGGTTTTCAAAATTAATAAAATATTTAACTAAAAAACTTTATGGCACTTGGCTAAACTTGTAAAAATGGTGAATCTGTAAAGTTATACTCCTCAAATGATTCTCAAACCATAGACCTTCATTTTAAATGGATGCAGACTTATGGTATCGATGGAGTTTTTTTACAACGATTATTAATGTCTTTAGAAAATCCTAAATTAAAAAATCACAGAGATAAAGTTTAAAAACATGTTTTAGCAATTTGGGAGCTTGATTTCATTGACAGACCTTACACCGTAAGATATGTTACAGATGTTTTGGATTTATTCAAATCTAAAAATGGAAAAGAGAATAACAAAACTTATGTAATTTCTGGAGTCCTTTCATACAGGAGAACTCATATTAGAGATAGTGAATCAGAGCCTTATAGGAATAAACCATTAAGAGCATTTGATATGTTTCCCCCATGGTCTGTTGGGAGGTATAGAGACACTACATCTTATAAAAATTAGATCGAGTAAGTTACACTTCCTTATATTTGGAAACAAAAAAACGTTCTGCAATAGAGCAAATGCACTATTGCGGAACGTTTTTACATTTCTTTTTATTAGTACTTATTAAAGAATAAGAAGCTTGTGGGTTTTTTGATAGCCTTTGGTATTAATCTGAACCAAATACATACCAGAAGTAGCAACATTACTTAAATCAATTTGTTGAATGACTGAATTTATGTTATCCTTATTATATATTTCTCTACCATTTATATCATAAACTTTTAAAGAAACTTCTTTAAGATCATTTAAATAAATACTCACTACAGATTCAGTTGGGTTTGGTGCTATATAAGTTGCATTTAAAAGTTGTTCCTGTTTATCTGTATGCAGTGTACTCTCAGTAATTGAAACTGAAAATGACATATCATAGCTAGGGTAACTCAATCCACAAGATGTGCTAGTTTCTTCGTCTGTATAAGTTCTTAAATTCCCTATTATTTGGTCAGAATCACTATAGCGAACACGCCATTCTTCATCTAAATCAGAACTAATATTGATATAGTAATTGTGTTCCCCGTTTAAGTAAATTTGATTTGACAATAGGACTGTGTTATCTCCATCGGTAATGGATGAAATACTTTGATTAAGAAGCTCTGTTGCATAACAATCTGGACCATTTCTTATTGAAATTGTAAAGGAAGAATTTATTGTTGATGCTGAATCGAACGTTAACTCTGACAAAAATCCAGAACAATCTGGTTTGAAAGATTGACCCCATGAAACATTTTCCTTTGTTTGATTCGTCCCTGAGGATGAAACAACGCAATTTTCAGAGGGTTTTTCTGATGAAAGCAAAATATTGTAGTTATCAAATAAATGTTCTCCATGTGCTACCAAACCATCAGGTGTAAGATGAGATCCATCTGCTTTAGGAAAACCATACATTGAAGTAAACTTTATATTTACATCATTTTGCGCAATATTCTGGTGAGCATTATGAATCGCCGGATAATCAACGACATTTCTATGTTGTTCATCAACACCTAAAACTACGGGTAATACACTATTTCCAACAAAATTACGAATATTCAATATCAGTGAAGAAAGTCTTGTTTCATAATCTTCAGGGAAGGTATGAGCCTGAGCATCATGTTCTCCTTGAATCCAAACAAAAGCTTTAATATTAACCGTATGTCCTTCGGCTTCTAATTCATCAATAGCTTCAGTTAGTTTACTGATCATTCGATCATAATTCATTCCATCCCCAGGACCTTGCCAATCCTCATACAAACTTGATCCACCTTGTCCAAACTTAAAAATGGCCGGATTATAACCTGCTTGCTTGAGTTTTCGACTAAAGGTAACTTCAGGACCAAAATGCCCATCATCAAACAATCCTTCTTGAGCTTGCATAGTAACCCAACCATCAGTTGTAAACGGTTTATCCGGATTATTGCTTCTCATTAGTGTCTGATTTAATCTGATTGAAGTATCTAAATTGTCGGGATCTGCAGGGTAAAACGCACCATCTCCTTTCCAGCCCATGGCATTTGATTGCCCAGCCCAAATATAAAGATCTATGTTTTCCTGAGAATTGGCAGAAACAATTATTCCGAAGAATAAAATTAATAATAGTAATGTCTTGTTTTTCATTTGAGAAATTGTTTTAGTTAAAAGTTTAAAGGTCATTAGAGAAATACTCCCATTAAATACATGCCCCATAAATTTGTTAGTATTAAAATACCTTACCTGAGTTGTTAGAACCCATTATTTGTATTTTATTAAATATTAAAAAACTCTTTTTCATTTTTTTTCTTTTATTAATTGATGTATCCCATTTCTTCTTTTTCTTTGATTTCCTTCAAGTTCATTCTATCCAATTAATTGAATATGTCATCCTTAAAACTACAAAACACAGCTCTTTTTTTAAATTAACTCTCTGTTTTTCACTCCATTATAATGTTTTGATTTTTTATTTGCTAACCACTCTAATAAGCATTCCTTCAGTTCTTCTGCTTTCTTCTCATATTGAGTTTTATTAGGGTTTTTCCCCAATAGATTATTCATCTCATACGGATCATCATTTAGGTTATACATCGCATTGATTACTTTGGATGAAACAGAATAGGGAATCATTAGTTTCCAATTATCTTTTACTATCATATAGTTTGGAGAAATATCTCCTCTATAATCCCATTCTGTAACCACATACTTTCCATGCTCTTTATCTTTATCTTCAATAATTCCTCTTAGGCTTTTTCCGTCAGATTTATATTCCCCAGGAATGTTTAAATAATCCAAAATAGTAGGAAATAAATCAATAGTTGAAACATATTGATTCAATGATATTGCAGTTGAAATCGCCTCTTTATCTTTTATTATTAATGGGATATGAGACGATTCTTCATAAAACACATTTTTCTCTCTCATTCCATGGGCTCCCAACATTTCACCATGATCACTTGTAAAAATTATCAAAGTATTTTCTGTAAGGCCTTCTTCCTCTAATTTATTCAAGATTTTTCCGACCCAAATATCCATTTCTTTAACTAGTCCATAATAATTTGAAATCATATATTTTATTTTCTCCTGATCTGCAAACTGAGTTAAACTCTTTCTCCCATTCGCATTCGCATAAGGTGAGTTTTTCATATCATCATGAATACTTAACGGTGGAGCCATTTTCTTTGCTGGATACATTCCATAATAAGGCAATGATGGAAGCATAGGCGCATGAGGAAAATGAAACGAGCAGGTAATACTAAATGGCTTGTCTTTTAAACGTTCAATCGCATCAATCGTCTCCTTTCCGTAATATGCGGTAATTGTATGATCCTCAGGAATTACAGATTGCCCATGGTAATCAGGCTGAGTTAATTTTTGCTTCTCAGATCGAACCTCCTCGTAAGTTTTACCAAAATTCACATCTATTGGATCCGGAATATAGGGTCTTTTAGAGAATTTATCCATAAGTTGTCCTTTCTTCGGTTTTCTTTTAGGAAAGGCCTCATTCAAATAATCTTGGTACAAATAATTCTGACCACCATGATCGAACATCGATTTACCATTATCCGCTTTCTTTTTAGGATTCTTATACACTTTGGAATGAGTTGACATCGTATGCCATTTTCCATAGTATTCACATGTATATCCTTGCTCATCTAATATCTCATCGAAAGTTATAGAAGTCATTACTGGTGTTTCATTATAATGATACGTTTTATCATTTGTATTAACCCCAGTATTTTCAACAGTTTGACCTGTCAAAATAGAAGATCTAGCCGGTCCACATACAGCGCATGGGGTGTATGCATTCTTAAAGTAAGCACCTTCATTAGCCAATCTATCTAAATTTGGTGTTTCCAGAACTTCATTTCCAGCAATACTTAAAGCATCATACCTTTGTTGGTCAGTGATGATAAATAACAAGTTTTTCTTTTGTGCCTCACCCCTAAAACAACAAAGCCCTAAAGTCAAAAACAACAATTGATATTTAAAATTTCTCATAATTTATTTCTAATTTTATTAGATAAAGACTCAAGTATCTGAACTAATTAATTCTTAGCCTTTTTTGTTACTGCAGTCTCCATAGTTATTCTTTTCTTAGTTTCTCCTTAATCTTTTACTAAACCAAAAGCATTTCACCTCTCTCATTTTTTGCATCCCTTACTATTCACTCAATATATTTCCATGTACCAAAGTATATTGCTTTTCTAACACCAGCATCTTTATGAACCTATAATCGACATTCATAATGTATAAAATGCCTTAAAACAGTCTTTTTAAAACTATAACTGTCAGCCGCATCTTCTTCTCTCCAATCCTTATCATTCCCGATATTTAGACTATTCATTTGAATTTATTTTGTTACTTCGTTTAGGCTGATACACTTTTACTCATTGATTTTCCATACCAGGCAATAAATACAAAACACAATAAAGGTAACACGAAAGAAAAATTCACTTCAGAAACCCCCATTATTTCCGTATCCGAAACACCTGATCCACCTGCATCAATAATTAGACCTTGCATTTTGGGCATTAATGCACCACCCACAATTGCCATCACTAAACCAGCAGAACCAACTTTGGACTGCTCTTCTGTCAAATCACCTAAAGCTATCCCATAAATAGTTGGGAACATCAATGACATAAAAAAGGAAACACCCACTAGACAATATAACCCATAGGCATTTTGGATAAAAACAGTCCCCAATAATGAAATCATTGCTAATACAGCAAAAGACATTAACAATCTTCCTGAATTCATAAACCTTAACATGTACGTACCAAAAGCTCTTCCTACTGTAAATAACACAAATGCAAACATTTGATAATATCCAGCTGTTACACTATCAATGCCTATTCCTTCAGCATATTGGTAAATATAAGTCCAACACATAATTTGTGCTCCTACATATAATATTTGTGAAACAACACCCAAAACATAAGACTTGTTTTCTCCAAGCGTAGCAAATGTCTCACCAATTTTTGGCATCGCTCCTTCTTCTTTAGATTGAGGCATTTTACTCATCAAAAACAACACAAAAACCCCCATAATCACTAAACCAAGTATCACATACGGATTTCTAATCACCAAAAGATCAGCTGTTTTTATCAATACTTTCGAAGCCTCTTCTAATGCAGAAAAATCCGCAATATCATCGGACTGTAAGTTTTTTAATACAAATTGTTGAGCAACAAACAAACCCGCAATCAACCCCACTGGATTAAAAGCCTGCGCTAAATTTAATCGTTGGGTTGCTGTTTCTTTTGCTCCCATTGCTAAGGCGTAAGGATTTGCAGCTGTTTCTAAAAAAGCCAATCCAAATGTTAATACATAAAGTCCCATACAAAAAAACCAAAATTCCTCCGAAATCGCAGCTGGATAAAACATAAGCGCACCGACAGAGTACAATCCAAGTCCAATTAGAATTCCCACTTTATAAGAATACTTTCTCATAAACATAGCAGCAGGCAAGGCCATACAAAAATAGCCTCCGTAGAATGCCATTTGAACCCATGCAGCTTCAGAATTTGATAATTCTAACACTTTTTTAAAAGCTTGTACCATGGGGTCCGTAACTGCATTCGCAAATCCCCATAGACCAAATAAAGATGTTACTAAGATAAAGGGAATAAGGTTTTCTCTTGAAACAACTGCTATTTTATTTTGTTTTTTCATTTACTTCTAGTTTAAGTCTTTGTTTGTTTTTTTTAATTCTACAAGATTAACAATTATGATTAATTTTTCATTAACATTGTCATAACCCCAAGTGTTAATGAACTGTTACCAAATAAAAAAAGAGGGATAAATCCCTCTTTTTTTCCTCTAACAGAATCGTCTTACTTCACTAACTTAAAACTAACGTAAAATCATTGTAGAGGCATTTCACTTTCCAGGGGTATCTCTTTCCTTAACATTTTGGCCGCTAAACCGGTTAACTTCAAATAGTGATCTGGAGCTACATCATCATTTCCTACAAAATAAGCATCTTTACTATTTGGAGGTTTGTTTAAAATAGGAATTATGGCAGTACCTTCATCCACTTCGTCAAACATACCAACATATAACATCTCACCCCCAGCATTAATAGCATTGTAGATAAGCCCCCAATAAAACTTACCGCCTAAACGGGGAATAGCTCCATAAGAGGTATGTTTTGCTAAACGTGGGTTCATCTTTGATAAATTACGCCAACTAAACCCTGCATACACTAAAGGCACATAGTCTACTTTATTTTCTTTACACCATTTTATATCAGCAATTACATGGTCTCTATAACGAATTTCGTCTTGATGTAATAATGGGGTAAAGCGTTGAACCATCCAAGGTAAAACAATGTCTGCAGATTTTATAACATCATGTAAATATGGATCTGGCAAACAATCTTTATCCAATTCTCTAAAATACGTAGGTACACCTAACATTACTGAACATCCTCCGTATTCTGGATCATTCTTTAGAAAATCAATTAACCTATTAATTCCTATTTCACGAATATTATAAGGGCGATCAGGAAATCCTAAGCCCCAAATAGTTACTAATGGTTTACCATTGTGATGGATGTAATTCTCACTTGAGGTAACTTTTAAATTATCAACTAAATTTTTCCAATCCTCAATAACAACAGAACAATCTTCGCCATTTGCTTTTATACCAGAGAGATCATACATGACACCAATCGCTCTATTATTATTTTCAGCTGCTGATACTGCATTCGCTAGAATAACATCATGGGATTTTTCAAGATTATGATGCTGCCTTGCAACTCCAAAAAAACGTTGCATAAACACACCATCAACACCATAATCTTTCATCCATTTAAAATGTAAATCTGTTGTACTTTTATCCACAGAACTAAACACTCTTGCTTTTGTACCATCAGGAAATTTAAACTTCGTTTCGTAAGTTTTTTCATATTGTGACACATCAGGCCAGAAGTCAATGGTATTATGATCTTTATCAAATTTACCACCAGAACCGTAATGCCCCCATTTAGAATTTGCTTCATCCCCTGGTGCCCTAAACCAACCTTGATAACCAGCCATTACTAAGCCTTTATAGCTTGGAAACTTATAACTTCTAGCATGTTTACTTTGCCCATTTAATTGACTCGACAATAAGCACAATAATATGATGCCTGTTAAATATTTATTATTCATTTCTTATTTGTATTATTAAGTAATTCTGTGTTTATTTTTTAACCTTCAAACCAAAATCTCAAGAATAGACTTCCAATATTTATCCCTTTTATTTATTTAGAGGCAATAAATTGGTTTGTGTTTGATAGGCTAATTATTATATACTTTTTATTCTAATGATGGAGGCACTTGACTTAAGGAGCTTCCCCAAGACTTATTGGCTTTATTACCCATCACCAATTCTAAAGTACCACCTTCCATAATATCAGAATGAGTAAACCAAGGCTTTTCCCAAGTTTTACCATTAAATTTTGCAGACTGAATGTATTTATTATCCGGTGCATAATTTGTTGCTTTTATGGTGAAATTTGCTCCGTTTTCTAAATGAACTATAGATTCTTCGAAAACTGGACTCCCAATCGTATATATAGCTAACCCGGGTGTTACTGGATAAAACCCTAACTGAGAGAATACGACAAAAGCAGTCATTCCTCCGCCATCTTCGTCTCCTGGAACTCCCATTAAGTCATCTCTAAACCATTGATTTAACAAAGTTCTAATTCGTTTTTGCGTTTTCCATGGCTGACCAGCATAATTATATAGATAAGGAATATGTAATGAAGGTTCATTTGCCATTGAAAATTGACCAACGTTACCTGTTTGATCAGGTAATTGAGCATAGAAACCAAATTTACTTCTACCTAAAGGCTCTGAAAATGTATTATTTAAATTTTCAATAAAAGATTCATTTCCTCCCATCAACTCAATTAAATCTTTTACATTGTGCTGTACATCCCATCGATAAGTCCAAGCATTGTTTTCTCCATAATACTTTCTTGCACCCATTCCTCCCGAAAACTTATAATCAAAAGGTTCAATAAAATTTCCCTTATTGTCTTTTGGATGGAAAAAACTGGTTTTATCATTGTATAAATTTCTATAGTTATAGGAATGTGCCTTGAAAGTTTGATATTCCTCAGCTTTCCCCAATTCTTTAGCTATTTGAGACAAACACCATTCATCATAAGAAGTACCTAAAGTTACTGCTACAGGTTGTCGACTTTCAAAGTGATGTACCTCTGGCACAGTTTCTTTTTCTCCATCATGAAGCGCAGGAAAATATCCTTTTTCTTTGTAAAACAAATCTATCTCTCCAGCCGGTAAACCAGACCAAGGAGCTAAAGTTTTTTCGTTAATTCCGTTTTTACAAGCTTCGTAAGCTTTTTCTAAATCAAAACCTCTTAACCCTTTTCTGTAAGCATCAATTACAGAGGCAACACCATGATTTGAATTCATTCGTCTACTATCTCCTGTAACTTCTGGAAAAGTTGGCATCCAAAAATTATCCATTTGTTCTGCCATAATGACAAAAGAATTAATAACATCTTCTTCTGTTTTAGGGTCTACCAAAATACGCAATGGGTGGTGGGCTCTATAAGAATCCCAAATCCAATCATCTGTATAGAAAGGACGGCCATTATCTTGATGAATGCTGTTATCAAAAGCACTGTAATATCGTCCATCTTCTGAAAGACATACGGGTCTTTCGTAAGTTCTGTATAAAGAGGTGTAAAAAACGCGCTGTTCAGCTTCACTTCCCCCTTCAACTTCTATTTTCCCTAAAGCATTATTCCAAATATTGCGTGCTGTATTTTGTAATGTTTTTAAGTCTTTTCCCTTAACTTCTCGCGATAAATTACGAGTTGCTTGTGCTTCATCAATAAATGAAATCCCATAACGTAGAGTTATTTTAGAAGTACCTTTTGGAAATTTCAAAACAAGACTTGCATTTTTACCTTTGATACTTGCTCCTTCCGATACTTTTCCTTCCTTCAAAACCGAAATCGTTTCTGGTTTTTCTTCAAACTCCATTGACAAAAATACCTTTGTTTCATTTTCAATAAGTTGAAACCCAGACAAACCTGAATCATTCCAAGATATAGCTCCATTTTTAGAATTTATTATCAAATAAGTATCTTCTTCTTTATTAAATTCTAACGAATATATTGCTGATTGATGAGACAATCCAAAATTCACATCAATCTCATCATCATCCAAAAAAACATAATAGGAATAGGGAGTCAATTTTTCATTATCATAACTATATTTCATTACAGATTTCATATCTTCAACCTTTCCTTGAAAAGGGCTTAGATTAAAAGCTGAGCTTCCTCTATGACTTGTTGTAATTAAGGGTAAACCATTCAATAAATCGCTAGTAAAATCCGAACGTTCTGGATATACGCGTAACATACTGTTGGGCAAATGCATGGTTGGAAAAGTTGGAACTAGTAAATGACTTATGTTACCCAAATAAGGGTTTACTAAGTCTATTGGTTTTGTTTTATTCTTATTCTGCTTCAAATCAGACAATCCATACCCTGATAAAATCATTATAATAAAGATTCCTATAAAAATTGAGTACTTAAATGTTTTATTCATTTGTTTAAATTAAATTATACGGTTTTGAATAAGCGTTTTAATTAAATCCTAATTCTCAATTTATTTTTAAAACAAAATATTCATATTAACTTTTTATAAATGTAAAAGCGAGTGATTAATGATTAAATAATAATTACTTAATTAAGTATTAATTTTAATTTCTTGGTCGACAAATAAAAAAAACAAAGTCAAAACACACACCTAACCCCTTAAAAAACAGAAATCTACCCCCATCCCTAAATCATAGATAAAATGGAATCGATAAATAGCTTTTTTTCATTCATACTTTTAAACATTGTTGATATTCTTTGTTCGACCAATCAATATTGCCTTAAATAATAATATGCAAAGTCATTGTTAGATTATTGCTATTTTGCTTTCAATTCCACCCTTTTCAATTTCACTTTGCAAGTTATTTTTTAATAGCTATGAAAATTATACCGTTAGTTTTACAGTCTCTGACTTTGGTTTAAGAAAAAAATATTCTTATTAAATTTATCACTTATTGGAAGTTCCAATATTTTATCAAGTTCCTGAAGATCTAGAAAGTGCTTATAGTAATGTCTTAAGCTTTAAATAGTAAAAGCTAACAGTTGTGCAACATGATATTATAAATTGTTTTTATACAATCCGCGATAAATACTGGACAAAGGATGATTTAAGTAGTTCATCCGCTAATTATTTTTCTCTTGAATTTTAGCACATCATAAATACCTTCTAACGTACAAAAAACAGCATCGGGTGTAAAACCAAAATAGAATTATCAAAACAAATTCTAACGAAATTTCCCAATACACACGTTATCTTTCTCTTAATTCAATAATTGTATAATTCTCTTCCATATACTGTTAAGAATCTATTAACTAAAAATTAATGTATAAATCTTATCATTGTTAAAATAATAACACAAACAATATGAAACTAAACACATCAAAATTTATCGCATTTATAATATTTGTAATTGCTTTTTCATTTAGTACCATTGCACAAGAAAAAAAAGAGCCAAATTATGAAAAAAGGTTTGAACGTTGGGACAGTAATGGTGATGGAGTTATGACATTAGAAGAATTCAAATCAGTGAAAAGACAGAAGGAAATTCCTAATGACAGGTTAGAAAAACAATTTAACAGAATGGATAAAGACTCCAATGGCACGGTATCTTTAGAAGAAGCGATTGAAGCTTCTGAGGCTGCTGCAGAAAGAAAAAAGAAAAAAGAAAAATAGGCTTAAAAATCACTAAATAAAAAAAGCTCAAGTTTAAAACTTGAGCTTTTTTTATACCTATCTGTACGGAAGTCTGTAATTTTAAATTTAATTTACTTCTTTGTCCATTACAAAATCAATTAAATATTCCGTTTTCTTCTTTAAAATTCTATACAATGATCATAGCAAAAAGACTTTAGATAATACCTCCATGAGATTTTTTCAATAACGATAGATTTTTTTTGATCTCTAGAAGATTTATGAACAACTCTTGATGTTTTAAATAACTTTATCTAATAATACATTTGAGGTTTTCCCCCATTTTTACTCTTCCAATACATGGTATCCTTCTCTATAATTAAATCAAGTGTATTCCTTGGTGTGGCAGATTCTCTGAACTCTTTCGGCGCCTCTTTTTTTAAATTATTTATAACCTCTTTATAATTTTCTTTAGTTGCTAAATTATACCACTCATTAGGATCTTTTTTTAATTCATAAAGTTCTTGCGTACCGTCGTTATAATGAATGTATCTCCAATCAGAATTAATAACAGAATAACTTCCTCTTATGTGGTAAGGAACAAACAAAGACCTATCCTTCATACTCTCTCCTCTTAAAGCCGGAACTAAAGACATACCATCCAAATTGTGTGACTTTGGTAAATTACAAAGTTCAGCTAATGTAGGGTATAAATCAATTAAGCCAGCTGTTGCATCAACATCAATATCTTTTTTTAAATCATTGCCAGCGAAAATAAAAGGAACATGCGATGTTTCTTGCCATAAAGTATGCTTACCCCAATTTCCTTTTTCCCCATGATGATAACCTTGGTCACTCCAAACAACAACTATCGTATTATCTTTATAGGGGCTCTGCTCAAGTGAATCTAATATACGCCCCAGCATATCATCAGCATATGATACAGCTGCGAAATAGGCCCTATATGCCTCTTTCATTAAACCTAATTTAACTAGTTTATCGTGATGTTGCGCTTTTCTTTTTATTGCAGCATCTCTAATAGCAGGAGGTAAATCATCTAAATCATTTTCAAAAAATTCAGGGATCTCAATATTTTCCAAATCATACATATCAAAATATTTTTGTGGCACATAATTTGGGAAATGAGGTGTATACAAACCTATAGCAATAAAAAACGGATTTTCATGCTTTTTTCTAAGAAGGTCACAAACCCAATTAGTTCGCTTATTTTCTAACATTTGTTCACTAAGTTCGTTAGGGATAGGTGCCCACTCTAAAAAAGGACCACCTTTAATCTTTTTTCCTTGCTTTATATAGTAAGGGCTATAAGGAAAAGGTTCTGGAAATGGCAAGTCATTACCACGATATCCCATTTCATATCCTACTTCCTTAACTTCTTTGGTCCTGGTATAATATTCATTCCATCCGCGTAAATCAACAAATCCCGCCCTGTGATGAAATAACTTACCCGCTCCATAAATATCATAGCCCCCCTTTTTAAAAGCTAAATGCAAAGGCAAAATATTTGGATAATCATAATGATATACTTCATTTTTATAACATCCCGTAGTAGATGATTGAAGTCCAGTCCAAATTGCAGTTCTAGAGGGCGCACAATAAGAATTTGGAGCATGTGAATTGGTAAAGTTAACCCCCGCATTTGCTAATCTATCTAAGTTCGGGGTTTTTAATTGTGTATATCCCAATGGGTTTATCCAATCATTTAAATCATCCAATGCCAGCATAATAACATTAGGCTGCTCTAATAATCCATTTTTTGTTATTGGCGAAGCTTCCGTATTTTTAATTTTTTTTTCTTGATTTGTAAAAAAGAACACTATTGAAGCAACAGCAAAAAGGGAAAGGATTAATACTCTTATTTTTATCATAGTTTTATTTAATATGTAAATGTTACAACTCCTTTTTATTCCATAAAAAAAGAGATAAAAACAAACGAGGTCTAATTGGAAAAACAGTAAACATTTTTAAAACTTCCAATTAAATTGACACAAATTATTAATTTCTTACTGGCATTTCATTAGAAAAAACAACCTCTCCTCTTAGTATTTTACCGGCCATACCTGTTAACCATAAAAAATGATCTGAAGGCACCCCCTCTTCTCTAGGAACAAACTTACTTTTCTCTCCAACAGGTACTTCCCTAGCTACTTTTATTATGGCAGTACCTTCATCAATTTCATCAAACATAGCTACATAAATCATTTCTGCACCGCTATTCATAGCTCCAGCTATTTGTTTCCAAAAGAATTTACCTTTATTTCTAGGTATGGAATTAAATTTAGCATTTGGTTTCATATTGTACCAAGAAAACCCGGGAAAAACGGTAGGTACATACGACACTTTGTGTTTTTTAGCCCATTCAACATCTCCAAGGATTACTTCTTTTCTAAACTTTTCATAACTTTTCTCATTATAACGTCCAACTAACCAAGGATGAATGATATCAGCTTGTTTTGCCAAGTCTAAAAGTTCAGGCTCACCAGATGTATCTCTTCCCAAAGTTCTCCAATAAGCAGGTAAACCCAAATGAATTGAACAGTTTCCATATTTAGGATCATTTTTAAAAAAATCCATCATTTTAGAAACCTCGGGAATATGACTGCTGTTTCTATCTTTGAAACCAACTCCCCACAAGGCTACCAAAGGTTTATCATTATGAAATAAATACGTTGTTTTATTTTTTTGATTCGTCAATTTAAGATCATCAACTAAATGTTTCCAATCTTTTAAAACCAGTTCATAGTTTTCGTCATCCATACCTCCAATATCATACATCAAACAAATAGCTATACCATATTTATTGGCCGCTTTGATGGCAGACTTAAGCACTTTATCATTGTGTTTTATTCTACCTTTTCGCGTCAATACCGAAAAAAACCTTTGAATAAATACACCATCAACACCGTATTCCTTCATCCATTTAAAGTGTAGGTCAACTGTACTTTCATCATATGAACTAAACACATAAGCAGGTGAACCATCTTCAAATTTAAACGCAGTCTTGTATTTCTTTTTGTATTCATCCATTTCTGGCCAAAAATCAATAGTGGTATAACCATCTTCAAATTTTCCTGATCTACTATAATGCGTCCACTTTCTATTTGCGCCATCAGTTGGAGTATTAAACCAACCCTGATAACCAGCCATAACAAGGCCTTTATAACTCATGAATTTACTTTTTTTAGCATGCTTTGTTTGAGCAAAGGAAAATGAACTTAATATTATTAGAACTAGGAAGAAAAGTATGTGTGATTTATTGTTTTTCATTGTTTCTATCTTTTAGGCTGTATAATAAGTTTTATTTATTGTTTGAGAATATTTTCAATCTGAAATAATTCATCAGTTTCAAAATTCAAATTATCTAATGATTTTAAATTATCTTCAAGTTGTTCCGTACTGCTTGCCCCCACCAAAACGGATGTCACTCGCTCATCTTTCAACAACCAAGAAATTGCCAATTGCGCAAGAGATTGATTCCTGTTTTTTGCAATTTTATTGAGTAGTTTTACTTTTTCAATTTTTTCAGGAGTAACTTCACCCGATTGCAAAAAACCAGTAGATTTGGCTGCTCTAGAGTTTTTCGGTATTCCATTTAAATACTTATTAGTTAATAGTCCTTGTGCAAGTGGTGAAAAAGGAATACAACCAATACCTTCATTCCCTAAAACATCCAGCAACCCATTTTCTACCCATCGTTCAAACATGGAATATTTGGGTTGATGTATCAAGCAAGGAGTATCACTTTTTCTTAATAAATCGGATGCAGCTTTTGTTCTATCTGCCTCATAACTTGAAATACCAGTATATAAAGCTTTACCAGAATTTACAGAAGTTGATAATGCGCCCATTGTTTCTTCTAATGGTGTGTCATAATCTGGTCTATGTGAATAAAAGATATCTACATAATCCAAATCCATACGTTTTAAACTTTGGTCCAAACTCGCTATCAAATATTTCCTGGATCCCAAATCTCCATAAGGTCCTGGCCACATATCCCAACCAGCTTTAGTAGAAATAATCATTTCATCTCTGTGAGATTTAAAATCCATCTTAAGAATTTTACCAAAATTCTCTTCTGCAGATCCAGGAGGGGGACCATAATTGTTTGCTAAATCGAAATGGGTAATTCCTGAATCAAATGCTTTCCAAATTATTTTACGAAAATTCTCAAAAGTATCAACTCCTCCAAAATTATGCCATAAACCTAATGAAATGGCGGGCAAATTAATCCCACTTTTACCACTTCTACGATAAACCATGTTTGAATACCTACTCTCTTTTGCTTGAAAATGCATAATGCGTTTTATTTATATTAGTTCCATTGGTTCTAATTAGTAAACCAACAGTTGAAAAATTATTAAATCTTTGAACCTGTTTTTTCTTGCCATTCCTGAAAACAACTTTGCAACTCAGCAATTTTATTTTTGTATTTCTCCGACTCAGGAACTAGCAAATTGTTTAGCTCATGTGGATCTTCATTAAGATTGTACAAGGCCATTTTCACATTTTTCCCGGACGCATGTGGCAACATTAATTTCCATCCTCCTTTCAATACCATATGCGATGGTTTGGAGGTTAAATCGCTTAACCATTCAGTAACCACATAGGCGTTTTCATTATCACCATTTTCTATCAATCCACGTAAACTCTCTCCATCAGAAGGAACTTTATCCATGTTTAAATAATCCAAAATGGTAGCAAATAAATTCATATTTGAAGTAGGAGATTTAACCACTGTTCCCGGTTTTATTCTTCCAGGAAATCTAATCAACATGGGTATATGAGATGATTCTTCATAAAAATTAAATTTCCCAACCATACCATGGTTCCCAAGCATTTCTCCATGGTCACTTGTAAACACCACCAAAGTATTGTTACTTAAGCCCAATTCGTCTAATTTATTTAATATCAAACCAATCCAATCGTCGACTTCTTTTACAAGGGCGTAATATTCTGAAATAAAATATTTTATTTTTTCAGGATCTGAATACCCTTCTCTCGTTCTTTTCTTTGATTTGAAGTATGGGGAATTCAACATATCATCACTAATACTCTCTGGAGGAGTCATGTCCTTTACGGGAAACATTTCTGAATACTCTTTTGATGCCAAATAGGGAGGATGTGGATGATGAAACGAACAAGTTATACTAAAAGTTTTATCTTTTAAACGCTCCAATGCTTCTATGGTTTCACCTGCTTCAAATGCAGAAACATGATATTCTGGAGGAATAGTTATAACCCCATGAATAGATGATTGCCCAACCTTTATATTGTAATCTTTACCCTCTTTTTTTAGATTGTGCCTTACATCTAACGGATCTGGAGCATATGGACGAACCGTAAATGTATCCATTAATTGGTTTTCATTTGGTTTCTTTTTTGGGAAAAGAGGGTCTAAAAAATTAAGATACGCTTGTTTTTGCCCTACTCCTAATTCTGATTTCGACTTACCAGCAACGGTAACAGAATTCTTATACACTTTTGCTCGAAAAGTTGGTGTATGCCACTTGCCATAATATTCACAATGATAACCGTTCTCATCTAAAATTTCATCAAAGGTTTTATTTGGCATAATACCTGTTTCTGGTCCAGAATAAGCCTCTCTATTTGACAATACCTTTGTATTTTCAACAGTCTGTCCGCTTAAAATTGCTGCTCTTGCCGGTGAACATACCGCCATTTGAGTATGTGCATTTACAAAGTATACCCCTTCACGAGCTAATCTATCCAAGTTTGATGTTTTTAAAACTTTATTCCCAGCATAGCTCAACGCATCAAATCGCTGTTGATCTGTCATGATAAACAACAAATTTGGAGGTTTTTGCTTTTGGTTTTGTCCTAAACAAGCAAAAACATTACAGAATGTATAAAAAAGGACTAGAAATACCATTTGAAAATGGTTGCTTAAAAAACTAAATTTAAAATTATTCATATCATTATGTTTTAAACTTGTAAACTGGGTCAACATGCTTTATTTTACTTTAATAGATTGATTGCCTACAAAAGGATAGAAAAACACTTTTCAATACTTATAGAAAATAATTTTAAACTTCTCTGCTTTCCTATTATTTAATGATAGGTAATCTTACTGGCTAAAATAATGAGCTGTACTTAATTTAGGATTAATATTAGATTAACTAAAATTTCAAACCAGCATTACAATGTTTTCTTAAAAATTGAAAACTTTTTAGTAATTCGGATTTTTGCAACATCCCTTCAAATTCTTTTTTATCCAGTCCAACAACTGACTGCAAAGGAGTTTCAATATTTCCTACTCTAACCAATCTTAAAAATCCAACAATATCTTTAGGGGATAATTTAGGGAAACCGTCCCAAAATTCAGGTTTCAGATAAGGTATTGTAGTTGGTGAATTTGATATAGTTTCAACATGCAATGGTACATTTGGGCATAGTTTTGACATGGTTTTTGCATACATTTTATAATCCATCCCCCCCTCTCCTATTGCTTTACCTTGAAAAGTTGCTCCAGTTTTAGTTTCCCAAATAGCAACATCCCGAATACTTGTACATAAAATATTAGATCCCAGTATTTCTAAAGCTTCCATAGGATCTTCCATTGCCCATAAAGCATTGGCGGGATCAAAAAAAGCACCACAAATATCAGTACCTGTTTGATCGATGAGCTCTAATAATTCACTTGAGCGCAAATCTCCTGCATGATTTTCAAAGGCAAACTTAACGCCAGCATCTTTAGCCCTAGGAGCCACTTTTTTCATGAGTTTTACAACTCTTTCTATTTTAGCCTCTATACCTCCATCAGTATAACGATCATTTATACTACCGATAGCACAACCAACGATAGGAGACCCTAATTCAGAAGCAACACGAACTCCTTCCTTAAGTAAGGCTTCAGGATTGCCATATTTTTTTGAAAATGAATTAGATGATTCACAAATACTACCAACACCAACATAAATACTTATGTCGTTTTCCTTTGCTCTTTTCTCTAAATCAACAAGATAAATACTTTCTAAATTATCAAATGAATGTAGTGTGTTAAATAAAACAGAATCAAGATTTTGAGCAATAGCAAATGTAATAAATTGATCTGCGTTAAATTTTAGACTCCTTAATGAGTGATTACATATTCCTAAAGGAACTTTTTGGTTGCTATTTAAAATAGGAGTCCTAAATTTTGTAATTGCACCAACAGGCAAGGTATTTAACGCTAATAAACTTAATGCGGTATTTTTTGTAAACTCTCTTCTGTTCATAGTTTCAAAATTATTTTCTATATATGAATAATAGATTCTACTTTACTTAACAAAGACTTATTTAAAACCCATTATACCGTTATTTAGATTCCATTTGAAAAACTAAATTGCCACCACTCATAATCATATTATGTGTTATAATAAAGTCTTTAATTTTTTCACCATTAAAAAATACTGATTTTACATATTTATTTTCAGCAGAGTTATTAATAGCAGTAACTTTTAATGTTTTACCATTATCAAGTTTTACAATAGCTTCATCAACTAATGGAGAGCCAATAGCATATTCTTTATCAGCAGGTGAAACTGGATAAAAACCAAGTGATGAAAAAATATACCATGCAGACATTTGTCCAAAGTCTTCATTATTAACCAAACCATCTGGTTTATCAGAGAAAAAATTAGTGGCTATTTGTCTAACCAATTCTTGAGTACGATGTGGAGCTCCCGCATATGTATAAAGGTATGGTGTATGATGACCAGGCTCATCACCAAAACCTAGTTTACCAATAAAACCTGAAATATCAGTATGCTTCTCTCCCGAAATAACAGTAGTATCCGTAAATATTTTATCTAACCATTTTACAAACTTATCTTTACCTCCTACCAACTCAATTAGGCCCTCCAAATCATGAGGTGCATAGGTTGAATATGCCCAAATATTACCTGAAATATAGGCACTTTTCAATCCCGTTTTTTTATCACCCCATTCTTTTAAATCTAATTCCATCCATTTACCATCTTCATATCGAGGCCACAGATACATTTTATCATTATTCCATAAATTGCGATATCCTTTAGATCTTTTTGAAAAATATTGATAATCCTCGATTTTCCCGAGTTTTTTAGAAACTTGTGCCAAAACATAATCATGATAATTATATTCTGTTGTTTTTGAAACCGCACATCCAATGTCTGCAGTTATAAAACCCTCGTTTTCAAGGTAACTATCCATTCCATTATTTTTCCCATAATTAGGACTAGCTCCAATTTTTGTAAAAGCAGCGTCATACATTGCAGCATATGCAGCTTCTATGTTTATTCCTTCAACATCTTTTAGTATCGCTTCCCCTAGAATAGCAATAGGAGAACGACCAATCATACAAAAATTATCAAACCCACCGCATTCCCAAATCGGCAAACTTACTTGGGCCTCAGTAAATCGTGAAGCAATAGAATTTACAATTTCGGCATTTTTCTTATGTTCGACCAAGTTAAATAGCGGATGTAAAGCACGATATGTATCCCAGGTAGAAAGATTGCTGAATTGAGGTAAATCCGACTGTAACTCTTTAAATTCTACAATATATTTCCCATCAACATCCGATATTAAATTTGGACCAATAAAAGAATGATAAACAGCCGTGTAAAAAGTCCTCTTTTGAGATTCAGTTCCTTTTATTTCAAATTTTGACAACTTTTCTTTCCATAATCCTTGTGTTTCTTTTAAAACTTCCTCAAAATCT
The DNA here is from genome assembly GCF_057219105.1 of Flavicella sp. IMCC45668. NCBI lineage: Bacteria > Pseudomonadati > Bacteroidota > Flavobacteriia > Flavobacteriales > Flavobacteriaceae > Flavicella > Flavicella sp. IMCC45668. Next base: position 1,161,990 of record NZ_CM170114.1, read on the forward strand.
TTTCTAGTAGCCTCAGCATCAAAATTCTTTTTTGCGCCCTCATAGCTTATATATGATAAGGCTAATTTTACTTGAACTTGTTCTCCTTCCTCTAAATCATATGAAATAAAAGCCCTTGTACTTTTGTTGGTTGCCTTGTTGGCGTCAATTAAAATTTTATTGTTCACAACCAATCCTTTCGCTTTAAAAGGTTTAGAAAATTTTGCATAAAAAAATACAGTTCTCGACTCCGGACGTCCAGCTGCACCCGTAGATGCTTTCATCCCTCTAATTTCGGTATCTGATATAAACTCTATTTCAGTATTTTTAATATTTTCTCTAATGCTATGTGTAGGATCAATGATGATATGATTTTCGCCTTTCTTATTGAAAGTATATCGATGAAAACCAACTCGTTGGGAAGCTGTTAACTCTACTTTGATATCATAGTCGTCTAAAATTACGCTATAATATCCAGGTTTAGCATTTTCTCTTTCATGTGAAAATCTTGAACGATATGTTTTATCTGGTTCATTGGCATCCTCTCCTGGATTAACAATTAATTTGCCTGATGTTGGCATTATTAAAAAATCTCCAAATGCACCTAAACCAGGTCCGCTCAAATGATTATGAGCAAATCCTTTTATAATAGTATCGGTATAATGATAACCTGCAACCCAGTTTCTTCCAGGGTCATCATGTGATGGACTTAATTGAACCATACCAAAAGGGGTGGTAGCACCAGGAAATGTGTGTCCCCAACCATCAGTACCAATCATTGGATCTACATAATCAAAACTACTTAGCTTATTTTTATTATTAACTTTATCACTTGAATTCTTACAAGCCACAGCAAAAAATGATACTAATAAAACATAATGAATAAAACGAAAAATAACCATATCTATTTTTTTTCTAATAAAATCTTCATTTCATCAACAATATTTGAATATTCTTTATTCGCAGCCAAGTTATTATATTCTAGAGGGTCATTTTTTTGATCATATAGCTCTGTTCCTTTTTTGCCATTATCCCACTCTATATATCTCCATGATTTATTTTTAACCATACGTCCCATCATTTCCCCTCGTCTTGTTACGGCATATATTTGATCTTTAAATGACTTTTCTGGATCTTGAAGTACTGGTGCAAAACTTTTACCTTCCAAATAATCCGGCGTATTTTTTAAGTTCAATATATCTGCAAGTGTTGGATAAATATCAATAAACTCAAACATTGCATCAGATTTTAGACCTTTTTTACCAACTGCATTTCCTGCTATAATAAAAGGTGCTCTAGTACCCTGCTCATAAACTGTTACTTTGTTCCACCACTTGTTTTCCCCTAAATGATAACCATGATCCCCAAAAAGAACAATAAGCGTATTGTCTAGCTGTCCTGTTTCTTTTAATGCCTCAATTACCCGTCCAACTTGTGCATCCATAAAAGTAGTGCACGCATAATAGGAACGTAAAAATTCACGTTTATCTTGTTCATCAAACTTATCAAACTCATTTGACCATGGTAACAAAGAATGATTATATGGTAATTCATATCCTTCTGGTAATTCTAGAGGATCACAATCTTCTAAAGGATACATATCAAAATATTTTTTTGGAGCTACGTAAGGATCGTGAGGTTTTTTAAATCCTACTGCTAGGAAGAATGGTTTTTCTCTTTTTGTTTTAATAATCTCTACCGCTTTTTTAGCTATTTGTCCATCATCTTGGTCATCATCTGTACCTTCTGTTGCTTTCCAAAAACACCATGGCAGCTCCCCATCAGTTAAGTTGCGCTTTTCTCCCCTTTCGCCAATTTCAGTAGTTTTAAACTTATAATAGGCATCCCATGATTTAACATCTCCATGATCAGGCTTTTTATCGTGGAAGGTTTTACCAATACCAATGGTTTCATACCCGTTTTTCTTAAACAAATAAGGCAACGTGGTTCTATCGCCTAAAACAGATTGTAATGGTGTTTCATTATCTAAAACCCCTAAAGTTTCTGGGCGTAATCCTGTCATGAACGATCCTCTACTTGGACCACAAACGGCAAAATTACAATGCGCATTATTAAACTGAACACCTATTTTAGCTAAATTATCTATGTTTGGAGATTTTACCAAAGGATGTCCATACGTTCCCAAGGTTGGTTTTAAATCATCAACAATGATAAAGAGTACATTTTTATCTTTTTTCGCTTCTTCTGCTACTTTTGTTTTATCGATATTCTTGCATCCAAACGCTATTAGCAGAATTGTAATTGTTATAAATAGTTTTTCCATTTTTTTTATTAATGATTCTTAGATTTAATTTCTTGTTTATTATCTCCTAAAGCTGGTAAGCTTTTAAAAAATGCTTTATAATCTTGCATTAACTCATTTACTTTAGATGTATTTGTTTTTGCCAAATCTTCTGTCTCACTAGGATCTATTACTATGTTAAACAGTTGAATTTTATTCTTAGATTTTTGAGGAATTACACCCGGATATTGTTCTGGTGTTGGTTGCCCTTCCATTTGGGCGATGATATTAATTCCATCTGGAGCTTTTTTATCAACCCATGTTTCAATATTAACTAAATGATTATTAGGCTTATTTAAAAAGAGCTTAAAATCACCTTTTCTGATAGACATAATTTTATCGTTGTGTAAACTAAAAACTGGAGGGTGGTTTGCTTCATTTCCTTTCAGAATTTCAATTATATTTTGTCCATCCAGTGTATTCATTTTTTCTGGTGTGGTATTGGTTAGAGACAAAAGTGTTGGTAACACATCAGGAGACCATAATGGTACACTTACTTTTTGGTTTTTAGGAAAAACTTTAGGATAACTTATGATAAAAGGGACTCTTATTCCTCCTTCCCATGTAGTTGCTTTCATCCCTTTAAACCCACCGGTACTTCCTCCATAAAAAGGTCCATTATCAGACATAAAAATAACGATTGTATTTTCTAATAACTTTAACTCTGTCAATGTTTTCATAACCTCACCAACAGACCAATCTAATTCCATAATTACATCATTATATAAATCATTTGGTGTATCTGGTGTAAAAAATTTATCTGAAACGGCCAATGGTTTATGAGGCATGCTATGTGCCATATATAAGAAAAAAGAACTATCTTTTTTTCTGTTTATAAAATCGACAGCTTGTTTTGTATAATTAGTTGTAAGTTGTCTTTGATCTACTGGATACTGTATGGTGTCTCTATCTTTAATTACCTGTATCGGAAGCATATCATTTGAGTATAGTATCCCGTAATACTCATCAAAACCATTTTCTACAGGAAAAAACTTTTCTTTATGCCCCATGTGCCACTTACCAATGGCTTTTGTTGCATAACCAGATACCTTAAATATCTCGGACATTAAAATTTCGCTAGAAGGTATTCCTACATTAAAAGCTTCTTCTGTGGTATCCGGATGTGGATTTTTTATCATCCCATGCCGCAAAGGAAACCTTCCTGTTAATAAAGTTGCTCTTGAAGGTGCACAATAGGGCGTTGGAACATAAAAATCTGTAAGACTTATACCATGAGCTGCTATAGCGTCTATATTTGGTGTTTTATAACCTGTTTGACCATAGCAAGAAATATCACCGTACCCCATATCATCAGCTAAAATAATTACTACGTTTGGCCTTTGTTCTGTTTCAGAGGTAGAGTTAATACTATTTTCACAGCCAAAACTTAAAAACACTGTGGATAAGATAAAAATTAATTTAATTTTCATGTCTCTCAATAATTTATATTGGTTTATTAAAAAGAAGCTTCTATAACAATCCTTATTATTTAATAAGAATGAAAGCTTTTAGTTAGTATTAACATTTATGGAATTGGTAACAATAACTTTTTTACCTTTAATTTTTAATTGTTTTACAATTTCAATTTTATCATCAACTTGCCCAGGAGGAGCCGAATCTTCCCCGAGATAAAACTCTCCATAAGGACGACCAATTTTCATCAAATAACTCTTAAGAATATCTTGCATATCCAAGAGATCGTGCTTGTAATTAATATCATAAGCTATATTAACATTTTCATTAGGATCGATTGTTAGGTTATATAGTTGATCTTCATCCCAAAAACCTGGATGACTTGCTCCTCGTAATCCAATACCCCAACGTTTAAGAGGATTCATCAATTTTGGGAGCATTTCAATCTTTGAATTCTGTATTCTTGTTATTTCTTTTTTGGTGAACCTCTTTACTATATATTTCTTTTTACTTGTCATTACAGCTCTGCTGTTTCCTAATTCAAAATATAAATGCTCTCTCCAATTTTTTGTTTTTCCATTTTTAAATAATCTTGTCAAACTTCTCCCGTCAATATGATAATTTTGAGGTGTTTTTACTTTGGCTAATTCAAAATACGTAGGAACTAAATCTATGTTTTGTACAAGGGCATCACTTTCAATTCCTGCTGGTATTCCATTAGGCCATCTCATTAACAAAGGTATTTTAGTACCATTGATACTATATAAACTAGATTTATCTGAACTACCATGATCCGGAGCAAATATCACCAAAGTATTATCATCAATACCTAACATTTTTAACTTGTCAAGTATGTCTCCAATCATGGCATCAATCCAAGCAATCCCCCAGTCACCAGATTTTGGATCATAACCTAAATCTGTCAATTTTTTTCTAAGTTTTTTTCTTATTTCCATAATAGAAGGAGGAACTTCTATCTCTCCAGCTGCTGTGTAATTGGGATGATCAAACGACTTTACCCATTCCCCCACAGGGCCGTGTAATAATGTTGGACATACTTGCAGGAAAAAAGTTTTATCATGATTCATATCTAAAAACTCAAACGCTGCGTTCACTGTCCACTCAGGGTTATGACTATCATAAGGTTTTTCTAAATTACCCTCATAAATATTTTTAGCCCAATCAAATCCAATATGTTTTAAATACGCTCTACCCCAAGCCTCATTCTTAGCAAACAAAGCAGACACTTCTGGAGTTGGTACTAATTTTTTTTTATTTTTATAAGGTGTATAATCTTTATACATCTCTGGCTGATCAAGCTCTGATGTAAGATGATATTTCCCTGTAAAACCAGTAACATAACCAGCCTCACTTAGAACTCGAGCTGCATTCATCCTATCATTTTCCATAGCAACATTAAAACCCGGTGCACCTTGTTTTATTTCTCCAACTTCTTTTTTATATAGATTACTATATGAATTCCCAGCATAACGTCCTGTTATAAAACTATACCTTGAAGGGGTGCATACGGTACTACTTACGTAAGCATTATTAAATTTAATTCCTTCTTTTGCTAACAAATCCATGTTAGGTGTATACACATTACCACCATAAGTAGCAATTTCATCCATATCTTGATCGTCAATAAGAATTAAAATTATATTTGTTTTTTTTGAAACCTTACTCTGAGCGAAAACTATTAATGAAAAACCTAAGCAGAAACTTAAACTCAACACAATATTTATTCTATTATATATCATGATTACATTTGGATTTTTATTTCATTAAAATTTATTTGTAATTAGGAACTTCTCCTGCTTTCCCCCATGCTTTATTAGGAAGTTCTCCTAAAACAAGTTTCAAGGTACCACCTTCCATAATTTGTTTGTGTGTTATAAAAGGACTGTAAATTTCCTCATCATTTATAAAAGCTTTTTGGATGTATTTTTTAGTTTTACTTGCTCCTTCAGCTAGTACTATAAATTTTTTACCATTTTTTAAATGAGTTGTAGATTTTTCAAAAATGGGACTTGTAATACTATAAAAAGGTAATCCTGGTGTAACTGGATAAAATCCCATAGAAGAAAATACCACAAAGGCAGTCATTCCTCCTCCATCTTCATCTCCTGGGATTCCAAAAATATTGTCTTTAAACCATACATCTAATAAAAACCTGGTACGCTTTTGTGTTTTCCATGGGGCACCAAAATAATTATATAAATAAGGAATGTGAAAAGAGGGTTCGTTCCCCATAGAAAACTGACCGACAAGCCCCGTTGAGTTAGAACCATTTACATAAAAATCCCTTTTCTTCATGCCTAAAGGTTCTCTAAACAATTGGTCTAGCCTAGCTTCTGCTTTTTCTTTACCTCCTAACAATCCTAGTAAACCTTTAACATCTTGTTGCACATCCCAGGCATACGTCCAAGCATTGTTCTCATCGTAAAAATGTCTATAACCAGCCCCCCCTGATGCCTTTGGATCTATATCTATCCATTGACCATCTTTATCTTTTGGTATAAACAAAAGAAGTTCGTTATGCCAAAGTTTCTTATAATTATTAGCTTTTTTTGTAAACTCTAGGTAATCTTTCTCATAACCTAATTCTCTGGCAAGCTCTGCTAGCGCCCAAAAATCGTAAGCTACACCTAAAGAAACAGCTACTGCTTGGCGCTTTTCAAAATCATCAACCATAGGTTCAGTTTCTTCTTCCATTATTTCTTTTAAGTCTCTACCATCCCCCTCTTTTTTTAGTATTTTAAGTGCAGGATAATAGCCGTTTTCATGGTAAAAATCATCAATGGGCAATTTCTTTGCACCTTGCCTCCATGGTATAAAAGTACCTTCTGTTAAATTCTTTTTGACACCTTGGTAGGCTTTTTCAATATCATAATCTCTTAAACCTTTTCTATAACCGTCAATAAAAATTGCTGAAGAATGGTATGAATTCATACACATGTGATTACCATGTATCTGAGGAAATGTTGGCATCCAACCACTTTGATTATACATTAAAGTATATGAATTCAAAATTTCATTTTCCACTTGAGGATCAAGAATCGTACGCAAAGGGTGCTGGGCTCTATAGGTATCCCAAATCCAATCATCTACATAAAAAGGACGATCACTCTCATGAACTCTACCATCATACCCACTGTAATATTTGCCCCCTTCATTTACATCTATCATTCTCTCATAAGTTCGGTATAAAGAGGTATAAAAGCTTCTTTTTTGTGCTGTAGTACCTCCCTCAACTTCAATTTGACTAATGACCTTTTCCCAAGCCTTTTTTCCATCATTAACAAGTGCATTAAAATTCTTTGATGCTACTTCTTTTTCATAATTAATTTTTGCTTGCTCAAAACTGATGTAGGAAATTGCATATTTTACAAATAATGTGGTAGCTACCTTTGATTTTAATGAAAGAGAAAACTTATTGTTTTTTGTATTAAATCGTAACCCTTTAATCGGTTTACCCTCCTCATTAGTTATCGTCGCGTAAACATAAGCTGACATTTCTCTAGTTATTGGATTTACACCTCTCGATTTATATTTAATTTTTTCTTGAATCGTAAAGGCATTCTTGTCAAATGCGACACTTTCCATATCTCTTGTTCCTTGTATGATTACATTCTTTTGTTCTCCTTTAGGAAAATCTATTTTATACATTGCAGTCCTTTTTGAAGGAACAAAACTTACCTGAATATCATCATCAATTAAGTAAGTTGAATAAAACCAAGGCTTAACAACTTCCAAATCATGATCTATATGCATTTTAGCATTCCATGTATCATCAGTTATTTTTCCTTGTGAAACGCTCATTTGTAAGATTCCTTTTCTCCGATGGGAAACCACTTGTAATGGAAAAGCAGTTATTTCATCCGATAAATAATCATTTTTTATTGGAAACATTCTTAGCATTTGATTAGGCAAATGCATCGTAGGATATGTCGGAACTAAAAACTGTGCTACATTTCCAATTTTTGGATCAACGTACTTTGTATAATCCTCTTGACCAAAAGATACCTGTAACAAGCTAAAAAAGAAGATTATAATTAGAATTATTTTTTTCATATTTAAGTGATTTTGATTTCTAAAAATTATTTAAAACGTAATAAATAAAAGTCGTGTCTTTGTTTTTCAATATGGTTTAACATACTTAATTAACGAAAACGATGAATTGAATTCATATTGAAGTATGAAAACTAACAACATTAGACGTTTTATTCTGGTGGAAACGTGAGCAAAATTTCCATCTCATTATCCGATTGATATTGCACCATATGTGTTTGGTACGGTATAAAAAATTTATCTCCATATTTAACGGTATAATCGGTACCATTAAACACTATTTTCCCAGAGCCTTTTGTGATAATTCCAATATAAAAAGTTTCCGATATTTTGATATAACTGTCCTTTACATCAATTCTATTTACTTTAAAACATGTTGTTTTGACTTTATCAATAAGGATATATTCTTTACTATTATTTTGAGAATTTAACAAACGAGGATGACAGAAAAACTTCTTTTTAATATCCTTGATAGAAATAGAGTTATAATTAAACATCGATAACGCAAAATCAATACCGCGATTCATAAACCGAGAGCCCTCTGGAAGTACATAGCCTCCTCTTTCAAACTCTACTCGCACGGCAAAATCTGTAGGTTCCATTATTTCTACCATAAAAACACCTTCTCCAATTGCATGTGGCATACCTCCGGGTACCATAAACACATCGCCAGGTTTCACAGGAATTTTTTCAAAACAAGCTAACATCGCATCAATATCTTGTTCTTCAACAATTCTCTTAAATCTTTTTTCATCAGGAGCTTTCTGGAATCCGAAATAAATATATGGATCTTCAATTTCCTCTCGTACACTTAAAATAACGTATGCTTCAGTTTTTCCAGAGTCGCTGTTTAAATGTTTTTTAGCAAATGGAATTGTTGGGTGACACTGAATATGAAGACGAATTGCAGAGTCTAAAAACTTTAATAAAAACTGCGTTGTTGATCCGTATTTTTTATAATGATTTTCACCTAAAACTGCAATTGGTTCTTTCTCACAAAGTTCTTTTAGAGTAACCATGACGCCATCCACTTCAACTTCTGCTAAACCTTCATCGGTTAAATGCTCACGTCCTAAATTTACTGCTCTAGTTGTTGAACCAATCCAATCTTCTGGAAAATGATTGTCCTCAACTTTTGCAATACCTTCGAGAATATCTAGTTTTTTACCTCCTGGGTAAGTTCTCCATACGCGGTTGGCTGGTAAAAAAAGTATGTCAGGTATTTTCATAAATATCTAATTTTTATAATCTACTTAAATTGTCAATTAGGCCATTTACAGCTATAAAGGATGTAAACAATGAAAAGGCAAATATTAACCCTAAAAACAAATTCATTGATAAAGAATTTTTGTACTCTCCCATTAAGTCTTTCCTATTTGTTAGGTAAATAATAGCCCCAACAGTTGCGGGTAAAATAAAGGCATTTAATGCTTGAGATAAAAGCATTATAAAAACAGGACGACCACCAAAAACTGGTACAACCAGTCCTAATAACGAGATAAATGCTACTATAACTCTATATTTAGTTAAACTCATATCTCGCTCTGAATTATTGTAATCACAAATTAACCAAGGCAACATAAGTATGTTTGGTAATTGTGAAGAAACTCCAGCAGCAACAATACCTAAAGCAAATAGAGTGGTTGCTAAAGCACCCGCAAGAGGCTCTAAAATAGTAATCATTTGAGATGCATGATGCATAACAACTCCTTCCTTATAAAGCGTGCCTGCCGCCGCTGCCATTATAGCCGCACTTATAACAAACATAAGTGAGGCTGATACAATTGCATCCGTATTTTGCTGTTTAAGATGAGATATATCCCAATTTGCTTCCTTTACCAAAGTGGTACGAATAATGAATAATCCAGAGAATACAGTAGTACCAACAGTAGCTGCTATAAGCAACAATGGATCATCTCCTTGTTTAACATCCGGAACACTAGGCACTAAACCTGAAAGTATATCCCCTAAAGGGGGCATTGCAATAAAGAAATTTAATAAAAAACAAGCCGCCATTAATGCCACAATAAGTGCTAACATGCGTTCAAAGACTTTTGTTTTGCCTCTCCAAAAAATGATATACACCAAAGTGATAAAAAAACCTGCAAACCAAATCGAATCAATACCATCACCTCCCTGAGATTTAGACCATTCTTGACAAATTTCTGCAACAATACCAATAACCCCCATGACACTGCCGCTTACTCCAAAAGTTAAGGCGATAATAAAAAACAAGGCAAAGCTAGGATGGATATACTTTCTAAAAGCTTGTAAAGCTGTTTCACCGGTTACCACAGTAAATTTTCCATATATGCTGATTAATAAAAAAGTTGTCAAACAAGATGCAGCCACTGCCCATAATAACTGCATACCATAAGAAGCACCATTTCTTGCCATTGATGTCACACTCCCAGTACCAATATTAAATCCCAGTAAGAAAATCCCAGGAAGGAATAAGGCAAGTGTGTTCATAAACTTTTTTTTAAAACTCATGATTTCTAATTTTGGTTTCGTTTAGTTGGTTTATTTCCCTTTTCGTTTTTTTTTAATAGTTTGTGTTATAAAATTTGTTTTTGAATTCTTGATTACGATGTAAATCTTCAAAAGGAGATTGTAAGGCTTTTGCAGGGGCTTCATCACCTATGCTCATAGCCATAATACGAACATATCTATCATCAGGCAAGGTTAGGCGACTTGTGCCTTCTGGAAGTTCTAGTCGGTAAGCAAACATATAACTTGTTTGATACCATTGATCTACCATAGTACCAGGTCTGTGATGATGCGAAGCGGTCCAAGCCACACGATGGTTCCTATAATACGCTGGACGAATAGTCTTTAAAGGATTTCTTAAAGAATAGGACAACTCAGCAACATGCCCTTCAAACAAGCGCGTATCCCACTGTCCTAGATATCCTGTCCATGCACCAATGGTTAGAGGAACATCTTTTTCCCCCATCTTAAACACAACTTCTTTCTCAATATCAGCAGCGGCTAAAATATGAACAACTTTAGTTCCTACTGGCAAATCAACGGTTTGACCTACACATTGCATTGCATTATATTTCTTATAATCTCTAGACCCCATAACAAATTCTACGTTACCAACTTGTATTTTATCTGCTACTTGTTCTGCGGGGTAGGTTCCGCCTTTTCCATCAAAACTACCGCGATACGCCTCAGATCTTGGTGTGGCAGTACCTAAACCATCTTCACGATAACCATCCTCCGGATCTTCGTTTACAGTAAAAACATCTGTATCAAATTCTAGTTTAACCGGTGTTGTTAATACCGGTTTCGTGGTAGCAACAGGCATCTTCAATAAGATAGATTTCAATTCAAAAGGCTTAAAGTTTAAATTAACCTTACCTTTTTTTACAATAATTTTTTTCCCTAATTTACGTTCTGCACCATCAATGAACTCAGCTGATTTAATCGGTTTTATCGCTGAAAGTGATAAATTAGAAACTCCTTTTCCATATAATTCTTGTAATCTTACAACAACACCAGATCCATCCTCAGCCATTTTAACTGCTTGAATATTCACCAAATCTGAATTGATTTCTAATAACGATAAGGTACTTTTGTTTCCCTTGTATTTCGGAACAACAAAAGCTGCAGGACGCTGTTCAGCACTCATTGCTTTTTTATGAAGTTTTTCGGTTATCCAATCACCCTTATGCCCTGTTATTCCATAGGTAAACTGATGTCTACCCCAATCTTGCCATCTTTGTTCAGACATTGTTCCATCATCCATAACTTCTTGTTGACTTTCTTTTGTATTTGGACAATGAATTAAGGTAACTCGAATGGTATTATCATCTACTTTGTCACTTCCGTATTTATAACCTGTTAAGATAGAAGTTCCAAACTCACCTGATTTGTCTGTTAGATCAATCCAACTATGTGTAGGCACTTCATATTGCTTTTTATTGCGATTTCCCCTTTGAATGACCCCTAAATCTAAATTATAAGTTGCTAAAGGATTCTCCGCTGATAAATGAAAAGCTGCCTTCAAGAAGTGCCCTCGGGTTTTCCAATCTACTTGACTAGCTATATCAACTCTAGCTCCATCATCTCCAGATGATAATCTTATCCTTTGCCAAACTTTTGTTTCTCCAAATTCTCTTACTACCTCAATAGCCACACGCACTGGGCCATTTTCAATAACTTTTACAGATATTGGATCTGATAACACATGAGCCGCAGGTTTTATAATATCCTTATAATAAATACGCCAAGCCGGTTTAGAATCTGGAAAATCTTCACCAAACTCTAATTGAATTGGTTTTTCAAGTAATTCTCGATTGATGCTTTTGTCAATAATACTAGAGATATCACCATTTTTATCAATAGTGACTTTAAAATCAGTATTTTCAAGATAATTTTCGCGAACTATTAAGCTTGATTTTTTTATTTTAGAGTTTCCCTCACGAATAGAAAACACGCTTGCACCAAGAGCAGGAAGTTTGCCTTGAAATAATATACGTTTTTTTCCATCAAAGCCCACTGTAATTTGAGAAGGTATTTCTTTTCCTTTTGCATTATAAACCGCTATCTTGTTGGCTTTCTTTAGTTCATCTGGTATTAATGCTTCAACATCAGCTGTACGGGGTATTGACATTGGATTGTATACTACAACTGGTATTCCTTTGACATTTGTATTTAGCGATTGGGCTAATGTACCTACGGCGTCCTGATATACTCCATCAAATTGATTTAGCGCTATAATACCATCATTCCACCCATAAGAATGTGCTTCAGGAATGCAAGTTCCAGGTAATATATCGTGAAACTGATTACTTAACATAAGCCCCCAAGCTTGATTTACTGCTTTTTTGGGGTAGGCCATCCCGTTTAAAATATGTGCTGTAACTGCAGCTTTTTCAGCAGAAGGAGCAATTAATTCAGCCTCTCTATTAATTTTTTTCTGATATGCTTGAGAGGAGAGTACTCCTGTAGAATGCTTTACAAGTAGTAAATCTTTTTCCCACGTTGGAAATTTTTCTGCTTGCTTATCTGTGATTGCATTAAACATTAAGTCTGGTTGTGCCACAACAAGATTCACAGGACCCTCTGTTTGCAAAGAGTTCTTAATAGATTCTAAATTTTTCTGTCTTGGTGCTCCACCTCTATCAGCATTATTATGATCACCTCCACCGAAATAGAAGTAATCAATAGGTAAACCTGATTTTTCCTCATTCTTTTTTAGACGTTTGGCTACCTTTTCATCAGTACTATAAACAACACCTTCATGCTGTTTTCCAGCGTAATTTCCAGCATTTAATGAAGCAACAACCCAATTTCCATCAGGTCCAATCCATTTTCCAATATTAAAAGGAATTCCATTCGCAGATTCCCATGTTAGCTTTTGTGTAGAAAAACCTCTTATGCCACAATGACTCAAAACAGATGGCAGAGAGTAAGGAAAACCAAAACAGTCAGGCAACATGTACTCACGACTTTCTGTTCCAAATTCATTTTTAAAAAATTGAGACCCCATAAGAATCTGACGGATAACAGATTCAGTTGTTGGTGCTAACACAACATTCTCAGTCCAAGAACTACCATTGGGATACCACCTCCCTTTATCGATCCATTTTTTTAATTCTTTATATCTATTCGGATAATACTCTTTCATCATAGCATATCGAAAGCCTCCTGTCCAGTTAAAATTAAAATCTTTGTATTGTTCAAAATATGCAAAATTCTCGTCTAGAGTATTTCTAAGAAACTCACGAGCTACTTGCGGATATGCCCACCTCCATTGATCGTCTAAATGCGAATATGGTATAGCAAATATAGTGGGCTTTGTTAAGTCAACAGAAGAAGGATCAATATATGTATTTACTATTTTTGATTTATTAGTTTGTCCAAAAGACATAAAAACTGAGAAAAAGAAAAATACAGATAGTTTAAAAAAACTTAATGTTCTCATATTAGAAATAATTATTATTTTCATTCTTTATCGATAGTTTTTGAAAAATGTCAATCTTTTGAAACATGGGTACTCATTATCATTGCAAATTCAGCAACTAAAAAGATGACTGATGACATTTAAATATTTAATTCAAGTTTAGATTGCTAATTAAATTTTAATGCATTAATATTTGATTAATATATCATTAAGAAGAAAACTGTAATCACAAAACTACACACAAATACACATACACACTTAACAACCAACAATTTATAACGAAAAACAATTACTTTTGATTTATAAATATTCTATTGAATTTTAATATAGCACTTGAAAATATTCTTCTAAAACTAGACTATGGTGGCGTTTAGTTTGTTTTTTGGCTATATGCATTCATCTCTTGTTCCCAATGAAACAAAAGTTGTTTTAATTTTTGGGTTTTTATAGGGTGATTGGTGATCTGATTAGATTTCTCTCCAATATCACTTTCTAAATCAAAAAGGTATTCTTTATTATCAACTTTCAAATATTTCCAATTCCCTTGTCGTATTGATTTTTGATTCTTATATCTCCAAAACAGAGCTCTTTCTTTTGGGATTCCCTCTGAAAGCAACACATCAGACATGTCTACACCATCAAATTCTTTATTAGTTTTAATATGAGCAATAGATAATATTGTTGGCAATATATCCATGCTCATTATAGGTGTATTGGACACCTTCCCTTTTTTAATTTTTTTAGGATAATACGCGATTGCTGGTACTCTATGCCCTCCTTCCCATAAGGAACCTTTGTAACCTTTTAAATTTGCATTGTTACCAGGTCTTCTAGCTCCATTATCAGAACAAAAAAAGACAAACGTATTAGATTCTAAGTTTAAATCTTTTATTCTCATCAGAATTAGTCCAATATTTTCATCCATTATTTCAACCATTTCTTTATAGGCTTTATCCTTATCTACACGAGACCCTAGCATTTCAAAATCTTGATTTTCTGACAAACGATCTGCTTTATCTTCTCTTCCTTGGTAAGGAAAATGAGGTGCTTCATGGGGAATGTAGAGTAGAAATGGATTTTTCTTGTTTTTTTCAATAAAGTCCAATGCATGTTCTGTAATTAAATCTGTTACATACCCCTTATCAAAACTATATTGGTCATTTTGCCACCAATCATAAACACCAATTCCATCTCGATGAGAAATATAATCAATATTACCACTCAGATAGCCATAGAATTCGTCAAAGCCTGCATGAATCGGATTGTATTTTGGTTGGTACCCCAAATGCCATTTACCAAAAACTCCTGTTTTATAACCTGCTTTTTGGAATAACTCTCCCATTGTTGTTTCCGAATCAGACAAACCATAAATACGCTTTTCTTTTTGCACATAAATAACACCTTCTAAACCTGACCTTTGCTGGTAATTACCCGTCAAAAGGGCAGCTCTTGTGGGCGTACAGACAGATCCGTTGGAATGGTAATCTAAAAACTTTACCCCATGTAAAGCCAATGTATCAATGTGTGGAGTATAAATCTCTTTATTCCCGAAAGTTGAAATATCACCATAACCTAAATCATCTGCCATAATAATTATGATGTTGGGTCTATTATCTCTATTTTGACTGTAAATATTACCCCAAAAAAACACGAATAAAAGCAGTAAACACGGTCGTCTTTTTATGTTACAATTCATGATTAAGAAAACTTCAAATTCTTGATGAAAGGTTGTTTTCTAACGCGTATTCCTATGGCTGCATGAATTGCATTAGCTACTGCCGCTCCCGCAGGAGGTAAGGTAGGCTCACCTAATCCAGTTGGATTTTTATCACTCTTAATAAAATGAGTCTCAACTAAAGGAGTCTCCATCATTCTTATCAATCTATAAGTATTAAAATTAGAATTCTCTGGTTTTCCGTTTTTTAATGTCTGCTCACCATACATTGCATGCCCAATACCATCAATAATACCACCTTCTATTTGATTTTTTGCACCCGTTGGATTTACAACAACTCCGCAGTCAACTACGCAATATACCTTGGTTACAACTGGCATCTCATCTTTTATTATCACTTCTGCTACTTCTGCAACATATGTTTGATGACTGAAATACGAACTAAACCCCTGATAAACTCCTTCTTTAGCCTTACCCCAATTCGATTTTTCAACAACCTTCTTAATAACCTTTTCCATTCGAGATGGAACATATGCCATACTTCTTTTCGGGCTATTTTTCGCTTTTTGCAACATTTGTAATTGCATTTCTGTTGGATCTTGATTTAGTGTCTCTGCAAGCTCATCTAAAAAACATTGTTCAGCAAATGCCAAAGTATTACTAACTGGAGCTCTCCAAGCACCAACAGTCACTTCAGTTCTTAATGAACCAACATCAATTTTATAATTCTCTATAGCTCCAGCAGGAAAATTACCTGCCCGACTTTTATTAATATTTACACGAACCGCAGCCTCTTTTAGATGGTAACCAACAACTTTTGAATCTTTAATAACTGCTTTTATCTTATACTTTACCTGGGGTTTGTATATTCCAGCAGTCATATCATCCTCTCTAGTGTACACCAATTTGATTGGTTTTTTGGATGTTTTGGAAATGAGAACAGCATCTTGTACAAAATCATTTTTTAATCTTCTTCCAAATCCTCCACCAATTCTTGTCATATTTAATGAGATATCTTCAACAGGTCTCTTTAACAATTTAGCAATTGTTTTTGCAGTACCTTCCGGTGTTTGAATTGGCCCTATCAATTCTACCTTATCTTTTGTAACATGTGCAAAAAAATTCATTGGTTCCATACAGTTATGCGGTAAAAATGGACTTTCATAAGTATGTTCAATTACTTTATCTGCATTTTTTATGGACATATTAATATCTCCATCTGAACGTCTTGTTTTAAGCTTATCTGAGTCTAGTAAATTGAATAATTTATTATCATAATCTGTGGTGCTCATATAACCAGTATCATAACTCCATTCAGCTTCTATTGCTTTCTTACCAGAAATAGCAGCCCAAGTATTTGTAGCCAAAATGGCTATTTTGTCATCAAATTCAAAAATCTTATAAACCCCATTTATGGCTTTAGCAGCTTTATCGTTATAACTTAACAACTTTTGACCAAAGGATGGACTTCTCAATACTGTTGCATAAAGCATTCCTTCTCGTTTAAAATCCATACCATATAATGGCTCTCCTGAAATTATTCTATCTATATCTACGTTTATTTTATCTTTACCAATAATCCTAAAATCCTTGGGATTTTTTAATGAAACATTTTCAGGAATTTCTAAACCAGCTGCAGATTCTACAATATCACCATAATTTAATGTTTTACCACTTGAATGTTCAATAATACCTTCTCTTGTACTACATTGAGAAGGAGAAACACCCCATTTTAATGCAGCAGCATTTATTAGCATTTGTCTTGCTATCGCCCCAGTTTGTCTCAATGGAAGCCAAGAAGTTCTTATGGAACCACTGCCTCCAGCAACCTGTCTTTTAAAATTACCTGTATCTAAAACACCTTGTTCCACCACAACGTTTTTCCAAGCAACATCAAGTTCCTCAGCGATTAACATTGGCATAGAAGTTTTTACCCCCTGTCCAATTTCAGGATTCGGGGATATTATGGTTACAATGCCATTTTTTGCTATTTTAATAAAAGCATTAAATTCAAAAAAATTTAATTCAGCATTAGCTAAAATTAATTTGCTGTCATCCTTACAAGCATTTAAAAAATTAACACCAAATATAATACCTCCAGTAGAGAGAGCTGCCGTCTTAATAAACAACCTTCTGCTGAACGAAGTATTCATTTCCTCTTTCTTGTTCTTTATCATAACTTATTATTATTTTTAGCTGCTTCACCCACTGCTTTTTCAATTCTGTTATACGCGCAACATCTACATATATTTCCATGCATTGCCTGCCTTATTTCTTCTTTTGTTGGATTATTATTTTGTTCTAGAAATGCAGAAGCAGTCATTATTTGACCTGATTGACAATAACCACATTGTGGAACGTCGAGTTTTTTCCATGCTTTTTGTACCGGATGGCTATTATCAACGGAAAGCCCCTCAATCGTTGTTATTTTGGACTCACCAATAACGGCTACTGGCAATACACAGCTTCTTATTGCATTACCTTCAAAATGTATTGTACAAGCACCACACATTCCAATACCACAACTAAATTTTGTACCAACCAGTCCCAGTGCATCTCTTAAAACCCACAACAAGGGAGTGTCTGCTTCAGCTGAAATCTTATACTTCTTGTTATTAATGTTTAACTCGTAATTTGGCATAGCGACTTTTTTATTATAATTCATATTCATATGCGTAGAACAATTTAAAAGGAATCGATTATTTTTTTATTAATAAATCATTAATTTAAAAATTAGTGTTTTTCAAAGCAGGCTGTTTCTTTGGTTTTATTTTATCTAAATTTAAGTTAAACTTATCGGAGATTCTTACACTACACAAAACCCCATCCCCTACCCACTGACAGCATCTCTTCACTTATAGAGATTTATAATTCAAACACTGATTTCATCTGCATAGAAAAAACAAAATACGTGATACCTAAAAAACAAAATGTTTATCGTAATTTTATTAAAAACACACTGTGTTAATGATTTGTTAAGACTTTATTAGATGTTGTTTCTTTAATTGCTACCCAGAACATGCTAATTATTCATTTCGGTTGCTGTAACAATCGAATAACTAAACCAAAAAACGCAATATGAATCTAAAATTTAAAAGTGGTTATTATCAAAGCACTTGTCAAAAAAAGAAAAAACTAAAATTAAAACTGTCGATATGTACGTTTCTAATAGTTTTTTTAAACATCAGTAAAACTCAAGCCATTACAAATGAAACAAATTCAGAAAGTATAAAAATTGTTTCATATGATGATCAAAATCAAATTACTGGAAATATTACGGATGAAAATAATCAGCCATTGCCTGGAGTAACTATTATTGTAAAGGGATCGGCAAGAGGAACTCTCACAGATTTTGATGGTAATTACAGTATCGCAGCAAAAACTGGGGAAATTCTTCAATTTTCTTATATAGGAATGAAATCCGAATCTATAACTGTAACAAGCTCAAACATAATAAATGTTCAAATGATGGTTGATGCTGCAGAACTGGATGAAGTTGTGGTTATTGGATATACCGAGGTTAAGAAAAGAGATTTAACGGGAGCTGTTTCCACTATAAAATCAAAAGATTTAGTTAGTAACCCTACTGGTGATGCATTAAGTGCTATTCAAGGTTCTATTGCAGGTGCCCAAATTACATCCAATTCAGGTGCTCCAGGAGTAGGTTTTGATATTCAAATTCGTGGTGCAAGTTCATTATCTGGAGCAACAAGTCCTCTTTATGTTATAGATGGTATTCAAGTAGAAGCTGATGGCTCAAATTTAGTTGGAGCAGATCCAGGTCAATTCCAAAACTTAGGGCCTTTATCATTTATAAACCCAGATGATATTGAAACACTAACAGTATTAAAAGATGCAAACGCAACTGCAATTTATGGATCTAGAGGAGCAAATGGTGTTGTTATTATTACCACCAAATCTGGTAAAAACGGTGTAAAATCTTTAAACGTAACCTATTCGAGTAACATAGGAATTAATCCAAATCCAGTAGATGTTTTAACTGCTGAAGACTATGTAGATTACAGATTTTATAAAAACCCAGAAGATCCAAACTTTAATGAAACTATTCCGGGTCCTGATGGAATTCCAGACACAGAAGATGATATTATTACAGGTCCACGAGAACTAGTCCCTGGGGAATATGTAGCTAGAAACTATCAAAAAGAAGTTATCAAACAATCTAGAACTCAGCAAATAGGAATCTCTTTTACAAGCGGTAGTGAAACTAGTAGATCGTCAGCTTCATTGGGTTACCTGAACAACATAGGATCAGTACAAAATACTAACTACCAAAGAATCACATCCGTATTGAATTATAGCGTCGATGTTACTGACAAACTGACTATGCAATCAAATTTAAACATGTCTTATGGTTTTGGAAACGGAACGATCTATAATTCTGATGGAAACAGTCAGAATACAGCAGGACCACTTAGACAATCTATTGGTAGAATTCCTATTCAGTTTACAAATGTAGAAGATGCTGAATCTATAGATGAAGATGAGCAATTAGATGATCCTCTCACCTATTTAAACGCTGTAACTAACAACAACACTTTAGCTAATATACTTGGAGCTTTAAGAGCGGATTACAAATTTACAGACAAGCTTACTTGGAGAAATCAAATTTCTGGAAGGTTTGCTTATTCCGAGGCAAATAGATTTTACCCTAACACCCCGAGTGTAAGACGAGGTTTTATTGTTAATGGAGAAGCAGATGTCAGATCTCAAGCTAGCACGAGATATGACTTTCAAAGTACACTTAGGTATCGCGATAACTTTTTTGGCAGAGACTTAAGAATGGATTTATTGGGTGGTATTGAGTCCAGGGTTGATGACAGGTCTAGCAAAAGAATTGTGAACCAATCATTTGAAGAAGGTATTGGGAGTGCTTATAATATTCAAGCTGGTTCTTCACCATTTATTCAGAATAGTAATAGAACTAAAAGTCAAGGATTATCTTATTTTGGTCGTGGACAGTTTGATTTATTTAGTAAATACATGTTTTCTGGTACTTTTAGAGCAGATGGGTCAAGTAAATTCGCAGCTGACAATAAATGGGGATATTTTTATTCTGTTGCCGCAGCTTGGATGGTCTCTGGAGAGAATTTCTTAAAAAATTCAAACACTATATCAAATTTGAAAATTCGTGCAAGTTATGGTACTTCAGGAAATGATAGAATTCCAAATAACCAAACGACATTAAATTTAAGAAGTACTATAATACCTACTAATGACGGTACTAGTATTTCTGTTTTTGCAATCGATAATATTGGAGATCCAAATTTGACTTGGGAGGAAACAGCTCAGTTTAATCTTGGTTTGGATTTAAGTTTGCTCAATAGAATAAATTTCACAACAGATGTTTACAAAAAGTCAACTACGAACTTACTCTATAATGCAGATTTACCAGGTATCTATGGAACCGATAGGTATATTACAAATATTGGTCAAATTGACAATGATGGTTTAGAACTTTCTCTTTCAGGAGATATTATCAGAAATAAGAAGTTTACTTGGAATGCCTTAATTACAGCATCAAGAAATGTATCTGTTGTTAAAG
This sequence comes from Flavicella sp. IMCC45668, assembly GCF_057219105.1. Classification (NCBI taxonomy): domain Bacteria; kingdom Pseudomonadati; phylum Bacteroidota; class Flavobacteriia; order Flavobacteriales; family Flavobacteriaceae; genus Flavicella; species Flavicella sp. IMCC45668. The sequence continues at coordinate 1,182,907 of NZ_CM170114.1, forward strand.
ACATTGGAGCTGTAGATTTTAGAGTTCTGGATGGAGACGCGACCTTTGATCAACTCGGTTTGATTCGAGTTGGGGATCAACTAGGAAACTTTTATGGTTATGAGTACGTCGGTACCTATGGATACGAAGACTTTACAAATTTTGATGGCATGACTCAAGAAGAAGCCATTGCAGAATATTATGCAATTAGAAATGGTGTTTCTCCAGCTGATAACAGCCCGAACAACTATACTTTAAAAGATGGAGTTGCATATACTAATCGAAATGCGAATCCAGAACCTGGAGACCCAAAATATGCTAATTTGATTATAGATGATGATGACAATCCAAATAACGATTTTGAAGTAAATGAAAATGACAGAAAAATAATTGGTAACGCTTTACCGGATTGGTATGGAGGTATTAATAATACGTTTATCTATGGAAAATTATCGTTACAGGTTAATATGATTTATTCTATAGGAAATGATATTTATAATTCTTCAAGGTACTTAACTGAGGCGCATAAAAGCCTTAACGGTAATGTATCCTATGACTACTATAACAGATTCTGGCAACCAGATCGAACAGCTACTGACGTTCCTAGAACATTTAACGGACAAAATGGTAATATGGATCTTGCATCAAGTTACTATGTAGAAGATGGTTCATTCTTAAGACTTAAACGTGTAAACTTATCTTATTCACTAAGTAATGTATTGAATCAATACGGCATTAGCAACTTTACAATGTTTATATCAGGTTTTGATTTATTAACCATAACAGGATATAAAGGATTTGATCCTGAAGTTAGATCTAGTAATGCTTCTCAAGTTCAAGGTGTTGATAGGGCAAGCTACCCTAGATCTGCAAGTGTAACGATAGGATTAAACTTTAAAATTTAAAAAAAATGAAAAAAATATTCAAACATATAGTCCTTTTGATGATTGTTACCATGACAACACAAGGATGCAGCGACTTTCTTAATGAAGAAGTTTTTTCTACCTCTCAATCAGATATTGTTTTTGATGAATTAAGTAGAGCCGAATCAGTGATGCTAAGTTTATATGCGTTAATTGGCGATAACACAGTAACAGCAGATGGTAAAACTGGAGTATGGACTGGTAATGGCGGTAATGATCATTTATCTTCTTCAAATACGGATGAATGTATTGTGAGACCACAAAACTCAGGTTCATCAGAAGGTGTAATATCATTAATGTCTTATCGAGCTAATAATCCCCAAGTGCGTGCAACTTGGGTAGCAATGTATCAAGGTATTTTTCTTGCAAATGTTATACTTGAAAATATTAAAAACACCCCTGCCCCAAGCGATGCAGACATTATACAGAAAAATATAATTATTGCACACACCAAATTCATGAGAGGTCTTTATTACTTTTATTTAATGACTTATTATGGAGGAGTTCCATTGGTTACAAAAGCTGAGTCATACGACCCTAATAAATTACCAAAAAGAGCAAGTGTAGAGCAAATTTCTGAGTTTATTGAAAGTGAATGGCTTCAAGCTTTGGAAGACATTCCAAATAATGATATGACTGATGACGGTAAAATCGGTAAAATGGGTGTTTATGCCTATTTAGCAAAACTTAATTTGTACGCTGCAAGTATGAAACGCTATGGTTCTGGAACAAATATTGATAATATTGGAGGTTGGTTAGAAATCAATTCTTTTGATTGGGTTGATGACATAGCTCGTTACAATAAAGTAAAAGAATACACAGATGCAATTTATGCTGTTAAAGGAAATAGTTTAACAAGTGTATTTCAGCATTTGTTTATCACCGCAACTGAAAGAGATGCTGACGTGAGATCAGAAATGCTTTTTGGAATTAACTTTTCACCATTAAGACCTCGTCGTATGCAAAATGAGTTTTTATTTAGAGGAAATTCACTTTTTGGTGGTGGTGCAGGTGTTATGAGACCCACTGCTAAGCTTTATTATTTGATGAATCAAGCTATGGATACTAGATTTAATACAAATTTAATGGGTAGACCTCTTAATTCTGGTAGAGACAGCCGAGAAGTTTACAATGGCGTCATATACATTTTACCAGAACCTGTGAGACCAAATGGACCATTAGATAATAACTACCATATTGCAAAATACCGAAATCCTTCAAAAGGAGAAGGGCAATATCCTAACCTAGCAGATAAAGATACTGACATCAATCAAGCCTTAATACGTTATGCAGATATATTACTCATGCGTGCTGAAGCCTCCTATGAAATTAATGGTCAAACTAGAACACAGGAGGTTACAGATATGCTCAATATTGTAAGAGGTAGGGCATTAGGTTTGGACACTTCTGACCCAGCTTATGCAACTAATTTACAAGCATTAAATACTGAATATTTTAGAGCAGACACCATGCTTGAGTTATTAGAAGAGCGAACCAGAGAATTAGCCTTTGAAGGTTGGCGACGATTTGATTTGATTAGAACACACCGCTACCAAGAAATGATAGAAGGTTTGGTTGTTGATAATCACTCTAATTATATGAAACCTCAAATCCTTAGTTTACAAGCTAACTTCCAACCTTTTAAAATGTGGTACCCAATACCATTAAACGAAATCAGCACTGGTAACCTTATGCAAAACCCTGGTTTTTAAGACACTACAACTCTTATAAATTATAAAAAGAAAGACTAAGTTTAAATAGTCTTTCTTTTTACTTAGAATAAACAATTTTATCCCTATAAATAAAAAAACAATTGAAATCATGTTTTATAACTTCAAAACAAAATTGTCCTATGCTTTATTTTTTCTAATAATTGCAAACTATTTGTCGGCACAAATTCGCCCCAATATAGTTGTTATTGTAACCGACGATCAGGGGTATGCTGATATTAGCTACAATCCAGAACATAAAAGTTATGTAGATACACCAAATATGGATTTACTTGCTAATGAGGGAATTTTTTTCACTAACGCATATTTGACAGGAAATACGTGTTCGCCAAGTAGAGCAGCTATTTTGACTGGTCGTTATCAACACCGCGAATCTATCTACGATTCAGGAGAAGGTGGTAGTGGGTTATCATTAGATGCTACTATATTTCCACAATTTTTACCTGAAGAGTATACATCTGCTGCTTTTGGGAAATGGCACTTAGGTTTGACTGCTGAATACAGTCCTGCATCCCGAGGCTTTGATTATTTTTATGGTTTTTTGGGTAGAGGAGCCCATGACTATTATGAATTAGACAATCTTGATGATCCCTTGTATAGAAACCTAACTCCTATTACGGCTGAAGGCTATCTAACAAATTTATTAACGGATGAAGCTGTTGCTTTTATAGAACGTGAAAAAGACAATCCATTTTTTTGTTATCTAGCATACAATGCAGTTCACACACCAGCACAAGCCCCCGCTGAAGATATTGCCAAATACAATACTGGTAATGATACAAGAAATACACTTATGGCAATGCTTTTACACTTAGATGATGGTATTGGTGAAGTAATACAAACACTTAAAGACAATGATATTTTTAATAACACGATCGTAATCTTCCTTACAGATAATGGAGGTGCAAGTGCTATGGAAGCTGATAACTCTCCTCTCAAGGGAACTAAACAAACCAATTGGGAAGGTGGTATTCGTACTCCATTTATCTTTAGTTGGCCAGATCAATACCCCAATCATACTGAGATTTCGACACCAATTTCAGCAATGGATATTCTACCAACCATTCTTGACGTTACAGGTACTCCCCACCCAACTAATAAACCTTTTGATGGTAAAAGTTTTCTTCCATTATTAGATGGTACAGTTCAAAAAACACATGATAAACTTTATTGGAATGAAGGTGGTATTGAAGGAGAATGGGCAATGAGAGATGGCAATTGGAAATTAGTTGCTATTGAAGACGAAATTGAACTATTTGACTTAAGTACAGACCCTAGTGAGACTACAGATCTGGCAAATCAGCAACCAGAAATTGTAACATCTATGATTTCTCAATATAATGACTGGCTCAGTGAAATGCCTGAACCAAAATCCCAAAGCAAACAATGGTCTCCTAATATAGTTTCTGGACAATTACTAACATTATTCGATGGATATTATTATGCAGGGAACGACCAAAGCTTTAACAGTGTTGGTGTTTATAATTCAAGTGATTTAACCGGTATCAACGATAATGAAACTCAATCTATTTTGTTGGCTCCCGGATATAGTGCCTATGGATTTACTGAAGACAATTTAGAAGGAGAAAGATATCTCATTACGAGTAGTACCCCATTTCTAGGTTCACTTGACAAAAAACTATCTTCATTATATATTTTTGAATCAAATGGTGTTGGTGGAAAAAGTGTAACTGTAACCAGCAGTGATGCTGATTCACAACCTGAGAATATTTTTGACAATGATAATAACACATATTGGGAATCTATCGGAGACGGGGAAACTATAACGTTTTCTTGGTGTGACCCTGAGAGCATCTCTGGTATTGATATGTCCTTTAAAATTAATGGTGATAGTCGTATTTATACTTTTGATATAGAAACATCATTGGATGGTGAGAATTGGACAAGGGTTTTAACAAATGCTCAAAATATCGGAACAAATACAACATCATTAGAAACATTTAATTTTCCAGAAACAACTGCACAACACTTGCGTATTATTGGAAGGGGAAATTCTAGTAACAATCAAAATTATTACACAGAAATATCCTTTAACTATGGTACTGTTACTACTTATTTTAAAATTGAAGCTGAAGACTATAGTTCTTCTGAAAATACTAATAACACTATTACAGAAGATTGTGATGGAGTATTGGATGTTTCTCAAACAACAGAAAACGCATCGTTCAATTACGATATAGATTTAACTAAAAGTGCTACTAGTATAGACGTTAGATGTAAACCTATAAACAGAGGGTTCATATATGTCCTTTTAGATGATATTAATATAGGTGAATTTGAAATTAATAATAGTATGATAGATGGCACCTATAAAATCTTGAATATTCCGGTTGATATTCCTACAGGCTCTCATACTTTGACATTAGATTTTGTGGCGAGAAGATCCAGCTTTCCTGTAATGGGTAATTTCAACTGGATCAAACTACAGGAGGCCAATGGATCTTTAGACATCGAAAAAGTGACTAAGTCACAATTTGACATCTTACTCTATCCAAATCCTGCAAGTAATTCTTTACACATTGAATCAAACACCACTATACAAGAACTACAAGTAATAGATGTACATGGAAAAAAAGTAAATGATCTAAAGATTAATTTAAAAAACTACACTTTAGACACGAGTAACCTTAAATCAGGGATTTACATTTTATTACTTAAAAGTGAAGGAGCTATAAAACACAAAAAATTTGTAAAAAAATAGTATTCAAAAAAGTAAATAAGTACTCTTAAACACTAAGATAAACTTATCATTAATCATAAAACTTTCAAGATAGAATCTCACAAAGGAACATCGCTCTTGAAAGTGCTCAATCAAAAAAAAATCGAGAGTTTTCCTCTCGATTTTTTTTTGAATTTGTTCTCAATGCAGTATAAACATCTGTAAAGGAAAGTTTTTTTAGTTTATGAAGTAGTTAAAAAGCACTTCTCACCAAACCACCATCAGCTCTAATATTCGATCCATTTATAATTGATGCTCTTTCACTACATACAAAGGCAACTATATCTCCTATTTCTTTTGGGTTGATAAAACGTTGTATTAATGAACTTGGTCTATTTTCTTTTATAAATTTATTTGCGGCTTCATCAGGTGATAATTCAGGATAAAGACTTTGAACAAACTTTTCTACATTATCTGTTCTAGTTGGTCCAGGCAAAACACTATTAACAGTTACTTTAGTTCCCTTGCTTAATTCAGCCAATGCTCTTGAAATTCCTAATTGCATCGTTTTTGTGGCGCTATAATGTACCATTTCTTGAGCTGGGCTTATTGCAGACTCACTAGAAATAAATACTATGCGTCCAGTGTTTTTTATTATCATTTTCTCTAAATAAAATCGAGATAACCGAACGCCACTCATCACATTGGTTTCAAATAGTCTTTGCCAATCCTCATCTGTTTCATTATAAAACCCAACAGATTCATAAATTCCAAGATTATTTACTAAAATATCAATATCAGGATATTTAGCTATAGCTTCATTACAGCCTACATCAGTTGAAATATCTGCGATTAAGGGTAATAATTCTGCATTTTTAATGCCTAATTTAATTAAATGCATCGCATTATCCACACTTTTTTGTGTGCGCCCATTAACAATAACGGTGGCATTAGCTTTAGCTAAAGATTTCGCTATTTCTAAACCAATACCTGAAGACGAGGCTGTTACTAAGGCTATTTTTCCTTTAAGTTCTAATTCCATAATTTCAAAATATTTAAAGCTTTATAAATAAAACTTGATCCGTTCCGTGCTGAGGAAAAGCTAATGTATTTAGTTCTTTTGAGTAGTTTGGATCTGTTGGGTGAGATAAACCACTAATAAAAGTGATAACAGAATTTTGTTCTGCATTTACCTTCAATACCTTTCCTGAAGCCCAATCTGTAATATAAAAATAATCGCCTGCTTTGGTGATGCCCTCTAGATTACCAAGTTCTTTAACTAAAACTGAAATTTCCTTCGTTTCTAGGTCAATACTTAATAAATCACCCAATTTGATAGTCTCAAAAGAATTTGGTTCTTTAAGTACCCCCCATGAGCCTACTATTAATTTGCCATTATCCATGTATAGACCATCCGGTGATTCCAACCGTGGTGTTTGTAACCATACTTCTGTTTTTTTTGTATCCGCTGGAATTTTATATATTTTGTTCCCAAAAAAATCTGAAATATACAAATCACCATTAGCTGCCATAGCAATGTCGTTTATAAACTCTCCTCCTTCTAATTTATAAAAATCCTTTATTTTCCCTTCTGAAATACTTATTTCGTATACGCCATCTCTATCACATGCAAACAATAAACTATCCGTCACAATCATACCTGAAACAGCATGTAAGCCTTGGTTTTTGTCAATCCAAAAAGGATCTATAACATTTCCTTGAGCGTCCGTTCTCGTAATCCAAGAATAATTATCTCTGTCTAAAGAAATACCTCCTCCTAAACTAGAAACAAACCATGTTTTTGATGGTGCATGCCAAACCGCCTGGTCTGGCGCATCATATGTCTTTTCAGCGCCAGCTTTTTCTACTTCTTTGACCGAATCCTTTGAAGTTCCTTTTTGGGTATTTTTATTTTGACAACTAGTGCTAAAAACTAGGACTCCTATGAGTAAAGTATAATATATCTTATTCATTTTTAATAATTTAAATATTCCGTTTTAAGTTGATTCCACTTCGCTATTGATTTTGGTAAATAATCGTCGAGTGCATTGTCGATTTTAAAATTTATCATCGCAACTGGTCCTTTGAAATTGTTCACTTTAAGCGCTTTTATAAATTTTGTTATGTCATATGCATTATTATTAGATTGATTGGGATCTATACTTTCATCTCCCCAATATAATAACCGCAGTGTACTGGCCGTAAATTCTCTATTATTCTCCTCATTTGGAACTTTATCTGCTCCAGAAATACTGACATAAGCTAATAAATCTCCTACATTTTTGACAACTTCCTCTAAACGGTTACCATTTCCAGCACGTAACTCATGACATAAATGAATCGAAATTTTCATATATGGTTCACCTATCATTGTATTGGTTTTATTAACCACAGGGATGATTTGCTCCGCAGAATAATAAAAGGTACCACTATGAGGATATAAAGTGATTCCAATATCTTTTGACTTCGCATATTTGGCAATACTTAGCAACTTAGACTCTACAAAAGCATCATCAACATAGCTGTAATCAAAATTTTTATCTCTACCTACTTTACCAAAAATTAACCAAAAATTAGTTTGAGGTGATTTTTCAGCTATGATATCAATAACCTCTTCATATTTTTCTAGAAAGTCACCAAGCTCAAAATTGTATCGGAAGAATACGGATGTCAAATCGAAATTGTCAACCTTTGCAGCTTCAGTTATAACCTCTTTCATAAATTCAATTTGATCATCACTATCTATTTGAAAAGTCATACCTGTAAAACCATATTTACGAAGCTTTTCAACTTGTTGTTTGGCTGATAAATTTACCAACCCTTCTCCAAAATTATAGGCAAAGAAGGGGTTGATTGGATCAGTAACATTTTCAGTAGATTCAGTAGACTCTGCAGGATCATTTGTCTCACTTTCAGTAACTTGATTTGCTGAACATGAAAAAAGCAAGAAATTTGTACAAATTAAAAATAAGATTTTTTTCATAAAGTTTTTTTTAGATTAGTATTTTTCCAATTCTATATAAAAAGGAAATATTTTTTTTTGTTTTACTGCGTAATAAGGAACAAGTTCTGTATCTATGTCAGAGATAAAAATTGAATCCATTTTTATAAAACCTGATTCCACATTTTTGACTTTCTTTTGATAAATAATCCCTGTTGTTTCTAGAATAATTTTTCCACCTTTTTCAATAGGCTTGATAAACTTAAATTTCACATTATAATACCCTTTTTTGAAGCTTACATTCCATTTCCCATATACTTCCTCTTCTTTCCAAATACCATGTTGTCCATCTGCATCATTTCTATTTAGGATTACAGGATTTTCAAATTCAGTCCCAATAATTGGTAAAGGAGGATTTACAAGGTTTTTAGATTTTATGAGTACTTTGTAAATACTGTCCATTTCAATTTTTAGATTCCGTGCAGTCGGTTTATGGTTTAAAATAATATTGTTTTGCTCATAAGGGTCTTTTCCAATATCATACAGCTCGAATTTTTCAATTTTAGCATTATAATCAGTTTTACCTAGGAGTTTTAAACCATTTTTTTGAACCGCCATATTATTATATAGCTCTGGATAACGTCGGGTCCAATAAAAAAATAATAATCTGTTGGTCCATTCAACATTTCTCATATTTATAAGGGGCACCAAGCTCTTCCCATCCAGGATACTTTCTTTTGATAGTTCTATACCGCAAAATTCAGCTATTGTAGGAAGAATATCTATATGTGCCGTCATGGTAGAGATATCCCTATCATTTTTTAAAACCTTAGGGTATCTTATGAGCATTGGAACTCTCACACCACCTTGATATACGCTTGATTTTAGACCACGCATTCCTTGAATATATCGATTTTGTTGCGGTCCGTTATCCGTCATAAAAATGATTATTGTATTTTCGGAAATTTTCAAGTCCTCTAGTTTTTGTAGCAGTTTTCCAATATTATCATCAATATTAGTAACCATTCCATAGATCTTTCGGGCATCTTCTTTATCCTTTTCAGACATCTGTAGAACGGGTATATTTTCTTTTTTGAAACCAATTGAGGGGTCTGTTTTTTTATATCTGTTATAATATTTATCAGGAACTTGTAAGGGTGTGTGAGGTGCGTTAAAGGACAAGTAACAAAAAAAAGGGTTCGATTTGTTTTTTTCAATAAAGGAGATTGCGCCATCAGTAAAAATATCAGAGCAATATCCTTGGTAAGATTTTTTAGTATTATTATACCATAAAACAGGGTCAAAGTAACTAGTATTTCCTTTAAAAAAATTTGTGATATCCCCAACTTGTCCCATTCCTCCAGCAAGGTGAATTAAAGATTCGTCAAACCCTTGTTCAGTCGGTCTAAACGGATAATTGTCACCTAAATGCCATTTTCCAAAAATACCTGTTTTGTAATTTTTCTCTTTTAATAATTCTGCAATCGTAACTTCATTAGTTGACATAGAAGCTCCTCCATTATAAGTATCTCTAATTCCAGTTCTTAAAGAATACCTTCCAGTCATTAAACTTGCACGAGTTGGAGCACATACTGGAGACACATAAAAATTATTAAATCTTATGCTTTTCTTAGCTAAGGCGTCCAAAATTGGAGTTTGAACGTGGGGATTTCCCGTAAAACCAAAATCACCATAGCCTTGATCATCTGTCATAATGATGATTACGTTTGGCGGTTTATTATGCATTGCTTTTCCAACAAAATTGAAAAACAAACACCATATTACAATTGGAATTATTTTTGATTCTTCACGAAAAATATTAGGAACTGAATACATACTGCTAAAAATTAAATTTTTACGACTTAAAAATTTAGTCATAATTATAGTGCAATTAACTTACTCGCTATGGTCTTCTGTTAATTCGCCAAGAGCTATGCTATAAATCATTGAAAACATGAAGAACTTAAAAAAAAATAGTATTGAACCTTCCCCCAGCCGCTTTCTATCAATAAAGATGCTCAGTTTGGATGGAACAGTATTTTTAAAGACTTGTTTAGATTCTAAAAATGATAATTGTTTTTTACCCAAAATAATTAATACTCGATTTTGTAAAAATTCATATTTTCAGCAAATTCGGATATCTGAGTTAATTTTGGGTTAATTTTTAATTAATTGAAATGATTCTTGAAAAAGATATGATCAAGAATTTTAAAGAACTTAGTACATCGGCAGTTTTAAATCCCCATTGTACTCAAGTAAATTGAACTTATTTAATTTAATAAGTTTAGTAATTCTAGTAATTTGTTTTTTATGTTTCGATGTGATCTAAAGCTTGCATTTTGATTTAATGGATAATGGCTCAATAGTTTTCTCTTTTGATACATTTTAATATCCCTTACATTCATAATGGCGACATCAGAAGTTGCGAATCATCCTTGATTATTTACAGCAAACAAAATTTTATGTGAGTAGGTATATCATAAAACTTCTCAAACCTATTGTAAGTTTCATAAAACTCTAATTGAATGTATTAATCTACTATTAATCAAATATTAATAACAACCTCTCAAATTAGAGAAAAATATACTTTTTTAAAACTTACAACCATGAAACTTATAAACTTAAAACTAAAGAATTTGTTTATTATCCAAGCGATAATATTATTAACCTGCTCTATGCTACACGCTCAAAAAGATAAACATCTAACTAAATTCCCTAAAGGAAAAACACCAAAAGAAATTGGACTTAGAGTAACGGAAAATCTTCTTGGAAGAGATTATATGCTAACACATTTCCTCAATAATAAAGGCAAAGGATCAATTCACTATGCCGAAATAGTTACCGCCTATGGAGCTATTAAATTTTCCGATTTAATTAAAGACAAAAAACTACTCTTAAGCTTAGAGAAACGCTATCGTCCTATTGTAGATGAAAAAGATTCTCATTTAATTCCACAAGGTTTTCACGGAGATTTTACGGTTTTCGCATTAGTCCCTTTCGAATTATATAGACTTAGAGGAGATAAACGCTTTTATCGTCTAGGAAAAGAAATGGTAGACCTACAATGGAAAGACCCTAATCCTGAAGATGGATTAACTTGGCAAGCACGCTGGTGGATTGATGATGCTTATATGATTGCTTCAATAGACGCATTGGCAACACGTATTACAGGAGATCAAACATATGTAAATAACGCAGCTTTATTACTTCATGCATATTGTAGTAAACTGCAAGATAACAATGGGTTGCTTCCGCATACCGATGGTGTGCCCTTTTATTGGGGACGCGGTATAGGTTGGGTAGCTGCTGGTTTAACGGAGGCACTTACAACCCTTAAAGAAGATCATATATTATACCCTCGCTTAATGGAGTACTATAAAAAACTTATGGCTGGTCTACTACCATTGCAAGCAAAAAGTGGATTATGGCGTCAATTAGTTGATTACCCAGAGGCTTATGAAGAAACTTCTTGTACTGGCATGTATACATATTCCTATATTACGGGAATTAATAAAGGGTGGCTTGATGCTAAAACTTATGGACCTGCAGCTCGCAAAGGATGGTTGGCTTTGACTGAAAAGATTAATGAAAATGGAGAAATTTCGGACGTGTGTATCGGTACCAATGAAATGACAGGTGCAGAAGCATATCTTAAAAGAAAACGTCGTACAGGTGATTTTCATGGACAAGCACCTGTATTATGGTGTACGAATGCCTTATTAGAATTAAACAAAAATTAAATCCTTGAAATAATAGAAACCATGGCAAAAAAGGTTATACCTATGTTTGGCAATACTCCAAAAATCAATAATCCACAGCTTCATACCTGGCGGAAAACAAAAAAACATTAACGTATTTTAATTATCAATTTATAGTCATTTGCCCATACTTTAAGAATATGAGAAATAAGCTATCTGTAATATTGGTTTTAATAGTATGTCTGAACATTTTCAGTCAAAATAAAAAAACACTTAAGGATAATTTAATACAAATTGAAGACCTAAAGCCAAAGGTTTTTTGTCGCTTTATACCTGAACGCAAAGATGATTTTATGTTTGAAAATAATTATATAGCTATGCGTTTTTACGGTCCAAGCTTGCGAAATAAAATTGAAGGAGCAGGTTGTGATATCTGGACTAAAAATGTAGAATATCCCATTATAAATAAGTGGTATAAATTACAACAAGAAGGCTATTCTTATCATATAGATCGCGGTGAAGGCTGGGATGGATACAAAGTCGGTAACTCAGCTGGTACCGGCGGTACTGCAGTCTGGATAGAAAATGAACGAAAAGAATTAGATTGTTTTACAGCATGGAAAATTTTAGAATTAAGTGACAACCATTGTGAGTTTGTATTGTCTTATATCAAGGAAATTAAAGGTAATGTTTATATGGAGGAAAAGAAAATTTCACTTAAAATGAACCAGCGATTGTTTCAAGCTGAAAGTACCTTTTACAAAAATGGTAAAATTGCTAAAGATTTAGAAGTTTGTGTTGGTATTACCACACATGATGGTAATGCAATTACAACAATAAATACAGCTTCTGGCTGGATTTCCTGCTATGAATCACTCGATGATGGATATGGACTTGGGACCGCAGTTTCTATGAACCCTAAACAAATATCATCTATTGAAATGTTACCCGGAAAGAAAAAAACGGGTAAAAATAATACTGGGCATATTTTAATTATCGCTAAAACTAACGAGAAAGGAGCAATTACTTACAACGCGGGTTATGCTTGGGAAAAAGCAGGTGATATTAAAACTCAAGACCAATGGACGACTTATCTAAATACATTTACGACAAAAAAATCTGAAAATTAAAACCGAGATGACTCGAAAAAAAATTAAGGATAAACTAAACTTTTTCACATCCAACTTGGGCATCACAAAACAACAAAACCTTAAAGTCTTTTAAATGACTTATCACAAACTATACATCATCTTTTTTGATGTATTCGTAATAAAACGATTCCATTTATAACCTAGGTCTTCGCTACTTTGGAAGTATTAAAATTTCCAAATTAAGCAAACAATTGTTTTTGACTTGAAAGAAATTTTCTGAACGATACAGACTCTATTGATACGGTAAGAAAAAAACGTTTGATTAAAAAATGCATAAACATGAATTTAAGGCTGATTATCTCCCTTAATTTTATCGAAAATTATTCATGTTAATCATTAATTAATTGAATTTTAACAAAGCAAAATTATCTTGCCGATTTAAACCAAATCTTTAAAAAGTTCGAACTTAAAAGATTAACAAAATTATTAACCATTAATTTATAATTAAATTATTTTATCATGAAAAAACTTTACCAATTATTTTTATTATGTACAGCAATGAATTATGCACAAACAGTTACAATAACGAAGGTTGTTGAAACACAGTGTAGTTCACAAGCAAGACTTGTAGAACTTTATATTGACGGAACTTTAGATTTAGGAGATTTTGATTTAAACGTTACAAATGGAACCATTGATGCCTGGAATAATATTGGTCTAGGTACACTTAATGGTGTAATGGTTAGCGATCAATTTTTTTATATCATGAGATTAACTAGCGAAACTGATATTGCTGCTGAATTCCCAAGTACCACTTTTAACTTTACTTCCGGAACTTCTGGATATAATGCCATCGCGGTTTCAGCGACTTCTAATGGAGATAAAGCATATAGAGCAATTGTAGATGGCGTGATAACAGATCAATTTGGAGTTGGTTTAGAAGATGGTAATGATGGTGTCGGTACGGATTGGGATCACCGAGATCAGGTTGTTGTTAGACTAGATGGATCTCCAAATTACGGGAGTTTTAACCTAAGTAACTGGGTGTTTACGGGGTTTAATAGTGTAGACAGTGAGGTGAAATGTGATGCTAATGGCGGTGGCGGTATAGAAGCCTATTTAGCCGGTCTCGAAGTAGCATCGCCTTCTATCCCATATCCTTTAGGGTCATTTTCATTAACTTTATCTACCAAAGAATTTTCAAGTTCAGAATTATCAATTTATCCTAACCCTGTAAAAGATGGTTTAGTAACCATAAACTCCACTATCTTAGGAACTAAACATATTGAATTATTTGACACAATTGGAAGAAGCGTTTACGATATACAGTTAAACTCAAATGTTTTAGATGTTCGTTCAGTTAAACCAGGACTATACTTTTTAAAAGTAACCATAAATGATCGATCTTCAACGAACAAAATACTTATTAATTAAATAAAGTAATGAGAATAAAAAAGGTGTTTTATTATATAAAACACCTTTTTTATTATATAAAACTACGACTCATAAAACACAAAATGAAAACCAAGGGCACAATACTAAATAAATTCCTAATATCTAGCATATTTTTATTCTCTCTATCATCAATGTATACTTCAGCACAAAACCAAAAAGAAGTTACTCTGCCTAATATTATAATGATTATTATTGATGATTTAAGAGATCATGATTCGTTTACTCCTTTTGATGTTCAAACACCTAATTTTGACCGTCTAGCAAAACGTGGAGTTAGATTTGACAGAGCCTATTGTCAATTTCCCGTATGCAATTCTAGTCGCGCATCTATTCTTAGTGGCTTAAGGCCCCCCAGTACCAAAGTTGTGCAAAATACTAAGACTGATTTCAAACTTAGCAAAAACATTATAACACTCCCTCAATTTCTACGAACCAATGGTTACTATACGATATCTATTGGTAAAGTTTTTCATAATAATTCAGGGGATGGAAAATCATGGAATATGGATCTAGAGGATAAAAAAGAATACAAAGACCCCATAAATCATGAAAAAGCAGGTAAATATAATAATGACCCCAACTATATCAAATTAAATGGTAAATCTCGTGAATATGCCTATAAAGGACCAGAAGATTTAGATGCATACGGATATACAGATCATTTAGTAGCTTCTGATATTCAACAATTCTTAGACAAAGCCGTAAACCTACATCAACCTTTTTTTCTTGCTGCGGGATTCAAAAAACCTCATAACCCGTATATTGCCCCTTCTAGTTATTTCGATTTATACCCTACAAATCAAATGGTGCTGATTGAAGAGCCAAAAGATTTAATACCTCCTTATAATTGGGCAACTCCAAAATCTAGCAGAGAAAAATTCAATGCTATGGACATGAAGAAACGCAAACAATTTATGGCTGCTTATGCAGCAGCTACTACTTTTTCCGATAATCAAATGGGACGCCTTCTCGATAAGTTAGATGCTCATAATCTCTGGGAAAACACTATAATTATTTGTTTTGGCGATCATGGTTATCACCTAGGAGAACATCTTAACCATTGGGGAAAGGTAACCCTTTATGAACAAAGCGCTCGTGTACCAATGATTTTTTACGCCCCAAATTTGAAAACCAATGGAGAACGAACTAAAAGTATCGTGGAGTTGGTAGATATATTTCCAACAATTGCAGACTATCTTAATATTACACCACCTAAAAACCTTGAAGGGGAAAGTTTCAAGACTCTTGTTGAAAATCCAACTATTACATGGGATAACGAAGCGTTTATTTACGAAGGAAATGATGTAAATAATTTGCAATACAGCATTGTTTCCAACCGCTATCGTTTTACGGTATGGGCTGATAGAAATCCAGTACAATATGAATTGTACGATCATAGTAAAGACCCAGGTGAATATTACAATTTAATTAAGAATATGAATTGGGAAGAAATAAGTAAGTCTAAATATGCAACTGTAGTAACCGAAATGAAAAATCGAAAAATTAATCCTAGTAATCCTAATCAAAAAAGGTAGAATAAAATATTTCAACTCGACAATCACCTCGTAAAGACACTCTAAATCAATGTTTTAATTTTTTTATTAAATAAACTTCCCTTATTTAAACAAATAGACGCTAAGTTATTTTAACTAGCTAAAAAATTACTTCATATAATGGTCATTGCATTAGCAAATTTTTCGTAGTTTAAATGAAGTAACTCTCGAGACGGGTATCATTTTTGCTAAAGCAGAACTCCCTTGAAGGAACTTAATTTAACCAAATAGGAGACCACTAAATTTAATTCTAAAGAAGCTTTACGTTACTCTAAATAAATTTTTAAATTTTGATTTTTCAAAAAAAACATACCTAACTTAAACCTTTAACCAAAACTTTAATATAATGTTCTTAATTATTTTACAACGGTTACTTAAAAGAACCTATTAATAGATTATTATTATTTTTTTAATCTATTCGGATATATTTGAGAAATTAATTTTATTAAACATGAACTACAACATATCAAAAACTTTGATTCTATTTTTTATGACTTTTGCAATTTTTTCTGCAAACTTGTCTAATGCGCAATCTAAAAAACCAAATGTTCTAATCATTCTAACAGATGATCAAGGATATGCAGATTATAGTTTGTCTGAATTTTCTCAAAAAGACGTAAAAACTCCAGAAATGGATAAACTTCTTTTGGATGGTGCTCGTTTTACGAATGCACATACTAGTGGTGCTACTTGCTCTCCAACCAGAGGAGCTATATTAAGTGGTAATTATCAACAAAGAAATGGTTTGTATAATACACCTGATACACGCCAAGGTTTTGACAAAAACTTAAAAATTGCACCTGAATATTTTAAAGAATTAGGATATTCAACAGCAATGATTGGAAAATGGCACCTAGGTTTAACTCCGGAATACAACCCTGCCAACAGAGGTTTCGATTATTTTTACGGATTTTTAGGTCATGGGGGGCATAGCTATTTTGACCTAGGTCCAGTTGGAGATAAAAACATGGAGTACAATGGTATGAAAAAGAATTTAGACCCTATTAACGATCAGGGTTACCTCACTACAAGAATTGGAGATGAATCTGTTAATTTTATTAATAAAAACAAAAATAAACCATTTTTTATGCAGGTAAGTTTTAATGCCGTTCACTCACCTGCTGAAGCACCTGATGAAGATATCCTTAAATATAATACAGGAGATAAAACAAGAGATATCTTAATGGCGATGATAGACCATATGGATTTAAATATTGGTCGAATTACAAAAGCATTAAAAGACAATGGAATTTATGACAATACGTTGATCTTTATTCTAACCGATAATGGTGGTGCTCCTGGAATGAAAGCTGATAACACTCCATTAAGAGGAAATAAGCACACTTTTTGGGAAGGTGGACATAGAACTCCATTTGGAGTGATATGGAAGGATAAGATCAAACCAGGGGTTGTTGTAGAAGCACCGATTATGTCATTTGATATATTACCTACTAGTTTAAAAGCTGTTGGAATGGAAATCCCAGAAATCATGGTTGATGGAAAGGATTTAATGCCTCTAATAAAAGGAAAAGTGGATAAATTGCATGATGAATTTATTTGGTATAATGGAGCCGCTAACTACGCAGTCTTAAAAGATGGTTGGAAATTAGTTTACGACAAAGTAAACAATAAATCTCCATTAAAAACACATTTATTCTATTTACCTAATGATGTTTCTGAAAAAAATAATATCGCAGATTCAAATCCTGAAAAAGTAGCAGAACTGCAGGATGTTTTCAAAGATTGGAGATCTCAAATGAAACCTTTCACCAAGAAACAACAGA
This sequence comes from Flavicella sp. IMCC45668, assembly GCF_057219105.1. Classification (NCBI taxonomy): domain Bacteria; kingdom Pseudomonadati; phylum Bacteroidota; class Flavobacteriia; order Flavobacteriales; family Flavobacteriaceae; genus Flavicella; species Flavicella sp. IMCC45668. Next base: position 1,200,741 of record NZ_CM170114.1, read on the forward strand.
AAAAATATGATCAAGCAATTGGTTTAGCTCCAAAGCAAAATAAAAAGAATAAGAAGAAAAACTCACATTAGTTCGTTAGTTGTTTCTATATATTATATTGTAAAAATCCGACTTTGATAGTTTTCAAAGTCGGATTTTTTTTCGTTTTCAAAAAATGAATTGGTATTTAATCCCTCTAAGTTATTAAATTAAACTTTTGATGTTATTGAATTTTATATTGCTTATCATTTTATTTACAAATTTATTTAAAAGATATTATTAAGGTAAAAAATTTCCTTTCAACATATAAACCATATTAATCCCTGTATTTTTTACTTAATGGTTTGAAAAGCTGGAATGCTACTCAATATTTTTTTTAACATAAGTTGATATAAAAAAAGTGATTATCCATACCTCTCTTGACAAAGCCAACAACTCCAAAATCATCTTATTGGTAAAATGCAACTCGTCCACGATGTTACCATCTATTTCCTGACTTTGTCAGTATTTATTGGCTACTGATATAATTATTTCTACTGCAGCGTGAGGTTATTTCGTTATACAAGTTTCATATTTAACTTTTTTATCATTTAGAATGTACAAACACAACTTATTTGTCCGCGAACTAAGCAAACAACTACCATACTATAGGTATCCGAATAGCCTTTTATAGAAACATTTTTCTTCCAACACAGAAAACCTCCTTAAATTAAACTAAGCAAGTTCAATACAAGGAGGCTTTATTTGAATACCAGAAAATGTTTTTTGAAGTAAATTTTCAGAGTAGCATACTGAGGATTAAAGGTTATCTTCCTACTAGACTTTTACTTTCCTTTTTTAATTCAACCGTCGCTGTTCCGGATAAAAAGCCTCTCTTTACTAAAAAGTTATCTATAGTTAATAGTGTTGAAGGCATCCATTTTTGTTCTCTGTAAAACATATGAGGAGAATTTAGTCCAACCCACAATTCCAAATCTACCTCTTTCTGCTCCTTAAGTTTGGCTACGAGTTTGTCTGAGGCTTTTTTCCATTTATCAGTTTCTCCTACAATAAAGAGCATTGGTGGAAATTTTTTATCTAAATGATTGAATACATTTAGCTCTGGAGTTTTATCTCTTTCCAATAATGTAAATGCAGGACATATCAACACAAACGCTTTAACATCCGTTGTAATTTCTGTATTATCCTTTGGATTATTGAATTGGGTATCCATCATTTGCATCACACTTATATGCCCACCTGCAGATACTCCACTAACAACGATATTCTCTGGATCTATTCCTAAATCCTCATGATTCTCTTTGACCCATCTGACCACAGTTTTCCCGTCCGTAACACATATTCTTTTTTTTGACTCTCCATTTGGTAAATTCTTGGATTTTTCTTTTTCATGCATCGAATAATTGGCGGAAATAGCAACCAATCCTCTTTCAGCCATATAACTGCAAATTTCATTTCCTTGAGTTAAATTACCTTTGGTCCATCCACCCCCATGAAAAAAAACAAAACAGTTTTTCTTGTCATTTGTTTTATGATTTTTAGGAAAAAAGATTTGTATATCTTGATCCTTTCCATCTATTCCTACATAGGTTACCTTTTTTGTGTTATTTTGCGAATAACCCTCAAAACAGGCTATTAAAATAATTGCTAAAAAAGATATAACGATGTTTTTACTACTATTAATTGTCATTGTTGAATTTGTATTAATTTAATAATTTATTCTTTTGAGTTACCTTGCGCAACCATTTTCTCTAATTCCTGTTTCAATTCTTTTACTTTTTCAGGATAGTCAAGAGCTAAATTTTTTGTTTGCCCGGGATCATCTTTTAAATTAAATAATTCATTCTTTTGATTGTGTTCTTTGATTCCCCGTTCATTTATAAACCACTTTGGCTCACCCTTGCCTCCCGCAGGTGCATCAATATATACCCACTCGTCTTTACGTATTCCTAAATATTTACGAGGTGTATTGTATAGAATTGGTGCTCGTTTTTCCGTTGGTTTTCCATTTTTTAACAATTCTAGAATACTAAAACTATCTTCACCTGCATCATCAGATAAGTTACCCCCTACCAATTCTGCGAATGTAGCTATCATATCTGTCAAACAAAATTGATGCGTATTTATTGTATTCGGTTCAATTTGTCCAGGCCATCTAGCAATAAACGGAATGCGATTCCCTCCTTCCCAAACATCTAGTTTTAAGCCACGCCATGTCCCCATACCATAATGCTTGAATTTTTGAATTCTATCATACGAATATTTATCTGCACCATTATCTGAAGAAAAAATCACGATCGTATTTTTTGACAAATTAAGTTCGTCTAAAGTTTCTAACATCTTTCCAATATAGTGATCAATTTCATAAACATAGTCACCATATCTCCCAACCTTAGTTTTCCCTACAAATTCAGGAAGTGGTACGTATGGAGCATGAGGTCCTGGGGGATCCCAATAAATAAAAAATGGTTTACTTTTATCCATTCCATATTCTGGGTTCTCTTTTTTGCCTGCAAATACTTCTAAATATTCAATAACTTTTTTAGCACTGTTAGGCACCCAATTATACGGATTTTCAGGTTCCAAATCCTTATTGACTGGCAAACCGTTTACAAAAGGCATTTTACAATCCGATATTGGAGCCATACCTTTTATACTGTCAAAACCCTCCTTCTCATATATGTGTGTTTGAGTATAAGCATAATCGAATCCTGCTAAGTTTGAACCTAGTAGTTTTTTATTAGGAAAATCATAAGCATCTATTGACCCTGGTTCCTCTCCTTCTTTTACCGCATCATTGTAATTATTCTTAAGCCCCCATTTACCTATTTGAGCAGTGTTGTATCCCTTTTTCTTAAGTACAGAGGCAAGAGTTTCACGACCTTTTTCTATCATTACACTTTCATACATTTCTCCGTTTCCAAATCCTTCTTCGCCACGTCGCCAAGGATACCTCCCGGTTATTAACCCATAACGACTTGGACCGCATACAGGAGCAGCTGAATGCGCATCAGTAAATCGCACTCCTTGTGCCGCTAATTTGTTAATATTGGGTGTAGGAATCAATGATTCCGAATTATAACATTGTGGATCTCCTATTCCCATATCATCCATGTATAAAAACAATATATTGGGTAATTCAGCTTCATTGTTAGCCAAAAAATCAGTTGTTTTATTTTTTTTACAGCTAAAAAGAACAGCCACAATACTTATGGCTAAAAGTTTTGACATTATTTTATAATTCATAATTGTTTTTTATTAAAAAATTATCAGGATAAATAATATTTAGATTATGGTTATTGATTTTAACCTTAATTCAATAATTTTTCCATTTGCATCTTGACATTACTGTATGCTTTATCATCCGCTAAATTTTCATACTCAAAAGGATCTGTATTCTGGTTGTACAACTCATCTCCAAACTTGCCATTATCCCACTGTACATACCTCCAGTTTTTATTTTTAACTGATTTCCCAAGTCTTTCACCTCTTTTAATTACTGCCCTTACTTCCGTTCTAAAGGGTGTTTTAGGATTATCTAATACCTTTTTGAAACTTTTTCCTTCTAAGTACGATGGTGTGTTATCTAAATTAGAAAAATCTGCCAATGTTGGGTAAATATCGATATACTCAAACATAGAATTTGACTCTACTCCCTTATATTTAACCAAGTTTCCTGATACTATAAAAGGCGCATTTGTTCCTTTTTCGAACAGAGTAACTTTATTCCACCAGTTTTGTTCTCCTAGATGGTAACCATGATCACTTAAAAAAACAATTAACGTATTCTCATACGCTCCTGTTTCTTTTAAGACCTTGATTACTTTCCCTAATTGCGTATCCATGAAAGTAACACAAGCATAATAAGCTCTTATAAATTCTTTCTTATCCTGATCTGAAAACTTATCAAAAATTTTTGTCGCATCTGGTAGCGTTAGTTTATTCGGAGACTTCCAATCTTTAGGCAATTCATGAATTTTAACTTCATCCATTGGGTAATAATCAAAATACTTTTTTGGTGCATTGAATGGATCGTGTGGCTTTTTAAAACCTAAAGCTAAAAAGAAAGGTTTATCTCTTTTAGATTTTAAGAATTCTACAGCATCTCTTGCAATCATACCATCTTCCTGATCTTCATCCGTACCCTCTGCCTCTAACCATCTGCACCATTTTAATGCTCCATCAGTCATGTTTCTCTTTTTCCCTGTATTTCCAATCTTGGTTGTTTGGTAATCTTTTATAATATCCCAAGCTTTTGGATCATTGTAACCTTTATTAGACTTATGAAAAATTTTACCATAGCTAGCAGTCTGATAACCATTGCTTTTATATAAAGCTGGTAGTGTAACTTTGTCTCCTAAAATAGAAAGCAAAGGTGTTTTGTTATCCATAACAGTGGTCGTTTCAGGAGTCAAACCCGTTAAGAAAGAAGTTCTACTAGGGTTACAGACTGAATAATTACAATAAGCGTTATTAAACAAGATACCATCTTTAGCAAGGGCGTCGATATGCGGTGTTAATACTGCTTTATTACCATAACATCCTAAAGCTGTTGTTAAATCATCTACCACAATAAAAAGAACATTCTTTTTAGGATTATGTTTTAATGTTCTACTACTCGTATCTTGCTTTTGTCCTTTACAAGCAATCAATGAAACTGAAAATAATAGAATGATAATTTTTTTCATTTTTAAAATTTGAATTGGTTCTTAAAATTAATTACTCTTTTATAATTATATCTTCTACTTTTATGACGATTTTCCTCGAAAAGATGCTCATAGATGTAGTTGTTATTTTTTCTCATGTAAAACACTTTTATCTCATGTTCTGCATCAAATACGAGTATTTTAGATTGTTCTATTTTGAAGGTAACTTATTCTTGTTTTTTGTTTATCACCGACATAACATACTATAACACAACTATTAAAAAAACAACTTTGATATTTCTTGATAAGCTCATTTAAATTTATTGTATACTAGATAATTGTACTGCATTTACTTTTATATCTTTAAAGGCACTATTTTTTGGTGTCATCATAAAAGGTTTTTCATTCCACCTAGCGAAGGTATTGGATTTGTTTTGCCATAAAGGTATTTTAGATCCATCTTCACGAGTTACAACAATGTTATCTATATAAAAATGATAAACTCCTTCTTTTTTTCCTACCATTGCAATCACGTTAAAAGGAATTCTTAAAGGACAAACGTTTCCAACACCCAAAACTCTGTGTTCCCAAACACCTTTACCTCCCTTTATCTTTGGAGCTGTAGTCTGCAATCTTCCAAACTGATCGTATCCTGTGTTCTGTAAAAACATAGGGCTCCATCCAGTAGTTGGTGTATACAAAATACCATCTTCTCTACCATCTTTAGCCACGCATATATCGTATTCAATAACATCACCTGGTAATACAGCCTTATCTTTAGGGTATCCTAAAGCAAAAACAAATCTCAACCCTTTTCTTTGGTTGTTTACCTCTTTAACTTGCTCTGCATAAAACTCTAACACTTCTCCTTCAGGGGTTGCTTCGATATTATCATTTTCTGGTATTATATAGGTAGGTTTACATTTTTTTTCTTCCAACCAATTTTCGTGTTCTATTTTTAATTTTGCTACAATTTCTGGGTATATTTTAGCTACGTTTTTTTCCTCGCTGATATCTTTTTCTAAATCATACAACTGCATACTTTTCAGGTTGTAAATCAGTTTCCACTTTTCATTTTTAACAACTCCTTGTTGTCTCCAAACCCAATGCTTGTATCTTGATTCTAGCTTTGTATTCGCTAATATTTCTTTACTTAAGTCCTTTCCATCAATTTCTGAAAGTACTTTGTGTTCAACCCCAGCCATTGCAGATAAACTAGGATACACATCTAAATAACCAAAGTCTCCCTCAAAATTTTTCCCTTGATTAATACCTCCATTTTCCCACAAAATAGCAGCAGGAACATGAATTCCGCCCTCAAATACAGTATGTTTCCCTCCTCTTAATGGTAAATTATTCCCTTCTGGCGTTGCTCCGTTGTCGGAAGTAAACATGATAATTGTATTATCATACAAGTTCTCTTCTTTCAAGAATTGAATTGTTCTTCCTATTGCATCATCCAAACTGATCAACATTGCTGATCGAATAATTTGTATTTGTTTTTTCGATAATTTTTTCCAGCTTACTTCATCTTTAAAGCAAGACATGTATTCTTCTTTTGATAATAACTTTTCACCTTGTCTAACCGATTCTGGAACTCTTAAGATATCTTCGTACTTGGCATGAATTGGATTGTGCATAGCTTCATGAGGAATGTAACAAAAGAAAGGCTTTGATTTGTTTTCTTTCATAAAATCTATCGCATATTTTGTTACCAAATCCGTTGTGTATCCCTTCTCATCTGGTTTGTTCTCATTATCATGGTACCAAGTATTGAAATAATAATAAGAAGTGTATCTCGTGAAGTAGTTACCACCACCACCATAATAACCAACAAATCTGTCGAAACCATGATTGTTTACACCATAACCTATACTATACTTCTTTTGAATCTTTGGGGTAGGATTCTTACCGTAGTTTGGAGGATTTCCATTGTGCCATTTTCCAAATGCTCCAGTTACATACCCTTCCTTTTTAAAGGATTCTGCAATTGTTGTTTCCTTTGGATCTAACTCACCTCCTGTTTGTGGGCCGGCGTTCACATCCACGTAATGTTTTCCTGTTAACAATCCGGCTCTAGAAGGAGAACAAACACAATGAGTTCCATAATTATTAAAAGTAGTACCTCTTTTAAAGATTTGGTCAATATTAGGGGTAGGAATTATTCCATTGTTAATACTTAAATCTCCCCATCCTAAATCATCCGCATAAAAGAGTAATACATTAGGTTTTGGATTTTTTTTCTTTGCTATAACGGTCATTCCGCCAAACAACATAACAAATGCAAGTAGCGTTATTTTTTTCATGTTTAATATGCTTAAAATTATTCTTTTATTTAATTTATATCTTAAACGGATTAATAATATTGGGGTTACATAATTCGTTTATAACTCACCACTATTTCTACCATTTAAATCATTAGTTTCCGACTTTTTCTGAAGATAAATATATCTATCTGATATATTCAAAATGTTCAATATGCAGAAATTATTTTAGTCTTTATTTCTGTATACTTTCAATCTTACTAACCGAAGTAGTAACTCTTTTAGCTAAGGATTCGTTTACCCCTTCTTTCATTAAAACAAATTGATCTAAGGCGATATATGTAGAGCGCATAGAAACCTCCATTTTATAGATCCCTGGTTCGTGAAAAACAACATAAATATCATATCCTCCTCCATCAGAAGTACTCCCAGTAAAAGACCAATTTGCAACGTTTTTAAAATATACTTTCATCCAACCATCTTTACTAGACCCGTCTACAACTGGTGTTTTACCAACCCCCTTAGGATAAACGATTTGCGGAGTAACAGTACCTTTATAACCATAAAAATCGTCGGCATCATGAAAACGAAGCCAAGCATCATTGTGCTCTGTATTCCCATCTATATTATTCATTATCAGAGCCCTCCATTGGAAATGGTATGTTCCAACATTGGTTATTTTAATATTGTAGGTTAATGTACCTGTACCAGGTTCATGAAAATATTGAACACCAGTACCATTATACATATAGCCTTCACCTGTATAACCCGCTAAATTAGCGACTGACCTAAAATGATTATCCAAATCATTTGGAAAATTTTCTTGAGTTGAAACCGTCCAATCTAACGCATCCAATACGCTTTCCATTTCTACCTTAACAACCCCTTCTTCCTCTATATAGGCTAATATGAAAATTTCAGAATTCTCCTCATTAGGATCTCCATCTTCATCGTTGCCTTCCTCATCATTGATAGCATCGTTGTCAGTTTCTAAATAATCAGTAGTTCCGCTATTTTCTGTCTCTATATCATTCTCACAACCAACAAAAAAAACTATACTCATTAACAATATTAATTTCAAAATCTGATTTTTCATAAATATTCATTTTTATAAATTACTAAATGAAATAACATCTCTTTCATAGAGTTCCCAAAAGATTTATCAATATTAATATTCCAATACTAATTCCAAAATCCTGAGTTTACAGTGAGCTCTCGAATACAATTGGGGACTGCTAAAAATTTTATTTTCTCACTATCAGTACACCAATGTTCACTAACTAGTCCATTTAATACAGCTATTAATTAATTAATTATTTAACAACGCTAGCCCCCATTTCAAACTCAATCGTATCCCCATTGATTAGATTTGAATGAGTTATATAAGTTTGATCAACCTTAGTACCATTGATTTTTATAGACTGTATGTATTTATTTTTTCTGCTATTATTTCGAGCAATCAAAGTTGCTCTTTTTCCATTATCTAAGTTGATTTCAACTTTATCAAAAATTGGACGACCTATTGAATATTCAGGTTTTCCAGGGCAAATAGGATAGAAACCCATGGCGTTTAACACATACCAAGCAGACATTTGTCCACAATCTTCATTACCAGCCAAACCATTTGGATTATTAAAATACATCTCATTCATTACCATATCCGCGTAGTGCTGAGTTAACCAAGGTTTTTCTGAATAGTTGAATAAATGAATGATATGATGACTTGGTTCATTTCCATGAACATATTGCCCAATCAATCCAGAAATATCACCAGGAACATGTTCTCCATCCTGTTTAGGACTTGTTGTAAACAAAGTTTCAAGCCTCTCAGTAAAAACTTTTTTCCCTCCCATCGTTTTTTGAAAACCTTCAATATCATGCGGTACAAACCATGACCATTGCCATGCATTTCCTTCACAGTAATCCGTTTTCCAGTGAGAAGAATTGTTTGGATTAAAAGGTGTTCTCCATGACCTGTCTGACATAATTCCTCTCATAAATTGTGTTTCTTTATCATAATATTTTTGATAAAATTTAGAGCGCTCTATATATTTTTCAAACACTTCAGTTTTCCCTAAATCCTTTGCCATTTGTGCAATACACCAATCATTATATGCAAACTCTAAGGCTTTGGCTACAGAAGCCACAGTTTTATCTCCAGGAATAAATCCTAATTCTGACACATATTTTTTTCCAATTTCCATTACGTTACCTGCCGCATTGTTATAACCCGAAACTTTTAACATAGATGGATCATAAATTGATGCTTCTATCATTGCCTCTAGAGCTTCCTCTGCATTGTAATTTGATATTCCTTTTTTATAGGCATCATAGATTACGGCTACAGAATGATATGCCAACATAGTACCTGTATAATTAGATGCCAGTTCCCATTTAGGTAAAATTCCACCTTCCTTTCTTTTTTGAAGCAAAGTTTTAATTAACTCATTATCTTTTTCTGGGTTAATTATTGTCAATAAGGGATGTAAACCTCTGAAAGTATCCCATAAAGAAAATATAGTATGATTGGTAAACTCTTTTGAATTATGAGCAATTTGATCCATTCCCATATATCCACCATCTACATCCATAGCTGTATTTGGACTCAACATGGAATGATACATCGCTGTATAAAAAATAGTTTGTTCGTCATTTGTACCACCTTCTGCATTAATCTTTGACAATTGCTTGTTCCACTCTTTTTTACTCTCAACAACAACCTCATTAAAATCCCATCCAGGAAGCTCTGCCAACATATTTGCTTTGGCACCATCTGTGCTTACAGGCGAAATCGCAACTTTTACTTTTACTGCCTCTTTCTCAGAAGTTGTAAAATTAAGTTTTGCTTTGACATTTTTATCTTTATTCCATTCTGTCAATCCTTCTCTTAATTGATTGTTTACAAAGATTTCTGACTTAAATGGTTTTGAAAATTTAGCATAGAAATAAATTACCTGATTTGTAGCCCAACCTTGCGTAATTTTCATTCCTTCTACTTCAGTATCACTGATAATTTTAATTTGTATTTTCTTATTATTATGCATTTGTAAACTATGTCCTAAGTCGATTATAATTGAAGACTCATCTGATTTAGGAAAAGTATATTGATGCATCCCAACCCTTGTGGTTGAAGTCAACTCAGCTTTGATGTTAAAACCCTCTAAATCTGCTGCATAATAGCCTACCTCCGCAATTTCTGTTTTTTTATTAAATTTTGATGTTACCCTTTTTTCGTCCGAAAAATAAACCTTACCAGTAGTTGGCAACAAAAGTATATCTCCATAATCTCCAATACCAGTACCTGATAAATGTGTATGGCTAAATCCATAAACTATATCATCAGAAAAATGATACCCTGAGCAAGCATCCCAACCTGTTAAGCGTGTATCCGGACTCAATTGCACCATTCCATATGGTCTTGTTGGTCCTGGGTAGGTATGACCATGACCTCCTGTTCCAATAAAGGGATTTACATATGCAGAATAATCTTTTTTGATCTTACTATCCCTATTTGTTTCTTGATTGTTTGAGACACAAGAAGAGAAAATTATTATTGTAGCTACTAGAGCTAAAGATTTTAAATAATTAATTATTGCTATTAATTTGTGAGTGTAAAAAATCATATGAATAGAGTATTATTAAACTTAGTACTTGTTATTTTTATTGGCTAGTAAAAAGAATAACAAATGACGCTATTTGACATTAATTTAATATTAACAAAACATGAATACCCCCAGGTATTAAGTATGATTTATAGAATTAAGTGCATTATTTTTACATCTTACACGACAAACCGTTCAAAATTATTTTTAAATGACTTTAGGAACTATTAGTAGCTACAGACAAACCATAACAATTCTTGCCTATTCGAGTTTAAAGGATAATTTATTACAAAACAACTCAGTTAGATTTTGACCCACGAATACATTTTCAGAACGAAAGAAATTAAACCATCTTTGTCATGCTAACAGAAATGCAGTTTTTGTTATTTTATAAAAAAACTACGAAACATAAATTCAAATTCTAAACCTAGGAAACAAAATGATGTTCTATTTCTTAAGCCACTTGTACAGGAAAGTTTCCAAACTTTTATTTTAGGAAAAATTTAATTCATAGTTATCTATCTGTTCCGGACATATATAAACGAATAACTAATTCTAAAGAATTTATTGAGTGTGTATTCTAAAAATAATTTCCTTTCTTTTTTAGTTTATGAATTTTTGGGAAGCGTAGCCCTAACGATCGACAAGAACTTGAAGACTCAAATATCGTTCGCATTGAATTAAATAATATTGGCTTAGAAGCTTTATTAAACCAGAGACTACAGTAAATCCAAAGCCTAAATTTAAACAGCATCAAGTCCCCTCAAACCTTTACAAATTCATCAGTAACATTTTCATTTCAATGACTTATACACTGTTCATATAGAAACCTAAACTCAAAAATGAGTCTCGGTATAAAGCTCTTTTAATTCCTGATGCCTCTGAAAAAAGCAATCTTTCCGTGATAATTTTTATTGTATGCACTATTTTTGTCCTTGAATATGTTAGAACACACTGAATAATAAATAACCATAACTTTTATCTGAGCATATTAGAAAAAAAATGAATCGCATACCTATCATTAAGAGACAGATAAGTTTGCTTTAACAAAAAAAGCCTACTAATAATTAGTAGGCTTTTTGTTCTAAATTCTTATATAATTTATAACGCTGCGTCAATTTTAGATGCATACGTTGCTTTTGGCGCAACTCCAACTTGCTTATCAACAACTTCACCGTTTTTAAACAATAAAACCGTAGGAATATTTCTTACTCCGTATTTAGCAGCAAATTCTTGATTGCTATCAACGTCTACTTTCCCAACAACAGCTTTTCCTTCATAATCATTGCTGATTTCCTCAATGATTGGTCCAACCATTCTACAAGGCCCACACCAAGTTGCCCAAAAATCAACCAATACTGGCTTATCTGATTTCAATACTACTTCGTCAAATGTTGCGTCTGTTATTTCTAATGCCATAACTATATATTTTTAGATTGTTATTTTATTTTTTTATCTATACAAATGTAGTCAAATAATTCACTTAAAAGTTTTAGTATGAATCACTTTTTTTTATAGTTGTATTTGAGATAATTATTAATTATTTGTAAGGAAAATTTAAACGACTAAAACACCTCACTCGCTATCTTTACAATATTATCTGATTTACCCATAGAGTAATAATGAACCGTTGGTACCCCTGCACTCATCAATTCTTTACTTTGTTGTATCGCCCACTCTATACCAACTTGACGAATCGCTTTTTTATCACCCTTACAATCCAACACGGCTTTTTCTAGTGCCAAAGGCAAATCTAAACTAAACACCTTAGGTAAAATTTGCAAGTGACGTTCTACAGCTATTGGTTTGATTCCCGGTATAATCGGCACTGTAATTCCTATATTTTTTGCAGCCTCCACAAACTCAAAATATTTTTTATTATCAAAAAACATCTGCGTTACCACATAATCAGCCCCTGCATCTACTTTTTCTTTCAAACGCAATAAATCAGAATCTAAACTAGGTGATTCAAAATGTTTTTCTGGATAGCCCGCTACCCCAATACAAAAATCAGGTTTAGAATCCATCTCAACTGTTTCATTTAAAAACTTTCCTTCATTCAAACGAGACACCTGATCAACCAATTCAACCGCATAATTATTACCTCCTTTACTAGGCACAAATTGAGCTTCATGTTTCATTGCATCCCCTCTCAGAGCAACTAAATTGTCAATCCCTAAATAATGTAGATCTACTAAAACATATTCTGTTTCCTCTCTCGTAAAGCCTCCACATAAAACATGAGGAACCGTATCTACGTTGTATTTATGCATTAAAGAAGCACAAATTCCAACTGTACCCGGACGCATACGCGTAATCTTTCTCTCAAGCAAACCATTTCCTTTATCAAGGTAAACATACTCCTCCCTTGAAGTGGTTACATCAATAAATTTAGGTTTAAACTCCATCAAAGGATCAATATTATCATATAATTTCTGAATATTTTGTCCTTTAACTGGCGGTACAATTTCAAAAGAAAACAATGATTTCCCTTTTGCTGCTTTTATGTGATCTGTAACTTTCATTTCTGTTTTTTATTTGGGCGTTACCTTTCGGCCGGGCTTTTCGTTTTATCTTTTTCATTTTTTATGACTTCAACCTGCTCCGTCTAAAAATTAAAAAAAGGATATCACTGCTATCCCTAACGCGCTTGCGAAAATAAACAATTCCATTCTATAAAAAAAAGCCTAACACTTTTAAAAATGTTAGGCTTCCTCGTATCAATAAAATAATATTTTCCTTTATTCATTTAAATTTGGTGCTAACCAACGCTCCATAACTTCATTGCTATATCCTCTACGTTTTGCAAAGTCATGCACTTGTTCTAAAGTGATTTTTCCAACACCAAAATACCTGGCTTTTGGATGTGCAAAATACAAACCAGAAACTGCCGCAGTAGGAAACATCGCCAAACTATCTGTAAGCGTTACTCCAATATTTTCTTCAACATTTAACAGTCTCCACAAGGCAGTTTTTTCAGTATGATCTGGACACGCTGGATACCCAGGTGCAGGACGAATCCCCTGATATTCCTCACGTATCAAATCTTCATTACTTAAATTTTCATCCGATGCATAACCCCAAAATTCCTTACGAACTTTATCATGCAAATACTCTGCAAACGCTTCCGCAAATCTATCTCCAAGCGCTTTAACCATAATACTGTTATAATCGTCTAAGTCGGCTTTATAAGTATCTGCAATTTCCTCAACACCAAATCCTGTTGTTACACAAAAACCACCAATATAATCCTCTAAACCTGTTTCTTTAGGAGCTACAAAATCTGCCAAGGCAATATTTGGTTTTCCAGCACCTTTCTTAGATTGTTGACGTAATGTCAAAACTGTCTCTAAAACTTCTGTTCTAGATTCATCCTTGTAAACCTCAATATCATCTGAGTTCTCAATTGTATTCGCTGGAAAAAGACCGTATACAGCTTTTGCTTTAAACCATTTTTCTTTTAAAATGCGTTCAAGCATCGCTTGAGCATCCTTAAATAAATCTTTTGCTTGTTCTCCTACTATTTCATTCTCAAGAATTGCTGGAAATTTCCCATGTAATTCCCAAGATTGGAAGAAAGGAGTCCAATCTAAATAAGGAACCAATTCGTTAAAATCTAAATCTTCTATTACATGTACTCCCAATTTTTTAGGTCTGTACACGTCTTCTGCTTTCCAATCAATCTTAAATTTATTTGCACGCGCTTCTTCTAACGGCAAATACACTTTTTTACGAGCTCTATTTAAATAGCCTTCACGTAATTTATCGTATTCCGCATAAGTCTCTTTTAAAAAGCCTTCTCTTGTATCATCACTAATCAAAGTACTCACAACGGGAACTGATCTAGAAGCATCTAACACATGAATTACTCCATGGTCATATTGTTGTGCAATTTTAACTGCCGTATGAGCTCTAGAAGTAGTTGCCCCACCTACAAGTAAAGGGATATTAAAATCCAACCTTTTCATTTCTTTGGCTATATGTACCATTTCATCTAAGGAAGGTGTAATCAATCCACTCAAACCAATAACATCCACGTTATGATTTTTCGCTTCTTCTAATATTTTTTCCGGCGGAACCATCACTCCAAGATCCACTATTTCATAATTGTTACAAGCCAATACAACCCCAACAATATTTTTACCAATATCATGTACATCTCCTTTTACAGTAGCCAATAGCACTTTTCCTTGTGCTCTAGAATTTTCATCTTTCTCTGCTTCAATAAAAGGCATTAAGTGAGCAACTGCTTTTTTCATTACACGAGCAGATTTCACAACCTGTGGTAAAAACATCTTACCTTCACCGAACAAATCACCAACCACACTCATTCCAATCATCAAGTTCCCCTCAATAACTTCTAATGGTTTCGCAGCCAATAAACGTGCTTCTTCTACATCTTCTACAATATAAGTATCTAAACCTTTTACTAAAGAATGTGTAATTCTATCTTGTAAAGCACCTTCTCTCCATTCAAGGTTTTGAACTTGTACTTTTCCTTTTCCTTTTACTGATTCAGCAAAATCCAATAAACGTTCTGTAGCATCATCACGTCTATCTAAAATTACATCTTCAACATGTTCCAATAAATCTTTTGGGATATCGTCATAAACCTCCAACATTGCTGGATTCACAATTCCCATATTCATCCCTTTCTGGATGGCATAATACAAAAACACGGAATGCATCGCTTCACGTACCACGTTATTACCTCTAAAAGAAAACGATACATTACTTACACCTCCACTTACACTGGCATTTAATAAATTGGTACGTACCCAATGTGTAGCCTCAATAAAATCTATCGCATTTTTTCTATGCTCTTCCATTCCTGTTGCCACAGGAAAAATATTTAAATCGAAAATAATATCTTCTGATGGAAACCCCAACTCATCTACCATGATATCATAAGAACGTTTTGCTATTTCACAACGACGCTCATAATTATCAGCCTGTCCAACCTCATCAAAAGCCATTACAATAACCGCAGCACCATAACGTTTCAATAACTTAACATGTTTTCTAAAAGCTTCTTCTCCTTCCTTTAAAGAAATAGAATTCACAACACACTTTCCTTGAACAACCTGCAATCCAGCCTCAATAATATCCCATTTAGAACTATCAATCATGATAGGCACACGAGAAATATCCGGTTCGGCCATGATCAAATGTAAAAAACGAACCATCGCCTCTTTCCCATCAATCATACCATCATCCATGTTGATGTCAATAATTTGGGCACCACCTTCAACCTGATCTCTGGCAATCGCTAAAGCCTCGTCGTATTGCTCCTCTTTAATAAGGCGCAAAAACTTACGTGACCCTGCTACATTTGTTCTTTCACCAACATTGATAAAGTTCATATCCGGACTTAAAACCAAAGGCTCTAAACCAGATAACTTCATGTATTTTGTTTGTTTTATACTCATTCTATCCTTGAATTGTATTGCTTAAAATTACAACAGCCTATACAGCCATTTCACGAGGTTTGTATGCTGCTGCTACTTCAGCAATTGCCTTTATATGGCCTGGTGTTGTACCACAACAACCTCCAATAATATTAATCAAACTTTTATCTAAATATTCTTTAATTTGACCTGCCATTTCTTCCGGAGTCTCATCGTACTCACCAAAGGCATTTGGCAAACCTGCATTTGGATGTGCAGATACTCCAAAACCTGTATTGTTTGAGATGGCCTCTAAATGCGGAACTAAAGCACTTGCACCTAATGCACAATTTAATCCAACTGTTAACAACGGTACGTGCGATACTGATATCAAAAATGCCTCCGCAGTTTGTCCAGATAATGTTCGTCCACTAGCATCAGTTATGGTACCACTTAACATCACAGGAACATCAATTCCACGTTCATCCTTTACTTCTTCAATTGCAAACAAAGCCGCTTTCGCATTTAAAGTATCAAACACCGTTTCTACCAATAAAATGTCAGACCCTCCATCTAATAAAGCTTCTGCCTGCTGCTTGTAAGCTATTCTTAACTCATCAAAAGTAATAGCTCTATAACCAGGATCATTTACATCTGGAGACATAGACCCTGTTTTGTTAGTTGGTCCAATAGAACCAGCAACAAATCTTGGTTTATCAGGATTTGCCTTGGTAAATTCATCTGCTACTTCTTTTGCTATTTTCGCAGATTCAAAGTTTAATTGATATACATAATCCTCCATTTCATAATCTGCCATTGCAATAGTAGTACTAGAAAATGTATTTGTTTCAACAATATCAGCACCTGCATCAAAATATTTTCTATGCACTTCTTTAATTGCCTCTGGCTGCGTAATAGAAAGCATATCATTATTTCCTTTCACAGATAATTTCCAATCCTTGAATTGCTCACCTCTAAAATCCTCTTCCGTAAATTTATACGCCTGCAACATAGTTCCCATGGCACCGTCTAAAACAAGGATTCTTTCTTTTAAAACTTCTGTGATATTTTTCATTGTATTCGTATTTAATGGTTATTCATGTTGTTCATTAGGTCGTTTTTAAAAGGAAAACTTTCAGTAAAAAACGAAACCTTTGTCCACGTATCTCCATTTATAATTCAGGCTGCAAAGATACTTAATTTGTAATAATTAAACCCTTCCTTTGATCGCTAAATTTCATACCTCAATATTACCTTTGACTACATTTTTATGTATATTTGATTTACACACAAAATTGCATACTCATGAGGTTATCTATCACATTTTTAACGCTTTCATTTTTCTTGATTCTAAGTTGTAATACAAAAGTTGAAGACAATTCTAATTCAGAAAAGAAATTTGCTGAATACGACCTGAGTATGTACCCTAAACCAAACGAGACACTAGCAAGATATATCATTGAGTTGCCCATAGAACCAAATGAGGGACTTTTCAATCTAGAAATTTGGGCTGGTAAAACTGATTTGGTTGATTGCAACAAACATAATTTAGCCGGTAAATTCATAAAAAAAACAGTCCAAGGTTGGGGATACTCCTACTATCAATTTGAGACCAACGGATTGATCATGAGCACTCAAATGGCTTGTCCTGAAGACTCTAAAACGGAAAAAGTCATTCGTTCTAAAACAGAACACATTCGCTATAATAGTAAATTGCCAATAGTTGTTTATTGTCCTAAAGACCTTGAAATTGAATATGCTATTTGGTCTAAAAATAATACTCCTTCTAAAGCCATCCTGAAATAAATGAAAACCTTTTTAAACTTTTTAAAAACAACCCTTATAGGTGGCGTTTTTCTAATTGTACCAATCGTTATTGTTATTCTTATTTTAGGAAAAGTAATTGAAATATTAAGACTCCTAGTAAAACCTATTGTAAAAGGACTTCCGTTAGATACTATTGGCGGAGTAACAATTGCAAGATTGGTGGCATTTACTGTCCTAATTTTAATTTGTTTAATGGCTGGAATCATCGCAAAAACTCAAACTGCAAAAAACTTTAAAAACTGGCTAGAATCTACTCTTTTATCAAATATTCCCGGTTATAACATGATCAAAGGAATGACGGAAACAGCTATTGGAATAGAAAACAATACCGATAATCAAATCATTTTAGTTGATATTGAAGAAACTTGGCAGTTAGGAATCCTTATGGATAAACTAGACGAAGAACTTTATACCGTTTTTCTTCCGGGCGCACCAAGTCCGATGTCTGGTGATGTAGTATTTGTAAAAAAGAATCGAATTAAAAAACTTGACATCACTTCAATAGAAGCATTTAAAATTCAAAAAAAATTAGGTATGGACTCCGCTTCAATCCTAAAAGGAAAAGTCACAAACCAATCATTTTAATTCCAGTATATGAAATTAAATCAATTAGCAGCTAGTTTTATATTTTTCATTTGTGTTGCAAACCTTTCGGCACAAAGTAAAAAAGAAGGAGATACAAGTATAGAAGATGATAAAGACAAAAACTTTAAAACCATTCTAATACCAACCATCTCCTACAATAATAGTTTTAAAACTTCTTTCGGTGTTATGGCAGCCGGTTTTTATAAATTAAATAAAAAGGATACTATATCTCCTCTTTCTTCTTCAACCATTATTGGAAGTTACTCTACAAACAATACGTATTTTTTAATTCAACCCAATAAATTTTATTTTAAAGAAGACAAACTTAGATCAAAAGTAGTTGTTGGTACCGGAGGAATCAATTTTCAAACTTATGTAAGTTGGGGCGATATTTTAGATAATATTCCTCCTAATATTTTGCCCCCACTTCCACCTGAACTCCCTGAAGATGGAGTTTTTGTGGGTTACACTACCAACTTCTATTTTGCTTATCTAGATTTTATGGTAAATATATACGACAGATTATATGCAGGTATGAATATCATTTATTCGTACTCAAAAACAACTTTTGATGTGACAAGCCAACCAGAAGACACGCAAGATTTATTCGGTTTTGGTATTTCTTCTGAATTTGACAAAAGAGACAACCAAATGCAACCTTTGGATGGATTTAACGGTAAATTCAATACCACAAGTTTTCTAAAGAGTCTAGGTAGTACTTCTAACTACACAAATGTCACTATTGAATACAATAAATATTTCAAACAAGGAAAACGAAATACCTTATTAGTAAGAGCCTATGGACAAGCTGCAATTGGTGATGTTCCTTTTGCGGGCCAAAATGTAGTAGGAAGAGATGATTTAAGAGGATATTCTAACGGAAAATACAGAGCAAATCAAGTATACGATGTGCAAACAGAATACAGACATTGGTTTGCTGAAAAATGGGGTTACGTTGCTTTTGGTGGTGTTGCTACTGCCATTAACAACCCGAATGAGATTAGCCTAAACAATACCCTTCCTGCAATCGGTGCCGGTGTTCGTTTTATGGCCATTCCAAAATCAAGAATTACCGTTGGGATGGATGTTGCTGCAGGTAAAGATGACTGGGGAATATATTTTAGAATAGGTGAAGCATTTACACGATAAATAAAAAAGCAAACCTTGATCAAATCACGACATATCAAAATGAAAATTTTGTTTACCTATGGCAGGTTTCAGATTCTACTCACCAAATTTGCCTAATACAGAAAAATATTATGTTCGTCCCCAAAATAAATTGTGCATGGATTTCTAAAATTTTATATCGAAAAAACTTTAGCTTTGAAGTCAAAGATAAAAAATGAGAACCTACAAGCCACAACAGTAAACTAACTCATTAAAAAACAGAAAATTAATTAATACCCTTAATGCAAAATCATAATAAAGTTAATGAATAGCTTAAGAGAAGACCTGGGTTTTCTTTCATAGAACAACAATCTTTTAAAAAGAACTACTTAAAGGTTCTATATAGCCTCTATCTATATAAAAAAACTAGAATGACCACCCTATCAATGATTTAGACTAAAAAAAAGGTGAAATAAAAAGCCGTTCCAATTGAATCATAATGACTTTGCAATACAGAATCTTCCATTCATTTATGGAGTCGAGCACTTATGATAATTTATATGTTATCTACAACTGAAAGATAACAGCAAAAAACAACTTAAAACCTCCCTTAAAAAAAAGGTTCTTGAAAAGTATTCTTGAAAAAAAATGGTTACTAAAATTCATGGAATACACCAAGGCCCCCACTCTTGTTTTTTTATTGAAAACAATAAAATTTTGGACATATTTATCCATAAAAACTGAAAAATCCAGTAAAATACTATACTTTAAAATATATTAAATAGCAAGTGGGGTTTTCTAGCTTTCTCGAAAAACCAAGATGCCAAAAGTATGGTCATTATTAAATAATTATTACTCACCAACCGAATTATAAAACTTTTATAAAAAAACTTACACTCTCTACAGGAACTTTTATAATACACACATTGTTTTTAAATAAAAATTCACTTTTTCCTATCAAAAACAACCATTATCAGCATAATTAACAGTCAATTAGGCCCCTAATTAACTTTTGTATTAATTTAATATTAATTTTTTTTTAACCTGCCCTAACTATTTTTAATCCCCGTTAGATGCGTCTATTTTATTCTCAAAAAAACAAAGATGCTGATCTTAAACTAATTATTCCGTTTAACCAACCAATTAATTTTTAACCACAATGTTTAAAAAACCAAAATCAATATTTATTTCCTTCAAATTTTGTTATCCAGAATTGATTTCATGTTTCCATTTAATTGCATTTCAATTTACAAAAAATGGATCCACCTAACTTAGTTGAATGAATCTTTATAAGTAAATAAATACATCAAACCTGAATAAGGGAGTTTTAAAAAAATGATTTTCTAAAACAACAGCATTCCTTTCTGTAATTATAAACTAAAAGTAGTTATGATTTTGTGGAACTATTTTTTTTGGGATTTGAAAATGTATTTTCAGATGATATTAAAAAAACGAATACCTCTCTAACTAATAAAATCGTTAAAATGAAATTTAAAATAATATTATTAATTGCTACTAGTTTAATTATAAGGCTTGGTTTCCCTCAACAAATAACTCTTCCTGTTGAAGTTTTGGGACCAGAAGGCTTTACTGAATCCGTATCCTTCACCTTAAACAACCCACTTAATAACAGTATTAAGGATACAGATAATTTATACATCAGGGCAAATAATCTGGGATACGAAGACAAAGCTTCTGTTAAGGTTAATGAAGGAGATTGGATTTCTTTAAACCATAGTACTTGTAATATATATAGCCCGGAAAAAGAACGCGGTGGAATGACCAATGGAGGACATAATACCATCCGTTTTACTGTATCAGTTACAGGCTTTATAAGAGGAGTAAATACGATTACTTTTAGATTTAACAATTCTGATGGTATTTCAAACGGATACAGAATTATCGATCTTGATTTATTAGATGATAATTCAGAAAGAATTTTAAAAAACAGCGAATATTATGTATTACCTGGTAAAACAGTTAAAGACTATGAAACAAGTTTCTATGTTGAAGATGACCCAAATAATTGGAATTCTCCATATTATGCTGATGGAAGTGAACCAGCAGACATAGCGAGCAAAGTTGAAGAAGGTAAAAACCTTTGGTATTATGGGAGAAATGGAAGTCCTGAGATTGAAGGAGATCCATTATTAAACAATTATTTGCCTATTGATCGAAAAGGTTTTTGGTATGGTTATACTAACCTAAGCAGCGGTCAACCCATTAAAGCCAAATGTACAAGTTGCCATACACACGATGGTAGAGACCTCGAAATATTTTCATATTCTAACTTATCTATTATTGAACGATCCAAATTTCACAATCTCACCGAAGAAGAAGGAAAACTAATAGCTTCTTACATTAGATCCTTATCAGGAGATAGTCCAACTACGGGTAATATAGGACGATATGGTAGACCATGGAACCCGCCCTACCAACCAGGCCCCCAGCTTTCTGGAAAACCCATTGAACAATGGTCTGCTGGAGCTGGTTTAGACGCAGTTCTAGAGAAGGATGCCGACATGCTTCCTTATCTTTTTCCCAATGGTGTGTCACAAGACGAGTTGTATAAGGTGTTCGATTCTGATGCTACAAGTGACAGAACCGAAATGCCAGTTGCAATACAATTTCCTGATTGGAAACATTGGTTACCAATTGTACATCCAATGGATGCTTATACCAAAGATGACTATTGGAATTCTCCTGGAGAAAATGCAAATCCAAAACAAGGTTATCTCGATTTTAGACAATTTATTCTTGATCATATTGACACCTATCAATTACAAAACATATCTTCTGAAGATGCTGATGAATTAATGAAGGCAAATTCAGATTTTCATAGAGAATACCGTTTCTTTCTTTCAGATGGAGGTAGCAGAAATCAGCATTGGCGATCACATGATGGAACAGCTACTTCAAAATTAGCAGATGACATTCCTAGAGAACTAGCTGGTACAAGTTTAGCAAGATTAATGGCTGTTCAATTTTTTGAAATTATGAACGAGTTTAATTTTCAAGATAAAGCGCATTGGTTCACTGAATTTGATGAACAAGACCATCCGCAAGATAGACAATGGTTTGGAGACGACTATCAGGTTTTCGAAGTGCCACCACATTTTCAAGCCTCTGTAGACACGGAAGGTGCTGACGGGAATAGTCTAAATTTTAAAGGTCAATCAAGTTCAACAGGAGCCTTTGAAACTACAAATTGGTATCATTTGCAATCCATTGTTAATGGTGGTGAAG
The DNA here is from genome assembly GCF_057219105.1 of Flavicella sp. IMCC45668. Classification (NCBI taxonomy): domain Bacteria; kingdom Pseudomonadati; phylum Bacteroidota; class Flavobacteriia; order Flavobacteriales; family Flavobacteriaceae; genus Flavicella; species Flavicella sp. IMCC45668. The sequence continues at coordinate 1,223,384 of NZ_CM170114.1, forward strand.
GAATGATGTTACAAAACAGTCCTGTAGATTACAACTATCAAGGTATGTTTATCTTAAAAGCTAGTAGTTTATCCGGAATCCATGAACCGTTGCGCTATTATCAAGCAATAAATACATCATATAGAACAAAAACATGGTCTGATGCTGGAGGTCCAAATACAAGTAGAGGCTTTAGGATTCGAGTAATGGGACCTTGGATGTTTAACGGTATGACTTTTAGGAGGAATTTTGAGGGATTTGATGAAGGTGAATTTCCTGAATTCTTGAATGAGATTTCTCCAGGTTTGCGTACAGGTATAACAAACTCTCTTTTAATGCAGTTTTTAACTGAAGTGGAAGATGGTGATGCAGATACAGATGGAAATTTCTACAATGAAGGTCTGAATCGATTATATGAGATGAATGGTGATATTTATTGGGAGCGCTACACAGAAGATGGTGATGCGAGTAACAAATTAGAACCTAAAAACATATTGGAATCTGAAATTTTAAAGGGGGATGACATTTTTAGTACGAATGCCGTTGGTTTATGGGTAGATCAGTTTTATTATTTAATTCCTAAATTCTATGAAATAGGTGTAAATGGTGATATTATGACTCGTGTTATCAATTGGTGTAATGCTGCTTGGCCCCAAATAAACTGGGACGTATTGAGAGAAAATTTAAATACGATGCCTATAGATAAACAAAATGAGGTATTTCTATCTTATAGTAATAATACTATTAAAATAAATGGTTTAACCGATGGAAAGTATAAATTCTATGTTCATAATCTATTTGGTGTTAAACAATCCGAGCAAAATATTCATATTCTAAACAACTACTCCCAAATATTAGAAACAGATAACTTGTCTTCAGGAATTTATATTCTGAGTGTATTCGATCATAATGGGAAAAAGAGAGTCTTTAAATTCCATAAAAAATAATCGGATAAAAAAAAGTTTTTATTTCAATGCAGTTGGATTAAAAAAAATCCATTAACAGATCTATCGTATGATTAACTTTAAAAAACAAAACTAATTAAACACATGAAAATTAAATTTATAAACTTTTATTCGATTTATATTACAGCAATATTTTGTTGTTCTTTTTCCATAGTAAATGCAAAAAAAACAATTGAACACCCCAATATCATCTTTTTTTCAGTGGACGACATGAATGATTTTATAAATCCTTTAGGTCACCATCAAGCTATTACACCAAATATGGATAGATTAGCCGACCAAGGAATAATTTTTACGAACGCTCATGCTCCAAACTCATATTGCGCTCCATCAAGAACAGCTATTTGGACAGGTATGCAATCTAGTACAACTGGATGCTACAGAGATGAGGTATATTTCTATGATTATCCTGATTTAATACCAATGCACGAAGCTTTTAAAAAAGGAGGTTATAATACCTTTGGAACCGGAAAATTATTTCACCACAGAGCAGGTTTTGTTGATCTAGATGGTTGGGACGAATTTTACGCTCGAAATGAACAAGTAAGATCTGTAGGTTATGAGACTGGATATTTTGGTGACGACTTACCATATCCTGATCCATATCCTTATAGCCCTTATTACAGAAAAACCGGAAAAAAAATAAATGGAGGCGCCTTTTTGGAATGGGGACCAATTCCCAATGAAGATAGTCATAAAATGATGGGCGTCCAACGTACCAAATGGATATGTGGGCTCTTAAAACAAAAACATGACAAGCCTTTTTTCATGGCAATGGGTCTTTACACCCCTCATTTTCCAAATTATGCTCCTCAGAAGTTTTTTGACATGTATGACTTGGATAAAATTGAGATACCTATTTTACCTAAAGACGATCTAGAGGACATACCTAACCCGATGAGAAATCAAATGATAAACAGAAGTAAAATTCAACAAACTTTAGAAAGCATAGGTGCTGTTAAAGAAGCAGTAAGAGCGTACCTAGCCGCTGTAAGTTATGCTGACAGTCTGTTAGGTGAGGTATTAGATGCATTAGAAGAAAGCTCGTATAAAGACAACACAATAGTTGTATTCTGGAGTGATCAGGGTTACCACTTAGGAGAAAAAGGTAATTGGGGTAAACATACTTTGTGGAGCGAAACTTCTCGCGTTCCATTCTTTATATCTGGTGCAAACCTTCCTAAAAACAAAAAAGTAACAACAACAGCTGGTCTTATTGATATTTACCCAACGCTGATTGATCTTTGTAACCTACCGAATCAACCGAATCTAGATGGTAAATCTTTAGTGCCAGAAATAACAAAGAACAAACAGCCTGATAGAGATTTGTTTATTCCATATCATGAAAGAGGAAGTTATTCTGTTGTAAACAGCCAATATAGATATATTTATTACAAAGAGGGTGGCGAGGAATTTTATGACATAAAAAAAGATTACAATGAATGGAATAACCTGATAAAAGAAGATCAGTATCAACCGATTATTAATGAAATGAAAAAAGCAGTTCCAACTAAATTCAGGAAACCTGCAACATCAAAGAAAACACTTAAACTAATTTTTGATAAAAATGGTGGATACCATTGGGAAAGTAAAAAAGGAGCTAAACCTCAAATGACATTGTAATAATAAAATCATACTTATCCGAAAGCCCACTAATAAGTTTCATAAAAAGTGATCTTTCTAAATAATTACAACTACCCTTAAGAGAAAAAGGTTGCTGAGAAACACTTTATTGAGTGAAACTTCTTTAGTAACCTTTTTATTTTTCAGTGCATTTTTTCAAAAATAGGGATTCACAAACGTTTCACTTCTAAAATTAATTTAGAGTTTAATTTAGGTATTAATAAAGCATAAAAAAATCCAAGATTTGATTTATTACAAATTCTTGGATTTTAAATAAGGCATCAAAGTGATTAACATTATTTCTTTAATGATTAGTAATATTTAGTTAGTAACATTGCTTAACCCAAAACCTTAATTAAGGAGCAGTTGCTTTGTACAAAACTGTATTTCTTGAAGTATTTATTTCATAATTACTGCTTGCTGTCAATGTAGCAACCTCTCCTTTTTTTAGTTCTAAGTGTGTCTCGCCTTCTGTTATTGAAACACTCCCATTCATTACAATCAAAATTTCAACAGTTTTGCTTCTTCCAATATAAGTTTCATTATTTTTCAAAGTTATTTGACTTAATTCAAAATCGGGTGCTGGACTTTTATAAATTCGTTCTAGACCATCTGACTGGAGTTCTCCTTTCAATATATTCGGAATTGTTTCTTCAAATGTTACATGTTTAAGTAATTCGGAAACATCTATATGCTTAGGAGTTAAACCTCCTCTTAAAACGTTATCTGAATTCGCCATCAACTCCATGTTCTGACCTTCAAGGTATGCATGTGGTATACCAGCATCTTGAAATACGGCTTCCCCTGGATTCACTTTTACTATATTAAAAAAATAGATAGAGTATATTCCTCTATCAAAAACAGAAGAATCAGTTGCTAAATCTACAGCTTTTGCAGCCCAATAATCAGGACTTGATTTATCGAGTTTTCCTTCTTTGTATAAAGGATATATTCTATTGACAAGTGGCATTAATGTTTTATTCACCTCCTCTTGACTTTGTTCCATTACCGTTTTATAAAGCCCATAGTAACCTTCAGAATCGAAAATAGAACGAAATACATTAAACTCTGGAATGACATCCAGTAGTTTTGACAATTTATCCTTAGGTAAAAACCCATGCAACAGCCAAAACTCACTTAGAGCTACCATAATTTCTGGTTTATGGTTATCGTCTTTATAATTTCTATTGAAAGCATCTAAAGGTATTCCTTTTTCATTCTCTAACTTAAAGCCTTTTTCAGCCTCCTTTTTACTTGGATGTACCTGTATTGACAACATGTCCGCCACATCCAACACCTTAAACAAAAAGGGCAATCTTCCAAACTTCTTTGAAATAACACTTCCAAGTTTCCTTTCTAAATCTTCCCTCAAAAATGAGTTTAATCCTTCTTTGACCCCATTTACGTCTATCACTGTAGATGGCGCATTATCGTGTGCGCCTAACCAGTACTCTGCACACTTTTCTTCTGTAGATTCCTCGCCTAGCAAATTAGGAATATACTGGAAGCCTCCCCAGGCGTAATTTTGAACTTTTCCTTTAAGTGAAAATAATTTTGTCATAAATTTCTTTAATTTCTAACGTTTATTTAAATTTGATTTTAACTTTCCATCCATATAGGACTTGACCATGCAATATGATTGTTTTTTTGAGTAATCCTTATGTAATAATATAAAACACCTCTTTTATTTACAGAATGTCCATCTACAAAATTTCCAGTATAGGAATAACTTTCTTTCTCAGGAGTAATTGAATGTATGACATTACTATTTCTGAGTATTTCAATAGATTTAATATCATCAACGGCTTTTATGCTAAAAAACAAGTTTGGTGTTTTCCGTTTCGTAGTTTGTCCTTGTATCGCATTATTAACTCTAAAGTCAACTTCCATTTGATCTCCAGTAGTTGCAAAAACCCTTCTATTTCTAAAAGCCTCCATGATACCCTTTCTGCTTATTTCTTTGACCCAGACACAAGCAAGACCAACTCCTATACTATTATGATCTCCACTAGCTATAAAACCTAGTTTATGTCCCTTTTCCCTAAGGGCATAATCTATAAAACCTTTATCATTTTCTGATGGTTTATGTCTATCAATATTTATCATTCTTGGGGCACCTCTATATTCGGCATTTCCACGACATTGAAATATTTCAACCACCGGTTCAATCTCAGCATCTCTTGTTTCCCAGCAACAAGAATGAACATCGTCTGCAGGGTGATGAGGAATAGATATACAATCGATATCGTTTTCTCGAATAAATTTCCATAATCCTTCTGCATCACGAGTCTTTGGACTTTTAACAGAATACACCTGATCCTTATCACGAATATATTTTTTCGCATCGTCAGTTGTTGTGAATATTACATTTCTATGCCCTGCTCCTCGTTTTATTTCAAAAGTTCTCCTATTAGATAAGGTAAACTCTACAGATGGAAAAGCCACAAAATTTGAATAATCATTATAAAAATCTGCTAATCTTAAATGCTTTCTCCAATACACTTCTGTTTGAGAGTAAGCATGATCTGTAATCCCCATAAAATCATATCCTTCAGAGTACAAACCATACCTGTAATCATCATGTAAAGTACCATCTGTTCCCGCTGGCCAGCAACTAGAAATTTCAGAATGTTCGTGTAAATTCCCTAAAAGCAAAGTATATGTTTCTCCTTTATAGGTTATCTTCGAACGTTTTGATTTTGGTCGACCACTTAACACTGGTTTAAACCCATCAACAGTATGATGTTCTTCAACGATGGTGGGTATCAAAGTTATTTCAGAGTTTTGATCCTTGAATATTGGAGCGGCAAATTGGTTTATTTCTAACATACCTCGCCTAATAGAATCTTTTCTATGATTATCTTTATCTGTATTATCATAGTCTCTATCTTTAAAATTTTCACTTTTCCACGCCAACCAAAAAGAATTATTCTTTGAATCAAAGGAAATTGTTGGCCTTATAGATTCACCTTTTTGTTTGGTTTGGATAATCGTTTGTGGACTTGACCAACCTTTTGCTGGATCTAAATATGAAATTCTAAACTTCCAATGTGGGCTGCCTTCAAAATCGCCTCCACAGTGTGAAAGTATATACAGCTGTCCTTTCAAATCTTTTTGAAACGTTGGCCAATGATCATTTTTCCCTTTGAACAGCCATCTCCCATTAACTTTCTCTTCATAAAGTACTCCATCACTATAACAAACCATCGCACAACATCTATCCCCGGTATAGTTGTCACTATCCTCAAGCCTGTGTGCGAAACGGTTGTTTTCCCAAGAAATCCAAAGTTTGCCTGTATTATCAAAACAAATATTAGGTTTCACATTGATGTTAACACGATCTTTAAAACCACCTCCAATAGCTATAGGCACCGTACTTTGTTCAACAAATTCTGAATTCAAAATTTTCATTTGAATATTTCTGTGGGGTCCTTCGTTTGTATCATAGGCCATATATATGTTTCCATAATCATCTTGTTCTAATGAAGGGTTGAAGCAGTTATCAGATTTATCCGATACTCTAACCGGACTTGACCAAGAACCTTTATCATATTTTGATAGGTATATTGAAAATTTTCCTTCTTCGAAACATTCCCATGCCAATAAATAAACATTTTTAGCCAAGGCTTTCAAAACTGGATTTATGGATTTCTTTTTAGAATCGCTAACGGCTATTGGTGACGAGAATACTCCATCTTTTTGAACAGTTACATAAATGACCCATTGGTGATTTATGACTTCAGACCAAGCTACTGCTGGATTCCCATCTAAATGACAATCGACATAATGACATTCATAAGACCCCGGTTTTGCCGTAATTGGACTTTGCTCTACCCAATTGTCACCTTCTTTTTTAAAAAGAGTAATCACTTCTTTATCAGATGGATACTCAAGTCTTCTCAAAGTGGTCAAATAGGTATTCTTTCTGTTCTGAAATAACATTGGAGCCTCATCCTGCTCATCATCAAAATCTGATAACTGTAAGCTCCCCAACATCTTAAATCGTTCTTCCTTATCATTTTGTATTGAACAACCTATTGTTGGTATCAAAAATGTAGAAGCAGAGAACAGCAAACTGTTTCTAATAAATTGTCTTCTTTCCATATAATTTTTATTAATTTTTCACCAAAGAAATTCCTCCTTTACCATACAGTTCACTATTTTGCCGTTTTCTGTTCGCAGTATCCTTGGAATCTACATTTGGTATTGATTTACCAATTAGTGTAACATAATTTTCATTTTTAGGGGGATTCTCTTTAAGCTTACTAACGTCTCAAAATTGTTTCTACTAAGACTCCATATGAGATACTAATTCCTAAAACATGAAATTCTTATCTTTTTTCAGCTTCCAAACTATCTTGTAAAGTATATCACCGTATAACCTTCATGTATCAAGATAAGTCTTTTCATTGCTCGCGTCTCCCTAATTTTATCCATTTTCTTTGAATGTACCGTTTCCAATTCTTCACATCTCTATTAAATTCTTCAATATCCTATCCAACTGCCTCTAACATTATATAATCCTAATCTACATCCAATTCGTCAGACACTATCATGGGCATTGATATTCTAAAATTCTGCATTGTTTATGGGGTTTGTAATAAACAACTACGGTATGATCCGCTTTTTTAATTATATTCCCTCTACAGTTTTTTTTTTCTAAATTAGGAACGCCCTATTGTTAGATTCCATAACAAAGTTTTATCCACACCTGTTTTAAATCGTTTAAGGCAACATAAAACAAGTCTCGGAGTCAATACAGAATATTCCTTTTAATTATTTTTAATATCATAGTCCTCTATTCACTAACAATACTTTTCAAAAGTAACTTCCATCGTTAATAAAGGCTTAATAATGCATTAAAATCAATTTTAAGGTTTTTCTAAACTCTCAAGCTAAATGACATAAGTCAATTCATAACCTGAAAATGAAAAACCTTTCATGATACCATTATTACTTACACCGGTAACAATTTTTTCCATTTTCAAAACCTTTGATACCACAAGCCAACCAGAAGACACGCAAGATTTATTCGGTTTTGGTATTTCTTCTGAATTTGACAAAAGAGACAACCAAATGCAACCTTTGGATGGATTTAACGGTAAATTCAATACCACAAGTTTTCTAAAGAGTCTAGGTAGTACTTCTAACTACACAAATGTCACTATTGAATACAATAAATATTTCAAACAAGGAAAACGAAATACCTTATTAGTAAGAGCCTATGGACAAGCTGCAATTGGTGATGTTCCTTTTGCGGGCCAAAATGTAGTAGGAAGAGATGATTTAAGAGGATATTCTAACGGAAAATATAGAGCAAATCAAGTGTATGATGTTCAAACGGAATATAGACATTGTTTCACAGAAAAGTGGGGTTACGTTGCTTTTGGTGGTGTTGCTACTGCCATTAACAACCCGAATGAAATTAGCCTAAACAATACCCTTCCTGCAATCGGTGCCGGTGTTCGTTTTATGGCCATTCCAAAATCAAGAATTACCGTTGGGATGGATGTTGCTGCCGGTAAAGATGACTGGGGAATATATTTTAGAATAGGTGAAGCATTTACACGATAAATAAAAAAGCCATTACATAAATTTGTAATGGCTTTCCAATTTAAAACACTAAACTACTTAATAGTGCCATCGAACAAAAGCTTCCATGGCAGCATATCTTGCCAGACCTAATAAACTATATAGGTCCGCTGTTTCTTTATTTCTATCTTCAGCACGCTGCCAAAACTCTCTACTATCACTTCCTTGAAAAACAACACCATCTTTTTGAGATTGATGCTTAAATATTCCATATCGTTTTTCCAATACTTGATCTGGTCCCATTGGAACAGCCATTTCTATCTCGTCAATTCCCCATTCTTGCCAGGCTCCTCTATACAACCAAACCCAGCAATCCTTCATAAATTCTTTTCCTTTCAAATTTTTAACAGCTTCAAAAATTGCATCCAAACAAACCTTATGTGTTCCATGTGGATCTGCTAAATCTCCCGCTGCATAAATTTGGTGTGGTTTTATTTCTTCAATCAAATCCATTGTCAATTGAATATCTTTTGGCCCCACTGGATTTTTTTCTATGGTACCTGTTTCATAAAACGGTAAATTCATAAAATGAATATGTTCATCTTGCAATCCTACAAAATAGCTTGTTGCTCTTGCCTCGCCTTTTCGAATCAATCCTTTGATATGACGAACTGCAGAACTATCAATATCACTCGATTTTTTATGTTCCAAAAAGCTTTTTGCTTCCTCAAAAATATCAGTTGCTTTTGGACTATTAATTTCAAAATGTGAATTATAGTCTGTGACAAAATTTGCAAATCGAAGAGCTTCATCATCCGCCACTGCAATATTTCCAGAGGTTTGGTAAGCTACATGAACTTCATGACCTTGCTCTTGTAACCTTTTAAAAGTTCCTCCCATACTTATAATATCATCATCAGGGTGCGGACTAAAAATTAAAACTCTTTTCTTTTCTGGCTGTGCTCTTTCGGGTCTATGAGAATCATCAGCATTCGCTTTTCCTCCTGGCCAACCCGTTATGGTATTTTGTAATTTATTAAAAACCTTAATATTAATATCATAAGCCTCGCCTTCTGATGCTAACAAGTCGCTCATACCATTTTCTATATAGTCATCATCTGTAAGCATGAGTATAGGCTTTTTTAAATCCATAGCAAGACCAATCACAGCCTTGCGTATCATAGTCTCACTCCAATCCACTTGTTCTACCAACCATGGTTTTCTGATTCTAATCAGTTTTGATGACGCCTCTTTATCCAAAACAAAAGTGGCATTATTATGTTCTTGCAAATATGAGGCTGGAATTTTACTGGTAACCTCTCCTTCAACTGCAGCCTTAATCACATTGGATTTTAACTCACCCCATGCTAAAAGTATCACTCTTTTAGCTTCCATAATTTTTTTAACACCTAATGTAATTGCTGTTCTTGGAGTATTAGAAAGTCCAAGAAACTCTGCACTTGCTGCTACTCTTGTCATATGATCTAGAGCGACCAACCTGGTTTTAGAGTTTTGCAAGGCACCAGACTCATTAAAACCCACATGCCCGTTACCTCCAATACCTAATATTTGAAGATCTATTCCTCCTAAAGCATCAATTTTCTCTTCATATTCTTTACAATAGATCGAGATTTCTTGTTTACTTAAAGTTCCATCAGGAACAAAACAATTTTCTGGTTTTATATCAATATGATCAAAAAGAAGTTCTTTCATGAAACGAACATAACTATGAACCGAATCTGGTTCCATTGGATAATATTCATCTAAATTAAAACTAACCACATTTTCAAAACTCAAGCCTTCCTCTTTATGTAAACGCACCAATTCTGCGTACAAACCTTTTGGACTAGAACCAGTTGCCAACCCCAGAATACATTGTTTATTTTCTTGTTGTTTTTCCAAAATCAAATTAGAAATCTCCCTAGCAACAGCCTTTGAAGCACTGTTGGAATCCTCAAAAACTACAGTTCCTATATTTTCGAATCTTTTTTCGAAACCCGTCGCATTGTCTGTGATACTTTTCATCATATTCTAATCATTTTAATAATTTATTTTTTTCTTTTTAGAGATTCGGTCTCCATGATTTTAACTTGTGGCCAAATGTTGAAAAACACAAAATAAGGCAATAGCAAGGAATTAAAATCCAATAACTTTCAGTGGATGCTTGTGCCGTTGCTAGTTCTTCTGCTATCCCATTTACAATCAATTCTTGTTTACCAGCATCAACCAATCTTCCATATAAAGGTGGTATCACCGCTCCTCCCGCAATAGCCATAACCAACAAGGCAGATGCTGTTTTCGTATATTTCCCTAATCCTTTTAATGTCAAAGGCCAAATTGCAGGCCAAACTAAAGCATTTGCTACCCCCAAAGCTGCAACAAATAAAACGGAGGTAAACCCTTTGGTTGTTACTATTCCAAAACTAAAAAGAATACCTAAAATTGCACTTATTTTTAAAGCTGTCTCTTGTTTTAAATATTTCGGGATCAACACAATTCCCAATCCATACATAGAAATCATTGCTAATAAGGTAAACGGTGTAAAATATTTTGCGTATTCTGCCGGAAAACCAAGAGATAATCCATAGGCAATAATAGAATCACCGGCCATAACTTCAGCACCAACATACACAAAAAGTGACAATACCCCCAACCACATATGTGGAAACTGAAAAATACTTGTTTTATCAGAAGCAACATCTTCATTTTTATTATCCCCACTCACTTCTACATTCGGCAAGGGAGCTTTACGAATTAAAACTCCACAACAAAACAACACAATTGCCATGATTATATAGGGCACAACCACAGCTCCAGACATAGAGTCTAATAAAATATCTTTTTCTGAATTGGAAACTGTGAGTAACTTTTCTTGAACCTCATCAATTCCGGATAATAACAAAGAACCAAACACAATATTAGCAATTACTCCAGCTGCTTTGTTAGAAATCCCCATCATTGCAATCCTCTTCGCTCCGCTCTCTAAGGGGCCTAAAATAGTGATATAAGGATTCGCTGCTGTTTGTAAAATAGTCATTCCTGCTCCTTGTATAAATATTGCCAACAAGAACAACCAATAGGTCCGGGAGCCCGCTGCAGGGATAAAAATCAAAGCTCCTAAGGCCATAATAATCAAACCAACTGACATCCCTTTTTTATAGCCTATTTTATTTAGAAGATAAGATGCTGGTAATGCCATCACTACAAAAGATATGTATGATGCGGAAACCACTAAATATGACTGAGCCTCAGTTAACTCATTTATAGTTTTCATAAATGGAATTAAAGTTCCATTAATCCATGTTACAAAACCAAATATGGCAAATAGTCCCGCTATTATACATATTGGTATGAATGTACTTTTATTATCGTTTGATTCCTTCATAGTATGTTTATCCTTTATTTTTTCTATTTTAAAGACCAGAGCCTACTTATATTTGGTTACCGCTTCTTGCTCTGCAAAAACCAATTAACTTTCCTAATTTTATTAGTACTAATTAGAAAAATCCCCAGATCTATCCAATTGTGCATTCAAACTTTCTAATAACTTAAACTGATTTTTAGCTCTAACTAAATTATGCTCATCATAAGAAGTTTTATAATAAACATCTCCATTTAAAAAATCCGTTAAAAATCTGAGTGCCATAATAAAAATCATTGATTTTGCACCTTGCGTTAAATATTTTAGTTCCGTTTCTGAAATAGCATTTCCTATTTTCTCTAGAAATCCTTTTTTATAAGCTTTATAATAATCAACATTGAAATGAACCAACTCCAAATTCTTTTCATCTTCTGCTGCTGTATTACAAATGGTTCTAATAGCATCTCCAAAATCATAATGAATAATTCCCGGCATCACGGTATCTGTATCAATCACACACAAGCCTTTATTATTTTGATCAAAAAGAGCATTTGAAATTTTCGTGTCATTATGAGTTACTCTCATCTTTACAGCGCCAGATTCTTTCAGGTTTTGAAGGATGTGCATCTCTTCTTTCATCTCATTAGCTAAATCAATGTATTCCGTTGCCTGAATCAACCTAGTTTCGGATGCATTTTTTAAAGCATCGTAAAACTGAGAATACCTAAAAGACATGTCATGAAATTTTGGGATTACTTCACATAAACTAGCAATATCAAAGTCATTTGTCAGTTCTAAAAACTCACCAAACAACCTTCCTCCTTCATAAGCAATCTCCCCATCTTTTACTACTTCATGCGTAACACTATCCTCAATAAAAATCATCAAATTCCAATAATCGCCTTCATCTCCTCGATAGTAAGATGCTCCAGATTTTGTCTTAATAAAACTTAAAGCATGTCTTGTATTAGCTTGCTCTAAATCAATATCAAGTTTTTTTCTTATGTGCTCACTTACTGCTACTTTATTATTAATTAATCCTGGCACATCATTAAAAACACCATGATTTATTCTTTGCATTACATAAAAAGGCCTTTGGTCAGTTTCAATGAAATAAGTATCGTTAATATGACCTGAAGCCAATTCTTTGTAAGACACAAATTTTGAAGACTGGTCAAATTGTTCAAAAACTTTATTGAGTTTGTCATTTATCATTTTACCATAGATTTACAGGGTACTCATTCGCTTCCTTTAATTTCATTACTGCCTCTTGGACAATTTCTTTATCTTCTTTATAAGTTACACCAAACCATTGAGCGTCTGATTTTAATACTTCGACTTTTGCTTTGCCAGATTTTAAAATTTCATTGACAACAGAGGGTAGGAAAAATTCTGCTTTTAGATTTTCTATATTGTCTTCCAAAAATTCTTCAAACAACTGACTTCCAAAGTCGAAGCATTTAGGTGTGAAGCCCCAAAAATTCATTGAAACAGTAACATTTTCATCTATATCAATAAATTCCCCTTGAGCATTCTTTCTCTTGAGGCTTCCATTTATCTTTTCTATATGTGTGCGCTCTGTAACATCTAATAAAAATCCGTTTTCATCTACTTGACATTCTCCACGAGAAACAAAACCGTATTCTGACACAGTATTTTTTAAAGAATAGGCAATCATATTAAAATCGTAAGATTCCTCATCAATTTCCTGCAACGCATCTGCCATAATTTTAAAAGCTTGCTTTCCATAAAAATCATCCGCGTTAATAATAGCAAAATTTGAATCTATCACCTCTTTGGTCATCAGTAAAGCATGTCCCGTTCCCCATGGTTTCGTTCGCTTTGGGTTGATAAATTTTTCAGGCACACTGTCTAATTCCTGATATACATATGCTACCTCTGCCTTTCCTTTTAACTTTGGGTTGAAAATTTCTTTAAACTCCTTTTCAAAACTTTTTCTAATGATAAAGACAAACTTCCCGAAGCCAGCTTCCAGAGCATCAAAAATTGAAAAATCAATTATCGTATCACCTTCAGGTGTAAAAGAATCTATTTGCTTTAACCCTCCGTACCTACTTCCCATTCCTGCTGCTAGCACTACTAATGTCGGTTTATTTTCACTCATGTTTTATTTTTTATTATCTATATTTCAACAACTTAACAAGTAATATTCTGTTTTTACTTCTACAAAACTATACAATATCAATTGATAAAAAAAGAAAAAACACAAAAAATGTGCTCGAACACACAAAAATATGTGTTCGAAAACACATCAAAATTGTGCTCGAGCACAAGAAAACAGTGTGCTCGAGAACAATATTAAAAAAATGTTATATTTGCTATATGATAAAAAAATACACTATTAAGGACATTGCTGAATTAGCAGGTGTTTCAAAAGGAACGGTAGACAGAGTTTTACACAAACGAGGACGTGTCTCTGAAGATGCTCTTAAAAAAGTAAATGCCATACTAGACCAAATAGAATACAAACCAAACCCAATCGCTAAAACTTTAAAGAGCAATAAAATATATAGATTATCACTTATCATTCCTGATGTTAAGGAAGATTCTTTCTGGTCGCCTTGTTTGATAGCAGTTACACAAGTATTAGAAAAGTTTCAAAATTTTGGCATAGCAATAGACACAGTAACCTACGCCTCTAAATCAACCAAAGATTTTGTAGAGGTCTCTAAAAATGTTATCGAAAGTAAACCAGATGCTATCCTTATGGTTCCTCTCTTTTATAAAGAAGCATTGCATGTGGCTGAACTATGTACAGAAAATGAAATTTTACTTTCCACATTTAACAACACGATTAAATCATCAGAAAACATAAGTTTTATCGGACAAGATTTGCATAAAAGTGGAAGAATTGGCGCCAAGCTATTTGACACTCTTTTAAAAGATGGAACCATCGTAATTGCACATATCGATCAAGATTTTGATAATGCAACTCATATGCAAGCCAAAGAGCAAGGGTTTCGTGAATTCTTTGAGAATCAAAATTTAAAGGCATTTAAAATACTAACTTATCAAAGCAATCACAACGACACTTCTGTTTCTGCTGAAAAACTTGAAAATTTTGTAAATGAACACTCAGCAGATGGGATTTTTGTTACCACCTCAAAAACCTATATAGCAGGAAAACTGAATTCCAAAGTATCTAATAAATTAAAAATTGTTGGGTATGATTTAATCCACGAAAATATCAATTTATTAAAATCAAATGCAATCGATTTTTTGATACATCAAAACCCACAGCAACAAACCTTTCTTGGATTGAGTCAATTAGCGGAATTCTTATTATTTGGCACCAAGCTACCAGAACAAACTTTACTTCCGATAGACATCATCAATTCTGAAAATTACGAGCAATACCTACAATAAATCTACCAATTCAAAAACACCAAATGAACTTTCAATATGAAAATTCGGTTCCTCGGTATCAGGGTCAACCCAACTAATCCATGTAGGTTCATAAGATCCCTTCTCATCCAAATTATATTTTGCACGAAAGACACCTGTTTCAATTTTATGATTATCAATCAAACCTAACTCTTCCAAACTTTTTAAGGAAATAGCCCCTTCTACAATAAAAAGATTATTTTGAATATCCGACTTTACAAAAATGTCATTCTTTGGCCAGTTCCAATTAAAATCAAAATTTTTGTTTGGCTTGGCTTTGAAGTCCATAATTCTGACCGAAGGATCAATCTCTAAACAATAATAAGGATCTAAGTCCTTGTTCTTTCTAAAAAACAATTCTACTCTATCCGAATTCCCAATATTTTCAACGCTATCCCCAGATCGGTCAATATATATATCTGAATCTTCAACCAAAAATGAAAAATAGAAATTTTCATCATCATAAAGAGCTTTGAAATTAATTTTTGCAATTGCATCAGTACTCCAGGGTGAGACAAATTCAGAAATAGTTTCAGCTCTTTCCCAGAGATCAGATTTAGATTTCCCAGTTATCTCCATTAAATTATTTGGCACTTTTTGTACTCGATAGGTTTTCATATTTTTTTCAATTGAAATTCGAAGATACATGTTTAAATATTTTTTTTAGGTAAAATTTAATATTACGCTAATGTTAAAAATCAGCAACCAATCCGTTATGACATGAAAACCTACTATATTTGCTTGAAAAATTGCACATTTAAGAATTTACTATTTTTCGTCGTTATAAGTTAAATTAATACTTGTATAGACAAATAACATCTTATAAAAGATAGTAAAATCAAGAGAAAAGTGTATTTTTGTTTAACATTTTTAGAATTACACTAAACAATTATGAATAAAAAAATCCTAGTCCTGCTACTATTATTAGTATCGAGCTTTAGTTATGCCCAGGACAATTATACCTTGAGTGGTATTGTATCGGAAGAAAGCAGTGGAGAAACACTTATTGGAGTAAATGTAATATTTCCTGATCAGCAGAGAGGAACCGTAACAAATGGTTATGGTTTTTATTCTATAACCTTACCAAAAGGTGAATACAACCTAGAAATAAGCTACTTGGGATACCAAACAATTGTCAAAAAAATTATGCTTGATGGCAACCTCAAGGAAAATTTCAGCTTGAAATTGGCGAGCGAAGAAATTGACGAAGTTATTGTTAAGAGTAACAACAGGGTAATGAATCTAAAAAAACCAGAAATGAGTGTTCATAAAATTTCTGTGAATACAATTAAAGAAATGCCTGTGGTTTTAGGAGAGGTAGATATCATTAAATCTATTCAATTGCTTCCTGGTGTTACAAGTGCTGGTGAAGGTGCCTCTGGTTTTAACGTTCGAGGAGGAGCTGAAGATCAAAACTTGATTTTGTTAGATGAAGCAACACTCTATAGTTCTTCCCACTTTTTTGGATTTTTCTCTATTTTTAATGCAGATGCCATCAAGGATGTAAAACTTTATAAAGGTGGTATTCCTGCCAAATACGGTGGTCGTGTATCTTCTGTTTTAGATGTGCATCAAAAAAATGGTAATAAAAAAGAACATCATTTTACCGGTGGAATCGGATTAATTTCTAGTAGATTAATGGCGGAAGGACCTATTCAAAATAATAAAAGTTCTTACTTGATTGCAGGACGTGGTTCCTATGCCCATTTATTTTTAAAATTAAACCCAGAAACAAAAGACAATACCATTTATTTCTATGATTTAAATGCCAAGTTAAATTTTGACTTAGATCAAAAAAATAAATTATACTTCTCTGGTTATTTTGGTAGAGACAAATTTAATATCGCTAACCTATTTGTAAATTCCTACGGAAACCAAACTTTTAACACAAGGTGGAACCATTTATTTAGTGATAAATTATTCTCTAACCTTACCGTTATTTTTAGTGAATATCAATATTTTTTAAACCTCGACTTTGTTGGGTTTGATTGGGATTCTGGAATACAAAATATCAATATCAAATACGACTTTAAGCATTATTTATCTGATGATTTTTCTCTATCCTATGGATTAAGCGGTATTCACTATCATTTTCATCCCGGAGAAATAACTCCAAGTTCTAATGAATCCTCTATTGTTGCTAGTAAACTAGATCAAAAATACGCTATTGAACCAGCAGTGTACGCCATGGCAGAACACTCTTTTTCTGATACATTTTCTATGAATTACGGACTTAGAGTTAGTTCATTCTACAGAATGGGGGGACAACCTATTTACAGCTATGCAAATGATGAACCAATAACTTTTAATACCACAACGGGGGTATATGAAGAAGGTGTAATTGATGGTCAAACTGATTATGACAGAGGAGAAGTTATCAAAACTTTTTATGGGCTAGAACCAAGACTTTCTATGTCTTACACTCCTAATGAAACTCATGCATTTAAAGCTAGCTATAATAGAATGTTTCAATACATTCACTTAATATCGAATACTGTTTCTGCAGCTCCATTAGATGTATGGACTCCGAGTGGGCCATATATTGAGCCACAAATCTTAGATCAATATGCCGTAGGATATTTTAGAAACCTTAAGGATGGAGATTACTCTATTGAAACAGAAGTATATTATAAGGACGTTCAGAATAGACTAGATTACAGAGATGGTGCCAACTTAATTGCTCAAAATCAAATTGAAACAATAGTTCTGAGCGGTAAATCTAGATCTTATGGTTTAGAATTATCTTTAAAGAAAAACACGGGTAACTTTAAAGGTTGGATCAGCTACACGCTTTCTAATACAGAACAACAAGTTGTTGGAACAACTCCTGGAGCTACTGGAATAAACAATGGGGAATGGTACCAATCTCCTTATCATAAATTACATGATCTTTCAGTTACCACAAGTTACTTTTTGAATAAAAAATGGAGATTCGGTGCAAATTTTGTTTACCAATCAGGAAAACCGGTTACATATCCTAATGGGCAATATGAAACCAACATCAATGCCGATTTTAGTAATTCAACAAGTACATTAAAGGTGCCTGTTTACAGTCAAAGAAATGAATTTAACATGCCTAGCTATCACCACTTAGATATCTCAGCTACCTATACTCCCCAACCTAAAAAACCAAGAAAATGGAAAGGCGAATGGGTGTTTAGTATCTATAACCTATACGGAAGAAGAAATGCGGCTTCTATCAATTTTAGACAAAATGATATGACGGGTAAAAATGAAGCGGTAAAAACTTCAATATTTGGATTTACTCCTTCATTTACTTACAACTTTAAATTTTAATTGTTATGAAATATTTATACTTAGCAATCACCATACTTTTATTTACTTCTTGCGAAGACGTTATTGACTTACCTTTAGAAGAAGGGCCAAAGCGTTTGGTTATTGATGCCAATATTAACTGGGAGAAAGGAACCGCAGGTAACGAACAAGCGATACGTTTGACAGAAACAGCAGGATTCTATGATTTAACGGTCCCTATTGCCACCGGAGCCACGGTAAAAATAACAAACACTACAAGTCTTGCAGAATTTGATTTTATTGAAGATGGAAGTACAGGAATCTACACAACTTCATCATTTGTGCCAGTGATAGGAAATTCATATGTTCTAAATGTGAGTTATAAAGGAGAATCTTATACCGCAGAAGAAACACTTCTTGCCGCTCCTGCTATTACCAGAATTGAACAGTCTACGGATAATTTCTTTGGAACAGAAGTTATAAAAGTTGAATTTTTCTACGATGATCCTGCGGATGAAGAAAACTATTATTTAAGTCAATTTAGCTATCCTACTGATTATGCTGTAGATGTTTATAGAACGAGAAGTGATGAGTTTTCTGATGGACAAGAAAATAGTGTTTTTGAACAGGACGATAGTTTAAAACCAGGAGAGGATTTAACTCTATACTTCTATGCCTCCTCTAAAACACATTTTAATTATATGGATTTATTACTTGAACAAATATCTAGTGGAAACCCATTTGGAACTCCTCCGGCTCAGGTTATTGGGAACTGTGTCAATACCTCTAGTTCAGATACAAACAAAAAACCTCTAGGGTATTTTAGATTATCTGAAATGGATGTTGTAAAATACACTATAAATGATGAGGACGCAATCATCTTACCTCCATTTTAATTTAATTATGAAAAAAAATTAGAGAGTCTTCCTTATTAATTTATAATTATTTATTCATATTTCTGAGAATAGAAGTATCATAAATAACTACCATTTAGTATTTTTGAAAAAAATAACAATTTGGATTTTTCAAAAACAACAGAACAAAGTTCTCTTTATAATAATCTTGAGAATATGTCAGCAGAAGACCTGCTAACTCATATCAACAATGAAGATAAAAAAGTGGCGCTTGCTGTGGAAAAATCCAAGCCACAAATTCTTGCCTTAGTGGAACAGATTGTTTCAAAACTGAAAAAAGGTGGTAGAATTTTTTATATGGGAGCCGGAACTAGTGGACGGTTAGGGGTTTTAGATGCATCTGAATGCCCACCAACATTTGGTGTACCTCATGAATTGGTTGTTGGACTAATCGCTGGAGGTGATAAGGCCATTCGTAAAGCTGTAGAAAATGCTGAAGACAATACAACTCAAGGTTGGAAGGACTTGCAAGCACATAATATTACTACCAACGATGTTGTGATTGGCATTGCTGCTTCCGGTACAACACCATATGTACTAGGAGCATTACAAAGTGCAAACGAAAACAATATCATTACGGGTTGTATCACTATGAATGAAAATAGCCCCTTGCATTTGACAGCTCAATTTCCAATTGTATCTGTCGTTGGGCCAGAATTTGTAACTGGGAGTTCCAGAATGAAAGCGGGTACGGCTCAAAAGCTTATTTTAAATATGATCAGTACTTCTACCATGATATTACTTGGAAAAGTAAAAGGAAACAAAATGGTAGACATGAAACTGTCCAATTCCAAATTAATCGACAGAGCCAATAGAATGGTAGTAGATTCTCTAAATGTAAGTTATGAGGAGGCTACCAAATTGTTGGAAAAATACGGGAATGTAAGAAACGTTTTAGAACATCATAAAAAATGAGTACAGATCAAAATTTACTAAAAAAAGGACTTAAATTTATTTTTGGAGCAATTCCGTTGATTGCTCTTGCCCCTATTATGATAAGTATTGGATTTTCTGCCATAAAAAAAGACAACAACTATATTTTCAGTGTCATTGGTTTTATAGCTGCCTTATGTGCTATATTTTTAGTTGCTAATGGAATAAGAACGGTTTTAAAATCACTTTTTAAATAGAACTTACTGCCGCTTTTTTGGGTGTTGTAGGGTTGAACCCAAATCCATTTTCAGGTAATTCTATGCCTAATTGATGAATGATATAACCAATACTTGCATAATGATGAATAGCATGACTATGAGCTTGGCTTAATATGGCGGCTAAGGTATAAGTAACTTCTACTTTTCCTGCCCCTAAATCATCTGATACAATGATATTTTTATCTAGAGTATCTTCACCAATACCTTGCAATTTATCAATGGTAATATGTATATAATCAAGCCCCAATTTTAACTGCTCTTCCACAGCTCTATTTCTTGATCTTGCAGACAAATCAACCTTTCCTGCTTGTAGGCCTTCAAATATACAATGAAACATATCCATAACGTGTCGAATATGCGTTCCTATGCTAGAATAATAAGGTGCTACAGTTGTATTTTTGTATTGATCGTTTGATATACATTTTAATAAGTGCTCTCCCTTTCTTAAATTCTGTTCAATAACTTCAATCATTCAATTCTATTTTGATTGTGTTTGACGTAAATATACAAATTCAATTACACTGTTTTTTTACTTTTTATCAAATGGCATCAACACATTACGAAATTCTTGATCTTAACTTATTGATAGTCGTATTAATTTCTAATGAAATATTCATTCTGTAGATAGTTATTATATAAAGTACCGCTATAATAGTTCCCTTTAATATAATATTCAAAAGAGGATGAAACTGAAAATCCCAAAAAGAAAAAACTGCATAAAAGACACTTATTACTACGAATAACATCAGCGTTTTTGAAGTAAATGGGTACATCTTAAATTTACTTTTTACATAAAAAAGTTTAATCGAATTAAAAACAAGCACCACTAGTAAGGTAGACAATGCCGCTCCCTCAATACTCATTAAATCGATCAAATAATGATTCAAAATAATTACCGATAGTGCCATTGCAACACCATAAGGTAGCAATACTTTATAATATTTTGAATTAGAAATGATAGCACCATTCCCTCCCAAAAACATATGATATAACTTAGCTAGTGAAATAAATAGAACGATCCATTCACCTCCTCTAAACTTTTCTGGAAGCAATTGAAACATTTCAGATATATTCAAATTTATCAACAAAAAAACCAACCCAGATATCGCCAATAGATTGATAGAACTCTTTTTATAAAGATTTTTCACTTCTGCCAAATCCTTTTGGTTTAGTGCTTTTGCAATCAAGGGCTGTAAAATTTGAGCCATTGCCCTTCCCGGTGTTTCTACAACAGAACCAATATACACACCAACTGAATAATAAGCCGTCAATGCAATCGCCTCTTTTTGAGGAATCATAAACTTATCGATATCAATTAATATGGTACCCGCTGCACCCGCTAAAATTATATAGGCTGAATATCTGAATATTTCAACCATATTTTCAGGCATTTCAAATTTTAATTTTGGACGATATAAATAAAAGGCATACGTTCCCATTAAAAACATTCGAATAAAATAAGCACCTGTTAAATACCATACAAAATCTGCTACGCTAATGATTTTAAAATAAACACAAAAAAGCAAAATCATGGCCGCTATTCTAGAAAATAATTCTTTTAATAAATTACCATAAACCGATTGTAATTGCACCTTAGACCATGCATAAAATATTTCAAAATAAGCACAAGCGATGGCTACCAAATAAATAACACTTACATAATTTTTTACTACCGGATTTTTCAAGGATAAATAAGAAGCAATTCCTTCATAAAATAGAACACCTATAAACCCAATAGGAATAGCAACCAACAATGGAAGAATTAACGCTATTGATAAAAATCTATCCCGTTCAATTTTTGAGACATAGGATGAATAGAACTTTAAAATGGTATACTGAACTCCAAACCCAATAAAAGGCATCAATAAATTTGAAGTAGATAACAAAAATGTCACTAATCCGTAATACGTATCCTCTAAAAAGGAAGTGTATAAAAACAATGCATTAATCCCACCAATAGCAAATGCACCATAAATGGTTAAGGTATTTTTAAATGATTGCTTTAGTACTATTCCCATTAATTTTCAATCAAACTTTTTATAGCATTGTGAATTTTAAGTCCTACTTGATCACCAAAAAGATTCTCCGTAAAATCCTTAGTTTGGATCTGAAATTTATCAAATGCTTTTCTCATTTTCTCTGAATCACTGCCTACTAGTTCAGCATATCCATGATTCACTAACTCCACCCATTCCGTTTGTTCTCTGGCTACGATGCAGTATTTTTTATTAAAAAAAGCTTCTTTTTGAAGGCCACCACTATCTGTCACTACTAAATTACAGTTTTTCAATAATTCTAGCATATCAAAATATCCAACTGGCTCAATAAATTGAATAGGATATTCCAAATTATTTTTAGCCAGTATGTTTTTCGTTCTTGGATGAATTGGCATCACCACTTTAGATTCTTTATGAACTGTTGACAGTCCTTCAAAAATATTTTTCAGAGACTCTAAAGAATCAGTATTCTCCTGTCTATGGATGGTTGCTAAAACAAAATTATTTTTATCTAATCCTAATTCCTTAATAATATCAGATTTCTTTTCAGAATTTTTACTGTAATAACTCACCGCATCCTTCATAATATCACCACAATTGATATATTTTATATCTAAATTGGTATATCCTTCTCTATCCAAATTTTTTATGGCAGTATCTGTTGGACACAATAACAAACTTGAAATACGGTCTGTTAAAATTCTATTCACCTCTTCTGGCATTTCCATATTAAAAGATCGTAAACCTGCTTCAATATGCACTACCTTGATCTGCAATTTTTTAGCTGCTAATGCACCTGCTAAAGTGGAATTAGTATCACCATATACAACAACCGCATCAGGCTCCTCTTTTAAAAGAATGGCTTCTATTTTTTCAAGCATTTGACCTGTCATAGCCCCATGCCCTACTCCATTTATATTCAAATTATATTTCGGGTGTGGTATTTCCATTTCCTCAAAGAAAACGGCACTCATATTTTCATCATAATGTTGTCCGGTATGAATAAGTATCTCCTCGTATTCATCCTTCTCCGCAATTACTCTGCTTAAAACAGCGGCTTTTACAAACTGAGGTCTAGCCCCTAATATGGTTACAATTTTTTTCATTTATGAAACTGTTCTTTTTATCAAATCGGCCATCTGTTTGGTCAATTCTTTTCTATGATATTTTTCAATATTTTGAGAAGCGATCTGTACACCTTCTCCTTTATATGAATTATACAATTCTTTTACTTTCAATCTTAAGGAATGCTTATCTCCAAACGGCACAATAAGGCCGGCCTCAGAACTAGATAATATTTTTGCCAAATCTCCATCAACGGGTCCGATTGCTAAAATAGGTCTTTTCGCTACTAAATATTCAAATATTTTTCCGGTAATAATTCCTTTAGCGCTTGGCACATTATTGACCGCCAAAAGCAATACCTGTGATTTTTTTTGAAAAAGATGTACTTCTTCATGCGGCAAATAAGAAATGATACGAGTATTCTCGTTCAAATTATTTTTTTCCAATTCAATTTCTACAGATGCATCTAATTTCCCAATCAATTGAATACACAATTTATTCTTAAACTCAGCGTCTTCCACACAAAGTTCCTTTAAAACCTCCCAAAGCATACTTGGATTTCTATCCTCATTCATCATTCCTATATGAGTAATAGAAAAGGTATCATCCAACAATTCGGATGTTTTGGATGGGATAAAATCAAATCCATTCGTTATTACAACAGTATTCTTATTGTACGCTAGGTATTTTTCTCGCATAGTTTCTCCTACAACTACCACTGCATCGGAATGCTCTAGCACTTCTTTCTCCATCTTAAAATGCTTTTTTTTAGCGCTCTTATTTAGTGGTAACTGATGGAAATAATCTATATCTGTCCATGGATCTCTAAAATCAGAAATCCACTTAATTCCGGTTCTTTTTTTCAACTCAAATGCGATTCTATGCATGGTATGAGGTGGTCCAGAAGATATGATAGCATCTATAGAGTTTTCTTTCAAATATTCCTCTAAATACAACACAGAAGGTTTGATCCAAAACATACGTGCATCAGGAATAAAATAATTTGCTCTAACATAAGTACTAAACTTACTTAACAGCCCTTGTTTAGCATTCAAAAAACCAGCATTGGTTTGTGTTTTTTTATTTTTCGAGAAAAAACTCGCCAATTTATATGGCTCCCAAATAGGTTGCTTTAAAACATCAATCCCTTTAGGAATATCTTTTTCTAAACTAGTATCGATAATAGAAAAATCCGGATTATCTACCGTATAAACTACAGGAGTAATATCAAAATCTTGTAAATATTTTACAAACTTCAACCAACGTTGCACTCCAGACCCCCCAGCAGGTGGCCAATAATATGTTAGAATCAGAACTTTCAAGAATCTAAATTTTTATATAGATTTAATAAGTTTTTTGAGGTATGCTCCCAAGTAAACTCATTTTCAATAAATTTATTTCCATTTGCACCATACGCCTGTTGTAAAGATGGATCTCTATAAAGTTGAAGTATTTTTTTCTCAAAATCAAAGGCATCTTCTGCTTTATGCGTTAACCCGGAATGTGCCATGGCAACAATATTTTTTTGAGCCGTAACATCACTAACCAAAATTGGTTTTGCAAAACTCATATATTGGAAAATTTTATTCGCATAAGTAGTATCGTGATGTTTATTTTTATGAAGCGGAGAAACGCAAATCTTACTGGCTTTTATATATGAAGGAAATAAGGAAACATCTCGCCAACCCTCAAAATCAACATATTGCTCTAAATTTAATTCTTTTACCTTATTATGCAGCAATTCATCTTCACTGCTCGTTCCTACAATTACTAATTTTAAATTCGTAATAAACTCTTTCAAGTTCGACAAACTTTCAATTACAGTCATTAACCCACGTCTTAATCCAGTATCCCCGAGATACAGAATAACAAAATCATTTACATACCTATCAATGATAGAAGAATCAAAAAGTGCGTCTTTATAAAATGACCTATGAACCGTATTCGCTACAACCACAATCTTATGTTCAGAAATATTGCAACGAGACAATAAGTCTTGCTTTGCCTCTTCGGTTACGACAATAGTTTTGGTATACTTTTCAACATACTTCTGCTCAAAATATTTCCATAGACTGGGAAAAATGATAAATTTTCCTGGAAATTTATTCAAATGAGAATAGAACTTCATTATTTCAGGTCGATTCTCATGTAAATCCAAATGTATTGGTAACTGAAACTTTGTATTTGCTTTAAAAGCAGCACCTGCCAACTGAAGATCATGCACATGGATTGCTTCTATCGAATTAAGCTCTAAAAAATGGCTAATCTTTTTCGAAAGTATATTTTTATAAAATGGAAATGTATAAGCCAATGCCGATAATTTATACTCAATTCTTGAGGACTCATATCTTTTTACAAAAATTCCTTTATAAACCTCTTGATCAAGTTGTTCGCCATAATGCAAACAAAACAGATATACTTCATGCCCTGCCTTAATCAAGGTTAAAGCTTCATTTTCCACCCTTGGATCAGGTGGAAAAACAGCATCTAAAAGCATCCCTATTTTCATAATTTATTTTCTTTCTGCGTACACTGCGTAATATCTTGGCGTAAACTTTCTTAAAATCGGTCTCAAACCAATTTTTTTAATTGGACTTGTCCATTTTTTAGTTCGCTTAGAATTCCATCCTGATTTTTCTATCAACCAATCAAATTGCCAATCTTCGAACTCATGATAATGCCTGTCCCACATATCTGTCTTGCTTCTATATGCACTAGCAAACCACAATTTTAAAGGTATTGTAGTGATCAACTTATCTGCTTCAATAAGTTTTAAAACATTATAGGGCGCTAATAAATGCTCGAAAATTTCAAACGCTGTCACAGCATCAACTTTTTGATTATTTACAACTGTAGGTAACTCATCTAAATCTTCTCCATTCGTGTTATATACGGTATACCCATGCTCTTCCATGATCTCAGAAAAGGGATTTCGAACTCCTAAATCTAAAATTACAGCAGGCGCCGGTAATACTTCTTGTAAAAACTCTAAGGTATGTTTATACCTTTTATTTGGCATTGTTTTATACACTCGTTTTCTGTTTTTTATTTTTAACAAATACTACCACTAAAATCAACAAGAAAACAAATAAAGAAACAAGGTTTATAATTCCACCTTTTGCAACTATTGTAGGTTCAAATTTAAATTCAATGATGTGCTCACCTTTTGGTACTTCCAATGCTCTTAGAACATAATTTGCTCTTATATGTTTTTTCAATTCACCATCGATATAAGCATTCCATCCGTCTTTGTAATATATCTCTGAAAAAACAGCAAGATGTGCCTTAACACTTTTTGACTGATAGGTGAGATGGTTTGTTTCATAATTTACCAGTTCAATTTTTGACAAAGAATCTAAATCGTTTGCCTTAAACGACGATTTAAATTGCGGGAACTCTGACTCGTTGACGATTGCAGTTTGTTTTGAATTGAAATCCCCTAAGCTCAATATTTCCTCATTTGCTGTAGATACAAAGTTTACCTCTCTAACAAACCAAGCATTTCCATTAATATCTGGGTTAACTTGCAAACTCTTTTCTCCTTTTTCATTAGGAATGATAAAATATTTGGTATTTAGCATATTTAAAACTTCCATATTATTCTTTGAAATATGAAAATCTACCAACTCTTGATACCTTCCTAATTTTGCTGCATGATATCCTCCGATTGATTTATGAAAATAAGAAGTTGCCCCATCATTCATAAAATTACCCGCAAAATTTGCTACACGGTAATGACCTTTATCCTGAAGAATCTCTTTATCTATTTTAGATTTCACAAAAGGTTTCTCTATTTGTCTAGCATTATGAAAATCACTTGTATCTACATATCTTCTTGCTGTACCAACCATATCAAACAAAAATAAAACCCCGAAAACAACTAATACTACTTGTTGCTTTAGTGTATGCCTTAGATACAGAAACAATACCACAGCACTTATCAACACCAAAAGCAATGTTCTAAGACTGTCATCAAAGAAAATAACCTGTCTATCTGCTTTGATGGCACTTCCTAAGCCCTTCAACATATTGTCGTAATATGCATCATTGGTTCCATTAAAATCTAACACGATAGAACCTAACAACGTAAAAAACAATGCAATTCCACCAACAATAAATAAAGCTTTCTTTAATTGTTTTTCTTTTTCTCCCTTCGATAAATTATTTCCAAAAAATTCCTTTAGTGCCAATAAACCAAGCAATGGTATACAAACTTCAGCTATTACTTGAATTGAACTAACTGCCCGAAATTTATTATATAAAGGAACATATTCAATAAAAATATTCGTTAAAAACTCAAAATTATGTCCCCAACTCATTAGGATAGAAAAAACAGTAGCAGAAACCAACCAAGTTTTTAATTTAGAATCCACGAAAAAAATCCCCAATACAAACAAAAATATAAAAATTGCACCTATATAGGCCGGAGCAGCCACAATAGGTTGACTTCCCCAATACGTTGGAATGTTTTCTGCAAAACCAGCGGCTTGATTCTTATCAATTTTTGAACTTAAAAATTCATAAGTTTTAGATTCCTTTCCTAAATTTTCACTATTAGCTCCTCCTGTAAACCTTGGAATAAACAAATTAAAAGTCTCCATTTTTCCATAGCTATATTCGGTAATATAACTTTTAGACAAACCAGAACTTGCCTTTTTTGTTTTTCCGTCTGTTGTAATGGTTAACTCACTTTTCCCTCTAGTACTATTATCAGCATATTCTTTGGTGGCTAACAAACTACTAGCGTTCATACATAATGCTAAAAACGTTCCCAAAACAATGATACCTACTTGCGAAAAAAATACTTTGATATTACCCTTAGATTTCAGAACATCAATTAAAAACACAATACCTAAAATCAAAACTGTAAAACCTAAATAATAAGTCATTTGTGGGTGACTGGTATTTATTTCTAGTGCCATTGCCAGGGTTGTCAGTACAAAACCCCAAAAATATTTAGATTCAAATACAAGTAAAATTCCAGCAAGAACAAGCGGAATATATCCTATTGCATGCGCTTTTGCATTATGTCCAACTCCTAAGATAATTATAAAGTAAGTTGAAAATCCAAATGCTAATGAGCCTATAATCGCAAGTTTCCAATCAAACTTCAAGACCATCAACAGAATAAAAAATCCTAAAAAATAAAGAAACAGATAATCAGCAGGTCTTGGTAAAAAACGTATCAGCCCATCTATTTTTTTTACATAATCATGTGGGTAATAAGTACTCAGCTGATAAGATGGCATTCCAGAAAAAGCGGACCCCGTCCAATAGGGCTCTTCTCCATGTTTTGCACGAAAGTCAACAATTTCTTTAGACATTCCTCGGAACTGCTGAATATCACTCTGAAACAATTTTTCTCCTTTTAACACCGGTGAAAAATAAGCGAGTGCTACTCCTGTAAAAACAAGTATTGCAATCACATATGGAGTGATCTTTTTTAAATTCATATACTGCTTCATATATTATATCCTTGCTTTATGCTTTTAATAATTCTTTTGCATGTTCTAATGCAGAATCTGTGATGTTTTTTCCTCCTAAAATCTCCGCTACTTCGGTTATTCTTTCTTCCTTTGTTAGCGGCTTTAAAAAGGTAGTCGTAACTCCTTCTACATCTTTTTTATACACTTTAAAATGAGATTCACCTTTTGCTGCTATTTGAGGCAAATGGGTAATTGTAATTACCTGCATATAATCTCCCATTTCATGCATCACATCAGCAATTTTATTCGACACTTCTCCAGATACACCTGTATCAATCTCATCAAAAATAATTGTTGGTAGCTTGGTGTATTTAGAAAGTATTAATTTAACACCCAGCATAATCCGAGACATCTCACCTCCAGAAGCAACTTTCTTCAACTCATCGTAATTCCCCCCCATATTAGCAGAAAACAAAAACTTTAGTTCATCATTTCCATTGAAATAAAACTCCTTAGTCTCATTTATTTCAATTTTAAACGTTGCATTAGGCATTCCTAACTTAGACAAAACCTCCTCTAACTGTTTTGTTAATTTTGGGATAGAGGCTTTTCTCTTCTTGTGAATTTTATCACAAAACGAAAGTAATTTTACTTTTATTTGTTCTATAACAGCTTGCTTGTTTTCCAATAACTCAGAAGCGTTTTCAACCTGTCCCACCTTCAGTTCCAATGCTTCCTGAACTTTTAATAGTTCCTCTATAGAACTAACCATATGCTTTTTTTGCAGTGCATAAATCAACTGTAATCTATCATTAAGGCTTTCTATTTCCTCAGGGTTTACATCTACATTCTCAATCGATTTCTCTAACTCAAACACTATGTCATCCAACTCAATCTTCATACTCTCCATACGAGATGCATAACTTTCATAATCCGATGAAAAACTTGAAATTTTATCCAAAGAATTCTTCATTTGATATAAACTTGTTTGCACACCCACTTGCTCATCAGTGGCTAAGTTTAAGGCATCTGATAATGCGTCGCTGATTGTTTCAATATTATTCAAACGTTCTAAAGTTTCCTCTAATTCTTCTTGTTCTCCCGCCTTTAGATTCGCCTCTATTAATTCATTATACAAATGTGAATTATAAGCATATTCTTGTTTCGCAGCCTCTTGACTTTGTAATAGAACCGCTAACTCTTTTTCATGTTTTTTGAAAGTTTTAAGCTGATTACCATAATTATCCAATAAATCTGAATTCCCTGCCAAGGCATCTAAAATCTGAAATTGATAACTCGATTCAGATAATTGTGCTGTTTTGTGCTGAGAATGAACATCAATCAACTTTTCTTTTAATACATTTAAAATAGCGAGTGTCACTGGAGTGTCATTTACAAAAGCTCTAGACTTACCACTAGGTAAAATTTCCCTTCTAATTATTGCTTCTTCTTCATAATCTAGGTCTTTGTCCTCAAAAAACGCTTTCAACTGATAGTCCTTTACAGAAAAGGTTGCCTCAATTACACATTTTTTTTCACTATCCTTTAAACTATTCAAATCGGCTCTATTTCCCATAACAAGTCCTAAAGCTCCTAAAACAATAGATTTACCTGCTCCAGTTTCTCCAGTAATTATAGAAAGTCCTTTTGTAAAATCCGTTTGTAACTCTTTTATTAGAGCATAGTTAGATATAGATAATGTAGTTAACAAGATGTAATGTTTTTATGTGTGCTATTTTTTTGAATGCCGTAAATTTAACGATTCTTTTTGTGAATTTTCCCTTAAATATGAAGCAAAAAAAAAGCCCTCAACAAGGACTTTAAATTAGCTTTAATCTATTCTTAAATTTTTTTCCATTTGTTGCTATTGGGAGCTGAGATCCTATTTAACAACTTTTTTAAATCTTTTACATTCGAATCGGGTCCAGATCCAAAAACATCCACAACTTCATCAGATTTTGCATCGAAAAAAATTCTAAACATAAATGAATTCTGACTTCTTTTATTCAAATTCTCAAAACTCATCAACTGTTCATAAATTTCATTCTTAGCTATTTCAGCATTGTTCGCAAACACATCCATTCCTAAACGATGATAACCGTACATAATTTCTCTATATTCTCTATGAGCATTGGAAATAATTAAATCCACAAGAGAATATCTGTTTAATGAATTTCTTTTTGCTTCCCATCCCGAATAATTACCTTGTTGTGCAAGGTTTACGATATCTAACGCTTGCTGATAAAAATTTTCTCCTCCTTTTAACGAAAAAGTATCAGCATCAATAGCAATGATCATATACGCATAATACGAAATTAAAGAAATTAAATTCGATTCATACGTGGCTGGATTGTAAATCAAAGGTTCAAATTCAGTATATTCAAAGGAAATAGCATCATCCTTAAAGTTAAAAATTGGAGTTTTATAATTACTTCCAAAAACAGGACGAACTGCGTTTACTTGTAGAGTACCTGAAAAATTTTTGTTATTCGTATATGAAGAAACAATTAAGGTCATACCACAATCGATTTTCTCATTACTTTTATAAACCTTGTTAGTCCATTGTTGTTTGTTCACAAATTCAGTCAAAGCTCTTTCCAAAGTTTGAAAAACTTGTTTATTGCTAACACCCACTTGATCCGAGTTAATCGAAAACGTGCAATTTAACTCTTGCGAATATCCTATCGCAACCATCAATATGAAAAATAAAAATGTAAGATACTTTTTAAACATTCACTCTTTTTAGAATTTCAGAAAATATATCCGATGCTACTTCCTCTTTTGACTTTAACGAATATTCAACAATATTATTGGATGCATCAATTACAGAAATTTTATTTGTATCTCCTCCAAATGCCGCTCCTTTATCTCTTAAAGAATTGAGAACAATCATATCTAATTTTTTTCTAGATAGCTTGCTTTTCGCATTCTCCAACTCATCATTGGTTTCTAAAGCAAAACCTACTAAAAATTGATGCCCCTTTTCAGCGCCCATAGTCGCCAGAATATCTTTGGTTGCCTTTAACTCAATTGTTAAATTTCCTTCTTTCTTTTTAATTTTTTGATCAGCTGCCGAAACGGGAGTATAATCAGCTACTGCAGCTGCAGCAATCGCAATATCTACTGTAGCATAATATTCAAAAACCGAATCAAACATCTCCTCTGCACTTTTTACATTTATTCTATGAACCGAAGAGTGTGCTATGCTTAAAGAACAAGGACCAGTAATCAAATAAACTGTCGCTCCAAGATTTGCAGCCTGCAAGGCTAGTTCAAATCCCATTTTCCCAGAGGAATGATTTCCTATAAATCGAACAGGATCAATAGCTTCATAGGTCGGCCCTGCGGTTATCAAAACCTTTTTATTTCTAAGTGGTAATTTACCTAAAATATCATTTTCAACAAACGCAACAATATCCTCCGGCTCCGCCATTCTTCCTTCACCTACTAAACCACTAGCTAGTTCTCCAGTTCCTGCAGGAATTAAGTGATTTCCGTATTCCTGTAATTTTTTTATATTATCAGTGGTAGAATCATGCTTAAACATATCCAAATCCATTGCTGGTGCAAAGTAAACCGGACATTTAGCTGACAGATAAACAGCCAATAATAAATTATCAACTATTCCATTCACCATTTTTGAAAGGGTATTGGCTGTAGCAGGTGCTACTACCATATAATCTGCCCACAAACCTAAATCAACATGGTTGTTCCATAATTCATTTTCTTCATTTTTTTCATAAAAAACGGAATGAACTGGATTTTTAGATAAGGTTGATAAAGTTAACGGGGTTACAAAATCCTTAGAAGCAGGAGTCATGACCACTTGGATCTCGGCTCCTGCTTTTATGAATAATCTTACTAGATGAGCTGTTTTGTAGGCGGCAATTCCAGCGGTTACACCTAATAGAATTTTTTTACCTTTTAAAACACTCATGTAGACTAATCTTTTTTATCAGAATTTCTGAAATATACTTTATCGTTTAACCACTCTTCAACTGCTAAAGCGTGTCCTTTAGGTAATTTTTCGTAAAACTTAGAAACTTCGATTTGTTCTTTGTTTTCAAAAACCTCATCTAAACTATCGCTGTACGTAGCAAACTCATCCAACTTCTCTACCAATTCCTTTTTCAAATCTCCATTAATTTGATCTGCTCTTTTTGCAATGATTGAAATTGCCTCATAGATATTTCCAGTAGGTGCTTCTACTTTTGATTTATCATATGTTACAGTAGTATCTGGTGCATTTGTGTTTTTGTGATCCATCTTGACTATTTATTAACTTAATATTAATGCTATTTCTTTTTGTACCCTTTTCAATAAAACTTGAGACTCTTTAAGATATTTAGATTCAGGGTAATTTCTTTCTAATTTTTCGTATGCCTTTTCAGCCGCCACCAATCTCTTATATTTCTTAGTGAAGGTACTACGGACACTTAATTCATAAGCAGACTTAAACTTATAAAAAAAAGCTTCTTCTCTATATTGTGTTCCTAAATATTGAGAAGTCATGTTATCAAAGGCAACTACAGCAGAAGTGTAATAACCGATATCAAAATATTGCTTTGCAATCATAAAGGCTTTTGTTTCCAATTTATATTGCAACTCCTTAACCCTAAGGTTTGCCTCCGGCAATCTTTTTGAATTTGGATACGCGTTGATGTATTTCTGAAAAGCAATCAGTGCCTCTTTAGTTTCCGTTTGATCTACACTATATTTAGGAGAAGCTAAAAAATGACACTTTGCAGCATAAAAAGAAGCTTCTTCTTTTTTGGAACTTTTAGGGTAATTTGTTACAAATCTCTCAAAATAATAAGCAGCATTTGCATAGTCCTTTGTGTTAAAATAAGAGATAGACACCATAAACTGAATTCGCTCCATTTGAGGCTTCCCTTTATAGGCAGGTGTAATCATCTCAAACAAACGAAGTGCTTTATCAAACTTCTTGGCATCATACATTTCTGTAGCCATTTTATATTTATCCGAAACGCTTCCTTTATTCAACACTCTATTGTATCTACTACAAGAGGCCAAAACTACGATGGATAATAAATATATTAGATGTTTCAATTTAAGCATTTTGCAAAATTAGACATTATTTATGAATTATTAAAGTGATTTCCTTTGAAAACCACTACCAAAAATAAGTTCTAATTAGAATTGAAGACTTTTTAGGCTCCTAAAAAATTGTTAATTTCTACTTAAGCAAATGCGTGTGCAAACTGTCTTAGCTTTTCTTGAAGACTTTCAGTTGCAGCAACTAATGGTAAGCGAACCTCCATAGAAGTATTTATATCCTCTAAAATCGACAGCAATGCCTTAATTCCGACTGGATTTCCCTCTTCAAAAATCAAATCTACAACATCCATCATTTGGTATTGAATTTGAAATGCTGCTTCTGCTGATTTTTCTAGACCTAAACGAATCATATCCGAAAACTCTTTAGGATAAGCTTGTCCCAATACAGAAATCACCCCTGCTCCACCTGCCAATGTCATCGGCAAAGCAATCATATCATCTCCTGAAATCACAAGAAATTCATTTGGCACAGTTTGAATTAACTTCATAGCTTGTGCCATATCTCCTGCCGCTTCTTTAACTCCAATTATATTTTCACACGTTTCTGCCAACCTAACTACTGTCGCCGGCTCTATATTTGAACTAGTTCTACCAGGAACGTTGTAAATAATTACAGGTACGGGAGACGCATCCGAAACAGCAACATAATGTTGATATATACCTTCTTGAGAAGGCTTGTTATAATATGGAGAAACAGAAAGCACTGCGTCAAACTTAGATAAATCTAATTTTTTCAAATCAGCAACTACAGTTGAAGTATTATTTCCTCCTACGCCTAAAACTAAAGGGACTCTTCCGGCTGTTTTTTCTATTATTGTTTTTTTAACAAGCTCTTTTTCTTCTGATGTCAATGTTACAGATTCTGCAGTTGTTCCTAAAACAACTATATATTCCACCCCGTTCGCAATTTGAAATTCAACTAATTGCTCCAAAGCCACAACATCTACACTTTTGTCCTCTTTAAAAGGAGTAATCAAAGCGTTTCCTGTTCCTAAAAATGCTTGCATTATATTTTCTTTAAAATCTT
The DNA here is from genome assembly GCF_057219105.1 of Flavicella sp. IMCC45668. Lineage (NCBI taxonomy): Bacteria > Pseudomonadati > Bacteroidota > Flavobacteriia > Flavobacteriales > Flavobacteriaceae > Flavicella > Flavicella sp. IMCC45668. Next base: position 1,258,163 of record NZ_CM170114.1, read on the forward strand.
TAAATATTTGATCATCTCAGTTGTCAATACTCCTAAATCTCTTCCTTCGTCCGAAACCGATAAATCATACAAACTATCATCATCCGAAGCAAAACCTACTTTAAAATTAGATAGAGAGTGCAAAGTTATTACATTCCAATATAAATTTTCTTCAAATCCATAATTTATAAACAAGTCGTATTCATTTTTAACAAATTCTTGAAGCTTGTTTAATTTTAAACTTCCGTACCAGCCAAAATCTTTTTCCGTACATTCAAAATCTGAATATTCTTTATTTTTTTCATACGACTTAAACACCAAAACATCAATATGATCAAGTGGTATATTCAATTCTTGTTGTATTTTATTTAAAACGATATTACTTTTTAAAAACTGAGACTCCTCCATCAGAATCCCAACGGACTTCACAATCCTTGAGTTTAGATTTCTTTTAGTGTTTTTAGCGATAATACGATCTTTGGCAAACCTTCTAATTACCGTTTTCTTTTTCCATTTTGATAACATCCTACGAATCTAAAAAGTTTTAAATAAAACTTACACTTATGAGAAAGAAAAAAGTCAGGTTATGAGACTCAAAACCTGACTTTTTCAACTTTTACTTATATCTATACAAGTTCTGCAGATAAACCAAGCTCTTGCAACTTACTACACTTTGGCTTCAACTCATCATACTCACCTGTTTTAACAGCACATTTCCCTTTGTAATGAACCAAAACAGTACACTGTTCAGCTTGTTCTAAGGTATGTTCACAAACACTAATTAAAGACTCTATTACAAAATCAAATGTATTCACATCATCATTATGTAATATGATCTCATGTTTCGGAGTTAACATCTCAAGGACATCAACATCTTCTTGCACTTTTTCTTTCACACTCATATTCTCCATCATCCTTTATATTTTCTTCTGGTAAACAAAATTACGATTTTTTTAAATACCTTAAAGACACCCATTTATTTCTTTTCTTTTTCTCTTGAAATGTCAGACCAAAAGCACTCGCTTTTTCATCTAACAAAGGAATATCCTCTTCATAAAAACCACTCAATAATAAAACACCTTCCTGCGATAAACAACTGGCATAAACTTCCAAATCATTCAATAAAATATTCCTATTGATATTCGCTATTATCAAGTCATACTTTTTACCTTCCAACAAACTTGCTTCACCTTCATAAGATGATATATGTTCACAGTTATTTCTGTCCACATTTTCAATTGTGTTTAAATAACACCAGTTATCAATATCTATCGCATCAATAGGCTGGGCTCCCTTCATTTCAGCAAAAATGGCCAAAATTCCCGTTCCACACCCCATGTCTAAAGCTTTCTTTCCTTTCACATCAATTTCTAACAAATGCTGAACCATCATATGTGTCGTTTCATGATGCCCTGTCCCAAAGCTCATCTTAGGTTCTATGATAATATCATATTCTAAATTTGGATTTTCATGAAAAGGGGCCCTAATAGAAACTTTATCATCAACTTGAATAGGTGAAAAATTCTTTTCCCATTCACTGTTCCAATTCACTTGTTCAATCTCTTCTTTTGTATACTGAATGGAGAATTCATTGGAATTCAAAACATATATATCATTTAAAATATCATCATAGCATTCCTCCTTTTGAATATATGCCACAACCCCTGTTTCATTCTCTACAAAGCTTTCAAAACCTGCATATCCTAATTCTGCAATTAATATTTCCGTTGCAGGATCACGTGGTTCTACAACAAACGTAAACCCATTATAAATTGTATTCATCTTTTCTATTTTGAAATACAAAGTTACCTTAATTTGTTTTACTGATTCAGAAAAAAAGACAGAAACTCCTCTTAACTACAATTTTTAATGGACTGATATCAATTTACTAAACATGCCTATTTCAGTATTTATTTTAACAACATAAACTCCATCATACAAATACAAACTCATAACCTTATCATTATCCGAATACGCATTTATCAATTGTCCCAATGAGTTATAAACACGAATTTCTTTTATTGCTATATTATCTTCATTTGATATTTTCAGTTCTTTCGTACTTCGATCATAAGTCACATTAAGGTTTTCCTCCAAATCTACAGGTTTAATATTCAAGGCATTTTCAGTACTAAAAACAATTACAAATCGATCTTTATACACCCCAGAATCTAATGTTAATTTGACTACTGAATCTTTGATATCATAGTACGTTTTTGTTTCCTTGTCTTTAAGCAAAATTGGTCGTGTAATATTTTGCTGTTCATCTAACATCACATAAACATCTCCCGCAGCTGCCGTCTTTATGGTGACAGGAACTTCTAGTTCCTCTGATATGGGTTCTAATCCAGCGATCACATAATTCGTCCTACTTTCGTCAAATTTGAAATACATATCCGTTTCTCCCAAATCAAACATATATCCATCATATCCATTGTCATGAGCAAACGAATTTCCTTCTCGAAAGGCTGCCGTAATTTGTCTATGCAACACAACGCCTTCTTCATCGGTATATTCAAATCCTAACTTTAGAGTAGCTGGTTCTTCAGAAATTTTAGATTTTTTTGTTTGATCTCCTTTAAAGAAAACAGAGGTTCCGCCAACATCATCAATTGGCTGACTAACTCTGTGACTATTTTTAAAAGTTATAGTCCCACCTGCTGTACTTGCTAAAACATAAAATCCTTGTCCTACCGGAATATACCTTCCTGGAGATCTATAAACATGCCCATCAGTCAAACCAGCCGTTCCCTCAACTACTTTAGTGGCAGCGGATCCTGATTGATAAATCCTACTCGCATAACCACCTTCATAACCACCTTGAGAATGACTATCGCTATCACCAGTTTGCTCCCAAAAATACAATGCACTTATAGATGGATTATCATTCAAAAAGGCGTCTGCATCTAAGGCACTTGGATACGGATTCCCAAGCAATGAATAATGACTAGCTGTTATGTCAATGGAAATATCTCCATCATTTGGAGTTCCAACAAAAGTATAAATCTGAGCTTTCCCCGGCCCTTTCAATATAAAGGCATCTGCAGGTTCAAATGCCCCAGTTTCTCTTTGCTGTATCCACGATTCGCCTGTCAAACCATTTAAATAACTAAAAATCCAATAACTAGAAAGGGTTATATCATCCATCGTATAACTACCGTCATATCCATTGGTAAAAATAATTTCCTTTGGAGTTGACTCATCTGTCGTACCCCCAGTCCCATTTTTCATGACATCTTTTACTGTAAAAAACGACTCTCCCACAGAAAGTACAGGGGAAGTAATATAATTATACTGATAGGTACTTGTTAAACTACTAGATTGATCAATATATAGCTTTCCATTACCAGAAACCATAGATTGGCCTGTATGCGTCTGAACTAATTGCGCATCCCCTACCAAGCGCAACTCTCCATCTAATTGGATTTCATTGGCTACAGTTAAACTAACGCCGTCTGCAATTGTAAACACAGAACCTTCAGTTATCCATAAACACCCTATAGAAATATCCTCTGTTGCTGTAATTTGAGAACCGCTTCCCGCATCTACCGTCACCAAATCTGTAGTATCAGATGTACTCGGAGCACCATCGATTCCCGATCCACCCGACCAAGAGGTTCCATTCCATGTAATTCCTGTGATTTCTGTAAATGTAAAATATTTCTCTCCATCAAAATCATAACTTCCAACCAACTGAGAAATACCTTCAATAGTTAAAGAAGATGAATTCATGGAAACATATTCCACATCCGTTGTAAAAAGCTCATCACTTGCCACTTTCATCGCAATGGGTGCTGCAGAATTATTTAGATCAGATAAAATAGTCGCTTCTGGAATTGCTATCTCAACAGAACCAACATTTCCATTTTCCACTATTTTCCATACTCTATTTAAAATATTCGTATTACTACACAATATTGAGTTACTATTAAAACTCGTTGCCCCATCATTACCCCACACAAGAAAATCTTTATCTGTTGCGAATGAATTTGAATTACTTGCATTATTAACTTCAATATTCCCTAAACCTATAGTTACAAAATTACCTGATTGAGATTTAGATTGTTTCTGCTCGAAGTTTCTTGTAGCATCAAGTCCAATTCCCGCAACATCGTTATGATATGCGCTATTATCAGCATAACTCCAAACCATAGTAGTTCCATTGGATAAAATATAATCCCCTTCTGTTATGCTTGCATCGTCTTGAACAGCAACACTTGGATTTAAAGTAATTCCATATTTCAGTGCTAAATACGATTGAATGCTCTGCTGCTCAACAGAAGATTGATTACCAGAGTAAATTAGAATCTCTGCGATTTGACCATCATGATAATAATTGGTACCTGCTCCCTGAGTTTGCCCTTGCCCTATCGTGAAACTGTTAGAATCAGAACCCGTTATTGAGGACTCAAAGGAAGTGCCTGTATCTACAACCGAACCGTTCAAATAAAGTGCTTGTTGAAAAGGAATAGCTGTATTAACCGTATTGTCACTTCCATAAAAATTATGAATATCAAAACTTGCTGTATTTGTCAACCAAGCATGTGTAATATCTGAACCTCCATGTTCTATACCATAATAAATTTCATTATCACTCCAAGGTAGAGTAATTAAAAAATCATCGTTTTCATTTGTATTTTCAACAAATACATACGAATCTTTAACAACATCTGTCAAAGTTACTACATATGCTGATAAATTTGAATAGCTTACACTTGATTCTAATATCCCTCCTACAATTTCAAAATAATCTGTTGTTCCATCAAACTGAAAGGCTGGGTTAAAGTTTACTGAATTCGAATTTAGTACTGGTGCAGTGGCATTATCTATGGCATCATGGCTATTTCCCGACTGATCCAACCATGTACTCGAAGACGCACCAATATCTGCACGCAACCATAATAAATTTCCTTCTCCAGCACTGACAGTTGTCTCAGCATCTCTATAATCTACATCTCCTGTATTAATATCAGAATCTGAATCTGGAAGTACAGTAGGATCATCGATATTCCCATTTACATCCGAAAAATCATTTGACGTATAAATATTACTGTCCAATCCATTGATCCCAACAGAACCACTTAAGGTTAACCCAGCTTCCATTGTATCGCCTTGCCCCTCATCATCCGCATCCGTATCTAAATAATCGTCATCACTATCCAAGTCCGAGTTTTTTGGAGTCAGACCTTCTCCGTTTGAATCTGACGCTGTTTCATAGACATCATCTAAACCATCGCCATCTCCATCCGAAAAAACGATACTTGGAGCTATATAACCTAAGGTACTTTGCGCCTCAATATTATCCGGTATTCCATCCCCATCAGAATCTAAATCTACTGAATTATTCAAACCATCATTATCAATATCCAAATCCAAAACAGCATCCTCAACAACATCCAAAATACCATCATTGTCATCATCAATATCAGAAGGATCAAAAACACCATCACCATCGGTATCTCCAGACACAAAAGAATCTCGATAATCAACATCACCTCCCGCGTTGTTTAAATCACCATCACTATCTACTAATAATGTAGGATCATTAATCACCCCATTTACATCTAAAAACGTATCATCCGTACTAATGCTAGAACTATTATCAAAACCATTCGTTCCAACATTCCCATTAAAATCGCTAACTGTATAGCCAACCTCTGAAGTATCATCCCCTCCTTCATTATCAGAATTCGTATCAAGATAATCATCATCTCCATCATTATCAGTGTCTATTGGAGACAAACCGCTTGTATAAGCAGTATCCGCCCCTAAACTATTATAAGTTCCATTTGGACTCACATATCCAATAGTAAGTTGAGCCTCAATATTATCAGCAATACCATCTCCATCAGAGTCTAAATCTAAATAATTTGGTATTCCATCAGCATCCGTATCTGTTGGGTTAGTCAATACATTATTATCGTTATCAAGGTTAGCATCCTCCTCGTCGTCAAAAACTCCATCATTATCATCATCAACATCTGTTACATCATCAACACCATCTCCGTCTGTATCCAAAAACCCAGTAATTAAATTAATTAAAATTGCTGAATCAAACTGTCCATCTACAATATCACTTACAATAAATTTAACGGTATATGTCTGACCAGGAGTTAATCCAGTCCCATAGGCCCTGATTCTTTTTGTAAAACCATCATACTGCATATCAATAGCATTTCCAGAATTTTCAATGTAATATGCGGTTTGAGTAAGATCACAAGGAGTTGCAACTCCATTTGGAACTCCATTATTAATGGTATTTAATGAAACAATATTAGATGTACCTGGCACCAAAGCTACATTGGTATTTGCAGGCAACCCATTTCCAGAGATATAAAATCCGAAAGCATCATTAAAATCTCCACAGACATAATCTCCGTACTCTTCTGAAGCAAACTGATAATCTATGATTATGGCAGTCGCTGTTTCATCTAAGACCACATCAAAACTATACACTACAGCATCATGAGTAGCACTTCCATTTGCTAAATCATCCAATTGCGTATCCGTCCCTGATGTTATTTCAGCGTAGGTAATGGTTTTATTCGTTGCATCATTAGAAGAAAAGGATTCTGTTACAGATCCAGTAGTTAAAATTACTCCATCATCAATTTCTGTTCCCTTTGCCTGAATCGCATTTGAAAATGTACCTATTTGAGCACTTTGACCCACGAGAAGTGTCGGGTTGGTTATAGTTACTCCCGGACCTGTTATCTGACTTGCCATTTCTTCTGGAGTAGCCCCACTATTAAAACTAAAAACATCTGTAAACGTTGCATCCCGATAATCAACATCACCTCCTGAATTCCTATCTCCATCAACATCGGTAAAATCATTAATAGGATCATCAAACTCATCATTCACATCAAACCCATCGTCAATGTCTCCCCCTTCAAAACTATCATCTAATCCGTCTGAATCAGTATCAACCGCCCCCACAAAACTTGCATTATCATTTTCATCAATATCCAACACACCATCATTATCACTATCCTGATCCAAATAATCTGGCGTATCAAAACCATCTGTATTTACAGGAGATAGACCAGACGGATAACTATCATTCAAACCATTTGTAAAAGTTAATCCTGGAGAAATATAACCAATTGTTGATTGCGCTTCAATATTATCAGGAATCCCATCATCATCAGAATCTATATCTAAATAATCATCTATTCCATCATTATCTGTATCTTCAGGTACACAAGAAGGGTTATTTTTTAGCTGAACTACTTGAGACGTTGTAAGCGCAAAAGGATAATGAACAAAATCATCAATCAAACCATTAAAGAAAAATCCTGATCCTTGGTTATAAACTGAATTCCCTCTTACACCACCTAAACCAGACGAACCTGTATGCCTATTGATTTGTCCATATCCAGAATTAACAGTCGTGCTTGGCACACCATCTAAATATAAGGTCAGATCTCCATTATTATACGTTACAACAATATGATACCAAACATTTGCACTAGGTAGCGAAAAAGTAGAAGGCGAACTAGAATTCCAATCCTCTCTTACCAAACACTCCAAGGTATTATTTATCAATCGTAACCCAACACCATTTACCCTTCCTCCTTCCTCAAAAACAACTTGCTCTGCGACTGAAATAGAAGCAGGGTTTATCCACATGGAATAAGAAAAATTAGTAATTGCATCAATTAAAAAACTTCCATCACTATATTGCACTACATAATCCGAACTAAAATCAATGGAATGAGAACCTGTTACACTATTTGTAGAATAAATAGGAACACTAGCATTCTGTTGATCATGTTCTTCTCCTGAAAAATCATCCGCTGTATTTTCGAAAGTATAATATCCATCATAACCAGATATTAAGGCACAGGAATTTTCAATTTCATCCAAAATACCATCATTATCATCATCTAAATCTGCTCCGTCAATTACAGTATCGCCGTCAGTATCCACATCAGCCATAAAAGTTAATATTCCATTCTTAAGTTGTGGTTTGGTATACAGTTCTATATAATCTGAATCATTATTTTGCTCTAAAATATAATCAACAAAAGTTCTTTGCGGAGGATCTTCCTTTTTAGGAATTCCCAATGCAAAACTATTTAGGTAGAATAGCAACGTAAAAACAAGTGCTAAGTGTGGTTTTAAATCTCTTAACATATCTTAAAAAAATCCGGGTAGGGTTACCTCTAAAGATACGTTTTTTAAAACGAAGAACAAATTAACATATATTAACAAAAAAAAAGGCTGAATATGTTCCTTCGAACATATTCAGCCTTTTTTAAATTTATTATGATTCCTTATTGGATAGCCTCAATAATAGCAATGAAGTCAGCAGCTTGTAAAGCAGCTCCACCAATCAACCCTCCATCAACATCTTCTTTAGAGAAAATTTCTTTAGCATTCCCTGGTTTACAAGAACCGCCATAAAGAATAGAAACTTCTTCTGCTAAAGCAGCATCATACTTATCAGCTACAATTTTTCTGATAAAAGCATGCATCTCCTGCGCCTGATCTGCAGTTGCAGTTTCACCTGTTCCAATCGCCCATACTGGCTCGTAAGCCAAAACAATATTTTTCCATGCAGAAGCCTCCAAACCAAACAAAGCATTTGAAATTTGAGATTCCACGACAGCAAAATGATTCCCAGATTTACGATCTTCCAAAACCTCACCGAAACAAAAAATAACTTCTAAATTATTTGCCAATGCTGCACTAACTTTCTCTGCTAATAAAGCGTCAGATTCTCCAAAATATTCTCTTCTTTCAGAATGACCTAAAATAACTGATTCTAAACCAATAGAAGTTAGCATCTCTCCTGAAATCTCTCCAGTAAAAGCACCACTTTTTGCTTGATGCATATTTTGAGCAGCAACCTCAACAACTGAACCTTCAGTAGCTTGCTTTACAGCAGTTAAGTTTACAAATGTTGGAGCAACAACAACTCTTGTGTTGTTTAATGTTTTTCCTTTTAACCCTTCTACCAATCCATTAGCCAATGCATTTGATGCCGCTAAATCATTGTTCATTTTCCAGTTTCCTGCTACTATTTTACTTCTCATTTTACTTAATTTAATCGTTTAATTTTATATTTTAACTTTTTAAGGCTTTTTCTAATCCTTTGTCAGATGCCTTTATCGCCTTGTACAATTTTATTCTTCCTAATTCATCTAATACTATATATCTTGGAATCCAATCTAAATCGATAGCATTATTAAAACTACTATCCCATCCTGCCGGAATAAAATAGTGTTCTCCTAAAACGTTGTACTTTTCAATCCCTCTTTTCCAGGATTTAAAATTCTTATCAATAGACAAAAACAAAAATACTACTTCTTCATTTTCATTCTGTAATTCTTTTACTTTTGGCAAACCACCAATACAATCTCCACACCATGAAGCCCAAACATCAATTAGAACACGTTTCCCTTTGTATTTAGATATTATATCAGAAAAATTAAGTTTCTTACCTTTTAAATCCAACATCTCCTCTTGTAAAGCTACAATAGGAAATTCAGTTTTATCTTGTGCCTTACCACAAGACAGCACAAAAAGCAAAAGTACGAATGCTATGTTTTTCAAATATTTCATTTTCTATGAATAAGGATCATGTTTTTAGATTCCCTATTACAGCTACAAACTTACTGTTAAATCCTAAGATAAAAAAGATTCCATATTTCTAATACTTAATCGTTTTCGAGAATAGGATACTCTATCCAAGTCGAATTTTTGGATCTAACCAACTATAAATCAAGTCTACAAATATATTTATCAAAATAAACAAGCTTGCAATGACTAAAACGGCACCCATAATCACCGGCTGATCTAGAGTATTTAAGGCCTCTACGATTTCTTTACCTAAACCATTCCAATTAAATATATACTCAACAAAAACAGCTCCTGCTAACATAGAAGCAAACCAACCTGAAATGGCCGTAACAACCGGATTCATGGCATTTTTGAAGGCGTGATTTTTAACGATCTGATACTGAGATAAGCCTTTCGCCTTTGCTGTTCTAATATAATCCTGATTTAAAACCTCTAACAAGGAATTTCGCATCAATTGGATTACAACCGCTAACGGACGAATCCCAAGCACTATTGCTGGTAATATTAAATTTTTCAACTGAAGTACACTTCCTTCACCAAAATCATCAACCTCAAACAAACTCCCCGTCATGTTTAAATGTGTATATTTTTTTAACACAAAACCAAACAACCAGGCAAAAATAATTGCTGATAAAAACGAAGGCAAACTCATTCCAAAAGTACTAATAACCGCAATAAATTTATCAAAAAAGGTATCTTTCCATATGGCAGAAAACACACCAAAAAAGACTCCAATAAAAAGAGCTAATCCAATAGATGCTATTGCCAAAACGGCCGTATTAGGAAGTGTTTCTGAAATTATCTCACTAACTGGTTTCCCGTTTTTCTGAAAGGACTTTCTAAGATAGGGAACCTTTACTGCTATCTGAAATTTTGCAACGGGCATTTTTAATAAAACATCATATTTACCCTTTTTCATGTAAGAAAAATCATCTGGATTTTCACTATGCAAAGACAAAAAAGAAATATCATTTAGGTAATAAAAATATTGGGTAACTAAAGGTTTATCAAAGCCATATTTCTTTTTTACTGCCTCTAATTGATCGCTATCTTGTCTTTGATCTAACATCATTCTGGCAGGATCACCGGGCAATACATTAAATAGTAAGAAAACCACTGTTGCTACCCCAAACAAGGTAAAAACTCCGTAGCTTAATTTCTGTAAAATATTCTGAACCATTATGGGTAAATAATAGTGACAAATGTACTAAAATTAATCAGCTTTTTCCGTTTAACAAAAGTGGGATTTTTAGTCTAGGAAGATTCAAAGAAGTTCAAATAATATATACTCTTTTTAAGTATCTTTGTTTCTTTTAATTCTACATGGAAGATATACAAGAACACATAGAAGTTTTAGGAGCAAGAACCCATAATCTTAAAAATATTGATGTAAAAATACCGCGAGAAAAATTGGTGGTGATTACAGGTTTGAGTGGAAGTGGAAAGTCTTCCCTTGCCTTTGATACCATATATGCAGAAGGACAAAGAAGATATGTAGAAACTTTTTCTGCTTATGCTAGACAATTTCTTGGCGGTTTAGAACGGCCTGATGTTGATAAAATAGATGGTCTATCGCCTGTTATTTCCATTGAACAAAAAACAACAAATAAAAATCCAAGATCAACTGTAGGTACCATTACTGAAATTTATGACTTTTTACGTTTACTATTTGCACGAGCGGCAGATGCATACTCCTATGAAACGCAAGAAAAAATGGTTAGTTACACCAATGAACAAATTATTGATCTAATTTTAAAAGAATACGATTCCCAAAAAACAATTATTCTCGCTCCTGTTGTTAAATCTAGAAAAGGACATTATAGAGACTTATTTGAACAAATCTCTAAACAAGGCTTTGTAAAAGTCAGAGTAGATGGTGAGATTCGTGATATTGAAAAAGGAATGCGTTTGGATCGTTATAAAACGCATGATATTGAAATTGTAATTGACCGTTTGGTTGTAAATGAAGCGAACACAAAACGCTTAGAAGAAAGCATTAAAACTGCCTTATATTCTGGTGAGAATATTTTAATGGTAATAGAACACCAAGGCGAAACACCACGATATTTTAGTAAAAACTTGATGTGTCCATCTACGGGAATCGCTTATCCGAATCCCGAACCAAACTCATTTTCATTCAACTCCCCTAAAGGAGCTTGTGATTCTTGTAATGGTTTAGGAATGGTAAAGCATACTACCTTTGAAAAATTAGTTCCAGATACTAGTATTTCCATAGCTGCTGGAGGGTTTGCTCCCTTGGGAGAACAAAAAAATAGTTGGATTTTTAAACAATTGCAATTAATAGCGGATCGTTTTAAATTCAAATTAACCGATCCCATCAATAAAATCTCAAAAGAAGCTTTAGAGATTATACTTAATGGTGGAAAGGAAAAGTTCGAAATCAACTCTAAATCCCTTGGAGTTACCAGGAAATATGAGATTGATTTTGAAGGAATCAATGCGTTTATCACGGACCAATATCACAATAGTGACTCGAGCACCATTAAAAGATGGGCCAAAGGTTTTATGGACGAAAGCAAATGTTCTACTTGTAACGGTAATAGATTGAAAAAGGAGTCTTTGCACTTTAAAGTTGCAGGAAAAAACATTTCAGAACTTGCACAAATGGATGTTGGTGAATTAGCAGAATGGTTTGCGAATCTAGAAGCTAAACTTAGTTCAGATCAAAAAATTATTGGAGTTGAGATAATTAAAGAAATACGTACACGTATTCAATTTCTACTCGATGTAGGATTAGAATATTTAACCATTGACAGAACCTCTAAATCATTATCTGGTGGAGAAGCCCAAAGAATCAGACTTGCAACACAGATTGGTTCTCAATTAGTTGGAGTACTTTATATTTTAGATGAGCCTAGCATCGGGCTTCATCAAAGAGACAACGAAAGACTAATCGACTCTCTCATAAAACTGAGAGATATCGGTAATTCGGTCCTTGTGGTAGAACACGATCAAGACATGATGGAATGTGCCGATTATGTATTGGACATTGGTCCCGGTGCAGGTAGACATGGCGGTGAAATTGTGAGTAAAGGAACTTATAATGAAATGATTCAAGAAAGCACCTTAACCGCAGATTACCTTACAAAAAGAAAACAAATTAAAGTTCCGACTGAAAGAAGAAAAGGAAATGGTAATGAACTTGTTCTAAAAGGAGCCTCAGGAAACAACTTAAAAAACGTTTCAGTCACTTTTCCGTTGGGTAAAATGATTTGTGTAACCGGTGTATCGGGAAGCGGAAAATCAACGCTTATAAATGGTACTTTATACCCTATTTTAAATAAACATATTTATAGAGGAGTTAAAGAACCAATGCCTTATAAATCTATCAAGGGCTTAGAACATGTTGATAAAATAATTGATATAGATCAATCCCCAATAGGTAGAACCCCTAGATCAAATCCAGCGACTTATACTGGGGTATTTAGTGAAATACGAAGTCTGTTTGCTAAAACTCCCGAATCTATGATTCGTGGTTATAAAGCAGGAAGATTTTCATTTAACGTGAAAGGCGGAAGATGTGAAACCTGTCAAGGAGGTGGGTTAAAAGTTATTGAAATGAACTTTTTACCGGATGTATTTGTAGAATGTGAGACATGTCAAGGGAAAAGATTCAACAGAGAGACATTAGAAATCAGGTACAAAGGTAAATCTATTTCTGATGTATTGAATATGACTATAAACGAAGCTGTTCCGTTTTTCGACTCTATCCCAAAGATCCACAAAAAGATCAAAACCATACAAGATGTTGGACTCGGATACATAACTCTAGGTCAACAATCTACCACCTTGTCTGGTGGAGAAGCGCAACGTATAAAATTAGCATCAGAGCTATCAAAAAAGGATACTGGTAATACCTTTTATATCTTAGACGAACCTACTACTGGATTGCATTTTGAAGACATCAATGTTCTTATGAATGTACTCAATAAATTAACTGATAAAGGAAATACTGTTCTTATTATAGAACACAATATGGACGTTATCAAATTAGCTGATCATATTATTGACGTTGGTTTAGAAGGAGGACGAAATGGAGGAACTATTTTATGCAAAGGAACACCTGAAGAAATTATAAAAAATAAAAAAAGCTATACAGCAAAATTTTTAAAGAAAGAACTCTTGCAATCTTAGTTTAAAAGCTGTATCATTAGCCTTACAAATCACTAATCATCAAAGTATTTCAATATTTTTATCTGATGATTCAGTATCAAAAATAAACAAATATGAGCCCAAACGAAGATAGAAAGATAAGAGATCGATTCACGCCCAAAACATGGAATGAAATTAAAACAAATGATTCCTGGGCAATTTTTAAAGTAATGGCTGAATTTGTTGATGGATATGAGCGTTTGAGCCGTATAGGACCATCTGTAAGTATCTTTGGATCAGCAAGGACTAAGCCAGATCACAAGCATTACATCCTTGCAGAGGAAATTGGATATAAATTAACACAAAACGGCTATGGAGTTATTACTGGAGGCGGACCCGGAATTATGGAGGCTGGAAACAAAGGAGCTCATAGAGGTAACGGAACTTCTGTAGGTCTGAACATTGAGCTTCCATTTGAACAAAATGACAATCCATTTATAAGCAAAGGAATGAGCTTAGATTTTGATTATTTCTTTGTTAGAAAGGTAATGTTCGTAAAATATTCTCAAGGTTTTATTGTAATGCCTGGTGGAATGGGGACTTTAGATGAATTATTTGAAGCCATTACACTGATTCAAACTAAAAAAATAGGTCGCTTTCCTATTATACTTGTCGATTCTAGTTTTTGGAGCGGTATTATAGATTGGATAAAAAAGGTACTTCTTGAAGAAAACGCAACAATAAGCAAGGAAGACTTAAATTTATTTAGGATTGTTGATACTGCAGATGAGGCTATAGATCACCTTAATAAATTCTATTCTAAATATAGTTTGAAACCAAACTTTTAATTTTTAAAAAAACTGTGCGGAAAATAGTATCATTCTTTATTTTTTTATCAGTTGTAATTTCTGTTGGATATGCCCAAAATTCCAAAATCGAAATCAAAGCTTTACTGCTTCCTGATGTAGATCAATTGGCTATCCAACAGAAAATAACCTATGTCAATAAAAGTGGCAAGCCTTTACATAATTTAGTTTTACATAACTGGCCAAATAGTTTTATTGACAGAAACACAGTTCTAACAAAACGAATGTTAGAAAGCTTTAAAAAGTCGTTATATTTTGCAGACTCCATTGAACGAGGTAACTCAGAAATAAGAAGACTTTCTATTAATTTCAAACCCACCAATTTTCAAGACTATAAGGGCACTAGGGAACTTGTTGAGGTTCTTCTAAACAAAACATTACAACCGAACGACTCTTTAATACTAACAGCTAATTACAAGGTTAAAATACCGAGCAATAAGTTTACGGGTTACGGAAAAGACTATCTAAACGATTATATTTTAAGGTATTGGTATTTGGTACCTGCAGTAAATGAAAACGGCAATTGGAAAGCTTACAACAATAAAGATGTAGACCATATGTATATGGAAGCCATGGATTATGATTTAAAAATTCATGTACCAATCCCCTATCATGTTAATACAGATTTATACAGTACTAAAACCTATTCTAAAAACCTTGCTATATACAATCTTAAAGGTAAAAACAGAGTGGATATCCAGCTAAACATTACAAAAGAAAAAAGCTATCCTGTTTACCAAACCGATCATATAAAGGTTATTTCTAATATTGAAGATAAAAAATTACCTACTGCGATTAAAAAAAGTGTAATAAACCGAGAAATTGAATTTATTGAAAAATTTCTTGGCAAATTTCCCCACAAAAAAATAATGGTTGATCGAGAATCTGCATTTAAAAATAGAGCCTATGGTTTGGATGTTCCTAAATTTTTAAGTGACTTTTCTGATGTTTTTAAATGGGATATCGAATTTTTCAAGGCTTTGAGCAGAAAAATGGTCGAGGAAATGGTTATCGTCAATAAAAATGAAGATTATTGGTTACCCGAAGGAATTGAAATTTATTTGTTAATGGAATATTGTCAAGAATTCTATCCCGAAGCAAAGATTTTAGGGAACCTTTCTGAGATATGGGGTATCAGAACATTAAACTTAACAAAAATGGATTTTAACGCAAAATATCCATTTATGTATCAATTTAGTGCGCGAAGAAATTTAGACCAATCATTAACTACCCGTATTGACTCGCTTTCCAATTTTAACAGAAAGACAATCAATAGCTATAAAGCGGGTTTAGGGTTACGCTACCTTGATAATTATCTAGAAAAAAACGTTTTCAAAACTAGCTTAAAAGAATTCATTGAAAAAGATAAATTCAAAACCAACTCTACGGATTTATTCAGACAAATATTAACAAAGAACACTGATAAAGATTTGGACTGGTTTTTTGGTGATTTTCTAAACTCTAAGAAAAAAATAAATTACACTATAAAAAAAGTCAAACAAGACAATGACTCCGTTTATATAACCATAAAAAACAAAAGAAACATAACAGCTCCAGTTGCTTTATATGGTGTAAAGAACAAACAAATCAAATGGAAAAAATGGATTCCTGATGTGGACTCAACTAAAATCGTAAGTATCAAAAAAGGAGATTTTGACAAAGTATCTTTAAATTACGAATATTTATACCCAGAATTCAATCAACGAGATAATTGGAAAAATGTAAACCCTAAACTTTTTGAAAGACCCTTACAGTTTAAATTAATTAAGGACATTGATGATCCATATTATACTCAAATTTTTTACAAGCCGCGAGTAGGCTATAATTACTATGATGGATTAATTTTAGGAGTCCAGTTTCATAACAAAGCAATACTTCCTAAAACTTTTGAATATAGCCTTGTACCCACCTATAGTTTTAAAAGTAACAACACCTCCGGTGGTTTTGGTTTTTCGTATAATCATTATCCAGAAAACAAAACAATTTATAAATACACATTTGCCATAAATGGTAGCAGTTTTCATTATGATAGAGATTATCGATACAGCACTTTTAACCCAAGTGCAACTATTTTTTTCAATAGAAAATCGCTTCGTGTTCCAGGAAATAATTTTTTAAGAATAAAATACCATATAATCGATAAAGAAATTGCACCAGGAATTGAAAAATCAAACGAAGACAAATATAATTTAGTAAAACTTACGTACAGCTATTCACGACCTGAGATAATAAATGACTTTCGTTTTACTACCAGTATGGAATTTGCAACTTTTTTTAATAAAGTTTCTGCTGACATTCGTTATCGAAAATTAACAGATAGCAATAGACAATTAGACTTTAGATGGTATACGGGTGTTTTTATAGGCAATAGTACAGACCCTGACTCAAACTATTTTAGCTATGGTCTCAGTAAACCTCAAGATTACTTGTTCGAGTACAATATGTTTGGACGTGAAGAAGATGCTGGATTTTTATACCAACAATACATCATTGCAGAAGGAGGATTTAAATCCTTTTTTAAAGAAGATCACCAAAAATTTGCAAACCAATGGATTTCCACTTTTAATACGAGTTTTAACGTATGGGAATGGCTTGAAATATACAATGATGTCGGATTACTAAAAAGCAGAAACACCCCGCTGTTTTTGGGCTATGAATCTGGTATACGATTTAATTTTATGCACGAAATATTTGAATTATACCTACCGGTATACTCGAATAATGGTTGGGAAATGAACAATGATTACTTTAGTAAAATCCGTTTTACCTTTGTACTTGAACCTTTAAAAATATTCAACTCTGTACGTAGAGGATTTTTGTAAAGTGGATTTCCATTTATCAATAGAATGACAACTACTAAAACTCCTTAACACCTCATTTACAGAAGCTAAACCACTTTTTAAATTCCATAGAAAAACAGTATCTTTGCAATACCAAACAAAGCTATTTGTATGACCTCTACCACATCTGAAACTACCTCACAAAATTTATCTTTTGAACAATTTAAAGCTGAGATTCTACAGGACTACTATATCGCAGTTCTTAGTAGAGAATGCAGTTTATTAGGTAGAAAAGAAGTACTTACAGGTAAAGCCAAATTTGGAATTTTTGGCGACGGTAAAGAATTGCCTCAAATAGCAATGGCCAAAGCCTTTAAAAAAGGAGATTGGAGATCTGGTTATTATAGAGATCAAACCTTTATGATGGCATTGGGTGAGTTTAGTCCTCGCCAATTTTTTGCGGGTTTGTATGCTCATACCGATATTGATCATGAGCCGTTTTCTGCTGGTAGGCAAATGGGAGGTCATTTTGCTACCCATATTGTTGATGAAAATGGAGATTGGAAAGATCAAACAAAACAATATAACACAAGTTCTGATGTATCTTGTACTGCTGCACAAATGCCTAGACTTGTTGGGCTAGCATATGCTTCGAAGTTATACAGAAATGTGGATAGTTTGAAATCAGGTTATGAAAAATTCTCTAATAACGGAAATGAAATTGGTTGGGGAACCATCGGAAATGCAAGTACTAGTGAAGGTCACTTTTTTGAAGCTATAAACGCTTCAGGGGTATTACAGATTCCAATGGTTACAAGTGTTTGGGATGACGAATATGGAATTTCTGTGCATGCCAAATATCAAACAACAAAGGAAAACATTTCTGAAGTCTTACAGGGCTTTCAAAGAGACAAGAAAAATAAGGGTCTTGAAATTATGCGTGTTGATGGCTGGGACTATGTGCAGCTGATAGACACTTATAGCAAGGCGGCAGAGATTTCAAGAAAAGAGCATGTACCTGTTTTAATTCATGTTCAAGAATTAACACAACCTCAGGGACATTCTTCTTCTGGATCACACGAAAGATACAAAAGTAAAGAACGTCTGAAGTGGGAAGCTGATTTTGACTGTAATAAAAAATTTAAAGAATGGATTCAAGAATTTGAATTAGAAACACCAAATGGAGTTTTACGAATCATTCAAAACAACTCGGAATTAGAAGCAATTGAAAAACGAGCAAAAAAGGAAGTTCTTCAAGGTAAAAAAGATGCTTGGAAGGCTTTTCTTGAACCTTTAAACAAGGAACAAAAAGAACTAGTACAACTTCTTGACGCTGTTTCGTTAGTGAGTGCGAACAAAAATTTCATCATCAAAATGAGGAATGAACTCGCTGCAACCAAAGAACCTTCAAGAAAAGACATCTACTCCACCGCCAGAAAAGCAGCTCAATTTCTTCGACTAGAAAATTCAGAAGAAAAAGAAGCACTACAAGCTTGGTTGGTAAAAAACAAACAAATCACTCAAGATAGATATAGCACAAAACTTTATAATGATACCGGAAACGGGGTTAGTACTATTAATGAAATTCCTGCAAAATACGCTGAAGAAATTCCTGAAGTAGATGCAAGAATTATTATTAGAGATAATTTTGATGCCATCTTACAGAAACATCCAGATGTATTTATTTTTGGAGAAGATTCTGGTAAAATTGGTGATGTAAACCAAGGGTTAGAAAGCCTACAAGATAAATTTGGCGAAGATAGAGTAACAGATACTGGAATTAGAGAATCTACCATTATTGGACAAGGTATAGGAATGGCCTTAAGAGGTTTAAGACCTATTGCAGAAATTCAGTATTTAGATTATTTAATCTATACCATTCAAACTTTAAGTGATGATTTAGCCTGTTTACGATACAGAACTTTTGGTAAACAAAAAGCACCTTTAATCATCCGAACTAGAGGACACAGGTTAGAAGGAATCTGGCATTCAGGTTCTCCAATGTCTATGATTTTAGGAACGTTAAGAGGTGTCCATTTACTCGTACCTAGAAATATGACTAAAGCCGCTGGTTTTTACAATACACTGCTTAAATGTGATGAACCTGCCATTGTTATAGAAAATTTAAATGGTTACAGACTAAAAGAAAACTTACCTAATAATCTAGGTGAATTTACAACTCCTATTGGCTATGTTGAAACTATTAAGCAAGGAGCTGACATTACGATTGTATCCTATGGCTCTACCTTAAGAATAGTAGAAGAGACTGCATTAGATTTATTACAGGCCGGAATTGACATTGAAATTATTGATGCACAATCATTAATGCCTTTTGACATCAATCATGATATTTCTAAAAGTGTTAAAAAAACAAACCGCTTGCTAATTGTTGATGAGGATGTACCGGGAGGTGCCTCTGCATATATCCTTCAAAAGGTCTTAGACGAACAAAATGCTTACAATTATTTAGATAGTAAACCAGCCACACTTAGCGCTAAAGCACATAGACCAGCATACGGAAGTGATGGTGATTATTTCTCAAAACCATCTAAAGAAGATATTTTTGAGGCAGCTTATGCCATTATGCATGAGGTAAATCCGACAGAATTCCCAGAATTGTTCTAAGAACTATTCTCTTAAAATAAAAAAAGGTCACCTATCTAAATAGGTGACCTTTTTTTGTTCTAAAGTCGAACTGACATTTTTTACTCTATTATTCTTTCCATATTGAAAACAACATCTTCAAAATTTATATTTTTTTGTGATTGAGAGCCTCCAATAGCATCAAAAAATGTTACTTCATAGACAACCCCTTCTCCAATTACGTTTTGATGTTCTCCTCTAATTTCATTTTCAAAAACCTCAACTTCTACTTTAATATCTTTTTTTGTTTCATCCGTATAATAAATGGTATTTAACTCCACTTCATCGTTCCCTATCTTTACTTTTTCGATAAAACTTTCCATAATTCCGTTCGCTTCCACCGCAACATACCCCTGAATCAATTCAAGAGGAACTTGAACTACACCAGTACCAGGAGCAGTCTCTACATCCACTTTATCCAACCCATAATAAGCGACTTCTCCTAATTTTTTCTTTTTAAAATCTGGATGCTTAACCGTTACCTCAACAGGTCCTGTTACTTCAAGAATAATGGGCTGAGTCAAATCAACATCTTCTAATCGTAAATCACCATTTACGAGATTATTTTTTATATCTACTTTATATCCTGTTTTCTCATAATTATGGATAATATCCATATCCTTACCCGGCTGAAGCGTCAAACCAAAACCAAGCGTTATTTCATAAGGTTCGTTGCTCGTTGGTGGAACTCCTTCTTCCAAGTCACTTGTATCATTACAGGAAACAATAGCAACTGATAGCAAGGTATATACTAAAAATCTTAGTCCTTTGTCAATTATTGTTTTCATAATATTTAATTTTTCAAAATAAATTCAAAACTTCAAATCTATTTTATGGTTATTATTTGGTTAGAATCAGTTTAATTAAAATATTATTCTCTTAATAATCTTCAATTAAAAGACCTTCTTCTAAGGAGTTCAAAACATAATGTGTTTCTTCTCCCAACATATTTGCATGCTCGTTTTTAAAACTTCCTTCTTTAGTAATAATTTCAACTTCTATCATTTCTGAAGCCGTGTAATAGGTTACATCAAAAATTGCCGACTTACCTAATATGTTTACTTCCTCAATCGAATCGTCCAAATTTTCATCTGCCAACACAACAACTCTTCCTTGAACAAAGTCCATTTCAACTTCATGCAATACTTCTTGATTAATAAGTAAATCTACTTCATCAATTCCATAATACGATTTTGTTGTTAACTCATTGGGTTCAAAATCTGGATGTACAACAGTTACAACTATAGCTCCATTAGATTTTACCCTTAACGTTTGCATTAAATCTATTTCAGTAAAATTTTTATGACTTGGATGAATAGCTCCACTGATATGAATTTTATAGCCATCCGTCACATAGTCTTGAAAATTCAACTCATCATCTTCATCAATCGAATGATTCTTTTTTGGTAAAACAAATTGCAACTCTGTTTCCTTAAATTCTCCTTTCTCTACAATATTTACTTCTGAATTTTCTTTATTACATGAAACCAGAGTCAAAGAGCAGACAAAAATTGTTAGAACTAAATTTTTCATTTCTCACGAATTATACTTTAAAGGTAACAGCAATAAGCTTGAGCTAAATTAGAATTATGGTAAAACAACCAAATAACTCACTAAACTGACATTTAACAGTCCTAAAAGTTTTTCCTTTTCTTCCAAACTATAGAAATTCTTAAAATGATTTAACGTGAAGCTGCTCTAATTTTAAATCATCAAAGGAATAATATTGTTTCTTTTGATGATTATTTCCAATGATATCTGAAACAGTAAGATCATAAACCATTCCATCACCTAGAATGTTAGTATGTTGTCCTTTTAAAACTCTCCCAAAAACTTTTAAATCCACCTGCACTTTTTCTTCAGATGCTCCTAGATAATAGACGGAATTAAAATCAACATCTTGATTATTTATTTTCACATAATCAATAAATCCTTCAATAAAACTTGCTGTTGTTACCGAAACATACCCCTGTACTAGATCTAATGTCACAATATTGTTTTGTCCTTCGATAGGATTTATTTCCTGAGAAACAGTTCCAAAATAAGCAGATTTTTGAAGCTGATCTTCTTTATACCCAAGATGCAATACTGTAACTTGAATGGGGCCTCTTATTTCTATTTCTAATTTCTGATTCAAATCAACATGCTTAAAAACCTGATTCCCTCCAACAATTCCACCTTCAACAATCACTTTATAGCCTTGTTTTTCGTAATTATGAACAATAGCATTTTTCAATCCTGCCCTAAGGTTATCCTTCAAGGACTCCAGCTCTAACCCAAAACCTATTTCAATATTTTTAACAGGTAGACTTGGCTCCATATTCCCGTCTTCAAAATCATCTACTTGATTACAAGACTGTAAAACAAACACCAATACAACTAATATTCTTGAAATGAATTTAAATTTTATTAAATTTTTCATGGCTTCATTTTTAAAAAACCTCGAGAAGTAATCTTGAGGTTTTATTAGTTTCTTAGATTCATCAAAACAATTTATAACGATATCAACTTCTTTAGTTAGCTCTCTTATAGTTAAACTATTATTTGCCCCAACAAGCTCATTACTTTACATAAAATTCAAATTCCCCTCTTCATCCTCAAACGCATAATGCACATAACCATCACCTATGATATTAGTATTACCAATTTCTACTGACATACCTAGATATGAAATTTTACTAATCAATATCTGATCAGTCAAATAGTAAGTAGTATTAAACTCTGCTGCTATGTCATTTATGGTCAAACTATACTTATTAAAATCAAAGTCTTCCTCTGTATTAACCAGTACATAACCCTGTGTAAAGTTCAAATCCACTGTTAATTCGTCTTGTATTTCTGTTGCCAACGGTACTTCTTCAACTGAAAAAAATGCTTTTTTAGAAATTCCTGATTTATCATAATCAGGATGAACTACAGAAATCACAACATCTCCTGAAACTCCTATTTTTAAAGGCTCGTTCATATTTACATTCGTAACTATTTCAAACTCTTCTGAAATCTCTCCTGTAAAATTTACTGTATAACCATGAGTTATATAGTTATGCATATTTTTGGCTGTAACATCATTATTAGATGACATATATGGCACATTAAAAGACACATATACATAACGTGCTGTTTCTGGATTTTCTGGCTCCATTTCAGCGTCATTATCCTGACAACCTATTAAAACCAAAATAAATGCAACAAAAAGTAATTTTATAATAGCTTTCATAATTTCTCCTTTTCATATTCTTATAAACCGGGTCCCCATACTCCATCACCAGGATCTCCAAACTCAGGAAAAGTAAACTCTATACCATCCCCTGAGATAGTTACATTATACTGGACCCCTTCACCCAATTCTGTATTATGTTCTCCTCTTAATGTTCCATAACCATCTGTTTCAACAAGAACATCAACCACTGGTGTATCCAAATAATAAACAACATCTAACTCCGCAGGTTGCCCCAAAATTTTTATAGATGTAATTAAAGGCTCCGCTAATTCATCAGATGTTACCATCACAAAACCTTGAACTAGCTCCAAAGGGACAATATTATGGTCAGAACTTCCTGTAGGAACCGTATACGATTGAATACCGTAAAAAGCCTCCTGAAGTACATTGTTACTGTAAAATCTTGGATGAGATACGGTCATTACGATATCACCTGTGACCTCTAAGGTGAGTCCTTGAGTCAAATCCACCTCTGTCAAATAGGAATCTTCTGGAGCTATCCCTCCTGTTATTTGAATATTATAACCATCCGTTACATAGGTATGCAAATCCTCTGTTTTTGCAGCAACACCTTTTGCATTTGGAGTTAAAACCAATCCATCAAAACCTAAATGAATCATACGTGGTTCTTGCGGTTCTACGGGTGTTTCTTCTTCTAAAGTACTATCACTACATGAAGACAACATTCCTAAAACGATTACTGACATTGCAGTCAGTACTAGATATTTTATTGCTTTCATAATTATCTGTTTTGATTAATATCAAATGTAGTTTTGATTTTTCCTGGTTAGGGAAATTTCTACATGAAGTATCTTTATTAATGTCTGAAATAACTTTTAATTTTTTAAAGTAACTCCACTTCCCTCGTTAATAAAAAAGGCAGCGTTACTTTGCTGCCTTTTTTTAAAATTATTATTTAATTATTGAGGCGTCAAATCTCCATCTTCTGGATCACCAAACTCTGGCAATTCAAACTCTATCAACTGTCCATTTGAATCTACGGTAAATCTAACTCCTGCTCCTATTGTGTTGGTTGCAGTACCTGTTAAATCTTGACCTGTAGTGTATACATTTACTACAAAACTTGCGTCCGCAGAATAATATGGTATGTCTTTAGATTTCCCTTGAATGGTATTAACATCCAAACCTGTAATTACATTTTCAGCACCATCTCCCTCTGTTACAATAACAAAACCTTGAACCAGCTTTGTTTTAATCAAAGTTTCAGAAGTACCATATAGTATCTCTTGATTCTCAGTTCCATAATAAGCTTGTTCTGTAACTGCTATCTCATTGAAATCTGGATGGTACACTTTTACATTAACATCTCCTACGGCAGTAAATGAAATCCCTTCCTCTGAAGCTAAATCGATATCCGTAAAAATTACTGTACCGTTAGAAACTCCTCCCGAGATTTCAACTGTATATCCTTGCGTTTGATAAATATGCGGGATATTGGAATCATCTGTTTTTGCAACCTTACGTTGTCCTTCTGGTTCTGGAGTTAATGTATACCCCTCAAACCCTAAATTTACCTCAATAGGATCTTGAGGTTCTACAGGACCTGTTTCACTTGTATCATCATTACATGATGCTAAGAATCCTACTGTTAACATTGCTAATAAAACGGTTTTAGTTTTCTTTATTAAATTTTTCATCTTATTAATTTTTATATGATTAGTATAGGACAAATGTATACTCATTTGATCCCCTATTTAAAAAGTTTTAAGTGAGATGGAATATTTTAATACTAAAATGTCTTTTTTGTGATTTAAGGAAAAACCATTTTATGCCACGTATAGATTCCTAATAATTTTCCGAATAAAAACATCACCTCCTTACGCTATAAACACAACAGTATTCACTAAACTTTGATTAAATCAAAGTGTTTCTATAACTGCAAAATATTGAACAAAAAAAAGGCAACAATAAATTGTTGCCTTTTTTCAATATCACTTATCGATTATTTTGTTGGAACAATCGGAGTCAAATCTCCATCATCTGGGTTTCCAAATTCTGGCAACTCAAACTTAATTAATTGTCCATTGGAATCTACAGTAAACCTTACCCCTGCTCCTATAGTATTCGCTGCAGTACCTGTCAAATCTTGTCCTGTAGTATAAACATTTACCACAAAATTAGCAGATGCAGAATAATAAGGGATATCCTTTACCTTTCCTTGAATTGTATTAACATCTACACCTGTAATTACATTCTCTGCGCCATCCCCTTCAGTTACGATAACAAAACCTTGCACTAAGTTCGTTTTAATTAATGCTTCAGCTGTACCATATGTTATGGTTTGATTTTCCGTACCATAATAAGCTTCTTCTGTAACGTCGGATTCATTAAAATTAGGATGAAACACCTTCACATCAACATCTCCTACCGCAGTGAATGATAGTCCTTCTGGAGCTGCTAAATCTACTCCTGAAAATACGACTTTTCCGTTGGAAACACCACCTGTAATTTCAACAGTATATCCTTGCGTTTGATAAATATGCGGGATATTCGAATCATCTGTTTTCGCTACCTTACGTTGTCCTTGCGGTTCTGGAGTTAATGTATATCCCTCAAAACCTAAAGTTACCTCAATCGGATCCTGAGGTTCTACAGGTCCTGTTTCACTCGTATCATCATTACACGAAGCTAAAAATCCTACTGTTAACATAGCTAACAAAATCGTTTTGGTACTTTTTATTAAATTTTTCATCTTATTAATTTTTATATGATTAGTATAGGACAAATGTAGATTCATTTGAAAACCTAAATAAGATGAATAATGTGAAATGGAGTATTTCAAAAGTGAAATGACATTTTCAATATGTTAAAGAAAACCAAATGTATTTTTAGTGTATCTTCATTAACAATTATTCTTTAATATTTGAAGACCTATTGTGCAATTCAAACACTTTTTTAAATCACAATAATTATTTTTTAACTCTAGTAATGCTTGACTATCCATTGCAGATGTAACAGAAACTCCTTTTTCTATAAATAGATTGATGACCGAATTATTTTCTTGCTTTATAGAAGAAATTAAATTTTCCAAATCATTAAATTCATGTTCAAAATTATATTTCCTGTAGGCATATTGGATCGGAATGATCACGTTTATAAGTAACAAATCGATGAATTTTTTGGATATATTTTTCTTTTTCTCAGCAGACATCTTGCCAAACACATAATGATTTTTCCAATAACTTGATGTTTCTGTTGTCAAAAGCTGATAATAATCTTCTAACGTATCACACGCAATCAATTCAGAAAATAAATGAGTCTGAGCTTCATATAATTTTACCAATTGAGAAATTCTTATACTTGGAAAATTATTAGGTCTCAATCTGAAAAACAAAAACTGCTCCTTATTCATTGGGTACAAATTATGTTTTCTTTTTAAAAATTGATATTCGCTTTTCATCTTTAGAAAGTAGCCGTCTTCTATCTCTTCCTCTAAAAATCCTGCTTGGCCAAAAAGAAGTGCTTCCAAAATTCCCTCTTCATTTCTATATTTTCGTATCAATTTAAAATTTATTGATTTTGCTAAACTAAAAAATGAATCTGCATTTATCTTCATACCAAAACACCTAGAAAGCAACAAAAACAAAACTGCTTCCCAATCGTTTTTATTCGTTTTTAACAGTTCTAATATTACGTCATATTTTTGTTCAAGACGTTCAAAATATAGTCGATTTAACCAACTCGACATAATAAAGGAATCTGTATTGCCTATTTTGTTCTCACATAAAATCCATTTCTTCTGCTGAGAGAACAGTTCATAATACCTATTTAATATTGTAGCATTTACATAATCTTTCAGTTGTACTGTAGGTATCTCTGTTTGATTAGAATAAAACACCGGAACATTATATTCCCAAACTACATGCAAAATAACAGTATCATAATTTTTATCGCTTTCATGACCGTGAACATACCAGTCAGAAGACTTCACATGAAACTCAACATTCCCAGCCCATTTTTGTCCATCAATTTCCATTAATCCATTCAAAAAATCTGGACCACTATTTTGATTGAATGTCCCTATTGAAATAATGGCAATTTTTTGTTTATTGATCGTCTCTAATTCATTAAATTCAAATAACTTAAACTTCCATAAATAATATAAAAAATCTTCATTTATGGGAACATTAGATAGTGTAGCTTCCATTCTTTTCATAGTTTTTTTTATTTAAGTTAGAAAAAAACATCCACATTATTATAACTTAGATTGATAGAAGCATAAATTAATAAAATCTATATTGGTAAATAATTTTATAATCTAAAATTAGATTGACTTATTTTTGTAGTCTAAAAAAATATAAAGAATGGATATTCTAGAAAGCCTACAATGGCGATATGCTACTAAAAAATTTGATTCGGATTTTCAACTTAGCCCTGATCAGTTAGATATATTAAAAGAATCTTTCAATTTAACGGCAACTTCTTTTGGTTTACAACCAATAAAATTAATTGTGATTCAAAATAAAGAACTTAGAGAAACACTTGTGTCTCATGCCTATGGTCAAAGACAAGTGGCTGATGCTTCACATTTATTTGTGATCTGTATTCAAAAAGAATCTACTGTAGAAGATGTAGAGAATTATTTCAAATTGGTAAAAAAAGTCAGAAATACACCTGATGAAATCCTTGCCCCGTTTAAGGATTATTTAACAGGAACATATGAAAAGACCGAACAAGAAGAACTGTTAAAGGCAGCTAAATCTCAAGCTTATATTGCACTTGGAAACCTATTAACGGTATGTGCGACACAAAAAATTGACAGTTGTCCTATGGAAGGGTTCAACCCAGAAAAATTTGATGAAGTTTTAAATTTAGAAAAACACAATTTAAAATCAGTTCTGCTATTACCGGTTGGAAAACGTGCCAAGGATGATTACATGGCAGATTTGAAAAAAGTTAGAAAGCCGCTTGATTCAATAATCTTAGAAATGTAATAAAACCAATCTCCATGCACACAGAAATCAGAAATACAGAGCCTAAAGTTTTATGGAATCATTTTTCCGACCTTAATGCCATTCCAAGACCCTCTAAAAAAGAAGAACGCATTGTTGCTTTTATGGTAGCCTTTGGAGAAAAATTAGGTTTAGAAACAAAAGTAGATGCTATCCAAAACGTTTTGATCAAAAAACCTGCGACAAAAGGTTTTGAAAACAAAAAAACAATAGTATTACAATCTCATTTAGACATGGTACATCAAAAAAACGATGCTACTAGTTTTGATTTTGATAAAGAGGGAATCAAAATGGAAATTACTAATGGATGGATTCACGCCCTAGGAACAACCTTAGGGGCTGATAATGGTATCGGTGTCGCTGCTATTATGAGCGTACTTTCTTCTACTACCATTGAACATCCTGCGATTGAGGCTTTATTCACAATTGATGAAGAAACAGGAATGACCGGAGCTATGGAACTACAACCGGGATTTCTATCTGGAGATATTTTATTGAATCTTGATACGGAGGACGATGATGAAATATCAATTGGTTGCGCTGGTGGAATTGATATCACTGGAACGTCAGATTATACCGAAATAGTAAGTGATAAGGATATTTCTGTTGAAATTTCGATCTCTGGATTGAATGGTGGTCATTCAGGAATGGATATCCACAAGGGATTGGGAAATGCTAATAAATTACTTAACAGAGTATTGCTTTATCTTGATAAGTGTATTGATTTTAATCTTATTCAGTTACATGGCGGAAACCTTAGAAACGCGATACCTAGAGAGGCAAAAGCATTAATCCGTGTAAATAATTCTGATTTTTCTAATCTTGAAAAAGCTTTTACTCTCATACAAGCAACAATTGTATTAGAATTCCAACTTCAAGAAAAAAACTTAAAAATAGATTTTGTCAAAACCGAGAGCACTAAAAAAGGAATACCACAAGACCTTCAAAAACAGTTATTACAAGTTATTTCGGCAATTCATAACGGGGTGTTTTCCATGAATTCAAAAATCCCGGAATTGGTTGAGACTTCTAATAATGTAGCTCGTATCTCTGTAGCAAATGGAAATATTGAGATAGCCTGTCTAACAAGATCTTTCTCTGAATCAGGAAAACAAAACTTAGTAAACAGTATTGAAAGCGTTTTTGAACTCGCCAACTATAAAACGACTGTTTCTGGGAATTATCCGGGTTGGGAGCCTAACCCTAACACAGAAATATGTGCTGTTTTACAAGACACATACAAACATCTTTTTAATGAAGAACCTCATGTAATGGCTTGTCATGCAGGTTTAGAATGCGGAATACTTGGTACGCATTATCCCAATATGGAAATGATTTCATTTGGTCCAACCATCAGAGGTGCACACTCCCCAGATGAAAAAGTGAATATCAAATCCACACAAAAGTTTTGGAAATTCTTTTTAGAAATTTTAAAAAGAATACCTAATAAATAAAAAAAGCCAGACAAATTGTCTGGCTTTTTCTATGTCCTGAAACTAATTCTATAATACTTTATATTGAGGTGTTCCACCCGTTGGACTCACTATTTGCTGCTGTCCGTTTTCATCTGTTTCATAAGAAAATTCTACATTCCCTCGAGCATCAACATCCGGGAATTCCAAGAGCACCTGATCTTTAGTAAGATTAAAATCATTATTATCATCTACATCCTCAAAATCATCTTTTGTATCACCATCTGTATTATACGTGGTTATATTACCGGCGAGATCATAATTAATTTCAAATTTCGTTGGAACCATATCTAGATCTGTATCGATTAATTTTACATCATTCAATTCAATTCTAAAAATCAATGGCGAATTTGCCGGAATCAATGCAGTACCTCCATTTTGGTATCCTAAACCTGAAGGCATAATTAAATACCCTTTTCCTGAATTATGAAAAATAAAATCATCATCTGTATCCGTTTCAAAAGTTCCTCTTTTAAATTTAGGTAATCCTCTTGCCCATCCTTGAATTGTATTCGGTAACATAAACCAAATAGGGTAATCTTCTCTAGAATCAAACACGGTGCTATCCAATAACGTACCTGCATATTTCACAAAAACAGAATCTACAGGAGATGGGCTAGAATAACCTTCATTACCTGTATCAATTCCTGCAGCAATCTCGTAATAATACATTTTATAATCCGCAACAGTTCCATTTGCATCAATGCCCTCAATAGAGTCTAAATTAGTATCTAAATTTAAAGGTAACTGATCCACTATAGGCAATGCTCCAGTGGCTTCACTTCCTGTACCAATAGTCCAAAAAACGCTGTCTTTGGTATTGTAATAATGATTCGCTAAGTATAGATCTATTGAATCTTGATCTATAGATATCTGAGCCTCATGATCAAACGGAGGAATCTCAATTTGATTATCATCTTTTTTACAAGAAACAATGATAATCGAAGCTATAATAATAAAGCTTAAAAGAATATTTTTATTCATTTTTAGTGAATTGAAGTACTTATTTTTAAAAGTCGCAATGTACAATTTTCCTATCTTTGTTAAAAGTATATAGTAACATTTTAACTTTTTGAATGAGAATTGATAAATACCTGTGGACAGTACGATACTATAAAACAAGATCTCTTGCTACGGAGGCCTGTAAAAAGGGACATATAAAAATAAATGGCGCCAATGTTAAACCAGCGAAGGATGTTTATATTGGAGAAAAAATTAGCATTCGTAAAAACCAAATAAATTATCAGATAGAAGTTTTAGATATCCCCAAAAACAGAATGGGTGCAAAATTGGTTGACTTATACAGAAAAGACACGACACCTAAAGAAGAATTTGATGCACAAGAATTACTTAAATACTCTAAAGATTATTATCGTAAAAAAGGTGTAGGAAGGCCAACTAAAAAAGATAGAAGAGATATCGATGAATATTATGAAGATCCGTTTTTAATGGATATTGAAGACAACGACGATGATGAGTAGCCACTCTTTTTCAAATAAAAAATTATACCATAAAGAAACAACAACAACAATAATGACAGACAATAGTATCCTCACCAACGACCAAATCGTTCATAAAACGCGAAGAATTGCGTATCAAATTTTAGAAAATAATGTAAATGAGAAAGAAGTTATTCTTGCAGGTATTTGTGGTAACGGCTACATCTTTGCTACTCGAATTCAACAAATACTAGAAGAAATATCTGAACTTAAAATAAGTCTATGTGAAGTGAACATCAACAAAAAAAATCCGAGAGAAGAAGTTACTACTTCAATTCCTAAAGAAGGTTATGAAAACAAGTCTTTAGTTTTAGTTGACGATGTTCTAAATTCTGGCTCCACATTAATCTACGGAGTTAAGCACTTTTTAGAGGTATCATTGGTAAGATTCAAAACGGCGGTGTTAGTTAATAGAAATCACAAAAAATATCCAGTAAAAGCAGATTTTAAAGGAATCTCTTTATCTACTTCTCTTAAAGAGCATATCAAGGTAGAATTTAAAGAAGATTCGGCAATTGCTTACTTAATTTAAGTCTTGAATGCATAAATATTTTAAAAAAAATATTTTATTCCATTCTATTTTACTGATTCTATTAGGCTTACATTTCTTGAAAAAAAAAGCTTAAAAAAGTACTCTAATTTTCTTGCAGAATTAAAATATGGAGGTATATTTGCACTCGCAATATCGCATTGCATGACCTGGTAGCTCAGTTGGTAGAGCATCTCCCTTTTAAGGAGAGGGTCCTGGGTTCGAGCCCCAGCCCGGTCACATAAAACAAAAAGACTAAGTTTTCACTTAGTCTTTTTTTTGTTTAAAATTCTCCTAAAAAACTCTTACTCCATAAATTCACGCTAGAAATCAAAGATTATTTTTTCATTAATTTAACTGAAAAATAATTTCTTGATTTTTCCTATTTGAACTCACTAAAAAATTTTAATATCAAAAAGACCTAATTTTATTTTAAACAAAAAAAATAAATATCGTACTTCTATTTCTAAGGGTCTATTTTTTTTAATAATCCTAAATTTATTTTTATAAGAACCTTTTTTAGTCTTAGTTACATTCCTATATTTGCATCCGATTGCAATACACAATTAAATGCACACATGGCGGAATTGGTAGACGCGCGGGCTTGAGGGGCTCGTGTCCGTAAGGACGTGGAAGTTCGAGTCTTCTTGTGTGCACAACAACTCAATTACTCTTCATCAGACTAAATAAATCTCAACATGGTTTTTTAACGATGCGTAATTTCTAAATTTTTTAACAACATTTCTTTTGATAATTAGTATACTTGTAAGATGCAAAAAATTGTTATAACATTCCTTTTGGCTACTTTAATTAGCTTTTTCGGGTATTCTCAAGAAACTCAGAAATCTGTCGATTTGAATGGTGTTATTTTAGATGGAAAATCCAAAGAGCCTTTAGGTGGTTCTCATATATTAAACTTAAACTCTGTCCGTGGTACAACTACCAATTTTGATGGTCAGTTTAGTATTCCTGCTACCGTTAATGACACAATCATGATTTCCTATATTGGATATCAATCTATAAAACTTAAAATCACAAATGATTTACTTAAGGGAAATGAGCTATCGATTACCCTATACGAAAAGGCTGATGAAATTGGAGAGGTGACTGTAAAAACACACAATTTGATTGGTGTCTTAGAAGTGGATATCAAACAAGTTCCTAAAGACAAATACACAAGAATTCATATCAATGGATTAGCGCAAACTTATGAGACTGGAAAACCAACTCCCAAAAGTTTCACTTCTTTAAATGCAGCTGTTTTCCATCCAGTAGATTTTATGTATAATATGTTTGGAAAAAAACCAAAATCCCTTAAAAAGCTAAAAAAACTGAAGGATGAAGATGAGTTGAGAGAGATTTTAGGTCAGAAGTTTGATAGAGAGGTTATGATGGAATATTTAGATATGAATGAGAAACAACTTCAAGAACTATTGGACGATTGTAACTACTCAGAATATTTTATTAGAACTGCTAGTGACTTGCAAGTTGTAGAGGCCATTTTGGACTGTCATGAAAACTACAAAGCACTTCAAGAAGGTTCTTTAAAACAAGATTAATAAAAAATTAAACAAATAAAAAAAGGCTAACATTTCTGTTAGCCTTTTTTTATTACTTACTATGAAAAACTTTGGTTAATCATAGTGCTTAATCTTCTCTTATAATCATCCTCTAACCATTGAATATAGTTTTTGGTACTTTTTATAATACAATAAGAATATTTTTTAATTCTATCTGAAATATCATCTTGTAACAATCTAGAAAGAATACGTGCATCAAAAACATCTTCACTATTCTCTACACATAACTTACAATGCTGTTCTATAGATTTATCCAACACTACCTTAGATTTAATATTCATCTTAATAGCTTTATCGTATTCCTCTTTTACATTAAAGTAAAAATCCGTTGAATTCGGAAACTCCGCTCTAATCTCTGGAGGCATCGTATAGGTAAAATTACGTTCTATATCCTCATCTCCAATTAAGTTATCTAAATAGTATAACGGTGAGCTAAATATTTTTCTCCAATCTAAAGGAGTTCCCCATAAACCAAATCTAGCAGCATTATTACCTAAGTCTAATACCGTAAAATCTTTTTTATCCCCAATTACACGAGATCCCCTACCAATCATCTGATAGTATAAAGTAATTGATTTTGTTGCTCTATTTAAGATAATAGTTTCAACCGACGGTTCATCAAATCCAGTTGTTAAAATCCCAACTGATGTTAAAATGGCATTTGGAGTTTCCTTAAACCATTTCAAAATATATTCTCTCTCTTGCTTAGAATTCGTGTTATCCAAGTGCATTACATCATACCCCTCTGCCTTAAAAGTTTCATAAACATGTAAAGATGTGTTTATACCATTGTTAAAAATCAATGTTTTTTTACCCAAGGACTTCTCTTCATAAGCATAAAGTAACTTTTCCTGCATCAAGTTATTTGAATACAGCTCTTCTGACGACTTAACGGTATAATCTCCATTAATACCAACTTTTAAGGTTCCCAAAGCAACGTCATACGTGTACGTTGTAGCTTTAGCTAAGAAACCTCTATCTACCAATGATTGAACCGGTTCTCCAACTAACAATTCATTGTAAATTTCATTCATCGGCAATTTCATATTAGAACTTAACGGTGTTGCCGTAACTCCTAAAATAAAACAGTTTTCAAAATATTTAAATAACTTTCTAAAGGAATTATAATGAGCCTCATCAATAATAACCAATCCAATCTGATCCAACTCTAATTTGTCGTCATTCAAACGATTCTTTAAAGTTTCTACCATCGCAACAAAACACATGTATTCGTCTTGATCATGCAGTTCTTTTACGTTACTGTTAATTATTTTATTTTTAACATCAAATTCAGTCAACATTCTTGAAGTCTGATTACATAACTCAATTCTATGAGTTAAAATCAAAACTTTCTTTCCTGTTTCCTCAATATAACGTCGCGCTATTTCAGAAAAAATTACCGTTTTACCACCACCTGTTGGTAATTGATAAACTAAATTATAACTCTCTGGGTTACTTTCAATTTTTCCAAAAATTTGCCTTAAAGCTTCTTTTTGATAATCGTATAACTCTTTCCCTGTATTTTTTTTAGATGTAGAAGTCGTCAAATCTTAAATCTGTTTGTTTATAATGTGAAACCTTGCAAAAATAGGTACTTTATTAGGTATTACGAAATGCTTTCACAACTATTTTAATTATGCTTTTGTTAAATTATGTCGTATAAGTACTGATTATATCTTTAGTAACAGCCTTCGAAAAAGCTATTAAAACAGTTATTCATTGATTATCAATATAGTGTTAGAAAAATATGCTATTTTATTGATATGACACAGCAGGCACAGAACAAAAGCCATACTTTATTTTTCAAATAAATTGGTTCAAATGCATTATCCTGTTTCAAATTAATTTCCAATTGCCGTAAGTACAATAGTACGCGCTCCACCATAATTTCTATGTTCCCCCAAATATATTCCTTGCCAAATCCCCATATTTAGTTTTCCGTTAGTTATGGGAATCGTAACAGAAGATCCTAACATTGAAGCTTTAATATGAGCAGGCATATCATCTGCTCCTTCATAATCATGCTTATAATAAGGCATGTTTTCTGGAATCATTTTATTTATGTGCGTTTCAAAATCCTCTCTTACCGTTGGGTCGGCATTTTCATTGATCGTAAGACTTGCGGAAGTATGTTTTATAAAAACCTGGAGTTGTCCTTGATTTATTTGGTTAATTTCTGAGATTTCACGCATGACTTCACTGGTTATTAAATGATAACCTCTCGATTTCGGTTTCAATGTAACTTCTTTTTGGATTATTTTCATAACAGTTCATTTATATTAAATAAAAAATAGCCATTTGGAAGTTTCCAAATGGCTATTTATCAATAGTATTTTAAAGATAAATTATTTTACCTCTTCAAAATCAACATCTTCTACTGAATCTTCAGTACTTCCGTTTGGTTCTGCTTGCTGAGCTCCAGCATCAGCACCACCTTGTGCTTGCTGTGCAGCAGCTTGAAATTCAGCTGCAGCTCCTTGTAAAGCAGTATTTAAAGCCTCTGTTGCAGTGTCAATAGCTGTAATATCTTTAGCAGCATGTGCTGTTTTCAATTCAGCTAAAGCAGCATCAATAGGTGCTTTTTTATCTTCAGGAAGTTTTCCTTCAACTTCTTTCAATTGAGTTTCCGTTTGGAAAATCATTTGATCCGCTGTATTTAACTTCTCCGCAGTTTCTTTTGCTTTGGCATCAGCGTCAGCATTTGCTTCAGCATCAGCTTTCATTTTTGCAATTTCCTCTTCTGACAATCCAGATGAAGCTTCAATCTTAATTTCTTGAGATTTGTTTGTAGCCTTATCTACTGCAGATACTTTAATAATTCCATTTGCATCAATATCAAATGTTACTTCAATTTGAGGTGCTCCTCTTTGTGCTGGTGGAATATCTGTTAATTGGAAACGACCAATTGTTTTGTTATCCGCAGCCATTGCTCTTTCTCCTTGTAACACATGGATATCAACAGATGGTTGGTTGTCTACAGCTGTAGAGAACACTTGAGATTTTTTAGTTGGAATTGTAGTATTCGCTTCAATTAATTTAGTGAAAACATTCCCCATAGTCTCAATTCCTAATGATAAAGGTGTAACGTCTAATAACAATACATCTTTTACATCACCTGCTAAAACTCCTCCTTGAATCGCTGCTCCAATGGCAACAACTTCATCAGGGTTTACTCCTTTATTAGGTTCTTTACCAAAGAATTCTTTTACTTTTTCTTGAATTACAGGAATTCTTGTAGACCCTCCTACTAAAATTACTTCATCAATTTCAGAAGTTGATAAATCTGCATCTTGCAATGCTTTCTTAACTGGCTCCATAGAACGAGTTACCAATTCAGCAGCTAATTGCTCAAATTTAGCACGTGTTAATGTTTTTACTAAATGCTTAGGTCCTGCAGCAGTAGCCGTAACATATGGTAAATTAATTTCTGTTTGAGCAGAAGAAGACAATTCAACTTTTGCTTTTTCAGCAGCTTCTTTCAAACGTTGTAAAGCCATAGGATCCAAACGTAAATCTACATCTTCCTCTGATTTAAACTCATCCGCTAACCAGTCGATAATAACTTCATCAAAGTCATCCCCTCCTAAGTGAGTATCTCCATTTGTAGACAATACTTCAAATACTCCTTCTCCAATTTCTAAGATAGAAATATCAAATGTACCCCCACCTAAATCGTATACAGCAATCTTTTGGTCAGTCCCTTTTTTATCAATTCCATAAGCCAATGCAGCTGCAGTAGGCTCATTAATAATTCTTTGTACTTTTAAACCTGCAATTTCACCCGCTTCTTTTGTAGCTTGACGCTGTGCATCGTTAAAGTATGCTGGTACAGTAATTACCGCTTCTGAAACATCAGCTCCTAAGTAATCTTCTGCTGTTTTTTTCATTTTTTGAAGTGTCATTGCTGAAACTTCTTGTGGAGTATACAAACGACCATCAATATCAACTCTAGGTGTATCGTTGTCTCCTTTTACAACTTTATAAGGTACTCTTGAAACTTCACTAGCACATTCAGAAAATTTATTTCCCATGAAACGCTTCACAGATGCAATCGTTTTTGTTGGGTTTGTTACCGCTTGTCTTTTTGCAGGGTCTCCAACTTTACGCTCTCCTCCTTCTACAAATGCAACTATAGATGGTGTAGTTCTTTTTCCTTCTGCATTAGGGATAACAACTGGTTCATTACCCTCCATTACAGAAACACATGAATTTGTTGTTCCTAAATCGATTCCAATAATCTTACTCATAATATTTATATTTAATCTGTTTATATCAAATTTACGATTAGCTATAGTCAATCTTTGTGCCAACAATAAATGACTCGTAAAATGTCAGATTATCATTTTTTATAATGACAGGATGTCATTTTTTATGTAAAAAAAGAATCAGAATATGACTAAATTGTCACATGAATAAAAAAGATTACAGGATTTCACCTGTTGAGCCACTTGATGATTTTGATAATTTATATGTTTTATCTGGAGTCAAACCATCTTCCATTCTATGGGACACGTAAATAATGGTAGTTTTTGTTTGTTTTCCTATTCTGTTGATCAGCTTTACTATTAACTGGGTACTTTCAGCATCCAATCCTGAAGTTGGCTCATCTAAAATCAATAAAGGTGGATGCTTTACCATCGCTCGAGCAATCAATACCATTCGTTGTTTCGAAAGTGGTAAAGTCATAAAAGTACTGTTTAAGAATTCTGACAATCCAATTAATTCAATCCATTCTTTCGCTAAAGCAATATGACTATCTAAAGGCTTAACATATAACCCAACAGAATCATAAAAACCAGATAACACCATATGTAAAACTGAATGCCTCCTGTTAAATAATTCTGTTATGTTTGGTGTAAAGTATCCTATTTTTTGTTTGATTTCCCAAACATTCTCTTCCGTTCCTTTTAATTTATCAAATAAAATAATGTTCTGTCCATAGGCTTTATGACTATCACCGGTGATTAAGGACAGTAATGTTGTTTTACCACTACCGTTTTCTCCAATCAATTGCCAAAATTCACCTAAATTAATCTGCCAGTCAATATTCTTTAAAACAACTTTGTCAAAAAACTTAATAGTGACACCTCTTAGGTTTACAAAGTTTTTATAATTGTAAATGAAATTAGTTGTAGTATCAGGGATTTTTAAAAGAGTCAAATTAGTATTTTCATTATCAAAATATTCCTCAATAGTTCCTTTGTAGGGAATCAAAGAATTATCATGAAAATTAAAAAATGCAACAGACCGTATCAATGGAATGGAAGCCTTTCTCATAACTTGAATCAAATACCCCACTTCAGAATAGTCTCGTAATAATTCATCAATCAGCAAAAGATTTTTGGAATCCAAATTCTCATGAATAGTATCTACAAATAAAAATGTTGGCTTTAAATGTAAAAGATATTTAAGTACTGCAAGTTTACGTTCTCCACTAGACATGGTTCGTAAGGTTTGACCTTCTCGCTCTAGAATCACAGAAGAATCCCTTTTAGACTCCTCCAACACTAAATTAGTAATAGTTTTCTCCGTAAAAAACAATATGTCTTTGGGATTTCTTTTGATTCCTAATACTTCATAACCAAAAATAAAATCTTCCTTAATTAAAATCGCAATGTGAGCTTTAGGTAATTCTTTCATAAAATTATTTTAAATATAAGTTGACAACATGCAATACATACAATGACTAAAATTATATATATTTGATTAAAGCATTACAATTTTCATGAATATAGATAAAATCAGTCTCAAAGCTACTTCTTATTTAAAAGGAATTGGTATTCTCATGATTATTTTTCATAACTATTTTAATCATATAGTTCCTTCAGTAGGTCATAATGAATTTTACTTCCAGCCAAACCAAATAAATAATTTCATTAGTCAAACCCTTAATTCTCCTTCAAGTTTTTTTCAAAATTTTGTTACTTATTTTGGTCATTTTGGAGTACAAATATTTATTTTCTGCAGTGGATACGGTCTCGCAATTATATACTACGGTAAAGAATTAAAATTTAAAAGATTTATAACGAATCGATTCATAAAACTCTACCCTACTTTTACGATTGCAATAATTCTATTGTTATTTTACCAGTATATCATTCTGAATATGGATTTTTCATACCGAGTTATAGGATCTATAGCAATTAGATACACTTTAGTTGCTAATTTAATTCCAGGAAAGGTTTTCACTCTTAGCGGCCCTTATTGGTTTTATTCAATGATCGTTCAATTATACTTTTGTTTCCCTTTTTTGATGAAGATTCATAAAAAACATAAACATGGATTATACTTTATTATAATCATTACCTACCTAATAATTTTATCCACTGCTAGCATTTTTACTAAAATTAATTTCAGCTTACATTATAATTTCATTGGAAACCTACCTGTATTTATTATTGGAATCATATGGGCTACCTCAAAGCAAACTAAACCTTTTTTATTAATTTGGTTACTGTCTATCCTAATTTTCATATTCGGGCAATACAACGCGTATCTATGGTCTTTTACGCAAATTAGCATGATTCTTATTTCAATACCTGTCTTAACAGGTTTCTATAAACAAACAAGAAACACATACATCGGAAAAACGATTATCAAGATTGGCGAACTTTCAATGTACTTATTCGCTGTTAGCGGTTTTTTAAGACAACCATGGTTGGAAACAACGAATAATCCAGCGAAAAAACATAACCAATATCTATATTTTGCACTCTATTTTCTAATCACAATTGTGGTTGCCTATGTATTAAAAAGTATTGTAAAAAAAACACTTCCGATTTTCTTCTATCTCACAAAGACAAGCTCTTGCTCTGTCGACAATTCTTCACTAAAACCATAGCCATCTACATTAAACCCTTTTAAACCTTCAATATCATTTATATCATTATCAATAATATATCTAACCATCATACCCCTTGCTTTTTTTGCGAAAAATGAAATCATCTTAAGCTTTCCATCTTTATAATCTTTAAATTGAGGAGTTACAATGGTGTTATTGATTAATTTAGGTTTTACTACTTTGTAATATTCATTACTTGCCAAATTTACCAAAAGCTCCCCTTCTTTCATTTCAGCATTAAGCAAATCTGTTATTTTATTTCCCCAAAATTGATATAAATTTTCTTTGGTTCCTACCTTTAATTTAGTTCCCATTTCCAATCTATAAGCTTGAATTAAATCCAAAGGTTTTAGAATACCATATAAACCAGACAAAATTCGCAACTTATCGTTCAATTGTCTTAATTTATTCTCTTCAATAGTATAGGCATCCAAACCGATATAAACATCACCTTTAAAAGCATATACAGCTTGCCTAGCATTCTCAAGATCAAATGGTAATTTCCAATCCTGATTCCTTTGCCAATTTAAATCAGACAATTTGGCTGAAATAGACATTAATTCACCTATTTTTTTGGGTGATTTCTTTTTCAAAACCGTTGAAATCTTTTCTGAATCCTCTAAGAATTCAGGTTGACTAAAACTATTTGTTGGTATTGCTGAATCCAAATCTAAAGATTTGGCAGGGGAAATAACTATTTTCATAAGAAATAAATCATTATTTTATTTAAGATCTTCTTTTGTGTTGATTGTATAAGCACGCCATCTTTCCAAGGCACTCAACATATCTTCTGGAGTATCTGATGTAAATCTCATCATCTCCTTTGTCGTTGGATGCATAAAACCAAGCGTTTTTGCATGTAAAGCCTGTCTTGGTAACTCTTTAAAAGTATTCTCAACAAACTGCTTGTATTTAGTAAATGTTGTTCCTTTTAGTACTGCATCACCACCATATCTAGCATCATTAAATAAAGTATGTCCAATATATTTAAAATGAGCACGTATCTGATGTGTTCTACCCGTTTCTAAACGACATTCCACCAAAGTTACATAATTAAATCTCTCTAAAACTTTAAAATGACTCACTGCATGTTTTCCAAAATCTCCATCTGGAAAAACCGACATCTGAAGCCTATTTTTTAAGCTTCTACCAATATTACCTTCAATCGTACCTTCATCCTCTTCAATGTTTCCCCATACCAAGGCATGATAAACCCTTTCCGTAGTTTTGTCAAAAAATTGTTTGGCTAAGAAAGTCATGGCTGCTTCCGTTTTTGCAATCACTAATAGACCACTTGTATCTTTGTCTATTCGATGCACCAAACCAGGACGCTCATTACTATTTTTTGGTAAATTTTCTATATGATGCATCAATCCATTTACAAGGGTACCCGTATAATTTCCATGACCAGGATGCACAACCATACCAGCCTTTTTATTTACAACGATCAAAGCATCATCCTCATAAACTATATCCAATGGCAAATCTTCTGCAACTAATTCATGTTCTACTGGTGGAAATTCTAATACCACCGTAATAACATCTTTTGCCTTCACTTTATAGCTCGACTTCACTGCAACATCATTTGCAAATATTTTTCCAGCTTTCGCAGCCTCTTGAATTTTATTTCTAGTTGCTCTTTCAATAAAATTCATTAAAAACTTATCAACTCTTAATGGAACCTGTCCGTCAGCGGCTACAAATCTATAATGCTCAAATTGATCCTCTTGGTCCAATTCATTATTTTCTACTCCCTGTTCTATCATATTATTTTCCTTTACCATTACCCAAAACTAAATCGATTTCAGAGTGTTTTTCTAATTTATCACCTTGTTTTAAGTAATTACCATCACTTCTAAGCTTTCTAACAACATTTCTACCGATATCTGGGATAAACAATATTTTTCCAATTACAAAGCCAGATGATTTTAACTGTGCAATGACCTCATATTTAGTTTTACCATAAAATTCCTGAATTTCAACTTTACCATATTTAGAAGGGTTCAACGTCAAATATATCTTTCTATTTTCTTTGACATAAGATTCCTTTTCTGGAAATTGATTAATCACAGATTTCTTAGGATAATCAGGATTATAACTAGCAGAATCAATCACTTCAAATCTTAAATTCAACTCCGCTAATTTCTTCTGAGCTACTTCTACACTCAACCTAGATAAATCTGGTACTTTTATTTCTTCATTATGATTTGTTGTGGTTGTAAGCCAATTTACCAATCCGAAAAAAATTAAAACTACCATTACAATAGCAATGCTCAACTGAATTAAAAACTGTTTGCTTACGATGTATCTACCTAAACTCATTTTTCACTATTTTGAACAAAGATATAAAACGAATAGG
The DNA here is from genome assembly GCF_057219105.1 of Flavicella sp. IMCC45668. NCBI lineage: Bacteria > Pseudomonadati > Bacteroidota > Flavobacteriia > Flavobacteriales > Flavobacteriaceae > Flavicella > Flavicella sp. IMCC45668. The sequence continues at coordinate 1,300,605 of NZ_CM170114.1, forward strand.
TACCTTATTAAATTATATTTGATATTTTTGAAGCCTAATTCTTAGTCCAATTCTATGACAAAAAAGAACATAGCAGTTATTATGGGAGGATTCTCCTCTGAGCACGAAATCTCAATAAAAAGTGGAACTGTCGTATACAATAATATTGACACAGCTCAATTCAATTCATATAAAATTATAATCTCGAAAAAAAGCTGGTCTTTAATCGATTCTGATAATAAGCTGCATCCTATTGATAAAAATGATTTTTCAGCTACTATAGATAATAAAAAGATTCTATTCGACTTTGTTTTTAATGTTATCCATGGAACTCCTGGTGAAGATGGTAAAATATTGGCATATTTTGATTTACTAAATATTCCTTATAGTTCTGCACCCTTTTACCAGATGGCTTTAACCTTTAACAAAAGAGATTGTTTAAGTGTTGCCAAAAGTTATGGCATTAAAACCGCAACATCCATCTATTTAAACAAAGGCGATGACTATTCTAATGAATTTATTATCAAAAAGGTTGGACTTCCTTTTTTTGTAAAACCTAACAATGCTGGTTCTAGTTTTGGGATTAGCAAAGTACATAAGATAGAAGATTTAGATAAAGCTTTAGAAATAGCATTCCAAGAAGACCACGAAATCCTTATTGAATCTTTTCTTGATGGAATAGAAGTTTCTGTTGGCGTAATTCAATATAATAGAGAAATCATAGTACTACCCATAACGGAAATTGTATCTGAAAACGATTTCTTTGATTATGAAGCAAAATATCTCGGTAAATCTCAAGAAATCACCCCAGCCAGGATCAATAGTATTCAAAAAGAGAATGTTTCCAGAGCAGCAAAACATCTATACAAATCTTTAAACATGAGTGGTTTTTCGAGATCTGAATTTATCTTTATTAATGATGAACCTCATTTTTTAGAAATGAATACAGTTCCTGGGATGACAGAAGCAAGCCTGCTTCCGCAGCAAGCGGAAATTGCTGGAATATCTTTAATGAATTTAATTACAGATACTATCCTAAGTAAACAATAAGCCCTAATTATTATATAATTCTTTAAATCCCTCTTATTAGATAATAAGAGGGATCTTTTTATAAGATTGTATTGTTACAATGTCAGCTTTCCTGAATAGATTGTTCAATAGTATCAATGCAGTAAAAAGTATTTTAAGTTTATCACAAAAAAAAACCTCAATCATTTTACTGATTGAGGTTTCAAAAAAAGGCGGTGACATACTCTCCCACCGGTTAGGCAGTACCATCTGCGCTGATAGGTTTAACTTCTCTGTTCGGAATGGGAAGAGGTGAGCCCTATCGCAATAACCACCTTAAGGTCTTTGTTAGTCTAATTTCTTAAACCAGTATTTAATAATTAACATATTGAAATGCATCAGAGATGCCATAAATATAATATTCAAATTAGAAGTGCTATAATAATTGAGTAATAGAATGTATAAAGAGTTTCCCTCCCGCTAGTTGCCTAGCGGAAGTTCTTTGTACAAAAGCCTATGGGTTATTAGTACTACTTGGCTATGACATTACTGCCTTTACACCTATAGCCTATCAACGTGGTAATCTTCCACGACCCTTTAAAGAAATCTCATCTTGTGGTGGGTTTCGCGCTTATATGCTTTCAGCGCTTATCCCTTCCCAACGTAGCTACTCTGCAATGCCCTTAGCAGAACAACAGATACACCAGAGGTTAGTCCAACTCGGTCCTCTCGTACTAGAGTCAGATCCACGCAAATTTCTAACGCCCGCTACAGATAGAGACCGAACTGTCTCACGACGTTCTGAACCCAGCTCGCGTGCCACTTTAATGGGCGAACAGCCCAACCCTTGGGACCTTCTCCAGCCCCAGGATGTGACGAGCCGACATCGAGGTGCCAAACCCCCCCGTCGATGTGAGCTCTTGGGGGAGATCAGCCTGTTATCCCCGGAGTACCTTTTATCCTTTGAGCGATGGCCCTTCCATGCGGAACCACCGGATCACTATGCTCTTGTTTCCAACCTGATCGACTTGTTAGTCTCGCAGTCAAGCACCCTTATGCCATTGCACTCTACGCACGGTTACCAAGCGTGCTGAGGGTACCTTTAGAAGCCTCCGTTACTCTTTTGGAGGCGACCACCCCAGTCAAACTACCCACCAAGCACTGTCCCCTTCGCAGGGTTAGGCTCTAGACAAGCAAAGGGTGGTATTTCAAGGACGACTAACATACGCCTGGCGACGCATGATCGATGTCTCCCACCTATCCTACACATTACTTATCCAAAGTCAATACTAAGCTATAGTAAAGGTTCACGGGGTCTTTTCGTCCCGTAGCGGGTAATCGGCATCTTCACCGATACTACAATTTCACCGAGCTCATGGCTGAGACAGTGTCCAGATCGTTGCACCATTCGTGCAGGTCGGAACTTACCCGACAAGGAATTTCGCTACCTTAGGACCGTTATAGTTACGGCCGCCGTTTACTGGGGCTTCATTTGAGAGCGTCGCCGAAGCTAACTCCTCCACTTAACCTTCCAGCACCGGGCAGGTGTCAGGCCCTATACATCAACTTTCGTTTTAGCAGAGCCCTGTGTTTTTGATAAACAGTCGCCTGGACCTATTCACTGCGGCCCATCATAGATGGGCGCCCCTTCTCCCCAAGTTACGGGGCGATTTTGCCTAGTTCCTTAGCCATGAATCACTCGAGCACCTTAGAATTCTCTTCCCAACCACCTGTGTCGGTTTAGGGTACGGGCTGCTTCACTCGCTTTTCTTGGAACTCGCTTCGCTGTATTATCACCTTGACCGAAGTCTCAGTGTACTATCGGGGTGTTACCACTCCCTTCAACGTACTATTCTGTCAGTACGCAACAACTATACGAATCCGTCACTTTTAACGTGAGCAGGTACTGGAATATTAACCAGTTGTCCATCGACTACCCCTTTCGGGTTCGCCTTAGGTCCCGACTAACCCTCAGCTGATTAGCATCGCTGAGGAAACCTTGGTCTTTCGGTGGGCGGGTTTCTCACCCGCCTTATCGTTACTTATGCCTACATTTTCTTTTCTAGACGCTCCAGCATTCCTTACAGAACACCTTCAACGCAACTAGAATGCTCCCCTACCACTTATGATAAATCATAAATCCATAGCTTCGGTAATATACTTATGCCCGATTATTATCCATGCTCGATCGCTCGACTAGTGAGCTGTTACGCACTCTTTAAATGAATGGCTGCTTCCAAGCCAACATCCTAGCTGTCTATGCAATCGAACCTCGTTAGTTCAACTTAGTATATATTTGGGGACCTTAGCTGATGGTCTGGGTTCTTTCCCTCTCGGACATGGACCTTAGCACCCATGCCCTCACTGCTGTGTATATTTATTAGCATTCGGAGTTTGTCAGGAATTGGTAGGCGGTGAAGCCCCCGCATCCAATCAGTAGCTCTACCTCTAATAAACTAAACCACAACGCTGCACCTAAATGCATTTCGGGGAGTACGAGCTATTTCCTGGTTTGATTGGCCTTTCACCCCTACCCACAGGTCATCCCAAGACTTTTCAACGTCAACGGGTTCGGTCCTCCACTGTATGTTACTACAGCTTCAACCTGCCCATGGGTAGATCACCAGGTTTCGCGTCTACTACTACTAACTATACGCCCTATTCAGACTCGCTTTCGCTACGGCTGCGTGACTGAATCACTTAACCTTGCTAGAAACAGTAACTCGTAGGCTCATTATGCAAAAGGCACGCCGTCACACAGTAAATGTGCTTCGACCGCTTGTAGGCGTACGGTTTCAGGATCTCTTTCACTCCCTTACTTAGGGTTCTTTTCACCTTTCCCTCACGGTACTAGTTCACTATCGGTCTCTCAGGAGTATTTAGCCTTACCGGATGGTCCCGGTGGATTCATACAGGATTACTCGTGTCCCGCACTACTCAGGATACCACTATCAATAATTAATCTTACCCGTACGGGGCTATCACCCTCTATGGCCAAACTTTCCAGTTTGTTCTGATTCAATTAACATCAAATATCGTGGTCCTACAACCCCAAACTTGCCGAAACAAGCTTGGTTTGGGCTAATCCGCGTTCGCTCGCCACTACTAACGGAATCACTATTGTTTTCTCTTCCTCCGGTTACTTAGATGTTTCAGTTCACCGGGTTCGCCCTCCTTGCGGAGTAACATGTCTTCAACATGCTGGGTTGTCCCATTCGGAAATCTTCGGATCAATTCTTATGTGCAAATCCCCGAAGCTTATCGCAGCTTATCGCGTCCTTCATCGCCTCTGAGAGCCTAGGCATCCGCCATACGCCCTTACTTAGCTTTTTGTACTTTTTGCTCTTTTATTCTATTATTTGTATAATGTAAATAGTATCAGAAACAAAGTATTACTACCTGTCCTAAACTAAATACCTTCTACGGTTTGCATGCTATGCATGCCTCTATTTGTATTATAGCTCGTTATTAATTTTAGTTTTTCTAAAATATAACTTCTAATATCATACGATATCAGTATTTCAATATGTCAATGAACTCTTTGCAATAAACAATTCTCAAATAACAAATAACAATTATAAAATTGCTAATTGTCAACTGGTAATTGTCAATTGACTTTTGTGGAGAATATCGGAGTCGAACCGATGACCTCCTGCGTGCAAGGCAGGCGCTCTAGCCAGCTGAGCTAATCCCCCAAAATTACTAGTAGCTAGTATTGGGTAGTTAGTCGTTAGACTTCTAACGAATACTCAACTTCTAAAATTTCCTATATGTTATATACCTAACTCTTTTTAAAAAAAGTAGTCTCGGGCAGACTCGAACTGCCGACCTCTACATTATCAGTGTAGCGCTCTAACCAGCTGAGCTACGAGACTCTGTTTCTTTTAGTCTTGTATATAATATAAAATTGAACAGCAATTAAAGAATTAAACAATTCTTAATTTTCATAACCTAACATCTCTTTCTCTAGAAAGGAGGTGTTCCAGCCGCACCTTCCGGTACGGCTACCTTGTTACGACTTAGCCCTAGTTACCAGTTTTACCCTAGGCGGCTCCTTGCGGTGACCGACTTCAGGCACTCCCAGCTTCCATGGCTTGACGGGCGGTGTGTACAAGGCCCGGGAACGTATTCACCGCATCATGGCTGATATGCGATTACTAGCGATTCCAGCTTCACGGAGTCGAGTTGCAGACTCCGATCCGAACTGTGATATGGTTTGTAGATTCGCTCCCTGTCGCCAGGTGGCTGCTCTCTGTCCATACCATTGTAGCACGTGTGTAGCCCAGGACGTAAGGGCCGTGATGATTTGACGTCATCCCCACCTTCCTCACGGTTTGCACCGGCAGTCTCTTTAGAGTCCTCAGCTTAACCTGTTAGCAACTAAAAATAGGGGTTGCGCTCGTTATAGGACTTAACCTGACACCTCACGGCACGAGCTGACGACAACCATGCAGCACCTTGTAAGAAGTCCGAAGAAATAGCTATCTCTAGCTAATGCATCCTACATTTAAGCCCTGGTAAGGTTCCTCGCGTATCATCGAATTAAACCACATGCTCCACCGCTTGTGCGGGCCCCCGTCAATTCCTTTGAGTTTCAATCTTGCGACCGTACTCCCCAGGTGGGACACTTATCACTTTCGCTTAGTCACTGAGATAAATCCCAACAACTAGTGTCCATCGTTTACGGCGTGGACTACCGGGGTATCTAATCCCGTTCGCTCCCCACGCTTTCGTCCATCAGTGTCAGTATACTCGTAGTAGACTGCCTTCGCAATCGGTATTCTGTGTAATATCTATGCATTTCACCGCTACACTACACATTCTATCTACTTCCAAGTAACTCAAGACTAACAGTATCAAAGGCAGTTCCATAGTTGAGCTATGGGATTTCACCTCTGACTTATTAGTCCACCTACGGACCCTTTAAACCCAATGATTCCGGATAACGCTCGGACCCTCCGTATTACCGCGGCTGCTGGCACGGAGTTAGCCGGTCCTTATTCATATAGTACCGTCAAGCTCTTACACGTAAGAGTGTTTCTTCCTATATAAAAGAAGTTTACAACCCATAGGGCAGTCTTCCTTCACGCGGCATGGCTGGATCAGAGTTGCCTCCATTGTCCAATATTCCTCACTGCTGCCTCCCGTAGGAGTCTGGTCCGTGTCTCAGTACCAGTGTGGGGGATCTCCCTCTCAGGACCCCTACCTATCGATGTCTTGGTAAGCCGTTACCTTACCAACTAACTAATAGGACGCATAGTCATCTTGTACCCATAAATGTTTAATAACTAAATGATGCCATTCAGTTATACTATGAGGTATTAATCCAAATTTCTCTGGGCTATCCCTCTGTACAAGGTAGATTCTATACGCGTTACGCACCCGTGCGCCGGTCGTCAGCAGAAAAGCAAGCTTCTCCCTGTTACCCCTCGACTTGCATGTGTTAAGCCTGCCGCTAGCGTTCATCCTGAGCCAGGATCAAACTCTTCATCGTTATTTTTTTTAGTCACCAAAGTGACTTATTTTTATACGATACTAGCTTACTCTAATCAGAATTCGTGTTACTAAAAACACGTAATTTAATCTTTAATTTTACGCTGTCAATTTCAATATTTTCAATGAACGTCAGATCACAGATCTGGTTTGTTTCTTTTTCTCTAACAACGCTTAGCGTGTTAGCGGCTGCAAATCTAAAACCTTTTTTCGTTATAAAAAAATAAAATTTAATTTATTTTTTAAAACTCTTAATCTTAAATTTCACCAGCATTTTAAAGAACTCTTCGCATCCCAAAACAACAATAGCTGTTTTCCTTAGCGGATGCAAAACTAGATCTTTTTATCCTTACAACAATGAAAAAAATCGCTTTTTTTGAAATTATTTTATTCCCAAAACCTACATCCCTTAAAACATGGTATTTAGAAAGGGACATAAATTTAAAAAAAATCTATCAATAAAAAAAACAACTTCTTTGAACGCTTATAATTGCAAAAAAAGGGTATTGATTCCTCTTTATTTTATTAAAAATTAAAATAACTCTTCGTGTTGTAATACGATATATTTTCAACAAACTTTCCGAAAAACGGTATATCACTCGGTAATTCTCCATTCTCTATTTGCTCACCAATTAAATTACAAAGAACTCGTCTAAAATATTCATGCCTAGGAAAACTCAAAAAACTTCTACTATCGGTTAACATTCCTAACGAGCGACTTAATAGACCTAAACTAGATAAGGTTTTAAGATTTTTTTCAATTCCCTGCTTTTGATCCAAAAACCACCAAGCTGCTCCCCATTGCATTTTTCCTGGAACTCCGCTCGATGCAAAATTCCCCATCATGGTCGCAAACACCTCATCATATGCTGGATTCAAATTATATATAATTGTTTTCGCCAACTTTTCTCGAGAATCTAGATGATTTAAAAACTTTGACAAGTATTCTGATATAGAATAATCTCCTATAGAATCACATCCTGCATCCGCACCAAAAACTTTGGTAAGTCTATCATTATTATTTCTAATTGCTCCTAAATGATATTGTTGTACCCAATCTTTATCGTGATATTTTTTTGCCAGAGTCAAAAGCATAAATGTTCTATACTTTGCTATTTCAATTTTAGATAATTTAATACCTAGCAAAAAACGAGAAAAAATTGCAGTTACCTCCTCTTCTGTAGCATCTTCAATCACCAATTCTCCAGAAACCCCATAATCAGATAATTTACAACCTACCGAATCGAAAAACTCTATCCGATTAGATATAGCTTTCAATAAACTTTTCAAACTTGTAATTTGAACTCCAGAGGCCTCTCCTAATTGTGATAAGTAGTTCTTGAAATTATCAGTATCAATAAAAAATATATTATCAGACCTAAATGTTGGTAATACTTTGGTAAAAAAATCACCATTTGCAATCTCAATATGATATTCCAAAGAATCTACAGGATCGTCAGTAGTACAAATAACTTCAACGTTCCTATCTTTTAACAAATCTTGAGGCGTTTTTTTCTCTAAAATCTCATTACATCTATCATATACTTCAGTGGCATTAGAAGGTTGTAAAATTTCATTTATATTAAAGTATCTCTTTAGCTCCAATTGATTCCAATGGAATAATGGATTTCCAACTGTATAAGGTACTGTTTCCGCCCATTTTTGAAACTTTTCTAAATTAGAAGTATCACCTGTCACATAACTCTCATCAATACCATTCATACGCATTGACCTCCATTTATAGTGATCCTCTGCCAACCAAGCCTCTGTAATATTTGATACTGGTACATTTTCAGCTATCTTTTTTGCAGAGAGATGATTGTGATAATCAATAATTGGCATTTTACAAGCGTACTCAAAATAGAGTGTTTTCGCTGTTTCCGAATTTAGAAATAAATTTTCTATCTCAGAATGTATTCCTTTGGAAAACTCCATATTACAAGCTTCTTTTTATTCCATATTCAAGACCTCGTAATTCGGAAAGCCCCCTCAATCTTCCAATTCCTGAATAACCTGGATTCGTTTTCTTCGATAAATCATCTAACATTTGATGACCGTGATCAGGCCTCATTGGTATCAACGCATCTTTCCTTCCTTCTGAAATTCTTCTTTTTTCTTCTAGTAACGCTTCCTTAATGACCGCATACATATCAACATCACCTTCTAAGTGATTTGCTTCGTAGAAATTTCCAACAGCATCACGCTGTGTACTTCTTAAGTGCAAAAAGTGTACTCTATCTGCAAATCTCTTAAAAATCTTAACTAAATTATTATCCTCTCTTACACCTAAGGATCCCGTACAATAAGTAATTCCGTTAGATATATCAGGTACCTGGTCAAAAATATAAGCATAATCTTCCTCCGTACTAACCACCCTTGGCAAACCTAAAATTTGATATGGAGGGTCGTCAGGATGAATACACATCATCACTTCGTTCTGAGAGGCAACCGGAATGATTTCCTTTAAAAAAGCGACTAAATTTTCTTTTAATTTTTGAGCATCAATATCTTTATATGTATCCAAAATATTTTGAAACTGCTCTATAGTATAACCTTCTTCAGCTCCTGGGAGCCCAGCTATAATATTTTTAATCAACTTTTCCTTTTCTGCTTCAGACATTGCCTGGAAGACTTTTTTTGCTTCGGCTATCTGTTTCTCGGAATATTCATTTTCAGCTCCTGGTCTTTTTAATAGAAATAATTCAAAAGCTGCAAAGGCTGCTACATCAAAACGCAATGCTTTTGATCCATCCTCTACTTCAAATTCTAAATCGGTTCTGGTCCAATCCAAAACAGGCATAAAATTATAGCAAACAGTATGGATACCACAACTTGCAAGATTTTCGATACTTTTTTTATATCGCTCAATATACAATTCAAATTCACCAGATCTTGTTTTGATATTTTCGTGTACAGGAATGCTTTCAACCACAGACCAAGTCAAACCTGCTGATTCGATAATTTCCTTTCTTTCTAAGATTTCCTCTTTTGTCCAAATTTCTCCATTTGGAATTTGATGTAATGCTGAAACCACACCTGTAGCCCCTGCTTGTTTAATATCTGATAACTGTACAGGATCCATTGGCCCATACCATCTCCACGTTTGTTCCATTTTCTAAAATTTTAATTATACTCCACTAAATGCACTAAATCCACCATCAATAGGCACAACAACACCTGTCACAAATTTAGAAGCTTCTGAACATAGGAAATGAATAGATCCATTTAACTCATCTGCTTCACCAAAACGTTTCATAGGAGTATTTTGAATAATAGTATTCCCTCTTTCTGTATAAGATCCATCTTCATTTGTTAACAAAGCACGATTCTGATTTCCAATAAAGAATCCTGGTGCAATTGCATTTACACGCATACCATCACCAAACTTAGAAGCTAACTCCACAGACAACCATTTTGTATAATTATCTATTGCTGCCTTAGACGCCGAATATCCAACCACTCGAGTAATTGCACTTTGAGCTGTCATAGATGATATATTTATTATGACACCTTCTTTATTCTCAGTCATTGCCTTTCCGAAAACTAAAGAGGGTATAATACTTCCGAATAAATTCAGATCAACTACTTTTTTAAAATCATCGATTTTCACATCAAATATATCTTGATCCTCACCTATTGTGGCTCCGGGCATATTACCACCTGCTGCATTAATTAAAACATCGATCTTTCCCAACTTAGAAATTATTTGATCTGAAACTGCTTTTGTGCTTTTTTCATCCAATACATTACAAACAAAACCTTCAACAGCATTACTTATTTTCTTAAGTCTCTCTAAAGCAGTATCTACAATTTCCTGCTTATAGTCCAAAATCACAACAGTTGCTCCGTTACCTAACAAATATTCAGCCATTTGACCTCCTAATACTCCTCCCCCTCCAGTGATAAGTATTACTTTCTTCTCTACATTAAATAAATTCATATCTTTTCGTTTACGTTAAATACTATTTTCGTGTGCGCACACAAAGATACGGGATTTTTACAAAAACACCCAAATAAAGTATTGTAAATAAAATAACTACTACCTCTTTACACCATAAATTCAAGTAAATCATTTCAATAAATAATAACATATTTAAATTTTAATTACCAAATATGATTTTCTGAATTAAGAAAATATATACAATCTCCTATACTATCAAATAAAACTTATATTCAAACCGTAACTTATTTTATTTAATACCCCACAAACGTAGCTACTTCTCTCATAAAAAGCTCAATGATTTAGTCGTGCTTAAAGCTTAACATGACTTTCCTGTCACCAACTTACCAAGTCCTATAAAAGGAATTTCTCCCCTAATTATACAAACAACATACAAAAGCCTCTCCAACCACCACAAACCTAACAGAATGAAAATTAACATTATACAAGAAGTTTTATTATAATGTCAAAAACATATGTTTTAGGTTTCAGTCACATCAAACTCTAGCTTTACCTACTAACCTAAAACTCGGTTTCAATTATTCAATACCGAAAACTAAAAACCAAACCCTATGACTAAAAAAAAAATATTTAAAAAACTACTTATCCTGGGAATCCCCCTATTAACTGTTATTTTACAATCACACGCTCAATCTGTTTCCATCGAAGCTTCAGAACCATATGGAAAATGGGATAAAATTGCTATAATCCTTAACCTACCCGTAAATATATCAGAATCAAATACAAGTTTTAAAGACAACAGAATGGATGTTATTTTTTCAGCGCCAGATGGCTCAAGCCTGAGAGTACCCGGATTCTTTGCTGCTGATGGAAACGCCGCCAACTCTAATTCAAAATCAGGTACCAAGTACAAGGCGTTTTTAAGACCTTCTCAGGTGGGTAATTGGAACTACCAAGTACTATTTTATACAGGTACAGATGTTGCTCTAAAGGAAGTAGCTCAATTACCAGCCCCCATTCACAACCTTAGTGGAACTATTGGTGACATAACAGTCAATTCCGCCACCTTACCTGATTTAAGAACCAAAGGAAGGCTAAAGTATCGAACTACTGGAGACCACAATTCTAGAAGATATTTACAATGGACAGAAACAGGAGAACACTTCTTGAAATTTGGTCCTGATTCACCTGAAAACATTCTTAACTATGACGAATTTGATCATGATGTAGCAAATAAAAAGACTTGTTCTTTATGTACGGAACATTCTTTTAACCCGCATGCAAATGACTGGAATCCAGGAGATCCTACATGGAATAACGGAAAAGGAAAAAATTTAATCGGTGCCGTCAACTACCTTAGCAACCAATCGATGAATTCTATGTCGGCATCATTGTACGGAGGTGATGATAAAAACGTTTTTCCTTGGGTAAATGAAACTAGCAAATATCAGTATGACGTTTCAAAATTAGAACAATGGGAGATAGTTTTTGACCATGCCGAAAAAAAAGGACTTATGTTACACTTTAAACTAGCGGAAGCAGAGAACTGGAATAAGCTTGATTTAAATCAAATAAAAATATATTATCGAGAAATGGTTGCCAGATTTGGTCATCATCTAGCGGTAGAATGGAATATTTCTGAAGAATTCGGTAGTAAAGATAATACAGATGCTTCCTTAGCAATTCCAAGAATTGATTGGTTAGCCAGCATAGATCCTTATCAAAACCACCGAGTATTTCATACATATCCGGGAAAGCACGAGTTGTACTACAACTATCTAATCAACAACAATGCAAAAATCACTGGAGCATCAATTCAAAGCTCAAGAGCACAAGGCTATGATGATTCCTATAATGGAAAATCAGGAATTAAAACTTGGATTGACAAATCTAGTACAGCTGGCACACCTTGGGTCGTTGCTAGTGATGAACAAAACTCAGGAGCAACCGGCGTTTTTACAACTAGTAGCATCAACAACAAGGAAGTAACCCCTGCAGCAAGAAAAAAAATTCTTTGGAAAGGCCTTATAGGTGGTGGTGCAGGAGTTATGTGGTATGGTGGATCTGAGGGAGACTTTCAAACAGAAAATTTTGATCGTTTTTCAACGTTGTTCGACTGGAGTAAAATAGCTATTCAAGAATTTTTTGAAGGAAATGCAATTGAATACTGGAAAATGCAAAATAACGACAACTTGTCTAGTGGAAATTTAAATAGATGTCTTGCAGAAGTTGGAAAAACTTATGTTGTATACTTAGAAAGAGGAGGAACTTCAAATATCGATTTAACAGATCAATCAGGAACTTTTGAAGTAAAATGGTTCGATCCGAGATCCGGTGGTAATTTAACAAATGGCTCCGTAACAACAATTCTAGGAAATGGTATACGGAGCATTGGAACTCCTCCAAACAATTCAACATCGGACTGGGTGGCACTAATAAGATTGCCAAACCATATTGAAATTCCCATTTCTGAATTTAGCATAACACCGGAAACAGCACAAATAGACAAAGGAACAACAACTACTTTAGGTCAATTTTTTGCACCTACAAATGCCACTAATAAAGGAATCAACTGGACTTCCAGCAATGAATTAGTAGCTACGGTTTCAAATAAAGGGGAAGTTACAGCTTTGACAGAAGGAACAGCTACTATTACAGCAACTACTCATAATGGTTCTTTTACTGACACCTCAGCTATTACTGTAATATATACACCGGTTACAGGGTTTCATATAACAAAAACTACCGCAAGTGTTATAAAAGGCGAATCAACTGTTTTACAGAAATCATTTACACCAATAAATGCTTCTAATAAAACAATTATTTGGACTTCTAGTGATGAAACAATTGCATCCATTAATAACATTGGAAAGGTAACTGGAATCAACGAAGGAACTGTCACTATTACAGGGACTAGCATTGATGGAAATTTCTCAGATACATTAACACTAACTATTGAGCCTGAGCCAACTGCAACTATAGGGAATTGCACTTTTGAAGAACAAAATGGCCTACTAGTTATTGAAGCTGAAAGTGCAGTTGATTACGACAAAGCATTATTCACTTTAGAAACAGAAAATGTAAACGGTAAAGATATAGATGGAAATCCTGTAATTTCAGTTCCTACGGGAGGGGCTTATTTAAGGTATACCGGACCAAATCATCTTGGAGCACAGGTAGCAAACCACACCATAGGATATAAAATAAAAATAAACAACCCTGGAACCTACCAATTCCTTTGGAGAAACATTAGAGACCCTAAGGCAGCAACAGGAGATGCAAACAACGATGCATGGCTAAATATAACTGGTGGGAATGTTCGATTTTTTGGTAAAAAAGCTGGTATAGAATATACTTTGACAAAACATACAAAATTATGGGTTCAAAGATCTGAATTTGTTTTTCAATGCTATGGTGAAACAAACTCTGGAGGTAAACACATAAATGGTATGAGTATTTGGGCGACATTCCCTACAGCAGGAGAATATATCATTGAATATGGCGGTAGATCTCAAGGACATAGTGTGGATAGACTCGTGTTATTTACCCCAAACCAAGGAGCTGCAGCAAAAAACGTAAACACAGATGAATCTAATAAGGTAGGTGAAGAATGTGAAACTGAGTCTCTCCCGTCAGACTGTTCAAATGTTACAATGAACGCTGTAGATTTTCCTTTGACACAAGTAGGTTCTTTTGTGCAAGGATATATCCATGAACAGAAAAACGCACTAGCCATAAATGCCGCACAACACAAAGATGTATTTGCTGCTGTAAAAAAAGGATTTCCCGGAGCCGACGGTACTTATGACATTAGTATTACTACTTTAGCTGAACTCGATGGTGAATCTAGTTATATTTTGAAAATTAATGGAGTTACCATTGGCAGCTATCAAAACCCAGAAACTAATATTGATTACACCCCAACAACTAAAACCTGGGAAGAGATCGAAGTTAAAAATGGTGATGAAATTCAAGTTGAATTCAACTCCCACACAAATGGTAAAATTCCTGAAAACGGGGGCACTGCATTTTCTAGAGGTAGATGGACAAAAATAGAGTTCACATGTGAAGAAGGTGATGAAACACCTCCAACTTCACAAGAGAAAGCGTTTTTCTCCAACCTACCGGAAGCTTTTGGGAACGACTCTAATTCTTATAGTTTTGAGATCAACTATACAGCGAATGAAACTAGAGATATTATTGTAACAATAAAAATACCTGACAATAAAAACCTACCGAGCAACGCGCAAAAAGTAAGTGTTAATCCAGGTGTTGATCAAAAAACAACTATTATCGTTAATTTAGAAAATAAACTTATCGCAGCTGACAACTATAAATTTGTGGTAGCAATTCGACCAACGGGAGGAAAATTTGCGGATAACCTATTTCAAGACATTAAATTCACGAATGTGGTGGAAGGAAACTTAGCTGTAAACAAATACGATCTAAACTCTAGCATCAAAACCTATCCTAACCCGATAAGTGACAACGACTTAATAGTGAATATAGAGAACTTAACGGAAAGTTATAATTATTCTATAACAGATATGCATGGAAGAATAATAATATCTGGTATTTCAGAACTAAACAAACTAAAAATACCTGCTAACCTTTTTAATTATAACGGTATTTATATCTTAATGATCAAACACAAAAACTCAGTCTATGTAAAAAAAATCATAAAATAAACTTTAAATCTAATAAATTAAAGCCTCCGTTTTTTTTGGAGGCTTTTCTCTTGTTAAACACAAAAGTTTTTAAATAAAAAAAGGTCTTCCATAAAACAGAAAGACCTTTTCACTTAAACACTAAAACTAAAAGATAGCTACTCACTACCTAGTGATTCATCTAAACCTAAAATTCAGAAATAAACCATATTGTAAACTTGAAAAAACAATGTTTTTTTCAACATAAATAAAACCTAATCTAACTTTTTACACTCGTTTTAAAACATTGCACCATTTCACAAACTCATAAAGCTAAACTAGATTCATTTCTTATTTTGATAATACTTACTAAAAATCATAAATAGCAAACCACATAATAACCAAGCAGGCAAAGTTACAAAGGATAAAAAGACATCAAATTTTACGGATATAAAATAAAACAATCCAAAACTAATTCCCCAAGCTAACAATACAGCTTTGTTAATTTGTAGCCCTGCTACCTCTGCGTAATTCTTTTTAATCCCCCAATCTTTATGAAAAAAATGTTCGAAGGCAATAATAGCTCCAAACGGAGATAAAATAAATCCATATAATGCTACAAAACCTAATAGTTTCATTGCAAATGCAGGAAACAAACCAGCAACTGTTGCAACTGCACCCGCTAATATTGTAACTTTTGCTGTAGATAATTTTGGAAGTATCGCTTGAAATGCAAGTCCTGCCCTATAAATAGTTGGGTTTGCGGTTGTCCAACCAGCCAATACTACAGCGATAATTCCAAACACTCCAATAGCATTGAATGCCATAGGCCCTGGAGCCACTGGAGGTGCTGCACCCGCACTTAAAAACGCTTGTGCTTCAGGAGATTTTAAATATACAGCATATAATAAAGCCGCAGCAATCCAAGCCATATAATGACCTACATACATCCCTGCTGCCGTAGCCCAACCTGCTTTCGCCTCTTTGGCAAACCTAAAAACTGATAAATCTGACATTCCAATATGCATAGCACCATTTGCAAACCATGACCAAATAACAACATGCCAAAACGTAAATTTCGTTTGCCCAGGAAATGGTTCTCCACCTTCTCCCCAGATATTCCAAAAATCAGAAAAACTTTCTACTCCCAGTTGACTTAGTGCAACAACACCAGCTGCAACAAAGGCTAAAACAATAAATGGAGACATCCAATTCGCAGCTTTCGTAACAGTATCATAACCACGCGCCGCAATTATAGAGATAACCGCTCCAATCGTAATAACAATTACAATCCATGTCATACCATTAGGTAAAGTATCATCCAATTTAGGCATAGGCATATCAAAAGGTATACCTACGGCTGTTGCGGATACCGTAATCATGGAACCTGCCAAAAAACAAAACAGAATTCCGTTGGCTAAATTATAACCTGTAACTAATTTTTTACCACAAATTTTTTCTAGTTGATAATACAAAGTCAATCTATTTTTTACAGCAATTTCAGCTGTCAAAAACCTCCAACTTAATACGGCTAAAATATTACCCAACAAAAGTCCAATTATCAAATCAAACGCACTAACTCCAGCTGTCAAAAACAAGGGTCCAATCATGAATTCTGTACCTGCTGCATGCTCTCCTGCATACATTCCAATAAAACTTTTCCAACCTTTCAATTTTGAACTGGGAACTGGTGTTCTTTCAAACTCACCTCCCGCAGCATCATCGGCTACTTGTATATTCTCTACGTATTCACTCATCCTTAATAAAATAGTTTAGTTTGTGTTATATTTTTGTGGTTTACTTTTACTTTAAAAATTTCTCTCTTAAATCTTCCACTTGTTTATCATTGATTGGTACCATTTCACCTAAAGCATGTCCCATAACAATTGACTTTGCACTAAATTCAGCTACTTCTAAATAATCAAATGTTTGCAATAATTTATCACCTGTAACAATGACAGAATCATTTTCTATGATAACAGCTGTTGAACAATTATCTACGATTTCTGAGTTATTGTTTTGTTTGAAATGATGTCCATATTTTACTTTAGTAATATCTTGTAAAAAAATCCAACTTTCTGGAATTGTTCTAACATTGATATTCTCATCAGTAACCCCAAAAGCCATTAAATAGGGTGATTGTGTCATGATTATAGAATTGACTTTTGGATTTCTATTGTAAATCTCTTGATGAATCCAAGCTGCTCTGCTAGGTAATTTACCTTCCTCTCTTTTACCATCTTTTATCTGAACTACATCTTCTAACTGCAAATCCCAACGATCAACATTTGTAGGAGTAATTAAAAAATCACTTCCTTCTAATCTCATTGAAACTGTACCATAAGAACCAATCATCAAACCTTGCTGACAGGATCGCTGTACAATGTTACAAATTTCTAGACGTTTCTCTTGTTCTTCAGAACTGTGCTCTGTATCATGCCTTTCTGGTAAAACACCAGTAGACTGAGCTTCGAACTGATCTATTTGATCGTCTGACAGATAGTTCGGCTTTCCAATTTGAGATCCGTATAAAATGGTTCTAGCACAAAACTCTAGAGCTTCAAAACGTTCATAAGCATCCGTCAAATCACTTCCACCTAAAACAGTTCCGTGATTTTCCATGATGATCGCCTTGTATCCTTTTTTAAACTCCTCACCGATAACAGCACCTAACTCCTCACTGCCGGGAATCTCATATTTCGCATAACCGATAGGTCCACAAATATGCTTCGCTTGTGAAATAATATTCGTGTTCGGTATTTGACGAACAATACTAAATGAAACTAGAGCTGGTGGATGTGCATGAATCACAGATTTTATATCGCGTCTTGATTCATAAATAGCTTTATGAAAAGGAAACTCAGATGACGGTTTGTGCTTTCCGATAATCGTTCCATCTTTTTTAACACATATAATATCTGATGCCTGCAAGGAACCTTTATCAACTGCACTAGGCGTTACCCAAATATCTCCATTATCATCAATAATAGAAATATTCCCTCCAGAAGTTGTGGTCATTCCTCGTTTATAAATCCTGTCAATTATTTCAGTAATTTGGTTTCTTGGATGAATTAGCTGTTGTTTTTTTAACATAACATCGAATTTATAATATTAAAACATTCCTCTTCTGTTGTTGGTTTTCTTAAATTATTTGCTCGTAATCTCTGTTCCTACAATAAAAGGAACGTGTTTCTTCAGAGCATAATTTTCTTTTAAAAATTTTGAATTCAATTTTGAATCTGAAATTGAAATCGCTGCTCCTAAAGCTGAGCCCAAAGACGCATTGGTTGTTCTCAATTTCTTATCTCTAAAATAATGAGATAACAACTTTATATACACATCATTGTCACTAAATCCACCGTCAACATATAGTCTAGTAATGGTATCATCACCTTTCGCTTCATTGATACACTTGATTTGCAACAACACCAACTCTGTAATTAATTGATGATAAGCATATTCATAAGTTTCAAAATTTGCAATGGTTTTTGATGGCATATTCTCATCAACAATACTTTTCCACTTATATTGGTAGGTAAAGTCTTCTATCAGCGAAGCGTAGATATCATAATCAAACTTAACTGTTCTATGATAGTCGTCATTCACTCCGTATTTTTTATCAAGTGCTTTCACTTGAACTTTATATTCATTTCCTAAAAACAAACGAGAAGCTTTTACTGGCTTTCCGTTTATTCTCATATAATTTAATGAATCATTTGTCGATCCATCTTCAGCAATTGGATTTTCAGTAAAAGGATTGAAACTGATACTCCAAGTACCTGTTGATATTAAAATAAATTTCTTTTTAATACTGCGTACATAAGGTAACAATGCAGCTGAACTATCATGAATTCCGACACCGATTTTAATACGGTTACCGTTATAATTCATATTGATACTTGTTTCCGTAGAAACTATTTGGGGTAATTTTTCATTGATTCCTTCTTCATACACCCAATTATGGTAATCTTTTTTTGTATAATCCCACAATGCAGTATGACAACCAATACTTGTATACTCACTCAAAGCAATCCCAGTGAAAATATAACTTAAATATTGCGGTAAATGCAATGAATATTTAATCTGCTTGAAAATTTCTGGTTTGGTTTTCTTCAACCAATACAATTGTAAACCAGAATTTAACATACTTAAATCAGTACAGCCTGTAGCTTTTAAAAAGGCTTCTTTTGGTCCGTAACTTTCGAAAAAGCTATCCACTATATGAGATGGCAATTCTTTTGTATAATTGTACAGTGGAGTTAAAGGATTTCCTTCCTTATCTAAATGAACAAAACTCGCTCCATAGGTAGAAAAATTGATCGCTTTAACTTTGTATTTCTTATCTGTTAAAATTCTATCGAAAACCTCTTTCAACCATTTTTGCAACTCATGCAAATTCTCAGTTGGATGTCCGTCTTCATCAACAATTTCATCAAATGAAATATATTCTTTGTGAACCTCTTTAAAATCTTTATCGAATAGGAAAAACTTTTTATTAGTTTTTCCTATATCGAATACAGCTGTTACTTTTTGTCTCATAGTAAATTCTTAAAGTCCAGTGGCAACAGTATGTCTACCTCTCTCTTTAATTAATTCATTTCTTACATCTAAACTTCTATACGCTTGAATTGGGCTAATTACACCGCCAACATTCAATCTTGCTTTTTCAATTAATGGTCGAACATCTGTTCTAAAAGCTCCCTGTAATATTTCTTGACATTTTACAACATCATTATCAATTTGCGCTGCTTTCAAAGCTGCTTGATCAATCAATAATGCTTTAGCATATGCCTCTTGAATTGCCTCTAAAGATTGAATTAAATCTTCTAAAGGATCTTTGATATTATGACTTGCATCAATCATCCAAGCTAAATCAGGATTCTGAGGGTTATTCTCCATTCCGTACACTAATTCATTAAAAATTAAGAATAATGCATAAGGTTTGATACTTCCTACAGTTAAATCATCATCACCATATTTACTATCGTTAAAGTGGAAACCACCTAACTTTCCTTTCAATTGCAATACAGATACAATTTGTTCAATATTACTATTTGGTAAATGATGTCCTAGATCTACCAACGTAAATGCTTTATCACCACAACCATTTGCCAACATTAATGAAGCACCCCAATCTTGGATAACTGTACTATAAAAGTTTGGCTCGTATGGTTTGTATTCTATTAACATTTTCCAATCATCTGGTAATCCTTTGTAAATATCAATCAAACTGTTTTGCGTATTTTGAAAAGCAGTTTGAAAATTATTCTGTCCTGGAAAACAAGATCCATCAGCCAACCAAACCGTTAAACTTTTAGAACCTAATTTATCTCCGATGTTAATTACATCTAAATTATGTTGGATCGCTTGTTCACGTACTGCCTGACTCGTATTGCTCAACGACCCAAACTTATAAGATTCTTGGGCGTTTGCCTGATCTTGAAAAGTATTAGAATTTACAGAGTCAAATTTAATATCTAAAGAATTAGCCAATTCACCTACCGCATTGTAATCAGATGGCACATCCCATGGAATATGCAACGAGACCGCTCCGGCAGTCTTAGTAAGAGCATGCAACACACCAACATCTTCTATTTTTTGCTCTAAGCTAGAAGGTTCACCATAGTGAGAAAAACGTCCAAAACGAGTACCACCAGCTCCTAAAGCCCAACTTGGTATTGCTACTTGAAACTCAGCTAATTTTGCTAAAATGTCAGATATATTATGACCGTTTTTAGTCAGTTTATTAGCTAAAAAATCATAATTATCATTATGATTCTCTAATCCTGATTTATTGAAATCAAAAATTTGCTCTTTATTTATTTTCATAATCCTATATTATTTTAAGAAAAGCTCTCCCGAAATCATCTTAACTTCGGGAAGAACCTTCTCGTATCAAATTAAACTCTAATCTTAACTGATCAATTTATCTTACAAATGCATTGGCCATTCCACCATCAACATTCAAAATGTTTCCAGTTGACTTGTCTGTAATTCCTACAAAAGAGAATACACCGTTTGCAATATCTGCAGGAGTAATAATCTCATTCAATAAGTTTCTTTTTGCGTAAAATGCTGGTAATTCTTCTACAGTAATTCCATTGGCTTTGGCACGACCTTCAGCCCATGCTCCTTCCCAAATTTTACTTCCTACAATAACTCCATCAGGGTTTACTGTATTTACTCTTACTTTGTCTTTTGCTAATTCAGCAGCTAACAAACGAACCATGTGCTGTTGTGCTGCTTTCGCAGTACCATAAGCGACATTATTTGGACCTGCAACCAATCCATTTTTACTAGCGATAGAAATATAATCTCCACCTAATCCTTGCTGACGTGTAATTGCTGAGAATTGTTTTGCTAGATCAAACTGACCTTTCACTAATATATTTTGTAAGATATTCCAATCTTTGTCAGTAGTGTCTTCCAAAGGTTTAGAAATTGCCAAACCTGCACTGTGTACAACAATATCAATTCCTCCAAACTCTACACATGCTTTTTTATATGCAGAAGCAATAGATTCAGGATTCGTCACATCACAAATAGCATAAGTTGAAACGTCTCTTTTATAAGTAGCATTTGCTTCAATCAAACTATCTTCGTTGATATCAGTCAATACAACATTTGCACCTTCAGCTGCTAATTTATCTGCAATTGCTTTTCCAATACCTCCACCAGCACCCGTAACTAAAGCTACTTTACGTGATAACGGCTGCTCTTTCGGCATACGTTGTAATTTAGCTTCTTCTAACAACCAGTACTCGATATCAAATGCTTCTTGTCTTGGTAAAGATGTATAAGAAGTAATAGCTTCTGCTCCTCTCATTACATTGATCGCATTGATATAGAACTCATTTGCCACACGTGTAGTTTGTTTGTTCTTTGCAAAACTAAACATACCTACTCCTGGGTAAATAATGATTACTGGATTCGCATCACGAACCGCAGGACTATTCTCTTTTTTACATGTATTGTAGTATTCAGCGTATTCCGCTCTATAAGCTTCAAATGCTGGCTCTAACTTAGCTAAAATAGCTTCGCTATCAGATAAATCTTCATTTTTATCTAATGACAATACCAAAGGTTGAATTTTAGTTCTCAAGAAATGATCAGGACAAGATGTTCCCATTGGAGCCAATCTTTCTAAATCATTACTATTGATAAACTCCATTACCACATCAGAATCAGAGAAATGTCCAATCATTCTGTTTTCAGAAGAACATAACCCTCTTAATAATGGCATAATTTGAGCCGCTTTTTCGTATCGCACTTCTTTAGGAAGGCTTTCGATTTTTTGACCACCAAATACACTTCCGTTTTCTTTAATCTTGTTTTCTATATAATCAGAAGCCATTTCAATCACCTCTAAACTATTCATATAACATTCGTAAGAAGTATCCCCCCATGTAAATAATCCATGAGAACCCAATACGATTCCACGAATACCAGGATTATCAGCCAAACATTTTTCTAACTGTAATCCTAAATCGAACCCAGGACGTTGCCATGGCACCCACCCCATAGTATCTCCCCAAATTTCTTTGGTAACCTTCTCACTGTCCTCTGCTGCTGCAACCGCAATCAACGCATCAGGATGCAAGTGATCTATATGTGCAAATGGTAACAAACCATGCAAAGGTGTATCAATAGACGGAGCTTTACTGTCAAGATCGTAAATACAGTGATCAAAAAGACCAACCATTCGATCTTCATCATGCATCCCTCCATATACATTTTTCAAATCACGCAAACGATTCGTATACAAACCAGCAATACCCGCTCTATTTAAAGTACCAATATCTCCACCTGAACCTTTTACCCACATTACCTCAACTTCTTCATTTGTTAAGGGGTCTGTTTCAATAGTTTTACAACTCGTATTTCCACCACCGTAATTAGTGATTCTTAAATCTGCTCCTAATATATTAGAACGATATAAAAACAACTCGACTTGATTATCCTCAAGCGACGCAGCTTTTTTTTCGTCCCACAAATAATCTACATATTTAAAACTCGTTTTGATCTCCATGATTTAATTTTGTTAAATTTTACATAATCAAAAATAGTCCTATACATTTAGTTAAGTCTTCTGAACTGTATGGTTCTAATGAAAAAAAATCATCTCAGTTTAATTTCAAAATAAAACAGATCGAATTTCATCCAAGATACCTCTATTACTACATCACACATCAGTACAGCTTACTGCAGCTAAAAAATTACTTTCGTTTTAAACTAAAAATAAAGAATATCATTTATTCTACAACTTTTTTATGAAAGAGAATTACATAACATTAGGTGAGTTTATAATAAACAATCAAAACCACTTTAAATATTCTTCAGGAGAATTTTCTCATCTAATCAACTCAATAAGACTTGCTGCAAAAATTGTAAATCATGAGGTAAACAAAGCAGGACTAGTTGATATTATTGGAACTGCTGGAGAAACCAATATTCAGGGTGAAGATCAGCAGAAACTAGATATTTATGCCAATGATGTGTTTAAATCGGCATTGATAAACAGAGAAATTGTATGTGGCATAGCTAGTGAAGAAGAAGAAGATTACATAACTATTGAAGGTAAAGACAGTACACACGAAAACAAATATGTTGTGTTAATCGACCCATTAGACGGTTCATCAAATATCGATGTTAACGTATCAGTTGGTACTATCTTTTCTATTTATAGAAGGGTGACACCTATCGGAACTCCCGTAAAAAAAGAAGATTTTTTACAAAAAGGTAACGATCAAGTTGCTGCCGGGTACGTCGTGTATGGAACTTCAACCATGCTAGTTTATACCACAGGGAAAGGAGTGAATGGCTTTACTTTAAATCCTGCAATTGGAAGTTTTTATTTGTCACATCCAAATATGACATTTCCAACAAAAGGAAATATTCTATCTATCAACCAAGGAAATTACGTTCATTTTTCACAAGGGGTCAAAGATTATATAAAATATTGCCAAGAGGAAGATAAAAATGATCAGCGCCCATACACACACCGATATATTGGTTCTTTGGTATCTGATTTTCATAGAAACATGATCAAAGGAGGAGTCTATATTTACCCAAGAAGTAAAACTTCACCTAACGGAAAACTGAGGCTTTTATATGAATGCAATCCGATCGCATTCTTAGCTGAACAAGCTGGAGGAAAAGCTACGGATGGTTCGCGAAGAATTATGGATCTCGAACCAAAAGAACTACACGAAAGAGTTCCTCTTTTTTGCGGATGTGTAGACATGGTAGACAAAGTAGAATCCTTTATTCGTTTGCACAAAAAAGTTGAGCTTCACTAATAAAAATACAAAAAGGAAAGGTTTTACATCTTTCCTTTTTTATTTCTTATAAGTTCTCATTTGCAAACTTGATACTCCCATAGATTTTATTTCATTGGGTAGTTTTTTCAATTTACCCGTTTGTTTGTTTATTCTAAATATCACAATATTGTTCGTGAATTGATTTCCGACCAATAGAAAATTCCCTGTGGGATCTATTACAAAATTTCTAGGATGCTCCCCAAAAGTAGGAACATGTTCAACAAATGATAACATCCCCGTATTCTCGTCAATTTCAAAAACAGCTATTGTATCTTCTTCAGGCCCTCTATTCGAAACATACAAAAATTTACCCTCTGAAGAAATATGAATATCGGCAGTTCTATAAATTGACTGTTCTTTTTTATAGGTCTTTTTTGTATCTATAAGTGATAACATTTCTTTTTTAAACGCATATACATTGACTTCTCCACTCAATTCTGCCACTCCATAGGCATACTTCCCTTTTGGGTGAAAATCAAAATGCCTAGGACCGCTTCCTGGAGCTACAGCAACATAGTCCTTAGAAACTAATTTATACCGATTATCGATTTCTGAAAACTCGAAAATTCTAATTTTGTCTGCACCTAAATCTTGAGCGAGTAGAAATTTTTGATCTGGTGAAAAATTGGAAGAATGAATATGAGCTGTTTTCTGGCGATTCTTTAGGATACTACTATCTTTAAAAACCAATAATTGATGATAAGGTTTTATGCTTCCGTCTGCATTCAAATCAAATACACTCAAACTTGGATCTGAATAATTGGAACAAACCAAATGTTTGTCATTTTTATCTATTTCTAAATGAACAGGGTTCCTACCGCCACAATCTTGACTATTGATATACTTCAAAGTTTTGTTAATTGAATCAATTTTATAAACAGCGACCTTACCATTATAATCCATTTGACTCTCTACTACAGAATACAAAAATCCCCCATTGAAAGATAATTTCAAAAATGAAGTATTGATAACATCTTTGACTGTATGTTTCAACTCGGCCCTACCGGTTTCTGTATCGAAAAGATATACCTGGATACCATCTCCAGGTTGTTTCTCTGTAAAACTACCAACGAACAATAATGTTTCTGTTTTTTGTTTTTCACTACAACTCAAAAGAAAAGTAACAAGAACGCAAATCAATATTCTACAGTATACTTTAAAATTACTCATAATCTTTATAGAAGTTTTATTCTGATGGTGTAACAATCTCAACATTTTCGAAACTCCATTTATTTCCCTCTCCAATATAAACAGATTTTAATCCTTCATTAGAATTTAATGCAATCACAGCAAAAGTTCCTTCAAAATATAATTGCAAAGCATCTTCTTTATTTATAGCTCTTTGCTTGTTCTTGCTTTTTCATTAAAGCTTTTCGCATATCTTCAAGTACTTTTTTATAACTAGGATTTGCTAAAACATTTTTGTTCTCGTCTGGGTCTAGTTTGCGATTGTACAACATCTCTTCACCATTTTCGTATAAGGAATAAGTAAAGTTTTCGGTTACAATGGCATCGGCCTTTTTAAAACGCGCATATGCATTCTCTCTAAATGATTGTTTCGGATTGTTGAGCACTGATTTAAAACTCTCGCCCATGATATAATCAGGTGTATCTAAATTTGCCAAATCACAAAGTGTTGGATAAATATCAACACTCTCTACCAAAGCATTGGTCTGTTGTCCTTTTATTTTGCCTGGTACTTTCACAATCAAAGGTACTTGCAACGCATTATGCAAGGTGTTGTGTTTTCCCCAAAACTCGTGTTCTCCTAAATGCCAACCATGATCCCCCCATAATACAACAATTGTATTTTCTGCTAGGCCTAGATTTTCAAGTTCTGCAAGAACATTTCCAACCATTTGATCCACATAACTTACACAAGCATAGTACCCATGACGCATCATTTTATGAAACTCTTCTGTATTTGGTTTATAATCACCAAAACTATAGCTTTTAAACTCTCCACTACCACGCAACGATTTCGGTGCATTCTCTGGTAAATAACGGTTCTCTGCAATATTTATTGAATCTCTATGGTATAAATCCCAATATTTTTTAGGTGCATAAAAAGGCATATGAGGACGAAAAAAACCACAAGCCATAAAAAAAGATTCCCCAGTTTTCTTAAAACGGCGTAAATCGCTTATCGTTTTTTGTGCAATCTTATAATCTGGATACTCACTATCATCAACTTCTGGTGCTTCATAAATGCGACCATTACCAGATTTCATGATTACTTCATTGGTGCTCTTATCATAACTCACTCTGTGTCCTCCTTCTGGCATCCAAGGATTTTCACTCCAACTTGCTTCTTGAACATCTTTATTGTAGTGAAAAATCTTTCCGTTTGAAATACTCGTGTATCCTGCATCTTTAAAAATACTCGGCAGGGTTTTCGCGTTTGGAACATCTCCTTGCGCCTTTGCTCTATAATCTATAAAACGTGTTTTTGTAGGTAAAATACTGGTTAACAAACTAGCCCTTGATGCTCCGCAAACTGGCACATTACAATACGCTCGATTAAAAACAACTGCTTCTTTTGCAAATTGATCTATGTTTGGCGATTTTACTTGTGGTGCATCATAACAACCCAACTCAGTTCTTAAATCGTCAATAGCAATAAACAAAACGTTCATTGGCTTTTGGTCATGTTTCTCTGCCGTTTTATCTTTTTCATTTTTACATGATGTTAAAAGAAAAAATAAACTAAATGCGTATGTGAAGAATTTATTCATTTTTCAATTGTTTTTTTTACCAGTGCTCAATTATTATATAATCTTCTTTCGTTAGTGTATTTTTTATAGAATCAGGTATTTTTCGTCTAGGCGTATCTTGGTCTAACTTAAATCCTTTTTTCCCTTTAGGAGTTATGATTGGCATATTCCCCACAGTTTCATTTAAAAAATCATCTTGTAACTTCATCCATTCAAACAAATCTTTTTTCAACCTTTCTTTAATTTCTTTCAGACTTTCATCTTTGATTAAATTATGCTGTTCGTATGGATCGTTCTGTAAATCGTACAATTCTTCAAAAGGTTCATTTTTGAATTTATTTGCACCTCTTTTTATAAAATAATCTACATTCAATTTCCCTGTTAAATTTTGTTCTACAACTTCAATAGAATTAAAATTACGAATGTATTTGTATTGTTTATCTCGAATCATTCTTGAAGGAAACACCTCTGAATTTAATATATTCTGATTGGTTCTTACTCCATACACATATTCATTTACTGCCTTAACTTCACCTTCTAGAATTGGTAAAAAACTAGTTCCATCTGCAGTCTCATCTGCCTTCCCTCCAGCAATTGCAACAAAAGTTGGCAATACATCAGTATAGTGAATGAGTTGATCTGAAGTAGTTCCAGGTTTAATCACTCTTGGCCAATGTGCTACAAAAGGTACTTTTAAACCTATGTCTTTAACTGTAAACTTACCTGAAACTCCATGATCTGCACTATAAATAAATAAAGTATTGTCATCAAGATACGTATCAACTAATGCTAAAACTTTTTCAATTTGCGTGTTATCTTCCTCAATACTTCGGTAATAACCAGCTTTAGATTTCACATATTCTTTATCTCCTTTTTTATGTTCGTTAAATGGATAGAATTTAATAGCATCTACTTTTGGATTTTCAACATCAAAATATTTTCCATGTGGATATTTAGACGTAATAAACATACAAAATGGTTTTTTAGAAGTTTTTAAATAACTCTCGATACTATCCAAAGGAATATAATCTCTAGGCACTCCTTTTTTAGGAACGGATGCCCATTCTTTATCCCATTGATAAACATCTGAAGGATTCACGTGACTTTTTCCCGCCAAAACCACTTCGTAACCCAAATCTTTCATCTGAGTGGTGACACTTTTTATGTCTGGCCTCGTAGCCGTATGGTTTGCAAAACATCCATTTTTAAAAGGATATTTCCCTGTGAAAAGCTGTGATCTACTAGGTGCACAAATTGCTTGCCCAGTAAAAGCATTTTCAAACAACATTCCTTCTTTTGCTAGACGGTCTACTGCTTCTGTATTCACTTTTTCATTTCCGTAACAACCATAATCATAAACATCTTGATCATCTGCTAAATAAAAAATTAAATTGGGTTGATTCTTTGCTATATCTTGACCTTTATTTTCTACATTAATTGCTGATTTCACATTAGAAGTCTTACCTCCTTTACAGGCCATAAATAAGATCGACACGCAACACAAAAACAAGAGTTGATAATTATTCCTCTTCATTTCTTAAATTATAATTATTAATATTTCTTAACTCCATTCTTTTTAGGATAAGCTACTTTTTCTCCATTTTTAGCCCAAGTTCCAGTTGGGGCATTTCTTTTTACTAGCCACTTACGTAGTTTTTTATTCATTAGCAGAGCTACCTCAATAGTCTCTTTGTTAGGATTACCACTCAAAAGATTGATGGTTTCACCAATATCATTACTTAGGTTATATAATTCGTAAGAATCATCTTCATAACGATAGAACAATTTATAATGCTGCTTGTTAGAATGTCTATAATGCATTACTGATTGAGGCATATTACGCACGTCCATATATCCAGGAAAATGCCAGTACAATTCGTTTTTACCATCAAGTGCGTCAGTTTCTTCTTTTAAAACAGAAGCAACTGATTTGCCATCTATTTCGTGATTTTTAGGATCTGGTAGTTTGGCTCCAGCAATTTCCGCTAGTGTAGGATAAAAGTCAATGGCGTGAACTTCTTGAGTGGAATTTACAGTATTTGGCTTCACTACTCCTGGATATCTAAAAATTAAGGGTACACGAACTCCTCCTTCGTAATAGGTTCCTTTTCTTAAACGCAATGGGGTATTATCAGTAGGCCCCATAAAACCACCATTGTCAGAATAAAAAACTACCAAAGTGTTTTCGTCTATTCCATCTGTTGTATCACCATCACCATTAGGATCTTCTAATGCATTTAAAATACGTCCAACTGTTTGATCTAAAAGTTCTACAAAAGCAGCATAATCAGCACGAGTATGACGCGAATCCTGAGATGTTATCGCATTGTATTTAGCCTCTAAATCAACACGTGGGAGTATACTAACATGCACTGCATGAAAAGGAATATAGGCAAAAAATGGCGCATCTTTTTGCGATCTATCTTTTATATAATCTACAACTGCATCTCCCAAAGCATCGGTAAGGTGCTTAGGTGTACCTTCTAACAAACTAGGATCATTTCCATTTTTCAAAGGCTCTAATACATTTTTAATGTATGTAGAATCATAAGGTTGTGTATATGGTTTTAATTCTTCATGACTAAAAATCCAACCTTTGTTATCATCATTCTGAGCAAAAAACTCATTTTTTACGTTTACGCCATTTACAACTGCTTTTGTTTCTTTTCGAAGTGCTAAATTATAATCAATACCTACATATGTTTCGGCATGCTTTTCCTTTTTAATAGCATGTAATTTCCCAAACCATGCAGTATGGTAACCAACTGTCTTTAAAGTTTCGAACATGGAAACACATTGTTCTTTCAAATAATTATTCTGAGTATGCGGAACAATAGATGTGACAGCTCCTTTTGAAGTTCGATTAAGACTTCCCACATTATAAATGCCGTTTTGAGAACCTGTTGCATATTGACCAGTAAGCAATGCGGCTCGAGTAGGTTGACAATTTTGTTGTGTATAGGCATAAGTAAATGACATCCCTTGCTCTGCTAGTTTATCTATATTAGGACTTTCGTAATATTTAGACCCATTTCCCAAACTAGTATTAGATGAACTAATATCAGTCCAACCTAAATCATCTGCCATGATAAAAATGATGTTCGGCTTTCTTTTTTTCTGAATTTGACTTTTTACGCTTGTTGAAAATAAAAAAACAAACATTAAACAAGTTCTTATGGATATACTATTTTTCATTTTTTAATACTTATGAATTTTAGAAGTTTTTTTTTAGAATATATATATAAGTGTCCAACTCCTTTGATTTTTGAAAACTGTGACTCCATACATTTCGACTGAATATTTCTTTATAACAATTTGAATTATTCCACTCTAAATGCAGTGATTTTTGCCATTAAATCCTCTACAACTTTTGGATGACTTTCTGCAATATTATTTTTTTCAAAAGGATCATTATCAATATCAAACAATTGTACAACTTCTCCTTTCTTTCTTACAGGATCCGGAACGATAATTTTATAGGGAGGAAAAATAGCCATATTGTAATACATGCTATTCTCTATGGTATCAAAGTCATGTGCATATACTTCGCCAAAAACTCCTTTACGCTCAGTAAGTGCTTTTTCATCCAAAACACTTACTCCAGGTAAGTTTTCTGGTTTTTTAATACCTAAAACATCTAATACTGTGGGTACCATATCTATACTACTAGAAATAGTTGAATTGTCCATTTTAGGAGTTATTTTCCCTTTCCACTTGTACATGATTGGGGTACGAATTCCCATGTCGTATGGAGCACGCTTAGAATGCTTTAAATACCCTTCTTCTTCGGGATGTTGCGCCCAACCATTATCACACACATATACGAACAATGTATTTTCGGTTAAGCCTTTTTCTTCAAACAAATCGAATAACTGACCACAAGTTTCATCAAACCACTCGCACATAGCCCAGTATTTTGCTAATGATTGAGAATCTGTTTTTTTCAAATATTTATCTAATAAACGTTGCGGTGGATTGTGAGGCCTATGAGGTAAGAAAGGTGCATACCATAAAAAAAATGGTTTCTTTTCTTTTGCTGCCAAGTCTATATAGTTGTGAATTGTGTCTAATCCTGTTCTTCCTATTTTTAGACCATAATCTCCATGACGACCACCTCTTTTAGGATCTCCATGAGTCATTCCATAATCAAATCCACCTATCTTATGATTTCCATGCCACCATTTTCCTGTTTGAAACGATAGGTATCCTTTTTCTTTTAAAATATCTGGAAGTGTTGTTTGCTTTTCAAAAGCCTCAATAACGGGTTTGTATGCTTTTGCTCTATTTGCTTTACGATTCCCACTCCTATCATAAACCTTATCATTTCCAATGATTCCGTGATCTTTAGGATACAACCCCGTAATTATTGTTGCTAAAGACGGAGAACATAAAGGTGTTGGCACGTATGCTTTCTTAAACGTTAAACTCTCCGAAGCAAACTGATCTAATCTAGGAGTTTCTATGTTTTTATCACCCATAAAACCATAATCTGTCCATGATTGATCATCGGATAAAATGAATACGATATTTGGTGGATTTTGTGTTTTGGTTGTCGAACTATCTGCCACTTTTTTAACTCCCTTACCACAAGAAATTAAAATGCTCAATGTGAATATCCCTAAAGATAGTTTTTTAATAATTTTCATTTTAGTTTTTATTTATTGATTATATTTTTTTTAATATCACTTTCTTTTTTAAGACGCTGAATTGGTCCATTATCCCCTAAGAGATACATTTTCTTAAAATCTGAGCCTTTTTCCTTTTCACCTACAATTATTCTTGCATCTGGATGCGGGTTATCGATTAAAGCAGAAATCACAAATCCAGCATTTTTTCTACTTAAAAGAACATTGCTCTTTTTAAACGATTTTCCTCCATCAGAGCTATCCCATCTACTTATTTCTCCAACATCATTATCACCTGCATGTTCTAGATATACGCTAACTTCTTTTGCAGATTTCACTTCTAAATCACCATTACCTCTTGGAATATCCGTATTCTTACTTTGTAACCACTCTTTTCCATCCCATCTAAAAAGTTGCAAACGTTTAGGACCACTTCTTTTTTTACCAACATCAGGTCCAACCAATACACCAATATGTGGATTTCCATCAGGGTCCAAATCAGTTATACCTTGAAAAGTCCAATCCTCAGCTATCTCGCTTACCAATGTTTTTTGATCTGCTATTTCTTTGATTAAAGGCATTTCTAAAAGTTCATTTTTAACATTTCTCCATTCCCCTATTTTGGTGTCAAAAACCATGTAATACAAATTATGCCTTTCTGGGATATGACCTCTTGAATCTTGTCCGTTTTTGCTATCTCTACAAATATGATAATCAAATGCTACAATAATCTCGTCTCCATTACCTTTAGAAATCCATGGATACCATGAATCTTCAGCTTCTATTTTTGTTCTTCTTTTATGCTTTAAAAAGGAAACGGGCTCTCCAAATATTTTACCATTATCAGTTGATTTTTGATACACCCAATTACTTCTATGGGCACCATGACGATAAAACAAATAGATATCACCGTTATCCATTTTCACAAACTGACTGTAAGTACCGAATAACGAAATATTATCAAGAGTTTCCCATTCTGAAATATCCAAAGGTTTTTTAGAAACTGCATGTAAGTTTTTTCCATAATGATGATTTCCTAATGGATTTTCACCATCATTAGGTGTTCCTCCATGTCCTCCAAATGCAATATGAATATATCCTGCATCATCTATGAGCAATGCTGGTTTACCATGATTGTCAATCTTTTTCTTTCGATTTGGGTCTTTACCCATTTCACTAGCACCTGCCTTAAATGGTCCTTTCCATTTTTTGGTATTATGGTTATAAGAAGCGACATAAGGGTCTTCTAATGTTCCTTGGTAAGCAACATAAGTAATGCCTTTATGATAAACCCCTGAAGGATGTTGTACAATTGCGACTGCATTACCAAAGCCATTATCGGCAAAGTAATCCACTTTTTCATTGTTTTCAGATGTTACTTGTTGTTTGTTAGGTTTCGTTACACAACCCAACAAACAAAAAAACATTAAAAGATATAAACAAACATATTTAATCATCAGTTCTCTAGCTTTACAGTTTCAAAAAATATCACTTTTACCGGACCTAACAGTCCTGAACTTAACAGATGGTCCTCCTTATCCCAATGTTTCCAAGAAGCAAACGTTTGTCTTTTAGACTCTCGTGATTTAGGGTTTGATAACCATTCTGGAAGTGCCTTGATTTTATTGCCTTTTCGTGAGTAATCTAGAGATTGCTGTTCGTCTCCAATCAATCGATTGGGCCATAAATTGGTCACTTTAACTTCAAGTGTATTCTGTCCTTTGTTCACAAATTCATCAATAGGAATTCTAAAAGGAGCTTTCCATAAAACACCTGCACTTTTACCGTTGATTATTACTTCAGCAATGATGGATACACTTCCTAGATCTAGGGCTATCTTTTTATTCGATTGAAGCATTTCTTCTGACAATACAAAATCTTTTTTATAGGATGCAGTTCCAGAAAAATATTGAACAGCCTCATCTTTGGCATCTGTCCAAGATATCAAATTAGGAAAGATTTCTTTTTTTGAAGTTTCTGAGGTTATTGGAAAAGAAACTTCCCAAGTACCTGATAGCTCCATTGGTTGTGGAACAGATATCACTTCCTCAGTTTTTGTTACTCCCGTTGCTAACGTATAATTTACTTTACCAACATAAGGTGTTGTCCAATATATTCCATCATTTTCAAATTCTAATTCAGGTTTTAATGCATCTTTTGATAATTTTAAACGTTGTCCTTTGGGAATAAATACAGTGCGTTCTTCTCCATCAGTTTTATAGGTAATTTTTAAAACGGTTTTATCGCCTTGTGGAATGTTATTATCGATCAATCGATTAGACACCAAGATATCATATGTTCCTGAGCTTACTAGGTTTTGAATTCTATCAGTAACATCAAAAGTTTTATAATACTGAGGAATACCGGTGGTTTCTCCTTTAAACTTACCAAATACTGCCTTTAAAACTTTTAGCGATTTATTTCCTGCATCAATATGAATATGCTCTCGTTCTTCGGCATAAATCTGCTTTTTAACATCACCAATTTGGTACTCCATCCTGAACTCTTTTTTATAACCCATTGCAGGATCGCAATCACAAAACGCCCTACTCATTTTAAAATCTAAAGTTCCGTTATTGATAGCATCATTCACTTTATCCGTAATGTCTATTAAGCCTTCTTGTAAAAAGGTACCATACGCTGCTTTTACAATTTCTAAGTTAGAAAGAGGTTCAATTGCAGTAGGTTCTAGTTTTGTAAAAACTTCCACTAAGTGGTTTGGATTCACAGGCTTTTTAAACACAACAAAAACTGATTCTTCCATGCCTAATTGCAAAGTCACTGAAGTTGTTTCATCGTCATTTTCTTTAAAAACGACAGCATCTCTTATACTGCCATTTTCAGAATTCCACAGTTCAGGCTGTTTTCCTGATACTCGAAAACGTGCGTTAATTTTTCTGGCTTCTTTTCTAGCATTCGCAATAAAATAAATATCAGCATCAGTTGTCTTTCTATGGATAAAACTCAAATCTGTTTTATCACTAGATTCAAGTATAAAATCAGGTGTTTTATTTTTTAAAGCTTCTTCAATCGACAGTTCTTTTACCAACCCTTTTGTCCATAAGGAATCAACACGCATTTTAACGCTAACATCACAATTTGGATAATTGGTTAAACTTGGCGATTGTAACGTTTTTTTTCCAATAACATTTGCGCCTCCATTGACTAACTCTTCTATTTTTTTTAGAGTTTCTGGTTTGATAAAATCTGATTCTGGTAATACCAAAAGCTTGTATGTATTTCCAACAGCCGAATAAATCGTCCCGTTTTTAACGGTTAAGTCTTTTAATTTATTTGTTCCAATCAAATCATAATCAAAACCCATGGATTTAATTTCTGGTTTTATAAAGCCTGTATTTGGCGATGATTCTCCTGTAAACACCAAAACATCGGCAACATTTTTTCCCTGTTGTAATAAATATTGTGAGCGCGCTAGATAATCCATATATCCTTTGCTCTGTTTCCACCAAGTGTTTAAACGGTTAAAATCAAAACCATGATAACTTAAAGCCAAACCAGGAGCTACATCCCAAGGTTGGTGTACATATGTATGAAAAATGAATCGTGTAATACCTTCTGCCCAAGCTCTATCTCCAATTGATTTTATGTTAGCTGGGTGTTTGTCCCAACCACCAATTCCTGTAAAAGACTCTGCACCTACAATCGCACTACCATTTAAGTGTGCTATAGAAGACACAAATTTTGGTGAATCGAAAAACGGATAACCTCCACTCCAAAATTCACACATGACGATATCGCCTTGAGCACCAACTTGCATATTATCAAAAGGTCCCCAATAAGGTTCAACAGAAAATCGCATCCTGTTTTTATGACATAGTTCTCCAAAATGAGCATAATAATTCTCTGCTATTAAGTCACCAATAGTTCTTCTAAAATCCCAAAGAAATCTTTCTGATACCGCTCCACTATCCACATAGTATCCTGCTAAGGCTGGTAAATACGACGTTAAACTATAACCTCTTAAACTGTTAAACTGCTTGTCGAATCCCTTAGTCCAATTGGTAGTTTCTACCTCGTAACTATCAATTAAACAATTATTCACTGTGTTACCGACTAAATCTCCTAATTTGTCAATAATTGGTTGTACACCCGATTTCCAATAAGCATCTACCGCTATTTTGCTCATTTTATCTACCTCTAAGCCTTTCGCTTCTGGAGGTGCAGGTCTATTCGTTGTTCCTATTGGAGTATGTCCTAGACGTAGAATAATCCATTCACCTTTTGGAACATTCCATTTTAAAATTCCTTCTTTACTGTACTTAGAAGTAACATCAATAATACTTTCTTTATTTATGATGGCATCAGCAGGTATTTGCTTCATGTCTGGTAGCAAATGATTTCTGATTCTATCGGACAATGTTTTATAATCTAATCCATCTATTTTTATATGTTGTTTGGGTTTTGGAAAGGCCAAAACAGCGATGTCTCTATAATAATCAAATTTGGTTTTAGGTTTTGGTATATTTAGTTGGATTGTTCTACCCCCTTCAACAGTAAGTTCGCTAAACACCACTGTTTGCATTGCATTTTCTTCAGTTACCCATGGCCCTCCAGAAGACGACCAACCTGCGCTGTTATGAAATGCCATTTCTAAGCCCAAACGCTGCGCTTCTTCAGCAGAAAACTTAAATAAATCTAACCATTCTTCGCTTAAATATTTTACTGGCCCTTGGGGAAAACCTAAATGTACATTGAATAATTGAGCCTCTTGAATACCTACTGCTTTCATCGCTTCTAAATCTTTGGTGATACCTGATTTAGAGACATTACCGCTAATCCAATGCCACCAAGTTCTCGCTTTGGCTTCGTTTGGCGGGTTTTTAAATCCTTGTTCAAGATTAGTAATATCACTGAAACCCTGCTTCGAATTTTCTTTTTCACAAGCAATCAACATTAAAATAAAACTGCAAACACAAACTAAAATTTTATTTTTTTTCATAAACGAAACTTTACTTTTTGGAAACATTTTTTTTCATTGGTTTATTATTGGTTACTTTTAAATTATCAAAAAGATTAGGATGATATGAACTCCCTAACGAAACATAACCACTACTAATAACATGCGTTGCCTTTGAAATTGATTCATTATCTACAAAAACCTCAACATCTTTGTCTTGAAACTTTATTTTTAACTGATGCCAAATGTTACCATCAAAGCCAATTATAGTTCCTTTCGATAAAGTTTTCTTGTTATGTAGTAACTTCCAGCTACCACTCTTTTCTATCATAAATCTATAACCGTTCAAAAAACTCCCTTTTACACGTCCTCCTAATTCTACATTTCCACCTGCTATAAAAACATCTGTACTACAGGTAAAGTCTCTCCAATTTACATCGCCAATTAACGTATGTGGTTTTATGTTAGGCCTTCTATAGATTCGCATCCAATCATATCCAGCTTCAGGTGCAATTTGTTTCAAACAATGAGTTCCATTTTGTTTTAAAGCGATTTCAAAACTCCCTTTTTGATCTGAATGATATTTTGGTAAATCACCCACTTTTCTGTCTTCATAATCTTCTTTATACGGAAATGGAAATGCTTTAGATTTAGGAATTTCATAGATTCCTTTTTGTTGGCCTATGGTTGTTGTTAAAGAATAAATGCTTTTAGAGTCAAGTTGTATTGTAAATGACCTTTTTCTAGGGGTGATATTTGCCAGTTCTACAAATTGATTATCTCGATCAGATTTCCAAACATACACCTTTTCATGCGCCAACCCTTTTTTAATGTTTACTTCTAATGTTTCTTCATTTTCAGTACAAATAATCATACTCCAATTGGCAGTACTTATATCTTTTAAAGTCACAACACTTCCTTTATAGGTTGATGCGTCAAACAATCCACAAGCTTCGTCTAAATATTGCCAATTTTCTGCTGTTGCAAATTGTGTTGTATGTGCTGTAGCCCAAATTGTTGGCCAAACTTCATAATAACCACTCCAAGGCTCATTCGCTTTCATAGCACCTGCTTTATCCCAAGTTACAGATTTGTATATAGAACCAATTGGTGCCCAAATAAGTGTTTTTGTAATTTGATCTCGAATGTAAAATTTATTGTACAATCGTGCTAAGTTTAAGGCTCCTGCCCCGCCCCAATCTTTACCTGTCCAGCTCCAATCTTCACTTGCCCAAAGTGGTTTTCCTGATTCTTTTGCTTTTACAGTTGTCGGTCGACCACGACCATCAACCATATCATCCGTAAATTCTCTTCCTGTTACGTAATGATAACCTACAGCTTCTATCACTTTGTCAAACTCCTTGTCTTTTTCAAAATCATCGAATATTTTCCAGTCTCCACTGTTATCATCAGGTCCTTGAATTTTTACATTTTGATAACCTCGAGCGTCTAAAGTAGGTCTCATATGGTCTACCAACCAATTGCTATCTGTACCATTTTCGTTTTCCGCAGCTGCCACCCAATCTATGTCTAAATCCCAATTCTTTTTGGCAACATCTAAAAAAGCGACAAAATAATCAGCAGATTCTTGAGAGTAAATATTTGGTTTTAACCAACCTGGAAAACTCCAAGGAAGGTATTCCAGAATCATATTGGAGTTTCTGTTTTTGGCTTCTTTCATCAACCAAAATTCATAGCCTCTAGAAACTGGTTTTTTCAATTCTTCCTTTGTAAAAGCATGTGAGGGTTCAGCCCCACAAGTAGAATTTTCTCCTCCACCCATTTCAACTTTTAAATGTTGAAAAGCAGCTCCAAATTTTGGTTTGAACAAAAGATCTAAAATTTGACTTCTAACAGGATCTATATAATCATATAATAAATCTGTAGAAGCACCAGCACTCACCGCACCAATTCCTTCAAATATTCTACCTTCATTTTTACCGTCAATATCGATTTTAGTAATTCCAGCTCTAGTTTTAGAAAAAACGTTAGGTTGAAAAGCTTTTTCAGGATTTTTTATTTCTCCCGTTTCAAACCAAGTTACCTCACTATGGGAGGCACCTCGATTGTTTCCCCAAATAATAACCTTCCAGTATACACGTTGTCCGTTTTTTAAAGGTTCTCCTGAATATTGTATGCCACTAGATTGTGATGAACTTGTTGGGCCTGAATCCCAAAGGTCTGGATATTTTAATTTTTCGGGAGCAGTTGCCATCATAATTCTATACCCTCCTTGTTTTGGACATTTTGTATCACCTATAAATGTCCAACTAAAATGAGGTTTATTGATAGCTATCCCCGTTGGAGTCGTTTTTGATTCGCACCTTAAATCCTTCTGAGAAAAAGAGTTACTTCCTAAAAACAAACACAAAATGAGTACGACATTAAACTTTTTCATTTCACAAAGGATATTAATTTTCAACCTCATTTTTCATCCGCTTTTTCTGCTCAACAAAATAAGGTTGAAACGTATAGTTAGAATTTTCATACCACGAAGCATTTATATAAGGTAAATGCTCTTTTATGCGTTGTATAATCTTATCGTATTTTTTATCATGGATTTTATTGTACCACTCGTTGGGGTCGATAGAGTGATCATAGAACTCTTCTTTCCCATCTTCGTATTGAATATAACGGTACCCATCTATTTTAATAGCATGATTCTTCCTACCATATGTCGTTAATGCATACCCCTGGTTTTCCGAATACGAAGTGCCCATATTTTTCAAGAGACTCTCCCCTTCATTTCTATTGTATCTAGGTAATTTACATAAATCTAATAGTGTTGGATAAATAGATAACATCTCAACAGGAGCGGTTACTTTTATATTTTTTGGAATATTTGGACCTGCCAACATTAATGGTGCTTTCGTAGCTGTTTCCCATAATGCATGTTTGGCAAATGTTCCTTTTTCACCTAATCTATAGCCATGATCAGACCATAAAACAATAATCGTATTATCAGCATGTTCACTTTTTTCAAGCGAATCCAACACCCTTCCTAGTTCATAATCTACAAAGCTCATACATGCCATATAAGCTTGTATGATTTTTTTCCACTCTCCCCTAGTTTTCGCCCATTCTGTAGATGGCATCATAGGTAAATCATTTATTTTTAATCCTACAGGTGGAATATCATCTAAATCTTCTTTTAAATACGGAGGTGTTTGTATCGATTCAATCGGGTGCATATCGAACCATTTTTGAGGCACATACAGAGGAACATGAACACGTAAAAAACCAAGCCCCATAAAAAAAGGCTTGTCATATGTTCTTTGTAATCGTTCTATCACCCAATCGACAGATTGATGATCTGGCATTAACGTATCATTTTCTGGAAATGCTCCCCAATCAGTACTTGTTCTTCCATGTGTTCCTCGCACACCCTTTCCATAACCATCCCACACAAACCTTTTTTTCGGGTAAGGACCAAACCCATTTACTCTACCACCAGATTCGTCAAAAACTCCCGTTGGTGCGTGAATGTGAAAAAGTTTTCCGATTCCCATAGTGTGATAACCATGTTGTTTAAAATATTCCGGTAAAAAAATAATATCTTTAGTAGAAGTATTCTGCTCGTTTCTTATTTTTTCATCAGGAGTCATTCCATAGATACCCGTAGTTGAAGGCCGCAAACCTGTCATAATAGATGCTCTAGAAGGTCCACATAAAGGCGCTTGAACATGGGCATTTGTAAAGGTTACTCCTTTTTTTGCCAAACGGTCAAAATTTGGTGTAACAGGATTGGAAAAATTATCAATACAACTAATCCAATTATTTAAATCATCAACTGCAATAAACAAAACATTAGGTTTTGAAATTTCAGACTTCGGTGACTGACCTTGTACATAATTTGAACAAGCTATTAGAACAATTATAAAAAAACTTCGAAACTTTTTCATGGCATTAAGTTAGATTATGTATGGCAGTAAATGTCCATATCAATGCATTCTCATCAAAATTGAAAATACAGACTTAAAAATACTTCTATACTTATATGCAGCTGTTATGTACTATATTGAGCGTCATAACTAATTCGATTTTAATCAAATCAAATAAATCATCAGAACACTAGTTAGAACAACCAATAAAAAAAGAAGTACCTGAAGGATGACGAGTTTTGTCTTCTTTGAATTCATATTACA
The DNA here is from genome assembly GCF_057219105.1 of Flavicella sp. IMCC45668. Lineage (NCBI taxonomy): Bacteria > Pseudomonadati > Bacteroidota > Flavobacteriia > Flavobacteriales > Flavobacteriaceae > Flavicella > Flavicella sp. IMCC45668. The sequence goes on from NZ_CM170114.1 coordinate 1,341,354, forward strand.
AAATTACCATTCATAAACGAACCATATATCCAAAAGGGAGGTAGTAAAAGTCCAAATAGCGTAATAAATACAATTATTACTATTAGCTTTCTTTATAGAATTTATCTGTGTATTCGGTTGGTGTAAGTCCGTATTTCTTTTTAAAACATTGACTAAAATACTTTGGACGTTTGAAACCAACTTTATATCCTACTTGAGATACATTTATTTTATTCTGTTCTAACAATTGCGCAGCTCTTTTCAATCGTATTTCACGGATAAATTCATTTGGAGTCATGTTTGACCATGCTTTTATTTTTGTAAAAAGTAAAGATCTACTCACTCCCAATTCTGATACGAACATAGAAACATCAAAATCTTCATTAGAAATATTTTCTTCTACAACCTTAAAAGCTCTAGCTAACAACTCTTCGTCCTTAGAAGTTACTGCCACTTCACTAGGCACAAAGTGATCATCTCCAGAAAATTTATCTTTTAATCGAGACTTCAGTTCTAGAATGTTTTTTATGCGTAGTTTAAACTCTTTTAAGTTGAAAGGCTTACTTATATAATCGTCTGCACCACTTTCTAGTCCCTCAAATTTATAAATTAAAGAAGATCTAGAGGTCAACAATATAACCGGAATATGACTTGTATTGATATCTGATTTTATTTTAGCACATAATTCTGTACCCACCATTTCCGGCATCACAACATCGCTTACAATAAGATCTGGTTTTTTCTTTTGAGCCAAATCCAAAGCTACACGCCCATTTTCCGCTTCGAAAATAGTGTACTCATCCTTCAATAAATCCTTCATAAAAGTTCTCAAGGAAGTATTGTCTTCAACCAACAAAATAGAAAGCTCTTTTTTAGATTCTTTCAAATCGTTTATTTCTTGGTCTGTAACCGTTTCTAATACATCTAATTGTGTGACGTATTGACTTACATCATCACTTTTCACAAAAGAATCAGATACTTCATCTGGACTCAAATGTTCTTTCCCTAACGGTAACTTTACCGTAAACATTGCTCCCCCTTTAGCATTATTAGATACATTAATTGTACCATGATGAAGCTTTACTATATTGCTAGCAATGGATAATCCTATTCCTGTTCCTTTGTTGTAGTTCTTCTCAGGGTTATTGTGTATGGCTACTTCAAAGAATCGATCAAATATTTTGTCTAAGTGTTCTTCTGAAATACCTACTCCTGAATCTATAACTCTGATGATTATATTTTTAGATGTTTTCTTAATCTTTAGACTAATATCACCTCCTTCTGGAGTATAGCGAAACGCATTTGATATAAGATTATAGAATACACGTTCTAACTTATATCGATCGTAATAAACTAGTATTTCATCATCTGTTGTTTCGAAGGTATAGTTGTAATTGCCTGTTTTCGCAAATTCAGAAAAAGATAAAAATATTTCACGTAAATATTTCACAATATTTCCTTCGGCAGTTTGAATATTTGCTTGATTGTTTTCTAACTTTCTAAAATCCATTAATCTGTTGATTAACCTCAACAAATGGTTCGAGCTACTTTCGATAACTCTTAATTTTTTATACATCGAATTTGAGCCAGAATAATCTTCCAAAATTTGTTGCAAGGGTCCTAAAATCAAAGTCAATGGAGTTCTAAACTCGTGTGAAATATTTGTAAAAAATTGTAGTTTACTGGCATTGAGTTCTTTAACCCTCTCTCCTTCTAAATACTCCATATCCAGTTTGTGCTGTAACTTGGTTTTAGACTCCATTACAAGAAAAATTCCAATTAAACCGAGTGCAATCAGAATAGCATAGATTAAAAATGCCCACCAACTTCTCCAAGGTGCTGGTTTTACAGTAATAAACAAACTCGTGGCTTTATTGTTCCATACACCAAAATTATTGGCTCCTTTTACTTCAAAAATGTACTTACCAGGTGTTTGCAGTGTATAAAACACTTCTGTCTTACTCGTTGTATACCAAGTATCATCTAAACCTACCAATCGATATTTATAAGAATTACTCTGGGTGTTTATAAAACTTGGAATGGCATAATTAATAGAAAAATTGGCTTTGTCATAGCTCAAAGAAACCTTTTTAGTAAAGGATATATGTTTTGTTAACACCTCTTCTTTTTGTCCAATTTTAACTGATTTATTTTTTATTTTGAAATCAGACAAAACAACTTGAGGAGCATAGTTGTTTATATTTATTTTTTTGGGATCTACCAGGGTAATTCCATTTTCTCCTCCAAAAATTAATTGAGAATTATTAATAACAATTCCGGAATTCGGTGTGTATTCATACAGATTTCTCAAACCTGTATTCGAATAAAAGGTAGCTTTATTTTTTTGAGTATTAAACTGAACAATACCTCGTTCACAACTCAACCACAAATCACCATTGCTATTTTGTAAAATTGTATTTACAGTTGTAATTGGGTTTATAGAATCTAGAAAAACTCTTTCGAATTTTTTTCCATTAAATCTCTGAAGCCCTTTACTATTTGTACCTACCCAGATTGTGTTATTAGAATCTTCAAAAATTGACTTGATATTTCCACCAAATTCAATATCCACATCATAAGTAAAAAGATCATATTTGTACCCTTTTTTAAACTTTAGCATGTTAAGTTTTCCTAAACCACCTAACCATAGATTTCTTTTTCCGTCAATATGAATAGTTTTTATAAAATCTGTTGACAAATACGGTTCTTGTCCAATATTTGTCCCATAGATCCTGTAACTTTTCAACCGATGATTATAGCGTATCAAGCCTTTTCCGAAAGTAGCAATCCAAAAAATATTTTTGGGACTTTCTTTGATGGAATATATACTTGTGTTTTTCAAATACGCAATAAGTCTATCTGAAATAACCCCCTCTAATCTTTTATGAGTTTCTGCATCATATAAAAACACTCCATGATTCAAAACACCAACCCAAAGTTGTTTATCCTCTGAAAGATGCATGGATTGCACGGGATATTTTCTAGTTTCATTAGCTTCAGACACCTCAAAAACATCCAAAACTTTTAAATCTTTACTAACGAATGTAATATCACCACCTTCGGTTCCGATGTACAAGTTGGATGCTACATCAGAAACTATATCTGTGACAAAATTATTATCTAAATCATCATTTCTAAAATTTGTAAAATTTTCATTAGATGGATTCCAAACATTTACTCCACCACTATACATACCTAACCAAACAGAACCATTGTCATCTTTAAAAATAGATTTCACAAAATTACTACTCAAACTAGCAACATCTTTTCTACTAGATTTCAAATTATGAATTTCCCTGTCTTTTGTTAATATTGTTACACCATGAGTCGTACCCATCCAGATGTTACCATCAGATGTTTTTTGTAGGACACGCACATCAGCAGTTGGTGATAATTTGGAATGAACCTCTTTTACAAATCTTTTTTTTATAGTATTGAAATACCAAAACCCATTATATTTAGTAGCTACCCCGAGAACATTTTTTCTGATCTCAATAATATCTTGTATAAAAAATCCATTTTTTATTTCTGAACCTCTAGGCTTTCTGTACCTTTCAAATACAAAGTCATTATTTTCTCTACTTACATATCGAGCCAAACCTCGAGTTGTAGCAACCCAAATTTCATTACTAGAGTCAATAAAAATTCTTTGAATATTTCTATTGGGCAACCCTGTACTGCTATTTTTATCGACTCTGATATTTATGAATTTCTTAGTGATTTTACTATAAATAGAAATTCCTCTTGCTGTACCAAACCAAATTTCATCATTTGGCATCTCTTCCATACATATGATCACATTATTCACGATGGGATTCACCAAATCTTCACTATAATAGCGAGTAAAACTATTGTTTATGGGATTATACCGGTTCAAACCATTGTATGTCCCTACCCAAATATTTCCTTCAGAATCTTCTAATAAAGACAATATATCACTATTCGACAGACTATTAGCATCTTTGGGATTATTTAAAAACACCTCAAAACGATCTCCATTGTACTTATTTAGGCCATTTCTTGTTCCCAACCACATGTTCCCCAATTGATCTTGTTCAATCGCAATTACTGCGTTATTAGAAAGACCATTTCCTACAGAAAATTTTGTAAAATGAAAATCATTTTTTTGAGCATATCCATGAATTTGAACAATGAACAAAAAAAGTATTAATAAATATCGATTCATAAAAACAATAAAAAAACAATGGGCTGAATATAACAAAAAGTATGACAACTTGTGAGTTAATCCCTGAATAAAAAAGCGACAAAAACTTTCTTTAATGCTTACTAATGGAAAAATCGCCCAAAAAAAAAGGCTATCTAAGAATAGATAGCCTTAAAAAAATATTTCAATACTTTTAATTTATTACAATAACTTGAGCAGTATTTCCTAAATTTAAAATATAACTTCCTTTAGCCAAATTAGAAGCATCAATTGTCGTTCCATTTCCTTCTAAAACCTTAATTCCTACTAACGAAATAATTTCCCAAGAACTAGGAGTTTCTAAAGTAAAAATCCCTGTTGCTGATGGGTTAGGATAAACTTTTGATATTGCATTAGTACTAGTCTCTTCTACTCCTGCAACACCGTTTCTTGTGAAAGTCATATAATCCCAACTTGGTCCACTTGCTGGAAATCTCGCATGTAAAACATAAGTACCTGCAGTTAAATTCACACTACTTTTTGAAAAATCCCCGAAAGTAGTTGAATTTCCTGTTTCAGGTAAAGTTTCATTTATTATAGTTTCAACATTACTCAACGTAGTAGCATTTCTTAAAAACAATTGAAATGATTTACCCGCTTCAGCTCCATGAGCATAGTTAACAACAATTGTATACGGCCCATCAACATCTACATCAACTGTGTATAATAAGTATTCTCCACCTACCACATCTCGAACATAATGACCTGTTCCACCAACCTTAATATCAACATCTGAACCACTTCTATGGTTAGAATCTTGAGCATTCCCTGCCGTAGAATCATTGTAGGTACCTGTTGTTACTGGTGTAGTATCTGAACTACTAGTATTCACACCATTATCATTTCCTGCGCTTTTATCAAAATCTTCAAACTCAATTTTGCTAGCAACATCCAATGTCTCTCCAAGCTTTATTGCAGTACCTGAGAAAGGTAATCCAACATAGTCATCATTAGCCGCAACACCTGTTCTTTCAAAAGACATGTAGTCATAATTTGGTCCTGTAGCCGTAAACCTAGCATGTAACGCATATGTTCCTGCAGTCAAATCTACATCTGTAACTGTATAATCTGCATAAGTTGTTGAACTACCAGTATCTGGTAATGCAGCAGTCATTATTGTTTTTACATTACTCAGCGTATTTGCATTTCTTAAAAATAATTGGAAACCTTTAGTCCCTCCAGATCCTTGTCCGTAATTTACTTTAATTGTGTAAGGCCCAGCTTCTACTACCTCAATAGTATATATCATATAATCTGTATTTGCAGTATTATGAACTACAATGCCAGTACCACCATCACTCATATCCACATCTGAACCACTTCTGTAAGTAGTATTACCCCCTTGATTTCCTAAAGTAGTATCGTTATAAGTACCTGTTGTAGGTGGAATCGTATTCGTATCATTCGAATTTACCCCTTCTACAGAGCCAGAAGTTCTATCATAATCTTCAAATTCTACCTTTGTAACTGTATTAAGGGTCCCACCTACTTGAATTGCAGTACCAGAAAAAGGTTGTCCGACGTATTGCGCATAACTTAACTGAGCAGCTAAAATAAAAGCACCCAATACAAATAAATTTTTGTGTAATTTTTTTGTCATAATTTATTGATTTTTAATTAATAAAAATAAAGTTAACTAAATAGCATGAAGACACTGTGCTGACCTATTAGGTTATCCCATTGCATTTGCTCACAAATAACCAATCTATAAACAAATGATTATAAAAAAAGCTATCAAACAACTTATTTCTAATAAATTAAGCACTTCTTAAAAAGCATGAATAACATTTGGTATGGGTTCATATTGGCTTTTACCCCAAGTTATAATCTATTATAGCTCTAAAACTTTGTTAAAACATCCATAAATCCCTCTTAAAAAACGGTTTAATCGGACACATCAGCACAGTTAAACTTTTCAATTAAATTAAATTTGAGATAATTTAAAATAAGACATATTATGAAAGCAAATAAATCATTTTTATCTCTTGGATACACTGTGGCATTGTTCACTGCAACCGCGTTAATCTCATGCTCATCAGCTGAAGATAACATTAATATTGATGAAGAATTAGAAATAATTATTCCTGATCCTGAAGAAGAACCAGTAGATCCAAACTCTATAATCGTAAGTGATGAAGTTACAACTATTTCCATAGAATGTAGTGATGAGTTTAACAACCCTGATCGATATGGACCAGATTTGGAAAACGCTTCAAACGTTGGAAGTATTGACGATAGAAGTTGCTACTCAAACTACTCTGAAAATGTTATAGATGGTACTGCTTGGGGAGTTTACAATATAACAGATGGCTCAAACCAATTTGGGGGTACTTTACAACCAAGAATTGAAAGATATCATAGTAGAGCAAACAATGCAGTAGGAAACTATGTAAGATTTACTGGAACCGTTAGAATTCTTGAAACTGGAAAAACTTCTAGTTATGGTCAGGATGGTACCTATATCATGCAGGCAAAAGGGAAGCATAGTGTAGACGCAAATGGTGAACAACAAGGTTCTCCAGACCCTGCAATTTGTTTGTACTTAGCAAAACCAGTTATGGCTACTGATGAAAATGGAATTGAATACCAAAAGTCTTTTAGAATTTACAGAGAGCAGATTAAATATCGTGGTGGTGAAGGATCAGGACGTGAAGTGGTATTCTTAACTGAAGTTCAAAAAGGAGAAATTGTTGACATTACACTAGAAGTAGGTTTTAAAGCAGATCCTAATGATTCCTCAAAAAAGATTCATTATGCGGACGCAACCATTGGTGGTGAATCTTTTCCATTCGTAATTCCTGAACCAGAAAGAGGTTTACAATCTGGTATAAGATATGGTGCCTATAGAATTAAAGGAGGTAGAGCTCAAATTAGATGGGCAAATACTACTTATTTAAGAAAGTAATAATTAAGGCTTTATAAATTATAAAAACTCATTTATTTCCTCAGGGATATAAATGAGCTTTTTTTGCACCCAATCATACCAATTCGGTACAAAATCAGAATGTTTTAAATAAGTTCTTCTTATTTATTTTTTATGTTCTATACACATCTCACAATTCCCCTTACACAAACTATTACAATATCCCTGATAAGTCCAAAATACACTTCCTTATTTGTTACATACTTTATACATAGACAAATAAAAGCGCATAAAAAAGCTGTCTAAATTTCTAGACAGCTTTTCAAAACCAACTCAACAACATATTCAAAAAACCAATGTTTTTTTTTCTATTTTACCACAAATAGAAGGGACACTAGTTACTACTATTTATCCCTAACAACCTTCTAATAACTTTACAACTGAAATCAGCAAGGTCTATTATGCAGATCTTCTATCTATAAAACTAAAAGGCGCTTTAATTTTAGTTTTTTTATGTTCATTAATTATTTCCGCGGCATTTTCTCCCATTTTGATAAAATCTGTTGAAACAACAGTAATACCCAATAAATCCTTTAATGATGTATCATTATAAGAAATAACACCAATATCTTTACCCATTTCAAGTTGACGGTTCCTTATTTTATGTATCAAATTCACAAGGTCACTCTCCTTTATCGTTATATAAAGTGTTTTCTTTTTAACTCTATTGGTATCATTAATTTCGTCTAGAATATCAAAATTCAAATTGTTGTGAACACAAAACTTTCTAACCCCTTGCATGATTCCATTTGGATAGGGATACAATGATTTTTCAGGAAAAACTAAGACCAATTCATCATACTTTTTAACTTTATCAATTCCTGACGACAAAGCTTCATAGATATCATTTTCAAAATCTTGAAAAACTTCTGAAAAACTACCCTCAACATCATGCTTATCACTATCCATTACGATCAATTTATCCTTAGGTATCATATTCATTAATTCATTCACAGCTTGTGTAGAACTTGTATGTTTTAAATTTTCCGTTTTGAAATGTGGCATAATAACATAATAATCATAAGCCGATTTGTATTTTTTTAACAATTCTATAAATATAGATTCATCACAATGATAAACATGAAGATCAGTATGCGTATTTTCACCTAATCTTTCTCTAAATGAATTATAAATTTTCAATTTATATTCACTTAACTTATTTACTAAAAATAAAATATTGGTTTTAGAAATCAATTTAGTTTTCGCTATATAATTTCCTTTACCTTGGATTGAAACTATAATATTTCTTTCTTTTAAAATATTGTATGCTCTAGCTACAGTATCTCGTGATAAATAATACTCTACGCTGAGAGAATTAATTGAAGGAATTTTATCACCTGTAGTAATATTACCTACTGAAATATTTTTAACAATCGAATTAATTATTTGTAAATATTTCGGAATACTTGAATCATCGTCTATCGAAATAAACTTTAACATTTGTAAATCACACATAATAAAAGTAGTTTTAGTTTGGTTTAACTTTCTGAATACAAATTTAGATATTCAACGGAACCGAAAATCCTAATTAGGGTAACCAAAAATCTAAAAAACTAAAAAACAACACTTTAAACACCTTTAACCTCATGGTTTTTGACATAAAAAAAACTGTATTTTATTATTGATAGTTGTTTTTATATCAATTAATCGTTCTCTCTAACCATTTTTTCTAACTACAATTTATTCTTCTAACTAGTTTTTAAACAGCATTATCACCAATAAAATCTTTCCAATAATTAATCATATTTTTCTTAAAATTTATGTTTTATTTTTAAGACTTAAACACTTTTCCACGAGTCATTTTCTTACTAACACATCAAGTATAAATAAGTTTAAAATTTTATCAGCATACTTCTTGGTCACTTATCAAATATGCATTCTGTAATATTTTTTTCGTTTATATAAAGTTGATTTTTTGAGCTATAGGACAGCTACTACAACATATGAACCATGTAATAAATGAAAAGAGATACGAAACAACTGATTTACGCATACAATTACTAGTAATTTTAATCTATAAACAATTCATCAATATAAGGACCGCTTTCTCCTGTAGTTTCTAAACGAATGCTATTGGCTCCCGCTTTTAAAGTAATAATTGTGGGTACAAACTTCCATTCTTTTTCCCAACCTCCTGTAGCTTTAAATTCCAATGTTCTTATATATTCATCATTTACAAACAATTTTAAAGGGTGTAATTTTCCTTTATTATTGTGCATATATCTAAACCTAATGCTGTAATCTCCAGCTTCACCGTCATTTTCTTGATAAAACTCTACAGACCCTTCTTCCCCTTTAAAATCAACAAATCCAGAACCTTTAAAGCGCCTTGCATCATTACTTGCCATGGCACTTCCTTGTAAAACACCATCTTCTGCAGAAATATTTACACCCCTACCAATCCACATGTCTTTAGAATGCTCATCACCCCAGAACAAACCTTCATTTGCTCCAAAAGTTTCTTGCATTGCCAGTACAACTTTTCCATCTTGCTTCACAACTGCCTTTACAGTCGTATTATTAAGAACTTCAAAACTACCTTTGTAAACAACTCCATTCTTTTCAGGATTTTCCCCATTCACCGTGTATAAGATTTCTAAACTAATGTTTTGTCCCTCCCCTAACACATCTATTTGTTTGGTATCAATTGTGACCTTATTTGAGGTATACAGTGCCTTATCTCCCAAAATAGCACCGGTAATCACCATTGCTTTTTTTGCATCTGGTTTTTCTCTTAAAAACAATCTTGTTTTACCAAAAAATAAAGCTCTAAAATCCGATTTTGTTCTACTTGTAGGATCTATTGGATTACCATTTTCCATGGATATTTTATTTACATCACCTTCAATATGATAGTAGGTTTTGTTTTCTCCATAAGGATATAAATTATGATTCGCATCTAAACTTTCTGAAGTAATGATGTAACTAGCTTCAAAACTACCTTCTGCCGCCAATTTTTTAATACTTGTTTTTAATTTCGAAGGATATTTACTCGTAGAAAATGAAGTACTTTTCACTTCCTTTCCATCAATATATGCCACAGCTTCTATTGTTCCATTCTCATAAGGTACCATCCATTCACATTGCATTTCATTCCAAACATTTCCTGGTATGTCTTTTCCTAAAGATTTTCCGTTTAAAAACAATTCCACTTCGTCAGCATTCGAATACACCCAAACCGGAATAACGGTTCCCTTTTTCATTCTCGCGTGCGACCAATGAGGTAACATATGAATCATAGGTTCTGATGTCCACTGACTTTGGTAGAAATAAAATAAATCTTTTTTGAAACCAGCAACATCTAATGCTCCACCCATAAATAGATTAAACGGCAAACCACCGTGCACCAAACCTGCTTCTCCGTAATAGTCAAAACCAGTCCATCTAAAATGACCACTATGCCAAGGATTATCTCGCATTACCTCCCAGTATTTTCTTGCAGAAACTCTTACAGTCGCATTGTCATAAGAAGAATTGAAACTTTGTTTTCTGTTTCGCCATTTTTTAGGATTTATGCCTTCATAAAAGAAAATCTCTTTCTCGGTTAAATTTGGTAAAGGATAAGTACCTGGCAACTCATTATCTCTCCACCACGTTTGGGTTCTATAATAACCTCTTGTTTGCCATGTATGCGGAGCTTCTGTAGAAATGAATGGCTTGTCTAGTTTTTTTGCATTCATTCCCTCTACAAACGATTTTGTTTCAGAACCTCCATTGACTCCTTGAATATCCATGTCTTCTGGATTTCCTGCCCCTGAGGTAAATAAGCGAGTTGGATCCAATTTTTTTCCGAAATCGACTAAATCTGGTCCAATCGGACTATACGTTTCATTCCCTAAACTCCAAACAAAAATACTCGGATGGTTTCTATCTCTTGTAATCCACTCTGTAACATCTCGTTTCCACCATTGATCAAAAGCTTGTTTACCATAATCTTGTGGTGCTTTTTTATGCCAACCGTCAAAAATCTCATCCATAACTAACAATCCTAACTCATCACAGATATCATAAAACATAGGTGGTGTTGGATTGTGAGATGGACGAATGGCATTGATTCCCATATCTTTTAATGATTGTAATTTCCAACGCAACAAAGGCTTTGTCCAAGCTCCACCAACAGGACCTCCTTCCCAATGTTCACAAACTCCTTTTAATTTAATATTTATTCCGTTCAACCAAAATCCTGTTTGGGCATCCCATTTTACTGTTTTAAATCCAAAAGTTGTTTTGACTTCGTCAACAACTGTTTTCCCTTTTCTAATTTGTGTAATTGCCGTATATAAATGGGGCGTATCAGGACTCCATAACTTTGGATTCTCTATTTCAAGTTCATAAGTAGGTTTTGACGACTTCAATTTTTCACATTTGTAAGCCAACTCAATTCCATCAGGAGAAAACAATTTCACGTCATATATTAGACCTTTTAATTTTCCATTGATTTCAGCATCAATTAACACTGTTGCCTTTTCCTCTTGAATTAAAGGTGTTTGAATAAAAATTTTATTTGGTTGAAAATGTGTTGGACGCACCTCAATTAATTTTACTTGTGCATAGATTCCACAAGGATGATACCAACGCGCAGAAGGCTCTAAAGAATTATCTACTCTAACCGCGATTGTATTATTCCCCTCCTTTAAATATTCTGAAATGTCATATCTGAAACTGATATAACCATAAGGTCTTTTGGCTAAATATTTTCCATTTACCCAAACCTCACTATTCATATAAACACCATCGAAATTTATATAAGTTATGTTAGACAAACTCTCTTTTTTAATTTCGAAATGCTTTCTGTACCAACCAATACCTCCGTCATGATACCCACCACCTTGACCTTGATCACCACCTTTTCTCACCCCTTTTTCAAAAGACCAATCATGAGGCACATTTAATTTCTTCCAACTAGAATCATCAAAATTTTCTTTGGAAAATGATGAATTGTCTTTTAGAATAAAACTCCAGTCATTATTAAAATTCACCTCTGCTCGTTGAGCGCTTAACTCACCAAAAGCAAAAAATGCAATGATAAAGGCATAACTAAATTTAAACATCAAACTTTTCATGGAATTTTTATTTATCATTTTGTACAAAAGGCTTACCGTTACTTGGAAACTTTATTTCCAAGAGTTTTTTCATTCTCTTTTCTACCTTTTTATACTTTTCATTTCCAGATAGGTTTACGTAAGAAACCAAACTATTTTTATGTTCATACAATTCACTACCTAATATTTCATGTGTCTTGGAATCTCTCCATTCAGTATATCTCCATTCACCATCAGTGGCTGTAACCCCCATTATTTTTTTCCCTCTTGCATACACGCTATAGGCAGCTTTATCCCATTTTTTATTTGGCTTATTCAATACAGGAACAATACTTTTCCCTTCTGTAACAGGAGCAGACTTCAATCTGCATGCATCTACTAACGTTGCGTATATATCTACATTCTCAACCAACGCATTTGACGATTTACCTGTGACTCTATTTTTGTAGCTTGTTTCTCTACTAATAATTAGTGGTACTCTTACATCAATTTCCATATTAGATTGCTTACACCAAGAAGCATAATCTCCAATTTTATACCCGTGATCACTCATAAAAACAATCATCGTATTCTTTTTCAAATCCAACTCTTCTAATGTTGTCATCACCTTTCCTATTTGTGCATCTATGTAACTAATACTTGCATGATAACCATGAATGAGATCTCTTGTTAAGTCATCATTTAGATCCCCTTCTTTTGGAATATTTGAATATGACTTTAATTCTCCCCAAGGACTCAAAGCTAGCCTATAAGCCTCTTCTGGTTTTTTTCTAGAAGGTATTTCAAAATCATTTTTATTATATAAATCCCAATATTTTTTTGGAGAATTGTAAGGTAAATGTGGTTTACTCAACCCTACAAACATTAAAAATGGATCGTCTTTGACTTTTTTCAAAGTTTCAATTGCGTAATTGGCAACTCGTCCGTCTTTATACCCATCATCCTCTACATCAGCACTTTCAAAAGCAGGTCCTTTTAAAGGTTTCACTCCTTCTTCTTTTAATCGCTTCATTAAAGCAATGTTCTCAGGTTTTAAATAAGCGTTTTTCTCTTTTTCAAAATAATGAGACCAGACATTTTTATCATCAACACCATGGTGATACACTTTACCAATACTAATGGTTTTGTAACCATTGCTATCAAATAATTGTGGCAAAGAAACCACGTCTTTGTGTACTTTTCGTAATGGTGTAAAGATGCTATAAATCCCTAAGGTTTCTGGACGTAAACCTGTTAATGTACTCATTCTAGATGGTGCGCAAATCGCTTGTTGCACATAGGCCTTATTAAATAAAACGCCATCTTTTGCAAGTTGATCAATATTAGGGGTTAAAGCAGTTTTACTACCATAACACCCTAGTTCGGCCCTAAGATCATCTACATAAAAGACCAAAACATTTGGCCGTGTATCAGAATCATTCAATTGCCCTTTTGCAGAAAAATAACTTATTATTAAAACTACGAACACGAAAACATTACGCTTCATCATATATCATTTAAATTAAATCTAAAATTATTATTAACCTTATCGAATTGCATCCTGTACTGTATTGAAACTAGAATTACTTAAATTTTCAACTAGGGATAAAAATAATACACACAGATCAAAGTCTAACGGTCAAAGAAACTTTTTGACAAGAATATAACCAACGACTTAAAAAAAACCAAATTATCAAATTCATACATCACAGTGCATGACAGATAATTCCAGCATCTAAGTAAATTTGTTATTAAAATTCATTAGTTTTTATGTATCAATCGAAATTAAAATTAGTCAGTATTTTCATAGCCCTTATTGGTTTCACTTTCAAGTCTTGCATTAGTCAGAAAAAAAACGCAGGTGAAGAGAAAACAACTACCAACAGAGTTAAATATAATTTTAATCCTGCTTGGAAGTTTGTCAAAGAAAATCCAGAGAATGCTCAAAAAATTGACTTCAATGATACTTCATGGGATACTATTAGTTGTCCTCATACCTTCAACGATATTGATACCTTCGATGATTACAGTCTTGGTCATCATGACGGTGAATCTAATCAGTGGAGAGGAACTGTTTGGTACCGAAAGCATTTCAAACTACCTGAATCAGATAAAGGTAAAAAAATATTTATTGAATTTGAATCCGTGAGACAAATAGCGGATGTTTACATAAATGGCATACATCTCGGACAAAACCAAACAGGCTTTATTCCTTTTGGATATGATTTGACACCCCATTTAAACTTTAATGGAAATAACGTTCTAGCCGTAAAAGTTAATAATGATCGAGGGGACCATTTTAGAGAAAATTTCCCTCTAGTTTGGAATCATGAACATTGGCACCCTACTCATGGTGGAATCTATCGCAATGTTTTTTTACATGTGATGAATCCACTTCATATTACGCTTCCTCTGTATGACAACTTAGAAACATTGGGAACATATGTATACGCAGACAACATATCTGAGAACAAAGCTGATGTCTTTGTAAACGCTGAAGTACAAAATGAATATCATAAAAACCAATCTGTTACATTTAAGGCGAATGTGTATGATTACGAAGGTACACTTGTTGCAAGCTCTCTAACAGAACAAGAAATAAAAGCAGGAGAAAAAAGCATTTTTTCCACAAAAGTGACTGTTGAAAACCCTCATCTTTGGTACACCCGAAAGCCTTACATGTACTCCGTAAAAAGCGCCTTACTGATAGATGGTAAAACAGTAGATTCCTATAACACACCATTAGGTATTCGAAGCTTTATTTTCGATAAAGACAAAGGATTTTTTAATAATGGTGAACACGCAAAATTACATGGCTGGGGACAAAAGCCAACTAATGCCTGGGCGGGATTGGGTGCAGCGTTACCTGATTGGCTACGCGACCATACGTTCCAATTAATGGATGAAGCCGGAGGTAATTTTATTAGATGGGGACATTGTGCAGGGTCTCCTGCAGAGGCCGATATGGCCGATAAATACGGATTTGTTACCTTAATGCCTGGTGTAAGTGGTGAATCGGAAGATGAAGGAGAAACTTGGGACATCCGAATAAAAGCATTTAGAGATATGATTGTCTATTACCGAAATCATCCATCTATATTTATCTGGGAAGGTGGTAATTGGGCAGAAAGTGAGGCTCACTATAAAGAAATCTTGAAGGTTATTAATACGTTTGACCCTAATGGCAAGCGCCTTATGGGGAATAGAAGAGCCGATGTTAAAAATGATTCTGAAGGTTATATTTCTATTGAGATTGGAACCGAAGGTTGGGAACGTGAATATCCTGATTTACCGGTTATTGAAAGTGAATACATGCGTGAAGAAGCCCCGAGACGAATATGGGACAAAAATTCACCTGATGATAATTTCTTCAGCCACCCAAATATTGATAAAAACACCTATAAAATCACTTCAGAACAATTTGCTGTAAGACAGGTAAAACATTGGTGGGACAAAATGGGTAGAAAAGCCTATCATGTAGGTGGAGCAAACTGGATTTTTAGTGATGGAACACATGGTGGTCGTGGACAAACTGAGGTTACTAGAGCCAGTGGAGAAGTCGATGCTGTACGTTTACCTAAAGAAGCTTTTTATGCGCTAAAAGCCATGTGGCGTCCAGAGCCGCAAGTACATATTATTGGACATTGGAATTATGACAAAGACACAACAAAAGACATCTTTGTGGTATCCAACACCGCGGGTGTAAAACTTTATGTTAACGATACATTAATTGGAGAAAACACAACTCCAACAAGTGGATACCTATACACCTTTAAAAACGTTTCTTGGGAAGCTGGTGAAATTAAAGCAGAGGGAATTATTGACAACAGTGTTCAAGTAACCCAAACAAAAACTACTGCAGGAGCTCCAGTAGCTCTAAAGCTAACTCCAATTACCGCTCCTAAAGGATGGCTTGCTGATGGCTCTGATATCGTACTCATTGATGTAGAAGCAATAGATGCTAAAGGACAAAGATGCCCATTAGCTAAAGGGCGTGTTGACTTTAGCATAACAGGACCAGCCATTTGGCGTGGTGGTTATAATAGTGGAAAATCCAATTCAACAAACAACTTATTTTTAGATCTAGAATCCGGAATTAATCGGGTGGCCATCCGTTCAACATTAACGTCTGGAAAAGTGACCCTTTCGGCTACTTACAAAGAATTACCAAAGGTAAGTGCAGAACTAATCTCAAATCCGATAGTTATAAAAAACGGATTAACAACAGAATTACCTCAAGTATATAAACCCATATTCACTGAGGAGCCTACACCTGACCACACGCCTGATATTCCAGAATACATTCCTGGTAAAACCAATAAAAGCAAGCTATTTACAAAATTTAGCTATACTGGTGACGGTAAAGCAATGTTACGTACTAATATGCATTGGGGTAAAAAGGCTTATACTGATATGGAAGAAAACTATACGGTAATTCCAAAATACCTAACAGGCTCTGAATACATAAGAACACCAAACTCCGATAATCGATATTGGGCAAGAGATCAGCTGCAATTTATTGCTGGGGTTAAAATGCATATATATGTATTACATGACGATACCGTTAAACGACCTGAATTCTTGCTAGACGATTACCAAGATACTGGCGATAATATTAAAGTAGGTAATACTGTAATGTCTATTTTTCATCGGGTTGCAGAAGCTGGCGATAGTATTATAATGGCAGGAAATAGCGATGGTGATGCTCCGAAAGATTGTAGAATGTATACGGTAATAGGGAAAGTGTTTCGATAATAGCATTTTATAAACCCTAAAAAAGAGGAACTTAGCTTCAAATACAACTGAGTTCCTCTTTTTTATTAATTGCGGTAGGTGGCTAGATCCACTATTAGACGTTAAGAATCTAAAGTTCGAATGTCACGAATAAAAAATTTCTGATGCTTTGAATTTTTGAAGCAATTACTTTCTTATTAATTCTTAGCATTTATGTAATTTAAAAGTAAGGTTTTCACATCTTTTACCTTTCCTTCCTTTAATCCATTATTCACATTAGCACCAGTTATCCAATACAATAACATACCTGCATCAGAGCAATCCCATTTTCCTTTTTGAAATTTCACAACATCATCTACCTCAGCAATTTTTCCTTGAATCCATAGTTGTTGAATTCTAGCATCTTTATGCGTTTTTGCCCAATCCCACTTATCTAAATCAACCTTAAGATTGGTATTTTGATCTGGTATACGTACTTCTTCCACACCGAAATCTAATATTTGTTTCCAACTATAAAAATCTCCTGCATCGTCATTCGCAGGATGATGCGTTATCACCTTCACATACTTATGCTTTGCTTTGTCTGAAGCATCTAAAGCAAAACCGATAATGTCAGGCTCACCTGCTTCAACAATCCAAAGTGGGTCATTTTTCGAAGAAGCATTGATCGCACTTGCAAGATCTTTTATGGTCTTATCTAATTGCCATTTCGCATCTAAAAAAACTAAAGATTCATATCCTCCCCATCTTCTAGCGGTTACATCACAAGCACTTTGCATTAAAGCATGTCTCTCATACTCTGCTTCTTCAGAAATTCTTTTTACTCTTACCAAATCACAACTATGAGAATAATGAACCAATCTATCTTGCAATCCTGTAGCACTCATAAGAGCTAAAGAAACAGCGGTGCCTCCTAAATCATCTGGATCAGGAGAATTTCCATCTGCTACTACAGCAATTCGTCCTGTTGGTGGTTGAATCACTTGAGCTCCAACAACAAACATTGAAAAAAGAGAAAACACAACCAATAATCTCAACTTATTACTCCTTATTTTATTTAACAATTCCTTCACCATATTTTTTACGTTTTAATATTCAACTACTATTCTTTTTTTATTTCATAGATGACAGGATTACTTACCAAACAACTTAAATCATCTGCCAAAACAAACATGAATACTAATACTTTGTCAGTTTTTAATTACTATCTATTCTAAACGCATAGTCACCTGAAGCTACTTCTAACTCAATAGTACTTTCTGTGTTTTTAACAGAAAGCACATTTGCTATATCCTCTGTTTTTTTATTATTTACCGTCAAGTTTGAATTTGAACTCATCGGAATTGTAATAATAGCAGTTGTGTTCGGAGGTATCCTCGTATCCAATAAAAACACACCATTTTCAATTTTCCATGAAGAAGCTACTTCTCCGTATGGCGTATTCAATGTAGCCGATGCTGATGTCAATGGGTCTTTTGCCACAGGACCAATTCTAATTTTCTTATAGCCCGGTTCTAATGGAGCAATTCCGGCAATACGTTCATACATCCACTCACCAATTGCACCATAAGCATAGTGATTTAAACTATTCATATTTTGCGGATTGAATCCATCCTTTTTGCTATAACTATTCCAACGTTCCCAAATGGTTGTTGCTCCTTGATTTATAGAATAGAACCAAGAAGGATAAGTCTCTTTGAATAAGATTTTGTACATCAAATCTATTTCTCCTGTTGCATCTAAAACTTCTGACAATAAGGGTGTCCCTAAAAATCCTGTTCTCAAATGATTATCAGCTTCTGCTATTTTTTCTAATAGATGTGTTTTAGCATTTGCTTTATTTTCTTCAGACAGCAAACCAAATGATAAAGCCAATAAATAAGAAGTTTGTGTCTCACTAACATTTTTTACTTTTCCATGATCAAAAAACTTATTTTCAAAAGCTCTTGCAACCTTTTTATATAAAGCATCATACTTTTCAAATTCTTCAGTTTTACCTAGTGCTTTGGCAGTTTTAGCAGTTAGATTTGCAGAATGTGCAAAAAAAGCTGTCCCAATCAGGCTTTTAGAGGTATCTCCTCTATTATCACCATTCTCAGGAAGCGGTTGCAACCAGTCTGCAAAAAATCCCATTTTAGAAATGTAATTTTTTGTAACACTTTCGTGGTATTTCACCCAACCTTTCATGGTTTCAAAATTTTCTTCAAGATTTTTTTTATCTCCTGTTCTTAAGTAAACTTTCCAAGGAATAATTGTACATGCATCTCCCCATCCTGCACTTACCTTATTATTATACAATACATCAGGCACTACCCATGGCACGCCTCCATTGTCATATTGCGATTCGCCAACACTTTGCATCCAACTCGCCCAAAATCTATATACATCTGCATTAAACATAGATGCCGGAGCAAATACTTGTGCATCAGCTGTCCATCCCATACGCTCATCACGTTGCGGGCAATCGGTTGGGATATCAAAAAAGTTTCCTCTTAATCCCCAAACAATATTACTTTGTAACTGATTTAATTTTTCATGAGAAGATGTAAACGTTCCATTTTCTTCAAAATCTGAGTATTGTACCATTCCCGTTACCCATTCTTTTGATGGAGTTTTTGAAGTATCAAATCCGCTTAACTCAACGTATTGGAATCCGTGAAATGTAAATTTTGGCATCCATTCTATCACACCATCTTCAGAAGCAGTATAGTAATTTGTAGACTGTGCACTTCTATAGTTTTCTGTGTAAAATGTACCATCTGGTGCTAACTTTTCAGCAAATCGAATTTTTAACGTTTTTCCTTTTTTCATAGGTACCTTTAGCAACGGAACACCCACCATATTTTGTTGCAAATCAAAAATTAGAGTTTTACCTTTTTTAATAATCTCTTTCGTGGTTACTTCCATTTTAGTCTTTACCGTTGTGTGCCTCTTTGGTTCTAAACGAATATCTTCAGATAAGGGAAACGCATGAACAGATACCCATGATGTATCATCAAAATTATTGGTTGTCCAACTTGGCATTTCTAAATTGGCATCATAAGTTTCACCATCATAGATTTCAGACATCCTAATAGGACCATTTGTTGTTCCTTTCCATGTTTCATCAGAAAGAATTACTTTTTTAGAACCATCTTTCATTGTTACTTCTAACTGCGCCAAAGCTTTTGGAGATTCTGTATCGCTCCAATAGGTTTTCATCCATCCAAGTCGCCCTGAATGCCAACCCGCAGCAACCTCAATTCCAATAGTATTTTGCCCAGACTTCACTAAATTGGTAACATCATATGTAATAGTTTCTATACGAACTTTGTAAGGTGTATACCCAGGTGGCATTACATCATCACTTACATCTTCTCCATTTATAGCTACATCAAACACTCCTTTGGCTGTGATGTATAATCTTGCTGAAGCAACATCGTTAGAAATTTCAAACCCCTTTCTTAAGTACTGAGGTCGATGTAAAATATTCTCTTGACTTCCAATTACTTTTTCTTTTTTGGTATCTAAGCCAATCCATTTTGCTTGCCAGTCTGAATTATCTAACAATCCTAATTCAAAATGATTAATAGCACTCCATTTAGAAGCTTCATTATCTTGATTCCAATATTTTACTTGCCAATATACTTTTTGACGTGATTGTAAATCAGCTCCTCCATATTTTAGCCAAGTAGACTGCGCTGTTTTTTGTTTTTTAGAGTTCCAAACATCCGGATTTCCAGGTAATAAATCTGGACTACTCGCAGCTACAATTTGGTAAGCACTCTGGCTTAAAACTTGATCTGAAACTGGTAATTGCCATGAAAAACTAGGTGTACCATCATAAAACCCAAGAGGATTCACAAAACCTTCAGATACTTTTAAACTTTTTGCTTCTTTTACTATTTCTTTTTCTTGACAAGCGACAAAACTCAAAAAAGCCAAACAGCTAAATGTGAATAAAAATTTTCTCAAATTTGATTTTTTAAACATGTTTTATAATTTAGTTTGAAAGTTATAAGTTCCTGGTTCTGCGATAATCTTTACTGTGTTTTTATCGGAACTAATTAATTTTAAATTTGAATTCTCAATAATAGTACTTCCATTTACCAATACCTGATCTTTATTCCCATAAGGAATATGCACTTCTGCTGATGTACTAGGTGGAATTACAACACTAAGTGCAAAAGAATCATTCTTAATTTCCCACGATGATAACACATCTCCATAAGGTGTTTTCACACTTGCGGAAGCTGACGTTAAAAACTTGGTATTGGGCTTAGGAGCAATTCTAATTTTTTTGTATCCTGGCGCTAATAATGCCAAACCAGCGATACGCTCGTACATCCATTGCCCAATCGCTCCGTATGCATAATGATTTAAACTATTCATACTTTGCGAGTTGTAACCTCCTTCTGCACTAAAACTATTCCAACGTTCCCACATGGTAGTTGCCCCTTGGTTTATAGAATAAAACCAAGATGGATATGTCTCTTTGAATAAAATTTCATACATCAAATCTATTTCTCCCATCTCATCTAAAACTTTGGGTAAAATTGGGGTTCCTAAAAACCCAGTACCTAAATGATAATCTGCATTCTTAATTTCTTCAAGCAAGTGGCTTTGAGCTTTTAGTTTGGTTTCAGGTTTAAATAAATCAAAATATATACCTAATAAATAACTTGTTTGCGTTTGTCTGTTTTGTTTGAACTTTCCGTTTTCATCAAAAAATTCTTTTTCAAAAGCATTGGCAACAGCCTTATGTAACTCTTTATATTTTTTTTCTTCTTCCGTTTTTCCTAAAACACCTGCCATTCTAGAAATTAAATTTGCAGAATGCGCAAAATAAGCGGTATTGATCAATTCTTTTGGTGTATTGCCTCTATTTCCTTTTTTTAAACTTTTAGAAGGATATGGCTGCAACCAATCTCCAAATGAATGCATTATTGGAATAAAAGCTTTCTTTTTGACTTTCGACTCATAGTAACCTACCCATTTTTTAGCTGACTCATAACTATCTTCAAGTACGGTAATATCTCCTGTTATATTATAAATATCCCAAGGAATAATAACACAAACATCTCCCCAACCTGAGCTGCCATTCTTATTCTGCAATACATCTGGTACAATATAAGGTATTAATCCGTTTTTATGTTCAGATTGATTTTCTCTGAGACTTTGTAACCAAGCCGTCCAGAATGCATGAGTATCATAATTAAAAAGAGCGGTAGGTGCAATAACTTGTGCATCTCCTGTCCATCCTAATCGCTCATCACGTTGCGGACAATCTGTTGGAATATCAAAAAAGTTATCTCGTAAACCCCAAGTAATATTGCTCTGCAATTGGTTCAATTTATCATGAGACGAGGTAAAAGATCCATTTTTCTCAAAATTGGAGTGTTGTGCGATACCCTGCACCCAAGAAATATTTGGCTTCGCGTTTTTGTCGTACCCGCTTAGTTCTATAAATTGGAATCCGTGAAATGTAAATTTTGGAACATATTCTACAATCCCATCCTTAGATGCCACATAATAATCAGTTGACTTTGCAGAACGGTAATTTTTGGTGTAAAAGGTGTCATCTTTTAACAACATTTCAGAAAAACGTATTTTTAAAGTATCCCCTTTTTTCATAGGAACTTTTATCTTAGGCACTCCAACAATATTTTGCTTTATATTAAAAACTGCCGTGTTTTCTTTTACCCATACAATTTCTGCATCATTTAAAATAATTTGATTTTTTACTGTATGATGTCTTTTGGGAGCAAGTTGAACATCTTTAGCAATCTCCTCAACCTCCACCAATTCCCAGTTAGAATCATCAAAAGCAACAGTACTCCAATTTGAAATTTCAAAATTTGCATCATATACTTCACCATCGTAAACACTTGCCAAACGTATAGGTCCGTTTGTCGTTCCTTTCCAAGATTCATCAGAAACAATGGTTTGTTTTGAGCCATCTTTCATCATAATTTCTAACTGACATAGAATTTTTGGTGAAGCAAAATTTTTGTACAATGCCCTACCTCTACTAATTCTACCAGAATGCCAACCCGAAGCTAATTCTACTGAAATAGCATTTTTACCGGACTGTAAAAAATCAGTAACATCGTAAGTGAGTGTTTCTATTCGATGATTGTATGGTGTCCAACCGGGAGTCATTACATCATCGCTAACATCTTGGCCATTTACATGCACATCAAAAACACCTTTTGCAGTGATATACATTCTTGCCGAAGCAACATCTGAAGATAGCTCAAAACCTTTTCTCAAATATTGAGGTCTGTGCATTAAAAATTTACGCACCCCTTTGATGCTATCTTTTGCTGTATCTAATCCTGTCCATTTTGCTTGCCAGTCAGAATTATTTAGCAAGCCCAATTCAAAGGAATTTATTTCACTCCAATCAGACGCATTGTCATCTTGATCCCAACACCTTACTTGCCAAAATACTTTTTGACGTGATTCAAGTTCATTTCCTTGATATTTGACGAATGTAGATTGTGCATTGTTTTGTTTTTCAGAATCCCATAAATCAGCATTATCAGGCAACAATTCTTTTGAAGAAGCTACAACTATCTGAAAAGCAGATTGCGATTTGATGTTCTCTAAAATTGGTAGTTTCCATGAAAACGTTGGGTTTGCATCATAAAATCCTGTTGGGTTTTTGAACCCTTCTGAAATGGTTAAGTTTGTTACAGCTTGGATTTTTTTTTGTCCAGTACATGATAACAAAAAGAGGAATAATAAATAGCTGGCTATTAATAAAAGACTTTTAGTTTTCATCTATAAATACATGTGTAAAATTTATTTCACAATTTTATCAATAAATGTAAACAAAGTACGACAAAAGGCTGTCCTGTACTCTATTGCTTTGCGCTGACACAAATTCATCATTTTTTATTGAATATCTGTATACTCAAAAATCTACGTTAACACACTTTTAAAAAAACGAGTCAAAAAAACATGCACCTGCTAAAAAATTGAAACAAAAAAAGCTGCTATAACTTATTACATTATAACAGCTTTAAAATAAAAATATATGTTAACTATTCAGTTGTAAATCTCCATACTTGTCCAATACTAACCCCACCGTTATCGTCTTTTACGACCACTTTAAAATAATAGGTTGATGCCGCAGTTAACCCTGTTGCATTGAAGGTCGTTTCTGTTTGATTTTCAGAAACTTTAGTAACTGGCTGCTCATTCATATCTAAATACACATCAAAAAGCAAGGGATCATTATCAACATCTGATGCTGACCAACTTAAAATAGTACTTGTACCTTCTATTTCTGAATCTAAAACAGGTGCAATTAAGGTTGGTGCAAAAGGTATATGATTAGAAACACCATCACCTTCTGTTAAAAATTGACTCACTGTAGAAAATTCACTCTCTGCACCTTTGCTATCAACTGCTTTTAACCTCCAGAAATAAGACTTCCCTTTACTTAAAAACAAAGTCTTTGAAGTTGAAGTAGTTAAAGTGCTATGCGTTAATGGAGAAAACGAATCATTTTCTGAAACTTCAATTTTATACGTTATAAGGTCTCCTTCCGCGTCAACAGAAGCTTCCCATTCAAACTGCACATTCTCATAAATGCATAACGTGTTATTTAATGGATATACTTGAACAGGTACTGATGGCGCTGTGTTTTCTTCTTCTGGGGTTCCTTCATCATCTCCTCCACAGGAAATTAAAACTCCTAATAAAAGTGCCATATAAAAATATAAATTCTTCATTTTTTTATTTCTTTATTAATTTAATAAATACCGGTTTGTGTGAATTTATTTTAACAAAATAGATGCCATTCGGTTTATCTTCTATGTTCAGCTTTATTTTTCCTGAATCTACTGTCAATGTTTTTGATACTATCAATTGAGACTGTACATTGAACGCTTCAATATCTAATGTTTCAAAACTAGATGGTACGTACAATTCAAATATACCAGTTGAAGGATTTGGATACGCTTTGATATCCTCTAATAAATTAATCTTTTTTAACAACGAACCTTGACATGCTTCTTTAGCAACAACTTGAATCTCATCTCCATGGTTTACTTCAACAGAAAATTTAGAAGCTTCTGTCTCAAAAATTTCAACTCCATTTTTTACCACCCTATAAGGAGCTTTTCCTGATGCAACCGAAATTACAGCTGTCTTTTTGCTGACATCAATTTTTCCTGATAAATCCACGGCCTCTTCAATAGTCAATTCATAACAATGACTGTAATCCTTTCCTACCACTTCTATACATAAGCCATAAGTTCCTGGAGCCAAATCTTCAATAGTCTGATTCTTTGTAAAACTATAATCAGAACCATTGATACTTGCCACATAACTATCCGTTACAGCACCTGTTATAACAAGTTTACCATTATCACTATCTACACATGACTCTCCAATTGATTGAATCTTGAAGTTTGCTGGATCTGTTGGGTCGGTAGGATCAATATCTAAATCAACAATTAGTAAATACAAAGGCTGCGCATTACCTGTTTTTTTCTCCATTAAATAGTAATACAACTTTCCGTTCGCTATATGAACTCTACCATGATCATAAGTTTTACCCGATGTAGCTTCATAAACCCTACTAAAACTATTTGTTCCTCCTACAGCTTTATCTACAAAAACACGATTGCTACTTGTTAACCCAATAATATAAACATTATTTCCTGAGGTATATATTGAGCTTCCTCCTGCAAAATCTTCAGAAGTAATGAATTCTTGAACACCTGCCGGTTTATAAGTATGTAGATATTTTGTTACATTGTTTTGGTTATCCTTTACTTTGCTAATAATATGCACATCTCCCTTTGCGGTTACCGTCCAATCAAACCCATCTACGATATAAACCATATTCGTCTGAGTCGTTGTTACATAATCTCCTGGCTCCATCACTTTTATATCGTCCGCATCGTAAAGAGGTAATGAAAACAATGTTCCAGAGTGATCTTTCCAACTATTTAAACCATTTTGATCATCTGAATACGCATAATACACACCATTCTGATATTGATATTTATCGGTATTATTGGCAGATCTGCGTTGAAAACCAATTCTAACTTTACCATTCACATATTTCATGTTACCATAAAGTCCCCAGTTATAATCTATTCCTGGTTGATTTTTAGCATTTAACACATTAAAATGTGTAAAACTAGACCAAGTTGAAGTATTCGCATCATATTTAGAGAATTTATAAGCTCCATTATTGTTACCACCTTCACGCATATACATAAAAACATCTCCTCCATCGTTCAAGAAAAACTGTGGATATGTTAAAGCTTGGAAATTAGCATAATCTTCTCCTCCATTTAAACTTAGATGCTTATAACCTCCGTTGCTGTTTTTTACAAATTTATCTAACGTAAAGTCTGCATCAGAAACGGATGCAATATTTTTATTTGAATAAGAATACCTAAAATAGTCGTCACTCAAACTCCCATCAGAAGGTCTTGCTCTACTATAAGCATGCATATCATACAACAAATGTATGGTTCCATCTATTGGGCTAACTGCCACAGCAATTGTGTTATGCGATTCTCCAATCCACCATTTATTTTGATACCCTGTATGTTGGTGAGGAAATTCTATCGTTGCCGATGTTCCTGTATTGGTATTATAACGTGTTAACATTACATTTCTTTCACCTTTACCACCCTTATACCAAGTCATAAAGACATAATTACCATAAGTCTTAACACAATCTCCATGTGCAGAGATACTCTTACCAAAATAGTAATCATAAGGAGTATTTACATCATCATTAGAATTACTAGCATCTACTTTACTCCCATCAAAATGCAAACCAAAATCGGTAATTTTAACCTCTTTCTCTAATACAACTTGAGCAATAATATGCACATTAACTGCTAAAAACAAGAGCAGGGAAAAAGCATTTTTTATAAAATTATTAATGGTGTTATATTTCATAATTTCAAATTAAAATTCACTGTATTCACAAATATCCTACTCAAAACTGAGCAAACCGTACTGAGCTATACTGAACCTTTATTGAAACACAAAAAAACATAAACCTGTAAACCAGATACTTAAAAACATCATCCTGTAAATAGAAAATACAAACAACTTACTTATGATCGGATAAAAAAACACATGCTCACCCAAAAGAAAAATCAGAAATGATTCTTTGATTACCTCATAAGGTATAAGGCTTATCTTCAATAAACTTACTTCTATAGTTGACACCGCCAATATCTAATAATATTTTAAGCTCGAAACTAGTAGTTTGTTCTTGATAAAAAACAAAGGGTTAAACTAATACTAAATACATAATATACTAACTTTAAACACCCTCATGTTATCGAAAACACTAGTTGGAATTCATGTTTTTTTGAAAATCTTTAGACATTTCACTTAATACAGCAATGTACTCTCTAGGGAAATAGCCTTTTTTTGCCTTATTTATAGTTTTGAGAAGATAGTAATCTGCTCTTTCTATATTTTTAAGTTGCGCATAAGATAATGCTAAAGAATGACCAGCACTCACTTGAGTGCCTAGATCAGATCTAAAATTTATCCACGCCCGTTCACTTAACTCTCTAGCCTTAGAAGCATCACGCATTTTCTCATCAGGACAATTTATTAAAAAAGAGGCGTACGCGGCTTGAAGGTTCGGATTATTTGGAGAAGACTTTACTGCTTTTTTATACAAACTATTTAGCTCAACCCACATTTTATTTTTTTTATAATACTCAGAAAGGTAAATTATTATAAACCCCTGGTCAGAAATTTCCTCAAAAGCCTTTTCATAAAACTTTACAGATCCTTTTATATCATCAGAGTTCTTGGCAAGAATTCCGCTTAAAATATTTATACGAGGGTTTTTGGGGTCCATTTTTTTAAATCTAGACAAATACTTTTTAGCATTTACCAAATCACCCATTTGAATATATAACATTGTAGCCCCATTGATTGCAGCAGGATCATTAGGATATTGTTCTAATAGCTCATTCATCAATTCAAGTGACTTTTCTTTCATAACCAGCCTGTCATAAAACATTCCTGCTAATCTCGACTTTGTTTCTGGTTTTTCTTTTTCACTTTTTGAAGCCAATAAAAAATACCTTTTCGCAATATTTTTCATACCAATATTTGAAAACCCAGTTCCAAAATCAACCAACTCTTTGTAGTCGTCTTTAAACCAAACCAAATGCTTATCTACATAAGGGATTCCTCGTCCAGCCATATTGTTAACCATAAACAACCTTACTGCCTTCGATACAATATACTTACTATCCGGAACATTTTTCAAACTAGTACTCACCAATTCCATCGCCCAGTTAATGTTGTTACTTCTAACTGCATCTTCAATTCGTTTTAACAAATACGTTTCAGATCTGGAATAATAACTCAATCGATCCAATAAAACATCTACAGGCGGTACATATTCAACTAAATCTTTGGATCGTTCTGAATAATAACGTTTTAGTTCTTCATCTCCTTTCTCAGCATAGATAATACTTAATTGTTTATAAGCTGGGCCAAAAGAAATTTCGCTAGAAATTAACGATTCTAACTGACTTACAGCTAAGTCAACCTTCCCAGTATTGGCATGCATCTTTGCTAATTCAAATCTGGCATAAACTGGAATTAAAAAATAAGAAGCTCTTTTTGTTTCTTTTAAAACAAATAATTCCTTCTTCATATTAGATAACTCTGTAAGTATTTCTTCAAAAATAGTCAACTCTCCTAGTTGACTATATGCTTCAGCTATGTAATACTTAGCCATATATTGATCTGGCTGAATATTTAACACATCATTAAAGTACTTAATCGCACTTTCAGAATCACCTAATCTTTGTTTTATACAACCTAAATAATAAGTCCATTTCCATTCTTCAGAATCACGATCATCTGCCAATAAGTAGCAAACTTCTGCTTCTTTAAAATAATTATTTGCATGATACACCATCCCTAATTCTCCCAAATTATTTGCAGAAGGATTATCCAATGTTTTTGAATTAATACTATTTAAATATTTTTGAATTGAACCAGACGATTCATTTAAATTTGGCATCTTAGGAAGTCTACTAACATACTGGCTATTCGTATACATATTTATTAAAAAATATGCCAAAACCAAAACGACTGTAACTGATAATCCCCAAACAATATTCCTTCTATTCATTTCTAAAAAAATTATTTGCTAAAATAGAAAAAACATAGTTTTGAAACTATGAAAAAAAGAGAAAACACCTTTCTAAAACGTTAGATTTACGTATTTTAGACGCGTATTAGACTCTTACAAAACTCACCACCTACTCAATGAAAATAAACGGAAACAAAACAGTCTACCTTTTACTATTAATTGGATCTGTATTAGTTCTTAGTTGTCAGAATTCTAAAGAAAAAACTGAATTAGAGAACATAAAAAAAGGGGAAAAATTATTTGCTACAACGGGCTGTATTACTTGTCATTCATTAAACAACAAAAAACTTTATGGTCCATCATTAAATCATATTTTAGGAAAAACAATAAAAGTTATTCGAAACAACAAGGAGCAATCAATAATAATTGACAAAGCTTATATTAAAAAGTCAATTTCTAATCCCGATTACGAAAAACCTGAATTATTTAAGAGTTCAACAATGCCTAAACCCAATCTTACAGAAGGTGAAATTGATTGTATCACCAACTACCTCATCAGCATTCAACCCAAACAACAGAATAAATAATTATGCAAAAAAATAATTTCTTAAAAGAGTCCCTTTTTCAAAAATACAAGACATTGTTTTTTCTAGTTTTTATTTCAATTTTGCTTGTAAATTGTAAAAAGAAAGAAAAAAATTCAACCCCTGATGGAAAAATAAAGAATGAAGCACTTACTGAAAATAGCTTTTATACAAATATCTCAAAAAAATTCAAACCATCTGCTATAGGGGACACGTTTGAAGAACCTCCACAAATATCTCATCTCGCTGTTTCTGACATCAACAAAAATGGATTGCTAGATATTGCGGTTTGCGATATAAAAAACAACGTCATTTCAATAATAAATCAATCTCCAAAAGGTACATTTACTGAAAGTATCGTTGCAGATAATATGACAGCTCCAGCCCATGTTCAGGTATTTGATTTTGATAATGATGGAGATAATGATTTATTAGTTGCACTTCTTGGAATGCTTTTCCCTAGCAATGATAGAATTGGTTCTATTGTTGTACTTGAAAATGATGGAAAAAATAATTTTTCGAAGCGAATAGTTTTGGAAAACATTGCCCGTGTAGCGGATGTTAGAGCTGGTGATTTAGATGGTGATGGTGATATTGACCTAGCAGCTGCTCAATTTGGGTACGACGACGGTGAAACTTGCTGGATAGAAAACACGGGGAATTGGACTTTTAAAAACCATAGTTTACAAAATCTTTCTGGCCCACTAAATGTTGAATTAATAGATATTGATTCTGACAATGATTTAGACATTGTTTCACTTGTCACTCAAGAATGGGAAAAAATTTATTGTTTCGAAAATGACGGGAAAGGGAACTTTACTCCTAAACAATTATGGGGATCTAGTAATGATGATTATGGCTCTAGTGGTATTTCCATAACTGACTTGAACAAGGACGGAAAACCAGATATTCTTTATACAAACGGTGATGCTTTTGACTATCTTCCTCCTTTGCCTCGACCATGGCATGGGGTGCAATGGTTTGAAAACTTAGGCGATTTAAATTTTAAGCATCGACCTATTATTAATTTCCCTGGTGCTTTTAGCGCGAGAGCAACTGACATTGACAGAGATAACGATGAAGATATTTTTGTGGTTAGTGGTTTTAACTATTGGGAGAAACCAAGTGCTGAAAGTTTGGTTTTACTTGAAAACAATGGGAGTCAAACTTTCAGAAAACATACTATTGCAAAATCTCCAACACATTTAATTACCTTGGAACTTGGTGATTTTAATAATGATGGACATACAGATTTGGTTACAGGTGGTGTATACATCTACCCTCCATACGAAAATTTAGAACGAATAACTCTATGGATGAATACAGGAAAACAATAATTTTTTGCTCGCAATAAATTGTTTTCCTGTTTTATCAAGTCAATTTTATTCCATGAAAAACAACTCTTCCAACGGTGTTGACACAGGAGAATTGTCTGGATTCGTTTCCATAATATCTGCCATAAAGTCCCACCATTTTTTCACAATCTCATTAGTTGCCAAATCTTGAGACCCACCATCACCTGACACTTTTTGAAAGGCAAAAAGTGTATCGGTTTCTTCATCCAAAAATATAGAATACTCACTCACTCCATTTTTCTTTAACAAGTCTCGAAGCTCAGGCCATAACTCATTATGTCGTTTTTTATAAGCTTCTTTCTGTCCTGGGTATAATTTCATTTTAAAGGCTAGTCTTTGCATAATCCCTATTGTTTTTTTGTCGCTTTCGGTCCGTCATAATCATAAGAGAACCAATCTATATCTATATAACCTGTATCGTCTTTTTCATTCCAAGAAAAGAATCCCAACCTATCTCCTGTCCATTTTCCAAAAGCAATGGTAAACACCGGACCAAAAGATTCGAAGTTCTCTCCATCTATACTATATCCATAGGTTGCTTGATTGCTGCTGTTTGACGTTCTTACGAACAAATCGTTTCCTGTAATTTCTGGTCCCATTGTTTTTACACTCATTGGGTCCATATAAAACAAGTGCTTTTTACCTTTGTCATCAACTTCAATTCCTAATAAATTAAACACTCCACCATATCTTACAAAACCTGCCAATTGATGCGGCTGCATCCCTGAAATATCAAATTTCGCAACAGCAGTACCTGAAGTGATTCCCATAATACGCTGACTTAACGTATTACAGGCTCTCCAAAAATCAGAATCCGAACCATCATTATTAGTCCATTCATTTATATTTGGGCCATAACCTTTTTTATTTGGTAATACCTTACTCGCTTTCAAACGCAACCATCCAGGTCTTTCAGTAAGCGACCAATGTGTATTTCTTGGATTGTGATTCCATTCCCATTGAAAGCCCAATTTATTCGATGAAAAATCGTCATCTGAACTAGGTGCTGAAATTGGATAACCGTCTATTGGTTTTTTATATTTTTTTACTGGTTCGCCAATACCGTCATTATCTTCATCAATTCCGATAATTGGCCAGCCATCAATCCATGTTACTGGAGCTAAACACTGTGGTCTTCCCTGAAAAGGAATGTCATCATTCTGAATCAATTGATGCATATACCACCATGATTTATCGGGAGCTTGCATTAATCCACCTTGACTACAGCTTCTATTGTTAAAAGCAGTTCCTTTTTCTAAAACTGTCTTAACTTCATAAGGACCATAAATACTTTCTTTAGACCTCAATACTATTTGCTTTCTATCATTTTTAGGATTTTTTACTCCAGGTTTGGTAGATTTATCTCCCATGGTCCATTGGGCTAAAAAGATATACCAAGTACCATCAATTTTATAAATTTTTGCAGCTTCAGCACCCATACCTGTATAGACTAATTTTCCTTCGTCTAGTATTTTTGTACCATCCCAACTCATCTCATAGATCCTATTTTCATTTCCTTCAATAGTATTCTCTGGACTTTTTTGTTTCCCTGCGGTATTGATAATTACATATGCCTTATGTGTTTCTTCATCCCAAAAAACTCCAGGATCATCTAAAACTTTTGCTTTAGGAAGCATGATAATAGGCTTGCTCCATGGCCCGCTGATATCTTTTGCTGTAGCCACCATTAAACCATGCTGATAATCGATCTGATAACAATACCACAAACCTTCATGAAAAGCTAAATCACCAGCCCATGTACCAAAAGAATAACCATTCATTCGATCCCAATTGTATTCAGGAGCCCACGACAAACTATCAAAAACATGTCCCGTATTTGTCCAATTCACCATATCTTTAGATTCTAAAATTGGCATACCTGGAGACATGTGTTGTTTTGAAGTAATCATGTAATAAGTATCACCAACCTGTTCTATGTCAGAGTCTGGATAATCGGCATTTAAAATAGGATTGACATAAGTTCCATCGCCTTGATCACCAAAACTTCCGGTCTGCCCTTTCGTTTTTTCTTCAGCGGCTTCAACTGTTTTCTTTTTGGTTTTACAATTTATCATTGTAAAACTCGCTATTAGTATGATAAATAAAAATCTCATTTTAAGTAGATTGTT
Organism: Flavicella sp. IMCC45668; assembly: GCF_057219105.1. NCBI lineage: Bacteria > Pseudomonadati > Bacteroidota > Flavobacteriia > Flavobacteriales > Flavobacteriaceae > Flavicella > Flavicella sp. IMCC45668. The sequence goes on from NZ_CM170114.1 coordinate 1,374,377, forward strand.
TTTTTAAAAAAAATTATTAAATTAATAGTACAACAATTATTCAAAATTGCGCAAACCTGGAACTATTTTTAAGTTCACGTATTCATTAGCTGTAGGCCATTTTAAAACGACTAACTTTTGACTAAAAGCATCCCAAATAAAATTTGAACTATCCATGTCTAATGTTGCTTTATAAGTTTCCAAGCCTACGTTTTTTAAAGGATTATAGTACAGAACTATATCCTCGTCAATTAGGATAGAAAAACCATCAGGATAATGCCTATTGGCTCCGATAAATATTTTTGAAACTCCCTTACTATTATCAGCTTTGATCTTCACATCCAAAGTTCGCGTTGCATGATTGAATAAAAAGGATTGAATATTTCCTGCAATCATTTGAGGAAATGGTCTCGAAATAACGTCGGTTATATATTTTCGTTCTACGGTACCAGCATCCGTTTCATCACTAAAAATTGCCCAAGTAGAAGGACCACCTGGTAGGAAATTCTGCATACTTCTGTTTCCTAAAAACCAAGCTTTTATAGACCCAACTCCCATTTGATCAAAAACCTCTGCAGTTTTTATATAGAGTTCTCTATATTTCAATTGACCTAATTCCCCACTAACTACTGTATCTGTTTTTGAAAAAGTTGGAAATCCCCATTCACCAATCAAAATAGGAGCATTTAACATATCTGATTCTTTATCAAAACGATCCATTACAGGCTTGATCAAATCAATGTTATTCTGATAAATATGTGGAGCAAAAACAATATTTTTTCTATTTAGAGAAGTTGTTATTTCTGCATATTGGTTATTATCAATTGCCTCACCCTTATTCATGAAAATTGACTGAATAAGAATCAATTTATCAGAATTGATCTTTTGACTTTGATCTATAATTTTTTGATATAGTGGAATTAAATATTTTTTGGTTAATTTATTGTAGGAAATATTCATGGATAATTTTCTTGGCTCATTAACAACATCATAACCAAGTACAAAAGAATTGTTAGCATATCTTTTCCAAATTACATTCCAAGCATCTATATAGGTTTTATGTTCTTGTTTTTTATTCAACCAAAACGTTTCCCAAACAAATTTATCAACCCCATATACGGTCATTTTAAAAACTGTTTTGATCCCTGAATTTCTACCCAAGGCAACCAAACCATCTAATTTTTCTAAATAGTTTAAATCTAGCTCACCACCTGGAAAAGTACTTAGTTTACCCAGTTCTAAACGAATCACCTGGGTATTGGCTCCCATTCGAACCATACGTGCATAATCATCACTGTTAAAAAACACTTCTCCTTTATGATCATTAGTATTAACTACAAAACCTCTAGGAATTATATGACGTCCTTGCACATCTCTTAGCCCATGTTTGATTTGTGCACAAACCATTTGAGTTACAAAAACCAAAGAGAATAAAGCAATTCTTATTTTCATTATTTAAAAAAATAAAATTCTATTAAACACACTTTTCTCAAATAAAGAGATTACATTTTTACAATTTTTTTTGAAAAACTAAAATCTCTATTTGAAAGAAAATAGACACCATTTACCAGATCGCTTATGTCTATTCTTGTATCGTACTGGGTACTTTTAAGTTTTCTTACTTCTACTCCATGCACATTCGATAATATCAATTCTACATTTGGGGCTAAGTTTGTAACATTTACTATTTCATTCGTTGGGTTTGGAAAAACCTTTACCCCCTCAAATTGACCTTGTGCCCCAACAGACAATTGCTCATCAAAACACTCTGATTCAGGATTACTTAAATCAAAAGCAACCGTTCCTGACACATCGTTACGGTGCAGAACCATTTTATCAATAAATAAATAAGACGATCTAGCATCTACAGTAATCGTGTATACTTTTGCTTCGTTAAAAGAAACAAAAACCCTATGAGAGACATGATCATTGGTATTTGTTACAAAACCATAATCCAACCTATTTCCAAATGCTTTGATAAAATTTTCCGTTGAACTACCAGCTGCACAAGTTAAATTAGGATCTGAACTACACATTGGTTTTGGATACACTTTTGCTCCATCCTTGATGCCGTAAAAATCCTCTCCATCAATTTTCAACCAAGCATCGTTATGCTCACCTTTACTCGTGCCTTTCCCCACCCTCATTCTCCATGCAAACCTATAAGTTCCTGGATTGTTAATTTTAATTTTATAGACTATAGGAGCTTCAGAAAGTGCACTAAAAGACTCGGAACCTGTCCAGTGCAAATAAGATATTTGTTCAGCCCCCGTTTCAGGAGTTGTTTCTGTTGCAATTTGCCATCTGTCATCATTAATAATTCCAGATTCCATTTCTATCGTTAAAAGTCCATCTTGCTCTTCAAAAGGCAAAACGCCATTACAATCTGCGGTTTGAGCATAAAATTTACTCGACACTATTATAAATGTCAAGAAAAATATAAGTTTAGTTTTTTGAATCATGGTTAGTCTTTGATAAAGTTTGGTTTAGTTTTTTTTATATTTAATATTGTATGTTCCTGAACCTAAAACCACATTTGCACCATCTAACACCTCTAGGTTGTATTGTTCCTGTCCTGATTTCAAGGTCTTGTTATTAATTACAAGAGACTCAAATTCTATTTCACTTAAAATTAATTTCGCTTTGGTATTAAAAGGAACTATCAGTTCCATTGTTAACGTATTCTCATTTAGTTTCCATTTATTGTGAATTGTACCATAAGGAGTCGGAACAGAAACTGAAGTTGAGGTAATTTTTTTAGAGAACTCAGGGTTTACAGTAAAAACCTTATAACCTGGATTTTCAATAGAAGATTTAATTCCTCCTAAAGTCTCAAAGAAATATGCAGCAAATCCACTATGCATTGGATGATTTAAAGAGTTTGAAGGTCCTTCTAATTTCTCCCATTCAAACTGTCGTTCAGGCCAAGTCGTGAATCCTGAATTCATAACATATGTTTGACTTGGGAAATCTGGAGTTGTTAAAATTTGGTATGCTAAGTCTGCATGTCCATTTTCTGTCAAAACTGTATAAATATATCTATTACCGTGAATTCCTGTAGCATGATGACCACCTTTTACATTCACGATATCGTACACCAATCCGTTTACAACTCCTTTAATTTCAGCTTTTGGAACCATCCCAAATTGCAATGCTTGAACAGTTGCTGTCTGACTTTGATACCATTTGTAATTTGTGTTTGGAATAGCTACTAAATACTCTTTATTGAATGCTTTTAATAAAGCCTGACTTTCAACTTTCATTTTTGCTTCAAAAGCGGCATCTTGATTTATTTTCGCAAATTTCTCCATTATTTTTAAAACATCATAAAAATAAGCGTTTGCGGAAATAATAGGATCACATTCCATTGCTGATGGATTTTTACGTCTATCCCATAAAGGAGGACACCAATCTCCCATTCCATCTTGCATAATTCCATTATCTCCTTTAAAATTTAAATAGAAATTGGTCAAGTCTTTCATGGCATCATAGTATTCTTTTACAATTGCATCATCACCATAAAACTTATAATTGTACCAAGGTAGATACATGGTGGCAACTCCCCAATCTATTTTTGCATAGGTAGATGTTCTTTTTCCTGGAGCAATCATAGTAGGTACTTGAAATTTTTGTTCAGGATTGTTATGTCCTTTTGTTGGACGCATTTGAGTACGAATATCTTCCATATATTTTTTATAGAAATCGTACATATCATAATTGTACAAAGCATATTCACAAAACGCATGTGCATCTCCGAGCCATCCACATTTTTCTCGATGTGGACAATCTTCAGGAATACCATGAACATTATCTACAATGGTCCATTTACTTATACGATGCATTTTGTTCAGTAATTCATCTGAAGACAAAAAACTTCCCTTTTCTTTAATATCTGTCGCAACCAAAACCGCTTTAATCATTTCAACATCTGGTTTTGTCGACACACCTTTTATTTTTGCGTATCTAAAGCCATGGTAACTAAATTTAGGTTCCCAAGTTTCTACATTTTCTCCTTTACAAATGTATTTGTATAGCTGAGGCATACCATTGGCACCACCTCCGGTAGAACCTTTGTAAATATCTTCTCCATTTGTAGTTAAAGTTTCAGTTGTAACAATTTCAATAAGCTGACCTTGTTGTTCTTTTACATTAATTTTTACCCAACCTGCAATATTTTGTCCAAAATCTACAATCCATTCCCCATCTGCTCCTTTAAAAACTTTTTGTGGTTCAAACTCTTTTAGTTTTTTAATTGCCGGAATTTGTTGCGAACTTATTTTTCTAACACTTGGAGTAACTACTTTTACATTTCCCCATGACGTATCATCGTAACCTACAGTATTCCAACCATTAATTTCAAATCTAGCATCATACGTATCTCCTCCATAAATATTATTAAACACAATTGGTCCTGTTCCTTCTTTCCAGTTTTGGTCTGTATAAAAATCCTCTGATGTACCATCAGCATACTTTAGCTTTACAACACATCGCACAGTTGGAGGACCGTAAGACACTCCTTTTTTATTTGATTCTGGATCTCTATTCCAAGAAATATTTTGACCATAAAACCCATTTCCTACTATAATACCGAATGCATTTTTACCAGATTGAACTTGTTTTGTGATGTCATAATTTACATAATATGCTTGCTTATCAAAGTTAGATGGTGCCGGATCTAAGACATGATCTCCCACTTTCTCTCCATTTAAATACAACTCATAATATCCCAATCCACAAATGTATACCTCAGCATTTTTGATAGCTTTATTCAAATTTATTTCCTTTCTAAAATAACCAGCAGCAAAACCTTTAACAGGTTTTGCTTTTTTCATATTACCTCTTTTATAATCTCTATAACTATATTTTGAAGTTCTAGTATCTTTATTTAAAGTAATCCATTTAGATGCTCCCCAATTCAAATCTTGTATCAATCCTGTTTCAAATTTTTGAGTTTCAGACCAAGTTGAAACTTCACCCTTTTCATCCCATATTCTAACTTTCCAAAAATAGGTTTGAAATGCTTCTAATGGCTTTCCCTGGTATTTTACAAATGATGATTGCTCACTTTTCACTTGTTTTGAATCCCAAATATCAGCCTCGGTTTTATTTAGTTTTTGTAAGGATGTAGCCACTAGTAATTGATAAGCCGATTGTGATTTAGCAAATCCTTCAGCTTTAACTATCCATGAAAAATGAGGTTGAAGACTTTCAACGGTAGAGGGATTGTTTTTTGAATTACACGATACTTCAACAATACGTAAAGCATCACTATCTTTGGTTGCTATTCTACTTCCGCAAGCGATATTCAAAATTAGCAAAAACAGAAATTGAAAATTGAAAATTGATCTATTCATGGTATATTGAAGGGGGGGGGGTTAATTTAGTTGATTCCTTAATGCTCCTTTCAAATTCAAAAAATCTCCTTACTTAAAAAAAATTAAATAAGGAGAAAACCTAAACTCAAACTACATCATTTATTTATTGAGGTATCAACTCAATAAGTTTAACACTTTGAGAAGGCATCTCAACCTTTAGAGTAACTTTGCCATCTAGTGTTTCTATAATTAAATTTTCTTTTGTCTGTGGTAACTTCGATAACTCTTCATATTTAGATTTATTTGAATTAAAAACAGACTCCCATCCGTCTTCAAAATAATCTCCTACCGAAGTACCATAAATACGTCCATTAGGCTTGGTCGCAACACCTGCTTCAATTATATCATCATACAGTTCATTCATAAAAACACCATGTGATTTATCAATTGTCCATTCATTCATTTTCCACTGACTAATACCAGAAATAGCGCCGCCCTCTAACACAGGATACAATGTTCTCGTTCCTTGGCTTCTTTTTGTATGATGATTGTAAACCAGCAAATACAATTTCCCGTTTTTACTCACTGGGATAACACCAGCAAAGCTGTGAATATTATCTACAGACATTGGTTCAATGGATTGCAACCTACTTCCACCTTCCATTTTCAACAACATTTCAGTGACATTCCTTCTACCTGAAGCTAAGCCATGAGATTCTTGTCCCCAATCATATATTTCAGTAACCCTACTATCATACGCCAAACTTGCAATGGTGGCATACCAACTAGCTCCGAATTCTGAAGCATCATTTAAACTTGTTGCACCTCTATTTCCATTATCCCCTCTTAAAATTCCAAATTCCTGTATGTCAAATGGGATATCACTAAACTGCGGATAACTATTCAATTTATTTCTATACAATGAAACCACCTCATTCCATTTCATTTCATTTTTATCTATTTTCTCATAATAAGAAATACAGAAAAAACTCATTCTTGTTCCTTGTTGCCCAGTAGCATAATTTGTCCCAATTGCACAGTGATCAATTATATCTGTTGTCCATGTAGCAGCTCCTTCAGTTAGTAAATTCCCAGGACCGATGATGGCATCCGGAATCACTTTTAAGACTTCATCAACGGTAATATCATAATGCTTAAAGTACTCATCTCTAGTACCTCTCCAATGATCTGGAGTATAGTTAGGTTCAGTAGCTACTCTAAAACGCCAATTTTTAACCTCAAACATTCCGAATTCAGCTACTAGCTCTTGCAACACTGCATTGATATATTGTCTCCATAAATCATAGTCCAAAGGAGGTTTAGAATTACCATAAGTATCTTCTATTCTTTCACCACTCATACCCCAAGGAACATTATCTAAAACAATTCTAGGTTTAAACCCTGTAGACATAAAGTTTCTCATCGAACTTATCAACCCACTAAAATCAGTGATAATTTTTCCTGATGCATCTACTCCCTTAAAAAAAGTGTTCTGATCGTCATTTCTACCACCAATCAGCCTAACCAGATTGTAATCTTTCACATAATCTTTAAGTGGTTCTATGGAGCTTCTAAAACCAGCAGCATTAAATCTTGTTTGGTTGATCATAGGTCTCGTAGACCAAAAATTATACATTTCTCCAACCACAACTCCTGTATTAATAGACACAACATTGTCCTGATCTACATCGGTAACAGGAGCTTCCGGTTCTGAAGGTCCAGGTATCACAATAAGTTCTTCTTGTTTAGGTACTGCATCAGTATCTGAACATGCGACAGCAAAAGAAAAAACAAACAAAATAGCAACTAAATAAAATTTATTTTTATACATAATCTATAATAGGTTTAAGTCAATCAAAAATATTTAATTTTAATTGAGCACGTGTTATGAACAGTATTGACTAAGATCTATTTAGAAAATAATATTCCTTAAGCACACGATTTAGGATTAGATGAAATAAGTCCATTATTACAACTGATTTTACAACGACTCGACTAAAAACAAAACCTTCTTTTCTCCATTTTCATAGACAACATTAATTCACCTTCAACCAATCTATCTACTGAAAAACATATAGTATATTAACTCAATAATGCTCTATATTACCCCTTACTCAATACAGTGCATCACAGTATAGACTGCCTATTACCGTAGTTTTACACCCATAAACTACTAACTAACAAAAACTTAAAACCAATTTTAATGAAAAAACCAATTTTTAAACTAGGTAAACTTTCTTCAATTTTACTTTTAACCATTTCCGTTTCTTGTTCGAATGAAGAAATTCAAATAGACATAGAACAAGACGATTCATCAAAAAGCAAAAAAACACCTAACCTTTTTCAAAAGCAAGATCAGAATGTAAATAGCTGTCCAAGTTCAGGGCAAAACCCGGATGATGAAAGAGTTTACAGATATGAAGATTTAGGATTCCTTCAATCAGAAGATGTCAACGACGCTTCTAGTACTGGTACAACGAAAGACATAGACGACAGAACCTGCCAATATAATTACTCACAAAAAACAGTAAACAACGGTAGTTTAGGTTCACACATATACGGGGAGTATCGAATCAAAGCCGGAACCAATGATAGAGATTCTAGCAATCTACAACCCAGAATTGAACGCGAAAGTAGAAAAGTTAACGATCCTTCAACAAACGAAGGTCTTCTATTTTCTGGTTATGTTTTAGTAAAATCAGTTGGTGATGCTACTAACAATTTACCAGATACCGATTTGGCAGAAACATCTGGTACATACATAGTACAAGCAAAAGCAAAAGACAATTTAAACAATCCTGCTGCATCCGATGATCCAGCAGTTGCCTTAGTTCTCGTAAAACCGGGAGGAACAGATAGTAATGGAAAAAAAACATTTAATTACTTCATGGAGCTTGTCACAAGCAGAAGTACTACTGAATTGGAAAGAAAGGTCATCAACCTTAATTTTTCCGCAAATGAAAATACTCCAGTGAAAGTTGAATTTGAAAATAAAATTAACCATAGTGGTGATCATAAAATTGTTATCAAATTAACCAATGCATTTAGTACGAGTAATACCATTACAAGGTATTTTACCATACCAAATGGAGCGAACACTACCCAGCTTAAAACTAGATTCGGGGCTTATAGATGTAAAAGTGGAGAAGCTCGTATTATGTGGAGAGATGGTATTTCTATTGATTTTATCTAACATGAAATAACAAAACACAAACATTTTAAACGGTCATAAAGACAAGCCATAGATTTATTATCTATGGCTTTTTTGATTTATATGAATTCAAGTATATTACGTATGCTTTAATATAATCGTATTATTCATTCTTTCTTTTATAAAAAACGTTTCTGAACATGTATAAGAAATAACGTCTTTAGAATCTAACAAACACACCAACATAATTACAAGTTGCTACTTAATTTTGCTGGTTTAGAACCTTTTAAAAAGAAATATACAAAAAAAGGGGGGGGCTAATTAGTTTTACATCTATTACAACGTTGTTTTTATGAATAACTACTGGTGAAAACCAAATCAATTACAAAAAGAACCAACTTATTGACTAGAGATTTTTGAGTTTTCATATAAAAATTCTAAATACATTATCGAATCCTTATCTAATAAAACAACAAAAAAAAATAGCGAGAATATCTCCCGCTATTTTTAATTATTTCAATTTATTGTTTATTACATTATGGTGTTAATGTAAGCTCAAATTGCTCAAATTTTACATCCCTATCTCTAATAACTAAAGTATCATTCACCGTGTGTTGTAAATCAACTGTGGTTGTCGTTGTTGAAATAGGTCCAAAAAAACCATTTTCTATTTCAACTTCCACAGTTTGATCTTGATATCCATATTCTAAATACATTACATGACGTGCTTCACCACCCCATGCGTCACCATTTTCGACAAATTTACCTGTACCCGTAATTACCAAAGGACTACTTTGATCAGCATTGCTAACAACGATATCTTCATTTGAATCAACTGTCAATAATAATGTTATATCAGCTCCATTTGGTAAACCTGCTGCCCTCCTGATAAAACTCGTACTTGTTGCTTTGCTTTTTCCAGCAGTTAAAACCGGAGTCACCTCATCCTCAACAACGTTTTCCTCCGAATAAATTGTAGAATCATCAATGTTATCTGTCGTAGTTTCTGTAGGGTCACCATTCGTATAAACCTTCACAACTTCAGAAGTACCTACAATTTTATCTGCACCTCGACGCAAATAGATTCCATCATATTTATTTTTAAATTTTATTCCATATAACGTATAATCTTTTGGTGCAACCTCCCAATCTGTAGCAACTACTCTTTTAGGATCCGTAATTCCTTCTGCAGGAACCCCGGTAAGCGAAACATCTAAACCTTCAATACTTGTAATTTTCAAAGGCAAGACATAATTTACAGAGTCTTTATCTGTAAAAAACGCCAATGGATCATCGAAAAACGCATCACTCAATTTTACAGGAATACGACCTTTTATCGATCCTGAAGGAATTGTTACTGGACTTGTTTGTTCAATCGTATAATATGCTTCAGGTAATACCTTTACATTTACATCAGTAACGCCTAATTCAACAGGGTCAATGATAGCGGGATCAACAACAAAATGAACCTTTCTATCAGAATCGTTACTATAAACTCCCGACATTGTAACACCAACTACAAAGCGACCATTATTATCATTTTCATTAAACCCCAAATCATAGTCACCTTGAATCAAGGTCCTAACTGGATTTTGAAAAGGGAAATAAACTGAAGTCGAACCAAAATCATCAAAATCATTGTCTTGATTTTCACATGACACCAAACCAATGGCGAACGCAAACAATATTAAAATTTTTGTTTTCATATAATTAATATATAATATTTATTTATCTTTTTGTTATAAAATATCTTACCAACCCTCATTTTGGACCAACTCTGAAAACTTAACTATTTCAGAATTTGGAATTGGCATATACGTTCCATGATCTGGATACCTTCTATCTTCAACTGATATATCAATATAATTAGTTCCGTCAAAATAATACCCATTAGCCGATGCATTTAAATCTGCATTCCATCTTCTAAGATCCCAAAAGCGATGCCCTTCAAAACTCAATTCTAATCTACGCTCATTTCTAATAAGATCTCTCATTCCTACTTGATCAGTAATTGTAGCAAGATAAGCATCCGGTTGTGTGATCCCGGCTCTGTCGCGAATAGCACCTAAAATAGTACGTGCAGACATTCCATTAACAGCATGGTCTGGACCTCCAATTTCATTTGCCGCCTCTGCTAAAATTAAAAATAATTCTGTATATCTAAAATACACATTGTAATGTCTTTTACCAGTTGATGTTCCATCATTATTAATTCGTACATCAGGATGCAACAATTTTTTTAGATAATAACCTGTAGTTGTTGAAAATTGAGGAATAGAATCCAATCTATCAATACCACCACCGAATCCTGTATTAATAACTCCTCCACCAAATGTAGCCCCATTAACAACAACATATTTCTCTAACCTAGGGTCTCTATTAGCATAAGGATTTTGAGGATCAAAACCATTCGCAGTTGTTGCAGGAGAACCGTCTAACATTGGAAACGCCATTACAAAATCATGAGATGGATTCAGTTCACCTGTACCATTCACCGAAGGAGGAAACATTCTAGATTCGTATGTTGTATTATTACCACCAATTGAACCACGCCATAACATCTCATTTCCAGTTACACTCTCATCGATATTATAAAATTCCAACCCATCCGGATCTAATCCAGCTACACCACCTATGTCATTTAACAATTCACCAGCAAGATCAGCAGTCATGCTATAATATGCTTGACTATTTAAAAAGGCAGGACTGGCAGCAAAAAGTGCCAAACGCGCTTTCAGACCTTTAACTATTCTTCCCGAAATACGCAAATTGAACAGGCTTCCATTTACCACTTGGTAATCCCCAAAATCATAATTAGGTAAACTAGTATACCAAGGATCTACATCACCAGCATTCAATCCATAATCTGTAGGTAGTAAAGCCAGAGCATCGTCGAAATCCTTCATAATCGCATCAACCGACTCTTGGAACTTTAAACGTGGCGTATTAAAATCCCCATTAGATTCAATAAACTGCGTAAAGTAAGGAATACCAAGCAACTCTCCTGATGCTAATCCTGCATGCGCTTGCAATACATAGAAATGATGCAACGCTCTAAGTGCGAGGGCCTCACCTTTCAACCTCATATTAAACATCAGATTCACATTTTCATTTCTGTTCCATTGAATCTCACCAGCCTCAATAATTTCTAAGAATTTATTTACCCAAAATACACGTTCATAAGAACCCCAACGATTCGCTGGATTGTATTGAGAATTTAACTCACCAAGAGCAATTCTTTTATAACCATTACTAAGTTTATTGTTCACTGCATCATCTGTACCTCCCTCTGAAAAAGAGTATTGATTTACTAATCCAACATACCCATTTAACAGAATACCTTCTGCAGCTAGAGCATTATCCGCAACAAAATCAAAATCTAATCTATTTTCATCGATAGGATTGATGTCACTACAACTAATCATGCCAGTAAACACTAACATAACTAAAATATATTTTATAATTTGTTTCATTTTATTTCTCTAATTTTAAATTAATTAAAATGACGCTCTTATCCCTAGAGTGTAAGATCTCGTTAATGGTGCAGAACCAATTCGTAACTGTCGTATTTCCTTGTTTTTAGAGATTTCTAAAAGGTTGGTACCTTGTAAATTCAAACTGAAGGCATCCATACCTATTTTTTCACATAAATTATCTGTAAACTCATATGTTAATTGAGCACGATTTATGTTAAAATAACTATTGTCATACAACCAAAATGTAGAATTTCTAAAATTATTTTGATTCGTTTGAGATGACAATCTAGGATACGTTGCCGTATTTGCTGTTTCCGGAGTCCAACGGTTTAACACAACTTCAGAATATTTGTCATTCCCGTCTACTGTATAGTATTGGTTGAAACTCGAGTTGGTTTTGTTTCCATCAGCACCAGATTGACCTGTTGCCAATACAAAGAAATTAAATCCTTTATAGTTTACATTCAAATTAACTCCATAAGACAAAGGACTACTCGATTGTCCAATAGCAACCTGATCATTGTTATCAATAACATTGTCATTGTTTTGATCTTGATATTTCAAATCTCCTGGTTGTACAGCTCCAAAACTTGGAACCGGCATACCCGTTTTTAAGACGTAACTTCCATCCACCATATCGAAATCCGCTTCTGTATAAAATCCTTGATCCACTAAACCAAAAATTGTAGATACCTCTTTACCTGCTCTATTTTGATACTCAAACTCGTATATTTCGGATCTTTTTGCAACTTCAGTTTGACTATACATCACATTGGCACCTACACTAAACGTAACATCCTTAATGTTTTTTTTATAATCAACACCTATTTCAATACCATTATACGTATTCTTATTATAATTATTATAAGGTCTAAATGTGTTATAAAAAGAAGGGTATTGATCGTTCAAAAAGGTTACTTGTTTATCTAAATCAGACTTGAAGTAATTGAACTCTAACCAAAGTGAATTCAATAAGTAAGTCTCAAAACCAACATTCAAATCAATACGCTCTTCAAAACCTAAATCCAAATTTTCTCCTTGAGAAATATCTTGTCTACGGTTAGATGTTCCATCATTCCAAGTAAAATTATTACCATCAGAATAATTTTCATCGTATAAATAATATCCATCTATTCCTTGATCAGATTTTATAATACCTCCAGAAGCTTTTAACTTTAAGTAGTTCACAACAGTATTATCACGTAAAAACGATTCTTCACTTAACACATATCCTACACCAAGAGTTGGTGACAAACCTCCTCTATTACCTTCTGCCAATTTAATTGAATGAATATAAGCAGCACTAAAATCAGCATATAATTTTTTCTTGTAATCATATGCTACTTGTACTGCAAAATGAGAATCCTTATTAGTTTGAATCACATTATTGCTACTTTGAGCATTATAGTATCCTAAAAGAGTCGTATTTATAGAGTGATCTTTTGCAAACGTTTTATCATAATTCAACAATCCATAAAAACCAAATCTTGACACAAAACCATTTGTAGAAACCGTTTCAGTTTGATCTTTTAAATTTTCACCAAATTCTTCTAAACTAGTGATATTATCGTCTGTCCATGTCGGTACATATGTCTTATACTGATTCGTTATAGAAACATTATAAGAATCATAAAAATCAAAACTAACATAGGTTTTGAATGACAAACCTTCTGTGATTTTCGCTAAATCAAAATTGATTGAGTTGTTGAACTGAGTAGACCGAAAAACTGTTGTATTGTGTCCCCCTCCCATTGCCAAGGCAACAGGTGCATTTTCTTTAAATTCTTGTGTAGTACCCAACAAAAACCCATTAAAGACTCTCGCAGATTTTAGTTGCCCTTCTAATGTAGGGTTGTTCGATGCATCAATTAAATCAGCAGGCAAAAGTGGTGAATAAGAATTCGGTTTAAACGTAGTCCCAGAACTTAATAAATTTGCTCTGGAAGATTTGTTTGAACTGATAACTGCAATACCGTCTATACTACTCGTAATCCAATCGTTTACTCTAAAATCAATATTACCTCTAACATTGAAACGATTTACCCCAGCTGTTATATCCTCATTTAGTTCTTCCCATGCTGAACTTCGATTCCAACCCATATTGATATAATACTGTGTATTTTTGTTTCCTCCTGAGAATTCAGTAATCAAGCTCGTTTGATGTAAGAAAGGTTTGATATACTCTTTAGAATACAAATCAACATCTGGATATCTATACTTGTTATCACTTAATATATGTTCATTAATAAGTTCTGCAGGAAAAGTTGGATCTAAACCATCATTTATTCTAGCCTCATTGAAAAGTTTCATGTATCCTACTGAACTTAGATAATTTGGCATAGCCCTTGGTTCAACAATACTCGTACGTAAATTAACTTTAAATTCTTTTTTGTTAATTTTTCCACGTTTCGTGTTGATAACAATCACACCATTTCTACCTTGACTACCGTATAAGGCAACTGAATTCGCATCCTTAAGAACAGTAATTTGCTCTACCTCTTCCATGTTTAAGATATTCGGATCACGACCAATAACACCATCAATAACAAAAGTAGCAGTTCCAAGTCCTCTAATGTTATCCGATCCACGAACTCCTAACATCAAACCATTGATGTAATCTCTAACCCATTGGGTATTGTCGTACACTTGACGATCTTTAGTATTCACGGAAGCAACCGCTCCTGTAATTTCACGACGCTCTTTTGTAGCTACCCCCATCTTTATGATATCCTCTTCCGATGCCATAAATAATGATTTTATTAGAACAATATCTTGTGTTAAATCAAGAATATTTAACAATTCTGATTCATACCCTTTTTTTTCAACAACGACATAATCATCATCTTTCAACTCTACTTTGAACTCTCCGTTGACATCTGAAACTACTTCTTTTCCTTCATTGTTAATGACAGTAACTCCACTTAACGGATTCCCTTGTTCATCAACAACGGTTGCTTTTACTTCTCTAAGTTCTATTCCTTCTTGTGCAATTGCAATATTTCCAAAGCAGAACAACATAAGGCTAGCTAGAGTACACAACCTGTATAATATATTTTTCTTCATTTTTTTCTTTGTATTAATTTAAAACGAATTATATAAAACTACCATCCTGGATTTTGAGGGAATCCCTCATAAATCTGAGTTTGTTCAGCAGCAAATGGTAACCAATAATGCTTAGGAAACTCACAAACACGCTCTACAAGAAGCGTAGGTGTAAATGATGAGTGATCTTGAGGAAATTCTAAAGATGTTTTTCTTCTGTACTTAATTTCATGTGCTACACCCCAACGACGGATATCCATCCATCGATGCGCCTCATAACTCAATTCAACACTTCTTTCCCTTCTTAATTCATCCATAAACTTATTATTATCTGACACGATAGCTGAATGCACATTTGGAATACCAACTCTGGTACGGAACAAATTAATTGCCGACTCTGCAGTCAAACCATAAGAGCTTGGTGCAGTTGTTGCACCTTTAGACGCATGTAACGCTTCTGCATACATCAAATAAACATCCGTAAGTCTCATATGCAAACGTACCCCAGTATATTGACTTATGATATTATTCCATCTACTATGAGGTTCTCCATCAACAATTGGATAAAATTTCTTATGCATATATCCTGTTGTCGACGGTTGATTATCACTACCTGTACTACGGTGTTCTCCACCTGTATATAATTGTGCGACTCTATCTTTAGCAGGTATATTCGAGCTAGTTCCAAAAGAATCTCCATCAACGATAACCCATTTATAAAAACGAGGATCTCGATTTGCGAATGGATTCGCTGGATCATAAGTTGGTGTCCCATAATTACCACTCATATCATCTTCAATAGAAAGACCATTGGCCATTCCAAAATTATGATGAATGAAGTTGTGCGTTGGACTAACGATTTCAGATCCACTTTGGCCATGAATTTGTCTATCAACACCGGCTGTCATAAACCTTTGTGCCTGTACTTGAAGGCCTCCGGTTGCAGAAAAGATAAACTCAGAACCACCCGGCCAAGAATTTGGTGCTGGTGTTTTCCAAAATACTTCATCAATATCTTCCCAGCTAGACAAACCATACACTCCCTGGTCTGCTAATTTAAGAATCCCTGCAAAGGCATCAACAGCCATATCACACAATTCAGTATCATAGGTATAGGTATCAATTGTCTGATTATTACCATGCATCAACGGACTCGCAGCTAAAAGAAGGTTTTTACCTTGAAAAGCATAAGCTGTTCCTTTAGTCAATCTTCCTTTATTATCTCCTAGGGTTAATTGTCCGTAGGCCTCATTATCCCAGTTCACTGGTAACAATTCTATAGCTTTCTTATAATCTTCATTAGCAGCCAATGCACTCTCTTTGTATGTTGCTGGACGAGGCAAATCAAATTCACCAACCAACACAAAATCTATATAAGGAAAACGACCGTAAAACTTCATGATTTCATTATGAAAAAATGCTCTAAAGAAATAGGCTTGACCAAGTATTGCATTTTTTTCAGCAACAGTAGCATCTACCATCAAATCGATATTTGCAATTACAATATTCGCTTTACGAATACCTCTCATACTAGCATCATACATACCAGGCCTTCTACTTGAATTTGTATTCTCAATATTGGCATTACTCGTTCCATACTGAGCACTTTGCCAGTTCCACAAATAAGAATATCTATGTCTTGCGGCTGCATTTAAATCACCAAAATCTATTAAATAACTTGCTTTCCATGTTCTATTTCCATAGGCATCATCACCATAAATATAATCTTGAAAGGTGTGTGCAGCGGTTCCATAATCTACCACAGATGCATACATCTCTTCAACAAAACCCTGAGCGTTTTTAAAAGTTGAAAACACAACTTCTTCATCAATAATTGATTCAGGAGATTGATCTAAGTAGTCTACACAAGAAATCAACGATGTGAGACCTAGTAAAATTAGAAATTTAAATTTTATATATTTCATCATTATTTCTATTTAAAAGTTCATATTAAACCCAAAGTTAAATCTCTTTAGTGTCGGGTACTCCCCTCTAGATTGGGCATCACTAGTAGTATTAAATTCTCTATCATCTGGCATATTAGACCATAAGAATAAATTATTACCATTCACAAACAATTGTAGAGAATTAAGTCCGATCGCTTCGCAAGCCTTCTTTGAAAAATCATAAGACAAAGAAACCGCCTTCAATCTTGTTAACGAGGCATCTAACCAGGTGTCTCTAGGATTCAGTCCACCTTGAGCTCTCCATTGTGGTTGTGTATCAGTATTGTTCGGTGTATCAACCGTCCAATAATTCAAATCATGCTCATAAATCAACGGTGTTTGTTGTGTAAACGTATTGTTGCTAAACCTTCTGGAAGCATTTTGTGTACCATACAATTGAGCCGACACACCCCAACCTTTGTAACGAGCACCAAAAGTAGCACTCCAGTTTCTTTGCGCACGCGAAGAATACCCAAAAGGTGTATTATCAAAAGATGAATTATAAATACCATCACCATCAAAATCCACAACATCATAATAACCTACACGCGTCAATGATTGATTGTTAACAACAGGTGTTGACATATACACATCATCCCAATTTGTTAGTATATCTGCAGGTATCGCCGATCTAGACTGACCAATTATATATCCTGCATCATTTTGGTATGCCGGACTAAATGCCGGATCATCTCTTTTTATGATTTTATCAATAGCTTGAGTAAAGTAATAATTACCATAGATATTCAAACCATTTTCAAAAGTATAAGTTGACGCTATTACAAATTCATAACCTCTTACCTGAACGATACCTTGGTTAAAATCTGGAGGTGTAGCACCGAACCAATCAGGAACCGCACGCTGTGAACCTACTACGACCACATTATCTCTGTCTTCCATGAAATAATCAAATTCTCCACTTATCAAACCTTGAAAGAAAGAATACTCTACACCTATATTACTTTTGACAGCTGTTTCCCATTGCAAATCTGGATTACCAACAGACGCCTCTCTGTAAAAAGTGTATGGTGATCTACCGCCTGAACCTTGATACGCACTTGGCACCAAGAAGGCTGACTGACCACTTTCCCATTGTGTTTGATAACCAAACCTAGTTCCAGCATTATCATCACCTAACCTTCCGTAAGATCCTCTAATTTTAAATTTATCTAACCAATCAACATTTTCTAAGAAAGATTCATTAGAAACAGTCCATCCTAGTGCTAACGACGGAAACAAATCAAAACGATATCCCGGACCATACTTTTCAGATCCATTATAAGCTCCATTTACATCAATAAAGTACCTTAAATCGTAATTATAAGTTAATCTTGCAACCCAATCCTCTCTGCGTCGAGGGAATACACTCCCTTTTGCATACTCCTGTCTTCTAAACAAGAACAACCCAGTTACATTGTGTTTCTCAGCAAACTTTTTTTGATAGTTTAATGAAAAATCATAAGTCATTCTGCGCTCTCTTTGACTATTTTCTACCACTGAAGGATCAATTGTCCATGGAGCACGAACATAATCAAAACCATTCACTCCACTCGCAGGTTCCAATTCTTCAACACCATTATCGTAGATTCTGTATTCAACAGGAGTTTCGGTTACTGTTTGTTTACTTCTCATATTATTATCAAGAGAAAAACGCCCTTGAAAACTTAATCCTTTAGTAACAAAATCCAATTTTTGTTTCAAAATAAAATCGGTATTTACTTGAAAATACGTGAATTTATCATATCCTGAAGCGGATAAATTCACCACTGAATTAGAGAAAATAAAAGCAGGATTTGTAGACAAACCATAATAACCATCGTTGTACACTGGTGTATACAAACTCGGAGCAATTTGGTACAAACCATTTGTAACATTACCAATCGTTGTTGGTTTTTCTTGAATACCTAAAAAACCAGAAAGGTTTACAGATATCTCAGTAGAACTAGTGACTTTAAAATCAACATTACTTCTATAGTTAAATCTTTCATAGTTATATTCACCTAATGAACCTCTTCCATTATCATGCTTAGCACCATCAAAAATATCATTTACCGATTGGTATGCTAAACTTCCAAAGTACTTCGCTGATTTATTACCACCACGAACAGATAAATTCACTCGATAATCTTGTGCAAAATCTTTCAACAATACATCTTCCCAATCAACATTCGGATAGATTCTACGCTCCTCTTCATTCGCAGGATTAAGATATTTATCTAAAATGGACTCAGAAGTGTAATCTCCCCATGAATCTGGCAATACAGCTAATTCACGAAGTATAGAACTATTCGCTTGTTTGATTGCATCATAAGAATTTAACTTATTAGGCAATTGTGAAACCATTTTAACCGTTGAATTCACACTTAACGACAATTCAGCCTTTCCTACTTTACCACGTTTTGTAGTAATTAATATCACACCATTCGCACCTTTCACACCAAAAACTGCTGTTGCAGAGGCATCTTTAAGTACTGATAAATTCTCAATATCGTTCATATCGATATCAGTCATAGATCTTTCTACTCCATCTACAAGAATAAGGGGACCTCCATTACCATTCCAAGAACTCAATCCACGAATAAAAATCTGAATATCAGATTCTCCAGGCGTACCACTACCTTGTATTGTAGTTATCCCAGGTATATTACCTTGCAATGCTTCTTCAACATTAGCAATACCCGCAGCTCTTTCCATTAGTTCTTCTCCTTTCACTTGACTAATTGCTGCTACAACAGACTCTTTCTTTTGAGTACCATATCCAACAACAACTATTTCATCTAATTGCTCGCCAGCTTCTATTAAAGGAATGGTCAATTCACTATTTCCATTAACTGGAACTTCCGCCGTTTCAAACCCCATAAAAGAAACTACCAAAGTAGCATCTGGACTTGCATCAATAGAAAAGAGTCCATCAAAATCAGTTACCACGCCTAAGCTTGTACCCTTAACTATCACAGTAGCCCCAGGCAACGGCATACCATCAGCGGTAACAGTCCCTGTAACTGTCTGTGCTTTTGCTACTACGCTGCAACAGAGCAAAAGTATGGCGGTAATTAAACTCCTCCTAATAGTAGTCGGAACCTTCAAGTTCTTTTTTACTTTCATATATATATTAGTTATTCAGTTAGTAACATCAAATATAAGTAGAGCGGTAATCAAAAGTGTTCTGCACTGTAGTGATACTGTTAAATTTTTTAACATTCATTTTCTAAGGTATTATTACCAGCTAATCGATGATTGGTAAACAAAACAAATACAAAACAGTACTAAGCCTCCAACCCCCTATATGTTGTATTCCATCCAGACTAGATTATAAAAACAACACTAACCGATAAAATAAAAACGCAATTTACACAGCTGACTCACAATCGAAATTATTGAATTCCTTGTTCGAAAATCATTTTTTAAAATTTATATACCACTTAAACTTACAAAAAAATCATTTTGCCTTTTATTAAAAAGACAAAATGATTTTAAAAAATTAATTCTTAAAAAAGAGGTTGCTTAGTTTTTCACTAATTTTTGTGTGAATCTTTCCCCATTATTTCCAAGGATTTCAACAACATACAAACCACTTGGTAAGTTATTTACGTTTAATTCAATATCTCCACCACCAACATTAATTGACTGTGATAATACATTGCTTCCTACTATAGAGAAAACAGAAACTTTACTTACATCAGCAGTAGCTCCTTTAATTACCAATTGATCTCCTATCGGATTTGCAATTGTAAATGCATCTAATTCAAAAGTATTTACACTTGCCGCTGGTAAATCCTCGACAAAAACAAATTCTAATTTATCAATTCCACCGCCATCAAATTCAACAGCAGCATCTAATACCGGAGCTATCCCATATCTCGAACCACCTTCACCTGGTACTTTGATAAACAATGCATCGTTACCACCTAGACTAGTTCCAGTCTTTCTTCTTTGAAACCAATCATACTCGTAGCCAGCTGCTGTATCGTCCGTAACTGGTTCACCAACATTCGCAGTAAGTGTAATATTTTTACCTGAAACATTTCCAGCTACAGTACCCAAAGTAAGAACCGTACCCTGAACTTCGGCTGTAATCTCCATATAGCTTAATGCAGCTGCAGCTGCAACTCTATGGTCAGTAATTGTCCAAACTTGTGATTCATCATCACCTGGTTTCTCGGCAGCCCATTTTAAAAAACCTGGAGCTCCAACATCAATTGTCATCAAAAGATCAACTCCATCCGCTTTAATTTTGTACTTGGCATTTTTAGTCCATTCATTTTGAGCTTGTATCGAAGCTGAAAACATAACAAGTGCCAATAAAGTTAATCTAAGTAATTGTTTTTTCATCATAAAAAAGTTTAAGTTTAATATGAATACAATTACCGATTTTATTTTTGATATAGTTTACTGAACTATGCTGATGTTATAAATTTTTATAGTGTTTCCCTCAATTATTATCTACTTAATGCCTAATAATTTATAGGGTTTTAAATAATTTTATCCAGCAAAAAATATGTAACTTTTAATTTTATCGAAGTTCAGCAATAGTTGTTTTAGATACTCAAAATAGCCATGAGCCTTACGAATACTTTTGAGAAATTTATAGTCGATTTTTTTCAATTGATGGATGCTATGAGATTGCCAAAAAACGCACCCAGCAACTTGAATTTGGATAACTGATTTAAAATTCGCAAACACCCTCTGATTCTATACTATAACTTACTAAGGGTATTTATTCTCTTTAGATCATCAGTAAAACCTTTTGGCTTTCCTTAGTTGACATTAAAAATTAACGCGCCTTGAATGCCAGCGTTTTTCATGGCTTCCAAATCCGCTGTTATGCCTTCTTTTGTAACGTTTCCATTTATCCAAAACCTCATCGTTCGAGGTTTCTCGGATGCTGTCGGATTTTTAAAATCTTGTTCTAATTGGGCATTTTGAGATTTCAAGTCTGATAGAAAAAGACTTAGCAGCACTTCTACACACATATTTTAATATGGTAATTTCATCTTATTCATTTAGCAGATTGTAACGACTTTAAGATTTAATAACCTCCCTAACTTTTCAATACAAAAAAAGCCAAAAGATTTCTCTTTTGGCCTTTATACTTGGTAGTAAATATATTACTTAATGATTATTTTTTTGTGAATCACTTGATTTCCATTGGATACTACCCTTACAATGTACATGCCAGGATTTAGCTCCAAGTTCGTATTGACTTGAATGCTAGAATTCACATCTAATTTCTCAAAAACAACTCTCCCTTGTAGATTATAAATTTGCACTTTTACATTTTCAAATTTGCTCAAAGAGATGGTAAATTCTCCGTTCGACGGATTTGGGTATACACTCACAGTTTGCTCATTCAATTGTATTTCTGAAACATTTAAGGCTCCATCTGGAATAGCTTCCCAATTACTTCTATCATCAGTATCTGATACAATTATATGTGTAACAGATCCATCTTCTTCATGATACATGAATCTTCCACTATTTCTTGACTCAAACCTATAGTAATGATTCGCTTGATTATAATGAATAGTCCAAGTTTTATCAGTATCAACTGAAGGTGAACTTGTAGATGTGCTTACTACAACATAAGCACCTCCCGCAAAGCCTGCCCCTGGTGAACGTAAAATCCCAAAAGATTGACTTTCAATATTTGAATAATCTCCAGAATCTACAAAAGCCCAAAATTTATCTTCTCCTTCAGCAGAATCACTCATCGTAACGGGCTCAGATCCAACACCGGCATCTGTTAAAAATTTACCTGTTGCAACATTTCTCAATCTCACATATCCGTCGTTTGGATTCGGTACATACTCAACTTCCACTCTTTCATAAGTAGTATTTGCCCATCTAATTTGAGCTCTTCCTCCTTTAATTCTATAGGCTCCATATCGTATACCAGATTCAATTCCTTTTTCTGGTTCAGGAATATCCCAATTAAAAGATTCACCTCCAATCACAGCATCAGCATAATGAACTCTTTGTGAAGCATCATTCGGGTCTTCTCTAAAACCAACTTCTAAAACAATCTCAGTTTCTACATTCTTTTGAATATTCTTCAAAAAGACAACCTCTCTTCCATCTCCACCAGATCCTCCTCGGTAGTTAATCTGCTCTCGATACAAATCAAAGGACACTTGCACTTGATTCCCTTCACCGTCATCACCATATACCGGTTTCGCTAAGTATAAACAAATTGCTGGATCTGCGGATCCACCCCCTCCGGTATGTTTTCCTTTTGCCTGCATAATATAAGTACCATCACTACCTGAACTATCCGTTTTTCCTGTTTCAAGAATACGCACCGTTCCTGTAAATCTAGCATAACTTCCCACACCAACCTCTTGAGACCTCGTCAATGAACGTTCAATTCTCGGCTGTAGCGTATTTGGAGCATCTAAATGATTTGATCCATCCGTAATATTATAGATTCCCCAAACTGTATCATCAATAGTTGTTTCTTTATAGTTGGCATAACAACTTCTATCATCAATTGTTCCAACATTTACAGGATTTACTAAATCATCGGAAGTTCGGCTTTCATTATAACCTTCATCATAACAAGTATCATAAGGTGTACCATCTTCATCAGGTGCGATCACTTGAGCTCCTGCTATGAAACTTCCAAACATGAAACTTAAAGGTAGTAGTGTTTTAAGGGTAATTTTTTGCATAATTCTTTTATTTTAAAATCTATAAGTGCAAAATTAGATTGTCTAAAATTCAGCACACTTCTGTACTCTACCGAGCACACATGTTAATTACATAAAACAAGAATTCTTTTAACATTTGTTTACTGAATTCTTTTAAGAATAACCAATATCAAGTAAAACACAAGACTTATTCTTCATTTTCTCAAATCTATTAGCAAATACAAACACCTAACTAACCATTATAGAAAGCTCTAATCCATTACTCCCTTTTTGAAAATAAACTTCCAATGGTAAGGCTTCTACACCAGGTACCATATTAAAAGTTCTTTTACCTTCAGTAACTTTTATTTTTATCGGAGCATTAGCTTTAATAGTTACCAATCCTTCTGGTTTTTGAATAGTAATGTGATTCTCATTGACAAAAGTTACTGCTTCTTTTGAAGATGATACGATGGGCAATACAAAAGCAGTAGCTACTGTAATATGTTCTTCAGTATTGATATATATTTTCGTTTTATCTCCAGAACAACGATAAGTAATATCGAATTGAGATGCTGTTTCAATAACTTCTTCTCGATTTACGTTTTTCAACTTTGTTTTGGCTTCTAATTCAATAATACCATTAACATCTTGAGCAGTAACAGTCGCTGGTAGGTCATACAAATTGGTATACCATTGATCTCCAACAAATGTCTCGATTCGTGGTGTCAAGCAAATATCCTCACCCGGTTGTGGTTGTTGGTTATTTTTCTCTACTAGATGGTATTGAGCCATACTTGCAGTACAAAGAAGTCCTATTTTGTTATGATACAAAATACCTAATGAACCACCAGATGCCTGACGAAAATCGTATTTATAGTGATATTCAGCATCATAAGCACTTACGGTTCCCCTCCAATCCCCTCTTGCAAACAAATACACATCTAAATCTTTAAAATGCTTTACTCCATCAGAAGCCATCCTCGGGAGACTCGCAGCATCATTTATTTTTGGTAAATGATTCCAATGATCCAATAATGCGGTCAATGGTTTGGCATGTGTGAAGGTATGATGTACACATGGCAGAATCCCTGCCTCAATAAAACCAGGACCACCATGAATCAAACCATCGGAGGTGCAACGCTGTAAAAGTTCAGTATTTTTAACCGCAGCTGTTCCAAAGGCTGGATTTGCATCTGCCATCATCGCATAAGCTGGTTGACTTCCATCACATGTTCTACTGCCCCAATAGGTCCATTTATACATTCGGTTTCCCCAACTATTGTCCCAACCACCATCAGGTAACATAAACTCTAAATGGCTGTTTAAGGATTTTTCTAAAATTTGAAGTAACTCTTCATCTTTAGCCTTTAGCGCATACATCACTAAGCTATTCAAGGTTTCTTCTACATTATACCCTAAATCTACCCCGTGTAAACCTTTTTCACTTAATTTGCTAGAGCTTTTTTTGCATTCTCCATATAACAACCCTTCGTTTTCGGTAAAATACTCTCTCACCTCAACAGCTAGCTTTTTACTTTTGTTTTTAAAATCTTCATTACTTACTACATCTCCAATAAGATCAAGACCGTAAACTGCAGTACCAGGATAATTGATATTCGTAAAATCGATGGTAAAAGTATCATGTAAATATTGCCCCGCTCTTTCAAGACGTAACATCCATTTTTCTTTTGTCTCCTTATCCAAAACATGACCATGATAGTGTAAAGCTTCAGCTAAAGCAATAGCTCCAAAAACTGTAATTCCTTTCCAAGACTTCGGGTTTTTAATAACCGTCCATGCTCCGTTTTCTTGAGATACATTATTTTCTGCCCAAGTCATAACTAATTTCGCACCTTCTAGGTACTTTCCATCACCTGATATATCTGCCATATATAAAAATGGATATACAGCATCCATGCATCTTCCATGGATATGAGAACAAGATGGACAGTCTAATGCACCATGTAATTCAAGATTTGATGGATCATTGATTTGAAGTTTTAACATTCCATCACACCATTCTTTCAATAAATCAGAGGTTAATTTCTTAAATTCTACCGAATGATTTTCAGTCTTGGAACATCCTATGATTAAATCTGAAAATGGAAGTAGCATTCCTACACCTATCATTCCAGTACTTTGTAAAAATTCTCTTCTATTCATATCATCCTTTTTTAAATAAAAACTAGTATCCTATCTTCAGGGGATACTAGTTTTTAACTCAATCTATTATTTACTCTATTAAAAGGCTATAGCACACTTTAAATGTCGCTTCATTATTTCTTAACCCGAAACTGAATCTTCTGTAGATCTTCATTTTTGGATGAATTTCCAATATAAATGGTGAATGTACCTGGTTCTACTACTTTAAGTAGCTCTTGGTTTAACACATTTAATTCATTAAACCCTAATGTAAAAGACACCTTTTTTGTCTCCCCTGGTTTTAGAGAAATACGCTCGAACCCTTTTAACATTTTCAAATAGCGTCCGACAGAAGCGTAATCATCTCTCACATACATTTGAATTACTTCATCTCCTTCAACTTCACCCGTATTCGTAACTTCAACAGAAACTGTAGTTGTTGCATCTACATCGATTTCAGGTTCCTTTAATACCGGCTTTCCTATGTTGAAATCTGTATAACTCAATCCATAACCAAAAGGATATAAAGGTGTTTTAATAGCATCGTTGTATAGACCTTTACCTGACCCTATAAAATCAGGACGTTCTAAATAAGTTACAGGTAATTGTCCGACAGATCTTGGGAAAGAAACTGTTAACTTTCCTCCAGGGTTCACATCACCAAAAATCGCATCAGCAATAGCGTCACCTGAACGCATTCCTAAATACCAAGTTTCTAAAACAGATGGAATATTTTCCGCTATATAATTAATTGATAATGGCCTTCCATTGATCAATACAACGATTACCGGTTTTCCCGTTTCTTTAATAGCTTTTACTAAATCATTTTGAACCCCTATCAAATCTAAATCAGATCTATCAGCTCCTTCTCCCCCAGTTCTTCTTGAACCACCGACAACCAAAACCACTGCATCAGATTTCTTTGCAGCAGCAATAGCTTCATTAAAACCTTCTTTTGAGTCGTCTTTCAATGCACAACCTTGAGCATAATTTATTTTTAATTTACCTGCTGTTTTATTCTTTAATCCATCTAAAACAGATACATAATATGGTGGCAGACCTGAATACCCTCCTAACAATGTGTACGTACCTTTTTTAGGTCGTGCCTCATGAGCATTAGGACCGATAACTGCCAATGATGTTAGTTTTGATATATCTAAAGGCAACAAATCATTATCATTCTTTAATAAAACTATCGCTTTCTTCGCCATTTCATAAGAAAAATCTTGATGTTCTTTTGTGCTTACTACGGTATCCTTCTTTACCGAGTTTTGCGTTGAACCAAACAAACCTAAATCATGTTTCGCTTTTAATATTCGATGAACCGACTGATCCACATAAGCTACCAAGTCTTCATTTTTCTCAAGAGTATCCTTTAAAATAGTTGAATGGTAAGTATACAAAGGCAAGTGTTTTCCTAAAACCAAATCCATATCAACACCCGCTTTTAAACCCAAAATGGCAGCTTCTGTTCTCGTTTCAGGAATAAAATGCATTGTTTGCAACCTTCCAACATCATTGTTATCTGAAACTAAGAAACCATCAAAACCTAGTTCGTCTCTCAAAACATCTTTCAACAACCAAGTATTCATATGACAAGGAACTCCATTGTAATCTTGATGACCAGGCATAATACATCCTACATTGGCTTCTTTGATTGCAGCTTCAAAAGGTGGCAAATAAATTTCTCTTAGTCTTCTTTCAGACATATCACTAAATCCACCGTTAATACCTCTTCGATTCTCTGGGTAACCGACAAAATGCTTCGCGGTTGTCAATACGTGATTTTTATCTAAACGCTGACTTCCCATTCCTTGCATTCCTTGAATAAAAGCAACTCCCATTCGTGATACCAAATAAGGATCTTCACCATAAGATTCTTCTACTCTACCATATCTCGCATCACCTGAAATCACATCTAAATTTGGTGAATAACAATGTGTTATGTTTAGTACTCTTGCTTCTCTTGCGGTTTGAGATGCCATTTTTTTTATCAATGCTGGCTCCCAAGTTGAGCCACATGCAATCGCTTGAGGATATACAGTTACACCGTCATACCAAAGTCCATGTAAACCTTCTCCAAATTTCATGAATGGAATTTGTAATCTTTCGTTTGCCGGAGCATCTTGCGTTAATTCTGCTATTTTCTCATCCAAAGTCATTTCAGCAACCAACTTGGATATTTTTGAATTCACCACATTATCTTCAGCTGTTAAACTGTTATCATTAACATTACTTTTACATGCTGTAAAAATGCTTGTTCCAATTAAAGCTGCTATCAACCATTTACCCTTCATTAGTAGACTAATTTTTGTTTTTTTTACTAAGTTAAAACAAGTCCCTCTCATAGCTGTTATGTACAATACTGAGTGAAGTGATATAAAAAGAAAAGCCCCTTATCTATGGAACAATTTCTAAAAAAACAGGACCAATTAAGCCTGATTTATCTAAAATTTTATCATTTGATTTCGGGGGGTTGGTTGTCCAAGTTTTTTTGTTGTCCTTAGGTCTTGTTCGATCAAAAATCAATTGATTCCTCCAAGTATTCGTAACTTTAACCTCTAGGGCATTTTCTCCAATATTCACATCGTTTGACAGATCGAATCTAAAAGGAGGTGCCCATTTCACATCTACTTTTTTACCATTGCACCAAAGCTCAGCAATATTACCTACCTCTCCCAAATCAACAATCACTGCAGCTGATTTATCTTTCAATTCAAAGGTGTTTTGATAGCAGATTGTTCCTGAAAAATGTCGTATTGATTCATTTTTATATTCGGACAAGGACATTAATTTTGGTAATTTTATTGACTTTGGCGTATCCCAACCAGATTCAAACAACACCTGCCAATTACTTGAGAGTTGTTGCTTTTCTAACTTTAACTCAATGTTTTTTACTTCGTTATCCTTGATGAAGGAATAAGAGCCTGCTAAAGAAGATATAAATTTGTCATTTTTCCAGTGTATCTTAGGAATAGTATTCATTTTTTCGGTGGTAAACCAACCTTGTGTACTGCTCAAAATAACTTCATCGTTGAAGATGATATCTGTTGTATATGGTTTTGGCGTTCCGTTAGAAAAAACCACTATTGCACTTCCATTTTCATCAAATGAAATAGGCACATTCGTTCTCCTACCATCACTTTTCCAAATTTTAGCTTCCTTGATTTCTCCTGTAAAAGCATTCCATATTTGTGGTACTTTATTTGAGACTCTAAAACTTAAGGAAACATTCACCGGAGATTCCATTTTCGAAGCTATGAAAAAAATATCTGCATCTTTAGTTTTCCGATGTATCCATGTTAACTCTAGGTTTTCAGGTACAATAACATCTTCAGGGATTTGTTCTTCTTTTGTTATTACTTCTGAAATAGGTTTGCCCCAATATACTTTACCTTTACCATAGATTCGAGACCCTTCCTGCTCATTTCCCCACATTTTATTAGCAATCATTCTTAATTCTTTCAGGTCATGCTCATCATCCATTAAGCTAGGTGAATCAGTAGGTTTGTCTCCTAAGATTATAGCTCCTTTTACAACTAATTCTTCAAGTTTTTTCAAAGTTGACAAGAGCATTTCTTGAGAATCTCTTAATAAAATAACACGGTAATCTCCACCGTTTTCTATATGTATCTTATTATTTTTTACTGAGGTCCTTTCTAAAAGAATTTCGGCGTTTAAATAATCAAAACGATATCCCTTAGGGAAAGGATCTAAATCAAAAGGCGGCCTTTCAAAGTGATCACCGTAATACCATAAAACATCGGCCTCATATTCACCCTGCTGTAACATAAATTGATTGCGTGTCAAATAATCCATCCAATAAGGCATGTATTTCCACCAAGTTTGTTCTCGTACTAAAGGAAAACCAATGTTCCCACCAAAACTTGAACCCGGCATAACATCTGTTTGAGGTGTATGTGAAAACGTATGAAATACCAAATGATTCACTCCTTTCGTAAAGTTATAATCAATTAAGCTTTTTACTGAAAAAGGATGCTCATTCCATTTTACACCAACTTGAGTACACGCTTCTGCCGCTAATTTTGACTTGTTATATAAATGTGTAGCAGAGGCTGCATTATAAATTGGCTTGGCATATTCGTTTTGATTAGATGGTGCCTTCGGATACCAAAATTCAGTCATCGGAATATCACTAACTCCATAATAACGCATCGGATCAATTGGTAAAACCTCCCCTCCTGCACCTTCTGTATATACCTCTGCTCCCATGTCATTAGCCACAGTTGCAAAATGCTTAAAGAAATTATCTATAAAAACATCATCCATCGTCTGGCGTAAGTCTCTTAAAAATTTGGTCGTTACCTCAGCACTTTCAACAATATATCCTATAGTAGCAGGCAGGTAATTCTTCATACTGTAGCCTCTTCTTGTCTCAAACTCTGTAAACATATCTTCAGAATTTATTGTCCAAGTAGGTACATGACTTTCCCAACTATCTATTAACAATCCATGCAATTTCCCGTCACCAATAGGACCTCCATTTTTGATCAAATTACCAATCATCCCATTTCTTAAATGATTTTCAATTGCAATTTTATCTAGCTTGCTAGACTCCCAACCTGTAGCTTCAGGAACAGCAGGTTTATTGGTAAGACGCATATTGATATGCCCAAAACGCACAACTGTCCAATTTCCCTCTGGCACATCCCAAGTAAGTGTTCCATCAGCAGACATTTTATTAGAAATATTGACAATGTTTTTTGATTTTATGATGGTGTTTTCAGCATAAGCATATGTGACATTTTTTTCTAAACGTCGTAATACTTTTGCTGCTTTGGCTTCATGGTTATGAAGTCTCGGTTGCGAACTTAAACGAATCAACTCTGGAGCGATATGATGATTTCCTAAAAAGGTAAATACAAACTCATCGGAAGTTGTTTCTGGAATTGTTAAGGTGAGGTGTTTTCTTCTATCATTCCAATTCGCATCGGGAAGTTGTAAAGTGGCAACTTCAACTAGTTTATTATTCACAAGTGCCTCAACTTTTATTGCGACATCTATCTTCGGATATTGCGTATCCAAAATCATATGACGTGATTGAGGAAATTTAATTGTACGTAATGTTTCAGGTTTCTCGAATTTCGTCTTGACCCAAGTATTTTGGTTATTCACTTTTGAAATCCCATTACTTCTATAGGATTTCAAAGGCATGTCTAATTGACTTGTCTTACGCGTAACAATAATTTTTGAATTAGGATTGAAGATTTCCTTCCATGGAACTTTATTATTATTCGTTTCAATCCTCAGAGGATGCAACAATTCAGCATCGTCTCCTTCGGGAGTTGGAAACGCGAGTAACTGGATGTCTTTATAATCACAATCAGGCAAATAATACAAGGAATCTAATTCAAGTTTTTTTGTTGTTTTTTCGCCACCATAGACTCTATAAACAGTTTCTACAACTTCACGTTGTGCTTCTTCTGCTGGCACCCATGGACCTCCGGTCATAGACCAACCCGGGCAATTCTGCATAGTAAATTTTAATCCCAACCTTTTGCACTCATCTGCAGCATGGCGAACTGCATCTTCCCACTCTGGAGATAATATTTTAATTTGCTCTACATTAGGATAAGGTCGACCAGACTTATTAAATAAATGAATTCCCTGGAGACCTGCATTTTTTATGGCCTCCAAATCCAAAGTAAGTCCGTCCTTAGAAATATTATTCCCCATTATATGAAACCAAGTTTCTGGACGGTATTCTGTTGGAGGTGATTTGAATTTTTGTGATAATTCTACAAAGCTAATTTGATTTTCATCATCTCTAAACACCTTGTTTTCAGATTGACAACTCACAATTAAGCACATTATAAAAAAGCATATCAATCTATACATCTTTCGAGCCATTTTTTAAATTAATCTATAAATTAACATTTTTAATCATGCATAAGTATTCTGCTGTGTACTGACGGTATGCGATTCAACTTATTTACCTCAGTACACAACAACATAGTTTCCATAAAACAAAAGAATACCTTTGAACAAAACGACGAATCATGAAAAGCGTAAAACTCAATTACAAAACGACATTACTACTTGTATTATTCAATATTATAATTCTCTTTTCTTGTCAAGAATCAAAGAACGAAAAAGTTGATACACTTTTGGAATTAGAAATTCCTGAAGAAGAAGAAGAAGAAACTCCTGCGCAAGATACTCGAACGAGAAACGAGACTAATTCTTTAGGTATACCTAGGCCACTTACACTTCACTATATGCACGATAAATCATTACCTTCTAGTGAATTTAACAATGCAAGTCCGAGATATGTAGAACAAGAAAACTCAACTCAAATTTTCAAATTCTTTAAGGACGATGAAGTTACAGCAGCATCGAGTCCTGATAGAACAGGATACATAAGAGTAGAAGCTGAAGAAGGTATTACTTTTACCAGAAATGATGGTTGGCATACATTTGAAGCACGCATGAAAATATCTGGTACATTCACACAAAGCATAACCATTGCTCAACTTTTTGGTGGAAAACCACATATGCGAGTAGAAATAAGATCAGACGGTAAAATTAATATCGGTAGTATTGTTGCCAATGCTGCATCTGGTAACAACACCAATATGAATATCTCTGACAATGTTTCTTATATTAATAAAAGTTTCAAAATTAAAATACGTTCTAATGGGAAACAAATTGAAGTATATTTTAACAACACAAAAAAGTGGTCAGGAGAAACTCACTACATAAACACAAGCTCTGAAGCCTCACGAAAATATCATTTTAGATGGGGAATTTATTACAACTACCCTGCAGAAAAGGATTTAACAAATACATGTACAGAAATACTTAGATATAAAGACTAAGTTCTTTAGTTTTAGCATTAATTTTCACACCTTATAAAACCACTTTATTCACATAAAGTGGTTTTATATATGCAAAGTATTATTTTATAAAGAACTTTGAATCATCAATATACATGAATACTCCAAGTATCCCTTTTCAAAGACTAATTCTAAAAATCCTTTTTATGGACATATTGACTCTTTGGAAGGAATGGAAAATTAGTTCTTTATAACTTTAAGAAAAATTGGTTCTTCTGTATTCACTTTTACAAAGTAAACCCCATTGGGATTTTCATTAATATTTAAATTAACAACACCTGCATGAACGTCATATGTCTCAGAGGAAACTAATTGAGATTGTACATTATATACCTCAACATGTATCGAAAGAATATTTGCAGGTATGAATATTTCAAAAACTCCATTGGATGGATTCGGATAAGCTTTAATATTTTCAAGCAAATTAATATGTTCTGCCAATTCCCCTTGACAAGCTGATTTACCTTGCACCTCTATATCGTCACCATGATTTACAGCTACTGAGAAATTAGATTGATATGTTTCAATAATGGGCTCTCCATTTTTAAAAACTACAAATGGAGCCATACCAGATTCAATAGTAACTTCCGCCGTATTATTTTCTACTTGAATTTTACCACTCAAACTCATTCCCTCAGCTATTTCAACTTCATAACATTGTTCAAAAATGTCATCTTCAATAGAAATGCATAAAGAATATGTACCCACATCCAAGTTTTCTATGCTTGTCGTATTTGTAAAATCATAATCTTTCCCATCAACAGTTGCTGTAAAACTTCTACTTTCACTAGAACTTATATGAATCTTTCCATTTTTCTTATCTACACAAGATTCTCCTATTTCCTCCACGGTAAAAGTAATTGCTTCTGCTGGAACTTCGTATTCATAATCCAGCTCATATTCTAAATATGCTTTTTCGTCATTATCACCCGTTACAGTTTTATCAATAAAAGTTAATTCTTGCCCTTCACCTAGGTAAAGAGAAACATTGGTTTTGTTATTTACTATTTCTGTCCGTACGATTGCAAATCTCCCCTTAAATACTATTTCATAATCTGGTAAATAAAGTGAACCTTTATTGTCAGTATTAGTCAAAATAACATCTCTAATAACCTGACCATCAACTTGAGAAATTACCTCTACACCTATTACACTATTATTACTATAAATTTTCTTCGTAGACAGAACAGTACTTTCCGCTTTGTCTGATGGTTCATAAATCGCTACGAATGGTTCATTCCAGGCTTCACCATATTTACGCATAATAAACATTTGCGTGTCTTTATTGTCATAACCATTTCGAACTTCTTGAGTTGGTGGCGCTAATGCAGAGCTGTATTCTTTTTCTACCCCTCCAGGCACATGAACATGTAAAAAATCATTGGTTGTTTGCAATTCAAATTTAACAGACATCGCTTCATTTGATAACTCCGATGTTTTGGCATTGGTATACCATCTCCAACCTGGTTGCTTTCGACTATCTCCAATATCGTTTTGATAGCGATTTGGGGTATTTATTAAATCTAACGGTGTTCCATTCTTGCTAATTATCATTTCATCGCCTAGTCCATGAAATAAATAATCATGATAATTATTCGTGGCATTAGACACGGATCTAAATATATCAACATAATATCCTGAAGTTGCACTTGTTCTAACGATGCTATTTGTTCGTAATTGATCAACATTATTAATATTGTCATCTAAAAACTGAGAAGAGAAACTAAAATTCTCTGCAATAGGATCTGCATTTGTATTTGGTTCACTTGCCTCTAAAACAATGGGATCTACTATATTCTCCCAAGTTCCAGAGCCAGTTATTCCGCGTTTGGTTTCTCCATTTACGATAATGGTATTGTGTGCAGCGTGTGATACAGCATATTCTTCATGAAGAGGAGTTCCATAGCCACTAGATGCTCCTCCAAAATCAGGACCTATTACATACCCTGCACCGTAAATCTCAAAGTCTAAACCAGTAGCATGTGCGTGTACATACGTACCTCCACCGGTATAATACATCAAACCATATTGTTCATTGTTTGTTTCTACATAATTCCGTTGCATTACAACTCCAGCATGACTTGCCTTCATGGTTTCGTATTGAGGTTCACCAGCATTACTTACCGAATCGTCAATATGAACACCCCATAACAATTGTAGTGGATTATTCCATTCCAAACGCTGCGTTTCTATAACAGGTTTGTATCCTTCTTCCGCATCATAAATTTTTTGTAAAGTGATGGCAGCTCTATTTTTCAGATCGGTATACCCTTTTCTTTCCGCAATTTTTAAAACCGCTCTAAATATATATGCATGATCTGTAAAACTTCTTCCTATATCTCCGTAAGTCATTGTTGCCCCATTCGGATATAAAAAGTTCTCGTAAATAAAAATACTTTCTAAGAGGTCTTTGTTGTTTTGAACTATAGTCAATTCTGGACTGTAAACGTCTATAATATTCATTAATTGAATAAACAGCGCATGCGTAAACTTAGCATAGCCAGCTGATTCTGGCCATAAACGGTCTTCTTCACTAAACCTGTCTAACATCCAATTAACACCAGGTTGTTTTGAATTCGCTGGACCATTGAGTAACTCATTATAGAAAACACCTCTAACGGCATCATCTTCCATACACATCACACTGTAAAGTGCACCTGGTAATTCTAAAACAGGATGATTGGAATTATTTCCTCCTACCTTTATCACATTATCAGCCATTACCTCAAAAGCCTTTTGTGAGGTCTCAAAATTAAAAGACACTCTTGATGTGCTTTCTAAATCATAAACAGTAGTACCTGATTTTGACAAAAAAGGTTGCACAAAATCATAGATCATGGCAACACGTGGAAACAATTCTCTAGGTGGAATTAAATGATTAAAATTCGGTTCATAAAACTCAAAGGTTAATGGATCTTGAATACTTATCATTTTTACATAATGGTGTAGCACATCCGATGCGACTTGTGCATATTCCTCGTCGCCGGTTAAATAATACAAAAAAGAACTTTCTGCAGCGGCATTAAGACGCTCTCTATGATTTGTTCTATCTCCAGGTATTGCTGGTATTTGATTTAGTATGGACTCTGGATTACTAACATGCGTATCTTTAAGATTCTGTTGTCTATTTTGTAACTGAGTAAACATGCTATTCGCCCAACTATAATTCGCTATGTTATCTAATATTTCTTGCTTATCAGCATTTGATACCCAAATATGAGGATGGGTTAAAGATTGTGAAGGAGGAGGTGGCGTAAAATCAACCAAGAAATCTTTATATTCAAAATTATCAAAATCTAACGTTGCAATTGGTAAAAAAGAATTGTTTTGTAATTTAAAAGCACCCAAAGTTAAATCTGGATTTTTTACTGGCACATCATTAAAAACTTTAACCGTACCTACCCAAATTTCCCAAGTATCATTCCCAACAGATTCAACATTTCCATCTGGAGCTGAGTATGTTTGTTCGTCACAAGAGTTATTCGCAATAAAAGTAATCGTTTGTTTACCTGAAAAATCTATTGATTGAGTACTTCCATTATCCAACACTTTCAAAAAGAAATTACCATCTGTTCCACTTATTCCTAGACCAAACCTACAATACGTGGTAGAAATAGAAGTACCACTACTATCAAAACTAGGTCCAAAGTAAAAAGGTATTTCTCTACGATCATCTGGATGATTTGGATCATTATTCGTTACTTCAAAATCAAATTTAAATTGAATAAAAGTAGGGTCTGATGAAAGAGGTGGGTTTAAATTTCTGTAAAAATAAGCTGAGCCAACTTCTTTTTTATCTAGTCTTAATGCGCCATTTGTAATACTTGACTCTACTTGAGAACCACTGCTTATCGCACTAAACTCTCCATCATTTGGTACCGTACTTATATAATCTGATATTGAGGTAGAAGAACTAAAATCCTGACTAAATATTTGAGCTTTCAACGAAATTGAAACAACACAAAAAAATAAAACAACGAGTACTTTTTTTATCATTTTTAAAGATTTTATAATAAATCGACTTCTAAAAAAGATATTTTTCTTATTCAAAATTTCTTATCAATAAATATAATTCAAGAGTCATACAATGATCTCTAATAAAAATCGCATCCGCGTATTCTTGTTTTATTTGAAAATCTCAATTCACTTTTCTAAGCTTAAGACCACTCAATCGTGTTTTTCCTTTTATAGCCTTAAAATCTATCGTGATTCCATTGTCATCATCAACAGAAATTAAAAACCTTTTGGATACTCCCCTGTCTTTTCCATATTCCTTTTTAATATTTAGATTCGACCAAATCTTTTTAGAATTCACAAAAATATCCATGCTATTCTCACCTTTGGTTTTTAATTCTGCCAACAATAAAGTCAACTCATATGTACCCTTTGGAACATCTAATTTATATGCCTCTAATCCTATCATTTGAGTTTGATAAATAGGATCATTTTCAGTGCCTTTTACACTAACATCTACTCCAATATTATTTCTACGTTTGCTTTTAAATCTTAATAAATCTCCACCAACATAACCAAAACCACCTTTTTCATACTCTTTGTCGGGCATCCATAAGTAGTCTATGTTATCCGTTTCAATAAAATAACAGAATGATCCCACGTTAATAGCAATCTCTTTAAAAGGATTGGTTTCACTTTTTAAGTTTTTAGGCTGAAGTGTAAATTCGATGTTTGCAAAATCTTTACTTATTTTACCATCTTTTTCAGAAATCACTTCAATTAAGTTTTGCCCTTGTTCAAACGGTACATTGAATGTTGCAGTTGCAAAATCAAATTTTTGTTTTCCAACAGAATTACCATTTACCAATAATTCCACTTCACTTCCATTACCTACAACAGTAATAGGTTGTGTTGCAGAATTTCCGCCTTCAACATCTGCAATACCAGCTCTTTTTTTCCAACCTTTAGAAGCTATCGCTATAAAAGGTGTATCGGTTAATAATGCTTGGTATAAATAATAAGCATCTTTCTTTTTTCTATCTGAAGTAACCAAACCTTTGTTATTGATATGTGGCACGGCATCTTTACGATGTTCTACCTGAAAATCGGCATAGTTCCATACGTTTGCTCCAACAATTTCAGGAATATCCAAAATCGCTTTCATATAAGCTTTGTGCAATAAAAATTGGTAATCTACACTAAAATCAAATCGAGTTGGTTTGTAGGTTCTTAATCTCGGATCTGCACCTCCTCCATATTCACTTAGGATGAATGGTTTGTCAGGGTCAATTGCTAAGCTACGTTCAACCAAACTTCTTAAATTCTTATCAATATCTTCTAACTCTTCAATATACCAACCATAGTATTTATTGTACCCTACGATTTCTGTAAATCGAATTCCTAATTTATCTTGATACGCTGGTTCTCTAAAAAAAACTGTGTAAGAATATCTTGTTTCATCTTCATCTTTAATTGTTTTTGCTAAAGCCTCATGCGTACTTACAAAGTGTTTTGTATACGCTTCTCCTAACTTACTAGGAGCTTTCATAGTCGTTTCATTTCCTAAATTCCAAGCTACAATAGAAGGATTGTTATAATTAAAACGAATCGCTTCTTTCAGCATATTAATCGTGTTTTGCTTCCCGGCTTCATTTGCCGCTGCTTTGTCCACAAAAGGAATTTCTAAAGTAGCCACAAACCCCATTTTATTACACATTTCTAATATTGCCGGATCTTGCGGATAATGGGCTATACGGAAAAAGTTAGAACCCATTTCTTTTAACAATTTCATATCATTTCTATGTACCTCATCACTCACTGCATTAGCTTTTCCGTAAAAATCTTGGTGTCTACATGTACCAATCAATTTGGTTTGCTTGCCATTGATAAAAAAACCTTCTTTCGGATCAAAACGAAACCATCTAAAACCTAAAGGATTTTCTACTCTATCAAAAACATTTTTTTTCTTATCGATTATTTCCGTAACTAATTTGTATAAATACGGATCTTCTGGTGACCATAACTTTGGATTCTCAATAGTGAATTCATTTATAACATCTTTACCGAATGAAGATTTTCTAAAAGATTGTTTTACAATATTATTATCAGCGTCATATAAAGTGTTTCTCACTAAATAACGTCCATTTTTTGGTCTCTTTAATTTCGCTTTCACAGAAACTGTAGCAGAGGATTCAGACACTTTGGGTGTTGATATAAAAACTGCATTCGCACCCAAATTTGCTACTTCAAAATGAACAGGTTTGGTAATGATTAATTGTATGTCTCTATAAATACCTCCATAAAAAGAAAAATCTGCCGCTTGTGGTACAATTTCATCGTTATGAGCATTGTTTACTTTGATTGCTATTTCGTTTGCCCCAAGG
This sequence comes from Flavicella sp. IMCC45668, assembly GCF_057219105.1. Classification (NCBI taxonomy): domain Bacteria; kingdom Pseudomonadati; phylum Bacteroidota; class Flavobacteriia; order Flavobacteriales; family Flavobacteriaceae; genus Flavicella; species Flavicella sp. IMCC45668. The sequence continues at coordinate 1,413,252 of NZ_CM170114.1, forward strand.
TTTAAAGCAGCTGTAATATCTCTGGTAAAAGTAGTATAACCACCAATATGATCTTCACCTACTGCTTGCCCATTTACATATAGAGAAGTGACTTGATTGGCACCTTCAAAAAGCAAAAATACTTGTTGGTTTTCATAGACCTCTGGAACGGTTATAGATTTTTTATACCATCCATCTCCTCTATAGTATCCATCTTCATCATCTAGAATATCCTCAGTATTCCATGAATGAGGTATAGTAACCTTTTCCCAAACTGTTGTATTATTATCAGAAAAAGGGGCTTCAATTGTTCCTTTATGAAAGCTCCATGATTCATTGATTGTTTCAATATGTCTAACTTGTTGAGCGATTAAGAAGTTTGCGAAACTTAAAAATGTTACTAATAAATTTGTTATTTTCATTGTTATTGGATGATAGTTGAAATATTAAAGCTATTCTTTCTCAAATACTAGTTCTAATGTTTTGCTAGAAACATACCCTATTCGATGCGCTTTTACTACTAATTTTGATCCATCGGCAATGGAGAATCGTTTTGTATAGACCTGCCAACTTTTCTGAGGTGCTGTACCCGGTTGTTCAATTTTATATCCTATGGAAGCCCCTTCTGTCTTACAAGCAATCGAAATCACTCCATTTTCATTTGATACTTTTGGGGGTGCAGTAATTGGCTTTTTTGAACTTCCATTCCACAAAAAGCTGATTAGATCTTTCTCTTTTCTTGATGGGTTGTCATTAATTTCAGATAGCCACCTATCCATTTCGTCCCGAAGCTCATGTAACTTTTCTGAATACGCTGCTTTTCCCGCTAGATTGACCAATTCATTAGGATCTGCTATACAATCAAATAATTCTTCTTGTGGTTTTGATGCACGAAACCATTGTTTTTGAATGTCATTTAGCCTCCCTGCTTCTCGTAATTTTAATAATTCTTGCATGCTAGGAATTCTTTCTCTGTAGGTAATTGGTAAATAATATGGTATTTCTGGCAGGTAATTTCTGATGTATTTGAATTGACCATCTTTCACCGCTCTAATGATGTCTGTTTCTGCATCAAAACGATCTGCTGCTCCATGAATATATGTTCGTTCAACTTCAACTTTATTTACCCCTAAAAAAGCTTTTCCTTGCATATAATTTTTCGGGTGTTGCCCAATCACAGATAACATTGTTGGAGCAAAATCAACAAAACTTAGCAATTGCTTATCTACGGTTCCGGCCTTTAATTTATTAGGAAACCTAATAATCAAAGGTGTTTTCAATCCCGAATCATAAATCAAACGTTTTTCTCTAGGTAAAGGTCCACCGTGGTCTCCATAGAAAAATATCAATGTGTTTTCTAACAATCCATCTTCTTCTAATTGTTTTAAAACCATTCCTACTTGCCGGTCCATTTCTGCGATATTGTTGTAAAGCTTCCACATATCTCTCTGAACAACTGGTGTGTTTGGCAAATAAGGAGGAATCTTGAATTCCGTATCCTTAGAAACGAGTATAGGAGTTTCAGCTTCTTTTGATTTATTATTAGCAGGGGAAGTTCCTTTATTTTTCCATTGATACGTTCTATCTCCTAAATGATCGTACCTAGTTTCTATTTCTCGAAACCCATAAGGTTCGAACAAACCTGATTCGTGTGTTACAGTAAAATTAAACACAGAAAAAAACGGTTGCTCATTATTTCTGTTTCGCCAATGAGCATATGGACTGCTCTCGTCCCAGGCTGTAACAGGAGCTTTAAACTGATAATCTTCTTTGTAATTATTAGAGCAATAATAACCTTGTGAACGTAATAACTCACTTATCATTTTCACTTCGGCAGGTGGCACGGCTTCATAAGCTGGCAATCCTCTCTCCATGGTATAAGAATTCACACGCATATGATTCGCCCCGATACTTGAAGGGTACATCCCAGTAGCGATGGCTGCTCTACTCGGTGCACAAACACCTGATGGAGAATATAAATTTGGATAACACACACCTTCAGCTGCCAAACGACTAAGATGAGGTGTCACTATCGTACTATCACCAAAAGAAGGAATGTAAGCTCCCATATCTTCAGTTACCAACCAAAGAATATTCGGTCTCTTTTGTAATTTTAAATCATTAGACGAATCTTTTTGATTCTTTTTTATATGGCAACCAACCATAAACAGACATGTGACAACTGTCAATATAAACTTATCCATAGAAATATTTTTGTTCAATACCGTTTAACACGTAAATTAAGATTGAAAAATAATATCCCTCAACCATTGATTGTTATTCATTATTTGCATGCAAAATTTCACTCCTGACTAATTGAAAATCGCAGCTCTATAAACCTACTTATTATCAAATGATCCCGATTCAAGAATATTTAGTGCATCAACCAAAATAAAAAACTATACAGGCCCAAGTGTTCTGTACAATACTGAATATTACACCCCTAATTTACCGTGTAAGAGTGTATTTAATTTTTAATTATTAATCTCTTTATCTCAGTGTTTCCCTTGGAAGCTAGCTTGAGGAAATAAACACCTTCTGGATACCCAACTAAATCAAGTTCATTTTTTTCCATAATACTATTTTTCAAAACTTCACCTCGACTAGAAAATAATGTATACGCCAAATTATCATCATAATTTTTTAAATAAAAAAGACCCGTACTTGGGTTCGGGTAAACACTTGTATCATTCTGTAAATAATCTTTCGAACTCAATGCATCTGTTGGTTCAAATTCTATTTTATCAGGCTCACTTGATAGTGATTTTCGTTGGGTCAATCGAACGGTATTTTCCCCCTGATTTAATGAAATATCTGGGATTACTGTTTCTAAATATACATTCCAATCAAATGTTCTAGTAATTAAAACACTCTCGAATAATGTTCCATTAATTTCTATATCCATGACAGAATCATCTCGATTTCTATTTGCGGCAAATAGTTTAAAGTTATACTTACCTGCATTTTCTACCTGAAACTTATGTTCTACAAATTGATTTGAGGAAAAAGAGTCGATATACGCACCCCCAGAAGCGTCAGGATTCGATCCCACCACAATATCGTTAGATGCCGTTGTGTAATCCTCTGCTTCTAACAATATATTATCTCCTTCCGTTGGAATATCAACCTCTGACAAGGTAAATTCTTTAAAATACAGAGGACGTTTATCTCCAACACCTGGTGTATTATTCCCAGTATTTTCCATTAAATATACATAGAGTTTATTACCCTCAACAAAAGCATCAAAATGCGAAAAATTTATCGTTTCTGAACTTGCGTAAACTATTGTCCAGTCATTTTTTCCCTCTGGAGTACTTTTAACATTGACTTTTCCTCCTAGAAGTTCAACCATAAATACATGGTTTTTGTAGCTATAAATTTCTCCACGGGTTTGAGGGTTTGGTATAAGTCCATCTGCATTGCTAGAGAAATTGACATCTGCAGCCAACTTATAATAATGAACATTTCTATTATCAACCCTTTGAACAAAATGAATAGCTCCATTTTCAGTAACTGTCCATGCTGGGTCAGTAGATGATCTCGGCATTGAGGATATGCCGAAATCATCACCTGGTTGTGCAAATTGAACTGGGTCTATATTGGGGTTGACATTGTTTTTTATCGGTAGTGAAATAGCAACATCATTTACATCGAACCATGGCACAGAAGAATTATTAGGAATGCCATTTGTATAGGCAAAATACAAGCCACTATTTAGCATATACCCATTGCTTGTATCACTACTATTATTGGTAGCATATCTTATTGAAAAACCACTATAAAACTTACCATGTAAAAAACGTTCTCCCCCATACATATTATTTGTATTTGGCGCTGCTAATGTTCCTTCATGAAACAACCAATTGTTACTCCATGATGCACCGTTATAATGCGCTAAAAGAATATCACCATTACCTGAGCCCCCTTGTCTGAATCTAGCAATTAGACTACCGTTATCTGCTCTATGAATCATAGGATACGTCATACGTTCATAATCACCTCCTGATTTTAAATAATTTCGTTTCGCATTAAAAATATCAATAGTAAACTCATTATCTGGCACGAATGCTTTGTTTGCTAATGAAACCGAATAATTGAAAAAATGATTGGGTAGAGAAGAAGATCGATATGCATGCATATCATAAATTATATGAATCGTATTGTCTATGGTGCTAACTCCAATTGCTGCTGTATTGTGAGAATCTCCACGAATACCCGTTCCATTTAAAAGCTCTCCATTTTGACCGACATGTTGATGTGGAAATTCAATACTTACCCAAGGCGAATTTTCTACATTTAAGTTCTTTCTGGAAAGCATTAAATTACGTTTATCCATGCCTCCTTTGTACCAGGTTACAAACGCATAACCATTGACAACATCAACACAATCGCCATGAGGTGTAATTCTTGGTCCAAATCTATAATTCACATCTTTAGTTCCGGCAAAATACAAACCATCGTCTGCAACTTTCGTTGAAGCATTTAAATTTACTACAAACTGTTTTTCTTGTGATTCTACTAAAGAACAATATAACAAGACTAAAATTACAAGGTAATACGTTTTCATACTATATGATTTATCTTTTTAGTAGTTCATTTTAATACAACAAGGCATCTTCCAAATGGAAGATGCCTTGTTGTTAATCTGATAGCTCACCTAAAAATCTCATTATTTTTTTACTTTTTATCAAATTATGAGCTATGCTATTATTTTAACTTTAACACCTCACTACCGGCCATTAAAAAAGCACCAGTACCATAGTTTTGCCAGCTATCAAAAGATGCAGGTTCTGGAGAGGCTCCAATATTTTGTACCCATCCTACTCTTCCGTCAGGATGTTGGCATGCTGCAAGAGCGTTCCAAGCTTTTTTTATTGCTGGAGTATATGTAGCTTTATCTAACAATCCATTATTCACACCCCAAGCCAAAGCGAATGTATAAAAACCACTTCCACTAACCTCACCATGATCGTAAGATTCTGGACACAACAAACTCGTTCTCCATAAACCATCTTCTGGTTGAATTTCAAGAATTCTAGCGGACATTTCTTTATATAGATTCACATAGAAATCTCTATGTTCATAATCTTCAGGCATATCATCTAAAATCAATGCTAGCCCACCAAGCACCCATCCATTTCCTCTAGACCAGAATATTTTATTTCCGTTTTCTTCTTTTCTATCTTTCGAATTTCCTTTCCAAACAAAACGCATATCTCTTGCAAACAAACGCTCTTCTTTGTCGTACAATTGATTATAAGTTTGCATGTAAAACTTGTGCATTTCATCCAAATACTTAGGTTGTTCCGTGTATTTGGCATAAAGATTCAATACAGGAGGTGCCATAAACAAAGCATCACACCACCACCATAAAATATTCTTTCCATCGATTCCTGGATTCTTACCTGATTTCCAGTTATCATCTTCAAATAAATGTGCATCTAAGAATTTTGTTGTAGGTTCTAAATCCACAAAATTTCTTCTCTTTTCTGCCTTTGAAATATACAAGTAACTATAAGAAATAGCTATATCGTCTGCATGGTGTAATCTTTTATAAGTTTGCCAATTATTGTTAACTGCCTGGTTTTTTAAAGCAGCCATATACATCATATCCTTTGTCGTTTTATGCGCTCTTGCAACCCCTGTATAGTAAGCTCCTTCAGTCCAGTCTGTTGGATGAATCGCAAAAATAGGATGTGCTTCTTGCCACTCCAAAGCTTTGATCATTGACGCTTCAATTTCGACATTATTCAACGAATCTTGAGCTACTGCTGTTTCTGATACTTTACAGCTTGATATGCCTATTACAACTAGTATACTTAAAATTAACTTTTTCATTTTTTATTTGTTGAGTTTGAATGTAGTTTCTAAATATTCTTTAGATGAAGTTCCAACCATTACAGTATAGTCTCCACTCTCTAAAACTTTTTGCATATTAGCCCCTGTAAATTCTAACATTTTTGGGTTAATCTTAAATGAAATTGTTTTACGCTCTCCTGGATTTAATTCAACCTTTTCAAACGCTTTCAGTTCCTTGTCTGGTCTTGTAACCGATCCTATTTCGTCTTTGATATACATCTGTACAACTTCCTTCGCTTTCATATCTCCGTTGTTTTTCACATCAACACTAACAATCAACTCTCTAGATGGAGTAATTTCAGTATTCGATATTTTTATATTCGAATATTCAAAATCTACATAACTTAAACCGAATCCAAATGGATAAAGAGGACCTTGCCCTAAAAATAGGTATTCCTTTTTATAGTTGATTTCTTTCATACTATAATGGAATGGCAACTGACCTATTGAACGAGGAATAGTTACTGGGGATTTACCAGATGGCGAAACTTCACCGAATACAATTCTTGCAGTAGACTCATCTCCAAATTCACTTAAATCCCAAGTATCTAAAATTGCATCTGCTTTTTCTGCAATCGTATTGATAGACAAGGTTCTTCTGTGTTTTAAAACAACGACCACTGGTTTTCCAAGTGCTTTAATTTTTTCTAACAATTCGTCTTGAGGTCCCACTGGATCAATTGTAGCTCTATCCCCTAGTGTACTATTACTAAAATAAGCTTCTTTAGCTGTAAATTTATCACCTCCTAAAAACAACACCACTACATCTGCATTTTTCGCTGTATTCACTAATTTGCTTATCGCGGCAGGGTTTCTCTCTAATAATTTAGGAGCACCGCCTCTTTCGTTTGTAAGATTGAATCCTTTTTCAGCAATAAACTTAATTTTACTTCCTGCAACAGACTCAAACATTTCTTTTGTGTTTTCTTTCAACAAAGGACCTAAAAGAGCAACTTTTGTCTTTTTCTCTTTACGCAAAGGCAATATTCCATTTTCATTCTTTAACAAAATGATGGATTCTAAATCAGATTCTTTCGCTAATTCAAAAGAAGACTCTGCTCTCACTCCTTTTTTAACCTCTTCGATATCGATATACGGATTATCGAACAATCCTAAGATAAATTTTGTTCGTAACACACGTCTCACAGATCTGTCAATTAGTTTTTCAAGTTCTGGATCCTTTTTTACCATTTCTGGTAAGTAAGCATACGAATCTTCTGCATATAAATCAATATCTATTCCTGCCTCTAATCCCATTTGAGCTGCCGCTTCCGGAGACTCAGCAACATTCATAAAATAGAACAAACGTGCAATATCATTCGAATCAGAAACTACATAACCTTCAAACCCCCATTGGTCGCGCAATACTCCTGTAAGCAAAGCCTGATTTCCATGACTCGCAACCCCATTTAAATCTCCATGAGAAGCCATTATACCCAAAGTTTTCGCTTCTTTCACAGCTGCTTCAAAAGGTGGATATATTTCATCTATCAAAGTCCTTGGTGAAATTTCTATAGCTGCAAAATTTGAACCTCCCAATACTTGTCCGTATCCCGCAAAATGCTTTGCAACCGCACCAATATGTGTCCCATTTCCAAGTCCTTCATAATTTCCTTGTACACCAATAATGGCATTCTTTACCATTTGTGTTGTTAAATAAGTATCTTCTCCGAAAGCTTCACTCATTCTACCAAACCTTGGATCACGAACCAAATCAGCTTCTGGAGAATGACACATATGCATCCCTCTTAATCTAGCCTCTCTACCTACAATATCCCATTGTTTTTGTACCAATTTTGGATTAAAAGAAGCTGCTGATGTCATAGGTCTACCAAATTTAGTACAACCTTCAGCATCAACACCATTATAAGATTCTGTTACAAACAATGCAGGAATTCCCCATCGGTTGTGTTCAATAATATATTTCTGCAGTTCATTGTTAAATTTAGCCGCTTCAACAGCACTTACATGTTCACCAGGATTTTTAATTCCGGCAATTCCTAATTCAAGCTTATCCTTAACACGTTTTGATAACTTCAAGTTTCCTTGTTCATCATGTTTCACACCAATATTAGCATGAAAGATTCTCATTTGCGCAACTTTCTCTTTTAAAGATAGCTTCGGCAATAATGCCTCGACACGTTCTTCAATAGATAAACTTGCATCGTTGTAGTCTTTCTCTTGTGCCTCTTTCATTTCACATGAATAAAACATCGCTACTACAGCTAATGATAAAACTATTTTCTTCATTTTTTATATTTATTTTATTTTAAAATCAAAAGCTTACATTTTCCGGTAAGCGAATATAATTTGCATAATTTTTTCTCAAAACACCTTTCTTTATTTATGGACAACACTTCATCCTAACCTCAGAAATAACTTCAATATCTTGACAAACTTTTTTATTAACAATCACAAATTGAAATGTTACAAAATTTTCAATTTTCATACGAATTACCCCCTCTTTTTCTAAATAGACAACCACTTTCGTACACTTACCACTCTGTTTCTATGTTTTTTGAATGCGACATAAACTTACACAGCTTTCTTTTGAGAACCATCTTCTATATTCTAAGTGAATTAGATAGCCGTAAACCGAATGCCAGACACCAAATAAACATGATACGCTAACACTATTTCAATTAAAACCCTCAAAAAATTCTCTTTAAATTTAAAAGCCTTTTACAATATACCTGTTCTGAACTGTATAGACTGTTCAATTTTCATTGGCAACCACTCCAAGTGATTTTTCACATCAACTCTCTAAATGCAAAAAGCCAATACTCTCATATTGGCTTTTATTTTAAAATGAGTTTATCTTCAATTCTATGACATGTTTACCAGGATCTAAACGTACCGAATCAAATGCAGCTGGAACTTTTTCTCCATTATGCAACAAATCTTTCCCTTCTAAATTATTTAATGAAAACTCAGCTACCATGTTTCCAGGAATTTCAATAACGTACTCTTGTATCCTTTTCCCTTTATAGCTATATTTTGCTTTAATCGTTCCTCTAACTGTAGGAACTTCTATTTCGCTTTTTCTTAAATTAGACATTTGAGGTTTGATACTTGCAATTCCAAAACCTGGTGTTTTTGGTTTGATTCCCCATAAGCCTCTTGGAATTACATTTGCCGGAGCAGCACCCCAAGCATGATTCCAATCTAAGTTTATTTTGTATTCATAATCCCATGCTTCTAAGGTGATGGTAGAACCAACCCTAATCATATTATACCAACTTCTTTTTGCTTTGCTTGCAAGCAATTCTAAAGCATAATCTTCTTCACCTGCATTATATAAACCATCCAATAAAAATTGTGCTCCATACACACTACATGCCATACCTCTAGATTTTACAAAATCCACGACTGATTGAAAATGCTCTTCAGGTACAATTCCAAATGCCAAAGGCATCATGTTTGCGTGTAATGACGAATGATCTGTACCGATACCATCCACGTAGATTCCTTTTTCTTGATCAAACATTTGTTCATTCACTGCTTTTTTAGCTTTTATTGCTCTGTACTCAAAATCTAAAGCTTCTTGCGTTTTTCCTAATAACTTAGCAAACTCAGCCATGATTTTCATGTTTTCATAAAAGAAAGAATTGATTACAGTACTATAGGGTTTAAAAACAAAACCATCACGCTCTCCTTTTGTTTTACTTCCGTAGAAGTTTTTAGATGGCCAGTCAACGATATCTGTTAATGGTTTTTTATATCCATCAGGAAAACCTAATTTTTTCATGAATTCTTCGTCAACTTTTGTTGAAGTAATCAATCCATCTTCATTAGACAATTCGAATAGGGACTTATGCTTTAATGGTTCATAATAACGCTCTATCAACTCAATATTTCCAGTATACATGTAGTCTGCATAAATCAATAAAGGCACATGTTGTTGCCATTCTGTTGGCCATGTTGGGTTTTTCATAAAATATTCAATGGTTCTTCTTGCCATTGCATATTCTCTATCTGTTGTGTAATGACTTAACTGATTCAAGTAAGCATCTGCTTCGTATGGAATACGTTCTCTATCTCCATCTACATACAAACCATTAAATGTTGTTGCTTTGATAGAGTATTTAGATAAATCCCAAACTTGATTTAAGACCTTGTTGTCACTTATAAAACTACTCGCTTCTTCATCCCAATAGGTATGGAAAGCTAGCTGCGTAAAATCTTCTGCTTTTAACTCACCTTCAAATCCTTCTATTTCAGCATATCTAAAAGGAACTAATGGAGGAAAACCGTTTGGCAAAGGCACCGCTTTGTTCGGTCTAGTATTTCTTTCATCTGTCTGAACTTGAATTTGATATTCTTTTTTACCAGGTAATACATCAACTTTTATCTCTTGGTAACGAATATTACTTTTCTTTGGTACAACTCTATTCACATTTCCATTATCATCCAACATTTCACCAACTCTCACTGTTAGTGTGTGAGCCTTTTTTGCGTTGTATGTAAACTTCATAGTTGCGAAAGCTGCTTTCTCAAAATCCATAAAGTAGAAATCACCTCTTTTTTCAAACTTATCAGGCTTTACCTGTGTAGTTTCAAATTTATTTTCTGTAGAAATGATATAATTATCGCTTTTTCCTGTAGTAAATTGTTGTGCTTCTGAATAGTCAACTAACCTATTTGCTTCATCCCAAATACGAACTTTCCAAAAATAAGTTTTACCTATTTCTAAATCTTTCCCACTATACTCTACATCTGTAGATTTTGATGAAGCCACTCTTCTACTATCCCAAACATCACCATTATTTACATCAATATTCGTTTTTGAAGAAGCTACCAAAATTTGATATGCACCTTGATATTTAGCTCCTAAAGGAACTGACCATCCAAATTCAGGTTTTAAATCAAAAACCTTTACCTCTGTCTTTGGTTCTCTAATCAATTCTACTGTTAAATCTCTAGGCGCAGCTCTGAATTCATTACTATTCTTTTTAATTAATTCATCACACTTTGCTCTAAGTGCTGCGGCAATTTTTCTATACTTTCTTTTGTTGATTAAATTCTTTGTTTCTAAAGGATCTTTTTTAAGATTGTATAACTCTTCAACTCGTTTGTCATTTACATATCTAAAATATTTCCATTCATTGGTTCTTACTCCTTCACTCGGAGGGATCTCGCTGAAATTCCAGATATGCTCAATCAAAATTGTATCTCGTTCCATCGAACTTTTTTCTTGAGTTACAATTGGCATCAAGCTTTTTCCTTGCCAAGACTTCGGAGCTTCAACTCCCGCCAAATCCGCAATAGTGGCAGTAACATCAATATTCAAAGCCATATCATCTACATCTTGATGCTTTTTCACACGTGGATCAAAGACAATCAATGGAACACGAATTGAGTTATCGTACATCAACCATTTACCTGCCATTTGTCTTTCTCCCAAGAAGTAGCCGTTATCACCCATGACAATAATAACGGTATTATTTTCTACTCCTTTTGCTTTTAACTTTTCTCTTATTTTTTTGATTTCTAAATCAACCCCAGAAATCATTCTATAGTACCCTTTTAAACTGTGCTGGTATTTTTCTGGTGTATCATATCTCCATGTCCAACGTAATCTATTGAAACCTTCTCTTACTGCTTTTGGCTGTGCTTTGAAATACTTATCGCTTGCCAACACCGGGCCAGGTATTTTAGTATCTTTCAACATTTCATTAGTAGTCTCTTGCCAAAAGTATTGATCTACCGCACTGTCATGAGCATGAGGTGCGCTAAAGCTTAAAGACAAACAAAACGGCTCTTCATTGGCGCCATTCTTTTCAATAAAATCTAATGCTTGTTGTCCGGTGTACCTTGTTAAGTGAACAGTATCTTTACCGATGGTTTTATAGTAATATCCTCTTCTATCTTTGTATCTATGATTTCTATCGTACGAATCGTACTCGTCAAATTGTTTATCTAATCCATCATAACGTGTACCGTACTTCCCAAAAAAACCTGTATAATATCCATTATCTTTTAGCAATCTAGGATATGAATTATCCATATACTCATCACGTACATTTCCTGTTTGAAAGGTATAGTTATGAGATCTTTCATGTAAACCTGTAAGAATACTTGTTCTACTAGCAGCACAAATAGGCGTTGTTACAATCGCTTTCTTAAAATAGGTTCCTGATTTTGCCAAATCATCCATCTCTGGTGTCTCGACATATTTATTCCCATAATAACCTATTGCATCATACCTTTGATCATCTGTTAAGATAAAAATAATGTTAGGTTTTTTATTTGTGGTATTATTTTGTTGTGCTTTTATTTTCCCTACGCCGGCGAACACTATAAACGCAAGCAACAAAAATCTATGATTATGCATATGAATAAAATTAAATGTAAATTCTTAAACCTTGTTGTTTTCATCAGATCAAAACACAACCTAAAAAACACAACAATGTTCTAAATTACTTTTATTGATTTGAATAGCTGTACTGATGTGTAGTGAACCACTCTCTAACAAAACTATATCACACTCATAAACAACATCTTGAAAACTAACTTTTTCAAAACAACTGATTCACATTCAATCTCAAAAGCACAAATTATAAAATCCCTAGTAATCTTAATTATTTACACCTTATGAGTCAAATCAAACATCAAGGACATTATAAGCTCTCCTTCTTCAACAGAACACGGATTATCTCTATTACCAAGAAAATAATCAACGGTTTCCTGAATCATCGGTTGCTGAATATTGATCGGATTTTTAAACTCTAATTCTTCATAACTTCCTTTTGAATGTACCGTTAACTTGTCCTCATAAAAAGAAAACTGCAAGCTGCCATGTGATCCGTATATAGAACACATATCAGTTTTTAAATACTCTGGGGCTACAAAGGACCATAACCCTATAAATTGAACTTTATTTTGGAAATTTATTATTCCATTCACTGAATCATCTACCTCATATTTTGATGCTTGATTTGATGCTATACCAAAAGCACTCACATAATCACCAAAGAAATAATACATCAAATCTAACTGATGTGGTGCTAAATCATGAAAATATCCACCTCCTGAGACTCTTTTATCTAAACGCCAAGTAGTTTTAGGGTTAAAATCAAAAGGTTGAAGAAATCGAATATCTACATGATGTATTTCCCCTATATAGTTTTCATCTAAAAGTTGCTTGACTTTAATATACATAGGCAAATACCTTCTATAATGAGCTACTACCACTTTTTGAGAACTTTCTCGAACAATTTTAGACAACGAAGCAGCTTCTTCCTTGGTAAGTACCATCGGTTTTTCAACATAAACGTCTTTACCGGCTTTTAAGGCCTTCACAACAAGAGCATAATGACTAGAGGGAGGCGTAGCGATATAAATAGCATTGATGGTTCTATTAGCCAAGATAGATTCCACATTATCAAACCAAAAAGGAACATTATGTCTTTTCGCGAAATCTTCCGCCAAGGAAGCATCTCGTCTCATAACTGCTATCAACTCTGAATCTTTACACTTCTGAAATGCAGGACCACTTTTTACTTCTGCAACATCTCCACAACCTATGATGCCCCATCTTATAATTCTTTTTTTCATATCAATTTTTATGCAAGTTACACTCAAAATTATTTACTTTTATCAGAAGTCCTGTTCTGAACTGTTATGTAAAAAAAATAATATGTTTTATAAAAAGCCTCTTACTAAACTTTGATAACTAACAGAATATCCTCATCAATCTCTATAACATATGCCCTAAAACCCAACTGTTACTTAACTACTTGTTTCCGTCCAAAGATTACGAATCATTTTCTCAAGAATTCAATTGGAACAAAATAATTTGCAAAAAAAATCCGATGTAACTCAATTGTTACACCGGATTATAATTTGTAAATCAATACCAACGTTTTTTCTTTTTCTTAGAAGCCTCTGACTTCCTTCCTGGTCTGTGCTTACTCCCCTTTTTCTTATGAACTTCAGGTTTCGCTTTCGGATCTAATGGATAGGGATGTTCTGTTTCTACAGAAATATGCGTATTTATTAACTTTTGAATACTTGCTAAATATGGCTTTTCATCAGCAGAACAAATTGAATACGAAGTTCCGATTTCACCTGCCCTACCAGTTCTTCCTATTCTATGCACATAGGTTTCTGGTACATTCGGCAAATCAAAATTCACTACTGCATCCAACTCTTTAATATCAAGTCCTCTCGCAGCTACATCAGTAGCTATTAATATATTCACTTCCCCTCGTTTGAACCTGTTCATCGCATCTTGTCTTTCAGACTGAGGTTTATCACCATGAATACTATCTACTTTATAGCCATTTTTCAACAAACTTTTTTCAAGTTTATCTACACCGTATTTGGTTCTTCTAAAAATAATAATATTTCCTTTTATTGTGTTTCTCAACAAATAAAGACAAAGTTCAATTTTTTGAGGTTTAGGCGTATAGTACAAAACCTGGCTCACTGTTTTTACAACGGATGAAGTTGGAGCAACCTCTACTTTCTTTGGATTTTTTAAAATAGTCTCTGCTAACTGTACCACTTTGTGTGGCATCGTTGCCGAAAACAATAAAATTTGTTTTTCTACTGGACAGAGTCTTTCAATTTTTTTAACATCATCAATAAACCCCATATCCAGCATCAAATCTGCTTCATCCAAAACCAACGTTTCAATAAAACTTAGATTCACCAAATCTTGCTTATGCAAATCTAATAACCTTCCAGGTGTGGCTATTAAAATATCGACTCCTGCATCTAACAACTTTTTCTGAGGCTCAATGGAAGCACCACCAAAAACAACTGCCGTTCTTAAGACAGTACTCTCTGCATAAGATTTAAAATTTTCTTCAATTTGAATCGCTAGCTCTCTTGTAGGGCTTACCACCAAAACTCTTATCTTTCTTCCTCTTTTAGAAGGATCTTGCCTATCGTATAAATTCTGAAGAATTGGTAAGGCAAAAGCAGCTGTCTTACCGGTACCTGTTTGAGCTGATGCGATCACATCTTTCCCTTGTAAAACCAACGGAATAACCTGTTCTTGCACCAATGTTGGTTGCTCGTACCCTTTATTTATAAGAGTTTTAACAAGCGGCTTGTTTAATTTTAAATCTCTAAATTCCATACTATATTTTTTAGCTTCTCTAGGCTTCCTCTTCGTACGCCTTCATCTCTTCATCATAAAACTCAGATGCTTCCTCAATAAATCCCGCAACCTGAATCGAAAGTTCTTCTTCATCACTTCCTATGAGATCATCCATCAGTTCAATTTCATCATCTTTTAAATTGATTATAAATCGTGGAAATTCAGTATGAATTACAAAAATATCATCTTCATTTGCCTTCGTATTATCACCTAATAAAAACTTTGGTAACTCCATAGTATTGTATAATTATTATAATTTAATTCAATCTATCAAAAAGCCTATAAAGCTTTCTGTTCATTGATCATTTTATTTGTCAATTTGTGAAAGCGAAGATACAACATAATTGCGGATATAGTTAAGGAAACAAGCATCCCAATCCAAACTCCCAAAGCTTCTAGATTTGTTTTTAAACCCAAATAGTAACTCACTGGCAATCCGATAATCCAAAAAGCGACAAAAGTTACTATCATTGGGTATTTCACATCTTGCAACCCTCTTAACGCTCCTAAAAAAACCACTTGTATTCCATCCGAAATTTGAAAAAGCCCAGCCACAATTAATAATTGTGCCGCAAGAATTACCACCTCCGTATCATCGATATACAATAAAGGCAATAGGTCCTTTAAAAGAATAAAACCAGCCGCTAAAAACAAATCTATTATGAGCATTAAAAATAAAACGGACATGGCAATTCTTTTTAAAGACACAAAATCTTTTAATCCTTTTTGATTTCCAACACGTATTGTAGCTGTAACACTTAGACCAACCGCAACCATGTAGGTCATAGTTGCCAGGTTTAAACTAATTTGATTTGCGGCTTGTGCTTTAGTTCCGATCATTCCTGTCAACAAGATACCACCTGCAAACATACCTACTTCAAAAAACATTTGTAAGGCACTTGGATACCCAACGTTAAATACTTTTGCTACAAACCTCTTTTTAAAATTTGAAATTCTAATTCTCTCCACAAAAACAGCAAAAACATCTTTGGTGTGTACGATGTACATGATGAAGGCCAACATCAATATTCTTGAAAACAAGGTACCTAAACCTGCCCCTATCAACTCCATTCTTGGAAATCCAAATTTCCCATAAATCAACAAATAATTCAATAATACATTGATCATATTTGCTAAAATAGCGGCTCTCATTGGGTACTTTGTTTGCGACATTCCATCTGAAAACTGTTTATATGCCTGAAAAAGAAGCATTGGAATCATAGAATAGATGATAATATCAAAATAAGGAGATGCATACTCAACAACTTCAATAGGTTGATCCATTTTGTACATCAATGGCTTCATCAAAAACAAAACAACACATAAAACAATGGACAATATAAAGGACATTAAAATTCCGTGTTGAAAATAACTTTTCCCTCTTTGAACATTATTTGAGGTATGCGCCTCAGCAATAAGAGGAGTGATGGCAAACGTAAATCCGATACCAATACTAAAAGCTATAAAAGCCAGACTATTTGCCAATGACACCGCTGCCAAAGGAGCAGGACCTAATTCTCCTACCATAATACTATCTGCAAACCCAACAAGCACATGTCCTAATTGACCAAGCATTACAGGATATGCCAATTGCATGTTCTTTTTAAATTCTGAAGTATATTTTGATAGTTTCAACTTATAAATTTTAGATGGCACAAAGATAGAGTCATTTGCCACAGCATATAGAAATTATTTTAAAATCTTATCACTCAACTTAAAATGAGCTAAAGAAACCTCCTTATTTATAGTGATTCTTATTATTAACCATTAATTCACTTGTTTACATTATCATAAAGTTTTTCTAATTCAAAAAACACTTTTAGATAACTCTAAGCTTTTCATACAGAGATAGATTTGCGTCAAAATAATTAATCCCTAAAAACTAATTCAATTATGAAAATTTCAAAAATGTCTATTTTAAGGACTGTAACAATGGCATTCTTAGCAGCCGCTGCCGTTGCATGTACAGAAGATGCAATCAATGGACTTGATGGTGCCAATGGTGAAAACGGTATCAATGGTATCAATGGACTTGATGGTGAAGACGGTAAAAACTTTGGTGAAATTGATTTCACTAATTCACTAAAAACATCAAAAACTCCTAACCTCTTAAAAGTTTCAAGCGATTTTTCCAATATTGTGGTAAAACCTATTTTATCATCTGAAGACACAATTCCGGAAAGTAAACATTTTGTCTATGGATCTATGGCAGATGGTGCTGGTTTAATTGGAAATAATGATGGAACTTTTACTTTGATCAATAACATAGAAGCAGACTACTCAATTGCTAGAATTTATTTAAACAGTAACTTAGAGGTTGCTTATGGAGAATATATTGTTAACGCTGACGCAACAGCTGCAACTGCTCAATGTTCTGGATCCTTAATTTCTGAAGACGAGCATGGCTTTGGACCTTTATACCTTTCTGGAGGTGAATGGGGAGGTGCTTCTAAAGGAGTATTCTTAACAAATCCTTGGAAACCAACAAAAGGAGCAAGTTCTGCTAAAATGTTAACTGCGTTCGGACAATGGTCTACGGAAAATGCTGTTGTTATTGGTAAAGATGCATATACTGATAAAACCGTTGCCTTTATTGGAGATGATCATTCTGATAACTCTGTACCTTCTGGACAATTAGGTATGTATGTAGGAAACAGAGGAGACTTAGAAGGAGGAAAGTTATATGGACTTAAAGTTACTTCTGCTGGAATTACAAATGAAGTAGACATGATTGAAGGAACAGAGTACACTGCTGATTTTGTGGAATTAGAAGAAACAGAAATTTCTGCCTTAGATGCAGAGTGTAAAGCCAAAGGTTTGATGGGATTCTCTAGATTAGAAGATATTGACTGGAGAAGAGGAACTGCTGAAAACCAAAGAGAAATATACTTTTGCGTTACAGGAAGAAACAAGCCTGATTTAGTAGGAAAAGGAACTTTATTAGGTCGTATTTACAAAGTAACATTAAACGATACTGACCCAACAGGTGCTGCAAAAATAACTTGCGTTTTAGATGGAGATAAAGTTGGAGGAAAAGCTGAAATGTTCCATTCTCCAGACAACATTTTGGTTACAGAGAATTATGCATATATTCAAGAAGACCCTAATGGATATAAAGCTTTTGCTGACAATGGATTTGCAAAAGTATACCAATATGACTTAAATACTGGTGCCATCAAAACAGTTTTAGAATGTGATCAAACAAATGCTGAAACATTAGGATATGGTACAACAGCTAAATTTTGGGAAATTACAGGAATGATAGACGTAACGGATGTGGTGAATAACGGAAAAAACACTTTTATGTTGATTACTCAAAACCATGGATGGAATGCTAAAACAGGTCAATTATTTACTGACTACAGCGCCGTTTTAGATGCTGAAAACCACTGGGCAGTAGAAGGTTCTACTTTATACACTATCGAAGGATTAGACAGATAATATATGAATCATTCAATTATCAAAAAGACATACACAATCTGTGTATGTCTTTTGCTATTTATCAATAGCGCTTGCAAAGAAGAAAAATCAAATCATCAACCCATCAAATCTAACCCAATATTAAATTTAGAAACCTATTACAAAGCTCATCTTAAAAAAAGTTTTTTATATTTAGATAGCATCCAATCAACAGAAAGCACGCATCGAAACAAAGAATATTACTTACAAGCTCGAAAATATTTCAAACTTTCAGAACCCATATTATCCTACCTAGATAAAGAAAATTACAAAACTTTAAACTCCCCTAATTTATTACGAATTCAGGAAGAGGATGCAACGGATATCAAAGTCAGACCCCCTATTGGTTTTCAAGTAATTGAAGAAAACCTTTTTGGCGATTCCCCAAAAGACAAGCAGATTTTTATCACCTCAAAACAAACAAGTGATAGAATTAAATTTATTTACCAAAACACACACATAAAACTTAAAGACCATAACCTTTTATGGCTAATACGTGATGCTGTATTAAGAATTGCTACGACAGGTTTGACTAATTTTGACTCTCCAGTTCTTGGGCAATCTTTAAAAGAATCTACTTTAGTTTATCAAAGTGTTTCACATATTATTGCGTTATACAAAGAACGTTTTGTCCATATTGAAATTTATAATGAATGGTTGCATGAAATTCAAAAATCACAAAAATTATTATCTGAAGATTTTGATGATTTTGACCGTTTCAATTTCATTAAAAACCATACAAATAAGCAACTAGAACTTTGGAACAAAACCGCTACGGATTGGCAAGTTACTTTTCCATTTTCATTGGCTACCCAAAACGAATTTAATTCCTTATTCAGCGAAGAGATGTTCAATATCAACTACTTCTCGGACCATAATAGTGATACCATCTATTTGACTGATAAAGTTGCATTGGGTAAAGAATTATTCCATGATAAAAATTTATCTACCACCAAAAATATGTCATGCGCCACATGCCATATCAAAGAAAAAGGCTTTGCCGATGGAAGAAAAACATTTGACCGAAATCAAATAAGAAACACGCCAACTATTGCATATGCTGGCTTGCAAAAAGCATTTTTCTACGATAACCGAGCAGGTAGTTTAGAAGGACAAATTGTGGGAGTTGTTACAAACCACAATGAATTCGATTCTAATTTAGAAACACTTGAAAATATTGTTTCTATCAACCCATACTACAAAGCTAGATTTGATAGTTTATACACTAAAAGCGCTACTGATGAAAATATACGTCATGCCATTGCATCCTATGTTAGAACCTTAAATAAGTTCAACTCAAGATTTGATAATAACATTAACAAAACTGAAAGCAATTTAACAGAAGCGGAGAAAAAAGGTTTTAATCTTTTTATGGGGAAATCGGCTTGTGCAACCTGCCACTTCCCCCCTTTATTTAATGGTACAGTACCACCAAACTTCAATGAATCTGAATTGGAAATAATCGGAGTCCCAAGATCAAACAAAAATCAAAAACTAGATACAGATTTAGGGAGATATACCATTTTTCATACTGAGGAAAGAAAAGGAGCTTTTAAAACTCCAACCCTAAGAAACATAGCTTTAACAGCACCGTATATGCATAATGGCATTTATAACACTCTTGAAGAAGTGTTGGACTTTTACAATCAAGGAGGTGGAGCTGGTTTAGGTTTTGATGTTCCTCATCAGACATTACCTTTTGATAATTTAGATTTATCAGAAAAAGAAATAAAAGACATTATTGCATTTTTAAAAACACTTTCTGATCAATAAATCTGAAAATCTAATTCAGCAATACGATGAGTTTTACGACTCAAAAGTATTGCTGAACTTTTTTTTAAACCAACAAGACTATTCAGAATCTAGACAAAAGTTAACTCCATAGAAAATAAACACATATAATTCTTGATTAAAAACATACGCTACAGTAATTCGTTTCATTTTGAAGGGCACTCTATATATCTTAGTCATAACTAATCAAACCAAAAACCCAAATGAAACTAAAATTCACAATCATTGCCACGCTATTTCTAGGTCTTATAATGTCTGACTGTTCTTCCGATTCTGCGGAGAACATTGTTGAAACAGAGGAAACAGAAAAAGAAGCAAATGAAGAAGAGACCCCAATTGAAGAAGAAGAACCAGAAGAGGAGCAACCTGTAGTTACTTTACCCCCAGTATGCGATGACGTTAGTCAAGTTGCCTTTCCTATTATTGACACCAATACAACACCTATAGAAAATAAATGTGACATTTTTACCGAAGAAAATGGAATTGTTGTGATGGAAGCGGAAAACACAAAATCTGACTTAAATCTTTGGTCTTTTAGCAATGAGACCTTAATTGGTAGAAAGAGTTGGACTTCCACGATACACGAAACAAAAGAAATTACAGATCATAAAGGAACAGGCTATATACATTACACAGGAACCTGGCTTAGCTGGAATGACCCTGAAAAAGTCTCGCCATTAGAATATACTTTTGAAATTAAAAATGCTGGAATTTATCGACTTTACCTTAGATCTTTTAAAAAGCTAAACGAAGAAGGGGACAAACACAATGACTGCTTTATTAGAGTTGAAGGGCTTGATGGAGCCACTTTTACTCCAGGAGAACCAAATCCATGTATTGAAGATTATGACTCTAAAAACGTACTCCCTGATACCAAAACATGGCTTTTAAAAAATAACACTAAATTTTATGGAGCGTCTAACGTTAGTTGGGTCAATAACATGAGATTGGATACTCATAACGCAAGCACCGATATTCCTCACTATAACAGACCTTTTGCTGTATATAATTTTAAGGCAAACCAAACATACAAACTTATTATCACCGGAAGATCTTTAGGATTTTATATCGATAGAATTTTATTTGTAGATTTAAACAAATACAAAAACAACAATACGGTAATTAACGAAATTTCAAATACCGCTGCACAAAGTGCTTGTAAATAAAAATAAAAAAAGCGACTTCACAGTCGCTTTTTTTTTATAATTCTAATATAGTATAATCCATTCTTAAAGGATCTAACTCCTGTAATAAAGACTGAATTAACGATGCTCCATACTCTTCGTAAAACTCAGTGAAATTACTATTTCTTTCTTGTAACCCCTGACGTGGGAATAATGCATCTTGAATTTCTTTTACCCTATTTGTTACATCTAAATATTTCCTTTTCTCAGCTTTTAAAAGCCTTTTCTCAAGATTCTGTAATCCTTTTAGTTGCTTTTTTTGTTGCGCCTCAAGAGCCCCCAAAAAGCTAATATCCGTTTGCTCTGCAATAGGCCTTAAGCCTTTAAATAAATTATTCAAAAGCTCTTTTTCTTTTGACAAGTTTAAATCTAATTTACAACACTCTCGAACTACTTTTTCAATTAACGCAGTTTGCTTTAGAAATAAATCCTCATAACTAAGGTTCAATTTTTCTATTTTTTTCCCTTGCTTTTCCGACGCTATCATTACCGAATTTCTCAATAAAAGTATTGGAAAAACAACCTCAGAAGCATTAAATAGATTTTTTAATTGAAACCAATAGGCAAGCTCTCCCCCTCCTCCAATATAACAGAGGTTTGGTAAAACTACTTCTTGATATAAAGGACGCATAATTACATTCGGACTGAATTTTTCTGGAGAGCATTCTAATTCCTTAATAATCCCTTCCTTTGTAAAAGTTTTATCAGTATTGTTAATTTTATACACCCCGTCCTCAAAAACAACACGCTCCCTAAGTTCATTCTCAATATAAAACAAATTAATATCCCTTGGGTTTACCTGTAACTTATAATTACTCTCTAAAAATTCATTTGTACTCTTTGTTGCATTTTTAGCATAACTATCCTCTAACTCTCTCTTTGCATAAGGAATAAATTCTTGCTTCAATGCTTTGTCATCACCATCTACAATAACTAATCCGAATTCACCAAACAATTCATTTACCAAAAATCGAGTTGCTTCAGTTAAACAATTATTTTTCAAATAAGCATTATAAAACAAGTCTCTCAAATATTTTGATGATTGCCTATTCTCCAATACTTCAGAAAACAATTCGAATACTTTATCAAAATTTTGTATTCTTTTTCTACCCACCGGTCCAGAACTTTCAATCTCCCAACTTACTTTTTCACTCTTTACAAAAAAGTGATTTATCTCTTCAAAATCATGATCTTCCGTTGCCATCCAATAAACAGGGACAAAATTTTTCTCAGGAAATTCCTCTTTTAATTTTTTCGATAAATTCAGAGTACTCACTATTTTATAAAGAAAATATAGTGGACCTGTAAACAAGTTTAATTGATGCCCCGTAACGATTGTAAAAGAATTTGGCATCTTTAAGGAGTCTATATGATCTAGTGTCAACTCTGACACTTTTGTATCTACATATTGCTTTTTTAAGCTAGAAACCAATATTTCTCTTGAATTCAAACTAAATTGCTCGCTTTTCTGCTCTATCTGTTTTTGGAAACCATCTAAATTTGGAAAATTTCCATATAAATTTTTCACAGAATCTTTCCTGTCTAGATAGTCAACCATTAAAGTAGAAAAATATCCTGTGGACTTATAAGGAATATATGTATTCGGCATGCAATAGAAAATCTAATTATTAAAACTATATGTCGGTTTACAAGAACAACCTAACAGTTAAAAGCTAAAATAAACAAACTTATTGATACTAAACCTAGTTGATAAATGAAATTCATAAGGTAATGCGGTAGCACCAAAAGATAATCCTGACGAAGTTTTCAATTCCCTATTTTAATTTCTTGCAGCCAAAAATAATTTTAGTCAAAAACGCTATGAAAAACATTTTTTCTCTAATCCTTTTGTGCTTCTGTTCAATTGCCATTGGTCAGACTCCTATCAAAATAAGTACTCATAATTATAAATTCTTAGAAGGTCCGGCTTGGGATGGAACTGAGTATATTTATTTTTCGGATTTAAATGATTTCAAAGTTTATAAATATTCTACGATTGACAACACATTTGAACTAGCGTTTACAATGAATACCAAACCAAACGGTCTCATGTTTGACTCAAACAAAGATCTAGTAATATGTGAATTTAGTGCAGGAAAAATTTCTAGACGCACTACATCAGGTACTTTTATTGAGTATTTAAGTGAAGGATATAATGGTACTCGTTTTGACAATGTGAATGATTTATGTATAGATGCTAAAGGTGGGGTTTACTTTACTGACCCTTCTGGGAGTAATTCACCCTACCAACCCGCAAGAAGAGTTTATTATATTACACATGATGGCATTTTAACCATTGTAGATGATGGAACCGGATACCTATACCCAAACGGAGTTTTGATTTCTAATGACGGGCAGCACTTATTTGTGAACGACTCACAATCCTATAACATCTTCAAATACGATATTGACTCACAAACCGGACATTTGAGTAGTAAGCATGTTTTTGCAACTTTAACAAATAACAATGATGGAGATAGTCTATCTAGAGCGGATGGAATGGCGTTGGACTCTGATGAAAATCTATACGTATCGTCAAAGGCTACCATTCAAGTTTTCAATAAGCAAGGAACACAAACCGGTACAATCAACTTTCCTACCAAAACAACCAATATGGTATTTGGAGGTAGCGATAAAAAAACGTTATACGTTACTGGTTGGAACGAGGTTTATAAAGTAACTATTTTTGATGAGGCCTCTGACTCTTTTGGTTTTCATCATCCATTTGATTTACCAGCATCAGAAGATTTATCTGTCAAGAGCCTGCTAAAAAACAACGCCATGAATCATTTTTTTCCTAACCCTACCTCAAACTATAAAACCAATATCAATATTGGAAATTCACAAATAGAAAACATCTCCATTTACAATAATTTAGGGAAATATTTAATGCCTAAAAAACATTCCATTAAAGGGAATATATTAGAATTAGAACTCAATCCTACTATTGATAAAGGAGTCTATATTGTCTCTCTTAAAACCAAACAAGGCAATTTTATAAATAGAAATATCATCATAAACTAACCAACAAGTACGTTAATGATAAACGCTCATATGTGTTCCAAATAAAACCATTTCAAATTCGAATCGATTTGCAATAAAGCTATTTTTGAGTATTCAAACCTAGTTTATGAAAATCACACTCAAAACACTATTCACCTTCTTATTTATAATCTCAATTCATTGTTGCTTTTCTCAAATAGCACCAAAGTTTAATAATAGGAAGACCATATGTTTTATTGGCAATAGCATTACACAGGATGGACGATATCATATGTTACTGCAAACCTATTTTGCTACAAGACACCCCAACATACATTTAAAATATATTAATTGTGGTATTTCTGGTGATGTTGCGGATGGTATGCTTGAGCGATTTGAATCAGATATCTTAATTCATAAGCCAAATTATGCCTTTCTAATGGTAGGTATGAACGATGTGCAACAATATTTATATAATCCCGATTTAAAAATTACGGACAATCTTTTAAAGAAACGTCAAAAAGCACTAGAAAACTACTATATAAAAACAGAAAAACTTGGGAATATTATAATAGAAAACGGAATTATTCCGATTTTCTTGACTCCTTCCATATATGACCAAACTGCAAAAATTGATTGTACAAATAATATCGGAGTGAATGATGCCCTTGAAAAATGTTCGATCCATATTAGAAAATTAGCTAAAAAACATGATGCTTTGCTCGTTGACCTTCAACCAGAGATGCTTCGTATTAACAAACTTGTTCAGAAAAAAAATCCATCAAAAACAATAATAAGTCAAGATAGAGTGCATCCAGGTGATACAGGCCATTTTATTATGATGCATACTATTCTAAATAGTATTGAAACACCCAATAAAATTTCTGAAATAAAAATTAACGCAAAAAAAAGAAAATTAATTTCGGTTAAAAACTCAGCAGTTACAATGTTACCTGACTCAATTAATTTGACATTCATGGTCAACAATAATTCGCTTCCATTTCCCCTAACAAAAAATTATAAAGCAGCCGAACAACTTGTCGATTTTACTAAAAATTACAATCAAGAAATTTTAAAAATAACGCAACTTAAAAAGGGAACCTATCAATTGACCATCGATAAAATTAAAATTGGATCCTTTACTTCAAAACAACTCCAACATGGAATTAATTTGAGCAACTATACGAACACACCACAAAGCATTCAAGCAAAAGATATAGCCGTATTATGTAAACGTTACCATAAAATAAATGGAGACTTACGAATCATCGGACTCATTGACTATAAAAACTTAAAAGACTATAATGGCACGAATGATCTTGAATCCAAAAAAAGTTATCTTAAAAATTTGGTTGCAAAACAAAAAGGAAAAAGTTGGTATAATTACATGATCAAAACCACCAATCGATATTTCGAGGTTGTTGAAAAAAAGGATGATCTATGTAAACAGTTAGAAGAAATACGTTTTAAAATTTACGCTATGAATACACCAAAAACACATAGATACAAATTATTGGTTATAAATGAATCACCTTAGTTCCTTCGTTAAAAAACCAACTATTTCAATACAAATCTATTCCTTTTTCAGCAATAAATCACAATACCAAAAGCCGGTATCCCAAGACGATTGATCTTTCTTTTCTTTGTAACAATTTTGGTCTTTATCCTTGGAGAAATTCCCACAATTATCATCTGAGGTATCCGTATTTGCTTTGTAGGTTCTAAGAACTTTTTCTCCAATTTCAAACGGAACCGGTTTGGAAAAAATTGGTCCATCAAAAACAAACGTGTGAAACTCTCCATTTTCACCACACACATCAACTTCATCAGGTAAATCAGCAATAAACTGTTCAGTTATCTCTCTTCCTACGAAACTTTCATCCAAGAGTTTGGCATTTACACAAACTGTAATAGCCTTAAAACCTAACTCTAAAAACTCCTTCAACAAAGCTTTTGTATCTATTTTCCATAAAGGATATACCCCTTCTATTCCAACTTCACTCAGCTTTTTATCCCTGTAAGCTTTTAAATCCTCTAAAAAAATATCACCAAAAACAGCATGTTTGTAGTCTGATTTTAAGATGTCCTCCATTGCCTCCTTCATGATTTTATCATATAAAGACATGGTCACATCTCCTGGAAAATGAATTTTCTGCAAAGGCAATCCAATCAACTCGGCTTGCTTATCCAACAATTCCTCTCTAAGACCATGCATTGAAACACGACCAAACTCTCCATTAATATTGGTCAATAATGTACCTATTTCAAAATCTTTTGCTTGCGTAATTTTATACAAGGCCAACGCAGAATCTTTTCCGGTACTCCAGTTAAAATAGGCTTTTTTCATCTTTACAACTTAAACAGGCTCTCCGTATAAATCAAAATCTCCAGCTTCAGTAATTCTTACGTTTACAAACTGTCCAACTTGAACATAATGCTTAGTTGCGTCTATCAATACTTCATTATCTACATCTGGTGAGTCAAATTCAGTTCTACCAATGAAATAATTCCCATCTTTTTTATCGAACAAACATTTGATCGTTTTACCAACCTTTTCCTGATTTAACTCAAATGAAATCTGAGATTGAATTTCCATAATTTCTGCAACTCGTGCCTCTTTCACATCTTCAGGCACATCATCATTCAACGTACCCGCATGCGTATTTTCTTCATGAGAATAAGCAAATGCTCCTAATCTATCAAACCTTGAATCAATCACCCATTGCTTTAATTCTTCAAAAATCTCTTCAGTTTCACCAGGATACCCAACTATTAATGTAGTTCTAATTGCCATTTCTGGTACTTCCTTACGGAATTCGTTAATTAGATTTACCGTTTTTTCATGAGTTGTCCCACGGCGCATTGATTGTAAAATTTCAGTATTGATATGCTGTAGCGGTATATCCAAATAATTACAAACTTTAGGTTCATTTCTCATGACGTCCAACACGTCTAATGGAAACCCTGCAGGAAACGCATAATGCAAACGAATCCATTCAATGCCCTCTACTTTTACTAATTCTTTTAACAATCCCGCTAACTCACGCTTTTTATAAATATCTAACCCATAATAAGTCAAGTCTTGGGCAATCAAAATTAATTCTTTGATTCCTTTCTCAGCCAATTTAGTAGCTTCAATGACCAATTCTTCAATTGGAGTTGATCTGTGCTTACCTCTCATGATAGGAATTGCACAAAAAGAACAAGGTCTATCACACCCTTCTGCTATCTTTAGATAAGCATAATGTTTAGGAGTTGTTGTCAAACGCTCACCAATCAGTTCATGTTTATAGTCAGCTTCTAAAACTTTCAATAAATTTGGCAAATCATGCGTACCAAAATACTCATCCACATCAGGGATTTCTTTCTCTAGATCTGGCTTATACCTTTCACTCAAACACCCCGTAACAAATACCTTATCAACCAAACCTTCAGCCTTTTTTTCAGCATAATGTAAAATCGTATTTACAGATTCTTCCTTCGCTTTACCAATAAAACCACAGGTATTGATTACCACAATATTCCCATCATCATTGGCATCCTCATGCACAACTTCTTTGTCATTAGCTTTCAACTGTCCCATTAACACCTCAGAATCATATACATTTTTTGAGCATCCAAGAGTTACTACATTGATTTTATTTTGCTTTGAAGACTTCGTTCTCATTGATTTGATATTTTAGACTGCAAAAATACTCATTACAAATAAGATTTAAGACAATAATTATAGAAACCTATAAACAAAAAAAAGAGCGCCATTAGGCACTCTTTTATATTCACTTTATAAATTTTCTATTTAAAGAAAGAATCTACAAATTCAACTTTATTAAAGACTTGTAAATCGTCAATGGCCTCACCAACTCCGATATATTTCACTGGAATTTTGAATTGATCTGAAATACCAATTACGACTCCTCCTTTTGCAGTACCGTCCAACTTAGTTACAGCTAAGGAACTAACCTCAGTAGCCAAGGTGAATTGTTTTGCCTGCTCAAAAGCATTTTGTCCTGTAGAACCATCTAACACCAATAACACTTCATGAGGAGCATCTGAAACCACTTTCTGCATTACCTTTTTAATTTTAGTCAACTCATTCATTAAGTTAACTTTATTATGCAACCTACCAGCCGTATCAATAATTACAACGTCTGCATTTTGCGCAACCGCAGATTTTAACGTATCAAATGCAACAGATGCCGGATCTGATCCCATTTCTTGACGCACAATAGGCACCTCAACTCTATCAGCCCATACCTGTAACTGATCAATAGCTGCTGCTCTAAATGTATCTGCTGCCCCTAAAACAACTTTTTTACCTTGTTTTTTAAATTGGGCCGATAGCTTTCCGATCGTTGTAGTTTTCCCTACGCCATTCACACCAACTACCATAATCACATGAGGTTTGTTAGTTTCAGGAATCGAAAATTCTGTTTCATTACCAAGATTTGTTTCAGAAAGTAAACCTGCAATTTCTTCTCTTAGAATTTCGTTTAACGCATTGGTACCAACATATTTGTCCTTTGCTACACGAGTTTCAATTCTTTCAATTATTTTCAATGTTGTCTCAACTCCTACATCTGATGCAATAAGCACCTCTTCTAGATCATCTAATACATCGGCATCTACTGTAGATTTACCTGCTACTGCAGTGGTCAACTTTTCAAAAAAACTAGTTTTTGTTTTTTCTAATCCTTTATCTAAAGTTTCTTTTTTTTCTTTTGAAAAAATCTTTTTAAAAAAGCTCATAAAATAATGTTAGTGAATTCAATTTTCTGATTCGCAATTGATTCAAAATTACGTAATAATATTAAATAAGAAAAGCTACTTCCAACAAATTGAAAGTAGCTTTAAATATCTTATATAAGCAAATTACTTTTTAGCTAAAAAGTCTTTCACTTTAGAAGGATCCATAATTGCTTCAACAAATGTATAAGCTCCTGTTTTTGGAGATTTTACCATTTTGATAGCTTTAGACAATCTTTTCGAACCTGTCTGTAACGTTGCTACTGATTTCTTTGCCATGTCTTACCTTATTTAATTTCTTTGTGAACAGTCATCTTCTTCAAGATTGGGTTGAATTTCTTCAATTCCATTCTATCAGGAGTATTTTTTTTATTCTTAGTCGTGATGTATCTAGAAGTACCTGGTTTCCCAGTAGCTTTGTGCTCAGTACATTCTAAAATTACCTGAATTCTATTTCCTTTTTTTGCCATCTCTATATATAATTTATAAGAAAAAAGATTATTTTATAAATCCTTTTGCTCTAGCTTCTTTTAATGCTGCTGAAATACCAACTTTATTGATATTTTTTAATGCAGAAGTAGATATTTTTAATGTAATCCATTTATCTTCTTCTGGTATGAAAAAACGCTTTGTAATTAAATTAGCGTTGAATTTTCTTTTTGTTCTATTCAATGCATGAGAAACATTGTTTCCTACCATTGCTTTTTTTCCTGTAAGTTCACAAACTCTAGACATCTTTAAAACTCTTTTATTGTTATTTTCTAAACGAGGTGCAAATTAACGATTAATTCTAGATACCACCAAACATTTTTCAATAGTTTTTTATAATTTCTTTTCTTAAAAGTTCCAAAGCTTTGTTAGAACTTCTATGAATTACCTTTTCTCTTGGTTTTCCAAAATTAAATTCCTCTGAATAAACCCCTGAATTTGATGCTATTGCAACACAAACCACACCAACTGATTTATCTGTCTCATCCGTTGTTGGTCCGGCATTTCCGGTAGTAGCAATTGCATAATCCGTATTGTGTTTTTTCAACATGCCAAAAGCCATCTCTTCCGCCACTTGAGTACTCACTATCGAAAACTGTTCAATAGTACTTGACTGAACCTCTAATTCTCTAATTTTCATCTCTTTTGTATAAGCTACCAAAGAGCCTTTAAAGAAGGCTGATGCACCAGGTTTTTCCGTTAATAAAGCAGTCAAATACCCCCCAGTACAACTTTCTGCAACTCCCAAAGTTTTATTACTATTCTTTAACAAAGAAGCTATAAGCTCCACGATACTTTGATCATCTTCATAGCCAACAATCAAATCCCCTAAGAGCTTTTGTAATTTCCCAACTTCCGTATCAATTGTAATTTCTACCACTTCCTTTTCAAAACCTTTTCCTGAAATTCTTAATTTCACCTTCCCTGGTGATGGCAGATACGCCAAACTTAGCATTTCAGGTAGCTCCTCTTCCCAAGTTTCTAATTTTTCTGCTAGAGCACTTTCTCCAATTCCGTAAGTAATAATAGCCTTATGTTGAATATAGGGTAGCGTAAATTTGTTTCTTAGAAATGGTAAAACTTGGTTTGTCATCAATCCCTTCATTTCAAAAGGAACTCCTGGCATACTGACAAAAATGGTTTCGTTTTCTTCGAAAAGCATTCCTGGCGCAGTCCCTAATTCATTAGGTAAAACCTTACACTTTGAAGGGACCAATCCTTGTAACCGGTTCAATTCTGAAAAAGGAATATTTCGTTTTGAAAACATACTTTTTACATGGTTTACTACCGCATCGTTCAAAACCAGTTCATCAGAGAAATATTTAGCAAATGTATGTTTTGTAATATCGTCTTTTGTTGGTCCTAAACCACCGGTTACCAAAACCACATCTACCCTATTCTGCGCAGCTTTTAAAGCGTTTAAAATATGCTCTTCATCATCTTGAATAGAGGTTACTTGGTGCACTGACACTCCAATCTTATTCAATTCTTTGGCCATCCATTGAGAATTGGTATCTACAATTTGACCAATTAAAATTTCATCGCCAATGGTAATTATTTCTACTTTCAAATTCTATCCTTTTTTAGAGCTACAAAAATACAGAAGTCTAGTTCATTTATAGAACTTTACCTCAAGAAACTTCTTTAATATTAAGGCATTTTTCTTCAGTATCCATCTTAATCTTCAAGTCAATTCCAAAAGTCTTTTTTACTTACTTAAAACACACATGAGTATTCTAAAATATATTTCTGCCAACATACATACTGTTAAAAGTCTTTTCTTCAAAACCTCTCATTTGCAAATCCAAAGAAAACAAACAAGGTTTTGTAATATTTAGATTCACAAGCTAACTATTCCTTCAAAAAAAAACGCCTAACAGACGTTAGGCGTTTTTTTATTTTATTTTCACTTCAAAACTCTTTTTCCCATCGAGCTCTCCAATTAAAATATCATTTTCTGCAACAGCTCCAACACCGGCCGGTGTACCTGTAAAAATAACATCCCCTTTTTTTAAGGTTAAATACTGCGACACATATGAAATCAACTCATCAATTTCCCAAATCATTTCATTTGTATTTCCTTCCTGCACAGTGCTTTCATTTTTTTTCATAGAAAAAGGAAGATTCTGTAAATCACCTAATGTTTCTTTAGCAACAAATTCTCCCATCACCGCGCTTCCGTCAAAAGCCTTTGCTTTTTCCCAAGGCAATCCTTTTTCTTTACAACTTTTTTGTACATCCCGTGCTGTAAAATCTATACCTAATCCAACTTCATCATAGTATTTATGAGCAAATTTAGGACTGATATGTTTTCCAACTTTGTTAATCTTCACCAAAACTTCAACCTCATAATGCACTTCATTAGAAAAAGTGGGAATAAAAAACGGCATCTTTTTCGGAAGTATTGCCGAATCCGGTTTTAAAAAAAACACAGGCTCTTCTGTTTTCTCATTTTTTAATTCTGCAATATGTTTTGCATAATTTCTGCCAATACAAATAATTTTCATCGCTTTAAATTTCGTTTTTACTCACCCGTCATTGGAAAAACAATTGCCTTGTTTCCATCCACAATTATCTGATTGTTTAAATGACAACCAACGGCTCTAGCCAAGACCATAGTCTCTATATCAGCTCCTATTTTTTTCAACGAATCAGCAGAACTCTCATGAGTTACCCTTTCTACTCCTTGTTCAATAATAGGTCCTTCATCTAACTCTTCTGTTGCATAATGTGCGGTAGCTCCAATTAATTTAACACCACGTTCATAGGCCCTCCTATATGGATTCGCTCCTTGAAAAGCAGGTAAAAACGAATGATGGATATTAATTATTTTGCTAGGATAATGATTTATAAAATCATTCGTCAATATTTGCATATAGCGTGCCATTACAATTAAATCAATCTGATTGCTATCGAATAATGAAATTAAATCTCTCTCCTGCTCTTTTCTCGTTTCCTTATTTACCGGTAAATAATGAAAAGGAATTCCAAACATATCTGCTACAGGCTTTAATTTTTCATGGTTACTAACCACCATTTTCACATCACACAGTAATTTACCTTCTTTATGTCTATGTAACAAATCATATAAATTATGACTTGTATGCGATACCATAATAGCTACCTTTTGCTTTTTACGCCCATAATCAACACTCCATGTTATTTGATAGGCCTCTGCCAAACGAGCAAAACGTTCTTCTAGCTGATCTTTACTCAATACAACCGAGGCATCAGAAGCAACTCTTAGTCTCATAAAAAATCGTTGTTCTTCCTCATTTGTATATTGCTGAGAACTTACAATATTAAATCCTTCTTGATAAAAAAAGTGAGTCAATTTGGCAATAATCCCTTTTTGATCCGGACATTTAATTAAAAATGTAACTATTTGTGGTTTCATTTATTTTAGCCTTTAGGTTTGTTAAGTATTAAGATTTTATTCTTACACTATATATTTTTTATCGAAGTTAGGTTTCCTTTTCTCTAAGAACGCATTTCGTCCTTCTTTTGCTTCATCTGTCATGTATGCCAAACGAGTTGCTTCACCCGCAAAAACTTGCTGACCAACCATACCATCATCTGTTAAATTCATCGCAAACTTCAGCATTTTTATAGACATCGGTGATTTTTCCAGAATTTCTTGAGCCCACTCATAGGCTGTATCCTCTAATTCATCATGAGGAATCACAGCATTAACCATCCCCATTTCATAGGCATCTTGTGCAGAATAATTTCTTCCCAAGAAAAATATTTCTCTCGCTTTTTTCTGTCCAACCATTTTGGCTAGATAAGCAGACCCATAACCACCGTCAAAACTAGTAACATCTGCGTCGGTTTGCTTAAAAATAGCATGTTCTTTACTGGCTAATGTCAAATCACATACCACATGTAAACTATGACCTCCACCTACTGCCCAACCAGGGACTACAGCAATCACAACCTTAGGCATAAAACGGATCAAACGTTGTACTTCAAGAATATTCAAACGATGCGAACCATCTTCTCCAACATAACCTTTATGACCACGTGCAGATTGATCTCCACCTGAACAAAAAGAATATACTCCATCTTTTGTTGAAGGACCTTCTGCAGACAATAAAATAACACCTATATCATTATCTTCTTGAGCATTGTAAAACGCATCATATAATTCAGAAGTTGTTCTTGGGCGAAACGCATTTCTTACATTGGGTCTATTAAATGCTATTCTGGCAACGTTGCCAGATTTATTATAAGTAATATCAGTATATGCTTCTCCTAAATGGCTTGAAGGCTTTACAGGTTGCCAATTTGCTTGTGTCATCTCTCTTATTTTTTGGATGTAAATATATAACTATTGAAAAAAACAGGGAAAGCTTTGGATTAAATTTTATAACATGAACTGTTTCTAAAAAACATTTTCATTTTTTCTTCGTTAACATAGTATAATATGTAAATTTGTCACCATCGAATGCTAGTGACGAGAAACTTTTTAAATTGATTTTCTATCACAGCAAAAAACGAAATATGTTGTACATTCGAAAACAAAAACTGCGATGCCTTCTTTTATGAAAAAAAACATTCTATTTTCTCTATTTTTATTTCTTTCATTAAAATTTTTCGCTCAAGAAATAACTGCAATAGACATTCATAGTACTTATCTGAATGAAATAAAAGTTGTTAAAATTTATATTCCAGAAGACTACAAAGAAAGCAGACAGCGTTATCCTTTAACGTTGGTCATTGATTCAGAAACTCTTTTTGATTCCTATGTAGCCGACGCAAAACTGTTTTCAAAAAACAAAGCCGTTCCAAAACAAATCATTCTTGGAATAACCCATTTTGCAAATTCTAATAAGTCGAGAGATTATGGTTTTAACATCCTCAACAGTTTTCCACATGAAAACAGTATGAATACTTTAAATTTCATCAAAGAAGAATTAATTCCAAGAATTAAAAGCGAATATAGAATTGCCTCTTTTAAAACGGTTGTAGCAAATGATTTAACGGCAAACTTTATTAACTATTTTATTTTTGATAATAAACCGCTATTCACTGGTTATATCGCAATCAACCCAGACCTTGCTCCGGACATGCCTGAATACATGAAAAACTACGCTGGACAAATCAAGGGAGACGACACTTACTATTATATGTCTCATGGAAATAATACAGAGCAAAAAAAACTCGAAACTATCAACGCTACAGATGTTGGAATGATGGGAGTTTCTAATGTTTATTTCAATTATCGATTTGAGAATTTTAAAAAGACAAATAATTTAATAAGCACCCCACAGGCAATTGCAAGTGCGCAGGAATATATTTTCTCTATGTATTCTCCTATTGACGATGAAGAATTTGAAAAAAATATTTCCTATTTATCTCCCCTTGCTGCGATGGAATACCTACAGTATAAATACGAAAACATAGAATATTTATTTGGAGAAAAAATTCCGATTCGCATTGATGACTTTGTACGCTTAGAATCTATAGTTCTAGACCAAGAAGAAGGAAAACATTTATTAGAATATGGAGAACTGGCTTTGAAAGTTCACCCTACAAGTCCACTTGGAAATTATTATAATGGTCAGTTTTATGAAAAATCTAAAGAATATGACGAGGCCTTATTGGAATACAAAAAAGGTTATGCCAAAATACCTGAAAGCTCTCCGAAAAGCATAGGATATTTTATGAACATAAAAAGGGTATTATCGCTTCAGAAACTTGAAGAAGAAGCGCTGAACGCACCAATAACAGAAGAAGAATTAGAAGAAGAAGATCCTATTGAAAACGATGAAGTTACAGAAGAAACGGGGGACAATGTGACTGAGCCAGAAAATGAATAATTTACTTATTCAATTCGTAAATCATTTTTGCTACCTTGGCTGAAGCCCCCGCACCACCAAGTTTTTCTTCAAGAATTGTATAATTGTTTAACAGTTCATCTCTGGTTGTACCACCGATTATTTTTTCAAATTCTAACTTTAAATTTTTCTTGTTAAAATCGTTCTGAATCAACTCTTTCACAACTTCTTTATCCATAATTAGATTAACCAAAGAAATAAACTTTAGTGTTATAATCCTTTTTGCTATTTGATAAGAGATATTGCTTCCTTTATAACATACTACTTGCGGAATTTTAAACAACGCTGTTTCTAGCGTTGCCGTACCTGAAGCTACTAACGCTGCTTTAGAAACCGATAACAAATCGTAGGTTCTGTTTGTGACAAAACTTACATTTTCAGTTTTAATAAACGTTTTATAAAAGTCAAAATCTTGACTTGGCGCACCGGCAATTACAAACTGATACTCTTTATAATCCTCCACTAGAGATAACATTACAGATAACATTTTTGTAATCTCCTGTTTTCTGCTCCCAGGCAACAAGGCTATTATTGGCTTTTCGTTTAATTTATTTTCTTCTCTAAAACTTTTATCATCCATCAATTTCCTATCAGCAATTGCGTCAATTAATGGGTGACCTACAAAATTTACATCATATTGATAGGTATTGTAAAATTCTTTTTCAAAGGGTAAGATCACAAACATATGATCAATATCTCTTTTAATATCAATTACACGCTTCGCTCTACTTGCCCAAACTTGAGGAGAGATATAATAATTAGTTTTAAAACCTTGTTGCTTTGCCCATTTGGCAATTCTTAGATTAAATCCAGAATAATCAATAAAAATCAATGCATCCGGTTGATACGCCGCAATATCATTTTTACAAAATTTTACATTTCCTAAAATTGTGGAAAGATTCATTAAAATCTCAACAAACCCCATAAAGGACAATTCTTTATAATGCTTCACCAAGGTACCTCCAACCCCCTGCATTAAATCACCTCCCCAAAATCTAAATTCTGCATTCGGATCTTCTTTTTTCAAAGCCTTCATCATATTAGATGCATGTAAATCTCCTGAAGCCTCCCCAGCGATGATGTAATATTTCATATTATATAAATTTTGTAAATAAGGTAATCAACGCAGTTAGTATGGTTGCTAATAAAACTCCTTTAGCCCTATTCTCTTGATTCTTTTTTAAATACACAAAAAACACAAAAATATTTGCCACGGCTCCTAAAGTAATAATTTGACCATACAAATCACCATCTTGAATCATTTCCCATGTAGTTATGAAATCATATTCTGAAAATAATTCCACATACAAATACACCCCAGATAATGTTGCAAACACAGCTACAAGAAATCCGATAAGTACTTCTTTTTGTTGTCTCATGCTACAAATCCCAATTATTTAATTTTGCGATAAAATGATGTGCTGTTAAATCAAACTGAACAGGTACAATGGAAACATAATTATTTTCCAATGCAAACTCATCCGTATCCTCTCCTCCATCTAAATTCTCAAACACTCCTGTCAACCAATAATATTCCTTTTTCATTGGATTCACACGCTTGTCAAACTTTTCATTCCAATTTGCTCTAGCTTGCCTCGCTATTTTTATCCCCTTGAACTTTTCTTCCGAAATTTTCGGGAAATTTACATTCAGCACAACTCCATCCGGCAAACCATTTTCTAAAACATTCTTGGCGATTTTTGCAACATACGGCTCAAGACCATTAAAATTTGCATCCCAATCATAATCCAACAAAGAAAAACCGATAGATGGCACTCCCTCTACACCTGCCTCTATTGCAGCACTCATAGTCCCCGAATAAATAACATTTATAGATGCGTTACTTCCATGGTTTATTCCAGAAACACATAAATCAGGCTTTCTTTTCATCACCTCTTTGATTCCAATTTTAACACAATCTGCAGGCGTACCAGAACAAGTATACTCTTCCACTCCCGATAGCTCTGATTTCATTTTTGTCAAATACAAAGTCGCGTCTAAAGTAATGGCATGTCCTTTACCACTTTGTGGTGTATCTGGCGCCACTACAACTACATCCCCTAAAGTTGTCATCACCTCAATTAACTTGCGAATTCCAGGTGCAGTAATTCCATCATCATTTGTTACTAAAATCAAGGGTCTATCAGCCATAAAAATATTTTAACAGCACAAATTTACTACAATTTTACAGGATAACAGATTGAATATTTAACATTTTCTAAAGATTAAATGCAACGCGTATTTTGTACTCTTGTATTCACAAGGTTGAAACTTATCAAATTCAATCATATTTTTCAGCATTTTAGCGTTTGATTACAAAAATTGAATGTATCTTAGTAGTTGCGAAATTCTGAAAGAGAAATTTACATTACACATTAAAATTCAAGCATTTGAAAAAATATATTTTTAGTCTTAAAAGAAAAGTACAAATTTTAGGAGCTCTTGTTGTTTTGGCAGGACTTTTAGTAGGTTTTACTTATGAACCAACAACAAACCCTGACCCTAAAAAAGACAAGGTACTCGTTGGAGTTTTGCGATATATCTTAAAAAATGGTCACTATGAACCTAAAGATATTGATGATGAGTTCTCTAAAGCAGTTTATACCAAATTTATAGATGAAATGGATCCTGTAAAAAGGTATTTCATAAAAAGTGATATTCATGATTTTGAACAATTCAAATATAAAATAGACGATCAACTAAAACGAGAAGATTTAAGCTTCTATACGTATGTTATGGAGCGTTTTGAATTGCGTTTGGAAGAATCTAGAACTTATTACAAAGAAATTTTATCGCAACCTTTTGATTTTGACAAAAAAGAAAAAATTGAAATGGATTATGATCAAATTGATTTTGCTAAAAACAAAAACATGCTGATTGATTCATGGAGAAAGCAAATGAAATTTAACGTACTGAACCGTTTGCAAACTTTAACCGTAATCGAAGAAGACAAAGCTAAAGAAGATAAAAAATACAAAAAAAGAGATTTTAAGACTTTAGAAATTGAAGCTAGAGAAAAAACCTTAGAAAACATTAACGATTTTTATGAGCGAATTACTGAATTAGACCATACAGATTGGTTTTCAACTTTTGTAAATTGCATGGTAGAGGAATTTGACCCTCATACCACCTACTTTGCCCCAAGAATAAAAGAACAATTTGACATCAATATATCTGGAAAGATAGAAGGTATTGGGGCTAGGCTACAAGAAAAAAATGATTACACAAAAATTGTGGAACTAATTTCTGGAGGACCAGCTTGGAAACAAGGTGATTTAGAAGTTGGAGATATTATTTTAAAAGTAGCACAGAAGGATTCTGAAAGTGTTGATATTGTAGGGATGCGTCTGGATGATGCTATCAAGTTGATCAAAGGAAAAAAAGGTACAGAAGTTATCTTAACCGTAAAAAAAGTAGACAATTCTATCCAACAAATCACTATCGTGAGAGATGTTGTAGAACTAGAAGAAACTTTTGTAAAATCAAGTATCGCGATCAAAGATGGTAAAAAGTATGGGGTAATCAATTTGCCTAAATTTTATATAGATTTTGAAAACCCGAATGGAAGAAATTCTGGTTCGGATATGGAAAAAGAAATCGAAGCACTGAAAAAAGAAAATATTGATGGCTTATTAATTGACCTTAGAAATAATGGTGGTGGATCATTAAAAACGGCTATAGATATTGGAGGGTTGTTTATTGAGAAAGGGCCAATCGTTCAAGTAAAATACAGGGATAATAAACCTTCTGTAAAAAAAGATTCAGATTCTGACATGCAATGGGACGGTTCTTTAGTGATTTTGGTAAATGAACTTTCTGCATCTGCCTCGGAAATATTAGCAGCAGCTATGCAAGATTACAAAAGAGCTGTAATTATTGGAAGCAAACAAACTTACGGAAAAGGAACCGTGCAAAATGTAATCCCACTGAACAAATATTACAATTATCCAGATGATTTAGGAGCTGTAAAATTAACAATTCAAAAATTCTACAGAATCAATGGGGGATCTACCCAATTGGAAGGCGTAAGATCAGATATTACAATGCCGGACAAATACAGCTATGTTGAAATTGGAGAAAGAGATCAAAAAAATCCGCTTGGCTGGGATAAAATAGCTAGAGCTAGTTACGAAGAAATGGATTTCTACAAAAATTTTGATGAAGTTATCAATAACAGTAAAAATAGAATTTCCAAAAACAAGGAATTTAACAAAATCAATGAGTATGCTATCTGGCTAAAAAACGCTCAAGACAATAATACATTCTCCTTAAATTTTGACACCTATTTAGAAGAAGATAAAAAACATCAATCTGAAATAGATCAATTTAAAGATGTTTTCAAACATGAATCAAAATTAAAATTTAGATCGCCAGAGAAAGAACTACCACTTATTGCTAAAGATAGTTCCTTAGCTGCCAAAAGAGAAGCTTGGCATGAAAACTTAACGAAAGACATCTATATTGATGAAGCTTTGAAAGTGTTGAGTGAATTGGAACCTAAAAAAAACAATCTTATTGCTAAAAAATAAGATATAGAATGAGCAGAAACTCAAATTCTCTTAGTCATACAGCAGTCCAGAAGTTCAAAGAAAGTACTTCTGGACTTTTGTCTTTTATCTATATCTGCATTTGCGGTTTTATTGCTGTATTCTGCTATGTCCTGAGTCCAGATAGTTCTAGTAACGCTAACCAAATGCATTTAGAAATGCATTCAAAAAAACCAGGTTTTACAACTACGATGTTGGAGATACCGGTAGCAAACCACCAATCATTTTTTAATTTTTTACTGTATGGAAGTAGAACTCCTGCTGTTGAAATACCTATTTCCGAATATCGCATAGATAGTAAACATCTATATGTAAAAGAACTTTCTAACAGAGATGGTATAGAACGAAGCTTTCCGATAACCGACTTCCAACAACCAATTGAAACTTATATCAAAACGAAAACTTATTATTTTGGTACAGATCGATACGGTAGGGATTTGTTGAGTAGAATTTTA
This sequence comes from Flavicella sp. IMCC45668, assembly GCF_057219105.1. Classification (NCBI taxonomy): domain Bacteria; kingdom Pseudomonadati; phylum Bacteroidota; class Flavobacteriia; order Flavobacteriales; family Flavobacteriaceae; genus Flavicella; species Flavicella sp. IMCC45668. The sequence goes on from NZ_CM170114.1 coordinate 1,453,689, forward strand.
ATTGGTACTAGAATTTCATTTTTCATCGGTTTTATTGCTGTATTCATTTCACTTATTCTTGGAATTAGTATCGGAGCTACGGCCGGTTATTTCGGTGGTAAAATCGATACATTTGTTATGTGGTTGATCAATATTACCTGGTCCATTCCAACCTTATTGTTAGTGATCGCCATCACATTAGCCTTAGGAAAAGGTTTTTGGCAGGTATTTATCGCTGTAGGAATGACTATGTGGGTAGAAGTTGCCAGAGTGGTCAGAGGACAAATTCTTAGTTCAAAAAAATTACAATATGTAGAAGCAGCCAAGGCTTTAGGCTATTCAGACTTTAGAATTATTTTCAAACACATACTCCCAAATATTATGGGCCCAATTATCGTAATTTCTGCGGCAAATTTTGCAGGAGCAATCCTCATCGAAAGCGGCTTGAGTTTTCTAGGAATTGGTGCACAACCTCCTACACCTTCTTGGGGAGGAATTATCAAGGATCACTTTAATTATATCATTTTAGGAAAACCTTACTTGGCCATTATACCAGGTGTGGCCATCATGAGTTTGGTGATGTCATTTATGCTTATCGGTAATACGTTGCGAGATGCCTTAGATGTTAAAAGCAAATCTTAATTTTTTTTCGATCTTCCCCGATTATTAAAGCAACTGAAAATCAAATAGTTCTTTAAAAAACCTATAAGTTATTAACAAAAATGTCTAATAACTTATTTCCTCATTAGTGTTGGTCATACATAAACATCGTTATATTTAATAAGAAAATACGAATCAAAATATGACTAAAACCAACACTACTAAGATATTTGTATTGGACACTTCAGTACTTTTATTCGATCACAACGCTATTAATAATTTTCAAGACAATAATGTAATCATCCCAATTACAGTTTTGGAAGAATTAGATAACTTTAAAATAGGGAACGAAACAAAAAACTTTGAAGCCAGAGCTATCATTCGATTTTTGGATAAAATGTCTGATAATGGCGGCTTAAACAATTGGATTCCTCTTGGAAAAAATAGAGGGAATTTAAAAATCGCTATGGTTACCTCTGATTTAAAAATAGATGCTGAATCTGTTTACGGAGCCAAAAAAAACGACCATAAAATTATCAATGCTGCTCTAGAAGCAAAACAAAATTACCCTAAAGCTCCGGTAACACTTGTTACCAAAGACATCAACCTAAGAATCAAGGCGAAGGCCATTGGCTTAGCAGCAGAAGATTACCTTACAGGGAAAGTAAAGAACATTAAAAATATCTTTGAAGGCGTAGCTGACTTAGATGATATAGATCCAACATTTATTAAAAACCTTTACAATCATAGTAAAATTGATGAAGCTGGTGTGTTAAAAGATTCTAAATCAGCAAATGGATATTACATTTTAAATAAATCCTCTGATTCAGTTTTGGCTCGATACAATGCTAAAACCAAACAGGTTGAACGTGTTGAAAAAACTTACGCTTATGGTATCAAACCAAAAAATGCGGAACAAACTTTCGCCATGGATGCTTTGTTAAATGAAGATATAAAACTTATTGCTTTACAAGGTGTTGCTGGTACAGGGAAAACACTTTTAGCCTTAGCCTCTGCCCTTGAACAGAAAAACAGATTTGACCAAATTATATTATCTAGACCTATTATACCTTTAAGCAATAGAGACATAGGATTTTTACCTGGAGGAGCAGATGAAAAAATCTCACCATATATGCAACCTCTATGGGACAATTTAAAATTTATTAAATCTCAGTTTAGAGAAAACGAACGTAAGAGAAAAGTTCTTGAAGATATGGAGTCCAGTGGATATCTATCCTTAACAGCATTAGCATTTATCCGCGGACGAAGTTTGAGTAATGTAATGTTCATTATTGATGAGGCCCAAAATTTAACTCCTCATGAAATAAAAACAATCATCACCAGAGCAGGTGAAGGAACCAAAATAATTTTTACGGGAGATATTAATCAAATAGACACACCGTATATGGACGAACAAAGTAACGGTCTATCTTACCTAATTGATAAGTTAAAAGGGCAAGAATTATTTGCGCATATCAAACTTGAAAAAGGAGAACGCTCTGAACTTGCAAACTTGGCAAATAAACTATTATAGGAACTTAATTTTAGTGGTAGTTTTACCCAGAATAAAAAAGGCAAATGTTTTTAACAATTGCCTTTTTTTTGTTCAAAACATTTCTTTGCATACGTATCTAATTATAATATATTTGCTAGGCATCATTATTATAAAATAAAAAATAGCATTCTAAATTTTATTTACTTTTAAATAGTGATTATAACCTACACAACGACAGAATAAAACATACTGAAAATGAAATTTATAGCATCAAGTTCACAATTATTAAAACAGCTTCAAATATTAGGTGGCGTTATCAATAGCAACAACACTTTGCCTATTTTAGATAATTTTTTGTTCGAATTGAAACAAAATGAATTGACAATTTCTGCTTCGGATCTAGAAACTACCATTACATCAACTATTGATGTAGAATCGGAATCTAATGGAAGTGTTGCCATTTCTGCTCGTTTGTTGCTAGACACACTAAAAACATTCCCAAACCAACCGTTAACTTTTAAAACGGAAGACAATAATACAATTGAAATTAGCTCTGAACAAGGTAAATACGATATGGCTTACTTTAGTGGAGAAGAATTCCCAAAGACCATTTCTTTAGACAGTCCTAGTTCTACGATCATTCCTGCATCTGTATTAGGTTCTGCAATTTCTAAAACAATTTTTGCTACTGGAAATGATGACCTTAGACCAGTAATGAGTGGAGTCTTTTTTCAGTTTAGCTCAGATAATTTAACATTTGTAGCTACAGATGCTCACAAATTAGTAAAATATACTAGAACGGATATCGTTGCCAATGAGGCTGCTGAATTTATTATGCCTAAAAAACCTTTAAATCTTTTGAAAGGAATCTTAGGAACTAATGATATGGATGTTACGATAGAATACAACAACACAAATGCAAAATTTGTTTTCGATAATATTGTATTGATCTGTCGATTGATTGATGGAAAATACCCTAACTATGATGCGGTAATTCCGAAAGAAAACCCAAATAAATTAACTGTAGATAGAGCTTCTTTTTTAAACTCTACCAAACGTGTTTCAATTTTCTCTAGTAAAACAACACACCAGATTCGATTGAAAATGGCTGGTACAGAATTAAATATTTCTGCAGAAGATATTGATTACGCTAATAAAGCAGACGAAAGATTGAACTGCGATTACCAAGGAGATGATATGCAAATTGGTTTTAATTCTCGTTTCTTAACAGAAATGTTAAGCAACTTAACTTCAGAAGAAGTTTTGATTGAAATGTCACTTCCAAATAGAGCAGGTATTTTAACGCCTGTTGATGGTAACGAAGAGGGAGAACAAATTACCATGTTAGTGATGCCAGTAATGCTTAATAGCTAACTCGTTTAATATAAAAAAACACAAATCCTATTAATACAAGTTAATAGGATTTTTTATGCCTTCGATTTAAAAATTCAAATAAATCTGTATCTTCATTCCATAAAAACTATGTCATGAAAAAGCTACTTATACTATCTACCATACTCATTTGCAATACAATAATTGCTCAAACCAATTCTGAAAAGGAAAAAGCAGCATTAGCAAAAGCGACACAAAATCCGCTAGCAGCCATGTACAGTTTACCTTTTCAAAACAATACCACATTCGGAAACGGGCCACATAAAAGACCTCAGAATGTAATGAATATTCAACCGGTAATTCCGGTTAGTTTGACCAAAAATTTAAACCTTATTAATAGGATAATCATGCCTATCATAACCCAACCTGATACTTTTGAAGACAAAAGCAGTACGGGTCTAGGTGACACTAGTTATTCTGCTTGGATATCTCCAAAAAAAGCTGGAAAAATTATTTATGGTGTTGGACCGGCGCTTCAAATACCAACTGCAACAAACAGTAACTTCGGATCCGGTGAATTTGGTATTGGTCCTTCATTAGTTGCCTTAACTATGATTGATAAATGGGTTGCAGGACTTGTGACTAATAACGTATGGACGTTTGGGGATGTTGCCGAAAATAAATTTTTATTTCAATATTTTGTCAACTACAATTTACCAAAAGCATGGTATTTAGTTTCTGGACCGATTATCACAGCAAATTGGAACGCTCCAAGTGGTGAAAAATGGACAGTACCCCTTGGAGGAGGTTTCGGTAAAGTATTTAAAATAGGAAAAAGGCCAATCAACTTTAATGCACATGTTTACTACAATGTAGAACGCCCTACTGGTTTTGGAGAATGGCAAACAAGATTTCAATTACAGTTCCTATTCCCTGTTAAAAAATAAAATAAAGTTCGTGCTGAAAACCTAATACGGCATGCTTTTATCGTATATTTCAATCATGAACTTTCTTGCACATTTATTTTTAGCAGAAAACCCCGAAGGAAAAATCGGAAATTTTATAGCAGATGCTGTCAAAGGATCCAATTTCACCCATCTCCCTATAGAGATTCAAAGAGGTATTATCCATCATAGAGCGATTGATACTTTTACCGATTCTCATGCTATCGTTAAACAAAGTAAAAGAAGACTTCATGATAGGTATGGCCACTTTAAAGGGGTGGTAATAGATATTCTATATGATCATTTTTTAGCAAAAAATTGGTCTAACTACTCCAACACACCTTTAGAGGTATTTGCTGAGGAAACCTATAATTTACTCCAAGAAAATTTTGATATTTTACCCGATAGAACTCAATATCTATTGCCATATATGAGAGAACAAAATTGGCTGTACAATTATAGAAGTATCGAGGGAATTTCTCAAATTTTATGGGGAATGAATAAAAGAACTAAAGGAATTTCTAAAATGGATTTAGCAAAAGAAGACTTATTGCTATATTATTCTGACTTTAAAGAAGATTTTGAATTATTTTTTAAAGATCTCAGAGAATTTTCTAGACGATATTTGCAAGAGAAACAAGCTGATCAAGTGTTAACGAACCTGAAATGACTTGTAATTTTAAAGTTACGTTTTAATAGAATTTTACTAATATTGTAGCCTTAGCAGTTTATGTATATATTTGATAAACTGAATTGAAAACAAAACGCTATGGATGCAAAAACGCTTTCTAATGGAATCATTAGAGCTTTATTAGTGATCGCAGGTACTATTTTATTTTTATGGTTCTTGTATACAGTACAATCAGTAATTGTTTATTTAGTTATCGCGGCAGTTATCAGTCTAATTTCTAGACCGTTTATGCGATTTTTCAAACATAAATTAAAATTTCCAAATACAGTAGCCGTGGTAATCACCATGTCGTTTTTTTTGGTCATCGTTTTAGGTCTCATTGGAATGTTTATTCCTTTGGTTTTAAAACAAGGAGAAAACCTATCCTTATTAAATACTGCTGAATTTAAATCAACTGTTGAGCAAATATTTCAAAAAGTAAATATTTTTTTCTTAAACAAAGGAATTGATGTTTTTGACGAACTGAAAAACTTTGATCTATTAGCTCAAATGAAAAGCATTCCCGATATTTTTACGACGATTATTGGAGGTATCGGTTCCTTGGCTATGGGATTGTTCTCGGTTTTATTCATCACATTTTTCTTACTCAAAGACAGTAAAATAGTACACAATAGCCTATTTGCATTCATTGCAGATTCGCATGAAGAAAGAGTTGAAAAATCCCTTGATACCATCAAAGAATTATTATCTCGATATTTTCTTGGACTTGTTTTTCAGATAACAATCCTGTTTATTATTTACACTTCTGTATTATTAATTTTTGGTATTGAAAATGCCGTGGTGATTGCATTTATATGTGCTTTATTAAATCTTATTCCGTATATCGGCCCCTTAATTGGAGGGGCGCTCATGTTTATTTTAACAATTACAGAAAACCTAGACTTGAATTTTCAAAATGAGACACTGCCCGTTACCATGTACGTTATGACGGGATATTTAATTGCGCAGTTAGTTGATAATTTTTTCAGTCAGCCTATCATTTTTTCTAAAAGTGTAAAATCTCATCCTTTAGAAATATTCTTAGTAATTGTTATTGGAGGACTTATGTTTGGAATTATTGGAATGATTGTAGCAGTACCAACGTACACGGCTATTAAAGTAATTTTAAAAGAATTTTTGTCAGAAAATAAAATTGTAATGTCTCTTACAAAAGACTTATAACCAAGAGCTCTCTAAGTGAACAATCGAATTATTTCTACAGAGGTACAAGATTTTATAAATCAAAACTTAAAATCTGATCTAAACAAACTCATCTTAAAAGGGAGTCCTTTTAATGATGTTTCTATACAAGAATTGGCGCAACAAATTGAAGCTAAAAAAAAAGCGATCAAAAAACTTCCGCTATGGGCTGAAACAAAAAGCATTCTTTTTCCACCAAAGATAAATTTAGAACAAACATCCTCAGAAACAACTGCAGCATATAAAATTCAATTAATCTCAGGAGAATCTATTATTGACCTCACCGGTGGATTTGGAATCGATTGCTCCTATTTTTCTAAAGTTTTTAAAAAAGTTCATCATTGTGAGATGAATGAAGAATTGTCAGATATTGTTACGTACAATAATAAAATATTTGGGTATAAAAACATCATAACACATAAAGGAGATAGTCTAAAAACCTTAAAAAAACTAGACACGAAACATGATTATATCTATGTAGACCCCTCCAGGAGACATGATATAAAAGGTAAAGTTTTTTTACTAGAAGACTGCGTTCCAAATATTCCTCAAAATTTAGACTTTTTATTCGAATACACGGATAAAATACTGATCAAAAATTCTCCTATTCTAGACATCACAAGCACCATAAACGAGCTAAATAATGTCAAAGAAGTTCATATTGTTGCTGTACAAAATGAAGTTAAAGAATTTCTTCTCTTAGTTGAAAAAAAATATTCAGGGTCAATAAAAATTACCACAAAAAATATTTTAAAAACCAATCATCAAGATTTTTCTTTTGATTACAATCTAAAAACAACCTCGAAATACGCTCAACCAGAATATTTTCTATACGAACCCAATGCTGCTATTTTAAAATCTGGTGGTTTTCATGAAATATCTCAAACCTATCAAATTTCAAAACTACACCCGCACACACATCTATACACTTCGGAAAAATTAATCGAAAATTTCCCAGGAAGAATTTTTAAAATTAACGAGGTATTAAACTATGACAAGAAAAAATTAATAAAACTTTTTCCTGAGAAAAAGGCAAATATCACCACTAGAAATTTTCCTGAAACAGTAGCTCAAATAAGAAAAAAAACAAAATTTAAAGAAGGCGGTGATCACTATTTATTTTTTGCTACAAATCTTGAAAATAAAAAAATCGTCATTTCTTGCTCTAAGGCTTAACAGCATATTTTTTAATAATTATTCAACTAAAACAAAAAGAACAGTTATAATACTGCAAAAAAACAGGTTTAAAAATCTGATTTAGTAAATATTTCGTAATTCTTTTTTTGATTGTCATGAAAATTTATCACAATTGAATAAAATAAAACATTAAGTATATATAATACGTATTTTTGCAATTCATAAAACTATTAAGTATGTCAGCAAAAGTAAAAACATCAAAGGAGTCATCTGTTACCATCACGGAATTAATGCTTCCCTCTAACTCAAATTTTAGTGGAAAAATTCATGGAGGTTATATCCTAAATTTAATGGATCAAATTGCTTTTGCTTGTAGTTCAAAATATTCCGGTAAATACTGTGTAACAGCTTCTATTAATACGGTAGACTTTTTGAATCCTGTGGAAGTTGGAGAATTATTAACTTTAAAAGCTAGGGTGAACTATGTAGGTAGAACCTCTATGACGGTTGGTATTAGAGTAACCTCAGAAAACATTCATACTGGAGAAATAAAGCATTGTAATTCTTCTTATTTTTTAATGGTTGCTAAAAATGAAGATGGTAGTAATGCTGAGGTTCCCAAACTAAAACTAACTAGTAAAGAAGGTGTGAGAAGATTCATACGTTCTTTGGACAGATTAAACATGAAACGTCAAAGAAAACAGAACTTTCATAAAGACGAATTTTCTTATGAAGAATACCAAGAAGAAATAAAAAAACACAATGTAATCATTGAGTTAAAAGATAATTAAGCAAAAAAGGATAGTTTTAAAACTATCCTTTTTTGTTATTATTCAAAGCTGACTTTTATCACAATATGGTCAAAATACAGTCTACATACAACCTCTAAAATGTGTAATTTTACCAAAAAGGTAAATTATGCAAACATCTATTTATAGGAGTTTAAAAAAACATGCGGAGCAATCCGTAGAAATTGACGACTATCTCGTAGTTGAGGCTCCCATAGAAATACAGATCAACTCTAAACCATTTACCATGGTGATGAGAACTCCCGGCAATGATCTGCATTTACTTAGAGGTTTGCTATATGCTGAAGATATTTACAAAGGAAAAACAGCCTTACAAGTTATCAGCTCTGACACAGACAAAAATGGTTTTACCAAGATTAATGTAGAGATTAATGAAACAGAACTAGGTAGTGCCTATCTAAACAAACGTTCTCTATTATCCGTTTCCTCTTGCGGAATTTGTGGCAAGCAAGAATTAGGTGCTATTTCTCATCAGCAGAAACCACTAGGCCAATCCGCTCAACTTAATTTTTCTAAAATTCCAGAAATGTTTGAAACCATGAGATCAAAACAACACACTTTTGATCTCACAGGAGGCTCGCACGCAGCTGTTGTATTTGATAAAAATCATGAATTTCTTTGTTTACATGAAGATATCGGAAGACATAACGCGGTGGACAAATGTATCGGAGAGCTACTCAACACTAACAAACTAAAACAAGCTACTTTTATGCTTGTCAGCGGAAGAGTTTCTTACGAAATAATCTCAAAAGCCTTTTTTGCAAAAATTAATACTATTGTTGCCGTTTCAGCTTGCTCTTCTTTAGCTGTTGATTACGCAAAAGAATTTGGAATATGTCTCATTGGTTTTTCTAGACAAGATAAAGCCACGGTATATTCAAATCCTTCCAATATTTTATAATACTTCAATGACACAAAAAAAGACAAATGCTCAAGCTCCAGAAAAGTTAACTGGAATAAAACTATCAGAAGTACCAAAAGTATCTGTGGGTCCTAAAGCTATAAAATCTGCTTTAAGCCATATCAACAATGAGGTTGGTATGATCAAAGGTATTGGATTATTGTCTAAAATAAATCAAAAAAACGGTTTCGATTGTCCGGGGTGTGCTTGGCCAGATCCAGATGAAAAAAGAGCATTTCTAGCTGAATACTGTGAAAATGGAGCAAAAGCTATTGCTGAAGAAGCTACTAAAAATAGAGTTTCTCCAATGTTTTTCGCAACACATTCCATTGACCAATTGGCGAAACTTACCGATTATGAATTGGGTAAAAAAGGACGTGTTACGCACCCAATGTATCTAAAAGAAGGCAGAGACCACTACGAGCCAATAAGCTGGGAAGAGGCATTTAATTTAATTGGAAAATCATTGCAAAAGTTAGATTCTCCGGATGAAGCCATTTTTTATACTTCCGGTAGAACAAGTAATGAAGCCGCTTTCCTTTATCAATTATTTGTGCGGCAATATGGAACAAACAACCTGCCTGACTGCTCAAACATGTGTCATGAATCAAGTGGAGCTGCTTTATCAGAAACTTTAGGTATTGGTAAAGGCTCTGTAACCCTTGATGATTTCAATCATGCAGATTTGGTTATTGTTATAGGTCAAAACCCAGGGACCAACCACCCTAGAATGTTGGCTGCTCTGGAAGGAACTAAGAAAAATGGAGGAAAAATAATCAGTATCAACCCACTAAAAGAAGTAGGTTTGGTAAACTTTAAAGATCCCCAAAAGCCATGGACTTGGCTTGGAAAGGGAACGGAATTAACTGATCTATTTTTACAGGTAACCATCAACGGTGATGTTGCTTTATTAAAAGCAATTCTTTTTCTTTTGAATGAAAAAGAGAACAAAAACCCGGGAACTGTTTTTGACCATGAATTTATAGAAAAAAACACACAAGGATTCGATGCTTTTATTGAAGATATCAAAACCCAAAACCTTGAGGAATTAATCGTTCAATCTGGTATTTCAAAAGAGCAAATTTTGGAAGCTACAGAAATGATTGCTTCGCAAAAGAAAATAATTATTTGTTGGGCTATGGGCCTAACGCAGCATAAAAATGGAGTTGACAACATTAGAGAAGTTGTAAACTTATTACTTTTAAAAGGCTCAATAGGTAAAAAGGGAGCTGGAACTTGTCCTGTACGAGGGCATTCTAATGTGCAAGGAGATAGAACTATGGGGATTTGGGAAAAACCTCATCCGAACTTTCTTACTAAACTTGAACAGGAATTTAATTTTGAAGCTCCTAAACATCATGGATTTGATGTGGTAGAAGCTATTGAAGCCATGCATCAAAACAGAGCTAAATTCTTCTTAGGAATGGGTGGGAATTTCATTTCCGCAACACCAGATACAGAATTTACTGCTCAAGCATTAAGAAATTGTGATCTTACAGTTCATATTTCTACAAAAATCAATAGAAGTCATTTAATTCATGGTAAGGAAGCCTTAATACTCCCTTGTTTAGGACGATCAGAAAAAGACCTACAAGCTTCTGGAGAACAATTTGTAACCGTAGAAAATTCTATGGGAGTTGTTTCTAAATCCGCAGGACATTTAAATCCATTATCTGATCAATTAAAAAGTGAAACCGCTATTGTCGCGGGAATCGCAAGTGCTACCCTTAAAAACTCAAACACCAAATGGAATGAATTTGCCAATAATTATGATTTAATTCGTGATAAAATTGAAAAAACAATTCCTGGGTTTGAAAATTTCAACCAAAGAGTAAGAAAACCAGGTGGCTTTTACCTTCCAAACAACGCGAGAGAAAATAATTATTCGACAACCAAAACTGGGAAAGCTAACTTCTCTATAAATCAAGTTTCTGACATCAAAATATCTGAAAATCAATTTTTGATGATGACGATCAGAACACATGATCAATACAATACAACCATTTACGGTTTAAACGATAGGTACCGAGGTATTCTTAACGAAAGACGCGTAGTTTTAATGAATCCTTTAGATATGGAAGAAATGAATCTACAACAAAAAGATTTAGTAACTTTGACTAGTCATTTTAATAATGAAAAACGACATGCGAATAAGTTTTTAGCCATTGCATACGACATACCTAGAAAATGTACTGCTACGTATTTTCCAGAAACTAATGTTTTAGTTCCCATCCAAAGTAAAGCTAGAATAAGCAATACACCGGCCTCTAAAACTGTTGTAATAACCATAGAAAAAGAATCATGAATCAAACAAGAGATCCTTTCCTTTTAAAATATAGACCCGAGATTAAAAATGCTAAAATTTTAAAGAATAGTTCTCCTGTCGAAACATTTCAAAATATCACTTTACGTCCCATCATAAAGTTTCAACATTCCTTGCTATTATTAATTCTTAAAAATTATTTAGTCAATATTAAATTTGACACGAAAGAAACATCTCTAGAAAAAACAACAAACTTCATCACAAAAGCATTACAAACTAACGCACAACTTAATTTACAAGTTGTTCATAGTATTACCGGCTTATTTACAACAGAGGAATTTGAATTTTATGCAAAAAACACAAAAGAAATAAATAAAAGAATTCTTCAAATTTGTAAAGAACGTTTCCTTACCAATTTAGACGCTCTTTAAATTTATTTTTCGGGAGAAAATTCTAGGACCCCAAAACGGGTTGAATTGTGAACATCATCAAGATTCTTTATTGGGAATAGAGTACTTACAACTCTTCTCTCCCCTTCTACTTCATTCCTTCCTTGTCGTAACACTTGAAAAGTCCACTTTGTTCCAAGCTCTGCTGGATGATACCAATCCATCCCCAAAAAAGAGACCAAAGGAATAGCCATCTCCATCGTCCAGCCTTTATCGATATCAGAATTATCATTCAAAGTTCCATTAATAATTACGGCTCTTTTAAAATCAGGATTAAATCCTTTCACAACACCTGGTTGTCCTTCATAATAATCTTCAATAAAAACAATATCATTCGCAGTTTTAAATAAATTCACCTCAAAAGCAAAATGAGATTTATTTGCCGTAGGGGTCGGGGTAATAAATAATTCTGCACAGTCATCATAATACGGCTGTCCGTCTTGTTCAGTAGCTCTTGCCGTTATATATTTATCTTCCGCTTCATAAAACAAGTACAAATTCTTATCATCCCACAGCATTCTAAACTTCGTTTTTTGGCGATCAGATTCTTTTTTTATCTCATAAAAATTATCCAAACTAACCACTACTGCATCCTCCCAAGATTTTTCATCCATTTTCCCATCAACCACAATTTTCTCAGAACTTTTCAACATACGATAAGTATCTATTGCACTTTCAGAATGATAATCTTTTTCTTTTTTGCAAGAAAACAATATAAAAGTTAAGACAAATAAGGGTAAAACTTTTTTATAGGTATACATAGATATATTTTTTCGAAGTAAATATAAAGTTAATTACGGATGTAGTTCAATTCATTTTATTCAAAAAAAAAATATTTCATCCAAATTGGAGGTTATATTTTTCTAAAAAAATGATAAAAATATAAACAATAGCATGCTCCATAATTACTACAAAATTTCATACTTTTGAAAAAAAATTAACACTATTTAACATTACAACTATGGAAGGCTTTGAAACAAAAACTTCAACACATTTCAATAAAAAAAGTTTGGTTAAAACAACGGTCCTCAGTATCATATTTACTTTATCAATAGGACTTACAGCTTTTTCTCAAAAGAAAAAAGAATTGATCAAATATGAAGATGTAAAGGACATTGAAAACTATGGTAATTATAAATTTTTTGAGGTAATTGGTCATGGAGGAAGTCATTTTTATTCTGGTCAAACTTTAGATGATGCACTTTCCAACGGATATGGAGCATTAGAACTAAGATTAGGATGGAAAAATTCGGACCCAGAACACTGGAGTAACAAATATTATAATTCTATGAGTTATGGTGTTGGTTTCTATACTGGATTTATTGGTGATCCTGCCGTATTAGGAAACCCGAATGCTTTATATGCCTTTGCAGATTTTCCTATTGGTAGACAAACAGCTGACAAAAAAACAATTTGGAAATTTAGTCCAGCGTTAGGTTTAACCTACAACTTAGTGCCTTACAATCCTTCTGAAAACCCAACAAATGATGCAATTGGAGCTAGTTTTGCAGTATATATCAGTTTTGCTGGAAAAGGAGAAACAGCATTGACAAGAGATATGGATATCACTTATGGATTAGATTTTACTCACTTTAGTAACGGACGTTCTTTTATGCCTAACTATGGTTTAAATATGGTTGGATTCAATACAGGTTTAAAATATCATTTCAATTCAGCGCAAAAAAGAATTACCAGAGATCCATATTCAACAAAACAGTTACAAGCACGATACAAAAGATCTCCTAGTATCCCTGTTGAAAAAGACCCTAGCAATCAATTCAATATCTTAACTTCAATTGGTACCGTTCAAAATGGATTTGATGAGAATCAAAATGGCGGAGACCCTGACAACAGATATTTAACTTTTTCTGGTTACTTAGAATACAATCATTCCTTTGATAGAATGCACGGTTTTAGTGTAGGTATTGATTATTTTTATGATGAAAGTTTAGTAATCACAACTCCTGATGAGCTATACATGTTTGGATACCATGTTGGATACGATTACACCTTTTGGAGATTTACTGTAAAAACCCAATTAGGAGGTTATTTTGGAGACGATAAAGGCAAAGGACTTCTATGGGCAAGACCCGGATTGCAATATAAAATCAATAATTGGTTAAGTGGACATGTTGCATTAAAAACTCGAAGAGGCTTTGCTGCTGACTGGGCTGAATTTGGTGTTGTATTCCACCCATTTAAATGGTAAGAGAAAAGAAGAAACCGACAATTTATTAAACAAAAAAGGACATATATTTACTATATGTCCTTTTTTTTTATAATCCTCGCAACTAATGGTATATTTGGGTAAAAGGTTGAATAATTGCTAAAAACAAAACTTTACATCTTCCCGTTCCCCACAATTATGGTGTTTTGTTGTTTTCTACTAACACATAAAATAGCCGCACAAGACATCTACAACGGATCAGATTCTTTAACTACCCAAACTGGTGACTTTAGATTTATAAGTTTAAAAACACATGTTGGAGCTCATTTTTATACTGGAAAAACACTCGACGATGAATTAAAGGATGGCTACAGATCCATTGAATTCAGATATGGTTGGCAAAATAGCAACCCAGAACATTGGACTAATAAACATTATAATGGAGTAAACTACGGACTGGGAATTTACACAGCTTATATAGGCACGCCAGGTGTCATGGGTACGCCAACAGCAATGTTTGGATTCATCAACTTCCCTCATAAAAATATCAGTTCAAGAACACGAATCATTACAGATGGAGCCCTTGGAGTAACCTATGATTCCAACTATTACCACGCTACAAAAAACCCCAGAAATGATGCTATAGGAAGTCCTTTTTCAGTTTATGTTAATATTGGTTTGGGATTAGAATCCATACTAACTAGAAATGTAGATATCATATACGGCTTAGATTATACCCATTTCAGTAACGGACGTCTAACGGTACCGAACTATGGATTAAATATGCTTGGTGTAAACCTGGGATTGAAATACCATTATAATAAAGATGCAAAAATAAATGACACTCAAATCTCACAGGCTAGATTTAAGAGATACGAAAATACGCCTGCTCCAAAAAAACTAAAACAACGTATCAATGTTTTAACTGCTTTTGGAACGGTTCAAAACGGTTTTCAAGAAACAGTGAATAAAAGCCTCGAAACGGATCGATTTTATACGTTTTCAGGATATATCGAATACCAACTTAATTTCAACGTAAAACATGGACTCGATGCTGGTCTTGATTTATTTTATGATGGAAGTTTAGCTAACTTATACAGTGAATCCGAGGACAGGTACCTATATGCCTATCATTTTGGTTACAACTATACCTTTGGAAAAATGTTGTTAAAACTAGATTTAGGAGGTTATATGGGCCTAAACGGAGACAAAGGGAAAGAAGCCATATGGTCTAGAGCAGCATTACAATACAAAATTGTGGATTGGTTTGGTTTACATGTAGGCTTAAAGACCAAACAAGGTTTTAGCGCTGACTGGGCGGAGTTCGGCTTGATATTTCAACCCTTTATATGGTAAAACTCCCCAATAAATATTATTGAGGAGTTTAAAAAAATTATTTCAAAGAAACTATCAAAGGAGAATTCAATTGTTTTGAAAATTGATCTAAATATGAAAACCAGCTTTCTTTAGTAGGAAATTGTTTACTTTTTTTCCAAGTAAATCCGGCGTAATAAATTAATTTATCTTTATTGACTTTAAGCTCTGCATAAGCGTTGCTCAAATCTTTTTCATCAACATCATACTTCTCAGAACTAATAAAGGTTTCCGAATCCGCTACAATAGAAGTCCCTAATTCAGAATCTGCATGTGGTTGCCAATACGTAACCCATTGATCACCAGAGAATATTTTACCATCCTTTTCATGTAGCGTTAAACCTGCATAAATGTTATCCGTACCTGAAATACTTGTTTCAAATTTAGATAGGTTATTTCCTAGATCTAAGGTTATTATTTTACTTTCAGCAATAGACTTTGTTCCAGCCTTCCAATTTTCATATTCTAAATAAAAACTGGTTCTTAATGGCCCGGTCGTAATAGTCCTCCAGGTAGTATAATTCTTAGAGTAATAAAAAGTATCCTGATCTTTTACCGCTATTCCACCTACTCCTCTACTTACTCCAACGTGAAAATTATCCAATCCTTCACCTGTATCTTTATGATAACTTCCTGTTTTATCAACTAAGGTTTCTTTATACCATTTATTGATGATCGGATATTCCACTCGTTTTAACCAAGCATCAACTCCGCTAGACAACGTACCGCCCTTTTGACCTGTCTCCTTTAGCATTTGAGCGTTTGGTCCGTATACACGAAAAGCTACCTTGTCATTTTCCCAAGTATAATCATCCGTTCTTTCAGGAACAAATCTAGAATAACATAGGATATCCGCTTGGGGTTCCTTTGATTTTTTAATTTTCAGAACCTGAAATGTCTCGTCTGAATTTGCAGCAATTTTAGGCTGAAATAACAGCTGATCCATAGTTCCATCTCCATTATTGTCAACTAATTGGGTAAGCATTAGTTGTCCTGTTGAATTACTTTTAATCCCTACAGTAGCATCTAAAACTTCTATCCCTAAAGAGGACTTATCCAATTCTACAATTTCCTGTGATCTGTCAAAATCCAAAGTATTTTGAACCACAATGGTTTTAAAGTGTTTGTTACTAGAACAAGATGACAATAGCCCAACAGCCAGTACACAATTAATAATCTTAAATACTTTCATAGAAAAATAATTAATCTTCATTTGCTGGTTTTCCAATAGTCGCTAGAATTCCTCCATCAACATACACCACCTGTCCGTTTACAAAATTACTTGCATTAGATGCTAAGAATATCGCTGCTCCTTGCAAGTCATCTGGATCTCCCCAAACACCAGCAGGCGTTCTACCTACAATAAAATCATTAAAAGGGTGTCCATCTACTCTAATTGGCTCTGTTTGACTTGTCGCAAAGTATCCTGGACCAATTCCATTGGTCTGGATATTAAATTTTGCCCATTCTGTGGCCATATTCTGAGTCAACATTTTTAATCCTCCTTTAGCAGCTGCATAAGCCCCTACAGAATTTCTTCCCAATTCACTCATCATAGAGCAGATGTTGATAATTTTACCCGCTTTACGAGCAATCATTCCTTTTACAACATGCTTAGACATGATAAATGGGGACACCAAATCAACTTTTATTACTTGCTCAAAATCTGCTGTTTCCATCTCTGCAAGAGGAGTTCTTTTGATAATTCCTGCATTATTCACCAAAATATCAATTGCCCCAACTTCCGTTTCAATTGCTTCAATGTTTGACTTTACCGCTGCTTCATCCGTTACATCAAATAAATAACCAAATACATTCAATCCGGCTTTTTTATATACAGCAACAGCATTGTCCAATTTTTCTTGAGAAGAATTTCCAGTTACAACAATTGTTGCACCCGCATTTCCTAACCCTGTAGCCATTGCCATTCCTAATCCGTGAGTAGCCCCTGTTATTAAGGCTACTTTTCCTGTTAAATCAAATAAATTTACTGACATATTTTTTATCTTAAATCTGTTATTTTACAAACATCCATATCTCCATAGTCTAAGTTTTCACCAGCCATACCCCAAATAAAAGTATAATTACTAGTACCTGCTCCTGAGTGTATAGACCAAGGTGGAGAAATAACTGCTTCGTTTTCACCCATCCAAATATGTCTTGTCTCATTCGTTTCTCCCATAAAATGACAAACCGCCTGATCTTGAGGGATTTCAAAATAGAAATAAACTTCCATTCGTCTATCATGAACATGCGCTGGCATTGTATTCCAAGCAGAACCTGATTTGATTTCTGTCATTCCCATTTGTAACTGACAAGTATCAACAATACTATTCACGATTAATTTTCTAAGGGTTCTTGCATTTACTGTTTCCACAGATCCTAATTCCACCACTTCTGCATCTTCTCTTCCAACTTTTTTATTAGGGAAAGATTTATGAGCTGGTGTTGAATTCAGATAAAACTTAGCAGGATTCGAAGCATCTTTACTTGAAAACACAACTGATTTTGCACCTCTACCAATATATAATGCTTCTTTAAAGTCCACATCAAATACTTCTCCATCTACTGAAATACTACCTGCTCCTCCAATATTTATGGCTCCTAATTCTCTTCTTTCTAAGAAAAAACTAGATTTTAAGGGATCAATTGACTCCAATTCCAATGGCTTAGACACAGGTACCGCCCCACCAATAATATACCTGTCATAATGTGAATACACCAACTTTACGTTGTCATTCGTCAATAAATCCTGAACAAGAAACTCGTCTCTCAACTCATTCGTATCCATCTTTTTAACCTCTCTTGGAGAAGCTGCATAACGTACTTCAAATTTTTCTTCCATGATATCTTCGATATTAATTTTATGATTAATTTTTTGTAAAAGTACTAAAATATTCCAAAAATACAATCGATTGTATTTTTGTTTTTTTATTTTATATATTTGTGATTATAAACTTATCATAAGTAACCTATTGTATGTCTAAAGGAAATAAAATTACCATTCATGATATTTCCAAAGCACTTAAGATCGACAGTTCCACCGTCTCTAGAGCTTTGAATAATAGTCCACGCGTTTCTTCAAAAACACGTGAAAAAATTCAAAAAAAGGCAATTGAACTTGGCTACCAAAGAAATAGTTTAGCTTCCAACTTAAGAACTAATAGAACCAATACTATTGGTGTCATAATTCCAAGAATTGCAAGACACTTTTTTGCTACGGTTATTGCTGGTATCGAAGAAACAGCATATGAAGCAGGCTATAATGTAGTTATTTGCCAATCCTTAGAAAGCTTAGACAGAGAGGTAAAAATCATGAATTCTTTGGCTTCCAACCGCGTCGATGGAATTCTTATTTCTACTTCTATGGAAACTTCCACTTTTCATCATATAAAATCTTATATTGATAACAATAATCCTGTGGTGTTTATTGATAGAGCTTCGGACGCTATTCCTGAATGCTCAAACATTAGCATTGATAATTTCAAAGCTAGTTACGATGCTACTAAATTATTAATTAAAAACGGTAGAAAAAATATCGCTCATTTTTGTGGACCACAAAACATAGGGCTTTATAAAGATAGAAAAGAAGGATATATGAAAGCTTTAAAAGAAAATAATATACCGGTCAAACCTGAATATATTTTCGAATCTATACTTTCTGAAGAAGATGGTATTTCTTGTGCAAAAAAACTTTTAAAATATCCAGAAATTGATGGTCTCTATTCGGCTAATGATACGGCAGCAATTAGTGCCATTCAATATCTAAAATCTAAAGAGATCAATATACCTGAACAAATAGCAGTTATAGGTTTTAACAACGATCCAATATCCGAAGTTATTGAACCGTCATTAACAACAGTGCATCAACCTGGGTTCGAAATGGGGAAATTATCTACTGAAATTTTAATCCATCAGATTAAAAACAAATCAGATAAGAAAAATAATCAATCTAAAATTCTAGTTCCAGAATTAATTATTAGAAAATCATCTGAAAACGAATAGCTATATGAAATTACTGAAACTATTTTCTCTTATTCTTTTTTTGCATTACACCAACAATGCAAAAGCACAGTTTACGGATCATCATTTCAATAATTTAAAATTTAAACATTACACCACAACACAAGGCTTATCTCAAGGATCAGTCATTGCTATTCATCAAGATAAAACAGGCTATATATGGTTTGGAACTAGAGAAGGACTGAACAAATTTGATGGTACAAAATTCAAAACATTTCGACAAAACTCAGAACAAACAGAAAGTATCTCTGATAGCTGGGTTACAAGTATCTATCAAGATTCGAAAGAAAACATATGGGTTGGAACCAAAAAAGGCTTGAACCAATACAATCCTGAATTGGAAAATTTTCATTCTGTAGAAAAATGGACTGATAAATTGGCTTTAAATAAATTAGAAATTTGGGGAATAACCGAATATAAAGATTCTCTTCTTTTAGTAAGCACAAGTTCAGGTGTTGCTAAAATTAACCTCGATAATAACAAAACAGAATTCTTAGTAAATAGAAACAAAGACGATAACAGTTTAACGAATAACAGAACCAGATCCATTTTTAATTCTAAGGATGGAAACATTTGGATCTGTACGATCGATAAAATCGAAAGATACGATATCGAAAATAACAAATGGCAGCATTACGATTATCCAAAAGGAGCAACACAGAAAACTAATAGAACCAGTTCACCTAAAATTTTTAAAGATCATAAAAATAATATTTGGTGTGGTTATAGCAATGGACTGGCACTTCTAAATCCAGAAACAAACCGTTTTGAAGACTACCTATTACACGGTAAAAAACCAATTACCAATGAAGTAAGAACATTTTGTGAAGACAAATTCCAAAATCTATGGATTGGAACTTATAAAGGATTGCATATTTTAAATAAAACGGAGAAATCCATACAAACTTTTGTCCATGATGAAAACAACCCAACAAGTTTAAGTCAGAATTCCATCTACAAAATCATAAAAGATAAAAAAGGAGATTTGTGGATTGGTACTTGGGCAGGGGGCATCAATTACTTTGATTATAGTTATGATATTTTTAAACACATCCCTGCCGGCCCAGTCAAAAGTATGCTCAATTACAAGGTGATTAGCTCTATCATTGAAACAGAAAAGAATAATCTTTGGATTGGTACTGAAGGTGGTGGTTTAAATTATCTTGATAGAAAAACGGGACTTTTTTCTTACTATACGTATCATAAAAATGATAAAACATCCATAAGTTCCAATAATATTAAATCTATGATTCAAGACCATAAAGGTAATTTATGGATTGGAACTCATGATGGTGGTTTGAATTATTTAGATACTTCAAAAAAAATAGTGTCTTTTGAGCATTTTGATGGAACTCAAGAAAATGGCATTACTGTTTCGGATAAAAGAATCCTAGCTATTTTAGAAGATTCCAACTACAATATTTGGATCGGAACCCTTACCAATGGCTTATTACACTACAACACCAAAAGAAAAGAATTTATCAAACTCAACTATAGCTTAAAGTCGATAAATGCCATCCATCAATCCAATGACCCTGAAATACTTTTTATTACTGGTTCTCAAGGATTAGAAAAAATCAACATCAATACCAAAGTCATTTCTAGAATACCCGTTGACTATAAGGATCCCGACTCAAATAAAACGGTTAATTGCGTCTATCAGCATACAGACGGATCAATTTGGATAGGAACAGAGGGAGATGGTCTGTTCTCTTATAATCCATCAACTAAAATCACAAAAAAATATGGCATCAAACAGGGCCTGTTGAATGAAGTTATCTATGGAATTCTTCCTGATTCAGAAAATAATTTATGGTTTTCTACCAACAGCGGAATTAGTAGATTAAATCTCAAAACAGGTAACGTAAAAAACTTTGATGAATCTGATGGTTTACAAGGGAGTGAATTTAACTATGGTGCCTACTCAAAGGCCAATAACGGTTCTTTATATTTTGGCGGCACCAGCGGTTTAAACTATTTCAATCCGTCACAAATAGTAGAGAATAAATTTGTACCTGCCGTAGATATTTTTAAAATGCGTGTAAGTAACAAACCCTTTAAAACCTTAACCAAACACACCCCTACTATTACCCTAAATTACAAACAAAACGATTTTAGTTTTGATTTCACAGCTCTTAATTTTTCGCAAGCCAATAAAAATCAATTTGCATATAAACTAGAGGGGTTTGATGAAGACTGGAATTTTATTGGCAATAACAAATCAGCTACCTATACTAATATTGATCAGGGCAATTATAAGTTTAGGGTCAAAGCCTCCAATAATGATAACCATTGGAATGAGAAAGGAGAATCGATTTCTATTAGAGTACTACCAGCTCCTTGGAAAACTATTTGGGCCTATCTATTTTATTTCGTTTTCATATCTGTGTTAACCTACGCAACTTATGCTTTAATACGATTAAGAAACAAAGAAAAAAATGAATTAAAAAAAGAAAAAATAAATAGAGAAAGATTGGAAGAAGTTAACCAAATGAAATTAAAACTTTTTACCAATATTTCTCATGATTTTAGAACTCCTTTAACGTTAATTATCGGTCCCTTGCAAAGAATGATCGAAAATAACATAGGAGATGACTTTATTCAAAAGCAACATATTACAATGCAAAGAAATGCAAATATGTTACTTCAACTAATTACGCAATTATTAGATTTCAGAAAAAGTGAATCTGGTAAATTAGAGCTACATGCCTCAGAATCAAATATTGTTTCCTTTACTAAGGAAATTAAACTTGCCTTTCAAGATTTAGCAAAAGTCAAAAACATAAAATACGATTTTGTATCAGAAAGAAAAGAAATCAACTTATGGTTTGATAAAATCAAAATGAAAAAAATTCTTTTCAATTTATTATCCAATGCCTTTAAATATACTCAAGACGAAAGTGAAATAAACATTTATATAGAAAGTACAAATACCGAAGTGATTATTACCATTACTAATTTCGGTGAAGAAATCCCTCAGAAAAATATAAAACATGTTTTTGATAGATATTACCGATCCGACCAAGATGGATTTAAATCTGGATCTGGCATTGGTTTAGCACTTACCAAAAGTCTTGTGGATCTTCATAAAGGAAACATTTCCGTAACTAGTTCAAAAAAAGAAGGAACCTCCTTCCAGGTCAAATTTTTATTAGGAGATCATCATATTAACAATTCTGATAAATTATTGGCTACCAAAACCGAAAATCCATTGAACCAAACAGAATCTGATCCAAATTTAGATCCTTCTGAGACCAGTGCAGAAATAGATAACAATATTACCCTAGATGAAAACAAGTCCACTTTATTGGTTGTTGAAGACAACTCAGATGTAAGAAATTTTATCAAAGAAATATTTGATAAAAAGTACAATATATACACAGCAGAAAATGGAAATACGGCCATTTCTATTGCAAACAATAAAGATATTGATCTAATCATCAGTGATATTATGATGCCTGTAATGGATGGATTAGAACTTTGCAAACAAATAAAATCAAATATTACGAGCAGTCATATCCCAATCATACTTTTAACGGCAAAAACAGATTCTGCTCATCAAAAAGATGGCTATCAATTTGGTGCAGATGCTTACATAACAAAACCTTTTGATGCGGCAATACTTGAGGTCAGAGTTGACAACTTGCTAAGCACAAGAACCAATTTAATCAGTAAGTTTAAAAAGGACCTTATTTTAACTCCTAAAGAACTTTCCGTTACCTCTGCAGATGAATTATTTTTAGAAAAAGCAATTCAAATAATTGAAGAAAACATAACCGATCCTGAGTTTAACGTGCATGTATTCACCAAACAAATGAATATGAGTAGATCTGTTTTATATCGAAAATTCAAAGCACTTACCAATCAATCTATAACAGAATTTATAAGAACCATCAAACTAAAAAAAGCAGGACAATTGATTGCGAACACAAAAATGCATATCTCTGAAATAGCATATGAAGTGGGCTTTAGTGATTTGAAATATTTTAGAAAGTGCTTCAAGGCTCAATTCAACGAAGTACCTTCGAACTATAGAAACATCCATAAGAAAGAAAACGAGAGTTAGAAACCCTACTCCTTAGAAATTAAAAACTACCAAGATAAACATACATTTATTTTGGTAGTTTTTTTTTATATTTCTAGTACAACCAAGCAAAAACAGGGTTTTGAACAATTCACACCTCCTGTTAGACCATTTTGCACCACAAAAAACAACTTAGTATTCTCCAATTTTACAAAGTAAAACGAATACTAAAACCTAAACTTACGCAACCTATGAAAACAACCTATAGATTAATATTTATGTCTCTTGGCTCACTACTCTTCTTCAGTAGTTGTAATCAAGAGACATTTAGCCCAGGCACTAGCTTGGATAATTATGAGGGTCCCAGTGAACTGCATTATCATGAAGTTTTAAATGCTAGAGAGAATGCAGCTTTAAAAACAGGAACTCCTACCATCCAAACAAATGGATTGATCCCTCACTATGAAATAGTTTCCGCTAAAAAATCTGACGGAAGTCAACTCGACGATACTTATATGAAAGATGTAAGCATCGAAAATCCAACAGAGAAAACCGTAAATTTAGATCCTGAAGATTATATCATCTTTGAAGGAGATACCATTAAAAGTTATACTGCTTACAACTACAGTAAAGCCGGAGTTATTGAAATAGCAGACGAAAACAATTTTGGAATTGATGATTACTATTTTACTGTTAAAGTAACCACAAAAAATGGTGAATCCGTAAGTTCTTCAACTTTTGATGATGTTTTTCATTTAGGTGTAGGCCCTGGATTAGTGACAAATTTGTTATACTCACCAATAGCACAAAATTTAGTAACATCAACTGATGCCACTACAACGCAGCCATACCTTATTACCGGAAATCCAGATGTTACATTTTCATTAGGTAGCGACCAAGAGAAATTAGTTATCGATACGGAAACAGGTGTTATTCGCCTGCAAGACGATTACACAACAACCCTTAACGACACCATATACCCAACGGTACAGGTTACTAGTAATATTAGTCAAGAAGTTACAGAATTTCAAGGATCTAGTTTCTTATTCTTAGTAGCCTCTAATGCTCCGGTAGATCTTCCTAAACAAACAAATTACTTTTTCTATCCAACACTACAAGCAGAAAGCAAATTGTATGGATACGAAAAAACTATTTTAAAGCCAGGAGATGTAACCGAAGCGAAAACTTGGCTGCAGGCTGCCCCTGCCCCCCTAGCAGCAGAAGAAAGACCTGAATCCGTAATCGGAAACAAATCACTTTGGACCAATATGACTGCCGGCGATTGGGAGCCACATGAATCTTTTATTATTATAAACCCGCAAGACTTAACACAATACAAATTAGGGTACAACCTTGCAACCGTTTTCTATACTAAAAACCAATATGTAGAATACAAAACTGATGGAGGTACTCCCTCTGAGCTAGAAATTTATATTTCTACAGATTTTACAGGTGACAACGAAACTTCCACCTGGACTCAAATCAATGACCAATTAGCTTGTCAAATCAATACCACAACTGGTACGCCATTCATCGGAACTCCTTATCCTGGAGACCAGAAATTGGGAGATGGGGATCCTGATGGAAGAAAAGACCCTACAAGAAATGCTGATGCCAAATGGGTAAGAAATGAATTAAACCTAAATCCTTATAAAGATTCTAAAAGCTTTGCTTTAAAATTTAAAATTGCTGCTACCTACACTGGACCAGGAAAACCTGACTCTGGTTCAAAAGGAAGACCTGGTAGATACTATGTTTCAGACGTACATTTTAAAGCTTCAGAGGAGTAAAACATTTCAAAAAAACAATTCAAATGAAAAATATTATAACAATATTCATAGCACTTACCTGCTTCTCTTTTATCGGGTACGCACAAAAAGCAATCACAGGGAAAGTCTCAGATTCCAACGGAAACCCATTACCTGGTGTATCCATTATCTCAAAAGGAGAAAATAAAGGAACCATTTCTGATTTTGATGGACTGTTTTCTTTAAACGATATAAAATCAGGAGCTAAACTTACCTTTAGCTATATGGGATTTGAAACCCAAGAGGTAATCATAGAAAACAACAATACGCTAAACATAAAACTTCGAGAATCAAATGTTAGCTTAGAAGAAGTTGTAGTTGTTGGTTATGGAACAGTAAAAAAGAAAGACTTAACTGGTGCTGTGGCATCCGTTGCCGCAGAAGATTTAGTCAATACCGCCACTACTAATTTCGACCAAGCTTTGGCAGGTAGAGTATCTGGTGTGCAAATAGGTTCTGTAGATGGAACCCCTGGTGAAAGTCTTAATATTGTAATTAGAGGAGGAAACTCAATTACAGGAGACAACTCACCTCTATATGTAGTAGACGGAATTCCTCTTGAAGATTTTGACCCTGCTAGTATTAGCACAAATGACATTGAAAGTTTCGATATTTTAAAAGATGCTTCAGCAACTGCCATTTATGGTTCTAGAGCTGCCAATGGAGTTATAATCATAACCACTAAAGAAGGAAGAAGTGATGGTAAAACGGATGTAAAATTTAGTGTAGCACACAGCTTACAATGGATTCCAAACAGACTTCAGGTTTTGGGTCCTTATGACTATGTGTTGTACCAAGAACAAATCGCAAAGGCATTAGATAACTATACCCCAGGTCAGTACACAAATTTTTTCAAAAAAGACTGGGTTGATAAAGAATTATATCGAAATAGTGAAGGAACTAGTTGGCAAGATGAAATTTTCCAATTAGCAGAAACATCTCGTTACAATTTAAGTCTGAGTGGAGGTAACAAAACGACTAAATTGTACTTTTCAACGGAATACCTTGATCAAGAGGGAACAATGATCAATACAGGATTTAAAAAATACTTGAACAATTTAAAGTTCACACACAAATTAAATTCTAAGACTACTTTTAATGGTTATTTACAATACTCTCATTTAGACCGAACTGGTCCTACCATTTCTGGAAATAAATATACAAGTGTTATAAGGGATGCTGTCCAGTTTAGACCCGTTGAACCCATTAATGATGATGGTTTGGAAGAAGGTGGTTACGATTTCGATGATAGCAATCAAAGGTATTTATTCAATCCTGTGAAAAACCTTGAAAATACAGATAGATCAAATCGTTCAGATGTAATTCGTGGTAGTTTAGCAATTACTCATAAATTCAAACCCAACTTATATCTTAGAGTGTCAGGAACTTATCAAGTTGACAATAGAAAGGAAACTTTATTCTTTGGATTAGACACACAACAAGGACGAAGAGGAACCGACCACATCAATGGAACTCTTACTACTCGTAGATATCAAACTTTATCTACATCCAACACCCTTACCTACAAAAAGAAATTTGGTAAAAACAGTTTTACTGGGTTGGCTGGATTAGAAGCACAAGCAAGAGATAGCGAATACGCCCGCATGAAAAATTCTGAAATTCCAACCGATTTATTCGGAATGGCAAAGTTAGATTTAGGAACATCTCCATCGATTCCTGTTACCCAATTGTCTGCAAACACGTTACTGTCCTATTTTGCAAGAATCAATTATAGTTATAAAAATAAATATTTATTAACGGCAACATACAGAGCAGATGGATCTTCTAAATTCAGTGAAGACAACAGATGGGGGTACTTTCCTTCATTCTCAGCTGGTTGGAAATTAAGTGATGAAAACTTTATGATGGGTCTTGATGCAGTCTCTTTTGCTAAATTAAGAATTGGATGGGGTAAAACCGGAAACAACAGAATTGGAGATTATGACGCCTACAGCCAATTAAACGCAAGTGTTTCCAGTGGTTATGTATGGGGAACAGGTCAAAACTACACACCAGGTGCTTATCAAAGTAATTTAGGAGTTCCTGATTTACGCTGGGAAACTACAAGCCAAACAAATGCTGGGTTAGATCTTGGATTTTTCAATCAAAAATTACAAGCCACAGTAGACTATTATAAAAAATCAACATCTGATTTGTTATTAAAAGCTGAAATGGCACCACATACAGGATTTGACAAAGTACAACAAAATGTTGGAAAAGTTCAAAATGCAGGGTTAGAGGTTACATTAAATTCTGTCAATATTACGACTGATAACTTTAGATGGACATCATCATTTAATATATCATTTAACAAAAATGAAACAATAGCCTTAAACGATGGTCAAGAGGCGATTTTTACTGACCCTGAATGGAATAATAGTTATCCAGAATATCAATATATCACAAAAGTGGGGCAACCTGTTGGGATGATGTATGGTTTGGAATTTGATAGAATTTACCAAGTAGATGACTTTAACTGGGACAATGCTTTACAAACCTATGTTTTGAAAGAAGGTATTCCAGACAATGGTACCTTACCTGTTGCCCCGGGAAGTGTAAAGTTTATAGATCAAAATGGAGATGGTACTGTGAACGATCAAGATAGAGTTGTTATTGGAAATCCACATCCTAAACATTTTGGGGGACTTTCAAATACTTTTGAATTCGGGGACTTTGATTTTAACTTCTTATTACAATGGTCTTATGGATATGATATCTTAAATGCTAATAAAACGGTATTTGGAGTTCCGGAGGCAGGTAGACGAAATGGATTTCCTGATTTAATAAATGCTTGGTCACCAACAAACACCAACACAACTGTGGGTACTATCAGATATGCTAATGTATATGGTGCAGCTCCCAAAGGAAATCAAATCGATAACCGACATATAGAAGACGGGTCCTATTTAAAACTAAAAGCAGTTTCATTTGGTTATAACCTACCTTCTGTATTTGCTGAGCAACTTAAGTTAAAAAGTTTACGAGTATTTGTAACAGGTCAAAATTTATTTACCTGGACCAACTACTCTGGCTATGACCCAGATGTGTCGGTGGGTAAATTTGGGGCATTAACTCCAAATCTAGATTACTCCGCCTATCCACAGAGCACAACTATTATGACAGGACTTGATATTATTTTTTAATAAGAATTTCAGAAACCTTAAAAATCTAAAAAATGAAAAAACTACATAAAATACTTTTAAGCTTATTTGCCATCGCAGCAATGAGCTCGGGTTGTTCTGATTTTTTAAATGAAGAACCACAATCAACTTGGGGGATCAACAATTTTTATTCGAATAGTATAGAGGCGGATATAGCTCTTGCAGGTATCTACTCCCAATTTGCCAGTGATCAGGTTTATGGTCAAGCCATGTCGATTATCATGGAATCAGGTACGGATGAAGGTTATTATAATAGAAGATACAATGAAAACTGGACCGTTGGCTTATATCGTCACACCTCAGCAGACAATGATATCAAAAACTTATGGGCTTATTTATATCAGATCATCAACCTGAGTAATATTTTTATAGAAAAACTTGATAAATCCGGATTTGAAGAAGATGAGTACAGTAGGTATATCGGAGAAGCAAAATTTTTACGCGCTCATGCCTTTTCTTTATTAGCATCCTGGTTTGAAGAAGTTCCTATGCCACTAACTTCAACCCTAGATCAAACTGCAAATCATCTTAAACCTGTAAGTCTAGAAGAATTATACACTCAAATTATTGAAGATTATACTTTTGCCTCAGAGCATCTACCATTGATTAGTGATGCTAGCTATATTCCGGGAAGGGCTAATAAAATGGCTGCACATGGATTAATGGCGCGAGTTTATTTAAAAATGGCTGGCTACCCTTTGAAAGACAATACAAAATATAGTAAAGTCCTTGAGCAATGCGAAATCGTAATTAATTCTGGTGAACATAGCCTCACTCCTTCTATAGTAACAACAGATATTGTGGACGGTGAAGAAGTTGTTACCATTGTTAGTGATAATTACAGAAAACATTTTTTAAGTTATATTGAAAATGTCTATGATACACAAGAAACTCTTTTTGAGATTTCCTTTAAATATCTGAGAGAATCTGGGATAGATGCCCATGGTAGAATCGGAGGAATCAATGGACTAGCTTTTAATTACGGAGGTGGTGATGATGGATATCCAGGTGCCTATGCCATGTTTAACACTACACCTGTGGTTAGAGATTTATTCGTCTCCAATGATGAAATTTTACGAAAAGCATGGAATGTTCCTGCGATGCAATACACTGGCAGTGGAGATGCAAAAGCAGTTACAAGTACACTTGCTTCAAATTACTGTCCAGGGAAATTTCGTAGATGGGAACCTGCTGATTTTGATGATTTAAATGACTCCCCTCCTGCCGGAGAAATTGATCCATATATCCTTTTAGAAGCAAATCCAACTCCTAATAGAAACTTTACTGGAATCAACATTCCAGTGTTGAGATATGCCGATATTCTACTGATGCATGCCGAGGCAGATAATGCATTAAATGGACCTACCACTTCTGCAATAGGTTATTTAGATGAAGTTAGACGTAGAGCTGGTTTGGATTTCATACAAAATACAGGAAGAGCCGCTGCGGTATCTACTCAAGAATTATTTTTTCAGGAAATTGTTGACGAAAGACTAAGAGAATTTTGTTTTGAAGGAAGAAGAAAACATGATTTAATTCGATGGGAGTTACTAGGGACGAAACTAGAACTTTTAAATCAGGCAATTATTGGTTCACCCGATTTTAGTGCTACCGATGAAAATCATAAGGCTTTCTTACGGTCTGGGGAATTTTTTGACGCATCAAAACACATGTCTTTGCCTTACCCCTTGCAAGAGGTTAATTTGAATAAATTTTTAGACCAAAAACCTGGTTGGTAATAAAATATTAAACTAAAAAAAACCTAGTATTTCTTAATTTATTTTGAAATCCTAGGTTTTATTGATTAAAAACACAGCATTATGAAATTTAACATTGCTTCTCTACTTATTATTATTCCATTACTTTTAAATGCACAAAAGCAGAAAAAACCCAATATCGTATTAATCCTAACAGACCAACACAATGCCAATGCCCTTAGTTATATGGGCAATACAAATGTAAGCACTCCTAACATAGATCAACTGGCAAAAACAGGAATCTATTTTGACAATGCCTATGTTACTTTTCCATTATGTACACCTTCTAGATCTAGTATGTTTACCGGTAAAATGCCTCATGCCATTGGCGTCAACTCAAACAAAGAAGGAGACAATCAAATTATTACTAATGAAAAACAAAATGTTCTAGGAACTATTTTAACAAAAGCTGGTTATGACTGTGCTTATGGAGGTAAATGGCACGCACATGAAGCAAGTATGTCGGCTGGCAATGGATTTGAATTTATTGCACCGATGGGAGATATAGGATTAGCCGAAAAAAGTATCTCATATATTGAATCGAAAAGAAATACCGAAAAACCTTTTTTTCTGGTAGTATCTTTTGACAACCCTCATAATATTTGTGAATGGGCCAGAAACGAACCATTGCCTTATGGAAATGTACCCTTACCAAAATTAGAAGACACGCCCCAATTACCTATCAATTTTAAAAAGTCCGAAACATTTCCGGAGGTTGTTCAGCTAGAACAAAACGCAAATAAAAAAGTTTACCCCACAACAAATTACACACAAAATGACTGGAGAAATTATCTCTATGCATATTACCGCCTGGTGGAAAAAGTAGATTTCGAAATTGGAAAAATCATCAAGGCGATTGACCGAAATAATCTTAGAGAAGATACTATAATTATATTCACTTCAGATCATGGAGATGGCAATGCGGCCCATGGTTGGAATCAAAAAACAATCCTATTCCAAGAAAGTGTGAAAGTCCCTTTTATTGCAAATTATATTGGGAGTATCAAACCCAACAAAAAGCCAAACCCTACTTTAATCTCAAATGGACTTGACCTCTACCCAACCTTTTGTGCATATGCGGGCATCACAAACATGCAGTTACCAGGTAAAAATTTAAAGCCACTCTTAGATAATGAAAAATTAAAACTAGATCGGGAGTTTGTTGTGGTGGAAACCAAGTTCGAAGGAAAACAGGCCCTTGGAACTACGGGTCGTTCAGTGATCACTAACAAATACAAATATATTCTATACAATTGGGGTAAAGATAGAGAGCAATTGTTTGATCTAGAAAAAGACCCTTACGAAATGAATAATTTAGTAAGCTCTAAAAAACACCTAAAGCAATTAGATTATTTGAGAGGAACTTTACACCAATGGTGCATGGAAAATAATGATGTCAAATTTCTAAAAAAAATCGTATTACCCTCTACTAGTAAAATCTCATCCAGCACACTTTTTGTCACTCCTTATTAAAAATCATGAAAGGTTTAATTTTCACATTTGCATTCTTACTAATTGCATGCAATAAAATACATACCTCTAAACCCGTATCTCTTACCAAAGAAAATTGGGTAGTTGAACAACAACCAGGTGGATCCGTCTCTTTTGATAAGAAAAAATTAGAAATAAACGATGCCAAAGGTTGTACAGTATGGTATTCTAAAAAACTTAAAGCACCAATTCAAATTGATTATGAGGTAGAGATCGTTGATAAAGGAGGACCTTTTGATCGCGTTTCTGATTTGAATTGTTTTTGGATGGCTAATGACCCAATGTACCCCGAACATTTTTTCAGAAACACACTTCAGAGAAAAGGAAAATTCACAAATTACCATAATCTTATGCTTTATTATGTTGGTTTTGGTGGACATAATAATACTAAGACACGCTTTCGAAGATATAATGGGGAACTGAATCGTCCTCTCTTACCTGAACATGATTTGAGTGGCGAAACTTATCAAATTATTCCAAATAAAAACATCCACATTTCTATAAGGGTTGACAGCAACGGAACTGTTTATAAAAAAGATGGAGAAATAATATTTCAGTTTTCTGACCAAGCCCCTTACACCTCGGGATATTTCGGATTCAGAACTGTAAACAATCACATGGTAATCAAATCCTTCAAAATAACCCAATTGTAACAAAACCCCATCTACCCCCTATAATTGTTAGAATCTACACGATTTCCCCCCTAACCTTGAACACTAATTCCCCCTCCAAAAACAGAAGTAATTTGGAACTTGCAATCAGATAACATTATAAAATACTATTCAATCATACACATATGAAATATCTAAAATTATCTTTATTGCTAGTCATACCAATCCTTTTAAGTTCTTGTATGGCAACTTCAAAGAAAACGGAAACCCCAGAAATTGCATCACAGATAGAATTTGCGGACAAACAACTGTCTTTATTACTAAAGGCTGCAGAAGAAGAGAACAATATCCCTAGAACCTTAGATGCTCAGGGTGATATGCATTGGATTCACGAAAGATTTGATTGGACTGAAGGATTCTATCCTGGTTCTAATTGGTACTTGTACGAATTGACTAAGAATGAAAAATGGAAAATTGCGGCTGAAAAATTCCAAGCAATTTTTGAAAATCATAAAAATTACACCACCAATCATGATCTTGGTTTTGTATTTAATTGTTCCTATGGAAATGGATACCGACTTACCGGAAATGAAGACTTTAAAAAAGTTCTAATTACAGCTGGTAACTCTTTAATTACTCGCTTTGACCCAACAGTTGGATGCATCAAGAGTTGGGATGTAGAAAAAGGTTGGCAATCTACTAGAGGATGGAAATACCCTGTAATTATTGACAATATGATGAATTTAGAACTTCTTTTTGAGCTCACAAAAATCACAGGAGACACTAAATACCAAGAAGTTGCTGTAGCTCATGCTGATACCACCTTAAAAAATCACTTTAGAAATGACAATAGTTCCTATCATGTAATCGATTATGATCCAGAAACGGGAGCTGTAAGAAACAAGCACACTGCACAAGGATATGCACATGAAAGCTCATGGGCGCGAGGACAGGCTTGGGGTATTTACGGTTATACCGTTTGCTATAGGTATACCCAAAACCCTATCTATTTGGAGCAAGCAGAGAAAATAGCCAAATTCATCATCAACTATCCTGGAACCCCAGTAGATGGTATTCCATATTGGGATTACAATGCACCAAACGTACCAAATGAACCAAGAGATGTTTCAGCGGCAGCAGTGACTGTTTCTGCGCTTATCGAGTTAGATAGTTATTCAAAAGAATCGTATCTTCCTGCTATTAATAAAATCATGAACTCACTTGCAAGTCCTGAATACACGGCTAAACTAGGTGAAAACAAAAATTTTCTTTTAAAACATTCTGTAGGAAGCATTCCTCACAATAATGAAATTGATGTTCCTTTAAATTACGCTGATTACTATTATTTAGAGGCGCTGAGCAGGTATAAAACATATTTAAAATAAGCCTTATGAAAATAAAACATGTTCCACTACTTTTCATTGCTTTGTTGAGCACTACAGCGCATTTTTCGCAAACTTCTCCAACATGGGAGAACTTTGTAAAGGCTAAAAAAACAGGAAAAGAGGCTATCTTACCTGATTTTTCTTTCGCAGGTTACCACTACAGTGAAAATGGCATCCCTAATGTAACCTATAAAACATTTGATGTTACAAATTATGGTGCTATTCCTTCCGATCTTAAATCGGATAAAAACGCTATAAAAAAAGCCATTGCAGCTGCTATAAAAAACGGAAATGGAATTATCTTTTTTCCAAAAGGTACTTATCATATCAATACAGAATCTGATGACCAAAGTCAAATCATCATAAAATCTTCTAATATTGTTTTTAGAGGTGAAGGTGATGATGAAAATGGCTCTGTACTTCACTTTATGAATGACTTACCTCCCAAAGATCCAAAAAAAATGTATAGTTGCCCAAGTGCCATCCAAACCAGCGCTGGAGGATCCGATAGGTTTTTATCAGAGGTAATCTCAAATGCTAAGCGAGAAACATTTCAATTAAAAGTGAAAGATCCGTCTAAATTAAAAAAAGGTGATTGGATCATCCTAAAACTTTTGAACAATGATAAAAAATTAGTTTATGATGACAATACGCCATTAGAAGTTGAAGATGCATGGAAAACTATCATAAACAAGGGAGTACAAGTTAACGAAAGACACCAAATAGCATCTATCAAAGGAAAAACAATTACTTTTTGCGAACCGATTCATTATAATGTTCAAAAAAAACATGGATGGAAAATATACAGCTTCGCACATTCTGAAGAATTAGGATTTGAAAACCTAAGATTTGAGGGGAATTGGAATAAAAAATTTGTACACCATAGATCTGCTGAAGATGATAGTGGTTGGGGAATCTTAAAAATTTCAAGAGCCGTAAATTCATGGGTACGCAATTGCACTTTTAAAAACGTCACCAACCCTTTGGGCTTTTCACAATCAGCATATTCTACAGCAATTGATATCACTATAGAAGGAAACATAGGTCATAGTTCTGTGGATGCAGGTGGTGGTTCTACAGGTATTTTAATTGCTAAAGTGAAAGATTTAGCCGGTATGCATCATGCTGTTGGAGTTGGTGGTGGCAGCACCTCAGCAACTGTCATATGGAGAAGTTCCTATCCTGCTCATACTAGTTTTGAATCACATGCCTCTCAACCAAGGTGTACTTTATTTGACAATATTGAAGGTGGATTTTTCTCTGGACGTGCCGGTGGTGCTCGTCAAAACTTACCCAACCATGGTCGCTACCTTGTATTGTGGAACTATAAACAAACAAGTCCTGCTATCAAAGATTTTAGATTTGTTGCTACAGACTCATGGTACTGGAGAATTGTACCTCCAATTATAGTTGGATTCCATGGTGCTGAAACCTCTTTTAACCCAAAAGAAGTTCAAATAGCAGAAAGTATAGGAGTCCCTGTTCAACCAGAATCTCTATTTGAAGAGCAATTAAAATTAAGACTCGGTTCGTTACCACAATGGATTGAAAAAAATGATAAACAATAACCTTTAAATCAATATATCATGAAAAAAATAATAACTTTTATTACACTCGTTGCTGTTACTTTTGGATTACAAGCACAAGCTCAAAAACTTAAGGTACAAGAAGATGCCTTTATTCAAGGTGGAAATACAGCTGATACTGCTTTTGGAGAAACCTCTCCTAAAAACTTGAGAATTTTTAATTCAAACGCTGACTCTAAATATGCGCGAATTACTTATTTAAAATTCGAGACTCCAAAAAAATTAAAAAGTGTCAAAAAAGTAACGCTTCATATCCCCTTAAAAGTTTATAAAGACGAGAATCAACCTGAAGCTACATTCAATCTAGAAATATATACCGTTGAAAATGACAAATGGAGAGAACTCTCTATTACTTGGGCAGATGCTTTAGAACTAGGGGAACTTGCAGGTAGTGTGGAGGTTCCGCAATCTTTGGACAACAAAAACCAAAAATTAACAATTGAACTAGACCCCAAAATAGTAAGTAAATTGTTCAATGGTAAAAAAGATCGCAAAATTACACTAGCTCTAGTCAATTCAAATTTTAATAAGATTAGCGCAATGGCTCCTTCTAAAGAACAATCTACCAAAGTTGCATCTTATCTAATGATTGAATAAAATTAAAATTTCCGTTTATATAAAAGGATGGGACAGCTCATCCTTTTTACTTTAACTCAACTCCAATGAAATTAAAATACTTTTCACTTTTTGCACTTACGGTTCTATCAATATCATGCAGTTCTCAGAGAAAACAAAAAAATGAGACTGCTGAAAAAAAACCTAACGTGCTTATTATTTTCCCGGATCAACTACGTAGATATTCTGCGGGCTTTTGGTCAGAAGCACCTTATAAAGAATTTGTCAAAGGAAAATCAGATCCTGTAATTACCCCAAACATTGATGGACTAGCGAAAAACGGTATTGTTTTCACTAATGCAATTAGCAATTTCCCCTTATGCAGTCCTTATAGAGGCATGCTTATGTCAGGTAGATATCCTGAGCAAAATGGAATTTGGAATAATTGTAAAGTAGGAAGAAACCACAGTTTAAAAGACGATATTACTACCATTCCAGATTTATTTTTAGAAGCAGGTTACAACACTTCTTATTTTGGAAAGTGCCACTGGTTAAAAAATGAACCTCTATTTGACATAAACGGGAATTATGTTGGCACAACTAAAGCTCCTGGTGGTCATCACGTAAACAAATATGACACCTATGTGCCTAGTAATAAAAGACACGGGATAGAATACTTTTACCAAGCACTAAAAGATGAGCATTTCAATCCAAGAATCTACTCAAACGACCCTGATGCTATTGAAGGTAAATCAGATGGTGAACTTCATCTCCCAAAAATGTTTTCTGCAAAAAATGAAGCTGAAAAAATCATCAGTTATTTGCACAATAAAAAGCACAGGGATCCTAAGAAGCCTTTTTGCATGATTTGGTCCATGAACCCACCTCACAATCCATGGGATGATGAAAATACAGATATGGAATCCTTACACAAACATTACGATACGGATAAATATCCTGAGATTGACAAAGATTTAGTGGTTCGAAAAAATGCTGATACTAAAGTTGCTAACTATGCTAGACACTACTATGCAAATGTTACAAGTGCAGATAAATATATAGGTAAAGTTTTAGAAGAATTAAAGAAAACCGGAGAATTAAACAATACGATCGTAATCTTTAGCTCTGATCATGGTGAAATGTTAGGAAGTCATGGATTAACAGGGAAAAATGTAGTTGAATTAGAATCTCTTGCAATACCCTTTATAGTACATTGGCCAAAAGGAATAAGTGCAGGAATTTCTGATATCCTAATGAGCGTGCCTGATGTGCTACCAACAGTTATGGGGCTAGCTGGAATTGAAAAAAACATTCCGAGAGATATTGAAGGAACAAACTTTGCTCCCTTATTATTAGAACCACAAAAAACTAGTTTAAAAAAGCCTGAATCTGCTCTTATTATGCTAGGAAATTCACGTGGTGTACAAACTAACAGGTATACTTTTTGTATTCAAGAAAACAAAAAACAATGGGATAATAAAAAAGCAACTTCAATAGCCTCTGTTTTCTTTTATGACAATAAAAAAGATCCTTACCAACTGGAACAAATATTTCCTGAAGAACAGCCTGAAGTATCCGCTAAGCTGCTTTCAACACTGGGTCAATTATTAAAGAAAACCAACGATCCTTGGTATCAAAACAAAAAATATAGTGACATCATTCCTTACTAAAAAACTATAAAAATGAAAATCTGGTTCATTGCTATCTTTTGCATATTTCTTAGTTGTACGAAACCTACAAAAGATGGTTTTGAACCCAGAATTTTAAAAGAATACAAAAAAAAGGGAATCTCCTCCAATCTACCCGATTATTCTTATGCAGGTTACGAGTATGGAGAAAAAAAAATTCCTGCCCTCGATCAGCTCCACTCTTTTAACGTTTTAGACTTTGGGGCCATCCCCAACGATACTATTGATGACACCAATGCTATCAATCAAACCATAGAAGCAGCAGGAAAAAACCATGGTGGTATCGTAAAATTTCCAAGAGGAACTTTTCTAGTCAATTCATCAAAGAAAAAAACAGATATTGTACATATCAACTATAGTAACATTACTCTAAGAGGATCTGGTTCTTCTGAAAATGGAACTATTATTCTAAGTACAACTCCTACAAATCAAGACGAATCTGATAGTCCTTGGCTCTCACCTTTTGTTTTTCATAGTGGACTTAATTTACATGATACTCATAGTTTTTTTCATGTGGATTCAATTCCCGCAACTACCACTATCACAACTAGTATTCCAAGTAATGCTACTTTAATACCAGTAAAATCAACTGAAAACATTACCGCAGGTGCCTATATTATCATATCACTTCAAAACACAACTAAAAATGGCAACTTAATGCATGATCTCATGCAGCCATTAGTTTTCGAAGAATTTCAAAAAAGTTACACCAATGCAGGTATACAAAAGGCCAAATCATTTCAATGGCTAGTTGAGGTAGATCGCATCATAGATACCAGGACTCTTTTAATAAAACAACCAACTAGAAGAGCTATTAACAAAGAATATAACCCTCAAATTACCATTATCCCAATGTTAGAAAATATAGGGATAGAACATTTTCATTTCAAATCATCATGGAATGGCAAATACAAGCATCATGAAAATCGAGAAATGGATTACGGCTGGGGAGCGATCAATTTGCATAGAGTAGCAAATGGATGGATTAGAGATATACATATTGATAATTATACCCAAACCACACATTTAGTGAATAGTAAGAATATTACTATTGACAATATCCTCATTACAGGAAAAGCGGGACATTATTCCCCAAAAATGTATCATTCTTCTGACAACCTTGTACAAAACATTGATATCCAGAGCAACATGACTCACGGACCTAGTTTAGAGGGTTGTTCCTTTGGAAATGTATTTAGAAATATCAAATTCAAACACCCTTCTACCATTGATCTTCACGGTATTGGAAGTCCAGGCTTTTGTCCTCCTATGTATAATTTGTTTGAAAACATAACTAATATTAAAAAAATAGCTGGTGGGGGTGCTCCTCAAAACCTACCCCATTCTGGCGAATTTAACACCTTCTGGGATATAGAAATTGAAGGTTGGAAAGACGAAGGTTTTAACGAAGTTTTTTATTCTTGGATATGGAGAAATCCAAAACAATTTAAAAACGAAATGCATATTGATTGCCACAAACAATATCTTCGGAGCAATCTAATTGCAATTAGATCTAAAAGTGAAGATAAAAAAATTAGTATTGAACATAAATACGAAGACCGCAAAGATAATTTTATCTATGTTGAAGCTTTAAACAATTGTAAAAAAGTAATACCTTTATATAGCACCCAATTATCGCTAAGACTAGACAAGTAAAGTATTACGAGCATTATTCCCCTCTCTAAAAAACAACCAGCCCCCTCTACTATAACCATCATGTTTTTAATTTTATGGATTCAACCTTAATCGAACTAATTAAAAAACTAATGAAAAAAAACAACATTAAAAAAACATTAAACCTACTCTCTTATATCGGAATTATATTATTCTGTTTTAAAAGCCATTCACAAGATCAATCTTTTGAAACCACCGATACACCGAGTAATTGGTCAGCAGCTATTGGAACTTTAAATATTTCAAATAAACACACCAAATTAGGAGAAAAATCTTTGCAATGGAACTGGACGGCTAATGATATACTAACAGTATCCAATCTTCATCAAAATGGCTTAGTAAAAGACGAAGTTTTAGATTATTATAAAAACATGTTTAGAATGTGGATCTACTCAGAGCAGGCTATTCCAAATGATGTTTTTGAAATAATTTTTTTAGACAATGAAGATAATCCTCAATTTTTTTATGACTTCTATTTAAATTTTACTGGCTGGAGGGCAGCCTCAGCGAGTTATAGAAATGAAATGCAAGGACCAAAAAACAATGATGACATAAGAACTCTTCAAATTAAAGCTCCTTCTTCAGGAAGTGGAACTGTGTATTTTGATTATATAGACTACACCATGGATAGAAATACTTCTAGAGCTCCTGACAATCAATTAAAATTTATCAATGAAAATAACAACGAACATTGGGGAGATATTATCTACTTTCAATCTTTACCTAAAACCATTGCATATAATGAATCAATAACAGATCAAGAAGAAATCGATCTTGCCAAAGTGAAAACAGAATATGACAAATTTATTCTGAGTACCAAACCAGGTTCTGATGCTATAGATATTGCAGTTGCAGCCTACCTTAAGCAAAAAATTGAATTTAATAATGGGATTATTTCTGGATTACCAATATATGGAACCGATTATTCAGATAGTGAAACTATAGCGGTTGTTGACGACTTTATTCATATTCTAGCTAGAGACTATAAACACAATGGTAATAACTTAAGCCTTACTTATTTTCTGAATTCTATTAGATATTTATTGGACCAAGGATATGCTGATGGTAGTTTGGTAGAAACGATACATCATATAGGATATAGATTTAGAAATGTAGCTAAATCAGTTCATTTAATGAAAACTGAATTGGAAAATGCAGGCTTATGGACCCAAGCTCAAAAAATGGTAGAATGGTATGCAGCAGTAGATATTATTTGGCATCCAACAGCTCATGAAAGTAATATGGATGATGCCTTGACAAGGTCTCTTCCTATCTTAGGAGCGTGTTTATATAAATCAACTAAAGCAGACCAAGTTCAATACTTAAAAGGTTTTAGGAATTATGCGCAAACATGGTTAACAACCTATGCCAAAGAAAGAAATGGACTTAAAGTGGACTATACAGGCTTTCATCATCATGTTTACTACCCTCAATACGCCTTTGGATCATATAAAAGCTTGGCGCAAGCTGTAAATTATATTTCAAGTAGTAGCTATGGAATTTCTTCTGAAAAAAGAGAAACTT
Organism: Flavicella sp. IMCC45668; assembly: GCF_057219105.1. NCBI lineage: Bacteria > Pseudomonadati > Bacteroidota > Flavobacteriia > Flavobacteriales > Flavobacteriaceae > Flavicella > Flavicella sp. IMCC45668. The sequence goes on from NZ_CM170114.1 coordinate 1,494,296, forward strand.
TCAAAAATGTCTTATCAGTAGCAAGGGTTGTAATGTCAAAAGACAACTTCGGTAATTCCCTCTCTGGAAGATCCCCTTTGAATGAAATTTCAATTACAAGTGCTTACAAAAACCTGGGACTTATAGAGCCCGTAGATGAACAATTAGTGGGTGCTTACAATTATGTTCAAGGCTCTGATGATGACACAAAAAGTTACGCTACAGAAACCCCACCAAATGGTTTTTGGCAAATAAACTTCTCTAATCTTGGAGTATACCGTCAAGATGACTGGGTCGCGGATATCAAAGGGTTCAACAAGTACTTTTGGGGAACTGAAATTTACACCAAAGATAATCGATATGGCCGATACCAAAGTTACGGGGCAGTGGAAATTATGTATCCAGGTGGACATATAAACTCAGGGTTCGATATTAACGGTTGGAACTGGAACATGCCTCCCGGAACTACAAGTATTCATATGCCTTTCGATGATTTAAAGGCTGCCATAAACAGACAAGATGAAAAAACAGATTCTAACTTTGCTGCCAGCCTTCGATTTGGTTCTAAAGCCAACTATTATGTAGATGACAAACTCGAAGGAAACATTGGAATATTTGGTATGGATTTCACACAAAAGGACGTGCTAGAAAATCAAAAAGACAAAGACGACAACCCTGTTGTATCTAGTTACAACAATACTTTTACATTTAAAAAATCAATGTTTTGTTTTGATGGTAAAATTATTTGTCTTGGTTCAAATATCAATAACAATGATATCAATAACATCACAGCAACCAATCTTTTCCAAACCAAATTAAATAACACCAACACTCCCATCGTAATTAATAACACTAACACAACTACTTTTCCTTATACACCTTTACCTTTAAGTGCTGATGAGAACCACTGGATACTTGATGCTTTCAATACAGGATATTACATCAAAAAAGGTTCTGAAGTGGTAATTGAGAGAAAACAACAAACCTCTCCCATGGAAGATGGACAGTTAAATGAAGATGGCTCTCCTGTAACAACTACAGGAAAATTTGCCTCTGCCTATATCAATCATAATACCTCTCCAACCGATAAAGGCTATGAATATGTAATTATTCCTGGAAGTAACTCAGAGGAAATGCAAGAATTTTCAGAAAAAATGTCGAACAATGTTTCGTCCGTTTATGAAGTAATTCAAAAGGACGCCACAGCACATATCATCAAATATAATTCAAAACATGGATATGTTTTATTTCAAAATGGAGAATACGGAGATGCCACTCCAATTAAAAGTAATGACACCCCTTGTCTTGTAATTACCGAAACGGCAGGAAATAATTTAAACCTATCATTAGTTCAACCAGATTTAAACTTTGCGACAGACTATGGTGCAAGCCAATCCATAACAACAACATTGGTGCTTAATGGAGATTGGACCTTAAATACTTCATCAGGAGGTAATGTTCAAATTACTGCAGGTGTCAATGAAACTACTCTAAAGGTTGATTTAAAAGATGGATTACCTGTAGATATTGAATTGTATTCCGGTGTTTACAACCCTTTTTATCCTTCTTTCTTTTATGAAGATTTTAGATATAATAGTGGCAATAGAGGCTACAATGTTCAAGTAGTAAAAAACACAAACGGTCAATTAGAATCTAAATTGGGAAAAATTATATCAGATATAGTAGACAATCAAGACTCCAATGGAGAATTCAATGAAGTAAGATCTACAGTAAGAATTCCAGACAATACCTCTAGAGATCAAAAAGCTATTTCAATTGTAGGTGCTACCTCAGGACAAAATTATGAATTGGAAGTATGGATTCCATTAACTTCTGTAGATTTATCAAGTAACAACCCATATATCGACGTATCAGACACAAAGAAATATGTTTCTTTTTGGACAGAGTCTAGGTATGCCAATGGTGGGTCATCTGCTTTAACGGTGCACATTTCTACTGATTATACTGATAATGTAATAACAGCAAATTGGACGGATGTAACCTCTCAGTTGGGTAATATTGCAAAAAACGATAACAACAATGACCAAATATATTTAAAATCTATCTTAGATATTTCTAATATCGACAGTTCTAATTTCACGCTGGCCTTTAAATATATAGGTAATAACACTCCTCACTCTTCTAGTAATAGAAATGGAACTTTCTATATTTCTGATGTAAACTTCTTTACAAGTTCTGAAAACTTAAGTGTCGATGATGATACTTTTCAAACTGCACTTACAATATACCCCAATCCAGCTAGTTCATATATCAATCTATTAGTGGGAGATTCCAATTCAGAAATAACTTTTGTCGAATTACATAATAGTCTTGGTCAAAAAGTCTACACTCAAAACTCTTCCGAAACAATTTCGGTTATAAATTTCAAAAAAGGTCTTTACTACCTTACGGTTCATCTTTCAAATGGCGCCATTTTGACTAAAAAAGTCTTAATCAATTAAGCTTCTGAAAGCCTCATAGAAAAAAAACAATTTTCATGAGGCTTTTTTTAATTCGAACAATTAACCCCTTCAAAAGGAAGAATAACTCCCCTATTCTTAAGATGTAAATGAAATAATTTTACATCATATAACCAATTAAGTATTCTATTATGAGAAAAATTACATTAAACACAATTCTATTTTTTTGCCTAGGACTTTTTTCCTTTATGGGGTCCTCACAAACTTCTTTTTACTACGAAGATTTTAGATATGAGAATGAAGGTAGAGGATTCACAATTCAAATTGTAACGAATGTTGGCCAAACTGCTGCTGACATTGGTAAAAGAGTTGGTGACATACCTGATGCTGATGATACTGATCCTGTATTCACATCTAGACCTACAAATAGAATACCTGAGGAAACTGAAAGAGACCAGCGAAGTATTTCATTTAAAAATGTTACTGGAAGTCCTGCTGATACGAACCATGAAATTGAGGCTTGGGCATTGATGACATCTCAAGACCTTACAAATACAAGTTCTCCAAGTGTTTCATTTAGAACACAACAGAGATATGCTATAGGTGGGAATTCAAGTCTTACTATATGGGTTTCTACAAATTACACACACGGAAATGCCCCGAGCACAGCAACTTGGACAAACGAAACATCAAATATTACCGGTGAAATCGCTACCTCCGGTTTAAAAGGAGAGACTTTTGTTTTGGGAGAGCTAGATCTTTCTTCTTACACAAGTAGTTCAAACGTTACCGTAGCTTTTAAAAATGTAAGTGACAATTCTCTTTTTGTTTCTAATGTAAATACTCATGGAACATTTTACATTGCGGACGTTAATTTTCAATTAAATCCTACTGATGTAATTCCTGGAACAATCACATTAAATTCTAATATTTCAGGACAGAGTTCGATTTTTGACGAACCATATGCTAGCTCAGGAAACAACAGTACTAACTTTGATCCAAAATATTTTGATCGTATTTTTTCTGTCGATAATTATGCAACACGATTTATTTCTGGACAAACTATCCCGGTAAATGAAGGCCCAGTATTTAAAGTATCTATAGCATACAATCCAATTATAGTATCAGAATTTAAATATACGGTTAGAAACGCAGCAAAATCTGGTCTAGAACCAACGTCTTGGAAGATAGAAGCAAGTAATGATGAAACGAGTTGGACAGATGTGGGTGGAGGAGCATTTACACCAACACAAGATTCTGCCAGTGATGCAGCAGAACAAACTAGAGCTATTAACACTAATAATGTTTCATACAGATATTACCGAATGGTACTAGCTTCTGAACTAACAGCTGCGAACAATACCGGCTTCATAGAGTTTCAAGAAGCCAATTTCACAACAATAGAAGCCACTGCTAGCACTAAAACACAAGCGCTAAATAATAAAACAAAGGTATATCCAAATCCTGCAAGTACAAAATTATACATTCAAGAGATGTCTGATGTTACTATTCGTACAATTCGTCTAATTGACATGACTGGAAAATCTATTTTTGAAGATAGCTACAAGGATCATATAGATGTTTCTAATTTCAAAAAAGGAATTTACATTCTTCAAATAACAACAGACAATGGAGATAACTTTTCTGAAAGAGTTGTTATCAATTAAACTAAAAAACACAACCTCTCTAATAAAACTCCTTGATTTTAATCAAGGAGTTTTTTATTTTAGTAGGGAGACAAACACATGTCAAAACCATAATTACCAAAGCATTACGTATTAATTGAACAGAATACCCCTTAGGTATGAACAATTACTCCCTCATCATTAACAACAATATGCTTTAGTTTTATAACATAATCAATTCCAATATTTTATGAAAAAAATTACATATACATTATTCTTCCTTTTACTTCTTTCAACAGGAACGTTTTCGAGCTTTGGGCAGGTTGAAAATATTGTGGAATACAACGATTTCCAATTTGACACCAATTCTGGTTTTACAAGTTTTGTAAGTCATAATCCAAACAATGTAGCAACAACTACCTTAATAAAAAGAACCGCTAATTTACCTACGGATGACATTGATGCTCCTGGCACTAGTAATTTGGGTTTCACTAGACCTACCAATAATTTTGGCCATTTTACAGATATTAGAACTGCCAAATCCATTAAACTTTCTGGGAATAGCAGTACAGAAAATTATGAGGGAATCAGTTGGGTGGTTACTCAAAGTGTTGATATTTCAAAATTTATTGAAATATCAGTGTCCTTTGCCTCTCAGAACCAGTACCACGAAGGTGCAGATGATGAAGATTTTCAAGTTTTGATTGCCTTTAATTACACTGACGGCGCAGATCCTTCTACTGTTACTTGGACAGACGTGACTGCAAATGTTATCGATATAAATGGAACCTTTGCGAACGATGGTAATTGGGCATATTCTAAATTGGATCTTACGGATCACATTAACACTTCTGGTGCGGATAAATTTGTATTGGCCTTTAAATACACTTACCACGACGACGGAAACCCGTTTAGCGGTACAGAAAACAGAAACGGTAACTGGAATATTTCTGATGTTAAATATGCCTGGAACGGTTACCAAGAGACTCTAGAGAACTACACGGACGAAACGAATATATGGTCTACAGAGACTTATAGCGGAGATAATGGCTTTTCTTGGACCATAGAAGGAAAAACTACGACAAATAGAATCGGTCCAACAAAAGAAATCTACATGGTAGCGGATAAAACAGGATTGACTTCAGGAACTATATCTGGTGGTATCAAATCATTTGCAGTATCCTGCAAAAATATATTTTCCACGAACTTGGCTAATTTAGAGTTGCTTGTAAATGGGATTAGCGTAGGAACAACTAGCAACACTACAAATGACGAGGAATATATTTTTAAGGTTGAAAATATAAACATTTCTGGGGATTTCACTCTAGGTTTTAAAAATGCTGACACTTCAAATGGTTCTGTGGCATTTGACAATTTAATGTGGACAACTTTCAGTGAAGTGGCCAATACAAAATCACAAGAAAAAGTTCGCTTCAGAGCGTACCCTAATCCAGCGACCAATAGATTATTTATTCAAACTGAACAAAACGTCCATATCGATCAACTACAATTAATTGATCTTACAGGTACTGTGATTTATCAATCTAGTTCAACTTCCGCTATTGATGTTCAACATATAAAACCAGGCCTATACTTAGTACATCTCACATCAAAAAAAGGTATATCTTCAAGTACAAGAATTGTTATAGAATAAATTCTTCTAAAATTTCAAAAAGCTCTCTATTCATATAGAGGGCTTTTTTTTTGACTATTCTCCCCCTTGTTGAAGACCAAAAATCCCCTCAATTCTAACACAATACTATCTTAATTTTATCAAGTACTCAATTAATATTAAATTAGAAACATGATTTATCCTTTCGTTCAAAAGCATAACCTTTTTATCAGCGTTATTTTTGCCTTGCAGACATTCGTTGTATTTTCTCAAAATAAACCAGCCGTAGAATCTTTTGAAAATAACAACTCGTTAAAATTTTATTCCCATACTAAAGGAACTAATTTGTCTCTTAGTAAAAAACATCACAAGTTTGGCGAAAATTCTTTGGAATGGTCATGGAAACAAGCAGGATCTTTCTCTACAAAAAATTTTAAGACTTTAGGATTAGAAGAGAGTCCTTTAAAATATGGAGATCATTTTCCTGCAAGTCCTACCCTCTCAATGTCCATTTACAATGAAATTGCTCAAAATGAAAAAATAAAAATTGCCGCAAAAAACCATAATAACAATGATATCTTTTTTGAGATAGAATTGAATTTTACTGGCTGGAGAACCATTTGGGTACCCTATTACGAAATGAAGGGTACAACTCCTAAAAAGGGAGAAGCCATAAATATTAGTGAATTTTCTATTAGCACCAAAGCTCCACAAGGGACTTTGTATTTTGATGACATTGTATTTTCTCAATACCAAGATGACAGACATTCCTATCCAGATAGAATTGTTCCGTTTATAAAATCTGATAAAGAGCCAGGTTCAGATCACTGGATGCCTTTAATTTCAAATATGGATTTTATTAACAAAATTCAACCTGAAGCAATAAAAAAAACTCAACTTAAAGACCTAACGAGTGTTGAAAAAAAATTAGATAATGCTATAGGTACTTATAAAAAAAGAAAAATAGATTTAGAAAAAATAAAATCTTCTTTTCATAAACTTGATTTAATTGATAACGGTAATACTATTGTTGGTCCTCCTATGAATTTCAAACAAGAACAAGTTTACTTTAATCCTAAACAGCAAGGAAAATTGAAAAATAATGAGATCAACAAACTAGGAAAATTAGTTCGAAACATTGGACAAGCCTTTTATTCAGCATCACCAAATGAAAAAAAGGAACTTGAAAGGATCTTCTTAATGGCAACCAAATACTATTTAGATCAAGGATGGCAGGAAGGAGCCTCTGGAGGTACTAGGCATCATATTGGATATAATGTAAGAGAATTAGCTGAAGGATTTTTTATGATGAGAAAAACCCTAGAAGAGGCTGGACTATTAAATGAAGTTGGTGGTAGTTTACATTGGTTGTTTAATTTAGGAATGGTACTAGATGATGAAACAAAATTCCATGTAAATCTTGATTATCTGAATACCCAAGCGTATTATCACTTACTTCTAATATTTATGGTAGATGACACCTCCAAACAAAGCACTATTTTAAAAGCATATTCCAATTATATTGGCATTACCTTAGGCCAACAAAATCAAGAATGGGGTTTTAAAATTGATGGTACCTCTTGGCACCACAACGGTCATTACCCTGCCTATGGAATGGGTGCTTTTAGGAATGTCCCGAGAATCATTCAAACTCTATCTGGAACAAGTTTTAGAATTTCGGAAGAAGGACATACAAACTTTAAAAATGCATTTTTAACAACGCGTCAATACAGTCAAAAGTTCGATTATGGTTTTGGTAATGCAGGTAGACATCCCTTAGAAAAAAGTAATATAAAATCCTTAAAATCGTCCTACTTACAAATGGCTTATTCAGGTAATCCAGAAGGCACAGAAAAGATTGACAAGGAAATTGCCAGTGCTTACCTGAGACTTTGGGGTAAAAGTGATGCCCTAAACAGAGAAACTTTTAATAAACTTAATCAGTTTCAAGAAGAAAATTTAGACGGCTATAAAACCCTACCGTATGCCGCTACAGCCATTCATAGGAGAAATAATTGGGCTGCAATTATCAAAGGTTATAGTAAATATGTTTGGGCCTCTGAAATTTATGTTGGTTCAAATCGGTATGGAAGGTACCCTGCCAATGGAACTATTCAATTATTAAATGAAAAAGGAGAATTAAAAAGTGGTTTTCAACAAAATGGTTGGGATTGGAATCGATACCCAGGAGCCACCATTATATATTTACCTTTAGAAGAATTAGAACCAAATACTCCTTTATTAATGTATCGATCTTGTGAAACTTTTGCAGGAGCTCTTGAACAAGATGGAAATGGTGTTTTTGGAATGATCTTAAATGAATCTAAAGGTTCTAATGCAGATGGAAATGAAGTCAATGTTGGTTTCCCTGGAAAATTAAAAGCAAAAAAGTCTATTTTCTCTTTCGGAAAAAAAATAATTTGTATCGGAACAAATATTTCTAGTGAAGACCCGAATCACCCTGCACAAACAAATTTATTTCAAACCGCACTAACAAAATCGAACAATGTTACCATCACACAAAAAAAGGGAAATATTACAAAACTTCCTTATGAAAGCGACTTTGGAAACTATATAATTGACCCCTATGGAAATGGTTATTATATTTTGTCTGATTCCAAAGTTGCTATGGCTAGAAAAGAACAACACTCTTTTCATAACAAATATTCCATAAAGACTGGTAAAATGGATCCAAAGGGAAAAGGACAAAAAGAAACCAAAGGAAAATTTGCCTCAGCATGGATCGATCATGGAACAACACCTAGCGATGCATCCTACCAATATGTGATTTATCCTTTTTTGAAAAAAGAAATGATGAAGAAATTTGGAAAAAATGCAAAAAAAGACAAATCATATAAAATTTTTCAAGCAAACGGAAATGCTCATATTGTAAAAGATGAAACTACCAACACCATAGCCTATGTAATTTTCAATGAAAAGGAATCTATACAACAAGGAGTTTTAGCCAATGTTTCTGCTCCCGCTATCCTAATGTCAAAAAAGCATGCAAACAACGCCTATGAAGTTTCTGTTGTACAACCTGATTTGAATTTTGAAGAAGTTAGATCAAATAGATATATCAATAATAGTAGAAAAATTGACTTAACGGTTACCTTTAAAGGTAGCTGGTCTATCAAAACTAATCCGGATATCAAGAAAGTTAGTATTGAAAATGGAAATACAATTGTAGAAATGGTTTTGCAACATGGTTTTAAATCTACATTAAAACTTGATCTTAAATAGATGTAACTGAATGAAATAAAAAAACAAATACAATCGATTGTATTATTCGGGTGCTTTTTGCTATATTTACACAAAATTAAAACGCTCCTACTCAGGAGTTCTAAACAAAACCAACAATGAAGCAAACACCTATAGCTATCCTAATGGCTATACTCCTCTTTTCTCTTTACTCTTGTGAATCGATTCAAAAGACGAAGACCATTAAGTTAGCGCACGGATTAGACATGAGTCACCCTGTGCATAAAGCCATGGAGTTTATGGCTAGTGATTTAGAAAAAAGATCTGGAGGTACTTTAGCCATCGAAATATATCCAAACCAACAACTTGGTAATGAGCGTCAAACTGTTGAACTGTTACAAATTGGTAGTTTAGGTATGACAAAAGTATCCGCTGCCATTATGGAGAATTTCGCTCCAAATATGAAAGTATTTGGTTTGCCTTTTCTATTTAGAGATCGTGCACATGCTTTTAACGTTTTGGACGGAGAAATAGGAAAAGAATTATTGGATGGAGGACAAAAATATTGGCTTAAAGGTTTAGGATATTATGATTCTGGAAGTAGAAGTTTTTATACAAAAGACCGACCTATTTCAAAACCTGAAGATTTAAAAGGTTTGAAAATTCGTGTTATGGAAAGTGTTACTGCCATGAATATGGTAAATAGTTTAGGTGGTTCCCCTACTCCAATTTCTTGGGGAGAATTATATACTTCTTTGCAACAAGGTGTGGTAGATGGAGCAGAAAACAATCCTCCTAGTTTTTATTTATCTCGTCATTACGAAGTTTGTAAATTTTATTCTTTAGATGAACATACCACAGTTCCAGATGTATTAATTATGGGGACTCATTTATGGAACAGCTTAAACTCACAACAACAAGAATGGGTACAAGCTTCGGCGACTGCATCTGTCAAGTATCAAAGAGAGTTATGGGCAGCCGCAGAAAAAGAAGCTTTGGAGGAAGTTCAAAAGGCTGGAGTAGAAATTATCAGACCTGATAAAACTCTTTTCCAAAAAAAAGTAACCTCGATGTATGAAGATTACAAAGATGAGAATGATGTATACAGTTTGATTCATAGAATTCAAGCAGTTAAATAATACTATTATGGATATTAGAAAAAAAGTAGATACTGTTTTAGGAACCTCACTTTCTGTTATTATGGGAGTTATGGTGATTAATGTATTATGGCAAGTGTTCACAAGATTTGTTATTGGGACACCTAGTTCTTTTACAGATGAACTAGCAAGATATTTAATGATTTGGGTTGGGGTGTTAGGAGCCGCTTATATTTCTGGTAAAAGAATGCACGTAGCCATTGACTTAATACCACAAAAACTAAGTGCTGCTAATCAAGCTAAACTAAAAGTTTTTGTAAATATTTTAATTATAATGTTCTGTTTCGGGGCTTTGATTGTTGGGGGAATTAGATTGGTGTATATCACTTATAGTCTAGAGCAATATTCTGCTGCCTTACAAATTCCACTTGCATTGGTTTATTTAGTAATTCCAATCAGTGGAGTCTTAATCATTTTTTACAAAGTCTCAGATATCATCAACAAACAATTATCGTAATGGAATATATACCAGTAGTCATATTAGTTTTAAGTTTTCTAAGTTTTTTATTAATCGGAGTTCCCGTAGCATGGAGTATCGCTATTTCATCGCTACTAACTATGTTTGCTAGTATTCCTGTTTTACCAGCACTCACAACGGTGTCTCAACGAATAGGAACAGGTTTGGATAGTTTTGCTTTATTAGCCATACCATTTTTTGTTTTGTCAGGTCAACTCATGAACAAAGGAGGAATTGCACATCGATTGATAAATTTTGCAAAAACCTTAGTAGGCTCTCTTCCTGGAGGATTAGCCTTGATCAATGTAATTGCGGCCATGCTAATGGGTTCTATAGCTGGTTCTGCCATGGCATCTGCTTCTGCAATGGGAAGTATTTTAGGACCAGAAATGGAAAAAGAAGGATACTCTAAAGAGTTTGGAGCTGCTGTAAATATTACTTCGTCAACCATAGGTTTGATCATCCCGCCAAGTAATGTACTAATCGTATATTCTCTTGCTAGTGGAGGAGTTTCTATTGCTGCTCTTTTTATTGCTGGGTACATACCTGGAATATTAACGGGGCTGTTATTGATGGTTGTCGCTTCCTTTTGGGCAAAGAAAAAAGGATACAAACTAGGAGAAAGAAGTACTTTTAGAGCTGTAGGAAAAACTTTTATTGAAGCTTTCCCTAGTTTAATGCTGTTAGTAGTCGTTATTGGTGGAATTGTTGTTGGAATTTTTACCGCAACAGAGGCATCAGCAATTGCTGTTCTGTATACTCTTATCCTAGGATTTTGGTATAAGGAAATTACCGTAAAAGATTTACCTCAAATATTATTAGATTCTTGTGGAACTACAGCAATAGTAATGTTGTTGATTGGTGCCTCAATGAGTATGTCTTGGGTAATGTCATATGAAAATATTCCTCAGAATATTTCTGAAGTTTTACTAGGAATTAGCGACAACAAAATTGTTATCCTATTAATCATAAATTTCCTTTTACTATTCGTTGGTGTATTTATGGACATGACTCCTGCTGTTCTTATTTTTACTCCAATATTTTTACCTATCATTACCAAACTCGGAATGGACCCGGTACAATTTGGTATCATAATGGTTCTAAATTTATGTGTCGGACTTTGTACACCTCCTGTGGGTTCAGTTCTATTCGTTGGGGTGGGAATTGCAAATACAACTATTGAAAAGGTAGTAAAACCATTATTACCATTATTCTTAGCCATGATTTTAGCATTAATGTTGATCACATATATCCCAGCATTAAGTTTATGGTTACCTAGCGTATTTGGATTGTAATAATCCATTATCCGTTCAAAACAAAAGCCTTTCAAATAATTTGAAAGGCTTTTGTTTTTTCCTAAAATCTCATCTTAAAGTGAGAATTGTATTCCAAAATATTTACTTTTATTTTATTCATAAAAAAAGCCCCTTCAAAAAATTGAAGAGACTTATATAATTTTACCTAATAATTAATATTCAATACTAATATCAAGATCTTCTAAGGCCAGTTCGTAAGCTCTTATTCTATCAACATTATGATTCATGTATTGTTTTGCCAAACGAATCAGTGAAGATCTTTGTTGAAATTTATCTGAATGTAATAAAAATTCAATAATTTGATTTTCTGCAGTCATTATTGTTTCCTCTTAATTAAATATTTCAGTTACATCAAAATGAAACTCACTTTCGATAAAAGCGTTTTCATTTGAATCAGAGCCATGAATTGCGTTTTGAGAAATAGATTCAGCAAATTGACTTCTTATCGTTCCTTCTAGAGCTTTTTGAGGATCAGTTGCACCAATTAATGTTCTGAAATCATTTACTGCATTATTTTTTTCTAAAACAGCGGCTATTATTGGCCCGCTAGTCATGTAAGCAATCAATTCGTTGAAAAACGCTTTACCCTTATGAATCTCATAAAAATCAGAAGCCTTTTGTTCGTCCAATTGAGTTAACTTCAAAGCTACCACCTTAAAACCGGCTGTATCAATCTTATTTAAAATAGGCATCATATAACCTTTGGCTATTGCATCTGGCTTTAGCATTGTAAACGTTCTATTTGTAATCATTTATTTTCTTAATTTAAAACCCGTGATATTGATAATCATGCTAAAATCTAACTTTCTTTTATTCTATTCAAAACAGGACCTCTGATACATTAGGTCCTATTTAATTAAATGAGGTTGAAAAGCTCCTGTTTCTTGACAGCAAATTTGCTCCATTACTTGTAACAATTCTCTTTTCATTAAAGAAATTGTATGATCACCTCCTTGTTTACCTAAAGCACCTACTCCATACATAAAACTTCTTCCCATAAAAGTAAAATCTGCTCCACTAGCCATTGCTCTAGCAATATCCGGACCTCCTCTCAAACCAGAGTCAACCATTATTTTTATTTGATCACCAAACTTCTCTGCTAAGTTGGTCATTGGAACGATAGAAGATTGCCCTGCATCTAACTGACGCCCTCCATGGTTGGAAACAATGATTCCATCAACTCCCAAATTTATTGCTTTTTGCGCATCTTCTTCACTTACAACTCCTTTGATAACCAATTTCCCTTTCCATTGTTCACGAATAGAAGCAATTCTTTCTTCATTAAGTCTTCCTGAAAATGTTGCATCCATAAATTCACCTAACTTTTTTAAATTTAATCCTTTAGGCATATATTTTTCTAAAGTTTTAAAACTAGGTTGCCCATGAATTAAGGTCTGTAAAGCCCAATCAGGCTTTTTCATTACTTCTATGATATTTTTAATACTCATACTTGGAGGCATTGCCAATCCATTACGAACATCTCTAGGTCTATACCCAAAGGTAGGCACATCTGCCAAAATAACTAATACATCTGTACCTACTGCGGCAGCTCTATCTAACAAATCTCTTTTTACAGATTCCTCAGCAGGATGGTACAACTGAAACCATGATTTTCCTTCTGTAATTTCTGCAACACGTTCAATACTAGAAGTAGTTACAGTACTTAAAATAAACGGGATATTATGTTCTTTTGCTGATTTGGCTAGGATTTCTGGAGCATTTGGCCACATCAATCCTTGAAGCCCAACTGGAGCAATTCCGAACGGAGCATCATACGTATGTCCAAATAATTCAGTTTTCATTTCTGACTTTTCAAAACTAGATAAATACTGAGGCATCAATTCTATCTTTTGCAAATCAGTTCTGTTTTTATCTAAATTGATATCTTCATTACAACCTCCATCTAAATATTCAAAAGCAAATTTTGGCATTTTTACCATTGCTCTCTTTCGTAAATCGTCTACCGATGGATATTTGGGATTGATTGTTAATTTCATTTTGGTTTATGTTTATATCGTTTTTGACAATAATGTCTTCAAAATTAAGAACTAGCTAAAGAACAACTATACTTTACAGTTCTGCTTAATGATACTTATTTCACGCGTTTCTATTTTACTCTTTTAAAATACCATGAATAATTTCACAATACAATATTATTGCTTTTAACACCTGGAGTCTCCCTAATATTTGATCCATATTGATACTTTTTTTGCCTAATAACACACAAACAACCATAAACTGCAATTTTCAGTTTCATTTTATAAAATAAAAAGGTTTGCCCTTTCCAACAAACATTAGAAAAAACAAACCTTTACGCTTAAAACTAAACTAAATACTATTATTGATAAGCTATCACATTTTGCTTAGAGACTCCCAAACCTTCAATTCCAAGCTCAACTACATCACCTGGTTTTAAGTACAATTCGGGTTTCAATCCCATCCCAACTCCAAATGGAGTTCCTGTTGATATAATATCACCAGGTAACAATGTCATGAATTGAGAAATATGACTTATTGCCTCTTGAATATTAAAGATAAAATCTGAAGTAGAGCTATTCTGCATCACTTTTCCATTTAATTTCAACCAAAGATTCAAATTATTAGGATCTTCAATTTCATCCGTTGTTGCGATAAAAGGACCTATCGGAGCGAAGGTATCGCAACTTTTTCCTTTTACCCATTGCCCGGAACGCTCTAATTGAAAAGCTCTTTCACTTACATCATTGTGCAATACATAACCTGCTATATGATCTAACACTTCATCTTTCTCTAAATAAGAAGCTTTTTTTCCAATCACAACAGACAATTCAACTTCCCAATCTGTTTTAGTACTCCCTTTAGGAATCATAATATCATCATAGGGCCCAACCATCGCTGAGGTTGCCTTGAAAAACAATACAGGCTCCTTAGGCACTTCCATCCCTGCTTCCGCCGCATGTTGTGCATAATTCAATCCAACACAAACTATCTTAGAAGGCCTTGTTAAAGGAGCTCCTAACCTAACCTCATCCTCTATTTCTGGACAGTTAGCCTCATTGACTTCTAACCACTTTTTTAATTTAAGAATCCCATCATTTCCAAAAAAATCCTCATTATAATCTGAACCAAATTCAGAAACATCAATTTTTTTTCCGTTTGCTAATTGAACCCCCGGTTTTTCGTCACCAACAGCTCCAAATCTAATTAATTTCATATCGTATTATTTATTTTATTATTTTCCATTTAATGTTACAAAGCCTCCATCGATTGGGTAATTTGATCCTGTAATAAAACCTGCCTCATCAGAACACAAAAACAAAACCAAATCTGCAATTTCCTGAGTACTTCCCATTCTACCTATAGGCTGTGTTTTAGATAATTTCTCAAACATTTCTTCCTCTTCTCCAGGATAATTCTTTTTTATAAAGCCATCTACAAACGGTGTATGAACCCTACCCGGAGCAATACAGTTACATCGGATTCCATCCTCTATATAATCCTTTGCAATAGAGTATGTCATGGTCAATACAGCTCCTTTGGACATTGAATAAGCAAACCTATCGTTCAACCCTACCGTAGACCCAATAGAAGCTAAGTTAAGAATAACACCTCCACCATTTTCTTTTAAAGAAGGAATACTTGCTTTGATACAATTATAAACCCCTTTGATATTCACGTTATACAATCGATCCAAATCTTGTTCCTCTACAGCTTCAATATTCCCTACATGAGCAATTCCTGCATTGTTTACTAATATTGAGATACTCCCTTGATTTGAAATACTCTCAATAATTTCGTTCACATTTTTCTGATTCGATACATCACATTGATGTGCTTTACCAACACCTCCCAAGCTCTCAATTTCAGCAATTGTTTCCTGAGCCCCCTCTAAATTAAAATCTAATATATGTACCTGAGCGCCTTGTTCTGCGAAAGTGAGCGAAATAGCTTTACCTATTCCACTACCTCCACCAGTAACAAGAGCTATTTTATTTTTTAAACTAAACTTCATAGTGTTCTGATTATGTTATTCTGATATCTATAGAGACATTCCTCGTTTCCAAGGAATAAAATCATCTTGCCCTAGCAACCTTGCTTTGGTTTGTTCTCCACTTGCTACCTTTATGATATATGCTAATAATTCTTCTCCTGTTTCTTTAATATTACTGGTTCCTTCAATAATATTCCCTGTATTAAAATCTATTATATCATTCATTTTTTGATACAATTTTGAATTTGACGCAACCTTTATAACAGGTGTAATCGGATTCCCTGTGGGGGTACCCAAACCAGTTGTAAACAAGATAACATTAGTTCCTGAACCAGCCAAACCCGTTGTTGATTCCACATCATTTCCTGGTGTACAGAGTAAATTCAATCCAGCTTTTTCAACTTGCTCTGTATAATCTAGAACATCTTGAATTGGAGATGTACCTCCTTTTTTTGCGGCACCAGCAGATTTAATGGCATCCGTTATCAATCCATCTTTAATATTTCCAGGAGATGGATTCGCATAAAATCCAGCTCCCAATGCATCAGCTTTTTCACTGTAAACTGACATTATTTCTGAAAATTTATTTGCTATTTTTGAATTTGAACACCGGTTGATCAATTCTTGTTCAACACCATTTAGTTCAGGAAACTCAGACAAAACCGTAGCACCCCCTAGGCCAACAATTAAATCAGAAACATATCCCAAAGTAGGATTTGCAGAAATCCCTGAGAATCCATCAGACCCCCCACACTCCAATCCAATTACCAACTTACTTAATGGAGCCGGTTTTCTTTCAATTTTATTTGCTTTTATAAGACCAATAAATGTTTTTTTAATGGCTTCAGAAACTAATTCTTTTTCTGAAATACTTTGTTGCTGCTCTAAAACATACATTGGTTTACTAACCCGAGGTGACATTTTCTTCAATGCTTTTTGTAAAATAGTTGCCTGAGCATGTTGGCACCCCAAACTTAAAATAGTTGCACCTGCAACATTGGGATTATTGATATAACCTGCTAATAAATTACATAAAGTTACCGAATCTGATGTAGCACCCCCACACCCACCTTCATGGGTTAAAAACTTTATTCCATCAATATTTGGAAACAGCGGGTTTTTATAAAAACTATGATGGCTAGTGATAATATCCTGCTCCAATAATTGTGACTCAGTAGCACCATTTTTATAACTCTCAATAAGACTTTTGACATCGTATTGTGCTCCTTGCTTTTGGGAAAATCCTAATTGCTCGACCAAAGAATCTTTTAATACTTCTACATTTCTATTTTGACAAAAAACCAAAGGTATGATCAGCCAATGATTCTCTGTCCCAACTTTCCCATCTGCTCTATGATAGCCATTGAATGTTTTATGCTCAAACCTAGAAATATCAGGAGCATTCCAATCTACCGTGCTATCAGTATCGGATACAGCATATTTTTCTGTATCGTGTTCCAAATTGGCAGTACTGATCAAACCTCCTCTAGGAATCAATTTAGTTGCTCTTCCTACCAAAACCCCATACATATAAACTGCATCACCTTTATCTAAAGCCGTTATACTAAATTTATGTTTTGCTGGAATATCCTCTTGAACACGATAAGAAAAATCCTCAAAAATCACCTCGGTTAACCGCGACAAATCTGTCAACGCGACAAGAACATTATCCTTTTTATGAATTTGTAAAATCTGCTTGCTATTTTCCATAACATTTATTCTCATTTGATATGAGACAAAATTAAATGGAATTAGCATGTGCATGTTATAGCAATATAGCTAAACATGATACTATTATTGCTTTAACTAAAAGAAAACAAAAACTTAAGCAATAATACCTTTATAAAGATCAAATATTATTCGTTTTTACGTTGTAGTTTTTTAAGTAATCCGATGGAGTACAATTCATTACCAATTTGAACTGTCTATTAAAATTTGAAATATTATTAAAACCTGATTCATAACAAACCGCTGCAATATTAAAACGCTTTTCCATCAATAATTTACAAGCATAACCAATTCTAATTTCAGTCACATACCTAGAAAAAGTTTTTCTGTTCACACGCTTAAAATAACGACTAAATGCTGAAATATTCATATGTGCAATATTGGCCGCCTCTTCTAAATTTATTTCCTTATTGAAATTTTTAAAAATATACGCTTGCACTTTATCTTGAATTTCACTTTTGGTTGCCTTGAAAGAATTTACAAAACCATCACTGGCAAGCTTTTTTATGTTTTTGTGTTTCGCTAATTTATCTAGAATCATCAAAAAAGAAATCGTTTTTTGAAATCCCTTCATTTCCAGCATTTCCTGAATTTCATCAATTATTCCCTTTCCTACATTCAAGAACTTTAATCCACACTTTGATCTTTCAAATAATTCCAAAAGATGAATCATCTCTGGCGTTTCAAAAAAAGCTTCTCCTAAATAATTCTGTTTAAAATGGATTGCAATTGCTTTTGCTGCTTCCTCTTTGTCCTGGTTAAAATAATTTTCATCATTCAACCACATATGAGGTAAATTTTTGCCAATAAGTACTACATCACCTACTTCAAATTTTTCTATGCTATCTCCCACAAAACAGGTTCCTTCACTTTTTAAAATCACCACGAGTTCCAATTCTGGATGATAGTGCCATATTTTCAAAAAATAAGGATATTCATTTACTTTAGTCGTAAAAGAACTATTGCTAATACTGCTTCTATCTAAAAGGTGAAGTTTCATAAAACAATACTAATTAAACTCTTGCATTAAAAAAAATAATCATGAAGCAAAAATAATATTATCAAAATCAAATAACTGATTTTTATTTTAATCTAGACTAGGTTTCCAGGTTCTCACCCAATCATAACTAGTGGTTCTCTCTTCCTCTGAACCCGTCATGCCACCATTTAGCGGAACAGGATTCCAATCGTAAGTTTCAGTTACTAATCGTAGATACATCGCTAAGTTGAATTTTTCAACTGGGGTAACTGTTTTTAAATAAATTCCATCTAAAAAAAATAGTATTTCTGTTGGGCTTTTCCACCAAGCGGCATAAATATGGTAATTTTCATAAACAACACCACAAGCAGCAGAATTGCCAATGGAACCTTCTATCGTTTCATCACACTCTGCATTTCTACTATGCGTATTAGAGTGCATCTCTTTATCAAATCCTTGAGCCCATCCTGCATCCGTTGTAACTTCTCCAACACATTCTTGAATATCTAGCTCAGTTGTTCTTCTATCACAACCAACACCTTCATTTTTTGTATTGATCAACCAAAATGTTGAGGACATAAAAGTTTTGTTCGCCTTCATTTTACATTCAAAATACATTCCTACAGTTGCTGTTTCAACAGATCTTATTAACCCGCCGGCATGTGTGTAAGTATTTCCGTTCACGATTTCCTCTTCCAGTAGCAAATAATTGGTAATTTTTAAATTTCCTTCTGCTACTGAAATCGCTTCATCTTTGAAAATAGCCGGAGGCCTCCCTACCCATGTACTTACCCGTGATGCCCATTTCTCTGTATCCAAATTATTCTGTTCAAACTCATCAGATAAATTTGTAACCTTTTCCCAAGTTCTTCCGTCTGATAAAGGATTCTGCCCTTCTTCAAAATAAGGTGTTTCTTTTGGATCAGGTTCTATCGGTGGTTCTACAATGGTATTGTCATCATTGGAACAACTAAAAAATAATAGGAATAAAAATAATCTTGATACAATTTTACACATATCCCAAAGTTAAACTTTTCGTTTTAAATCATTAATGCACTTCTTAGATAAAAACTATTTTTCAAAACACGAATATGGAGATACCTATCCCCCCTTTTTTTACATCATAAAAAAACAGCTTACTAAATTTATAGTAAGCTGCTTTTTTCATAGTTTGATATAACTACCATACTTCTTTATAAACACGAAGCATATTTAATCCATATATTTTTTTAAGATCTTTATCTGAATAACCTCTTTTCCATAACTCATCTGTTATCGCAGGTAAAATTTTTGACAACTCCCCACAACCGCTTGCTCCTTTATCCATAGCTTTTATCATGTATCCATCATCATCATAACTATTAGCATTTGCTCCTACAAAACTCATTAAAATTTCAAGAGTAAACATATCATCTGTAGCAATTCCAACATGATCCACTCCTAACAATTTCACATAATAATCAATCATATCTGCACATTGCACCGGAGAAATATCATCTGGCCAAACGCCATCCATCATCCACTCAGTAAATGTTGGACTCACAACACCTCCTGATTTTGCCGCTAATAATGCTTGTTCATCTGTTATATTTCTATAACACCCTTTTTCAGTTGCGTCTGGTAAATTTTTATACAAACCTGAAGGTAAGGAATGAGAATACATAAATGGTACTCCAGGATATTTTTCTAACATGTAATTAGAAATATCCACTGCTGTATTTCTACCTGTATGACTTAAATCCACAATCATCCCCTGCTTCACCATTTCATCTACCATGGCTTTACCTCTTGAAGTCAGACCACTATCTTTTCCTTTATAATACTCAATAACACCTGAACCCATATCATAAGATCCATTATAAACTAATTGCATGCTTCCAACCCCCATTCCTTTTAAAACGGCTATTCTAGATAAATCTCCATTTAAAACGGTACTCGTTTGCGAGTTCCAAGCTACTGCGTATTTACCTTCTTTATGTGCTTTTTCAAAATCTTCATAAGAATGAACAAAAACAAATTTATCTTTTTGCTCTAACATGGTTGTTCTCCAAACACTGTACTCTTTTATAAATTGCTCCCATGTGTAATAAGTCGCAGCAAGTGTAGCTGATGCACCGGTAATTCCAGTAGCTCTAGCTCTATCCATGTAATCATGTAGATGCTTTGATTTATTCCACCCCACTCCATAGGGAGATGCAAAAAAATCAATAACGATATTATCTTTTACAAATTTTTTGGCTTTTTTAGATGCTTCCCAAGTTTTACTTTCTTCACTGTTCGGAATTACAAATGCAGTAATAGCCAAACAACTTAAACTTACAGCAATTATCTTTAATTTATTAAAATTCATACCTATAATCTTTAATTCTGTTTTTTTAAATTTATTTTTTGTTTATAAAATTCTTTATTCGCTATGTAAATAGTTTTTAGAACTTCGCAATATACAAAAGTACCCTCTTTATTTTTAAGCTCAGTCAATTTTTCTATTTGTATTTCATTCTGATTTTCAACACTAGATTTAATATACCTCAACTCATCATTAGTAAACTGAAATTCTGCATATAAATGTTCTCTTGCCGGTTTTTTAAATCGAATCGTAGCTTCTTTATCCCAAACCACATAGTCATTTCCTAAAAGATGAATTAGTTGAATCATGGGTATAGGATCTACAGCTGAAAACATACTGCCTCCAAACATAGAACTAACATAGTTTTTGTTTTTCCAACTCAATCGAATTTTCACTTTTACAAGACTTAAATCTTTTGCTGTATAAATAACCTTCCCTGTACTTCTTTTGTACATGGGAGATTTATTAAACCCAAATTTAAAAAGAGTTGCTTTTGACACAAATTTCTCTCCGAATTCTGTTAACTGCTTATAAATAGACATGGATTTAACTATTTTTATGAGGTTAAACTTAACATTTATAGATTACTAAGTAGTTAAATTTACTGCTTGTCTTGATACGCTCCAGAGGAATAAGTCAATTCGTAACTATGCGTATAAATTTCAAAAACAATCCCAAAAGGATCTTCTACATACACCATTTTAAAAGGCTTTTCTCCTGGATAATATTCTCTGATAGGCATTCTTTGCTTTCCTCCATAAGAAACTATTTTTTCGGTCAAAGCTTCAATTTCTGGGTCTTGTACACAAAAATGAAATAACCCTGTATTAAAAGGGTTGAATTCTGGAGCTTCTTTTACTCCATGCGGAAACGAAAACAACTCTACTCCAATACCATCTGAAGTTGCCATATGCGCTATTTCAAATGTTTCCCATGCATCTCCGAAAACATCAATACACATTTGTCCAATAGCTGTTTCAGCTTCTTTTTTAACCTCTGATGGCTCCATAATAACATACCACCCCATTACCTCTCCATAAAACGCCACAGCCTTATGAATATCCGGAACAGTGATACCAACATGTGAAAATGACCTAGGATATTTTGTTTCTTTCATATTACATTTTTTTTTAAGTACTCGTTAAAACTAAAAGTATATAAACTTAATCAATTCTCTTAACTTTTAGAAATTTCAAAGTAAATTCCCTCTTCTTTATCTTTAAAAAATAAAACCTAATCCTATTTCATAAATGTGATTCATAGGCTCTTGAACAGCATAATTTGTCCTGTGCTGATAATCCGCTTTTAAGACGATATTTTCCGTAGAATTATAGTTGATACCAAAAGTCCAGATACTCAAATCATTCACTGATTTTGGAAGGTTTTCCAAAACGGTTTCGATATGAAAATGTGTATTCAATCTTTCGTATCGAGTAAATAGCGTTAACTTTTGTTCTACTGCGTTGAAAAAAATATTTTCTTTTTCTTTCCTAACTTTATTTTTAATCAAATAAGGCAATACGTCACACCCCAACTCAACTAAATAACCATATACTTCTTTTCCTAATACCTGACCGATTCCAGTTGCTGATACTGTTTGTTGATAGATTTTTTCTGTATCTGTTAACTGTCCATAGGCCCCCACTCCAACAAAACTAAAATTACCTTTTTGGTAATTGGCATAAACCGAAGTAAGGTTAATCTTCCCCTTTAATTCTTTTTCAGAAACTCCATCAAAAACAGTTGCGCCTTGCCCCGAATCTCCAAAATAACCTGACAATGAAAGTGTAAGATTCGAAAATCCAGTATAATTTATTTGAGGGTTGATTGATATTGACTTCGGAGCATCCAATCGTATTTCTCTCCCTTGACGAATCCAGGTTGGACTTAAAAATTTTTCACTATTCAGTCCTTGAGAAAAACCTAAAGCATAACTCCAATTGTTAGAAACATTTCCATAGAACATAACCCCTAATTCTATCCAAGTACTAGGAATAATCAAACGTTCCACTTCCGAACGATTTACGGAGTGAAACATAACAGGCTCATCATTATTATTCACATATCCTATAGTCAAAGGGTAAAAACCAAGCCTAGCTTTTAGATAATCTTGAAATAAATAATCTACAAAAGCCTCAAAGACAAATTCCAAATGAGCTTCTTCTTGTTTGTAGTGAATGTATTCAAACTGAACCTCTGAATTCCAAATTAATTTATCCGAAATTCGATATCCAAAAAAAGTGGCAAAACGATACAAACCGGAATAATACAATTCTAAATCCCCTATATTTTTATCAATTTCCCCTTGCGATGGTACAAAATTAAATTCACCAAAACCGCTGATGGAATATCTTTTCTCAGAGAAAAATATTTTGGAGGCTGCCAATGCCAAACCAGGCTGCTGTTTCAACTCAGAAGAATTACTTTTCTG
Organism: Flavicella sp. IMCC45668; assembly: GCF_057219105.1. NCBI lineage: Bacteria > Pseudomonadati > Bacteroidota > Flavobacteriia > Flavobacteriales > Flavobacteriaceae > Flavicella > Flavicella sp. IMCC45668. Next base: position 1,517,518 of record NZ_CM170114.1, read on the forward strand.
AAGAGAATCTAAGGCATGTTTCTTTTGTCCGTGAACTTCAGAAATACCAATTAAAAATAGAAAAATTAAAAAAAATCTCATTTCTAAATTTTATTTTTCAAGGTACTACATTCTTAAAAAAAGTTAGTTATCCGAATAAATAAAATTAGAAGAAATTTAATAACAAATAAATAGCACAACTTTTAAATAAAAAAGCCTCAAAACATTTGTTTTGAGGCTTTTGCGGTCTGGACGGGACTCGAACCCGCGACCCCCTGCGTGACAGGCAGGTATTCTAACCAGCTGAACTACCAGACCGTTGCTGTTAGCGGTTGCAAATTTACATTGTATTCATGTATCTCACAAACTTTTTCCCATAAAAATTATGTTTATTTCCTTCTGAAAGCGACACAAACGCATAGTTCTTTCATTTACAAATATTTAAAAAATAATATTTTTCAAAAAAAATTAACTTTCAAGATATTTCTCTACAATACGCTTGATTTTTGAATTTAAGGAGGCAATAGACCTATAGCTTGTGTGCTCTAAAATAATAATTACCGTATCATCTTTTGGATATTGAATCAAACCTGTGTTAAAACCATTCCATTTTCCATAATGATAAACTCTACCATCTTTGCCATGATCTAATCTAAAACCAAACCCATAAGGAACTTTTCTACCATATTTCGTTTCCCCATTTGTTTGCATCAAAGACACAGAAGCTTCAGATAAAAGCATGCCATTATGCAATCCATAATTCCACTTATACAAATCTTCTGTATTGGCATATATATTTTTATCGCCAACAATGGCATCATTAACGGTACCTCTAATTTTTAAATGTCTCCAACCCTTATATAGTCTATAGCCAATTAATTGGTTCTCACGTATGGTATCTTTTTTATAGCTATACACAAAAGAATTTTTCATTCCCAATGGCTTAAAAATATTTTCATGCACAAAATCAGCATAGGTCATACCTGAAATTTTCTCTACGATGGAGGCTAAAACAAAGTATCCTGTGTTGGAATAATCAAAGTTTCTACCAGCTCTAAAAAAACGAGGAGTATTTGTTTCTTCCAGTAAAGTCATCATTTCAGAATTATTTGGCGGTTCTTTCTCTTCCCATTTATGCTCTGCTACCCAAAAATATTTTGGCACTCCTGATGTATGAGTCAACAAATGCTCTATGGTAACATCTTTATAAGGAAAATCTGGATAAAATTGAGTAACCGAATCTTTCAAATGTAATTTACCTTGCTCATATAAAAGCATGATCGCTGTTGCCGTAAACTGCTTACTTACAGATGCTATTTGAAACGCAGAAGTTTGATGTAACAGTTCCTTTTTTCTAAAATCTGCAAAACCAATCTGGTTATTATAAACAATTTTACCGTTTTTTGCGACCAATACGGCGCCATGAAAATCATATCTTTTATGAATCCTTTTCAATAATGAATCCATTTTATGCCTCACCTGCTCTACTTTACTATCAGGATACTTTTGAACCACGACTCCTACTTGTCTTTTAATATTTTTAACGGAGTCTATTTCAACATGTTCAATAGAGTCTTGCGTGTAATTAGAGGTTCTTCCTAATTTCATAAATAGGAAAAGCAGGACTAGGATAACGGAACTAAATAATAAGACTTTTTTCAAAAAAAAAATAATTGAGGGGTAATGTCTCGCAAATTAACATTATCTCACGGTATTTCAAAAAAATATGCTTGTTTAACATATACACCAACATCCCATTCCTATTAAATTTCAATTATTTCTCAGTTAAAAGTTCATTTACATGGAATAATTTTTATTATGTCCTTTATTAGATTTTCTTACGTTATTTTTGCAATATGGACTTTACATTACAATCAGCATACAAACCAACAGGAGATCAACCAGAAGCCATCAAGCAACTTACTCAAGGTATTTTAAATGATGAAAAATACATGAACCTTTTAGGAGTCACGGGGTCTGGTAAAACGTTTACAGTTGCAAATGTTGTTCAAAATGTAAACAGGCCTACGCTTGTTTTGGCTCATAACAAAACATTGGCAGCGCAGTTATACGCCGAATTCAAAGAGTTTTTCCCAAACAATGCAGTGGAATATTTTGTTTCCTATTATGATTATTACCAGCCTGAAGCCTACATCCCTTCTAGTGGTGTTTTTATAGAGAAAGATCTATCCATCAATGATGATATTGAACGTTTGAGAATTAGCACCTCCTCTGCTTTACTTTCTGGAAGAAGAGATGTTTTAGTGATTGCTTCCGTATCCTGTTTGTATGGTATTGGAAATCCTGTTGAGTTCAAGAAAAATGTAATTACCATAGAGCAAGATCAAGTTTTAGCGCGAACCAAATTTTTACATATGTTGGTGCAAAGCTTATATTCTAGAACCGAAACAGAGATAAAAAGTGGGAGTTTTAAAGTAAAAGGAGATACGATCACCATATACCCTTCCTATGGAGAATTTGCATACAGAGTTCATTTTTTTGGGGATGAAATTGAGGAAATTGAATCATTTGACGTTGAAAATAATACGGTAGTTGAAAAATTTGAATCTCTAAATATCTACCCTGCAAATTTATTTGTGACATCACCAGACATCCTCCAAAATGCCATTCATCAAATACAAGAAGACATGGTGAAGCAAGTGGATTATTTTAAGGAAATAGGAAAACACCTTGAAGCAAAACGACTAAAAGAACGTACTGAGTTTGATTTAGAAATGATACGTGAATTAGGGTATTGTAGTGGAATTGAAAATTATTCGCGCTATTTAGATGGAAGAGAACCAGGTACAAGACCTTTCTGTTTACTTGACTATTTTCCAGAAGATTATTTGATGGTAATCGATGAAAGTCATGTAACAGTACCGCAAACACATGCCATGTATGGTGGCGATAGATCCAGAAAAGAAAACTTGGTAGAATTTGGCTTTAGATTACCTGCTGCTATGGACAACAGGCCTTTAAAGTTTGAAGAATTTGAAGCCGTGCAAAATCAAGTATTATATGTGAGTGCTACACCTGCAGATTATGAACTTGAAAAAACAGAAGGTCATTTTGTAGAACAAGTGATTCGACCAACTGGATTATTAGATCCAATTATTGAAGTTAGGCCAAGTGAAAATCAGATAGACGATTTAACAGAAGAAATTCAACAAAGAATTGAACTTGATGAACGTGTTTTAGTAACCACCCTTACCAAAAGAATGGCAGAAGAGTTGGCTAAATTCTTAACGAGAATACAAATTCGTTGTAGATACATACATTCTGATGTTGATACACTTGAGCGTGTTCAAATATTACAAGATCTTAGAAAAGGATTGTTTGACGTTTTAATTGGGGTAAATTTATTAAGAGAAGGTTTAGATTTACCTGAAGTTTCTTTGGTTGCCATTATTGATGCTGATAAAGAAGGTTTTTTAAGATCGCATAGATCCCTAACGCAAACCATTGGTAGAGCAGCGAGAAATGTTAATGGTAAAGCCATTATGTATGGAGATAAAATCACAAAAAGTATGGAGTTAACTATCTCTGAAACAGCTAGAAGAAGAGAGAAACAAATCGCCTACAATGTGAAACACAATATCAAACCTAAGCAAATTACTAAAAAAATAGACAATGCACTTCTTGAAAACCAAGGAACCTCCTACTCGTCTATAGATGAAAATATTGCCGCAGAACAAGATTTAACCTATTTAACGAAAGGTGAGATTGAAAAAAGAATCAATCAAGCAAGAAAAGAAATGGAAGCAGCTGCTAAAAATCTTGATTTTATTGTAGCCGCTAAATTAAGAGATCAAATAAAAGAACTAAAAGAAAAACTATAGTACACTTATCTACAAGACTACCTAGATCCCCCATCTTTCGATACTTCTATCAACAAACTTAACCATATGGTTAAGGAAAAAGATAATACCTCTTAGACCACATAATACAACATGATTTAAATAATAGAGAGCTGTTGTTTATTTTATCCCTACTGCCATAAAACCGACAGCTTAGTTACAACCACAAGAACCCCTCCTTATAAATAGGGAGGTGAAAATTCACTTATTTATGGTTATTGTGAGAATTGTATGAATACTTTAATTTTACAGTAAGTAAGAGTAATTAAATGGTTATTGTAAAAAACGGATGAAATACGCCCCTTAATGTTCATCCGTTTTTTTACTCTTTTATTTAAGATTGAATTTCAAAAAAATGATAATTAAATTAGTAGTCGGTTAATTATTTCGGTTGTGTTCTCGTGCCGCAGACACAACCGATTTTTTTTACAAGACACAAAAAAAGCTGCTAACAGATGTTAGCAGCTTTTTTTATAACCTTATATTGCTTAAAGAGCTTCTCCCAACTCTTTTAACCTTTCTGTATTCTCAGCCAACTTAAGACCATCTATAATTTTATGAATATCTCCATTTATAACATTCTGTAAATCATATAAAGTCATCCCAATTCTGTGCTCTGTAACACGCCCTTGTGGATAATTATAAGTTCTAATTTTTGCAGATCGATCCCCACTAGCAACCAAAGAATTTCTCTTCAAAGAATCTGCCGCTAATTTTTTCTCTAGCTCTTGTTCATATAATCTTGAACGTAAAACCTTCATGGCCTTATCTTTATTTTTGTGCTGAGATTTTTGATCTTGACATTGTGCTACCAACCCAGATGGGATATGCGTTAATCGAACAGCAGAATAGGTAGTATTTACCGATTGCCCTCCTGGTCCCGAAGAACAGAAATAATCAATTCTAATATCACTCATCTTCATATCAATATCAAACTCTTCTGCTTCTGGTAAAACCATTACAGTTGCTGCAGATGTGTGTACACGTCCTTGCGTCTCAGTTTGAGGAACTCTCTGTACACGGTGTACACCAGATTCAAATTTCATATCACCATAAACATCCGCTCCTGAAATACTGAAAATAATTTCCTTGAAACCTCCTGAGGTTCCTTCGCTAATATCCTCAACTTCAACTTTCCAGTTTCTATCGGAGCTATATTTTGTATACATTCTATACAAGTCACCAGCAAAAATACTTGCCTCATCACCTCCAGCACCAGCTCTAATTTCAACAATTACATTTTTACCATCTTCTGGATCCTTAGGAATCAACATGAACTTAATCTCCTCTTCTATCTGAGGGATTTGTTCATTAGCTTCATCTAATTCCATTTTAGCCATTTCAACCATTTCAGGGTCTGAACCATCAGAAATAATTTCTTTAGCTTCTGCAATATTACTTAACAGCTTTTCATACTCATTAGACTTATCAACTATTTGACCTAAATCTTTATATTCTTTATTAAGCTTTACATAGCGCTTTTGATCCATAATGATATCAGGCTGAATAATCAAATCTGATACCTCATCAAAACGTTGCTTAAATATTTTAATCTTATCTAACATCTTTTAATCTCTTTTCTTGGATACAAATTTACATTTTTTATCCGATTATTATAGATACCAAAAAGACCAGTGTTTACACTGGTCTTTTCACTATATTTTAACGCAACTAATAAACAAATTCACCGAACTCACTTCTAATTGTCAATTTATTACTTTCTGCAGCCTCTACTCTACCCACAATTTTAGCCTCTACATTGAAACTTTTTGAAATTTCAATAATTTCAGATGCAATATTCTCTGGTACATAAATTTCCATTCTGTGTCCCATATTAAATACTTGATACATTTCTTTCCAATCTGTACCAGATTGCTCTTGAATAAGTTTAAACAATGGAGGTACCTCAAACATATTATCTTTGATAACATGCAAATCTTTTACAAAGTGTAAAATTTTAGTTTGAGCACCACCGCTACAGTGAACCATACCATGAATTTCATCTGCTGAAAATTTACTTAAAATTTCTTTAATGATTGGTGCATAAGTTCTTGTCGGTGACAACACCAATTGGCCAGCATCTATCGGTGAATTCTCTACAGCGTCAGTTAATTTCACTTTTCCAGAATACACTAATTCTTCAGGAACTGCAGCATCAAAACTCTCTGGATATTTCTCGGCCAAATATTTATCAAAAACATCATGACGAGCAGAAGTCAAACCGTTACTACCCATACCACCATTATATGATTTCTCATAAGTAGCTTGTCCAAAAGACTCCAATCCTACAATTACATCACCTGGTTTTATATTTGCATTATTTACTACATCAGCTCTTTTCATTCTTGCTGTTACAGTAGAATCAACGATAATTGTACGCACCAAATCTCCTACATCCGCAGTTTCCCCTCCGGTAGAATGAATCTCAACACCAAACTCTTTTAATTCTTGCAACAACTCCTCAGTTCCATTAATTATTTGAGATAAAACCTCTCCAGGAATTAAATTTTTATTTCTTCCAATTGTAGAAGAAAGCATAATATTATCCGTTGCCCCAACACATAATAAATCATCAATATTCATGATCAATGCATCCTGAGCGATTCCTTTCCAAACAGAAATATCGCCTGTTTCTTTCCAGTACATATAAGCCAATGAAGATTTAGTACCTGCACCATCTGCATGCATGATCAAACAGTACTCCTCATCACCCGTAAGATGATCCGGAACTATCTTACAAAACGCCTGTGGAAACAAACCTTTATCAACATTTTTAATAGCATTATGAACATCTTCCTTAGAAGCTGACACCCCTCTTTGACTATACCTTTTACTAGTTTCTGAACTCATTCTAATTTCTTTGAATTTGAAAAATGCAAAGTTACTTATTTGAAATCAATTTTTAGCCTATTGAATGAACTTTATATACGCAGAAACCTTTTAAGATTTTGCAATATTAAGAGCTTGAAAATAAGATATCCTAAATAAATTTCTTTGAAATCAAACATTCCATTAAAAATTTATTTTTCTACGTATTTTTACGTACTTTTTAATCCTTGATAGAAAATTATGTGTTATATTTGTGACTTCAAAAAATTATCATAGAAACATATAAACAATACATATAGAATTATGGCTAAAATTAAATTAGAGTACCTTTGGTTGGACGGTTACAAGCCAACTCAAAACTTAAGAAGTAAAACTAAAGTTGAGGAGCATGAAAACTTCCAAGGAACATTAGAAGAAATAGGAAACTGGTCTTTCGATGGTTCTTCTACACAACAAGCTTCTGGTGGAGCATCTGACTGTATCTTGAAACCAGTTGCGATCTACCCAGATCCTGCCCGTATCAACGGATGGTTAGTAATGACTGAGGTATTAAATGCTGATGGAACTGCACATGAATCTAACGGTCGTGCTACGATTGAAGATGATGATAACGATTTCTGGTTCGGATTTGAGCAAGAATACTTCATCATGGATACTGAAACTGATTTACCATTAGGATTCCCAAGAGGTGGTTACCCAGCTCCACAAGGAATGTACTACTGTTCAGTTGGTGGAAAAAACACTCACGGACGTGATTTAGTTGAAGAGCATGCTGATTTATGTATCGAAGCTGGATTGAACTTTGAAGGAATCAACCAAGAGGTTGCTTCTGGACAATGGGAATTCCAATTATTTGCTAAAGGAGCAAAGAAAGCTGGTGATGAAATTTGGATTGCTAGATATTTATTAGATCGTTTGACTGAAGGTCGTGGAATGTACATCGAGTACCATCCAAAACCATTAGGAAAAGATTTAGACTGGAATGGATCAGGGATGCACGCTAACTTCTCTAACTCTATCTTGAGAGAGTGTGGTTCTGCTGAGAAATACGCTGAAATTTGTGAAGCTTTCCGTCCAGTAGTAAAAGAACACATTGAAGTTTATGGTGCTGAAAACGATCAACGTTTAACAGGAGATCACGAAACTCAATCTATCGATCAGTTCTCATGGGGAGTTTCTGACCGTGGAGCTTCAATCCGTATTCCAATTATCGCTGTAGAAAAAGGATACAAAGGATGGTTAGAAGACAGAAGACCTGCTTCAAACGGAGATCCTTACAAGATTGCTGCTAGAATTATCAAAACTGTTAAGCCAGTTAAATAATTATAAGCACATTTATATAAAAAGCGTTCAAGTTTAACTTGAACGCTTTTTTTATGCTTTTATCTCAAAACCAGACACTATATTATACTTCTATCTTTAAAAAATCATTGTATAAATAAAGCCTATATATATAAGTAGTAAAATTCCACCTTCTAGTTTTCCGAAATTCATTTTTCTGTAAAAAAAACTAAGCGGTAAAATCAAGAAAGAAATAGCCAGCATCCAATAGATGTCATTTTCTATCAAACCTTTGTCTACAATGGTAATCGGATGGATTGCTGCAGTTAGACCTAACACGGCCAAAATATTAAAAATATTAGACCCTAATAAATTCCCTAAACTAATTGCTTTTTCCTTCTTTAGCACAGCTATAATAGAAGCGGAAAGTTCTGGAATACTTGTACCAACAGACACTATTGAAACACCAATAATCCTCTGACTCACATTAAACTGCTCTGCCAATCCAACTGCACCAGAAATCAACAACTCAGAACCACCCCATAAAGCAGCTCCACCAATCGCTAAAAACATCAGAGCCTTCCATAAGGGTAACTCTTCATCATCTTCAGGCATCTCATCTTCTACTGCTGTCTTTTGAAACTTTAACATATAGATCAAAAATGCAACCAAAGCAGCAAAGAGGATTCCTCCTTCATAAGCTTCAAGTACCCCATCAGTAATTATAAAGACATATAAAAACATAGAAGCTAACATCATAATTGGCCAATCGGTTTTAAAAAAGCTCTTGGTTACCTTTATATCAGACAACAACACAGTAATCCCCAACACCAATGCTAGATTTGCAATATTGGAACCTATAACATTTCCCATTGCTAAATCTGAATGACCTTGTATAGCAGATTTTAAACTTACGATTAACTCAGGTGCCGAAGTAGCAAATGAAACTACAGTCATACCAATAATAATTTTTGGTATCTGTAAACGCAAAGAAAACCCAACAGCTGATTTTAATAACCAATCTCCACCAAAGATCAACAATACTAAACCAACAATAATAAATATCAAATCCATTTTAATAATTTTGACGCAAAGATACCTATTCTAACAGAGGTCCTATTTAATTTTGAATTTACTTTAACAAAAATCTTTAATTTATTTTGTAATTTAGATAGATCCTAAAATTGGAGAACTATGAAAAAACAGTTGTACAAATCAATTGCAAAATTCAATAAATTGGTTTTACCTTCATTCGGTAAAAAACAATTAGACATGAGCAAAGCTAAAAAATGGCAATTGGCTATTATTGGCTACAGAGCTTTCATTACAAAAAAATCATTATAACCATAAATTACATAGAATGGCAAACGAATCAAACCATGTTGCATTACATACTGCTTCTTTTATTGAAATCCAACGTCTACAACTAGATTTAAACGACGCTGAGATCCCTTTTATCACAAAAAATGATTCTGAATCTGCACGACTCGCTGGTTTCGGATCTTTTGGTGATCATGTTGAACTTTTTGTTTATGAAAACGACCTTTCAGAAGCAACAAAAATACTTGATAAACTAAAAGGAGAATTAATTTAATTTTTTTTCGATTTTTGTTTTGCATATTGTAATAAAACTCTATATTTGCAACCGCTTAACGGCCGCGTGGCGCAACTGAATAGCGCACTTGATTACGGCTCAAGAGGTTATAGGTTTGAATCCTATCGCGGTCACAAAATCTTATAGATTTTAGATATTAAATCCCTTTAAACATTCGTTTTTAGGGATTTTTTTATTTAGCCCTATGAAAGAAGCTATTTTACCTCTGGCTCTACCTCTTTATACAAGCTGAAAAAGAAAAAAGATGACATTGTAAAAAAAGCTTTAACTCTTGCAACTTCTTAAATCCCTATCCTTAAATCCAAGGAATTCCTACATTCACCAAAGTCAACTAGTGGTGAATTTTAATTACTTTTAAATAAAAAATTCAATATGAGAAAAGCAATCTTCTATATCCTATATTTAATTATAACCAATTCATCCTATGCACAAGCATTTGATTATACACCAAGCCCTTTAGACGGACAGGTTCTATATTATACAGAATTTACAACCTGCTATTCTAATCTGCATAAGCAACCGTACTGGGTATCTTACGAATTAACAAAGGAAGAAATAGAATTGGAAAGTAGAGAAAGACTTGGAAAATTTATTCAAGACAAAAATGTTATTCTTGGGGCAGCAACTCACGATGATTTTACAAATACCAACTTTGACCGTGGGCATCTCTCTAGGGCAGAATACAATAAACGAAGTGAAAATTCCTATCGTGAAAGTTATTACACGTCAAATATCTCTCCTCAAATTGGAAAAAATTTCAATCGTGTTGGTGGAGATTGGTACAATCTGGAAGAACTAGAAAAGAAATTTTGTATTTCCTTGGGAGTCATATATTGCGTCTCTGGTCCTGTTTTCAATAAAAATATTGAAGCGATAGGTGATGCTACCTCTATTATTGTTCCAGGTTATTTTTTTAAAGCAATACTTTCAAAAGACAAAAAACATGCCATCGCATTTTTATTAAAACATGACAATGTACTGGATAAGTCTTTATGGGATAGTGCCATTTCTATAGACCAACTAGAAGGTATTACAGGAATTAATTTTTTTAAAATGCTCAGTAACAAAACAGAACAAAAAATTGAAAGTAGTCTAGATTTAGAATATTGGAAAAAACAAATTAAATAAATTGAAAGAACATGGATAAGCTATAAAAAAAGGAATTCATTACCTTTGAGCATCTAATTCATTTCAAAATTAATGCAACCGAAACCAACTATAGAACTGCTCCCTACAAGAAAATTTATCTTTTTATTTATTGTTAGTCTAGGACTTTACAATGTTTGGTGGATGTATAAAACATGGAAACTTTTTAAGGAGCGTGATCAATCAGAAATTGTCCCACTTGCTAGAGCTATATTTGCGATTTTCTTTTTACATACATTATTTGAAAAAATTCAAGAGTTTGCAAGATCCACGGGTTATAAGGAAAATTTCTCTTCCCTTGCCTACTTTATAGGTTTTGTTGCTTTCAATATGTCAAGTCGACTACCAGGAGGTTTATGGGTTATTTCTTTTTTATCAGTACTATGCCTGATACCTGCATTAAACGCTTTTAATTACGGTATCAAACATTCAGGAGAGTACGACATCATTGAAGATGAAAAATTCAATCAAAATCAAATTGTATTAACTGTAATTGGAACTTTGTTCTGGATGCTCACTATCATTGGGATGTTTGCTAATCCAGAAGCAATGAATCAAGCTCTTTAACACTTAATTCCAAACGAGTTTTTTCCGTTCCTCCCAATAAGACTCTGTCGGAATTGCAAAGTTTTGCAGAAGTATCAATTCCTCTTCTTGTAAAACAAAATCATTCGCTTTTAAGTTACTTAACAAGTGTTCCTTTTCAAGTGCTCCGCTTAACACAGAATAAGAATTAATGCTCTGCACACAAAACCTCAAGGCTATCGCATCAACACCTACTTTATATTTATAAGCCAATTGTTGTAATTGATTATAAAGCAATTCATATTGTAAGAAGTTTCTATTTGGTAACAATCTTCCATTCGCTAAAGCTTCCTTTATGATAATTCTTTTTCCATTCTTAGCTATTTTATTACAAAATTCGGCAACACTTTGATCTAAAATATTATGTGTCACTTGAAAAACTTCAAACAGCTGTTTTTCATTTATTTCAATATCAAATGCCTCTTTTAAAACTTCCACCTGATTGGTTCCAGTAGTGGAAAGTCCTATTTTCAAATCAAATTTCTCCTGATACTCAGCTAACTTATCTAATACTTCTATATTTCTTAAGACACCTGTTTCAAAAGTAGCAGAGTGAATTTGATATGTAGTTAAAAATGGTTTTAAGTTTTTAGAAACGCCCCATTGCGAAATTAACTTTTCTAAGCTATGCTCCTTTACTTCATGAATAGCAGCATCTTTTTTAAAATCCGCTACGTAGGTATACCCCCATTTGGTAGCCAATTCTATTTCGGAATCCAATTTAGAATTCAACCAATTTAAAAGTATCGATTCTGCCATTCCATAACCGGGTGAAGTGTCATAATAACGAACTCCATTTTTATAAGCCAACTCCAACAAACTTATGCCATCTTGATTAAATTGATTTTTATCAAAAGGTTTACTTTCTTTTGTTTTTATATTTATATACTGAGGTCTTCCTATCGCAGCCGTTCCTAATCCTATCTTTTGCATATCACTTTCTCTATTGAAATATAAACATACTGTATTGTATAAAACCCTACAAGAAATACCCTTTTTATTAAAAAACAAAAAAGAGCCTCAAGGAGGCTCTTTCTTCGAAAAAAAAATAAATAAAAAATCACAGTGATGGCATCAAAACTTCATCGATTACATGAATAACACCATTTGTTCCTTGAATATCTACAGCAATAACTCCTGCCATATCACCTCCTACATCTGTAATAACGACTCCATCAGTAGTAGAGATGGTAATATTTTGTCCATTTACTGTTGATACTTCTCCGCTCGGAACGGCATCCGACCTCACCACTCCAGAAACTGCGTGATAGGTAAGTACATTTGACAACCCATCCGTTCCGATAGCTCCAATTACATCCGCTAAAGTTTTGACTTGTAATTCGTCCAATAAATCAACGAACGCCATATCGTTCGGAGCAAATAAAGTATAAGGTCCAGCTTCAGCATATCCGAATAAAGCATCCAAACCTCCATCTGCTGCCTCTAAGGAAGCTTGCAATGAAGAAAACTCCCAATTTAAATCTATCAGTTCATTTATCGTTAAAGGCAATATAACTTTATCAATTACATGAATCACACCATTACTTGCATCTACGTCCGGAGTGGTCACTTTTGCTTTATCATTTAACATAACACCATCTGAAGTATTCACATAAAAGCTTAACTTATCCTCAGTAGCCGTAGCAACATATCCTGTAGAAACTTCACTACTTTTAACTTCTGCTCCTAACACATGATACAATAAAACGTTTTTCAATCCTTCAGTAGTTAATGCTGCTTCTACCTCATCCAAACTAGCCATATCAAGTTCCGACAATAAGGCTACAAAGGCATCATTTGTTGGAGCAAACACAGTTAATTCTGCATTTACATCACTCACTACACTTACTAAACCAGTTCTTGTCAAAGCATCAACTAAAATCGAGAAATTCTCGTCTGCAACTGCTATTCCAGCAATTGTTTTTTGTTCCTCTTCCATCATCATTACATCACCATCATCATCGTTACATGATACAAGTGTGAAAATCATAATAAAAGCAATCGGGGTAATTTTTTTTAAAAAGTTTTTCATTTTGTTTAAGTTGTTAGTTAATTAATTAAACAAATATAATAAAACATTTAAAAAACGTCTAATTAATTTTTTATTTTATTAAACAAAAAAACACCATATATCTTTTGTAAACATTTCATTTCTAATTTTTATATCAATATATTGTTGGCATAAAATCATCTTTAGAATAAAAAAATTAACTCATATTATGAAAAATGGCGTTTTCACACTTCTAATAATTCTTTTAATAACAAGCTGTAACACAAAACAACACAGCAATAAAACCCCCAAAGACCCATTACCATCATGGAACACAGGCAAACATAAATCTCAAATTATAGATTTTGTAAACACTGCCACGAACCCTTCAAGTAAAAACTTCATCCCTGTTAATGAACGCATTGCGACCTTTGACAATGATGGTACTTTATGGTCGGAACAACCTTTATATTTTCAATTTTTCTTTGCAATTGACCAAATTAAGGCCAATGTAGAAAAACATCCATCATGGAAAACTACGCAACCATATAAAGCCGCATTGGAAGGAAACATGAAAGAATTATTACAATACGGAGAGGCAGGAATCGTCAAAATAGTGATGGCTACGCATGCTGGAAGTATAACAGAGGAATTTGAAGAAATTGTAAAAAACTGGTTAAAAACAGCAATTCACCCAACAAAAAACAAACCATATACAGACTTAGTTTATCAACCTATGCTAGAACTTTTATCTTATTTAAGATCAAACAACTTCAAAACTTACATTGTCTCTGGGGGTGGATTAGATTTTATGCGACCATTCACAGAACAGGTATATGGAATACCTAAGGAACAGGTTGTTGGTAGCTCTATTAAAACATCATATGATTACAATAATGGAAATCCTATTATAAAAAGGTTACCTGAACTAGATTTTAATAATGATAAAGGAGGAAAACCTGAAGCAATCCATAAATTTATTGGTAGAAAGCCAGTTTTTGCCGCAGGTAACTCAGATGGTGATCTTCAGATGCTTCGCTGGACCGCTTCAAATAAATCTAAAAGTTTTATGCTTTACGTTCACCATACTGACTCAATCAGAGAATGGGCATACGATCGGGATTCTCACATTGGAAGATTTAACAAAGGTCTTGATGAAGCAAAAGAAAAAGATTGGACAATTGTGGATATGGAGCAAGACTGGACAGTAATCTATCCCTACGAACTAGTGCCTAAAAAATAATATTTAAAATTATCCTCGATTAAATAGAAACAAACTAAAAATCTGTAATTATATGAAATCATTGCGCATTATTATTTATTTTTTCAGTCTATGTATTGCCATAAGTTGTGGATCTTCAGAAAACAAAACAATTTCGAAGAAGCAAGTAGCTCAAACAACAAATTTATTAACAACGGATTTCTTTAAAGAATATAGTATTTCTAGTAGCACGTATGGCACAAATACAACCGTCGAATTAAAGAACGGGAATAGAATTATAAATACCAATGCACTCCCTAATCATGAAACAGGAAAATTCCCTACCTACGGGAATCCAAATACAATTTCTGCACAAAAACTGAAGTATTTCATTCCGATTAACCCTCAATTATCTGGTAAATCAAAATGGGCTAGAGAACCAGGAATCGCAATAAACGGAGTGAAGTTTGAACCAGAAACAGCGGAAAGATTTGTTTGTGAAACAGGCGAAGTGTATAAAATAGAAGCTTTTCAAGATTTGGTTAACCTAGGGTTAGACTTTAACAATGCACATGTTCAACCAACGGGTGCTTATCATTACCATGGGGTACCAACCGAATTAATAAAAATTTTAGACAGAGGAGAAGATTTAATTCATGTAGGTTTTGCTAAAGACGGCTTTCCAATTTATTTCTCTAAAACCGGTAAATACAAGCCAAGCTATCAACTGTCAAAAACCAATCGAACTGGTGATGCGTGCGCCTATAAAAACCCAAAACATGGCATGGAAAAAGACCTTCAAGACACTCGCCCTGATGGTACTTTTGTTTCTGATTGGGAATACATTGATGGGCTTGGCAACCTAGATGAATGTAATGGAACTACCATAAATGGTTCTTATGCTTATTTTGTAACTGAGGAGTACCCATATATGAGTAGATGTCTAAAAGGGAATTTTACTGAAATCCGTAGAAAAGGACCACCACCGGGTCAACATAGACATAATGGCCGACAAGGACCGCCACAACATGACCATAGACCTCACGATTTGTAAAAAAAGCACTACACATTGCTATTTTTTCTTTTCAAATATCTTTTTTGCATTAGCGCCATCGATCATAAAATAATTAGGATCCGTTGGTACGGGATGACTGACTTTTCCAAAGTAGATGGGATTACATTTTTGCAGCGTTAAAGTTCTAAATAAATTGACGACAGATCCCATAAGCGTTTTTACAACTTTTACTTCATCCAATACAATTGCTTCTGGATTTCCATGAAATTTTTGTCCTAATATTTGACATGCCCTATCCGTTAAAACCACAATTTCTGCATTAGGAATAGAATCTTTTACAATATCATAGTCTGCAAATAAAGCGAGTCTATTGTTATTTGTAGAAAAAGCGACATCTTCAGCTTTTAAAACTCCTTTGGAAAGATTCATATCTATTACAAGTTCCTTTATATTTGAAGAATCTTTATCTGTGAATTTTGTGGTTAGTAATTTTGTAAAATCGGACCCTTTTACAGCAACAGTGCCAAACGGACCGGCAAATGCAAAAGCACCGATATCAACCAAATTAAAATTTTGACTCTTTTTATAATTCTTTAACAAATGGTCAAGATCCATACCATAAAGCATTATATCCTTTCCATTCACTCCAATTTTAGCATTGGAGTTTTTCTTAAACTCGCTAAAATTATATCCCTTAAATTTCCAATCGACACAAAAATCTACATTACCTTCAGCAAGTTTATGAGGATTATACTCATTCAGAGCTTTGTTTACATCTACATCAAAAGATGATACTTTAAAATTTAATACTTTTTCATTTTGACTGAAGTTTGTGTAGACTTTTCCTTTTGTAAATGCCTCATGCATCTCGGAATCGTTTATAAAACCTTTAAACTCCAAATCAATTATATGATCCTTTTGATAACTATAGCTACCTTTAAACTGATAAGACTGATTTAAAAACCTAAGAACACTAGATCTTACATCGATTTTATCCGTATTTAAATCAATACTAAAACCTGACGACAACTCCGATTTCTCAAGTTTTCTTAGATCATATTTTTCAAAAAATGTAGGTCTTATCTCTTGATTAGAATTTACCTCGATATCCAAAACATTACCAGACAATTTAAGTTTCGCCTTAACATTTTCAAACTCAAAAAATTCAGCATTTTTATTCCCATCTAACAAAATCGACATGGAGGCCTGCTTGACTTCTAACTCTTCTATTGCTAAAACAAATGGTGAACTCAATGCAGTATTACTTTGATCTGAAGATTTATAATTTAATACTGAGAAGGCATTGGCGATATTCCAATACTTCTCATATTCAATTAAATTTAAAGATCCATCTTCAATCACGGCTCTTTTAATAATCCACTTAGAATTAGATAACAATTCTTTTAAATCAAAATCAAGAGCTATTTTTTTTAAAGCAAAAATATTTTCATTTGGTTTAACAAAACCATCTTCAATAAATGAAACATTATTCAATGTAATAGCTACCTTAGGGAAATAAGTAAACAGATCATAACCTAAAGATTCTATCTGAAATTCACCTTTAAAATTGTCGTTAGCAACTAAAAGAAGTTCATCTTTCAACCAATCTTTTTTATACTCAAAAACAAACCAAGATCCTATTAGGCCAAAAAAGACAATTATTACAGGGAGTATTATGGCAAATTTTAAAACGTTCCTCATGTAAGCAACATACAATTATTTCAGACAAATATCTTCTTATTTTTTATTTTATCCAAAGCTATCCCCCACTAAAAAACAGAACAAAAAAAAAGAGCCTTCAACAAATGAAGGCCCTTTTTAATTTAAAATTAAAACAATTATACTATGGTCTTTCTTCTTTTTCTATTAAGAAGAAATCATCAATATATATAGTTGCTTCTGTAGTCTGTCCAGCATTCGCATTTATTCTGAACCATAACTTTGCCACATCTCTAGGAGAACGTGTATAGGTAACTTCTTGAGTTATCCATTCATCCGTTGGCAAGGTACCTGTAGAAAAATCTACTGTCGAATTCCATCCCCAATCGTTAAGGATAAACATTTGACCATTCAAAGGCATTACTGGACTATTTGCTCCATCAATATAAACCTTATAACGGAAAATGTATTCTTTTCCTGCTTCTAAAGAAATTACACCATCATTAGGGAACGAATAACCAGATTCTGAAGTTGCTTCACCTGGTAAAATAGTCATTTTAACACTACTAGTTCCTAAAGATGCTTGCTCCGTAGAAAGTTCAACATGTGGTGCATTTCTCCACCACGGCCCCCAAGCACTTGCATCTGCAACATTGGTAGGCAGCAAATTCTCATTATGCATGGTTACTGCTGAATCCGTAAATGCAACCGGAACTCTTGTATCTGTAGAAGTAATACCACTACCATCTTCTAAAGAAACAGTTACTACATCCGGTCTGTATATAGGATCATCCAAAGTTACCACTAATACAGTTGCGTCATCCGGATTAATAACTACTGATTTGATAGAGAAATCTGTACCGTTCACTTTAGCTGAGAAAAATGCTTCTTTTCCTGTAAAAGGCTCGAATTCACCATTAAAAGGAACATGAATGGTTTCATCTAACTGCTCTTGAATAACACCTGTTACTTGGAAAGGCTTAGATGAAGGAATTACTTTTATTGCAGCTGGCATAGTATAAAAATCATTATCACCAGGGATATCCTCACCACTTCTTTGTACTATTAATCTAGCTGTTTGTATACCTAACTTTTTGAATGTTGGCGTAAACACTTGTTCCCTGCTCACCTCTCCAGACACAGTCCATTGTCTCTCTGTAGGCCTTCCTATTGTAGTAATATCAGTAAACTCGAGCGTCCCACCAACTTCTACTGTTATGGTATCTGTAGTTTTTTCATGAGAAACTAAAGCACCATCTTGTCTTACTTCAATTTCTGCTATTAGAGATTCATAAACGTCAACAACAAAAGTAGTGTCAATAACCCATAGGTCTCCAACTTTTACCGACGGAAGAATATAATCTTCTACACCATTGTTTCCTCTAAATGCAACCGAATCATGAAAGGTATTATGCAATGTTATTTCTTTCAAACCACCTTCCGGAAAAAGTACATGTACTGTATCGTCATTAGAAATTGTATCAACTTTGTTTATAATAAACTGATCGAAAATAGTGTCTTTTCTTCCTATAGGTCCTCTAAGAAAATAATTTCCTTTTTGAATTGTCCAAGAATGATTAACAGTACCTTGTGACACATCCATAAAAGACATATAACTTCCAGCGGTTGATCTTAAAACCCTTTCTCTTGCTCCTCCTGTATAGAAACCAACATCCGAAAATGAATTTGGCTGCTCATAGGATTCATCTTTACAAGCCACAAACATTGTAGCTAATGCTAAAGACAATATTAGATATATTTTTTTCATTTTTATCAAATTAATTTTTAACTATTCCGTTTCAACGCCAATATATGGATTGGTTATCACTTCTACATTTGGTATTGGCCAATATGCATGAGCTTCTTCTACGTAATTTGCAGCTCCTTCTTGAAATTCTATAAAATTAGGATCAACATTTGGATCATCAACAGCTACCTCCACCAATTGGCTAGCCCATCGAGTAGTGAAATTACCATTTTCTAACTGAACTTGGTAATGTAAAGCATCGTATCTTCTAGCAGACAATTCCTCAAATCTTTGTTTTTTAATTCCCCATCTTCTTAGATCCATATTTCGCTCTCCTAATCCTTCACCTCCTAATTCTAGGGGCTTTTCTACATGTCTGATATGCTCTCTTAGCATTTCTTGTGAATAAATAAGTTCATCATGATCATTCGAGCCATATTCTGTATCTTCTGCGCTAAGTCCAATTAATTGTACAGCTGATCTACGACGAACTCTATTTACATACTTCATCGCTTCTGGTAAGTTACCTAGTTCTACCATACACTCAGCATAATTCAGCATTACACCCGCAAGGCGAATATATCTTTCATTCACTCCTGATCTTGGCGTTGACGGATATATATCTTTTTCAGCTTCCACGATATCCCAGTTCGTATGTTTTCTCCAATAACTCGTATTTCCCTGATTAAAAGGCCCTGTAACACCAGGCATTTTACCATACCATTGGGAATCAACATCATCAACTAAAGCAACGGATGCAGAAGTTCTTAAGCTATATGTTCTAAATCCTCCACCTTCTACTCTATTTGCATCATCCGAGAAATCCAACACTTCGTTTTTATACAAAACAGTCAACCAATTCGAAGGAATTGTAGCCAACCAGTTTGGAGAAAAACTCCAAGCCAAAGAACTAGATACTAACTTCTCAGAAAACCCAACTTCCGACATTCTATAATCTACAGAATAAGATGCTTCTAATATAGACTCTTGATTAAACTCATCCATTGTAGTAAAATTACTTCCAATATTTGGCATTAAATCATATCCAAAGTCTTCTATAACACTAATGTACTTTTCAGCTGCCTTAGCATATTCTGAATTATGTAAATAAGTGTTTCCCATTAACGCTACTGCCGCGCCCGCGGTAACCCGTCCAATATTCTCACCTTCCCAACTAATTGGTAAAACAGAAGCGGCATATTCAAAATCCCCAAGATAAAATGCTCTTACTTCATCAGCAGAACTAGGAGGCTTTAAAAAATCTTCTCTAGCAGTTGTAACACTGGTTACTAAAGGAATCTTACCTTCATTATAAGAATTGTAAAGTTGGTAGTAAAAGAAACCACGAAGCAACCTAGCTTCTCCCATAATTTCTACTGCTCTTACTTTATCTTGAACAGATAGAGTAGACATCAAATTTGATGCTGCCTCTATTACCTGATTTGCTCTAAAAACCCCTTCATATCCATCTGTCCATTTCTCGATAGCTGGCCTCGAGGTATTATTAAAAGTTTGTAAATAAGATGTATTGACCATTGTTGGACGCGCTCTCCAAGAACCTGCATAAGCAAGATCACTTCTATTCAATTCGTCCACAAGGCTTACCATCCCCGTGCTTTTGAATGTATTATAAACTCCAACTAAACCTGCTTCTAAATGCCCCAAATTCTGCCAAAACAAATCAGTTGAAATGTTGTTAGGATTAGTTTGGTCCAAAAAGTCTTCATCGTTACAGCTACCCAGTCCAATTGCCAAAATCGAAAAACTGACAAGCCCTATTCTTTTCAATGATGATGAAAAACGCTCCTTTATTTTTATATCTATATTAATTTTTTTCATGTCTTTCTTTTTAGATTAAAAGTCTAATTGTACTCCAAGTCTAAGAATGGAGCTCACTGGGTATGTACCTCTATCAATACCTCTTGTACTTAAACCATTATTCCCTACTTCTGGGTCATAACCCGTATATTTTGTAATGGTAATTGGGTTTTGAGCCGATGTATACACACGTAATCTGTTGATACCTGACTCCTTTAATACATTTTTTGGAATCGTGTATCCTACTGTAATATTTCTCAAACGAACGAAAGAACCATCCTCTAACCAGAAATCTGTTTGCCCCCTGTAGTTTTCGTGAGAATCTCCTCTATTCACAGGAATTGTAGAAGTTGGATTTTGAGGACTCCATTGGTAAATCAAATCTCTATGATTCGATTTTTTATAAGTATACGCTTTCGAACCATTTAAAATTTCCGCTCCAAAAGATCCGTACCATTGCATTGAGAAATCAAAATGCTTGTAATTTGCATTAAAATTCCAACCAATTTCATAATCCGGAGTACCACTTCCTGCAAACTGTCTATCATTTACATCTAAAACACCATCATTATTAAAATCAACGTATTTTAAATCTCCAGCTTGAGCTGTTGGTTGAATCTTCCTGTAATCTTCTAAATCCTCCGGTTGCACAATCCCATCCGTTTTGATCAAAAAGAATGCTCCAGCAACATACCCTTCTTTTAGAAAAGAAACTAAATCCTCACCTTGACCAACAGTTGACACCTGACTATTTGCCAACGGCATTTCCGGATTCGTTGGACTCATTCTAGTTACAACATTGGTATTTCTAGTATAAGTCAAGCCAGTTTTAATTGTCATTTTACCTCTATGAGTATAATTAACAGCTAACTCTGTACCTTTATTCACCATATCTCCAACATTAGAAACTAACTGAGAAAACTGTCCAGTACCAACACCTTGAGAAGGAGGCAACACAGTAGGGAACAACATATCTCTTTTATCTGCTTTATAAAAGTCTCCTGTTATTTGTAGTGCATTTCTGAAAAAACTCATATCAAACCCGATATTAGTTGAAGTAGAAGTTTCCCATTTTACATCCGCATTTGCGTACGCTCGCTGAATAATTCCAGGAGTATATGCTTCTGTACCTCCCGTACCAAACACATAATCTTGATCTAAATGTAAAGCTCCCGAATATGTATAATCAGCTATACCTTGATTTCCTGTAGTTCCCCTACTAGCTCTTAACTTAAAAGAGTTGATTGATCTCTTAACTGGTGCCCAAAAATTCTCTTCAGCCACATTCCAACCAACAGATACTGAAGGAAACGTTCCCCAGTGTTCTTTCTGAAATCTTGAAGATCCATCACGTCTTACACTAGCACTTAATAAATACTTTCCGTCGTAATTATATTGGAAACGACCTAAATAACCCACCAAAGTATTTGTTTTATCCTGATTCCATTGACCGGTTCCCGAACCTGCATTCGCATTTGGATCGGTAGCACCATTCAAAACGGTTATATTATTATCTGCTATATCCAGCTTTTCTCCGTAAAATTGAGCCGAAAAGAAAGACTCTCTAGAATAAACTCCCAACAACTTAAACTGATGCTTTCCCAACCTTTTATTATAGTTTATAATATTTTCTAAAGAATAATTTTTTCTTCTTCCAGCAGTATTTCGGATTTTAGATCTTTCAGTTGGAACCTCTTCTCCTTCAAAATCGTAAGCAACATATTTAGGGTTTATTGTAATTCTTGTGCTATTTGCATACAGCACACCAACCCTTGCCGTAAATTTAAAGTCTTTCGTAAAGTTATAAGCAACTCTTAAATTTGCATCAAAAGTATTCGTTTCAGAATCATCTTCTTGAATTAACTTTCTACCCAAAAAAGTTAAATTTTCAGCTTCACTTCCGCTTGTTGATCCTGCATCATCTAAATTATTTGAATCTAATGACAATTCAGGCTGTGATGCATTATAACTATTAGCATCTAATATCAATCCCCAAGGAGCATGCTTTCTATCCTCTGTTCTAAACCCTGCTACAGTGGAAATATTCCATTTACCTTTCTTAAACTGAGTATTTTGTCTTAAGTTCAATCTTTTGTATCCTGATTTAATGATAACACCCTCTTGATCAAAATAATTTCCCGTAAAACTATAAACTAATCCATTTTGACCACCTGAAACTCGAATACTATGATTTTTGATTGGAGCATAATTATTTTCAACCAAATCGAATAAATTCGTGTTGTTTGTCATTTGATGCGGACCTGTTTCCATTCTTGTCCAAGTATTACCATAGGTCTTTCCTTGCAATGCAGTAGAACTTAAAAAATCAACATACAATCTGTCTTGATTGTTTAACAATGGTACTCCAGATGTAATACTCTGAACTCCATAATAAGTACTGAAGGACATTTTCATTGTTCCTTCCTCTCCTTTTTTTGTGGTAATCAAAATAACTCCAGCAGCTCCCCTAGTACCATAAATTGCAGCGGAAGCATCATCTTTCAAAACATCTATACTTTCAATCTCTTCAACACTCAACTTAGGATCTCCTTCATATGGTATACCATCTACAACATACAAAGGTGTATTACTACCATATACGGAAGAAATTCCACGAATAACAATATTAGCTTCAGCTCCTGGATCTCCTGAACTCGCTTGAACATTTACCCCTGCAATTTGTCCTTGTAAGGCTGATGCAACATCGGCCGTTGCAGAAACCTCAATCGCAGCTGCTTCAACTTTTACAACCGCCCCTGTAATCTCTTTTTTCTTTTGAGTACCATACCCAACTACTACCACCTCTTCTAAGGTAGATACATCTTGCTTTAAAACAACATTTAATGCTTTAGCAGTTGTTGCCTTTACCTCTTGAGTAACAAAACCCATATAGCTAAATACAATGATTTCTCCATCGGATGCTTTCAATTCAAAATTTCCATCAAAATCTGATGTTGCCCCTCTTGAAGTTCCTTTTACGACAATCCCCACTCCAGGAAGAGGTTCCCCTTCACTTGAAACAGTTCCTTTTACAATTTGTGTTTGCGCTTGTATATCAAAGCAACACGTTAGCAAGAGAATGCCTAAAAGAAGAAACCTAATTTTAGGTTTGGTTATACTCTTCTTTCTAAAATTTAATTTCATAATTATTCTGGTTTAAATTAGATATACAAATCAAATAATTTCTTTCCATAGATCTGAAAAACTAGACTTGATGAATACTTGATATAGACAAAAACAACCGTCTAAAAACTAAACACAAACTCAACACTCTCCGTTTTCACCCCCTTTAAAAGTTAGGATTCCAATTAAATCTGAACAAATCAAAACTCACAAAAAGCAAAAAGGCACCTGTCAAATTAGTTGACAGGTGCCTTTTATAAAAAGTCTTTGTTTCTCTTAGAATTTATTTATAAAATCAACTAAATTCACGTTCCTATCCAAACCTAATTTCTTCCTTACCCTATGTCTTGATGAATGAGAGCTCTCAACTGAAATTCCTAACAAGGTTGCCATTTTTTTGCTCGAAAAATTCAATTTCAGCAAAGCACAAACTTTCAAATCTGTAGGCCCTAAATCAGGGAATTCTGCTTTTAAGTTTTTATAAAAATCCTGATTTATAGCGACAAACCTTGCTTCAAACTCTGCCCAATTATTATTAGGATCACGCTGAATTGTCTTTACCTTATTCTTTAATTTCTGAACATCCACTTTATCATTGGATAGCTTTAGTTCTGAAGCAATCTCAGAAACAAACTCTTCTTTCTCTATTAATTGCAAAGCAGAAAGTGTAAGTTCCTTGTTTTTAACTTCTAGAATACTATTTTTAGCATCTAGTTCAATCCTTTGCTTATCTTTTAGCGCTTTTTTCTCAGCTTTATGTTTAAAGCGAATCCCCTTAATAATTAAAAAAGCACTTAACAATATAAAAACCAAGCTAACAATTAAAACTAACTGTTTTAACTTATTGATGCTAGATTCTTGCTGCAAAATCATTAATTCATCTTCTTTGGATTTTAAAAGTTGTTTTTCCTTTTCAATCCTATACTCATCCTTAATATTCAAGAACTGAGCATTTTTTTCAAAATTCGCTCCATAATCTTGCTTATCTAATTTACTAGATTTTGCTAAATACTGATATGCTTTTTCAAACTTTTTTTGTTTTAGAGCCAAAATCGACAATCTTATATAATTCAAACTCTTATAGTTATGATGACTATTATAATCTTCTATCAACTTTAAGGAGGTTAAATAACTGTTTGAACTTTCCGCATATCTGCCTGATTCTTCAAGCGCGCGACCCAATAAATGAGTAGAAATAACACTATATCTCTCATTGTACTGGTTTTTTAAAACATCAATCTCAATAAATGTTTCAATAGCTTCTGCATATTTCTTCTTTTTAAGAAGTAAACTTCCTTTTTCTACTTCTAAAAAATAATCTTTTTTATTCGGATAAATAGCTTTATACATTGCATAACTGCTATCAAGATATTTCTCAGCCATATCAATTCTACCTGAACTTCTATATACATTGAAATAAGCATGATAAATAGATTTCACACTATTAAAAGGTACCTTTTTCTCTTTATAAGCTTGAACCATTATATTCCTTGCGAAATCTAAATGTTCTAACGCAGTTTCCTTTTTTCCATATATATTGTAAAGCACTGCCAATTCTTGACGAATACGTGCAGCCCACACCATATTGTTCACTGATTCAGCCAAACGTAAACCAGTCCAACAATAATCATAAGCACTACTATAATCAGAAATATGTTTGTGATAATAGGCATTCGCAAATACCGCCTTTATCATTCCTAATGTATCCTTTTGCTCTAATTGATAGTTGTAACTTTTATCGTAATAAAAACCAGTGCTGTCCATTTTAGAAGTTCTTAACGCAACAGCTTTATCAAAAAATTTATCTTTGTTTTTTAACGACTGACTTATCACTGAAAAACTTGTAAGACTCAAAAACAAGATAAAAAATAACTCTTTCTTCATAATTCAAAATTAACATCTCTTTCAAAAATACAAAGATTGTTTTGTTATCAAAAAAAACTAGCAACAAAACATAGACACAAAAATAAAACTCAAAACACTCAAAAACAGCACCTTAAAATACATTTTGGAATATTGTCTAGTTTATGTCGGAATATTTAATTTTTAACACGAGTTCTAATCAAGTCTAAAAACGCATATTTCCCCCATTAAGAAATTAAATTTGTGCGTAATTATAACAGCTGATTTTCTGACGCAAATAAGAAAATTAATTGATATTATATTATATTGCTTGCTAGTTTTAGGTTAAATATTGTTCAGCAGTTCGTATAGAAGTAGGCAATGAAGAATTTCAAATTAAATTAGTACATAATTAGAAAATCTATAGGAACTAAAAAAAGCCCTTTCTGTGGTTAGAAAGGGCTTTGTTTTTTTTTATAATTTAGGGATGATTTTTTTGGGGATATTTATTTTCTTATCATCCGCCCCTAATGCAAATTCTGATTTATGGTATTCATTTTGCTTAGTCCAATTACTCTCTATCCTTCCGTCACCTAAGGTAATATTTCCTAATTTTTTTCTAAACCAATCTGCTAATTTGATATACTCTTTATCATTAGCAACATTGTTCCTTTCTTTGGGATCTATTCTTAAATCATACAAAGCCATTTCTACATCCTTTCTAGGGGCTTTGATTCCCCACATAACATTTACGTTCGGTTTTTGTTTATTACTCGCCTTTGCATTACTCTCTCTATTTCTCATAGAAAATGAAAAATTCTTAGTTCTGATAAATGCTCTTGGTCCTGCAACATGATTAAACTCGCCTAGAACATAGTCCCTCTTTAGATTTTTATTTTTTAACACCTCTGCCAAATCATAACCATCTAAAAAATCATATTCTTCCATTGAAAGATCTGTTCCACCAGCAGCAATTACAGTTGGCATGATATCAACATATTCTGTAAAACCAGTATATACATCACCTGCTTTAAATTTTTCACTTTCTGAAGAAACTACAATTGCCGTGGTATGGTTTGACAGTTCCCATGGCGAAAATTTAGCTTCAATCCCTTGCTCTCCCAATTGCCATCCATGATCTCCACAAACATAAAATATCAAATACTCCCTTTCATTCGCTTTCGAGTATTCTTTAAAAGCTTTAATAGATTTTCCTATTTGATCATCGCCATAAGCGCAAAAAGCATAATAGTCTCTAATTGCCTGTTGCTTTTCATCATAGGTAAGATCATCAATTTTCATCTTATCATATATTTTTTTCAACTGAGCAGGTAACTTTGAGACTTCCCTCTTATCAAATTCCGGAATTTCATAAATCTTTCCCTTAAAGCGATCTCTAAACTCCTTGGGTGGCATTACAGGTGTATGAGGAAAATGATAACTCAAGCTTACAAATACAGGAGTATTAGAATCTGCCCCCTTCATTGATTTACCCACAGGCGACTCATACAATTGATTTTTATTATTCAAATAATCTAAAAATTCTCTAGTAATATTTCCATCTAAAGTCTTATCACCTGGCATAGAATTGACTCCACCTATAATAAGTTCTGGATTACTACGAGTGTAAGCATATAAAATATCTAATTCCTTCTCGATTTCTCTTTTATTTTTTTTATCATTCTTTGTTAGTTTTTCACCCCTTGGAAAAGATTTATGAGTGCCATTCGGATAATAAAAATTTACACGAGAACCAAGTTTCTTATACTTGCCATTAACCTGCCCCCACTCCGTACTGTTATCCCAATCTGTTGTATTTTTATTTTTTCTCAATTCAGTACTTGAAACATACTGCTGGTAAAAATTGGTTTCTCCTCTAACAGCTTTTGGTGTCCAATTAAAAATATAATACCCCTTTTTACCAAACATTGCCGTTTGATAACCATTATCTGCCATCACTTGAGGCATTGTTTTATTGAAAAAATCGGTTTGATTATGTGTTTTTTCGAATCCATAAATCCCCGAATGATGCGGGTATTTCCCTGTTATAATACTTCCTCTTGATGGAGCACACGCAGGTGAATTACAATAAAAATTTGTAAAAACGGTACCTTCTTTCGCAAGGGCATCTAAATTTGGAGATTCTACATACCCCAATGGACTATTTTTTTTTCCTGTTGTAATTTCATTAAAATATCCATTAGAATCCATTCTTTGATCATCTGTAACAATCCACAGAATATTAGGTTTTGTCTTATTTTGTGCCGCTGTTTTATAAACCCCTACACAAATCACCATGACCACTATGCATAAGAAATGTTGATAATTTTTATTCATTTTTTACTTATTAGAATTGTTGTTTTTCTTACCCTTTAAATGCTTGTTCTTTTTTGCACGTTTTTTTTCTAGTTTTAACTTTTCTGCATCATCTAATATTTTTTTATGTTTATCCGATAATTCACCATGTTGAGCAGAATCAAATTTATCAAATTTAGGAAGTATTCTTACCAACCGGTCTTTTTCTGCTCTCAGCTCGGGACTCACCTGATTCCAATCTGTGATTTTAGGAAAACTTATTAAATCAGAAGGAATTTCACCAACATCATACCAATTATTATTTCCATCTTTTAAAAGATGTTCTCCTCGTATCAATTGTAAATTTGCCTTGTAAGCATATAAATAAGCTCTATGCTGTAATTGTTTAGTAGTTAAGTAAGGTACTAAACTTTCACCATTTACCTCATAGTCCTTAGGAAATTTGAACCCGCCAATTTCAGCGATTGTAGGTAATACATCTGCTAAACTCACTAAAGCATCTTGAGCTCCTTTTTTAGTAAATTTTAAACCTGGCCCATATACAATAAACGGAACATGAGTTCCTTTTTGACTTACAGGACTATTTTTCCCATAATAACCAGATCCATTATCTGCACAAAAAATTATAATCGTATTATCTAAAACATCTAGTTTCTTTAATTTTTTCAAATACAACCACATTTGATAGTCTAAATAATTTACATGATGGTGCATCCCCAGGTCCGTTATGGTCCCATGTGTATCGTAAACCCCTTTGTCTCCGGTCACTTTTGGAGTTGTTCTAATATACTTATTTTTTTTCCATTTAAGCTTTGGTGTACCTGGCCATTTTAGTTTTGTTGTTGGATGCAAAAAATCAAATGCATTATGACCCAAATGAGTCGTATGATACACAAAGAACGGCTTCTTTGCTTCCACTTTTCTCTCCATAAAATCAAAAATAAACTCCAACTCTATATCTGGCCCATAAGTATGAGCTCCATAATTTTTCTTTGAAGCCTTCGTATTTGGCCACCATTCATATTTTTCTGACGTGGATGGATGATTCATCAACAGTACATAAGGTTTAAAGTACCAGCTTGGCTGTGCCCATGTATTCTCCGCTTTCAACCCCGTATCAAGATTCACATCCATTCTTTTTCCATTCAATTTTTGAACTTCAATTACAAAATCAGAGTAAGGATTTTTCATTTTTAAACTAGATTCTCCGGGAGTAAAAACACCTTCATCAAAACCATGTAATCCTAAGTCTCCACTTCGCATTTGGGTTTTACCAGACCACATCGTTGCGTACCCTGCTTTTTGGGCAACGTGACCAATCTCCAAAGGTGATGTTTCATAAAACGGAATCACCTCCATCTTCCCTTCTTTACTTGTATACTGACCTAAGCTATGGTTCCCCCACCATTTATGTAAATGCGCATACCTTCCTGTCATCATCATCGCTCTACTAGGAGAACATACAACATCCGCCCAAGCAGATTTAAAATATATTCCTTCTTCTGCCATTTTATCTAATACTGGGGTAAAAGCTCTATATTTTTTATCCTGAGTATCTCCTCCTTCGGGTTTACTCCATGTATCAGATTTATAAATTGGAAACTCTCTGGCACTAATGTCATCTGCCAACACTACAATAATATTTGGTTTTTCTTTCATCTGGCCCAAAACACTAAATGAAATTAAAACTAACCACAAAACACTTTTTTTCATCATACTAATTCTCTTTATCAACTACACTTCGGAAACGTTTCCGTTACCCTTAAACTAAAAAAAACTGTAATTTATAATTACAGTTTTTTTTAAAATTATTACTTATGCTTATTCTTCAATTTCTTATTTGCTTTTAAAGATTTCTGTTTTTCTCTCTTCAAATCTTCTAACTTTTTCAACTTTTTTTTGTCTTTTTCTGTTAACGGACCGTTTTTAGCAATATCGAACGTATTGAATCTTGGTAATACGGACTCTAGTTTTTCTTTTTCTGATTTTAGACCTGAAGATTCGTTTTGCCATTTTTTTATTTCCCTATAACTTATCAAATCGTTTGGTGTCTCACTTACATCATACCATCTATTTCTTCCATCCTTCATCAAATTTGATCCTCTTATTATCTGCATATTATCCTTATAACCATACACCCAAGACCTATGTTCTTTTTTGTTCGTTGTTAAAAATGGCCAAAAAGATTCTCCATTAATTTCGTAATCCTCTGGTAACGAAACACCACCAATATCGGCTATGGTAGGTAATACATCTGACAAATTAAACAACACATCTTGCTCTCCTTTTTTAGTAAAATTCATTCCAGGAGCGTACACTATAAATGGCACATGCGTCCCTTTTTGAAGGTCAGGACTATTTTTTCCATAACCACTTGTACCATTATCCGCACAAAATATCAATATGGTATTGTCCTCTATCTTTAGATCTTTTAACTTTTTTAAATAAAGAGACAATTGATAATCTAAATAATTAATATGATTATGAATCCCCGATTCTGTTACAGTACCATGTTTGTCAAATACTCCATTTTTACCTGTTATTTTTGGTGTCATTCTCTTATATTTTCCATTCTTCCACTCTACCTTTGGTGTTCCTGGCCATTTGTTTTTTTCTGTTGGGTTTAGAAAGTCATAAGCATCATGTCCGAGGTGTGAGGTGTGATACACAAAAAAGGGTTCTTCATTTTTAGTTTTTCTCTCCATAAAATCAAGAATAAAATCCAATTCTACATCCGGACCATAAGTCGATAACCCGTAGTTCTTTTTGGACTTATTAGTATTTGGCCACCATTCAAATTGTTCCTTTGCTGTGGGATGATTCATTAGCATTACATGAGGCTTCCAATACCAGCTTGATTGATCATATGTCGCTACTTTATTTCCTGTATTATTGTTGAGTTGAACTTTTTTTCCTTCCACTTTCTTCGTTTGTACTCGAAAATCAGTATATGGATTTTCCATAGCCAAACTAGACTCTCCTGGTGTAAAAACTCCTTCATCAAAACCGAACAACTCTAATCTTTTATTTCTCATTTGTGTTTTACCAGACCAAAAGGTGGCATAACCAGCAGCCTTAGCGACATGACCAATAGTATATTCTGAACTTGCATACAAAGGATAAGATTCCAATTTTCCTTCAGGAGAAGAATATTTACCAATATTTTTGTTTCCCCACCACTTGTGTAAATGTGCATACCTTCCTGTCATCATCATTGCTCTACTTGGAGAACAAACAACAGCTGCCCATGCTGTTTTTATATAGACACCATCTTTTGCTAATTGATCTATTATAGGAGTAGTTGCACGAAACTTTACATCTTGCGTGTTACCACCATTAGGTGGACTCCAGGTATCCGATTTATAAATCGGAAGTTCTCGAGCGCTAATATCATCAGCCAAAACAACGATAATATTAGGCATCTTTTTTTTCTGAGCATTCACAACACAAAAAACAAACAAAAAACTAATAATCAACGACTTAAAAACTATTTCTCTCATAATTATTGGGTATAAAAAACCCGCAATTTTTCCAATAAGTTAAAGTTGCGGGTCGTATTTTTCTAATTAATCTACATGTGCATCCACAGCTCCTCCAATGGCAGTTTCTTTATATCCTTCCATCTTGATTTTAAAAGAATGAGCAAATTTCGAACTTAACTTTTTAGGAGACTGGATTACCAATCCTCTTGAATCTCTAGTCCACTGTAATTTCTCCGTACTTCCCAACAATTCCACAGATTCAATTTTAGAGTTTAAAACACCAATATCCGTAGATAATGTTTTAATGACAATCTCCTCCTGTGGTGTATCCATTACAATAGCATAAAACTCCTTATCTCCTTTTTTCGTGAAACGAATATCCTGATTCGTATATGCAATTTTATGTTTTTCAACTTTATGTCCTCCTTCAGGTAATCTTGTAGGCCCCTCTCCAAAAACAGTCCAAGGACGGGTACCGTAGATAGCATCTCCATTTACAGCAAGCCAATCTCCCATATCGACCAAAAGATCTTTCATTTCTTGAGGTATCGACGCATCTGGATTTGGTGGCACATTCAACAACATAAGACCATTTTTTGAAACAATATCAACTAAAATATCCACCAACTCATTCGATGTTGTAAATTTCGCATTCGGTCTATAAAACCATGCTCCTGGAGAAGTATCCGTTAACCATACTTGCTCTTTTGGTTGATTTGGACGACCTCTTTCAAAATCTTTCACTGCTGTTTCTTCTGGAAATGTAGTTTCTTTATAACAAACAACAACTTCCTTACCCCATTTCAATCCCTTATTATAATAATAAGCCAAAAACTTTTGACGTAATTCTTCATCTAAGTTTTCTAACCACCAATCAAACCATAATACATCTGGTTCATACACATCAATAAATTCCTTTAACTTAGCCCACCATGCATCATTAAAATCCTTATCAGGTGTATCTGAATCTAATGGATGTGGATTGGTATACAAATCATAATCTTCAGGATCAATTCCTCCATGTTTATGAGAGCCCGCAAAATACTGCCATGTAAAAGCATGATGAAAAGACCCCATGAATTTCATACCTCTAGATTCTATTTCTTTTTTCAATTCAGCTGAAGGATCATAACCTCCATAATTCATAGAATTCCATCTTGTAGATTTGGCATCCCACATTGCAAAATTATCATGATGCATAGCAACAGGTCCGGCAAATTTAGCCCCAGAAATCTTAAACAACTCCGCCCACTCTTTTGCATCAAAAGCTGAAGGATCAAACTCTTCTATAATTTGCTTGTATCCATGCTCCGCAACAGGTCCATATTTCTGAACATGATGCGTATAATTCGTAGAAGGCTTCCCGTTTTTAGAAGGTACAATTTTACCATCTACGTACATCTTCATTCCATGCCAACCAGCATACCACTTTGTCGGGTCAGCTCCCACAAAAGCAGAAGAAACTGGTCCGTAATGTGTATAAATTCCAAATTTAGCATCCTGAAACCACTCTGGTGCTTGATTTACTTGAGATAAAGACTCCCAGTTTTCTTTGTATTTTTTCTTTTTCTGTGCAACCACTTCATTCTGAAAACAAAATGATGCCGTTACAGCAATAGCCATTAAGGTTTTATTAAACTTTATCATATTTAATATTTTTTATTTATTTATCGATTTTAACTGTTGTACCGCTGTTTTTAATCCTTTGGAAATCACTTTCACTTCAATAGCACCCGGTTTCTCCGTTGTTTTTATAATTCCTAGGCATTTTCCATTAAATGCTTTTCTTTTTGATGACTGAAAAGAAGTATGATTCATGTTATCTCCATTTCCAGTTGCGATTAAGGTAGCTTCTCCATTAATTAAAAACTCAATGGTATTATCTGCTTTTGGAACTACATTTCCATCTTTATCAAGAATGGTGCATTCTATATAAGCCAAATCTCTTCCATTTGCATCTAACGTAGTTTTTCGAACGAAGACTTCAATTTTATTTGCCTTGCCAGCAGTGTGGATGGTTTTCTCTGCTACTTTTTTCCCTGAATTACGAGCAACCGCATGAAGAGAACCTGGTGTATATATTACTTTCCATGATTGATATTCTACACCGTTCGTATCATTTTTTTGAATTCCAAGAGATTTCCCATCCTGAAACAACTCTACTTCCTCCGCATTTGTATAAGCATAAACAGTCACTTCCTTGCCTTCCATACCATCTAAATTCCAATGAGGAAAAATATGAACCATCGGTTTAGATGTCCATTGAGATTGATAAAAATAATAGCCATCTTTAGGAAATCCACATAAATCTATTGGAGCAAATGACGAGGATCTTGCCGGCCATCCAAAAGGAATTACTTCACCTAAATAGTCCCAACCAGTCCATATAAATTGCCCCATGATATTATCTCTATTCTTAATATCTCTCCAGGCATCCATTCCTCTTTCTCCTAAAAGCTGTCTTTTTTCTACCCATTCATAGGCATCATCAAACTCATAACCTAATTTATCCCACCAAGCCTTTTTTTGATCGCCATACAAGTAGGTTCCTCTTGGATAATAAGATTGTGCAGAAGCACATTCTGTAACGATCCCCATGGCATCTGGAGCAATGCGATCCTCTCTAATAAGACCATTTTCTTTTATATAATTATATCCTCTAATGTCACTTGTAGCCGCCGCTCCTTCACTTGGCCAAGCATCCCATCCATAACCAATCAATCCATTTGTAACTGGGCGATAATCTAGCCCATGTACAATTTTAATCAATCTATTTGCAATAGGAATACCTTCATCTCTTTTCATCTGGTCTATTTCATTACCAATACTCCATATAACAACAGAAGGATGATTTCTATCTCTCAACACAAAATCCGTTAAATCTTTATCTGCCCATTCCTTAAAAATCTCAGCATAATATTTTACCGGAATACGTGTTTTCTTACCATTTTGAACTGTTGCAGGATTTTTAACTACTTCCCATTCATCAAACATTTCATTCATCACCATGAATCCCATCTCATCACAGATATCCAAAAACTCAGTTGAAAACGGATTGTGTGAGGTCCTTACTGCATTACATCCCATTTCTCGTAAAACTTCTAACTGACGTTCAATAGTCCTTCTATAAATTGCAGAGCCTAAAGGTCCACCTGCGTGATGTAAACAAACTCCTTTCAATTTAGTTCTGACTCCGTTGATAGAAAACCCTTTGTCTTTATCATAACCCAAAGTTCTAATTCCGGTTCTAGTATGCTCTTCACCTATCAATTGTCCACCTTTATACAATTGAACTTTCACATCATATAAATTAGGAGCACTCGGTGACCATAATTTAGGATTGACCACCTCAAGTTGGATCTGAACCTTTGTTTTCTGAGAAGCTTCAATGGCAACGATTTGCTCCTTAACAGTAACTTTCTTATCATCTTTTAAAACTGATACAACCGCTTTAATTTCTTCTGAAATCCCAGATTCATTTTTTATTTCAAAATCTGTATTTACTATTGCTAGCTCATCAGTTATCTTGGGTGTTGTTACATACAAACTCCAATTTGGAATATATGTTCTATTCGTTATTTTTAAGGTAACATCTCTATACAATCCAGTCCCTGAATACCATCTGTGGCCAGGTTGCTCAGAATTATCAAGTGTTACCGCGATAACATTTTCTCCTCCAAAATTGATATAGGGTGTTAAGTCGTATTCAAAACCAATATATCCCAATGGACGATACCCGACTTTAACGCCATTTATATAGACCACAGAATTACGATAAGCTCCATCAAAATAGACAAATACTTTCTGCGAATTTTTATTAGCATTGACAACAAAGCTTTTTCTATACATACACTTACCCGTAGGCAACCATCCTCCTCTAGAAAAGGAAGGGTTCTTCTTTGAAAACTCACCCTTTATACTCATATCGTGTGGAACTGTGACATTTTCCCAAGAAGTGTCATCAAAAGCAACTTCTGTTGCTCCCTTCACATCACCTTTAGAAAACTTCCACCCTTTGTTAAAAGGAATTTCTTTGGGTTCATCTAATTTATCCGCGCAAGAAACAAAGCAAATAGAAGTAATACAAAAAGTCACTACCTGTAGCAACACGAGTTTTAGCCTATGGAATTTAATTTTCATTTTTAATCTATTTCAGTATAGCTACAAATTTAAAAGAGGCGTATATATTCGCCTTGTTCAAATGTCTAAGAGATTAGAACGAATGGCTTTTTAAAACATTTATTATCTACATTTTGTCTATATACAGCCCTATTCTCCCTTTACAAATAGGCTTTACAAAAATAATGGCCACTTATAAAGTGACCATTTGTTCTATTTAATTTAATAACCTTAATCATTCCAGTGTGCATCAATCACTTTTTGAATATGAGGATATTTAGCACCATCCTCTTCATTCAACTCTTTACGTTTTGCTACTAGCTGCTCTTTCAAATTGGCAATAACATCTTTGTAAGCTGGATCAGCATAGGCGTTATTCATTTCTTTAGGATCTTTTGTCAAGTCATAAAATTCCCAAGCCGCTGGGGTATGAAGTGTAAATCGATTTCCCCAACTTTTTTTATTCCATTCTGCATCAGGATTATCAGTATCAACCCAATACTTCCCATAAAAGAAGATCAACTTATATTGCTTAGTTCTGATACCAAAATGAGCAGGATTTGCATGTGCATGAGCCATGTGCATCCAATACCTGTAATAGGTAGATTGCTGCCATCCTTTTGGCTCCTCTCCTGTTTCTAAAATATGTTTGAAACTATGACCTTGCATTTCTTTTGGTGGAGTACCTCCAGCCATTTCAATCAACGTTGGTGCAAAATCTGTATTATTAATGATAGCATCCGTTCTTAAACCTGCTTTTATTTTTTCAGGATACCTTACAAAAAAGGGCATACGCATTGCTTCGTCATACATCCATCTTTTATCAATATAATCATGCTCACCTAACATAAACCCTTGATCTCCAGTATACACAATAATTGTATTATCATACAAGCCTTCTTCTTTTAAATAGGAAATTAAACGAGCTACGTTATCATCTACTCCTTTCACGCAACGTAAATAACGTTTTAAGTATTCTTGGTAAGTTGCATGAGTATAAGCATCACCTTCCAACTCATCTGCTTGGTGACGATCAAAATCTGGATTATTCTTTTTACTATAACAATCACTCCACATACGCATTCCCATATTTCGAATTGTATTTCTTTTCGAAACAGAAGACCCCACTACAGATAATAATTCTCCATTTTCACCACGCGTCGCAATAGAACCATTATTTGCATTATCATACAAACTTGCAGGCTCAGGAATCTCAACATCTGCTAAATAATCTTTATATCTAGGTGCAAATTCAAAATCATCATGAGGTGCTTTGTATTGATGAAACAAAATAAAGGGTTTGTTTTTATCTCTTTTATTCTTTAACCAATCCAAAGAAATATCAGTTACGATATCTGAACTATGCCCTTTGTACATTTTACCTTCATAAGCAAGGTCCTTTTCTTCCGTAAAATGCATCCCTGTTTCAGTTAAATACGGATCAAAATAAGAACCTTGTTGCCCATGCTTGGTAAATACATTATAATAATCAAAATTAGGTTCTACTTTCAAATGCCATTTCCCAATCATTGCAGTTTGATACCCTAATTTCTTCATTTCAATAGGTAAATACTGATGCTCTTTTGGCAATTTTCCCTCAAGATCTAACACACCATTTGCTTGACTATGTTGACCCGATAAAATTGCAGCTCTACTTGGAGTACAAATAGAATTATTCACAAAACAATTGTCAAATATAATTCCTTCTTTCGCTATTTGGTCTAATGTCGGAGTTGGATTCAATTTTGCCAGTCTACTGCCATAAATCCCAAACCCTTGGGTTGTATGATCATCTGACATGATGTAAATAATGTTGGGTTTCTTTTGTTCTATTTTCGAAGGTGTCTTAGCACATGAAAACAACGAAAGAATCCCTAAAGAAGCAATAACAATTTTAGAAGTCATTTTATTTTTAGTTTAAATATTAGATGGTAAAAATGCAATTTATCTATAAGGACGAACGCAACATATGTCTCTTTCTTAGGAATAAACTGCCAGATGTACTAGATTATAACTTGACGAACGAAAAAAAAGCCTATAAATTCTCATTTATAGGCTTTCTTTATCTCAATTTTTCTTTACTAAGGTCTTACATCTTTCTTGTAAATTTCAAAATCGTCATAATACACTGTAAACACTGATCCGCTAGTAGGAACAGGTTGAATTCGTATACCAACATTGAAATAATCGGCTGTAATTTCCTTCTCAACTACAATATGCTCCCAGATACCTGCCGTTGCAGTATCCCATCTAGGAGTTACCGCTGTAGAACCTACAGCTTTATTAAGCCATATTTTGTCTCCATGAACCGCATCAAGTGTAGCACCTGGAACAATATACCTATAATAACTAACCACATAAGTTGACCCATTTTCATAGGTTACATCTGAACCTGACTCTAATCTAGGTTTCTCTGTGGTAAGTTTTGCACTTTGAGTACCTCCATTAGCTTGCTCTGTTGAAAATCCAACTGTCGCACCAGCTCCACTTGCGCCTTCTACCCAATAGTCACCAAAAGTTCCTTCAAACCCAGAGTCAGTTAATTGTTGATCAAAATAAGGCACAATAGTTATGGCCGCAAAATCTGTTAGGGAACCGTTTCCAACGGAACGAATATCACTCGGACCTGTAAAACTAACTGTAATCACGTCATCCTGATACATAGAATCACTCATATCTAACCCCAATACATTTGGAAACTCTGTATTTACAGCTATTGCATCAATAGGAAATGGGACTCCATTTAGCATCACTTCGAAACCAGCAGTTGGATTGGACGATCCTGCTATACTTGCCGGATCAATATCTTGATCAAATGCTATAGCAATTAAATCATCCGATGTTTCTATAATATCCCCAATCTGCATTACAGGTGTTGGCACATACACATCAATTTCTTCATCTGTAAACCCTTGCAAAGGTCTTTCATCCAATGTAACAACAAATTCAGAAGCTCCATCATAAGACATAAATGCCATTCCCACTTCTGACGGATCTAACGGCGTATCTAACCTTACCTCTAACGCCTTATTATTCGTTTCATGTCTATACACTGAAAAAACAGGTCTATCAACACCGTTCACAGAAACACTAAAATGGTCTCCAATATTTTCTGAAAATTCAGCTAAATTATCATTTAACAATACTCTAATTATATCATCATCTTGTTCTACGATATTTGATACTTCAAAAATCGCATCAGAAGGATTTACTTTAAAAATAACTGGCATTTCGTAAACTGCATTTGCAGCATTCAAGGTTTCAGTTCTTTCACGTCTCACCGTTAATCTTCCTCTGAAAGCTCCTATGGCTTTATTAAAAGTAATGGTGTCAATGTTACGTCCTTCATGAGCTCCACCAGGCACCAACTCTAAAGGGTCATAAGTTGTACTACTATTAAAAATTGTTTCTTCATCCTCTTCATTTTCTTCAATCGTAAAAACTCTCCATACGGTTTGTTCGGGACGAG
Source organism: Flavicella sp. IMCC45668 (assembly GCF_057219105.1). Classification (NCBI taxonomy): domain Bacteria; kingdom Pseudomonadati; phylum Bacteroidota; class Flavobacteriia; order Flavobacteriales; family Flavobacteriaceae; genus Flavicella; species Flavicella sp. IMCC45668. The sequence continues at coordinate 1,556,594 of NZ_CM170114.1, forward strand.
AATTATTATCTTCCAACAAGGCACTTCTATCATCAAATATCAGTTTATCGCCAAAATCCACAGTGATTGTATCAATAGCTTCAAAATCAATATCAACACCATTGATATCTCTCATTTCCATTTCAGGACGGATGGTATCATACACATCTACTAATAACTCAACCTCTGCAATCCATTTATCTCCAATCCTAATTGTTCTGATGGTATCATTTATAAAACCACCTGTTCCACTATTTCCTCCTGTAGGATCCCATAGTCCTGGATATATAAAAGAAGTAGAATCTGCAAACTCATTACGCAGTTTAATGATGGTATTTGAATCTCCTTTTTTAAACAATACATGAACTGTTTTATCCGTACTGATTGTATCTCCTGCATTTATGATATATTCATCATGATTTGGCAAATTAGCAGGAATTGGTCCCCTTAGAAAATAACAGTTATCCGGAATCTCCCAATAATGCGCTGTTGCACCTGCAGATAAGTCCATAAAAGACAAATAATTATTCACCTCTCCTTGATCTGCGGTACTACCATTTGTTGTAGTAAACACCAAATCGGTAAAATCTTCTGGTTGTTCCCATTCATTTCCTAAACATCCCACTAAAAGTAGCAGCAGTAGAAATGATTTAATTAATATTTTAATTGTTTTCATTTTTCAATATTTTAGTTTTAACTAATAAGTAATATCACGATGAAACTACTCTACAACATTCCAGTTTAAATTACCATTAATTTCGTCTTGTGGTATTGGCAAATAAGAATGAAACTCAGGGTTATAATTTGTTGAACCGATAAATGCATCTCTTAAATGTGCTTCCTGCGCTTTAAATCCACTTGCTGGAAAATATGGTACTTCACCTGTAGGAACCACATAACACCTCCATCTTTTAGGATGGTCACCATTTAAATCTGCAGCATAATGATACGCATCATACTCATATTTAGCTAATTCAGTCAATCTATTTCCTAATTCTCCCCAACGTCTTAAGTTTACTGGTCTATTTCCTTCTAACGCCAATTCCAAAGGTCTTTCTACAAACATTAAATGCTTTTTAACATTTTCCAAGGTTACAGCATTTGTAGGACTATCTCCTCCCAAGTTGATATTATCAACATAAGTTGTCTCTGCATTATTAAACTCTGCACCAGGATCTGTTGCGTTTCCAATTAAAGAAACATGAGAACGTTTTCTTACTCTATTGATATATTTTAATCCTTCATAAACATCCCCTTTTTCAAGCATACACTCTGCATAGTACAAGTAGATTTCCGCCAATCTAATTACAGGGATATTAATTCCTGATTTATTAAATGTTGGTTCGTTTTGGTTCTTTTCTTCTCCATACCCATCTCCAACAGTATACCAATTTGTGAATTTTTTCCATCTCACCGGACAATTCTTGTTCATAGGTGTTGCATTCACATGTTGACCGTAGTTCGCGGCAGTTACCCCATACATAGGTTCATCCGGATCATCCACTTGACATACAGAGTTCCCCATCCTTGAAGAATACATTCTCAAACGAGTATCGGCAGGTTCTGGATCAACTAACTCACCTTTATCGTACACATAATTTGGAACTTGATTTGCAGGATCTGCTGGATCTACTGGATCATTTCTATATAATAACCCCATCCATGTTGTTGGCTGAATGTTTCCATTACCGTTTCCTAATTGACTTGATATATTTTGAGTAACAGCCTCTTCATCCGTAGCTAAAATATTTTGATCCATAGAATAATTTACCTCAAAAATAGACTCATTATTAAATTCGTTTACTCCAGTAAAAACTTGATTTAAATTTTCTGCCAATTCATAACCGTAGTTTGACATTACGTTCATAAGCAATGGCTCAGCACTTGCAAAATCATTATCATACATATAAGCTCTTGCTAAAAATGCCTCACAAGCCCCACCTGTGATACGACCAATGTTAGAATCCCCTAAATCACCCCAAGCGGCATAGGTTGCAGGCAAGTTTTCTAATCCATAAGTCAAATCAGCAATTAAAAAATCACGTACATCTTCCTTTTTCGAAAATGCTTTATGCAAATCTTCCAAAGTTTTTGGAACTGTTTCAAATACAGGTACAGAACCAAAATTAAAAGAGCTATATAATTCTAAATAAAAATAACCTCTTAAAGCTCTTGCTTGTGTGTAAATCAGCTGTCCTTTTAATTTCGCATCAGCAGTTTCATACGTAGGAACCAAATTATTATATGCATCAATTACCTGATTCACTCTAAACACCCCTTGATACAATGCATTCCATTTATCCTGCACCTCTCTAGTTGTTTGGTCAAATGTTTGACTTGACATCGGTGTATTGGTCAATTTTACTCTAAAATTAGTCGGTACTGCCACATCAGCTCTAGTAGGTTCAAATAATATCCCTAAGATATTTCTATTTTTTAAGGTACTATATGCTGCTGTAAGACCAACATTCAAGTCATTATTATCCTGCCAAAAGCTTAAGGTTGTTATGGCATTTGGATTAATTTGCTCCAAATCATCTGTACAAGATTCAAGAGAGATCAACCCTAAAAACGCAAGGGTCATTTTAACCATAAAAACTCTCCCGAATTTCAATGTTTTATGTGTATTTTGTTGTTTTTTCATTTTTAACTATTTAAAATTGAAATTGTAATCCTAATTTATACTGAGAAGAAATAGGATATCTACCTGCATCAATACCTCTAGTACTCAAACCGTTATTTCCTACCTCAGGATCAATACCTGAATACTTTGTAAAGGTTACTGGATTTTGAGCTTGAACATATAATCTCAACCTAGAAGCACCAATTCGTTCTAAAACTTTTTTAGAGAAAGAATACCCTAATTGAACATTTCTTAACCTCACATAAGTTCCATCTTCCATAAAGTAATCTGAAGCCCCTCTATAAGATTTAGAATTTGCTCCATCATTCCAAGGAATATTAGAAGTTGGATTGTTCACCGTCCATGAGTAAAATAAATCTTTATGTGTTCCCGATTGGTACGCATAGGCCTTACTTCCATTCATGATTTCAGCACCAAAAGAACCATACCATTGCATAGAAAAGTCAAACCTCTTGTAATTCGCTGAGAAATTTAAACCCACCTCAAAGTCAGGTGTACCACTTCCCATATAAATTTGATCTTGATCATCAATTACCCCATCTCCATTTTGATCTTTATACATTAACTCTCCCATTCGAGCTGTTGGATCTGTAGATGCTTGATATTCGGCAAGCTGCTCAGCTGTTTTTATAACCCCAATCGTTTCGCGTAAAAAGAACGAAGCTGCTTCATGACCTTCCGTAATAACCGACACATCCTCTGCAGAAGCTCCATTTTTACTTGAAATATGAGAATTATCCAATCTTATCAGGGGATCGGACAAACTTGTTTTCGTTACTATATTATTATTTTGTGTATAGGTAGCCGCTACATTCCAATTAAATCCAGAAGATTTCCCCTTGTGTCTATATTTAACAGCATACTCAACACCTGAATTTTCCATATTACCAATGTTAAAAATAGTTGTTGCATTACTTGCTGTTTCGTTTCCATTAACACCAGTAGAAGGAGCATTTTTAACGGGAAATAATAAATCTTTCTTTTCACTTTTGTAAATATCGGTACTTACGGTAAGTGCATTTCTAAAGAAACCAAAATCGTAACCAATATTTGTTTCCACGTTTGTCTCCCATTTCAAATCTTTATTGTAATATGCCTGCTGCGAAGTCCCTAAGTTATAACTCTCACCTGCTCCAGGTAAACCAGCAGTCGCATTATTACTACCGAAAACATAATTTTTATTTGCTACAACCACAGTTTGGTAGCCGTACAATGCAGACCTATCATTACCTGTTGTTCCAATACTTGCTCTAATTTTAAAAGAGTTTACCACATCTTTCACTGGCTCCCAAAAGAATTCATCTGACACATTCCAGCCTCCAGAAACAGAAGGAAATAACGCCCATCTATTCTCCAAACCAAACTGTGAAGATCCATCATATCTAGCACTAGCACTTAACAAGTACTTTCCGTCATAATTGTATTGAACACGAGCTAAATTCCCTCTATTCACACGAGTCCCATCTCTACCATTACTATCAATCGCGTAAACAACGGCATAATTATCGAATACTGTCGCCGCTGGGTGAATATTATCTCTTTTTTCAACTTGGTAATATTCTGATGTAGACTTCTCGTATGAAAACAAAGCCAAGAACTTAAAGCTATGCTTTTGGATTCTTTTCGTATAATTCACGAAAGCTTCAAACGTTAATTTAGAAGTTGTCAAATCAGAAGTTCTATTTGAAGTAACTTGTGTATTTGGTATCAGCTCTCCATTATTATTATACACCTCAACTTTTGGAGATATTCTAACTCCTTTTTGATCATTATAGGTAGCCCCACCTCTTACCGTAAATTTTAAGTTTTTTGTAGCACTATAATCAAATTGTGCATTTCCTGAATGACTATTAGATGTTCTATCCTCAAAAATCTTAAAATTTCTTGCTACATTGGCTTGTTGTCTTGCAGATCCTATCTCCCAATCATCCAAGTCTTGATCAGAAGCATTTTCAATAACATCTGACTCTAAATCAATATAATCCTGAAAAGGTCTATAATCATAGATCTTATTCATTACATTATTCTGGTTGTTAGGAATTTTCTTACTATCTCTTCTAAAAGTCAATCCAGTTGTAACTTTCCATTTCCCTTTTGTAAAAGTGGTATTAGATCTAACGTTAAATCTTTTATATCCAGAATTAACCATAATCCCCTGTTGATCATAGTAGTTTGCATTGAATGAATATGTCAAGCCTTGAACACCACCAGAAACATTTACCGAATGATTCTGAATGGGAGCTAGATCATTTAAAATAATTTCAGCTAAATCAGTATTGTTTGTAAAATACCTAGCATTTCTATGAATTTCTCCTTCTACCCCTCCTTGAACTTTACCAGAGTTTAAAGAACCTCTTAAGGTTTCAATATAAGTAAACTCTTCACTTGTCATGGCATGTGCATCAGACATAATTTTTTGAACTCCGTATTCAGAATTTACACGAATATTCATCTGACCAACCTTACCTTGCTTGGTGGTTATCAAAATTACCCCATTAGAACCACGAGTTCCATAAATAGAAGCCGAAGCCGCATCCTTTAAAACATCAATTGACTCAATCTCACTAATTGCTAACTGAGGATCAGAATCATAAGGAATACCATCCACTACATATAAAGGAGAACTATTCCCATCTAGCAAAGAACCAAAACCACGAATTAATATGTTCGCTTCTTCACCAGGTGCACCTGAACTAGCAGTTACATTCACCCCAGCCATCTGACCTTGCAATGCTGCTCCTAAATCTGAAGTAGTAGTTTTTTCAAGCTCAGCAGCTTTTACACTTACTACCGCTCCTGTTACCTCCTTCTTCTTTTGAGTACCATAACCTACTACTACAACTTCTTCCAAGGCATTACTTTCTGCTTCTAATACTACATCAACAGTACTTTTACCATTCACCTTAGCCTCAATGGTTGAATAGCCCATAAAACTAAATATCAACGTTGCATCCGCATTCGCTTCAATTTCATAGTTTCCGTCAAAATCAGTAATAGCCCCTTTGTTCACACCTTTCACAAGAACACTCGCTCCTGGGAGGACATCCCCATCCCCAGTAACGGTTCCTTTTACGACAATCTTCTGTGCTTGCGCAAATCCAATCCCCATACATAGCATGAAAGCTAAACATATGGGTTTGGAAATACAACTTGCAAATAATTTGAATTTCATATTATTAAATTAGGTTTAAATTAGTCTAACAAATATCTACAATCATAATTGTAAAACTTAAGACATATGTATCGAAGCATAATACATATGTTTAAAATGTTAAAATCTGTTAATTTAAAACAATACTCAAACAATACTCAATTAACAGATTTCCTATTTTCTTGAATCAAGCTTCACCCCTTAAATTCGTACTAAATATAAACTTGATATTGTTCATTTACTGCAATATAAAAAACATATGTTCTTATTTCTAAAAAACACTCTATGTAATTTAGCTTAGCAGATATAACTAACATACTTTACAATGAAATTATTAAAAATCAGCCTTTTAACCTTTTTCACATCTTTCGTTTTACTTTCTTGTGGAACAAAGTCACAGAAAACATCTCAAAAGGTTTCAAAAACACCCAAATTTGAGGCGAATTGGGAATCCATAAAAAAGAATTACAAAGATCCTGAATGGTTCAACAAAACAAAATTTGGAATCTTTATCCACTGGGGTGCCTATTCTGTACCCGCATTTGGTTCTGAATGGTACCCGAGACAAATGTATATGGATACTGCTGTTTTTACCGCCCAATTAAAATTACAAAAAGAAGGTCCGTCTAAAGAATTTTTGCACCATAAAAAAAACTGGGGTGATCAAAAAGAGTTTGGATACAAGGATTTCATTCCTATGTTCAAAGGAGAAAAGTTCAATGCAGAAGAATGGATCGACTTATTCAAAGAGGCTGGAGCTAAATATGTAATCCCGGTAGCCGATCACCATGATGGTTTTGCAATGTATAAATCTAATACCACAAGATGGAATTCATACGATATGGGACCTAAAAGAGATATTTTAGGAGAACTATTCAAAGCAGGTAGAGAAAAAGGGATGATTATGGGTGCTAGTTCTCATTTTGCTTTCAACTGGTCTTTCTACAATAAAAAAGCTCATTTTGATACGACTGACCCTGCATACGCAGATTTGTACTCTTCTAAAGGAACAGATTTAAGAGAACCTGTTTCTCAAAAATTCTTAAATAGATGGTGGGAAAGAACAAAAGATGTTTTAGATAATTACCAACCGGATATTTTTTGGTTAGACTTCTATGTTGATATTCCTGATTTCCAAAGTGTTCGTCCGAAATTAGCAGCATACTACTATAACAAGGGAATTGAATGGGGTAAAGAAGTCGTTTTACAAGACAAAAACTTCTCACACGAAGCATTTCCAGAAGGTTCAGTTGTTTATGATTTAGAAAGAGGTAAACTACCTGGAATTAGAAAATTACCTTGGCAAACAGATACTTCTATTGGTAAAAACTCTTGGAGTTATGTTACAAACTGGAAGTCTAAAACTACAAATCAAATTGTTGATGATTTAATTGATATCGTTTCTAAAAACGGTTGCCTACTTTTAAATGTTGGTCCGAAATCAGATGGTACTATTCCAGAAGATCAAAAGAAAATTTTATTACAAATTGGTGGATGGTTAAATATTAACGGTGAAGCTATATATGACACTAAATATTGGAAAACTTTTGGAGAAGGTCCAACAGAGGTTAAAAAAGGACATCATTCTGAAGGTAAAAATCAGAAATTCTCGTCTAAAGACATTAGATTTACGCAGCATAATGATAAATTATATGCTATTTTATTAGACTGGCCTACAGATGGTAAAATAAACATAACCTCTTTGGCTAAGGGAAATGAGTTAGCTAAAGGAATCTCTATTGCAAATGTAGAAATCCTAGGAAGTAAAAATAAAATAAAGTGGATGCAAACTGAAAACGGACTTGAGATAAATGCTCCGAAGCAAAAACCATGTGATTATGCTCAAACAGTAAAAATTACATTAAAATAAGTCATCAGACTCCCTTAAAAAGCCATACTAATTCTTTAGTATGGCTTTTTTTGTTTTAATTTACCTGTTAAAAACACCATCACGCATTAAATATTGATTAACCAACTATTCATTTTACGCCATGTTAAACACAATTAAAACAATCTTGCTGGTTTTAACCATTGGAATAGCCACAGCATGTAAAATAAACCACAACAAGGAAACTAAAAAAGACACACCTCTTAAAAAAAACATATTAGTTTTCACTAAAACCAACGGCTACAGACATAAATCTATAGAAGTTGGAATCAGTGCCCTTAAAATTTTAGGGTCTGAAAACAAATGGAATATTCAACTCTCAGAAGATTCTTTAGTTTTTAACACCCAAAATTTATCACAAAAAAATCTGGTACTATTTTTAAATACCACAGGAAATATTTTGGGACCAAAGGAAGAAGCGGCTTTTGAAAAGTACATCCATGAAGGAGGTGCGTTTTTAGGGATCCATTCTGCAACGGATACTGAATACGATTGGCCCTTTTACAAACATATGATTGCTGCGCAATTTGCCTCACACCCCAAACAACAAAAAGCGCGTATTACCAAATCAAAAACATTACAACACCCTGCTACGGATCATTATAGCCATGAATTTGAAAAGTTTGATGAATGGTACAATTTTAAAGAACCTGTTGAGCAACATGCCAATATACTTTTGACACTGGATGAATCAAGCTACACTGGTAAACAAATGCATGCTGAACATCCTATTTGTTGGTACCATCATTACGAAGGAGGAAGAATTTTTTACACAGGTATGGGACATACTGATGCCTCATACTCAAATCCAGATTTTCTAATTCATTTAAAAGAGGGAATCCGATGGTGCTTGGGAGAAACGGAAGTTAAAATTCATCAAGACGGAGAAAATTTATTGGACAAAAGTTTAAGTAAATGGGACGTTTTTATGGGAGGTGTCCATACTTCTGTGGCTATAGATTATGAAAAATCTGACAATGTAAGAACTAGTAAGCCTTTAGGTCTCAATAACGATGTAAAAAACGTTTTCTCAATAATCGAAGAAAATGATGAAAAAATCTTACATATCACAGGTGAAATTTATGGTGGGTTAACAACCAAAAATGAATATCAAAATTATCATTTCCGAACAGAGTTCAAATGGGGAGACAAAAAATGGGAACCTAGACTCAAGGACAAACGAGATAGTGGTATACTGTACCATGCCAAAGGTGTTCATGGCGCATTTTGGAACGTATGGATGGCTAGTTTAGAATTTCAAGTGCAACAAGGCGATTGTGGAGATTTTATTGCCTTAGGTGATGTTTATGGTGATGTTCCTTCCGATGTAAAAGTTAATAACAACGGAAAAAAACATTTCACGTATGCCCCGAAAGGAAAAGAAACTCCTCTAAAATGGGGGCCTGGTTTTGAATCAGGACAAGCAAGCAAGTCACAATTGTTTGAAAACCCAAATGGAGAATGGAATACGCTTGAGCTATATGTACTAGGCGATGAAAGTATCCATTTAGTAAACGGTCATGTTGTAAATCGTGTTAAAAATGCACGGTATGATGTAGGAGGAAAAACCATACCTGTAACAAAGGGTAAAATCCAAATCCAATCGGAAGCAGCTGAAATTTTCTACAAAAACATGCAAATAAAACCGATTCAAAACTTTCCGAAAGAACTAAAAAACAAATAAAAAAAGAAAAAAGGTTTGACCGATGGTCAAACCTTTTTTCTTTAAAATGAATTTATATATTCTGAAAGGTTTTCTGTTCTCTCTAAACCTAGTTTCTTTCTGAGCCTATATCTCGAAGTATGGATACTCTCTACTGAGATCCCTAAAAGAGGTGCCATTTCTTTACTTGAAAAGTTCAAACGAATCAAGGCACATATTTTTAAGTCGGCTGATTTTAGTTTTGGATGCTTTTCCTTTAAATTTTCATAAAAACTTTGATTTATTGAAGTAAACCTAGCCTCAAATTCTTTCCAGTTACTTGAAGAGCTACCCTGAATGGTTTTTACCATTCGACTAATCGTTTTCACGTCTACAGTATCTTTTTGTTGTGATAATTTTGAATTTAAACTATTCAAAAATTCCTCTTTTTCTATCAAGCGCAAGGCAGAACTTGTCAATTCTTTATTTTTCATTTCAAGAATTTCCTCTTGCCTTTTGGTCTCAGCTTCTTGACGCTCTCGAATTACTTGTTTTTCAGCATTATGTTTTTCTCTTAAATTTCTAACAAAGAAAAAAGTAAACACCAAAATCCCTACAATCGAAAAAATTAAAAATATCGTTTTTAAATACCAAATATCTTCTTCATGCTCTAATACTTTCAAGCGCTGTTCATTCTCCTGATCTTTAATCTGTTCTTTAGACAACCTATATTTGTCCTTTATATCAAACAACGGCAAATTATTTTTGTTTTTTATTCCAAAAACTTCGTCGTTCAAACCCTTCTCTTTTTCCAAATAATAAAAAGCCTTTTCATAATCTTTTTGAAGAAGTTTTAACTCTTTCAAAGCCTTAAAAACTTTAATTTTATAATTTGAATGACTTCTATATTTTTTAGAAACCTCTAATGATTTTAAATAAAATTGCTCCGCCTTTGTAATATTCCCCGAAACCTTGTAGGCATCTCCGTACATGTAATAAATTAAAACCAAATAACTCGGGTCATTTTCACCAAAATACTCTTCAGCACTTTCAAGATCATTGAGCCCCTTAGACATGTCACCACGCATACATTTTAAGTACCCCGACTCGGCTTCTAAATAAAAATTTTTAGAATTCAACAGAATATTATTCTTTGCTGTGAGACTACTATCTAAATATTTCTGAGCCTTCTCATAATCGCCTCTTACCCTATGAAAACTTGTTAGAGCAAAATAATCACTCAACATATAGACCTCTGTCAAAATGATATTTTTTCTAAACATTTCTTTATTTAACGCTAACGACATATTTAGATATTTCAAGGCTTCATCATCTCTTTCAAAAAAACTATACAACCATCCTAATCCTTTGTAAATTCTCCCAACTCTTGTAGTAACCTTACCATCTTCTAATAACAACCCTCTCCAATAACTATCATAGGATTTACTATAATTCACATGGTGAGAATAAATATCTCCTACTTCAATCAAACCTTCAACAGCCCTAACGGTATCATTTTTTTCTAGACTTAATTCAATAGATTTATTGTAACAGTCTATCGCTTTGTCCGGCTGAGTAAAAGTTAATTTTCGGGCTAAATAGAATAAAGAATCTCTTTCATTTACCTCCTGAGAATTCATTAACTGAAAACTAAAGAGTACTAAAATAAATAGACTGATATTAATTTTTATCTGAACATTAATTATTTTTTCTAACATAATATTTTCTCTAAAAAATGATATTTATCAATACTTGCAGAATGATACTTAAGAATTCCCTTCAATTGAACTGATAAGATATAAATAAACATTTACATCTCCATAACAAGACAAACAAATCAACAATTATTTTTTTAAAAAATCGATTTCACTACGTATTAATATACACCTGTTTATTTTTTGTCTATATAAAACCTAGTTGACTTATTTACAATTTAAAGTTTCGTCAAGTTGAAGTCAATATAGCTCACAAGGTTTCAATATCAAAAAAATATAAATTTACTTAAACCCAAATTTTTAATAATAAACAAAATTCTTTTGAACCGAATAATTTTTCATCTTAAACGAATACCATGAAAATTTTAAAAAAAATAATTATTCTAACCCTAGGGGTTTCTGCTGGGAGTTACGCCCAAAATATCACCTGGAAAAATAAAGTGGAAACTATTCAAGTATCTGATACTATTTCTATGAAATTGAATTATGATGCAAGACCCTTAAACTTTTTATACATCGATGCAAAACTGCTAGAGGTGGATGCAGAAGGGAATGTAATCAACACCTACAAAAATTCTATTCCAATGCTTAAAACGGTGGAGAATGAAAATTTTGGTACTATTGAATACAAATACATTACATCAACAACAAACCCGCCATTAAAACCTAAACTACCTAAAGGGCATTTTTACAAACTTACTGCATTTATGATTTTAAATAATGCCAGCGATTTTGAATATAAAAGCGACTATTCAATCATTAAACTAAAAAAATAAATAGCTTCTAGAAATAGAATTCCACACTATTTCTCATCCTTCAATCAAAAGTTTTCAATAAATATTCTTCTACCATAGTAGAAGAAACTTATCACATAAAAAGACCGATTTACAAGTGTTTTCACACTGCAAATCGGTCTCAAACCTAAATACTCAACATTACATTACGGACGCAATGGTGTTTTAGAAACACTAATATTATCTATATATAATTTAAATTGATCCATATTTTGGGCATTATTCCCTCTTATCATAAACGAAATAGAACTAGCAGCATCAAACTGAGCATTTGCTGAAGTATACACCCATTCACCTGTTTTAAAATCTGGGGTAAACAATGCATGTGAACCAACTCCCCAATTTGTACCTGGGTTCCAATACACTCTTAAATCAGGAGCACTCGGTAAACTTGGTATAGTTCCATCTACATAGACCCATACTCCAATTTCATAATTTACATTTGCCTCAACATCAAACCTAATAAAATCAGATCCATCGGCAAGTTTATGTCCTAAGATCATTCCATTTCCACCTTCCATAATCGCATATCCACTTTTCAAACCATCTTGGGCTTGAACATCAGAAATATCAAACGTAAAGGTTTCAAAACCACCCCATCCAAGATTTTTCCATGTATCTAATGCACTATTTTCAAAACTATAATCATATTCTGAACCAATCAAAATATTAGATTTCTGATAAACTAAAACATGATCAGTAATGTTACTCACTTTAACAAAATCTGTTGAAGATAGTACGCCTTGTGAATAAGAAACTTTTACAAGGTCATCACTATACACATTTTCTGTTCCTAAATTAAGGACCACAATATTTCCTTCAGTCGTGTCTAATTCTGCACTTACAATAGTAGGCGTAAAAAGGGTACCATTTTCTATTGTTACCATAAAATCATCCTTATTTAAAGTTGTCTCATCAATTTCACGACTAAATTCTAAAGCAATTGCATTCTCCCTTTGATAAACATCATCTAAAGTTACAGGTTGCGAAGAAGGAACAATAGATACAAAATTTGCAACTGTTACCGTATCTGCACTAAAAGGGCGATCTCTTTTAGCTACGAAATTCACTCCAAAAGTTCCAATTTTTTTGTATTTAACATCTATCTCAACATCAGATTCAGAAGTCAAAGGGTCACCGCCTCCAAATGCCCAATTAAAAGCCGCTGGCTCACCAATAGCTGCATATGAGTACCTTACCGTACTTCCCGCCTCTACCTCTTCTTGTGCATTTTCAACAACATTTAATTCACGAATGATATTGCCATCAGAGTCCAACAAACTTGCCTTAACTTCTGCCTCAATAAACGGTAAAACTGATACAACGATGGTAGTATCCAAAACACTACCTTTCAAAATCTCACCGTCATAAGCATCTTTGTAAAATTCTTGGTGTAGTTTAATATCATGATCACCCACAACCTTAAATTGCGTTTTAAAAGTAGATGCTGTAGACACTGTATCATTCGATGTACCTTCAATATCACCAATTCCTTTAGGCAAGGTCCATTTTCTAGAAACAACTCCAGCCGAAACATCCCCGAAAGAAATACTACCATTAATATTTACTCTGTTCTCAAAATCCATTTCCGATGTCACAATTACCCTATGACTTGGAATTATTAGGTCTACTTCTGCCTCGTCTTTACAAGCTGTAAAAACGGCTAACGCAACAAGTAATAAACCATATATATATTTATAATTCATAATGTGTGTTTTAGTTTATAGTTCTTCATTCGTTTGCACTTCTCCTGATGGAATCGGGAAATAATTATGCTGGTTTGGTGTATAGTTTTGCTCACTTAAAAAGAAATCTGGACGGATTCTTTCAGCAATATAAAGAGGTGGTGTATCAAAAATCGTCGCCTTATTTGCTTCTCTCCAAACTTCATCTGCTCTCAACTCTGCATAAACTTCGTCAACAATTCCCCAACGAACCATATCTTTCCATCTATGTCCCTCAAAGCACAATTCTAATGGTCTTTCTACTCTTCTAATGTGCTTCATCACCGTGGCTGCATCTGCTGTTACCATTGGTTGAGAACCATGAACTTGAGTACTAACGTGTAATTGCGGAAATTGACCAGAATTCTCATCCATATATTGCTGAAGTGTTTTTACACCTGCCCTACTTCTAACCATATCTATATACGCAATAGCTGTTGCAAAGTCTCCGGTATCCTCAATAACAGCCTCAGCATACATTAATAATACATCGGCGTATCTAATGTGTCGGAAATTAATTCCAGACCTACTATTTCCGTCTTCTGCTTCTAAAAAGTACCAATTCGTATGCTTTTTCACATATGCACTTTGACCAAATCCCCAACCTTTTGTATCTGTATTTTCTCTTCCGTAGTAATCTCCTTCAAAGTTTTTAGGAGCGATCGATGCTGATAAGCGTCTTGAATGTACATTGCCATCATTTATAGGGTTTGCAGGATCTACCTCATCATACACCATTAATTCATGTAAAAAATAAGAGGCTAAAACTGTATTATACCCTCCATAATTTATTTGACCAAGCGCCCTTGCTAAGGCAGATGCTTCAGCTCCAGTTTCATTTTCAGTATCATCCACAATGGCTCCATTTACACCTGGATTCAATTCACTACTAAAACTAACTTCAAAAATAGATTCAGAATTATGTTCATTGGTATGAGTGAAATTATCAGCTACATCCGAAACAAGACTATACACACCTGAATCTATAACACCTTTAAACTGAGCCGCTGCTTCACTCCACTCTTGGTTGTATAAATATACTTTCCCCAATAAACTCTTGGCAGTTCCTTGAGTTACTCTACTACTTCCTTCAGACCAAGATAATGGCAACCTCGCTGCAGCAAATTCTAAATCAGGTTTGATAACTTGATTTGTTACCTCTTCAATAGTTGATAACGGTTTACTTAAATCTTCTGCTGTTTTAGCTACGTCCGTATGAATCACAGCTTGACCATAAGAATGAACTAATTGGAAATAATAGAAAGCTCTTAAACACCTAGCTTGCGCTTCTATAGAAGCCTTTGCTGTTGCAGAGATCTGTGCCTCTTGGATATTTTCAATAACTTGATTTGCTCTAAAGATTCCAATATACAATTCATTCCATCTGTCAACAACATAATAGGTATTGTCGTTGTAGGTAAGATTCCTAAACGCTGCTGGTCTGTACCATGATTCGGTTCCTGCAATATCACCCAACATCATTTCATGTTGAATCAATGCACCACTAACTCCCTGAAACTGTAAAGCTCCATAAACCGTTGTCAAAGCCGTATTAAACTGCCCTTCAGTTTCCCAAAACGTATCCGTAGAAATTGCATTCGGATTCACTTGCGTTAGAAAACTATCCTCATCACAACTTACCAAAGCCATAAGACTTATAGATAAGAGTATATATTTTTTTAATATTTTCATAATTTATAATATTTTTCAAGAATTAAAATCCTAATTGAACCCCAAGCATAAATCTTCTTGCCACAGGGTAATTCCCTCTATCAACACCTCTTGTAAAGATTCCATCTCCACCAACTTCTGGATCATATCCTTTGTAATTTGTTACAGTCAAAGGATTAAAAGAAGTAACATACAATCTCAATCTATCAATACCTGCCATTTCTTTTGTGTTAGGTACTGTGTATCCTACTGTTGCATTTCTTAACCTAAAATAAGTTCCATCTTCTAAAAACAAATCAGATCTCGCTCTTACATTATTATGATAAGCATTCTGTCTTGCAGTTGCGATATCAGAATTCGGATTTTGTGGAGACCACATACTATAAATATCAGTATGACGAGCATTTGCATAGGCAAACATTTTAGCACCATTGTAAATTTTGGCCCCATGAGAATAATAAGACTGTAGGGTTAAATCAAAACCTTTATACGCAAAGTTAAATGTCAAACCTGCCTCAAACTTAGCTTGCCCGGAACCACTATAAACACGATCATTATCATCGATTTGATTATTCCCATCAACATCTTTATACATCATATCTCCTAATTGAGCTGAACCATCAATATTTTTATAAGCATCTAATTGCTCTTGTGTTTTAATGATCCCATCATGCTGTACTAAGAAAAATGCACCCGCTTCATAACCTTCAGCTAAAAATGTTGTATAATCTACATTTGTTCCCATTGATGTTACTGGACGTCCATTTCCATAACCTCTACTAACACCGTCAAGGTTGGTTACTTCATTCTTGTTCTGAGTAAAAGTACCAACGATACCGTATTTCAATCCAAAGTCTGTTTGATCATTATAATTGATAGCCAACTCAATACCTTTATTGTACATGTTTCCGGCATTAACAGTAATCACATCATATAACCCTTCTGTTCTTGGGTGATAAGTTCCTGTTGATGGAGCGATACTCTTTCTCAACAACATATCCTCCTTATCATTGTAATAATAATCCGCAGTAATATTCAATTTGTTATTAAACATTCCAATGTCTACACCAATATTTCTAGAAATAGTAGTTTCCCACTTTAAATTGCTATCCACATATTTTCTTTGCACAGAACCGAACTCTAAATCTTCAGCCGATGTAAATGGATAATTCACACCCGATTGAATTGTGGCAGTTGTTGAATAAGGCCTCACTGTTTGATTCCCTACTTCTCCGTAACTGGCTCTTAATTTCAAACTATTCATTACCCTTGAACGGAAAAAATCTTCGTTATGAATATTCCAACCAGCAGAAATCCCTGGAAAAGTACCATATCTATTTTCTTCAGAAAAATTTGACGAACCATCTCTCCTAATACTTGCTGACACTAAATACTTACCATCATAATTATACATCACACGGAATAATTTCCCAGAGAGTGTTGTTGTTTCATCTTTACTAGTCGGTTTCACACCTTCACTTGCAGATGCAAATGTTCTCAAATCGTTACTAGTTTGCTCACTAAAAATAGCGCCCACTCCCATTTCACGATAATTAAATTGCTCATAAGAAATTACCCCTAAAAACTGAAGATTGTTCTTACCAAAACTCTTTTTATAGTTTAAGATATTTTCAATCGTTTGTCTTTGCGACCATATATAATCTTCATCTAAAAGAGCATTAATTCTAGAAGCTCCCGGATTTAATTCTCCTTGATTATTATAGGCTAAAATTTGCGGTCTGTAGAATACTCTTTTATTTTCCCATGAGTTTGTACCTAAATTCAGTTTATAAGAAAACCCTTTAAAAATTTCATACTCTGCATTAAACGCAAAATTCAACGTTTTAGTTGTTCTCTCATCAGTGTTTTGCATTTGATTTGACAGGTAACTATACTGAATTTCATTATCTGGTGGCAAAACTACCCCTGTATCTCCTACAGGAGTTAAAGAGTTCAATGGAGCTCTCCAAGGCTTTTGAACAATCGCTTGTTCATATAAAGCCCAAGGCTCTTGAGTTCTATTCTCTGTAGAAAACCCAACCGTAGTAAACACTTTTAATTTTCCTTTATTAAACTGCCCTGTAATTCTATTTGCCAATCTATCGAAGCCTGAATTTATCAAAACTCCTTCTTGCTTAAAATAATTTGTATTTAAATTAAATGTCAAGTTTTTCACACCTCCGGATATCTGCAAATTATAATTGCTTATTTCGGCATTATTATTTTGAACATCCCCTACAAAATCAGTGTCATAATCCAATGCATCAGGAGTAATGATAAACGTTGTTGGTTTTCTACCTAAAGCCGCTAAGGTTACATCCTCAATGTACAATTGCTGATTAGTATTCATTAAAGGAGTACCAGAGGTAATATTTTGAATTCCTGTGTAGGTATTGAAGTTTATTTTCATTTTCCCTACTTCACCACGTTTGGTAGTAATCAATATTACTCCATTAGAACCTCTTGTTCCATAGATAGCTGCAGAGGCACCATCTTTTAGGATATCAATACTTTGAATTTGATCAGGAGAAATATTTGGATTCCCCTCATAAGGGACTCCATCAACTACATAAAGAGGTCCCAAACCATCTGAGTTCAAAGATCCTAAACCACGGATTTGAACATTTGCTGCTTCCCCAGGTCTTCCGCTGTTTGCTTGTACATTCACACCTGCAACTTGTCCTTGTAATGCGCTTCCAACATCAGCAACGGGTGCGATATCTATAACATCTGAAGTAATTTTAACAACTGCACCAGTAACTTCTTTTTTCTTTTGAGTTCCATACCCAATAACAACAACTTCTTCTAAAGCAGCTACGTCAGCCTGCATGGTAACATCATAAGAACTTGCCGCAGCCACAACTAACTCACTTTGTTTATAACCAACATAGCTATACACTATCACATCCTCAGTGGATACATTTAACTCGTACAAACCATCAAAATCGGTTATTGTACCATTAGAAGTGCCTTTTACCAAGACACTAACACCAGGAAGAGGGCCGTCCTTATCAGACACCTTTCCTTTAATTGCATTTTTTTGTGCTTGGATAAAACCAACACTCATTAACAACAGTGTTGTCAATAAAATCTTGGTATCCCAATTTGCACATAAATTGAATTTCATATTTTTTTCGATTAAAGTTTAGTCCTACAAATATGACCTTTAGCCAAAGTGATTTTTCAGAACTCTACTAGACTTAAACCCTACGAAATGTAATATTCATGGAAAAAATCTATTTTTTTACATAGACAATATATAAACTTAAACTTGACTAAAACCCTATTTTACTGAGGTTGACAAGCACCCTGGACGAAATCCCTAAATGTTTCTAAAAATACAAGTTCACAAGTATAACTAATCCATCATAGAGTTTCTAAAACCACACCGATCCCCCTTTATTTAAATAAAAAAAGTTACCCTTTAGCCCTGATACAATCCAACCGATCCAATAAATGGAATGCTTTTACTAATCCAAGCTCATCTAGTTTTATTCAATCCATTTTTTCTGATTGTAAAAAAAACATCACAAACTGTTGTGATATTATCTAGTGTTAAAATATTTTTTCAAGATCTACCCGAAGTAAATTTGTAATTGAACTAAAACCAACAAAATCAATGAAACAAATAACCTTATTAATTATGTTTTTCTTAAACTTTTGTGCTTTTGCGCAAACTCAAGTTGACATAAAATTAAACGTACGTCATAAAACTGGAGAAATAGACAGCTTTGACCGAACAAAATTCATAACAATTCACGCCAATCATACCGAAACAGAATGGGATGGTGATAATTTTGTAGATGATTTAAGGAATGATTTTCTTAACGGATATGACGTCTATTTAGGGAGAGATACAGGAGGAATTACCTGGAATTTAAATTACATGCCAGAAGACACGGCGAGACCTGGTTTTGCAGACCCAACTAGCATCACTACAAAGGGAACTAATTCAAAAAACACTTATGCCACTAAAACAGCAATTCACCCCTACGAGGCAAGAAGAAACCATGTTATCGCTGCACAATTGCATCCTTTTTGGACAGGAGAAAGTCAAGTCCCTACAAAACTTGGCTGGGAACTTGCGAACGCAACTGCAACTGGGGAATATATGGGTAGATATTTCAATGCCTTTCATGGCGGAAACGGTCAGCCTCAACCACAATGGGTAGAGGTTATAAATGAACCTGCATATGAAGCACTCGGTGGAAAAACAGACTATACAAACTCACTCCAAGAGATTGCTGAATTTCATGTAGATGTAGCAGACGCAATACGTGCCCAAAATGAAAACTTGCTTATTGGTGGATACACCGTAGCTTTTCCTGATTTTGAAACAGGAGATTTCCAAAGATGGAACAACAGAGATAAATTATTTATTGATGTAGCAGGGACAAAAATGGACTTTTGGTCATGGCATTTATATGATTTCCCTGCGTTTGGAGGAAAAGTAGACTTAAGATCTGGTAGTAACTTAGAAGCTACTTTTGATATGAATGACCAGTACAGTATGATGACATTAGCACACACAAAACCCTATGTTATTTCAGAATACGGAGCGCAGACCCATGATTACAACAACCAAGGATGGAGCCCATATAAAGACTGGCTATTTTTGAAAGCTCAAAATTCAATGATGCTTTCTTTTATGGAAAGACCTGATCATATTGCAATCGCAATTCCATTTACTCCAGTAAAAGCAGAATGGGGATATAACGATAGCAAAGATATTCCTTACAATGCAAGACTAATGCGAAAAACGAATGAACCAGATAGTTACACTGGCGAATGGGTTTACACAAACAGAGTTAAATTCTATCAATTATGGCAAAACGTTAAAGGAACACGAATTGATACAAAATCTGATGATTTAGATATCTTAGTAGATGCCTATATAGATGACAACAAAGCATATATTATCCTTAACAATCTTGAATTCAACGAAAAATCAATAGACTTAAACCTATTTGATACCGAAGACATATCGATTTCAAATATCTATAAAAGACATCTCACACTGATTGACAACGTTCCTGTTCTTGAAGAGGAAACAATCGCGTCTAATACCCAAAACATAAATCTTGGAGCAGAGTCTACAATGATTTTAGAATATACTTTTGATTCTAATGTAACAATAGATCAACTGAATGAAGAAAAAAAATACTACGCAACTAGTTACTTACAACCTATTATCGCAAACCAATCCATAAACTTTAGCATCAACTCAATTGAAAAAAACGATACTGGAGAGGCTATTCTAAGACTTGGCTTAGGAAGAGATCACGGATCTAGTCTTACTCCTACTGTTACTGTAAACGGAACTGCCGTTGCAGTACCTACCGACTATAGAGGTTACGATCAAGCTGATAAAAACAGATTTTTTGGAGTGATTGAAATACCCGTTGCATGGGAAATTCTAACTTTTAACAACACTGTAGATGTAACATTCCCAGACTCAGGGGGACATGTGAGTAGCGCCATTTTTCAAATATTTAATTATTCTGAAGAAGAAGAAGTAACAGAACCTTTTTGTACATGGAAAAACAAGGTTACCAATATTGCTCCAGGTCAAAACCTAGATCTTACGATTGATTACAATACTGCAGGAAAAGATCTTGCCTATATGCAAGTTGCACTTCAAGAAATGAACTCTTCTTGGTCCGTTGTGAACACCTACACCCCGATTTACCCTGCAACTAATGACTCTCCTAACCAACAAGAAATAGAGACAACCTATACTATAGACGAAAGTGCTACTCCTACTGAAAATTTACCTGATGGAAATTTTTACTTGATGAAAATTTTTATTTCAATGGATAACAATGCAAGTTTTGCAAATGACAATACTCAGGTAATAATGGATACGGAAATTGCTTCCGTCTTAAACATAAATAAAAATAAAAACTTAAGGATTCATCCCAACCCGGTAAAAGATATTCTTCACCTTGATACTAACAAGAAATCAATCTCGTTTAAAATTTACTCTATAAACGGAAAAGAAATAAAATCCGGTCAAACAGAAGGTTCTATTGAAGTCTCAAACCTAGACATGGGTATGTATGTTTTGATCACAGATTTTGGCATCGAAAACTTTATTAAAAACTAAAAAGATACTTTTAATTAATTTTTCATTCGAATCTCAGAATAGAAATCTTAAAGCTTAAGAAATCGAAATATCCAAAAGATATCTAGATTTTTTGAGCTTTTGTTTTATATGTACAGATTTTGTCTAGACAGTATCTTTTTGAATAACTTAAAATAATAAGATTTTTATACCCTTAATAAAAGCCTCGAAATATTTCTATTCCTAGGCGTTACAATTTTAACTATTATGAAAAATTCCATTCTATTATTTTTAATGTCTGCATTTCTGCTTTCTTGTACTACTAAACAAAATGTTATACAAGAACGGGAAATAGACTTTAATTTTGGATGGAATTTCTATTTATCACAAGATAATTTAGCGATCAACCAATTGGAAAACAAAAAATTTCAAGAAGTACAATTACCTCATGATTGGGCTGTAGCGAATGAATTTGATGAATCCTTAGGTAAAGATGCAATTGGAACAGGGTATTTAGCTTCTAAAGGCTATGGATATTATCAAAAGAAGTTTGATTCTCCATCAAATCGAGAACAATTAGTTTATGTGTTATTCGATGGGGTTTACAACAACTCTGAAGTGTACATAAACGGAAATAAATTAGGATCTCACCCATATGGTTATTCGCCGTTTTATTATGAGATTTCTGCGTATCTAAATTCTAATGGAAAATCCAATTCAATTATTGTGAAAATTGATCATACCCGATTTGCTGATAGCAGATGGTACACTGGTGCCGGAATTTACAGAAACGTAAAACTAATCACTACGCATAAAGTTCATATTCCTATTTGGGGAACCTTTATTACAACTCCAGAAGTTACAGAAGAACAAGCAATAGTAAATTTAAACACTACAATTAACAATCAATCTTCAGAGGATCAAACACTTTCTATTGAAACTAACATATTAGATTCCAACGGAACCCTTGTTAAAAGCGATACGCAAAGCATCAAACTAAAACAAAACACAAACGGCCAAATTACTCAAGAGATAAATATTAACAAACCCCAACTATGGTCCGTTAACAACCCTAAGCAATATAGAGCAATAACAAGCATCAGATCAAATGGAACCATAGTAGACAAAAAAATTACTGCATTTGGAATCAGATCTATTAGATTCGATACCGATAAAGGATTTTTCTTGAATGGCGAAAACATGAAAATCAAAGGAGTTTGTATTCATCATGATGCAGGAATGGTTGGTACCGCTATACCAAAAGGAGTCCTTAAAAGAAGATTAGAAATATTAAAAGATGGAGGTGTCAACGCCTTAAGAATCTCACATAATCCAGCTTCCAATGAATTATTAGACCTTTGTGATGAAATGGGCTTTTTAGTACAAGACGAATTTTTTGATGAATGGGACAACCCAAAAGACAAAAGATACAATCAAAATGAATCTAAAAGTACCGATTACATAACAAGAGGCTACGTAGAACATTTTCAAGAATGGGCTAAGAAAGATCTCCAAGCCGTTGTTTTAAGTCATCGAAACCATCCTTCCATATTTCAATGGAGTATTGGAAATGAAATTGAATGGACCTATCCTAGAAATGCAGAAGCAACAGGTTTTTTCAATAATATGAGCTGGCAAGGAAATTATTTTTGGTCAGAGCCACCTCACTCTGTTGCTGAAATAAAACATCAATTAGAAACGTTACCTAAAGAGAAATATGACATCGGAAAAACGGCTCAAAAGTTATCTAAGTGGACAAAAGAATTAGATACAACCAGACCTATTACCGCGAATTGTATTTTACCTTCTGCCAGCCATTTATCTGGCTATGCTGATGCTTTAGATATCGTAGGGTATAGTTACAGACGTGTATTGTATGATTACGGACACAAAAACTACCCAGACAAACCAATTATGGGGACAGAAAATTTAGCCCAATATCATGAGTGGAAGGCTGTTTTAGAAAGACCTCATATTGCTGGAATATTTTTATGGACAGGTTTTGATTATATGGGTGAAATTAGAGAACCATGGCCGGTACGTGTTCAACCATCTGGATTGTTAAACACGGCAGGTTTCAAAAAAGGCTCTTATCACATGATGAAAACCCTATGGAACGAGAATCCTCATATCTTTATTGCTACTCAAAATATTGAAAAGTCATTAAACAAAATTGACTCTAAAGGTACTATCGTTGCGAAAAACCCAGAATTATGGAAAAGAGCTTTATGGCAATGGTATGATATTAACGAACACTGGAACTATAATGAAAACGAAATGATTTCAACTGAAATCTATAGTAATTGTGAGGAAGTTGAATTATTTCTCAATGACAAATCTCTAGGAAAGAAAAAGCTTGCAGATTTTGAAGATCACATATACAAATGGGGAGTACCTTATAAAGAAGGGACTTTAATTGCCAAGGGAGTTAAAAACGGTAAGAAAATCTCAACATCACTAACAACTGCAAAATTGGCATCCAAAATCACTTTGAATCCTGATAAAAAAGAAATCTCTCCGAATAATTATGATGTTGTTCATATTGAGGTTCAATTAACGGACTCGAAGGGAAACCCTGCCAAAACAGATGATAAGGAAATTACTTATACCATTGAAGGCCCAGCAAATTTTTTAGGTATTGACAATGGTTGGAAAAAAAGTACACAAAAATTCCAAACCAACATCAACACTACCCATCAAGGGAGAACTTTACTTATTTTACAAGCACAAAACACAAAAGGAGAACTTATCATAACCGCAACAGGTAACGGTTTAGAAACTGCCAAAACACAAATTCTAATTAAGTAAAACAAAAAATTAGCTTTACCATTCTTGTTAAAGCTAATTTTATTTTATGTTTCCGCTAAATAGTATCAGCATAAAAAATAATATTACTTTTGTTACAAATCAACCAAAAAAGCATGACTGAAGAAAAAAGCGAAACTAAATCAAGCTACAATGTTCCAAATTTAGAACGTGGGCTCTTGATTATTGAACTATTAGCTGTTCATACACAAGGATTAACTTTATCTGAAATCATTCAGTCCTTGGATATTTCAAAATCCAGTGCTTTTCGAATCACAAGTACATTGATTTTTAAAAATTACTTGCAGAAAAACGAGACAACTAAAAAAATAACACTTTCTAGAAAAATACTAACGCTAGGTATCTCCTCAATAAACGAACAAAGTATTGTTGAAATGTCTATAGATGTGATGCGTGCTCTACGTGATGAATTAAAAGAATCAGTGATGCTAGGTGTTCTATTAGGTTCTAAAGGAACAATTTTAGAACAGGTATCCTCTTCATACCCTGTAAAACTTTTTGTTGAACAAGGAACGCAATTTAGTTTGCATAGTTCTGTAGGCGGTAAAAGTATTTTGGCTTACTTACCAGAACCTGAAAGCAACAAAATATTAAAGGGCAAAACACTTCACAAATATACAGAGAACACCATAACCTCGATAAAAGATTTTAAGGAAGAATTAAAGAAAGTCAAAAAAACTGGATATGCCATTGATAACGGAGAAGACATTCAAGGTATTCACTGTATTGGTGCTCCTATTTTTAACGAACAAGGAACCCCTGTAGCTGCTATTTGGATCACCGCACCCCATGGTAGATTACCACATAGTGAGTTTGACAACAAAGGAAAAATTATTGCTGATTACGCTTTTGAAATTTCAACTAAACTGGGATATTTAGGAAAATAATTTCCTCTACCATTCTTTTTTGCACTGCTCAATACACGAAAAAGTCTATTTATAGCCTAGATCAAACACGTCTAAAAACTAGACAAAAATTCAACATACATCGGTTTCATATATAAATTCAGTTTCTTATTCGAATAAACCATTAACATTTTATATATTTGTTTCATATTAGAAACAAGTTTTTTATTTGAAACAAAATATATTATAAAATGAAAGCAACACAATACGAAGGAAACAAGACTTTTTCAGTTGTTGAGAAAAGTGTAGAGGAACCAAAAAAAGGCGAGGTTAGAATAAAAGTAGCTTATTCAGGTGTTTGTGGTACTGATGTACATATTTACCACGGAATGATGGACCAAAGAGTTGACATGCCGCAAACTATCGGGCATGAAATGTCTGGTACTATTGACGCTATTGGGGAAGATGTTAATAATTACGCTATAGGCGATAAAGTTGTGGTGCGACCTCTTGATGATTCTAAAGCAAAACCATCTGACAAAGGATTCAATCATATTTGTGAAGAATTAAACTTCATCGGAATTGATAGTCCAGGATCTATGCAACAATATTGGAATGTACCTGCTTTCACATTACACAAATTGAAAGAAAATACCGATTTAAAATTAGCGGCATTAATTGAACCATTATCAGTTGCAACACATGATGTTCGATTAAGTGGATTGGTAGCGGGTGAAACTGCCGTTGTATTAGGTGGTGGACCTATCGGGCTATTGGTAGCAATGGTTGCAAAAGAAGTAGGTGCTCAGGTAATTATTTCAGAAGTAAACCCAACACGTATCGCAAAAGCTAAAGAATTAGGTTTTGATGCAGTGAGTCCGTTAGAGGTTGATTTAGTGGAATATGTTCATGGGAAAACTGATGGTCGTAAAGCAGATGTTGTATTTGAAGTTGCAGGAGTTCAACCAGCTTTGGATGTTATGACAGAAGTAGCAGGAATTAGAGGAAGAATTGTAATGGTTGCCATTCACGGTGTGAAAAAAGAAATTGATCTTTTCAAATTCTTTTGGAAAGAATTAAAACTAATTGGAGCTCGTGTGTATGAAAGAGAAGATTATGAAAAATCTATCGCGCTAATTACAGCAAATGAATTGCCTTTTGAAGCTATGATTACAGACGTTCAACCGCTATCAAACATACAACAAGTATTTGAAAACATCGACAAGAACCCTGATGGCTTAAAAGTATTAATGGACTGTCAACTTTAATTTTAAACACAAATGTCAGTTCGAATGATTTATTGAGATTAAAAAATCATATCGAAAACATTTACATATAACTAACAACATGAGTATCTTAAATAAATTTAATTTAGAAGGAAAAACAGCTTTAGTAACAGGTTGTAAACGTGGAATCGGAAAAGCAATGGCTATTGGTTTGGCTGAGGCCGGAGCAAATATCATTGGAGTATCTGCTTCATTAGAGCTAGAGGGGAGTCAAGTAGAAAAAGACGTTAAAGCCTTAGGAAAGAATTTCCAAGCATACCAATGTGATTTTTCTGATAGAAAATCTTTATACAAATTTATCGCTGAAGTAAAAGAAGACCACCCTCAAATAGACATCTTAGTCAATAATGCTGGTACTATTTTAAGAGCACCAGCAGCTGAACATCCAGATGAAATGTGGGACAAAGTAATTGAGGTAAACCAAAATGCTCAATTTATTTTAACAAGAGAAATTGGAAAAGAAATGGTAGCTCGTGGTGAAGGTAAAATTATTTTCACGGCCTCATTACTAACATTCCAAGGAGGAATTACAGTACCTGGGTACGCTGCTTCCAAAGGAGCCATTGGTCAAATGACTATGGCATTTGCCAATGAGTGGGCTGGTAAAGGAGTAAATGTAAATGCAATTGCACCAGGTTATATTTCTACAGACAATACAGAAGCATTAAGAAATGACCCAGTGAGATCTGAGTCTATTTTATCAAGAATTCCAGCAGGTAGATGGGGTAACGCCGAAGATTTTGCAGGACCTACAGTGTTTTTAGCATCAGAAGCTGCCGCCTACATGAATGGAACTACCATGCTAGTAGATGGTGGATGGATGGGTAGATAATTCAAAAATATTCAATGAGACTAATTTTAATCAAGATAAACACAATCATACAATCGCTTTGCTTACTAGCGGTTGTATGTGGTGTTTGTCACCAAATTTCCGCGCAACAAAAACCAAATATCGTATTCATCCTTTCTGATGATGCAGGATATGCTGATTTTGGTTTTCAAGGAAGTAAAGATTTTAAAACTCCTAACCTAGATGCATTAGCAAAAAGCGGAGTTAGGTTTACACAAGCGTATGTATCTGCGGCGGTATGTGGACCTTCTAGAGCCGGAATATTAACCGGACGATACCAACAAAAGTTTGGATTTGAAGAAAACAATGTTCCTGGATACATGAGTCACTCCGGACTTACAGGAGATGCAATGGGTTTACCCATAGACGAAACTACAGTAGCCGATTACCTAAAAGAATTAGGGTATACCACTGCAATTTTCGGAAAATGGCATATGGGTAATGCGGATCGATTCCATCCAACAAAAAGAGGTTTTGACACCTTTTATGGTTTTAGAGGTGGTGCAAGAAGTTATTATGAGGTTGACAAAGAAAGTCCAAAATTTGAAGCTGACAAACAACTTGAAACTGGTTTTGAGAATTATCAAGAAAGTGAACTTTATTTAACAGATGCTTTAGCTAACGAAACTTCTGAATTTATTGAAAAAAACAAAAACAACCCTTTTTTCGTTTATCTTTCCTTTAACGCTGTTCACACGCCAATGGAGGCAAGAGAAGACGACCTAAAGAAGGTACCAAAACACTTAACAGGAAAAAGAAGAACCCTTGCTGCTATGACAATAGGGTTGGATAGAGCTTGTGGTGTTGTTTTGGATAAAATTAAAGAATTAGGACTGGAAAAAAACACTCTAATTGTTTTTGCTAATGACAATGGGGGACCTACGGACTCCAATAAATCTTGTAACGCCCCATTAAGCGGAACCAAAGCGAATCATCTTGAGGGAGGTATAAGAATTCCATTTTTAATGTCATGGAAAGGCAAACTTGAAAAAAAACAAGTCTATACAAAACCTATAAGCACCTTAGATCTTTTACCAACATTTGTATCAATTGCAGGTGGAACAATAGAAGACAAACCACATCTAGATGGAGTTAACCTTATCCCCTATTTAGAGGAAAAAAATTCAAAGACACCTCATGAAACTTTGTATTGGAAAAAAGAATCTAGAGCGGCGATAAGACACAATGAATACAAGCTGATTAGATTCCCTGATCGTCCCGCTGAATTATACAACATTGAACAAGACATTTCGGAAATAAATGATTTGGCTTCTGAAAACCCAGAAAAAGTTAAAGAATTATATAAAAAATTATTTGAATGGGAATTGACTTTGGAAAGACCTCTTTGGCAATTAAAGAGACTTTACGAGGGAAAAGCCGCCATTCGAATGGACAACAATAGAAAAGAAAAATTAAAAAAATAATATACTATTATGGCAGAAATTAAAGATTACCAATTATTTATAAATGGTGAATGGAGAACATCTACTTCAGGTGAAACAATTGATATTGTAAGTCCATCAACCGAAGAAGTAGTAGCACGTGTGCAAAATGGAACAGCAGAAGAAGCTATCGAAGCTTTAGAAGCTGCCGATAAAGCACAAAAAGAATGGAAAAAATTACCTGCTAGAGAAAGAGCAGATTTACTGTACAAATTAGCTGACGAAATTGATGCGAATAACGAATCTCTTGCACAACTTTTAGTAAAAGAACAAGGAAAGTTATTGAAAGTAGCGCGTTTCGAAGTCCAAGTAACAGCTTCTTTTATCAGATATGCATGTGAAGGAGCAAGAAGAATTGAAGGAGATATCATTCCTTCGGATAATCCTAATGAGCAAATTTGGATCCAAAAAGTACCTAGAGGTGTTGTAGTTGCAATTACTGCTTGGAATTTCCCACTTGCCTTAGCTGGTAGAAAATTGGGGCCTGCTTTGGTAGCTGGTAACACTATTGTTATCAAGCCTACATCTGAAACTCCTCTAGCAACATTGGAATTGGGAGATTTGGCTAATAAAGTAGGTATTCCTGCAGGAGTAATCAACATCTTAACTGGTCCAGGACGTGCAATGGGTAACGCACTTGTTGAAAGCCCATTATGTAAAATGGTAACAATGACTGGATCCACTCCAGTAGGTCAGCAAATTGCGAGAAATGCTGCTGACAACCTTACACATGTTCAATTAGAACTTGGAGGAAAAGCTCCTTTTATAGTTTTTGAAGATGCTGATATTGACGCAGCAGTAGAATCTGCACTGCATTCTAGATTTGACAACTGCGGACAAGTTTGTACTTGTAACGAAAGAATGTATGTTCATGAGAATATTTATGATACTTTCATGGAGAAATTCTTAGCAAAAGTTGCTGAAATAAAAGTTGGTGATCCGATGCTAGAAGAAACAGATATGGGACCAAAAGTGAATGGAAATGAATTAAAGCACATGGAGCACTTGGTAGAAGTAAGTGTTAAAGAAGGTGCTACTATTGCCGCGGGAGGAAAACGACCAGAGGGTGCTGAATTCGAAAAAGGATTTTGGTTTGAACCTACTGTTTTAACCGGAGTTACTCAAGATATGACTATTGTACATGAAGAATCTTTCGGACCTATACTACCTGTTTTAAAATTTAATTCTTTTGAACAAGTGATTGAATTCGCAAACGATTGTGAATACGGTTTAGCTGCCATGGTATTCACGAACGATATGAATACAATTATGAAATGTAATGATGAGCTTGAATATGGTGAGATCTACGTAAACAGAGGTCATGGTGAGCAGCATCAAGGTTTCCATAATGGTTATAAACTTTCAGGATCTGGAGGTGAAGATGGTAAATATGGTTTTGAACAATATTTAGAGAAAAAGACATTTTACATCAGACACAAAGCTTAATCCTATTCTTAAAAAAATATTATTATGAGTACAAAAATATCAAAGGTAGACGTAAAACTATTTACCGTTCCATTACCTGAAGTAATGGCTGATGCAAAACATGGTGATCACTATCATTTTGAATTGATCACTACTACCATTACTTTGGAAGATGGTAGCGAAGGAACTGGATATACCTATACAGGTGGAAAAGGAGGTTTTGCAATAAAAGCCATGATTGAGCATGATTTTTCAGAGGTTTTAATCGGAAAAGATGGTACTGACATTGATGGATTATATGATTTCATGGAATGGCATGTTCACTATGTAGGACGTGGTGGTGTGGCTTCATTTGCAATTTCTACCATTGATATCGCCTTATGGGACATCAAATGTAAAAAAGCAGGTCAGCCGCTATGGAAAATGGCAGGTGGTGCTGGTAATACTTGTAAAGCATACTGCGGAGGTATCGATTTGATGTTCCCTATCGAAAAGCTATTGAAAAACATGGAAGGGTATTTAGCTAAAGGTTTCAATGCTGTAAAAATCAAAATAGGTAGAGAAAACCTGCAAGAAGATTTAGACAGAATCAAAGCCGTAAGAGAATATATTGGGCCAGATGTTACTTTCATGGTGGATGCCAACTACTCTATGACAGTAGAAAAAGCTATCAAAGCGATTGAAGGATTCAAACAATATGACATTACCTGGTTTGAAGAACCAATCATTCCTGATAACTACAAAGGTTTTGGAGAAATTGTTGATGCCACGGGATTCCCTTTAGCCATGGGAGAAAACCTCCATACAATTCACGAATTTGAATATGCTTTTGATCAGGCAAAACTTTCATTTGCTCAACCAGACGCTTCCAATTGTGGAGGAATTACAGGATGGTTAGCAGCCGCCAGATTAGCGGACAAACATGGTATACCAGCTTGTTCACATGGTATGCAAGAACTTCATGTAAGTTTGGTTTCTGCACAACCAAATTCAGGTTGGCTAGAAGTGCATAGTTTTCCTATTGATGAATACACAACCAGACCATTAGTTGTAGAAAACTATAGAGCCGTAGCACCTGACTATCCGGGAGTAGGTGTTATTTTTGATTGGGAGAAACTCGCTCCTTTTGAAGAAAAATAAATTACTAAACTTAAACCAATAAAATGAGTATACATATTTCAGACTTTGGAGAAGTTCAAGGCGAAAAAATAAAACAATACACCATTGCTAATGCAAACGGTGTAGAAGTGAAAATCATCAATTTTGGCGCAACTATCACTTCTTTAAAAGTTCCTAACTCTAGTGGTGTAATAGAAAACATTGCTTGTGGATTTGACACATTAGAAGGGTATTTTGACACCACCTACCTAGAAAACTCTCCTTATTTCGGGGGAACAATTGGAAGGTATTGCTCTCAAATTAAAGATGCAAAATTTACTCTAAATAACCAGGAGTACACCTTAGCAAAAAACTGTGGTGAAAACAATCTACATGGTGGAAAGCAAGGATTTGACAAAAGGGTTTGGCAATCGAGAGAAATAGATAACGGAGTTGAAATGACTTTGCTTAGCAAAGACTTAGAGGAAGGGTATCCAGGAGATGTGGCTACTACCGTCACTTTTACACTTAGCAATACGAATGAGTTACGCATTGACTACAAAGCTTCTACGACCAAAGACACTCCTATTTCCTTAACTAATCATACTTACTTTAATCTCGACGGATTTGCTTCTACTATTGAAAAACACGTGGCAAAAGTAAACACCAACAAAAGACAAGTGATGGATGAAACTGGAGCTGGAACGGGAGAAATTGTTGATATTTCGAATCAAGCCGATGATTTAACAAAAGGAAAAATAATTGGTGATGTTCATAGTGAAATTAATGATGGTTTTGAACATTTTTACACATTTGAAAATCCTACTTTTGAGTTAATTGAAGTAGCTCAGGTAGCATCAAATGAATCAGGAAGAACCTTAACCATTTATAGTAAAGAACCTTGTATGCTCTTATATACGGGTAAATACACTTCTGATGAAATCAAAAGGGAAAATGGAGAACAATATGGAAAATTCCGTGGTTTCTGCTGCGAAACTCACAGATATCAAAACGGACCCAATATTCCCAACTCACCAAAATCTATAACATCAGCGGGAGAAGAATTTGAAAGTACCACGATTTTTAAATTTGAATGGTAATCTAGACAGAGTATAAAAAAACGAATTAATTAAACTTAAAATTATTATATGTTAACAGGTGTATTATTTGCAATTCTTGCAGGATTATTATTAGGCTTATATGCCTTACCAGAGAAATTCACAAAAGACTTTGAATTTGAAAACACATGGAGTATGTTTTTCGCTATCAACACTTTTGTAGTTCCGAACATTGCAGCTTTTCTATTAATCGATGGATTTTCTGATGTTCTAGCCGCAATTCCTTCCAACGTCTTAATTGGAATGATTGTATCTAGTATTGCATGGGGAATTGGAGCCATGATGTGGGGAAAAGCAATTAACCATATCGGTCTTTCCTTAGGTTTTTCAATTTTCATTGGAACCATCATTTTAGTCGGGTCACTGATCCCATTTTTTATTGGTGGAATCCCAGCTAGTAATGTATTCCTAACAATCTTAGGTGGTTTAGTAGTTGTACTAATCGGGGTCATGGCAAACGGAAGAGCAGGAATTATTCGTCAGCAAGATGAAGAAGCAGAGAGTTCTGAAAAGTCAAGCAAAGGTGGATCAATTGTAACCGGAATCACGATCGCTATTGTAGGTGGATTGCTTGCTACCGGATTTAGTTTTGCTAACTCTTATGGAGCAGAAATCATTGATCAGGCTTCACAAGCGCAAGGGAATGCCTCTTGGAAAAGTGCCATTGCCGTGATGTATGTCATCTATATGGCCGGTGGTGTTGCCATTGCAGTTTATTTTATACAACAATTATCTGCAAAAAAACTTTGGGGAAAATTCAAAACACCTCACCTAGGAAAAAACATTGCCCTAACAAGTATCATGGGAGTTTTCAATTTCGCCGCTTCTGTAGTTTTTGCATATGCAGCATTTAAGCTTGGTAAAGAACTTGGTGGTAGTGTTGGTTATGCTATTTTCAACACTGCGTGCGTAGTTACGGCCATCGTAAGTGGATTGATAACAAAAGAATGGGCCAAAGCATCTCTTAAAGCTAAAAACTCTTTATATTTAGGATTGGCATGTATGGTTATTGGTATCGTAATTATAGCTTACTCAAATACACTCGCTTAAACACAAATTAAAATAAAACGAACAAAATGAACAAAATGAAATTTTTTATTCCTGCAATCATTGGATTAGCATTATTCTCATGTGAGAAAAAAGCTGATTGCATTCATTCTCATGAAGATCATGAAAAAGTAGTATTATCAGATGAAAAACAAGATTTTCTAGGAATCACTAACAAAGATAAATTAAGTGCCGCCTCAAAAAGAGCATTGCTTTGGGACGACGAATTAATCTATGGAAATGAATGGTTTTTCCAATACCAAACCTATGATTTAAAAGGTGATTTTGCATATGAAGAAGGAGTCGTAAGAAGAGATCCAAGTGCTATCATCAAACATGATGGTAAATACTATACTTGGTTTAGTAGAAGTACAGGACCTTCTCAAGGTTTTGGAGGCGATGTTGTTAAGGACAAAGTATTTCCTTGGGACAGATGTGATATTTGGTATGCAACCTCAACAGATGGTATTACTTGGAAAGAAGAAGGAGTTGCCGTTGCAAGAGGAAAGGCTGGTGAATATGACGATCGTTCTGTTTTCACAGTGGAAATCATGAAACACGAAGACATGTATTACCTATGCTACCAAACGGTAAAGAACCCTTACAGTGTTCGTGTAAAAAACCAAGTAGGTTTAGCTTGGTCTAAATCACCTAATGGACCTTGGACAAAAAGTAAAGAACCAATATTAAGCCCTGCCGACAACGGTATTTGGAAAGGGGAAGAGCAAGATAGATTTGCTGTAGAAAAAAAGGGAGATTTTGATAGTCATAAGGTACATGATCCATGTATCATTCCTTACAAAGGGAAATTCTACCTTTACTATAAAGGAGAACAAATGGGTGAAGCTATTACGTTTGGTGGACGTCAAATTAGACATGGGGTTGCTATAGCCGATAACCCTAAAGGACCCTACGTGAAATCTCCATACAATCCAATAAGTAATAGTGGTCATGAAATTTGTGTTTGGCCATACAATGGAGGAATCGCTTCCTTAATCACAACGGATGGACCGGAGAAAAACACAGTACAGTGGTCTCCTGATGGAATCAACTTTGAGATTAAAGCAGTAGTAAAAGGTGCACCACATGCCATCGGTTTAAACAGAACGGCTGACAACGAAAAAGAACCAACTGAAATTTTACGTTGGGGATTAACACATGAATATAAAAACTATAACTATCAATATATTAGAGGATTTAAAACTTCTAGAATGCAACACCACACCGCAAAAGGAGTTGTAAAAAAAGGAAGTAAATTTTCTGTAAAAAATCAAAAATAGAATTTTCTATTTTATTAAAAAAGGCTGTCGTTTGACAGCCTTTTTTTTTAGTCTAATCTATCTGAATACAAGTCAACACATATGATTTGACCAAACACAACTCATGCTACTAAAAATCGCTCCTATATTTTAAACTATTTATTATGTTATCTGGCCAAACAAAAAAACTAAATGGTTCCGTAGATAACGGAACCTAATTTCAAAACAATCTCCATTGTATAGAATGTAGTATCATAAACTATACAAAAATTTATCAACCATCTGTTTCCCTTTGAAAATCATCTGTTTCTTTAAACCACAAAATTCTTGATTAGTTTTGAACTAGTAAAAACTACATCATGAAAAACTTAATAAATACTTTATTAGCTTGCATCCTACTTCAAACATTGTATGCACAGAACCCATTAGTAACCCATTTATATACAGCAGACCCAACAGCTCGTGTATTTGACAACAAATTGTATGTCTACCCTTCTTGTGACGCAATCCCACCAAAGGGGGTAAAAGCTCCAAAATTCTGTATGCCTGGTTACCATTCGTTCTCCCTAGAAAACGGAAACACATGGAAAGACCATGGAAGTATTTTGGATCAAAATGACGTTCCTTGGGGAAAGAAAAACTCCTATGGGATGTGGGCCCCTGACTGCATCAAAAAAGGCAATACCTATTATTATTACTACCCTGCTCAACCTAAGGATGAAAGTGCCTTTAGACGTATCGGTGTAGGAACCTCTAAATCACCTACAGGACCTTTTAAATGGGAGAAAGAATACATAAAAGGTCTCGATGGAATTGATCCAGGATTGTTATTAGATGATGATGGGAAAGCTTATATTTTTTATGCTGGTGGAAGGACATTGAAGGTAGCCAAACTAAAAGACAATATGAAGGAAATTGACGGAAGTGGAATAAAAGTAAAAGGCTTACCCGCTGGTTATGTAGAGGGTCCATTTCCATTAAAACATGAAGGAAAATATTATCTGACTTTTGCCCATGTCTTTCCGCAAGAAGGATATACAATTGCATACGCAACTAGCGACAAACCAATGGGTCCTTATCAATATCAAGGAAAAATCATGGATAATATTGGAAACGGAACAAACCATCATTCCATTGTCAAGTACCAAGATAAATGGATTTTATTTTATCATTGGTGGGAAATTAGTGGCTACAACAAACTGCGTTCCATGAGAGCTGACTATATGGAGTTTAAGAAAGATGGGACCATCAAAAAAGTAAAACCAACGTTAAGAGGCATTGGAACTCCAAAAGTAAATGACACCATTCAAATAGATCGGTATAGTGAAATCTCATCAGCTAAAACAGCATTTGTAGGAGGAAACGAACCAAAAGGATGGATGGTTTGTGATACCAAAATGATGGGTTATGTAAAATTTAACCGTGTTGATTTTGGTGATGGTGAGGCTAAAAAAATTAAGGCAAGAGTTGCATGTGGGCAAAGAAATGGGAGTTTCGAAGTTCGATTAGGGCACTTCAAAGGTAAACTAATTGCTACTTTTCCAGCGGAATTTACCGGGGGATGGAACCAGTGGAAAACTATTGAAACCGATATCACAGAAAAAATTACTGGAATAAAAAATATAGTTGTGGTGTTTAAATCTGACTGGGGAGCCGACAAAGTTGTGAATCTAAACTGGTTACTATTAGAGTAAAAAGGATCTACACCAAGATAAAAACACATTCGTATTAGTTTATTGAACATTTGTAGACGGTTATATGTATTATATACGGTTATTTTTGTAGCTTTCGCTTGCCATTCGTGCATTTGAACATAAAAATAAACTTTATCTTATTCAAAACTCAACAATGAAAAAAAATGTGTTCTCAATAGCAACTCTGATAATAGCTGTTTTCATCAGTATATCAAGTTTTGCTCAAAATCAAAACTTCAACAAGTCCTGGTTGTTTTTCAACGCAGAAAGTGAAGGAGCCGAAACGATGGCGTTCAATGACTCCAAATGGAGAAAATTAAATTTACCACATGATTGGGCTATTGAAGGTCCATTCGATGAGAAGTACAATGCGCGATGTGGAGGATTGCCCTTTCACGGAACTGGATGGTATCGTAAACACTTCACAATGCCTACAGAAGCAAAAGGGAAAACAATCCGTATTGAATTTGAAGGAGCTATGTACGATGCACATGTGTGGGTGAATGGAACCTTTGTTGGAAATCGTCCTTTTGGATATATAGGATTTGAATTTGATATAAGCAATGAATTAAAATATGATGGTTCTGATAATATCATAGCGGTAAAGTTGACTCCAAAGGATTTATCTTCTAGATGGTACCCTGGTGCAGGAATCTACAGATCTGTTTGGCTAAAAATTGATGAACCAGTGCATGTTGGTCAATGGGGATCATATATAACTACTCCTACAGTGACAGAAAAACTTGCTGTGGTTCAAAACGAAACTACAGTTCAGAATAAAAGTAGCAAAAACGTAAAAGCAACTGTGAATCATGAATACTTTGATCCCAATGGAAAAAGTGTTGCAAAAAACACTGACGAAATTGTAATCGCCCCAAACTCCTCTACCGTATCTGCGGTATACAATGATATTAAAAACCCAATGCGATGGGATATTGACAGTCCAAATCTATATAAACTAGTTACTACTATTGTGCAAGAGGGTAAAACTGTAGACACTTACGAAACTACTCTTGGTTTACGTTCTATCTTTTACAGTGCAGAAGGTTTTTTCTTGAACAATAAAAAAGTTAGGTTTAACGGTGTATGCTTACACCATGACAATGGAGCTTTAGGTTCGGCTGTATACAAAAGAGCTGATCAAAGAAAATTACAAATAATGAAAGATATGGGGGTTAATGCAATTAGAACAAGCCATAACCCACCTTCCCGTGAATTTTTAGAAGTTTGTGATGAACTTGGTTTGTTAGTTTTGGATGAGGCTTTTGATACATGGAATATTGAAAAAGTACCTAATGGATACAATGTGTTTTTTAAAGAATGGGCTGAAAGAGACATCAAAGATATGGTTCGTAGAGATCGTAATCACCCTTCTATTATCATGTGGAGTACAGGAAATGAAATAAAAGAACAAAGCGATAAAAAAAATGGTTGGAAAGTAGCTAAAATGTTACATGAATACTGCAAAGAGATTGATCCTTCTAGACCTACAACTTTTGGAATGAATAATTATTCAGCTCCGTATCGTTTTAACTTTGCACAACAGGCAGATATAGCTGGTGTAAATTACAAACCTTCTAAATATAGTGAGATTATCGGTAACTACCCTGAAATGCCTATTTACGGATCAGAAACATCAAGTTGCACGAGTAGTAGAGGTGTATATCATTTTCCAATAGAAAAATACAAACATCACGAATCATTACATGTAACAAGTTATGACATTGTTGGACCACCATGGGCCTACCCTCCTGATATTGAATTCCACTTCCAAGAAAAAAACCCTACTGTTATGGGAGAATTTATTTGGACTGGTTTTGATTATCTAGGAGAACCAACCCCGTATGGAGGGAAGGATAACTCAACAAATGGATACTGGAATGGAGACTGGCCTTCTCATGGTTCTTATTTTGGTGCAGTGGATTTATGTGGATTTCCTAAAGACAGATTTTTCTTATACCAAAGTCAATGGAGTTCTAAACCTATGATACACCTTTTACCTCACTGGAATTGGCAAGGTATGGAAGGACAGACAATACCCGTTTATTGTTACACCAATTGTGATGAAGCAGAGTTGTTCGTTAACGGGAAGTCAATGGGAAGAAAAGTAAAAGGAAAAGATCTTACAGAAATTCTAGTTGACTTTATGAGATATGAACCTAAAACATTCAAATCTAAATATCGTTTGTCTTGGGATGTTCCTTATCAAGCTGGGACTATAAAGGTAATCGGTTATAAAGATGGTAAACAAATACTAGAGGAATCTATAACCACTGCAGGAAAACCAGCTAAAATTCAATTATCAGTAGACCGAAAAGAAATAGACGCCGATGGTAACGATTTATCTTATGTAACTGTAAAAATCCTTGACAAAAACGGTAATATGTGTCCCCTTGCAGCTAATGAAGTAAACTTCTCTGTAAGAGGAAATGGTTCACTTGTTGGAGTGGATAATGGAAACCAAATAAGTTTAGAACCTTTTCAAGCTAAAAAAAGAAAAGCATTTAATGGAATGTGTTTGGCAATTTTAAAATCTACAGAAAAATCAGGAAAAATAACACTTTACGCTAAATCTAAACAATTAAAAAGTGCAAAAGTTACTATTGAAACTAAATAATAAAAAAATGAATCAAAAACTCTCTCCTTTTAAAATTTTATTGTTCTTCTGTGTTGTAAATTCCTTTTTAGGTACTGCACAAAAGAAAAACCCAAATATTGTTTGGATTGTATCTGAGGACAACTCTAAGCATTATATGAAACTATTCGATGAAAACGGTGTAGAAACTCCAAGCATTGAGAACTTAGCTAATCAAGGTGTTATTTTTACGCATGCATTCTCAAATGCGGCGGTATGCAGTGCTGCAAGGTCTACCTTGATCGCTTCCTCTTATGGTCCAAGATTGGCGACACATTATCATCGTAGAATGGCAAAAGTTGAAATGCCAGATGGTGTTGAAATGTTTCCTGCGTATCTAAGAAAAGCAGGATATTATACGACCAATTGTGCTAAAGAAGATTATAATATTATCAAGGAAGATAATGTTTGGGATGCATCCTCTAAAAAAGCATCTTGGAGAAATCGCAAAGAAGGCCAACCTTTCTTTCATGTATTCAATATTGCAACTACCCATGAAAGTAGAATGCATTTTAGCAGAGAAGATATGAAGGCAGGAACTAAAAATGATCAAAAAAATGTTTTTGTACAGCCTAACCACCCTCAAACAGGACTATTTAAATACTCAAACGCTAGATACCATGACAAAATTCAAGAAATGGATTCTGAAGTGGGTGCCGTTGTAGCAGAATTAGAGAAAGATGGTTTGCTAGAAGATACCTTTATTTTTTACTATGGCGATCACGGTGGGGTTCTACCAGGCAGTAAAGGGTACATAAACGAAATGGGAGTTCATGTTCCTCTAGTTGTTTATATTCCTGAGAACTACAAAAACTTGGTTTCGGTAAAAGCAAACACCAAAGAAGATGGTTTTGTGAGTTTCGTTGATTTCGGAGCAACAGTATTAAATTTAGCTGGTGTCAAAACCCCAAAAGGAATGGATGGTATCCCTTTCTTAGGAAAAGGTGTTTCTGCAAAAGATCTATCTAAGCGTGATGAAACTTTTAGCTATGCGGATCGTTTTGATGAAAAATATGACATGGTGCGTGCTGTAAGAAAAGGTAAATTCAAATACACTAGAAACTACCAGCCTTTTAATTTTAACGGTCTGATGAATAATTATCGATACAAACAACTAGGATACCAACAATGGAGTAATTTTTACAACAAAGGTAAACTTAATGATATTCAAGCACAATTTTACGAACCAAAACAACCTGAAGAATTGTATGATGTTGAAAAAGATCCTTTTGAAACAAAGAATTTAGCTCAGCTTCCAGAATACCAAGAAACCTTAAAATCACTAAGAAAAAATCTAAACAAACGCATTGCAAAAATGCCAGATTTAGCGTTTTATCCTGAATTTTACTTGATCAACAATGCTTTTGATAATCCTGTGAAATTTGGACAAAAACACAAAAAAGACATCAAAAATTATCTAAAAGTAGCCAATTACAGTCTTTTTGAATTTAATGAAGTTGAAGAAAAACTAAGAAAAAGTCTTACGTCAACGGATCCTTGGGAAAGGTATTGGGCACTTATAGATTGTAGTGTTTTCGGTGAGGAAGCAGATACTTTTAAAGATCTAATTAAACAGATTGAACAAAATGACAGTGAATTAATCAATCGAGTTCGCGCCTCTGAATACCTAGGGCTTACAGGACTGTCAAATCCTGTTGCATCCATGACTAATTGCTTGTATAATTCAAATGACGGAGGAGAAGCACTTCTAATTCTAAATTCTATTGTTTTAATGAGTGATGGTGGAAATAAATATAAATTTCAACTGGACAAAACAAAGTTAAAGAAAAATGCTCTAGATGAGCCACAGGTTTTAAGACGTTTAGAATATCTAATTAAATCATAAAACTAGAATAACTAGAAAAGGAAACTCTATTCTTTTTCTAGTTTTTTTTTTGAAATCTACTCAAAACAGGAAACATGAAACATCTTTTATTATCATTAAACTTACTTTTTTTGTCGGTCATAGGCATCGCTCAAAACCAACCCAATGTAATTGTTATTTTAGCTGATGATATAGGTGTTGGAGATCTCTCGCACTACAGAAGACTACATTCAGATAACATTATACTTGAAACACCAGCCTTGGATAAACTAGCTAAAAGTGGAATGATGTTCACTAAAGCCAATGCCCCGGCCGCTTTATGTGCTCCTTCAAGATACGCTATCATGACAGGTAACAGTTGTTATAGAAGTCCCTATCCATGGGGTGTTTGGGGGTCATTTCAGGCTTCCCCAATAAAAGACAACCAACTTACATTAGGTAGACTCATGCAAAAAGCTAACTATACTACCGCATTTTTAGGAAAATGGCATCTTGGAGGTGATTTTTTAGAAAAGGGAAGCGACTCTAAAATATACAGAGGTAATAGAGCTAAACCTGAAACAAATGTAGACATCACAAGAATGATTAACGGACCTCAACAAAAAGGATTTGATTATAGCTTTACATTGCCTGCAGGAATTCAGGATTATCCATATGCTGTTTATGAAAACGGAACTATGATGCCTTTGAAAGAAGACTCTAAAGTAGCATATATTTCTCAGGAAAACATGACTAAAATTGGGGTAAAACTTGATAAACTAGAAGGACTTGGTGATAGTAATTGGGATCCTCATCACATAGGTCCTTTGCTGATTGGCAAGGCTGTAAATTTTATTGAAAAAAATGCAAACAAAGACAAACCATTTTTCATGTATTATTGCTCGCAAGCAGTGCATAAACCTCATGCTCCTCCAGCGTATTTAAATGGTAAAAAAATTGCTGGCACTACTCCTTCAAAACATTTAGATATGGTGAAAGAGCTTGATGTTCAAATAGAAATGATGGTTGCATCTTTAAAAAAACAAGGAATTTATAAAAATACTTTAATTATTTTCACTTCAGACAATGGTGGTTTGATGATAAAACAAACTTTAGCATCAGGACACAAACCTAGTGACATTTATAGAGGTGGTAAAAATCAGGCTTTTGAAGGAGGTTATAAAGTACCTTTTATTGCTAGTTGGCCCGATAAAATTAAGTCTAAATCAAAATCTGATATTCCAGTTCTAGGCTTAGACATAATGGCAACTCTTGCAGCTCTAACGAATCAAAAAATCCCAGAGGGACAAGCTATGGATTCCTCTAACCTTCTACCTCTTCTTCTCAAGAAAGACAAACAAAAAATTCATCCATATATCATGGTTCAAAGTGGTACCGGAAAGGAAGTAATGATTCTTAAAGAGAGATGGAAATTAATTATTAAGTTGGATAAAAAAGACAAGACAGATAAAACAAGAACTCCAATTGCTCTGTTTGACTTAGAGAAAAATCCAACAGAGAAAAAGAATCAAAACCTAATAAACTCTCCTAAATACAAAGAGTTAATTGCGGAGTTATTTAAAACATACAACGAGACTAGAGACAGTAAAATAAAAACTGCTATTCGATAGTTGAACCACAAAACAAAAGGGAATCGAATAATTTCGATTCCCTTTTCAAACAACAACCAATTGATAGACTAAAATTACTTCATATATTTTAGCCCCACTCAATGTCTTTATCAATTGTTCAAGTAAAACAATTGATGTCTATCTTTATTATTTATTACATATAGAAATGGTTTCTCGTTTTTGTCAAACCAAATAACATCTCGAACATCTCTGTTAGCAAAAAGTCCTGATTTTTTAGATGCTACATATTTGAATTCTCCAGCACCATTACCTTTTAATACCACACCAATACCTGCATCAGACTTTGTCGTTTCAACTTCTGATTGATAATTATTCCCAGCCATTAACAAGTCTTTCTTCCCATCTTGATCAAAGTCATGATAAACGATACTGTTTATTGGAAAATATTGTGCTTGATTAGGAAAAGGTTCGAATTTAAATTTATTGTTTTCGTTTATAAAAACACCTGATCTAAATTCATTTGCTTCATAATGCAATGCCGATTTAATTCCAGGTCCAACAATTCCGGCCAAATCAGAATTGGCAAATTTTTGATAAGATTTTATCTTATTTTTTAAATGCGGTAACTGTTGAGTTGAACAACTCTTTCCTCTAACCGGAACCTGTTTGTTTTTATATTCCTTTGCTAAAAAAACATCTTCTATTCCGTTAAAATCAAAATCACTTGTATACACATGAAATGGTTTTTTCTTTGATGCTTTAAATTTATAATTCAATCCAAGGTTACCTGCAACAATATCTAAATCTCCATCATTATCAATATCCTCTACCAAAATTTTATTCCACCAACCTTTGGTACTACTCAATTCAGAATAGGCTTCGCTTTTCACCAACTGTTTCTTTTTATTTAAAAATACTTCGAGACCCATCCATTCTCCGCAGACTACTAAATCAAAAAAACCATCTTTATTTATATCTACCCATTGCGCCGCCGTGACCATGCCCAAGTCAAGAAATCCTGGAGCTAATTCTTTTGTTTTAATTTGAAATTTACCATTGTTGTTAACCAACAAATAACTTTCTGGCGCATAAGGATATTTACCAGGAATAACTCTTCCTCCAATAAACAAATCCATATCACCATCCTTATCGTAATCTTCAGAAACTACAATAGATCCAGAATTATTTACAACAGGAATTAAATTTCTAGACTTGTAAAAGCCTCCTAACCCATTATTTAAATACAAACGATCTGAAAGCAATTCAGAATTTTCTTCAAATTCATAACTACCACTTACTACATACAAATCTAAATCACCATCATTATCAGCATCAAAAAATGTTGCAGCAGTATCTTCATAAGCACGATCTTCTACAAAAGCATTAATTTTCTTCTCCTTCAAATCATTTTTCTTTGTACCTATCAACATTTTTCCTGGTTGGGTATGTCCACCTCCAACATACAAGTCATCAATACCGTCTCCATTTACATCTCCCTTAGCTAGACACGGACCGGTTTGACTTAATTTATGTGGTAACAAAACTTGTTTATTATAGTCATTAAAATAAGGGTCTTGATGTATCTCATTTGCTTTTTTCTCTGTAAACAACTTTTGATCATCATTTTTCACGCTATTTACAACTCGAGCGTTCTTATAGTTTAAAACGATATGTTGGTTCACTTTTATATTCTTTAAAAGCTGTGATGTACCGTCCAACCATTGAACCTCTAAGCTCTTAATACCTACACCCTTTTTAACACCAAAATTTAGTTTATTAGACACTGATGATAAAAAACCTCTAGTATTTGTTAATTGCCTTACTTGAACAGAATTATCTGAAAGGTGAATCTTTACTTTTGCACCCGAACC
The DNA here is from genome assembly GCF_057219105.1 of Flavicella sp. IMCC45668. Classification (NCBI taxonomy): domain Bacteria; kingdom Pseudomonadati; phylum Bacteroidota; class Flavobacteriia; order Flavobacteriales; family Flavobacteriaceae; genus Flavicella; species Flavicella sp. IMCC45668. Next base: position 1,600,658 of record NZ_CM170114.1, read on the forward strand.
AAATTTATTCGTCTCTGGACCGTTTAACGAAATAGATAAAAACCCTCCTAGTTGTTGTTCTACAGCGTTATTTTTTAACAATGTTGCCTTTTCATTTATATTATTTACAACAATGTCTAAATCTCCATCGTTATCTAAATCGGCATAAATAGCACCATTTGAAAATGTTGGTTTGGTATCATTCCAAGAATCAGATGTATTTTCAAAAGTTAAATCACCATTATTCTTAAAAAAATAATTGTTTAACTTTTGCTGTGGTAACATTTTTGTAAACTGCAAGAAATCTTCTGCAGTAGGTTTTCTTCCATTTTTTCTTAAAATGGAAAGAATTTTATTATTGGTATCTCTATCAATTACATCTCTATAAACCCCATTGGTTATATAAAAATCATTGAAACCATCTAAGTCAAAATCCGCTGACAAGATGGACCAACTCCAATCTGTGTTAGCAATACCTGCCATTTTGCTTATTTCACTAAAATTCTTTTGCCCGTTATTTAATTGCAACATATTATGCATGTATTGATAATGATATCCATTTTCAACCATGGCCTCAAAGTTTTCAATGGAAGTCATTCCCATCGTTGTTTTTGATCTAATATAATCTTCTGGGTTCATATCCAAAGTCATCAAATCTTCTAACCCATCGTTATTTATATCTGCATAATCGCTTCCCATACTATTAAAAGACATATGCTTAAAATACGTATCTCTAGATTCAACAAATCCTCCATTTTGATTATTGATATAGACTAAATCCGGATAATTAAAGTCATTACAAACATATAAATCTAACCAACCGTCATTGTTTAAATCACCTACCTGGGGATTCAAGCCAAAACCTAAATCTGTAATTATACCCGACTTTTTTGAAACATCTGTAAAATGTCCGGTTCCATCATTTTCATATAAACGATCGTTTCCTTTTAAGGCAGCATTTTTCGAGTTTTTATCAGCACTTCTTAAATCTAAAATTTTTATTTTCCCTTCAATATCAGGAGAATTGGAAACATAAACATCCAAATCATTGTCATTATCATAGTCAAAAAAGGTTGTTTGTATGGTACGGTTATCATCCGCAATACCAAGTTCTTTTGCACTTTCTGTAAATGTTAGATCTCCATTATTGATAAATAATAAATTTGCAAACTTTCCTCCTTGATGCTTCCAACCACCTCGTGAAACATATATATCCAGCAAACCATCTGCATTGACATCTACCATCGTTACCCCAGTATCAAAGCCTTCTTTATGATGTATCCCAGCACTTTCTGTTATGTCTTTAAACTTTAAGTCACCTTGATTCAAAAAAAGTTTATTTTCTCCTGTATTAGATGTAAAAAATAAATCAATCAACCCATCATTATTTATATCCCCTGCGGCAACACCCCCACCTATATACAAGTACATATACTTGTAATAATTTGTTTTCACATCCTCTTTTAAAATATTTGAAAAATTCAAACCAGATTCCCCCGAAGTAACATTGGAAAACATTTTTTGTTTTTTAAGACTTTCTTTTTCCTGCGTTTTCGTGCAAGCGCATAAAAAAAAGAGTGATAAAAAAAAGAGAAAAAGTTTTCTAATATGTAGTGAGGTATACTTCATTTTGTGATTCATTTATTTAAAGACTAAATGTATATTTTTTTTGAAAAAAAGATGCATAGATTCAATGAATATTAAATAGAAACGGCAAGAATCCCAAGATCCTTACCGTCTCAATCAAACCAAATTAATCGAATGTCTTTATTCTCCTAATCCAGGTAATAATTTTATTTGAGCCGCAGGAATAGGTGCAAAATAATTCTCAGTTCCTAAAGAACCAATAATTGGATTTTGAACCGCTATAATTCCTCCATTTTTATTATCTGGCGTAACTTGAGGATCTCTATTTCCAAGTGCCTCGGCTACCTTTTCTTTTCTCACCAAATCATTCCAACGTATCCACTCACCAGCTAATTCCCATTTTCTTTCTGTAAAAGTCAAATCAGCTAAATCTCCAGAAGTAACATCTTGATATGTCAATCCTGCAATTGGATTACCCTCAGCATCTAATTGTGGCACTGCGGTTGGAACTGCTGTAGCATAAGGCAAGCCTGCTGCTCTACGTCTTACCATATTCAATGCTTCCCAAGCTTCCGCCGATGCGCCTCCTACTTCACCTGAAGCTTCTGCATAAATCAACAACACTTCCGCATATCTCATATAGAAATCATTTCTACTTGTAAAGAATACTCCTAAAGGAACATCTAAATCCGGTCCTACGATTTTCTTAAATACAGGTGTCACTTGATCATTAAAATTCGTCCAATCTAAATCAGTTCTGTAAGTTGCTTCTTTTCTTGCTCCTTCTGGAAAATCCTCAAAAAATCTAATCTCAGCAAAAGTTTCACCCCAACCTTTAAGGTCTCCAGGCATTCCCAAACAAGCAAACTTACCATTTTGAGTACCACAAGGTTGACAGTAAGCAATAGTCCATGTACTTTCTTTATTAAACCTATTATCCATTGTCCAAAGGTTCTCTAAATTACTTTCCAATTCAAATCCATGAGACGCACTATTATCAATTACTTCTTTCGCCGTAGATTGTGCTTTGGCATATTTAGTATTGTCTTTAACCGGGAATCCTGCCCAATCCATATATAAACGTGCTAATAACGATTTAGCCGAACCTTTATTTGGTCTAGGAGCACCATCTTCTACACCAGGATAAATTACTGGTAACAAAGCCACCGCTTGATTTAAATCTCTTTCAATTTGCTCGTACACCTCAATCTCAGAAGAAAGTTTTATGTCGTAATCAATTTCTGGAGTTGTAGGTAATGCAATTTTCCCATGCACACGTGCTAAATGAAAAAACATTGCACCACGTAAAAAATATACCTCACCTAAAAGTCTTTGCTGTACCTCAGGATCCTCTAATGTAATTCCTTCAATGTTTTTTAATACATTGTTTGCAGCAGCAATCATTCCATAAATGTTATTCCAATTCTGAACAGTTCTACCATTTGCGTTGGATATACTTCTTTGATCAAATTCTCTAAAATCTGCCTTGTTACTAGTTTTATGAGTAGTCATATCATCACCACTCCAACCATTCACATAGAACGTAGACCACATGGACGCATTTCTTAATTGTGCATATATTCCATTTACACCTAAGTCTAATTCAAATATTGAACTATATGCTCCAGGAGCTAATCTAATCTCTGTTGGATCCTCTTCTAAATCTACACAACTTTGAAGAGAAACAGTCAAGATGCAAATAGAGGCAATAGCAGCCATAAACATCTTAAATTTTCTATGAATATTTAATTTTATCATCTTTGTATGTTTTTAGTTTGGTTATTAAAGTTGGAATTTTGCTCCGATAGAAAAAATTCTAGGATTTGGATACGCTCCGGCATCAATACCAACTGCACTATCTGTATTTGCTGGATTTACAGCTACATCCGCAGGTCTAGAACTTAATTCTGGATCATACCCTGAATATTGAGAGATCAAGAATAAATTTTGACCACCCCCATATATTTTCAAAGTTTCAATTCCTTTAATATTTCTAAAAGTATAACCAATATTTAAGTTACTTAATCTTATGAAATCACCTTTTTCAACATATCTGGTAGACCCATAAACATTTTCTCCAGTTGCTGGAATATCTGTTTCATTAGTAGGTGTCCATTGATTTAATTGCTCTGGATGCATATAACTTCTTTGGTTTCCTGAAGCTCCAACTATAATTGCTCTTGTAGTATTATAAACATCAAATCCATGAACTCCCTGAATGAAAAGGTTTATATCCCAATTCTTGTAGGTAAACGTATTGTTGAAACCCCACATAAAATCTGGTGTACCATTTCCGATAGCTCCAATAACTTTTTCGTTATTATCATCAAGTAAATACTTAGCGTCACCTGGCACTGCAATCGGATTACCAGTATCCGGATCTAATGGAATGTTATCCGTAGATTTCCATGTTCCTAAAAAAGTAGCTCCTTGGAATTGTCCTAATGGCTCCCCTACTTGAATAATATTCCAAATATCTCCTTGACCATCTGTACTTTGGAAAGTTCCTTGAATTTCAGTTTTTCCGTCATATAGACTTATTACCTCATTCTTAATCTTAGACATCGTTAAATTAGCGTCCCATCTAAAACTATCAGTATCAATAAAATTAGCTCCTAAAGTAATATCAAACCCTGTATTTTGAACCTCACCAACATTTTGAATCTGACTGATGTTTACACCCGCTAATGTTTCAGGAATTGGTACATTCAATAATAAATCTGTTGTATTCTTTTTATACCAATCTAAACTTAAACTGTATTTGTTATTTAAAAATCCTAAATCAACTCCTACATTCAACTGAGTTGTTGTTTCCCAAGTAGTATCTGGGTTTCCAATCCCTGCAATTGTAGATCCTTGAACAGGAGCAGGCAAACCGTTAAAAGAATATTTTTGATTGATACTAACTTCTGGGAAAGTACTGTAGGCATTGATATCTTGATTTCCTACTTGTCCCCATCCTGCTCTAATTTTTAAGTTACTCAAAACATCGCTATCAGCAACAAAGCTCATATTGCTAAAACTGTATGATGACGCGAATGAGTAAAATGTACCTGTTTTATTATCTCCTTGAAATCTAGAAGAAGAATCTGAACGAACCGTACCTGTTAAGAAAAAGATTTTATCCCAATCGTAACCAACTCTGGCCATAAAAGAAGAAATCCCTGTCTCAACTTTATTGTTTGAGATACTATATCCTTTGTTTAACTCAGCAAAATAAAACCCTGCTGGACCAATTAAATCATTTGCTCCGTATGCATTATATCTTGACTCTCCTTTTGAAAATTCATAAACACCAGTCGCTACAACATTGTTCTTTCCAAATGACTTCTTCCAAGTTAAGATATTACTTACTTGATAATTTGTAGTCTTAAAACTACTAAAGTTAGCATCTGGTGCTTCAAAATCCATTTTAAGATTTTCGTTCGTGATACCAATTGTGCTTGCTCCTGCTACAACAGAAAAATTCAACGATTCAACAATATCATAACTTAAGTTGAAATTCACATTCAATCGATCCTCAATTTTTTGAAGATCACTCAAGTTCAATCTATGAATTGGATTGTAGTTAAGAGATGCCAATTCTCTAGTAGAGCGCTCATTGTTCATTCCTGCATCATTTACCAATGGTGTTGTAGGATCCCAAGCAATGGCGTGTGTTACCAAAGTACCTTGATAACGACCAAATTGTTCGATATCATTGATTGTTTTACCTCTACTTGCATAAATATTACTTCCAACTTTAAACTTATTCGTAATTTTTGCATTCACATTAGAACGAATAGAAAATCGTTGATATCCAGTAGTTTGAACAACACCTTCTTGGTTTAAGTAGTTTCCAGAAACAAAATAATTAAAATCTTCTGTTCCTCCACTCATAGAAAGTTGCAAGTTGTGACTTATCGCTGTTCTAAACAATAAATCTTGATAATTTGTACCTCCTGACTGTGCTAGTTCGTCTATTTCTGACTGTGGAATAAACTCGCTTCCTCTTTTTAAATTTTCAATTCTAGCAAAGTTAGCAGCATCTGCTCCTAAACTTTCTAACATTTTTGGAACAGTTGAAAAAGAAGTAAAGTAATCTACATCCATTTTAGATTTCCCAGAACCTTTCTTAGTAGAAATTAAGATAACTCCATTTGCTCCTCGAGATCCATAAATAGCTGTTGCAGAAGCATCTTTTAATACTTCCATAGAAGCGATATCATTTGGGTTGATCGTTGAAAGATCTCCTCCAATAATTCCATCTACTACAACCAAAGGATCATTGTTTCCTGTTATTGAATTCGCACCACGAATCCTAACTTTAACAGGTCCACCTGGTGTTCCTGACTGTTTAGCTACGGAAACCCCGGCAGCTCTACCTTGTAAAGCGTCTTCTACCCTAGCTAATGGTTGATCTTCAAAACTTTTTGCACTAATACTAGAAATAGATCCTGTAACATCTGATTTCTTCACTGTTCCGTAACCAACAACAATCACCTCATCTAAAGTAGCTGAATCTGGTTCTAATGCAACTGTAATACCTGTTCCATCACCAATAGAAACGGTTTTTGATTTGAATCCCATATAAGAAACAATAATTGTTGTAGCACTTAATGGAGCCTCCAAAGAAAACTTACCATCAAAATCTGTAGTTCCTCCAACACTTGTTCCCTGCACCATGACAGAAGCTCCAGGTAACGGTCCGCCTGTATCATCTAAAACAGTTCCAGAAACAACTTTTGTTTGCTGAATAGCTGCCGTTGTCAAAGGCTTAGAAGGGTTGTTTAATAGCACAATTTGTTTGTCAACTATCTCATAAGAGATTTTAGTTTTATCAAACAAATTATCTAGAATTGTAAATACCAATTCATTTTCTACATTCACAGAAACTTTTCTGTTGTAGTCAACTTCATTGTCATTATATAAAATCTTAAATTCTGTCTTCTCTTCAATCTCAAGCAATACATTTTCAATGGTTACATTATCCAAATCCATGGAAATTTTAGTCAATTGAGAATAGGTATTCGCTTGTATTTGAAAGAGTGATATAATAAATAGATAAACGGTTAATTTCATCTTTAAATCAAACTTTAAGGCATAGGGGAATCGTTCTCCTACATTAATGAGATTTTTCATACTTTTGTTATAAGGTTTAGTGGTTAAAAAAAATCACTACATTTTCAATCGGGTTATGTTCCAGCATTTCCCGGTTTTTTTTTATAAATGTAGTTCTGTGGCAAGTAAAATTGGTTAAGTCATAAAAAGTAGTTTATTGGTTAAGTTTAGTTAAATTATTTAATTTGAATTCTATCACCGTTAATCACATAGGTTAATTTGTAATTTTTATCAAACGATTGTAGAACTTGTTCTATGGTTTCAACATCAAAAGTTGCAGTAAACGATTGGTTCGCTAGTCCCTCGTTGGAATTCGTGATCTGTACATTATAATGTCTTTCTAGCTTTTTTAAAATATCACGAAACTGCATGTGCTTAAATCTTATTTTCCCATACCTCCAATCCGTATAAATTGAGGTATCAACTTTTTTGATTTTTATCACTTCAGATCCCTTTTTCCAGGTAGCTTTTCTGCCTGGTTTAAGAGCTACACTATTTTCTTTACTATACACATCACCTTTGCTATATAAAGAAACCGCTCCTTCCACCAAAACAGTATTTACCTGTTTATCTTCTTCATAAGAACTTACATTAAAAGAAGTTCCTAAAACTCGAATATTTAATTTATCCGTTGCTACTATAAAAGGATGTTTTGGATCTTTTGTCACATCAAAAAATGCTTCTCCATGTAAAAACACTTCCCGTTTTTTACCCTCTATAAATGCCACGGGATATTTCAATGTAGACCCTGCATTCATATGAACCTTAGTTCCATCAGACAATTCGATTTGAAAAGTTTTTCCGTAAGGGACAGATAAAACATTATAGACTAGCTTTTTCGCAATATGTTCTTTTTTGACAGTTTTATAATCTAATTGTTTTCCAATCTGTTTTCCGATTACCTTTCCTTCTGAATCAACCAACGTTTTCGTTCCATCTGCTGAAATAACCTCAACTTGACCATTATCTAATTTTAATAAAACATCTTTCTCATCAAAAACAAAATCCTCTTGAGTTAAATCAATGGACGATTCAATTTTTTCGGGTTCATTATTGTAAAAATAATACACCGACAAAGAAAGAACTAAAACTGCGGCAATTCTTGAAATTTGTAACCAGTAGCTTTTTTTAGGAGTTGGCTGTAACTTTAAAAGTAAATTTTCCCAATCCTCATTTTTAGTTTCCTCTATTTTTTTAATTTTCTTTTCTCTCCGCTTGATAAACTCCCCTTCCTCTAATCGAGATAAAATTTCTTTGGCGTCTTTTTCATTATAAAACTCAGAGATCTCCTGAGAATCAACCTTTTGTTTATTCAGTTTAGCCTTGGCAATTATTTTTGCCATTCGAGAAATTTTATGAACAGAATTATTTTTCATAGCAATTTAAGGTGCCTATCGGACACGTTACATTACTAAGACGATAAAAAATCAAAAGGGGGTGAAAAAAAAAAAAAAAAAAAAATTAATTAAAAATAAATGCAATAAAAACATAAGCACCATTTAACATCGGTCTTAATTTTTGGTAAGCAATTCTTTTTTGTGTTTTAACCGTATTTATGGAAACGGATAACTCTTCGGAGATTTGTTCATTTTTCAAACCTTTCAAACTTAACAAAATAATTTCCTTGCATTTATAAGGCAGAGTGTTTACTGCTTCATGCACGAGTCTAGAAACTTCTTCCATTAAAAGTTCTTTTTCAAAATAAGAATCGCTTTCCAAAATTGACATTTCTAAAGGCGACAATTCTCTTTTAATTGCAAACTCTTTACTTTTTAAATAATCTAAGCTTTTATTTCTTACAGAAGTGTAGAGGTAAGACTTGATGCTGTTTTGATTCGCAAAAACAACATCTTTTTCCCAAATTTTAATAAAAACATCTTGTACAATATCTTTCGCAATGCTCAGATCCTGCACATATTTTTCAGCAAAAATAATCAAAGACGTATGGTAAGATCCATACATATCTTTGAATTTATTTAAAGTTAGTTTCTGTTTGTTGTTGGGCTTCAATGTGGTTATTTTTTACAAAAATTTGGTCAGAACTTTGCTCAATAAAAGTAATTAAAAGATTCCTACTTGTCAAACCTAAATCTATCTAAGGCGACATTTCCACAAAAACAATGAGTTCTAAATAAACTAATAAACCCAGGTAATATGGTTAATTACATGGGTTTATTTTACTCATAAAAAAAATATTTTTTTCTTGTTTTTTTTTAATATGCCTCCCAAAAGTCATATTTTTCCCCCAAAGTATTCCCTTTTTTATCCTTTAATTCAATCGCTTTTTCAACCATCTCTCTTTTCATTGAATCTAATTTACTGCTGTATTCTGGTAAAAAGGATAGATCTGTTATCTCCCAAGGATCTTTCTTAAAATTAAATAATTGTGTCACTCTAGATCCTGCAATAAATTTCCCTCTTTTATAATGTTCTCCTTCTGATCTTACGTATTCAATTAATTTATAATCTCCCTTTCGATAGGCTCTTTGAAATTGTTTGTAGGCATGATAAGTATACGCTCGCACTTGTTCTTTTTCGCCATTTATAACTGGTAACATACTCAGTCCATCTACAGAAGTAGGAATTGGAATTTGCACTACATCGCAAATCGTAGGAAAAATATCATGTATATATGAATATGCTCCAAGTCTTTTTCCTGAATCAGGTGCTGCTCCACCAGAAATAACAAAAGGTACATGAATTCCATCCTCATCATACAAACTTTGTTTCCCCATCAAACCATGATTTCCAACTGCCAATCCACTATCTCCAGCTAATACAATCAGTGTATTATCATATTTACCTGATTTTTTCAATGCCTCTATCACTTTTCCTATTTGAGCATCTAAATGGGTAATAATTGCATAATAACTCGCCAAATGTTCTTTTGCAACCTCCTCTGTTCTAGGCCATGGAGCTAATGCTTCATCTCTTAAAACCATATCTCCGTTATCAAAAGGATGTTGCATTTGATAGGAAGGTGTCAATTCCATATTTTCTATTGGGTACATATCTCTGTATTCTTGGGGAGCTTGTCTAGGATCATGTGGAGCATGAAAAGCCAAATACATAAAAAAAGGGTCTCGTTTTTTATATTTTTTAATATAATTTACAGCATCTCTGGCAAATATTTCCGACGTATGGGGTCCTAGTTCCTCATTACCTGTAGGTCCTCTCTTATCTGTTTTTGCAATAGGTCTCTGAACCTCTTTTCCTTTGTCATCAAATTCTATTAAATAAGCATCTTTCTTTGGAAAAACACCTTTATGATCCCAATCCCAAAGTGGCATTCTGTAATGATCTGTTAAATAAACTCCAATCCCCATTATGTGATCCCCTGAATCAAATGAACGTGACAAGGAAGCTCTATCTTGATGCCATTTCCCTATTACATGAGAGCGATATCCAGATTTCCGAAAGGTTTCCCCCATCGAATGATGATCTAACGGAAGCTCTCTTCCTTTTCCTTTTAAATGAAACAACTGACGCCCGGTATGCAACATAGCCCTACTAGGCATGCAAGTAGCTCCAGAAAATGCTCCCATCAAATACGTATTTGTAAAAACTATCCCTTCTTTTGCTAGACCGTCAATATTTGGCGTTTTTACTGGCATTCCTCCAAGCTCATGAATACCGGTATATCTATGATCATCCGTATAAATAACAATCACATTTGGTTTTTTCTTTTTTTGAGCTTGTACTCCACTAAAAGAAATCAGAAAACACCCTAAAATCAAGACTCTTAAAAAATCAATTTTCATCATATAATATTTTTATAATTCGTTTAGAAAAGAACAAATTTGATTCTTTTTAAACTTCATTTCATTCAAATATAATGAACATAAACATCAAAAATACTTCGAAAATCAGAGCAGCTTCATTTTAAAACATTTGTTCTGTAAATAAGAGATTTCAACTAAATTTTACCCCAAATTTTCATCTAAAATTCAAGTAAAAAAAATCCCTTCAAGAAACTGAAAGGATCTAAAAAACAATACTTATTTTTTGCTCTTTACTTTCGGCACATAACCAGGTGCATCATGTGCTGTATCATGCAAATCATAAATTGGCAATAATTTCAGGAATCGTTCTTGTTCCTGCTTCAGACTTTTCGGCACTTTATCCCAATTCTTAATTATCGGAAAACTTACCAAATCATCTGGTGTTTTTCTAACGTCATACCAAGTTCCTTTACCATCTTTCATTACCTCAAAACCTCTAATCAACTGCTGATCTTTTCTATAAGCATAAATCCAATCTCTATGCTTTTTCATATCAGTAGTCAAATAAGGCCATAAACTCACTCCATCAAGCTCATAATTCTTTTCTATAGCACCCCCTGTAATATCAGCAATGGTAGGCAATACATCCGCAATATTCACCAAAATATCTTGTTCTCCTTGCTTTGTTAAATTTAATCCTGGTGCATACACTATAAAAGGCACATGCGTTCCTTTTTGACTTACAGGACTTCCTTTACCATAATAATGAGTTCCATTGTCAGCGCAAAAAATAAAAATGGTATTATCCTCTACACCTAACTCCTTGAACTTCTTTATATATAGCCAGGCTTGGTAATCTAAATAATTAATATGATTTCTAATTCCAGGCTTTGATAAAGAATTATGCGTATCATATACACCATTATCACCGGTTACATTCGGAGCATAGCGAACATATTTATTCCCTTTCCATTCAATTTTTGGAGTTTGTGGATATTTATTATTTGGATGTTGATTAAAAAAATCAACCGATCCATGCCCTAAATGGGTTGTATGATAAACAAAAAAGGGTTTATCCTCTTTGTGTTTTCTCTCCATAAAATCAAAAATAAATTCCAATTCTACATCGGGTCCAAATGTATTTAAACCAAAATTCTTTTTATCCTTTTTTGTACTTGGCCACCAAGCTAATTTTTCATTTTGACTTGGGTGATTCATTAAACGTACATGAGGTTGCCAATACCAACCATATTGCTGATAGGTATCCACTTGCTTACCTGTATCTGCATTGATATAAACCTTTTTGCCGTTTATTTTCTTAGGAATAATTTTAAAATCAGTCATAGGATTATTCGGTGCCCCTTGTTCTCCCGGAGTAAAAACCCCTTCATCAAAACCAAATTTTTGTAAATCAGATCCCTTCATCTGAGTTTTTCCAGACCAAAGTGTAGCATAGCCTGCTTTTTGAGCTATATGGCCAATCAATGTTGAACTCTCGTACAAGGGCCAAGGTCTTTTTTTCCCTTTTTTATCTGTCGAAAATCCAAGATCTCCATTATGCCACCACTTATGTTTATCGGCATATCTTCCTGTCATCATCATAGCTCTACTTGGAGAACAAATAGTAGCTGCCCAGGCCGTTTTCACATACAAACCTTCAGTGGCTAATTTTGTTAATACAGGCGTTTTAGCTCTCATATTCATATCTGTACTTTCTCCTTTAGAATCTCCATTCCAAACTTTTGAATTGTACACCGGAAACTCTCTTGCACTAATATCATCAGCATAAACCAATACAATATTAGGTTTTGTTTTTTGTGCAATACTCATTATCGGTAGCACCAAAGCAAATGAGATAATTATTTTTAAAACATTCATATCTATATTCTTTTTTCAAGGTTACATCTTAACTTTTCTTGGTTCCACAAAGCTATGCCATCATGCAGAATCTGCTGTGAACAAATGTTTTTCTTATTACCATAAATGTTTTAACCTTTAATGCGATACTCACTAACAACCTCAAAATCAAAATACAACCTTAAAACACTTACAAAAAAAGTCCCACAATTTCTTGCAGGACCTTTTATTCTATTCTAAATATAAAATTTACTTTCTAACAATATCTTTTTTACGAACAGCTTTTCTATTCAAAAAAGAGCTAGACACTACACCATTCGAAACATCATCTAGAACGATGAATGGACGTTCATCTTCTTCATCGGTATTTAAATGAAAATTCCTAATCGTTAAACCATCTATATGCCTCACATAAACCCCAGAAGCTGGCAACGTGCCAACCTTACTGAATTCCGGCCACCAGTTCCCAAGAGTTTCCAATGTATACTCCTTAATAATCTTGTCTGCATCCTTTTTAGTACCACCTCCGGAAACAGTCATTTGAATATTATTCATTTGAATGTCTTCAATATTATGTCCTGGCATACCTGTTATAAAGAAAGCTGAATTCTTATCCAATTCTCTATTATCTACAATAAAATCACTAAAAATAAATCCATGCATTGCTTTCATGGGAAACATTTTCTTTGGCATATCAACCCCCGCTCTTTGTTGACAAAAGGTCATAAAAACAGGTCGTGGTACATTTTTCATTACCAAATTAGAAAATGTCATATTTTTCATTTCTCCCCCTTCATTCATCTGAATTTTCAAACCAGAATCTTGAATATCAAAAAATGTACAATTAGAAACTGTTACAGATTCAAAATCTCCTCTCGAAGCCAATCCGATACGCATACCTCCCCATTTTGTAGTAAAAATGCAGTTTGTTACCGTAATATTTTTACATGGATAGCTCGCGTTTGATGCCTGTAAACAAATAGAGTCATCACTATTATCAAAGGAAGAATCACTTACTCTAACGTTGGTACACCCATCAAAATCCAAACCATCTCCATTACGATTTACGCGACTAACAATTTTAATACCTGAAACAACTATTTCATTACAATAAAGCCATGCTGATGTCCATGCAGCCGGGTTTCTTAAAGTTACATCTTGAAGTTTGATATCGTTACATTTGTAAAAACGCAACAACATTGGTCTTCCTCCCAATTTTTTATTAAAATTTTCAGGACTTCCATTCCCATCTATCACACCATTACCCTGAATACTAAAAGACTTCGCTTTAGAAGCAAAAATCAAACAACGATCCATATGCGGTTCGTCCTTATAAGTGTTATAATGAGTATCGGTAGTATAATCCTTAATATTCGGACTACCCAATAAAACAGCTCCATTCTCTATATATAGAGTTACAAAATCTTTTATATAAAGAGTTCCGACCACAACGGTTTTACCCGCTGGAATAATGACCTTTCCTCCACCATTTTCTGTGCAAGCATCAATTGCTAATTGCACCGCTTCTGTATCAATAGTACTCCCATCGGCTTTCGCTCCAAAATCCAAAACATTGAATTCTGTCGCAAAAATCTGACATTGAATACTAAAAAAAAGAATTAATATAATTTTCTTCATACTTAAAATTAATGTCCACCTTTAGGGTGACTGTCATTTGTATATCTCAACACTTTCGGTTTACCGGTTCCTCTAGCCATGATAATCTCCTCCTTCCAAACAGAGCGTAACTTTTCAAGAATTTCTTTGTTTTCTTTTTTGTCAGCAAGATTTTTTAATTCTGAAGGATCATTTTTTAAATTATATAACTCCTCATAGACAGGCTGTTCTCCCTCTAAAGAAGAATCCGATAAGTATCTGTAATAAGCAATATCAGGATCATGTGTTGCATACAACATTTTGTTTACAGGAACCCCTAATTCCTTAGCTGTGGCTATCTTTTTTGATGCAGAGAATGTAGTATTTTTATAATACCTGATGTATTTCCACTCTTTATCTTGAACAGCTTCACACTTAGGGTTTCCAAACTGAGTAGACCATAGATTCTCTGTATAAACGTAATCTCTTACCTCAGCATTTTTATTCACTAATAAATTTGATATGTCCTTCCCTTGAAATTCTTGAGGTATCTCTACACCTGCCATGCTTAACATTGTAGGAGCAACATCTATTGACTGTACCAAAGCATCACTTTTTCTTCCTTTATTCTTTCGTTTTGCTTTTGGATTCATCACAATCATAGGAACATGTGTCGTTTTTTCATAACACAAAGCCTTTCCTCCTAGTCCTTGCTCTCCCATAAACAATCCGTGATCCGATGTAAAAACAATAATTGTATTTTTATCCAACTTCAGTTTTTTCAACTTCAAACGTAAATTCCCTACCAATCGATCAATTCCTGTCATGGCTTGAAGCTGCCTGATATACCTTTCTTTAACATCCTTTGGAGTATCAGAATAATTATAACCTGTTTGACGATCTTCTGCACGCAACAAATCTCCAGGCAACTTTGGTGTTTTTATATCTTTTTTAGCAATATAATTTGCTGGTAAAGGAATATCTATATCTCTATATAATGTTCTATATATCTCGTCATCTGTTTTTTTCATTTTCATAGAACTAGTTCCAGCTCCATGAGGTAAATTAAAATTGATTGACAACAAAAAAGGCTTATCCGCTGGTCTCGTTTCTAAAAACTTAACTGCTCCTTTTAATTTTCTAGCATTTGGATCTAAAAAATCATCTACTCCTTCATTGATCACCTCTGGCTGAGTAGAAGCAATAGCATCATTGAAAATATCATGTACTTGTTTTGGATAAAAACGAATATGTCCATGACCTGCATACCAATAATCAAAACTTTTTTCCATCAAGCCACTCGTATATCCTCCTTCTCCTATTGGGGCATGATTCTTACCAATCCACCCTGTATAATAACCAGCATTTCTCATAACAACTGGATATGATTTTTCCCAAGCCTCATTTGATACTGCAGTACCCGAGTTAAAATTCACCCCATGTTTTCTTTCATATTGACTTAAAAGGATAGAAATTCTACTAGGAGTACAAATAGCACTTGAAATATGTGCATTGGTAAAAAGCACTCCATCTTTTGCTAATCTATCAATATTAGGAGTTTGTACTATTTCATTTCCTGTACATCCCATCATTCCATACGATTGATCATCGGTTAGAATAAAAACAATATTGGGTTGTTTTGACTTTTTCTGAGCTTGCAGATTTAAAAATGAACCTACTAATAAGTAAGTCATTGCGAATAAAATTTTATTCATTTTTGTAATATTCATGTTTCAATAATTTATTTTGTTTGAACCGTAATGGTTGTTTCTTTTAAATTCTCAGCGGTAGCGATAATTTTAATATTTCCAGATTTCTCCGTTGATTTCACAATTAACATTGCCAAACCATTAAAAGCTTTCCTATTTGGTTCTTGAAAAGAATCCAATGAAGTCTGGTCACCATTTCCAACAGCTGCAATACTTCCTTGTCCCGTTACTTTAAATTCAATCAGGTTGTCTGCTAATGGACATAAATTCCCATCTTTATCCACCACACGTACTGTTACGAATGACAAATCGGAACCATCAGCATTGATCAGCTCTCGATCTGCTTGTAACACTATTTTTGCAGGTTTACCTGACGTTCTAATTTCTTTTTCGGCCGCTATATTCCCATTTTTATAGGCAACTACTTTAATAGCACCAGGGCTATAAGGAACATTCCAAGATAAGCGATATTTCGATTTATACATTCCTTTTTCAAAACCATGGTACTCAGAAGGAATCATTGTAAAATCTTTTCCTTTTATTCTTCTTCCATAAGATTTTCCGTTAACAAATAGTTCAACTTCATCACAATTAGTATAACTATATACAGGGATCATCTCTCCTTCTTTACCTTTCCAATTCCAATGAGGTAATACATGAACCATCGGTTTTGTTGTCCACTGACTTTGGTATAAATAATAACGATCCTTAGGGAATCCACATAAATCCACAGGAGCAAAATATGATGATCTAGATGGCCAATCATCATTCCAATACCCATTTGTAGAATTATCTCTACCTCCATAAGGAGTAGGCTCTCCTAAATAATCAAAACCAGTCCAAATAAACTCTCCCAAAGAATTCGGATTTTTTTCTTGATCGTCAAACTCAATATCTGGAGCATATGCCCAAGGCGGCCCCACAATTGCATCATAACTAGACACGTGATTTGTTTCCTTTTTAGGTAAAAAATCTATTGGCAAATGATACACTCCTCTACTACTCGTTTGAGAAGAGGTTTCTGAACCATATAAAATAATCCCGGGATTGTTATTTTTAATTTCCGCATATTTATCAGACCAATAATTCATTCCAACCACATCTATTTGATACGCTAATTTATTTTTAAATGGTGCAGGATAATAATTAAATCCAGCTGTAGTTGGCCTTGTAGGATCTTGATCATGGCAAATATCACTTAAATGCTTCGCTAATTTCCATCCATCTTTTTTAGACTGCTCTAAAATCTCATTACCGATACTCCACATAATTACAGAAGGATGATTTCTATCCCTCATAATCATATCTCTTAGGTCTCGTTCATGCCATTCATCAAAATATTTATGATACCCATTCTCTACTTTTCCTAATTTCCATTCATCAAACGCTTCTGTAATGACAACAATCCCCAATTCATCACAAATTTGTAACATTTCAGGAGAAGGAGGATTATGACTTGTTCTTAACGCATTTACTCCCATTTCCTGCATAATTTGCATTTGACGTTGCTTTGCTCTATAGTTCACAGCAGCACCTAAAGGTCCTTGGTCATGATGCATGCAGACCCCATTCAACTGTGTAACTGTTCCATTCAATAAAAATCCTTTTTCAGCATCAAAAGCAATTGACCTAACTCCAAAGTTATTAGAAACTGCATCCACGATTTGCTTTCCTACTTTAATTGACGTTTCGGCAGTATACAAATACGAATTTCCAATTTCCCACAAAGTAACATTGTCAACATTTATATCATGAGTCAGGCTTATCTCAGATCCTCCCTCCATAGAAGCAGATGAAACCTCTCTTGCCACAACCAAACCTTGTTTGTCCTTAATTTTTGTTTCTAAAACAACCTCTACGGATGAATTACCCGTATTTTTAACCTTTGTATCAACTTGTACAATTGCATTTCCGTCTTTAATTGACGGGGTCGTAATTGAAATACCATATCGTGGAATATGTACTGAATTGTTAATTTTCAATCTAACATTTCTATATATTCCGGCTCCTGGATACCACCTTGCCGATAAATCTTCTGGAGACAGTTGAACTGCAATAATATTTGCTTGATCAAACTTTACAAAATCCGTAATATCAAATTCAAAACCAATATAACCATAAGGTCTACCTCCCACATAAGAACCATTTACCCAAATTTTTGCATTGTTCATAGCTCCATCAAATTCTACGGAAATACGCTTATCTTTATGAATAGATTCTAGTTCAAAATGCTTTCTGTACCAAGCTTCTCCTGTAACCGGCAAACCACCAGTTCTTGCGTTATGCTTATTACTAAACGGTCCTTCAATCGCCCAATCATGAGGCAAATCAAGACTCCTCCACGAAGAGTCGTCTAACGAAACCTCCTGTCCGTTGTTAATTGAAGCCTTTTTAAACCTCCAACCCTTATTAAAATCTTGATCTTTAACAACCGTAACGCTATTTGAATTACAAGAACTTAAAGGCATCATCAAAACAAACAATACAAGGGACATTAAAAATTTGAAATATTTCATATTCTTTTTTATTATCATAAAGTTAACTTGGGTAAATATAGCCCTATCCCAAGTGCAAAAAAAGCAAATGAATATCTGTAGCCCTTTAAAAAACATTTGTTCTACTTATTTTTCTAATCTCATAAAAGTTAAAATCATCTTTTTGACACTCCTGTGATACAAATGAAAATTGAATTCGAAAAACCAATTACTAATCCTTCCTACATCAAGTCAGTATTCCGAAAACGATACCGAAAAATAAAAACGTTTTCGGTATCGTTCCCGAGAATAAAAAATCTCCAATCGAAAAAAACAACTTTTCTTCTCTCTATATTTACCATAAACAACTAATAACCAAACACTTTTATTATGATGAAAAACTACATTATTACAACACTTTTAGTTCTATTACATTTTAACTTTTATGCTCAACAAACACTAACATCCTCCGACAGCGGTTATACTTTTGAAGGAAACGGAAATCCAGGAGGGAATTGGGGCAACGAAGAAAACCAACTAAAAATCGGAGGGACTGCCGACTCCAAGTACGGAAGAAAAATGTACTATAACTTTGACATTAGCAGTTTAAATAGTCTGACTTTGACTAGTGCAAAATTTAAAATATACAATACCTCTAACAATAAAGAAGAAATACCTGGAGACAGAGTAATCGCTATCAACGGTATTTCAGATGGAGTTGACGGTACAGATCTTCCTATTACTTCTGGTAGTTGGACTACAGATTTTTATACCGGCCGAACGGTAGAAGCCTCTGTTGCAACGTTCACATATTCTGGTGGAGCAAGCGTAGGTACCTATTTTGAATTTGACATACTTACCTATTTAAATAGTATGAAAGCCTCCAGTATTACAGAAATTTGTTTTGAAGTAACTGTGCAATCAGATGCATCAGCTGGATCAAGCGACGAAACCTACTTTAAATTTGGTAGCGAATCCCACCCAAGCAACCCCGGAAATATTGAATATGAAGCACCATCTGCGAATGTATCCACAATAAACAGCTTAGGGGTGATGGTTTTCCCTAATCCAGTTCAAAATGAGTTGCAAATTAAATCAGAAGCTAGACTTTCTAAAATATCTATTTTTAACGTAAGTGGTAAATTAATTTCTGAAAACAATATTAGTTCTAAAAACTTTAAGCTGGATATTTCTAATTTCTCAAATGGATTTTATATAATTGAACTTACAGAAATAAATGGTAACACGACTAGTCAAAGAATAATTAAAAATTAACCAAAAGCTCTAGATAATTTTGATTTATGTAGAGCTAATCAACCAAACTTTCACACATGAAAAACACATTTTGCATAACAGTTCTTTTCATTTTGTGCTCTTTAGAGTTATTCTCTCAAGAAACCCAGGTTTTTGGTATCGTTAAAGATAACACAGACATGACTATTCCGTATGTTTCTGTGAGTTATGCTAACAATACGAAAGGAACAATTACCAACGAAGATGGAGAGTTTATTTTGTTGGTGACTGAGGAGGAAAAGCAAGATAGCCTTTCAATTAACTGTTTGGGTTTCGATACTTTTAATATTAAAATTAGTGAATTTCTTAGTCGAGAGAATAACGTTATTCAATTATCCGAAAGTTCCATCAGTCTAAACGAGATTGAAATTCTAAAACCAGAAGTATATGTTAGTAAGGCCATAGAAAAACTAAAAGAAAATACGGTTAGCACAAAACATCAATTGACCATGCTTTATCGACGCGCCTCAAGTGAAGAAGGAACAGCCCGTTTTTTTGTAGAGCATTATATGAAAATTTCTGACAAAGGTCCCTCTGCCAGAAATATAAGCGCCATTGAAGTTTTAGAATCAAGAAAATCGGCTGATTATCGATTTTTCAAAAAAACTGAATATAGACACTCAGTTATACCAATGACTATCAGAAACCCACTTAGACAATCCATAAACATAAAAAAAACAACCTGGAAGAAGACTGGTGACTCTTCATACGAAGGAGAAGATGTTGTCATCATCCAAGGAAAACCAAAAAAGCAAGCTTCCTATAAACTCTATATTGGTGTAGACACGTACAAAATTTATAAGATCGAAAATAGGGCAAACAACTCTCTATTTGTTTACAAAAAAAACAAAGAAGGCAAACTATATCTAGGATACCATTCTAGACAATGGAAATCAATGGAAACTATCCCTGCCGACTTACAAAGAAAATTAGGTAAATCAAATAATAAAATATCTGCTACTTACAAACACGAAGTTTTTATTTTAGACCTAGAAACCAATAAAAAGAAAACAAAAGTTAGAGATCAACCTTTAGCACATACAACGGACATGGCAAAATTAAAAATTGAATACCATCCCGAATTTTGGACTAACTTCAACGCTCCCCCAGACACAAAGTATTTTAAAGAGATCAAAAAAGAATTAGAAGCAAACTTTGGTGTTAGTATGGAAAATCAATTTAAATACTCAAATAAACAATAATGAAACAACTATTTTTTTGCATAAGTCTGTTCGTACTATCTAGTGCAGTCGCCCAGAAATTACCTAGCTCTGTAAGGGACATCTACGAAGTGAAAGTCGATAAGTCCATATCAGATGAATTTAACGGCAATGGAAAAGTAAATTTAAAAAAATGGAACTACAGACAAACAAAACCAAGCGGTATTGGACCTGGAGATAAATATGTTTCAAGAGTAAATGGAAAACTTATCTGTCGCGGAAGTTTAGAAGACCGAAAAGCAGGAGGAATTGTATCAAAAAACAAATCTCATTTCGGTTTCATTTCTACTCGCTTCAGAGTATCCGGAATACCAAATCACATGCAAAACATATGGCACCCAAGTGTTTGGAGCGCTCAGTGCAATGGTCAAACAGATGAAGGAAAAGAGTGTATAAAAACTGGAGGTAATTGGTTAGAAATCGATATGATCGAATTTGAAAACACCCCAACTGGTAGATGGAGTTCTGATGCGCCATGTAGAGTTAAAGTACCATCATTGGGTAAATCAGTTAAAGTAAATGACGCCAATGGAAAAAAACTAGGATACGAAAAGGCTGTTATGTTAAAAAAAGTTACTGAAGGATTTGACAAATGGAAAACCATAGGACTTGAATACCATCCAGATTACATTCAACTTTGGGAAGAATCCGATAAAAAGTGGGTTAAAATTGGCCGACGTATAGTATTTAATAACGAAAAGCCTTCCATCGGAAGTATTCCAAAAGAATGCGCTACTGAAATGTTTTGGTATATAGGAAACCTTTACAACCCCTATAAAAAACAACGTTTTAAATTTAGCGATTATACCGATTCTACATTAGAAATAGATTTTTTTCGATTCTATCCTCTAAAAAAATAAGCGAAAAAAAAAGCAACGAGTCACATCGTTGCTTTTTAGTTTATTCTTTTACTTTAAAGTTTAATTGACGACTCTCTTACGTTTAACCTCCCATTAAGAACTATTGTTTGGGGTACAAATATCCCTTTAGTTTCTATTTGCTCTAGTAATAATTTTGCGGCAGTCTGACCAATATCTTTTGTGGGTTGACTTACCGAAGTTAATGGTGGTGCAATATGTTCTGCCAACCTTGATTCAGAAAAGCCAACAATTGCAATATCCTTTGGTATCTCAAATCCATGATCTTTAAATACCTTCATTGCACCGATAGCAGCAGCATCGCTTGCTGAGAAAATAGCCGTTGGAACTTCATTTTGCTCAATTAGCTCTAAGGCAACACGTGCCCCTTCCTCCATAGAAAAACCACATTGAATTTTTCTACCTAATTCAATCTTATGTTTTCTATGCGCCGCATCAAAACCATGAGCTCTGTTCTTAGAAAGCGACAAATCCTTTGGTCCAGAAAAATGGACAATATCCGTATGCCCCTGTACTATTAAATGTTCCGTAGCGAAAAAAGCCCATTTATAATCGTCAAAAACTACTTTTGAAGCTTCCAATTCCTCAACTACCCTATTAAAAAAAACCATAGGTACATCTTGTTTTATCAGTTCCTTATATTTTTCAATATTTTGATTTTCACAAGACAATGAAATGATCAAACCATCCACCATATTATCAATCATGGTCTCCACATTTTTTAACTCTGTTTCCGAAGATTCATTAGATTGCATTATCAACACTTGATATCCTTGTTCCAATAATATTTCTTGAGCTCCAATTATGACTTCCGGGAAAAAACCATTTACGAATTCAGGTACTATAATTCCAATATTTAAGGAGCGCTGTTGAATCAATTTCCTGGCAATCGGATTAGGTCTATACCCCATCTCATTTGCTGTTTTTAAAATCAATTCTTTAGTTTCGGTACGAATGTCATACTTGTCATTAAATGCTCTTGAAACCGTTGATACGGAAACATTTAATTTTTTTGCAACATCCTTAATTGTTGTATGTTTCATATACCAATATTAGGCATTTATTAAGTTTCTCGCAAATCACGGAAACGTTCTCGTAAATAAAAACCGTTTTCGGGAACGTTTTCGGAAATCATTTTATGGATTCCATTGTGAAAAACTTAAAATTAATCGAAATTGCAGTATCTAAAAATCAAATCTATATGGGTCTTATTGATATTACAGTAATTTTAGTCTTCACGTTATTAGTCTTTATATGTGGAATGAGCTTCTCAAAAGCGGGGAAAAACATGAAATCATATTTTGCCGCTGGAGGTGCTTTACCATGGTGGATGAGTGGACTTTCTTTATTTATGAGTTTCTTTTCGGCTGGAACCTTCGTTGTTTGGGGCTCCATTGCATACAAAAGTGGTTGGGTAGCAATCGCAATTCAATGGACTATGTGTATTGCTGGTTTAATCATAGGGTTCTGGATAGCTCCTAAATGGCAAAAAACAAAGGCTTTGACAGCAGCTGAATTCATAACAGACAGACTAGGTTATAAAACACAAAAAATATACACATATTTATTTCTATTAATTTCGGTTTTTACCACAGGTGCATTCTTATATCCGGTTGCAAAAATTGTAGAAGTATCTACAGGAATCCCAATTAGTGCGAGTGTAATTTTCTTGGGAATCCTAATCTTAATTTACACTACTGTCGGTGGTTTATGGGCTGTAATTGTGACAGATGTACTGCAATTCGTAGTACTCACTGCAGCGGTATTAATAGTAGTTCCATTATCTTTTGAAAAAACTGGAGGAGTTGATAACTTTATATCACTTGCTCCTGATAATTTTTTCGATTTTGTAAATGATGAATATACTCCAGGTTTCCTAGTCGCTTTTGGCTTATATAATTTATTTTTTATCGCTGGTAACTGGGCATATGTCCAAAGATATACTAGTGTTGCTACCCCTAAGGAAGCTAAAAAAGTTGGCTGGTTATTTGGAGGTTTATATACAATTAGCCCATTGATTTGGATGTTGCCACCAATGATTTATAAAGTACTGAACCCAGGATTAGGTGATTTAGCAGAGGAAGGTGCTTATTTACTTATGTGTAAAGAGGTATTGCCTGTTGGAATGTTAGGTCTTATGCTTGGCGGGATGGTTTTCGCTACCTCTAGTTCAGTGAACACAACATTGAATATTTCAGCTGGAGTTTTGGCTAATGATGTTTACAAACACTTTAGACCACAAACTTCAGATATTCAGCTCGTTAAAATTGGTAAAACCGCAACGGTTTCCCTAGGGGTAATTACTATTATTGTGGCGCTCCTTGTACCGTTAATGGGAGGAATCGTAAATGTGGTAATGAGTTTGGCAGCCCTTACCGGCGGTGCAATGTTTTTACCTCCTCTTTGGGCTTTATTCTCGAAATATCAAACTGGAAAAAGCGTTTTAGCAGTAACATTAATTTCCCTTACTATCAATGGATTTTTTAAATTCATTAGTCCCTCTATTTTTTCTTTCTCCCTCGATAGAGCTACTGAAATGGGTGTAGGTGTTGCGATTCCAATTATCTTACTATTGGTATTTGATCTAATCGCAAAACAACAGAATCTGGAAAACACGCAGCACGCTGAATACTTAGAGAAAGTATCAAAAAAGAGCAGTCCTACTGAAGAAGAATCTAGAAGTGGAAACAAAAAAGGAGGAAGAGTTATTGGTATTGGAGTTTTCTCAACAGGTTTGTTAATTCTAGGACTTTCGTTCATTGCCGACACTGGAGTTATGTTAGTCGGAGGAATGGGTACCGCAGTACTTATTCTAGGAGCGATCATTATCAAAAAAAATACAGAGAAATAAAACATTATAACTAAAAATAAAACACAATGATTGTTGAAAATCATATAGCAGACGTAAGACAAAACAAAACTACTAGCCTAAACACCGAATTGGTTATTATAGGTGGTGGTACCGCCGGTGTTTGTGCCGCAATAACTGCAGCACGTAAAGGAACTAAAACTGTCCTTATCCATGACCGTCCTGTTTTAGGAGGAAATGCTTCATCAGAAGTTCGCCTGTGGATTTTAGGAGCAACCTCACATCTAGGAAACAACAACCGTTGGTCTCGTGAAGGAGGTGTAATGGATGAAATCTTGGTTGAAAATCTATATAGAAATAAAGAAGGAAATGCCGTTATTTTTGATACTGTTTTATTAGAAAAAGTATTAAACGAAGAAAACATTACACTTCTGTTAAATACCTCAGTCTATGATATAGAAAAATCAGATGACAGAAACATCAATTCTGTAAAGGCGTTTAACCCACAAAACTCGACAGAGTATATAGTTAACGCTCCATTATTTTGTGACGCCTCAGGAGATGGAATTGTTGCCTTTAAAGCAGGCGCTTCTTTTAGAATGGGAGCTGAAACCAAAGAAGAATTTGGAGAATTATTTGCACCAGATAAATCTTATGGTGAGCTTTTAGGTCATTCTATGTACTTCTACAGTAAAAATACGGATAAACCAGTTAAATTTACTGCTCCCGAATTTGCTCTCAAAGACATCAAAGCAATTCCTCGATATAAAGCTATTGGGAAAGACGACAAAGGTTGTAGATTCTGGTGGTTTGAATATGGCGGCCGAGGAGATACTATTCATGACACAGAAGAAATCAAGTACGAACTTTGGAAAATCATATATGGAGTATGGGACTATATTAAAAACTCAGGTGAATTTGAAGATGTTGAAAATATGACCTTGGAATGGGTAGGTACTGTACCAGGAAAAAGAGAAAGTCGACGTTTTGAAGGTTTATACATGATGAAACAACAGGATGTTATTAACCAAAGTAAATTTGATGATGCCATCGCACATGGTGGTTGGGCGATTGATTTACACCCTGCCGATGGAGTTTATAGTGAAAAATCAGGTTGTACACAATGGCATTCTAAGGGTATTTATGACATCCCTTACAGATCTTTTGTCAGCAAAGACATTGATAACTTATTTTTAGCCGGTCGTATTATTAGCGCAACACATGTAGCCTTTGGATCTACAAGAGTTATGGCAACAACAGGATTATGTGCTCAAGCGATTGGAGCTGCAGCAAACATGTGCATTTCCAAAAAAGTGAAACCTGCAGGAATATTGGAAAATGGCTTGATAAAAGAATTACAAAATGAATTAAATCTTTTTGGTCAAAGCATCCCAAATGTATCTATCCAAAAAGAGAGTAATTTATTAACGTCAGCCGATATTTCAAGTTCTTCTAATTTAAGTCTGTCGACTATAAAATTTGATGGAAACTGGACTAATTTAGCGACTTCTGCTGCACAATTACTTCCTTTAACAGCAAACACAAAATACAGTTTCAAAATTGAAGTGAACGCACAAGAAGATACTGAATTAGAAATTCAACTTAGAACTTCTAAAAAAGCAGATAATTATTGCCCTGAACTAATACTTGAAAAACAAACTATTTCAGTAAAAAAAGGACAACAATTTATTGAATTCACCTTTGACAATTCAGTACAAGAAAATCAATATGGATTTGTTACCTTTCTATCCAACCCTTCTATTGAACTTAAAAATAGCAACCAACGTTTTAGTGGTATTCTTTCAGTATTTAACGGAGTTAATAAAGCCGTTTCTAATAATGGTAAACAAACCCCACCAGAAAACATCGGGGTTGATACTTTTGAGTTTTGGATTCCTCAAAGACGACCAGAAGGGAAAAACATTGCCATGGAAATTTCACCAGCTATAGAAGCTTTTAATGTAAGTAACTTAGGAAATGGTTTTGTTAGACCAAATACAACAGTTAACTCATGGACTGCTGAGTTGAGTGATTCAACTCCTAACATTAATATAAGTTGGGTGCAACCACAAGAAATTAGTCAGATAACTTTGTTTATGGATAACGACTATGATCATCCTTTAGAATCAACACTTATGGGACATCCTGAAGAAGTTGCTCCATTCTGCCTAAGGAACTATACAATCAAAGACGAACATGGAAATATAGTTGTTCAAAACACAGGAAACTATCAAACCATAAACACATGGAAATTTGATAAAAAAATTAAAACCTCAAGTTTAACCATTGAAGTAGAGCACCCGTCTGACAAAGTACCTGCTTCTATTTTCGAAATTGTATGCGCATAATTATGAAAAACATATTGCTACTTCTAAACTTTCTAATTTTATTGTCTGGATGCTCTTTCAAACAGAGTCCCAATAAAGAATTTCCTCCATCCAAAATTTCTTTAAATGGCACTTGGAAATTCAATGTTATTTATGGTATGGGTTCTAACCCATTAAATATTATTGAACAAGATTCAGATATAATTATTGACAACAACGACAAAGAAAAAGTTGCAATAAAAGGGAAATGGCAGCTAAAGAATAAAGGAGCAAGAGGATCCGTTTTTTATGGCGAAAATTATTTATCCCGTAGGTTTAATCCTGGTGAATCTTCTGAAAATTATGTAAGATACAAGCCTGGTATCAAAACGTCTGGATATTACGAAACTTTGATTCGCTATCCATTTTCTTCACATATGACCGCTCAAGTGAATATAAATCACGCGAACGGAACAACAACTAAATATGTAGGGCAAAGAAATTTTTGTGGGCAATGGTTGAGTTTGGGTATTTATAAAATGGATGCAGATTACAATAATTATATGGAGATCACTGCTATTACAGAAAATAATGTTGCAGCAGATGCTGTTATGTTTAGACCCATTTCCGAAAAAGCCTACTTGGAAGCAAAACAGCAACCTGATGAAGTTTTTCTACCAAATTACAACGACGAAAATTGGCATGATCTAAAAGTCCCTGGCCACTGGGGAATGATCAATTCATTCTCTAACTATAATGGTTTAGGCTGGTATCGTAAAGAATTCACTTTACCTAACAACTCGTCAAAAAGCTCATCAAATAGATATCGTCTTAAATTTGACGGTGTATATCATGTTGCTAAAGTATATGTAAACGGAACCTTTGTTGGAACGCATAGAGGGGGATTTACTCCATTTGAATTTGACATTAGTGATAAGATAATTTTTGGATCTAAAAATGTAATCGCTGTTGAAGCCGATAATAGTGCAAAAGTTGGTGCTACATGGAATTGGGGTGGAATTATTAGAGATGTGTATCTTTTAAAAAACAACGACGTAAGAATCCTTAATCAAAATATTCATGCTTCTCCTGATTTAGAAAATGGAACCGCACAAATAGACCTAAAAGTATTCATTGAAAACAATTCCAAGAAAACTAAAAAAGTAAACATTCATTCTCAAATCAGTAAGAATGGAGATCTAATAGCGTTACACAAAACAGTGAGTATTGCAGCAAACAGCACAGGTGAATTTGACCTAGCCGGAGAAATAAAAGCTAAGAATGTTCATCTTTGGCATTTTGACAATCCAACACTATACAACCTAAAAACGACGATCACAGAAAACAAAACGGTTGTTGACACAAAAAATAATCACTTTGGAATTAGAAAAGTAGAGGTTACAGCATCACAACTTTTATTAAACGGGGAACCAATACGATTAGGAGGTTTCAACCGAGTAAGTGAACACCGTTTTTGGGGATCTTCTGAACCTATAGAGGTCTTGGAAAAAGATGTAGACCTAATGAAGGAAGCAGGTGCTAATTTTATGAGAATTATGCATGGTACGCAAAATGAAAAATTAATTGACTTATGCGATAGAAAAGGAATTCTGCTCTTTGAAGAGGTTAATGTGCGTAACTTAACAAACCCAGAATTCACCCCACCTCACTACCCTCTTGCCAAACACTGGCTAAAAGGAATGATAGAACGTGATTGGAATCACCCAAGTATCATTGGTTGGAGTGTTGGAAATGAACTTACAAACCATTATGAATATGCAAAAAACACGATGGACTATGTTCGTAAATTAGACCCTAACCGACTCGTAACCTGTGTAAGTAATAGTGGACAAAAGGACCACGCTAACAGAAAAACAGATCCAAATACGGAGGTTGACTTAATTATGCACAACATGTATCGTTGGCAAGGTAATCCTCAAGAGATCATAAATAAATTAAGGAGAGAGTGGCCTGAAAAACCTATTTTTATTTCAGAATATGGGTTCGATCCCTACCCTACAACTTCTTTAGATGGGGATCAACAAATTTTTTCTGACTGGCACGAGTTATGGAGAGGAAAAAATGAATTTGTAATAGGAACTTCTTTATGGACTTTTAATGACTATAGAAGTGGATACGCTGCTACTTCTCAAGAAGAAAACAGAGTATGGGGCTTGATCAATGTTTGGAGACAAAAAAGAAGAATGTTCAATCGAGTTTCTAAAGAATTAAGTCCTATAAAAAATATAGAAATTCTAAATTTCGATATAAATAAAAATAAGGCAAAAGTAAACATCCCAATTAGAGGTCCAAAAGATTACCCTAGCTACACATTAAATAATTATACCCTAAGATGGAGTTTTAGGAATAAAGATGGTAAAATATTACAGTCAGACAATATCAAACTACCTTCTATAAGTCCGGCAGACAAAAATTGGAACGGAGAAATTACATGGAAGAAAACTTCAGAAGAAATTTTAGATTTAAAAATAGAATTAATTAGTCCTACAGGATACGTAAGACATAGTGAAACTTATGCTTTTACTACTCCTAAAACCCCAAACAACATAGAAGTAATCCCTGGAGACTCTTCACTAAGGGTCCTTTTTGAAAAGGTTGCAGGTGCAAATGAATATTATGTCACATGTAAATCGAAAAACGGAGATATCATAAATTCATTTAAATCCATCACAAATGCCATTGAAGTTACTGGCTTAAAGAACAATGAAGATTATATCTGCAATGTTATCGCTATTAACGATAAAGGAGAAAGCAACATAAACCATGGTACAACTGGAAAAGCCAATGGCAAATTATTACCTCCCAAAATTTGGGATGCTTTTATTGCAGATAACAAAGTGGTAATCGGCTATACCAGTGAGTTTGATGATTCATTTTACAATGTGAAATATGGTTATAGCAAGGACAATTTAAATTTTACTTTTAGATCAAATGTAAGAGGTATGATGACTATAGATACGGAAAAAAAGGCTCCAATATACTTACAAATCCAAAGAGAAAACAAAGGAAAAACAAGCAATTGGTCCAATATAGTACTAGCAAATAAAAATTAAACTACTCTCATGAAAACTTTAAACCATTTTAAAACAACTTTAATTCTTGGCTTTGTTGCTGCAATATTTTTGTCTTGCAATAACCGAAAGCAACCAACTAACGAAAACGGTTTTCCTTATAATATCAACAAAGACACTAAAAACAGAGTATTAAGCAGTGCCATGAAGCGTGCATTTTTTCAATACGATGGTGTTACTCCGATGACAAATGAATTATATTCTAATTTTATGTTCACTGAACTAAAAGGCTTAGACTATAGCAATGGAGATGGAACCATATCCAGAAGGGATCCTTCAAAAATTTTAAAAGAAAACGGGAAGTATTATATCTGGTATACACACAGAAACACTTCTACACCTCCGATTGGTGCAAGAAACGCAGAAAAAAGTAATGACACTATACCTTCAACAGACTGGGACTTATGCGAAATCTGGTATGCTACAAGTACCGATGGATTTACATGGGAAGAACAGGGTGTTGCGGTACCTCGACCACCTAAGCCACAAGTAGGATGGAGATCTGTTGCAACTACAGACATCTTAAAATGGAAAGGAAAATACTATTTATATTTTCAAGGCTTTATGGAAGCAAGTGGTAAAAAAGGAGATTATTGTCCGGTTGCCGTAGCTTCTTCTGATTCTGTTGATGGACCATGGACCTACCATGAAGGTGCAGTTATCAATAATGGAGCAGAAGGAGAATGGGATCAATATGCGATTCATGATCCAAATCCGTTTATCCACAATGGACAAATATACATCTACTATAAATCGGCTTTTAACAGACCAGACAATTTATGGATTGGTGCCGGTTTGGCTATTGCGGATAATCCTTTAGGCCCATTTAAAAAACACCCTTTAAATCCATTATTTAATTCAGGACATGAAACTTCTCTATTTCCATTTAAAGAGGGAATTGCCGCATTAGTAATTCAAGATGGTAATGAAAATAATACTATCCAATATGCAAAAGACTGGGTAAATTTTGAAATTGCATCTGTTTCTAAATTTATGCCCGTAGCCTCCGGACCATTCATTCCAGACGCATTTTTAGACAACAAAAATGGTAGAGGAATTACTTGGGGGTTGTCACATTTTGTAAATGCTGGTTCTCATAAAAAGCAGCACTCTATATTAGCCCGATTTGATTGTGACCTTAGTTTAGATTTACACGATCCACAAATGAAGAAAAAAATCAGATGGCATAAACCAGAAGTTTATTTTAAACATAAATTAAATAAAAAACAACTGGAAAGGATAAAGGCCGACCAAGCTGCATCGAAAAAAGATTAACCACAGAACAATAATATATTCACCTAAAACACAATAAATGAAACATCTTCTATCACTTACATTAATTCTTTGTATAGCACTGGTTTCCTGCAAACAAAAGGAAACTAAAAATGTCAAAAGCCACAAAATTGAAAACTTTAAAATCGAATTTGGAAAAGTATCCAAAACTTCTGTTTTCAACGAAGAAGACAACAGTGTTTGGGGCGGTACCTTGACAAAAGGTGAAGATGGCTTGTACCACATGTTTTACTCAAGATGGCCAAAAAAAATTGGTTGGGAATGGGTAAATTATTCAGAAATCGCTCATGCTACATCAACATCTCCATTCGGACCTTTCAAATTTCATGACGTAGTCTTAGGGGAAAGAGATAACAATAAATGGGATGGAACAACTACGCACAACCCTACTATTCTTAAAATAAAAGGAAAATACTACTTATATCACATGGGTAACACCGGGGATAAAAAAATTGTAAGTGTACCAGGAAAGGCAAAAATTAACTGGATGCACAGAAACAATCAAAGAATTGGAGTTGCAGTGGCAGATTCCCCAAATGGACCATGGAAACGCTTTGACCAACCTGTTTTGGATATCAATCATGAGGACGAAAACGCATATGATGCTTTGATGACCTCTAACCCATCTGTTTGCGAGATGGCTGATGGTAAAATATTAATGGTTTACAAAGCGGTTGGTAAAAAATTCCCACTTCCTGCAGGAGGCCCAGTGGTACACATGGTAGCTATTGCAGACAGTCCTACCGGACCATTTAAAAAATTCCCAGACCCTGTTTTTGTATTTCCAGGAGAACGATTCCCTGCCGAAGACCCGTACATTTGGTATCAAGATGGGAAGTATCGCGCTATTGTAAAAAGAATAAAATTTGAAGGTAAAAAACGTTTGTTTTCATTAGTACACTACGATTCTAATGATGGAATCAAATGGGAAAAAGCAAAACACTTTGATATTTCTGAAAGAAAAGTAACTTGGGAAGATGGTAGAGAACAACAGTTCACACACCTAGAACGTCCACAGGTTTATATAGAAAACGGAGAGCCTGTTGCTTTGTTATGCGCTGCAGACACCCTAGTAAACAACGTAAGAAATTCATTCAATATTCAAATTCCTTTGAAAATCACTAAAGAATAGAGTGAACTATGAAAAAATTAATAGGCATCATTTTTATGGGTTTTATTTTGATTTCATGTTCAAAATCAAACTCCACAGATAAGATCTTAGATAATTCCATATCTCTTAACGGATTATGGAATTTTCTTGCATCCAATGAAATTGACAATTCTGACTTACTCAAACAAAACTTCAAAAATTGGGATACGATAACCGTTCCCGGCAATTGGGACACTCGTGAACGTTATGCAACCTACAAGGGAAAAGCTTATTATCAAAAAAACTTTACCGTTCCCGAAAACTGGAATAAAAAAAATATTCGACTGAAATTTGGTGCTGTTTATCAAACAGCAAATGTTTGGCTTAACGGTGAGTTTTTGGGAGAACATGTGGGCGGATACTTACCATTTGAGTTTGATATTACTGAAAAACTAAAGAAAAACAGAAGTAATTCTTTAATTGTGATGGCAGACAACACTATAAGAAGAGGGGCTTGGTGGGCTTGGGGAGGAATCAGTAGAGATGTAACTCTTTTTGCTGATAATGAAATTCGATTGGTTAAACAACATATTACTAGCATACCCGACTTCGTTAAAAACATCATTTCGTTTGAAATAAAATACCAATTAGAAAACAAAAGTAACACAGAAAAGGTTATTGAAATTCAATCGGAAATTATCGATCAAGAAAAATTACCTCGTCAAAAAATAGCTATTCCAGCAAACGCTAGCCTCTACAAAACGATCACTTTTAAAAGAAATATCGCAAATTATAAACTTTGGAATTTTAACACTCCGAACTTATACAACTGTAAAACTGAAATCACTTTCGATGCTGCTATTTTAGATTCCAAAACGGATCATTTTGGTATTCGAAAGTTTGAGGTAAAGGGAGAGCAATTTTTCCTAAATAATATTGCAGTGCGAATGAATGGAGTAAACAGAATACATGACCACCCAGATTATGGAAATACAGAACCAGATCATTTAATCCTAAAAGATTTAAGTGATATCAAATCTTTGGGTTGTAATTTTTCAAGACTTATGCATGCTCCATTATCTGAGAACATACTAGATTTTTGTGATAAAAATGGTTTTTTATTGATTGAAGAAATTCCTGTTTGGGGAGAAAAAGATCCAAATTCCATACCCAACAATCCTTTGACTAAAGAATGGATGAAAGATTTAGTTAACAGAGACTACAACCACCCTTCTGTTGTTGCTTGGAGTGTTGGTAATGAATTGAGAACAACAAACCCTAAATGGGGTGAACAACATTTAACGGTTAAACAATATGAATATGTAAATGAAATGATTGATTATGTTGCAACTATAGACCCTACTCGATTAAAAACCTATGTTAGCAACACCTCGTACCAAGGAGGAATCAAAGGAATAGAGCCTTATGAAAAAGTTGATTTCTTATCAGTTAACAGCTATGGACATGCGTTGAAAATCATTGAAAAAGTACATAATCGATTCCCAAACAAACCCATATTTGTATCAGAAATTGGTAAAGGACAAATTGGGCCCGCCCCGAACGCTGTACTTGACCCTAATTTAATTCAATGGATCAAAGATTTAAAGAACTATCCTTATATTACTGGAGTCTCCCTTTGGAGCTATAACGACTATAGAAGTGATTATAAAGGAACTCCTGCCTCAGGATTCAGAGAATGGGGTATTGTTGATGAAAAAAGAAACAAGAAAAAAGCATATCAACAATTGAAAGAAGTGTATGAATATTGGCTCAATTAAACTAAACCTATGAAAAACTTAAAACACAAATTCACCACCTTGTGTATACTAATGAATTTCTTGGTTTTTCCACAAGCTGAAAATACTTTTGATTATTCTAAATGGAAACTTGTTTGGGAGGACAACTTCGACTACAAAAACAAAAACTTAGACAAAAACTGGGAATCTCAAAACGGACCTAGTGGACATATTCTATGCAGTCGATGGAGAGAGAATGCCATTGTAAAAAACGATATTTTGGAACTTATTGCTCGAAAAGAAAAAAGAGGAGGGCAAGATTGGACTGCTGGAAATATTTGGACAAAAAAAACATTTACTTACGGATACTTCGAATGCAGATATAAGTATGCAGGAGCAAGTGCTACCAATAATTCCTTTTGGTTAATGACAAGAGGTGGAGAACCTTCACTTGGCAAGAAATTTGAAATAGACATCAATGAAGGACACTTTCCTAATGAGGTCAATACGAACATTCATAATTGGTCTGACTATACTTATGACCACAAAGGAAAAAAAAAACATAGTTCAAGTCATATAGGATTTTCTTTCGGTACAAAACCTGCTTATGACTTTCCATTAGAGATCCCATTCGAAACTACTAAAATTAGATTGACCTCAAAAAACGCATCAAAGTTTCATATTAGAGAGTTTAGAGTTTTTGGAATAAATGAAAAAGGTAATTATCCTGAAGTTTTATCTGAATCCGCGGATCATGACATTCAGGGCTTGGTAAATCATATTCGTTCTAAAAACATGACAATTACCTCTAGTGGTAACTATGGAACACAATATCCTGAAACGAACATTTCTGATGGAAATATCAAAACCTCTTGGATTACACAAGCCAAAGGTGATAAGTGGATCCAATTTGAATGGAAAAATCCAATAGATGTAGGTTGCATCCAATTTATAAATGGATGGAACAGTAAGGATAAATGGAACGACTTAATTTCAGATTATAAAGTTCAATACTTAAAAGATGACCAATGGGTGGATGTGGCAACTCTGGACCTCCATAAAAACTCAAATTTTGCTGAAGAGTTCCATCTCTATGGACTAGAATGGGACGAAAAAAATATTATTTTTTATTTCGACGGAAAAGAAATTCGAAGGGAGAAAAACACATTCTGCTTTAGTGAAACACCAATTTGGCTAAGCCTTGCAATTATCAAATGGTCTGGTGCAATAACAGATCAATTGGATGGTGCTTCTATGAAAGTAGATTATGTAAAATATTACAATAAAAAATGAGGAAATACATCTTAATAAGACAAAACCTATAGTAAAAAAAATGAAAAAAAAATATCCATACTATATTGTTTCAGTTTTTGCCGTCTTGATAATGTCTTGTTCTAAAAAAGAATCAAACAATTCAATAAAAAAGAATAACTCAGCTGTTTTTCCGTTTAAGATGCCTGATAAAAAACCAAACATTCCATTAAGTGCATCTTCTGAAAGAATGTTTGAATTTCCGGCTACAAGAGTAAGAGATAATGAATTATTTTCTCAATTCAAATATACCAGGCTTAAAGGGTTTGATTATAACAATGGAGATGGAACCATTTCGAGAAGAGACCCTTCAAGACCAATTAAAGTAGATAGCACCTTTTTTATTTGGTATACAAAAAGGAACACCAAGGTCCCTCCAATTGGATGGAACAGAGCTTCGGAAGCCACAAACACTATACCATCAACAGATTGGGATTTATGTGATATTTGGTATGCTACCAGTAAAGATGGTATCACCTGGAAGGAAGAAGGAGTAGCTATTTCTAGACCCAAAAAACCAAATCCAGGCTGGAGATCTGTAGCCACTCCTGATATTTTAATTTGGAAAGGGAAATACTATCTGTACTATCAAGCATTCGATGAACCCAGCGGTTTAAGAGGTGATTTGTGTCCCGTTTCTATGTCATATTCTGATTCTCCACATGGTCCATGGATTCATGAAGCGGACAAAGTAATTCCTTTCGGAAAAGAAGGAGAATGGGATCAAAATGCAACACATGATCCCCAGCCACTTGTTTACAAGGGTAAAATCTATATTTATTACAAAGCTGCCTATAACAAATGGCCAAATGACCGACAAAATTATACTGTAGGACATGGGTTAGCAATAGCTGATACCCCCATAGGTCCTTTTACCAAACACCCTTTGAACCCTGTCATGCAATCCGGCCATGAGACAACTTACTGGAAATTTAGAGATGGGATTGCAACCTTAGCTATTAAAGATGGAAACGAAAGAGAAACCATCCAATATGCAAAAGATGGTGTAAATTTTAAAATCATGTCGGGTGTTTCTTTAACTCCTACTGCCGCAGCTCCCTATACTGCCGATGCCTTTATAAATAAAAATAACGGAAGAGGGTTTACCTGGGGCCTATCTCATTTTGTCAACGCTGGAACTCCTAAAAAAAGTTACTCAATAATCGCTAGATTCGATTGTGACCTAAGCCTTGATTACCACAATCCTGAAATGAAAAAAACCGGCGTTTGGCATAAACCTGAGGTATATTTTGAACAAAGTCCAGGCACACCAAAAAATCCAGAAGGAAGATAATTAAAAATAGAAACAATGAATTTCAAAAAAACAACACCTTTAGCATTACTTATACTTCTAAGCGTTTATTGTAACGCCCAAAATCCTCCAAATATCCTATGGATCAACTGCGATGATCTTGGAAGAGAATTAGCTTGCTACGGTAATCCTGATGTCTATACTCCTAACATGGATAAATTAGCATCCGAAGGTGTCAAATACACCAATGCTTACTCTAACGCACCTGTTTGTTCTGCAAGTAGATCCTCTCAAATTTTAGGAATGTACCCAAGTGCTGCCAACGTCTTAAACCATAGAACTATGGATAAAAAACCGTTACCTGAAGAGTTCCCAACACTCATGGAATTATTTCGAAAAAACGGATATTATTGCACTAATGGTTGGGCACATGCAATGCATAAACCTGGAAAAGAAGACTATAATTTTTCAGATAAAAACTTGTTTGATAGTACAGATTGGAAAAACAGAGATAAAAACCAACCTTTTTTTGCACAGGTACAAATACACGAGCCTCATAGAGTTTTTGTAAAAGACAAAGAAAATCCAATTGACCCAGCGGAAGTTACGCTACCTGGGTGTTACCCAGATTACCCATTGATCAGGGCTGATTGGGCGCTATATTTAGAAAGTATTCAAATTGCCGACAAAAGAGTTGGGCATATTTTGAATAGATTAGAAAAAGAAGGCTTGTCAGATAATACCATTGTAATTCTTTTTGGAGACCATGGTAGACCACACATACGTGATAAACAATGGTTATACGAAGGAGGCCTTGCGATACCATTAATTGTACGTTACCCTAACAAAGCACAAGCAAACAGCATTAAAACAGACCTAATTAGTTTAATTGATGTGAGCGTAAGCTCTCTTGAGATGGCTGGGATCAAACCTACTAAAAACATGCATGGTAAAAATGTTCTTTCAGGTGACAAACGAAAGTATGTGTTTGGATTCCGCCAACGCTGCGGAGATGCAGTAGATGATATACGATCAATCACTGACGGCAGATATAAATTAATTTGGAACAGAATACCTGAATTGCCTTATATGCAATTAACCAGCTATAAGAAGCTTCAATATCCAGCTTTTAGTTTATACCATTTATTACATGAAAAAGGGGAACTTGCCGCTCCGTTCAATCAATTTATGGCGGATACACGACCTGAGTTTGAATTATATGACTTAACGAAAGACCCTAATGAATTTAACAACCTAGCCACCAAAAAGGAGTTTAAAAAAACAAAAAAAAGACTTTATAACCAGTTAAACAAGCTTGTTTGTAAAATTGAAAAACACAATGTTCCAGAATCCCCAAAAAGCACAGAGCGTGCTAAGGCAGGATCCTATAATTTTTACGCAAAAGGAATGGCAAAAAAAGGCTTGCCTGAAAATGCAACTAACCAAGAAATTGTTGACAAATGGAAAATTGATTTGCTGCAATAAGCACAATTAAAAAAACAAAAAAAGCCTTGAAGAAATCCAAGGCTTTTTGCGTTCAGTAGATACTACTTATTCTTTGATGATCTTACGTTTCAAACCATTATCTGTTTCTACAAAATATACTCCTGGAGTTAAATCTGAAACATCTAAAGTGTTGCTTGCATTCAAACTTTTAACATATTGACCTAAAACGTTAGATACAATAACAGTTTTGGCCCCATGTAAATCAGAAATATTCAAGTTTCCTTTTGTTGGATTAGGATAAACTTTAGTTCCACTGTGTAAAACTTCACCTGAAACACTAGCCGTTGGATCTACAAATTGTTCAATATTATCAATATAGAATTTATCGTTTATGTCTAACGTGTCAAAAATAAAATACATTCTAGAAACGACTCCATCAGGATACCCATAACAATTAACTTCTATAGAAGACCATGTAGACATAGAACCACCTGTGTACGACGTTGAAGCTGTTTGATAAAAATTTCCATCAATTTTTAAACCTAATGTAACTGTTCCTGTCGCATGAGGAGTAAGTATATCAAATCGAAAAGATTTACCATTTATTGAGTTCATTGAAGTTAACGATGCACCTACTGGATCCACAATCGGGAAAGCATAGTCTGGTGCTCCAGCAGCTGTAATATGCCATTCAATCGCATTAGCAGATGAAGCAGCAGGTGAATATGCTGTGTCATCAACTAACATAGCTTCAGCTTTTTCACCACCATGTTGAAATTTAATTTCCCATTCCGGAGTTTCTTCATCAAAAGTAATTGTTCCAGTTGGTAACTGGGCATTCATTGTTCCTGTAGCGAAAATCGCAACTGCAATAATTTGTAATTTTTTAATCATAATTTAAAATGTTTATATGGTTATTATTTAATTACAAACGTAAACACAATAATCAGTTATTCAGCCACGAGATAAACCTGATATAGAAATAACATCATATATACAAAACATCAAAAAACCCCAATAAAACTGACGAATTCAATTATACAACCAATAAACACTAATTAATCATAACGCAAAAACGTCTTTGAAAATCTCAAAGACGTTTAAACTTATTCTTAAAACAAATACTTATTTCACAAACTTAACAGTTCCGTTTTCTGTGACAAAAATATAGATACCTGAAGGTAAAGCCTCCACTGAAATTTCAGATGATGTTAAACCTGATTGAACAGACACTCCGGTCATATTATATATAGTATATTCTTTAGAAACATTAGAATTAACTACTAACACATCTCTTACTGAACTATAATATACAGTTCCCTTATTCTTATTTACATCAATAACAGACAGTACAGAAGAATCTATATCAAAAGTCTCAGACACATATGAAAATGTTTCTGCATCAGCTTCTATCCCTCCGTTGTACCCATATCCCAAAACTTGCAATCTAACTCCATTTAATGACGATTCTAAGTTAGGTACTGTAATATCAACTGTCGTTGACTGCAATAAATCACTAGTCGTTACCGTAGCAGCTGCTGTGGTAGCTTCTGGTATCGAACCATAACTATTTGTCAAAAATCGTACCCTGACATCTATAACATCTCCTCGATTTGGATTTTCTTTAATTGCCGTATAATCTACTCCAATGGTTAGCACATCTCCCTCAATTAACTGTCCTGTTGTTGAGGTATGATAACTTGCAGGTGTTACACCCTCAATACTTGTAATTGAAACCGCAGCTGAAACTGGTACCACATCAGTCTCAATCACCAAATTTGTTACATAGTTCCCGATATCCCATGAACTTCCATTATAACCACGAACCTGAAGACGTCCTAAACTTGTTCCAGGGTTTACCGAAGGAATTGTTAATTGCAAGGTTATCGTCTGAGCGGAAAGCGAATTTGTTACTGTGGCATCAGTTTGCTTACCTGCATAAAAAGTCCAATTATCAAAAAGTTTGATATGCAGATTGGAGCCTCCACCATTATCTTTAACATCTGTATAGGTAACTAAAACATTTAAGACAGTCCCTGCTGATAAGCTTGGATTGTTTGTTTTAAACGTTTCTGGATCCTCACCATTAATAGTTGTTATACTAACATTTTGCGCGTTTAAAATTGAAATTGCAAAAATAGCAATCACATAAAGTAGTTTTTTAATCATAATATTAATTTAAGTTGGTTATTGTTAACACCATCTAAATTAGTAGTTTAACAAGAAACAAGCACCATGATATAAACTTGATACAACAATAATAACGACCTCACAAAAACCGAACAAAAAAAATCAAACCCCTGAAAAACAACACTATAAAAACAAGAAAAACAAAAAAAGACAGATTTAAACTCAAGCACTGTATGTCAATATAAAATCTACTTTTTAAACAAAAAAAAGCCCTTTGAAATATTCAAAGGGCTTTATTATGAAAGAAAATGAATTTAGTTCTTTATGATTTTTCTTTTCAATCCATTAGCAGCTTGTAAAAAATACACTCCTGATTTCAATTCTGAAATATCAATAGTAGTCTCTGCATTAAAAGTTTTAACCACTTGTCCTAATACATTTAAAACTTGAACCGTGTCAAGACCTGAAACATCAGAAATATGGATAATTCCAGATGTAGGGTTTGGATATATCTCTAACTCTCCACTTAGATCGTTATTAACAGAAGCAACTGGAGCTTCATTTACAATTGAAAAAGTCATTCCAAAAAAGTCATTTATCCAACCATCATCAGTATCATTTCTACGCTGTAAATCATACCTATCAGCACTACTTCCTGTCACAATTTGATTTCCATCACCATCATCAACAGTTGCATCAACGCTTAAACCATTTAAAGTTGCATCTAATGGAAACGTAAAATTGATTGTACTTGATCCAGAAATTAAAGTACCCTCAGTGGTAGTAATATCTGCATGAGTAACATCACCAATAGTTGCATTTGCATAAGGATCTTCTTCTCCATTTGCTGGATGCACCAATAAAATTCTATACCTAAGTCCTGAAATTGTTGTATTTGCCACATAATCAAACGACATTGTAAAACTCTCTCCTCTTGTTACTGTAGGAATAGTTGTTTGAACGTTAGAAATATCAATATATCCTGCAGGATAGTAAGCATCAACAATTGTGATAGCTTGGTTATTATTTATTAACGATTTCGATCCTACATCAGGATCTCCACCGGAAAACTTTAAAGTTGCAGCCACTTTGTTATCCGCATCTTCCTGATCCAATACTGTTAATGTAGTTACCTCCCATGTAATTATACGAGGAGAAGTTCCTGCTCCAGAATCAGACACGACATCTACATTTGTTTTAAAACCAGAAGATTTTGCAAAAATATTATCACCACCTGCATTTTTGATTGGCATCCATAAAGTACTAAAAGAAGTTGGTTCTGCTTCTACTGGATCAGCTCCTGCATCCCAAGTAATGGTAGAAGTAACTGTGACTGTAGTTTCACTAAACGGAGCAACACCATCATTACCATCATCATTTAAAAAATATCCATTTGACGAAATCACAAGATTATCTGAACCTGAATGTGAAATAGAATAAGCAGTCGTTTGCCCATAAGACATTGAAGTTACCACCATGGTAACCATAAAAAGTAATTTTTTAATCATCATAAAAATTGTTTAAGATTATTTATTGTTTCATCAAAATTAGATAATATCAGTTTGAACAATCATCGTATATGTTTTAAAAACTACTACAAATGAACCAACAAAAACATGTTAGAATACTCTTATTTTGAACGTTATTTAACAAGGCTAAGATTCAAAAACAAGAAATAAACACCTTTAAACACTAAAGATAGCTTTAGAACAAATGATTCTAAAAACATCACATATGTGCAAATGATTGCACTAATGATTCTGATTGTTTTGTCAATAAAAAAAGCCCCTGATATACTCAGAGGCTTCATTATAATTATCTTTTTTAATTCTTCACTATCTTTCTTTTCAAACCATTATCGGCTTGTATAAAATATACACCTGCCTTTAAATCTGAAATATCAATTGAGTTTTTAGCCTCAAAAGTTCTAACTACTTGTCCTAACACATTAGAAACAGATATAGTCTGAATTTTAGAAATATCAGAAATATTAACAATCCCAGTAGTTGGGTTTGGATAGACTAACAAACTAAGATTTGAATTGTTATTATCCACACCTAAAACCGAACCATTTGAATGAGTTATCTCATCAACATAATAAGTCACTTCAGCAGTATTCTTTGGATCATCTACACTATCATGATTGAATGCAATATCATATTTTGTGCTATTCCCAATACTTGTAACTGAATTATCAAACTCAATTAGAGTCCATGTATTTGGAACTACATTAAAAGACACGGTAATTTTATCAGCAGACAAATCTGCAGCTCCTTTTGCAAATGTGATAGAACCTGTTGCAACTGGAGAATAAAGTTTCAACTGTACATAAGCGGCCAAAGCTAAATTCCCAGTACCATCCTTTAAAATTCTCGTTCTTGAATCGGTATTAGCAGCAGTAGTCTCTGTAATCTTCAACACATTATCACTTGTATTAATGCCCGTTTTACTTGGATTAGCAACTACACTAGCTGAAATCCCTGAACCTTTTATTGGAGTGGTATAAGTAGCCCATTCAGGAGTACCATCCTCCGCATCTCCTCCAAAGGAAACTAATTTTGTTTGTGCAAATGACATTGACGTTGTTGCAAGCGCAACTAAAAGTAATTTTTTAATCATAATAAATTGTTTTTAGGTTATTATTTTGTTCTTGACAAAACTACCTTAACACAATTCATATGGATATCATAAATGTTTCAAATTCTATACTAAAAGTAACGTCTAAAAAACGAAATTCTTTAGCTCTATTACTACCTTTTTGAAAAACACTATTTGTCACCTATAAATACACTAGACAAAATCTATTTTAACCACATAAAACGATACAAATATGAGCATAAATAGGTCAAATGTTTTTTTTAAAAAAATTCAAAAAAAAGCTCATGATTACATCATGAGCTCAAATCAATAAATTAAAAAATTCCAAAACTCGTAATTAAAACTTAATTTTAAATACAAATGCATGGTTTCCCAGTTTTTCTTTAGGCATTTCCACTGATAAACATTTATGATTCTGTGAAAAATCCAACTTGGTTTTATTCTCTAAAAATTCAATAGAGGTAATTTTTTTCGACAAATATGAATTCCCTTTTTTCAAACTATGAATTTCCAAAACACCACTTTCAGGCCAGTCCAAAACTGTGGCGTATAAAATATTTCCCTTAGTTGTGAACCTAATATCTTTAGAAGTATTATCTGCATTTTTATGTTCACTTAAATGCCCCTCTTTTACTTCAAAATCTCCTTCGCCATATATCTGAAATGGACGGGTACCGTAGATTGCCTCTCCATTAGTTTTCAGCCAATCCCCCATCTCCAATAAACGTTCTTTTACACCTTCAGGAATAGATCCATCTGCTCTAGGTGTTATATTCAATAATACTGCCCCATTTTTACTTACAACATCAACTAAAAAATCAATCAAACGATTGGTTGATTTGTACTGTGGATTACTAATATGAGACCACGCCTTCCAATCTATAGAGTCATCCGTTAACCAAGGAAATTCTTTTTTTTCCTTCATACGAGACCTCTCTAAATCTAAAACTGCCGATCCTTCTGCAAAGTCGAAAAACTTATAGGTTGAAACAACCTCTTGATTCTTTTCTTCTGCTGTTTGATAATAATATTGCAAAAAATCTTTTCTATACTGTTCTCCAATAACATCTACCTTGTTATCAAACCAAACCATATCCGGACTGTATTTATCAACGATTTCCTTTAAACGATCTAACCATTGTTGATTGAATTCTTCCCCTGCCATTGGATAAGTTTCAGGATCAAACTTTCTTTTTTTATGTGGATTATTAGGATACTTAAAATCTCCTTTGTTTACTTTTGGGCCATACAATCCAGCATATTCAGGATTAGAAGCATCTGTATTTTCATCCCATGTAGGAAACCAAGCATACAACCATTGTCTATGAAAAGTAGCGATGAACTTCATATCACGTTTTCTTATCTCTTTAGATAGCTCTCCCATGATATCTCTTTTGGGTCCCATTTCTTTTGAGTCCCATTTTGTTAAATCACTATCCCACATGGCAAATCCATCAGCATGCTCCGATACAGGACCAGCAAATTTTGCGCCAGCATCCTTAAAAAGTTGTGCCCACTCTGCAGGATCAAATTTTTCTGCGGTAAACATTGGAATAAAATCTTTGTAACCAAAAGAATCTAAAGTTCCATATTTTTCAATATGATGCTTATGAATCTTATGCGCTTTCCCTTTTCTTGCCTCAGGATTATTCGCATCAACATACATCCAATGAGAGTACCATTCCGTTTCATAGGCAGGCACTGAATATGGCCCCCAATGACAATAAATTCCAAATTTTGCATCCAAAAACCAATCCGGCGTCTGATGCTGCTTTAAAGACTCCCATTCTGCTTTGTAAATAACCCTCTGTTTTATGGAAGTCTCATGCGTTTTGGAACATGATATCAATATAAGTGAAACTGCTATGATATATTTGATCGCTTTCATTCTATTATATATTTAATTGGAAATGATATAGCTCAAAGATATCAATTAGATCAACTTGTTAGGAACACAAATCGCTTAATTAAAAGACTAAATGGTTTTTTATTCTATTTTGACTTTTAATATTTCTGAGGTAATACCTGCTGTTGAAGCGGAAATAGACTCCATGCCTTGTTCAGTTTTTGTCTGAACCAACAAAATAGCTTTTCCTTGATGAGTTTTCACAACATTACCTTGATGGGTCGCCACATTTTTTTCCCATCCATTATCTACACCAATCGTTTTCAACAACTTACCATGACTAAAACTAATGGTATGTTCTTTATCGGTAATGAGGTTTCCT
The DNA here is from genome assembly GCF_057219105.1 of Flavicella sp. IMCC45668. Lineage (NCBI taxonomy): Bacteria > Pseudomonadati > Bacteroidota > Flavobacteriia > Flavobacteriales > Flavobacteriaceae > Flavicella > Flavicella sp. IMCC45668. Next base: position 1,645,364 of record NZ_CM170114.1, read on the forward strand.
TTTTCATCTAACAAGTTTATTTCTATGACCGCCACATCATATCCATCTGCTTTTAGAATAGTTTTATTCCCTTTTATAGCAATGCTAGTCAAAACACCTTGACTTGATAATTCATACGAATCAACTTTTATACCATTATTATAGCCCACTACTTTTAATACACCTTCACTATATGGTACCATCCATTTGATAATATTATCTGTTTCTTTAACATCTTCAAGTTTTTGTTTTCCTAAAGAATTTTCGTTTAAAAACAATTCAGCCTCTTCACAATTTGTATACGCCTGTACAATAATTGGTTCCGTAGCTGTATAATTCCATTTTGGATACACTTTGTACCATTCCCATTTCCTAAGCATTTTCCATACAGGTGCAGGTGTATACTGCATGTCAAATTTCCATCCCTCTTTTTCCGAATAGGAAAATTCTGATTCTTTAGCTGGAGTAGTCACCATATATACCTTTGGGTCCTTTTTCCAAAGACATTCATAAAAATGACCTCTTGGTGTTTTCAAACCTGCATAATCGAAAAATGAAATTTCCAAACCTTTTCTTGGCCAAGGTCCCGCTTCTCCTAGATACGCAAAACCAGTCCAAGCAAAAATACCAGAAACAAATTCCCGTTCAATACAAGCTTTCCATTCCGAATAAGCCCCCCAATTCTCTGTTCCTAATATTTTTAAATTAGGATATACTTTGTGAGCTCTATCATATTCTGAAGCGCGATAATTAAATCCGTATACGTCCACGGCTGTTCCATAACCACTAGCCATACCTATAGAAGGTAAAACACTACCACACGTTGTTGGACGAGTTGTATCCACTTCTTTGACCCATTTCACCAACTGCTTTGCCGTTTTTGCTAGAGGATCTTCTCCTTCAAAATGTTTAGTAAAAACTTTATTAATATTAACAACATCGTAGTCAGGAACTTGCTCATACCCCTGGGCACCAGATTTTTTATTTATTTCTCTGTATGCTTTAGAATAATACGGAAACGTCCATTCAATTTCATTTCCGATACTCCACATAAAAACAGATGGATGATTAAAATCTCTCAAAATTAGATCTTTCAAATCACGTTCTGCCCATTCATTAAACACAGACGGATAAGATTTAGAATCTTCCTTTGAAGCAGCATTATCTCCTAAATAAACTAAACTTTTCTTTTTAGGGTTGTACCATTCATCAAAGGCTTCTGCCATCACTAACATTCCTTTTTCATCACAAACCTCCATCAACTCAGTAGAATGTGGATTGTGAGACATACGTACAGCATTCACCCCTATTGATTTTAGTTTATCAATCCTATACTCCCAAATTGCCTTTGGAACCGCTGCTCCTACAGCACCAGCATCATGATGTAAATTAACTCCTTTAATTTTCATGTTTTGACCATTTAAAGAAAATCCTTTAGCTGCATCAAAATTAAAAGTTCTTACCCCAAAAGTTTCAATCACCTCATCTACAATATCTTCAGAATCAAACAACTGCACTTTTAAGACATATAAATTGGGAGAATCAACACCCCATAATCTAGGATTCAAAATTGGAATAGCAACCTGAATCGTATTTTGATCTTTCACTTTTTGCTCTTTGCTCTTTACCAACTTTTTATCAGCATCATAAACACTATATTTTATTGATAAATTATCCTCAGACATAGCCACAGCATCCGACAACTTTGTACTAACAGATAATAAAGCTTTATCTTTCGAAACCTCAGGTGTAGTAATTTGTACCCCCCATTGTTTCATATGTAATGGATTCCTCTTTATCAACGTAACGTTCCTATAAATACCAGAACCAGTATACCATCTGGAATCGACAAAAGCCTTTCTATCTACCTGAACAACAATCACATTGTCAGAACCATCAAAACTTAAAAACTCTGTTAAATTATAAGAAAAACTACTATATCCATAAGGTCTTTTCCCTAAAAAATGACCATTTATCCATACACTTGCATTATTGTAAACACCGTCAAACAAAACCGAAATCTCTTTATCTTCATCTTTTTCTGAAAGAACAAAGTGTTTTCTATACCAGCCCATACCACCTTCAACAAACCCAGTACTAGCGGCTCCTTTTTCTTTATTATAACCTATTTCTATACTCCAATCATGAGGTACATCTAAAACCCTCCATTGAGAATCATCATATGTCGGAGATGCTATTTTGGCATCATCTTTCAATTCAAATTTCCAATTTTTATTAAAATCAATGGTTTCTCTAGAATTATTTTTCTCTTGACTACAAGCCACAAATAATAAAAATAATAATAAAAGGGTAATACTTAGCGATGCTATTCTCATGAGTTTGATGTATTATTTTAACAAATTCACTGGCTTAAACACCACCGAACCGTCTTTTAATTTAGTTTTATCTATTAGGTTTGAACCCTTAATAAATTTTGTTCCAATGACAAATGCTTTGGGATTATTTACTGCATCAACAGCTAACAATTCGTCTGATTTGAAATACCAAATAGAAAATTTAGCAGGATCTTCCTCTTGTCGAGTGATCACTTCATCATAACCTTGAGACAATCCAACCATTTGTAATTTCACATCATATTGATCTGACCAAAACCAGGGGATACTATTGTATTCTGATGTTTTCCCACAAATTGCTGCAGCAGCAACCTTTGCCTGGTCTACCGCGTTCTGAACAGACTCTAAACGAATTTTTCTATCATAATGTGGATTGTAGTGATACGTGCAGTCACCGATAGCATAAATAGAAGCATCACTTGTTTTCGCGGTTCCATCAACTTGAATTCCATTATCAATCACAAGTCCGGCATCTTTAGCCAATTCTGAATTGACTTTAATTCCAACACCCACAATAATTATATCCGCCTCATAAGAAGATCCATCAGCACAAACAACAACATTAGTTTCCGATTTGGCATCAATCTTTACAACATTTTTATTGACTAAAACATCCACGCCATTTTCATGATGCAAATCCATAAAAAACGACGACATTTCAGGAGCTGTCACCCTGGCTAAAACTCGTTCTTCCCTTTCTAAAACAGTAACATTACCCCCTAGTTTCTTTAAAGAAGCTGCTGTTTCCAATCCAATATAACCTCCTCCAATAATCAAAATATTTTTCGAAACTGATTTCTCAAATGCCAATCGGATATTCTCTACATCAGCTCCTGTTCTTAAAGGAAATAAATTTAATGCTGATTTAACTCCAGGAATAGGTGGAATAAAGGGTCTAGCTCCTGTGGCTAAAACTAGTTTATCATATTCAATAAGGGTCCCATCCTTCAATACGATATTCTTTTCTAGTCTATCAATTTTTTGAACTGATACTCCTAAACACAACTCAATAGATTCCTTATCATAACTCTCTTTTGACTTCAAAAAGTTAGAATCCATTCCCTCAGCACTGGTTAAATATGCTTTTGACAAGGGTGGCTTGTGATAAGGCAATATTGGATCGCGATCAAATAAAACAATTTTCCCTTTCCAACCTTCCTTCCTCAAGGAAAATGCAAAATTAACACCACCATGACTTGCACCTATTACCACACAAGTCTGTGTATCAGTATTGTTCTCAACCATCATTTATTTTTTAATTATTCAGATTCCGCAACCTGCAACACAACACCATCTAAAGCATCACTAATTTCTAATTGACAACACAAACGACTTCTATCATTTGCATGATCATTTAATTCGAGCATATCCGCTTCTATTTCACTTGCTTCACCCGTTTTACTAACATGAACCTCATCTACATGCACATGACAAGTTGCACAAGAACACACTCCACCACAATCACCATCAATTCCAGGTACATTATTATCTACAGCCAACTGCATTACTGACCCTGAAGTCCCCTCTAAGGTAACCGTCTCATTCTCTCTTGTTATAAATGTTATTTTTGCCATTTTATTCTTATTTTATTTTTTATTGAATTTTACTTTTATCGAGTCGTAACCAACTTTTCTTTTGAACTGATCTAAATCTTCAATATTCTCTTTGAAGTCAATTATATCAATCGATTGAACTTTATTCGCTAGTGTTTTTAATAAAATATTCATGATTTGTCGTGCATGAGTTGCCCCCAAACAATTATGATGACTGAAACCAAAAGCCACATGCGGATTTAATTTTCTATCCAAAACAACTTCATTCGGATTTTCAAAAACTTTGGCATCCCTATTCGCTGAAGCCCAGCATAATGAAATTCTTGAATCAGCCTTCACTGCATGTTCACAAACTTCAGTATCTTCAGTAACCACCCTACCCATATGAGTTAATGGAGAAAAATAACGAATCAGTTCCTCTACTGCTTTTCCAGTAATTTCTGGCTCTTCTGCTAATCTTTTTAAAGATTCCTGGTGCTCGGCAAAGTATGCAATTGAATTTGTGATGGCATTGATCACCGTATCTCTACCACCAGAAAATGTTAGGATGATAATTCCTTTAATTTCCTCTCTAGTTAACTTTTTACCATTTACCGTTGCCGCTAATAACATAGAATACAAATCATCACCAGGATTCTGCATCGCCATACAGATTTTACCATCTATATAATCATACAATAGCTTTGCTTTGTCTCCATCTAGATCATTTCCTTCACTTCGAAACACGTGTGTTCCCCAAGAAATCCATAATTCAGATTCTTCATAAGGAATATTCAATAACAACGTCAAGGCCCTAGATTGTAATTTCAAAGAAAAATCTGCAACAACCTCAACTTCATTCATCGTTAAAACCTCATCAACTAAATCATTTATCTGATCAGTCAGTTTATTTATATACCCTTCCTCCAGGGGTCTTTTAAACCAAGGTTCCACTAAGGATCTAAAATCCTTATGCTCTGGTGGATCTACCTCAAAAGGAATTTGTCTTGTATCCCTTATATTTACCTCAGACGGAACTACAATTCTCCCTGGAGTAGCACCTGACTGAAATTTTTTCCAGTTATGTGCACATTTTCGTACGTCTTTCAAACCAAGAACCATTGTAACAGGATCCTCCTGATCATTCATTTTTCCATATCCTTTTTGGATACGCGCCTCTTCAAATGGATCTGGCAATGCACTTTTTTCCATATTTTTAGCTTTAAATTTTTATTTATTTTTTTAAAATCCCATCAAAAAACTCAATGGTCTCTTTAATATGTGTTTCCCAATAAATCCATTCATGTTTCCCTGAATTTTCTTTATAGGTATGTTCAATTTTTGCCTCTATCAACTGCTGATGTAACTTTCTATTTCCTTCTATAAGCTCATCATCCCGTCCACAATCAAATCTAAATGGCGGCAAATTTTCAATGTTTTTCAAAATTGTAGCATATACCGAAATAGCTTCTTTATTTTCTTCTTTATATGCCTCTAAGGGTTCTTCAACAAAAAGTTTCATCTCCTCAAGTACCGTTATGGAAGATAAACCAGACACTCCAGAAAAAAACTGATTGTATTTTATCCCTAACCGTAAAGCACCAAACCCTCCCATGGAGAGACCAGCTATAAAAAATTTAGAAGTATCACTTGCTTGAGGTATCAATTCTTTAACAGCATTTGGAACATCATCCACAATCCATTTTTCAAAATTTGATTGCCTATGTTTTACATAAGCACTCCCATCTCCCCATAAGCCATCAGAAGGCATTGCAATTATCATTGGCTGAATTTCACCTTTCTCTATCCATTCTTTCATTTTTAAATGAATACCTGTTTTGTGAGCCCAAATCCAATGACTACCGTAAACCCCATGCATCAATATAACAACGGGTAGATTCTCTATTTTTTTTCCTTGTGGCACAAAAACTGAAATATCCCCCCTATGATTCAGATGCTTACTTTTTACCGTGATATGACGTAAATTATTCGTTTCAAAACGCGGGTCTGAAATTTCTGTAGTTTTAAAATTCGACATCATCAATTATTCAAAAACTATTACACCTTTCGCATTTTTTCCTGAAAGCATGTCATCAAATGCTTGTTGTAAATTATCTAAGGGATACGTACGTGTAATCATTTCATCTAGCATGATATCTCCTTTTTTATAATGATCAATAATTTTTGGAAAATCCTTTTGTGGGTTGCATTTACCATATAATGGGTTGATGTATTTCTTATCCCATTCAAACAAAGCCATATCAATCAACACTTCTTGTTCAATTCCGCTTACTTGTACTGCAGTTCCTGCATTTCTAACCATGGCCAATGGCGCTGCTCCTAATGCAGGAATCGCAGTGCATTCAAAGGCATAATCTGCCCCTCTGCCATCAGTCATTGCCTTCACTTTCTCAGCAGCTTTCAAAAGTCCCTTATCATTCTTATCTGCTAATATCGTATGTGTAGCTCCAAACTCCACAGCCATATCCAAACGTGTTTGATTGATATCTATGGCTATTATTTTTGAGGCCTTTGACACTTTTATTCCTTGAATAACATTTAAGCCTACTCCACCTGTTCCTAAAACAACGGCAGAAGAACCTTCTGAAACTTTCGCTGTATTCACTGCAGATCCAAAACCTGTCATGACTCCACAACTTACAATACTCGCTGCCGAATAACTCATATCTTGAATAGGGTTTTTAACGACAGCAGATTCTTTCACTAAAGTAAACTCGGATAGCGTTCCAATATTAAAAGAACGTTCAATGGGAGTATCGTTATACTTTGTCCCATCGATATGAGCATGCCCCTCTGTATAACCATTGCCTCCAGCAACTACAGGAGAATTATTCTCACAAATATGTTCATTTTCATGCTCACACTGAAAACATGTTCCACAGGGAGTAGCCCAATTTAAGATTACAGAATCCCCAACTTTAACGGTTTTTACAGAATCTCCAATTGCAGTAACAATCCCAGCTCCCTCATGTCCCATCACTATTGGTTTTCCCCAACTTAAGGAATCATGATCTGTATGACACAGTCCAGCAGCTTTAACAGCTACTAAAACCTCATCTTTTTTAGGATTTCCTACTTCAATATTTTCGATACTAAAACCACCTTTCCCGTTGGCTATAGCTGCTCTACATGTAGTGCTCATATGATACTATTTGTAATTAGTTAATTGATAATTCAAAAATAAAGACATGTTAGAAAGCAAAAAGTACCTATTCTAGCCAAATAGTAATCTATATTGACATACTGTATAAATAAAACAGATAATAACATCATAATTGAGTATTTTTGAAAAAAAACAGATCATGAAAGCCGAATTTGAAAAAATAGCTTCACCTGCTGAAAACTCTTTTAACTCATTTATTTTCAACAATAAAAGGTTTACTGCACCTTGGCATTTCCATCCTGAATTTGAGCTTACGTATATAGTAAAAAGCAAAGGGATTAGGTATGTTGGAAATAGCATACAAAAATTTGAGGAAGGTGATTTTGTATTACTCGGTCCTAATATTCCACATTGCTGGAAAAACACAGATGAAAATGTAACACATGTTCAATCTATTATCTTTCAATGGGATGAAGAATTACTCGGTCAAAACTGGATAGAAAAACAAGAATTCTCAAACATCAAAAAATTATTCTCTAAATCAAAACAAGGAATTAAATTTTCTTCTGATACCTCAGAAAAATTCTCAAAACGTTTATTTGAGTTGTTAGCGCTAGATCCATTTCACAAAATGCTTGGATTTGTAAAGCTGTTAGAGAGTTTAAGTAAAGAGGAAGACCTCGAACTATTATCTTCTTCGAATTTCACTCCCATATTAAATCGAAAGGCCAACAACAGAATTGAGGCAGTTTATCATTTTGTAAGGCATAATTATGATAAAAAAATTAAATTAAGTGATGTTTCTAGTTTAGTGGCGATGACAGACGAAGCTTTTTGCCGGTTTTTCAAAAAAACTTTTAACAAATCGTTTTTCACCTTTGTTAACGAATACAGAATCAATCTAGCCTGTAAATCACTAACTGAGACAACAAAACAGGTCAGCCAAATTGCTTATGACTGCGGATATGAAAGTCTTCCCTTTTTCTATAAACAATTTCAAAAGTTTATGAATTGTTCTCCTTTACATTTTAGAAAAAATCCACACGAATAGTGAATTTTTATCATTCCTCAAGAATTTTGTTCTGTTCAAAAACACATACGTTTCTCAATGAAACCCATATACTAGATAATTTTACCATAGCTTAAAACTCATAAAACAAACCAATTATACTCATGAAAAAAAGTCGTCTAATATTATTATTCCTTGTTGTATTTGGAATAGTACATTGCTATTCTCAAAATCTAACGATACCACCAAAACGCTATGTAGATTCCGTAAAAACAGAAACAGCTGTTTTAAGAAAAACGGATAAACACCCTTTGTCCGATCAAGAGAACTCTGGCAACTGGAAAAAATCTAAAAGTGGCTCTGATGAATTTCAAAAAGGAAAACTAAACACCAATAAATGGTACGCAAACAATCCCAAATGGAAAGGTCGAGCACCAACGTATTTTCATGGTAGCAATGTAAGTTTAGAAAAAGGTGAAGTTGTCATTAGAGTCAATCAACACGGCGATGAAAAACTACCTGAAACCTATACACATTCTACTGGCTTTATTAAAAGCAAACAAAAATTTTTATACGGGTACTTTGAAGCTGAAATTAAACTGATGGATGCCCCGTGGGTCTCCGGTTTTTGGATGACTAATGTAAGTAAAGATTGGTGGACAGAAATTGATATTTGTGAAAATGCCCCTGGTGTTATCTACAACCGTCATGACTTAAATTCAAACATTCATGTGTTTAGAGCTCCTGAGGATAAAGGCAATATCAAAAAACATTTTTCAAGAACAAAAAAATATTACTTTCCTCAAGAATTACAAAAAGACTATCATGTTTGGGGACTTGAATGGACCCCTGAGTTTATTCGGTTTTATATTGATGGTATTTTGTTTAGGGAAGCAAAAAACACACATTGGCATCAACCCCTAGAAATCAACTTCAATTGTGAATCTAACAAGTGGTTTGGAGCACTACCTGATGACAACCGTTTGGATGGAGAATTCCACATTAAATATTTTAGAGTCTGGCAAAAGAAAAATTAAATTAATAAATATGAAAAAAAACGCAGCATTATTATTACTTGCCTTGGTATGCTTATCCGCAACAAGTCAAGAGCTTCCTTTTGGTTTCCCAAATACTGATAGGACAAAAACAAGTTTGAATCAAAATTGGAAGTTTCATTTAGGCGACCCTGATGAAAAATTATATACAAAGAACTTAGATGATTCCAAATGGGAACAAATTAGCGTTCCCCACACATTAAAACTTACCTCCTTAACATTAGATGGACTTCAAGACGAAAAAACACAATTAGTTTTTCATAGAACGGTTGGTTGGTACAGAAAAAACTTAAATATTCAGGAATCAAACAAAAAGGTATTTCTAGAGTTTGAAGGTGCACATCAAGTAACTGATTTATGGATCAATGGTGTTCACGTAGGACAGAATTCTATTGGAGGGTATACACCTTTTCATTTCGATGTTACAGAGTTCGTTCAGAAAGGAAGTATCAACCAAATTACATTATTAGTTGATAATAGAAGAAATGAAATTGTTCCTCCTGATCCTGGTCCATTTGACTATGTTAAATTTAGTGGTCTTTACCGTGATGTATATCTAGTGGAAACAAATCCAGTACATGTTACTTTTAACTGGGAATCATTAAACTCTGGGGTAAACATTACCACCCCTACTATAGACCCTGTGAATAAAAACGCTACTATTGATATCAAAACAGCTGTAAAAAACGAAAACACAAAACCTACTACTGTAAAAATCAGAACACGTATTATTGACAAAGAGCATATCGTTGTTTTAAATTTAGAAAACACACAAGAATTATTACCCGGACAAGAATATCAATTCAACCAAATAGGAAGTTTAGAAGATAATGTAGAACTTTGGGATACTAAAAACCCATATCTGTACCGTGTAAATTCAGTTATTGAAGTAGACGGAAAAGAAGTAGATTTTATCGAAAATAAAATTGGATTAAGAAAATTCGAACAAGACCCAATAAGAGGGTTTCTTTTGAACGGTAAACCAATTAAATTACTAGGTATGAATAGACATCAACAATATCCATATCTAGGGGATGCTGTTCCTAATTCACTTCATTATAAAGATGTTTTACAATTCAAGGAATTTGGCTTTAACATTATTAGAACAGCACATTACCCGCAAGACAATGCTCTTTTGGATGCTTGCGATGAACTTGGAATCTTAGCATATGAAGAAGCTCCAACTTGGATTTCTATTTCTCAAAAAGACGAATGGTGGGACAACGTTGAAAAAGCGGCAAGAACTATGGTAAGAAATCATAGAAATCACCCTTCTATTGTCATGTGGGGAGCAGGTGTGAATCACAGAGGTTACGTCCCAAGAATCCATAACACCATTAAGCAAGAAGACCCAAATAGACTGACAGCCTCACAGGGAGCACGTTGGACTGGTTGGCAAGCCTCTGGGTTAACCGACATCAATGCCAATATGCTTTATGGGCCTTTTATCTGGGACCGAACAGAACCTATATTTGCAATGGAAGGACGCATAGGAGCCAAATCAGTTGCCCCTTATAAAAGAGATCCGTTAATGACTGGGTTAATTGCATGGACCGCACATGCTTATTATACTTTTCATCCAACTCACCCTAAAGCTAACGATTCTATAGATAGAACTAGAAGTGGTTTGATGACCATATTTAGACAGCCCAGACCAGCTGCAGAATGGTACAAATCAGAATTATTAGAGAAACCGTTTATTGACATCAAAGAAGAATGGAATTCCAATACAGAGGAAATTACAGTTTACAGCAATGGAAACGAAGTAGAATTACTATTGAATGGTAAATCAATTGCTAGAGACAAACCAAGTGCAGATACAAGTTATGTTGGATTAGATCACCCTCCATTTATATTTAAAAATATCAAGTACAAAAAAGGTAAACTTACTGCGAAAGCATATTTTGACGATGCATCAAGTTTACAAACATCTAAAAGCACTGCTGGCAAACCTTATGCTATTCAATTAAGAGCAGACATTGAAGGGAGGACTTTTGTTGCAGATCAAACAGATATTTTAATGGTATACGCCACTATTGTTGACAAAAACGGTAATACTGTTACAGATTCTGAGAAAAAGATCACATTTTCTACCAAAGGAGATGCCTCAATTATTGGTGATGATATCGAAATAAATGCAAACCCAATGTTTACAGAATATGGAATTGCTCCGGCATTGGTAAGAGCGGGTTCTAAACCTGGTAAAATTTCCATTTATGCAAAATCAAAAGGTTTGAAATCAGCCAAAATCACAACCTATTCCACAGAAAGCAATGCTAATATCATTTCTAGAGATGCCATAACGGTGTATGATTTTAAAAACGAAAGAGTAGATCTAGGAGCCCCAGATCAATTAACCCAATTCGGATGGAATTTTTGGAATGGAAGTAATGATCAAACAAACTCGTATGAATTCAAATCTTTTGAAAAGGCTAAAATTAGTATTACCTCAGCTCATAAAGAAGGTTTTGTAAAATGGTTGGGAGAAATGAATGTTGTTGGTAAATATGGATTTGCCTATGGCGATGGAGCCATTGGAGTAAGTAAGGAAGGTGTCAATTTGACTTTAGAAAATCTACCAAAAGGAAATTATAAGTTAAAAGTTTGGCATCATGCTCCAAGAACAAATTCTGATTTGATGGACCCTAATAAGGACAAATTAAAATCATTAAACACTTATAAATTACCCTATGAAAAGAACCTAACGATCACTTCTTCATCTTTAGTTGGAGAATCACCAGTCAAAGGAACTGTTACAGAAGGAAAACAAATGCAGTGGGACTTACCAGGAACAAGTACCGTGATAATACAATCAGACGGAAAAAATCCGGTAATAATAAACTACAACGGAACTGAAGGTAAAGGTATTTGGATCAATGCCTTTGAACTTAGTGAATGGAAATAATAACAACTTTAGAAATAAAAAAAGGTCAACCGAATGGTTGACCTTTTTTGTTTATGGATACTTTATTATATTTTTTCTATATAAACATAATAAGCAACATTCTTTTCTCCCTTCTTGTTATAAAAGTTCGCATTCATTTTGGCCTTACCCTGAGTAAGTTCTACAACAAAATCCGCACTCTTATCGTTATCCGAAACTTCAACTTCTCTTTTTACTTGATTTCCTATGTTGATAGATGCCTTAGTATACCCAAGATTTTTTCCTTTTGGTAATTCTCTTTCCAATCCTGGTAAATCTTCTTTAGTAATTGCAGGAACCGTTGTATTTATTAAAAGATTTGCTTCCGCAGGATACCTCGTCAAAGAAACTTTGTATTTCCCTGTTTCTTTAACATCTATACACCAATAACCTTTTCCTTGATCCCCATTTCTAATAGCCACTTGATTCCAAGGTTGATTTCCATTATCTGCATGAATATCATGGCAAGTCAAAGCTATAGGGTTTTCAATATCTAAACCTACTTTAAAATAAATTTCCTTATCAAAATCCACAGATACTTCTTTCCACCACGCTTCATAAAAGGCACGCATTTCAGCTACTTTTTCTGGGTTAGCATCTGCTATGTTATTCTTTTGTCCTTTATCATTTGAAATATTATACAATTCTTTTCCATTGATCAACCTCCATTTGTTTTGCATTACGGCAGAACTCTTCCACTTTTTTGGGTTTTGAATTCTCTGAGAATCCGTAACAAGCATTCTGTCATTTGTAAGCTCAGGATTTTTCAACATTGAAACAATACTTTCTCCAGCAATCTTAAGATGGTCTTTAGGTAAAGAAATTCCACATAGTTCCGCTAAAGTTGGCATAATATCAACAACTCCCGTCAACTCATTAATGTCTGTTGATTTATAGATATTCCCATTTTTCCAATGAATAAAAAATGGAACTCTATGTCCACCTTCATACTGGCTTCCTTTATGACCGCGCATTCCTGAATTAAATCCAGTACTTACTTTTGTCTTCTTGTTATAATACTCACCAGCTGCAGTTCCATTGTCCGTCATAAAAATTAATATCGTATTGTCAGCTACTTTTAATTCTTTTAATGTCTCTCGCAATTTCCCGAAATTATCATCTATATTCGTGATCATTCCATAAAAACGCTTTTGCTTCTCCTGCAAAACATCACCAGGTAAATCTTTATACATATTATAGTATTCAAGAGGTACATTATACGGACCGTGCGGCGCATTTGGAGCTATATAACAAAAGAATGGATTTTCTTTATTCTTTTTGATAAACTCAATAGCTTCCCCAAAAAAGACATCCGTGCAATATCCTTTATACTGGACTGGTTTACCGTCCTTGAAATATACATCATCAAAATAAGTGTTATTCCAAAAATCTGGAGTTTGTTGGACACCACCACCTCCATGCATCACTGTATTTTGAAACCCTCTATGTTCAGGTCTAAATGGATAGTTATCCCCCATGTGCCATTTTCCAAAGCCACCTGTTACGTATCCACCTTCTGAGAACATATCTGCTAAAGTTTTTTCTTGCTCTCTCAATAAGGACCAACCTCCAATCGTATGCCATACACCAGTGCTATTTGCATATCTACCTGTCATTAAAGCAGATCTTGTTGGTGCACATGTAGGTCCAACATGAAAATCAGTTAAATGATAACTTTCTCCATGAAAAGCATCTAAATTTGGGGTTTTAATAATTTTATTTCCATGCACTCCCAAATCTCCATATCCCTGATCATCAGTAATCACTAAAATCACATTAGGTTTTTCAGGGTTATCTGATTTTTTAACTTTGTTAGATGTGCAACTCCCGAGTGCAGCAACAAGTACAATTGCTAATTTTACTATTCTCATATTCTTATTTAATATTGTTCCATTGATTGTAATTCAGGAGAACCACCTCTATGCCCGCAGCCAGAAGCCACATAAATATGCTTATTAAAAACAAATGCTCCTGTCCCATGTCTACCTTGAAGTAAGGAAGGATAACTTCTCCATGTATTATTTTTAGTATTCAACGCCTCTACCTCAGCATGTGCCAAATCTTGTGTAGCCGATTCACCACCCATCACCAAAACCTCGTCTTTAAAGGCTAGTGCCATATTACCGGCTCTTTGCGTAGGTAAATTCTCTTTCAGGGTCGACCATTTCATCAAATTCATGTCAAACACATCGACTTCAGCAATTGTTTCTGAAAAAGTTTTTTTAGGTGCCTTCGATAATCGACCGGCCAAAGAATAGATTTTATTGTTCAAATAGACCGCCTGAAAATGATCTCTTGCTCTAGGTGCATCTGGTAGAATCTTCCAATTTCCGCTAACTAAATCAAAGCTATCAAACCATTTTTGATGACCACCTCTATGTCCATCTACAATTCCACAAGTAATATAAACCGTACTTCCTTTCAAAGCATTTCCAGTAGAACCTCTTCTTCTTTCAACAGGGATTTCAGAAGATTTATGCCATGAATCCTTAATTGTATTATAATAATACACATGTGACACAGGAGTTTCTCCCGGGTATTTACCTGTCATAGCCCCTATGATATAAACTTTATTTCCAAACACCACAGGTTGAAAATGATGGAACTCCATAGGAGGTTTAGTCCCTTTTGACCATGTTTTAGTTGTTGTGTCAAAAATACTAACCGGTCTAATTCCTCTGCCACCTAACAAATAAAATTTTGTCCCCACATTTACAAAAGCTGCTTCATGTCTTTGAATCGGCTCAGATCCATCTGAAGATAAAACAGCCATCCATTGAGTAGTATCTTTTGGTTTATCTTTCGTAGGTAAGCCAGTACATCCCGTCAAGAACATGACACTAACCCCGATACATAAAAGCTTTTTATAAAAATTCATCTTTAATTAATAGAAAATTTAGAAATTACAGAAGTGGATGTATTTCCAATTTCGTCTCTTGTTACTACCTTCCAATAATAGGTTTTACCAGCAGATAAATTTTGAACCAATTCAGAATCGGTAATAGCATCTCCCACCTTCGTTGTCGGAGTTTCATTCTCGTCTAAATAAACATCATAATTTAAAATATCATTATCTGCATCACTCCCTTCCCAAGTTAATGTTACCGAAGTATTTGTTAGTATTGCTTCAAACTCTGGACTTATTAATTTAGCAGGAAATGGGACATAATTGACTTCTCCATCCCCCGATAGGTAAAATTGCCAAACATCGCTTTTCGCGGTAGCTTCGGAAGAGCTTGAACTAGACACTACACACCATGAATAAGGAGTTTCTCTTGTCAAGGTTATTTCTCTACTATCTATTGAAGTAGTTTCAGATAATTCTTCATTTGTATCCAAGTTTTTATAATAAACTCTATAGCTCGTTGTATTAGCAGATTTATTCCAATCAAACAAAACGGTTGCTCTTGTCTCAGATTCAATAGAACCTGGTTCACAAGCCTCATTATTTAATGGATATACTAAAACCGCTGGTTCTGGTACGGGTGCAGGAGCAGGATCATCTTTAGAACAAGATGCTATAATAACACACAGAACTAAGGTAACTATTCCGACTTGGTTTTTCAATAATTTCATTTTCAAAAGTTTAATTTGGTTTTAAGTAGTAAAGTTATAAATAGATTGCATATGAACAACATATCAATACCTTGATTCAGTATAACATATGGTTTTGACCACTGCCCATCGCGTACTTTTTACTGAATTAAAACTGAACTTCATTATTTCAAATTCTAAACTCCTTGTTATTTCAATTAAAAATAAAATTTTAATGTTCTTCTTTATTTTTTTTAGAATAACGTTTTTTACTCATGGTATAAGTCGATTTTTTTCTTTCAAACTCCCACTTTTTTTGTCCTTTAATGCAGTTTGGAATATGCGGATCTAACCAACCTGGCTCAATGTTTTCAGCATCCCATTTTTTGTATTCTTTTTCTAATTCTTTTACAATATCTGGATAAAGATCCGCAATATCATGTCGTTCATACGAATCAGCTTTTAAATTAAATAAAAGTGTTTTCTCTTTGGAGGCACTTTTATACAATTTATAATCACCTTTTCTAACAGCATATTCATAACCGCCAACAGACCTCCAGAATAATAAATCATGAGGCTTATCTAATTTTTGCTCACTTACATATGGTAACAAACTAACTCCATCTAATTGTTTTCTTTGCTTCGGATCCTCTCCAATAGCATCCAAAAAAGTAGGAAATAAATCTAAGGAACTTACCATGTTTGAATATACTTGATTTCCTTTTAATCCTTCAGGCCATCTGATGAAAAATGGAACTTTGATTCCACCTTCAAACAACATTCCTTTATACCCCCTGTTTGGACGATTATCCGCAAATTCACCACGACCTCCGTTATCACTTAAATAGACTAAAATCGTGTTCTCTTTAATCCCTTTTGCAACAAGAGTTGAATCTATTCTTCCCACGTTATAATCCACTGCATTCACCATAGCACCATAAACACTTCTTCCACCATACTCAATATGCTTTGTGTTATCCAAGTATTTTTCGGTGGCATGATTTGGACCGTGGGGAGCATTGTATGCTAGATACATAAAAAAAGGCTTGTCATTTTTTTCATTAATAAAACGAATTGCTTCATCTGTAAAATCATCCGTTAGATAAGATAATTCCTCTTGCGGCACCTCAACTCCATTTCTAAAAATAGTTTGTAAAGGTCCGTTTGATATTCCCCAATAATTCATACCTCCTCCAGGAAAACCAAACCAATGGTCAAAACCTTGTTTAGGAGGGTGTAAATCAGGATGATCTCCTACATGCCATTTTCCGATAGCACTTGTTCTATATCCTTTTTCTTTTAATGCTTCGGAAATCATCACTTCAGACAAAGGAGTTCCTACCGTTTCATCATTCACGGTATTATAAGGCATATTACAATCATGCCCAAAACGAGCTTGAAACCTACCTGTTAAAAGTCCTGCTCTTGAAGGACTGCAATAAGGATGTGAAACATAACCATTAGAAAAAATCACACCTTCACTTGCAATTGCATCCAGATTTGGAGTTGGAATATCGGTTCCGCCATTAAAACCAACATCAGCCCAACCTTGATCATCTGTGAGGACCACAATAATATTGGGTTTCTGAGAAGTTTTATGAGACTTATTTTTATTCTCTTTAGACTCACAACTTAAAAGTACGAGTCCAGTAATCATACCAAATACAATATTTTTATACATCTGAAATGAGCTTTTAAAGTTTCTTATATATAGATTGAATATCTAATGGATCATCCATTTCTTTCTGCAGCCTTATCAAATCTTTAAATAAAGCTCTCACCTTTTCTTTATTTTCCGGTAATTGAGCAATATCGTTCATTTCTTCAGGATCGCTATTCATATCAAACAACATCACTTTTTCGATTTCTGGATAGACCAATAACTTAAACCCATTTTTTCTGATCATACGTTGCACACTTAAATATGCTCCATAAACTTCTTTATAATGACTTTCAGTTACATTTCCTTTTGCTAAATCAAGAAAACTATTGAATTCAACAAACTCCGGTTTTTGAATCCCTGTCAAATCAATGGCGGTAGCCATAGCATCTTGTAAATAGACATCAGCATCAACTCTTTTATTTTTAGGTATTTCAGGCCCTAAGATAATCATTGGTGGACGCATACTATGATCGTATAAATTTTGTTTCCCAAGTAATCCATGTCTTCCCATTGCCAATCCATGATCTGCAGTAAAAATTATATACGTATTATCCATTTTACCTGATTTCTTTAACGCATCTACAATTAATCCAATTTGAGCGTCTACATGTGTAATACTCGCATAATATTCTTTAATATGAGTTTTTATAGCATACTCTGTTCTTGGGAAAGGAGCCAATGCTTCATCTCTTAAATCGTTGCTATTAGCTATATCATGACGATAAGGATACTCAGGTATATAACTTTTTGGCAATTCCATATCTTCCACCTTATACATATCTTGATATTCCTGAGGTGCCTGTCTAGGATCATGCGGTGCATTAAATGCTAAATACATAAAAAACGGAGTTTCCTTTGTTTTTGCTTGATTAATAAAGTCAATGGCATCATCTTTTAATACTTCACTCCAATGCTTTCCTCCCTTCCAAAAACCACCAAATTTGGTTTCCGTTGGAGACCAAGAGGTATCATTTTCATTTTGAGGCCTGTTATATCCCACGGGCATAATTGCCTCTGATCCATTTTTCTTGTATTCTGGATTTTTTTTGAATTTTTCTACCATTGCATAATGATCCCATGCATCTTTTGGCATCCCAGGTCGAATATGTTTTACATTTTTAAATACTTTTCCTGCAGGAGCATCTACATGCCATTTCCCTGTCATATAAGTATCATAACCAGCTGATTCCATAACTTTTGACCAAGACTTATCAAATGAGGTTGGATCGTTACTCTTCCATTTCTGTCTAAATTCATTGGCTCTCCATACAAATCTTCCAGAATTCATCATAGCTCTAGAAGCTGCACAAACGGCACCACTCCAAGATCCCATATTATAAGCATGCGTGAAAGTAGTCCCTTCTGTCACAAATGAATCCATAGTTGGAGTAATAATTTGATTATTACCTAAAGCATGAATAGAAGAATACGTTTGATCATCTGTAAAAACAAATACGATATTCGGTTTAGAACTTACCTCTTGCTTTTCTTTTTTACTTCCGCAACTTGTCAATAAAACAAAACAAGCTAGAATTATAATTTTTATTCTCATATGTCTCAAAAAAATACTCGCTTAAAAGCGAGTATAAATTAGCAATTAATATTAATTTACATCTTCTCTACAAAGATTGATTTTATAAACTAATAATTAAAATACATATGTTCTTTAAACCGATACAAATGGTTTAAGTTGCACTATCATCCCCTTCATTAGAGTCACGGTCCGCTTGTCTTACATATTTACTAGGGATCACCCCAAATTGTTTTTTAAAGCATTTAGAGAAATAGGATGCGGTATTGAACCCTGTCATATACATTACCTCTTTCACCGACAAATCACTTTTTTCTAATAACTGAACAGCTCTTTTTAGTCTTATATTTCTTATAAACTCACTAGAGGACAAACCTGTAAGTTCTTTAATTTTCAAGAATAAATTACTCCTACTTAAAGCCATTTCTTTTACCAACAACTCTACACTAAATTCTGAATTCATCATATGTTTTTCAACTATCTCTATAGCCTTTTGCAAGAATGTTTCATCAGTTGAAGTTACCGTCACTTCTTTCGGTTGAAGGACTATTTCCCTGTTAAAAACCTTTCGTAACTTCTGTCTATGTTTTAAAATATTTGACAGCTTTAACTCTAACAATTCCATATCAAAAGGTTTTCTAACATAAGCATCTGCTCCAATTTTCAACCCTTCAATTTCAGACTCTTCTGAGGTTTTAGCGGTTAACATAACTACTGGAATATGACTTGTTTCTTTTGTCGTTTTTAATTTTCCACACAGCTCTACTCCATCCATTATTGGCATCATCAAATCGGTAATAATTATATTTGGAATTACCTTATTTGCAACTTCAAAACCTTTTTCACCATTTTCTGCTTCATAAATATAATAACTCTCACCTAATCCTTTTTTGATAAACGATCTAATATCAGGATTATCATCAACAACCAACAACACCGGTAATTGAGATCTTGATCTTGATAAATTTTGATCCACAATATCATCCAAAACTCCCATCACATGCGTCTCCGCATCAGCCTGGCCAACAAGAGGTTCTTTCTCATTAACATCTCTAAAACTTACATCTTTTGAAACATGATACATTTCTTTATCTTTCGGCAAAAACACAAAGAAAGAAGTTCCATAAGAAGGATCACTTTTTACATCAATAATACCAGAATGATGTTCTACTAATTTTTTAGTAAACGAAAGTCCAATACCAGTACCTTTCATATCTAAATTTGCTTTCCCAACCTGAGTATAAAATCTCTCAAAAATATGCTGAATTCTATGTTTAGGAATTCCTGGGCCAGAATCTTTAACTTGAATGATCACATATTTAGACTGATGTTCAACTTCCTGAATTCCTTGTGGTATTTCAAATGTAGCTCCATCATGAACCATCAATTCAACGGAACCATTTTCAGGCGTAAATTTGAATGCATTCGATAATAAATTATTAATAATCTTTTCCAAAGCATTTGAATCAAACCATGAATTAATACTCTTCTTTTCTGAGGAAATCTCAAATTTTATTTTCTTTTTTGAACTCAAAAATTGGAAAGGTTCTCCCAATCCTTCAACAAAGGCAACCATATCACTCTCACCAAGAACCAAATCCATTTTACCTTTATCCATTTTCCTAAAATCAAGCAACTGATTTACCAAACGCAATAAATAATCCACGTTTTTAAACATTAATTCATACTGCTCAGATACTTCTTTCTTAGAAATAGAATCACCTTTTTTTCTTAAATAATCCAGCGGACCACGAATCAAGGTTAACGGAGTTCTAAATTCATGAGATATATTCGTGAAAAATTCTAGTTTTAATCTATGTATTTCCTCGTGTTGCTCTTTTTCTAAATGTTCTAATTCTAGATCATGCTTCTTAGAAGAACTTATTAGGGTATATCTCCTGAAACCAAACAGACTTAATGCAAAAAGTAAAAGGTATATTATTTTTGCTAAGTTTGAACTCCACCAAGGTGGTATTACCTTAATCTTTAATTTCGTTGGTGTTTGATCCCAAACCCCGTCATTATTTGAGGCCTTCACCTGTAGCGTATATTCTCCAGGTTCTAAATTAGTATAAGTTGCGAACCTTTTATCTGAGGTTGTATATACCCAATGTTTATTAAAGCCATCCAGCTTGTAGGCAAACATATTTTTCTTGGGTGCTGCATAATGCAAGGAGGCAAACTCAAAAGAAAAACTATTTTCACTATATTTTAAATCTATCTTTCCAACTTCATTTATTGCTTTGGTAAGGATTACTCTTCCGTTTACCTCTTCTCCTATTGAGATAGGTTTATTGAAAATTGAAAATCCAGTAATTACAGTTTCACCGCTAACTTTATTATTTTTTATGGTAGTTGGGTCAAAAATATTAAAACCACTCACCCCTCCAAACATAAGTTTTCCCTCTTTCGTTTTCCAAGCGGCTAACTCTCCAAACTCATCATTTTGAAGTCCATCATTAACATCAAAATTTTTAAAGCTTTTATTAACTGGATTAAATTTAGAGAGACCTCTATTGGTGGCTAACCATAAATTCCCATCATTATCTTCTAAAATACCTTTGATAACATTATTTGGCAATCCATTAAGCTCTGAATAAACTTCAAAAGAAATACTACCCGACTCAGGGTCTTCTATCATTTTATTTAAACCACCTCCAAAAGTTCCAATCCAAATGTCTCCTGTAGAAGATTGAAAAATATTTAAAATATAATTATGGCTTAAACTCGAAGCATCTTTAGGATCATTCTTAAAAACCTGAAAAACAGGGTTTTTCTTTAGACTTTCAACCGAATCCAATTTACATAATCCATTCCCGGTTCCAAACCAAACATTTTTATTTTTATCGATAAAAACTTTTCTGATAATATTACTTGAAACACTACCTTCTTGGTTTTTATTATAAGAAAGGATGTCTTTCTTAAAATCATTGGTCTCTTCATTTAATATCCATCTGTAAATCCCGGCCCCATATGTTGCAAACCATAAATTCCCATAACTATCATCAGCCATAGAGAATAAACTACTGTTAAAGTCATTGTTCTTTATTAAGTCAGATCTTGTAATTTCTTTATCTTCAGTGATATCTATTTTATACAAAGAAACAGGGCCTTGACAGCCTAACAATAAGATTTTCCTCTTATTAATTTCAACTTCTTTGATGGAATATACTGGCCATTTAAATCCGAAATTCACAAATTCAAATTCTTCAATTTTTTCAGCGTTTTTCCTCATCATATTTACGCCTCCTCCTTCTGTACCTACCCATAAGGTACCATTAGAATCTTCATAAATTGATCTTACTTTATCATTGCTAAGACTTTTAGGGTTTAACGTTTTCCTAACTGTTTCAAATTGCTTTCTTGTTGGATCATATTTATTTATACCTCCACCATTTACACCAATCCAAACAATTCCTGTTTTATCCACAAAAATGGATGTTACATTGTTTTTACTTAAACTTTTTGTTGGAAACCTGGGATTGTAAGTAAACTCTTTTATTTTTTTAGGTTTCTTTAGATTTTTATTATTTTTAAAATAAGTTAAGCCTCTATTACTTCCTGCCCATAAATAATCTCCCGCAACTGCAAGTTCTCCATAACTCATGGCCGAAAATCTATCGGCTCTGTAAACATTTTGATCCAACTGTAATTTATACAATCCTTTTGAGGTAGATATTAAAACCCTTCCAAATGAATCTTCAATAATATTCTTAACAGGCGTAAATTTTGGAAGACCAATCATACTGTTCACTCTAGGAAAATAAATACTTCCGTTTTCATCATGAGACAGTCTGTGCAAGCCTTTTGCTCCTGCTACCCATATTTGCCCATTAGAATCCTCAAATATTTGATTTACACTGTTCGCATTTTTACCTCCTAGCACCACTTCGTTTGAAGACAATTTAAAATGTCTAAATTTTATGGAATCTTGTGGCATTTCTAGATTCACCATATCTATCCCTTTGGCAGTTCCAACCCAAAGCCTATTCTTAGTATCTTTAAATACTGCACGTATGGTGTTATCTACAATACTATGTTTATTAAAATCATCATGTATATAACGGGTGAACTTCTCTGTTTTTCTATTGTATAAATTCAAACCATTTCCTGTGGTACCAACCCACAGATTTCCATTTTCATCCTCAGCAATAGACCATATCAAATTACTACTGATACTAGTAACATCATTAGGATTCGGTTTAAAAACCTTAAAACTATAGCCATCATATCTATTCAACCCATCATGGGTTCCAAACCACATAAAACCTTGTTTATCTTGATAAATACAATTTACATCATTCTGAGACAGTCCATCAACAGTTGATAAATGCTCAAACTCAATAGAATTTTGTCCTGATATACTTGTTGAAACACAAAACAACATAAAAAAACAAAACAACCTACATCCAATAAAACTTCTATGTATAAAATCAATCATATTCATAATTCAAAAGAATTCAATCAGTCTGGAGAGAGACTCGTTTTTCAAGAAATGCGCCGCCAAAAGTTGATGAACTTACAGCAGGCTAAAATTTATTCAATAAAAACAAATGTAGACGGTTTCAATCAATAATCAAAACAAAATAGAAAACTCATCCAATCCTTCAGAAATACAGAAAGCAAAAAATTAACATTTTTTAACATTCACAGTATATTTTCTTTATATTTATCCTGCTAACTAAACGAAAAAAGATGAATTTCAAAAACGCTAACTTTCAACTCTTTGTACTTTTAACTGCACTTATTTTAAGTACATCTACGACAAAATCGCAAATCGCTTATGACCATATCACAAACAAAGCTGTTTCGGTTGGATCTTACGGTAGAGTTGGTGTTGATTGGTCATTTGATCATGGTAGAACCATTGGACGTCGATTAAACTTAAACAATATGGGAAGTATAGGTGGGCGTATGGAAGAGCAAGATTATTTAGAATTTGCCCCGTCTTTACAATTCAAACCCCAAAAAGGTGATAGTACGTATATCAACATGCAACTTAGACTTTCTGTTTATAGTAATAGTTTAACTTCCTTTGGTAACAGTACAACATCAAGTCTTGGTGGACTTACGTTTGCAATTCCTGAATTATTTGTCCAAGCAAGAAATATTAAGAATACAGGAATTAATTTTTGGATAGGATCAAGACTTTATAGAGGACCTGATGTACATGTAGCAGATCATTTCTATTTTAACGACCATTCAGGCCAAGGTTTTGGTATTGAATTTAAGAAAACAAGACTTGCTGCTATCTTTGTTACCGCAACAGATACTACATCAACTGTACCTCCCTATTTTTATCTAAACATTAAAACAGGAACTCCAAGTGCAGCATTAAGGCAAAGAACTGTTTTAGTTGCTGAACATGATATTGATTTAAATGATCAAAATAGAATTACTTTATTAGGTGAATATCACAGAATTCCAGACGCTCATGCAAGTGAAATAGAAGACATACCAACCAACCCAATAGAACCTGAAGTTCCTGTTTATAACTACGACTCAGATTATGGATTCGTTTTTGGTGCAAGACATCATGTTAATTTCAAAAACATGAAAGAAGGTTCA
Source organism: Flavicella sp. IMCC45668 (assembly GCF_057219105.1). Lineage (NCBI taxonomy): Bacteria > Pseudomonadati > Bacteroidota > Flavobacteriia > Flavobacteriales > Flavobacteriaceae > Flavicella > Flavicella sp. IMCC45668. Next base: position 1,669,636 of record NZ_CM170114.1, read on the forward strand.
TTTAATGATTTTACAATAAGATACGGTACAAGAATTGCAAATGGTGGTGATGGTGGAGTCTCAAAAACCTGGGCTACTTTTGGAGCACCAGACACTATTTCTAGAACTTTTAAAGGAGCACATTCCCTTGCAATAGTGAATCATTCTGTATTTCACACTTCCGAAAACAATACCATCAACCCATATGTGATCATGACGTATAGTAAAGGTGGTGCTCCAGGAAACGGACTATCAAAAACCTATTTTGGTAGAGAAGTTTACAATAAAAAAGTCGACTTTACCATTGGAGCAAGAGATGAATATTTTTTCACAGACCATTTTCACCTAATAACTGAATTTCATTATTCAAGAAGAAGTGATGGTGATAATCCAGCAGCAAGCATGACTAAATTCACGATAGCTCCTGTTTTTGTGCCAAATGGACAGAGAAGTATATGGGCAAGACCACATTTTAGATTTGTTGCTTCTGTTGCAAAATATAATCAATACGCGCAAGACAATTTGTATTCCCCTTTTCTTCAATTCACAGGAAAGCGAAGTTGGGGTACCTATTTTGGTGTAAAGACTGAATGGTGGTTATGGAATTAAAAAAAGGGAGCAAATAATTGCTCCCTTTTTTTATTTAATCATTGAAATAAAATCTTCTTCTGAGATTATCGTAATTCCTAAATTAGTTGCTTTTTCCAATTTAGAAGGTCCCATTTTATCTCCCGCCACAACATAAGTTGTTTTCTTAGAGATAGAACTTGAAACCTTACCTCCGTTGTCTTCTATCGCTTTTTTCAATTCGTTTCTTGTTAGCTCATAAAAAACTCCAGATACCACAAATATTTTTCCTTCAAGTAGACTAGATTGATTCTCTAGAACTTCAGCAGACAACTCTAACTGTAATCCTGCAGTTTTCAACCTGTCAATTAATTCAAGATTCTGCTCATCCTTAGAGAAATTCACAATACTTTCTGCTATTCTGTCTCCTATTTCATCCACGGAAATTAACTCTTCAAAAGAAGCAGCAAATAAAGAATCTATATTTTTAAAGTATTTGGCTAATTTTTTAGCGACTGTTTCTCCAACAAATCTGATCCCCAAAGCAAATAATACTTTCTCAAACGGTATCTCCCTTGATTTCTCAATTCCTCTAACAATATTTTGAGCGGATTTCTCAGCCATTCTATCTAAGGGAAGAATTTGCTCTTCCGTCAAATCGTATAAATCTGCATAGTTTGCGACCAAATTTGCTTTCCTTAAAAGCTCAACTGTTTCACCTCCTAAACCATCAATATCCATTGCTTTTCTACTAATAAAATGTTGAATTCTACCGGTAACTTGAGGTGGACACCCAAACTCATTTGGGCAATAATGTTTTGCATCTCCTTCCTTCCTAACAAGCTCAGCATTACATTCCGGACAATTTGTAGCATACTTAGTCTCAATAGAATGTTTAGGTCGCTTCTCTAAATCAACTCCAACAATCTTAGGAATTATTTCTCCTCCTTTTTCTACATATACAAAATCTCCAATCCTAATATCTAACTTTTCAATTTGATCCGCATTATGTAAAGAAGCCCTGCGCACTGTTGTTCCTCCTAGCTGAACTGGTTCCAAATTAGCCACAGGAGTAATTGCCCCTGTTCTACCAACTTGATACGTAATTTCATTAAGCACAGTACTTTGTTGCTCAGTTTTAAATTTATAGGCTATTGCCCAACGTGGCGCTTTTGCTGTATACCCAAGTTCTTCTTGTTGCCTTAAAGAATTTACCTTGATTACAACTCCATCTGTTTCATAAGGCAAATTATGTCTCTCTAAATCCCAACGGTTCACAAAACCAAATACTTCTTCAATACTTTTTGTAACAGTCATGGTATCTGGTACTTTAAATCCAGATTCTGCAGCCGCATTAAGAATATCTGAATGAGACTCAAATTTCGATCGATCCACAACAACCTGATATAAAAGACAATCCAAAGGCCTTTTGGCTACTTCAGTACTATCCTGCAACTTTAAACTTCCACTCGCCGTGTTTCTTGGATTAGCATAAACATCTTCCCCTTCTGCTTCCCGAGCTTCGTTCATTTTATTAAAGCCATCCAAAGGCAATATGATCTCTCCACGAATTTCAAAGGAGTCTAAAAACGGTTTTGTTAGTTTTAAAGGCAGCGAACGGATCGTTTTTACATTAGTCGTAACATTATCTCCTTGAAATCCGTCACCTCTTGTTACGGCTTTCACTAGGCTGCCATTCTCATAGGTTAAATTAATTGACGCACCATCATACTTCAATTCACAGGTATATTCTATAGGTCCTTCAACTATTTTCTTGATCCGTTTTTCCCAATCCTCTAAATCTTCTATGGAATATGAATTATCCAAGGAGTACATTCTATTTTTATGTACTAATGTTTCGAAGTTCTTGGTTATTTCTCCACCAACTCTTTGGCTAGGTGAATCTTTATCATAAAACTGCGGGTATTTTAGCTCTAGTGCTTCTAACTTTTTCAACAAAATGTCAAAATCAAAATCAGAAATAGTTGAAATATCCTTCACATAATAATTATAATTATGCTTTCTTATTTCCTCACGTAATTCCTCTATCTGGTTTTCAACTGTCTGCCCCATTTATATTCTTATATATGATTTCATACAAATCTAATAAATGATCAGACATTTTCTATTTGAAACTTAAAAATAATCAAAAAAAAAGAACATCTAAATTGATGTTCTTTTCTCTCTTATTATTTTTTGGAATTCTTTGCTTCCTTCTCTCTTTGCTTGTAAGCTTCTTTTTCTTTCTCCTTCTGTTGCTTTCGTTGTTCTTTTTCCTCTTTCGTAAGTTTATAATCTACTATTTGCCCCATATAAACCAACGTATCTCTTTTAATAGAATCCAACTCAATATCTCTTTCTTCAGCAATGATCTCAGCATATTTTTCCATTTCCGCCTCAGAAACCCATCCACCTCCAAGTGATTTATACAAATTCACATAAGCGGTTAATAATTGTTGAAAGTTATCAGAATAGGATAATTCCGCATCAAATTCTTGACGTTGATTCTCTGTAACTTCTAAATAACTAGTAACCCCTTGATAGTATCTTTGACTAGACAAATTACTTGCATTATTAGCAGCATCTAATCTTAATTGTCTAGCTTTTAACTCTTCTTTCAATGTTTCTATCTCTACTAAAGAGTTACTTACTTCTTTCATTGAATTCAACACAGTATTTTCATAGGATAACAGGGACTGTTTTGCTACTTCCCTGGCAATATCTACCCTCTTTTTATTTTTCCCAAAATTAAAAATAGGACCAGTTATCCCTGCAGAAGCTCCCCAACCTAATCCATTATCCAACACGGTTGACAACTCATTACTACCTAAACCTAGAAGACCTGTTAAACTAAATGAAGGATATCTCATAGCCTGTGCTACCCCCACTTTAGCATTCGAAACTCTAAAGTTTTGTTCTGCTTGTAAAACATCTGGTCGTCTTAATAAAACCTCAGACGGAATTCCTATAGGAATAGAATCTGGTAGTTTATAATCATAATAAGTCACCTTTGTTTTTACATCGTCAGGCATCTTACCAACAAGTACACTCAAATTATTTTCAGTAATCGCAATTAGCCTTTTGTAATAAGGTACTGCTGTCTGTGCAATTGCCTTCTGAATTTCAGCTTGATTCACGTCGATAATGTGGGTATAACCAAAATCAAATCTATTCTGAATTATTGTCAACGTACTATCACGACTCGCTAGCGTTTTATTTGAAATATCTAATTGCGTACGGTAGCCAATTAACTTAAAATAATTAATCGCAATCTCACTAATCAATGCAATTTCAATAGCCCTTTTCGCATACAAAGTACTCATTAACTCCGCCTTTGCCGATTCCGTTGAACGTTTATACTTCCCCCAAAAATCAATTTCCCAACTTGCATTTACAGTTCCATTAAAACTATTAAATCCTTTATTATCCGGAAAAACATTTGCAAACGCCATATTTCTTCCTGCACTTGCATTATACGAAAATTGCGGAAGCCTATCTGCGTTGGTGAATTTCACATTGGCTCTTGCCTGTTCTATCCTGCTCGCAGCAATTAATAAGTTTTTATTATTCACAAGTGCCTGACGAACTAAGGTATCAATGACACTGTCTTGAAAAATCTCCCACCATTTCAAATTCACAACACTATCTGTCAAGGTAGTGTCTTTTGATTTAAACCTGAATTCTGAGGTGGTCTGATCTTTAGGTTTGTGATAATTAGGTCCAACCGCACATGAATAGATTAACAAACCTATTACAAACAAACTTATATATGTAGATAAATTAATTTTCATCATTAGCTTCTTTAGATGTTTCTAACTCATTCAATCTCTGCATCTCTCGTTTTTTCTCATATCCCGCGAGTTTTCCTATCAGGATAAATAACATAGGATACATGAAAACTCCCAAAAATGTAGCTAAGGTCATTCCACCAAGCAACGCCATTCCCATCACTTTTCTCGCTTCAGAACCAGTACCGGATGCTACTACTAAAGGAAAAACTCCTAAAATAAAAGAAAATGCAGTCATTAAAATCGGTCTAAACCTAGATCTTGCCGCTTCAAGAGCCGCATCAAATAAACTTTTCCCTTTTTGAAATTCATCATTGGCAAATTCGACTATCAGAATGGCATTTTTAGCGGCCATCCCAATTAACATCACAAAAGATACTTGAGCGAAAATATTATTCTCAAAAGAAGGACTAAACAATCTTGAAATCCACAAAGCAAACAATGCTCCAAATATAGCAAAAGGCGTTCCTAGAAGAATACTAAATGGCAACGACCAACTTTCATATTGGGCTGCCAAAATTAAGAATACAAACACCAACGAAAACGTTAATATAGTTCCTAAAGATCCAGAAGCCTTATTTTCTTGATAAGACATCGCATTCCAAGAAGTTGTCATATCTGAGGGTAATGTCTCCGCAGCAACTTCTTTCAGAGCATCCATTGCTTGTTTTGAAGTATATCCTGGGGCAGGCCCTCCGGTTACCTCAACAGATCTAAATAAATTAAAACGAGTGGTATAATCTGGTCCAGAAATTGGTGTAATTGTAGCTACTGTTGACAAAGGCACCATATTTCCATCCTTATTTTTAATAAAAAAGTTCTCTATCTGAGACTCATCTACACGATACTCATTTTCTGCCTGAATATAAGTTTTATACAATCTACCAAACCTCGTAAAATCATTTACATAAGCTCCTCCCATAAAAGCCCCTACTGTGGTATATAATTCATTTAATGAAATTCCTAATTTAAGAGCTTTCTCCTTATCAATATCCATATACCTTTGAGGTACTGTTGCCTGAAAAGTGGTAAAGGCACGACCTATTTCTGGCCTTGCATTTGCAGCCATGATAAACTTATTGGTGTTTTCTGAAAGATATTCAGGTGAGTTACCTCCCTTATCTTGCACCATTATACTAAAACCAGATCCATTTCCTAATCCTGGAATTGCAGGAGGTCCAAAGGCAAAAGCTTGCGCTCCCTTTATTTTCTGAGCCAACTCTACATTCAACCTATCAATAACCTGTTTAACCGTAGCTTCACGCTCTGACCAATCTCTTAAGGTTACGAACATAAAACCATTATTAGAAGCCATAGACCCAGAAAGCATACTATAACCTGTTGCATTTGTCACATATTCCACTTCTGGATAGTTTAACAAAATAGCCTCTACATCACTTGCAACCTTATCAGACCTTTGTAATGAAGCAGCATTTGGAAGCTGTAGGTTTACATAAAAATACCCCATGTCTTCCTCAGGTATAAAACCTCCTGGAACCATTTTCCCGAAGATCCCTGCTCCAATAGTCAAAATAACTATAAAAATAGCTCCTCTCTTAACCTTTCCAGAAATAATTCTAGTATAAGTCATGTAGGAATCCGTACTCTTCCCCATCCATTTATTAAAAGCATCAAAGAATTTTCCTAACAAGCCTCCATAAGGTTTAGGTTCTTTTAATAATAAACTACATAATGCTGGACTCAAAGTTAAGGCGTTTACCGAAGATACAATTACAGAAACCACAATAGTAATTGCGAATTGTTGATAGAGTAACCCAGTAATACCCGCCATTCCGGCTACAGGAATAAAAACCGCTACTAAAACCAATGTTGTTGCAATAACAGGAGCTGTTACCTTACGCATAGCATCTAATGTGGCTTCTTTTGAATTCATACCCGATGCAATATTCACTTGAACCGCTTCTACAACAACAATGGCATCATCTACAACAATACCAATGGCGAGTACTAGCCCCAATAATGACAATACGTTAATTGTAAAACCTAAAGCAGGAAAAAACATAAAGGCTCCAACTAATGAAACTGGAATAGCCAATGTTGGAATCAGAGTTGCCCTCCAATCCTGAATAAAGATAAAGACCACTAGTACTACCAAAATCAACGCTACAATTAGAGTAACTATAATATCTTTAATACCTGCAGTAATCGGTAAGGTGGAATCTAACGAAACATCAAAACTCATTCCTTCTGGAAATCCTTTAGATAACTCCCCCATTTCTTTAACCGCATTTTGAGCCAATTCCACAGCGTTAGAGCCAGGTGCTTGATACAAAGCTACAATCGCTGATTCTTTTGGAATGGAATCTCTACCTTCTGCATTGACCCCTAAACGAGGAATCATATTATAAGTTTCCACCCCTAAATCTACTCTCGCTACATCACCAATTTTCACATTAGAACCATCAGATTTAGTTCTAATTACAATCTCCTCAAAGGCTTCAGGTGAATTAAATCTTTCCGGTAATCTCACGGTATAGGTAAACTCCGTTCCTGCTGGTGCAGGTTCCGCTCCAAATTTTCCCCCAGGAACAATTAAGTTTTGCTGATTAATCGCATCAATCATTTCCGAAACTGTAATTCCTAATCTTGAAAGTCTGTCTGGCTTAATCCAAATTCGCATAGAATAATTGGCTGCTCCCATAACATCTACACGACCAATACCCTTTAATCTAGCTAATTGATCCTTTATATTGATCAAAGCATAATTCCCTAAAAAATCCTGATCATTATGAGATGGGTTTTCAGAAGTTAATGAGATAAGCATCAAAATATTGGGTAATGATTTTTTTGTAGTCACCCCATATTTTGTAACTGCTGCCGGTAATTTTGCAGTAGCCGCAGACACCCTATTCTGTGCAAGTACCGTATTCATATCCGGATCTGTACCTACGTCAAATGAAACTTGAATCACCATAGTACCATCATTGGCATTGGTAGATTTCATATAAATCATATTATCTACACCATTCATCTCCTGCTCTAAAGGAGTTGCTACAGATTCCTCTACATTCGTAGCATTTGCACCGGTATAAGTCGCTCTAACTTCTACAATCGGTGGCGTTAAATTTGGATATTGCTCAATTGGCAAACCTATTACTGAAACTGCCCCAACAATAACAATAATAATTGCTATTACTATGGCAACAATTGGACGGTGGACGAAAAAATTCCCTTTACTATCAGACATATATTTATTTTTCAGTTCTACTTTCGAACTCCACTAGATCCGGAACAATTTCCATACCCGCTCTAACTTTCTGAATTCCGTCTAATATTATTTTTTCACCTGGTTTTAATCCTGATTTTATCAGTCTAAAATCGTCAACAGACAAACCAACTTCAACAGATCTATTTTCAACTTTATTTTCGTTCGTTACTACAAATAAAGAATAGTCTCCTTGTAATTCCTTCAAACATTTTTGAGGAACAAGTAAAGCATTTTCTGCATTTCTAATATTTATTTTCACCCTACCAAACTGCCCAGGTCTAATAATCCTATCAGGATTTGGGAACGAAGCTTGTAGCAAAATTGCACCAGTTGTTGGATCTACATTTCTATCAATAAAATCAATATGACCTTTATGCTCATAAGTACTTCTATCTGAAAAAATCAATTGTACATTCTCCTTTGAGTCTTCTTCTTTAAATTTTTCTTTTTTTGCAGCAGCATACTCTCTAGCAATCAATAAATAATCATTCTCTGACAGAAAAAACTGAACTCGAACAGAATCAACTCTCGATACAGTATTTAAAATTACTGGATTCGGATCTTTACCGACAAATTCTCCTTGCCTGGCTAACGTTTTACCTATCAAACCATTTAACGGTGAATAGATATTAGTATATCCTAAATTAATTTTAGCAAGCTCTAGACTAGCTTTTGCCGCTTTCACCTCAGATCTAGCAGCATCTCTTTGTGCTCTAGCCATATCCAACTCTCGCTTACTTACAGCATCTATTTCTGCCAAGGGCTCTACCCTTTCTAAATCACTCTCTTTCTGAATTAAACTTGTTTTGGATTGTGCTAATCTACTTTCTTGAGTTGCAACATCTTGTTTAAAAGGATCTGCATCAATACTATAAAGCAGTTGTCCTTTTTTAACTGTGCTACCTTCTTTAAAATGAATTTGTTCCAAAAATCCTTCAACTCTAGCTCGAATAGGAATATCACTTTTACCGTAAACCTGCCCCACAAACTCCCTATAAATAGGAACTGTTTTCGGTATTACTTCAACAACTTTTAATTTCTGAGGTGGTAATTTTACTTTTTTTTCTTCTTTGCATGAAGAAATCGCAAGCACACTCAACATGAGAGCATAAAGAGTAAATTTCATATGTGTTAGATTATAGTCAATTTTAAAAAGTAAAAGTAAAAAAAATAGCGGAGCTTTCCTCTATTTTAAATCACTATAAAAAAACAAATAAAAAGCCGATACTCATGGAGTATCGGCTCTAAAACTCAAATTAATACTTATTATCTAAAAATATAATTCTCTTTAATTCCTTTTGAGTTTAAAATACCCAATTTTAAATAGCCAACCTCTGACTTTTCTTTCAACAAGGCATCCACTTGAGAAACGTTGGTCACTTTTTCATTATTTATTTCAAGTAACACATCCCCTTCTACAACACCTAATTCCTTTAATTCAGAGTTTCTAATATTCACAATTTTAACCCCTGAATCAACTTTTCGTTTCTTCATTTCTGATTTTGACAATTCCTCAACTGAAAATCCTAACAAATTAACATGAAGTGCTTTATTTTCAGTTAATATGACCGTTTTTGTGAGTGTAGTATCCCCTCTAAGCACAGTTACTTGGATTTTATCACCAGGTCTTTTTGCATTTAATTGTCCTTTTAAATCTGAAAATTTTCTAATCTTAACATTTTCAATTTTCACTATAATATCTTCTTCTTGAAGTCCAGCTTCTTGAGCACCACCACCGTCGGTAACTGCCGTAATTCGCACTCCCTCTAAATCATCTTTTCTAGGATCATATTGGATTCCAATAAGTGCTTTTTGAACATTACCAAACTCCATAATATCCTCAATAACCTTCTTCGCTATATTTGATGGTACCGCGAAAGAATAGCCCACAAAAGAACCTGTTTGCGATGAAATCGCTGTATTAATACCTATTAATTCCCCTCTTGTGTTTACCAATGCACCACCACTATTTCCCGGGTTAACCGCCGCGTCAGTCTGAATAAAAGATTCCGTATTGGAATTCCCTTCTAAATCTCTTCCCTTTGCACTAATAATTCCTGCAGTAACTGTAGAAGTAAGATTGTAAGGATTCCCAACTGCCAATACCCACTCTCCAACTTGAATAGCGTCCGAGTTTGCAAAAGTTAACGACTCAAAATCATTCCCTTCAATTTTTAACAAAGCAATATCACTACCTGGATCTGCTCCCACTAACTCCGCAGTATAAGTTTTCCTATTATTTAAAGTAACTTCTATTGAATTCGCGTTGTCAATTACATGATTATTCGTAACAATATAACCATCTTGTGAAATTAAAACGCCACTTCCAGTCCCTACAGACTCTCTCTCTCTTGGCGCTCCATTTCCTCTTCCGTAAAAGAAATCTGCAAAAGGATCATGATATGTACTAATGGAAGTATTTTTTACATGCACCACTGCATTTAAACTCTTCGATGCTGCATCTACAAAATCAGTATTTTCACCAGCTATACTAGTAACACTTGGATAACTAGTTGGTATCGGAACAAAACTACTTGAAACTACCGAAGTTTCTGGACTTCCATGTTTTTGGTTTTTAGACAAATAAGAAAATCCTGCTAACGAAATTGCTCCTCCTAAAAAAGCAACAAAGACTAAACTAACTAATTTTTTCATTTTTAATTTTTATAATTCTAATCAAAGATAAAAAAGTAGTAGATAATTGTTATTATTTTTAACTCCCGTTAACTTTTTTAACGACGTTTTAACACCTAGGTTTTTCTACTTTTTAAGCAGTTGACTCAGGTGAAACTTAAGTCCAAAATCTAAACTCAAAGGATTAAAGTTCCCTTCAAACGGCTGGGTTTGACCAAAGTGAACAAGTAGATCCCATCTATCACTCAATTCTCGTTCAACACCAATTGCATATTCAAATAACAAGCCCTCTCCTAAGTCCAATGCACCGCCACCAGCAGCCCCCACCATAAACTTTAGAGATGCCTTAGTCTTATTAAAAATAGGTTGATAGTAAGTCCCACCAACAAGCCCCTCCGCATAGGCACCATAATCACCTTGATAAGCCCATACAGTACCTGCATTAATACTAAATCTATCACCAAAATACTTTTGGATTTCAAACCCTAAAGAATTAAAACTCGACAAATAAGGCTCACCATTTTTATTCAAAGCTTTTGGAGGAAAATACGTTCTATTAAAAATAGACAAGGCCATATCGTTCGCATAATAGTCATTAGAATTCACATTAAATTTATCCATACCTGAAACATCTGCTCTAGGCTTTAATCTTCCAAAACTTTTACCCAACCCAATCTCGACATGGTTAGAATCAAATGGTCCCCATGGAGAAAAAGTCTTACCCGTCATCATTTTTAAGTCGTACCCATTACCTAACAGAAACGTTAATCCTGCCTCTGCTTGCACCGTAGCTCCACCTCCTGATTCAACACCACCACCTCCAGTAGGTCCCATTAAAAGACGTGACTCCAAATTCATAAAATTTGCAACCAATGGTAATTTAGCTCCAGCGCCCAAAAATATAGACATATACCCATCTGTACCACCTGCAAGCGCACCATTTAATTTTACAAGTCCATAAAAATTATTATTAATTTCTGCTTCCAATTGCATACCTAAAAGACCAATATTTGTTACCTCAGGTTTTGTTGGAACCGAACCATCAGATAAATTGAAATAAGAAGTACCGACAACGGCTACTCTTAACTTTGACTCCGCTAAACCATCATGTTCCACAAATTCATACCCAGAGTCTCTAACTTTCAAATAATTATTACCATTTAAGGTAAGTCCAACGTTGACCTGATTTCCAGAAATATTCCCTGTAGGAAAATCAATCCTAGAAACACCAAATCGAACCCCTAGCTCACCAAATCTTTGTTCTAAATTTAAATGAGGTCGAAGTATCAAACCTCCTCCATCATCAGCACCACCACCTCCTCCTCCTCCAAGAAAGAATCCAGTATCCAAAAAAAGTCCAGATTTAGTTAATTGAGGGCTCCAACCGGCTGACATCCCAAGTGTAATCAACCCTGGTCTTATTCCTGTTACTGCAGAATAAGAATTTACACCTACATATATAGTATTGGTGTTTCTCACCAAATGGAACAAATCAAAACCTATCCCTACAAAGCCTAAATCTGCTTCTGTTGACATTGAAACAGTCTCCCAACTCAACCTAACACGATTTGGAAATTTTTCAACAGAATATTCTTGAGATGTACAAAAAAGGCTAAAAAAAAGTAATACTTGTGTGATATAAATTTTCATTAAAAAACTATTTTCTACTTCTTCAAGTGTTTAATTTTCAAATTAAACGCCGCAAATAAAAGTGTAGTAATTGGACTTAAATAATTGAATATTGCAAAAATAAAATATTCTGAAACGGATACCCCTAGCACAGAGGATTGATATGCTCCACAAGTATTCCATGGAATTAAAACAGAGGTAACAGTTCCTGAATCTTCTAAAGTTCGACTTAAATTTTCTGGTGCAAGGTTTTTATCTTCAAAAGCCTTTTTAAACATTTTCCCTGGAATCACAATAGCTAAATATTGATCAGAAGCAATAATATTCAAACCTAAGCAACTGCCAACAGTAGCAAAAAACAATTCTAAAGTTGACTTTGTTCGTTTTAGTAAATATTCTGTAACAACCCCCAAAGCACCAATTCCATCCATCACTCCCCCAAACACCATTGCACTTATAATCAAAAGAATTGTCCATATCATTCCCTGCATCCCTCCAGAGGAAAACAAATCGTTCAATGCTTCATGACTTGTTACTATTTCAATATCAAAAAAAACTGCTTGGACTATACTTCTTACAAAGGAATCCGAAACTTCCAGTAAAACATCAGGTTGAAAATAAACAGAAAAAGCAATCGCTAAAAGCACACCCGATAATAATGCCAATAACGGTTTTACTTTCAAAAGAATTAAACACACTACCGTAGCCGGAACAACAAACAACCAAGGGGTTATATAAAATGTTTCTTCAATCACATTAAACATATCTGACAAATCTGTTTCACCTGTCGTAGTCAAATTAAAACTTATCAGCGTAAAAACGAATAGCGTTACTAGTAATGTTGGGACTGTGGTTAAGGACATATATTTAATATGTGTAAATAAATCCGTTCCTGCCATCGCAGGAGCCAAATTTGTAGTATCACTTAAAGGGGACATTTTATCACCGAAATATGCTCCAGAAATAACTGCACCTGCAACCATCCCAGTGGGCACTCCTAGTGCACTTCCTACTCCGACTAACGCGATCCCTACCGTTGCTGAAGTAGTCCATGAACTACCTGTAGCAATAGAAATTATTGCAGAAATAACAACGGCAGCGGGCAAAAATATTTCTGCACTTAACACCTGTAAACCATAATAAACCATTGCTGGAATAACACCACTAACCAACCAAGTTCCCGCCAATGCACCTACTAAAAACAAGATTAGAATTGGAACCAAAACACTTTTAAGATTTTTAAAAACCTCCTTGAAAATTAAAAAAAACGTCTTATTCTTATTCAAACCAATGAACAATGCACAAAATGCGGAAATCAACAGAATGTATTGGTTGGAGTAATCTCCCAATAGAACACCTTCCGCAAAAAAAATATTATACGCCAACAATGAAACCAATAAGACAACTGGAATCAAAGATTCTTTAATTGTTAAAACAGAATTTAATACTTTGTTACCCGACATAAAAAATGATTGAATAATATTTCGAATATAGCTTTTTTTATTTTCTATCTTTAGAATCTACCACAATGGTAACAGGTCCATTGTTTATCAGACTAACCTTCATATCCGCCCCAAAAACACCAGTTTGCACAGGTTTCCCTAAATCAATTTCTAATTGTGATACAAATTTTTCATACAAAGGTATAGCAATCTCTGGCTTAGACGCTTTCATATAAGATGGTCTATGTCCTTTTTTAGTACTTGCCTGTAAGGTGAATTGACTTACTACTAAAATTTCACCTTCAACTCCCTTCACAGAAAGATTCATGGTATCATTATCATCAACAAAAACACGCATATTTGTAATTTTATTAGACAACCAAACAATATCTTCTGCTGTATCGCAATCCTCTATTCCTACCAAGATCAACAACCCGCGATTTATTTTAGAAAAAAGCTTCTTTTCAATCGTAACGGATGCTTCTTTAACAACCTGTAAAACAATTTTCATATTATTTTTTTTGACTGTAGATATCTTGTCTAAAATGCTCCTCTTCCCCCCTCATTATTTGCACATAACTAAAATACCTAGATGGAGCAATACTATCATCCTCTAATCCATTTTTTACAGCACATTTTGGTTCATCGAGATGCTTGCAATTATGAAATTTACAATCCTGTTTCAACTCAAAAAACTCAGGGAAATAGCCTGAAATTTCATCCTCTTCAAAATCTACAATTCCAAAACCTTTTATTCCAGGAGTATCAATTATATACCCACCAAAACTCAAAGCATGCATCTCCGCAAACGTAGTTGTATGCTGCCCTTGCTTATGCTGCTCAGAAATCTCCAGGGTTTTCAAATTCAAGACTGGTTCAATAGTATTAACCAAAGTGGATTTACCAACTCCTGAATGCCCCGAAAACAAAGTTACCTTACCCTGCATTAACTCCTTTACCTTCTCAACATTTACTCCTTCTTTGGCAGAAATCTCTATACATTCATAACCAATATTCTCATAAATATCAATCAACTCCTCTTTCAGTTCATTTGATTCTTCAGTGTAAGTATCTATCTTATTAAACAACAACGTTACAGGTATATGATATGCTTCTGCTGAGACCAAGAAACGATCAATAAAACTTGTTGTAGTAGGCGGATTGTCAATGGTAATCACCAAGAAAGCACGATCTATATTAGAGGCAATTATATGGGTTCTTTTCGATAAATTCACCGACTTTCTAACAATATAATTTGTTCGATCGTGAATTTTTTTAATCACTCCGGTTTCCTTCTGCGGTTCCAGTTCAAAATCTACAGTATCTCCTACAGAAACAGGATTTGTACTCTTAATCCCTTCCATACGAAATTTACCTCGGATTCTACATTTATGCACTTCTGCATTCTCCGTTCGAACCAAATACCAACTACCGGTAGATTTTACAACCACTCCCTTCATAACCTATACTCTATAGCAAACCTTTAATAATAATACATTTGAAAACAAAAATACCACAAAGACCTCAATAATTTGAGAAACTTGTGGTATTCTTATCTTGTTTAAAAAACAATATGCAAGAAATTATTTTCCTGATACAATTGCTTCTTGATGGTTTATTGATTCTTGGTGAATCGCTTTGAAAACTGACTCAACAAAAGCATCACTCAATCCTCTAACAGCTGCTTCTTTTTTTACTGTTTCTAAAATTGCTGCCCATCTATCATCTTGTAAAATAGAGATATTTTCACCCTTTTTCACTTCTCCGATTTGCTCAACAACCTTCATTCTTTCAGCTAAAGTATCTAAAATATGATTATCAATTACATCAATTTCAGCTCTCAATTCTTTCAATTGATCTAATGCCTCACCTTCAGCTTTTGGCTCTCTTACCTTCAAGTCGTTCATGATTTCCACCAAACGATCTGGAGTAATTTGTTGCGCTGCATCTGACCATGCGTTATCTGGATCAACATGCGTTTCAATCATTAAACCTTCAAAGTTTAAATCTAAAGCAATTTGTGAAATATCCTGAATTCCAGTTCTATTTCCACAAATATGAGATGGATCATTGATAATAGGTAAATCAGGGAAACGTTGTTTCAAAGCAATTGGCAACTGCCATTGAGGTACATTTCTGTAACTTGTTTTCTTATAAGAAGAGAAACCTCTATGAATAACTCCTAAGTTTTTAATATTTGCAGTATACAAACGCTCAACACCACCTAACCACAATGCTAAATCTGGGTTAATTGGATTTTTAATTAAAACGATTTTATCAGTTCCATTTAAAGCATCTGCTATTTCCTGAACTGCAAATGGGTTTACAGAAGTTCTAGCTCCAATCCACAAGATATCAACATCTGCTTCTAAAGCTAATTTTACGTGTGCTAAATTAGCAACCTCTACAGCAATTTTCATTCCTGTTTCTTTTCTTACTCTCTGTAACCAAGGTAAAGCAATAGCACCAATTCCTTCAAAACCACCTGGTCTAGTTCTTGGCTTCCATACACCTGCTCTAAATACAGTTGCATCTGTGTTTTTCAATTCGTGAGCAATTTTCAACACTTGCTCTTCTGTTTCTGCACTACAAGGTCCAGCAATAACCAATGGATGGTCTAATTGCATGTCATCTAACCATGTTCTGAATTCTTTCGTATTTTCCATTTTAATCTAGTTTCTAAAATTGTTTCAAAATCAGCTAAAACATTAGCCTTCTTTTAATTTATTTTTTATTTTTTTATTCCGTTTAATATTTCTTTTATGTAATTTGTTTCCGACATTGAATTCTTCAATGCTTCCGTATCCTCGTTTTCTATCAATTCTTTAAACTCTTTAAGATTTTTTATAAAACCATCTAAAGAGGTCAAAATATTTTTTTTATTTCCGACAAAAATAGGGGACCACATCTTTGGAGAACTTTTCGCTAAACGAACAGTAGATTCAAATCCACTACCCGCCATGTCAAAAATGTTTTTTTCGTCTTTTTCAATTTCCAAAACAGTTTTCCCTAACATAAAAGAACTTATGTGAGATAAATGAGATACATATGCAATATGCTTATCATGTTCTTTACTATCCATAAAGATAGTTCTCATATTTAATCCATCGAAAATCTCTAAAGTTTTCTGAATAGACTCCTCACTACTCATCCCTTTATCACAAATGATATTTACCTTTCCATCGAACAAATTATAAATTGCTGCTTCTGGTCCAGAAAATTCAGTTCCGGCAATTGGATGAACGGCCACAAAATTAACTCTTTTTGAATGCTTTACAACATTTTTGCAAATGTTTTCTTTAGTTGAACCTACATCAAAAACCAAGGCATCATTTTTTACTGCATCCAACACCTCTAAAGCCAGTTGTGGCGCATGATTGACGGGTATTGCTATGACAACAACATCAGCAGTATTAACAATGGAAAAATCTGCAATTTCATCAATTATCCCTAGTTCAAGTGCCTTTTTCGCATTTCCCTCACTAGAATCAACGCCAAAAACAGTCCATTGGAAGCGTTTTTTTAGCTCCAAAGCGAGAGAACCTCCTATAAGTCCCAATCCAATTACGGCTACTTTTTTATTCATTTTATTACTTTTCAATATTCAGCTTCGTTAAGAAACTCTTTCCAACACTTCTTCTAGTTTCTCTTCAGAAACACATAATGACAATCTTATATAACCTTCTCCATTGGATCCAAAAACAGTACCAGGAGTTAAAAACACGTCTTTTTCATAAAGCATTTTATCAGTCATCTGTTCAGAAGTAATTCCTTCAGGCAATTTTGCCCAAACAAACATCCCTCCATTTCCAACATTGTATTCACAATTTAAAGCATCTAAAATTCTCCATGTCAAAGCCCTTCTTTTTTCATAGACTGCATTTATCTCATCAAACCAATCTTTAGATAATTCTAATGCCTTAATCGCTCCTTTTTGAATTCCGTAAAACATACCTGAATCCATATTACTCTTTACTTTCAGAACTTCTGCGATATACAACTCTGAACCAGACACCATACCAACACGCCAACCTGCCATGTTAAACGATTTGCTTAATGAATTTAACTCTAAAGCTACCTCCTTTGCTCCTTCATATTGAAAAATACTTTTAGGATGATCATTTAGAATAAAACTATACGGATTGTCATTCACTAACAAAATATCGTGTTTTTTTGCAAACAGTATCAAATCTTTAAACAATTCATCAGAAGCCTTTGTTCCAGTTGGCATGTGAGGATAGTTCACCCACATAATTTTCACTTTTGATAAATCATTCTTCTCAATCTCCTCGTAATCTGGCAACCAGCCATTCCCTTCAATTAGATTATACTCTATAGCCTTAGCTCCAACTAACTTTGCAACAGAACTATAAGTTGGATATCCTGGATTCGGAATTAAAACCTGATCTCCTTCATTCAAAAACGCCATAGAAATGTGCATTATCCCTTCTTTTGACCCTAGCAATGGAAGAATCTCATTCTCTGGACGTAGAGAAACTCCAAAAAAATTATTGTAAAAATTTGACATTGCACCACGCAATTCAGGGATTCCTTGATAACTTTTATAACCATGAGCCATAACATCGCCTAAAGAAGATATCAAAGATTCCAACACCTCTGCTGGTGGATTTAAATCTGGACTACCAATCCCTAAGCTAATAATTGGCTTTCCTTTTGCAATTAACTGACCTACTTCTCTTAATTTCTTAGAGAAATAATACTCCTTAACATCGTTTAATCTATTTGCTTTTGAAATCATCACTTAATTCTTTTTATATTCTCCTAACACTTTACAACTAGAAACTTTAGATCTAATATCTGAAAGGGCATTTTTATATTCTTTATAATCAGTAAAAACCAAATCCGCAAAAAATGCATATTCCCATGGTTTATCGATAATTGGAAGCGATTGTATCTTAGACAAATTAACTTTATGATTTGCCAATTCCATCAACACCTCTCCGAGAGAACCACTCTCATCCTTAAGGACAAATTTAATAGAAGCTTTTGTAGGAAACTCAATCAAATCTTTGCCTTTTTTCTCTACAATAACAAATCTAGTATGATTGTCTTTTACCGTTTGAATCTCAGAAGCTAATATATCTAGATCGTATATTTGGGCTGCTAAAGAACTTGCTATTGCCCCAACCCCTTTCAACTTTTTTTCCTTTATTCTTTTGGCTACATCTGCCGTGTCTTTATCTTCAATCAGCTGAATATGTGGAAACTTTCTGAAAAACTTTCGACATTGAAGTAAAGCCATAGGATGCGAATGAACCTCTTTTATCTCAGAGATATCTTGTCCTTCTAAAGCCATTAAATTGTGATGGATCGGTAAGTAATATTCACCAACGATAGTAATATCAGCTTCATCAATCAACGCATAATTTGGTAAAATAGCACCTGCTATGGAATTTTCAATCGCCATAACAGCAATATCCACAGCACCAGACATAACTTTATCCGGCATCTCAGCAAAAGTCATACACTCCTCCAAATCATTATTTTTGCCAAAATAATTTTCAGCAACTATGTGATGATAAGATCCTTTTATTCCTTGAATGGCTATTTTCATACTTCGATATCTATATAACAAAAAAAAGTCTCGATTTCTCGAGACTTCCTAAATTGTATTATTTATTATTTATTTTTACAACACACAGAAAGTCTCGCTTCTTTTAAAAAAATAAAAGAAGAAATAGAAACTGTTAAATGCAAATGTGTTTTTCATTTTCTTGATATGAGCGACAAATGTAAATAAATATTTTCTATTACCAAACAAATAGCTTGATAAATTAATAATTATCACGAAGATATGTAATACACCAATTTAAAACTATGACAAACTTCATCGTAAAATAATTTTAAAAGAAAATATTCTAACCAATACCCCTCCATCGATCCTAAACACCAAAACTCCTTTAAATACATTAGAAGAACGTGTTTTGGAAATGACTGATCAAAATTATGAATGCGTTGGTGTCTACAAAAACAAAAGATTAATCAAGATCTGCAGCTTATGGTCATTAACAAGGCACTGTAGTGATAAGTTCTTGGACTTGATTAGGTCATCATTCATAATGATCTCAGAAGTCAAAATTTTGGTCAACAATTATTCGAGTGAATCTATCTTTACCCAAAACAAAAACGCTATGAGGCAACAGAACTAAACACTTATACAGAAAACAAAAAATCTCATAAATTTTAATTAAATGACAATTATGAAATTCATGGATGCCACTTTATCAAAGCATTACAAAAAAACAGTGAATTTTATTGATTTTTTTCTTGGTAGATCTAAAAAAGAAAGTATCTTTGCACCGCAATACCGCGAAAGTAGCTCAGTTGGTAGAGCGTCAGCCTTCCAAGCTGAATGTCGCCGGTTCGAACCCGGTCTTTCGCTCAAAAAAGCCTTATCTATCGATAAGGCTTTTTTTTATGAAAACATTTAATTGGTAATTCTTTTTTCAATTACAAACAACAATATTATTGGGATCGCAAGTAACCCAATCATTATTGGATTTTCAAAAATCAATTGTGGATACAAAAGTAAAGTCAATCCAAATCCTCCGATTGCTCCTCCTAAATGCGCACTATGCCCAACATTACCCAATTGTTTTTTCATTGCATATATTGAATACAACAAATACCCAACTCCAAACACATAACCCGGTAAAGGAATTGGAATAGGAAACATAATCAAGCTCATATTAGGGTATAACATTACAGCACTATAAACAATTCCAGAGACTGCTCCAGAAGCACCCACCGCACTGTAATACGGTTCATTTTTATGATAGGCCAAAGAAAACAAATTCCCTAGAAACATACTACCAACATATACAATCAAGAAATTAAGAACCCCAAGGGAATCTACAACGGCATCAGAGAATATGTATAAAGCATACATATTAAAACCTAGGTGCATATAATCTACATGCAAAAAACCAGAGGTAAAAAGGCGTACTTTCTGACCTGCCAAAATAGGACCTACTTGAAACTTATATCTATCTAAAAATAATCTATCTTGAATTCCTTTATACGAAAACAAAACGTTGATAATAATAATACTGAGTACAAAATTGTTCATAATAGTAAAACGCCCGGCTAAAGATAAAACTAAATTTTAATTAAAAAAAACTATTTTTTCATACCGTTTAAATTAAAAAACAGACCATTCATTAAAATACTAATTATATTTTTCATTGAAAATTTTACTCAAAAATGGCAAACATCAATAAATTGGTTTACTTATCTTTGCTCCTCAAAAACAATTCACATGAAGCGTTTACAATTTTTAATTGTCTACCCAATTATTTGGTTTTTTTCAAAGCTGCCATTTTTTATACTACATCGAATATCAGATATTGCCTACTTTATCTTATTCTATATTTTTAACTACAGAAAAGAAGTGGTTTTAAACAACCTTAAGCTTGCATTTCCTGAGAAAAGCAACGAAGAACTGCTAAAAATAAGAAGACATTTTTTTCGTCATTTCATTGATATCTTTATCGAAATGATCAAATCATTTACTATCTCAGAAAAAGAACTAAATAAAAGATACAAATACACAAACCCAGAAATCTTTAGAGAGCTAGAAAGCTTAGATAAAAGCGTCATCATTATGGGAGCGCATTATGCTAATTGGGAGTGGATTGTAAATCTTGCTAGTTTTACCACAATTAACTGCGTGGGAGTGTACTCGAGAATAAAAAACCCCCATTTCGACAATTTAGTAAAAGAAAATAGAAGTCGATTCGGAGGAAGTTTTATTCAAACCAATCATACCTTAAAAAAAGTAATTCAAAATAAACAGAAGGGAATTCTTTCTCTATATGGATTATTGAGCGATCAGTCTCCCGCAATTCAAAAAACACACTATTGGTCTAAGTTTCTAAATGTAAAAGTTCCAATTCATACAGGTGCAGAAATGCTTGCAAAAAAACACGACTTTACGGTAATTTACATGAAAGTAGACCGAGTTAAAAGAAGTCATTACGAAGTAGAATTTGAAATTTTAGCCAAACACCCGAGGGAATATAATGATTTTGAAATTACTGACATGTTCTTAGAAAGAGCTGAGAAACAAATATACGAGAAACCAGAATATTATTTTTGGACGCATAAAAGATTCAAACACAAAGACCAAGCACCTTCCTAAAGGCTTCCTTATGAAAAAGTATTTTTTGACCATTGTATTAGTTGGTGTCGCAATTATTAACATAATCCAAGCTTACACTACAGAACTTTTACAAGATGAAGCATATTATTGGATGTACAGTAATTTTTTAGATTGGGGATATTTTGACCACCCTCCCTTAGTTGCTTTATATATCTATGTAAGTGATATATTTTTTTCAGGTGAGCTCGGGGTCAGATTCATGTCTGCTATCCTATACAGTCTCACTGTCTACTTGCTTTGGCAGGTGATTGATATTCCAAATAAAAAAGATCATTTGAAGCTATTTCTATTAATAGTCTTGTCTACTTTTCTTTTTAATGTTTATGGTTTTATCACAGTTCCTGATACGCCTTTGTTATTTTTCATGGTGTTATTTTTAATTTCGTATAAGAGAATAATTAACGCAAATGATTGGCAAGCCTACCTTCTGTTTTCACTATCCATAGCAGGATTACTTTACAGTAAATATACTGGACTATTGATCGTGATTTTCACGTTGCTTTCAAATTTAAAACTTTTAAAAAGCACTCAGTTTTGGTTGAGTATTCTTGGGGTAATTCTTTTATTCTCTCCTCACTTACTTTGGCAAATAGAAAATGATTATCCTTCTATTCGTTATCATTTATTTGAACGTTCCAATTCAAGAACCTATAGAATTGATTACACCACAACACACTTATTAAATCAAATAGCTATTATTGGTTTTACCTTTCCAATTGTCTATTTGGCATTCTACAAAAACCTCAAGAATAAAGAGCTTTTTCAAAAAGCACTTAATTTTATTGTTGTTGGATTTATATCCTTCTTCTTTTTAATGTCATTCAAAGGTCCTACACAAGCACAATGGACAATTCCTATTACTTTTCCTTTAATTATTATCACATTCTTATATTTAATTAAAAACGACAAAAACCGAAAGCTATTTAAAAAACTTGCAATCGTCAACCTAATTACCATCTGCATAGCACGAATCATCATGGCTAACGAAGGAATTATTCCAATCCAACTAGAAATGCATGGTAACAAAAAATGGGTCTTAGACATACAAAAGGAAACGCATGGAGAAGCTAAATTATTCGTAAATTCTTATCAGAATGCTTCCCTATATTCATTTTACACTAATGAACTTACAGGCGCATATAATGCTTTTTCCTCGAGAAAAAATCAATTTAACCTATGGGACTTTCAAATTCAATTGACAAACAAAAATATCCTGTTAATTGATGGACACAATAACAATAACGCAACCTTCACTTTTAAGAAAAAAGAAAAAGGCACACTCTATGCAACAAGACTTAATAATTTTGAACCTTTAAGAGATTTGAAGTATGTTTCCATAGATAAAAATTTTATATTTAATACAGGAATCAACACTGCTACAGTCTCTATATCTAATCCCTACGCTTATGGTTTCAACTTAGACAACCTAGAAACCTTAATCGTATTTAAAACCAAAAAGAACCAAACAATATCCACAAATAAGGCAATCTATAATTCCAAGAATGTAATCGTTAAGAAACAAGACTCAATACAAACTCAACTTAATTTCAATATTTCAAAAGAAATTGATATCAAAAGAATAGACCATTTTAATATTGTCATTAGAAACAATAGCAAAATGGCCTATCAAAAAGTAAACTAATAAATTACGGTTTAAATACCTGCAATAGTCTTTATTTCCTCAATTGTCTTCTCTGCTAATGCATCCGCATTTTGCTGAGAATCACTTTCAGTATAAATTCTAATTATAGGCTCAGTATTAGATTTTCTTAAATGAACCCATTCAGAAGGAAAATCAATTTTTACCCCATCAATAGTATTCACGTTTTCTGACTTATGCTTTTCCGCCATTTTTGCTAGAATATCATCAACATCTAACGTAGGTGTTAATTGAATTTTATTTTTACTCATAAAATAACTCGGGTAAGAATCCCTTAACTCTTTACATGTTTTATCACTCGTCGCTAAATGTGATAAAAACAGAGCAACTCCAACTAGAGAATCTCTTCCATAATGAGATTCTGGAAAAATAATTCCTCCATTACCTTCACCTCCAATTACTGTATTAGTTTCTTTCATGGCTATTACCACATTCACCTCTCCTACAGCACTTGCGGTATAGGATCCTCCATGCTTTTCTGTAATATCTCTCAAAGCTCTAGAAGAAGATAAATTCGAAACTGTATTACCTCCTTTCAACTTTCCTAGTACATAATCTGCACAAGCAACCAAAGTATACTCTTCACCAAACATTGATCCATCTTCATTAACCAAAGCTAAACGATCAACATCCGGATCTACCACAATTCCAAAGTCCGCTTTCTCAGAAACAACTAGCTTAGAAATAGCACCTAAATGTTCCTTCAAAGGTTCCGGGTTATGCGGGAATTCACCATTAGGCTCGCAATATAATTTAATACATTCTACCCCAAGTTGCTCCAATAAAGCAGGAATAAAAATACCTCCGGTAGAATTCACAGCATCTAATACCACTTTAAAATTAGCTTTTTTAACTGCTTCAACATCTACTAATTTTAAAGCTAAAACTGCATCTATATGTTTTTGAACATAAGATCTATCTTTAGTATAGCTACCCAGATTATCAACTTCAGCATATGAATAGGCATCATTTTCAGCAATCACCAGAATTTTTTGACCTTCGACACCATCTAAAAACTCCCCCTTCTCATTTAAGAGTTTAAGGGCATTCCATTGCTTTGGATTATGAGATGCAGTGATAATGATACCACCATTTGCTTGCTCCATAGGAACTGCCACCTCAACAGTAGGAGTTGTAGACAAACCTAAGTCCACAACATCAATACCTAAACCTACCAAGGTGTTAGATACCAAACTACTTATCATTTTACCAGAAATACGAGCATCTCTACCAATAACAACTTTTAATGTTTCTGTGGCACCTTTATTCCTTTCTACCAACCACGTACCATAAGCACTTGCAAACTTCACTGCATCCAACGGTGTAAGGTTATCTCCAATAGAACCTCCAATGGTTCCTCTAATTCCTGATATTGATTTAATTAATGACATATTTCTATTTCGATTTATATGAATTTGAACACAAAAATAAAAAAGTACACAAGGTAAGCTTCTATTTTTGACTATTTTTTTACAAATATACAAAACTTATGTGTTCGAACACACGGATTATCTAAAAACAAAAAGAGCCGTCTAAAAATAGACAGCTCTTCTCTTATTATAAAAAAGGTTGGAACTATTCTTTTCCTTCCATTTTCTTCTTCAAGTCTGCAAGACCAGCAATATCTCCAAATGTAGATTTTTCGGCAGATTCTGCTTTCTTAGCTACAGCTTTGATATTCTTAGCCTCTTCTGCTCTAAAGATTGCAGTATGAGAAGCAACAATTCTTCTATATTCTTTGTTGAATTCTAATACTTTAAAGTCAGCAGCATCACCTTTACCAAGTTTGCTTCCATCTTCTTTTTCTAAATGACGTCCCGGTACGAAAGCCTCAACTCCATCAGCAAAGACAACGATTGCTCCTTTGTCTGTTTTCTCTTTGATTGTACCTGCATGTACAGATTCGATGCTGTAAGTAGCCTCATGTCCATCCCATGGGTTATCTTGAGTTTGTTTATGACCTAAGTTTAACTTACGGTTTTCAACATCTAATTCTAGAACTTGAACATCTAATACATCTCCAACTGCTACAAAGTCAGATGGGTGCTTGATTTTCTTAGTCCATGATAAATCAGAAATGTAAACCAATCCGTCAATACCTTCTTCTAACTCAACAAATACACCAAAGTTTGTGTAATTTCTTACTGTTCCTTTATGCTTAGAACCAACTGGATATTTCTTAGTAATATCTGTCCATGGATCTGGGTGTAATTGTTTGATACCTAATGACATTTTTCTATCTTCTCTATCAAGAGTCAATACTACTGCCTCTACCTCATCTCCAACTTTCACAAAGTCTTGAGCTGAACGTAAATGAGTTGACCATGACATTTCAGAAACGTGGATCAATCCTTCTACTCCTTGTTCAACCTCGATGAACGCACCGTAATCAGCAAGTACTACTACTTTACCTTTTACTTTGTCTCCAACTTTCAATTCAGCATCTAAAGCCTCCCATGGATGAGCGTTTAATTGCTTCAATCCTAATTGAATTCTTGTTTTTTGGTCATCAAAATCAAGGATTACAACATTTAATTTTTGATCTAATTCAACTACCTCAGATGGGTGATTGATTCTTGACCAAGATAAATCAGTAATATGTACTAAACCGTCTACACCACCTAAATCGATGAATACACCGTAAGAAGTTACGTTTTTAACGATACCTTCAAGTACTTGTCCTTTTTCTAATTTACCAATGATTTCTTTTTTCTGTACTTCAATATCAGCTTCAATAAGAGCTTTATGAGATACAACAACGTTTTTAAACTCGTGGTTGATTTTCACAACTTTGAATTCCATTGTTTTATCTACATACTGATCGTAATCTCTAATTGGCTTAACATCAATTTGAGAACCTGGTAAGAATGCTTCGATTCCGAATACATCTACAATCATACCTCCTCTAGTTCTGCATTTAACAAATCCGTTAACTACTTCACCAGTTTCTTGAGCATTGATTACTCTATCCCAAGCTTTGATTACTCTCGCTTTTTTGTGAGATAATACTAATTGACCAGAAACGTCTTCTCTTTTATCAACCAATACCTCTACAACATCACCAACAGCTAAGTTAGGATTGTAACGGAATTCGTTCAAAGAAATAACTCCTTCAGATTTTGAATTGATATCGATGATAGCGTCACGCTCAGTCAATCTAGTTACCGTACCTTCAATTACATCCAACTCGTTAACGAAACCAACAGTTCCTTCTAAAGCTGATTCAAATTCTTTCAATTTAGCTTCGTCTACAGCCTCAATACCTTCTTCGTATTTATGCCAATCGAAATCTGCTAAAAATTGTTCTGGGTTTACAGTCTCAACTGCAGGTACTTCCTGAGCTTCAACTTCGTTTTTTAATTCTTCAGACATGTTGTCTTAATTATTTGTATCCAACCATTAACCAGATTTTTTAAACGAAATTAACAATAGGAGATGTTAATTTAAAAAATGTATTCAATCCTTTCTAAATCTGCACTCGTAAAAAGGAGTGCAAATTTAGCGTTTATTTTTAAACTGCACAACACATACTAAATTTTAATTCAACTGATTTTTAAACAGTTAGAAGAAACTTTAACTTAACAATATTTTTTTAATGAATGAAATACAACTTAGAACTATTAATATATTCAAAAAAGAACTCTATTCCTTAGATTAATGAAACTATTAGATGTACCTTTGCAGACTTTTAACAACGGCTGACAAAGTAGCGATATTATTTTGTAAGTCAATAACTTATACAAAATGTCTACATTTAAAGAACTAGGATTGAACGACGAAATCCTAAAAGCGTTAACCGATTTAGGATACGAAACACCTTCCGAAATTCAAGAAAAAGCTGTCCCGCAAGTTATTTCATCTACACAAGATTTAAAAGCTTTTGCACAAACTGGAACTGGTAAAACAGCAGCATTTAGTTTACCTGTATTGCAACAGCTAGATACAAATAACAAATCTACACAGGCAATCATACTTTCTCCTACAAGAGAATTAGCTGTTCAAATTGGAAAAAACATCGAGAGTTTTTCAAAATACATGAAAGGTGTTAATGTTCTTACTGTTTACGGAGGAGCAAACATTGATGAACAAATAAGAGGTCTTAGAAAAGGAGTTCAAATAGTTGTTGGTACACCGGGAAGAACGGTTGATCTTATCAAAAGAGGAAAACTAAAATTAGAAAATGTTCAATGGTTGATCCTTGATGAAGCAGATGAAATGCTTAATATGGGATTCAAAGACGAATTAGACCAAGTACTTGAGGTTACACCAGAAGAGAAACAAACATTGCTATTCTCTGCAACTTTCCCAAGAGAAGTTGAATCTATCGCAAGAAACTACATGGACAATCCTGTTGAAATTACAGCAGGTCAAAAAAATAAAGGTTCTGACAATGTTACTAACGAATACTATGTTGTAACAGAACGAAACCGATACCCTGCATTAAAAAGAATTTGTGACGCGAATCCTGATATATATGGAATAGTTTTCTGTAGAACAAAAAGAGAAACGGCGCAAGTTGCTGAAAATCTAATTCAAGATGGCTATAATGCAGATGCCCTTCATGGAGATTTATCTCAAGCTCAACGTGATGGTGTTATGCAAAAATTTCGTAAGAAAAGTTTACAAATGTTAGTTGCAACTGATGTTGCGGCACGTGGACTAGATGTAAACAACCTGACACATGTAATTAACTACAAATTACCAGATCAAACTGAAGCTTACACTCATAGAAGTGGAAGAACAGGTAGAGCTGGAAATAAAGGTATCTCTATTGCATTAATCACCAACAAAGAAGTTGGAAGATTACGTCCTATCGAAAGAAAAATCAACAAGAAGTTCGATAAAAAAGAAGTTCCTTCAGGAGAAGAAATCTGCAAGAGCCAATTGTTTAGTCTGATCAATAACGTTAAGGAAACGGAAGTAAACCATGAGCAGATTGACAACTACTTAGAAAGCATCTATTCAAGCCTAGAAGGGCTGAACAGAGAAGAATTGATTCAAAAATTCGTTTCAGTAGAATTCAACAAGTTCTTAAAATACTACGCAAACTCTCGCGACTTAAACGAAGCGGAAAGAGGAAGAGCTGACGAAAGAGGAAAATCAAGAGATGATGAAAATATGACTCGTTTCTTCATCAATTTAGGTAGAAAAGATGATCTTAATCCAGGAAAATTAATTGGATTGATCAACGAACAAGAGATAACTGATAATGTTGAGATTGGACAAATTGAAATATTGGACACATTCTCTTTCTTTGAATTGGACAAAAACTTTACAGATGAGACCATTAGTTCTTTTGAAGGAGCTGAATTTAATGGAAGAAGTGTAAATGTTGAAATTACTCAAAAGAAAAAGCGCTCTGGAGGCGGTGGACGAGGAAGACGTGACCGTAGAGGAGGAAGTGAAGAAAGAAGAGGTCGTGGTAGACGTTACGAAGGAGGAAATCGTTCGGACAGAAGAGGCGGTTCTGACAGAAGAGAAGGCGGTAGATCTGACAGAAGTGATAGCAGACGAAGAGACGGTGGATCAGAAAGAAGATCCTCCGATAGAAGAGGTTCTGACAGACCTGATAGATCAGATAGAAGTTCAGGTTTCGGAAGAAGAAGAAATTAATAATCAATAAAATAAGTATTATCCTCTTTACAACTACGTAGAGAGGATTTTTTTTGAGTTATATTTTCAAGAAAAAAGTATCTTTGCAAAATGGGTAGAAAAAAGAAAAATTATACGTTCGAAAACATTGAAGTTATCGACGCTGGAGCTAGAGGGAAATCAGTTGCAAAAGCTCCTGATGGTCGTGTTATATTCTTAACAAATGCAATTCCTGGAGATGTCGTAGACATTCAAACAGGCAGAAAAAGAAAAGCATACTTCGAAGGTTCTGCAACTAAATTCCATAAATATTCTGACAAAAGAGCTGAACCAAAATGTACTCATTTTGAACATTGTGGAGGGTGCAAATGGCAACATATGAAATATGAAGACCAACTTTTCTATAAAGAAAAAGAAACTATTCAAAACCTACAACGCATTGGACACCTTGATCTAGAAAACATAACTCCAATTCTTGGTTGTGAAGAATCCTATTTCTATCGTAATAAAATGGAATTTTCATTTTCTAGTAATCGCTGGCTTACTTATGAAGAAATAAACTCCGATGAAGAAGTAGACAACAGAAATGCATTAGGATTTCATATTTCTGGAATGTGGGACAAAATATTAGATGTTGAGAAATGTTATCTTCAAGAAGACCCGTCTAATGAAATAAGAAATTCAATCAAAGATTTTGCCATCTCTAACGAAATCGAATTCTATAACCCAAGAGAACAAGACGGTCTTTTAAGAACCATGATGTTACGCATTCTCTCAACAGGAGAAATAATGCTTGTAATTCAGTTTTTCAAAGAAGACATAGCCAAAAGAGAACTTCTCTTAAACTTTATAAAAGAAAAATTCCCTCAAATAACCTCTTTACAATATATCATCAACAGTAAAGGAAATGATTCAATTTACGATCAGGATATTATTTTATACCATGGTAGAGATCATATTTTTGAAGAAATGGAAGGCCTAAGATTTAAAATAAATGCTAAATCTTTCTATCAAACAAACTCTAAACAAGCGTATGAACTCTACAAAGTCACCAGAGATCTTGCTAACTTAACAGGAGAAGAGCTTGTATACGATCTATATACAGGGACTGGTACAATTGCCCAATTTGTTGCTAAAAAAGCAAAAAAAGTTATCGGTGTTGAATCTGTTCCTGAAGCAATTGCAGATGCTAAAGGAAATGCAGAACATAATAAAATTGAAAACACCGAATTCTTTGTTGGAGATATGAAAGAAGTATTTACTTCTGAATTCATTAACAAACATGGACAACCTGATGTAATTATAACTGATCCACCTAGGGACGGTATGCATAAAAAAGTAGTAGAGCAAATTTTAAAAATTACTCCCAAACGCATTGTTTATGTAAGCTGCAACTCTGCTACTCAGGCAAGGGATTTAGCCCTTATGAAACACAAGTATAAGGTCGCTAACACGCAAGCCGTAGATATGTTTCCACAAACACATCATGTTGAGAATGTAGTTCTTTTAGAGTTATTATAATTGAACTTATACAATACAAAAAAGCCTAGTGAAATTCACTAGGCTTTTTTATTTTCAAATATCAGACATTCTATAAAGCATCTAATTTAGCTTGAGTAGCTTTTTGTTGATCGTACATCTCAAGAATTTCATACAACCCAACTAAAGTGCTTAAAGTAGCTTCATTCGTAGGTCTTAATTCTAATGTCTTTTCAAAATAAGGCAAAGCTTCTTTATACACCTCTTTTTGTTTTGCATTTAAGGCGTCATATTTTTTGAAGTTAGACAAATTTTTATTCATCTCTTCTACAATAGGTTTGGTTCTTTCCAATATTGCAACACCAATATTATTGTAAGCATCCGCATAATCAGGCTTCAATTCTACTGCTTTTTCAAAAGCTTTTATAGACTCATCTACATAACCTTGTTCTAATGTCAACACTCCAACGTTATAATACAATTGAGGATCATTAGGCTTGATCGCGATTGCCTCTTTTAAACCAGCAAGGAATTTTTCATTGTCCCCCAACTTATAGTAGATATTAGCTTCACTTATAACCAAAGTATAGTCATTAGGAAAAGATTTCTTCGCTTCTGCAATCGCTGCTAAAGCACCTTTCTCATCACCTTTTGCAATATAACTCAACGCAATATTTTTAGCTATATCTCCGGCTCTAGATTCAGTTTGAAATACTTCTGGCTGCGTTGCAGCTTTTAGAATAATCTGATTATCCATTTCCTTTTTTGTAGCAAAATACACATATTCACCATTGAGTCCTTTAGCTCTATATTGAGTAGCAATACCTGTGTATCCTAAATCTAATAATTTTTGATAAAAACGAATAGATCTATCATAATTCTTATCCAAAAAAGCAGACAAAGCAGCATTATCTAAAAATGACGTATCTCTTTGGCTTAAACTATAAACCATTTCAAATTGATAACTTGCATTTTTGTAGTTCTCTTCTTTGTAGAATTTTGAACCTGAAGCAGCAAATTTCTGAACATAGTTCTGAAGAGAAGTTTCTGCTTGTTTCAAATATTTCTTTTGTCCAGACTCTTTTTCAAACTTGATAAGTTCTTTATAAGCTCTGGCAGCAGGCTTATCATTTTTCCAATTTTTACCATCACCATGAAGCGCTGTTGCTTTCAAGTAATAATACTTTTCCTTTAACTTGTCATCAGCACCTTCCAACAAAGGTTCTACTGCTTTTAATTGCTCTTTCGCAGCAGCATAATCTTTCTTTTTCAAAGACTTCTCAGCGGCTTTTAATTCTTTTTTCTGAGCAAACACTGTGATGCTAAGCAATAGCATCATCAGTATGGTTAACTTATTTTTCATTAATTAAGGTTTATATTTATTCTTCTGAATTTTGGTTAATTTCTTCACTTGAACTCTCTTGGTCTTTAGCTGTTTCCGCTCCATCAGTTACTTCCGCTTCAACATCAATCACTTCTTCTTCCTCATGCATTACCTTCGCAACAGCAGCAATAGAATCATTTCCTTTGATATTGATCAATTTCACACCCTGAGTCGCTCTTCCCATTACCCTCAGTCCACTTACAGCAAGACGAATGGTAATACCAGACTTATTGATAATCATTAAATCATCTTCATCTGTAACATTTTTAATAGCTACAACATCACCTGTTTTTTCCGAGATATTTAGAGTTTTGACTCCTTTACCTCCTCTATTCGTAATTCTATAATCTTCTAAACTAGAACGCTTACCATATCCTTTTTCTGAAACAACAAGTATATTACTATCCATATCGTTTACGGCCACCATTCCAACAACTTCGTCTTCTTCATGAGCCAAAGTAATACCTCTTACTCCTGAAGCACCACGCCCCATTGGTCGAGTTTTTTCCTCCTCAAAACGGATAGATTTACCAGACTTTAAAGCTAACATAACTTGACTATCTCCTGTGGTAAGTTTCGCTTCTAATAATTCATCTCCTTCTTTAATCGTAATGGCAGCAATACCATTTGCTCTTGGTCTAGAATATTGCTCTAACAATGTCTTTTTAACCTGACCCTTTTTAGTAGCCATAATAATATAATGGCTATTGATATAGTCTTGATCTTTTAGATCTTGAGTAACCAAAAACGCTTTTACCTTATCATCATTTTCGATATTAATAAGGTTTTGTAATGCACGACCTTTGGCGACTTTTCCACCTTCAGGAATTTCATACACACGCATCCAGAAAACTTTCCCCTTCTGAGTAAAGAACATCATATATTGATGATTCGTTCCTACAAACAGATGCTCTAAAAAGTCTTCGCTTCTAGTAGAAACTCCTTTTTGACCTCTACCTCCTCTATTCTGAGTTTTGTATTCAGATAGCAAAGTTCTTTTTACATAACCAGCATGAGAAATTGTAACAACCACTTTAGAATCAGGAATCATATCCTCAATTCTCATATCCGCTCCTCCAAATTCAATCTGAGATCTTCTCTCGTCTCCGTATTTACTTCTTACCTCAATTAACTCATCTTTGATAATTTCCATTCTCCTAGGCTCATTTGCTAGGATATCTTTCAAGTCAGTAATCAAAAGCATAATTTCCTCATACTCACTTCTTAGTTTATCTTGCTCCAGACCTGTCAACTGTCTCAATCGCATCTCAACAATTGCTTTCGCTTGAATTTCAGTAAGACTGAACCTTTCAATTAAACTAGCTCTTGCCTCATCTGCGTTATTCGATGCCTTGATTATAGCTATCACTTCGTCAATATTGTCACTTGCAATGATCAACCCTTCCAGAATATGTGCTCTAGCTTCAGCTTTCTTAAGTTCAAATTGAGTTCTTCTAACAACTACCTCATGTCTGTGCTCAACAAAATGATGAATCATTTGTTTTAAGTTCAACATTTCAGGTCGCCCATTCACCAAAGCGATATTATTAACACTAAATGAAGTTTGAAGAGAGGTGTATTTAAACAATTTGTTCATTACAATGTTAGGAATCGCATCACGTTTCAAAACGTATACGATTCTCATCCCGTTTCTATCCGATTCATCGCGTATATTTGCGATACCTTCAAGTTTCTTCTCATTGACTAACTCAGCAGTTTTCTTAATCATCTCTGCCTTATTGATCTGATACGGAATCTCCGTCACAATAATACATTCTCGACCATTCACCTCCTCAAAAGAAGCTTTTGCTCGCATAATAATTCTTCCTCTACCAGTATGAAATGCTTCCTTAATTCCTTCAGTTCCATACAAAACTCCTCCTGTTGGAAAATCAGGTGCCTTGATGTGCTCCATTAACTCATCAATTTCAATATCTCTATTGTCGATATATGCAATCGTTCCTCCTACCACTTCGGTAAGGTTGTGTGGAGGCATATTAGTTGCCATACCAACAGCAATACCTGAAGCTCCATTGACTAACAAGGTAGGGATACGAGTTGGTAATACCGTAGGTTCTTGTAAAGTATCATCAAAGTTCAGTTTATGATCTACTGTATCCTTTTCGATATCAGCCATCATATCCTCAGATAGCTTCTTCATTCTAA
The DNA here is from genome assembly GCF_057219105.1 of Flavicella sp. IMCC45668. NCBI lineage: Bacteria > Pseudomonadati > Bacteroidota > Flavobacteriia > Flavobacteriales > Flavobacteriaceae > Flavicella > Flavicella sp. IMCC45668. The sequence continues at coordinate 1,703,367 of NZ_CM170114.1, forward strand.
CCTCAGTATAACGCATTGCTGCTGGGCTATCTCCATCAACAGAACCAAAATTCCCTTGACCGTCAACCATCATATAACGCACACTCCAATCTTGAGCCATACGCACCATTGCATCATAAACAGATGTATCACCATGAGGGTGAAATTTTCCTAATACCTCTCCAACAATTCTCGCCGATTTCTTATAAGATCCGGTAGCCTTAATACCTAATTCATGCATCCCAAACAAAACCCTTCTATGTACTGGTTTCAAACCATCACGTACATCTGGTAATGCTCTAGATACGATAACCGACATTGAATAATCAATATATGCCGATTTCATTTGTTCTTCTATATTGATAGGTATCAACTTATCCCCGTCTGCCATAAAAATATATTTAGTTTTACTTAGTTTTTTTTCTGATAAGCAAGATACAATTTTTACACTTTTAGGCAAGAAATACTAGCGCTTCATTTACATAGAGTTATTAACATTTTCACAGGGTTTTCAACATCATTTATACAACTGAAAATCAGTTACTTTTTTTATAAAAAAATGTTAATAATATAATTTTTACCCAACTATAAACTAAATTTTGTAATTTTTTATAAAAATTTCTACTAAATTTACCTAAATCAAAACAAAAACTATGGACGATAATTTCTCACAAAAAGTAAAAGATGTTATAGGATACAGCAAAGAGGAAGCATTAAGACTGAGCCATGATTTTATTGGTACTGAACACTTAGTTTTAGGCATCCTAAGAAAAGCTGAAGGGAAAGCTATTGACATATTGACAACTCTAGATATAAATCTAGATTATTTAAAGAAAAAAATTGAGGCTTTGAACCCTTCAGAGTCAGGAATCAGCGATGAAGCTGACAAGAAAAAACTTCATTTGACTAGACAAGCTGAAAAAGCGTTGAAAACGACCTTTTTAGAAGCTAAGCTATATCAAGATACCGCGGTCAATACTGCACATCTATTATTGTGCATATTGCGTAATGAAAACGACCCAACAACGAAACTGTTGAATAACTTTGAAATCAATTATAACGATGTAAAATCATTATTCAAACAACTTGAAAGTGGTACGGATGATTTACCTGAATTACCGACAGCAGAAAGTGGACAAGATGATGAATTCTCTGAGAACAAACCCAATCCGTTTGACCCACAGCCGGCAAAAAGTAAGGCCAATACCAAATCTAAAACTCCTGTATTGGATAATTTTGGTAGAGACTTAACAGCCATGGCCGAGGATCATACTTTAGATCCAGTGGTTGGACGTAAGGAAGAGATTGAACGTGTTTCGCAAATATTAAGTCGAAGAAAAAAGAACAACCCAATGTTAATCGGTGAACCAGGAGTAGGTAAATCTGCAATTGCAGAAGGACTAGCTTTAAGGATTGTTCAAAGAAAAGTTTCAAGAATTCTTTTTGATAAGCGAATTATCTCTCTTGATCTTGCAAGTTTAGTTGCCGGTACAAAATATAGAGGTCAGTTTGAAGAAAGAATGAAGGCCTTGATGAATGAACTAGAGAAAAACAAAGATATTATCTTGTTCATTGATGAAATTCATACGATTGTTGGTGCGGGTGGAGCTACTGGATCTTTAGATGCTTCTAACATGTTGAAACCTGCTCTTGCTAGAGGTGAAATTCAATGTATTGGTGCCACTACTCTTGATGAATATCGACAAAACATAGAAAAAGACGGTGCTTTGGAAAGACGTTTTCAAAAAATCATTGTAGAACCTACATCCATTGATGAAACTGTGCAGATTCTTCATAATATAAAAGAAAAATATGAAGACCATCACAATGTTTTATACACAGAAGATGCTATAGAAGCATGTGTAAAATTAACAAACAGGTACATGACAGATAGATTCTTACCAGACAAGGCTATTGATGCTTTAGATGAAGCTGGTTCAAGAATTCATATCACCAATATTGTTGTACCTGAACAAATCCTAGAACTTGAAAAAAGATTAGAGGATATAAAAGAAAGCAAAACAAACGCTGTGAACCGTCAAAAGTACGAAGAAGCAGCAAAGCTTAGAGATGATGAGAAAAACATCGAGGCTGCCTTAAAATCTGCTCAAAACCAATGGGAGGAGGCATCAAAAGAGAACAAACAAATTGTAACAGAAGATAATGTTGCTGAAGTTGTTTCTATGATGACAGGAATTCCTGTTAATCGTGTGGCGGAAGCGGAATCAAATCGATTAGGTGAATTGCCAGACAAAATTAAAGGAAAAGTTATCGGTCAGGACGACGCGGTTGCGAAGGTAGTTAAAGCAATTCAGAGAAACAGAATTGGTTTAAAAGACCCGAACAAACCAATTGGTTCATTTATTTTTCTTGGATCAACTGGTGTTGGAAAGACACAATTAGCAAAAATCCTTGCTAGTGAATTATTTGACTCTAGCGATTCATTAATTCGTATTGACATGAGTGAATACATGGAAAAATTCTCTATTTCTAGATTAATTGGAGCTCCTCCAGGGTATGTAGGATATGAAGAAGGAGGTCAATTAACTGAAAAAGTAAGAAGAAAACCTTATGCTGTTGTTCTTTTGGATGAAATTGAAAAAGCCCACCCAGATGTATTTAATATGTTACTACAAATTTTGGACGAAGGTTTTGTAACGGACAGTTTAGGACGTAAAATAGATTTTAGAAACACTGTAATTATAATGACATCTAACATTGGTGCTCGTCAATTGAAAGACTTTGGCGGTGGTGTTGGTTTTGGAACTGCAGCAAAAGTTGAACAAGCGAACGACCATGCGAAAGGTATTATTGAAAACGCTTTAAAAAAATCTTTTGCTCCTGAATTCATTAACAGAATAGATGATGTGATTATATTCAATGCACTAGAAAAAGCTGATATTCACAATATCATTACAATTGAATTGAAAAAGCTTTTAGATAGGGTTTCTTCACTAGGATACGAACTTCAACTTAGTGAAACTGCTAAAGATTATATCGCTGAAAAAGGGTTTGACAAAAATTATGGCGCTAGACCTCTTAAACGAGCTATTCAAAAATACGTTGAAGATGCTTTAGCCGAAGAAATTGTTAATTCAAAACTTTCAGAAGGAGATTCAATCTTAATGGATCTGGATAAAAAAAGTAACGAACTAACGGTAAAAATAAAGAAGAACAAAGAAAAAATAGAATAACAAAGAAAGGAGCCAAATGGCTCCTTTTTTATTTTATTATTTCATTCATCATAGCTCCCAAACTATGATTGCCGAATCGTTCTATCTTCTCACAGTCAAAAACCCTGATCCTTCCTAAACTCGAAATCCTATCGAGTTGTTCCTTTCTTAAAGAATTAAAAGCCGTTTTAGACATTAAGACTATACTATTCCCATTTTTGTCTCGACACTGAACAGTATCGTTAACATAATTTTGTACTTGATGTTTGTCAACATAAATAATTTCTCTGCCACTATTTTTCAAATGTGTCAATACAAGCTTCCGCTCTTTTTTATTTAGTATTCCAGAAGAACATAAAAACACAAAATCTTCACAAATCGTTATAATATTCGAAGTTTTTATCCTTTCATTATTTAGAAAAGCATCCTCATTAAACAAAATAGGTGTATATTCTAACTCTTCACAAAACTCAATAAAAAGATCTGGATCACTTAACTGAGAGGCACTACAATAAGCAACTCTATTAATTTTATCTATTACAACACTACTTAAACCATGAAAAAACACCCCTTCGATTTCAGCTTCGGTAAAATCAATTACATTAGTAACATCAAAATTATTTTCTTCCAACAACTCAAAAACCAAATCGTTTCTTTCCCGTTGCCTATCTAAAAGAGCCATTGGATACACAACAACAACACGATCATCAACAAAGGATATCCAATCTCTCGAACACAAATATTGGTTTCCTTTAACTGCATCAGAAGCGGGTAGCATAAGAATTTCCAAACCTAACTTTCTCAATTCAGATACTATATTTTGAAATTCCAATTTTAACTGCTCCTCACCATTTTGTGGTGTTACCATTAAATAAAATTCAGTCATAAAATATTATTAACATAAAAAACCCCCATAGTAAAACTATGGGGGTCCAAATATAAATTATTTAATTATCTTTTTTCAATAGATTCAAAACCTCTTAAAACTTCACCAGTATAAAGCTGACGAGGACGTCCAATTGGTTCATGCTTAATTCTCATTTCTTTCCATTGAGCAATCCAACCTGGTAACCTTCCTAATGCAAACATTACAGTAAACATCTCTACTGGAATTCCTAATGCACGATAAATAATACCAGAGTAGAAATCAACATTTGGATATAAATTACGCGATTTAAAATACTCATCATTTAAAGCCACTTTTTCTAAACCTTTTGCAATTTCCAATACAGGATCATTTATACCAAGGTCTGCTAACACTTCCTCAGCAGCAACTTGAATAATTTTTGCACGAGGATCAAAATTCTTATAAACTCTGTGTCCGAATCCCATTAAACGGAAAGGATCATTTTTATCTTTTGCTTTGGCAATATATTTATTATAATCTCCTCCATCATTTTTAATATCTTCCAACATTTCAATAACAGCTTGATTAGCCCCACCGTGCAATGGTCCCCATAATGCAGAGATTCCAGCAGAAATAGACGCAAACAAACCAGCGTGAGAAGAACCTACAATTCTTACTGTAGAAGTCGAACAGTTTTGCTCATGATCGGCATGTAAAATCAATAACTTATCCAACGCATTTAAAACTACAGGATTCGCTTTAAAGTCACAGTTCGGTTTAGAGAACATCATTTTGTACATGTTTTCAACATAGCCCAAATTAACATCTCCATAATCTAATGGCAATCCTTGTTTTTTACGTAAAGTCCATGCTGCAAGAACTGGGAATTTAGCTAAAAGTTTAACAATCGCGTCATACATATCTTCTCTAGATTCGATATTTACCGATTCCGGATTAAACGCAATCAAAGAACTTGTTAATGCAGAAACAACTCCCATAGGATGGGCTGATTTAGGAAAACCATCTAATATCTTTTTGATATCTTCATCAACTAAAGATTCTGCAAGGATATCATCATGGAATTTCTTTAACTCTGCTTCCGTCGGCAATTCTCCGAAAATTAACAAGTATGAAGTTTCTAAAAAATTTGACTTACTAGCTAAATCTTCAATTGAATATCCTCTATACCTAAGAATACCTTTTTCACCGTCCAAAAAAGTTACAGCACTTTCACAAGACCCTGTATTTTTATATCCTGAATCCAACGTAATAACTCCTTCAGTAGCGGCTCTCAATGATTTTATATCAATTGCTAATTCATTTTCAGTCCCCTTTAATAAAGGAAATTCGTACTCTTTACCGTTTACTTTTAGTTTCGCTGTTTCAGACATATTTAAATTTTTTTTGTTGGATTTTAAGCTTCTCTTTCCAAGAGATGCAAATTTACATAAAATCCCTTGTTTTTCTACCAAAAAAATTCGCAATAAAATCGGTGAATTTTTAATAATTACACAATTTTACATCAACTAACACAGATAGTGTTAGTGTAAATATGCGAATTTCGCTAATTCATCATGAAAACAATAATTGGTTTCCCAATTAAAATAAGGATAATTGTAACAAAAAAAGCCGTTTCAAAAATGAAACGGCTTTTTATATTCTAAAAAGAATCTTAGCTCAATTTGAAAGCTTTATCCTGTGGATAATATGCTTGCTCTTCTAACTCTTCCTCAATTCTTAATAATTGATTGTATTTAGCCATACGATCAGATCTTGATGCAGAACCAGTTTTAATTTGACCAGTATTCAATGCAACTGCCAAATCAGCAATTGTATTATCTTCAGTTTCTCCAGATCTATGAGACATTACAGAAGTAAATCCAGCATTTTTAGCCATGTTCACAGCTGCAATTGTTTCCGTTAATGTTCCAATTTGATTAACTTTAATCAAAATAGAATTAGCGATCCCTTCTTCAACACCTTTTGATAAACGCTCCACGTTAGTCACAAATAAATCATCACCAACTAATTGAACTTTATCACCAATTTTTTCTGTCAAGTATTTCCATCCTTCCCAGTCATTTTCATCCATTCCATCTTCGATAGAAATGATAGGGTATTTTTGAGACAATTCAGCTAAATAATCAGCCTGCTCTTCAGAAGTCCTTACAGCTCCATTTTCACCTTCAAACTTTGCATAGTTGTATTTACCATCTTCAAAAAATTCAGCGGCAGCACAATCTAATGCTAACATCACTTCTTCACCTGGCTTATATCCAGCTTTCTCAATAGCAGATAATACAGTTTCAATTGCATCTTCAGTTCCTTCGAACGTTGGTGCAAAACCACCTTCATCTCCTACTGCAGTACTTAAACCTCTTCCGTGCAATATTTTAGCTAAGTTATGGAATACCTCAGATCCAATTTTCAATGCATGAGAAAATGTTTTAGCCATCACTGGCATAATCATAAACTCTTGAAATGCGATCGGAGCATCAGAATGTGAACCTCCGTTTACAATGTTCATCATAGGTACAGGAAGCGTGTTTGCGCTTACTCCACCAATATAACGATATAAAGGTTGGTTTAATTCATTAGCAGCAGCTTTAGCTACAGCCAAAGAAACTCCTAAAATTGCGTTAGCACCTAATTTAGATTTATTTGGTGTACCATCTAAATCAATCATCGCTTGATCAATAGCATTTTGCTCAAATACAGAAAACCCTAACAACTCTTCAGCTATAGAAGTATTTACATTATTTACTGCAGTTAAAACACCTTTCCCCATAAAATCAGAACCACCGTCTCTTAATTCTACAGCTTCATGTTCTCCAGTAGAAGCTCCAGAAGGAACTGCTGCTCTACCTAATACTCCACTTTCTGTGATAACATCTACTTCAACAGTAGGATTCCCTCTTGAGTCAAAAATCTGACGTGCATGAATGCTAATAATTACGCTCATTTAATATATATTTTAGTTTATTCTTAATTCGTATGCAATTTACAAAAGCACATATAAATTACTTTCTTATTTCTTTTTTATTTCCTAAATCGTATTCGTAATACAATTACCAATATCAAACATTAACTCGACATTCATATCATCGAAACGTTAAGAAAATTACTTTTTTAAATTCTCAATAAATTGATCAAACAAATATGAAGAATCATGTGGTCCAGGATTTGCCTCTGGATGATACTGCACAGAGAAACAATTTTTATCTTTTATTGCAATCCCAGCAACTGTATTATCATTTAAATGGATATGAGTTACTTCTACATTATCATTCCCTTCTAATGAAGCTCTATCAATTACGAAACCATGATTCTGAGATGTAATTTCACCTTTACCAGTAATCAAATTTTTTACAGGATGATTAATTCCTCTATGCCCATTATGCATTTTTTTAGTTGTAACCCCTTGTGATATTCCTATCACTTGATGCCCTAAACAAATACCAAATAATGGTAAATTTTGTTCAATTATCTCACCAGCTACTTTTTGTGCATTCTTCAATGGTTCTGGATCACCAGGGCCATTTGATAAAAAGTATCCATCAGGATTAAATGCTTTTAATTCCTCTAATGATGCTGTATTTGGAAATACTTTGATATAACAATCTCTTTTTGCTAAATTTCTTAAAATGTTAGTTTTAATACCTAAATCAAGGGCAGAAACTTTGTAAGTCGCATTTTCATCTCCATAAAAATATGGCTCTTTTGTTGAAACCGTAGAAGCTAAATCCAAACCTTCCATATTAGGAACCTCTTTCAATTGTGCTTTTAAACCTTCAATATTATCAACATCAGTAGAAATAACAGCATTCATTGCTCCTCTATCTCTAATATAGCTCACTAATGCTCTCGTATCTACATCAGTTATCGCCAATAAATTATGCTTTTCTAAATATTGCTCCAACGATCCATGAGATCTATCTCTAGAATATGGAAAACTAAAATTACGACATATCAATCCAGCGATTTTAATACCATCTGATTCAACTTCGTCATCATTAACCCCATAATTACCAATATGCGCATTGGTAGTAACCATAAGCTGACCAGAATAAGAAGGATCCGTAAAAATCTCTTGGTATCCAGTCATTCCCGTATTATAACAAACTTCCCCAAATGAAGATCCCTCGATTCCAACCGATTTCCCTTCAAAAATAGTTCCGTCTTCTAATAATAAAATTGCTCTTTTTAAATTCTTGTAATTCATATGTATAAGATCTACGTTCGTTAAAACTTCTGTTTCAACTCAAAATTATAATGTACTTTTTTTCGCTGTGCAAAGATAATAAATGCGTTCTACATTTCCTTATCGTATATAAAAAAAGGATAAACTAAAAAATAGTTTATCCTTTATATAATTGTTATTGATATAACATCTTATTCTTCAGAAGATTTAGTTTCCTCAGTAGCAGGTGCCTCAGCAGCCGGTGCAACTACAGCATCAGCTTTTTTTCTTCCTCTACGAGTAGATTTTTTCTTCTTAGCTCCATTAGGATTGTAAATTTCGTTGTAATCAACTAATTCCACCATACACATCGAAGCGTTATCTCCTTGACGGTTTCCTAATTTGATGATACGAACATATCCACCTGGACGGTCAGCAACCTTTACTGAAACTTCTTTAAACAATTCAGTTACAGCAAATTTGTTTCTTAAAACACTAAAAACTAATCTACGATTGTGCGTAGTATCATTTTTAGATTTCGTGATAATCGGTTCAACAAACTGACGTAAAGCTTTAGCTTTAGCTTCTGTTGTGTTAATACGTTTATGCTCAATTAATGAACATGCCATATTAGCTAACATTGCTTTTCTATGTGCAGTTTGTCTACCTAAATGGTTGAATTTTTTTCCGTGTCTCATGACTTTTCTTTTTTGCTTTCATCTTGCTCAACTCACTTCTGAGGAGCAAACTATGAAAGATTAATCTTTATCTAATTTGTATTTACTTAAATCCATTCCAAAGTTCAAACCTTTTACATGAACTAATTCATCTAGTTCCGTTAAAGATTTTTTTCCGAAATTACGGAACTTCATTAAGTCATTTTTGTTGAATGATACTAAATCTCCAAGAGTTTCAACTTCTGCAGCTTTCAAACAGTTCAAGGCTCTAACTGATAAATCCATATCAATTAGTTTAGTCTTCAACAACTGACGCATATGTAAAGACTCTTCATCATATGTTTCAGTTTGAGCAATTTCGTCCGCCTCTAACGTAATTCTCTCATCAGAGAACAACATAAAGTGGTGAATCAAAATTTTAGCTGCTTCTGTTAATGCATCTTTAGGATTGATAGAACCATCAGTAACGATGTCAAAAACTAATTTTTCGTAATCCGTTTTTTGTTCTACACGGTAATTTTCTACTGCATATTTTACATTCTTTATCGGAGTGTAAATTGAGTCAGTAAAAATAGTTCCCATAGGCACATTTACTTTCTTATTCTCTTCTGCAGGTACAAAACCTCTACCTTTTTCGATAGTAATTTCCATATCAAACTTTACACTGCTTTCTAAGTTACAGATAACTAAATCTGGATTTAATACTTGGAAACCTGATGTAAACTTCTGGATATCTCCAGCAGTGATTTGCTCTTGTCCTGAAACTGAAATAGAAACTGTTTCTCTATCAGTATCTTCAATTTGTTTCTTAAAGCGTACTTGCTTAAGATTAAGGATAATTTCAGTAACATCTTCCACAACTCCTTCTATAGTAGAGAATTCATGTTCTACACCTTCTTTTCTTAAAGATGTAATAGCAAATCCTTCTAAAGAAGAAAGTAATACTCTTCTCAATGCGTTACCTACTGTTAAACCAAAACCTGGTTCTAAAGGTCTAAACTCAAATCTACCTTCAAAATCAGTAGATTCAATCATTATTACTTTGTCGGGTTTCTGAAAATTTAAAATTGCCATAGTTTAACGGGTGTCAAAAATTATTTAGAGTATAACTCTACTATTAATTGTTCTTTGATGTTCTCAGGAATCTGAAGTCTTTCTGGTACAGAAACAAAAGTTCCTTGTTTTGTATCAGCATTCCAAGTTAACCACTCGTATACATTGCTGTTTGCAGCTAATGCATCTTCAATAGCAACTAAAGATTTAGACTTTTCTCTTACAGCAACAACATCACCAGGTTGTAATGAGTATGAAGGAACATTTAAAATTTCTCCATTTACCGTGATATGTCTGTGAGATACTAACTGACGAGCTCCTCTACGAGAATTTGAGATTCCCATACGGAAAACTACATTATCCAAACGAGATTCACATAATTGTAATAAAACTTCACCAGTAATTCCTTTACTGTTTGACGCTTTTTTAAACAAGTTACTGAATTGACGCTCTAATATTCCGTAAGAATACTTTGCTTTTTGTTTTTCTTGCAATTGCATCGCGTATTCAGATTTCTTTCCTCTACGTCTTGCATTACCATGTTGCCCTGGAGGGTAATTTCTTTTTTCAAAAGATTTATCATCTCCGAAAATCGCTTCTCCAAACTTACGAGCAATTTTAGTTTTTGGTCCTGTATATCTTGCCATTTCTTATTGTTTTATAATTAGGGATTGTGAATTAAGGCGAACTCCTCCGACAATCTAACTCCTAATTAAATTTAAAATTAATTATACTCTACGTCTTTTTGGTGGACGACAACCATTATGAGGAATAGGTGTTACATCAATGATTTCTGTAACTTCAATTCCATTATTATGCAAAGTTCTAATTGCAGACTCACGTCCATTACCAGGTCCTTTTACATAAACTTTTACTTTTCTTAATCCAGCTTCATGAGCAACTTTTGCACAATCTTCTGCAGCTGTTTGAGCAGCATAAGGAGTATTCTTTTTAGAACCTCTAAATCCTTGCTTACCAGCAGATGACCAAGAAATTACATCTCCTTTTTTGTTTGTTAAAGAAATAATGATGTTGTTAAATGAAGCCGTGATGTGCGCTTCACCCACTGACTCAACAATAACCTTACGCTTTTTTGAATTTGATTTAGCCATAATTTCTAGTTATTATTTAGTAGCTTTCTTTTTGTTCGCTACAGTTTTTCTTTTACCTTTTCTTGTTCTAGAGTTGTTCTTTGTTCTTTGTCCTCTTAATGGAAGACCAGATCTATGACGAATTCCTCTGTAACATCCGATGTCCATCAAACGTTTGATGTTCAATTGAGTTTCTGAACGTAATTCACCTTCAATAGTGAAAGTACCAGCTTGCTCACGGATTGCTCCAATTTGCTCATCAGTCCAATCCTGAACTTTGATGCTTTCGTCTACTCCTGCGTTTGCTAAAATCTCTTTAGCTCTACTGCTACCAATTCCAAAAATGTAAGTTAAAGCAATAACTCCTCTTTTGTTTTTTGGTATGTCAATTCCTGCTATTCTTGCCATAACTTACCCTTGTCTTTGTTTGAATCTAGGATTCTTTTTGTTGATTACATATAATCTGCCTTTTCTACGCACAATCTTGCACTCGGCACTTCTCTTTTTTATTGATGCTCTTACTTTCATCGTATAATGTTTTAGTATCTATAAGTAATTCGAGCCTTAGATAAATCATAAGGACTCATTTCTAACTTCACTTTATCGCCTGGTAACAATTTGATATAATGCATACGCATTTTACCAGATATATGAGCGGTTACGATATGACCGTTCTCAAGTTCAACTCTAAACATTGCATTTGACAATGCCTCAGTAATTGTTCCGTCTTGTTGTATTGCAGCTTGTTTAGCCATATTACAATGATGATTTTCTTTTATTTCCTACTTTCATTAAACCGTCATAATGACTGTTCAATAAGTAAGAGTTAATTTGTTGAATAGTATCGATAGCCACACCAACCATAATGATCAATGACGTACCTCCGTAAAATAATGCCCAGTTTTGTTGAATTCCAAATTGCACAGCTATTGCTGGTAAAATAGCCAACAATGCTAAGAACAAAGAACCTGGAAACGTAATTCGAGATAAAATAGAATCTAATCTCTCTGCAGTTTCATGCCCAGGTCTAATTCCAGGAATAAATCCACCACTACGTTTTAAATCATCAGCCATTTTATTAGTTGGTATTGTTATTGCTGTATAGAAATAACTAAACACAATAATCAATACTGCAAATAAAATATTATACCCCAACCCATTCATATCAGCAAAACTCGCTCCAATCGCTTGGAACGATCCTTCTGCTTTTTGAGCCAACGCTCCAGGAATGAACATAATTGCTTGCGCAAATATAATAGGCATAACACCTGCTGAATTTAACTTTAACGGAATGTATTGTCTTGTACCTTCTACATCCTTAACATCTCCTACTACAGTTCTTCTTGCATATTGAACCGCAATTCTACGAACGGCCGTTACGAGTAACACTGAAGCTAAGATTACTAAGAACCAAACTACAATTTCTAACAATATCATCATTACTCCACCTGCACCACCACTAGCTGTTTTAGAAGCTAATTCTTGTGCAAATGATGAAGGGAATCGAGCGATAATACCAATCATAATTAATAACGAAATTCCGTTACCAATTCCTTTATCAGTAATTCTCTCTCCTAACCACATTGCAAAAACAGTACCGGCCATCAAAAGAATCATAGACGAGAACCAGAAGAATCCAGTACCAACAACTGCATCTGCAACAAAAGCAGATTCTGGCAAAATAGATGCCATGTTAGTAATGTAAGCAGGTCCTTGAACTAAGGTAATTCCAATAGTTAACCAACGTGTTATTTGCGTAGTTTTCTTTCTTCCACTTTCACCATCTTTCTGAAGTTTTTGTAAATAAGGAACCGCGATTCCCATTAACTGAACCACAATTGAAGCAGAAATATATGGCATAATTCCTAGAGCCATTATAGATGCTCTAGAAAACGCCCCTCCTGTAAATGCATTTAACAAACCTAACAGACCTCCATCTGCTTGATTTTCCAAAGCTGTCAACTGAGTTGGATCAATTCCCGGAAGAGGAATTTGAGCCATAAAACGGTAAACCGCCATTAAACCAAGTGTTAAAAGAATCTTATTTCTAAGTTCTTCTATTTTCCAAATGTTCTGTAAGGTTTCTATAAAATTCTTCATTTACTTAAATCTTTCTTATAAAGTTACTGCTGTTCCACCTGCTGCTTCAATTGCCGCTTTGGCAGATGCAGTAAATTTATGTGCAGTAATATTCAACTTTGCTTTTAACTCACCACGACCTAATACTTTTACTAAGTCATTTTTGTGAGCTAATCCAGATGCTACTAAAGATGCTAAATCTACAGTTTCAGAAATTTTTCCTGCATCCAAAAACTCTTGCAATTTATCAAGATTAATTCCCTGATATTCTTTACGGTTAATGTTTGTAAAACCAAACTTAGGAACACGTCTTTGCAAAGGCATTTGACCACCCTCAAATCCAATCTTTCTTGAATATCCTGAACGTGATTTTTGACCGTTGTGACCTCTAGCTGCAGTTCCACCTTTACCAGAACCTTCACCTCTTGCTATTCTCTTACCCTTTTTAACTGAACCAGCTGCGGGTTGTAAGTTACTTAAACTCATTACGTGAATATTGTTTATTTAATTTCTTCTACAGAAACTAAGTGATTAACCTTATTTACCATACCAAGTATTGTTGCTGAAGCTTCATGCTCCACAACTTGATTCATCTTACGCAACCCTAAAGCAATTAAGGTTTTCTTTTGAGAACCTTCGCGTCTGATTTGGCTTTTTACTTGTTTTATTTTAATTTTTCCCATCGTTCTTCGATTTATCCGTTAAAAACTTTATCTAAAGAAACTCCTCTTTGCTTTGCAATAGTATGAGCACTACGCAACTGTAATAAAGCATCAAAAGTTGCTTTTACCACATTGTGAGCGTTAGAAGATCCTTGAGACTTTGATAATACATCATGTACTCCAACTGAATCTAATACCGCACGTACAGCTCCACCGGCAATAACTCCAGTACCATGAGATGCAGGCTTCAAGAATACTCTTGCTCCTCCAAACTTACCTTTTTGCTCATGTGGCAAAGTAGCGTTTATAATAGGAATTCTCACTAAGTTTTTCTTAGCGTCTTCAATTGCTTTTGCGATTGCAGATGCAACATCTTTAGACTTCCCTAAACCGTGACCTACAACTCCGTTTCCATCTCCTACAACAACGATTGCAGAAAATCCGAATGCGCGTCCACCTTTCGTTACTTTAGTAACCCTGTTTACACCTACTAAGTGATCAACAAGCTCTAAACCACTTGGCTTAACTAATTCTACGTTTTTATATTTTTGATACATACTTTACTTCTTAAAATTTTAAACCAGCTTCTCTAGCTGCTTCAGCTAATGCTTTAACTCTTCCGTGGTATAAAAACCCATTTCTATCAAAAGAAACAGTTTCTATTTTTGCAGCGATTGCTTTTTCAGCAATTGCTTTTCCAACTGTAGTAGCTACTTCGGACTTAGATCCTTTAGCGTCAACTCCTTTATCTCTAGATGATACAGATACTAATGTTGCACCTGCTACGTCATCAACAATTTGAGCGTAAATCTCTTTATTACTTCTGTAAACAGAAAGACGTGGTCTTGCAGATGTTCCAGAAACAACTTTTCTAATTCTAGATTTAATTCTTTGTCTTCTTTCAAGCTTTGATAATGCCATAATATATTTTCTATAAATTATGCAGATTTACCTGCTTTTCTTCTTAATTCTTCACCTACAAACTTAACTCCTTTTCCTTTGTACGGCTCTGGTCTTCTGAATCCACGAATCTTAGCAGCAACTTGTCCTACTAATTGTTTATCAAAAGAGCTTAACTTTACAATCGGATTCTTTCCTTTTTCAGAAACAGTCTCAACTTTCACCTCTGGAGCAATATCCAGAACGATGTTATGAGAAAATCCTAAGGCTAAATCTAATACTTGCCCTTGGTTAGAAGCTCTATAACCAACACCAACTAATTCTAACTCTTTAGTAAATCCTGTAGCTACTCCTTGTACCATATTACTGATCAAAGATCTGTATAAACCGTGATTAGCTCTATCAGCTTTACTATCTGATGGTCTTTCCACGATTAATGAGTTATCTTCTTGCTTTACTGTAATACCTCCACTAATTTCTTGCGTTAATTCACCTAATTTACCTTTTACAGTAATTGAATTATCCGCGATAGTAACGGTCACACCTTCTGCTATTGCTATTGGGTTTTTTCCTATTCTTGACATAATACTATCTCTTTATTAATAAACGTAACATAAAACCTCTCCTCCAACATTCTCTTGACGTGCTTTCTTGTTAGTCATCACACCTTTTGAAGTTGAAACGATAGCAATACCTAAACCATTCAATACACGTGGCATCTCTGATGCGTTTACGTATTGTCTTAGTCCTGGTGTACTAATACGTTCTAATTTCTTAATTACTGGCTCTTTTGAGTCAGCATCATACTTTAAGGCAATCTTGATAGTTCCTTGAACAGTATTGTTCTCGAACTTGTAGCTCAAAATGTAACCTTGCTCGAACAAAATTTTGGTCATATTCTTCTTCAAGTTTGAAGCAGGAATTTCCACAACTCTGTGTCCGGTTGCTGCAGCATTTCTTATCCTTGTAAGATAATCTGCAATTGGATCTGTGTACATATATACTTATTTGCGATTACGGTTTTTCGTCTTACTCTAAGACAAAACCTGAAATCAATTTATATTCTATTTTTCTCAATAAAACCACACCTTTTTAAGTCGATTTTCATTGAATTCAGTCATTCTCATACAAATAACAGCGTGCAAAGATACTAAAATATGTATAATATCTTCAACGTTTCTAAAATTTATATGAAAAAAAACTCTATTTCCAAAGAAATAGAGTTTTTATTATCAATAATTGGTGAATTACCAACTAGCTTTTCTTACACCTGGGATCAAACCTTGGTTTGCCAACTCACGGAAAGTCACACGAGAAATTCCAAATTGACGCATATAACCTTTAGGTCTTCCAGTTAATTTACAACGATTGTGCAAACGAATTGGAGATGCATTTTTAGGCAACTTTTGTAACGCTTCGTAATCACCAGCCTCTTTCAAAGCTTTTCTTTTCTCTGCGTATTTAGCTACAACTTTTTCTCTTTTAACCTCACGGGCTTTCATTGATTCTTTAGCCATATCTTAGTTCTTTTTAAATGGTAATCCCATTTCAGTTAATAATGATTTAGCTTCTTTATCAGTTGGAGCAGACGTTACAAATGTAATATCCATTCCTCCAATTTTATTTACCTTATCAATATTGATCTCAGGGAAAATGATTTGTTCTGTAATACCTAAAGTATAGTTTCCACGTCCATCAAAACCGTTAGCTTTAATCCCGTTAAAATCTCTTACACGAGGTAATGAAGCAGTAATCAATCTATCTAAGAACTCATACATCTTAACACCTCTTAACGTAACTTTCACACCAATTGGCATTCCTTTACGTAATTTAAATGTCGCGATATCTTTCTTAGAAAGAGTAACAACTGGTTTTTGACCCGTAATCGTAGCTAATTCTTCAACAGCATATTCGATTAATTTTTTATCAGCAATAGCAGCACCAACTCCTTTACTAATAACGATCTTCTCTAATTTCGGTACTTGCATTACGTTACTGTATCCAAACTCCTCAGTCAAGGCAGATACAATTCTCTTTCCGTAATCTTCTTTTAGTCTTGGTATATAACTCATATTATATAGCTTTATCTGATTTTTTAGAAAAACGTACTTTCTTTCCGTCTTCTAATCTATAACCAACTTTCGTTACGTTACCGTCTTCTAACAACGCTAGATTAGAAACATCTAAAGAAGCTTCTTTCTTAACAATTCCTCCTTGAGGACTTTGAGCACTAGGCTTAGTATGTTTAGATACTAAATTTACACCCTCAACAATCGCTCTGTTTTTTTCTGCAAAAACACGAGTAATTTTTCCCTCTTTTCCTTTTTGATCACCAGCAATAACTCTTACGTTATCTCCTGTTTTTAATTTTAGCTTCGCCATTTTTTATAATTTTAAAGCACTTCAGGTGCTAATGATACAATTTTCATGAATTGTTTATCACGAAGTTCTCTAGCTACAGGTCCGAATACACGAGTTCCTGTCATCTCTTCAGAAGCATTTAACAATACACATGCATTGTCATCAAATCTGATATAAGATCCGTCTTTACGTCTGATCTCTTTTGTAGTTCTTACAACAACTGCTCTATGAACTTGTCCTTTCTTTGCAGACCCATTAGGAGTTGCACTCTTTACAGAAACAACAATTTTGTCTCCGATTGAAGCGTAACGCTTTTTAGTTCCTCCTAAAACTCTAATTACTAAAACTTCTTTAGCTCCAGTATTATCTGCTACTTTTAATCTTGATTCTGTCTGTAACATATTATTTAGCTCTTTCTAGGATTTCTACTAATCTCCAACGCTTAGATTTACTTAAAGGTCTAGTTTCCATGATCTTTACAGTATCTCCAATATTGCAGTCGTTTAATTCATCATGCGCAACATACTTTTTCGTTTTCAAAACGAACTTTCCGTACATCGGGTGTTTTACTTTCTTTACCTCAGCAACAACGATAGATTTCTCCATTTTGTTACTAGATACAACACCAATTCTTTCTTTTCTAAGATTTCTTTTTTCCATCTTTTCTAATATTTACTGAGCTCTACTAGTTAATTCAGTAGCAATTCTAGCAACTGTTTTTCTAATAGTTTTTAATTGCAAAGGATTTTCCAAAGGAGAAATCGCATGTGCCATTTTTAGATCAGTATAGTTTTTTTTGAATCCTGCTAGTTTTTCTTGTAACTCAGCAACTGATAATTCTTTAATTTCTGATTGTTTCATGTCTCTTAGATATTAAGCGTTATCAAAATCTCTTGCAATTACAAACTTAGTTTGAACTGGAAGTTTCTGTGCTGCTAAACGTAATGCTTCTTTTGCAACTTCAAAAGGAACTCCTCCTACTTCAAATAGAATTCTTCCTGGTTTTACTACTGCTACGAAATATTCAGGAGAACCCTTACCTTTACCCATACGTACTTCTAATGGCTTTTTAGTAATAGGCTTGTCTGGAAATATTTTAATCCATAACTGCCCTTCTCTTTTCATATGACGTGTTGCCGCAATACGAGCTGCCTCAATTTGGCGAGATGTAAGTAAGTTTTGATCCAAAGATTTGATTCCAAACATTCCATTAGAAAGTTGGTTTCCTCTTTGAGAGTTACCCTTCATATTACCCTTCGCTTTCTGTACCTTACGGTATTTTACTCTTTTTGGCTGTAACATTTCTTAAGTTTTATTTTCTTTTACGAGGTTGTTGTTTCTTTGAATTACCACCTTTACCACCTTGCTTTTTCTCTAAGCCAACTAGTGGAGACAATTCTCTTTTACCATAAACCTCACCTTTCATAATCCACACTTTAATACCTAATCTTCCATAAGTAGTATGTGCTTCAACTAGTGCATAATCAATATCTGCTCTAAAAGTAGAAAGAGGAATTCTACCTTCTTTGAAATGCTCAGAACGTGCCATCTCAGCTCCATTCAAACGACCTGAAATTTCAATTTTGATTCCTTCAGCATTCATTCTAATAGCAGCTTGAATAGACATCTTGATAGCTCTCTTGTAAGAGATTCTATTTTCAATCTGACGAGCAACACTAGAAGCAACTAAAGTAGCATCTAATTCCGGACGCTTAATTTCAAAAATATTGATTTGAACTTCATTTCCAGTAATTTTCTTAAGCTCTTCTTTTAACTTGTCTACCTCTGTTCCACCTTTCCCGATAATGATACCAGGTCTTGCAGTAGTGATAGTAACGGTTACAAGTTTAAGCGTACGCTCAATAATAATTCTAGAAACACTTGCTTTAAATAATCTAGCACGAACGTACTTTCTTATTTTATCATCTTCAGCTAATTTATCACCGTAGTCATTTCCACCATACCAGTTAGATTCCCATCCTCTGATAATTCCTAAACGATTTCCAATTGGATTTGTTTTTTGTCCCATTTCTACTTACGATTAATTAGTTGCATTATTCTTACTTCCCAACACGATTGTAACATGATTAGAACGTTTTCTAATTCTATGTGCACGACCTTGTGGTGCCGGTCTTAACCTTTTTAACATACCTGCGCTATCAACACTGATTTCTTTTACAAATAGAGCAGCATCTTCGATACTAGCTCCTTCGTTTTTCGCTTGCCAGTTAGCAATAGCAGAAAGTAAAAGTTTTTCAACGTTGATTGATGCTTCTTTTGAACTAAATTTCAAAATTTGTAAAGCTTTCTCAACTTCCAAACCTCTTACTAGATCAACCACCAAACGCATTTTTCTTGGTGATGTAGGACAGTTAGTCAACTTTGCAAAAGCGATAGACTTATTCGCTTCTTTACGTTGGTCTGCCATATTTTTCTTACGAACTCCCATACCTACTATTTTTTACCTTTGTTTTTTCTATCCGCACCGTGTCCTCTAAACGAACGTGTTGGTGAGAATTCTCCTAATTTGTGACCTACCATATTTTCAGTAACATAAACAGGTACAAATGCTCTTCCATTGTGTACTGCAATTGTTTGTCCTACGAAATCTGGAGTAATCATTGTTGCTCTAGACCAAGTTTTGATTACTGATTTACTATCTGCCTCAACATTAGCTAAAACTTTTTTCTCAAGTTTATGAAATACGTAAGGTCCTTTTTTTAATGAACGTGCCATATCTTATTATTTTTTTCTACGTTCTATAATATACTTATTACTCGCTTTGGTCTTAGATCTGGTCTTGTAACCTTTTGCAGGTATACCGTTTTTAGATCTAGGATGTCCTCCTGAAGATTTACCTTCACCACCACCCATTGGATGATCAACCGGGTTCATAACCACTGGTCTCGTTCTAGGTCTTCTTCCTAACCATCTACTTCTACCTGCTTTACCAGATACTAGTAATTGATGATCTGAGTTTGATACTACTCCAATAGTTGCCATACAAGTTGCAAGAATCAATCTTGTTTCTCCTGAAGGCATCTTTACAGTAACATACTTACCATCTTTCGCCATTAACTGAGCAAATGATCCAGCACTACGAGCCATTACAGCACCTTGACCTGGTCTTAATTCGATACAGCTAATTGTAGTTCCTAAAGGCATTTCTGATAAAGGCATCGCATTTCCAACTTCTGGAGCGATATTTCCTGAACCAGCCTCAACTTTTTGTCCTACTTGTAAACCACCTTGGGCGATTACATATCTCTTTTCACCATCAGCAAATTGCAACAAAGCAATAAACGCTGTACGGTTTGGATCGTATTGAATAGACAATACTTCAGCAGCACCCGCTTTATCTCTTTTGAAATCAATAATACGGTACTTTCTTTTGTGTCCACCTCCCATGAATTTCATGGTCATCTTTCCACTGTTGTTTCGACCTCCAGATCTTTTATTCGGAACAAGTAAACTTTTTTCCGGCTTATCAGTAGTTATGGCGTCGAACCCATTTACTACTCTAAAACGCTGACCTGGTGTAATTGGTTTTAATTTTCTAACTGACATCTCTAGTTATTAAATATTGTTATAAAAATCAATTGCTTCACCATCTGACAATTGAACGATTGCTTTTTTGTATTGACCAACCATACCAGAAACAACACCTTTCTTAGTGAATTTTTGTGTTCTTGTTACTGGGTAAACCATTGTTCTTACTTTCTCTACAGATACTCCGTAAGCAGCTTCAACAGCTTTTTTGATCTCTACTTTATTTGCTCCAACAGCTACTTTAAAAGTGTAACGGTTAAACGTTTCACTATCAGCAGTTGCTTTTTCTGTGATAATAGGTTTAATTAAAATACTCATCTCTTCCCTATTTGCTTAAATTAGACTCAATTCCTTCTAAAGCTCCTTCAGAAAGGATAACTTTATTTGTATTTAAGACTCCATAAGTACTTAACGCATCGCTAGTAATTACTGATGTCTTTTTCAAATTACGAGAAGATAAATAAACGTTGTTATTAGTATTCCCTAGTACAAACAAAGACTTAGAATTCTCAACACCAAAAGCTTTTAATACGTTAGCGAAGTTCTTTGTCTTTGCAGTTTCGAAAGAAAAATCTTCCACTACTACAATGTTTTGATCCTTAGCTTGAGTACTTAAAGCAGATTTACGAGCTAATCTTTTTAAGTTTTTGTTTAATTTGAAAGAATAGTTTCTTGGTCTTGGACCAAAAACTCTACCTCCACCTCTAAAAACAGGAGACTTGATAGATCCTGCACGAGCAGTACCTGTCCCTTTTTGTTTTTTGATTTTTCTAGTAGAACCAGCAATATCTGCTCTCTCTTTAGACTTGTGCGTTCCTTGTCTTTTGTTAGCCAAGTGCTGCTTTACATCTAAATAAATTGCGTGCTTGTTAGGCTCTAATCCGAATATAGCATCAGAAAGCTCAACTTGTCTTCCTGTGTCTTTTCCTGTAATATCTAAAACTGCTACTTTCATTACTTCTCAATAGTTATGTAAGCGTTTTTGTGACCAGGAACACATCCTTTCACTACAAGTAAGTTCTTATCAGAAGATACTTTTAAAACTCTTAAATTTTGAACTTTTACATTTTCACCACCCATTCTTCCGGCCATACGCATTCCTTTGAATACTCTTGCTGGATATGATGCAGCACCGATAGAACCTGGCGCTCTTAAACGGTTGTGTTGACCGTGTGTTGCTTGACCAACTCCGGCAAATCCATGACGTTTTACAACCCCTTGGAATCCTTTACCTTTAGAAACTGCAGACACATCTACAAATTCTCCTTCTTCAAATAGATCTACTGTGATAGTATCTCCTAATTTGTACTCCTCATCAAAACTTGTAAACTCAACGACTTTTTTCTTAGCAGTAGTTCCAGCCTTTTTAAAGTGACCTTTTAACGCACTAGATGTACGTTTCTCTGCTTTGTCATCGAAACCTAACTGTAAAGCGGCATAACCGTCTACTTCTTCAGTTCTGACTTGGGTAACTACACAAGGACCACATTCAATAACAGTACAAGGAATATTCTTCCCGTTTGCATCAAATAAGCTGGTCATTCCGATTTTTCTTCCTATTAACCCAGACATTTTTATTTATTTATATTAATTATTATTCTCTTATTTTACCCCAAAAAAAACAGAGCAAAAATATATCCAGCTCTGAATCTATTTTTTACCGTTTTTCCTTCGCTCGCAGCTCCGGACATGTATATACGTGATTATCTTAGCAATCACCTATTTTTAATGAGGTGCAAATATAGAATATATAATTTGAATAAAAAAACGATTTAGATAATAATTACACAATTCTAAAACTCTCATAAAAAACAAGTTACAATACCAATTCTGTACTAAAAAACAGGGATACCCGAAATCTATTTCTCAGATAAACCAAAACAAAAAAAGGCTATATCAAATGATATAGCCTTTTCTTATTCGTCAGAGAGAAATTAAACTTTAATTTCTACTTCAACTCCACTTGGTAATTCCAATTTCATCAAAGCATCAATAGTTTTTGAAGATGAACTATAGATATCTAATAATCTTTTGAAAGAACTTAATTGAAATTGTTCTCTAGATTTTTTATTTACGTGTGGCGAACGCAACACAGTGAAAATCTTTTTATTTGTTGGTAAAGGAATTGGCCCATTAACTACAGCACCAGTTGACTTTACAGTCTTTACAATCTTTTCAGCAGATTTATCTACTAAATTATAATCGTAAGATTTTAATTTTATTCTAATTTTTTGACTCATGATTTATATTTTAGAGATTATGCTTTTGATTTTGCGATAACTTCTTCTGATATATTAGAAGGAGTTTGTGCATAATGAGAAAATTCCATTGTAGATGTTGCTCTACCAGAAGAAAGAGTACGTAACGTTGTTACATAACCAAACATTTCAGATAATGGCACATCTGCCTTGATAACTTTCGCTCCCGAACGGTCTCCCATATCGTTTACTTGACCTCTACGTCTATTCAAATCACCAACAATATCACCCATATTCTCTTCTGGAGTAATTGCCTCCATTTTCATAATAGGTTCTAAGATTACAGCACCTGCAGCTTTCGCACAAGCTTTATAACCCATTTTTGCAGCTAATTCAAAAGAAAGAGCATCAGAATCCACAGGGTGGAAAGATCCGTCTGTCAAAGTAATTTTTAAAGTATCCATAACGAAACCAGCTAACGGTCCATTTTGCATAGATTCCTTAAATCCTTTCTCAACAGCTGGAATAAATTCCTTAGGAATACGTCCTCCTTTGATCTGATCAACGAATTGTAATCCTGGTCCTTTGAAATCTTCATCAGCAGGTCCCATCTCAAATACGATATCACCAAACTTACCACGTCCACCAGATTGCTTTTTATAAGTTTCTCTGTGCTGAGTAGTTTTCGTTACAGCTTCTTTGTATTCAACTTGAGGCTCACCTTCGTTCACTTCAACTTTAAATTCACGCTTCAAACGATCAATCAATACCTCTAAGTGCAACTCTCCCATTCCTGAGATTACAGTTTGCCCAGAAGCTTCATCAGTTTTTACAGTAAATGTAGGATCCTCCTCAGCCAATTTAGCTAAAGACATACCTAATTTATCCATATCTCCTTTCGTTTTAGGCTCAATAGAGATACCAATTACTGGATCAGGGAAATCCATAGATTCCAAAATAATTGGAGCTTCTAAAGAAGACATTGTATCCCCAGTTTTAATATCTTTAAATCCAACAGCAGCACCAATATCACCAGCCTCGATAAAATCGATTGCTTTTTGCTCATTAGCATGCATTTGGTAGATACGTGAAATACGCTCTTTTTTACCTGAACGGTTGTTCAATATATAAGAACCAGCATCTAAACGACCTGAATAAGCACGGAAGAAAGCCAAACGTCCTACGAAAGGATCGGTAGCAATTTTAAATGCCAATGCAGAAAATTCATCTTTTGCATCTGGTTTTCTAGAAATTTCTTCACCTGAAGCAGGATCCGTACCAACGATTTCATCTCTATCCAATGGAGAAGGCAAGTAACGACAAACAGCATCCAACAAGAATTGAACTCCTTTGTTTTTAAATGCAGAACCAGCAATCATAGGAATGATAGCCATATCCATTACCGCAGCTCTTAAAGCAGCATGTACTTCTTCTTCAGTGATTGAGTTTTCATCTTCCATGAATTTCTCTAATAAGTTTTCATCGTAAGATGCAACTTCTTCGATCAATCTAGCACGAGCCTCTGCAGCCTCGTCAACCATATCTTCAGGAATATCAATAACATCAAAAGTTGCCCCTTGAGTTTCATCATGCCATAAAATAGCTCTGTTTTTTACTAAATCTACCACACCTTTGAAATCCGCTTCTTCACCAATTGGCAATACGATTTCAACAGCATTAGAACCTAACATTTCTTTCACTTGAGTACAAACTCTAGCAAAGTTAGATCCTTGACGGTCCATTTTGTTCACAAAACCAATTCTTGGTACTTTATAGTTATCAGCTAATCTCCAGTTAGTTTCTGACTGAGGCTCTACACCATCAACAGCACTAAATAAGAAAACTAAACCATCCAATACACGTAAAGATCTATTTACCTCAACAGTAAAATCAACGTGTCCTGGAGTATCAATAATATTGAAGTGGTACCCCTTTGTATCAGGAGTAGCTTGCCCATTTTCTACAGGGAACTTCCACTCACAAGTAGTTGCAGCAGAAGTAATTGTAATACCTCTCTCTTGCTCTTGCTCCATCCAGTCCATTGTAGCTGCACCATCATGAACTTCTCCAATCTTATGAGAAACTCCTGTATAATACAATACACGTTCTGTTGTTGTAGTTTTACCAGCATCAATATGCGCAGCAATACCAATATTTCTTGTAAATTTTAAATCTCTTGCCATTTCTTAGAATCTAAAGTGTGAGAATGCTTTGTTTGCTTCAGCCATCTTGTGAACATCAACTCTTTTCTTAACAGCAGCTCCTTCTTCTTTAGCAGCAGCTAAAATCTCACCTGCTAACTTTTGAGCCATTGTTTTTTCATTTCTTTTTCTAGCAAATGAAATCATCCATTTGATAGCCATAGAAACTTTTCTATCTGGTCTAATTGGCATTGGAATTTGAAAGTTTGCTCCACCAACACGACGGCTACGAACTTCTACTTGAGGCATTACATTTGACAATGCATCTTTCCAAATTTCTAAGGCAGATTTCTCTTCCTCTCCCTTTTTTTCTTCTACGATATCTAAAGCATCATAAAATACTTTAAAAGCTACTGATTTCTTACCGTCCCACATTAGCATGTTTACAAAACGTGTTGCTAATTGATCGTTAAATTTAGGATCCGGTAAAAGAACTCTTTTTTTGGCTCTTCTTTTTCTCATGTTTTCTTGAGTTTGTTGTTGTTGCTAATAAATCAATTGACCCTTAGCGAACATTAAAAAATTTACTTCTTAGGACGTTTGGCTCCGTATTTAGATCTACGTTGAGTTCTTCCCTCAACACCAGCCGTATCTAAAGCTCCACGAACAACGTGATACTTTACCCCTGGTAAATCTTTTACTCTTCCTCCCCTTACTAATACTATCGAGTGCTCTTGTAAATTGTGTCCTTCTCCAGGGATGTATGCATTTACCTCATTACCGTTAGTCAAACGAACTCTGGCAACTTTTCTCATTGCAGAGTTTGGTTTCTTAGGTGTTGTAGTGTAAACACGTGTACATACTCCTCTTCTTTGAGGACACGAATTTAAAGCAGCCGATTTACTCTTCTTAGTGTTTTGGGTTCTTCCTTTGCGTACTAATTGTTGAATAGTTGGCATACTAAATTGTTATAAATTGTGTTTATTTTATAATTCTCTATTTTTTAGAGGGTGCAAATATACGTTTTTTATCTAATTAATCAAATACCAGTTAGTTAAATTTTAATCTTTACATATTTCTTGATAATTGTATAATTATAATTTAGCTTTGACCTTAGGCATTTTATCAAAAGTGAAATGTTTTCTTACATGCAAAACAGACAATTAAACCATCCATTACCTTCTACAAAAAACATTCTACTACCATTATTTGTTGTTGTCATACACTTTTCCACAACTATCTTTGCACAGAACAAAACCATCCGACTTAAAGAAGAGTACTTAGATAACATAAGAACACCTAAAAGAGACACCCTGTTTGAAAACCACACCGAACTAACTTCATATCTTAAACAAACCGGTCAAAAGCTCAACGAACAAGGATATATAAATCATGAAATAGTTCTCTCCAAACAAAATGATAGCAGTTATTCTTACACGATAAATTACCGACAAAAAATAAACTTTGTTAAATTAGAATTTACGCACCCCACAGAACTCTTACCTGATTTTAAAACCAATGATGTAGTTTTTCCTTTTCTGGAGTTACACCAAAAACTGAAAATTCTATATCAATATTATGAGAAACAAGGCTATACCTTTACAGAACTAACTCCGACAATAAAAAACCAAAGAAACGACACACTTTTCACGGAAATATCCATAAAAACAACAAAAAAAAGAACTATTGATAAAGTAGTAATCAACGGATACAAAAGCTTTCCTAAAAAATTTATTAAACGACACTTAAAACTTAACTCTGAAGAAACCTACAACAAAAACACACTTTCAAAAACGAGTGAAGAAATCAAAGACCTTTCATTCGTAACAGAAACAAGAAAACCGGAAGTATTATTCACAAAAGATTCCACCCAGATATACTTGTACCTACACAAACATCAATCTAATAAATTTGATGGCCTTGTAGGCTTTACTAACGGAGAAAATGGCAAATTAAGATTCAACGGCTACCTCGATGTATCTTTAAACAACACCTTTAACAAAGGAGAACATCTTGCTTTCTATTGGAGTAACAATGGTAATAAACAAGAAAACTTTAGATTAAAAGCAGCAACCCCATATATTTTTGGCTCTTCAATAAATCCAGAAATAAATTTTGAGATTTACAAACAAGACTCTTCTTTTATCAACACTACACTAAACGTTTCACTAGACTACAACCTAAACATAGAGCATCAAATAGGACTTAACTTTTCTTCAAAAAACTCTACCAATCTGCTAACAAACAACAACACAACTATTGAAACTTATCAGAAAAAACTTTACGGGACACAATATTCCTTTAAACACAGAAGACGAAACCAAACCAATATCAAATTAAATACTAAAGTTAGCGCCGGAACAAAAAAAACAACAGCAACATCAGAGGGTCAATATTATACTTTGTTAGATTTCTCCTTCTACGAAAAACTCTCAAAACGAAGCAGAATATACATTCATAACAGAACCGAAAACATATTTGGAAAAAACCTTACTCTAAATGAGCTTTTTCAAATAGGAGGAGCGAACACCATTAGAGGATTTTACGAACAAAGTATTTTTACATCCTCCTATAATTTCACAAATTTCGAATATCAATTACTTACCTCACTAGAGTCCTACCTATACACATTCACGGACTTTGCTATAACCGACAACCCAACAAGCTCAATAAATGACAGATATTATAGTTTCGGACTAGGATACGCGTACAAAACAAAGGGAGGTTTCATAAATTTAAACTATGCATTTGGTAAAACAAATGATAGCCCGTTCAACCTTAACCAAGGCATATTCCACATTAAACTAACAACTGATTTTTAACCATTCTTCAAAAAAAAAACACCTTTTGCAAATTATACTTAGCGAAACGAAGTTTTCCAAAAACCTAATATACAAAAGTTAACAATTTCTTAATATCTAAAATTTTTCACTACCTTTTATAGGGAATATTCCAAAAAAAGTTATAATTATGTTAAATAATCTAAAAACTCTACCCAAATGAATCTAAAATTACATCGATTGACGATGCTCTTTTGCATGCTCGTTATTCAAATTTCTTATTCACAAAGCCAGAAAATTACTGTTACCGGTACTATTTCTGATGCTTCAGGACCACTTCCTGGAGTAGTGGTTTTAGTTAACAACACTTCCACCGGAACTCAAACAGACTTTGATGGAAACTTTTCTATTGAAGCCGAAGTTGGAGCTGTTCTCGATATTAGTTATATTGGTATGGTTTCCCTACAAAAAACAGTGCAAAATTCTTCACCAATGCAAATAACCATGCAAGAAGATACTCAGGCACTTGAAGAGGTGGTTGTTGTAGCATTTGGTAAACAAACCAAAAAATCTATAGTAGGAGCGATTTCATCAGTCTCTTCAAACACTTTAGCAAACCAACAAATTACTTCAGTAGCAACTGCGTTGCAAGGAAATGTTGCAGGGGTTAACATAATTTCTGGAGGAGGACAACCTGGTGAAAATCCAACCATCCGAATAAGAGGAATAAGTTCAATTAATGCTTCTGCCGAGCCATTAATAATAGTTGATGGCGCTCCTTTCAACGGAAACCTTAACACTATTAGTGCAGACCAAATTGAAAGTATGAATGTTTTAAAAGATGCATCATCTACTTCATTATATGGATCTAGGGGAGCCAACGGGGTTATTCTTATAAATACAAAACGAGGAAAATTAAATACTGCTACCAAGGTTTCTTTTACATCTAGTTATGGAATATCAGGAAGGGCAGTTGAAAGACATGGTTTATTAAATACAGACGAATTCACAGAATACACTTGGGAAGCAATAAAAAACAACAACCAATATAGACAAGGTTTAAGTGCAGAAGCGGCAGCTATCGCAGCTTCCAATGGTTTAGTGGCTAATTTAGGTTACAATCCTTACAAAAACGATCAACCTGTTGGTACAGACGGAAAATTAATCTCTACCGAAAAACATTGGGATACTGATTGGGCAAATCTAATTGAAAACAATAATGCACAGAGAGTAGAACACACTTTAGGAATTTCAGGTGGAAGTGAAAAAACTACTCATTCTTTCAATTTAAACTATTTGGACCAAGAAGGAACAGTTAATACTTCCAACTTTGAACGTGTAACCACACGTCTATCTGTTGATACAAAGGTTAACAAATGGTTCAAAACAGGTATTTCTTTATTTTACTCAAATTCATCACAGAATTTCCCGGATCAAAGTGGGACCTCTTTTACTAGTACCATGCAATGGATCAATAGTGTTTCTTCATATTACCCATTATACAGAAGAGATCCTGACGGCAATTTAATTAAAGATGCAAATGGGAATAACATATATGATTATGGTAATAATACCGGAATCTTAAATGCCGCAAGACCAGTTTTATCAGGTGGAAATGCGGTAGGTACCTTGTACTTAGGTAAGCAAACCTATAAAAGAGATAATTTTAGCGCAAATGGTTATGTAAATTTCCAAATTACTTCCTACTTAGACTTTAAAACTCAAATTTCATATGAAAAATACATTTACGATGCTTATTCCTATGATCATTATAAATATGGTGCTGGTGCTGCTGCAAAGGGAAGAGTTGATCAAGATAGAGACTTCACAACTACAAAAAACATAATCAACAGTTTAAACTTCTCTAAATCATACGATAAACATAATCTCTCAGCTAACCTTATATATGAAGCGTTTGAAAAAAACATTAGTGCCTTAGGAGCTCAAGGGGTAGGATTTCTCCCTGGAGTAGAAGTACTGTCTGGTAGCACAACACCTGAAGCAGTTAGAGGATCATTTACAGACGAAACACTACAATCTTTTCTTGGAAGAGCAATGTATAACTATAACGAAAGGTATTTTATAGAAACTTCCTTTAGACAAGATGCCTCTAGTAGATTTCACCAAAGTGTTAGAAAGGGTAACTTTTTCTCCATTGGTGGGTCATGGGTTATATCTGATGAAAGATTCATGCAAAACATAGACCAAATTCAGTTTTTAAAACTAAGAACATCTTATGGTCAATTAGGGAACAACAGAACTTTAGATGCAGACGATAACGACAATTACTTCCCTTATTTATCACTATACGAGACAGGATTTAACGAATTATCAAATACCGGTGTACTCCTTGGAAATGTTGCAGACCCAAATTTAACTTGGGAAAAAACAGGATCATTTAATATTGGATTAGATTTTAATTTCTTCGGTCAATATCTTAACGGTTCCGTTGATTACTATTCAAAAGAATCGGTTGATCTAATATACGATGCACCTTTAGCAATATCAACTGGTAATGAGTCAATAGTAACCAATATAGGCGCAGTTAAAAACTACGGTGTAGAAGTTTCGCTTAGATCAAACATTCTTAAAAAATCAGAATTTAGGTGGACAACCGGACTTAATTTTTCTTTCGACAACAATAAAATAACTGAACTATCACAAGATTCTTACATAAATGGAACGAAAAGATGGGAAGTTGGAAGATCAATTTACGACTTCTATCTTGCTGAATGGGCAGGAGTCAATCCAGCAAACGGAAATGGAATGTGGTATAAACACATCAAAGACGAAAACGGAAACATTGAACGAAGAGAAGTTACTGAAGTTTATGCAGAAACTTCTGATTCTAGGACCTATGCAAACAAATCATCACTTCCTGATTTTGTAGGTGGTTTCACCAATAATTTTGTATATCGAGATTTTGACTTAAACTTTCTTTTCAACTTTAGTTTTGGTGCCTATGTTTACGACTCAAGTTATGCTTCTCTAATGGGGGGAATGGAAAGAATTGGAGATCCAGGTCATGTAGATTTGTTAAGACGTTGGCAAAAACCAGGAGATATTACAGATGTGCCTCTTTTGTTAAATGCACAAAACGATCACACTTCACAATCTGACAGATTCCTTTTTAAGAATGACTACATAAGACTTAAGGCCCTTACATTTGGTTATAATCTCCCTAACAAATTAGTCACTAAAATGCATTTATCAAGATTAAGACTTTACATTCAGGGAGATAATTTATTTACTTGGCAAAGTCATAAAGGTATCGACCCTGAACAAAACCTTGCAGGAACCACAGACAACCGATCATACAATTTAAAAACTACATCTTTAGGTTTAAACTTAGAATTTTAATTTTTACAACATGAAAAAACTTATAAACACAGCAATTATTTGCGTTGCAATGATTTTATTCAGTTGTAGCGATGATTTTTTAAACGAGCCAAAACCTACCGATGCAGTTACCGAAACCGTGATTTTTGACTCTAGAGAAGGAGTGGAAGCTCATTTATCCGGAATACAAAGACAGTTTAGAGACCAATTTACAAGAACAGATGCGGGTGGTATGTATTCCATGTATTTTGCAAGAACCGTGAAAGGAAATGATTTTATTCAAAACTCTTGGTACAACTTTGACTATGATAATGACAACAGAGAACCGAATTATACAAGAACTGTTTTTAGTTGGGAATACCCTTATTATATGATCAATCAAGCTAATTCAATTATCAACGGATTACCAAATAGCAATATAGGAGAGGAAGATGTAAAAGAATTAATGGGACAAGCAAAAGCTATTAGAGCCTTTTTTTACTTTCAATTAAGTATGGAATTCCAACACACCTATTCAAAAGACCCTACTGATCTTGCTCCTCCAATTTATCTAGAACTATCCCTAGAAGGAAAACCAATGTCTACTTTAAGCGAAATGTATAATTTAATCGTAGCTGACTTAACCGAATCTGTTGCTAATCTAGACGAATCTCGCCTAGGAAAATCCTATATCAACAAGCAAGTAGCTGCGGGTATTTTAGCTCGTGTATATTTAGTTATGGAAGATTGGGAAGGAGCAAGAGACGCAGCAATAATTGCATATGGAGGGAATCCATCAGCAGCATTAAATGCCTCAGAATACTCAAATGGTTTTGACAAGATTGAAAGTTCTGAATGGATGTGGGGAAGTCCACAAACAACAGACCAATCAAACTATTACTATGCTGCCCCCCATGCATTTAGTGATCATTTCGCTGATGGATATTTTGGTACTTATGTTAATGAAGATTTTCGTGCACTTTTTAGCAGCACAGACGTAAGGAACTTATTTGATGAAACATATGATCAAACAGTTGGAGCGGAATGGAAATTTTTAACAACTACAAAATTTAAATTTTCTTTTGAATCTGACCTTCCATTAATGCGTACATCAGAAATGATTTTAATTGAAGCAGAAACGAAACACAGGTTAGGCGATCCAACAGCTCATGATCTTCTATTCGCCTTACAGTCTAACAGAGATCCAAATGCAATTAAATCTACCAACACTGGAGCGGACTTATTAGAAGAAATTCTTATTGAAAGAAGAAAAGAACTATATGCGGAGATTGGAGTTGAATGGTTTGATGCCAAACGATTACGACGTGCAATACCTAGAACAGGAAATCACAGATTACCTAACTCTGATTTAGAAGCGGATGATAAAAAATTCTTTTTAAAAGTTCCTCAAAAAGAAATTGATGCTAATGAAAACATCAATGACTCTGTAAATGATAATCGTTAAAACTAAAATCATGAAATACATATACAAACTTAGTTCTATAATATTGGTCCTTTTCTTTGTGGCTAGTTGTCAAGATGAAGGACCTACAATTGCCGATTTCGTTACTTTAGAATCGGATGTTTCCATCCTGGTTCCAAATGGAGAAACGGTAGTTCAAGATATTAAAATATACGCTAATCAAATTCATTCAAATGATAGAGTTTTCAATATAGAGATACTTGACACTTCTACATTAGATCCATCATCTTATACATTACCTAACACTGTAACCATTCCAGCAAATAGCAATATCGGTAATATTCCATTAAGTGTTCAAGACATGAATATTGATCCTGACAAACTACTTAATTTAAATCTTACCTCGGAGAACAATAACATTTACATTGGTGAGCCAATAACTATTAGTGTCGGTTTAAAATGTCCAAAACTAGAAATTGTATTTGACGGTTATGCTAGTGAAACTTCAGTTGAAATTAGAAATTCATCAAATGAATTGGTCTATTCTTTTGCTGAAGGTACATATCCAGACGGCACAACTTCCATGTCAGTAACTCTCTGTCAGTTAATTCCCGGAGATTACACGTTTACAATCAACGATGCTTTTGGTGATGGATTATCCTATCCTGAATACGGATACTACAAGATGACTTTAGCCGAAGAAGTTTACTTTTTCAATAATGAATTTGACTCTGCTTCAGAATCCCATACGTTTACTGTTAACCCATAAACAAAAATATTGCAACAGAACTCATAACCCGCTTTTAAAGCGGGTTTTTTTATACAAATAATAGCAGTACATTTGCGCCATGGAATTAAAGACGTCAAAAATATTTGGATTACGAGCAGTTATTGAGGCTATCAATAGTGAGAGCTCTATAGATAAAGTGTTTATTCAGAAAGGAATTTCTGGACATTTAATGAATGAATTGATGACGCAGATTAAAACCAACAAAGTTGCTTTTAGTTATGTTCCTGTAGAAAAATTGGATAAATTATCTAAATACAACAATCATCAAGGTGCAGTAGCACAGATTGCTCCAATTAATTTTCACGATTTAGATACTTTAGTGGAAGCTACTTTAGAAAAAGAAGAAACACCTTTATTTTTATTATTGGATCAAGTATCTGATGTACGAAATTTCGGTGCAATTATTAGAACTGCAGAATGTACAGGAGTGCACGGAATAATTATCCAAAACCAAGGAAACGCTCCGGTGAATGCAGAAACGGTAAAAACTTCTGCCGGAGCCGCATTTAATATTCCTATCTGTAAAGTAAACCATATTAAAGATGCCATGTTTATTTTACAAGCAGCCGAAATTCAAATTGTAGCAGCTACAGAAAAAACGGAAGATTTATTATTTGATGTTGATTTAAAAAAACCTTCTGCCATCATTATGGGTTCTGAGGATAGAGGTATCAACCCGTCAATCTTAAAAATGGTAGATGCAAAAGCAAAATTACCTCTTAAAGGAAATATTGGATCCTTAAATGTATCTGTTGCTTGTGGAGCTTTCTTATATGAAGCTGTGCGACAAAGATCATAAAAAACACAAACTAAAAAAAAGCCTCTACTTATTCAGTAGAGGCTTTTTTTATACACTAGTATTGATTTAAAGAGAATTCAAAAAACCTTTCACATTTGTGTCGATTCTTTCTATAACTCTAGATACATCTGCCTTCACAAAAGTTTCTCCGGTTATTTTCTCATATAATTCAATATACCTATTCGAAATATCAGTTATTTTTTCTTCCGTTAATTCAGGAACTACTTGCCCTTCTTTTCCTTGAAAACCATTTTCTATCAACCACTCACGAACAAACTCCTTCGACAATTGTTTCTGCTTTTGATCTTTTGCTTGAATCTCTTCATAACCATCTGCATAAAAATAACGAGAAGAATCCGGAGTATGAATCTCATCAATCACAACGATTTCTCCATTCGCAGTTTTACCAAATTCATATTTTGTATCCACCAAAATAAGTCCTTGTTTTGCAGCAATATCAGTTCCTCTTTCAAACAACGCATAAGTATAGGCTTCTAGTTGTTTATAATCCTCTTCTGATACAATTCCATTTGCCAAAATATCTTCTCTAGAAATATCTTCATCATGATCTCCAATATCAGCTTTTGTTGATGGTGTTATTATAGGAGATTCAAATTTTTGATTTTCAATCATTCCTTCAGGCATTGCAACCCCACACAAAACTCTTTTACCTGCCTTATACTCTCTCCAAGCATGCCCTGTAAGGTAACCTCGAATTACCATTTCTACTTTAAAAGTCTCACAAGAATGCCCAATGGTAACATTTTCATCCGGAGTACCCACCACCCAATTTGGCACGATATCTTTAGTTGCTTCCAACATTTTCGAAGCAATTTGATTCAATATCTGCCCTTTAAAAGGAATCTGCTTTGGCATGATCACATCAAAAGCTGACAACCTATCAGTAGCTACCATCACCAAAAGATCGTTACTAACCGTATATACTTCTCTCACCTTTCCTTTGTAAACTTTCTGTTGTCCTGGGAAATTAAAATTTGTGTCGTTGATCGTATTTGTCATTATAAAAAATTTATTGCTATCGTTATGTCTATAAAATAGTTCGGCAAAAATAAAGAATTCTACACTAGAAACTTCATTTCTTCATTTACTTTATCACAATAATTATTCTGTTTCAATATTTTTATAAGCTTTGATAATCTCTTTTACCAATCGATGACGTATTACATCTTTGTCATCTAAAAATATATTTGCAATCCCCTTTACTCCTTTTAAGGCCAATAACGAAGTTTTTAAACCAGAAACTTGTTTACGAGGCAAATCCACTTGCCCAGGATCACCCGTAATAATAAACTTGGCTCTTTTTCCCATTCTGGTTAGAAACATTTTCATTTGGCCAGTCGTTGTATTTTGTGCCTCATCCAAAATAACAAAAGCATTATCTAACGTTCTTCCCCGCATAAAAGCCAAAGGAGCTATTTGAATCACTCCTTTTTCGATATACGAATCCAATTTTTCAAAAGGAATCATATCTCTCAAAGCGTCGTACAAAGGTTGCATATATGGGTCCAATTTATCCTTTAAATCACCTGGTAAAAAACCTAAATTTTCACCTGATTCAACTGCAGGTCGGGTTAATATAATTCGTTTCACCTCTTTATCCTTAAGCGCCTTTACAGCCAAAGCCACTGCTGTGTAGGTTTTTCCGGTTCCGGCAGGTCCTATTGCAAACAACATATCATTTGTTTCCATTTTGGCTACCATTTTTCTTTGATTTTCCGTTTGGGCTTTGATCAGCTTCCCTCCTACACCATGCACCAAAACTGCATCTGCCGTTGAGGAGGTTGCTGTTTTTTTACCGGTATTGGTCAACAATTGTTCGATAGAATTCTCATCTATCTTATTGTATTTATCAAAATACTTGATAATCATTTCCAGACGTTTTTCAAACTCATCCAAAATAACGGGTTCACCATAAGCTTTTATTTGAGAACCTCTTGCCACTATTTTAAGTTTTGGAAAATAAGCTCTTAACTGTTTGATTGTAGCTTCTTGGTGCCCAAAAAACTCATTAGGATTTATCTCTGAAAGACTTATAATACGTTCGTTCAACTGCTTGCTTTTTATTGTTTATATTTCCTTTATTTTCATGTCTAAAAATACTATTAATTCCTATATATTTGTATAAATTTGTTCAAGATTTTTAAGGATTCATATCCATAAAAACGAACACTCAAAAGGAAGCAAACCACAGATGTCTATAATTACTTTAACTACAGATTTTGGAACCAAAGACCACTTTGTAGGAGCAGTTAAAGGTGCTATTTATTCTACGGTTCCAGACGCTAAGATTGTTGATATATCTCACAGAATTTCGCCTTTTAATATTACAGAGACTGCTTATATCTTAAAAAATGCATACAAGAATTTTCCGGAAGGAACCATCCATATTGTTGGGGTTGATTCAGAATTAAACGAAGATAATAAACATATTGCGCTCTTGTTAAATGGTCATTACTTTGTATGCCCAGATAATGGTTTGATTTCCATGATTGCCTCTGAGATAAAACCTTCTAAAATTGTTGAAATAAATATTCATGATCGATTTGAGTCTAGTTTTTCCGTTTTAGATGTTTTTGTTCAGGTTGCAGCGCACATAGCAAGGGGTGGTACTTTAGAGGTAATAGGAAAACCTTTGGAGACTTATAAAAAAATATTTGAGCTTCAGCCTAAAGTATCAAGCGACCTTTCTAGTATTTCTGGTAATGTTATTTACATCGATAATTATGGGAACGTTATTAGTAATATCACAGAAAAACTTTTTAAAGAGGTTGGTAAAGGACGTCAATTTACATTAAGTGCAAGTAGATATACTTTCTCTAAAATTAATTATAAATATTGTGATATTGTTGACTTTACCTTAG
Organism: Flavicella sp. IMCC45668; assembly: GCF_057219105.1. NCBI lineage: Bacteria > Pseudomonadati > Bacteroidota > Flavobacteriia > Flavobacteriales > Flavobacteriaceae > Flavicella > Flavicella sp. IMCC45668. Next base: position 1,740,249 of record NZ_CM170114.1, read on the forward strand.
ATCCTGTATTAAGGCAAAGCGATGGTAACAAACTTGCCATATTTAACTCTGCTGGTTTTATTGAAATTGCGATTTATAAAAGTAATCTAACAACAGTTGGTGGCGCTTCAAGTCTTCTTGGTTTAGACTATAGAGACTCTATTACATTAGATTTTCATAAAACAGAATAACTATTTAAAAGTTCCGTTATAAAAAAGTAAAACTTCACTATCTATGTTAGCCGTATTAAAAAAGGAACTTCGATTATTTTTTGGATCTCTAGGAGGCTACACAATAATTCTTGGTTTTCTTATTTTGAATAGTTTATGGCTTTGGATTTTTAAAACGGATGCCAGTATTATAAACAGTGGTTTTGCTTCACTTGCAAATTTTTTCTATAGTACTGCATGGCTCTTTATTTTAGTTATTCCGGCCCTGACTATGAAAAGTTTTTCAGAGGAGTATCTATCTGGAACCATTGAAATTATCAAAACCAAACCCATTAGCAACTTAGCATTTGTTCTTGGAAAGTTCTTTTCAATATTGCTTATTATTGGTTTCATGTTACTGCCAACAATAATATATGTTTACAGTATTTATAAACTTGCATCGCCTGTAGGAGCTATTGAAACAGGTAGTATTATAGGATCGTATCTAGGTTTACTTTTTTTGGCCAGTGCTTTTATTTCCATAGCACTCTACGTCTCCTCTCTTACTAAAAACACTCTTATTTCTTTATTAGGTTCTATTTTACTCTGTTTGATATTATACAGTGGACTCTCTGATATAAGTTCGATTGTCCCGAGCCTTAATACAGAATCTCTAAGTTTATATACTCATTTTTTGAGTATTGCTAGAGGTGTTGTAGATACAACAGATATTATTTATTTTATTATTGTAACGGTTTTCTTTCTACAATGCACCCTCTTTAATTTTTACAGCATTGTACCCAAAAAGAAAATAGCGACATTATTTGTTTTAACAATTCTTCTTATCACAGTAAGTAAATCTTTTCATACAAGATTTGACCTAACAAGTGATAAAAAATACACGCTCTCAGAAACCTCAGCATCTATCCTAAAAAACTTAGATGAAATTGCAGTCATTAAAGTATATCTTGAAGGGGATTTCCCACCAGAATTTAAAAGACTTCAAACCGAAACAAGACAGTTTTTGGAAGAATTAAAAATAATGAATGGTAATATCAAAGTGTTATTCATTGATCCGAAAGATAACTTACAGTCATTAATTTCGGAAGGTCTAACACCAAGCAGACTTACCATTGAAGAAAATGGTGTAGTCTCAGAAAGTGTAATTATTCCATGGGCTACCATCACCTACAAAAACAAAAAAGAAACTATTTCTTTATTAAAAGATAGTGATCCTAAAAGCTCACAAGAGCAACAACTAGAAAACTCCATTCAAAATTTAGAATATGTTTTTTTACACGCCATAAAAAACGTCTCTTCTAAAAAAGAAAAAAGTATTGTAATCCTTTCGGGGAATGGAGAATTGGAAGATATTCAACTATACAGTTTATTGAAATCTGTCGGTTCAAATTATCATCTTGCAAAATTTACATTAGATTCTGTTCAAACAAATCCTTTAAAAACGATAGAGCACCTAAAATCGTTTGACCTAGCCATCATTGCAAAACCAACTATCCCTTTTTCTGAGGAAGAAAAATACACCTTAGATCAATACATATTGAACGGTGGTAAAAGTTTATGGATGGTTGATAATGTCCAAGCCGAAATGGATAGTTTGTTTCAAAATGGTAAATCCCTTGCCTACTCGAAAGAACTTAACCTAGATGATTTCTTTTTTAGATATGGAGCTAGGATAAACCAAAACCTAGTAAAAGACTTATACGCATCTAAAATAGCTTTAGCAACGGGTAATACTGGTAATAAAACAAACTTTGAAAACTTTCTTTGGCTTTATGCTCCCCTGGTTAGCTCAAAGAGTAATCATCCCATCGTAAATAACATAAGTCCGGTATCTTTAAGTTTTGTATCTTCCATAGACACCTTAAAAAATGATGTAAAAAAAACAATCTTGCTGCAAAGTTCAATGCTTTCCAAAGAAGTTCAAGTTCCGACAATTGTGGAATTAAATTCTGTTATGGAAAAACCTGAATCTAATACTTATAAAAACGGAAATAAAATCTTAGGTCTTTTGTTAGAGGGAAATTTTAATTCCGCATACAAAGATCGTATCAAACCGGTTAGGTTTGCGAAACCCTTAGAAAAAGGTTCTCAGAACAAAATGATCTTAATTGCGGATGGAGATATTGGAAAAAATCAAATTCACAAAGGACAACCGTTAGAATTGGGTGTGGATAAGTGGACACAACAATTCTATGGCAATAAAGAGTTTTTATTAAACGCTATTGAATATCTTCTAGACGATACTGGACTTATAAGTATTCGTTCAAAAAAAATTAATTTAAGGTTATTAGACAAACAAAAAATATTAGAAAATAAATCTTATTGGCAACTGATAAATTTATTTGCTCCCGTTGTATTCGTTTCATTACTTGGGTTTCTTCTACATAAACGTAAAAAATATTTATATTCCAGGATAAATTCCTAATTTCCTTTAAGCAAATTCCTGCGATTACGCAGGTTAGACAAGTCTTTTTAAAAAAGATTAAATTATCTTTATTTTTATGAATTATGCATAAAAACTATAGGTTTCATTACGTGCTAGTAAACTGACTCCTAATTAATTTTCAATCTATCAAAATATTATAATAATCATTAAAATATAGACACCTTCAAACTGCATATTTCCATTCTTCAATAAAAGACTAAATTGTATTCTTTATGTTTTAATTGTAAATTTGACCTGTAAAACAAAAGGTAGATTTATACAATTTAAAAACATTGGACATGAAAGTATTAGAATTTAAAAATGGAATTTGGGACAAAGAAATTAACGTTAGAGACTTTGTTATTCAGAATATTACTCCTTACTACGGGAATCATGAGTTTTTAGTTGCCCCCTCACAAAAAACACAAAAACTTTGGGATATTTGTAAATCTGCTGTAAAAGAAGAAAGACAAAACAATGGTGTTAGATCTGTAGATACAGAAACTATTTCTGGAGTAAACTCCTTTGAGGCTGGATACATAGATAAAGAGAATGAAACAATTGTTGGATTGCAAACCAATGAATTGTTAAAACGAGCTATGAAACCTTTTGGAGGGTACAAGGTAGTTCAAAAAGCACTTTCCGAACATGGACTTGCCCCTAGTGATGCAGTAAATGAACTTTTTACTAAATATGTAAAAACACATAATGATGGTGTATTCTCAGCTTATACCGCTGAAATCAAAAAATTTAGATCTCTAGGATTCCTAACAGGATTGCCTGATAATTATGCACGTGGACGTGTGATTGGTGACTATAGAAGAATTGCTTTATATGGAATTGATCAACTGATAAAAACAAAACAAGAAGACTTAGCAAAGATTACGGGTCCAATGAGTGATAGCGTGATTCGTTTACGGGAAGAAGTTGCCGAGCAAATTGGAGCCTTAAATGATATGATCGAGATGGGTAATCATTATGGATTAGATCTCTCAAGACCTGCTCAAAATGCACAAGAGGCTGTGCAATGGACTTACATGGCTTATTTAGCCGCGGTAAAAGAACAAGACGGTGCCGCTATGTCTTTAGGAAATGTCTCTTCTTTCTTAGATATTTACATTACGCAAGATTTAGAGGCAGGTGTCATTACGGAAGAGGAAGCGCAAGAATACATAGACCAATTCGTAATGAAATTAAGAATGGTTCGACACCTACGTATGGAGGCTTATGATGAAATATTTGCAGGAGATCCAACTTGGGTTACAGAAGCTATTGGTGGTATGTTTGCCGATGGAAGAACAAAGGTCACCAAAACTTCATTCCGTTTCCTCCATACTTTATACAACTTAGGCCCATCACCTGAACCAAATATTACTATTCTTTGGTCATATGGTCTTCCTCAAAACTTTAAAAACTATTGTGCTAAAGTATCTATAGATACCTCATCCATTCAATTTGAAAATGATGAGTTAATGAGAACTACAAGAGATTCTGACGATTATGGTATTGCCTGTTGTGTTTCATTCCAAGAAATCGGGAAACAAATACAATTCTTTGGTGCCCGAACGAATCTTGCAAAAACGCTATTATTAGCTATCAATGAAGGTAAATGTGAGAATACCGGAACTCAAATGGTGGAAGGAATTGCACCAATGACTGATGACGTTCTAGATTTCAATAAAGTAATGGACAATTTCAAAATTGCCATGAAAGAGGTTGCTAGAGTTTACAATGATTCTATGAACATCATTCACTACATGCATGATAAGTATTATTACGAAAAAGCCCAAATGGCTCTTATTGACACCAATCCAATGATCAATATAGCCTATGGTATTGCCGGATTATCTATTGTTGCCGATTCGTTATCAGCTATCAAATATGCGAAAGTTAAACCTATAAGAAATGAGGAAGGACTGACAGTTGACTTTACAATTGAAGGAGAATTCCCTAAATACGGAAATGACGATGATCGCGTAGATATCTTTGCTGCAAATGCTGTTGCTGATTTCAATAATGAATTAAAAAAACTACCTGTTTATAAAGATGCTGCTGTTACCATGTCTGTTTTAACAATAACCTCTAACGTAGTTTATGGTAAAAAAACAGGAGCTACTCCAGATGGTAGAGCGAAAGGAATTCCTTTTGCACCCGGTGCAAATCCAATGCATGGCCGTGATTCTAACGGAGCTATTGCTTCACTTAACTCAGTAGCAAAAATAAATTATGAAGATTCTCAGGATGGTATTTCTAACACTTTTTCAATTGTACCGAAATCTTTAGGGGCAACAGAAGAAGAAAGAATTGACAATTTAGCAACTACTTTAGATGGATACTTTGACAAGGGAGCACAACATTTAAATGTCAACGTACTTGATAAGGAAACTTTGTTAGATGCCATGGAAAACCCAGAAGAATATCCACAATTAACAATTCGTGTTTCAGGTTATGCGGTCAACTTTATCCGATTGACAAAAGAGCAACAAATGGAAGTTATCACAAGATCTTTCCACGAATCTATGTAATTAAAATAAGGTGTTCGGTACTACCCCGCCGGGCACCATATTTCATTAAACAATTTGCCTATCAAAACTTCAGAAAATACATTAAGAGTACATTCTATCGAATCTTTTGGAACCCATGATGGTCCAGGAGTTAGAATGGTTGTTTTTTTACAGGGATGTAAATTAAAATGTTTGTACTGCCATAATCCAGATTCTATTGACACACATGGAGGTGAAGAACATAAAATTGAGGATTTAGTTCGACGTGCTGTTAACATGAAATCTTACTTTGGCAACAAAGGAGGAGTAACCGTATCTGGTGGAGAACCTCTATTACAATCTAAAGAATTGATTCATTTTTTCCAACGTTTAAAAGAAGAAGAAATCCATACCAATATAGACACTAATGGTAGAGTTTTAAATCATTATACAGAAAAACTTTTAGATGATTACGCTGATCTTGTAATGTTAGACATCAAACACATGACAGAGGATGGCTATCAATACTTAACTGGTGCAAAAAACAAAGAAACAACATTCAAATTTGCAGCTCATAGAGAAGCTTCTGGTAAAAAAATGTGGTTGCGATACGTGTTAATTCCTGGTATCACAAATAGGCCAGAATTGCTTCATGCCATGGGAAAGCACTTCAAAAACTACAAAACTATTGAAAAAATAGAATTACAACCTTATCACAAGTTAGGCGTTCATAAATGGAAAGCCTTAGGATGGGAATATAAATTAAATGATATACAAGAAAACACCGAAAATGAACTGAACGAGGCTGTAACTATTTTGAATGAATATTTCAAAGAAGTAAAAGTCAACTAACAACACCTAGCACTCATACCATTTATGATCTGAGACACGAAAAATAAATAAGTTTTATCGTTACTACAATTAAGTTTTAAATTAATCAAAAGACGCATAAGTATCCACTTTTCAAAACAACCCTTAGCATAGATAAAACTTCCAGAATATACAGATGGTTATTAGGATAACAATATCATCTCCGAAACATATTACAATATGAAAACCTACAAGGAACAGCATAAACCGGCATCAGCGTTTGAAAACCGTACTGACTATTTAGAACATGAGTTACAAATCATGAAACCAAGAAGGTTCAAATTAAACCTACCTGGAAGAGATTATAAATTTGAATGGGAAGATTTAGTACCAGCACTGGCAGGAACCCTTGGTATTATTGCCATGTACTCATCCGTTATGATGGCTTGGGCAGAAGGATTATCCAAAGCATGGGATCATATATCACTTGGAAAAGAATTTGCTATTGAAGTATCCCGAGTAGAAATGATTATTCCAGCATTTCTGTTTGTTATTTTAGCTTCGGGATTTTTTAATCCAAGGGCAAATTTAGCAGGAAATCATGGACCAATGATACCATTAATTGCAAGTATTGCATTAGCAGGTGCACACCCCTTAGCTCTTGCGATCCTAATTGGTGTATTTGGTTTACTACTCAGTTTTTTTAAAGGCGGCTCTAAACTAGTAAACCTCACAAGTAAAGGAGTTGCAGGAGGCTTATTAATTTTCCTTGGATTTATGGGAGCATTAAGCCAGATCAAAACAATTCAAACCTGGAGTAAAGGACTTTCTTCTGAAACAGTTGAAGCCGGATCTATGGGATTCTTAGGCTTAATCATTTTAAGCTTTACTATTATACTATACAGCTATCTAGCAAGAATTGACAAACGTTGGTTATCCATTCCTGCTTGTGCTGTTTCGGCTTTATTAATAGCTTTAATCGGCGGGGCAAGTTTTGACCTTCAAATTACTACAGAAATAGGATTACCTAATTTGAATCCAGCTTACTGGTGGGGAAATACTAGTGAAGGATGGATGCTAGGGTTACCAAAGGCAAAACATTTTGTGGCTTCCTTACCTTTTGCCATTTTGGCAGTAGCAATGTGGTCTCCCGATTTCTTAGGACATAGAATTTTTCAAGAAATGAACTATCCTAAAAAATCAGATAAAGTACTAATGGATGTAGATGATACAATGACAATGTGTTCCATAAGACAAATGGTAGGAACCGCTGTTGGAGGTGGTAATATTACCTCTTCTTGGGGAACCTATTTGATTCCAGCCGCAATTGCCAAAAGACCCATTCCAGCTGGGGCAATCTTACTCGGGCTGATGGTAATTGCAGTAGCAATATTAGGGAGTCCTATGGATGTTGCCGTATGGCCACCCGTAAGATCTATTGCCCTATTGGTAGGCGTATTTTTACCTATGATTGAGGCAGGTATTCAAATGGTTAAGGAAAGTGCAAGTGCTCAGGCAGCCGGAATTTGTATTTTCATGGCCATGGTAACCAACCCTGTGTTAGCATGGGCTTTGGCGATGTTTCTAGATAATAATGGATTAATTGGAGACAAAGAACGACCTAAAAATCTAACCATTGTAGACCGATTAATTATTCCGCTTAGCATTTTAATAATTTGTGTTATTGCAGTGCTCTCTGTTGGAATGCTAAAAGGAAGTTATGGTATTCTAGCCTTCTTCTAAAAAATATAAAACTCGCTTACGAGAGGCCAATAGTTTGCAGTTATTGACCACAAAAAAGCTCTCTATTCGTATAGAGAGCTTTTTTAATTTCTAACGATTGTTATTCAATAATTAGTTTTTTCATCTCCCTAATTGATTCATTTTCTATAGATACAAAATACAAACCATTTTCTAGGTCACTAATAGAAATAACTTGTAAAGTTGACTGACATACAAAAGTTTTAACTAAAACACCAGAAACATTATAAAAGGTAACCAAACTATTTTTTGGAGCCTTGATACTCACCTCGTTCTTAGCTGGATTAGGGTATATTGTATATTTCTTCTCCTTAACTTCATTATTTATAGAAAGTGTTTTCTGATTAAAACTAAGATCATCTACATACAATACTGATGGATAACTCTCTATTGCACTATCTAAAATTTTAAACGAAAGTTTAGATGCAACCGTTTCACCTAATTCGATTTCTTGACTCAAATCGTGCCATTTTTTTTCCTCCAAACCAGTAAGATCCCATGAAATTGATTTAAAAGGGGAAGCAATATTAGTTTGAATTATATTTGGGCTATTTTGATCTATATAAACAGATAGCTTTGCAATATATGTTCCTTCTTCTAAAGATAGTTTAGAATTTTCAGGAGAAGTACTACCGCCACCTTGAGCTTGATATGAGGTTTCAATTCCAACAGAAGAATCAAACTTCAAACTATAAAATCCAGATTTTTTCACAGACTCAGAAAAAGAATAATTTCGATGCTGAAAAAACCAACCAGTTTCCACTGCATTTCCATTTGAATTCGGTTCTATCACACCTGGTGTAACAGCATCAGCAGATTCAAATCCATAATAATCTATCAAAACATCCTCAGATCCTTTGTCAATTATTTCAACAAAATAAATTTCATAAGGTTTCAAAACAGGTGACAACGAAGTTTCAATCCCTTTAATGAAATCTTTTGCAACAACAGGGCCAATTGATTCTTTCAAACTAATTTCCAGGGAAGCATTACTTTTCCCCATATTTACAACCGACAAAACAACATTTCCAAAAGCATTACGATAAGATCTCCAAACACAACCTTTTCTATTCACTGAGTTCGTCTCACTTACAATTATACTCGGCAACTCGTCATTTTCATCCAAAATCTCGAAAGCTTTCGTCTTCATCTCTTGATGGGAGGTAACAGACAAAACTCCGTTACTTACCATTAACGGAGTTAAATCTTCACCATATTCGTTGTGCTTTAAACTAATGTCATCCATCACAATAACACCACCTTTATCTAAATAATTTTGCAGCGCAAGAACCTCCTCTTCTGATGCATATTCGGTATTAGATATTAATACTACATCCCATGAATCCATTGACTGATTCAATAAAATGTCTTTCGTTACGAAACCAATTGGGGTTCCTTCAAAATGCAATTCTTCATACAATTCAAAAATGTCATCCATATGAGCTGCTTTGTTTATTGCGGAAGTTTTCGAATAAAAGATACGTATCGGCTTTTTCAAACGCTGAAATGTCATGATTTCTTCTGAATGTGAATTTAAATCCATCATGGTAGACATAACTTCATTGGTAACCCTAGGTTGCTGAATATTTGATCCTGCATATCCATTCCCCACGCTTACTCCATTTCTTGGAGAACCATCTTCGGTTCGTGGCCAAAACCAAGTTTGACTTGCCGTCATTGCATACATATGACCTAGCCAATAAGTAGCTCTTGCGTAAGCAGGATCTAAATATAAATCCCTAGACCGTACGGTGGATAAATAATGAACTTCAGTATTGTAATTAATTTTATATGGACTTACAGATTTCATAAAATCATAACCCATACATAATTCTCTCCACTCTAAGGCATAGTTTTCTTCCCACTCTTCTTCTGGCCCCCACATATGATTATTTATAGCACCAGCATCATTTCCAACAATTTCACTTAAACTTGTTAAAGCTTCCAAATCTATACCATGTACCCTTTCGTTTTCTGTCCATAAATTGGGCATAATTTTTAAATGGATTTTGGTATCATCATCATACTTTTGAATTTCTGATTTCAAAAATTTATACCATTCTGTTACTCTATACATATTAAACAATGACCAATCGTACCATTTCGCACTCCCCCTTAAACTAGTATCAATGGGAATCTCAATAGTAACATCGCTAAAATCCACAAAACTAGTTTCCCACAAACTATTAAGTCTTTCTATAGTACCATGTTTACTCTCAAGCCATACTTTAAATTTTTCAATTGTAAATTCAGAGACAGGTCCGGATGCCCATGCCAGTTTATCACCAGTTTTTTGCGTAAAAAAATGAGGTTCATTACATAACATATACCCCAAGTTGGAATACTTTTTACCTGCCATATGGGGCACCGTGCCTCCAATTAAAAATGATTGCATCTCTCTTGCTCCGGGATTATCAATATCGTAGCCTGTATAGGTATCAGTACGCATTTCAAAATCCTCTCCATATTCCTGTATTGACCAATCAGGTACATTCTTATGGTTCATAAAAATAAATCCAAGAGACCCCGTTTCCTTGGCTGTTAGCTCATTGTATGTATTTGTTTTAATCGTACCTTGATTGTCTACAACAAGTCCCGGTGTCAAAAAATACCCATCTTGATTCCCGTAAAACTCTGTTAATTGATCAATTACTGGTTTCCAAGTAAAGTCGGCCAAAAAAACTGGTTTTCCATTATAAGTAAGCTGATCGTTTTCATGTACAACATGCTCCCAATCAATATTTGGAATCGATTCTCTAAAAACTGTTTTATCAATTAACATGGATAAGTATGAAATCGATTCCTCTAACATATTTAACACATCGGATCTTTCAAAATCAGGCAACAATTCAGCCATTTCTCCAGCATTATCTTTATACCTACTAACCATAGCGAATAACTCAGTATTCATACTAATATTGCTTTCATCCCAATTTGCATAGTCTAAGAAAACCTCAGCAGTTCGAACTGTCATTTCTTCTTTTAGAACTTCAATACCGTCGTTTTTAGCAGTTGTAATTAATGTATTTAATTCCAATATTTTTGTTCGAGCTTGTTCTTCTAAAGTTTGAGCTGTTAGGTTAAATACCTGAAAAAAAACAAACAAAACATAAAAATATTTGTTCCCTTTGATTTCTGTTCTTTTGAAATTATTTAGCATTTTAGTCATTCTTATTATTTAAAACATCTAAAGGAGATATGGAATCTCATAAATATGCATAGATTTATAAATTAATTGTATTTTCAATTTTTATTGTTCCTGTAGAACTAACCTACTTTATACAAAACTCCAAAATTCTATTTTGTAACATATGTTTGATTTAACTTTAAACCAGGTTCGTCAAACTCTTGTAATTGCTTAAACAATTCAGTCTGCATTTTTTCTGCAACTTCTTGATACTCCTTGTTATTGTATTCGTTCACCAGTTCAAATGGATCCTTTTTCATATCAAACAAATAAGGTTTTTCTTTTTTATCTATTACCAATTTAAATCTATCTGAAACGGCAGCAACCCACCAACCACCAGACTTGGCGAAATATGTAATACGATCACTATCCACAACTTTTTTTCTATTTAAGAAATCTTCTGAGGTATCCATCCCATGAAAACGTGCATCAGAATGAACTCCCATTATTCCCAAAATAGTTGGGGTAAAATCAACATTCGTATAAGCTTTATTGATAACCTTCCCTGACTTTATTTTTGAAGGATAACGCAATACAAACGGTATTCTAGAGGATGCTTCATATGGTACTCCTTTATTTCTTCTTTTGTGCTCGAAAAACATATCCCCATGATCTGAAGTGAAAATAATAATTGTATTTTCTTCTAAATTATTCTCTTCTAAAAAATTTAATATTCGGCCTACACTATCATCAATATGACTAACCATACCAAAATATTGTTTCAAAGCTTCTTTTTCATTTTCAAAGGCTTTTTTCTTAGTAGCCTCATTACTTCCACCTTTTCCCCAACTCGGTCTGTTATTAGCGTATTCATGTTTAGAGGTCAATGGAGCCTGAATATCCATATTGGCATACATTTTATCATATGGCGGTTTTGCAAAGTCAGGCGTATGAGGGTCGGGAATCGATAGCATTAATGCAAAAGGTTTGTTCTTATCTCTTTCTAATATTTCTAATGTCTTATCCGTGAAAAAGTCGGTTAAATGAATTACTTCATCCTCAGGCAACTTTGCGGCTACTTTTTCATTAATTCCTTTATATGTTCCATTTTTTATATGAAAATATGGAGCGTGTCCACCTCTCATCATATATCTATTATCCGCAAATCCAGCTTGGTACTTAATTCCGAAAGTATATTTCTCATGTCCTGCTAAATGCCACTTACCCACATAAGAAGTTGCATAACCATTTTCCTGTAAAATAGTTGCAAAAGTTGGAATATCCTCTCTAATATGCATTCCATTTTTAGGTGCTCCAGTTGCCTGTGGATACAAACCTGTTACCAAAGATGCTCTAGAGGGAGTACACACAGGAGAAGAAGCATAGTAGCTAGTGCAAATTACACCTTCATTAGCAATTTTATCTATATTGGGTGTTTTGGAGTTGTTTCCTTTTCCCCAAACAAAAGCCTCGGCTTCTGGTAATAATTTTTGATAACAGCTTAATGTTCTAAAATTATGTTCATCCGTATGGATAATAATTAGGTTGGGCTTTTTAGGCTTTACTTCCTCCTCAGCAGCGTTACTGAAAAGAGTGCTAAAAGCAAATACACCTGCCACTAAAGTTTTAAAATTAATCTTCATTATAATACTATTTAGTAATGTTAAGTTTTATCGTCATTTGATTCTCTCTAATAAAAATCTGAAAGAATATTTTTAGGGCCTTTTTCATAGTTCCATAAATAATCTCCAGTTTCATCAACACACTTATTCCCAAAATGATGTGGCAACACTGAGACTAGTGGAAAGCCTGTTTTGGTTTTATAACTCTCTAAGTGCTCTAAAAATTTCTTTTCTGTTATTGCATCAGTCGAGTTACCTCCAATATGATCTAAGTTGATTCCTTTACCTGGAGCCGACTTATAACAAATCTCATAGTGTGTTTTTACACGACCTTTCCAGTTGTATTTGTCCAATAGCCAAATATCATTCGTACGTACTACATCGGCATATTTGGAAAGAAAAACATCTGGTACATGAAACTCCATTTCAATATTTTTATTAATGTCTTTCGCTGCTCTATACAAAGCTCTATGGATTGGTAACATCCCTGATTTGGTGTTGTAAGACATGTCTATTTTAAACTTCATTACCCCCATCTTATGAAAACGTGAAATCACTTCTGAAGCATATCCATATATATCGGATTGACTATTTAAATACTGTACATCATCTTTCCTCCCTATTTTTGTTCCAAAAGAATAATTCCCTAAAAGTTCAGGATACTGTTGAGCGGCAATACTATTTTTATGAATCTTCGGAAAACCAATCCACAAACCAGGCGTAAATCCTTTTTCATAGATCATATCCATTGTTTTTCTAAAATCAGGGAATTTTTTAGAATCCGGAATCCATGACCCAAACCCAGAATTGATACTGCCATCAGGAAAAGTACCCCAACCATGATCTAAAGTCAACTTACCCTTGGGATACCCAAGCTCCACAATTTTATCTATATAGTACTTTACAAACTTATGATTCAATAAATGAAAATGCTCGTGTCTTTTACTCGACAAATGTTTTTGTTCAGACCAAGTACAATACTCAACATCTGCCCAAAATTTAGGGGTTTGCACATATGGTGTAATATTCAATCTCCTCATCATGATGCGATTGTATTCTTTCCAAGCTTCATCTCCATTTCCTGTCTCGTCCAGGAAAACTTCTTGTCCCTCAGGAATAATTACAGTTAAGGTTTCTTTACCGTCAAAACTATATATTGAATTTTCATACCCTAAAGTAGTCATAAACCCAATAAATTTACCTTTTGCATCAATAATTACAGGAGATCCAGACATCCCTGCTGCTTTGCATGTGAATGGATTGTAAACAAACGGTTTACTCTGATAATAGTAGGAGTTCCCACCCTTCTCACCAGGACCATTCAAACTCTGAAAAGGACAAAACAAGGGTGCCTGCACTTTTACCTGAATTTGCTTCCCTTCACCAATAATTGTTTTATTTGAAAACAAATCTTCGCCATCTAGCTTCGTTAACTTTCCCATAGCCGAAGTCGACATTCCTGTCATGGCAAGACTTCCAAGTCCCACTTTTTTTAAAAAATCTCTTCTATTTTCCATCTATTTTACAACCCAACTCTTATGAACATTCTATTGTTCCTTTATAATTTTGAATACAAAATTCTATAAAGAATGAAATACTCATAAATCAAATTTTTTTAGTTCAAAAGGATTTTTAATTCCTTCCTGAACTTTTTAATCACTTTTTTATTCTTAGATTCTTTTGCAACATTTTTCCACTCCATTGGATCATTTCTATGATCGTATAACTCTTCAAAGCCATCCGAATAAACAATATATCTATAGTTTTCATTTCTCAATGTATGATTACCCAAGCCTTTAGTTGTCAGAGCAGAATGATTCCAAGTCCCCTTTGGATTGGATACTAAATGCTCAAAACTATTTCCATCCAAATCTTTCTTTTGTGGCAAATCGCATAAGTCTATTAAAGTTGGATAGACATCTATTAAAGAAACTGTCCTAACGCTAACTTCACCTTTACTTTTGCTTGGATCAAATATGATCAATGGTGTTTTTGCTGACTCTTCCCAAAGTGTCTGTTTTGACCAATGTTCTTTTTCACCTAAATGCCAACCGTGATCCCCCATAATAACAACAATGGTATTGTTTGCATAGGCACTCTTCTCTAAATTATCCAACAAATGTCCAACACATGCATCCGCAAAAGCCAAACTTGCGAGATAACCTTTTACGGCTGATTTCCATTTATTATTTCTTAATATCTCAGCATGCAACTTATTTCCCGTCCAGTTTTTCCCAATTCGACCCACATCGTCTAAATCATTTTGTAAAACTTTAGGTAGTTCAATACTCTCTTCATCAAACATGTCGAAATATTTTTTTGGTGCATAGAGTGGTAAGTGAGGTCTGAATATTCCACAGGCTAAAAAGAATGGTTTATCATGTTCTTTCTTCAGATAATTAGAGGCATATTCTGCCGACTTCCAATCATTTGTCTTTTCATCAGGAACATTTACAGGTCCCCAATCAAAAGATCTTGTTTTACTTCCTTTAACTCCTGCCTTTTTAAAGTCTAAACCATGTGGAAATCTATTTTTCGGATACGGAGTTCCTAAACCAACTTTGTTTTCAATCTGGAAAGATCCAGGATCGCTTCCTTCTTTTGGTTCTTTAGCGGTTCCTCTTGGACTGTGAAAAATTTTTCCTGAAGCAACCGTTTCATAACCGTTTTCTGCAAAATATTGAGGAAGGGTAATCGTATTTTCAAAGCCTTGCATTTTTCTAAAAACCTCTACATTTCCATATACTCCTGTCTTAAAAGGTTGGTAACCTGTTAGCATACTGGTTCGCGACGGATTACACAAAGCAGCCGAGCAATATGCATTTTTAAACACAGTACTTTTTTTTGCAAACTTATCCATATTAGGCGTTATTGCTTGAGGATGTCCCCCGAACACGCCTACCCAATCATTCATATCGTCAACTGTAATCAACAATACATTGGGTTTACTTTTAAGCTTTTGTGAATAGGCTGAGGATTTAAAACCGACAACAAACACTAAGAGTGCCATAACTTTTAAAGACATTGTATTTCTCATATTCTTATCTAATTGATGATACGAATTAAAAAAATATAAAAAATAATAGCGTCTCCGAGAGTTTAATATTTGTCCGCTACAGTCATAACCCCGCCAAGACATACCTTTTCACTTGCTTTATTTTCATCTTTAAAATAAAAAAGCCTCCAATATTGCATTGGAGGCTTTTGAATCTTATTAGTGAGAATTATTTTATTTCAACAATCACTTTGTCAATTTTTCCTGTAAACTTAGTTTCTTCTGGACCATAACCAATTCCCTCAGCTACTGGAGTTTGATTGTCTAACCCAACATCGGCTGTTTCATCAGCAGAAAACATATTCGGTTGTGTTTTCTCAATTCTTCCATTTCCTTTAGAACCATCAGAGACAATAATACTAGCATCACCACCTTTTCCATTACCTCCACCGTCATAGTTAAATGTAAAACTTATTTTATGTTTTCCGGCTTTCAATTTACTTTTTGTACTTATAACAAATCTTTCTAACCCTAAGAAATTATAAGTAAATTCAGGAACCCCTTCTTTCATGTATAAACACCATCCTCCAAAACGGCCTCCTTGCGTCAAAATAACACCAGTAGCATCGTCTTTCACTTCAACTTCAGCATCAATAGTAAAGGATCTATTTTTAATGTTGATGAAAGTGTTTTCCATCATACCTTCCATTCCTTCATATAATTTCAATACAGTTCTACCTCCCATAATATCTGGGCGACCTGCTATTGCTGGATTTGTTCTTTCAACTACACGATCATCAATCGGTAACACATGATATTTTTCAGCCTCAGCCATAAATAAATCCTGCATTTCTTTTAACTTCTTAGGATACTTTTTAGCCAAGTTTTTAGTCAAACTAAAATCATTCTTCACATCGTACAGCTCCCAAACATCATCTTCTAAGTTAGGAAAATCTTTCATTTCCCAAGGCGCTCTATGTAATGTTCTAGCATACCATCCATTTAAATAAAGAGCCCTATTTCCAAACAATTCAAAATATTGCACATTGTGTCTTTCTGCAGCCTCTTTATCATCAAAAGTATATGCAAAACTTGTACCTTCTATAGGTGTTTGAGGAACTCCATTAACCACCTTTGGCTCAGGCAAACCAGCAACTTCTAAAATAGTAGGTGCTATGTCAATAGCATGTGTAAACTGTTCTCTAATTCCTTTACCTTCTTTTACCTGATCAGGATAATGTACAATCATTCCTGTTCTTGTACCTCCAAAATCTGACGCAATTTGTTTTGTCCATGTAAAAGGAGCATCAAAAGCTACAGCCCAACCTGCGGCCATATGAGGGAATGTATTTGGTAATCCCCAATCAT
The DNA here is from genome assembly GCF_057219105.1 of Flavicella sp. IMCC45668. Taxonomy (NCBI): domain Bacteria; kingdom Pseudomonadati; phylum Bacteroidota; class Flavobacteriia; order Flavobacteriales; family Flavobacteriaceae; genus Flavicella; species Flavicella sp. IMCC45668. The sequence continues at coordinate 1,756,989 of NZ_CM170114.1, forward strand.
CCATTAATGGCAATAAATCTTCTACCTTTTCTTCAACAAAATTAAAGTAAGTCATTTCATTGTACATACCTACCATACCCCCTTCTGCACTTGTTGCATTATCTCCTGCGACAAAAACAATCATGGTATTGTCTAACTCGCCAATTTCTTCAATTGCATCTACCAATCTTCCTATTTCGTAATCAGTCATTTCCACAAAACCAGAGAAAACCTCAGCCTGACGAGCAAATAATTTACGTTCGTTGTCGGTCAGTTTTTTCCAATCCTTAATATCATCAGGTTTTGGAGCCAATCTTGTTTTAGATGGAATAATTCCACCTGCTTTCATATTCTTAACAGATTCCTTACGAACCTCATCCCATCCTTTGTCATATTGACCTTTATATTTGTCTGACCATTCCTTTGATACATGGTGAGGCGCGTGTACAGCTCCTGTAGAAAAATAAACAAAAAATGGTTTATCTGGAGTCATCGATTGTTGCGCCTTAACCCAGTTAATTGCCTGGTTGGTCATATCCGTTGTAAAATGGTAATTGTCCATTTTAGGAGGATTCACCTTCTTTACTCCATCAAAAATTAGCGGAGCCCATTGATCTGTTTCTCCTCCAATAAAACCATAAAACTTATCAAATCCTTGACGCGTTGGCCATCTATCAAAAGGTCCAGATACACTTGTTTCCCAAGCAGCTGTTTCATGCCATTTTCCAAAAGCCGCTGTACTATAACCATTCAACCTTAATGTTTCAGCTAACGGAGCTACACTTGGTGGCAATGCACCTGTATTTCCAGGGTATGCCGTACTTGTTTCCATAATTGAACCCGTGTTACAAGTATGGTGATTTCTACCGGTTTTAATGGACATTCTGGTAGGAGAACATAAAGAAGTGGTGTTAAAATTATTATATCGTAATCCCGCGGCAGCCAACCTTTCCATGGTAGGAGTTTTAATAGGCCCTCCAAAGGCAGTTGTTGCTCCCATACCCAGGTCATCAATTAAAACAATGACAACATTTGGTGCTTCTTTCGGTGCATTTACCTCAAACCTTTTTGGTGGCTTTGTATTACGTGCATCTAATTCTGTGTACGTTTTGGCTTCCGGTTCAACGATTGGTAAAATCTCACGATTCAATAGATCTTGTGCAAATGTGGCAACTGTTCCAAAAAACATCCCCACAAAAGTCAAAATAATTTTATTCTGTTTCATTTTCATAAGTTTTAATTAGGCTAATAAATCCTTAATTTAAGACTAAATTCCTCATTTTTTCTCAAACAACCAAATGAAACTATCATTTTGAACAACTCTATTTTGAAAACAAGTAACCTCAGGCATTTAATTTAGAAAAAATAACTTGTTAAAAAAGCCCTAAGTACTATTGTTCAAATTCTTTAGTTCTTTAAAACTAGAATTCCATAACCGCATTTGGAGGTAAAGGCACTTTATTTGATTTTCTCCAAGCAACCAATTCCTGTAACAACTCTTGCTTTTTACTCTTTTCTAATTCTGACAAATCTTTTGATTCTGCCTGATCTTGTAAAAGATTATACAACTCAACTTTACCTGTTGCTAAGAACTGAATCAATTTATAATTACCCTTTCTGATTACAGAGCAAGCTCCATGTTTATATTGACTTGCTACATGCCAAAAAAGGGGGCGGCTTTGAAACAACTCTGTATCTTCTTTAAAAATATCTGTAACAGAATTCCCATCCAAAACACCCGCATAATTTTCAACCCCTGCTACATCCATTAAAGTAGGAAAAACATCCATACAAGTAACGGCCGCACTACTTCTTCTTGGTTTTACCTTGCCTGGCCAATTGACAAGCATTGGCACCCTTAAACCTCCCTCATAAATATATCCTTTTGCTCCTCTCAGTAATTTATTATTGCTTTGCCCTCCATGATACCCATTATCCGAGGTAAAAACTATCATTGTATTTTCTCTCAAACCACTTTGATCTAAATAGTCTAAAATGCGTTGAACATTGTTATCAACAGACTCCACCATTGTGGCATATCCTGCATGATATTCTCTGCGTTTCTCTTTCACATGCATCCCTTGACCATGTATTGAATCCACTGGTTTCTCTAAATATTTTTTCAATAATGCCTCGCTTCTAGCTCTAACAGGAGCATGCACAGCGTAATAGTTTAAATTAATTAAAAAAGGCTCTTCTTTATGCAAGTCCATGAATTCTATAGCTTCATCTGTCATTCTATCTGTTAACCAATTATCTGTTGATTTGGGCTCTATAAATGGATTGCTAAAAGGAGCCCAATAGCCTCCTGATTCACTTTTATAACCACCAGGTTCTAAAGCAGGATCACCACGATAGGTACCTCCAACATTTTTTATAAACCCTCTCCCTCTTGGATAAAACTGTTGCGTAAATGGTTTTTTATGCTCCTCAGCCCAACTATAGTCACCTGGATCAGGTTGTGATAATTTTTGCTGCAAGGGAAATTTCATAGCCAACTCTTCAGAAGGATTTGGACCAACAATATGCCATTTCCCAATATGAATTGACTTGTAACCAACCTCTGCTAATGGCTCTGCATATATGGGATGTTTTTTCTCTACCGTCCAACGGGAAAACACATTTTCCTCAGCGGTCCCTTTTTCCAATACAGGAACTGTATAGACCCCTGTTCTAAAAGACTGTTTCCCAGTAAAAATTGCCGTTCTTGAAGGAGAGCAAGTAGGATACATGTAAGCATTATCCAAAACCAAACTTTCTTTTGACAACGCATCTAAATTCGGAGTTTCAAACCACGTTGATCCATTAAACCCAACATCAGCATACCCTAAATCATCAACTAAAATAAAAACAATGTTTGGCTTTTTATTTTTCTGTTTCTCATTTTTTGAGGTACTACAACTCATTGTACTGATTGCAATGCAACACAACAACATCCAATTCTTAATGCTTCTATCCATAATTATTTCTTGCTTCCTTTTATTTTCAAATTCAATGTTGTGTTCATTTTATCTTCCGATGAAATATTTATTTTAAGCTTGCCTTCTTTCTTTCCTGCTTTTAAAAACAATTTACATTTACCATCTTGAGTAAGACATTGGCTCTTATCTGATGCGCTTTTAATATCAGACATATCACCATTACTAAATGCTAAAACATCAGCATTTCCTTCAACATTCACAGAAAGATTCTTTGCCGCTCGCACCAATGTTCCAGAACTATCTTGTAATTCAACAATCAGTTCTATCACTTCATTTGGCTTCAACTCCTTTTTAGGTGTTGTAATCTTAATTTTCTTTAATCGTTTAGCCGTTTTTAACTCAAACTCACAAACTTCTTTTCCTTCTATTATCCCTACAGCCTTAATTTTTCCTGCATTAAATTTCACTTTCTTCCACTTGACAATCCAATTTTCAAAATCAGACAAATTTTGCCTACCTATTTTTTTTGAATTTATATAGAGATCTACCGCATCACAATTGGTATAGGTAACAATGTCTTTCACCTCATTTTTTTCAAAATTCCATGTCTCCATTATTTTTGGGAACCACCATCTTCCTGATTTCGAAAAATCTTCAGCATCATCTTTATAAACAGCAATTCTTACCATTGGTTTTTCTGACCAAAAGGCTTCATATAAATATGAGATTTCCTTTCTAAACCCTGCTTTATCTATGAGCCCACAATTAGTTCCGGTTGCAGGAAAATTCTTGGCCTCCCCTAAATAGTCTATCCCTACCCACAAAAAAAGACCCATGTTAAATGGATTTTCCATAACATCTAACCAGGGAGCTCTTTCAATATTGGAAAATCTTTTTTCTGGTGTACTATTAAAATAGACATAACTTTCAGTACTCACATAAGGTTTTCCCGGAGCTTTTTTAGAAATCGCTTTACACCATTGTTCCCCATAATTAAGTGCAATTAAATCCATCTCTTTACAGGTTTCAATAATAGCATCTACTTTATCTGTTGGATTACCATCTCTCCCACGTTCCATCCCAGAAATCACAGGTCTTGTAGGATCTAATGTTCTTACAAATCCCGCATAGGTTTTGAGTCCCAACTTTTGACGTACATCACCTGGACTATGATTTTCATTCCCCACACTCCATATGATGACACTTGGATGATTTCTATCTCTTTTTACTGTCTCTTCATAATTTTTCCTCCATTCTAAATAAAAGTTAGGATCACCAAATCCACTAGGATTAAAAAAATTACTCTTGCTTTTTTTCGCAGAAGCATAAGGTTGATTGTCATACCATTTATCGACAAACTCATCCATAACTAAAAAACCCAATTCATCACAAAGATCCATAAACTCCGGAGCCGTAGCATTATGGGCAGTTCTAATAGCATTGCAACCTATTTCTTTTAAAGTATTCAATTTTGATCTCCAAACCTCTATGGGAACAGCCGCTCCTAGATCTCCAGCATCATGATGCAAACAAACTCCTTTTAGTTTTGTGTGCATTCCGTTTAGAAAAAAACCTTCCTTATCACGAAATTCAATGTTACGAACTCCAAAACTACTTTCATAATCATCTAACAAGGTCTCACCTTCCCATATTCTAGAGATAACTTTATAGACATGAGGACTTTCCAAATTCCAAAATATCGGATTTTCTATATTAAGCTCCTGATTTACAGTATAATCTTTTCTTAAACTTGCTAGTATTTGTGTTCTAGAAATGGCAACTTCTATACCCGATTGATCATAAATTGTGGATTCTAAGACTAGTTTCCCTCGGTTTTTAAAGTTCTCAATTGTAGTTTCTACTTTTACTTTCGCTTGTTCTTTACTTATTTCGGGTGTTGTGATATAGGTACCCCAATTTTCAATATGCGTTGCATTACTAATGGTCAACCAGGTATTTCTATAGATCCCAGAACCACTATACCAACGACAATTAGGCTGCACAGAATTATCTACTTTGACCGCAATGGTGTTTGGTTTATCAAATACTACACAGTGAGATATATCAAAATAAAAACTTGTATAACCGTCATATTGCGCACCAACATGTTCTCCATTAACATATACTTGAGCATGTCTATAAACACCGTCAAACTGGATCTGAATATACTTTCCTTTTGCTGATTTAGGTAATTGAAAACTTTTTCGATACCATCCAACACCTCCCGGCAACCAAGCATTTCTCCCTGTATTTTTCGGGTCGAATTCCCCTTCAATACTCCAATCATGAGGTAAGATTAATTTACGCCATTGGGAATCATCAAAGTCAACATCCTTAAAACTTGCATCATCTTCTAATTTTAATGCCCAATCCTTATTAAAACTTTCTACAACTCTTTTTTCTAGTCCATTTTTTTTCTGAGCTGGCAACACAGTAATCGCAAACGCAGTAATTATAAAGAAAATTAAATTTCTCATAGACTCTTCTTTAATTCAATATCAATAAATCTAAATGCGCCAAGTGGAATCTCTATATTTGTTGTATTCTCTTTTGATTTTTTAAATTCTTCTCCAGTCAAAATATCTTTTATTTTTTCTATATCTGTTCTATTAAATTTAACCACAGCAGTGCTTTCTTTAGGGTTGATGTATCCATTATCAATTAAGGTCAATCGAATGTGTTTTGGAGCCGTTTGCGCTGATACCCATGCAACATCACCAGAAACAGTAAGTGGTAAAATTTTAGCAGATTCTTTTATCTTCTCTTCGATTACTTTGTAATATGTATCTGCCGGATACGTTTCTTTTCCATCTGCTGAGTAGTAATGATGACCATCCGTGATAAATTCAGTAAGATTCTTTTTATAAATAGGATGTAAATTTTCCTCTAGCGGAGCTCTTTCTACATTTTTCTGAGCATATACTCCCTCTTGAGGTGGTGTTATCAAAACAAGCCCTTTTTCATAAGGTGCTAGAAAATTCAACCTTCTCTCTTTAACACCTGCTGCATATCTAGAAAAATCATATTCAGTAACAGCCGCTCCAGGCCATGTTCCATTCATTCGGCTAAAAACAAAGGCATTCTTCTTTTCATACTCTTCATCATAAAAAGTGGTCCACTTACCGTTAGAGCCTTCATTCATAAAATGATGATCAGGAGATTTCATACTTACATGAACAGGAGAAATACTTAAAATTTCATTTCTTTTAGGAACATACAAAGCTCCTCGTGCTATTAATTCCCAATATATACTTTGATAGTCTTGATTTACCGCAAAATTATTAATGAATTGGGCACCATTTGCAGTATGAAAAACTAACATTCTTAAAAAATGACTCGGCAATCTTTGGTATCCAAGTTGTTTGGATCTATCAAAAGCCGTATTATCTGGTACCGCTCTTGTTCCCCAGCTATTTACTGCACCACTGGTCCACATTCCCATTCTACCTGCCAAACTCAACTCCATTGTTTTATCTGTTGTTTCTTCCATGGAAGGAACAAAAACATCAGCATATTCACCAGACATTAATTTTGCCCATGATTCTAAATAATTTGACCCCAACCAAAATACATTTTTGGATCTCAAAAATATATTTGTGTTTTTACCTTTTGCATAGTCAGCTAAGGGATATACTAAATCATTCACTAAAAAGTCTAAATTTTTCTTTGAATGATCTTCCATTTCTGGATAAATCAGCACCGTTTTTTTACCGGCAGCTTTATCAATAACCTTTTTTGTAGTACTTATGTGAAACATATAAGGATCATTCCCATGTCCTGCCCAATAAGCAATTCCTGGAGCTCCAACATAACTATCACTTATTTGTTTTACTGCCTGCTCTTGAGTTAAAGTATATTTTTTTCTACGATCCCTAGATTTTTTATATTTCTCATTCGTTACTGCAGATCTATCCCAATTCTCAACATACCTCATATGCAAAGAATTTAAAAAAATAGGATTCTTATATTTTTTCTCTAAAGATCTTTTTAAACTCTCAAGATTCGCAGGTACTTTTTCTGTCATCAAATAAACCGATTGCGAAACTTCTTCATATGTTGGTTTTTCAAACGATTGTAAATCTTTTCTAATCTTGGCTGCATTATGAATTATAGCCGCCATTTTACCTGTTGGCTCTAGTTTGATAAATTCATTTTTCCACTTATTATTGTTCACATCAATAACATGTATACAACTTCCTCCACTTTGAGTACTTGCTAATAAAAGTTTTTGAGTATCTGCATTGAAACGCATATCATTATAAGCATATTTAGCAGTCAACCTTTCTACATCCTTGTCTGCAGAATCAGGCTCGTAAATATGGATTTGACTTCCCACTCTAGTCACATATTCAGTTTTATTTTTTTCCTTTAACACCACAGTATGCGCAATGTCATAACCAAATTTCACTTTTTTTATTGGATGAAAACTAAAAACATCATTACTAAAATCATAAGTAGAAACTAAAAGATCATTTGCATGTGCTGAAGCACCCAAAATAATCTCCTCATTGCCATCATTATTGATATCATACACTTGGAAATCTCCTAACGGGCGAATTCTCAGTTTCCCCCTAGTTTTTTTATCAACTGAAATTTTCTTTTTTCTAAATGGTTTTTCTTCCAATGGATTGAAAAAATATAAAGTTCCCGCCACTTGCATATGGTTGTTACTTCCTAAAATGACAAGAATTTCTTGACCTTCAGAATTTTTTATCTTTCTAATAAAATTAGCAACACATTCATTAGGTTTTGGAATTATTTTGGTCGCACTTTTATACGGTTTTTCAATGGAGAAAACCGAAGTTGGAATTTCTTTTATTAATGCTCCAGTAGAAGACAAATAATATATTTTTTTATCAAATCCGCCAGCAACAACATATGCTTGCTTATTTTTATGTATCACACTAACTGCATACATTGGTGTAATACCTGCACCATACTCCCACAACAAATTTCCTTTAACATCTAAGCAATAAATTTTACCGTCTGCATTAGCTAACAAAACTTCATCATTTCCATCTCCCGTGATATCCTCACACCACAGATCATGGTTCATAAAACCTGACATTTTATTCTCCCATAACTTTTTACCTTCATAGGAATATCCAACTACAGTTCCTTCATAACTAGAGGCAACAATAAACGGTTTACTTTTGGCTCGCGCATTTCTTACTTTTAAAATGGTCAAGCCGGTTTCTATACTTTGGATAGCAGATTTTTTCTTTGCATCAATTTTATTATTTATGGCAAAAAGGGTGAGTGAACAAAATACAAATGCAATCTTTAATACTATTTTCATATTTATCATTTTAGTAATCCAAATAAAGTTAAAACAATTTAGCAAATTGTCTCTGTACATACACAATTTGTACGCTACAGTTATTGATTGAAATTGAAATCAACCAATCGCTATTACAACTGAAATAACATTCTTTACTTGTTATTACATTGAATCTATGTAAATTTGACACATCGATCTTAATGCTATGAAAAGAAACTTTACAATCTTCCTTTGTATCTTATTTATTGGCTTTTGTGGAATAGCACAAACCTCCAAACCAAAAGTGGCTCTTGTACTTAGTGGTGGTGGAGCAAAAGGAATTGCACATATCCCAACATTACAGGCTATGGACTCCCTAGGGATTGTACCGGATGTTATTATTGGAACAAGTATGGGTAGCATTGTTGGAGCACTATACGCCAGTGGTTATTCTGGTGATAGTATCGCTGCAGTTTCTCAAAACACAGACTGGACTAAACTCTTTAGCAGCAACATTCCTGTAACTGCTGTAAGTAATGAGGAAAAAAGTGAATACAAAAGATATTTAGTAGAATTAGAATGGGAAAAAGGAAAGGTTCGAAAAAAAACATCCATCATCAGTGATCAAAACATCAATGCATTTTTTAATGAAATGACTTATCCTGTCAACAATATAAAAGATTTTGATAGTTTACCTATACCGTTCAGAGCAGTTGCTACAGATATAGTAAACGGAAAAGAGATAATTCTTGATCAAGGTTCTTTGAGTTTTGCAATGAGGTCTAGTATGTCTATCCCAGCAGTCTTTGCTCCAATGGAATATAAAGATGTACTATTAGTGGATGGCGGTGTTTTGAATAACTTCCCTACAGATATTGCTAAAAAATGGGGGGCTGATATTATTATCGGAAGTGACGTAGGAGGAGGAATGGAACCTAAAGAGAAACTAGATAGTCCTGTTACTGTAGTGTTTCAAAGTGCTATGCTAGCCTCCAATTTAAAGGTTCCTGAAAATAAAAAGTTATGTGACGTTTTAATCGACCATACAAAATACCTCACGCACTCTACGGGGAGTTTTGGCAAGAATGTGGAAATTTATCAAGAAGGTAAAATTGCTACTAAAGAAAATATTGCTGGACTTACGGCAATTGCTGAAAAAATAAAAAATTTCAAACAGTTAAAACCTGAATTACCAAATGTTGCAAATAAGGTTTTGTTGGATTCTATCGTAATAGAAGGTATTAGCAAAGGAAATATGGATCTTTTTAGATCAAGAATTAACTTAAACACTAATGAATATTACACTTTAGACGAAATCAAGGCGGCCTCACATAATGCCTTAGGGACTAATTTATTTGATGCCATTTCATTTCACTTATTTCGTTATAAAAATAAATCTGGTTTAAAAATTACCGCAAAAGAAAAAACAACGCACCTATTTAAAGGATCTCTTCATTTTGATGACTTCAGAGGAGTCGGCTTATTTCTGAATTACACTGGAAGGAATTTACTAGGAGAATCCTCTAGAATAATTGCAAGTGTTGATTTATCCAACGATTTACGTTATAGATTACAATACCAGAAAAACTTTGGAAGAAATAAAGATTGGTGGTTTAGATCTGATTTATATGGAGAAAAATTAGATCAAAAAACCTTCTTTGTTGGGCAATATTCAGGAGATCTTAGAAATGAACACATTCAATTTGACAATCAAATAAATTTTAATCTTGATTCATTTAGAAATTATATTGGGCTTGGATTTACTTATGATTGGAACAGACTAAAACCCAAAATTGACCCAAGTATAAGTGACAATATATATAGTTTGGACCATTATGATTTCAAAAACATTGATATCTATGCTCAATATATTCACAATACCTTAGACAAGGTTTTCTATGCTGAAAAAGGAACTTTTTTTAAGGTAAAACTGAGTACTTCTGTGCTTAATAACATGATTGCAGAGTCATTGGATGAATTTAACATTCCTGATACTGAAGGAGCCTTAAGTACCTTTACTAGATTTAGATATAAGTTTGAAAAACGAATTCCAATAAACAAAAAGCTAACAGGTATTATTGGTGTTACCGGTGGACATACTTTTTTCAATGATAATGGAAGCAAAATAAGCTATGACAGTTTTGGATATGCCGCGAACTTTTTCTTAGGAGGTAATATTGAACGTCCTAGATATGATGCCTTTATAACACCTGGTTTGGAAGAAAATGAATTAGCTGTAACACAGTTTAATATGTTAGCTCTTTCTGCCCAATATTCTCCTGTTTCAAGTATTTACTTTACTCCACATGTAAATATTGCCTCAGTTGGTTTTGGTGACTTTAATAACTATCTCAAAGATTTTTATAAACCTACTGGCCAATGGGTAACACAAACACAAACAAGTTTACTTACTACGGTTGGGCTCACAACATCATATAACTCTATTATCGGTCCTGTAGATTTTGACATTTCTTGGGCAAACAAAATTAGTGGAGCACGGCTCTTTTTAGGAATAGGTTATCATTTTAACCCGTAAAATGTTGATGTAATATTTTATTAAAAATTACTACAGTTCGGACAACTACCTTCCAATGTCAATTTAGATTTGGTTATTCGAAATCCTTTCGCATCCTTGATCTTAGGAATTTCAACATCATTAATACAAAATGTTTCATTACAACCATTACAAATAAAATGTGCATGGTTATGTAAATGCGCATCTGCACTACATTTACTTTGGCACAAAGCGTAACGAGTTAGATTGTTTTTATCAGGAACACGATGAATCAATCCTTTCTTCTCAAAAGCATCCAAGGCTCTATAAACAGTTACCCTATCCGTATTCTCTCCTACTCTGGATTTCACTTCATCCGCCGTAAGGGAAGAGTTAGATTTATAGAACGCATCTAACAACTCCTTTCTAAAAGTTGTTTTTCTCAATCCATGCTCCTTTAAAACCAATTCTAAATTCATATGATACACCTTAGTTGTGATTTCAAAAATAATATAAATATTTTATTAAAGCAACATTGTTGCGTTTGTTAATTTTTTATATATTTGCAACTTAGTTGCGTTAATAGAATATTATGTCCACATACACAATAAAAAATGATTTCCTTGGTGCTATAGCTGCATTTTTATGCTCGCTACACTGCCTAGCAACACCTATATTATTTGTTAGCACTGCTAACCTTAACAGTTCCCAGTTGACTCCAAATTGGTGGCCTATTTTGGATTATGTGTTCTTACCGCTATCATTTTATGCGGTCTGTAAAATTCACAAAACACAAAATAACAAATGGGTTTTATTAGGTTTATGGACAAGCTGGATATGGATGTTTTTAATTATTTTAAATGAAAAATTGGCACATATCAATATCCCTGAAGAAATAATTTACATTCCTTCTACCCTATTAATTCTTTTACACTTGTATAATATTAAATTTTGCAGGTGTAACGAAAATAAATGTTGTGTTGCAAAATAAAACTCAGATCCTTTCCCTACTGATGAATCCTAAAAGAAAACGCTTTTATTTTATTCTCATATTTATTTTTCAAATATGCATGATACAAGCCCAAGATTCGACTTGTAGCCATAGTGTAACTGGTGAAATTTTAGATAATGAAACCAAGCAACCCATCCCTTATGTTACCGTAAGGATTCAAGGCACTGAGAAATACACAACTACTGATATTCACGGAAAATTTTTGATTGAAAATTTATGTAGCGAGGCTAATACACTCATCATATCCTGTTTTGGATATTGCGATACCATTTGTGAACACAATCACCAACATGGTAAATCTCCTCATATTTTTTTAACTCAAGAAGTTATGGGCTTAGAAACTGTTCTAATAGAAGCCCAAAACAAAAAAAAGGAAGGAACCGTTACTATTTCTCAAATTAATGTGAACAAGGCTGAAATTCAGTTAAACCCAACACAGTCTATGGCTACAGTATTAGCTGAAACGCAAGGAGTTACTTTTGTATCCTCTGGGAATAATGTCCAACTCCCAGTTATCCACGGGTTGTACGGTAATAGAATTTTAGTTCTTAACAATGGAATAAAACATGGTTTTCAAAATTGGGGTACAGATCATGCTCCAGAAATAGATATTTCTGCTGCAAACTCTATTACGATTATCAAAGGAGCTGCGGGTGTTAGATTTGGTCCAGAAGCCATAGGTGGTGCCATCAATATAAACCCTAACCCTATGCATTTAAACAAATCTACTTATGCCCAAATTGGTACAAGCTTCCAAAGTAACGGAAAAGGATATAATGCAGGTTTTGAAACAGGAACAGGTTTTGAAAAATGGAGTTATTTTATCAATGGAAACTACACTAAAATCGGTGACAAACATGCACCTGATTATATGCTAACCAATTCGGGAAAAGAAGAAAAATCTTTTGGATTAGGAACGCGTTATCATTTAAAAGATTTTGATTTTAAATTGTATTACAGTTATATTGATCAGAATTTAGCATTTCTTAGATCTTCCATTGCTGAAAGTGGAGAAACCTTTGTGAAAGCTATCAATTCTGACAGGCCTCTTTTTATCAGACCTTTTTCATATGATATAAATGAGCCTAACCAACTTACAACACATCATTTAGCAAAAGCGGCAATCAACTGGTATTATGCTGATGATGCAAAACTTACTCTAATAGCAGGAAAACAACTCAATCTGAGAAAAGAGTATGATGTTAGAAGAAATGCAGACAAACCCATCATAAATTTAGATTTAACTACTTCTGACTATCAATTAGAATGGAAACACCCTGAGTGGTTGAAATTTGATGGCCTGATTGGACTGCAAGTTTTTAACCAAGACAATGACAATAATCCAGGAACGGGTACCACACCATTCATCCCAAACTATAACACAAACAGAATCAGTGGTTTTATAACAGAAAGCAAGTCATTTAATAAAACCACTTATGAAATAGGTTTTCGATTTGATCACGAAACAAGTGATGTAAGAGGAAGAGAATCTAACAATGATGTTTTTAAGGACAACTACAGTTTTTCAAATTTATCTTCAAGCTTCGGGTTTGTCAGAAAAATAAATCATCACAGTACATTTAGATCCAATATAGGTACCGCATGGCGTTCCCCGAACATGGCTGAATTATATAGCTTTGGGCAACATGGTTTTAAAAATAGTTTTGGTTTGCTAAGATATTACACCAACGACGATGGTGACCTAAAAACTGACAAAGTCATTTCTATGAAAGACTCTAAGGTAGCACCGGAAAAAGGCTATAAATTCATTAATGAGTTTTCAACACACAATACGAATAATTCACACCATATTACACTTTATGGACATTATATAGAGAATTTTATTTACGATCGTCCATATGGCGTTTATGGCACCATTCGAGGTCCGATGCCTGCTTATATTTATGTTCAATCTGATGCTGTTTTCTTAGGTACCGATTATAGTTGGAAACATGAATTTACTGGGCAACTTGCAGGGACCTTTGGTTTGAGCTATTTGTGGTCAAAAAACATAACTGAAAATGAACCTTTGATCAACCAACCTCCCACCTCACTTAGTTATAAATTAGAGTGGAAAAAAGCGAAACTTGGAAGTTTAGAAAACTCTACAATTGCCATTAAACCAAGCTACACCTTCAAACAGTACCAAGCACCAAGAACGGTTCCTCCAGAAGATTTAATCGATGGTTCAGAAATAATTACTCCTGAAACTCCCATCTTTGATTTTAAAGATGCTCCTGATGGTTATTTCTTACTAGACATCTCTTGGAACTTTCAATGGAAAAAAATTAAAACAGGATTCACTATTCAAAATGTATCCAATACCTCATATCGAGATTATTTAAATGAAATGCGTCTATTTGCAGACGAACCCGGAAGAAATTTCCTTTTAACTCTTAACTATACAATTAATTAATAAATTACTAAAAATGAAAACAATCAAAAACTTGAAAATCTACAGCCTAATTGCAATTCTTTTTACCGGAGTAACATTCACTAGTTGTGACAATGATGACGATGAAATTCCTGAAGAAGAAAATCATGAGGAAATCATCACAGATATTAAACTAATTTTCACACCAACTACAGGACCTGTTGTTGAAGCTAGAGCACAAGATCCAGATGGTGAAGGTGTAGAAGAGTTGGAAATCATAGATGAGATTACTCTTACTCCGGACACAGAGTACACACTTACGTTTGAAATTATGAATAATTTAGAAACTCCTGGAGAGAACATCGGAGAAGAAATAGACGAAGAAGCTGATGAACACCAGATTTTCTTTGGATTTACAGACGGTGCTTTTTCTAATCCAACTGGAACTGGAAACATTTCAGGTTCAAGCACTATCAATTATTTAGATTTTGACGAAAACCAGAACCCATTAGGTTTACAAACTACATGGACAACATCTGCCTCTGCATTACAAGCAGCAGGGACTTTTACTATTAGATTACAGCATCAACCAGATATCAAATCTTCTAGCACGGGAGCTACAGACGGTGACACTGACTTTGATCTGACTTTTGTTTTAAATATTGAATAATAACTTCCCTTCAAATAATAAAAAAATCCCATTTCTATGAAATGGGATTTTTTTATTGGCACACATTGTTATATCAAGTAATAAACTAAAAACAATTCGTAAACAAAAGAGGAATAGCTTTAGCAATCCCTCTTTGTATTCTAATTATATAAAGTATCAACTTTTAATAGATGGAATGTTCATGATGCGTATGATTATGCAAATGATGCTCATGGGTAACATTACTCTTTATTATAGAATAATCAAATAACATTTTACTCACTTTGTGATGATCGGTAGTCGCATAATGCTCATATAGTGTTTTATACCCTTTTTTATTAATCACCTCTGCGAAAACTCCATAATCCCCACCATTGTCTGTAGCAGGTCCATTTGGTATTCTTGTTATGGTATGTACATGGTTATAATCTGCACCACCACCTCCTAAGGCATTTTCAGAATTGTACTCTACCCATAAATAAGGATTGTAAATTCGATAATAGAACGGTGAAGTTGCATTTGGGTTATCTACTTCATCCTTCCAAACAAAATACGTATCTTCTATGTTTACCATAATATCAGCCCACCACTCATCAGCAAAAGTAGTTGTCATATTATAGACATATTCTTTCATCACAAGAATAAGGTTTGCTTGTGTCTGGGCGGACATATCAGAATATTTTAAACCAATGCCACTAAATCCAGAATAATCATAACTGCCGCGGTAAGGATCAACACTTCCGGGAGAGGAAGCTGGACCTACCTCCATGGAATGTCCTTCAGAACTGACCGCATTTGGAGTTTCATTATCTGTCAACCCATTAAATAATGCCAACCCTAAATCTCTTTCATCTTTAAAAATATCAAATTCAGTTCCGTTAAACGATGAAACAGCAGGCTCACCACCTAAAAAAGCTGGCACAATTGACACTTTATCACCATGCACTAAAAAATTAACTGCCAAATGGTGTCCATCAAGTTGAAATCCCCAAGATCCACTATTTTCCGGATCTCCAAATAAATCAATTGAATAATAATCAGGACTCCATACCGAAGGGGACGATTCATTTAATAAACCTTCTGCTAACATAGTTATTTCATCTACTTTCTGATAGCCACTTTCGCTTAAAAACAACTGTAACAATTCTTTAAAATTTTCTAATTGTTCTTCAGATAAATCACCATAAATAATTCCGTCTCTTGAATTACCTCCTCCATTAGGTGTATTGTGCCAGAGATAAAATCGTTCATCAGCCAAACAGTTTGCTGCTTCTGTTAGTAAGGAAGTAGCTAATGAATTACGAAAAGTAAGCATTGTTTGTCTCATTACTTCTATTTCCTGAACTTCTGATTGATTCGCCTCATTTTCGACATCACAATCCACCTTAACAGAACCACTATCATCATCGTCGTTATTATTCGAGACATAGCCATCTGGTTGCTCACAAGCCGTGATACTTTCTGAAGGATCTCCTAAATTATCACCATCATTATCTAAATACCAAACGCTGTCTGTACAGGTTTCACTTTCCTGTTTACAGGATATCACGCTTGTTATAAAACACGCTATTAATACAATTGTTAGGTAATTTCTTTTCATCATACATTTATTTAGTTTGGTTATTTCTATTTATAAAACAGTTAAACTAAAAATCACCCTACTAAAAAAGGCCCAGAAAATATATTCCTGAACCTTTTACGTTTTATCCAATGTATCAATAGGGATTCTTAAAAATTGAATTTACCGTTACTATTTTTATGTTCACTCTCAGGTAAAATAGTTTCAATAACATCCCAATGCTCCACTATCAACCCATTTTCTAATCTAAATAGATCATAAAAAGAAGTGGCCTCTCCTTTTCCGAACTTCCCCTCACTAATACTCAAAACAAAATTTCCTTCTGCCAATACTTTATGTGTTTTATCATACTCCATCACCAGTCCATTCTCAGCAAAATATTGCATTGCAGCACCGAATCCCTCTAAGCCATCAGCTACTGCAGGATTGTGTTGAATATATTTTTCTGGGTTTATATAATCCGTGTAATTCGATTGATGTTTGAATAATATCGAATCAATAAAATTCTCTACAACTTTTCTATTTTCCTCTGTTTTATCCAAATCAGTTAATTCAGTCGCACCATCAATCTGACTTCTACCACTAGGGTTGTTCGGTTGAATTGTAATTAGATTATCCCAATGCTCCACGATGAGTCCATTTTCAAAACGGAAAACATCAAATCCTATTTTGGGACCAAAAAAATCATATTTAGTTTGAGAAAAGGTATAGTCACCATCTTGAAAAGACCTAATCACATCGGCCTTAAAACCACCTTCTGGGGCATTGTGTAACACTTCACCAAATCCTTTCAATCCATCCCCAACCATAAGATTATGCTGTATATACTTCTCAGGGTTTATATAGGTAATAGTTGATTTGTCTCCAGTTTCTAAACTTTTAATTAGGGCTGCTGCTTTTTCTTTGTTTGATAATTCCATTTTAGTTTCCATTTTTTGATTTGTGTTTTCTTTGACTTTCTTTTTTGCAGTATTACATGAGATGATAACTAACGTAACTGCCAATGTTGTAAATAAACGTTTCATATTTGTAGATTTTTGTTACTACAAAGATGGTACAACTTGGTACAATCAATAAGATACAAATCGGGATAAAAATGGTTAAAATCGAACCAAAATCATTTATCTAATGACTTTACAAAAGAATTTGGGGTGAAACTTGTATTTTTCTTAAAATACTTAGTGAAATTTGTAGGGTCATCAAACCCGAGTTCATAAGCTAAATCCGTACTTTTAATTCTAGCATTGATCAATCTTCTTTTTGCTTGAAGAATAACAAAATCATCAATCACATTTTTGGCTGTTTTATGAGCAAGTTCCTTACAGATAGTATTTAAATGTTTATAGGTAATTGCTAACTCACTTGCGTAAAACGTTGCAGATCTAGTAGTTCTAAAATTCTTTTCAATTGAAAGGATAAAACGATGAAAACAACGTGTTTTAGAAGTATCTTTTATTTCTATGGTTCTAGTTTTCCTAATACTCTCTGCCTTAGACAACAAAATAACAAATAAAGAATTAACTACATTTCTTTGATTAAAAGAGTTAGCGACTTTATATTCTGCCTGTAACAATTGAAAGTATCGTTCAAAATCTGAACCACCCGGGATTTGTAGTATTGGAGAGAACAACTGAGAGTTGAACAAACGAAACACAAAATCCTCTGTGATATTTGGGAAACAGCTCACAAAATAAGCTTCTGTGAATATCAAACAATAACCTTTTAAGTCTTTAGAAAACTCAAAGGCATTAATTTGGTCCTTGGTGAGATAAACTAGTGTGTTTTTTTTAACAGGATACCACTTAAAATCAATATAATGTCGTCCGGTTCCACTTGTATAAAAAATAAAATTGTAAAACTTTAATTGATGTGGCTTTTCCGGATCATGTCCTTGGGCTTTTTTCTTTCCAGCAATTCTCTCAATAGGGACAATTTCAAAACCAAAATTTTCTTCCGAATCAGGATTGAAAATAATGTGTGGAATTTTCTCTATCATAGCATGGTTGTGATTGAATTAAAATGTTTTAATTATTCTAGCCACACCTGATAAATCTGACTGATTTTCATAAAACTTTGTACCAACCCCGAGCTGTAGAGAATACCCTTTTTCAAATTCGAAATGCACTTGAGGTAAAATTAACAATTCCATTTCGTTATTATCCAAACCCTGAAAGGTAGGATCTGAGTTGTTTATTTCTAGACCAACTACAGTTTTTTTATTGATATCCGCAAATATCGAAGCATTTAACAGAATCGTATATTTTTTTTCTGCTGCATCATTTCCAGATTCAAGCATCAAACCAAATAAACCTATGGCACTCCAAACCTCATTAAATCGATAAGCGGGTACATATAAAAAGTTCAATTCCAATAAATCTAAATGCGTATACGACTCTCCTATCACTTGAATACCATGAATAAATTTATTGTTTTTTGAACTTCCCATCGTCCATTGAATAGCCATTTTATAGGCTTCCAATTCAAAATCATTCATAGGAAATTCTAATTCCACGGCAAAATTATCAAACAAAGCATATTCAATTTCGGGTGCCCATTCCACACCACGAATGGCACTGTTGTTTACAGGAAAATCAGCCAAAGCATTGATTTCTAACTCTCCTTTCTTTGCTCCTAACCCTCTTACCAAATCAAACATTAAAGGTTCAGGTATCTCCACAACATCATGTTCTTCTTGCGCAACAGCTCCTTGAAAAAACAAAGCACAAATTAAAACTAACCAATACATTTTTAAGCCAGACGAAAACCAGTTCAACATCATAATTATTTTAAATAGATAAAACTTTTACAAAAATACTTTTTTTTAAAGTCTTACTTTCCTAAAATACGTTAATAAGAAGTTATAAACTAACATAATTTGATATTGACAATTACCAAACCATTACAGATTACAAAAGAACTTCTAAGTGACATGTTACTAGTAAATTTACCTCAACAAAACTTTAATCCGCTATGCTGAATAATAAAAAGACCATCTATTATATGCTGAGTTTCTACATTGCTTCATTTTTTATGGCTTGTTCATCACCAGAAGAAAATGAAATTATTGAGAATATACCACCAGCTGAAAAAGTTTATGTAACAGGTGCAGAAACTATAATTCCGGATCATACATTGAAAATGTATTTGGATGAAAATTTTAGTCAGATGTATTTTTTAGATACCAAATTCAACGAAAGTCATGGAGGAAGTTATGTTTTAGAATATTTCGATGAAGGCGGACAAGGAATGGACTCTTACCCAAGTATCACTATTGGAAGTGTAAGTTTCGGAAATAATTATTGGGTTTCTGATAAAGCAGTAGTTGGAATGCCAGTACAATTGAAAGACATCTCTAATACTTTGACTTTTGATTTTAAAACAAGCCAATTAGAAGCTAATAACGCTGATGATAAATGGATGGCTTCTATCAACTTTATTTTTGATAATTATGGAACTGCAATAAGTGAACCTGTGGCTAGTGAACGAGATTACGATTTAGTAATTATGCACGCTCATCACAATTTCAATGATAGTGTTGAAGACAAACCGTTGGACGAAAATACTAAAAACACACATTGGTATTTCGCTAGAAACTCCGACAAAAGCTTGAAACCTTACCTCCTCACTATCGATGGAAAAACATATACTTATGCGGTTCGATATAAATTTTTTATCAATTCAGGAGATAAGAATAATAAAACTCACTTGAAATTTATCCCATACGGAAATACGGAGTTACCTGACATTTTAAAAATCAACGTAAAAGAAGTCATTCAAATCACTAAAGATTATTTGCCATATGTAAATCTCACACCTGAACTGAGAGCATTAGCCGAAACCAATATTGCTTTACCAAATACATGGCTTAAAAGCATCAATGCTGGATATGAAGTTTACACGGGAAACGCCACATTAAAGATTGAGCAGTTCAGAGTAAATCTATAATTTTATCAGAAAACATTATCCCTTGATACTTATTAAAAAACAAACTTTTAAAAAAACTCAGAAGATATAATCTTTTTTAGCTGCTACTCACTCCCCACAAATTTATTTTAAAGGAATAAACAAAGAATAAGCATTTCCCTCCATATCCAAGGCTGCCACGGTTAGAACCAAAGCCTCTCCATTTTCAACATAAATATAAGGTCGTTCCAAACGATGGACAGAAACTTCGGTACCGTCCGTTTTTTTAATTGCTTTATCCAATACTTTATAATGCTTCGCTTTCTCCCAATTTAAACTATCCGTGGAAGTAATCATTCCCATATAACCAAAAGCATGATAAATTCCATAATAGCGCTTCCTCTTTTGATCATACCAAATCGCAGGGTCTTCAGAATTCAAATTTCCTACAGCTGCTTTTGGTTGAATTTCCCAAGGACCAAGTGGACTTTTAGACAAGGCAATCGCTTGACTTCTTACCAATTCTGACTGGCTTGGTGAAATACCATTCGCATATGCTACATTTGGTTTATCGCCTCTTAAAATCATGATATAACCGCCTTCCGGTCTTTCCGCTAAAGCTGGGTTACAGGTAATTTGAGCAATCGGTCCGGCAGGTTCTACTAGCGGCTTATCAAAACGCTCCCATGGTCCATCAACACTGTTAGCAACAGCAACTCCAATACGTTGGTTTTCTCTTACCAATGCTCTATATTCATTTGAAATACCACTTTTCCTTGCCTGTTCCCATTCTGCAGATGATAATTCTCTATCCCCAACATTTGTAGACATATAATATAAATAATATTTCCCATCAAAATTTTTGATGCGGGGATTATGAGCTGTATGAGCATCCCAATATCCATTTCCTCTTCCTTTTAAAACCACTTCTTTAAACTTATATGGCCCCGCTGGATTCTCAGAAACGGCATGAGATACAATGCCATCTGTCAGCCAAGTACTAAACCCAAGCTTTTTTGACATTTGTGCATAAAACAAATGATATTTCCCATCTTTTGTTTTCACAATTGAAGACCCCCAATTGTGATAGTTTTTATCCCTTAAAATATTTATTTCTGATACTTCTTGTAGCTTAGATGCTAAATCCAAATCATCGGTAGAACCTTGAGCATTTGAATTCCAGGCTATAAAAAAAACGGCAATGATTAATATTTTATTCATGTATCCCTATATTTTAATTTTTGTAATCACTTTAGAATTCTTCAATAATTGAATTTCCACTTTCAGTTCCCCCAGAGGTCCATTTCCAAGATTCATGCAAACGGACTTTACCGTTAGATAGAATTTCAGGTATAGACTTGCATATACCCGACTTTAATTCTCCTTTAGTATTTATTTGATGATAACACATATCAATGGTACCATCCAAAGAAACAGAACCGAGCAACTGTCCTTTTATTACAGACCCTCCGCTGTAGGTTCCTTTTAAAATAGCTCCACTTTGATAATATAGAAAAACAGTTTCTTCTGTAGTTTCACCAAATTCAGAATTCGTAACCGCTCTAAATTTTTTATTGTTATAATTCATTTCATTTAATAGACAAAGCGCCTGAAGGACAAAGTCCTACTTGATGTTTTAATTGATCTGTAGTCGCTTGATTTATATTTACCCAAGGCACTTCATTAGGTTGGTAAACTTCTGGCAATGTTTTTACACAAACCGCAGCATGAATACATTTTTCAGGCTGCCACAATACGGTTATTTCTCCATTATTATATTCTTTAGATTTCATCATAAATAATTTACAATTGATTCTTTGTAAGTTACATATATTATTTCTTCTAAAAAAAAGAACTGCATTCTAGCTGAGAACCCAGTTCTTTTCACCCTTTAATCAATCCAATCAAAGATACTTGTGGCAATCTCTCTCCAGTTTTTTTCCTCGAGCATCCAATGAGCATTCTCTTTAAAAACTTTCAACTCAGCATTTCCTTTATACTTTTTGACTAACTTTTCTGCTATTTTTACAGGAGACGCTTTATCCTGCCCGCCTGACACAATCAAAACGGGAATTTTAATTTCTGAATATTTTATTTTGTTCGGCTTGTATCCAAAAACATTTTTAATCCAAATCATCTCTTTCAGTACAAGCCCTGATTCATCGACCATTTTATGGTATACCTCTTTTTGTTTTTTTGCTGACAAATTGCATAACATACCTTCTACCGCTTCTTCAAACGTAGGTTTGCCCGTATTCTCTTTCAAATGATCAATACTGTTAACCCATTTTACCGTTTTAATACTTTCAGAGGGGGGCATCATACCATAATTTACGGGAGGTGCTATCAAAACCAGTTTTGATGCAAGACCTTCCATTGCCAAACGTTGTGCAATAATACTCCCCATAGAATGAGCCACCAGAACAGGTTTGGCATCTTTTTTTTGAATTATTTCTCTCAACTGATCCACATAATCCTCCATACTTATTCCAGTTATTTCGTTTTTGGAATCCGGAGTATGTCCCAATAATGTAGGACTATCTACAAGAACCCCTTTTGATTTAAAATAAGACTCATAATGTGCCCAAACTTGACCCGTTGACCAGGCTCCATGGATAAAAACAACATTTTTATTTTCTGCTAGATTATTTTGAGATTGAACCGTAATTGCCAACAAGACTGCCACGAACAGACATACATTTTTTTTCATATTTATTTTATTTAAATAGTTATGAAACAAAAATAGCATGACAGCCAAGGCTATTCGATTATCCTATGGTAACTAATAAAATTATTTTTCCTTTCTAATTCGGCTCAAAGATTGTGGCGTGATTCCTAAATAAGATGCTATCAAATACTGAGGTACTCTTTGCACTAAAGAAGGTCTAGCATGAATTAATTTTTGGTATCTTTTTTTTGCATCATCCATTACTAAAGAAATAGATTTCTCCTGCCAATTTTTAAATAGCGATTCTGCAATCAAACGTCCAACTCGCTCAAAGTTTTGATGCTTATCATACAATTCGTAAAGATCTTTCCTGCGGATCACAAGTATTTCTGAATTCTCAATACAGCGAACATCTTTCTCTGCGTTTGTATTGTCAATAAAATTTTTATAATCGGCAATAAATTCATTTTCAAGAGAAAACTCATCAATAATTTCATCTCCTTCTTTGTGATACACGCACATCAAGGCTCCTTTTACGATAAACCCCAAATAATCACACTTTTTCCCTACATGAATAAAACATTGGTTTTTTGAGTAAACCTGCAGTTCGCATTTGGATAAAAATAATTTTAAATCCGAGCTTTCTAAAGGAATAAAATCCTGAATTGTATTTTCAACGAAGGGAGTCATAATTTTAAAAAAAAAGAAAAAATTTCAGCTTTTAAAATTAGTAATTAATTCTATGAACTAAAGAAATTTCTGAGGAAAAATATACATTTGCGACACAAAACATTTACATGACACAAACGCTACAAGATTTAAGAACTGGAAAATTATTAGGAGTAAAAACCTTAAAGCTCGCTTGCGACCTTGAAACCTTTCCTAATGAAATTTTTTCTTTAGCTGACACTCTAGAAATTTTAGATTTATCTGACAATAACTTATCCGAATTACCAGAAAACATAGATCAGTTAAAACATTTGAAAATTATTTTTTTCGCTAGAAATAAATTTACTGTTTTTCCAAAAGTATTGGCATCCTGTACGTCATTAAAAATGATAGGTTTTAAATCCAATCAAATAGAAACAGTTCCTGAAAACGCATTTCCAAAATTTTTAAATTGGCTGATTTTGACCGATAACAAAATCACAGTACTTCCTAAAAGCATTGGAAATTGCCATCTATTGCAAAAATTTCTAGTTGCAGGAAATCTGCTTTCAGAATTACCCGAGGAACTACAAAAGTGTACTCATTTAGAGTTATTAAGAATTGCGGCTAACAAGCTAAGCGCAATTCCAAAATGGTTGTTAGAAATGCCAAAACTGTCCTGGTTAGCCTTTGGTGGAAACAACATCCCTGTAGCAAATAATTTTGGTAACAAACTGACTGCTTACAATTTTGATGATTTTGAAATTAAAGAGATTTTAGGAGAAGGTGCTTCGGGAATTATCTCTAAAGCAAGCTGGAAATCTAAAAACAAAGAAGTTGCGCTAAAAATCTTTAGAGGTTCTGTAACGAGTGATGGCTTACCAGATGATGAAATGCAAGTTTCCATTGCCGCCGGCCAGCATAAAAACCTTATTCCTGTTCTTGGTAAAATAAAAGAGCAGCCTGAAGCTAAAAGTGGTCTTATTTTACAGTTAATTTCTGCAGAATATAAAAACTTAGGAAATCCACCAAGTCTAGAATCTTGCACACGTGACACCTTTGAAAAAGATAACAAATTAACAATTTTAGAAGTTTATCATTTATCAAAAAATATTGCTTCTGTTTCACATCATCTTCATACTAGAGGAATCAATCATGGCGACTTATATGCCCATAATATTTTAATAGCAGCCTCTAATAAATGTATCTTTAGTGATTTTGGAGCTGCTTCCTTTTATAAAAAAAACGATAAAGCCTGCAAAAATTTAGAAAAGATAGAAGTCAGAGCCTATGCTTGCTTTCTTGAGGATATTCTTGGACTTGTTACTTCTCAAGAAAAAATTTTTGGTTTAATACTCGACCTTGAAATATTGATAAATGATTGTAAGAATCCAATAGTTGAGCTTCGTCCAAATTTTAGAGAAATTTTAAAGATACTTAACGCATTACCCATTCCATCATAATGATCAAAAAGAACAACTCAATCTTTCAATTGCTTTTTTAACTTACTTAAAAACTCATGTGTAATCCCTAGATAACTTGCAATATGACGATCAGAAATTTTGGAACAAATGGTTGGGTAAGTCGTCAAAAAGTTAGAATATCGTTCTTTTGCTGTCAAAGAATTACTATGAATCAATCTCCTTTGCCAAGCAACCAAAGCTTTTTGTGACATAACTCTAAATAACTTTTCGATGGCAGGTAATTTTTCATACATCTCAAATTTATCACTTCTTTTGATAAGCAATACAGTGCTATCTTCCAAGGCCTGAATATTTAATTCTGATGGACTTTGATTTAAAAAGCTATCAATATCCATTACCCACCAATCCTTCGTGGCGAAATACAAAGTATTTTCATTTCCCTTTGAATCTATAGAAAACACCCTAAAACACCCACTTATCACAAATCCTTCAAATTTATAAACTTCCCCCTGCTTTAGAAGAAATTCTTTTTTACCAATTGTTTGAGAGCTAAATTTAGAACAAAACAAATCTTGATCTTCTTTTGATAACACAAGGTTCTTAGTAATATTCTTTTTTAATAATTCGTAGGACATTCAAATAAGGAATATGTATTTCGATAAAAATAATTTTTTTTATGGAAATACAGTTATTTTATTGAATCATATAACTGCATTTTATGATAATAATAAATTTCCAATGCATACCAACAAATCCTATTAGATAAAAAAAGCCTACTTTTAAAATTAAAAGCAGGCTGATAAAAAAACAATCTCTAAAATTACTTCACTATTAACTTTGTCTTAGATATTCTACCATTATTAGAGATCTCAACAAAATAAATTCCACCTAGAAAATCATCAATAGGAAAGTTTGTAATTTCCGTTTCACATTTAAAATCCTTTATCAGAACTCCTAAAACATCAAAAATGCGTACTCCACTTCCAATCGATGCATGAATATTTACAAAACTATTGGCAGGATTAGGATACACCAAGTTTTTCTCACTCTGTTCTTTTGATACGGATAAAATAGAACTTTCCACCAATTTATCTGTCGCTGGATTTTGAAGTAATGCTTCCATACTTAAATCATGTGTCATTCTCCCCAATCGATCCGCGTCCATATTATTACCTACAGTAATTTTTTCATTTTGAAACCCCGTGAAATTCAGCGTACCCAATTGGGTAAAAAGAGAAGTTTGTATAGTAGTAATCGTTAACTCCGAGATACCACTCGTATCCAAATTTAGAGTACTTGCCGTGTTGTATTTAACAACATTAATTGTTTGAAAAGCATTCAAATCAACAGTAATTGTTGTACCCGCAGGATGATTACTATTAATAGTTCCTAACATTGTATTAGCTCCGTTTATTTCAACGACACCACCACCAACGGTATTAAACTTTAGCACACCAGCTACCCCTCTTAGCTTTCCAGTTCCTGCACTTGTACCAATATTAGAAATCATCTTGTAACTTCCAGACTCAGCGGATTGATATTGCAAAGAGCCTGTGTGGCCAGATAAGTCAGCTAAATCTCCAAAGACCACATGAGAAGCACTACCCTTGTGAGTGGTCAAATTTCCTGTTCCAATTACATTACAATTAATTTCTAACGTGTTATCCGAATAATTTCTAATATTCAAATTTCCAATAATATCCAATGTTTTTCCCGCTGCAAATAAAATTTTATTACTTGCTTTTCCGGCAGAAGTATCTATATTTCCAACCGTCATAATTTTCACATCACAATCAATCGTTAGAAGAGCATTCATCGTATTTTTAATAGGTTTATCTGAATCCAGAGTCAGCACATTATTGACCTCTCCTGAGATCGTGTAATCACCACTTCCCCCCATCTCGATACTTCCAACCGTAACAGAAGCATCAATTGTTGGATTACCTGCGATAGTTGCAACTTCACCTGTTCCAGGTACAACACCACCGCTCCAATTATTAATATTGCTCCATAAAAATTTTCCTGAACCGTCCGCTTCTGTATCCGTAAAAGTTCCTTGTGCGTAACTTTCAAAAAACAATAAGTTTATTGAAATAATCATAATAACGTGTAGTAGTAGTTTTTTAGTCATAATTAAGTTTTTTAGATTTAATTTTAAATTACAAAAAAAAAATAATTCGACAAAAGCCCCCAATTAATTATAAACATTTGAAAAGAAGAACAAAAAAAAAGCCTCAAAACAAATGTTTTGAGGCTTTTGCGGTCTGGACGGGACTCGAACCCGCGACCCCCTGCGTGACAGGCAGGTATTCTAACCAGCTGAACTACCAGACCGTTGCTGTTAGCGGTTGCAAATATAGAACTTTATTTAGATGTAACAAGGGCTAACATCAAAAAAAATGAAATTATTTTTTATTAATCATTCTACAGCATTTCTCATAATCTTTAGGCGTATCGATATCAACAAATTCTGTATCCGTATGTAGCTGAAATACTGACGATTCATGTTTTTTCAATAATTCCTGCGCTCCCTTTTCACCTGATAATTGAATCAATTCATCAAAATATATTTTATCAAATAAAATCGGAACTACAGGTTTCTTTATATTCCTATAACCAGATGCGATGATTCCATGAACATTGTTGTCGAAATATTCAATCATTTTCAACAAATGCTTCGAGTTCAAAAATGGTTGGTCCGCTACCAATATTAAAACTCCATCATAACCATCTAATTTGCTTACTCCATGGGCTATCGATTTACCAATTCCCTCTGTCCACCCCGGATTAAAAACAGTCTGAATATTAAATTTTGACAACTCCTCTTCTACCACATCTTTTCCAGATCCAACAACAACAAAAACATCCTCAGGAAAAACAGAAATAGCCATAGCAACTACACTCCCCAAAAGTGTGCTACCTCTCCATTCTAGCAACTGCTTTTGACTTCCCATTCTAGAAGAGCTACCCGCTGCCAAGATCAAACATGCTATATTTCGTTTCATTTCCTTATTTGTAACTAGGTTTTACTCTTTTATTATGAATAGCTCCTTTTTTATCTTGCAATGACATCACTTTTTCATTCCTCACAACAGATAAAATTTCTGCAATAATAGAAATTGCAATTTCATGAGGCGTCTCAGCACCAATATTCAAACCAGCGGGACCATAAACTTTTTCAAAAAATGCTTCATCAACTTCAGGGTGGTATTCTAAATAAGCATGCAATAATTGTTCTCTTCTCTTAGCGGGTCCTAATAAGCCAATATAAACAGGTCTAGTATCTTTTAAAGCCTTTAAAAACAAAACATCTTTGGCAAAGTTATGAGACATGATAACCACAGCTGTTTCAACATCAATCAAGCTTGCATTAAATCCCTCTGGCGTACTTAGAATAACTTCAGAAGCACCAGGAAAATCCAAAATCGATTTTGAACTTTTAGGAGAACAAACAACCGTAACATCCCACCCTGTCGATGCCGCAATTTCACAAAGCTTAACAGTATCATGTTCACCTCCAAAAAGCACCAACTGAAAACATGGCTCCAATTTTTCTTCAAAACATTCCAATCTTGTGCTAGGTTTGATATGTCTATTTATACTAGTACTCCCTCCAGTATCAAAATGTATCATCGAACCCATAGGTAATTCTCCATTTTCAGATGAAAACCAAGACTGTATTACAAACCCGTTCCTTTTACAAAAGGAATCATGGATCAATTCAAGAGTTTCAGAATCCATATCCAATTCTTCTAACAAAACGAATAAAGTCCCTTCGCACCCAAGTCGAAACCTTCCATCATAAGTCATAATTTTCGCAACACCTGATTTAAATACAGATTGTGCTTGTAAAACAACTTCTTTTTCTACGCAGCCCCCACTTATTGCTCCGATTGTTTTTCCATCCTCAAACACCAACATCCTGGCTCCTTCTCGTCTATATGAAGAGCCTTCCACATGGACAACAGTAGCGAGAACCGACTTTTGTCCTGTCTCATTCACTTTAGAATAAGCATCTATTATTTTTCTAAATTCGTGTGTCATTATGCGTTTAATTTCAAGTTTTTAACAAAAGGTAATTTTCGTATTCTTTTTCCTGTGGCTGCTTCTATAGCATTCCCGATAGCACCACTTATTGGAGGTAAAGTAGGCTCTCCAAGACCTGTAGGATCCTCATCACTATCAATAAACGAACAAATAACTTCTGGTGTTTCCATCATTCTAATCAGTCGATACTGATCGTAATTTGAACTTTTGGGCTTTCCTTTTTCAAATTCAAAATCTCCATACAACGCATGTCCAGCTCCGTCAATAATACCTCCTACTACCTGATTATCTGCACCAAGGGGATTTACTACAACTCCACAATCAACCACACAATATACTTTTTTAACAACAGGTAACTCATCAATCATCTCAAGCTCTACCACCTCAGCAACATAGGAGAAATGACTATAATAAGCGCTAAACCCCTGATAAACTCCTTTTTTGCTTTTTCCCCAATTAGAAAGTTCTCTCACTTTTTTAATAACTGTAGTCATTCTTTCTACAGAATAGTTGACTTTTCCTTTTACATCCTTTAGCAATTCCAATCTATATGCTATTGGGTCTTTCTTTAAAGCTTTTGCCACCTCATCTAAAAAACTTTGTTCTGCGAATGCTAAAAAGTTAGAAACCGGTGCTCTCCAAAAACCAACAGTTACAGGACTTTCTATTTTTGCAACTCTAGCTTTATAGTTTGGAACTGCTCCAAACGGAAAATTCTGAGCATTATGACGATACATATTCCAATTCACCGCAGCTTCCGTTAATTGATAACCCGACATAGTCCCTTTCTGTAATGCTGCTTTAAAATTATATTTTACATTTGGCTTATATACTCCACCAGTCATATCATCCTCTCTAGTATACACCAATTTGATTGGTTTTTTCGCCTGATTAGATATAACTGCTGCATCTACCACAAAATCTCCATTTAAACGCCTACCGAAACCACCTCCCATTCTTGTCAATTCCAGCGTGATTTCTGAAACATCTCTATTTAATTTTTTAGCAACATTTTTAACAGAATTTTCCGGGGTTTGAACAGGACCCGCCAATAAAATTTTATCAGATTGTACATCCGCATAAAAATTCATTGGCTCCATACAGTTATGAGGTAAAAAAGAACTTTCATAAACCTCATCTAAAACGGAATCTGCAGTATGGAAGGCATTTTCAATATCTCCCTTTTTACGCAGTTCTTTAAATTCATTACCTGCCAAAAGTTTCAACATTTTAGCATCCCATTCAACAGTTCCTTCCAAGTCCTTATCTGAACTCCACTTTGCTATAATTAATTTCTTTGCTGAAAAAGCAGCCCAGGTGTTTTTTGCCACAACGGCAATATTATCGTCAAATTTCAAAACCTCTTCAACACCAGGATATTTTTTTGCTTCACTGACATCAAAACTAACTAAAGTTTGTCCAAAAGCAGGAGGACGCACCACTGCTGCATAAAACATCCCTTCTTTTCTATAATCTATTCCAAATAAAGGTGCTCCCTTTGTAATTTTTTCTACATCAACATTTCCTTTAGACTGACCAATTATGGAAAAATCTTTAGGTTCTTTTAATTTAACATTAACCGGTATTTCAAGTTTTGCTGCAGCAACAACCAACTTACCATAGCCCAGTTTTTTTCCATCGGAATGCAAAACATACCCTTTTCGTGTAATCAAACTATCGGCAGAAACATTCCATTGTATTGCAGCAGCATTTAATAACATTTGCCTTGCCGTTGCTCCTGTTTGCCTCAAGGGTTTCCAACCTCTTTTTATACTTTGACTTCCTCCGGCTACTTGCCTTTTAAAATTTTGCGTATCTAGTTTTGCTTGTACAACCTCAACATCATTCCAATCTACATCTAACTCTTCAGCAATAAGCATTGGCATAGATGTTTTTACTCCTTGACCAATCTCTGGATTTGGAGAATATATTGTTACTTTCCCTGTTTCAGCTATTTTAATAAAGGCATTAAAATCATGAAAATTTAATTTCTCAACTGAATTTGGTAACAAAGAATCTGGGTTTACAGCTTTTATTAGATTAAAACCAAACAAAATTCCACCACTGGCCAACAATGAAGTTTTCATAAATGACCTTCTATCTGTACTGTTTTGCATTGTTCCCATTATTTTTAAGAATTTGATTGTTTTTCTTTTGCTGCTAATAGAACCGCGTTTTCAATTCTATTATAAGCAGCACACCTACAAATATTACCATGCATTGCCTCTCTTACTTCCTCTCTTGTCGGGTTATTATTCTCTTCAATAAAGGCAGAAGCAGTCATTATTTGACCTGCTTGACAATACCCACATTGTGGTACATCTAATTCTTTCCATGCTTTTTGAATGGGATGATCATTATTTTTTGAAATCCCCTCAACAGTAGTGATTTCACTGCCAACTGCAGCAGATATAGGTAATAAACAGCTCCTAGTAGCACTCCCATTAAAATGTATAGTACACGCACCACATTGACCTATTCCACATCCAAACTTGGTTCCTACCATCCCCAGTTCATCTCTAAGAACCCATAGTAGTGGTGTATTTTCATCAACCTTTACCATCAAAGATTTTCCGTTGATTCGTAACTTAAACTTCTTCATAAATCGTTTTTATTTGAAATAATGCATTTGTAAAAAAACTGAATCACAAGTTATTAAATAAAATAAATAAAAAAGCAGGAATTTTTATTCCAACACTATTACTTAATTACCCAAATTTAATAATCAAACAAACTCATAAAGTACGAAATAGTTTAGCACAATTGATTAAACATCTAAAACAAAAAAGAACTATAAATTATATTTCAAAATAAACATGACAAACCTTGGCTGTACAAAATAACTACTACTAGTTACTGTGTTGGCAGCAATAGAAATATTATCTCTATTTAAGGACTTGGTATCTAATAGGTTTGTACCAGAAATAACATATTCCCAATGACTATCTGTCATTCTAAAGCTCAGTTCTGCACTTAAAAAGGCATACTTATTTGAAATAGTTTTTGCTTGATCATGATAATTGTAATAATCATAATCCGCAGTAAAAATAAAATGTTTCAAAAATTTAGCATCAATATTCACAAACGGTTTATCTGTATAATAGACACGATCACCATAATCATTCGTACTTTTCGTATAGCCCACTTTGATATTTGGAGCCTTGTTAAAATTTGTTCCTAGATCACCTCCATAGGCATAATTGTACACATTATTTGCAAACCATTCTCCATTTCTAATATTGTAATTTTTCGAATAATTTCCATTCGTACGCAAATTCACTTTTATCTTCCTAAAAGTTCTTCCATATCGAAACCTAGCTGATACGGTCTCATCAGGAAAAATAGAATTAATAGACGTTCTATCCTGTCCAATCCCATTAAATTCTGTATCTGTTTTTATAGTGTTTTCTTTCTTTGTGTAATCAATAGAGGCGTTGATATTTGTATAATTATACATGATGAAACTAAAATAACTCAACGAATATTTATGATAAACCGCACTTTCTAAATTTCTATTTCCAGCATAGACAGAATTGTAATTATTAAACAAAAGTCCCTCTGAAAGTTTTTTAATATCTGTAAACTGATTTGTCATATTATACCTAAAACGAAGACTTTCTGCTTTTTTAAATTGGTAATTCGCATAAAAATCAGGCAACATTCTATATTGTGAAGAACTGTTCTCAGACCCCAACTGCTCATCCTTTGTGGTATAAAGATGTAAAGAAACTCCTGGCTCAATGGTCATTTTTTTTCTTACGAATTTATAATGAAGCCCTGAATAAATATCAGAAAACTTAAATAACACATCGTTCACGTAACGATCTTCGTAAAACAAATTTTCAGAACCATCATCTAGAATCTGTAATAAACCTGAATTAAACTTTTGATTACTCAACAGAGTTCCCATCGTAAAATTCAAATGACTTTGGTTATTTAATACATAATAGTAATCTACTTTAGCATCTAGTCTACCTGTACTAATAACTTTATCTTGAAATAAATTATAGAACTCCTGTGCATTATCTAAAGGGGGAGTTAAGGAAGTATCTACATTTAAAACATCTGAAATTGAATTCAATATAGGCAGTTCTTTTTGATAAAGATACTGTCCTTCAAAAGCCAAGATATTCTTTGGATCGATAGTTTTATATATATTTAAATTCTGAGAAACAGAATAGGGGTCGTCATTGTTATCAGTAAGAATATACCCATTCCCCATATCATTCAACTCAGAACTTCTAAGAGAATTCTCTCCTTGCTCTGATTTTTTAATAAACAAATCATAATCCAATTGTAAGTCTACCGATGGTTTATAAACAGTACTAAACTTAAACAACCCCAATTTACTCTTCTGATCCGTAGCACTATTTATTTTTTCAATATCGTCGGTATCTTGGTAAGTTTTAGTAGTTAACTCTAACAAATCAGTTTGCGTACCAGAATAAATACCAAAACCACTTAATGAAACTTTCTTATTTGGATTATGATTGAAGTTAGCTGCACCAAATTGCGTATTCAATTCAAAGGCTTTATTATTTTGGGTTGTTGCCAAACCAACTGTATTACTATCAATATTCAAAGAGGTTCCTCCTCTTGAAGACAAATTCCTTAATCCACCTGTAAACCTATAGTAATCTCTATTCGTAAACGGAACTTGCCCTATATTATTAAAATCCGTTAGAATACTCACACTTGTTTTGGGACTATAAAAAAACACCTTCGGATGCACCAAATATCGATCTTCAACACCTGCACCGGCGGTTATTTCTCCAAACCAAAATTTATCCTTCCCTTTTTTCAATCTAATATTGATTGCGATAGAATCTTCATTGTTGGTAACTCCTTTCATTTGACTCACCTCATTATAATTCCTTAACACTTCTATCTTATCCAAGGCATTCGCAGGAATATTATCTACAGCGACCTTAGAATCACCATCAAAAAAATCCTTCCCTTCCACCATTACTTTCGAGACTCTTTTCCCTTCAATCTCAATTTCTCCATCGTCATTAATCTCTACTCCTGGTAATTTTTCTAACACATCTCCTAGCTTTCTTTCTGTTCCATTTCTAAAGGAGTCTGAATTATAAACAATCGTATCTCCTTTAATTGTCACAGGCATCTCATAAGCTATTTCCACCTCATCCAACAAATCCTTTGTTTCCTTTAATAGCACATCTTTAGACATATCATCTGTAACCCCTACAAGGTCAATGGATACAGTTTTAGTATCAAACCCCATATAACTTACCTTAAACTCATATACTTGACCAGCTTCTAGGCTTATGGAATACCGCCCCTTAGAATCTGTAATTGCGTACTCTGCCATTTCATTCGTTGATGAAGCAAAGGCAATAACATTTGCCATCTCTAAGCCACTTCCAATTGAATCTTTTACGATTCCTTTTATTTTGATAGTTTGCGCACAATTAACCCCAGAATAAAACAACAATAAAACAGCTAACCAATTTTTAAATCCTCTCATAAACTTATTGTTTTGGTCTGTTTCCGCCACCTCCTTGACGACCTTTTCTGAAACGCTCTCTCATTTCTATAGTTTTTTCCTCGACAATTTTATCAAACTCCTCTTCCGTAACTTTTTTACCTTTCTTGGGAGCTTTCAATTCTTTCTTTTCTTTCACATTCAACACTACCTTGGTACATATAACTTGTGTGTCACCTGCATTTACACTTAAAATTAACCCTGGTAATCCCCAATATTTATCAGGCCCCATAGAAACCGGTATTTCTGGTGAGTACCAAACGGCCACAATAGTTTTGGTTTGTAATGAATCTTTACTTTTCGCAAAAGGATTCTCTTTTTTATCAATCGAAGTAGTTGCTTTAAAACAAGTATACTTCCCTATCTTTTTTGTTTCCTTTTCTAACTTCCAAGCAAAAGGCTTCAATGGATCTTCCACTAAAAAATTTTTACCAAAAAACTCCACAGCTCTTTTGGATTCTTTTTTCGCGATATTTTTGTAGGTTTTCCCCATACTCGGTCCACCAAAAATAGAAGCAAACATAGCCCCTCTTCCTCCTTTATCTTGAGTCTCTAATTTTACTTCCTCTTCATAAATAGAGGCTACTTTATTAAAATTTAAAACAAATGTTTTTTGCATTGCCTTATCCATTCGTTCTTGCATACGCTTTTTAGCATCCTCTGGAATTTTTCTTGTTCCAAAATCAAATTGAAATTTAGTCTTTGACATATATACAGCTTCTCCTTGAAAATCTTGAGAAAATGAATAAAATGAAATCAGCATACAACCAATTCCTAGTAATAAGTTTTTCATAGTTGGGTTTTATTTTTAGTAACACTTCTTACTAAGACCAAAGAAACGCAACATGGTTTAATAAGTAACCTTAGTTTTTCAATAAAAGATTCTTAAGTTTTGTAACTTTGTTTTTATGCGATATTTATTATGTTTTTTTCACCTTCTCTATTCCATCAATTTCCACGGACAAACGCAAAGCAGTTTGGTAAAAAAAACAAAGCTCGAAGCGGATCATTTTATTGGATGTGATTATGACTTCAATTATTACTATTTCAGTAATACAATACTCTCAAAACAAACAAAAAACAACATCTTGTCGTACTCAAATTTTCTTTATGGAAATATTAGTTCGGTGGATATTACTAATCCCTTAAAAATTGTAGTTTTTTACCAAGAGTTTAATGTGGTAGTTCTTTTGGACAGCCAATTAAATGAAACCGATATTATTCAACTCCCTTATGACGTAAGTTTTGCAACCAAGGGAACGGCAAATCATCTTTGGCTTTTTACTACAAACACCAAAACCATAGAAAATTTTAATTTTAAAACTCAAACAGTCCTAGCTAAATCTCAACCATTAAAGAATGCAACCGTTTTGAATATGAAAAGTACCGAAAATAATGTTTTTATTCAAACTACAGAAGGAATTAGAACTTATGACTATTTAGGGAATTTTATAAAAAATTATAAAAACAAAAATCTAAAAGACTTTCAATACAACAATAGAGTGCTTTACACCTTACAAAACGATACTATTTTCAGAACAAAAAAGGTAGTTCAACCCATCACTTTTCCAGAACCATCTAATATTGAAAAATTCTACACTTTAAATAATCATTTCTTTATCTTTGACGGTTCTGAGCTATATCTTTTTTCTACTGATAAAAAATAATATCTTAGTACACTAAAACTACTATAAAAATCTATCTATGCACGTAGCGATAGCAGGAAATATTGGAGCTGGAAAAACAACTCTCACAGAACTTTTAGCAAAACATTACCATTGGGATGCGCATTTTGAAAATGCAGAAGACAATCCATACTTAGATGATTTTTATGGTGAAATGGAACGCTGGTCATTCAACCTTCAGGTTTTCTTTTTGAACAGTCGTTTTGATCAAATATTAAAAATTCAAAAAAGCGGTAAAAACATTATTCAAGATAGAACCATCTATGAGGATGCGAAAATATTTGCTCCTAACCTTCATGCAATGGGACTATTGACCAATAGAGACTACAGCAATTATTCCTCTTTGTTTGACTTGATGGAAAACCTAGTAACTCCTCCTGATTTACTGATCTATCTTAGAGCCGATATCAAAACATTGGTAGGCCAAATTCACAAACGAGGTAGAGCATATGAAAACAGCATTAGTATTGAATATCTAAGTAGACTGAATGAAAGATATGAAGCTTGGGCATCTCAATATGACAAAGGAAAATTATTAATAATTGATGTTGATCATATAGATTTTGTTGAAAACCAAGAAGACCTAGGAATGATCATTGATAAAATTGACGCTCAAATCCATGGGCTATTTTAAAACAAAAAAAAGGAACCTCAATTGAGATCCCTTTTTTCATATATTAAATCATGGAATTAACAGTCAGATTCATCTTTCACTGATGTAATTATTTGAACTGTTTTTTCTATTTCGTACATAAAAGAAACTGTTTGAATTACTTCTTTTTCCTCTAAGACTTCTTCAGAAGTAATTTCTGAAGGAATAACCAATTCAATAGCTGGTTTTTCAGCTTCTTTCTTTTTAATATAATCTGCTACTGCAGTATCATTCGCAATACTAGGAGCAATTACCAAGGCTACTACAGACATCAGTTTTAATAAAATATTTAAAGACGGACCAGAAGTATCTTTGAAGGGATCTCCAACTGTATCTCCAACTACAGCAGCTTTGTGAGCATCTGTACCTTTTCTTCCTTGTTCTTCGATCGTTTTTTTAGCATTATCCCAAGCACCTCCAGCATTGGATTGAAAAATCGCCATCAATACACCACAAGTAGTCACACCTGCTAACAAGCCTCCTAGCATTTCAGGACCACCTATAAATCCAATCGCAACCGGAACCACAATAGCTAAAACTCCTGGCAATACCATTTCTTTCAAAGAAGCCTTTGTAGAGATGTCCACACATTTATCATATTCTGCCACACCATCCGCAGCATCAAAAATAGATCTATCCTCATCTGATGCTTTTGACATATCAGAATCATATTTCCTCATAATCTCCAAAGCAGCTTTCAAAGCAGGAATGTCTCTAAATTGACGTCTCACTTCTTCAATCATTGCCATCGCAGCTCTACCTACAGCATTCATAGACAACGCAGAAAAAACAAATGGCAACATACCACCTATTAATAAACCTGCCATGATAAGTGGTCTGGAAACGTCAATCGCAACTACATTTGCTGTTTTCATATAAGCAGCAAACAAAGCTAAAGCCGTTAACGCTGCAGAAGCAATTGCAAACCCTTTTCCAATCGCTGCGGTAGTATTCCCAACCGCATCTAACTTATCTGTTCTTTCTCTTACTTCACTTGGCAACTCTGCCATTTCCGCAATTCCACCGGCATTATCAGAAATAGGCCCATAAGCATCCACAGCCAATTGAATTCCCGTATTCGCAAGCATCCCTACTGCCGCAATAGCAATACCATACAATCCTGCAAAATAATGAGATACTATAATAGCAGCCGCAATCAATATAATCGGCACAGCAGTTGACATCATTCCTACCCCTAAACCTGCTATAATATTCGTTGCAGATCCTGTTTCTGATTGAGTGATAATTGATTTCACAGGTTTAAACCCAGTTCCCGTATAATATTCCGTTACTTTTCCGACAGCCAATCCAGCAACTAATCCAGCAATGGTAGCCCAAAAGACTCCCATCGCCCCAAAAGGCAATCCGGAAATACTTTCTGGCAACAAACTATTGATAATAAAATAAGAAGCTACCACCATCAAACCTGCAGAACCAAATTCTCCAATATTTAATGCAGCATGAGGAGACCCTCCATCTTTAACTTTCACAAAAAACGTACCTATAATTGACATTACAATTCCTACTGCAGCTAATACAAGTGGTAAATATACCGCACCAAGACCATTGAAGTCAGGCGTTACAATAAAAGCTCCTAGAACCATTGTACCAATAATAGAACCTACATAAGATTCAAATAAATCTGCTCCCATACCAGCAACATCTCCTACATTATCACCTACATTATCTGCAATTGTAGCTGGATTTAAAGGATGATCTTCAGGAATCCCTGCTTCTACCTTTCCTACTAAATCCGCACCAACATCAGCTGCCTTTGTATATATACCTCCACCCACACGCGCAAATAACGCAATAGAAGATGCTCCTAAAGAAAAGCCTGAAAGTACGTTTAAGACTTCATTCAGTCCCCATCCTTGAGCACTATACACCATAAACAAACCACTTAAGCCTAATACTCCAAGTCCAACAACTCCAAGTCCCATTACAGCCCCTCCTGCAAAAGCAACCTCAAGAGCCTTTCCTAATGAAGTTCTGGCTGCTTGTGTTGTTCTAACATTGGCTTTAGTTGCTACTCTCATACCTATAAAACCAGCTAAAGCCGAACAAATAGCACCAACGATAAAGGACACGGCTACCATTCCATTGGAATCTGCTTCTGAACTCCCTTTAAAATAAAGTAATACTGCAACAGCCAAAACGAAGATCGAGAGCATTTTGTATTCTGCCTTTAAAAAAGACATGGCACCATCTGCAATATTCCGTGCAATTTGTGCCATTTTTTCACTTCCTTCATCTTGTTTTGAAACCCATGTGTTTTTCAAGAACACAAAGGCTAAAGCCAATACCCCGAACAGAGGTAAATAATTTACGATTAATTCCATCATGTAATAAATTTTGATTTAAATATTAATTTTTGGTTTAGTTGTTTCTAAAATAGGGAAATATAATAGACAAAAAAAACACCGTGTCTAAATTAATAAACACGGTGTTTTCATTTTATGAGAAAAATCACATTAAATTGTAAAGTTTCCTTTCTTTTTATCTTCACTATTCTCATAGCGTTCTACACATTCTTCGTAGATCTGAATAGCAGCTTCAGCATTACCCCAACCGCCTGTATCTACTTTTTTCTTTTCTAAGTCTTTGTAAACTTTAAAGAAATGCTCAATTTCTTTTAATCTATGAGGATTTAAATCAGAAATATCTTCCTTATTACTCCAAATAGGATCTGAAACAGGAACACAAATAATTTTCTCATCCGGTCCTTTTTCATCTGTCATATAGAAAACACCAATTGGACGAACCTCCATTACAACCATTGGGTAGGTTGGCTGATGTCCTAATACTAAAACATCTAAAGGATCACTATCCAATGCTAATGTTTCAGGTACGAATCCATAATCTCCTGGATACATCATAGAAGAAAATAACATTCTATCGAAACGGATTTTATGCAAATCGAAGTCATATTCATATTTGTTTCTACTCCCTTTTGGGATCTCTATTAAGACATCGAAAGTTTTTGGTGAATTTACACTCATAGTTTGATTTTATTTGATTGCTTACTAATTTCCCGTAAAAATAGACAAATTAAGTATTCTGCAAATCAAATAGACAAAAATTTACTCCAACGTTTTCTTACTGTTTTAAATGTAAAATTAATAGCAATAAAACTATCATTTTACATTTAATCATTAAATCAAAAAAAGAGCCTTTTTTCAAAATTGAAAAAAGGCTCTTTCTTAAACTATTAAAGTTTTTACTTCACGTATAAAACTTCTTTTACTTCTTTAATTACATCTGTATAATCTGGCAACCATTCTGCCAATAAAACAGGAGAATAAGGAGCTGGTGTATCAGCAGTATTAATTCTCTTGATCGGAGCATCTAAATAGTTAAATGCCTTCTCTTGCACTTGGTAAGTAATCTCAGTAGAAATATTACCATAAGGCCAAGCCTCTTCCAATATAACTAATCTATTTGTTTTCTTAACAGACTCGATAATAGCATCAATATCTAAAGGACGAATTGTTCTCAAGTCGATAATCTCGCAAGAAATCCCTTCTTTTGCCAATTCATCAGCAGCTTTGTATGCCTCTTTGATAATTTTACCAAAAGACACAATCGTTACATCAGTACCTTCTCTTTTCGTATCAGCAACACCTAAAGGAATAATGTACTCACCTTCTGGCACTTCACCTTTATCACCATACATTTGCTCTGACTCCATAAAGATTACAGGATCATTATCACGAATTGAAGCTTTCAATAAACCTTTTGCGTCATACGGGTTAGATGGTACAACAACCTTCAAACCTGGTGTATTTGCAAACCAGTTTTCAAATGCTTGTGAATGCGTAGCTCCTAATTGACCTGCAGATGCAGTAGGACCTCTGAATACAATCGGACAAGGAAATTGTCCACCTGACATTTGACGAATTTTAGCTGCATTGTTAATTATCTGGTCGATACCTACCAAAGCAAAGTTGAATGTCATGTATTCAACAATTGGTCTGTTACCTGTCATAGTAGATCCAACAGCAATACCACCAAAACCTAACTCGGCAATCGGTGCATCTATTACTCTTTTTTCTCCAAATTCATCTAACATTCCTTTTGAAGCTTTATATGCTCCATTATATTCGGCAACCTCTTCACCAATCAAGTACACGCTTTCGTCCAAACGCATTTCTTCGCTCATCGCTTCGCAAATCGCTTCTCTAAATTGTATTGTTTTCATTGTAGTCATCTTTATGAGACAGCAAAAATAAGGATTTTCAGTTCATAATTGTTAATTAGTTCTCAAAAAAAAAATATTTTCAAGAAATCATATTATTCTTTCACTAAAAAAAATATGTTATCGGAATATTTTTTAAATTATCAATAAAATAAAAGTGTTATATTTATGAAAAACCAAAAAATCCAAAGCCAAAAATGCTGAGATTACTTTAATTATTGTATTGATAAAAATAGATACTCTTCCTTATTAAAATTACATTTTACTAAAATTTTAAGTACCTTCGCATTACTTATTAAATAACATTACAAGTCCTTATAACTATGAAAATATTAGTGTGTATAAGTCATGTTCCGGATACGACTTCCAAAATAAATTTCTCAGCAGATGGTGCTGAATTTGACACAAATGGTGTACAATACGTTATCAACCCATACGACGAATTTTCATTAGCTCGTGCTATGTGGTTTAAAGAAAAGCAAGGAGCTAGTGTAACA
This sequence comes from Flavicella sp. IMCC45668, assembly GCF_057219105.1. Classification (NCBI taxonomy): domain Bacteria; kingdom Pseudomonadati; phylum Bacteroidota; class Flavobacteriia; order Flavobacteriales; family Flavobacteriaceae; genus Flavicella; species Flavicella sp. IMCC45668. The sequence continues at coordinate 1,798,485 of NZ_CM170114.1, forward strand.
GTGATTACTGTAGGTGATGCTTCTACAGAGCCTTCTTTAAGAAAATCTTTAGCTATAGGAGCTGATGATGCGATTAGAATTGATGCTGAAGCTACAGATGGTTTTGCCGTTGCCAAACAACTTGCGGAGGTGGTGAAAGGTAATAGTTATGATTTGATCCTTATGGGAAGAGAATCTATCGATTATAATGGAGCCATGGTACCTGGAATTTTAGCTACATTAATCGATTATAATTTTATAAACGCTTGTGTTGGTTTGGAAATTGAAGGTTCTAATGCAACAGCAACAAAAGAAATTGATGGCGGGACAGAAAGTTTGTCTAGTTCATTACCTTTAGTAGTTGCAGGTCAAAAAGGACTAGTAGAAGAAAAAGACCTGAGAATCCCTAATATGAGAGGAATTATGATGGCTCGTAAAAAACCATTGGCTATAGTTCCAAGCAACAATGCCGAAGCACTTACTAAAGCTGTTAAATTTGACAAACCTGAAGAAAAAGGAGCTTGTAAAATGGTAGATGCTGGAGCCATTGATGAATTAATTGATCTTTTACACAACGAAGCTAAAGTTATCTAATTAGAGATAACTAAAAAAAATACGTTAACTTAATAACACATAGTATATGTCTGTATTAGTTTTTGCCGAATCATCGGAAGGAAAATTTAAAAAAATTGCATTTGAGGTTGTTTCTTATGGAAAAAAAGTAGCTGCTCAATTAGGAACTCAATTAGTAGCGCTGACCATCAATGCAGATAATGCTTCAGAAGTAGCTAGCTACGGAGCAGATAAAATTATCAAAGTATCTAATAGTGAATTAGCTTCTTTTAACGCCAAAATTACTGCTTCTATTATTGAGCAAGCTGCCACAAAAGAAAATGCAGAAGTCGTTATCATTGATTCTAGTTCAAACGGCTTGTATTTAGCTCCTATTGTTGCTGCAAAATTAGAAGCCGGATATGCTTCTAACGTAATTGCAGAGCCTAGTGCTACCGCTCCTTTTACTATAAAAAGAAAGGCTTTTTCTAACAAAGCTTTTAACCATACTGAAATTTCAAGTGCGATTAAAGTATTAGGACTGGCTAAAAACTCTATTGGACTTATTGAAAATCCAGCGACAGCTGAAGAAGAAGATTTTTCACCTGAAATTATTACATCAGGAGTAAGCTCAACTAGCATCAATAAAAGTGCGGGAAAAGTTTCTATTGCAGATGCAGATGTAGTTGTTTCTGGTGGTAGAGGTTTGAAAGGCCCTGAAAACTGGAATTTGATCGAAGATCTTGCTGATGTTTTAGGTGCTGCTACCGCATGTTCTAAACCTGTTTCTGATCTTGGTTGGAGACCACATGGTGAACATGTTGGACAAACAGGAAAACCTGTTGCTTCAAATTTATACATCGCGATAGGAATTTCCGGTGCCATTCAACACTTAGCAGGTGTGAATGCATCAAAAGTAAAAGTAGTTATCAACACAGACCCTGAAGCACCATTTTTTAAGGCTGCAGATTACGGAATTGTTGGTGATGCGTTTGAAGTTGTTCCACAACTTATTGAAAAACTAAAAGAATTTAAGTCGAAAAACTAACATTTTTCACTAAATTGAGACCATATAAGACTGTTTATACTAATTCGAACTTAACTCGATCTTATAAACAGTCTTTTTTTACACTACAACTAGAAAAAGATATGAGTTTAGTACAACTAGACATTAAAGGGATTTCATACAGTCAAACTCAAAGCGGGGCATATGCATTAGTTTTGACAGAAATTAAAGGAAACAGAACACTCCCAATAATTATTGGGGCATTTGAAGCACAATCAATTGCAATCGCACTTGAAAAAGAAATCAAACCTCCAAGACCTTTAACTCATGATCTTTTCAAAACATTTTCAGAAAGGTTTCAAATAAAAGTACTTCAGGTGATCATTCATAAGCTTGTAGACGGAGTTTTCTTCTCTAGTCTTGTTTGTGAAAAAGACGGAGCAGAGGAAATTATTGATGCAAGAACATCTGATGCCATAGCATTAGCTACGAGATTTAATGCGCCCATATATACCTATGAGACCATTCTTGAAAAAGCAGGTATCTTTTTAAAATTAGAAGCAGAAGATATTGTAAGTGACACTAGTGAACTTGACATGGATGAATTGTTAACAGAAACTTCAACAACAGAAGATGAAGACCCTTTAAAGCGTATGTCGCTTCAAGAATTAAACAATCAACTTCAAATAGCTATTGAGCAAGAGGATTATGAAACTGCTGCACATTTAAGAGATGAAATTAGCAAACGCTAAATCATTTTTTTTTAGCACTGTTAAACTGTTAATTACTTTTCTAAAAATAAAAACCTAAGTCCTTTTTTAAAAATATGCTTTTGTTATTTTTGTAAAGCTTGTTTTAAATTTTTGAACAAACAAGATTAAAATAAAGAAGATGAAGCAGTATTTAGACTTAGTAAAACACGTACAAGAAAACGGCGTATTCAAAGGAGATAGAACAGGTACCGGAACTAAAAGTGTATTTGGTTACCAAATGCGTTTTGACTTAACGGAAGGATTTCCAATGGTTACTACTAAAAAGCTGCATTTAAAATCTATCATCCACGAACTTTTATGGTTTCTAAAAGGAGATACCAACATCAATTACCTTAAAGAAAACGGTGTGAAAATTTGGGATGCTTGGGCAGATGAAAATGGAGACTTAGGTCCTGTATATGGTCATCAATGGAGAAGTTGGAACAGTGAAGAAATTGATCAAATTCAAGAAGTCATTGAAACTCTTAAAACAAACCCTAACAGCAGACGTATGTTGGTTTCTGCCTGGAATCCAAGTGTGTTGCCAGATACCACGGTATCTTTTTCTGAAAATGTAGCAAATAACAAAGCAGCCCTACCACCATGTCATGCTTTTTTCCAGTTTTATGTAGCGGATGGAAAACTATCTTGCCAACTTTATCAAAGAAGTGCTGACATTTTTTTAGGCGTACCTTTTAACATTGCATCATATGCATTATTGACAATGATGATTGCACAGGTTGTTGGATTAGAAGCGGGTGAGTTTATTCATACTTTTGGTGATGCACATATTTACACCAACCATTTTGATCAAATTGAAGAACAATTGTCAAGAGACCCAAGACCTTTACCAACTATGAAAATCAATCCTAATATAAAATCTATTTTTGATTTTACTTTTGAAGATTTTACTTTAGAAGGCTATGATCCTCATCCTTTAATTAGAGGAGCTGTATCAGTTTAGTATCTTTTAAGAAATAATACAAAAAATGAACCCTATGGGTTCATTTTTTTTTTAAGATTATCTTTTGCGTAACCAATAAGTAACTTGATTAAAACTCCTTTTATATTGGAACACTAATAAAGTTTATACTACTAGATTAAAACATATAGACAAAAACTAACAACAAGGGTTTCTGCTTTTTATCAACGGGATATTCTGCTATTTTTATTGACTCAAAAAAACTAGCTATGACCAAATATTTTTTCGGATTTATCTTTCTATTTTCATTTACCTGCTTGGTTGCTCAAAAGATAAGCTTTACAGATTATAAATACTTATCGAAACCTGATTCTACAAATGTAATTTCCCAATATTTCAAAAAAAATATTGCTGATACATTATTACAAAAAGCAAAATTATACAAAAACAGCACAGTCATAACTGCTAAATTTTATGTAAATAATCATAAAAAAATCTATTCAGTTAATCTTTCAGCCCAATATTCCGAATTGAATAATGAAATTTATAAACTACTTTTTCATCGTTTCACCAAGGAATCATTCTATGACCTAAAACCAGATTGTTATTATGACATGCAACTAATTTCAAAAAAATCTGGTAAGATTTTCTTTAATTGTAGCACCAAACCTATTGAATTAACAAGCCCTATTTGCGGCGATTGCAACCAAGAAATCTTATACTTTGATAAACTTACATGTACCAATGAAAAAGTCAAGGAACATTTTTTCGATAATTTTAATTTTAATTTATTTAACAATCGCAATTATACTCATCTTAAAGTAAAATATATTATTGATGAAATCGGTAATTTAAAAATCATACCGAGTCCGAATGAAGACCAAATAATTTTTGAAGAAAAAGAAAAAATCTTAAAATCATTTCCTTTAAAAATTAAACCAGCAACTTTAAACGCGTCATATAAAACTTCCACCCAGCATTTTTCAATTTCTTTTGATGAAAAATTTTATCCTAAAACTTATAAATACAACTCTAAACTAACAGATTCTATAGCAGAAAACCAAGACTTACTTTCATACTTAAAAAGTCACTTAACAACTAAAGACATACGGGAAGCAGAACTATCGTATTTTCAGCCAAATTTAAGGGTCACATTCGATATTGACAATAATGGAAAGATCTACAACCCACATAATAACAGCAGAGATATCTTTTTATCCTATAGAATTAATAAATTGATTAAAAATGCCCCCATTGATATACTCAAATTAATTGATAATCATAATATTGACAAAGCCTCCTTAAATATTCTATGTTATAAAAATAAAAAAACAATTATCAATCCAAATCCTATTGTTATTATTCATCAGAACCCAACGATCCTTGGATGTGAAAAAGAACTAACCACTCGTTATAGAAAGCATTGCAGTGAGCAAACTATTCACGAATCCATAGCTCAAAATTTCAAAAGTACTAAACTTAAAAAACTAAACCTGAAACCTGGTAAACATCGTTTTATATCAACGTTGCAAATACAAGAAAATGGTACTTTTAAGTTTCTATATTCAGATGCTAAACACACCGAATTGGAAGAGGAAACAAAAAGAATAATTAAACTAATACCTAAATTCAACCACCCTTCTCTTAGACAAGGAAAGCCATACAAATCGATTTTTTCACTACCAATTAGCTTCATGGTCGAATAAAAATATTCATATGATTTTTCTGTCCTTTTCCTCAAATTCGAATTTGCAAAATCCTAAATAAGACAACTTTCCTATTTTCATAAAAGAAACATATTATTTCACCCTAAAAATAATAAACCTACCCACTAGACTAAATCGGATCGTTATCAGCATAAAAAATCACAAGTCAAGATTATTTATACTAGAACCACACAAACCCGAATTAAACTAGAATATCAATACTCCAGCTACAGAATCTCTAGTTTCTTTTGAGGTTTTTATAGATAAAGCTAATTATTGTTTTTACTTGCAAGTATCTATAAACCTCACTAAATTGGTCGATTAGAAAATCAACTGAAAAATGACAACAATAATTGCTGCAATTGCAGAAAATAATGCGCTTGGAAAGGATAATGACCTAATTTGGCATTTACCTGCAGATTTAATTCGTTTTAGAAAAACCACTACAGGCCACCATATCATTATGGGAAGAAACACCTATGAATCTATAGGAAAACCACTTCCAAATAGAACTACTGTAATCATTACAAGAAACAAGAATTACAAAGCAGAAGGGTGTATCATCGTTAATTCAATTTCAGCGGCTTTAGAGGTTGCCAAATCAGACTCTAGTCCTTTTATTATAGGTGGTGCCCAAATATACAATGAGGCAATTAAACTTGTAGACCAATTAGATATTACCGAAGTACATCATGAATTTGATGCGGATGTTTTTTTTCCTAAAATAGATGCATCTGTATGGAAAGAAACAAAAAGAGAAACTTTTGAACCTGACGAAAAAAACAAATACGCTTATAGTTTTGTAAGTTATACACGCAAATAATATTTTTCAACATCTACTAGCATGATTTACGGTACGTCAAAATCATGATAAAAAAAAGTCTAATAGAATTTCTTCTATTAGACTTTAATTTTTTGTAAGCAATCTCCTAATTTTGCTGTGGTGTCGATAATTTATCCAACACTTTCTCTAAACTAAAACTTGCTGCTTTCATTCTTGGTGGGTATTCTTGAAAAGTACCTAAAAATTCGCCAACGATATCCTGCGCAGGCACTAATAAAAATACGTGATCTAACAACCAATCGTAATACGTATTCGATGTAATAGTAGCTTCTTCATAAGGGTCTCTACGTAAGTTAAAAATCAATGGTACACGTAAAGGAGTAAACGGATTTGCCCACACTCCTAAAGTACCTGCCATTCTTTGCTCCATAAAAATAAACTTCCAGTCATCATAACGAAGTGCTGTTAAGTCACCATCATCAGAAAAGTAGAATAATTCATGACGTGGGTTCTCCTTAGATTTCCCAGTTAAAAGAGGTAACATATTGTATCCATCTAAATGAACTTTGAATGTTTTATCTCCTACTTTATACCCTTTTAATAATTTTTTCTTTACGTTTTTATCTCCAGCAGCGGCTAAAAATGTTGGAAGCCAATCCATTCCAGAAAATATATCATTAGAAATAGAACCTGCTTCTATTTTCTTAGGCCAACGTACCATTGCTGGTACTCTCCAACCACCTTCCCAGTTGGTGTTTTTTTCACCTCTAAACGGACTTGCTGCAGCATCTGGCCAAGAGTTTTTATGAGGTCCATTATCAGTTCCATAAGTTACAATTGTATTATCTGCAACTCCTAAATCATCTAACAACTTCAACAACTCTCCAACGTGCATGTCATGCTCTACCATTCCATCTCCATACTCATTTTGTCCAGAAATACCTTTATGCTCCTCTTTAACATGAGTTCTAAAGTGCATTCTTGTTCCATTCCACCAAACAAAGAATGGTTTCCCTGATTGTACTGTTTTAGTAATAAAAGCTTTGGCAGCCGCTACAGTCTCATCATCAATTGTCTCCATTCTCTTTTTAGTCAATGGTCCCGTATCTTTTATTTTTCCATCAGAAGAACTGCTAATCACACCTCTTGGTCCATATTTCTTTCTGAAATTAGGATATTTCTTTGGGTCCGGATAATCTGGTAATTCTGGCTCTTCCTCAGCATTTAAGTGATAAAGATTCCCAAGAAACTCATCGAATCCATGATTTGTTGGTAAGTGCTCATCTCTATCTCCTAAATGGTTTTTCCCAAACTGACCTGTAGCATACCCTAATGGTTTTAACAATTCTGCAATTGTAGGATCTTCAGAAGAAATTCCTTCTTTGGCCCCAGGTAAACCAACTTTACTTAAACCTGTTCTAAAAACACTTTGTCCCATTATAAATGAAGATCTACCAGCAGTACAACTTTGCTCTGCATAATAATCTGTGAAAATCAATCCTTCATTTGCAATTCTATCAATGTTCGGGGTTGTATACCCCATCATACCTTTGGTATAAGCACTGATATTAGATTGTCCTATATCATCTCCCCATATCACCAAAATATTAGGTTTCTTTTGTGCTTGTGCACCAATTCCAATTGCCACCATAGCAACGGCTGAAACAATGGATTTAAACAAATCCTTTTTTTTCATTTTCATAATAACATATTTAATTAATAATTGATTTTCAAATAATTAAAAGTCTTCTAAATTATTTATTGTATAAAAAACTCTCGAAACTAAATTACAAACAAATGGCCATGCTCCCCTTAACAAATGTTTACCTCTAAGATAAGAATTATGTAAGCATAAAAAAAGCTTGTACTAAATTCTAGTACAAGCTTTTTTGAAACCATTGGTATTTTAGTTTCTTGGTGGTGTATTCAAAGATTGAACAACCTTATCTATCCCCAAGGAACCTCCTTGAACCGGTGGATATTTTTTAAATGTTTCTAAAAACTTTCCAATATAAGCCTGCGCTGGTACAAACAACCACATATTATCAGCCATCCATCGGATGTATAAAGCAGAATCTGTCGAAACTTCATATGGATCTGCTCGTAAATTCACAACTAACGGCCAAGAAGGTGTTTTTCTATAAGCTGTATTAATAGCACCTTCCATTGTTGAGAAATGTAATTTCCAGTTTCCATATCTTAGGGCGTTTAGATTCCCTCCAGCGTCGAAGTAAAAAATTTCTTTTCTAGGATTTTCCTTCACATCTCCTTTTAAATAAGGCATCATATTATATCCATCTAAATGAACATTAAACTTTTTATCGTTTGCTTTATAACCTTTCAATAATTTTTCTTTCACATCAGGAACTCCTGCTGCTGCTAAAATGGTAGGCATCATATCTTCATGTGAAAAAATACTGTTTTCAACTGTACCAGGTTTTATCACTCCAGGCCAGCGTATTGCACAAGGAACTCGAAAACCACCTTCCCAAGTAGTACCTTTTTCTCCTTTGAACGGAGTTGTTCCTCCATCAGGCCAAGTAAATTTTTCAGCTCCATTATCAGTAGAATACATAATTAAAGTATTATCAATAATTCCTAATTCTTCTAGTTTATCTAAAACTACACCAATCGTTTTATCATGTTCTACCATACCATCAGGATACAAACCAATTCCGGTAACACCGATACTTTCCTCTTTCATATGTGTCCAAACATGCATTCGCGTAGCACTCAACCAAACAAAGAATGGTTGCTTATTAGCATGTGCTTTCTCAATAAACTTAATCGCCGCGGCAGTAAACTCATCATCGGCAGTTTCCATACGTTTTCTTGTCAAGGGTCCTGTATCTTTTATTTTACCGTCAGATGTAGCATGAATTACACCTCTTGGACCAAATTTCTTATGAAATTCAGGATCTTTAGGATAATAATATGTTTCTGGTTCTTCTTCTGCATTCAAGTGATATAAATTACCATAAAACTCATCAAATCCATGGTTTGTAGGCAGGTGCTCATCTCTATCTCCTAAATGATTTTTACCAAACTGACCTGACGTATAGCCTTGTGTTTTTAATAATTCTGCTATAGTTGGTTGGTTATCTTTTATTCCTTGAGTGGAGCCTGGCATACCAATAGTTAACAAACCAGTTCTAAAAGGATGTTGCCCTAAAATAAATGCTGCTCTACCAGCCGTACATGATTGCTGTGCATACCAATCCGTAAACATAGCACCTTCATTTGCTATCCTATCAATATTAGGGGTTTTGTACCCCATCATACCATGATTGTAAGCACTAATATTTCCCCATCCTACATCATCCCCCCAAATTACAAGAATGTTAGGTTTCTTTTGTGCATTTGTACTAAAACCAAATGCAAATGCTGTAGCTGCAATTGCAATAGATTTAAAAAAATTGCTTTTTTTCATAGTTCAATTATTAAATTAAGTATTACGGTTTTCAATATTAAGTCAAAAAGTTATCTGATCGGTGTTATTTTACTTATAACAGATTAAATATAAGCGTAATAATAAACATCAGCAACAATTTACATATCATTCTATGATTTAGAATGTAATTGCTGCATGATTTGATTATAGTTTGGATTATTGGGAGCTATTTCCAATAACAACAAACAAGTTTTAAATGCCTGCTCCGAAGCGTTAGAATTTAATTCTACAATAAGTTTGGCATACAACAACTTTTCATTTTTGGGAAATCTTTTTACTGCCATATTTAAAACAGTTAAAGCTTCTTGCAATCTCCCCTCTTGCTGCAGCAGCAATGCATAATTATAAAAAGCATTCAAGTTGCTAGGATCCTTATCCATTGCATATTTCAAATGATAAAGAGCCTTTTCGGGATTCTTCAACTCGCTATACAACAAACCTAACATATAATAAGAATACCCAAATTCTGGTTCTAACTCAATAACTTTTGTATACAATTCTATGCTTTTTTTAATCTCTTTCTTCTGATAATATAAGAGGGCCAAATTCATTCTAGCTACATTATAATAAGAATCAATTTCAATTGCTTTCAGATAAGCTTCAATGGCTAAATCAGTCTCCCCTTTTGATTGTAAATATTCAGCAATCTGCAATTGACCACTCGCAAAATCAGAATTAAGATCAAGAAAATTCAAAAACTCTTTATGAGCTATTTTATAATTTACATCATCAGAAACATCAATTTTTAAAGCTATAAAATAACTTACAGCAGCCATTCTAACGGAACGTATTGAATCATTCAACAAAGGTTTAATACTGTTTGCATACGACGCATCTCTTGTTTTTTGAATAGAAACAATTGCCTCTCTTCGCAGCAAGGCTGAAGCGTCATCCAACTTTAAAGCAATCTTTGCAACTTCCGCCTTAGAGGCTCTTTGGTTAATCAAATGCGACATAGAAGTAGCTACCGCAATATCTGGATATTTATCACTCCCCAACAATTTTAATAAAGCCGCTTTATCTCCTTGAGAGCCTTTTAATAAATAATCAGAAAAATGATCCGCTCTTTCCGATCCATAGTTCTTTACAATAGCATTTGCCGCCCATTCATTGGTTTTATTTTTATGGCAAGTTACACAGGAATTTGGAGTACCATACTTAGCTGATTGATCTGGTCTAGGGATTCTAAAACTATGATCTCTTCTAAAATCATTTCCCATATACACTTTACCATCCATGTGACAACTAATACATTCAGCCTCCTTGGTATTCATTTTATGATAATGGTGTTCAGGAGAGTCATATTTTGATGTATGACAATTTAGACAAAGGGCATTTCCTTCTTTTTTAAGCTTCAACGAGTGCACATCATGACAATCTTTACAAGAAACACCATTATGGTACATTTTACTTTGTACAAAAGAAGAATACACATAATCCTCATCTTTTATCTGACCATCTAATTCATAGGTAGGTGCTTCTAATATCCTAGGGATATAATGATCTAAAAACGCACCATCATAATTAAAATAATCTGTGATTTGAGTTCTTCTAGAATGGCATCTTGCACATTTGTCAACCAATTCCTTTGAATTCATATTTGACTCCATGTACAGTTTGGGCGCTACTTTATCTAAAATTGGGTTTTTATAATGCGCTACATGACCTGAAGCAGGGCCATGACAGGCTTCACAACTTACATTGATTTCACTGAAAGTAGTTTTGTAATGTCCGGTTTTAGAATCATAGTTCTTCTTCAAATCTGTAGAATGACAATCCGCACACATGGTATTCCAATTTGAAGCACCTCCTGTCCAATTCAGCCATTCGTCGTGTGCTAAATTAACATCTTTTTGTAAATGAAACCATCGTTGTTTTTCCGTGTCCCATGCCGTTAATAAACATTGATATGCTCCATTGGGAAAGGCTACAATATACTGCTGTAACGGAGTTACACCAAACGTATATACTATTTTGTATTCCTCTGGTTCCCCTTGTTTATTAGCTGTTGTAACGTAAAACTCTTTTCCTTTTTTATAAAAAGAAGACTTGACACCCTTATGTATAAAAACCGTATCATTAAAATCTCCCTTAACTGAAGCAGAATCCGCAATTTTCATTGCCATATCATGATGTGATCCTTTCCATTTATTAAAAGATGCTGCATGACATTCTTTACAACTTTCTGATCCTACAAATTTTGAATTCTTGTAATCATACTTTACTTCTGTGTAAGCATCTTTTTTATCACTTTTACAAGAAGTCATTATAACAATGAAAAGAAGCAATAAATGGGTTATGTTTTTTTGAAAAGGATAGTTCATGAGCAATTGATAAGTACTTTGACAAATCTAAGGATTTACCCAATTAGAGTTAGCATTGATGTTTTCTTTTTTTAAAGCAATATATTTTTTTCTTGATTTTTTCCACTCTGTCTTTAAGGCTAAAATTTCAGAAAAATTATGATTTGAAATTTTATTCTGTTGATACTTTTCCATCAAAATTTTAGTACCGTAATGGGAAATAAAATAATGCATGCTTGGTTCCTTCAGAGCTAATTGATCTAGCCATTTATAAATATTCTTTTGCTTTGCTGCATAATCCTTGGCTTTTATAAACTTATGAAAAAAGAAAGCTTCGGATTTCTGATAAGCTACTTTTTTTAATTGTATCCTTTTTACAATTTTTCTACTAATTTTAACCCCAATAACTATCATCAAAATAACCAGTGCTAGCCTTGCTAAGAATTCTTTTATCGTATAGCCCCATATTAATAACTCTTTCTCATCAGCAACCTGCTCTTCTATCGATGCTTCCAATGATTCCCTAACACTTTCAAGCATCCCCAAATCAGGATTTTCTACTACCTCAATGGTTAATTCTTTTAATACTTTCTTATATAATTTACTATATCTTGGGTTCCAATGATACACCACGATTTCCGGAATTGTGTACACCCCTTCTTTTTCAAATAAATATCTCGTACCATCAACTCGCTGCGCACTGATCGCTGTTTTTGTCTTATTATTTTTCAAATAGGGTCTTTTAGGATATAAACTTACATTTTGCAAGGTATCAAATGTAACTTTCGGAATAAATTCTGAAATAGTTCCTTCGGCTTTAATCGTAATATTTCTTTCCAAAACATCTCCTACTTTCACCTTAGTTAAATCGCCTTTCCAAGAATTATAAACCCTGACTGATGGCGAAACCAACCAAGAATTTTTATTTACTCCAGGGGGAATTGGTTTTACAACAATCTCTCTCGAGCGTGTTTTAACTTTGCGTTTTATGCCTATATAATTCCCCTCATCTGGAGTTTCAACTACAAACTCCAAGGATGGAAATTCAACATTCTCTTCGTTGTAGGGAAAAACATTAAAAAACAAAGTCACTCCTGAATATAATTTATTCCCAAACTTTTTTGAAGTGCTTAAAGACCTAAAATAAACAGTATATGCTCCGTTGATTTTAATATTTCCTGGATCAACTCCTTCTGTAAACCAAGTAGAAGAATAAACCGTTACACTTACTTCCATGGGTTCTCCAACATAAACAGCTCTTTTGTTAAAACTAACTTCCGTTCTAAGATGCCTTTGAGCTTGAAGCAAAAAGGTACAGCATAAAAAAATCAACAGTACATATTTTCTTTTTTCTATTACCATCTATCCATTTTTCCGTTCGGTTTCAATCCCTCTTTTTTAACCTGATGTCTAAATTTTCGTTTTAAAAACAAGGAAGGGTCATCATCTACTTTTTGCATCATAATTTTTGGACTCTCACTTGGCTTCCCTAACTCAAAATCATCAGGCAATTCGTCCAACTCTTTCCCTTTTCTAATATCCGTATTCGTTGTTTCTTCTAGACGCTTTTTCTGCATATCTTTTTCTGTAGCTTCCTGGCCTCCTCCACTTAAATCCTCCGGACTTTTATTTTGTTCATTTTGAGCTCGTTCTTTATTCTCAGAGTCTAAAGTAGCATCTTCTGGTGTTTCACTGGTACCTCCCGACAAATGTTGAGCGATTGTTAAATTATGATGAGCCATGTTTATCGTTGAATCAATTTCGATTGTTTTTCCAAACGCCAAAGCAGCAGCTGCGTAGTCACCATTTTTGTAATACGACAAGCCTAGATTATACATTCCTTGTGCAGTTGTATCCTTTGAAAAAGCACGGATTGCTTCATCATAATTACCTGCCTTATAATATCCAACTCCTTTTCTCAAAGGATCTTGGAATAATGCCCCAGCCTGTTCAAAATTCTCCTTATTCAGTTCTAATTGACCTTGATAGTCCTTTGTTAACCATAAATCTTTAAATTTTTGATCATCAGAGCAAGAATTGAATACTGTAAGGATAAAAAACAATACCATTCCCTTTCGAAAGTAAAATAATATAATAATTGCAAACGGAACTATAAACAACAATCCTTGATCTTCCCAGTCATCTTCCTTCTCTTCTGCCTTATCAGTAAAAACTAATTGCTTATGAATGGTTTTAGAAACACGCTCAACATCGCTATTGTCTAATGTCAAATAATTCACACGAACATGCTCAAGAGAATTTAATTTCTGTAACACGTTTTCATTCAAACTTGAAATTACTACCTGCCCTTTGTCATCTTTCATTTCCCTGTTATATCTTCCAAAAGGAATGGAAGAACCTGTAACCGTATTTACAGGAAAAATTTCAAAAGCAGACTTTGTAGATTGGCCCAATTTACTCAGATAATCAAAGTCAGTTTCATCAAAATCATCAGAAAAAACAATCACCGTTGCCGGAGCATCTGTTACATTGGTAAGCGCAATAGCTTTTTCAATTCCCGCTTTTAAATCACTACCGTAATATGGCATTACATTCGGACTTAATTGGTTGATATGTGAATCTATCAATGAATAATCATTTGTCAAAGGAAGAATCACATGAGCCGTTCCAGAAAAACCGACAAGCGCAACCCTAGCCCCAGGTTTTGCTTTTAACAAATCCATAATTTTAAACTTGGCTCTTTCTAACCTATTTGGTTGAATATCCGTTGCCATCATACTTTGAGACAAATCTAAAACCACAACAACCGGAGTTTCCAGCCTTTTACCTGGTATTTCAATTTTCGACCAAGTCGGCCCAGAGAGTCCAAATACCGCAAGAATAAAAGTAAAGTACATTACTATTCTCCATACTAACACTTTTGTCTGATTTCCCTTTTCTATCATAAAAGGTCTCAAATGTTTCGGGATCTGTTTTTTCCATTTAATTTCTTCTTGTCTTGATAAAAGAAAAAGAATTACAATAATTCCAAAAGGAATAAATAACCATAATAACGACGGCCTTAACAAATGGAAATCCTCTAAAACAAATTTATCTATCATTTCATCCATTGGTTTCTTTTTTAATTCTTTTCTTAAATAAAGAAATAACCCCAGTAAACAAACTATATATAGTAAACAACAGCAATGCTACTCCCAAGGGATAATGGTATAATAAAGTTCGTGGACGATACGATTCCTCTTCATATTCAATCGGTTCCAATCGATCTAATTCCTCGTATATAGAATTCAATCGTTCGGTATTTATCGCTCTAAAATATTGACCACCGGTGATTTCAGAAATTTCTTCTAGTGTTTTCTCATCTAAATCAGAATTACCAGTATTAGGGTCACCTATCCCTATTGTATAGATCAAAATTGAATCCCTTTTAGCAATTTCAGCGGCATCTAAAGGCAGCACGCCAATCCCTGCATCAACCCCATCAGTCAACAAGAGCATTACCTTTGTTTTTATCGTGTCTTTGTCAAACAAATCAACTCCTTTCATAATCGCTTTACCAATAGAAGTTGTCTGTCCAGCCAACCCAACAGCAGCTTCATCCAACATCGTATTTACAGTAACTAAATCCGGAGTAAATGGTGCTTGTACGTATGCATTAGAACCAAATAATACCAATCCCATACGATCTCCTTCTCGTTTTTCAATAAACTCATTCATTACATCTGTCACTGCTTCCCAACGAGTCACCGGTTTATTATCTATCTTCCAATCCTTTTGCGCCATACTAAAAGACAAATCAGCTACAATTAAAAAATTTCTAGAATTCTTTGCTTTTAATTCCGCTTTACCAACCAACTGAGGAGAAGAAAGGCTTGCTAACAATAATGTCCAAATCACACAAAGAACGAAAATCTCAAAGAAAGATTTTTTGTTTACAAAAGAAGATTTTGTGGGTTCCTGCTTTGTATAAATAGCAGATTTAGCCAGATTAGGCACTAATAAAGAAGCACTTTTTATTTTTAAAGCAGGAAATATAAAAAACACCAAAGGCAATGGTATTAAAAATAAGACCCATATATGTATAATTTCAAAATTATCTGGCATGATGTTTTATCCATTTTTTTGTCTGATTCAACACCAAATCCAATTCAACATCTGATATTTCTTTTAAATTAAAACTTGCACTATTAAAAATAGATTCTAACTGACTCATATTTGAAACTCCACATTTTGAATCTAAAAAAGCCAACCAACTAGATCCAGACATTCCAGCTACTGTTGGCCTTCCATAAACTTCTATCGCTATTTTTTTTAAGATTGTATTTGCAAAATTCACCTTCTTGATATTGTTATCCAATGAAGTATTAATTCCACTAGCAAGTACATTTAATGCCATACGCCTATATTTATTTCTCACAAAGTTTCTCAGAACAAAAGCAGACCAAATCAACAAGCTGAACAAGAAGAAACCAAAACTAATTTTCCAACCAAGGGTATCAAAGGAAAAGGCAACTGGATTTGGCTCTAGCAATGGGCCGAGATCTTCAAACACTTCCTTATCCTGCATTACCGGAGTCAAGACAATATGTATTAATTCAATTCCCATTAAAAACATTCTGAATTTGATCGCTCACGTCCTCTACTGTATTAATTTTAAACAATGGAATTCTATGCTTTTTCATCTGCTTCTCAAAATTCATATAATCAGCATCAAAACCATCTTGAAAATTTTTAACCAACTTTCTATCATTACCATCGATAGATAATTGCTTCTGTCCATTACCACCAACGTATTTACTTGGAATTAAATTTCTTTCCAAAGGGTCATACACTTTAGCAAGAACTACATCATTATGGGCAGCTATAAATGAAATTTCTTTTATTACTTTTTCCGAATACCGATGAAAATCACTCACAATAAAAACTAAAAAATCATGAGTTATTATATTCCGAACTTTTTGAAAAACCTCTTCTAATCCAGCCTCAAAATCAAATTGTTTCGAATTTTTCAATTCATGATTTCTTTTTATCAGTTTATCGAAAAAAAGTAACATGTTTTTCCTATTCCTTTTCGGCGATACAGCGTCCACTCCATTATCACCAAAGACAACTCCTCCAACTCGATCTCCTTCTTTAGAAACTCTAAACGCCGCCATAGCGGCTAATTCTGCTGCTACAGTAGATTTTGTTTTATTTACACTACCAAAGAACATAGATTTTGTTTGATCTACTATTATCAAAGCCGGTTTCTCTTTCTCTTCTGTAAAAACTCTAAGATGAGTCTTTTGTGTTCTTGCCGTTACTTTCCAATCAATATTTCTAATATCATCACCAGGCACATAATTTCTAACTTCTTCAAAATCTAACCCTCTACCACGCAATCTAGACGCATGTTTACCTCCTAACACACTTTTTACTTTTTGCTTTCTAGCCAAAAAACTAAAACCACGGGCAATAGGTTCCATTTTGAGTAAATCCTCAAGTGAGACAAAAACTTTTTCAGGAAAATCAGAATGTTCAGCCATATCTCTTATGCAACAACAGCTACTTGGTTTAAAATTTCATCTAATACACTATCAATGTCAATTCCTTGCGCATTTGCCTCATAACTTAAACTTATTCTATGTCTTAAGCAATCATGAACAACAGCACGAATATTATCTGGAGTTACATAGCCTTGTCCAGACATCCATGCATGTGTACGAGCAGAACGATCTAAAGCAATCGTACCTCTTGGGCTAGCACCGTACTCTATCCATGTCCCTAAATTTTCGTTATACTTTTCCGGATATCTAGTTGCTTCAATTATATCTACAATATACTTTTCCATATTTTCGGATATAGTTATCTCCATGATTTCTTCTCTAGCATCAAAAATGACTTTTGGATCCATTTTTTCGATAAAATCAACCTTCGCATTTTTTTGTTCTTTTCTATTCAAACGCATAATTTCTAATTCAGATGAATTATTCGGATAATCAATAGTAACATGCATTAAAAACCTATCCATTTGAGCTTCTGGTAAAGGATAGGTACCCTCTTGCTCTACAGGATTCTGCGTAGCCATTACCATAAATAATTGCTCCATTTTGTAGGTTGTACCTGCTACTGATACTTGGCGCTCTTCCATAGCCTCTAACAGTGCTGATTGCACTTTAGCAGGAGCTCTATTGATCTCATCTGCCAAAATTAAATTACTAAAAATAGGTCCTTTTTGAAAAATAAACTTCTCTTCCGACTCTGGTTGATAAATTTCAGTACCTGTAATATCAGAAGGCAATAAATCGGGAGTAAATTGAATTCTACTTAAACCACTATTCAACTCTTTTGCAAGACTTTTTATAGTTCGTGTTTTAGCCAAACCTGGCAAACTTTCTAATAAAATATTTCCATCTGAAAGCAATACCAATACCAATCTGTTGATCAGTTTTTCCTGTCCAATCACAGATTGAGACATTGCCTTTTTCAACTTATTAATTTTCTCTAATGTAGTCATAAACCCTAATTTATTATTTCTTAGTGGACACACCAACTAATACTAAGTAAATATAGGCAAAACAAGGCACGATAAAAAAGTAAACTATGAAGAGCGAATAACCATTTACAAATATTATTAACAATGTAATTTAGCGTTCATCAAAAACCTTAAAAATAAGGCACAAAAAAAAACCTCAATCATTTTACTGATTGAGGTTTCAAAAAAAGGCGGTGACATACTCTCCCACCGGTTAGGCAGTACCATCTGCGCTGATAGGTTTAACTTCTCTGTTCGGAATGGGAAGAGGTGAGCCCTATCGCAATAACCACCTTAAGGTCTTTGCTAGTCTAATTTCTTAAACCAGTATTTAATAATTAACATATTGAAATGCATCAGAGATGCCATAAATATAATATTCAAATTAGAAGTGCTATAATAATTGAGTAATAGAATGTATAAAGAGTTTCCCTCCCGCTAGGTAAACCTAGCGGAAGTTCTTTGTACAAAAGCCTATGGGTTATTAGTACTACTTGGCTATGACATTACTGCCTTTACACCTATAGCCTATCAACGTGGTAATCTTCCACGACCCTTTAAAGAAATCTCATCTTGTGGTGGGTTTCGCGCTTATATGCTTTCAGCGCTTATCCCTTCCCAACGTAGCTACTCTGCAATGCCCTTAGCAGAACAACAGATACACCAGAGGTTAGTCCAACTCGGTCCTCTCGTACTAGAGTCAGATCCACGCAAATTTCTAACGCCCGCTACAGATAGAGACCGAACTGTCTCACGACGTTCTGAACCCAGCTCGCGTGCCACTTTAATGGGCGAACAGCCCAACCCTTGGGACCTTCTCCAGCCCCAGGATGTGACGAGCCGACATCGAGGTGCCAAACCCCCCCGTCGATGTGAGCTCTTGGGGGAGATCAGCCTGTTATCCCCGGAGTACCTTTTATCCTTTGAGCGATGGCCCTTCCATGCGGAACCACCGGATCACTATGCTCTTGTTTCCAACCTGATCGACTTGTTAGTCTCGCAGTCAAGCACCCTTATGCCATTGCACTCTACGCACGGTTACCAAGCGTGCTGAGGGTACCTTTAGAAGCCTCCGTTACTCTTTTGGAGGCGACCACCCCAGTCAAACTACCCACCAAGCACTGTCCCCTTCGCAGGGTTAGGCTCTAGACAAGCAAAGGGTGGTATTTCAAGGACGACTAACATACGCCTGGCGACGCATGATCGATGTCTCCCACCTATCCTACACATTACTTATCCAAAGTCAATACTAAGCTATAGTAAAGGTTCACGGGGTCTTTTCGTCCCGTAGCGGGTAATCGGCATCTTCACCGATACTACAATTTCACCGAGCTCATGGCTGAGACAGTGTCCAGATCGTTGCACCATTCGTGCAGGTCGGAACTTACCCGACAAGGAATTTCGCTACCTTAGGACCGTTATAGTTACGGCCGCCGTTTACTGGGGCTTCATTTGAGAGCGTCGCCGAAGCTAACTCCTCCACTTAACCTTCCAGCACCGGGCAGGTGTCAGGCCCTATACATCAACTTTCGTTTTAGCAGAGCCCTGTGTTTTTGATAAACAGTCGCCTGGACCTATTCACTGCGGCCCATCATAGATGGGCGCCCCTTCTCCCGAAGTTACGGGGCGATTTTGCCTAGTTCCTTAGCCATGAATCACTCGAGCACCTTAGAATTCTCTTCCCAACCACCTGTGTCGGTTTAGGGTACGGGCTGCTTCACTCGCTTTTCTTGGAACTCGCTTCGCTGTATTATCACCTTGACCGAAGTCTCAGTGTACTATCGGGGTGTTACCACTCCCTTCAACGTACTATTCTGTCAGTACGCAACAACTATACGAATCCGTCACTTTTAACGTGAGCAGGTACTGGAATATTAACCAGTTGTCCATCGACTACCCCTTTCGGGTTCGCCTTAGGTCCCGACTAACCCTCAGCTGATTAGCATCGCTGAGGAAACCTTGGTCTTTCGGTGGGCGGGTTTCTCACCCGCCTTATCGTTACTTATGCCTACATTTTCTTTTCTAGACGCTCCAGCATTCCTTACAGAACACCTTCAACGCAACTAGAATGCTCCCCTACCACTTATGATAAATCATAAATCCATAGCTTCGGTAATATACTTATGCCCGATTATTATCCATGCTCGATCGCTCGACTAGTGAGCTGTTACGCACTCTTTAAATGAATGGCTGCTTCCAAGCCAACATCCTAGCTGTCTATGCAATCGAACCTCGTTAGTTCAACTTAGTATATATTTGGGGACCTTAGCTGATGGTCTGGGTTCTTTCCCTCTCGGACATGGACCTTAGCACCCATGCCCTCACTGCTGTGTATATTTATTAGCATTCGGAGTTTGTCAGGAATTGGTAGGCGGTGAAGCCCCCGCATCCAATCAGTAGCTCTACCTCTAATAAACTAAACCACAACGCTGCACCTAAATGCATTTCGGGGAGTACGAGCTATTTCCTGGTTTGATTGGCCTTTCACCCCTACCCACAGGTCATCCCAAGACTTTTCAACGTCAACGGGTTCGGTCCTCCACTGTATGTTACTACAGCTTCAACCTGCCCATGGGTAGATCACCAGGTTTCGCGTCTACTACTACTAACTATACGCCCTATTCAGACTCGCTTTCGCTACGGCTGCGTGACTGAATCACTTAACCTTGCTAGAAACAGTAACTCGTAGGCTCATTATGCAAAAGGCACGCCGTCACACAGTAAATGTGCTTCGACCGCTTGTAGGCGTACGGTTTCAGGATCTCTTTCACTCCCTTACTTAGGGTTCTTTTCACCTTTCCCTCACGGTACTAGTTCACTATCGGTCTCTCAGGAGTATTTAGCCTTACCGGATGGTCCCGGTGGATTCATACAGGATTACTCGTGTCCCGCACTACTCAGGATACCACTATCAATAATTAATCTTACCCGTACGGGGCTATCACCCTCTATGGCCAAACTTTCCAGTTTGTTCTGATTCAATTAACATCAAATATCGTGGTCCTACAACCCCAAACTTGCCGAAACAAGCTTGGTTTGGGCTAATCCGCGTTCGCTCGCCACTACTAACGGAATCACTATTGTTTTCTCTTCCTCCGGTTACTTAGATGTTTCAGTTCACCGGGTTCGCCCTCCTTGCGGAGTAACATGTCTTCAACATGCTGGGTTGTCCCATTCGGAAATCTTCGGATCAATTCTTATGTGCAAATCCCCGAAGCTTATCGCAGCTTATCGCGTCCTTCATCGCCTCTGAGAGCCTAGGCATCCGCCATACGCCCTTACTTAGCTTTTTGTACTTTTTGCTCTTTTATTCTATTATTTGTATAATGTAAATAGTATCAGAAACAAAGTATTACTACCTGTCCTAAACTAAATACCTTCTACGGTTTGCATGCTATGCATGCCTCTATTTGTATTATAGCTCGTTATTAATTTTAGTTTTTCTAAAATATAACTTCTAATATCATACGATATCAGTATTTCAATATGTCAATGAACTCTTTGCAATAAACAATTCTCAAATAACAAATAACAATTATAAAATTGCTAATTGTCAACTGGTAATTGTCAATTGACTTTTGTGGAGAATATCGGAGTCGAACCGATGACCTCCTGCGTGCAAGGCAGGCGCTCTAGCCAGCTGAGCTAATCCCCCAAAATTACTAGTAGCTAGTATTGGGTAGTTAGTCGTTAGACTTCTAACGAATACTCAACTTCTAAAATTTCCTATATGTTATATACCTAACTCTTTTTAAAAAAAGTAGTCTCGGGCAGACTCGAACTGCCGACCTCTACATTATCAGTGTAGCGCTCTAACCAGCTGAGCTACGAGACTCTGTTTCTTTTAGTCTTGTATATAATATAAAATTGAACAGCAATTAAAGAATTAAACAATTCTTAATTTTCATAACCTAACATCTCTTTCTCTAGAAAGGAGGTGTTCCAGCCGCACCTTCCGGTACGGCTACCTTGTTACGACTTAGCCCTAGTTACCAGTTTTACCCTAGGCGGCTCCTTGCGGTGACCGACTTCAGGCACTCCCAGCTTCCATGGCTTGACGGGCGGTGTGTACAAGGCCCGGGAACGTATTCACCGCATCATGGCTGATATGCGATTACTAGCGATTCCAGCTTCACGGAGTCGAGTTGCAGACTCCGATCCGAACTGTGATATGGTTTGTAGATTCGCTCCCTGTCGCCAGGTGGCTGCTCTCTGTCCATACCATTGTAGCACGTGTGTAGCCCAGGACGTAAGGGCCGTGATGATTTGACGTCATCCCCACCTTCCTCACGGTTTGCACCGGCAGTCTCTTTAGAGTCCTCAGCTTAACCTGTTAGCAACTAAAAATAGGGGTTGCGCTCGTTATAGGACTTAACCTGACACCTCACGGCACGAGCTGACGACAACCATGCAGCACCTTGTAAGAAGTCCGAAGAAATAGCTATCTCTAGCTAATGCATCCTACATTTAAGCCCTGGTAAGGTTCCTCGCGTATCATCGAATTAAACCACATGCTCCACCGCTTGTGCGGGCCCCCGTCAATTCCTTTGAGTTTCAATCTTGCGACCGTACTCCCCAGGTGGGACACTTATCACTTTCGCTTAGTCACTGAGATAAATCCCAACAACTAGTGTCCATCGTTTACGGCGTGGACTACCGGGGTATCTAATCCCGTTCGCTCCCCACGCTTTCGTCCATCAGTGTCAGTATACTCGTAGTAGACTGCCTTCGCAATCGGTATTCTGTGTAATATCTATGCATTTCACCGCTACACTACACATTCTATCTACTTCCAAGTAACTCAAGACTAACAGTATCAAAGGCAGTTCCATAGTTGAGCTATGGGATTTCACCTCTGACTTATTAGTCCACCTACGGACCCTTTAAACCCAATGATTCCGGATAACGCTCGGACCCTCCGTATTACCGCGGCTGCTGGCACGGAGTTAGCCGGTCCTTATTCATATAGTACCGTCAAGCTCTTACACGTAAGAGTGTTTCTTCCTATATAAAAGAAGTTTACAACCCATAGGGCAGTCTTCCTTCACGCGGCATGGCTGGATCAGAGTTGCCTCCATTGTCCAATATTCCTCACTGCTGCCTCCCGTAGGAGTCTGGTCCGTGTCTCAGTACCAGTGTGGGGGATCTCCCTCTCAGGACCCCTACCTATCGATGTCTTGGTAAGCCGTTACCTTACCAACTAACTAATAGGACGCATAGTCATCTTGTACCCATAAATGTTTAATAACTAAATGATGCCATTCAGTTATACTATGAGGTATTAATCCAAATTTCTCTGGGCTATCCCTCTGTACAAGGTAGATTCTATACGCGTTACGCACCCGTGCGCCGGTCGTCAGCAGAAAAGCAAGCTTCTCCCTGTTACCCCTCGACTTGCATGTGTTAAGCCTGCCGCTAGCGTTCATCCTGAGCCAGGATCAAACTCTTCATCGTTATTTTTTTTAGTCACCGAAGTGACTTATTTTTATACGATACTAGCTTACTCTAATCAGAATTCGTGTTACTAAAAACACGTAATTTAATCTTTAATTTTACGCTGTCAATTTCAATATTTTCAATGAACGTCAGATCACAGATCTGGTTTGTTTCTTTTTTCTCTAACAACGCTTGGCGTGTTAGCGGCTGCAAATCTAAAACCTTTTTTCGTTATAAAAAAATAAAATTTAATTTATTTTTTTAAACTCTTAATCTTAAATTTTACCAGCATTTTAAAGAACTCTTCGCTTCCCAAAACAACAATAGCTGTTTTCCTTAGCGGATGCAAAACTAGATCTTTTTATCGTTACAACAATGAAAAAAATCGCTTTTTTTGAAATTATTTTATCCCCAAAACCTACATCACTTAAAACATGCAGTTTAAAACAAAATATTTTTTACATAAATAGAAACAATACTTGAAACTATAACCGATTTACTTAATAGTATCTGCTATTAAACACCGAAAAACGCAAACATGAAACTTTACAAAAAAATCCACCCTTTATTACAAAAGGTGGATTGCATCTATTTTTTTTTAATCTTATCAACACTAAAGACAGTAAAAAATCACTCTATATAGTCTTTTCCTTCTGCACTATCTTCCGCAGAAGACAACCAATCTTCTAATTCCGTCATCATTTCTACAGCAATACCAGACTCTATTGCTAAAAAAATCAATTGGCACATTACTTATATCTCCTATTCATCATACTACCCCTCTATCAGAACTTAATTAAGACCATCCCTGTCTAAACAAATCAACCAATAACTATATTAAACTACACAACGTTTTACACAAATTGTTTCAAATACCGCCATTAAGATTTTTTATGCTTGTAGTCTGGAGGATACCCTAATTTCCATTTCTTTTTTATGTTAGGAAAATCGAAATCTATTTTTGGCGCATCCAAATCAATTAAATTATCCCTCCATGCTCTCTGTAACACATCTTCTATCATATAATCCTCCTGAACATTTACTGGATCATAACCATCTTTCAAAGACATTTTAAACATATTTGCAGTGGCATTATACCAAAAGGCTTTCCAACCACTTCTATACTCTTTCACTAAATCATAAGTTATTTCACCTGTTTCGCGATGCATTAACTTTATCAAAACCCTTCCTTCAGTTCGAGTTAATTTTTTTAACTGCGGCGTAAATTCCTTTTCTAAATACTTTCTAACCTCTTTAGTATATTTTTTCTTTTTCCTTTTCGTAGGAATACTATCTAAAGCATCATTTAATTTAGACAATTCTTCCGCTGCTATTTTAGCATAAGGATACGCTTTCAAGACCTTTTTCCTAAACCAATAATAATAACGTTTATCATTATAAGATTTAAACTCTAACTTAGGCAAAAGCTGTACCTCTTCTAAGTCTGTAATCAGGCTATCATTTTCAAACAAGGTATAACGACTTAGATCTAAGGAATCTTTATCCTGAGACATCACTAACCCAGAAACAAAAAACAAGACGAAAAATATTCTATTCATGAAAACTTTATAATAAGGACTCAAAGTTATCGAATTAATTTTTGATACATTTTATTTTCTCAACAAAACATACAGACATTCCTAACACACCCCACAAAATCATAATCTAATTCAATCTTTGAACTCAACAAACTATTCATTACTTTTGAACAATTAACAGTAAAGAAATACACACATAACATATGAGCAAAACATCAATACTGAATGATAATTCTATAGCATTCTTAGAAAAATATTTAAACAACGCATCTCCAACTGGCTACGAAAGTGAAGGTCAAAAAATCTGGATGGATTACCTTAAGCCATATGTAGATACATTTATTACTGACACATACGGAACCGCAGTTGGAGTTATCAATCCAGATGCTAAATTTAAAGTTGTTATTGAAGGGCACGCTGATGAAATTTCTTGGTATGTAAACTACATCACTCCTGAAGGATTGATTTACGTAATTCGCAATGGTGGAAGCGACCATATAATAGCTCCATCTAAACGCGTAAATATACATACAAAGAAAGGTATAGTAAAAGGTATATTCGGATGGCCCGCTATTCACACCAGACTTAAAGGAAAACAAGAAGACACTCCAAAATTAGACAACATATTTATTGATGTTGGATGCAAGACGAAAGAAGAAGTTGAAGCCCTAGGTGTTCATGTTGGTTGTGTAATTACATATCCAGATGAATTTATGATCCTAAATGAAAATAATTTTGTTTGTAGAGCGCTAGACAATAGAATGGGTGGTTTTATGATTGCTGAAGTTGCGCGTTTACTAAAAGAAAACAATAAAACTTTACCTTTCGGATTATACATTACAAATGCTGTTCAAGAGGAAATTGGCTTAAGAGGAGCTGAAATGATAACACAAACCATCAAACCTGATGTTGCAATTATCACTGATGTTTGTCATGATACCACCACACCTATGATTGATAAAAAAGTGGAAGGAGAATCAAAAAGTGGTGATGGACCTGTTATCTCTTACGCTCCAGCTATTCAACACAATTTACGAGAATTAATTATTAGTGCTGCCGAGGAAAACGACATCCCTTTCCAAAGGCATGCATCCTCTAGAGCGACAGGAACTGACACCGACGCATTTGCTTATAGCAACGGAGGAGTTCCTTCTGCATTGATTTCTCTTGCATTGCGTTATATGCATACGACAGTTGAAATGGTTAGCAAAGACGATGTGGAAAACGTCATTAAGTTAATTTATGAAAGTTTATTAAAAATTGAAGAAGGCGAAACTTTTAGCTACTTCAAATAAACAATAAAACTACTATAAAAAGAGGTTTGTCTATTATTACGACAACCTCTTTTTTTTACATATTATGGATGAATATATAGAACTTCTAGACAAAGACAACAAACCAAGCGGAGAACGCTGCTTAAAATCTGAGGCTCACAAAAATGGTCTTTATCATGCGAGTGTGCATATTTGGCTATACACAGCGGACAAACAATTATTAATCCAAAAGAGACACGCTGACAAAAACACCTTCCCTAACTTATGGGACGTATCCGTAGCAGGTCATATAGTATATAAGGAATTACCTATTATTGCCGCACAAAGGGAAATTCTAGAAGAAATTGGACTTACTATCCAAGACAAGAACTTAAGAAACATTGGAACGAGTTCACATAAACACGTTCATTCCAATAATTTAATTGATCATGAGCTTCATCACATTTATATCTGTCCGCTGAACGAAAAATTAGAAAACTTAGTCATCCAGGAAAGTGAGGTTGCTGCAATTAAACTTATACCAATAGACGCCTTTAAATTTGAGCTAAAAAACAATTCGGAGGCATATGTACCCTATGGTTTAGATTACTACAACAGGATTTTCGACGCTATCAGACAATTTTCACATTAAACAACATGAAAAATACTATTGCAGAAAGAATTGCAGACTTTTTAAAAAACTACCCTCCCTTTAACCTTCTTTCCAAAAAAGAACTGTCAGCCATATCAGAAGAAGTTGAAGTTCTATATTTAGAAAAAGGGAAGTTTATTTTTAACGCTGCCTCAAAACCTCTTGCTCATTTCTATATTGTAAACAAGGGAGCAGTTAAGCTTACCATGGAAGAAGAGGACAAACAAAATATTATTGACATTTGTGATGAAGGAGATATTTTTGGTTTACGTCCTTTGATGATTCAAGAAAATTACATTCTAAATGCCGAAACAAATGAGGAATCCATTTTATACGGTATTCCTTTACACATTTTCAAACCATTATCTGAAAAAAACAAAAACGTAAAAAACTACTTGATCACTAGTTTTGCATCAAACATAAAAGACACTTCGATTATTGAAGGTAGAGGAAACATTTCTTCTTACATAAAAAAGGAAACCAACAATGATTTGTTCAATTTACAAAATGCAAAATTCACTAAAAAACCAATTACTTGCGAGGCTACAACTACCGTAAAAGAAATTGCTATTTGCATGCGTGATCAAAAGATTGGAGCAATGGTTGTAGCAAAAAACAAAAAACCTATCGGTATTATTACGAGTAAAGATTTACGCAACAAGGTTGCTACAGGCGATTTTGAAATTCTTAGTGAAGCACAAGAAATAATGTCTAGTCCCGTGATCACCTCTACCGAGGAGATTACTATACCTGAAGCACATATTGCCATGCTTAAACATTCTGCAAGTCATATATGCATCACCAAAGATGGTACTCCAAAATCAAAACTCGTTGGAATTCTTTCCCTACACGATTTAATTGTTTCACTTGGAAACAATCCTTCTGTACTTATTAAAGAAATAAACAGAGCAAAGAAATCCAAACACCTAAGAACTATCCGCGAAAAGGTAGATCTTTTACTAAAAACATATTTAGAACAAGAACTGCCATTCCCGCATATACTAAACATAATCTCTGAAATAAATACCGTAATCATTTCTAGAAGCATTGAACTATGCCTTAAAAAAATGGACACAAAACCTCCTGTCAAGTTTACCTGGCTAGCACTAGGGAGCCAAGGAAGAAAAGAACAACTACTAAGATCAGACCAAGACAATGCCTTAATTTTTGAGGATGTCCCAGAAACAAAGTTCAAGGAAACACAAGAATATTTCATTGCTTTATCTATTAAGGTTGTAAAATATCTTAATACTATAGGATACGAATACTGTCCTGCAGATATGATGGCAAGCAACCCAAAATGGTGTACCTCATTATCAGAATGGAAAAAACAATTTGACGATTGGATTATAAATCCTGATGGAGCAGGAACCCTTCTATCTTCAATATTTTTTGATTACGAATATATTTATGGAGAAAAAGAACTTACCGATCAACTAGGTCGTAGTTTGTTTAAAACCATAAATGAACATAAATATTTTTTATCAAAATTAGGAAAAGACGTTATTGACAAACCATCACCTGTTGGATTCTTTAGACAATTCATTGTGGAGACTAACGGAGAACATCAAGAAGCTTTCAATATTAAAATTCGTGCTTTGATGCCACTTATTGATGCCGCCCGAATATTGATCCTATCACATAATGTCAAAAACAGCAACAACACCTTAAACAGATATAAAAAACTAGCAGAGCTTGAACCTCAAAACGAAGATCTTTATAATTCCTGCGCTAGAGCATTTAGAACCTTATTAAAATTCAAAACCGAACAAGGCATTCTTAATAACGACTCAGGAAAAATAATCAACTTAGAATCACTTAGCAAAACGGAAAAACTAAAACTTAAAAGGGCCTTCAAACCCATCAAGGAAATACAAGAATTACTGATTATCCGATTCAATTTAAAACAAATGATGTAATATGAAGTTTCCATTTTTCAATTTTAACAGAACCGAAGTCCCTGAATTCTGGAAAAGATACTGCGAACATTTTAAAACTAAAGAACTACGCACTATCAAAGAAACACGCTTCATTGTTTTGGATACAGAAACAACTGGTTTTGACTTTAAAGAAGATCGAATCTTATGTATAGGAGCAACAGCCATCAAAGACAACAAAATACTTATCAAAGATGGACTTGAAGTGTATTTAAACCAAAGTGTATTTAAAGCTGACACTGTAAAAATTCATGGTATTTTAAAATCCGAAAAAGTTAAGAAGGTAGAGGAAATTGAGGCACTCATACAATTCTTAGACTATATTAAAGATAGTGTACTTGTTGCTCATCATGCAGGATTTGACATTGGAATTATCAACAGGGCCTTAAAAAGACACAATCTCGGGAAATTAAAAAATGATGTACTTGATACCGGCATCCTTTTTAAAAGATCAAAACACATCGTCAATATTATTGATCCAAATAAAAAATATACTTTAGATGAAATTGCTCAAGAATTAAAAATAACACCAAAAGACAGACATACTGCAGCGGGAGACGCCTTTATTACAGGACTAGCTTTTTTAAAAATAATGCCAAAACTTAATAAAGATGGAAAAATGAAATACAAAGATCTTTTTATCAACCCACTGAACTATTAAAAAAAAAGCTTGAAGAATTCTTCAAGCTTTTTTTATCAAAATTAAAATTGTTTATTTAATTACATTTTCCATAATCTCTGTTACCACCTCCGGATTCAATAAGGTAGACGTATCTCCCAAATTAGAAGTATCATTACTTGCAATCTTTCTCAAAATTCTTCGCATAATTTTACCAGACCTTGTTTTAGGCAACCCTGAGACAAATTGAATCTTATCCAATTTTGCGATAGCTCCAATAGACCCACGAATCAAATCATTAATTTCTTTCCTTAATGCATCATCCGAAATCACAGATTCATCAATTTTAGTAACATAAGCATACAAAGCATTTCCTTTTACATCATGCGGGAATCCAACTACAGCACACTCTACTACATCTAAATGTTCATCAATAGCATTTTCAATAGGTGCAGTTCCTAAATTATGTCCAGAAACAATTACAACATCGTCTACTCTACCTGTAATTCTATAGTTCCCCATAGCATCACGATATGCACCATCACCTGTGAAATACATTCCTTCATACGCAGAAAAATAAGTATCTTTATAACGTTGATGATCTCCGTAAATCGTTCTGGCAACAGACGGCCATGGCGCTTTCATTGCCAATCTACCTTCCGCAGGAGAATCTAAAATCTCTTTTCCATTTTCATCCATCAGTGCCGGTTGAACTCCCGGTAACGGCATCGTAGCAAAAGTTGGCCTCAATGGAGTAATCCCAGCCATTGCAGATATCATTATTGCACCTGTTTCTGTTTGCCACCAAGTATCAACAATAGGACAGGTTCCTTTACCAATATTATCATTATACCAATGCCAGGCATCTTCATTTATGGGCTCTCCAACAGAACCTAAAACTTTCAAACTAGACAAGTCATATTTCTCAACCAAACTAATCGGATGTTTGGCTAAAGCTCTAATCGCTGTAGGTGCCGTATAAAAATGAGTCACCTTTAATTTTTCAACTATTTCCCAAAAACGTCCATAATCAGGATAAGAAGGCACCCCTTCAAACATCACAGTAGTTGCACCAGCCGCCAACGGTCCATAAATTATATAAGAATGACCAGTAATCCAACCAATATCGGCAGTACACCAATAAACGTCATCTTTTTCATACTGAAAGACATTCTGAAATGTATACGTTGAACCGACCATGTACCCACCAGTGGTATGCACCATCCCCTTAGGTTTTCCAGTGGAACCTGAGGTATACAAAATAAACAACATATCTTCTGCGTCCATCTCTTCTGCCTCACACTCAAAGTCTTCTATTTTCTGTAATTCATCAAACCAAAAAACATCTCTACCCGCTTTCATTTCAGTTGGCTCTACTGTTCTTCTATAAACAATCACCTTTTCAATAGAAGGAGTATCTTCTAAGGCCTCATCACAGACTGCTTTTAAATTAATTGGCTTTGTTCCTCGATACACTTCATTTGCGGTAATCAACAACTTACACTCCGAATCATTTATCCTACTCGACAAAGCGGACGAAGAAAAACCTGCAAAAACAATAGAGTGAACAGCTCCTATCCTAGCACAAGCCAACATAGCAATTGTCAACTCAGGAATCATAGGCATATATAAACAAACCCTATCCCCTTTTTTAATTCCATTATTTTTTAAAACATTGGCAAATCGGGATACTTTTACATATAGCTGACGGTAGGTAATATAACGAGATTCCTCATCTGGATTATTTGGTTCCCAAATTATAGCGGTTTTGTTCCCGTTTTTTTCCAAATGACGATCCAAACAGTTTTCGGTAATATTTAATTTACCACCTTCAAACCATTTCACCTCAGAGTTTTCTTTATCATGTTTAAAAACAGTATCCCATTTTTTTCTCCATGAAAACCCCTCTGCTATTGAACCCCAAAATTTTTCAGGATTCTCAACACTCTCAATATAATCTTCTTTATATTTTTTATAAGAATGAATCTTCTCTACCATATCTTTTTAATTTTTATTATTCTTTTTTAATGATCAACAGCTTGCCCAGCTCCTGAAGGTATTCTAATATTCTCAACAATTTCTTGCACATTTTTTGGCGGTGCAGGTGTGAATTTTGATATAACTATTGACACCACAAAATTTACCAGCATCGCAAAGGTTCCAAATCCTTCAGGCGAAATTCCAAACCACCAATCTTCTTTGGCGCCACCACCAAACCAACCAAATTTAAATTTGGTCATATAAAATAGCATCAACAAAACTCCAATAACCATACCAGCAATAGCTCCCTCCTTATTCATCCTTTTATAAAAAATTCCTAAAACGATTGCCGGAAAAAAAGATGCAGCTGCCAAACCAAACGCCAAGGCCACAGTTGCTGCAACAAAACCTGGCGGATTGACCCCGAAATAACCCGCAAGAATAACCGCTAAAAAAGCTGAAACCCTCGCCGCAATCAACTCACCTCTTTCAGAAATATCTGGTTTTACAATTTTCTTAATTAAATCATGAGAAACCGAAGCCGAAATAACCAATAATAATCCGGCCGCTGTGGACAGTGCCGCGGCAAGCGCACCAGCAGCTATCAACCCAATCACCCAATTGGGCAACTGAGCAATCTCTGGATTTGCTAACACCATAATATCCCTATCAACTGTAAGCTCATTTGTTTTCTCATCTGCAACATATTGTACCAACCCATCGTTATTCTTATCATCAAACTGTAACAAACCTGTTACCTCCCAATTTCCAAACCACTCAGGAAGCTCTGAATATTTCTTATTACTTACCGTCTCAATTAAATTAACTCTTGAAAAAACAGCAATTGCAGGAGCAGTTGTATACAAAATAGCAATAAACAACAGGGCCCAACCAGCAGATTTCCTTGCATCACTCACTTTTTTCACTGTAAAAAACCGAACAATAACATGGGGTAATCCGGCTGTTCCAACCATCAAGGCAGCAGTTATAAAAAACACATCCATCACCGATTTAGAACCTGAAGTATACTCATGAAAGCCGAGCTCTTTATGTAATCCATCCAATTTATCTAACAAATACACACCATCTGTGGCTTCTGCTCCAAATCCAAACTGAGGCACTAAATTTCCTGTCATCTGAAAACTTATAAAAATGGCTGGTACCATAAACGCAAAAATCAACACACAATACTGAGCAACCTGAGTATATGTAATTCCTTTCATACCACCCAAAACAGCATAGAACAAAACGATAACCATCCCAATCAAAACACCTGTATTGATATCCACTTCTAAATACCTAGAGAACACAAGTCCAACCCCACGCATTTGACCTGCGATATACGTAAATGAAATAATCAAAGCACAGAACACTGCGACTGTCCTAGCAACATTAGAATAATATCTATCTCCTATAAAATCTGGAACCGTAAACTTTCCAAATTTCCTAAGATAAGGCGCCAATAACAAGGCTAATAAAACATAACCACCAGTCCACCCCATCAAATAAACAGAACCATCATACCCACTAAACGAGATCAAACCTGCCATTGAAATAAATGACGCCGCAGACATCCAGTCAGCAGCCGTAGCTAATCCATTAGCGATAGGAGAAACACCCCCTCCTGCTACGTAAAATTCTTTAGTTGATGCGGCTCTTGCCCAAACAGCAATACCTATATATAATGAGAATGTTATCCCTACTAGAATCCAAATCCACAATTGTGCACTCATAATTTTATCTTTTTCAGTTTATTGATACTATTCGTCTAAACCGTATTTTTTATCCAATTTTGACATGAGTCTTATATACATATATATAATGACTACAAAAACATAAATAGAACCTTGCTGCGCAAACCAAAAACCAAGTTTAAAACCTCCTATTCTAAAATTATTAAGTTCTTCTACAAACAAAATACCGCATCCATAAGAAACTACAAACCATATACTCAACAAAATTGCTAAGTATTTTAAATTTTCTTTCCAGTATTTTTTTAAATCTTGTTTTGACATTTAGCTGATAAAGTTTGGTTAGAGGATAAAAATATAATTTTAATCCGAATAAAAAAGAAGACATTACAAAAGAAGCGAAAATACAACCCTAATCTGAAACATATGACTCCTATTCATTTATTCACGAATTTAAAAACAGAAATGCTATATCTAAAAACATATCTACAAACAACAGATTCAAAAGCACGAACTACACTTCACAATAATTTTTGAGTATGTTTGCATGGAATTAATTAGCATGAGTTATTTAGATATTATACACACCCACTGGGAAATTTTACTCTCCTTTTTTGTTATTGCAACTTTATACGCATCGGTTGGCTTTGGGGGAGGATCAAGCTATTTAGCGATACTTGCACTCACTTCTTTCGCTTTTACTGAAATCAGAGCAACAGCTTTGATATGCAACATTGTTGTAGTTTCCAATGCTACATTCCTATATTACAAAAATGGTTTTTACAATTTCAAAAAAGTTACCCCCTTAGTTCTTACAAGCGTGCCCTTAGCATTTTTAGGTGGATACTTAAAAATTGAAGAAAGAATATTTTTCTTGCTACTTGGAGCCACACTTCTCGCAGCGGCAGTCCTAATGCTCATACGTAAAACAAACATTACTTTTAAGGAGGCGAGTATCCATTCAATCTATAAAAGTTTGAGTTATGGTGGCTTTATCGGATTTTTATCTGGACTTGTTGGAATTGGCGGAGGAATTTTTTTAGCCCCATTACTACATCTTTCCAAATGGGACAATTCTAAAAAAATCGCAGCCACCGCTAGTTTATTTATTTTAGTAAATTCTTTAGCTGGTTTAGGAGGACAAATTACCAACCCCGATTTTTCAATAAAACCAGAAATAACGATACTTCTTGCAGCTACTGCTTTTATTGGTGGTCAAATAGGAACACGTATAGGCATCAAATTAGTCTCTGAAAAAAGTCTTAAAACTGCCACAGCACTACTTATATTCTACGTAGCACTTAAAATAATTTTTAAGTACTTATAAAAACTACTACGTAAAACTAAAATTAAGGAAATACAATGATAATTACTATCATTTTAGCAATTCTCATAAATCAACCCAATCGAAAAATGCAAAAATCTACGTAAAAAACGCAAAATCTATCAAAATAAGCTCTCCCCTACACCTCTTTAATCGCTTAGAACACAGCGTTTTCATCGTATTAAAACCTGCGATACCGCAGGTTTGAATAAAAATGATATTTCTACTACTTAAATTGAAATAAAATATTTCAAATATTAATTTTTATCATATCAACAACAAAACACCAAATTAACACAAATTTCATCATATTAACTGAAGGTTAAGGATTGATTAATTATATTATTCACAAAATACTTAGGTATATTTTAACAAGAAGCCGATATAAATACTTAAATTTTTATCGAATAAATTTGTAATTACGTAAAACTACGTATATTTGCCATGTATTAATCGAAACACAATTATCAATTTAAATTATCAAAAATGAAAAAAATTATTTTATCAGCATTATTACTTGCAAGCGCAGTTACTTTTGCACAAGAAGAAAAAGGTTTTAGTTTTTCAGGATCAATTGACACTTACGCTAAAGCAAATCTAAATGCAGATCAAGATCAAACTCCAGCAACATCTTTCGCTAACAGACCTGGTTTTGCACTTGGAATGATCAACTTAGTAGCTGCTTATGAGGGTGAAAAAGTTGGTTTTGTTGCGGATATGGTATACGGGGAAAGAGGTTCAGACGCTGTATTCAACTCAACAGGGACTAGCTCTATCGTTAACCAATTATATGTTTACTGGAATTTGACAGATAAATTAACTGCAACAATGGGTAACTTCAACACATTCTTAGGTTATGAAGTTATTTCACCAGCAGTTAACTTTAACTACTCTACTTCTTACATGTTTTCTTACGGACCTTTTTCTCATACAGGTTTGAAATTAGACTATGCTGTTAATGAAGACTTTTCTGTAATGCTTGCAGTTATGAACGCTACAGACAATACTGATTATAACATGACAGGAAACTATACTCTTGGTGCTCAACTTGGATATAAAGGTCAATTCTTAAACATTATTTATGGTGATCAAACTATGGATACAACAACTGATACTCAATTTCAAATTGACTATACTGGAGGATTCAACCTATCTGAAAGCTTTTACTTAGGAATCAACACTACATACAACACGACAGCTATCGAAGGTGCTGATGATATGGGTTACTTAGGAGCTGCTTTGTATGCGCAACTTACTACTTCTGATAAATTTTCTGTAGGATTAAGACCTGAATACTTCTCTACTTTTGGATCGTTCGGAGCAATTAACGAAGATGCTGATGGAAAAGGAAATATTTTAGCTTTAACATTATCTGCAAACTACAAGGTTGCTGAAGGATTGACAATTATTCCTGAGGTGAGAATGGATTCTGCATCAGAACCAACTTACACAAGCGGAACAGACCTTAATGACGGTTTAGCTTCAGTTTTGTTAGCAGCAGTATATTCTTTCTAAGAAAACAAAAAAAACAGTTTTACGGACTGGTCTAGGCCAGTCCGCAATTCAAAAAAGATTTAATTCAAAATTTACAATATGAGTTTAGCACTTACAATAGCACAAGAAACTTCTACAGCTGACTTAGCTGCAGCAGTGGAGCAAATAAATGGAGACATGGGAATGTTATGGATGCTTATATCGGGTATCTTAGTATTCTTAATGCAAGCAGGATTTACATTAGTTGAATCTGGAATGACACGTTCTAAGAATGTTGTTAACATTGCAATGAAAAACGTATTAGATATCGCTGTAGGATCTTTAGTATTCTGGTTTATCGGATACTCTTTAATGTATGGAGAAACTAATGGTTACATCGCTTGGGGTGGTTTAATGTACAACCAAGGACCAGCTGATTTATTTTTCCAAACTGTTTTCTGTGCAACTGCTGCTACAATTGTTTCTGGAGCTATTGCAGGTAGAACAAAATACACGA
Source organism: Flavicella sp. IMCC45668 (assembly GCF_057219105.1). Lineage (NCBI taxonomy): Bacteria > Pseudomonadati > Bacteroidota > Flavobacteriia > Flavobacteriales > Flavobacteriaceae > Flavicella > Flavicella sp. IMCC45668. Next base: position 1,834,835 of record NZ_CM170114.1, read on the forward strand.
CTTATATTATCTTTTCAGTAGTTTTAACAGCTATTATTTACCCAATCGCAGGTGGATGGCAATGGAACGGTGACGGTTGGTTAGCTCAAAAAGGGTTTATCGATTTCGCTGGATCTTCAATTGTACACGCTGTAGGTGGATGGGCTGCTTTAGTTGCTGCAATTTTAGTTGGACCTAGAATCGGGAAATACATTGACGGTAAAGCTGTTAATATCCCAGGACACAATAAAATGTACGCTGCAATTGGTGTATTTATCTTATGGTTCGGATGGTTCGGATTCAACGGTGGATCTCAATTAGCTTGGGGTGGTGATGATGCTGTAGGTGCTTCTATGGTAGTACTAGTTACAAACTTAGCTGCGGCTGCTGGAGCTGTTGCTGCATTAGCATTGACATGGATCAAATACGGAAAACCTAACTTAGACATGACTTTGAATGGAGCATTGGCTGGTTTGGTAAGTATAACTGCTGGTTGTGGTAACATGACTGAAGGTGGTGCAATCATTGCTGGTTTTATTGGAGGTATCATCGTAGTTCTTTCTATGGAATTTGTAGAGCAAAAACTTAAAATTGACGATGCTGTAGGTGCATTCTCTGTACACGCTATCGGTGGTGCATGGGGTACTTTAGTTATCGGATTATGGGGTGTTGACGGAGATACTGCTATCGGTTTATTAAACGGAGGTGGAGCTTCTCAATTCATGACTCAATTAGTTGGAACTTTAGCTTATGCTGCATGGGCAGTTGTTACTTCTTTAATTTTCTTGACTATCTTAAAGAAAACTATTGGACTAAGAGTTACTGAAAAAGAAGAAATTGAAGGATTAGATCTTTCTGAGCACGGAGCACTAGCTTACCCTGGTGAACGTGTAAGAGAAATGGAAGACAAATAAAAAGACATATGTCTAAATAATGAAATCACACAAAGATTTTAGGTCTTTGTGTGATTTTTTTCATGATTTATTATTTCTTTACAGAAATTTTAACGATAAAACATAAACTATTATGAAAAAAATTGAAGCAATCATCAGAAAATCAAAATATTCTGCTGTAAAAAAAGCCTTACATGCTGTAAATGTAAATTTCTTCACATACTGGGACGTAACCGGACAAGGAAACGAAAAAGTAGGTCACGTATATAGAGGTGTTGCTTACAGCACTAGTGACATACAAAGACGTCACATTTCTATTATTGTTAATGATGATTTTGAACAAGCAACTATAGATGCTCTTCTTTCATCAGCTGCAACTGGAGAAATAGGAGATGGAAAAATATTTGTATCAGATGTTTCAACTGCATACAGAATTCGTACCGGAGAACAAGGAGAAGACACTTTAAAATAAAAAACAAAAATTAAAATAATATGGACGCAGGTTTATTTACAGCGAACAATGTATGGATGATGCTATGTACGGCATTGGTATTTTTCATGCACTTAGGTTTCTCTTTATTAGAAATCGGATTAACAAGACAAAAAAACACAATCAATATTTTATTTAAAAATGTATTTATTGTTTGTACAGGACTATTATTATACTGCTTAGCAGGATTTAACATGATGTACCCTGGTGACTTTAACCTTATTGGTGACGGGATCCTTGGATTTGCAGGTTTTGGTATCTATGCTCCAGAAGGAGGAATGACAGCCGAATACGCATCTGGTGGATACACTTGGTGGACAGATTTCTTATTCCAAGGAATGTTTGCTGCAACTGCTGCAACAATTGTTTCTGGTGCGGTAGCTGAAAGAGTAAAACTTACAACCTTTATGGTATTTACTGTTGTTTACGTTGGGTTAATCTACCCTATCGTAGGAGCATGGAAATGGGGTGGTGGATTCTTAGACGCTATGGGATTCTATGATTTCGCAGGTTCTACATTAGTACACGGTGTTGGTGGATGGGCAGCTTTAGTTGCTATCTGGTTATTAGGAGCTCGTATCGGAAAATTCGATGAAGAAGGAAACCCAAAAGTTATTCAAGGACACAATATTCCTTTAGCTACAGCAGGTGTTTTAATTCTTTGGTTAGGATGGTTCGGATTTAACGGTGGATCTGTTTTATCTGCAGATCCAGAATTAACTTCATTAACATTAGTAACAACTTGTTTGGCTGCTGCTGCAGGTGGAGTTGGTGCATTTGCATTCTCTCAAATCCTTTATAAGAATTTCGATTTAACAATGTTCTTAAACGGAATCTTAGGTGGCTTAGTAGGAATTACTGCTGGAGCTGATCAAATGAGTCCTACTGATGCAATTTTAATTGGAATTATCGCTGGTATCATTATTGTATTGGCTGTTGCTTTGGTTGACAAATTAAGATTGGATGACCCAGTTGGAGCTGTTGCAGTTCACCTTATTTGTGGTATTTGGGGAACCTTAGCTGTTGGTATCTTCGGAGCTATGGCTAGTGTTGAGCAATTCATTACTCAATTAACCGGTGTAGCTATTGTTGGTGCATTCTGTTTAACAACGTCTTTCATAATTCTTTACACTTTAAAGAAAACAATGGGATTAAGAGTTTCAGAAAAAGAAGAAATCGAAGGATTAGATTCTGCTGAACATGGAATGAGCGCTTACCCTGATTACAGAATGAACGATCACTAAAATATTTTAGCTCACTAGAGCAATCATATTCAATATTTTAAAAGCGACTTTGAAAATTCAAAGTCGCTTTTTTCATGCCTATATTTTAAAACCTCAAACCTCTGTGGATTTTCTACAACGATTTAGTGAAATTTCATTATTCGCAAACTTTCTAGCACTAACTCCATCAATATAACATTATCAGTTATTTTATGTTGATAATTTTCACATTTAACAATATTGCCACAACAATATTATAATAAATACATTTTTACTTTTTCTATTCCCATTCTATTGGTTTTTAATATTGAAATTACGTAATTTTGCGTTCTTATTTTCAAGATTATGATAGAAAAACAAGGTCTATATTTACCAGAATTTGAACACGAAAACTGTGGAGCAGGTTTTATTTGTAACCTAAAAGGTGAAAAAACAAACCAAATCATCCATGATGCATTGGAAATTTTAGTAAAACTTGAACACCGTGGAGGTGTGAGTTCTGATGGAAAAACAGGAGATGGTGCAGGATTATTAATTGATATCCCTCATGATTATTTCTCACGCGTTTGTGATTTTGAAATCCCAGCACAAAGAGAATATGCCGTTGGAATGGTGTTTTTACCAAAAAACGAGAACCAATATAAATATTGTAAAGATACTTTCGAGAAAGAAATCAAAGCACAAGGATTATCTATCTTAGGATGGAGAGCTGTGCCTGTTGACTCAAGTCAATTAGGAGAGATTGCCTTAGCATCTGAGCCTAATATTGAGCAAATCTTTATTGGAAAAACGGAAGATATTGAAGAAAACATCTTCAAAGCTAAATTATATGCTGCTCGAAAAATAACAGAGCATGCTATTAGCTCTTCAAAAATGTCAGAAAGTTCATACTTCTACTTACCTAGTTTATCAAATACTACTTTGATCTACAAGGGTATTATTATGCCAGAAGATATTGGACCATACTATACAGATTTACAACAATCTGACTTGGTTACAAGATTAGCTCTTGTACACCAAAGATTCTCTACAAATACAATGCCTGCATGGGAATTGGCACAACCATTTAGATACATGTGTCAAAATGGAGAAATCAATACTTTAAGAGGTAACGTAAGTAGAATGCGTGTTCGTGAAGAAATCATGAAAAGTGAGGTGTTTGGACCGCAGATCGATAAGTTATTCCCTATTATCTTGCCAGGTAAATCTGATTCTGCCTCTATGGATATGGTGGTAGAATTATTAACGCATACAGGTCGTTCTTTACCGGAAGTAATGATGATGATGATTCCTGAAGCTTGGGAAAAAGACGCAACCATGTCTGAAGAAAGAAAAGCCTTCTATGAATACAATGCGTGCTTGATGGAGCCATGGGATGGACCTGCCTCTGTACCTTTTACAGATGGTGATTACGTTGGTGCTTTATTAGATCGTAACGGTTTAAGACCATCTCGTTATACGGTAACTAAAAGTGGAAAATTAATTATGGCATCAGAAATTGGTGTTGTTGAAGTTGCTCCAGAAGATGTTGATAGTCATGGTAGATTAGAGCCAGGAAAAATGTTCTTGGTTGATATGAACGAAGGACGTATCATCAAAGATGAAGAAATCAAAAGTAAAATTGTTTCTGAAAGACCTTACAAAGAATGGTTAGACAAAACAAGATTACACCTTAAAGATATTCCTGTAACTAACACGGAATGCCCAGTTGAAACATTAGACATCGCAACAAGATCTCGTTTGTTCAACTATACCATAGAAGATATTCAAGAAGTAATTACACCAATGGCCATTGCTGGAAAAGAAGCATTAGGTTCAATGGGTATTGACACTCCTTTGGCTGTATTATCTGACAGACCACAATTAATTTCTAATTACTTTAAACAATTATTTGCACAGGTAACAAATCCACCTTTAGATGGAATCCGTGAAGAAATTGTAACAGATATTAGTTTAGCACTTGGTAAAGACAGAAATATCTTTAGTATTACTGAAAGACAGTGTAGAAAATTAAGAATTCAAAACCCTGTTATTTCTAACTCGGATTTAGAAAAAATCAGAAGTATTGACGTTGATGGTTTCCAAGCTGAAACTATTGAAATGTTATATCCAAAAGACAAAGGTCTAAATGGATTAGAAGATGCTTTAGACAATATAATCGTTCAGATTACAAAAGCACTCGAAAGAGGAACAAATATCATTGTCCTTTCTGATAGAGGTGTTAATAAAGAGTTCGCTCCTATTCCATCGCTATTAGCTTGTTCTTTTGTACATCACCAAATGAACCGTTTACGTAAGCGTTCTTACTTCGATATTATCATCGAATCTGCAGAACCACGTGAACCACATCACTTTGCTACTTTATTTGGATATGGAGCAAGTGCGATTAACCCATACATGGTTAACGAAATTATCAGAATACAAGTACAACAAGGCTTCATCACAGGAATGGATGAGCAAAAAGCAGTTGACAACTTCAACAAAGCTATTGGAAAAGGTATCCTTAAAGTAATGAACAAAATTGGAATCTCTACTTTACATTCTTATAGAGGTTCTCAAATATTTGAAATAGTTGGTTTCAATTCTCAATTCGTTGAGAAATACTTCCCATATACTGCTTCTAGAATTGAAGGAATCGGTTTGTATGAAATTGAAAAAGAAATCAATGAAAGATATAAATATGCGTATCCAGATACACAAATCAAAAACCGTTTAGGATTAAACATTGGTGGAGATTACAGATGGAGACGTAACGGAGAAAGACATATGTTTAACCCTACAACTGTTGCAAAATTACAACAAGCTGTAAGATTAAGCGATCAGGCTAGTTATGATGTTTATGCTAAAAACGTAAATGAGCAAGCTGAAAATTTAATGACTATCCGTGGATTATTTGAATTTGACAACCTAGATCCAATTCCATTGGATGAAGTTGAACCATGGACTGATATCGTAAAACGTTTTAAAACGGGAGCGATGTCTTATGGATCGATTTCAAGAGAGGCACATGAAAACTTAGCGATTGCCATGAACAGAATTGGAGGTAAATCTAATTCTGGTGAAGGTGGAGAAGATAGAAGAAGATTCCAACCAAACATTAATGGAGACAGCCGTAACTCTGCAATTAAGCAAGTTGCCTCTGGACGTTTTGGAGTTACTTCTCACTACCTATCTAGTGCAAAAGAAATTCAAATAAAAATGGCTCAAGGTGCTAAACCTGGAGAAGGTGGACAGTTACCAGGAGAAAAGGTATTGCCTTGGATTGCGTCTGCACGTAACTCTACTCCTTTCGTAGGATTGATCTCACCACCTCCTCACCATGATATTTACTCTATTGAGGATTTAGCACAGTTGATTTACGATCTTAAAAATGCAAATAGAGCTGCTCGTATCAATGTTAAATTGGTTTCTGAAGTAGGTGTAGGTACAATTGCGGCTGGAGTTTCTAAAGCCAAGGCTGATGTTGTATTAATATCAGGTTACGATGGTGGAACAGGAGCCTCTCCTTTAACATCATTGAAGCACGCAGGATTACCATGGGAGCTTGGTTTAGCTGAAGCACAACAAACATTAGTATTAAATAACTTAAGAAGTAGAATTGTTGTAGAATGTGATGGTCAGTTGAAAACTGGTCGTGATGTTGCAATTGCTGCCTTATTAGGAGCTGAAGAGTTTGGTTTCGCTACCGCACCATTAGTTGCCTCTGGATGTATTATGATGCGTAAGTGTCATTTAAATACTTGTCCAGTTGGTATTGCTACTCAAGATAAAGACTTGCGTAAAAACTTCAAAGGAACACCAGAACACGTGATTAACTTCTTTTACTATGTAGCGGAAGAATTAAGAGCAATCATGGCTGAATTAGGATTCAGAACTTTGGAAGAAATGGTTGGTCAAACACATAAGATCAATGCGAACAAAGCAATTACACATTACAAAGCAAAAGGATTAGACTTATCTGCTATCTTACACAGACCTGCAGCATACAGCGAAATGCCTGTTAAGAATACTGAAAAACAAGACCACGGATTAGACAACGTTCTAGACTTCCAAATCTTAAAAGATTCTCACCGTGCATTGTACAGAAAAGAGCAAATGACTCTTGAGTACCCTATCATCAATACAGATCGTTCTGTGGGTGCTATCGTAAGTAATGAAATCTCTAAGATTTACGGACATTTAGGATTACCTGAAGACACTTTAAATCTTAAATTCACAGGTTCTGCTGGTCAAAGTTTAGGAGCATTTAGTGCACATGGATTGACTTTTACTGTAGAAGGAAATACAAATGACTATTTAGGAAAAGGTTTATCTGGAGCTAAATTAATTGTTAAGAAACCAGCTGAAGCTGATTTCGTAGCAGAAGACAATATTATTGTTGGAAACGTTTGTTTATTCGGAGCTGTTGAAGGAGAAGCTTATATCAATGGTATTGCCGGAGAGCGTTTTGCAGTTAGAAATTCTGGAGCAACAACTGTTGTTGAAGGAGTTGGAGATCACGGTTGTGAATACATGACAGGAGGTAAAGTTGTAGTTCTTGGTAATACAGGTAGAAACTTTGCTGCTGGTATGAGTGGTGGTATCGCTTATATATACGATCCAGAAAACAAATTTGTTAACGGATTATGCAACACTGAAACTATTGAGTTTGAAGATATCTTGGAAGAAGATGCAGCAGACTTGAAAGGATTGATTGAAAAGCATGTTTTATATACTGACAGTAATAGAGGTAAAGAATTGTTGGCTGACTGGGACACTAGTTTAAGTAATTTTGTTAGAGTTATGCCTACAGAGTATAAAAAAGCCCTAGCTCGTTTAGCGAAAGGTGAAGTAATGGTTGAAGAATTAGAAACAGTATAACAATGGGAAAAGTAACAGGTTTTAAAGAATTCGAAAGAAAAGATGAAACATACACGCCTGTAAAAGACCGTGTAGAGAATTATAGTGAGTTTACAGTTCCATTAAGTGAAACTGAAATTACAGAACAAGGATCTCGTTGTATGGATTGTGGAATTCCATTTTGTCATAGTGGATGTCCACTTGGTAACTTAATTCCGGATTTCAACCACATGGTACACCAAGGAGAATGGAAAAAAGCTTCTTGGATACTACACTCAACAAACAACTTCCCTGAATTCACAGGTCGTTTGTGTCCTGCACCATGTGAGCAAGCATGTGTATTGGGAATTATTGAAGATCCTATTTCAATTGAAAACATTGAGAAGAATATAGTTGAACGTGCTTTTAAAGAAGGTTGGATCAAACCTCAGCCACCAAAAACTAGAACAGGTAAAACTGTTGCTGTTGTTGGTTCTGGACCTGCTGGTTTGGCAACTGCACAGCAATTGAACAGAGCGGGTCATACAGTTACTGTTTTTGAAAGAGACGATGCAATCGGAGGATTGTTACGTTACGGAATTCCAAACTTCAAAATGGAGAAAGGAATTATTGACAGACGTGTGGCTATTTTAGAAGCTGAGGGAATCACTTTTAAAGTAAATGTAAACGTTGGTGTAAACTATGACGTTGAAGACTTAAAAGCATTTGATTCTATCGTATTATGTGGTGGAGCAACTGAAAGAAGAAGTTTGCCAACTCCTGGAATTGACGCTGATGGTGTTGTTCAAGCAATGGACTTCTTAACACAACAAACTAAAGTTGTATTCGGACAAGAGATCAAAGACCAAGTTTTAGCGACTGATAAAGACGTTATTGTTATTGGAGGTGGAGATACAGGTTCTGACTGTGTTGGTACTTCAAACAGACACGGTGCTAAATCTGTAACTAACTTTGAGATCATGCCGAAACCTCCTGGACACAGAGCAGCTTCAACTCCTTGGCCTTATTGGCCTTTACAGTTGAAAACATCTTCTTCTCACAAAGAAGGATGTGATAGAAACTGGTTGATCAATACTAAAGAATTCATCAAAGATAAAAACGGGAAACTTACTGCATTAAAAACAGTAAATGTTGAATGGAAAATGGTTCCTGGTCAAAGACCTCAGTTAATTGAAATTGAAGGTACCGAAAAAACATGGCCTTGTGATTTAGCATTATTGGCATTAGGTTTTACAGGTCCAGAAAGTACTTTAGCTGACAAATTAGGACTTGATAGAGATGTTCGTTCTAATTACAAAGCTGAATACGGATCATACCAAACAAATGTACCGAACATATTTACTGCAGGTGATATGAGAAGAGGACAATCATTAATCGTTTGGGCTATTTCTGAAGGTAGAGAAGCTGCTAGACAAGTTGACATTTATTTAATGGGTAAATCAGATTTACCTACTAAAAACGCTACTGGAGATTTAGTTGGAGTACAATAATTTTCAAGTACAAAACATATTAAAAACCTTTACTATTAGTAAAGGTTTTTTTATGTTTTAGAATTACTGATCATATCCATAATACATAGAAAATAGTCGTTTTATTTGCATAATCAATAGTAATACTATTATATTTACAATAGGCTAGAAACAATTTTATGGAAGAACTACACATACATATTGAAATAGATTCTGAGTTATATACAAAAAACCCAGACTCTTCAGCCTTAGGAAAAAAGATCATTTCTAATAGTATAGAACTTATTTATGAGATAGGTTTTGAACAATTCACTTTTAAAAAATTGGGCTCAAAAATTAGTTCCCCTGAAAGCTCTATTTACAGATATTTTGATAATAAACATCGCTTATTAATCTATTTGACAAGTTGGTATTGGACTTGGATGGAATATAAATTATTGTTTGCCACTACAAACATAGACTCCCCAAAAGAACGATTATCCAAATCCCTAGATCTTCTAACCAAACCCGTTTTAATTGATAATGATTTCTCTTATGTAAATGAAGTATTACTTAGTGCAATTATTTTCTCCGAATCAACGAAAGCCTATCATACTAAAAATGTAGATGAAGCCAACAGCAAAGGTTCTTACACCGCATTCAAATCTGTAGTAAACAAAGTTGCTGAGATTATTTTAGAAATAAAACCAGACTTTAAATACCCTCATATGCTTGTTTCAACTGTCATTGAAGGAGCACACCATCAAAAATATTTTTCTGAGCACTTACCTTCTCTCACAGACTTGTCTGATGACAAAGAAGCAATCACCGTTTTTTATAAAGAGTTAGTATTTAATTTTCTATCAACCTAAAAAATAATCGCCATGAATTCGTCAATTTTCAAACATCTCAAGTCAGACCTACCTGCAAGTATTGTTGTATTTTTCGTTGCTCTCCCTTTATGTTTGGGAATAGCATTAGCCAGTGGAGCACCACCATTCGCCGGAATGATTGCCGGTATCATCGGAGGAATTGTTGTTGGTTCCATTAGTGGATCACAGATCGGAGTAAGTGGTCCTGCAGCAGGTCTAGCCGCTATTGTTATGACTGCGATAACAGATCTTGGAGGATATGAAAACTTTTTAGTCGCTGTTGTTATAGGTGGTGTTATTCAAATTTTGTTTGGTGTCATTAGAGCTGGAGTAATTGGCTATTATTTCCCGTCTTCTGTAATCAAAGGAATGCTAGTTGGAATTGGAATAATAATTATTCTAAAACAAATTCCACACTTCTTCGGATACGACACAAACCCTGAAGGCGATTTTGATTTTTTCCAGGTTAATGGTAATAATACTTTCTCGGATATTTTAAATGCCATCAACTCTGTAAATATAAGCGCTACTTTAATTGGTACAATTTCGCTTATATTGATTATTTATTGGAGTAATGTTCTTTCTAAAAAAGGAAAATTCTTTACCTTAATTCAAGGGCCTTTTGCAGCGGTAATTATTGGGGTGATTTATTATATTATAACTAAATCTAGTGATTCCATGGAAATGCTACCTGAGCACTTAGTCAAAGTTCCAATCCCAGAAAATATTGATTCTTTTTTTGCACAGTTTTCATTACCTGACTTTACCGCCTTATCTAATAAAAATGTCTGGATTACCGGTTTTACCATTGCTTTAGTAGCAAGTTTAGAAACATTATTATGTGTAGAGGCAACTGACAAGATTGATCCTAGAAAGCGAATTACACCAACCAACAGAGAGCTATTTGCACAAGGAACGGGTAATATACTATCAGGAATGATTGGTGGTTTACCTATCACTCAGGTGATTGTTAGAAGTTCCGCCAATATACAATCTGGTGGTCAAACAAAGCTTTCTACAATCGTCCATGGTTTTTTTCTTTTAATATCGGTAATCGCAATTCCAACAATTTTAAACATGATTCCGTTAGCAGTTTTGGCTTCAATACTGTTAGTAGTTGGCTATAAACTTGCAAATCCAGCCACTTTTAAAAAAGTATATAAATTAGGTTGGCAGCAATTCGTGCCTTTTATAGTTACTGTGTTATTAGTTCAATACAATTTATTGGTTGGGATTGGTGTTGGATTGGTTTTAGGGATTTTGGTGGTACTCTATAAAAGTTATTTAAACTCTCACTTTCTACACATCAAAGACTCTGAGACAGACCAACACTATTTAAGCATGGAGCTAGCAGAAGAAGTAACTTTTTTTAACAAAGGTGCTATTATGAGAGAATTAGAGAATATCCCCAAAGACACATATTTAGAAATTAATTTACTAAAAACAAGATTTTTGGACAATGACATTATAGAAATATTAGAAGACTTTCTGTTAAAAGCAAAAAACAGGAACATAAAAATTAAATTAAATTCGAAACGCGGCGTCGTAGAAAACCCAGAAAGTTTTGTTGCGTTTTTTAATAATAGGCCAAAAAGTAAACTATCTATCAACTAACAATATTATAAATACATACATAATGAAAGCACAAACTAAAGAAACGCAACAAACATTCACTCCTGAATCTGTCATTGAAACATTAAAATCAGGAAACAAGAGGTTTGTTGAAAACAAAAAGGTAGAAAGAGACTTAAATAGTCAAGTAAACGAAACTAGTGCAGGACAATTTCCTTTTGCTGTAGTTTTAAGTTGTATTGATTCACGAGTACCTGCTGAAATTATTTTTGACCAAGGGATTGGAGACATTTTCAGTGTACGCGTTGCAGGAAATGTAGTCAATGAAGATGTATTAGGTTCGATAGAATATGGATGTAAGGTAGCAGGATCAAAATCTGTTGTTGTCCTCGGTCACACAAAATGTGGAGCTGTTACAGCTGCATGTAAACATGTAGAACTTGGAAATATAACTGCTCTTTTGAATAAAATTCAACCTGCTGTTTCTAAAGTAAATAAACCTGAAGTTACTGAAGAGTCTATAGAAGAAACAGCGATTACTAACATTGAATTATCAATTGAACAAATAAAAGCTGAAAGCCCAATTTTAGCAGAAATGGAGAAAAACGGTGAAATAAATATTGTAGGTGCCTCTTATGATGTCTCTACAGGTAAAGTAACTTTTATCTAATTCCACCAACCTTGAATTTATAAAAGATTCCTTTCTGATAAAAGGAATCTTTTTTATTTCTATAATATCCAAAGCTTGCTAATTCTCCTATTACCCTAGATTGTTTATGTATCTTTGTTAAAATTATAGGTTTGACAGAAGCATTATTAATAACACCTCCTTTTACTCAATTAAACACTCCTTACCCAGCAACTGCATATTTAAAAGGTTTTTTAAACACCAAAAATATCACTTGTTATCAGTCAGATTTAGGTATTGAAGTAATCTTAGAATTGTTCACCAAACAACGATTAGAAGAATTTTTTGGTATCGCATATGAGTCTCAAACCATACAATCTGATAATTCAAAAAGAATCTACTCTTTAAGGGAAAATTACTTTAACACCATAAACACCATTATCTCATTTTTACAAGGTAAAAACCAAACGCTCGCGCGCATTATTTGTAGTGACAACTTTTTGCCAAGGGCCAGCAGGTTTGATCAGTTGGATGATTTAGAATACGCTTTCGGAGCAATGGGAATGCAAGACAAAGCCAAACACCTTGCAACACTTTACCTAGAAGACATCTCTGATTTTATTATTGAATGTATTGACTCTAATTTTGGGTTTAGTCGCTATGCTGAAAGTATTGGAAAAAGTGCTAATAGTTTTGATGAACTTTACCATGAATTATCTTTAGATCTAAGCTATATAGATAGCATCACTTTAGACCTTTTAGATGGAAAATTAAAACAGTCGAAACCCAAATTAGTGTGCCTATCAGTTCCTTTCCCAGGAAATTTATTTAGTGCTTTCCGTTGTGCACAATATATTAAAAGCAACTACCCTACAACAAAAATTGCAATGGGTGGTGGCTTCCCAAACACAGAGTTACGAGATCTAAAAGACCCAAGGGTATTTGAATTTTTAGATTTCATAACACTTGATGATGGTGAACTTCCCATTGAATTACTTCTTTCCAATTTAAATGATCCTACAGAGAAAAATGAGGATTTTAATAAATTTAAAAGAACTTTGTTATTAAAGGATAACAAAGTATGCTACAACAACAGTTCTTTAAAAAGTGATTACAAACAAAATACGGTTGGTACACCTGATTATTCTGATCTTTTACTAGATTCCTACATTTCTGTGATTGAAGTAGCGAATCCAATGCACAGTTTGTGGAGCGATGGTAGATGGAATAAACTAACCATGGCACATGGTTGTTACTGGGGTAAATGTTCTTTTTGTGACGTTTCCTTAGATTATATAAAAATATATGAACCCGTAGCGGCTAAAATCCTAGTTGATCGAATTGAAGAACTAATAGAACAAACAGGAGAAAATGGATTTCATTTTGTGGATGAGGCTGCACCACCCGCTTTGATGAAAGCTGTTGCGATAGAAATTTTAAAAAGGAAATTAACACTTACTTGGTGGACGAATATTCGATTTGAAAAAAGTTTCACACAAGATCTATGTTATTTACTAAAAGCATCAGGCTGTATCGCTGTCTCAGGAGGTCTAGAAGTAGCTTCAGATCGCTTATTACAATTAATTGAAAAAGGAGTAACAGTAGAACAAGTAGCGCAGGTTACCAATCACCTTACTCAAGCCGGCATTATGGTTCATTCCTATTTAATGTATGGCTACCCAAGTCAAACTGTCCAAGAAACTATTGATAGTTTAGAAATGGTCCGTCAGCTCTTTGAAATAGGAACCATACAATCGGGATTTTGGCACCAATTCTCACTTACCACACATAGTCCAATAGGAAAAGTACCACAAGAATACGGAATCACTCCTTTGTATCAAGATATTGAATTTGCAAACAATGATGTTGATTTTACCGATAAAACGGGAATCAACCATGATAAGTTTAGCAAAGGATTGAAAGCTTCCATTTTTAATTACATGCATGGAATTGGTTTTGAATTATCTCCACGAGATTGGTTTGAATTTAAAACTCCAAAAACAACTATTACACCGAATTATATAGAAAATTGTATCCTAAACAAAAATAGTTTCAACACAAAACCTAACGCTCAAATTCTTTGGTTGGGAACAGATCCAATTTTTGAACTTTATAAGAAAACTAAAAAAAATAATTCATGGTCTATGATGCGTTTGTTCTTTCATACAACTACAGAAACGAAAGAATTTTCTTTAGAAGAATCAAAAGGAAAATGGCTGGTTGCATTACTACCTACCTTGAAAATAGCATCAGACATGAAAAAAACAACGTTTTCTGACATGAAGAAAGACTATGAAAACAACTTTGAAGATTTTGAGTTATTCTGGTATTCTAAACCCATAGAAAACCTGAAGAAGATCGGTTTACTTAGCGTTTAACACCTACCCAACTATTAGAAACAGAAAAAATCCTATCAAAAACTGATAGGATTTTATATAAACTAAAAAGTAAAAGAAGCTTACTTCTTGAACTTTGCGTATTTTGTCTTAAATTTATCGATACGTCCTGCTGTATCAACCAATTTAGATTTACCAGTGTAAAAAGGGTGAGATGTTCTAGAGATCTCTAATTTGATCAATGGATACTCAACACCATCAACATCTAAAGTTTCTTTTGTAGCAGCTGTAGAACGAGTTAAGAAAACATCATTGTTTGACATATCTTTAAAAGCAACCATTCTGTAGTTTTCTGGATGTATACCTTTTTTCATCTTTATATATTTTTAATCTTTAATTCTTTTTTTGAGACTGCAAATTTAACGATATTTTTTAGATTTCAAACAAATAAATTGTTTTATTTGTTATCAAAACTTTCTAATCCTAAATTTTCACAAATGTCACTTAAATATCCAGTCATTTTTTTTCTTTTAAGCCTAGCAATCATAGGATGTGGAGAAGATATTGAGTTCAAATTCAATACTCCACAAAAAATTAACATAAATGAAAATTTAACATTATCGGTTAAAGAAACTAATGGGAAAGAATTGGATTCCGTTCATTTTTTCATTGATGGAAAACGTATTAACGTTCAAAATAATACTTCCATTTCTATTTCCGAGGAAGTCTTAGGAATACATACTTTAACTGCTCATATTTTCTATGATGACATTACCAAAAAGCTGAATAATAGAATTTATTTTCTTGCAGATAAAAAACCTTCTATTTATTCCTACAAACTAATCAACACTTACCCACATGACCCTAAGGCCTTTACACAAGGATTGGAGTACAAAAACGGTTTCCTTTATGAAGGAACCGGTCAACGTGGAGAATCTTCTATTAGAAAAACGGATTTAAAAACTGGAGAAATCTTAAAAACACAAGAACTTGATAAAAAATATTTCGGTGAAGGGATTACCATTCTGAACTCAAAGATTTTTCAACTGACATGGCAATCTAAAATTGGATTTATCTATGATCTAGAAACGTTTGAAAAACTCGGTTCTTTCAATTACAACAAAAGTAAAGAAGGATGGGGATTGACAAATAACGGCAACCAATTAATTAAATCTGATGGTACAGAAAGAATTTGGTTTCTCGATGCGGAAACTCAAAAAGAAATGCGATATATTGAGGCCTATACCAATACGAGAAAAGCTGAAAGCCTGAATGAAATTGAATATATTGATGGTAAAATATACGCTAACATCTGGCAAAAAAACACGATTATAATTATCAACGCGACCAATGGTACCATCGAAGGAGTTGTGAATCTAAATAGCTTAAGAAATAAAGTTGACAAACCAGACCCTAATAAAAGTTATGTATTGAACGGTATTGCTTACGATAAAGTTGGTAAACGCTTATTTGTTACAGGTAAAAACTGGAATAAAATATTTGAGATTCAACTGTTGAAAAAATAATTCTCTAGCTATAGTTTCTTCCATCTAAATCTGATTCAATACGAAAAAGTGTATCTTTACAAAAATGTAAATTTTCGATGAAAAACACACTTATTTATCCTGTTTTAATAACGGTCTTGCTTCTTACTTTCTCTTGTAGAAAGGACTTTTCAACGATTCCAAGTCACAGTGATAATTTATCTTTTTCAGCGCCAAACGACACCATTTTTTTAGATACGGTTTTTTCTAATATTAGCACAAGCACTTATTCCTTAAAAGTATACAACAACAGTTCAAATGACATCCATATCCCTTCTATCTATTTAGGAAGAAGTGATTCTTACTACAGATTAAATGTAGATGGTTTGCCAGGTACTTCTTTTCAAAATGTCCCATTAAGAGCAAGAGACAGTTTGTTTATTTTTATTGAAGGAACCATTAATTATTCTGCAACAAACCCAATATACACAGACTCCATAGTTTTCGATTCTGGAATCAATGCCAAAAACATAAAATTGGTTACTTTAGTTCAAGACGCCCACTTTATTTACGTAAATAATGCAATAGATACTACTACGGTAGTTCCCTATTTTCTACCAGATGCTTCTCCAAAAAAAATACATTATTTATCGGATGAAGAGATTGCTATATTTAATGATCCGGCCAATGAAAAATCAATTGTTTTTTATGGCTATTGTGCTGTCCCTGAAAATAAAACATTAACGATTGCTCCGAATAAAAATCTTCACTTCCATAAAAACTCTGCCTTGGTCGTTGAAAAAGATGCAAGTTTAGTTATCAATGGAACGTTTGATGAAAAGGTATTGATTGAAGGAGATAGACTAGAGCCCGAATTTAGTGACAGACCCGGACAATGGGACGCTTTATGGTTAAGAGCAGGGAGCAAGGGAAACACTATTAATTATTTAAACAATAAAAATGGACGATTTGGAATCGTCTGTGACTCTCTTAGTGTAGACGGTTCAACACCTACTCTATCTATTAGTAATTCTGAATTCTACAATCATGCAGAAGTAGGTTTATTAGCCAATCATTCTATTGTAAATGGAGAAAACCTTGTTATCGGAAGTAGCAGAAATTCATCTCTTACTATTCTTAATGGAGGTACTTATGACTTTAATCATTTGACCATCGCGAATTATTGGACCGAAAGTATTCGAAGAGGAAGCAGCCTACAAATTAGTAATATAAAATCAACGGACTTCCCTGAAGAAACTGCAACTGATTTAACTTTCAATATAAGTAACTCTATCATTGATGGAAATACAACTAATGAATTATATCTAGAGAAAAATGAATCTGACGTCTTTTCATACTTTTTTCAAAACTGCATGCTAAAACAGTCTGAAACTTCTGAAAACCCACTATATGACTTTACAGATACTTCTAAATATTTAGACAATATTTTCAATGCAGAACCCAACTATCTAAATACGTCATTGAACAAGTTTGAAATTGGTGAAGAAAGTGAATTGATAAACAAAGGTGATATCACCAACGCAGCCAAAACTCCTTTGGACATAATTCAGACGGACAGAACAACAGCACCTGATATTGGAGCATATCAACATATTATTTTCCCTGAAGAGGAATAAAATCATACTTACTAAAAATGAAAAATGTAGTTATCACAGGAACCAGTAGAGGTATTGGTTTTGAACTAGCACAGTTATTTGCAAACAACAATTTTAACGTTCTGGCTCTTTCTAGAAACGAAGAAACTCTAAAAGAGCTAAATCATAAAAACATTACAACCTTAGCAACAGATCTTACAAACGAAAATTCTTTGGCAGAAGTTGCAAACTATGTAAAAAACAATTGGAAACAAGTTGATATTCTAATACATAACGCCGGAACCTTATTAAATAAAGAGTTTGCAGCAACTAGCACAGATGATTTTATCCAGGTATATCAAGTGAATGTATTTGCCGTAGCGGCACTTACACAACAATTAATTCCATACTTCAAAGAAAATACACATACCGTTACTATCAGTAGTATGGGAGGTATTCAAGGGAGCATGAAATTCGCCGGACTTGCTGCATATAGTTCTTCTAAAGGTGCCGTAATTACCTTATCTGAATTATTAGCAGAAGAATATCGAGACCATGGTTTCAAATTCAATGTTTTGGCAATTGGAGCCGTTCAAACTGAAATGTTAGAAGAAGCATTTCCTGAATATCAAGCACCTTTGAAACCTAAAGAAATGGCAGCTTACATATATGATTTCTCTACCAAAGGAGCTAAATTTTATAATGGTAAAGTCTTACAAGTTTCTAGCACAACTCCATAATTATTTTTTTTGAAAGACGTTTACCATTACATTCCAACTCCAGCACATGCCACAATAACTGAATACCTAAATCAAAATGATTTAACCGTAGTAGTTAAAAAAGAACGTGCCACAAAACATGGGGATTTCAGAAAAAGAAAACAAGGTGATTTTTTAATAACCATAAACAACAATTTAAATCCGTATCAATTTTTATTAACGTTGGTTCATGAAGTTGCACATTATGAAACTTATAAAAAATATGGTCGTGTAAAACCTCATGGGCTTGAATGGAAACAAACCTTTAAAAATTTGATGCTACCGTTGGTAAGACCTGAAATTTATCCTTTGGATATTTTACCTCATCTAGCAAAATACTTACTAAACGCGAAAGCTAGTACCGACAGTGATCCTAGATTATCCCTTGCGTTAAAACAACAAATAAAAAATTCCAATAAAAATTATATCTTTGAGTTAAAAATTGGATCAGAATTTGAATTCAAACAGAGAACGTTTGTTTTATTAGAAAAAAAACGAACTCGCAGTATTTGTTTGGATGTAAAATCACAAAAAAAATACTTAATACATTTAAACTCTGAGGTAAGCCTCAATACACACTATGAATAAAAATAACTACGCAGTAATCATGGCGGGTGGAATTGGTTCAAGATTTTGGCCTATTAGCACAGCGGAAACACCTAAACAATTCCATGACATGTTAGGAGCTGGAGTTTCTTTGATACAAAAAACCTTCATGCGACTTGAGTCTTTAGTCCCTTCAGAAAATGTTATTATAGCAACAAATGAAAGATACAAAGACATTGTTTTAAGACAATTACCAAGCATTTCTGAACACCAACTATTTTTAGAACCTGCAATGAGAAATACAGCTCCTTGTATTTTAGCAACTGCATTAAAGGTACATAGCCAAAACCCTGATGGAGTAATGATTATAGCTCCTTCAGATCATTGGATTGAAAATGAAGAAGAGTTTCTAAGAAACATTCAAACTTCTTATGACGCTTGTAATGAAGAAGATATCTTGATGACCTTAGGTATAAAGCCTAACTCGCCTAATACTGGATACGGCTATATACAGTTCAACGAGGAAGCATCAGAAATAAAAAAAGTAAAACAATTTACAGAAAAACCTAAGCTTGAAAAAGCAAAAGAATTTTTAGCACAAGGAGACTATCTTTGGAATGCTGGAATATTTGTTTGGTCTGCAAAAAGTATCATCAAAGCTTTTAAAGAACACTTACCGGAAATGTACCAATTGTTTCAAGAAGGAGAAGCTACTTGGAATACAAACGAAGAACAAACCTTTGTCAATGCAAATTATGCTAAAGCAGAAAATATTTCTATTGATTTTGGAATCATCGAAAAAGCAAATAATGTTCACGTACTGCCTGTTGAGTTTGGTTGGAATGATTTGGGTACTTGGGGATCTTTATATGACAAAAAGGCCACTAATACATCTGAAAATATTACCATTGGAGGAGAAGCTATCTACAGAGAATCTGAAGGGAACATTGTAAAAACCCAATCACATAAAAAAGTAGTCATTCAAGGCTTATCTAATTTTATCGTTGCTGAGAAAGATGGTGTATTGATGATCTGCCCGAAAGAAAAAGAACAAGACATTAAAGAAATTGCATCTCAAGCAAACCAACAATTTGGAGAAGTATAAACAAACTACCTTCAACTGAAACTCGCTTTAAAGAATGGAAAACAAAGATCAGGAAACTGAAAAATTAGATGAACACAAAGAGGAAGTTAAAAAAACTTCCTCAGCATTAATTCAAAGTGTTAGAACATTTTTAGTAAACTTACTTGACATTAGAGAAGGAACTGATCAAAAAGAAACTATTCAAAAAATAAAGGATGGAATACAGGTTAAAAGTCATACTGCCTGGATTCTGATTTTCTCTATATTGATTGCCTCTATTGGATTAAATACCAGTTCAACGGCAGTTGTTATTGGAGCCATGCTAATATCTCCATTAATGGGACCTATTCTTGGAATTGGACTCTCTATTGGAATAAACGACATTGACACCTTAAGAAGCTCGCTTGTAAACTTAGGAGTGATGGTTGGACTTAGTTTAAGTTCGTCATTTATATTTTTTAGTATTCCTTTATTTCAAGAAGCCACCCCAGAAATTATCGCGAGAACGCAACCAGATGTGCGAGATGTACTAATTGCTATTACAGGTGGATTGGCATTAATTATTGCGTTAAGTAGAAAAAAAGAGCTAACCAATACAATTGCAGGTATTGCTATTGCTACTGCTTTAATGCCCCCTCTATGTACTGCAGGGTATGGCTTGGCAACCATGAATTTCAAATATTTTGGTGGGGCGATGTTTTTGTTTACCATCAACACTATTTTTATTGCATTGGCAACCTTTGTAATTGTGAAGTTTTTGAACTTTCCAATGGTTCGATATATCAACTCTGTAAAACGAAGAAAAATATCTCAAATAGCCTCTACAGTCGCTTTGATTATATTTGGCTTTAGTATCTATTTGTTTTATGGACTTTTTAAAAAAAACCAATACATTTCAAACGCACAAAGCTATATTGAACTCTTAGGAGAATCAACAGGAGCAGGAATCATCAATTCAAAAATTGACTATACCACTAGAAATATTACAATAATTGTATTAGGCCATAATATCAAAAGAAGTGAACTGCCTATATGGGAAGAAAAACTTCCAGCCTATGGATTAGAAAACACAACGCTGGAGATTCACCAAGATGAAGAAACTTCTAAGTTGATTGACGAAATAAATGTAATCAAAGGTTCTTATGTGAAAAACCAAGAATTGATAGCCTCGAAGGATGAATCGATTTTTGAAAAAGATGAAAAAATAAGAAAACTGAGCTATCAACTTGAAAAAATTGAAAAACGCCAAATTCCCTTTGTAAATATTAGCCAAGAGGCTAAAATTAACCACGCTGGGCTTAAAGCATTGAGTTTTTCAAACTTAATCAAAACAAATTTTGAAAGAATTGACACCATTCCCGTTTTCTATATTCAATGGTATGATAGTATTCCGAATACAGAGAAGCAAGAGGTACAGTTAAAAAAATGGCTCAAAAAACGTCTGGAATTAGACTCTCTTCAACTCTACCATTTTTCTGGTTCTAGTGATCAAAACTTTAAAGGCAAAAAAATAAAATAAGCCTATTTCGATTTCATGAAAAAAATTCTTTTATTATCGGATACGCATAGCCATATCGATGACGGTATTCTAAAATACATAGCTCAAGCAGATGAAGTTTGGCATGCCGGTGACATAGGTCAAATAAAAGTTGCTGATACCATTAAGAAGTTAAAACCATTTAGAGCGGTGTATGGCAATATTGATGACAAGACCGTTCGGGCAGAATATCCATTAGATTTACGTTTCACCGTAGAGAATGTTTCTGTTTGGATTACTCATATTGGAGGGTATCCAAATAAATATAATTTTAGAATTCTGGAAGATATAAAAAACAATCCGCCAAAATTATTTATCAGTGGACATTCCCATATTCTAAAGGTTCAATACGATCAAAAACTAAATCTTTTACATATGAATCCTGGAGCAGCTGGTAAGCATGGTTTTCATGAAGTACGTACTATGCTGCGTTTTGAAATAGATAAGGAAGAAATTAAAAACTTAGAAGTTATTGAGCTTGAAACCATAAGCTAAACGAATTATTAAACCCTGTTTAACTACTATACTTATAGCCTGTTTTGTTCTTTTATTAATTGATTATACACCCCTTTTATTTCCAATAGCTTGTTGTGATTTCCCTGTTCGACAATTTTCCCATCTTTCAAAACCAATATTTGGTCAGCTTCTTTAATAGTACTTAATCTGTGAGCAACAACTACCATCATCTTATCCTTAAATTTATTTTTTAAATTCTTCAATATTAATTTTTCATTAATGGCATCTAACGTATTTGTGGCTTCATCAAAAATTATAAGTTGTGGGTTTTTATAAACAACTCTAGCAATAAGCAAACGTTGTTTTTGCCCTTCACTAATACCATGGCCATCTTCGCCTATTTTTGTTTTATAACTAAACGGCAAAGATTCTACCCATTCTCTAATATTTGCAATATCCAAAGCCCGTAAGAAGTTTTCAAAATTAATAGACTCATAACTTTTTAGAGTTATATTATTCAAAATCGTATCAGAAAAGATAAAAGTATCCTGCATAACCACCCCACAATTATCCCTCCAATAATAATCATCAATCGTATTTATATCAATATTTCCCAATTTTATTTTCCCACTAGAAGCATTCCACATTTTTAAAAGTAATTTTAGTAAAGTAGTTTTTCCACTACCACTTTGACCTACAATAGCCGTTACTTTACCACAAGGAATTGTAAAATTTATATCTTCCAAAACCTTTGATGACAAAGTTCCTTCGTGTTGAAAAGAAACATTTTCAAACACAATATCTTTCTCAATAAAACCATTTAAAGGAAATGGATAACTGTCTTTTTCTTTGTGTATAAGGACTTCGCTCAATCTTTCTAAACTTATACTTGCGTCTTGATAAGAGTGAATCAACCCCAAAAACGACATCAAAGGACCACTTATTTGTCCTAAAATAAACTGAACAGACATCATCATACCCAAAGTCATTTTTCCCTCAATAACCTCTTGCGCCATAATAATACTCATTATTATTCCTACACTGCTATTAATAATCAAAGAACCTGAAGATTGAAGTTGTCCCCAAATAGTTGTTTTAATATCCAATCTAAATTGTTTAGCTTGTACCCTCTCCCAATCCCATCTTTTTTGTTTTTCTAAATTATTCAATTTAATATCTCTATATCCTGTAAAAAGTTGCAACAATGAATTCTGGTTTTCTGAAGCCAACTTAAATCCCTGGTGATCAAACTCTTTTCTTTTTTTCATAAAAGCCAGAATCCACAAGGCATAGACAACGTTCCCAAAAACAAAGATCAATAATATTTTATAATTATAATATGCCATAATAGCAGTATAAATAATAAAATTTAAAGAACTAATAACAATCGAAAAAAAGCAATTGCTTATAAAAGATTCAATTCTGGAATTGTCTCCTATCCTTTGAAAAATATCTCCCAATGTTTTAGTTTCAAAAAAGACGAAAGGCATTTTGAGCAATTTAGAAATATAACCTATCAAAAAAGACAAACTCACACGTATACTCAAATGAAGACTCACCCAGGCTTGTATAAAACCAACCACTGCACTACTTATGGCTATTGCTAATTGACCACCTAACACTAAATAAATAAAGCTCAAGTTTTTACCTAAAATTCCAATATCCACAACAGACTGTGTGATAAAAGGTGTTATCAAACTAACGATACATGAAAACACGAGTGCCAATAATGTTTGAAGGATCAAATTCTTATGTGGTAAAAAATACTTCAAAAAATAACCCCATTTTGGATTATCTTGATCTTCTATATTATAAAAATCAGGAGTTACCTCTAGTAAAAGCACCATATTCGATATCCATTTTTCAGAGAGTTCTTTACTAGAAAGGATGTATTTCCCATTCCCAGAATCTGCAATATAAAATTTACTTTTTTTTACTTTATACAATACAACAAAATGATTTTCATCAAAATGTAAAATGCAAGGCAAAGGGGCTTTTTTATACAAATCTTCAATACTCAATTTTGTTCCTAAAGATTTAAAACCAAAATATTCAGCTGCATTACTAATTCCAACAAAAGAAACTCCTTCTTTCGACAAATACGATTTTTCTCTAATCCCCGTTAGAGGGATACTTTTCCCGTAATGTTTTGCAATCATCCTAAGGCACGTAGGACCACAATCCATTAAATCATGCTGTTTGAATAATTTCATGAATTGTCCTGTATTTGATACTCGATGAAATACTTGAAATTGCTAAAAACCCTACTCAACAAACTCCTATCTTCTGTAATCAATTCTGCATCTCCTGAAAGACGCTGTTTGAATTGAATTTTTTTATCGTAACCTGTTTCAAGCTTCTCCGGTAAACGAATTTTCACGAAATACCTATCTTTGATCGGAAAATCTGAAATCTTTTCTATACATCCATCAATAGAACCATATTCTCTGTATGGAAAAGAATGTAATTTGATAATCACCTTATTATTCACGTTTAGTTTTCCCGCTTTAATTACAGAAAAATTACCGTAAGCAAACATCTCTTGATCTCCCAATGGAAGCATTGTTAATACATAATTCCCTGCAGAAAGATAATCACCACTATTAAACTCATTGAATATTGAAATAGTACCGTTTATTGGTGCAGAAATGACAAAAGTATCACTCCATTGTTCAATCTGTGCATAAAGTTCTTTTGCAGCGTTTCTAATATTTATGACTATTCTATTATAAAAATGTTCTTTATCAATCTGTAAATCCATCAATTGCTTTTCTAAATTAACAATCTTAGTTTTTTGATTTATCAAATCTTTTCTAATAATTTCTAGTTGAATCTCTTTATTTAACAGTCTTTGCGTTTGTTTTTCATGCCCTGTTTCAGAGACAACACCTTTATCATATAATTTTTTTGCTCTTTGTTCATCTTTTTCAACCATTTTTTTATCCTGAAGTTCTAACAAAAATCGCTTTTCAGAACTAACTAAAGAATTCTTTGCATTCTCAATAATGTCTTTTAAAAATTGTATTCTTTTTTTAAAAGGTACATACTTTATATACTCATTATATTCATCTAAATAAGTAATCAATTCGTTGTACTCATTTTGCAATGCTCCAAGTTTTGAAAAATCATAATAAATAGGAATAGATTCTCCGGAAAAAGAGTCCTTTTCCAACATTTCAATAAACTCTTTAAGTTTTTGAACCTCCTCATAAGAAGCAGTATTTTCTAGCAATATCAGTGGACTTCCTTTTTTCACAATACTATCCGTATCATATCTAAACACTTTTTCAATTTTTGCATTGGACGGACTGACCAAATCTATAGGCGGGTTTGGTGTACTAATGTAAACAGAGGCATTAATAATATCAGGATACTTTACTAACCATGCTACAAATAGCAAAGTCAGCAACATTAATAGCATACTAGAAATCCCTAACCTAATTAACCAATTGGGCTTTTTACCTATTATTTCTTCTATATGTAAACTTGGATCAGGCAATTCTTGTAATTATCAAAAAGTAGTATTTAAGGTCCTCCTATTATCTAATTTCATACTAAAGATAGATCAATCACACTTAATTACGAGACATAAATTTTTCAGAATTACATGAATTTAAAAGTATTGAACTTTATACAATTTATAACTCTTTTAACATTATTTTTGTCAATATTTCTTCCTAATTGATAATTTAATATCTTATTGTTTTTTAAAATTATGACTAATTGATCATGTTCTCTAAATATTTTTTTTGGAACACCCGGTATCAAATGCAAAACAACAACCAATAAGTTAATAAGAAGAGTGGCGGCAATTTGATTTTTCCCCTTTCTTAATTCACAACTTAGCACATCTTCATACAATATATTTTGCTTAAGCCTTCCTTTTCTTTCTATTTCTAGATTACTTTTATAAAAATGAAAAACAAATAATTCTTCTTTACTTATTAATATACTTTGCATAATATTTATTCAAATATGAGTTCGAAAAATAACACCCGATAATACAGAAAATAAAAACCAAAATATAATATTCCCAAAAGTTATTAGATTGTCTATATTTATTTAAAATATTTACTACGAAGTTCCCTTCTTGCGTTAAATGGGTATTTAAATTCCAAAAAAGATGAATAATCATAACCAAATATACGTTCTTTGTTTTCAAATAAATATAAGCTAACAATACTCCCTCAAAGAACAAAACAAAAAAGTCATTAGAATCTTTAGAAAAAACATGTACCAAAGTAAAAAGTATTGATGACATCAATATAGATTTAATAAATCCGTACCTTTTATAAAGTTCATGTGCAAATACTCTTCTGAAAATCAATTCTTCAAAAAACGGTGCTAAAGCTAATAATGAGACTGTATAGAACATATTAACTTGGTTATTTAATTGAATACTTTCACTTATAGTTGTATTATAATAGCGAATGGCAATAGGATAAACCATCATAACCAAAACCACATTTATCAAGAAAAACAAGAAAAAAGATGCTAATATTTCTTCTCCTCTCTGACTTTTAACTTCTAAACAAAATATTCCTTTTATTGATTGTAAATTAAACTTATAAACTAAGCCTAAAACAATAACACTATCTAACCACCATAAAAAAGTAAACAATTCTAAAGAGATAAAACCTCTTGATTTAATACTAATTAATAAACTATGCCATATAATTATAACAGTTACATATACTAACGCTTTAAAAAATGACATAGATTTCAAATTACATTAAATTTAATAGGAATCTAGTTTTCAACAGGAGCTCCACCTCCTGGGTAAGTATTTTCCTGCATTCTTTGAAAAGCTTTATAATCACTATTTATTTGTTCGTTTCTAGATGGCACTTTCACACCATAGCTTTTAGAAGGGTAATTATTTAGAGATGTTGTACCCATAATAGTTCCAACTGTACTTCCAAAAAGGTCCGATATCACTTCCCCAACCCAAAAACTTACAGCCTCCAATGAAGATCCGACTCCGTTACCAACCTGGTAAGCTCCTCCTCCACTTCCTGGTTGAAATGCAGGTCCTCCTCCCGTACCTCCCCCAGTAGATTGAATCTCCTCTCTCCCTCCTGGTACTGACTTCCCTTGACCTCCACGAGTCATAAGCAATTGATCAGTTGAAACGGCTGAAAACTCTTCTAACCCGCGCTGTTTACTTTCTTTACGAAATAACAATACTCCATTGGCTTTTACCCCAAAACTTTTAAATTTACTCATAATAACATTAATTTTTATACATCTTAAGACATATGTTTAACAAAAATAACATCATGATTTCCGTTTCAAAAAGATTCTTGAATTTCAAAAAACTCAACTTTACTTTTCATAGCAATCGGTTTTCACAACAATAAGTACAAACTTAATTGTTCTCAAGAAAGAAAAAAAAAAAAAACTTATAAATATATGAACGGCATAAAAAAGACAATAAACAACGAGAGTGTTTTACAATATTCTATTCAATTTCTCAAAAAGTTTAGTTTTTAAGGAGGTATAATCTACAACCATTTCTAAGGAAGCCTCTCTACTTTTACCTTCTGCTAATTCTGCAGTTAGCTCCTTAATTTTTCTTTCAATCAAAACCCTTCTTAAATTAAGAATCGCGTCTGTTACCATTTTAGGCAACACCTCATCTTTCGCCGTCACAACAATATCTTTGCTCTCCCAATCACTTAGAATGTGTTTTTCATCATCCATTAAAATATCCGTAACAGTCTGTGAGATTTCTGTATCTTGATGGCTTGTCAATTCTTCTATGGAAATATTTTGTTCCACATTTAATTTATTAATTATTTCTAAATAAATTTTCTGAAATATAGAATGGGAAAATTCTACTTCATCATCCTGTAATTGCAGATACAATTCCTGAGATACAATATTAGAATACTCTTCCTTAACCATTTTAACAATCCCAAATTCATTTACCTCTTCAATCCAATCAATAAACTCTACTTGGTTATTTCCGTAAATCAATAATATTTTAATGATTTCTCTTTCATACAACTCTAATGTATTGACTTCCTTTGGTGCATTTTTTTTAGCGGCTAAACCAGCTTTTTCACTTGCTTTTCTTTGAGCACGTGACATAAGTGAAGGCTCTCTAGATTCACTTCTTCTAGATTCTGAACTTCCGCTTCTATCTCCTCTAGTTTCACCTTTTAAACTGCGTTGATTTTCTCTTTCAGCTTTTCTTATTTGCTGCTGCTCTTTCTGATAGGCTTCTCTTTCAAGTTTTTTACTAATCTGAGCCAACTCATTAAAAAGCACCGTTTCCGAGATTTCCATAATCCTAGAACACTCCTGTACATATACCTCTCTTTGTATATTATCTGGTATTTTAGAGATACTTGTAACTATATCACGAATCAGATTTGCTTTTTTTATAGGATCGTTTTCTGCCTCTTTCATTAAAAGAGACACTTTGAAATTTATAAAATCTTTAGAATTACTTTTTAGAAACTCTATTAATTCTTCTGTGGATACACGTTTTGAAAAACTATCAGGATCATCTCCGTCAGGAAATATTAAAACTCGGACATTCATTCCTTGTTCCAATATCAAATCTATCCCACGCATGGAAGCACGAATTCCGGCCGCGTCTCCATCAAATAAAACCGTAATATTAGGTGTTAATCTTTTGATCAATCTAATTTGATCTGGCGTAAGTGCCGTACCAGAAGAGGCCACTACATTCTCAACACCTGCCTGATTCATAGATATCACATCTGTATACCCTTCTACCAAATAACAAGTATCTTCTTTAGAAATGGCCTGTTTTGCATGATAAATACCATACAAAACCTTACTCTTATGGTAAATTTCGCTTTCCGGAGAGTTTAAATATTTAGCGGCTTTTTTATCTGCTTTTAATATTCTTCCTCCAAACCCCAAAACACGACCACTCATACTATGAATCGGGAACATTACACGACCTTTAAAACGGTCAAACTGCTTCCCTCCCTCTTTTACTATGGTGAGCCCTGTCTTAGACATATAATCAATGTCGTACCCTTTTCTGATAGCCGTATCTGTAAATGCAGACCAATCGTCTAAATTATATCCTAATTCAAACTTTTTTATTGTTTCATCAGAAAAACCACGCTCTTTAAAATAACTTAAACCAATGGCCTTCCCTTTGGGATTATTTAAAAGAACATCATGGTAATAGTCTTTGGCAAAGTTAGAAACCACATACATACTTTCTCTTTCATCTGCCGCTTCTTTTTGTTCGTTTGACTGTTCTTCTTCTTCAATTTCAATATTGTACTTTTTCGCCAAATACTTGATAGCCTCTGGATATGAAAAATGCTCATGCTCCATTAAAAATGTTACTGCATTCCCTCCTTTTCCAGTACTAAAATCTTTCCATATTTGCTTTACAGGTGACACCATAAAAGAAGGTGACTTTTCATCTGTAAAGGGACTCAATCCTTTAAAGTTACTTCCCGCTTTTTTTAAGGTAACAAATTCACCAATTACCTCCTCTACTCGAGCAGTTTCAAAAACACGGTCTATGGTACTTCTTAAAATCATTGAGTCTTCAAAATTTTGAAAAACAAAAATAACTAAGATTATTCATTAAAAAGAATTCTAGACTCTTTTTCATAGCGAAAACTTAACGTAATTAGGATTTAATCTAAATAATATATCATTACATTCGCTCAAAAATAAATATGAAGAAATTAAAACATGGGTTGATCTTATTATTATTAATAACATCAATCACACAAAGCAAAGCACAAGAAGAGAACAAAAAAAACAACGAACTTAAAATAAATGCCCTAACTCTTATAGCATTTGGAGCGTTGGACTTTACTTATGAAAGAGTTTTAAATCATGAATCATCTATTGGTTTATCTGTTTACGTACTTGGTCAAAACAATTTAGATGCTGAAATGTATAGAACCTTATCTATCACACCTTATTATAGATCCTATTTTTCTAGTAAATACAATCAAGGTTTTTTTATAGAACTATTCGGTATGTATTATGAAAGAAAAGATGAACAATATTACTACAATAATTATGACAACATAGACGGTTCTTTTCAATACCAGAATTATAACACTACCACCTATAAAGGCGGGGCAATCGGGATAAGCGTTGGTGGAAAATGGGTTACCAAACGTGGATTTATTGCTGAAATCAGTGGTGGTCTTGGACGTGTTATGACAAGCAACAATGATGAAGTACCCGTAGTTGGTAGAGGAGGAATCACCATAGGAAAACGATTTTAATAAAAAAAGGGATTCAATTGCTTGAATCCCTTTTTTATAATTTTTACCACAACTTTTAACTAGCTGCTTTCAATTTCTTTAAAGTAGTATTTGTCAGTTTTGCAACTGCATACTCCTTATCTACGTTAAATTCTTTTTCATCTGAACTTGGTAACTCAAACATGGCATCTGTTAATATAGCTTCACAAAGAGAACGTAAACCACGAGCTCCTAGTTTATATTCTAAGGCCTTTTCTACAATATAATCCAACGCTTCATCTGCTATTGTAAATGCAACATCATCCATTTCAAACAATTTAGTGTATTGTTTTACTAATGAATTTTTAGGTTCTGTTAAAATAGAGCGTAATGTTTTCGCATCCAAAGGATTCATATAACTTAGAACAGGCAAACGTCCAATAATCTCAGGAATCAATCCAAATGTTTTTAAATCACTTGGAATAACATACTGCAATAAATTTGTCTCATCAACATTATCCACGGCCATAGCCGCAGAATAACCAACAGCTTGTCTGTTCAAACGGTTGCTAATATTTCTTTCAATTCCTGCAAAGGCACCACCAGCGATAAACAAAATATCTTTGGTATTCACTTCTACAAATTTTTGATCAGGATGTTTTCTACCTCCTTTAGGAGCCACATTTACCACTGTTCCTTCCAATAATTTTAACAAAGCCTGTTGCACTCCTTCCCCAGAAACATCTCTGGTTATTGATGGATTATCCCCTTTTCTGGCAATCTTATCTATTTCATCAATAAATACAATACCTCTTTCTGCTTTTTCAACATCATAATCAGCAGCTTGTAATAACCTACTTAAAATACTTTCAACATCTTCACCAACATAACCCGCTTGCGTTAAAACAGTGGCATCAACAATAGAGAATGGCACATTTAACATTTTTGCAATTGTTTTCGCAATCAATGTCTTACCGGTTCCAGTTTCTCCAACCAAAATCATGTTACTTTTCTCTATCTCAACATCATTTTTATCGTCCTTTGGTTGTGTCAATCTTTTGTAATGATTGTAAACCGCCACAGCCATAGTTTTCTTTGTCTGATCTTGTCCAATAATGTATTGTTCTAAGAAAGCTTTTATCTCAGTTGGTTTTTTAACTTCCAAATCAGAAACAGCAGATACGTCATCTGCTTCTAAAATTTCTTCTAATACAATTCCATGGGCTTGTTCAATACATTTATCGCAAATGTGCGCATCCATACCTGCAATTAACAGATCTGTTTCCACCTTTTTACGTCCGCAAAATGAACACTCTAAATTTTCTTCTTTCGACATCTTTCCTTAATTATCGCATGTAGTTATTCAACAACCACATATCTAATTTTATTTATTTCTAGATAAAATTTCATCAACCATTCCATAAGCTTTCGCTTCATCAGCTTTCATCCAGTAATCTCTATCTGAATCATCATGAACCTTTTCAATAGACTGTCCTGAATGCTTTGAAATAATTTGATACAATTCATCTTTCAACTTTAATATTTCTCTTGCAGTAATCTCTATATCACTTGCTTGTCCTTGTGCACCACCTAAAGGTTGGTGAATCATTACCCTTGAATGAGGCAACGCTGATCTTTTTCCTTTTTCTCCTGCACACATTAAAACTGCTCCCATCGATGCTGCCATTCCTGTACATATTGTTGCTACATCTGGTTTGATAAATTGCATAGTATCATAAATACCCAATCCTGCATATACACCTCCACCAGGAGAATTTATGTAAATAGAAATATCTTTATTTGCATCTACACTTTCTAAAAATAATAATTGTGCTTGAATAATATTTGCCACTTGGTCATTGATCCCAGTTCCTAAGAAAATAATTCTATCCATCATCAATCTAGAAAACACATCCATTTGTGTGATATTCATTTGACGCTCTTCCATGATATACGGAGTTACAGAACTTCTAATTTTATCATAGTGCATGCTATTAATTCCGTGGTGTTTTGTTGCGTATTTTTCAAATTCTTTTCCGTAATCCATTTGATTCTATTTTTTAATTATAGTTTGTAAAGGTACTAAGTTATTCCTTAAAACGAGTTATTCATTTGTAAATGAAATCTCCATTACCCGTAGGAATATTTGTTTGGTTAATATAGAAAATAATCTCAAAACAATTAATTTATTTAAGATTCTTTTTTACTAAAACCTTAGGTTATGATTCCATAATTATAAAGTTCAATTAGAATTTCACAGTTTGGGCATATTTGTATACTAACCGCATTTTTTTGTCGTTAGATTTGTATAAATTTACAAACCACATATAGAAAACCACAAAAATGAAAAACGGAAAACTTATTATATTTTTATTCCTATTTATAGCCTTCTCAGTAGGTCATGCTCAAAAAAAGAAATTAGAAAATCCATTTGAAACCAAAGGAGATTTAAATAGTCAGTTTATTTATCTTGAAAAGACCTCGACCAATTACAAAGAATATAAGGTAATCACTAAGGTTAAGTTCAACAAATTACATAAAAATGTATTAGACTCGATGGCAAATCAAAAAAAGCTATTGAATTTGAAACATGAAGAAAATAACACCCAACTAACTGAAATCAATAAATTAAAAAATGAGTTGGCAACTAACAAGGAAGCTTTATCTATGGCCAACACCAATAAAGATTCTATTAGTGTTGTGGGACTAAGCATGAATAAAAACAATTACAACTTGATTGCTGGAATCATCATTTTCACTTTACTTGCCGTAGCACTTTTCTTCTTTTACAAATACACCAATAGTAATATAATTACCAAAGAAGCAA
Organism: Flavicella sp. IMCC45668; assembly: GCF_057219105.1. Lineage (NCBI taxonomy): Bacteria > Pseudomonadati > Bacteroidota > Flavobacteriia > Flavobacteriales > Flavobacteriaceae > Flavicella > Flavicella sp. IMCC45668. Next base: position 1,867,603 of record NZ_CM170114.1, read on the forward strand.
AGCAACTTTTACAAGAAACTCAAGACGAATTTGAAGCCCATCAAAAAAAATCATTGGTTAGACAGCAAGAGCTTAGTCGAAAACTTCAAGATGAAATCATAAAAAACAGAAAAGATTAACTTTAGAGAGCTTCCAAATGGCGGCTCTTCTTTTTTATATGTGTATCGTTTAATTTATGAGCTAAACCATTTTAGTATGGAATCTTAAGATTACCTTTGCATCACAATTGAAAAATAAGATTATGAGGTTTTCTGACTTAAAACTAAACACACCTTTATTAAATGCTCTTGATGATTTAGGCTACGATTATGCAACACCTATTCAATCCAGAGCATTTCCTGTAATATCATCAGGTAGAGATGTTGTTGGGATTGCACAAACCGGAACTGGTAAAACCTATGCGTATTTACTGCCTCTATTAAAGCAATTAAAATACTCGGAACAAAAACACCCAAGAGTCCTAATTATAGTTCCTACGAGAGAATTAGTAGTACAAGTAGAAGAGGCTTTAAAAGAATTAACTCCCTACATCAATACCCGAATTGGTGGTGTTTATGGAGGAGCAAACATCAACACTCAAAAACAATTAATTTTTGAAGGGTTGGATATTTTAGTAGCTACTCCTGGAAGAATTATTGACCTAGGATTAAGTAAGGTATTGAACTTAAAAAAAATTCAGAAATTAGTTTTAGACGAAGTTGATGAAGTTTTAAATTTAGGCTTCAGACATCAATTAGAAACAATCTTAGATTTGTTGCCAGAAAAGAAACAAAGTATTTTATTTTCTGCGACCATGACCGCTGAGGTTAAAAATATAATTAATACATTTTTTAGAGCCCCATTAACTGTTGAAATAGAACGTTCAGGAACACCACTTGAAAACATAGAACAACGCATTTACAATGTAAAAAACTTCTATACCAAGGTTAATCTACTTAAATTTTTACTTGCAGATAAAGACAGCTATAGCAAAGCCCTAGTATTTGTAAAAAACAAAAGGGTGGCAGATAAACTATTTACCGAATTAGAAAACTCTGGAGACAGCGATGGAATTTCTGTAATTCACTCTAATAAATCTCAAAACTACAGATTACAAGCAATAAAAGGGTTCCAAGAAGGATTGCATCGAATTTTAATTGCTACAGATGTACTTGCTAGAGGTATTGACATTGAGGGAATCACACATGTAATCAATTTTGATATAACTGATGACCCAGAAAATTACATTCACAGAATTGGTAGAACGGGTAGAGCAGAAAATGAAGGAAATGCTATTAGTTTTATTACAGAAAATGATCAAGAAATTTTAGAAAACGTAGAAACGTTGATGAACCTAAAAGTCGAAACTGTTGCATTTCCCGAAGAAGTTGATATTTCTTCAAAAATGACGGAAGATGAAATGCCGGTTGAAGTCATAAAACCTTACCAAAAGAAAAAATCTAAAGAGTTTGCACCAGGACCAGCTTTTCATGAAAAGAAAGAGAAAAACAAAAAAACAAACCAAGGTGGATCTTACAGGAGAGAATTGGCTAAAAAATATAAAAAACCAAAAACGAGAGGTCAGAAGCGAAAATAGCCTCAAAAACAAAGATCAAATAATAATAAAAAGCTTTTAGGGACACCTAAAAGCTTTTTTATTTTTAATCTAATTCCAATTACTCACCGAAAAACAGCTAACTAAAATTAATAAAAATAGATAAAAACTTGACTTCAAAAACTCACTATCTCGTCATTAATTTATGAAACTCAAAAAGGTCAATTCTTAAGCTCCTAGCCCGACTCAATATATTCAATAATAACTTTGCTATCTAACATGTTAACTAACATGTTAACTAAGTAAAAAGAAAACCAAAATAATCGCAATGAGGTACGTGTAAACTTTTTCCCCGTCTTTAGAACCACTTTATAACCTAACTTTGAAACTCACTTAAAACTATTTAATTATGAGAAAAATTACTTTAACATTTGTGTTATTACTTATTGGGTTCCTTTCAAAAGCGCAAACAATTACTCAAAGCACCATTACCTCTGCCATCATCAATACAGATGGAGACAATAAGGCAATAAGTTGGTCACAAACACCTGCTACCGCTTTAGAAATTACCTTAACAGGCTTTACCGCGGATACGGAGTATACGGTATTCAATCAATTTAGAATTACTAATGTATCAGGAGACCAATGGGCGGGTGGCTCAAAGGTAGTCACTACAGATGCATCAGGAGATGTTACATTCACATTCTCACCAGGTTTTTTTGGAGGTGCAGTATTTACCGGGACAGAAACAATTGGATTCTGGAAATCCAATACGGACGGAATAGAAGCAACCCAAACATTCTCAATTACCCAACCTAGTCTAGCCACAAAAGAAACATACGATTTTAACACTTTAAAACTTACTCCTAATCCAACTACTGGTTTAGTTAACATATCTGGAAACAACTCCGTTATTGACCAAGTTGAAGTATACAACACATTAGGCGAAAATATTGGAAACGATTTGGACTTAAGCCCCTACGAAAACGGACTATATTTTATTAAAATCTACTCTAACGGCAAAAGCACAACCAAGCAGATTATCAAAAAATAGAATACATCAAAATGCTTTTAGGACAAACCTAAAAGCATTAAAAAAAAGAAACATTGTTGCTAATCAATAAAGTAGTTATTATGTTTTTCCTACCCCAAAAAAGTCCATTTCTAATTACTAAAAAACAAAACTTAATTCTAACCATTTGAACTTATCAAAGGGTACATAAACTTTATTTACAATAGAAATGAAAAAAGCTCTAAGGTTTCCCTTAGAGCTTTTTCTTTATACTTTTAAATTTCTTATTTGTATACTTCTTTTACGAAAGCATCATAAGAAACTTCTTTCTCTTTGAAAGTGATCGTTTCTTTATAGAAATCTAATAATTTTTTACTTACCAATTGGTCTTGTAAACGCTTCGCTTCATCTTGGTTACCCAATACTCTGTTTGCGATATCTTCCAATTCTTTCTCTTCTGGATCTAAATTTCCATACTGAGCCATTTGAGCTTTGATAAATCCTTTAGCATACTCTTTTAACTCTTCGAAATCTAATTTAATGTCATTAGCTGACATAATTTTACTTTCGATTAATTGGTAACGTAAACCTTTTTCAGACTTTTCAAACTCTTCATTTGCTTGCTCTTCAGAAATTGGGTTCTCTCCAGCAGTAGCTAACCATTTCTTTAAGAATTCTGCTGGTAAATCAAACTTAGTATTCTCTACTAAGTATTCCGTTACTGCATTTAATAATTGTTGCTCAGATTGTTGTTTGAACTGACCTTCTGCATCTTCTTTGATTTTAGCTCTCAACTCTTCAGTAGTAGCTACTTTTCCTTCTCCAAAGATTTTATCAAACAATTCTTGATTTAATTCAGCTAATTCAGTTTCAGTAATTTCCTCAATTGTAAAAGTCAAAGGAATTTCTAATCCTTCAATTTCATCATGACTCAATCCTAAAGCTCCCATTAATTTATGGTTGTCTTCAAATAAGTTTTTAGTTTTTAATTCTAAAACATCTCCAACTTTAGCTCCTACAAATTTCTTTACGTTTACTTTTCCTTTGATATCAGATACAGCAACAGTAGATTTCTTTTCGATTTCTTTCTCTGCATTTACAAAAGTACCAGTAACATTAGAAGTTTCTTCTACAGCTTCTTTTTGGATAACATTTCCAAAACGAGTTTGTAAATTTTCAACTTCTTTATCAATCAAACTATCTTCAGCGATAATGTTGTATTGAGTAATTTTTTTCTTCGCACTTAAGTCAACTTCAAACTGAGGAGCTAAACCTAATTCGAATTCAAAAGAAAAATCTTCAGTATCCCAAGAGAATTCCTCATTTACTTTTGGTAAAGGATTCCCCAATATATCCAACTTTTCTTCAGTTAAATAATTGTTCAAAGATTCTTGCAACATCTTATTGATCTCGTCAATCATGATAGATTTACCATACTGCTTTTTAACCATACCTAAAGGCACATGTCCTTTTCTAAATCCAGGGATATCAGCTTTTTTACGGTAATCTTGTAAAATAGTTTCTACTTTCTCTTTGTAATCTGCAGCCGTAATATCAACTTTTACAACAGCATTTAACGAGTCTATACTTTCTTTTGTAATATTCATCTTAATTCTTTGACTTTTATATTCCTTAAAATTGGGTGCAAAAATAATACTTTTTTGCGAATTGAACAATCTTTAACTTATTCTATTTCTTGGAGTTTGGTCATCTTCAAGCAACAATGAAAACAACACAGCTCTTACCCCCCAAAGCAACAAGCTAAAAAGTAAGGCCGACATAAATCCATTTACATAAAAACCATCAACCATATTACTAGCCATCAATACGATACCTGCGTTTATAAAGAAGATAAACAATCCCATACTTAAAATAGTAGCGGGCAAGGTTAGCAAAATCAGCACGGGTCTTAAAAAGGTATTCAATAAGGCTAGAACCGCTGCAACCCAAACAGCAGAAGTGTAGTTTGTTACATGTATAGAGGGTAATAAATTAGAAATAATCAATACCGCAACTGCAGTAACCAATATTTTTATAAGTGTTTTCATATATTTAAATTTAAATAAACAACAGCCAAAACAATACCATTCTGTTGTATCATGACAAGTTAACAAAAACACTGACAATAAAACAGTTAATAAACGTAGTGTTTATTTAAAACTCAAATTCTTACGTATTCAGAAAAGCTAGGAGTGCATTCATAAAATCTGTAGGATTTTCAGCATGCAACCAATGACCTGCATTTTCAATTGTAACTAGCGTGGCATTTGAAAAATGCGCCTCAATAAGCGGAATATCATCGTCAGATATGTACCCTGAATTAGCGCCTTTTAAAAAAAGCACCTCCCCATCATACTCTGTAAATGCTGCCAATGGCGCTCCTACTTCATTATTGTTTTCCGTTAAGCTTTCAAGATTGAACCTAAAAGCAAGTTGGTCTTTAGTTTTTCTATATACATTTTTAAGTAAAAACTGTCTAACTCCAACTTCATCAATATATTGCTTCAAAATGCCATCCACTTCTGTTCGTAATGAAATCTTAGAAAAATCAACTGCATTTAAAGCTTCCAATATTTGATGGTGATGTGGTGGGTAATTTTTAGGGGCAATATCTGCTACAATTAACTTCTCTACTTTTTCAGGAAAAGTCACAGCAAAAGACATCGCAGTTTTCCCACCCATTGAATGCCCTAATACAATAGCACTTTCTAGCTTATGAAAATCATAATACCCTTCTAAGTCTTCCACTAATAATTCATAATCAAAATCGTCAGAATGAAAACTCCTTCCATGATTTCTCTGATCAATTAAATGAACTTGATAATTTTCTGCGAGTTTATTGGCATGAGATTTCCAATTATCACCCATACCAAAATACCCATGTAAAATAAGTAACGGAGTTCCTTCTCCCTGAATTTTAGAATGTAAAACTTCCATAAATATTTAGCTAGTCAAATTTCATCTTATTCTTATACATATTCACCACATTTTCTAATCCTAAATACAAAGATTCAGAAATCAGTGCATGCCCAATCGATACTTCTGCAAGATGCGGAATATTTTTTGCAAAAAACTCAATATTCTCAAGACTTAGATCATGCCCAGCATTCACTCCCATTCCTAAATCGTGTGCTAATTGGGCGCAAGCTGCATACGGTTTGATCGCTGCTTCATTTCCTTTAGCATACGCAACTGCAAACTCCTCTGTATACAATTCTATCCTATCGGTTCCTGTAGCGGCAGCACCTTCAATCATTTCCGGAATTGGATCTACAAAAATGGAAGTTCTGATTCCTTGAGACTTAAACTCGCTTATTATATTTTTTAAATATTCTTGATGTTTTATGGTATCCCAACCAGCATCTGAAGTTATATTATCATCTCCATCAGGCACCAAGGTAACTTGCGTAGGCTTAATTTCTAAAACCATTTTCTTAAATTGCTCAATAGGATTTCCTTCAATATTATATTCAGTTGTAACCAAGTCTTTTAAATCATAAGCATCTTGATAACGAATATGACGTTCATCAGGTCTTGGGTGAATCGTAATTCCTTCTGCACCAAACCCCTCTATATCCGAAGCCACCTTAAGCAAATCTGGAGTATTCCCTCCTCTTGAATTCCTTAACGTCGCTATTTTATTAATATTCACACTTAATTTTGTCATAATATTTTTTGTATTTTAACTATTCGAAACAGCCATTTTAAAAAGGCAAAAATACATCATTTTACATGAAATTTTATTAATTTGCGACAATTAGAAAACACCATGAAATTAGAAGATTACATCTCGAACGATTTACCTACGTTAAACTTTAACGAAAGTGTTTCAGACTCAAAACTAAAAACTAAAGATCAGTTAGTTAGTCATTTTCCGATACTTCAAAATAATAAATTATTTGGTTCTTTATCGGCAAGTGATTTGCAAACCTTCAGCGATGAATCAAAATTAATTTCTGAATACCAGTATTCGTTTGAATCTTTTTTCGCGACAGATGAAGATAATATAATTGATTTATTAACTCTTTTTGCGACAAACGAAACGAATATTCTACCAGTTCTAAATTCAAAAAAGGAATATATTGGCTTTTACGAACTAAACGAGATCCTAAATATCTATGCAGAAACTCCTTTTTTAACGGAAGAGGGTATCGTTTTAATCCTTGAAAAAGATACAGCAACGTATTCTATTTCCGAGATTACTCAAATTTCAGAATCCAACAATGCCCTAGTCCTTGGCTTGCATGTTTCTCTAAAAAATGAAAAAACCACACAGATTACGCTAAAAATAAAAACAGATATTATTGACGAAATTATACAATCATACAGACGTTATGAATATAATGTAATCTCAAATCATGAGGATGACTCTTATTTAGAGGACCTAAAAAACAGATCTAATTATTTACAAAGATATTTGAGTATCTAATCTTACTCAACACAAAACACAAGAAATGAATAAAGTTGCCATTTTTGGACAAGCGTATAAAAATACGGATCGACAATACTTTGAAATCCTTATTGAAAACTTAAACAAATTCAATATTGAAATTTTAATCTATAAAGAGTTTGTAACCATTCTTGACGAATTAGGAGTTGAAAATCTAAATTATAAAACTTTTCAAAAACATGAAGAATTAGACAGCACCTTTGACCTACTATTTACGCTTGGAGGAGATGGAACCATCTTAAATGCAGCAACACTTGTAAAAGATTTAAATATTCCCATACTAGGAATTAATACCGGAAGATTAGGTTTTCTTGCTACAGTTCAGAAAAAAGAAATTGAAAACACAATTCAATCTTTAATCGACAAAGAATATACCATCCAAGAAAGAGCGGTTTTACAAATTTCTACAAATGATGAAAATATTCATTTTAACGATATCAACTTTGCCTTAAACGAAGTAACTATTGCACGTAAAAACTCTACTTCTATGATTGGAGTAGAAGCCTATTTAAATGACGAATATCTAACCACATATTGGTCTGATGGATTGGTTGTTGCCACTCCAACGGGATCTACTGGATATTCTTTAAGTTGTCATGGACCGATTATCATGCCAGAATCAAATAATTTTGTACTAACACCTATTGCTCCTCATAATTTAAGCGCAAGACCTTTGGTTATCCCTGACACCACAGAGATTAAATTAAAAATTATCGGAAGAGAAAAGGAATTTTTTCTTTCTCTAGACTCGAGAGTATCTACAGTACCTTTTGAAATTGAACTTACTCTTACAAAAGCTAATTTTCCTGTAAAAATCATCCAATTAAATCAACAAACTTTTATAGGAACCCTTAGAGAAAAATTATTTTGGGGAGAAGACAAAAGAAATTACACAAACTAACGCCTCTATTCACACAGATAAATTATTCCCTTACAATAAAGCTACTATATTTAAGTTAATAAAAAGAGAATGTATTACTTAACAATGCAAATTGAAATATTTATATTTGCACGCTATTTTAAATTATGAGGAAAAATTTAATAATATTAACATTTATCTGCTTTGGAGCAAGCTGTTTTGCCCAATTACATGAAATAGGAGCATCAATTGGAGGAAGTAACTATAGTGGAGATATAGGAACTTCAACACTTGTAATTCCAAATGCACCTGCGTTTGGACTGATGTACAAATACAACAGAAACCCAAGAATTTCTTATCGTGCATCTTTCACTGCTATGAAAATAAAGGCGAACAACGCAGATTCTAAAAATGAAATCAGACAACAATTTGATACACCTGTAAATAAAACTGTTTCTGAAATTACAGCAGGAATTGATTTTAATTTTTTCGATTATACTGTTTCACATTGGCATAAATCGCATACCCCATATCTGATTTTTGAATTGGCTGCTTTTCATTACAAAGCTGCACAAGGTACCGCTGACAATTACAGTTATAAAAACAAATTTGGAATCGCACTCCCTTTTGGTGCTGGATATAAAGTTCAGATCTCAGACAATCTAATTTTAGGGGCAGAGCTCCGCATTCGATACTCTTTTACTGACGATTTGGATGATAGTCAATTTTATAAAAATGAAATACTGACAAATCACCCAGAAAATGCTAAATTTGGGGACCCCAAAACAAACGACTGGTATGCATTTACCGGTTTCACCTTGTCTTACACCTTTGGTAGGACTAGATATTACACAACAAGAAGACGCTAATGGACTACTTTACTCAAATAGACTCAAATAAAATCCCTCAACATGTTGCTATCATTATGGATGGTAATGGTAGATGGGCTAAACAGCAAGGAATGAACCGAATATTCGGTCATAGAAATGCACTTACATCTGTAAGAGAGTCTGTAGAGGCAGCAAGCGAGATTGGAACTAAAGCAATTACATTATATGCTTTTTCTACTGAAAATTGGAACAGGCCCAAACTCGAAGTAGACGCTCTTATGAGTCTACTTATAAACTCCTTAAAAAAAGAATTACCTGGCTTTCAAGAAAACAATATCAAAGTTAATGCTATTGGATGTTTAGAAAGCTTACCCAAAAAAGCACAAAATACTTTAAGAGATGTTATTGAGGCAACCAAAACGAACACAAAAATAACCCTCACCTTTGCTTTGAGCTATGGTTCTCGAGAGGAAATTGTTCAAGCCGTACAAAACATTTCAAAAAAAATTGTTAATAATGAACTTTCAATTGAAGAAATTGATGAAAAAATTATTAATAATCATTTATATACAGTTTCTTTGCCTGAAGTTGACCTAGTTATCAGAACAAGTGGAGAACAACGTATTAGCAACTTTCTATTATGGCAAATTGCATATGCAGAATTTCATTTTACAAATGTTCTTTGGCCAGATTTTAGAAAAAACGATTTTTATAAGGCTGTAGTTGAGTATCAAAATCGTGAACGACGCTTTGGAAAAACAAGCGAACAAATTGAAAACCTAAATGAATAGTATCAAAATATTAACTCTTTTTTTGAGTTTTGTATTATGCACAAGCATAGCCACATCTCAAGAAACTGAGTCCTCCACCACTACTTCATCTGTTCCTTTTGAGAGTGGAAAAGAGTACATTTTAGGTGAAATCTCTGTTGTTGGAGCGCAACAATTTAGCGAACAATCGGTAAAAGTATATTCTGGTCTTAAAACCGGTCAGGTTATAAAAATTCCCGGAGACAAGCTTTCAAGCGCAATCAAAAAACTTTATGGTACAAAAAGATTTAGTTCTGTAGAAGTCTTTATTTCTAAAATTGACGGAGATACCGCTTATTTAGAATTCAATGTTACTGAATTGCCACAGATTAGTAGTATTACCATTTCAGGAATCAAAAAATCAAAAGCAAAAGATTTAAGGGAAGAAGCTGACATCAATAAAGGTGATATGCTTACTGACAACCTTATGGTAACCACCAAAAACTACTTTAAAAAAACATATACTGACAAAGGGTACCTTAAAACAAAAGTAAATCTTCATACTCGAAAAGACACCACAGAAGGAAATGCTATGGACCTTTTAATCTCGGTTGATAGAGGTAAAAAGATAAAAATTAAAGAAATTTCTTTTGATGGAAATAAAGATATAAGTGATGCTCAATTAAGAACTTTTTTTAAAGATACCAAAAGAAAATTTTGGGGTAGATTCTGGAAGTCTTCTAAATACATCAAAGAAAAATACAAAGACGATCTACAAAACTTACTAGACGAATATAGCGAGTTAGGGTATCGTGATGCTAGAATCATATCTGACAGTATTATTTGGAACAAAGATGACAAAAGCATTAGTCTTCAAATTAAATTAGAAGAAGGGAAACGTTACTATTTTGGTGACATCAACTTCCTTGGAAACAGTAATTACACCACTGCCCAATTAAATCGTTTCTTAAGAATTGAAAAAGGTGATGTTTATGATGCCAAATTACTTAATGAAAGAGTAAAAGGTGATGGTTCACCTGACTCCGAAGATATTTCATCTTTATACCAAAATAGTGGTTACTTGTTCTCTCAAGTAAATGCTGTTGAAACAAGGGTAGATAACAATGAGATTTCTGTAGAAATCAGAATCCATGAAGATGACCCTGCCACTATTCGAAATGTTACAGTTTCTGGTAATGAGGTAACGAATGATTTTGTTGTTTATCGAGAACTAAAAACGAGACCAGGAGATCTATACAGTAAGGAAAATATTATCCGTTCTATTCGTGAAATCTCGCAATTAGGTTTCTTTGATCCTGAAAATGTGACTCCTGATTTAAAACCTAATTATGCAGATAAAACCGTTGATATTGACTACTCGGTTGTTAAAAAAGGTTCCAGTCAAATAGAACTGCAAGGAGGTTACGGTGGTGGATCTTTCATTGGAACATTAGGATTATCGTTTAACAATTTCTCTATAAGAAACTTATTTAACGGTAAAGAATACAAACCTTTACCGATGGGTGATGGTCAATCTCTTGCATTGAGACTTCAGGTAAGTAGATACTACAGCACACATAGTTTTTCATTTACAGAACCTTGGTTAGGTGGTAAAAAACCTAAATCATTTTCATTTTCTATTTACAATTCTCGACAATATCAAGTTGATTTCACATCAAATAATGTTGACAAAAGCAGACGTTTGAATATTTTTGGAGTAACGGTTGGTTTAGGGCAACGTTTGACATGGCCAGATGATTTCTTTACGCTTAGTCAAGCTATTAGTTTTAAACAATACGACATCAACCAATACAATATTGGATTGTTAAACTTTGAAGATGGTACAGGAGTTTCTAATAACCTATCTTATAGCATTACCCTAGGAAGAAACTCATCAGGACCAAGTAGAATTTTCCCTACTACAGGATCAGAATTCAGTGTTTCTGCAAAATTTACTTTACCTCACTCATTATTCAGCAGTACGGATTTTAGTACCATAGAAGATGACCCAGCATATAGAGATGATGCTTACGGACCAAATGGTGAATACTTAGGTACAGTTCCAAACCAAGGGCGAATCAACGAAGCACGCTATAAATGGTTGGAATATTACAAACTTGGTTACAAATCAAAATGGTATACCAAATTGATTGGAAAATCAGTATTGATGACACAAATAGAGTTAGGGTACCTGGGGTATTATAATGAAGCGTTAAAAGACATGCCATTTGAAAGATATTACGTAGGTGGAGATGGATTGCAGCAAAGTCAATTTGACGGTAGGGAAATTGTAGGTTTGAGAGGTTATGAAAACTCTAGTCTTTCTGGCGTGAATGGAGGAACTATCTATAACAAATTTACCATGGAAGTTAGATATCCAATTACTTTAAAACCCTCTGCGTCTATTTATGTATTAGGATTTTTAGAATCAGGAAATTCATACCAAGACTTTCAATCTTTCAATCCTTTTGATGTGAGAAGATCTGCTGGACTTGGAGTACGTATATTTATGCCTGCTTTTGGTTTATTAGGTATAGATTTTGCAAATGGACTTGATGCTCCTCCAGGTAGTTTCCAACCATCAGGATGGCAAACACACTTTATTATTGGTCAACAGTTCTAATTTACTATATTTGTTTTCGTAGAAATTTTTGAGTTAAATAATGTTAAAAAAACTTTCCATATTAATCATTTTCATAAGTTGTGCTTGTATTGGTCAAAAACCACAGAGCATCGCTTTTATAGACATGGAGTATATTTTACAAAATGTACCAGGTTATGAGAAAGCACAATTAAAATTGGACTCTAAAGCATCGCAATGGAGAAAAAAAATTGAACGTTCTGAAAACGAAATAAAAAACCTAAAATTAGAACTTAACAATGAAAAAATACTTTTAACGGAAGACCTTGTAGTAGAAAGACAAGAAGATATCCAAATAAAAGAAAACGAATTATCAAAAATGCGTGCTAGTTACTTTGGAACAAAAGGAGCTTATTTCGAATTAAGAAAACAATTAGTTCAACCTATCCAAGACGAAGTATTTAATGCCATTCAGCAAATAGTAGCAAGAAAAAAATATGACTTTGTTTTCGATAGAACTAGTGATCTTACAATGCTATATGCAAATCCAAAGTATGATATTAGTAAAACGGTAATCTCTTACATTACGAAATCAGAAAAAGAAAGAGAACGAGAAGAAGCGAAACTTAAAAAAGCACAAGCTAAAGAAGATCTAGAAAAAAGAATTGAAGAGCAAAAGCGTAAAAAAGCAGAAAGAGAAAGTAAAATTATCCATAGATAAAAATAACCAAAAGAATAAATATTAAATAATTACAAAGATGAAACATTTTAAAACTTTATTAGCAGCAGTAGTGATAACACTAGGGATGTCTACTTTCACTCAAGCTCAAAAAGTAGCACATATTAATTTTGAAGAGATTGTATCTAAAATGCCTGAAACTCTTAAACTTCAAGCAGATTTAGAAAAACTTGGTAAAACATACGGTGAAGAAATCACTAATGCTCAGAAAGCATTAAAAGCTAAGATTGACAAGTATACTGCAGAAGAGGTTTCTCAAACTGCAGCTCAAAATGAGGCAAGAATCAAAGAAGTTCAAGCTGATCAAGGAAAAATTCAACAACTACAACAAGTTGCTCAGCAAGAACTACAACAAAAGGAGAAAGCAGCTCTTGAGCCAATTATTAAAAAAGCACAAGACGCTATAAAAGCGATCGCTAAAACTAAAGGTTTTGTTTATGTTTTAGACTCAAAAGCACTAATCGTTTCTGAAGGTGAAGATTTAGGTCCAGCTGTAAAAACAAAATTAGGAATTCAATAAAGAATTCACACTTTATCTGAAACTCGTTATTCCAATGAATAACGAGTTTTTTTTTGTTTATTTTAGCCCCTAACAGTTTCATAAAACAACTAATTAGAAGATTTTTTCATGAGTACAAAGCCTATAGGAATATTTGATTCTGGAGTCGGAGGTCTCTCTATTTGGAAAGAAATCATTGATTTACTTCCTATGGAAAACACTATATATCTTGCAGACAGCAAAAATGCTCCCTATGGAGAAAAATCAAAGGAAGAAATATTAAAACTTTGTATCAAAAACACTGAAAGGTTAATGGAACTAGGCTGTAAACTAATTGTAGTAGCATGCAATACAGCTACAACAAATGCAATCAAAACCTTACGTGCTACTTACAACATACCTTTTATTGGTATAGAACCTGCAATAAAACCGGCAGCTCTACAAACAAAATCCAAAATAATTGGTATCCTTGCTACCAAAGGCACTCTCAATAGCTCCCTATTTGCTGAAACTTCTAAAAAGCACATGGATGGTATTAAAATAATTGAAACGGTCGGAACAGGTCTTGTACCACTAATAGAGCAGAACCAAATAGAAAGCCCTGAAATGGATGCGCTTCTAATGAAATACATAACGCCCATGTTGGCCAAAAATATCGATTACCTTGTACTTGGATGCTCTCATTACCCCTTTCTTATTCCAAGCATAAAAAAACTGACAGGCGATTCTATTTCTATTATAGATTCCGGAAGGGCAGTTGCCAAACAAACAAAAGCAATTCTTATTGAAACCTTAAATATAAATCAAACCGGTAAAAACTTAGGGCATCATAGGATTATCTCCAATTTGAATATAGACTCGGTTACATCCTTAATTGGTAATCAAAAAAAACTTGAAATAGTTTTAGAATCTTTTTAAAAAAAAAACGGACCGCATAAGCAGTCCGTTTTTCAAATATATTTTTTTGTTATTATCCATTCATAGAAATAAGAAACTCTTCATTATTTAAAGAGTACTTTACTTTATCACTAATAAATTCCATTGCTTCAATAGGATTCATATCAGCCAAATACTTACGTAACACCCACATTCTTTGCACTGATTTAGCATCAAATAACAAATCATCTCTTCTTGTACTTGACTTGATAAGATCAATTGCAGGGTAAATTCTACGGTTAGAAATATTTCTATCCAACTGTAATTCCATATTTCCAGTACCTTTGAATTCTTCAAAAATTACTTCATCCATTTTAGAACCAGTTTCTGTCAATGCAGTTGCTATAATCGATAAAGAACCTCCATTTTCAATATTTCTTGCAGCACCAAAAAAACGTTTTGGCTTGTGTAATGCATTTGCATCAATACCTCCAGACAAAATTTTACCGGAAGCAGGAGCTACGGTGTTATAAGCTCTTGCCAAACGTGTGATTGAATCCAAAAGAATTACCACATCATGTCCACACTCAACAAGTCTTTTTGCTTTTTCTAACACAATATTTGCTACTCTAACATGTTTCTCAGCAGGTTCATCAAACGTAGAAGCAACTACTTCTCCTTTTACACTACGTTGCATATCTGTAACCTCTTCTGGTCTTTCATCAATTAAAAGAACAATCTGATAAACTTCCGGATGATTCTCTGCTATTGCTTTTGCAATATCTTTTAACAACATTGTCTTACCTGTCTTAGGTTGGGCAACAATCATCCCTCTTTGTCCTTTTCCTATTGGAGCGAACAAATCCATAATTCTAGTTGACAATGTTTTTTTCCTGTCTATTAAATTAAATTTTTCATTCGGAAACAAAGGAGTCAAATGCTCAAATGAAACACGATCTCTAACCACATTAGGAGGTAAACCATTAATTTTAGAAACTCTAATTAAAGGAAAATACTTTTCACCTTCTTTAGGAGGTCTTACATTACCAAGAACCGTATCACCAGTTTTTAAACCAAATAATTTAATTTGCGATTGACTCACGTAAATATCATCAGGAGATGATAAGTAATTATAATCTGAAGATCTTAAAAAACCATACCCATCAGGCATCATTTCTAACACCCCTTCACTTTCAATAATCCCGTCAAATTCATAATCAGGATCTCTAAATTTGGTATTACTCTTATTGTGATTCTTTTCTTTATGTTGATTTTTATGTTGAGGAGTTCTTTTTTGATTCTGATTTGGGTTCTGTCTTTGTTTCCCATCATTATTTCTATGTTGTGGTCCTTTAGACTTAACACCTTCATTAGTTTTTTGATTCTCAGAACCAGCCACGTCCTTAGTTGGAGCCTTAGAAACATCGTTTCGTTCTACTCTTTTCTTAGGTACACGAGGTTTATCTTCTTTTGCACCAATCTTTTTATCGGAATTAATAATTTCCATTTTAGCTTCTTCCTTGATTGGGGCAGCAGCAGGTACAGCCTCTACTTCTTTAGAAGTTTCTTTTGGCTTTGATACGACCGGATTTTCTACTTTCACTCTTTTTTTTCTCGGTTTCGGAGCAACCTTTTCTGTCTTTTCAACAGTTTCTTTTGCAGACGCACCTTCAGCAGCTTGAGCATCTAAGATTTGGTAGACCAAATCAATTTTTTTCAATTGACTTGTTTTTTTTAGTCCTTTTTCTTTTGCAATAGCCTGTAACTCAACAAGAGTCTTACTCTTGAGTTGTGAAATTTCAAACATGTTAATGTGTATATAATTTATGATATTCTTCTAGCGAAAATAAAATGAAGAAGAATTGGATATGATTTTTGTGAATTACTAACCCATTAGAAGTTTTGAAGAGTTCAAAACAGCCTAACGTAGTATCGATATGAATAACAAATATATAATTTTATTCTTTAAAACATAAAGTTTATAAAAAAAATCTAAAATATACAGCGACATTCTAGCCATACAAATTTCTGTATATCAAACTACTATTGATCATTCAAAATATAATACACAAGTTAACTTCAATTTTTATTGAATATTCAAACAAGAAAAACTATTTTTGTTCACCAAAATTATCAGTAATTAATTAAATGATACAACGAATCCAGTCTATTTACTTGTTATTAGCAGCCTTTATTTCAGGTGGAGTTGTGTTTTTTGTTTCCTTTCTAGGAAGTGAAAACGACAATCTTTCTAATATAACAAGTTTAATCACTGATGATCGTTTCTTAATAAAATCAATTGGAATTGGTTTTTTCATTTCAAGTCTTTTATCTGCATTGTCTATCTTTTTATTCAAAAATAGACAAAATCAATTTGTACTTGGACGATTAAACATTCTAATCAACTTCTATTTATTAGGTGTATTGTTATTCGAGTCTCTAATGGTATCTGGAGGAACTAACGTTTCGGAGAAAGGTATTGGGGTAACTCTTCCAATTATTGTTATTGTTTTGCTCGTCATGGCTAACAAAGCAATTAAAAAGGATGAAAACCTTGTAAAATCTGTAGATCGTCTGCGATAACCCTAACATCTTAGTTTATTTATGCGGAAAAAACCTGAAGTTCAGCTTCAGGTTTTTTTATGGATAAAACACTAGTTTGAATTTATCAAAATTCTAACCAAAAAATACTTTATATATTTGTTTTTAAGACATCCCTATTTTTAGGGATATGTAAATTTCGCTTATAAGCAGGATTGTGAGTAACCTATAAACCATTTAAATTTGTAACAGCTAATGGAAAATAAAGAAATTATTAAAGTTCATATTGCGGATGATCATCAAATATTAATTGACGGAATTGAAGCAGTATTAAAAGATGAAAAAAATATTGAAGTTGCAGGACACTCACTTAACGGACAGGATGTACTAAGTTGGTTAGAGGAGAATAAAGCGGATGTATTGGTTTTGGACATTAACATGCCAAAGCTTGACGGATTGGAAGTTTTAAATCATTTATATAAAAATGGTATCAAACAACCTACAATTGTATTATCGAGTTACGATGATGTTAAATTGGTAAAAGAAGTACTGAAAATTGGTGCTGATGGTTTTTTAGCAAAAAAATGTGCTGGAGAAAACATCGTAGAAGCAATCAACTCTGTTTACAACGGAGATCAATATTTTAGTAAAGAAGTTCAAAAAGACCTAGTTGCTGCGGCAGTAGGAAGAACAGTTAGAAAAAAAGTACATCAAGATGGTGTTTTCACCAGCTCATTGACAGATAGAGAACTACAAGTTTTAAGGCTAATTAGTATTGAATTAAGTACTAAAGAAATAGCTGAAAGACTTAACATCAGCACAAGCACTGTTGACACTTACAGAAAAAACCTGCTTTTCAAAACAAAAGCAAAAAATTCAGTTGGATTAGCAATGTATGCTGTGAGGAATAAATTATTATAAAATCAGATCCTACCCCTAATATTTGATTTTACTGCCCTAGCCCTCAAAAGCTAGGGCATTTTTTTACAAACAACGAACCGTTTAATAACCATATACCCTAAAATTATGAAAACTTTTTACAAAAGTCTGGCTATTGCAGCCTTAACAATCGGATTAACTTCTTGTACCGATGATTCAAATTTAACAGAAGAATTAAGTCAAGAAACTTCTTTAAAATCATACTCTTTATCAACAACAGAGGATGGAAGTTTTATTTTAGAACATACTTTAAGTGAAGGTAACACTTCTACAATTGTAAGTGGTTCAGAAGGAAATGAAATCATCATTTCTGAGGGAACTACAAACGTGAACAACACAACGGTTTTACCCTTGGTAAACAACCAAATTAAGTTAGACTTCATCAGTAACGATGAGATTAAAATCCCTGGCATTAGCATTTTAGACGATAAAATTTCTCAAACTGCAAGTGCGAAAACTATCAAAATTGTAAAAGATTATAAAATTACAATGTTAGAAGATGGCTCATACCAATTAGACTTTAAACTAAAGAAAAATTTTGTAGCGACTTTTGGATTTAATGACGAATTAAATAGACATGAAATATATCTAGATCCAGGTGTTACAGAAGGAAAAAACAATTATTCAAAAAATTATCTTAAATTCGACGGAGAAAAATTAAACATTGTATTTATGCGTAACATAAGTACAACTACTTTAAGTGCTAGAACTAGTAACAGATATAAGGTAGATCCTCCTGAGTTTGTAATGCAATAAAAAATAACCATTATATATGAGTAAAAAAATTTTAAAAGTTTTTTTTACTTTGGTTCTTTTTGGAACTTTTAACAAAATATTAGCCACTGACGGTTTTTCAGTGGCTTTTGTTGTTGATAAAATTCATGAAAAAAATGATTTACCAAAATTACTTAAAAACGCGGAAGAATTTGTTGCATCAAATGAAATAGAAAAGGCTTTAACAGAATACCTCAAGATTATCGAAATTGCTCGAATTAGAAATAATTTGAAAGTTCTATACATTGCAAATTCAGAAATAGCAAAAATTTTTAAAAACATAAATAATTTTCAAAAAGCTATATTTTACAATAAAAAAGCATTATCCCTCTCAAAAATCCTTAAAGACACCTCCTTTATTATTAACAGCAATCTAAATTTAAGTGCTAATCACTTTAATCAATATGTACAGGATAGTCTTAAATATAATAAAAGTAAAGACACTCTATTTTACTATAACGAAACTGCCTCTAAGTACATTGGTACCAACCCAAAATATTTACGTCAAAAGGCAGAGCAATATAATGGTTTATCAATAATATATTTTCTAAACAATAAACATAACAAAGCCCGAAACTATGTCAAAAAAGCACTTGACATTCAAATTAAAAGACAAGACACGATTGGACAAGTAATTTGTCTAAATACATTAGCAGGTAATGATCTTAAATTAACGAAATACAATGAAGCTAAAGCCTATTATTCTGAAGCTTTAGATTTGTTAAAAAATTCTAGGTCAAATAGAAAAACTAGTCTACAAAGAATGATCAATGCAAATCTTGCTTGGACCTATTACAAAACAAAAGATTACATCGCTTATGAATATTTAAATAGAGCTAACAAAATTGCCGATAGTTTAAGGAATGCCGAATTTGATGCCATTATAACTGAAATTGAGGCCAAACACAATGTAGACATCATCAAACAAAATGCTGCAAAAAAACAATTACTTCAAATTCAAGAAAAAAAACGCTTTGAGCTCATTATCATAAGTTTAATTGTTTGTTTATTTATTTTAATTTTTATTTTTTGGATCTACACTAAAAATGCAAAGCTTAAGGACGAAAACAAAGATCTTGTTATTGAGAAAACGCGGTTAATGAAAGAGAAACAAATTGAACACATGGAATCTCTCACCCGTATCAAAATTTTAAATGCTACACTTGACGGAAAAGAAGCGGAACGTAGACAAATAGCAGAAACATTACACGACAGTGTAAGTGCACTTCTTTCCGCTGCCAATCTACATTTGCAGGCAAGTAAAAACAAGGTAGTTGGTAAGATCCCTATAGAAATAGATAAGACTCAAACTATCATTGATGAGGCCTCAGGGAAAATCAGAAATTTATCGCACGAACTTATCTCATCGGTTTTATTAAAATTTGGACTCAGCTATGCCATTCAAGATTTTTGCGAGAAATACTCAAATACCGATTTAGAGATAACAGCATCTACAGAAAATCTACAACGATACGAGGAAAGTTTCGAAATCAAGACCAATAATATCATTGAGGAACTGGTAAACAATCTTATAAAACACAGTCGTGCCACAGAGGGCCATGTTAATGTTATGGAATATCGGAAAAACTTGCATGTAGAAATTGAAGATAATGGAGTTGGGTTTGATACTTCTAAAAAAATAGAATCTAACGGTATAGGAATCCATCAAATTGAGGCAAGAATAAAAATGATGAACGGATCTTTCAAAATACATAGCGTAATTGGGGAAGGAACCAGAATTGAATTCACTATCCCAATAACCTACAAATCAGTAGAATACACATACTCTTAAAAATAAAACAAAAAATAACTACTATTTTTTGTAACATTTTCTGACGATCATACGTATATATACAAGCGGAGAAGACTGAGACTCAACTCGACTTCTGCTTAGCATTTGCAACACTATGAGACAACTGAAAATTACCAAGCAGGTTACCAATAGGGAAACTGCATCGTTAGACAAGTATTTACAAGAAATTGGAAAAGTAGATTTGATTACTGCCGATATGGAGGTAGAATTGGCACAACGTATTAAAGCGGGTGACCAAGTAGCGCTAGAAAAACTTACCAAAGCAAATTTACGTTTTGTGGTTTCTGTAGCAAAACAATACCAAAATCAAGGATTGACTTTACCTGATTTGATTAACGAAGGAAATCTGGGATTGATTAAAGCTGCAAAACGTTTTGATGAAACACGTGGATTTAAATTTATCTCATATGCAGTATGGTGGATTCGTCAATCTATTCTTCAGGCACTTGCAGAACAATCACGTATCGTTAGATTACCATTGAATAAAATTGGATCTATCAATAAGATTAATAAAATGTACGCTTTCTTAGAGCAAGAAAACGAGCGTCCGCCATCAGCTGAAGAGATTGCTAAGAAATTAGACATGACTGTAAATGATGTAAAGGAATCTATGAAAAACTCAGGTCGTCATGTCTCTATGGATGCGCCTTTAATTGAAGGTGAAGATTCTAATTTATATGATGTATTGAATTCAGGAGAATCTCCTAATCCAGATAAAACGTTATTACATGAATCTCTTAGAGTTGAAATTGAAAGAGCTCTTGAAACTTTAACTCCTCGTGAAGCTGATGTTGTAAAATTATATTTTGGACTTGGGGAGCACCAACCAATGACTCTTGAAGAAATTGGAGAAACTTTTGACTTAACAAGAGAACGTGTACGTCAAATCAAAGAAAAAGCTATTAGAAGATTAAAACACACTTCAAGATCAAAAATCTTGATGACTTACTTAGGATAACCAAGTATTAATAATCAACTACCAAAAACTCTCGATATACCTATCGAGAGTTTTCTTTTTTTATACTATTTTTGCAAAATAATTATTCAAACATAAAGAAATGAGCAAATTAATTGCCCCTTCGGTTCTTGCAGCAGACTTTGCAAACCTTCAAAAGGATATAGAAATGGTTAACAATAGTGACGCCGATTGGTTTCATATTGATGTAATGGATGGGGTATTTGTACCTAATATTTCATTTGGAATGCCAGTGGTTCAAGCAATCAAAAAACACGCAAAGAAAACAATGGACGTGCATTTAATGATTGTAAATCCAGATCAATACATTCCTACTTTTAAAAAAATTGGAGCAGATATATTGACTGTTCATTATGAGGCTTGTACACATTTACACAGAACGCTTCAAGCGATTAAAGCAGAAGGAATGAAAGCAGGAGTTGCTTTAAATCCTCATACTCCTGTCGCTGTTTTAGAGGATGTAATAAAAGATATTGACATGGTATGTATCATGAGTGTAAATCCAGGTTTTGGTGGACAATCATTTATTGAGAATACCTATAAAAAAGTACAACAGTTAAAAAATCTAATCGATTTTGCTGGAGCTGATACTCTTATTGAAATAGATGGTGGGGTTACCAATAAAAATGCCAACTTATTAGTGGAAGCTGGTGCTGATGTATTGGTTGCAGGTAGTTATGTATTTGGTGCTGAAGACCCAATTACAACCGTTGCAGAGCTTAAAGCAATGATCAATTAATATATTCTATATAAAATAAAAAAGGTGATACATAAGTATCACCTTTTTTTATATCATCCAATACCAAAGATGATACAACTTTTCTCAATTAAATTACCCCTAATAAAATGAGAAATTCTTTTTCACTTTCTTCTTTTAATTTCATTAATCAGCTTCACTTACAGACAGTCCATTGTCGTTTTGCTTCCAATTTTTATCCTGTAAACCTGCGTCACTTATACTGCTATCTGAATTTTCTTCTGGAGTTTTTTCTAGGAACTCAATCTTTTCAATTACCAAATCTCCGTAAGAACTTGGGCTGAATAGATTCCTCTTCTCATAATCCTGAAACCCTATTTCAAAAAAATCATGATCACCCTCATCAGTATAATTCTTCCAGTTTTCTCCTGATAAATCATAGTAATAAGTAGTAGCGACCGGACTTCTGTGTAAAATTTCATCCGCTAAATATACTTTCTCTTCTGTTATATTCCCATTAGTATGAGCGATGCGTAATGTTTTTATATTATCAGATTTTATCTTTACTGTTACTGCTAAAATAGGTGTCTTTTGGGCGTCAATATTAGCAGCATCATGCTTGATTTTTGGAGTCTTGTACGCCTCCCAATTCAATTCATATCCCTCTGTAGTAATACCTGAATTCTCACTAGAACCACCAGATTCAATCCAACCAAAAGTTTCGTGCATTCCTTTAAAATCAAAGCTTTTTTGTGCAATCATGAATATTGGAGTCAAAAACATATAAATAAGTAAAACTCTTCTCATAATAAATAAATTAAGTGGTTCAATAAACTATACTTCAAAAGTAAAACAACAAGCTTTTTTACCATTGCGTTTATCGATAAACGACTTATTTCTTTCGTTGAATGGAAGGCCTTAAAAGTTTAGGCATAAAAAAAGCCAAAACATTTCTGTTTTGGCTTTTTATAAAATATCAATTTTTTATTGCTTTGAGTAATGAACTTTAGGCAGTGCTTTTAAAGTAGCCGCCGCTTGCTCAGCTGTAATATCACGTTGTGGACTTGCAAACATCTCATAACCAACCATAAATTTCTTAACTGTTGCCGATCTTAATAATGGTGGGTAAAAAGACATATGAAAATGCCAACCCTCATGGTCACCTCCATCTGTCGGACTTTGATGAATCCCAGCAGAATAAGGAAAAGAAACTTCAAATAAATTATCATACATTATTGTCAATTCTTTTAAAATAGAAGCATAAGATTCCATTTCACTTTCCGACAACTGAGAAATATTTTGATAGTGCTTTTTAGGAACAATCATTGCCTCATATGGCCATACTGCCCAATAAGCTATCAATGCAACAAAATCGTCATTTTCAGCCAATATACGTTCTCTATCCCCTTCTAACTCTTGTTTGATATAGTCTCCTAACAAACTTTTTCCGTTCGCATTAAAATATTCAGCTTGCTTTTCTGATTTCTTCACAATCTCACCTGGAATAGATCTCTGCGACCAGATTTGACCATGTGGATGTGGATTACTACAACCCATAATAGATCCTTTATTCTCAAAGATCTGAACGTAATTGATTCCTTCTTTAGAACCTAAATCTGTATATTCGTTTTTCCAAAGTTTTATTACTTTGGTAATACTAGACTCCTCCATCAATGGAATTGTCAATGAGTGATTCGGAGAAAAACATACTACTTTACAAATCCCTGTTTCAACTTCAGATTTTAACAAACCATTTTCAAAAGTTGTTGGCTCATCATTTAGAATTGCAGCAAAATCATTTTGAAAAATAAAAGTATCCTTGTATTCTGGATTTACATCATCACCAACTCTTGAATTGCCAGGACATAAGTAACAATTTTCATCGTACTCTGTAGTATCCATCACTGCTTTTTCCTCCTTCTTTCCTTGCCAAGGTCTTTTTGTTCTATGTGGAGATACTAAAATCCATTCTCCAGTTAGAATATTATACCTTCTATGCGATGTTTCATTAATATTTGTTGCCATTATAATTATATTTTTTGAACTCCGTTATTTGTTTTTACTGGTATTGGTGTTAAGTCAAGATTACAAGCCTCTTTGTAAGCCTTTGTCGCATCAGCAACAAAACTTTCAACATTCTTTTCATCTATTAAATTTATGGTACATCCACCAAAACCACCACCCATCATTCTAGCTCCTAACACTCTATCATCTGCTTTCGCATAGGCTGCTAAGAAATCTAATTCAGGACAACTTACTTCATATAAGTTTTGAAGCCCATCATGTGATTGATTTAAAAGTTCACCGACTAAGGTGAAATCATTATTTTTCAATGCTTCAACAGTTGCTTCAACTCTTTTCTGCTCTTGAATTACATGCGTAGCTCTTTTCACTCTATCCTCACCGAGTTCAGATTTAAACTCTTCAACCATTTCCTCCGTAGCTTCAACCAAAGTCTTCACTTCTGGATATTTAGTTTGAATAATTTCCAACGCAGATTCACATTGTGCCCTTCTTTCATTATAGGCACTATCTGCTAAATTATGCGATACATTTGTGTTTAACAACAATAACATATTCGTGTTCATCGCAGCTGGTATCGTAGAATATTCTAAAGTTTCGCAATCTAAGAGAATAAAGTGATCCTTTTTCCCTTTAACAACCGCAAATTGATCCATCACTCCAACATTTGCTCCTGAAAATATGCGTTCTGCATTCTGACACAATCTTATAATTGTAATATCATCAATTTCTAAAGAAAATAATTCATTTAACCCTTTAGCAAATCCACACAAAAGTGCTGCTGAAGAAGAAATACCAGAACCAATAGGTAATTTACTATCTAATGAACAATCAAACCCAGAAACTTTTCCCGGTCTGATTTTATCTATTTCAGAAAGGACACCCGATAAATAACTCAGCCAACCATCACCCGGTTTTTCAGGTACCGTTATATCAAATGAAAATCCTTCACTAAAGTTTTTACTTAAAACATTTGAAATTGCTTCACTATCATTCTTTTTAAAAGAATAGTAAATACACTTATCAATTGCTGCTGGCAACACGTTACCTCCATTATAATCAATATGTTCACCAATTAAATTAATTCTTCCTGGTGCCTCAATATTCAAAACATCAGAATCTCCTGATGTAAAGATATTGTCTATTCTATCATATTCTGCCTGCGATAATTTCGTACTCATTTGACGCGATAATTTAAGTTAAAGTTTTACAAATATAATAAATGTATTTAATACATTTATAAAAAAGATGTTAAAATCCACCAATTTTATTTACTTTTGAATTCTATGAGCAGAGAACAATCAAATTTCTACAGTACACAGGACAAAATTTTAATTGCAACAGATTGTATTATTTTTGGCTTCGATAATCAATCCATTAAACTACTGATTTTCAAGAGAGAAATTGCTCCGTTTGCAGGAGAATGGTCTCTTATCGGTAGTTTTGTGAAAAATACTGAGAGTGTTAACGATGCTGCCAAACGTGTTTTAACCGAAATTACTGGACTGGAAAATGTTTTTATGCAACAATCAAAAGTTTATGGTGCTGTTGAAAGAGATCCTGGGGCACGCTGTATTACGGTTGGTCAATATGCACTAATTAGAATTGAAGACCAAGACATTGAATTGGTAGAAAAACACGGAGCGGTATGGCATGATTTAGATGAAATGCCAAATTTAGTTTTAGATCATAACCAACTAGTAGAAGATGCTTTAGCTCAATTACGATTGAAAGCGAGCTATCAACCAATCGGTTTTGAATTACTTCCAGAAAAATTTACAATTCCAAGCTTACAGAGACTTTATGAATCTATTTATCAAAAGAAATTTGACGATAGAAATTTTAGAAAAAAAATTATTGCACTAGATGTACTGACAAAATTAGATGAAAAGGATAAATCGACTTCTAAAAAAGGTGCATTTTTATACAAATTCAACAGAACAAAATACGACAAACTAGTTGAAAAAGGAATCAACTTCAAACTATAGTCAATTATACTGTTCGATCAAATAATTCAATAAATCTGTTGTAGTTACAATTCCAATCAATTCGTGATCCTCCACAATAGGTAGTGCATGAAATTCATTTTTTGACAAAATTTCTGCCACCTCCTTAATAGTTTTAGTTGCAATTATTTGAATCGGATTTTTTACCATTACTTGCTCAACACTTAAATTTTCTAAATAAGTATCTTCTGTTTCTGGACTATGCTCTTGACTCATATCAGTAAAACTTATTCTTTGTAAATCGGTCAAACTTAAAATACCAATAATATCCTTATTTCTTACTACTGGTATATGCCGTATTTTATAGCTTTTAAATAGCTGCTCCGCATCTAACAATGAATTACTCAAAGTAAGAGCAATTACATTTGTGGTCATAATTTTTGAAATAGGCGTATCACGATCCATAATTTTAAGTATTGGTTACACCATATAAATGTCCTAATCTTTAAATGAATGAAATATGATATCTATCAGTATTCAAAAAACGTTTACTTTTGCAACCAGTAACGAATAAACAATTTCAAACATGCATAAAAAAGTTGAAGAATATATTGACAAACATCTTAACACAGTAGCAATTCTTGATGAAGCTGGTGTTGGATTTGAAAATGTCTCTATTTTAGAATTTAACACACATCACGAAAATGGCGATGTATTTAAAAATCAAAAAGACGAGTTGTATGGAATTGCTATTTTAAATGCGATTACTGCAGAAAGTGCTCAAAAAATAACTAGAGAAATTAAAAAAAATAAATCATTGACTGTTTCTAAATTAAGTGAAATGGTAAACAAACATTATTTAAAATGTTTAATTTCTGAAAATTCAACTGCTTATGACACATGGAAAAAAGGTGATTTAGGTGTTGCCTCTTTTGAATATAATGATTTAAAAAAATCAATTATTCCTAGTTTTACAAATACATCAGCAGAAAACAGATAAAAAAAAGAGTTCCAATTGGAACTCTTTTTTTTAGAAAATTAATCCATACCATATTTAAAATTGACCCAGGAATAACTAGAAATCCCCCAAGTTCCTTCAATATTTTTTCCGGTAATAGTGACCAATAAAGAATTAGTTGCCTCCAACCTATCATTACGGTAAGTTCCCATAACGCATTTATAGGCTACGTTAAAATAAGCGTTATCTTTAATTTCGATATCCAAAAAGTCAACATCAGCAAATTCAACTGACAAGCCATCTTCAGCAATAATAGTTTTCTCAATATATTCTTTAAAGTCATCATGAGAAAACCTTGAAACCGATGCTTTATCGTCTTTATCTATTGAAATTCTACTTACTAAATATTTCGAATTAAAATATTGAAGAACATCATTTGGGTCTTTGCTTTTTATCAAATTAGCCCAAGACTTGTGCATTTTAAATACCAAATTTTGAATTGCCTTCTCCTGTTTCGAAAGAACAGGTTTTTCCTCTTTCTTTTCTAATTTAGCAATTACATCAGCAAATATTTTATTTTCATCTTTTAGTCGATCAATTTCTTTTTTCTGAATATGTATCTTTCGGTAAAACAAATCAGATTTTTTATTTAAAGTATTGACACTATCAATTAAATCATCATATTCAGTTTGCTTCAACTCTAAACTATCGGCCAATTTTAACAGTTCTTTATTATCAACTGTCTGATTCTGTCCACTAGAACTTTTTTTGTTTTGACAAGAAGCAACAAGAATTATAAGGGATAAAAATATTATTTTACTTTTCATATTTATTTTTGTTTGATTAAACTAAAGTAAATATAATCTTTTTCAAAAGAGTTTTAAAAGTTAGGTCTGATAAAAGTCACCGCAGTTTAATTTTTTATCAGCCTAAAATTTTCTGGTTTATCAAGAGTTAAAACCCCTGAATACACCCCAGAACTCAATTCCCTTAGATCCATCGAGATCCATCCATTTTCTACTTCTCTTGTTCCACTCCAAACTTTTTTACCGAACGAATTAAAAATGGTTACAAATACAGATGTTCTTTCACTTGGAACATAGATCCTAAATTCTCCTTCCGTTGGATTTGGATAAATAACAAACTCACTAGTAAGTTTCTGATGTTCCACTCCTTCACATGCCACATTTGATGAAATTCTGATTTCATCTCCATGTTTAGAAATCAATTTAATTTGTTTTTCAGAAGTGGTTAAAACAATCTCATCATTTAAGAAAATCGTATATGGTGGTGTCCCAGATTCGATATCAATTGTAGCCATACCTTTATCAAAACCCATCTTAGATAAAAGTTTTTTCCCTTGGGGGATTTGAAGAGAATAACATTGTTCAAAATTCAAATTTTCAATGGAAATGCATAAATTATGTTCACCTGAGAATAAATTTTCGATTTCTAAAGATTCCATAAAATTAAATTCTACTCCATCTAAATTTGCAGTATAATTTTGACTTGATTTTGCTTCAATAATTATCTTACCATTATTTTTATCTAAACATGTTTCACCCACTGTTTGGATACTAAAGTTATCTGTTTCCAAATAATCTTGATTCCTTTGAATCCTAATATCATCTATGTAGACTTCCCCTTCTCCAACTCCTAAAAAATCTTTCTGCATTTTTATGCTAAAAAGTGCATCTGACACTTCTGTAGTCAAATAAAAATCTTTTTTTAATTCAATCCACGATCCTTTTTCAATCCCAAACAAATCCCAAGTTACATCAATTGGTATTTCCGCCAGAATAACAGACTTAATCCCTCTAAGACTCGACCCTTCATTCACCCAAACCAACATACGCATATCGTACTTGCCCGGAAGCAAATTGACCCGGTAATCACTTAAAGACTCTCCGGCAACTATTTGGTATTTTTCCTCACTAACAACATTGTTATTTTTTACAACTTGAGAAAAAACCAAGCACTGACAAGATAAGCCTAAAACAAAAAAACAGTAATATTTTAAAAGCTGCTCATATTTCATTTAAATGGAAAAATTTCTGACTCTATATGGGATTCCTTAATAATTCGCTTCATATCCTTCACTACTTCTGGATATTGGGATGCAACATCATTAGACTCTGATGGATCTTTTTCTAAATCAAACAACTCAAAAGTTGTCTTTTTGGGATTTTCTATTTGATATGCCACCGCTTTCCATTTTCCTTTTCTTGCAGCTTGACGACCACCTTTCCCATGAAACTCCCAGTATAAAAACTCATGTTGTTCTTGAGTTTCCTTACCCAATAATGTTGGTAAAAATGACACTCCATCACTTTGCTTTGGAGTTTTAACACCACCTAAATCCGCAATTGTAGGCATTACATCCCAAAAAGCCGATATGTGTTCTGTAGTAGAACCTGCTTTTATTTTATTTGGCCAGACTGCTATAAAAGGACTTCGAATACCACCTTCATACAGATCTCTCTTCATTCCTTTCAACCCTCCTGCCGAGTTAAAAAATTTAGGATCAGCTCCACCCTCTCCATGAGGACCATTATCACTAGCAAACATGATAATTGTATTTTCAGCAATTCCCAATTCATTTACTTTGTCAACTATTTGTCCAACATACATATCCAATCTATCAACCATGGCAGCAAACGCGGCATGCGGAGTTGGTTGCGGGCAATAATGTTTCGGAACCATATTAGGTCCATAATCTGATGTATAATTGTCCGATTCCTCAGTATGAGGTATCTCTGCATACCTCCCTTTGTATTTTTCAAAAATTGGATCCTCCGGTGCAATCATTTCTGCATGTGGCAATATTATCGGTACATATGCAAAAAATGGCTTGTCACTATTTTTCTCAATAAACTCTAATGTTTTCTTTTGAATAACATCTGGAGCATAGGTTACTTTATGCGTCCAATCATTTCCTTCAAGCAATACTTTTTCCTCATTATGCCAAATATGAGTTGGATAATATCTATGAGACATACGTTGACAGTTGTACCCAAAAAATTCATCAAACCCCTGGCGCGTGGCTCCTCCTTCCGTTGTAACAAACCCTAAACCCCATTTACCAAAAGCCCCGGTAACATAACCTGCCTCTTTCATAACCTCAGCAATGGTAATAGAACTCCCTTTTAAAGGCTCTTGCCCTTCAGTCCCTAATTCTTTATTTCCTCTAATATGAGTATGCCCTGTGTGCTGACCAGTCATTAGAGAGGATCTAGATGGCGCACAAACAGAAGTTCCACTATAGTGCTGTGTAAACTTCATTCCGTTTGCAACCATAGCATCCAAATTAGGCGTAGAAAACTTTTCTTGTCCATAACTACTTATATCTCCATACCCCAAATCATCTGCCAAAATGTAAATTACATTTGGTTTTGATTCACTAAGTTTTGGTTTTGATTCAGCACAAGAATTTAAAATACATAAAGCGCTTAATGCTAAAATTTGACTGATTATACTTTTCATGATTCGTTTATATGTTCTTTAATTATATGTCAATAGTTATTCAAATATACTTCAGATAAGAAAAGATTCCGTGTATCTCAGTTTATAAAATGTATCTAAAGGTTTATACGGCTGTTTTAACAAAAAAAAGAGGCTGTGTCAAACACAGCCTCTTCCAAATAAATTTGATAAAATTATTATGGTCTTGGATTTAAAACAACCCAACTTTGATTATCTAAGAATATTACTTCTCCATCTAACGAACCTGCATTTTCAGGTGTAGACATATCAAAATTTAATTTCACACCAGATGCAACGTCCGGTATCGTAATTATTTGAGAAAGTGTAACCCATTCACCTCTTGGCAATGATTCTATATCCCATGTGTATACGGTATAAGGAGCAGACAATACTGTTAAGAAATTTTTCATCGTATTTCCAGACTCCAAGTAAACATCAATTGAAACTAAATATTCACCACCAGTTAACCCCGCTGGTTTTGAAAAATCAGAACCTTGCAATTTTATTGCTGTTGAGGCTTTTGTATATTTCATACTAGCAGTACCTTCAGAAGCTTGTTCCTCTGTACGCGTCCACATTGGAGCCTCAGCTGTTCCATTTGCTGTACCAACCCAATACCCCGTACAATTGGCAGTTTTCCAATTATTTTTATAGGTTTCAAAACCAGCCCAAGTTTGAACAAGAACATTATTTCCTGCTTCCATTTTTACAGGAACAGCGCTAAAATCTGCCAAAACTCTAGCATCCACAGATACAATATTCCCACCAGCAAAAGAAAGATCAATTACATCAGTGTTATACACCTTTTCCGCTAAAACCAATTCAATAATCGTAGCATCCTCATTGTTTATTCTAGCGGACTGAACAGCAATATTACCATCAAAACCAGCACCCGTATTGGTCACATGAACCGTAAAATTATCTTCTTCTGAAATCAATGTTTCTACTTCTCCTGTAACGGAGAAAGAAATATATTGTTCATCTCCATCTTCCTCAACAAAAGGTTTACCAGACTGTACAAAAGGTTGAGAAGATCCTATTACATTTATTACCAATGGAATTAATTTCCCTACAGTATTGCTAGGTACTCCTTCTCCACTTCTAATAGATTCCATAGAAGCTGTAAACTCTCCTAACTTATTGTATTTGATAAATGCTGGATTCGCACCTGATTCTTCCGAACTGGCACCTGGTGTATACCATCTACGACTCGTAGGCCTACCTGTTGAAGTTTGATCTTCGAAATACAATTCTGAACCTGCTTCAATGGTAACTTGATCCCAAGTTCCCATTTCACTTTCCTTAGGATATTGATCCTCAGTAAGCGTTAACACTTTTGTTAAGATAGGATCGTTTGAAGGATCAGTCAATCTATCTACAGTATATACATTACATGCCGGATTAACATTTGCAAACACATCCACTTTAAAAATAGTATCTAATACCCATTGTCCGCCTGTCAGCACAGAACCAACAACAGAATCTTTAAATACATTGTGCAATTTAACTTCCTGAATCCCTGGTTCCGTAAACAAAACATTAGCTTGTGCTTCTGTCGATACGGTTCCAGCATTTGGAATTATAAAATCAGAATATACGCTGTCTAATTCGGTAAATTCAGAATTTAAAAATTTACATGAGCTTGGGATCGTCCAAGTATGTTCAATAGCATTGGTCGACAAATCCTTATAAATAACATAGTTATCTATATTTAACACTTTATCAGTTTCAGCCCAAGTTCCGCTAGTGTATATAGAAAAACTCGAATAATCATTATACGGGAATTCATAAGCGTTATCACAACTTGCCGCTAAAATAAAAGCAAACAAAAGTGATTTTAATATCAATATTTTTTTCATCATTTAAGTTTTTAGTTATTTAGTTCTTGGTTGTATAAAACTTCACTTAATGGCAATGGTAAATAATCATGCAATTCACTGTTATAACGTTCCGCTGCTTGTTCATATTCTTTTATCTGAATAGTTGGATCTGTAGGATCTGTTGGACTTAATCCTTGGATGATTTTAGATTTATTTAAATTTTTTGGAGTATCACCTTGCGTTGTATAATTTTCTAAATAAAAATCCATTGCAGCTAAATCTTCAAAACGTTGTTTTGAAATCCCCCATCTTCTAAGATCAATACTTCTTTCTGAAAAACCTTCTAATGAAAGTTCTAAAGGTCTTTCAACTTCTTGGATATGTTTTCTTAAAGTTTCTTGAGTATAAACAACTAGGTTAAAATCATGGTTTGATCCATCTGGCAAACCTATTGATTCTACTCCCCATCTCTGACGAATTTCATTTATGTATGAAATAGCAGTATCTAAATCTCCTGTCTCCGTCAAACATTCTGCATACATCAAATACACATCTGCCAAACGATAAACAACCACGTTTTTACCAGACCTCCATGCAGTAGAGGCAATATCATTTTCTGAACTAGCTATATCATGATTCGTAAATTTTTTAAATAATGAAAAAACAGTTCCTTTGAAATTAAAAACAGTATTCGCTGCAGGACTCTGATAATACTCAGACTCTTCATCATTTACCACAGCAATCATCTGCGCTGCTCTTAAGGGAACACTTCTCAATTGATTAATTCCTGAACCATCATCTATATAATTCCTAGGATCATTCGAATCCATAGTTTCATTAGAATAAGCATGTGTCAACCAAGCTGATGGAACAAATAATGCAGATGCCCCCAAAACAGATCCAGTCGGACCTGAATATCGCGCCCATCTATTAAAGAAACTTTCCTCATCAAAATTACCATCTTCTAACTGATGCTCACTAGCATAATTAATCTCAAATATCGACTCTGAATTAAAATCACCCTCAGATCTAAATAATTTACCAACATCGTTTCCTGTTAACAAACTGTAACCATAAGCAGAATTATTGATAACATCTGATAGATAAGTCATTGCAGTTGTATAATCTCTTGAATACAAGTAGCTTTTCCCTAAAATTGTTGCCGCTAACCCTGCAGAAGCTCTTGTTTTCTGTTCTTGTTGAGCTGGTAAATTTTGATAGGCAAACTCTAAATCTGCTCTAAAAAATTCTTGAACGTCTGCCGAAGTAGATAAAGGTTTAGAAAGTTCTGTTGGACTAGGAACTCTATCTCTTAAAACAATCTCACCTCCATTATATTCTGAGTGTAAATAAAAATGACACAATCCTCTAAAAAATCTAGCTTCTGCCATTTGAGTTGTCCATCTTTCATCAGCTTTAAATTCAGCATCCATTCTTTCTAAGCCCTCAATTACTTGATTGGCTCTCCATATAACCTGATACAAAGCATTCCATTTGTTAGTAACATCTGCTAAACTATTATTAAAAGTTTTTTCATACCAAGGAATGGCTTTGGTGTAAGGATTTGTTCTTGATTTTGGAAAAGCTAAATCAGACCTCCAAGCTTCAACATCAAACCCTAAGATAAAATGATTATACATTCCTCCATAAACGGAAGTTAAAGCAGCATTCGTTTCTTCCAAATTTGACCAATATATATCCGAAGAAACACTATTCGGATTTATTTCTTCTAAAGCCTCATCTGAACATGATATGAATGCACTTGTCATTAATATCATTCCTATGAAATATATAAATTTTGTTTTCATATTAATGTGTTTTTTAGATTAAAAAGTAAATTTAAGTCCTAACGTATACAAGGCGCTTACAGGGTATCTAGATACATCTAAACCTCTCCTAGCAACATTACCTCCTCCAACTTCTGGGTCATAACCTTTGTATTTTGTAAAAGTCAAAGGATTCTGAGCTTGCAAATAGATTCTAAAATTTGAAACCCCCATACTTTGACATATTGCAGGTCTTAATGAATACCCCAAAGCAATTAATTTCAACCTCAAATAATCACCACTCTCTAACCATTGATCTGTTACCCCAGTGTAGTTATACAAACCACTTTTAGAATCTCCGGTATGTAATGGAATATCAGATATTGAATTATCAGGAGTCCACATTCCAGTTAAAGCCTTATGGGCTCCATTAGTATAAGCAGCAGCATTATTTCCGTTCAATATCTGAGAACCAAATGTACCATACCAATTCATTACCACATCGAAGTTTTTATATGAGAAATTAGAATTGAATCCCATTTCAAAATCAGGCAATGCGCTCCCCATATAATGCTTGTCATCTTCGTTAATTTTGCCATCATTGTTGTGATCAATATATTTTAAATCTCCAAGTCGTGCATTTTGTCGTCCATCTAGTAATATGTACTCATCTAATTCTTCCTGTGTTTTGATAACTCCATCAGTTTCATATAAGAAAAAAGAACCAACTTCATACCCCTCAGCCAAAACAGTGGTAATTGAATTAAGGTCTCCAGAAATCAAAGTGGAATTACTATTGTAAATCAAATTCTGTCCTTTGGCCATTTTGGTGATTTTATTTTTGTTCTTAGTAAAAGTAAGACCTAGTCTAATTCTACTCTTCCCTATATTTTCTTTATAATTCAAGGCCAATTCTAATCCTTTATTCGTCATATTCCCAATATTATAAGTTGTAATAGGGTCATAATAAGCTCCTGCTGATCCTGGTAAACGCACTGGAAACAACATATCTTTTTTGTCAGTATTGTAAAGATCTACATTTAAGATAAATTTGTTTTTTAGAAATGACATATCGATACCAAAGTTAGTTTGCACAGATGTTTCCCATTTTACATCTTCATTAGGATAAGAATACATTGCAGTTCCAAAATCTACATATTGGTCAGCGGGATCAAAAATATAATCAGCTCCAGGGTCTATTGCTCCGGAATATTCATAAGCAGGAAAGCTGTCATTCCCCACAGTACCAATACTTGCCCTAACCTTAAAATTATTTACAATTGGCTTTACATTAGACCAAAATTTCTCACTAGACACATTCCAACCAGCAGAAACCGATGGAAAAGCTCCCCATCTTTTAGCCGCTCCAAATTTTGACGAACCATCTCTTCTAATCAATCCAGAAATTAAATATTTCCCTTTATAATTGTATTGTAATCTAGCTAAGAATCCAATTATTTGATTTGTATAGTTAAACCCAGAAGTTGCATTAGGATTGATTGTTGCTCCATTTATTACTTCTATACTATTGTTAGCTACTCCATCTTTTCTTGCTGTAAAATCTTCCGATTCCTCTCTAAAATACGTCAAAGATGCTAATCCATTAAAGGTATGGCCTCCTACTTTCTTTTTGTAATTGAAACTTCCATCCCATGAGAAAGAATTAAACCTAGTGTGTTGGTGTTGCACCCAACTCTTTGTTGGATCTACCTCAAAAGTGTCATCAGTGATATCAACAACAGCATACTTAGGAACAAAAGTAGTATTCAATACATTGTTTACATTTACCCCTGTTCTTGTAATAAAATAAAAATCAGGTGTAAAATTGTAACTCAAACTTAAACTTGCATTAATTTTATCTTGTCTTCTCTTATTTTTTCTCTTTAAAGCTTGAGCTAAATTATTGGCAGGTGTCGTAACCCCCCCACTACCATTGGTATAAATCACATCTTGAGCAGGCTCAATTTCTGGATAATATGGTGGATATTTCATGGTTGTAATTAATAAACCTGAACTTACAATATCTTTATCATCTAACGTAAATGCTATACTTGTATTAATCTTCCATTTATCCGATTTATAGGTAGTTGTAGCACGCCCATTTAATTTTTTATAACCAGAATTGATAATCGTACCCTCTTGATCAAAATAACCTACAACAGCATTGTAAGTAAACTTATCGGTTCCTCCAGTAATATTCAAATTATGCTGTGTTGTTCCTGCATAATCTACTAAAACATAATCTCTAAATTCATTATCATTATTCAACCATTCCGGATTTCTATGAGGTCCTGGCTCAAATTGATTCGAGACTAAATTGTATTTTTGTACTTCAAACCTCAGTTTTTCATCTGCATTCATTAAAGGAGTACCTGTTCCTAAAGACTGGATTCCATAAGATGTTGAAAAAGTTACTTTAGCATTTCCTGCTGTACCTCGCTTGGTCGTAATTAAAATCACCCCAGCTGCACCTCTTGTTCCATAAACAGCAGCCGATGCCGCATCTTTTAA
Source organism: Flavicella sp. IMCC45668 (assembly GCF_057219105.1). Lineage (NCBI taxonomy): Bacteria > Pseudomonadati > Bacteroidota > Flavobacteriia > Flavobacteriales > Flavobacteriaceae > Flavicella > Flavicella sp. IMCC45668. The sequence goes on from NZ_CM170114.1 coordinate 1,903,978, forward strand.
TATATCTATTGTTTCAATTTCGTTTGGACTCAATTGAGGATCTCCCTCCTGAGGAATACCATCAACAACAAAAAGTGGTGTGTTACTCCCAGACAAAGAAGTAATACCTCTAATTTGAATACTGGAAGCTTCCCCTGGTTCTCCACTTGCAGCCGTAACGTTTACACCCGCTACCATACCTTGCAAAGAGTTCGCAACATCTGCAGCTACAAAATCTTCAATGGCTTCTGCCTTTACTTGAGCAACTGCTCCTGTAACTTCTTTTTTCTTTTGTGCTCCATATCCAATAACGACAACCTCTTCAAGCTCATCTACCAAGGACGTTAAAGAGACATTCACGGTAGTTCCAGAAACAGTGACTTTTTTTTCATCCATTCCCATATAGCTAAATCGTAACACATCACCATTAGATGCATTGATGGTAAAGTTCCCATCAAAATCTGTAGTGGTTCCAGATGTTTTTCCATTTCGAGTAACTGTAACAGAAACTCCTGGGATAGGCATACTATCCTCAGCCCCTGTTACAACACCACTAACAGAATTTTCTTGTGCTTGTGCGGACAAACTAGAAAAGATGGTTATGAAAGCGGCAAACAGAATCCTGAATACTACTTTGCTATTTTTAGTTTTATTAATTTTCATAAGTATTTGTTTGGTTAATTGATTTTTCTAGCTCTTAGAACTATTTATAAAATTCATTTAAGAGGTAATTAGTTTCGTTTTAAGTTTGGTTTCTTTTCATATGGTCGTGTTAAGTTAAGAATTATTTAAATTTTACTTTTTCTGATTTTGAATCATTTGAGATTTTCTGCTTGGCTTTCCCTTTGTATTTATTTTTTTTGAAAACTATATTTTTAGAAGATTTCAATCTTACTATAGGATTTTCTGGAAATAGTTGAGGGAAAGTACCTGAGTTGGTAATGGTATTTTTTGTAAACAACAGACCATCAGTATTAGCGATTTCTAGTATTAAATTATCAAAATGATTGAAAGTATTATTTGAAATCTCTATATTTTTAAAAGCAATATTTTGATTATCATCATCCGTCACAAAACGAATCACCCCTCTATTATATCCAGAGTGATTACAGTCTTGAAATATATTATTACGAATAATTACATTTGCAGCATTTCCGGACTCATACCAATGTCCACTTTCAACCGGAACTAGGATTGCTTCCATTTCTGTACTAAAGAAATTATTTTCAATAACCGTTTTCACCGGATTTGAAATCAAAAGTCCTCTTGCTCTATTATTACTAATCACACAGTTTTTCACTAATAATTCTGGATAGCCATCTAAATTCTCTATCAAATCTCCCGGCTTTAAATCAGCTGGTATCTTTTCATTAAATCTAACAATATGATACCTACTATTTAATTTATCTACACTCTTTAAGGTCAACCTATCATAAGCAAAAAACGAATTAGTCAATCGTACCAATCCAATGGTCTCACCATTTTTACCAATTTGAAAACCTTGTTGTTGATGATGGCCCATTCTTACTCCAATAGAATAATCATCTAATATCTCAACAACTTTTTGATAGGTTCCATGTACATTCGTAGCATCGTCTAATTGATTGTTAAAAGTTGAATTTTTTAAGATTACCTTACCACTGCATCCTACGAAATGCGTAGCATCTGCTGTAGTAGAAACCATTCTACCATGTGATGGCGTAATATTAAAATGATCCAATAATAAATCTGATGAATTTTCTGCTATTATCCCCATACCTCCTGCATGATGAATTTCAACATGTTCTCCTACAAACCCCGTGGTATTCGTCACTCTAAAAGCTGGAGCAACTCTATTATAACCTTGCTGACCTTTCATCACTAAAATCATTCCTACAGGTGGTAATTTCTTTTTGTGTCCAAATAACCTAACCACTCCAGGTTCTAACTGAACAACTTTTAATCTATTTTCTGTACCAATTTTTTTAAGGTTGGGAGCTCTATGATCAACTTCGTACTTGTACGCTATATTTTCAATGTTATGACTTGATTTCACTTTAGACGCTAGACTAATATTTGTGTAAGATTCGGTATCAAAAGCGATAGCTTTTCTTGCGGGATCATATAAAATAGATTGTCCGATTCCATGCTCGTAATATTCCTTAACAAAAATTAATTGTTCATTTCTGATTTCATAAGGATATTCATCTGATATTTTCATATCAAAAGAATGTTCTTCTTCGTTGTGACCAATTATCAAACCTTCACTATGAAAGGCTTGTGCCCAATCAATACTAATATTTTTAACTTTTACGTTAGAACTCCCATCAATAAGGAAAGGAATCATGATTCCATGGAAAATGAACGTTGCTCCATTTCCATCTACGGTCACATTCTTAAAATCTCTTAAGGGAAATGCTGTCCTAACCATCAAATCTCCATGATTAGAAATATGTTCGAACGATTCTAAACCTTTATCTGGATAAAAATGATAAGTTCCTTTTTCAAAAGAAATTTCAACGTTAGCACGAGATTCTAATCTCAATATTTTTTGAAGAACATGTGGTGTTGCATCTTCCTTTATAGTGGTTGAAAACTTTATTACATTATTCGTTTGCCCAACAAGTGTTGAGACGGCAATGAAACAAATTCCAAATAAAAATTTGATTTTGTTAATTTTCATAATTCCAGTGTTGATTAATAGGTTTATCAAATAAGCAAATTGCCTATTCAAGCACTGTAAAATTGAAATTTATTAAAAAAGTAAAGGTATTTAGGGGTAAATATGTTGTACTCTAGGGTAAAACAAGTGTGTTTAACAGTGCTTTAATCGCACACAACCTACTGTTTTACTACGACTTAACAAAAACAAGATTTCTACAAACGAAAAAATCACAATTCGACTCAATCAGAATGCCTAAAACCGCCGAAAAAGACACACCACACTAAAGGACAGGATCATCCTCAAAGGAATTCTTTAAGATTTTTTTCAAAACAGGACAAAATTGATTAGCCCAAGTTATCATTAGAATGAATGCTTAATATCCAAAACACATCCTTATAAAAAAAATATTGCTCACATTTTAATGTTCAGAATCCGCACTTGTATCTTTTAAAACAGTTATAGGTACATCTACATTACCTGAATAAAACACCACAATCTGAGCAGGCACATCTTGTTCATTTATACCGTAGTGGTATTTATTTACCAATTCTACAATAACATCTCCTTTATTTAAAAAAAGTTCTTCTCCCTCTTCATCAACAACCTTTAGAGCCCCTTCTAAAAGAATTCCAGAATTGATCACAAGATGTTTATGCCATTTTAATTTGGTATTAGGTGGTATCGTAATTTTTAAGACGGTTACCTTTGGCTGTCCTTTTCCATAACTTGGTAATTGATCCCCATTCCAGCTCGTTGTAGTTTCGGCAAGTTTTTCTACCACAATCTCCTTGTCATATTCTTTTGAACAAGAAATTAAATACAATGACGCTACACACAAAACAATTAAAACCTTCTTCATAATATTATTTTCTAAAATCCATCGTTTGTTTATATCCTAACCACAAAATCCCGAACTCATCGGAAATATCAGGAATATCTTTTGAAACGGATGTAAAGTTGTAAAAAACAAACAATTTATTTTTTTTGTTAAACTTCACAACCGGTCCGACCAAAAATCTATTTTGAACTGAGAAATCAAAAAAGTCTCCCTTACCAGCACTAAATAAAATTTCATCTCCCACCACAAAAGACAACTTTCTTTCTTTATTGGAATGAGATAAATTTAGCAAAGGAAAATCGAACATAAATCTATACCTAAATCTAAAGTTGAACGTGCTTTCCGAAGGAACACCACCATCGGCAGCAATATTTATAAAACGTTGCTCTATACGTACCCTATTTCCAAAACCTATTTTCCCTAATTTATGACTTGAATTTAATTGTTGATGCGGTCTGAATTCTGTTACTTTTCCTTCTCCATGAAAATGAGTTTTAAAAAAAGCCCCTCCAAGAATTAATTTAAAATTTGGATTAAACGTATAGGAAACTCCTGAACGAATAAAATATTGCGAAAGATCTACAAACCTACCTTCTTTTAATCGATATCCTACATCAGAAGAAACACCCCATGAATTAGATATTTTAGAATTATTATAATATTGAAACCAAACTTCTTCTACGGCAGGCCTTGATTCCTGAGAGAAACCATTTATAACAGATAAAAAAACACTTGCCAAAAGAAAAAATTCTTTTTTAAAATTAGATCGTATATTCAAAACACTCATTATTTCCCCAGAAACCCAATGGCTTCCCTTTATTTTATTGGTCCGCAAGTTATTCAATTTCTAAATATTAAAATCCACTATTTTTAATTTTTTATATAAAAAAAACACTCATAAAAATATCTATAAGTGTTTCTAATAATCAGCTCAAAAAAAAATTACATACTTGATAAAAGCGACTTTATCTCCTTTTCAATTTTAGGGTTTTTATCACCTGACAATTCCATATAATTCCTCAACTCCAAGCAAAGTTTTTTTACCACCGACTTATATTTTGAATCATCGACAAAGTTTATTACTTCATTTGGATCTTTTTCTATATCAAACAACCATGGTTTCTTGTTGGCTATTATATGCAGTTTATACCGTTGCGTTATTGCGGCATAATGTCCCAGTCTCGTAAAAGTAACATCATTCCAATCAGAGGGAGCGTTACCTTGTAAGATCGGTGTTATATCCCTTCCTGCAACCGGTGGACATTCAACTCCTAAAAGACTCAAAAAAGTAGGCATCCAATCTGTATTATTAGCAGCTAAATTCACAACATTTTTTCTTGGAATTAAAGGGCTATTATTATTTTGCCCATGTGCTAGTACAAACGGTATTTTTGCAGAAGCTTCATGGATCGTTCCCTTATTTGACCTGGCATGTTCTCCTAGCAAATCACCATGATCAGAAGAAAACATGATAATCGTATTTTCAAAGATCCCCTCCTCTTTTAATTTTTGCATAATCCTACCGATATTATCATCAATCAATTTGACCATTCCTAAATATTGGCGAATGTCATGTTTCATTTTTTCTTGGTCATCTGACTTACCATCAGGTTTTTGCCAAGACTGCAAATGTTTTTTATTTTTCTGTGCTATATGGTAGGTTTCAGGTAATTTCACCTCAACATTATCCAATAAAGTGTCATAAGGTGCCCGTACTTCATTTGGCGTATGTGGATCTGGTATACTAACCACATAATAAAAAGGCTTACTTCGATTGTCTTCAATAAATTCAATCGCCCTATCTGCCAACCAATCCGTAGTATGTTTTACATTTTTTGATCTCTTATCAGCAAACAACGGTTGACCATATGCATCCGTTCCTATCAACTTTGGTTTTTTAGCTGCTCTGTAAGGATTCCCCTCAGAATCAATCCCTTTATATTTATCATGCCCTCCATTAAACATGTAACGTTTATCCTGAAAACCATAAGTATCTTCAGGATGTCCAACAGGATAAGGAGACCACCATTCATCTTTATCTTTATTTCCATTGACACCATTGCTTTCGGCCAAATGCCATTTTCCAGCATATCCAGTTACATATCCCGCATCTGATAAAACATCTGCAATAGTTACTACTTCAGGTTTTAGGTATTTTCCATCCCCTTTTTTATTAGAATTGTTGGGAATCCCTAAAGTCATTGGGTACATTCCGGTAAACATAGATGCTCTTGAAGCGGTACAGACTGCTGCACTACAATACATCCTATTAAAAATAGTTCCATACTCCGCCAATGAATCTATGTTAGGAGTTTCAACAACGGCTTCTTTTCCCCAAACAAAAGCCTGATCCGAAGTCAACTGGTCTCTATAACAACCAAGTGTTCTAAAATTATGCTCGTCTGTAATGATCCAAATTACATTTGTTTTAGGTTGATGCTGTCCTTGTATTTTAGACAAGGATAAAAACAAACAAGCCACTAGTATAAAATTATATCTATTCATTTCTCTGTATATAATTTATTTAGAAATCCCTTTATTCTTACTTAGCTTAAAATTAAGATCACTATTGATTTTCTTAATGGATATAGGCCATTTAAAACCCTTAAATTTATTTTTCGATAGCACCGTTTCTTCACAATAATTAAAGTCAAATGCAGGCAATTCACTTCCAACTGGATAATACGTTGATAATTCAATAGAATTTCCTTCTATTTTCAAACCTTTGACAGATTTCGCATACACCAAATGACCATTAAAACTTTTAATTATATTGTTAGAAAAAGTTATATTAAAATGATATTTTTCATCTCCTAAGTATTGCTCCGAAGTCAACATAGGAGAAGCAAATAATGGGTAAGACTCGCCATTTCCATAGCCTATATTTTCAAATACATTATTCTTAATTACAACATTCCTTACACCTCCCGATTCATACCAGGATTTATTATCTCCTTCTATTAAAATGCCATGCATCTGAGATGAAAAATAATTATTCTCTACCAACACATTCCCCTTTGTAGTAATCAAAGCAGACCTTGCACGATTCTTACGAATTATATTATTATTGACATATAAATCAGGATTCCATGTAATATTTTCAAAAGAAAGAAGTCCTTTGGTTTTACTAGGTAACTCAGCAACAGTAATCAAAACACGTTTGTCATTTAAAATTTTAGTTTTTGTAACGGTCATTTCTTGAATTGGCAAAACCGTTTCTCGTGATGTTAGCATAATTTTATCTCCTGGCTCCGCAAAAACGAGTCCCCATTGCTGTTTATGGCTAATTTCACATAAAAAAGTATTCTCCCCTTGATATTCAACTACTTTTATATATGCTCCATGCACATTGATCCCATCATCCATCATTTTCTCTAACAAACAATTTTCAATCTTTATCAATCCCTTACAACCTAGAAAATGAGTTGCATCTGCTCTCGTAGACATATATCTATCAGACCTTGGAGTCACTTTAAAGGTATCCAAGCTAATGTTTTCACATCTTTCTGCAATCAAACCCATTCCACCTGCAGCATAGACAGTAACATTGTTTATAAAATTATCTTTAGAACTAGATAAATGAATCGCCTGGGCAAATCTATTTCCACCTGGACTAGGTCCATAGGTAGCAAAAACAGTTCCTACGGGTGGAGTTTTCTTAGTAATATTTGTAAACTTAACTGTCTTATTGGTTAGTTTTGAAACTTTCGTTTTGGAATTATATTTTAAAAAATAATCCTTAGTATGCCACATGGCCGCCTTTTTCTCTCCATCATAGGCAATATTTTGACCAATTACATCCCACCAGTCATAATGATGGAAAAGAATTTGATTCTCTTTTACATCAAACTCAAATTGCCCTTTATTTACTTCTGCAATGAATGAATTATCATTGGTATTATTTTCTAGTACAATTAATTCATTTACAAAAGAATGTTCCCAATCAATCGTAAAATTTTTAAGAACTGTATTGGTACACCCCTCTACCGTTATGGGGCAAATTTTCCCATGAAACATAAATGTAGATCCATTTCCATCTAAAGTAAAATTGTTAAAATCAAAAAGAGGAAAAGCCAATCTTTTCAAACTATTGTCATGATTCGTTACAGCTCTATATTGTTCTATGGCGTTTTCAGGATAAAACTCATATTGTCCTTTTGGAAAAAACAATGTGACTCCCTCCTTACCATTTAAACTATCTATCAATTGGTTTACCTCAAAAGTTACATCCTTTCCTGGTTTTATTCCATGGTCCGCTACATTGATCATTTGCGCAAAGGAAGTAACACTCGATATTAAAAGTAACCCTGTTAAAATAATTTTCTTCATTCATTCATATTTAACTCCCCTTTTAGAGAGATTGATTCAGTATTCATATCAAAAATACCCTGACAACATACTTTTCATGTCTTTAAGCGTTTAATTTATGTATGCATACATCCAAAACCGTCTTTTATAGAAAAGAAAAAGGCCTCATGTTTCCATGAAGCCTTTATAAATAATTGAACTTAATAACTACTGAATCACTACTTTTGTAACAAAATTTTTCCCTTCAGAAATCACTTTTACAATATAAATTCCAGAAATTAAACCTTTCACTGATACTCCTGTCTTTTCAGAATTAGTTGTAAATGATTTAACCGCCACACCAGCAATATTTGTAATCGTAATTTCGCTGTTTAAAGGTGCAGAAATATTTAAAATATCATTTACGGGGTTTGGGTATACTGAAACATTTTCTAGCACTTCTCCTTTTTCTGATAAAGACCCTTTGGTTACCAATAAATCATCTACGTAAACAATAGTAGCACTTGGAATTGATGTAAAATTCACCGTAGACCAAAACTTTGTTGAATTAGTACCAATAGAGGTAATATTTATCTCATCCTGCAACTGAGTCCAAGTTCCAGCTTGGGTTACCTCAGACAAGTCAAAATTAGCATTATAGGTACCAGCTGAAGATTCTTGCACTGTAGACTTTAATGTTCCACTTGACAAGTTTGTTAAATATACCCAAACGGAGACAATATAATTACCTGTTGACCCAATCTCAAAATTCCCTTCTTTATTTGTATTTGATCTATAAGTTTGAAGTTTAGGAGTATCTATCGGCGTTGTAAAATCAACCTTCAGGCTATAACTACTTCCTCCGTATGCTTGTTCGTTTGATTGCTCGAATCCGATAACTTGAGACCAAGCTTCAACAATATTTCCAGGAGAATCATAAATATTTGTAGCCGTAGTCCAAACTACATTTTGAGATTCAAAACCAAAGGCATCGAAATCATAACCTGTAACTTGTGCATTTAAGCCCATTCCTGTAATCATTAGAGTCGCAAGACTCATTTTAAGTAATTTTGTAATCATAATTTAAATTTTATTATTTTATAGTACAAAACAACTTAAATCACAAAATCAAATTGTATCAAGGAATAAAAAGGATGTCTTTACAGGTAAAAACATCCGAAAAAATAAAATAAGCTTTATAATTGAGCAATTAGTCTTTTACAAACGTTCCTGATATTACTGCTTTATCACTACTGATTTTATAAAAATAGACTCCTGGACTAAGATGAGCTACATTGATTCCTGAATCTGTTACTTCGGCAACAGATAACATAACTTTACCTTGAACAGATACGACCTCGATACTAGAACTACCCTCTAAATTACTAACATATAAAACATTTTGTACAGGATTTGGATAAGTAAAAACGGAATATTTCAAAACAACATCTTCTGAATATACCCCTTGACAGTCCTTATTAGTTTTAACTTCTAATGTATTAATCCCCTGTTTCAATTGAAGTCGAATATCATCTTTTTGGGTTACAAATTTCTCATCATTTAAAGTAACTGAATACAAACTACCACCTTCCATATGTAGTTCTATTTTTTTCGAATTTTCATCCACCTTTGAAGCAACTTGCAATACTTCAGGCTCTCTTATCACTAAGTCATATTGTTTTGTTGTTGCGTCATTCCCAGGTTCAACTATAGTCAATTGATAATCTCCTTTACCTAAATTTTCAAAAACCACATTCCCAGAAAACTCAACCGTCTCATTTATACCTGATCCTATAATCGTTGCACTATAGCTCTTTGACTGCTTACTTACAACATTAACAGAGCCATTTTTTTCTCCAAAACAGGTTGCTCCAACTGTTACTACACTAAGAACATCGTCTTCTGTAATGGATGGATCCTTTGCTGTATACCAACCACTTCCTCTTGTGGAGGTATAAAATTTTCCAGGCACATTAAAATCTATAGCAATATCATTAATTCTGTCAGCTTGACCATTGCCTTTATTTATTTTTCTCCATGTATCCCCTCCATCTTTAGATACATAAGCACCTCCATTTCTTAAATCAACCTTAGAGTTTGGTAAGGTAGATAATAAGATAATATTCGGATTGTATTTTGCCACTTCAATTCTATTAACCCAAGGATAATCAAATTTTTTCACCCAAGTTTCCATATCGTCATCACTTACAAACATTCCACCCGTCTCCTCATTCTTAAAACCAGTGGTAATATATGCCTTCCCGTCAGAAGCAAAATGAATATCGTTAACTCCGGATCCAGCTCTCAAAGAATTCGTACTTGCTACTTCTTGCCATGAATCCCCTCTGTCTAAACTTTTATACAAACCTCCATCATCATTTATAACAGCCGCGTAAAGAATATTGGTATCATTAGGATCAAAAGCTATTCTCGCAACATCTCTTGATGCAGGCAAACCTGTATTAACTTCAGACCATGTTACTCCTCCATCAGAAGACCGATGAACTCCCCAGCTTTGAGAACTATCACCAACCCACTCTAGCTTCAAACTAGACTTAGGAACACAGAAGTACATATAATCCGGATTATTTTTATCTATCATTAATCCAATTTGATGCACTGCTTGATCACCACTTCCCGGAGGTGCGGGAGCCCAAGGCTCAGGAATAGGAGTTCCTATCGGGGCCCAATTTGCACCAGCATCTGTCGTTTTATAAATTTTACCTCTTCCTGATTGTCTGAAAAATGTAGCAAACCAAGTATTTTTTTCTGTAGGATGCACCGCAACGGAACTTACTGAATGTTCTTGTTTTACGCCACTACTATTAAAGACCAACTGCATCACAGAGCCTCCTTGGGCGTTACTTCTAACTGTTGGACCTTCTTCATTTGTAATCCATAAACTATTTTCTCCGGAAGGACAAAACACCCTATTAGGCCATAATTCAGATTGATAAAAGCCATGCCCGGGAACATTACTATTTCCGGCTCCAACCCATCCCTCTAAATCAAATTCTGATTCTTTTGCCTCTTCATCATCAATATCCAGCCAGGTATTTCCTTTATCATATGATACAAAACCTATTTTTGCCAATTGCGTGTATAACACCGTTCCATCTGCATTAAACCTAGCAAAATTACACCCTTTTCTTTCGTAATCATCACGTTCAAACCAATCACTTTTGTATTTAAAAGTTACATTGGAAGACATTGGGTTGTTTCTGATATCTACCCAATAATGATCATCATCTCCATTACTCCATTTTTTTCCATTTCTAAAAGTTACAAACCAATCCGTTCCGCCATTTGAAGTTCTCCATATCTGTCCTGGTCTAAAATTGTTTTCCGATGCATTAGAATAATCATTTATTAGATATACATTGTTTACATCATTCGGATCCACTGTAATCATATTATACCTTGTGGTGATACTTGCAGGTAATACAGGATAGGTGGTTTGTGCTACTTCCCATGATTCTAATCCAAAATAGTGAGCTATAGATTGATAATAATCTTTAACAACATCTGCATTTCCACTAAACACATTAAGATCAATAGGTAAATTGCTAGTCACATTTGACCAGGTCTCCCCCCTATCTGTACTTTTAAAAATTCCACCTTGATCATTTTCTACTGAAAGCCCAGAAGCAGTGCTTTTTTCTTTCCAAGTAACATTACTTAAGGCGTAAATAGTAATTTGGTCCGTATTTTTATCATGATGCATCGACATTGACCTAATCATATCATGATCTATACCATCAGATTTTAAAGTCCAAGTTGCGCCAGCATCGGTACTTTTATAAAACCCATAATTTGAACCTGCATATACAATAGAATTATCTACGGGATCTACCAAAATAGTTTCAAATTCTGCCTGTGTATCTATCCCTGTATTCGATAACGTCCAAGTTTCTCCTTTATCTATACTTTTCCAAAGTCTTCCATTTGCATTAGGGTCAACATGTGTTCCTTTAGGATCCGATTCTGGATATAAAATACGACCATAATCTCTCATTCTACCTGCTCCTAAATACCAAATATTATCATCTGTTGGATCTACTGCTGCTACTGATAAATAATTAGCACCTACGGCAGTCTGTGCTGTTTCTATCAACTCCCAAGTTTTCCCTCTATCAGTGGATCGATATATATCTCCTTTTGCTTTTCCTGTAGAGATTCCATAATCCGCATCTTGTCTAGAAAAGTCCAAAGAATACATTTCTAACGGACCTCTATAACCTGAACTAAAAGACCTTGCATCTTCATTCATTATGGTTTCATAAGTAAATCCTCTATCAGTAGATCGATAAGAATTCCCCATATTTGGACTTGTAAAATGTATATCCGGATCTGTTGGATGTGTATAAAAACAACGGTTATTACCACTCATACCAGGTCCAAACTGAACCCATTGGACTGTTTCATCTGATTCTAAATCAGTCGTTTTTATTTTATCAAAAAAACCTGGTATTACCTTTTCTATTTTAAAATCATCAAAATAATATTCGCCACCACTAGCAACATTGTCATTTGGTCTTAATGAAAATAAAACGTAACCATTTGAATCGCTGACAGTAGGGGAAAATTCAGTACTATAATCCGACCAATCAGAATTAGTCAATGAAAAATTTATATGTCCTATTTTTGTACCATCAGAACTAAATATTTTTATATTCGACTCATTATTATCACTAGGAGATATCGCTTTATACTTGAACGAAATTTTATAGACTTCACCTTGCTCCCAAGTAATAACAGGCTTTGTTGTAAGGTTACCTTTCTGATCAGCTCCATTAAACTTCATTTGAAACCCATACAAATCAGTATGTTTCGAAACCGTATTGATTTCATAAATCGGAAGACTTGCATTGAATTCTTGCCAATCTTCTAATAAATTATTTTCAAAGCCACTAAAGAAAAGCACCTCTTGAGAAAATGTAAAAAAAGGAATCAGCAAAAATATTTTAAACGTACATTTCAAATTCATAAAAATTTATTTTCGTTACCTACAAAGATGAGCTTAAATTTCTAGATTTATTATTTCATATGTTTGATAGGCCCTAACAAATGTTTTGTGAAAAGAATAAAAAACGAAACCACTATATAGTTAAGATATATACAGTGAGGTAATTTAAACTATAGTCAATGTTGTTTTTTATCAGCTTTTAAAGGCGCTTAGTTTATATCATTCAAAAGAACTTTCAGGAATACTCGCACTCCATATTTTTTTTAACGTTAAATACTTTTTCCCTAAACACTCCAGCACAGGAATTATTCTTCTTTTCATTTCATTATTACAGAATTCAAATTACCCAAAGATATACTATTGCACAAAAAAAGCATCTTTTAAAATTAAAAGATGCTTTAGTCTAGGACAATTTCGAATGTCTATTTTACTTCTATTAACAAGGTGTTACTTTTCAAACCATCTGCCTTCGCAGATATTAAATTAACCCCACTAACATTTCGTTTAGACTGAACTAACAATAAAGCTTTCCCATTGGAAGTCTCCAAAGATTTAGATTTAAAATCCTGGATATTTTTCACAGAACCATTATCTACTCCTAACGAGGTCAATTTACCATCTACCGTAAAAGTAATTTTAGCTTCTTCTGCAGAAACCTCATTTCCGTCTTTATCAATTAATTGCGCTACAACATGCGCAACATCATACCCATCACTTTTCAAGGTTGGATTATCGATAGTTAGTTTAATTCTAACGGGTTTAGATGTTGTTTTTAAAGTAGAAGAAACCCCTTCACCATTGTTTACGGCTTTCACAGACAACACACCTGGTTGAAAAGGCACTACCCAACGTAAAATTCTATCGGGGCTTCCGCTTAATGACCTAAATCCTAAAGATTTTCCATTTAAAAACAACTCTGCTTTTGGCATATTGCAAGGAACTTCAACCACCACAAGTTCTCCTTCTTTATAATTCCATTTTTTCTGAGCTTTATGGTTATTCCACTTTAATTTTTTTGTTGGAATATTTAATTTTCCACTTAACGCATCATAAAATGTAGAATCCGTCAATGTATAGGTTCCGATGGCAACATGTGGTTCATCAACCCAAATACTTTTAAAATGATCCCAACCTATTTTTTCAAAGCCTGCAAAATCAAGGATATCTCCATCCCAACCTTTTTGCGGCCATTTTTCATGAGCTTCTCCCATATAATCTATCCCTGTCCACATATACATACTGTAAACCATTGGGTCCTCAATAATTGAATTCCATTCCTCCCAAGTACCTGAATTTTCATTTCCTGTAAAATGCATTTCTGGATAATTTTTCTTACTCCAGTCGTATTGGTTTATTTGATAACTAAATCCAACAATATCTAATGCTGCTGCATACCCACTTGCTAAACTAGCCACAGGTATAATTAAATTCGCTGTAATCGGTCTTGTAGTATCTACTTCTTTTGCCCAAGTAGACAAACGTTTTGCTGTCTCAGCCAATTTATATTTTCTATCAGGTAGCGCATTATATCTATCCTTCATTTCTTTGGCTGTTAATTGAGGTATTCTATTCCAATAACCACCAGTACCTGGATCCCATAAACCACTAACATGTTTGTAATCTTTATAAGTCCATTCTATTTCATTTCCTATACTCCACTCAAAAATTGCAGGGTGGTTTCTGTCCCTCAACATAGCTCTTTTCAAATCACTTTCTCCCCATTTCTGAAAATGCTCCGTGTAACCTGTTGTAATATAATCACTTTCTCTTTCAATCATATTCCAACGTTTATCCTTTGGATTATCAAATTCGTCAAAAATTTCAGCTTGGACTAACATTCCCATTTCATCACATAAATCTAAAAACTCTTGAGAAAAAGGATTGTGAGAAGTTCTAATCGCATTGACACCAGCCGCTTGCAATTTTTCTAAACGTCTTCTCCACACTCCCTTTGGAACAGCTGCTCCAACCAATCCACCATCATGATGAATACAAACTCCTTTCACAAAAATATTCTCACCATTTAAGGTTAACCCTTTTTCCTTATTATGAATAAATTTTCTAATCCCAAAAGTAGTTGTAAACGTATCAACCTCTTCTCCATTCAATAATATTGACGTTTCCGCTTTATATAAATGAGGAGAAACTGTATTCCACAACTGAGGACTTTCAACATTTATTACTTGACTAAACTCAGACTTATTTCTTCCTCTTACTCGTTGTTTTTTTGAAACTACACCTACAACTTTCCCTTCAGGGTTCAGTATTTTAGTTTTTAGCACAAAAGACTTGGATGCCTTATTTTGATTTTCAACTTCTAAAGCAATATGAACCTCCGCTCTGTTTTGGTTCACAACAGGTGTTGTTACGAAACCACCCCATATTGGGATATGCAATTTATCTACAGAAACTAATTTTACATTTCTATAAATACCACTTCCAGAATACCAACGGCTGTCAGCGTATCTAGAATGATCTACATGTACCGTTAAAACATTGTCGGATCCGTCTGTCTTTAAATATTTAGTCAACTCAAAATAAGAAGGAGAATAACCATAAGGATTCTCTCCTAACAACTTTCCATTCAACCAAAAAGTAGCATTGTTATAAACACCATCAAATAAAACATAAAACGATTGTTTTTTTACATCTCCAGGAGTTTTAAAATGTTTTTGGTACAAACCAACTCCTCCGGGTAAATACCCTGTACACCCTTCAAGTTTTTCACTAAAAGAAGCCTCTACACTCCAGTCATGAGGGAGTCTTATAGCTCTCCATTTTTCATCATTTAAAGGTAGCTCTGTAGGTAGTTTTGTTTCTTCTACCAGATTAAACTTCCAATCAAAGTTAAAATCACTTTCTCTTTCTTGACCTTTCGAAACCTGTAACGTGAAGATTGTGAAACACAATAACGACAAGCATAATTTAATTCTCATTTTTTTTATTTTAATTAATTACTTTTTTCCTAAATATTTGACATACGTATAGTAAACACCATACTTATTTTTTTCTTCAATAAAATCATTCACAAGAAATGTTTTTCCTATTGACAAGCGCACTTTAAAAGTGACAGCTTCATCAGTATTGTGAATCTTCTTTTCATGTATTTGATTCTGAATCTTAAGGATTGCCTTTTCTGGGTGTATTGTTTCATATTCAAACAAGCCTTTTGGATTCACGTTTGGAATCCCCCAAATTGGTCCCCTACATTCTAGAGGCCATCTTCTTAACTGAATCTCATACAAACCTTCTCTTTCTACCCTTAATGCATGAGTATTGTTCTTATTTTTAACTCCTGCCGCAACTTGCTCACATTTCCAAATTCCTCCATCTTCACCAATTGCATGCTGAATTGTTAATTTAATTTGCGCTTGTTTGTCATTGCCTATTACTTGAGTTGGTAATTCGCTGTACTCAGAATTCTGTTTCGTTTTATTAAGAAAACGGACATTTTCTGTCAACATCTCATCCATCAGTTCTGGATAATTGTCCGCTAGGTTATTAGTTTGTTTCGGATCCTTTTCAATATTGTATAACTTTTCTCCACTTATCAATCTCCATTCGTTTTTCATGATACATGTCTGATCAACATCCTTGGGCTGTCGCCAATCCTGACGGTGATGAACAAAAGCAATTCTTGATGCATCTTTATCCTTTTGGTTTGTTAATACATTCGAAAAATCTATACCGTCAAACGAGACCTCACTTGGAACTTCTAAATCGCATAAATTAGCTAAGGTTGGAATCAAATCAACATGTGCAGTCAATGTCTCTACATCTTTACCTCCAGAAATGCCTCCCCCAGGCCAACGTATAAAAAAAGGAACACGATGTCCACCTTCTTGTTTGCTTCCTTTAATTCCTCTATACCCTTTATTATATCCTAAAGTACCATCATTACTGTAACCGAACCTAGTTCCGTTATCACTCATGAATATCAAGATGGTATTATCTAACAATTTTTTATCCGCCAAATATTGATAAAACTTTCCAAAATTCTCATCAATGTTCGCAATCATTCCATACAGATTGGCACTAATAATTTTTTCACCTTCTAACGCTCTATAAGGTTTCGCATATTTTTCATCAACAATCAGAGGATCATGCGGTGCATTTGTTGGTAAATAAACAAAAAACGGGCTTTCTTTATTTTCTTCAATAAAATCTATGGTTTCCTTAAACCACACATCTGTACAATATCCTTCAAACTGTTCCGGTTTATTATTTCTATAATACACATCATTGAAATAACTGTTGCCCCAATAATCAGATAATTCACCTACACCACCAGCCAGATGATGTACGGCCGTATCGAACCCCATATCTGTGGGTCTTAACGGATAATTATCTCCTAGATGCCATTTACCAAACAACCCCGTTTTATACCCATTACTTTTAAATGCCTCTGCTATGTTAAAGGTATTTTCAGTTAACATATCTCTTCCTTTAAAGGTAGCCCAAGCCCCATTATTAATTGGATACTTACCGGTAACTATTGCAGCACGTGTTGGTGTACATAATGGGCTAACGTGAAAATCTGTAAGTCTAATTGCCTCTTCGTAAAAAGCATCAATATTTGGTGTCTTTAACCAAGGATTCCCCATACATCCTAAATCTCCAATTCCAAGATCGTCTGTTAAAATCAAGATTACATTGGGAGGATTATTTTTTGTGGTTGCATTTATTGCGTGATACATAAATGAAATCATCAAGCAACAAAGAATAATTTTAGACACTTTCATAGGATTAGAGTTTAGTTGGATAAAACTACTTAATTCAATCTATTAGCATTAGAACAAATCACTCAAAAAACAGAAGATTTTCTTTATACAACACAGTTTTCCCTAGACAAAAACTAAACATTTATATATCTCCCCAAAAACAAGAAACTCTGAACGTTCAAAACGTCCAGAGTTCTATGAAAATTTTAATTTCAATGTTTCTAAAAAACTAGATGAAAAAGTGACTGTTTTTTGTCTTTACAACCATCACTGCATAAAAGTCGTATACTATTTTAATAGTCGATGCCAGTAAAAATATCCTTCCATGATTGACTACTAAAACAGGATGCAGGCAATCCAGCAGTATTAAATAAAGAACCTTCAACATAAGAACTCCAAGCATAACGTACATGTAATGGTTTTGGTACCTGCTCTGAAACCACTTCTAAGCAAGCTCCCTTCTTAGTTATTTTAGCCGTTGCCGGATAAAATATACCGTCCACGCCAGCTAATTCAAAATCTTTCAAAGGTTTGCCCAGACTTGTAAGTCCGTTTCCGGTTTCATCAAAAAATACGGTCACCTTATTTCCTTTTATCATTTTTGATTTGTAAACAGGTCCATTACAAGTAATTCCCTTAATTCCATAATCGTTATATAATGCTAAAAGAGCCAAGCGTTCTCCTACTTCCTTTTTTTTAGGAGGATGAATTCTCGTTTTATATCCAACATCGTTAATCACAGCCATTCCTGTTTTTGGAACTGTTGACCTTGTTTTTAGTTGTGCCTGTTGAATTCCGACCCATCCATTACCACCAGAACCATAGGGGGCTAATTGCACAAAATAAAAAGGATAATCTCCTTGTTTCCATTGAGTTCTCCAATTTTTAATCATTGCAGGAAATAATCTTGAATATTGTTCCGGATTCCATCTATTTCCTTCTCCTTGATACCAAATTGAACCTTTTATGGTAAAAGGTATTAAAGGATTGATCATTCCATTAAATAAAACGGCCGGGGATTTAGTATTTACTTTTTGAGTAGAAGCATTTTTAAACTCTGGAAATTCACTATCTAAAATATCTTTTGAAGTCCAAGCTTGTACAGGAGTTCCCCCAACATTACTAGAAATTAATCCTACAGGTACACCTAAAGATTCTTGAATCATATTTCCGAAAAAATAAGCTACAGCACTAAATTCAGCTGCAGTTTTAGGGTTAGCAACATCCCATTGACCTCCACATTCATTTAAAGGTATATTGCTCACTGCTTTTTTAACATTAAAAAATCGCAATTGAGCATTTGTACTTTTTAATATTGCTTCGTTGCTTCCTTCAATATGTTGACCTGGTCCTCCTTTAAGCTTCATTGCCATATTAGACTGCCCTCCGCATAGCCAAACCTCACCCAAAAGAATATCATCTAATAGAATTTTCTTAGATCCTTCTACCAGCAGTGTATATGGACCACCTGCTTTTCCTGTTTTTATGATTGTATTCCAAACTCCTTTAGAATCAGTTTTGGTCTTAGCGGCTTCTCCCCAACTACTAGAAATGGAAATTAATTTATTAGGTTTATCAACTCCCCAAATATTCACTTCGGTATTCCGCTGCAACACCATGTGATCTTGAAATACCGAAGCAATCTTTGTTTGTGATGACATGTTTAGACACCCAACAAACACCAACACATAACTCAACACGTTTTTTATCATCATAAACTAATTAAGAAACGACTATTCAGACCAGCCTTTATCTGTCCCTTTTAAATAACCAATTGCCCAACCACTACCTTTTTGAGAACACCAAAAAACATCCTCTCTATAGGGATCCGGCTTTATATCCACAATTCTATCATGTTGCCCCAAACCATTATTTACTTTGGTCCAAGAGACACCTCCATCTAAAGATAGGTAAGCGCCTGGATTTAATTTAGATTTTGAGTTTTTCGTTTTTGGTGGCAGAGGAGCCGAAACAGTCATAATTTTAGAATTTACGGGTGATGTTTCACATTGCCAAACATAAGGCATGTCAAATATTTTTTCCCATGACTTTCCATGATTTTTACTTCTCCATACACCGCCGCCTTTGTCGGTTGCAGCTTCATTTCCACATGAAATAAATAGATATTTCGTATTTCTATCGATAAACACATTATTCACAAATTCAATTTCATCGGGTATCGAAACTTCAATCCATAAACCACCTTTATTGGTAGATTTAAACAATCCTCCATTCTCACTATTTACAGCGGTATATAGGGTTTCAGAATTATCTGGATCAAGTACTAATCTTCTAACACTATAAGCTTCAGGAAATCCGTTATTGATTAATTCCCAATGATAACCACCATCAGAAGATCGATAAAACCCATAATCCCCTTTAGTCAATTCCGTTGCATAAGGTCCAGACACCTGAGAAATTGGTTTTCTGGTTGCGCAAAAATACATGTTATTTGGGTTTACCGGGTCTATTGTTAAAGAGTTAACAAAAACCAACCTCATATGAGTCGGTACATCTGCATCAAAAATAGTGGCAATATTTTCCCAAGTTTTACCACCATCAGTAGACTTTCTAACCTTCCCTCTATTATTTTGTCGATATGAGATAAAAAAGATAATATTTGGATCCTGAGGATGCACTGCTACCGTACCTGCAGAGTGAGAACCTCCATGATGAATTTGGCCTTCTATTTGTGTCACAGCAACATCCATTTTATCAGCATGATCCCCCAAAGGTGCCGTTTGCCAAAGACCATGCTCTCCACTACAAAATAAATATCTATCTTTTATTCCTGTCTCTAACAACATAGTTCTCCCGGGTAAATTACTACCACCTCTACCAATCCAGTTTTTACTACCTGGTTTGCTTTCATCATCATCAATCTGTTTCCAAGTATTCCCGCCATCGTTTGATGCCAATATTTGTTGGTCTAAACATATATACGGAGTTCCATCTACACTTAATTCTAAAAACCTATTACCCCACGATTCTTCTTTCCTATCCATTTCAGGTTGCATATGAGCAAAAGTTGTATTCATATTCACATCATTGCCTCTAGATTTCCAATAAGCTTTATCTTTTCCGTCAATCCAATATTTTCCTTCTCGTACAGCAGCTTTCCATGTACGCCCACCATCTTCAGATTTCCAAACACCACCAGGCAAAAAGGCCTTATCGTGTTTGCTATTGTGAGAAAGATAGATTTCATTTTTATCTTTTGGGTTTACCTGAATCCGATGCCAAACATCCAAAACCTTTGTTGGATACTTAGGATGTTTTGATCGAATAGACTTTGTATTCGTTTGAAACCAATATGCAACAGAATTCCAATATTTATTCTGCAAAGTTTTACTTGATATTTGACTCATATCTACTGCCAAATCTCCGGTAATATTCTGCCATGATTTTCCGCTATCTAAACTTTTAAAAACTCCTCCTTGAGTTTTCACAGTACTTCCACTTCCAATAAAAGCCGTTTGTTCAACCAAATACAAAACGAATTCCTTTGATTTTTTATCATAATAAAAATCCAAATCCCTAGGTCTATTTACAGGCAATCCTTTTGCGCTCATCTCCCAAGTAACTCCTTGATCAATACTCCTAAACAAGCCTTCATTTGTTGCTGCTATAAGAACATCAGAATCGTTAGGATCTACTACAATTCTTCCAACATCAATTTTAGGTGAATTGCCTACCTTAAACTTCTCCCAAGTACGTCCCTTGTCTCTACTGCGATAAATTGAATTTTTATTCGTTTTTCCAGCTTGGCCATTTTGATGACGCCAATTCTTTTTCACATTCCAAAAATCACCAGGACCGACATACCAATTTCTATCATTAGAAGGGTCAACAACAACCACTGAATGACGACCTTTAAAAGTTTCTATTTCCTTCCAACTTCTACCTCTATCTAAGGTTTTATAAAGTTTTCCTCCGCCGGAAATTGACAATCCAAAATCAGCATCCTGATAAGAAAAGGCAAAATTACGCATCCTTGCCAAGTCTTTTCCCGTGCCATTTGGATCTTTAACCGTTTTCCAACTTTTTCCTCCATCCCAAGAACCATAGGTATTATACATATCCGGAGACATCATAATTACATTTTTATCCGTTGGATGACACCAAAATTCTTCACAATAACCCGACATCCCTGGACCAACTTGCCTCCATTGCACCAAATCTTCAGAGTCTACTTCTTTTGAGTGCAGTTTTTTAAAATATTTTTTATCTAATTGCGCATGACTCATAAATGAACCCAGCAAAAAAAACACAAATAGCGTTACTGCTTGCTTTATCAATTGATTCCTTATTTTTCTTGTAACCATCCTTCTTTACTTCCGTTTAAATAAGCAATAGACCAAGCGCTACCCCAAGATGCACACCACAAAACATTTTTATTATATGGATCTGGTTTTACATCTACTATTTTATTTGGTTGTCCCAATCCATTATTTATTTTAGACCAACTTTTTGCTCCATCTGTTGTAAGGTATACCCCAGGATTCTTAAATTTAGTAGCATAATGCCCCGCTACGCTGATTACAATTAAATCCTCATCTACTGGAGATGATTCCACTTGCCATACAAAAGGGGCTTTAAAAATTTGTTCCCATTTTTTTCCATTGTTTTTACTCCTCCAAACTCCACCTTCTTCATAAGTCCCGTTTTTTCTTCCTGTGGCGATAAAAATATTTTTATTATTTCTATCAATAAAAACATTATTTACAGCTTTTATCATAGAAGGAATTTTAACTTTCTTCCAAGAATCTCCTTTGTTGGTAGATTTATATAACCCACCTTTATTGTCATTGGTTGCCGCGTAAATAACATTTGGATTCTTTGGGTCCAATTTTATTCTTCTCACACTCGCCCCACTATGGAAACCTTCATTACTCATTTCCCAAGAGTATCCACCATCAAACGAACGATAAAACCCAAGACCTCCTTTTGTTAATTTTGCGATACCATTTCCTACTTCCGCAATTGGCTTTTTAATAGTACAGAAATACATATTTTTAGGATTCTTTGGATCAATAGTCAAGGAATATTGTGGTACCAACCCTTGATAAGATGGATTACTCCCTTCTAAGATTGTGGAAATATTCTCCCAAGTTTTCCCTCCATCTGTACTTCTTCTTAGTTTCCCTCTATGTTCTTGTCTCCAAGCCAATAAGTACAATGTATTTGGATCATTTGGATGTACTGCAACTGTTGATGCCGAGTGTAAACCATGATTTTTATGATGATCATGTACCTGACCTTCTATTTGCTCAACTGCAACCGCTTGTTGGTCTGGCCAACCATCTAAATCAGTTGTTTGCCATAATCCATGTTCTCCACTACACAACAGCCTTCTAGACTTAATTCCTGTCTCATGCAACATAAATCTTCCTGGTAAATCACTGGCACCTCTACCAATCCATTTATTACTCCCAGGAGAAGTTTCATAATCATCTATTTGACTCCATGACTTTCCATTATTATCTGATCTTAACGTTTGCTGATCAATGCCTATAAAAACGTCTCCTTTGGAATTAATCGCTAACATTCTATTTCCTGATCTTGCAGGCTGATTGTTCATATAGGTTTGTAAATGTGCAAACTCAACATTTGTACCTACCGAATTCCCTCTACTTTTCCAATAAGCATCATCTTTTCCTCCACGCCAATACATCCCTTGTCTAGCGCAAATCGTCCATGTTTTCCCTCCATCCTCAGTTTTCACTAAATCTCCAGGACCAAATGTTTTATCATGTTTTTTATTAAAAGCTAAATATATCTCATTACTATTTGTAGGATTGATTACCATTCTATTATAAACAGACAGTGTTTTAGTAGGCAGTTTTCTCAAACTCTTTTTTATTTCCTTTTTAGAAATCCCAAACCAATTGGCAATAGTATTATAATACCTATCCTTTTCTGGAGAGAAGGAAATTTTATTCATATCAAAATATAAGTTCCCTGTAATATCCTCCCAAGATTTCCCTTCATTTGTACTTTTGTAAACACCACCCTTTGCCGTAGTAGTATTCCCTGATTTTTGATAAACCGTTTGCTCTACCAAATACAGCTCAAAAGCACCTGTTTTCTCATTATAAAAAGAAGTAAAATCTCGTGGTAAATCATTCGGTAACCCTTTATTTATAGACTTCCATTTTTTACCGCCATCCGTTGTTTTATAAACACCATAATTAGTAGCTATAAAAACGACCTTTGTGTCTTTAGGATGATAAACAATTCTTGCTACATCTAAATTTTCAGAGATATTAGTTGCAATTTTTGTAAAAGATTTCCCTCCGTTAGTCGTTTTTAGAATATATCCATAACTCGATCGACTGCTATATTTTCCATGGATATTTTTCAAACTCCTGTGATTATTTTTCACATTCCAAAAATCACCAGCTCCAATCATCCATTCATCATCATTCTTTGGGTTGATTGCCATTTTAGTATGAGCATTGGTGTATTTACTTCCTTTTTTCTCTCTTTTAATTTTATAAATTTCTTTCCAATTCCTTCCCCTATTATAAGAAGTATAAACACCTCCAGCTCTTTCCAAAGCTACGCCAAAATCTGGATTTTGCTTAGAAAACACAATATCCAGAACACGCTCCATATCCCTACCATCTCCATCTGTATCTTTAAGAGTTTGCCAAGATTTTCCATTATCCCAACTTCCATAGCTCACATGCATATCTGGTCCCATAAACATGGTATTAGAATCTGTAGGATGACACCAAAATTCTTCATTATAACCTGCCATTCCAGGTCCAAATTGTTTCCAAATAATATTTTGATCCGAAACAACTCTTTCATTTTTTATTTTTTTAAAAAAACTATTTGAATTTTTAGACTTCTGAGCATTTCCAATGAAACAGAAAAGTACAGCTACTAGTGTTATTTTTATTTTATTCATAATGATATTATTTTATTATTTTATCGGACGCACCAACAACCCAAAATTGACCACAATAAAAGGAAGTTCCTTTTGCTAATTTTATGACAGTTAATGTAGCTGTATGCGCAGCGTATTCTTGTTCCTCACCATAGAAATACCGTGAAAACTTGGGAGACGGACGATTCTTATTTTTTGATTTCTTTTGACTAAAACTGTATTTTTTAGAAGTTCCACCGTCTATCTGAACCTCAACTTCAAAACCTTCCCCTATCGGAATAGTTGTAAAAGCAATATTTGTCCCCGTCCACTTTATAGTTATTTTTTCTCCAACTTTATCACATTTAATTGCAGTGCCTAATATTTTTGAAGTTCTATATTTATCATCTCTATAGACGGGATCTTTTTTTAACTGAACCAAACTCCACCCCGTGCTTCTATTTGCATTTTCAACAGATACTAATTCAGCATTTCTAAAATAATTTTCTACTAAAGGCTTTGGTAATTTGTGTTCAGCAACACTTCCTTCCTCCTCTAATTCAATAATAGATTTAGCAATTACATCTTTATAAATTTCATAGCCATCTTGAGTTGGGTGCACATTGTCCCTACAAAACACTTTTTGTCCCTTCTTTACCGAGTTTTTATTAAAAACAAAGTTTCCATTATCTAACTGCTTTACCACCTCAATACCAAAATCAATAGATGGGATATTATAATGAATAGCCGTTTTTTCAATCTTTTTACCTTCACCATGTTGTAATCCTTCTCTAAGATTGGTAATCATATTTTTTCCAACAGTATACACAAAACAGATATCTATTTTTGGATCAAATTCCCAAATTTGTCTTACCAACCCTTCATGGGCTCTTAGCCCAAACCCCGAAGAACCGTTGACACGAAACTCGATAAACACCAAATCTGGATTTAAGTTCAACAGATCTTCCTTTAACCTACAATTTGCAAAATCAGCTCCCGTGCCAGGAACCGCGGCATTGATCATTTCAAAAGAGGTTTTAGGATATTGCTTCTGAAACCAAGAAAAAGATTTTGGTCTCCAACCTTCTTGATGGGTGATACTTCCACCCAAGTAAGCTATTTTAACTGTTTTTCCCTTTTTCAATTTAGAAAAAAAGTTGGGCAAACCTCCTCTAATCCGTAACTCTTCTGTTCTGTTTGAGTTTTCTTGACTATAGGAATTCGTTTGAATGCAAAAAAAGCAAGTAATGATCCATACAATAGAATATCTCATTCCCTTATTTTAAAACCAACTTATCTACTTTACCATAACCATTCTTAGGAGCATCATGTTCAGTTTCATGTAAATCAAAATCCACAATAACTTTCTTTAATTTATCCCTTTGATCTCTGTGTTCCTTTGAAACTTTTGACCAGTCTTTAATGACAGGAAAACTTATCAAATCAGAAGGATTTACACTTACATCATACCATACATTATTACCATCTTTCATCACTAAATCTCCTCTCACAATTTGAGTACCTTTATGATAACCATAGATCCATTCTCTATGTTTTTTTTGAGTGGTTGTTAAAAAAGGAATCAAACTTTCTCCATTGATCTCATAACTTTCAGGAATTTCAACTCCTCCCAAATCTGCTATGGTTGATAACATATCAGAAATATTTACCAAAACATCTTGTTTTCCCTTTTTAGTCATATTCATCCCGGGAGCATAAATAATCAAAGGAACATGCGTTCCTTTCTGCGATACTTGCGTAGATTTTCCATAGCCACTAGTACCATTATCAGCACAGAATATAAATATGGTATTATTCTCTATCCCTAGCTCTTTCAATTTATTCATATATAACCATACTTGATAATCTAAATAATTAATATGGGTATGAATACCATCTTCGGTGATAGTTCCATGAGTATTATACCTACCATCATCACCTGTAACATGAGGTGTTACTCTAGTATACTTTTTACCATCCCAAGAAATTTTTGGGGTACCAGGCCATTTGTTGCCAGATTCTGGGTGCAAAAAATCAAATGCATCATGCCCTAAATGACTCGTATGATATACAAAGAAAGGCTCTTTTGACTTTTCTTTTCTTTCCATAAAATCAAAAATATATTCCAGTTCTATATCTGGACCAAACGTACTCAAGCCAAAATTCTTTTTAGATTTTTTGTCATTTGGCCACCATTCTAATTCTTTTTTAGCGTCAGGATGATTCATTAACTGCACATGAGGCTTCCAATACCAGCCAGATTGAACATAACTTTTTTGAGTCAAAGGTTTGTTTGTGTCTGCATTATATATTTTCTTCTTTCCATTTACTTTTCTTGTTTCTAATCTAAAATCGGTTGTATGGATGGCTTTGTTGTAAGAGCCCTCTCCAGGAGTAAAACAACCTTCATCAAAAGGAAAACCGGAGATATTCATCTGAGTTTTACCTCCCCAAAAGGTAACATATCCACCTTTTTTTGCTACATGTGCAATGGTATGAGGTGAACTATCAAACAAATCCCATGTTCCTTTTCCACTAGGCGACTTACCTTTGTCCTTATTATGCCACCATTTATGCTTGTGTGCATATCTTCCCGTCATCATCATAGCTCTACTTGGACCACAAACTGTTGCTGCCCAGGCCGTTTCAATATAAACACCCTCTTTTGCTAATCGGTTTAAATTTGGTGTTTTTGCCCGATACTTTTCATCTTGCGTATCTCCTCCTTTTAACTCCTCTCCTTTAGGTAAACTCCAAGTATCACTACCATAAATTGGCAATTCTCTCGCACTAATATCATCAGCAAACAACAAAATTATATTCGGTTTCTTTTGCGCCTTTCCAATTACGACAGTTAAAATCAAAGCAAGGACAAAAAGTCCAACTATTTTGTTTCTATTTTTCATCAGTTCATTATAATTATTTGTCTTAATACTAGTTTCGAATTACTGCGTAACGTTATTATATAAGTTCCCTTATCTAGAGAGGATACATCGATAAATTTTTGGTTTAAAACCCCTCTTCTAAAAATCTTACCGGTTGTGTTTACAATACTATACTCCGCATCTTTAGCATCTAGATTATGCAAGTATAACTTACCATTTCTTATGGGATTTGGATAAACATATGTTTTGGTAGTATCTGCGGAATAAACCTCATTTATAGACAAATTATCAGAAGGTAATATTGCTTTATACCAAGCACTTCCCCAACCTGCACACCAAAGAATATTTTCATCAACTGGATCTGGTTTCAAATCTACAACTCGATCAGAATGAGCTAAACCTCTATTTATTTTTTTCCATGTAACACCGGCGTCCTGTGACAAATACACTCCTGGATTTAAAAACTCACCAGTCATCGTAGGTATTTGAGCTGCAACAGAAATTGTAATAATATCGGAATTTACAGGGGATACCTCTGCCTGCCAAACATAAGGTGCTTCAAATATTCGTTCCCAATTTTCTCCCTCATCAGTACTTTTCCAAACACCTCCACCTTCAATTGTTCCTGAGCGTGACCCTGTACAGATAAACATATCTTTTGTGTTTCTATCAATAAAAATATTGTTTACTGATTTGATTGCACTTGGAAGCGTCATTTCGGAAAAATTCACGGCTCCATCTATTGATTTATATAATCCCCCTGAATCATTGGTCCCCCATTGATTCATTGCAGCAAAAATTACCTGAGGATTATCTGGGTGCATTGCTATTCTGTGGATACTAGATCCTTCCGGAAAATCGCCATTACTCACAGACCAATTATAACCACCATCATTAGATCTATAAACACCATACTCTCCTAAAGTTAAATCTACTCCAGCACCTCCACCTACTTCTGTTAACGGCTTATATATAGAAGTGAAATACATATTATCCGGATTCACCGGATCTATCAATAAAGAATACTGCGTCGCTACAGACTCCCATGAACCATTATCGGCATCAAATAGGGTCGCAATATTTGTCCATGTTGCTCCTCCATCTGTAGATTTTCTAACCTTACCACGATGTTCCTGCCTCCAACTTAAGAAGTAGATAATATTCGGATCATTTGGATGCACAGCCACTGTAGAAATGGAATGTGCTCCATGATTTCCACTATGATCGTGTACTTGTCCTTCTATTTGCTCAACCGCTACCGCGTCTTTATCAGGCCAATCCCCTAAATCTGTAGTTTGCCATAAACCATGCTCTCCACTGCATAGCAACTTTCTTCCTTCAATACCTGTTTCTAACAATAAAAATCTTCCTGGCAGATTCGTATTCCCTCTACCAATCCATTTATTACTCCCTTCGGCTGTTTCATCATCGTCAATTTGTGACCATGTATCACCATGATCTTCGGATCTCAATAACTGTTGGTCAATCCCAGTAAAAACATGTCCTTCAGAATTTATTGCCAACATTCTATTCCCTGAACTTTCCGTTTTATTATCCATGGCAACCTGTAAATGTGCAAAATCTACATTCGCACCTAATGGATTGTTTTTTGATTCCCAATAGCTTTTATCCGTTTCATTGATCCAATAACTTCCATTTCTAGCACAGGCAAACCAAGTAATTCCACCATCCTCTGTTTTCCATAAATCTCCAGGTCCAAAACCTTTATCATGCTTTTTATTATGAACCAAATAAATTTCGTTCTTGTCTAAAGGATTCACTTGAATTCTATTATAAACAGGAATGGTCCATGTAGGATAAGTTGTATATAGTTCCTTAGATTCTGATTTGCTAATCCCCAACCAATATGCTACAGAACGATGGTATCGATCCCTAACATTATAATCCGATATTTCCTGTAAATCCAATCCTAAATTACCTGTTATATTCTGCCAGGTCAAACCTATATCAGTACTTTTATAAATCCCACCGGAAGTAACGATTTCCGTTCCATTAGGCTCGTATTGAGTTTGCTCCATCGTATATAAAACAAATTCTTCAGTGTTTTCATTATAATAAGATGTTAAATCTCTTGGAATATCATGTGGTAGTCCTGTTCCGCTCGATATCCAGGTTTCACCTATATCTGTGCTACGAAACATTCCTTGGCTTGTTGCCATAATCATTATATTAGGATCTTTTGGGTTGAACACAATTTTCCCAACATCTAAATTAGCAGAGATATCTGTTGCAACTTTTTTCCATGTTTTCCCTTTATCAACCGTTTTCCATACATAACCATAATCGGCTCTTGAGATTATTTGTCCTTCCGGATTTGCAGCACTTCTATGGTTTTCTTTCACGTTCCAAAAATCACCAGCCCCCAAAAACCAAATATTGTCATTTGTTGGATGCACAGCTAACTTAGAATGTGCCTTCCCCATAGTAGCTAAATATGTCCAAGTCCTACCTCTATCTGTAGTCTCGAAAATTTTTCCACTATCATTCAGTCCCGTCTGATTATTATCGAATAACATTCCATAATCAGGATCTACCAAAGAGAACTCAATATCAATTACGCGTCTCAAATCTACACCAACACCATCCCAATCCTTTAAAGTTTGCCATGTTTTTCCATTATCCCATGTTCCAAAAGCAGCATGCATATCAGGACCACTAAACATCACATTCGGATCTGTTGGGTGGCACCAAAACTCCTCACAATAACCAGAAGTACCAGGACCAAATATTTTCCACTCAACATCTTCTTCAGAAAGTACTTTTTGGGTTCTAATTTTTTCAAAAAACGGCAATTCTGGAAGTGGAAAATCTAAAACTGCATAGCCTAAATCTTCTTCTATTCTCCAAATTTCTTCAAAATCAAAAGTTGTGTAGTTTGAGGATATCAAAAGATCACCTGTACTCAATCCAATAGCATTTTCATCACTTGCTCCTGAACTAATTGCATAAAATGAATTTGTTGGGGGAATTCCATTTTTCTGAGAATTATCAGGATCATTCTGTATAGTAACAATGGCATTTCCACCCGATACTGTACCATAAAAAGCAACTCTATTAATGGTGTGTTCTCCTCTGATTACACCCACGATTCCACCACAACCCCAACTACCATCAATATTAGAAGTACTGTAACAATCTTCAACAGTTTTAGTTCCTCCATTAAACATGACTCCCACAATTCCTCCGGCCCAACCACCGTTACCAACATCAATATCTCCATTCGTTGTGCTACATTTTGAAATACTTCCTCCATCTTCAAGCACACCAATAAAGGCTGCTACTCTACTGTAACCATTCGCTGAAATGGAAATATTATTCATTGCCAATTCAGACACTCGTCCACTAACAGACCCAAAAAGGCCTGTACCATCAAGTAAATCAACCGGTGGGGTTATTGTTAAATTAGAAATAGTATGTTTACCACCTAACAAACTACCGCTAAAAGAAATAGCCGCGGTTCCAATAGGTGTAAAAGCAAGTCCAGACATATCAATATCCGTTGTAATTATGAAATGTTTATCCCAATCATCACTTGTATTACTTAAATTAACAAGTTGACTGCCTTCTGATATTTGATACGGATCTACTTCTGTACCTTCTCCTCCTGCATATTGAGCAAATCCATAAAAATTGATCAACAATAGAAATAGAATTCGAACTGAAAACTTTATTACGTTTTTTAATCTCTTCATAAAACTTAGATCTAACTTATATTCAATAAGCTATATTAGATTAATTATAGGAAATTGAATATCATGTATGGTTAATTATTAGCTCGTTATGTTTAAATCAATAAATTCAACCAAAGCACCACAAAGAACATAACTTACTTTAAAACAACAACTTAAACCCTTTAACTATTTTAAGTCTAGTCTTAAACAACAATAAATAAAGAGCCTGCTGTTACCATGAACGAATCTTACTATAATCGTTTATTTTATAAAATAGAGACTATTCTTAAACTGCACTCATTTTAAAAAAAACAAGATTTACTAGAAAAAAAATAGACTATTTACGGAAAGCACAAAAGCACGTTTTTATTGAATCTCAGATAAAAAACCGATTAAATTTTCAAAACAACATCAGAACAAACAATTAGAACAACTGGAAAACCGTAAGCTTTAGTCTATGTAATTCTATAAAATAATAAAAATTATTAAAAAAATCACAAATAAAAAAAACAGTACATAAACTCAACACACCTGTAGTTTTACTCGATTTCTAGAAGAAAGAAAATAACTTTATGACAACATAAACCAATTAAACTAACCAATATTATGAGAAAACTAGCACCATTATTTTTAACAGCTTCATTTTGCGCTGTTTTGATAAGTTGTCAAGAAGCAGAAACCATTGAAAACATGAATCTAGAAGCAGAAAATTCTGTTTTACACGAAAACAAAGAAGATGTTTTGGCAAAAATGTATAATTGCCCCCTTACAGATTTAGTCCTTTTTGATAGCCCGGTCAACAATAACTTATCACAAGTCAATAGATCCAATTACGGAATGGGAAACTGGAAGTTGATTGATGAACTATCAGATGAATTTAATTACCCTGGTGGAAAATCATCTCCTGATTTTACTAATAAATGGAAACTAGGCTTTGTAAACAACTATACAGGTCCGAGTCCAACAGTATGGTCTGGGGATCAAGTTACTTTTGAAACAACCAATGGAACTAACAGAGACTTAGTTCTAAAAGCAATTCAAACAGGTACCGGAACAGCTAGAAGATTAAAATGTGGAATGCTTTCCACCAAAGCCAAAAGCAGTTACCCATTATTTCAAGAAGCTAGAGTTAAAATAAGTAATTCACAATTAGCCAATGCGGTTTGGATGTTAAGTGACGATCCAGGGACAACGGAAGAAATAGACAACCTAGAAGCATACGGACCAAGAATAAGAGCAAATGGAACCCAATGTGACTTCCCATATTTTGGAGATAGAATTCACTTGAGTCACCACACTTTTAAACAAGAAAACGGTGTTCGTTTAGATTACCAGCCCCATAAAGACACTTGGATGTCACGTAAAAAAGATAATAGTTCATGCAGTAGAGATAACGAAGTAGTCTGGAGTGAAAACTATCACTATTTTGGTGTAAAATGGGAAAGTCCTTCAAAATTAATTTATTTTATTGATGGAAAACGAGTTAAAATTATTCAAGGACTAAGAGCTGATGAAGGAATTGATCCTGAAAACTACACTACTTGTGGAGATGGGTTAACTAGAGAAATGCACATGATTATTAGTCAAGCTTCACAAGCTTGGAGATATGGTGGATTCGATGGGTTTTGGAATAGTTCGGATACAAAAACAGGTAACGACACCAAAATGAGAATCGATTGGATTCGTGTTTACTCCCCTTCTGGGAACCTCAACAAAAGGAGTTGTAATTAATAAAAACCACAAAAAAAGGAACAGTCATCTGTTCCTTTTTTTATCTATTTAATTCTGTAAATTTTATTTCATTTTTAATTTATGGTCATGAGCACCTAAAGCAAATTCACTCTTATAAACAGTCGTTCCATCTGCTTTTTTACCCCAACCTACTTCTATTCTACCATCACCTAAAACTACATCAATCAATTTCTTTTTTAAAACCTCAACTACATTTTTATATTTCTTATTAAATGCTAAATTATTTAATTCATGAGGGTCTTTTGAAGTTTGATATAAACAAGGGTCTAATTCTTTATAAGTAGCTGTTCTTGCCCATTCCATATTTTCTCCTCTTTTTTTAGACGGTCTAGACTGAATCGAAAACATAAAATCCTTGGTTCTTATAAATGCTCTTGGACCAGTCACAGCATGGTTTTCACCTACAACATAATCTCTTGACTCAACAGAACCAGATACAATTTCAGCCATATCAAATCCATCTAAATAATCATACTTGTTCTCTTTCAAAGAAGCACCAGCGGCCGCTAAAATCGTTGGAGCAATATCCACAAACTCTGTAAAATCTTCAACTACTTTACCCTCTGGGAAAGCTTTTTTATCAGAAGAAACAACGACTATAGGATTATGACTATCCACTTCCCATGGCGTAAACTTAGAAACTGAACCATGATCATTCAATTTCCAACCATGATCACCACACACATATACAATCATCCAAGGTTGATTTTTTGACTCACTATATTCAATAAAATCATCTGTAGCTTGTCCTACCAAAGCATCACCATAGGCACAAAACGCATAGTAATCTTGAATCATTTTTTGTTTTTGTTCTTTAGTAAAGTGATCAGAATACGATGCTTTTACCTGCTTTTGAAACTGTTTTGGCATACGCTCTAGTTCTTTTTTATCAAAAGCAGGAACTTTATAACTATGCTTTTGAAATCGATCTCTATAACTCGCCGGTGGTAAAACTGGTGTATGTGGAAAATCAAAACCTATGTGACAAAAGAATGGTTTCTCTGTATCAACTCCATTAAAAGTTCTTGAACCCGCTTTGAATTCTTTATTCTGATTTCTCAAATAATCATCAAAAATAGAAGCATAATACCCATCTCTAGTTTTACCTGCTTTTCTTGGACTAACCCCACTAATTATTGGAGCTGAAAACGGAGTCATGGGCCCTTTCTTTTTATTGTACTCCATAAAAAGATCGTATTTCTCCATTATTTTTTTTGCTTCTCCTTCTCTTTCCGGAAACTGTTTTTCGTAATCTTTAGAGCGATACTCAAATTTCCCTTCCTCTGTTACAAAAAACTCCATGCTTTTGATAGGTGTACTTAATTTTTGACCATCAAGTGTATAAAACCAATCTTTACCCCAATCTGTTAAACCATCTTTCCTTAATTGCTTAAAGCTAATATCCTGCTGATACATTTCAGCTCCTTGCATTCTTCCATTTTTTTTAGTTTTTAATCGAACCCCAAGTTTTCCTATATGAATTGTTTCATAACCCAAAGCCTCCATTTGTTCAGGCAAACTAGGTCTCATATGTGGTGCTAAATTATTATGATACTCAAATTCGTACACCCCAGATCTAAATGGATATCGTCCATAATGCATAGATGCTCTTGAAGGAGCGCAACCAGATGCCTGACAATAGGTATTGATAAAAGTAGTTCCCATCTTAGTTAATCTATCCACGTTAGGCGACTCTACATAGCCCAATTCACTCATTTCCCTACCATGTAGCATTTTATTAAAAGCTCTAATAGCATCATAGCGTTGATCATCTGTTAAAATCCAAAGTACATTAGGCTTTTGCTTTTGTGCCAAAACATTTTTTGACACCACACTCAATATTGCAAAGAGAGCAACTGTAATTATATTATGTATTCTCATGTTACTATGTATTAGTTTAATTTTAGTTTATTATCATGTGCACCTGGAGCGAAATTACTTTTATATACCTCGGTTCCAATAGCCTTTGTAGTTTTACCAAAGTTATCTCCACCCCAATTCACTTCAGCTCTACCATCGCCAATAACAATCGACAATAACTTCTTTTTCATTTGCATGGCAACTTTGGTATAATTTGAATCAAAAGCCAGGTTATTTAGTTCATTTGGATCCTTCGAAGTATGATACAATGCAGGATCTAACTCTTTATAAGAAGCCGTCATTGCCCAATTCATATTTACTCCGCGTTTAGAGTTCGGTCTTGTTTTAACCGAAAACATAAAATCCTTGGTTCTAATATAAGCTCTTGGCCCAATACTATGATGACTTTCTCCGATCACGTAATCACGTGCAGGGATTTCTTTTGAACTTACTTTTTCTAAATTAACTCCATCCAAATATTCAAAACTGCTAGCTTTTAAATTTGCACCTGCAGCGGTTAAAATGGTTGGTGCAATATCAACGAACTCGGTAAAATCTTTAACAACCTTTCCTGCGGGAAACTTCTTTTTATCAGAAGAAACCACAATTATCGGATTATGACTGTCTATTTCCCAAGGTGTATTTTTAGCAATTGAACCATGCTCATTTAACTTCCAACCATGATCTCCACATACATAAACAATCATCCATGGCTGCTTCTGTTTTTTGCTGTAATTGATAAATTCTTCCACAGCCTCTCCAATCAATGCATCCCCATAGGCACAAAAAGCATAATAATCTTGTACCATTTTTTGTTTTTCTAAATCCGTAAAATCATCAGAATAGCTCTTTCTAACTCTTTTCTGAAAAGCTTTCGCCATTTTGTTGAATTCTTTTTTTGTCAGTTTTGGAATTTTATAGTCATGTTCTTGGAAGCGTTTTCGATAATCCGCAGGTGGTAACACAGGAGTATGTGGAAAATCATAACCAATATGTGCAAACAAAGGTTTTGAGGTATTTACGCCTTCAAAATTAGTATTTCCAACCTTAAAAGAACCGTTTTCGTTTTGCAAAAAATCAATAAATGCACTTGTATAATTACCATCACGTGTTTTACCTGCTGGCTTAGGACTTACCCCATACAATACTCCACTATTAAACTCACTTTGGGGATGATTTTCTTTGTTATTGTACTTAAAAAATAAATCATATTTTTCAACTGCCTGTTTCGCCATTCCCGCAAACTGTGGATTTTCTTTTTCTAGTTGTTCTGACTTGTATAAAATAGAACCATCAGCATCTTTAAAATAAACCACATTACGAACTTTTTTTTTCAATTTCACTCCATCTATCTCTTTTAAAATGCTTTGCTTTCCCCACTCAGGCAAACCCTCATTTTCAAAAGTTTTAGAATCTACATCCGTCTGGTAAATATCTGTCTTCACTGCTTTCCCATTTTTCAAAGTTCTCATTCGAACTCCCAACTTACCAACATGCATTGTTTGATACCCTAATTGCTCCATTGAGTTTGGTAACAAAGGATATGAATTCTCTGTATTGTTATTAAAATATTCAAACTGGTATACTCCAGATCTAAATGGATAACGTCCGGTGTGCATTGAAGCCCTTGAAGGAGCACAGCCCTGTGCTTGGCAATACGTATTGATAAATGTGGTTCCTTTTTTAGCTAATTTATCCACTTGCGGAGATTCTACATATCCTAGTTGACTTTCCTTCGTACCACTGATAATTTCATTAAAAACTTCAATGGAGTCCCATCGTTGGTCATCTGTTAAAATCCAAAGTACATTTGGTTTTTGCTTTTGGGCACTTATAAATTTGTTTACCGAAAACATTAGAACTAATGAGCAAATGAAAAATCTATTTAATAACATTGTGAATTTATTTTAAATTTCAATACTCAATAGTACGATTATTCAAACGCCTTGCATTTCTCAAATGTTTTTTAAGCTATAGGATATGTTTTGCTTCAATATACAAAAAAACACAACAGTCTAGAAATCATCAAACAAAAGAAACCCCTTTTAAACACTGTGTAAACACAATATTTGAAAGGGGCTAAACATGATATTTAAATTCACGAAGTATAGTCTTTGTATACTCTAAAATTTTAACTTCTCACCTATTTTCAGATTACAGCATATCAAAAATTCACCTTTATACTTTTCTTGTTTTTTTCAACGGAAGGAATATTATAGAATTTCTTTAACTCGTCACCTTCTCCAACCTCGATCATAAAATTTCCTTTTCTCATCACTTTAGGCTGAAATTCTGAACCTTTTATTCTTAAAGACAATATTACTTCTTTTGTAAAAGCATCCCTAACGGTAACTACTTGATTCTTTTTAGAAATTTTAAGTACAGGGAGTTGAAATCCATCTTTAATCTGAAAATTATCCTGCTGATTAAAAACAACTGGCCAACCGTCATACTGTTTACTATTTGGATTTGTAATATCCACATTTCTCTTCCAACATTCAAATGTAACTTCTCTTTCAGCCTTATTAAATTTTATAATTCCATAACCAGCTGCTCTACCATCCAAGAGGTCCTCACGAGGTTGATTATCTTTATGTGTAGGATTCGCTACTGCATGAACGGTTATTTTATTATGAAATGCATCTTCATACTCACCCGTATAATTTGGCGCCTTTGCTTTTTTATTTTTCCCAGGTTTCTCCGGATTCCACCATCTCATCCAAAAATTTGCGGCAGCCGGAACAGCAAAAGAATACCCTGCATTATTCCATTCTTCCACCCCGTGATGTACTACAGAACCAAGATGCTGGTCTCCTGCAATCATACAAGAAAAACTTTTTCTTATTACTTGGAGCGCCTTATTTCTTCCTGACTGTGGCCATCCATTAGAATCAACGCTATACTTCATCTTTTTATCAATTGTAGGTGTATGTGTTGCTAAATTGGTGAAAATTGTTTGAGATAGTACCGCTTTCATTTCTGCACTTTCCCAATCTGTAGTCCAATCTTCAAGAAATTTCAACTGTCTATCACCCAAAAGAGTTGCCCCATCTACATCCATCTCCAGTGTATTACTATATCTCTTTTTTTCTAAAACTCGTTTGGGACCCGATTTAAACTTTCTATCCTCCAAAATAGCAAAACTAACTCCTCCCCAGTTAAAATCTGTATAGTAAACTCCAATTCCACGTTCTATTGGTGTTGGATCATAGGGGTCTGGCAAATGACTTGTCTGTGCTCTTTCTACTTCTTTTATGTAAGCTACCGGCATATAATATCCACCTTGATCTCCGTCTCTACTGTCGATTTTTTTTCCGCCATTTCCCCATAAGTTTCCTTGTCCAACATCATGATCATCGGGAATTGTAATGGTTGGTGTATTTTTTATTATATCTCCAAATACTTCTCCAAATTTCAACCAATTCCCATAATGATTACTATGATCATAAACTTGATCACCTGCAAAAAACAAAACATCTGGATTCAACTTTTTTAAATTATCCGTAATATCCTTAGCTCCAGCTCCCCCATGTTTTTGGTAGGTTGACCAACAAGAAAATGCAGCCATCACAATCTCTTGCTTATCCGTAGGATTCTTACGAATCATCCCTTGATAGTTTGCCTGTTTGTTATAAAAAATTCGATAAGCGTGTTCCCTCTTATCATTCCAATCATCAATTCTAAAATGAGCGGTATAGCCCGGATAGTTAATTTCAGACTCTTGAACTGTTTCCCATTTTCCATTTTGTTTTATTTGTAAGGATGCTCTAAATGGATTGTAATATTTAACCGGATAAAATTGCGCTGTAAGTTTTAGTGTTTTTTCATGTACCGTATACATAGCAAAACACACCCCATTTTTATTAGTCTTTTTATTTTGTCCATTTATGGGAAAAACAACACATATCAGCAAAAATACTTTTAAGAAATTCTTCATATTACTTAATTTATCTAATTTTTTTTAAGACTTATAATTTTAGTTTATAATCATGCGCTCCTGGGGCAAAATTACTATGAAACACCTTGGTACCCGTTCCCCATTTTTCCCAGTTAATCTCAACTCGATTATCACCAAGTACAATATTTAACAATTTATTTTTCATCTTTTCTGCTACCGCTGTGTATTCTTTATCAAAAGCTAAATTATGTAGTTCTTTAGGATCTTCTTTAGAACTATATAAGGCAGGATCTAAATCCTCCCAAGATGCTGATAGCGCCCATTTCATATTTACTCCTTCTTTTTTAGAGGGTCTCGTTTTTAAAGACAATACATAATCCTTGGTTCTTATGTATGCTCTTGGACCCGTTACAGCATGGCTTTCTCCAATAATATAATCTCTAATAGGAGCCGTTTCAGCAGCTGTTTCAGCAAGATCAATTCCATCCAAATATTTAAATTTATCCGAAGCAATATCTGCACCAGCCGCTTTTAAAGCAGTTGGAGCAATATCAACAAATTCAGTAAAGTTTTTGACAATTTTCCCTGCTGGAAATTTTTCTTTATCTGATGAGACCACAATCATTGGATTATGACTATCCCATTCCCAAGGAGTAAATTTTGAAATCCCACCATGTTCATTCAATTTCCACCCATGATCACCACAAACATAAATAATCATCCAAGGTTGTTTATGTTTTTCACTATACTCAATAAAATCATCTGCCGCTTGTCCAACCAATTGATCTCCATATGCGCAAAAAGCATAATAATCTTGAATCATCTTTTGCTTTTCTTTTTTGGTAAAATGGTAAGAAGATTTGATCGTCACTTGCTTTTTCATTTGCTGCGCCATTTCAGCAAATTCGGCTTCACTAAAATCAGGAACTTTATAAGTATGTTTCTGAAAACGTTTTCTAAACTCTGCAGGAGGTAATACTGGTGTGTGAGGAAAATCAAATCCTATATGTGCAAATACTGGTTTTGATGGATCTACTCCTTTGAATTTTAAATCACCAGCTTCAAAGGTCTTTTTTTCATTCACAAGGTATTCATTCAAGAAGTAAGCATAATACCCATCTCTTGTTTTACCAGCTGGTTGCGGACTCACCCCAGAGATAATCATACCTTTGTATATAGACTCCTGTTGTCCTTTTTTGTAATGCCTTAGTAAATCGTACTTTTTAGTAACCTCTTTTGCCGTTTTTCTATGCTTTTTAGACCTTTCATTAAGTTGTTTTGATACAAATTCAAAATCTCCATCTGCATTGACAAAATAACTGATATCTGTTATAGGCTTTTCGAATTTTTCTCCCGCAACTTCTGGCCACCAACCACCGCTACAGTAATCTGTCAATCCTTGTTTTCCTAAATTTCTAAAATCGATATCCGTTTGATAAACTTTATGAGGCTTGGTTTTTCCATTCTCTTTCAAACCTTTTAAACGATAGCCTAGTTTCCCAACATGAAAAGTTTGGTATCCTAACTGTACCATCTGCTCAGGCAATGAAGGTTTCATATGCTCGGCTACATTATTATGATATTCGAATTCATAAACTCCAGATCTAAAAGGATATCTTCCTTGATGCATAGCTGCTCTTGAAGGTGCACAGCCAGTT
This sequence comes from Flavicella sp. IMCC45668, assembly GCF_057219105.1. Taxonomy (NCBI): domain Bacteria; kingdom Pseudomonadati; phylum Bacteroidota; class Flavobacteriia; order Flavobacteriales; family Flavobacteriaceae; genus Flavicella; species Flavicella sp. IMCC45668. Next base: position 1,944,032 of record NZ_CM170114.1, read on the forward strand.
GCTTGACAATAGGTATTCACAAATGTAGTTCCTTTAGCTGCCAATTTATCCACTTCAGGAGATTCAATATACCCTAATTCACTCATTTCTCTTCCGTCAATTGCTTGATTAAAGGTTTTTACGGAATCATAACGTTGATCATCGGTAAGAATCCATAAAATATTTGGTTGAACTTCTTGAGAAATCACTTTCTTCCCTAAAAACAGGAAAAGAAATAAAACAATAGTTGTTGTGCGTTGTAAAATCATCTAAAACTTATTTAATTGTATTTCACAATATTAAATACAATATAAGAAGTTTAAACAACCAAATGTATTTTTTCTTAGACTAGATGTTCTTCGTATTAAGAGTATACCACCAAAAGATACTTGATTAAAACTTACGCTTTATTTTTTTAAAAATTTGTAAAACTAAAAAAGCTATGCTTTCTAGATCTAAACTTCAAATTCACTAGATTTTATATCAACAAAAAAGTCAATAATAAAAGACCACTAGTTAAAACTTTAAATTAATTAATAATTATTTCATCTAACTCCCATTCTCCTTCTGCAACTCCTACAAAAGGTTCCAGAGCAATTTGCATTAACCTATTGTTAATTTGTCCAAATTCAGAAAGTTCAATTTCATATGTTTTAAACTCGTTATCATTAGCAGATATATCAATGGTTATCCATTTTTGCTGTTTCCAATTTATCAAATCACCGGTGGACCACACTTCCCATCGATCCCTCGGAAAAGACGATCTAGGGCTCCATGACTTATCATGCCCGCAAATAATTTACACACTATCATTTTGTACCCAAGCATGCGGATCTGCCATTCCATGTTCTGGAACAATTACCTCTACCTTTATTGGTATATGCTGCTCCTTATTTTTATCATTATCCCTTCTCTGTTGCACACATGAAAACACAAATACTACGAAAAAAACAAGTAACATACTTTTTAATAATCTCATATTTTGATTAATTAATTCGATTTAGAGAAAAAGACTTCTCTTCCTTTTTCTAGAACAAAATCACCTCCTGTTAATTTTATATCTCCTTTTAGTTTTAAATCCGTTGAGGATGCTCCCGCTTTAAAAGTATACCTTCCCTCCTCAACAATCCATCTATTGTTTTTATATTGAGCCAACTGTTGTGGCGCAACTTTAAAAACTACTTTTTTCTTTTCACCTACTTTTAAATACACTCTTTGAAAACCTTTTAATTGGATTGGTTTCATTGTTGTATTCTTCTCTTTCGGTGACACATATAATTGAACTATTTCTTCTCCATCCATGGTTCCAGTATTCTGAACTGTAAAAGAAACTGAAAAACGATCACTATTTGTATTTGCTTTAGCTTCAATTTTAAAGTCTGCATATGCATAATTAGTGTAAGACAAACCATACCCAAATGAATACAATGGAGTATTTCCTGACTGATACCCATTTTGGTAATTCACCTCCACTCTGTTTTGAGAATTAGGATAAGTAACACATAACTTTGCAGAAGGATTTACTTCACCTATCAATATATCAGCAATTGCATTTCCTCCTTCTTCTCCAGGAAACCAGGCATTCAATATCGCAGCACATCTTCCTTCTATTTTATCTATTACTTGTTGTCTACCTCCAAATAAAACCAGTATTACCGGTTTTCCTGTAGCAAGAAGTTTTTCTACAAAAGCCTCCTGATCCCCTGGTAATCCAATTCCCTTTCTACTCCTTCCTTCACCGTTTAAAGATATATTTTCACCAACTGCAGCAATGATAACATCGCTTTCCTTAGCAATCTTTAAAGCATACTCTAAATTTGGTTGTGGAAGCCCTTGAACTGTCAATAATTTCAATTTACCTAAACGACTATCTCCATATCCATCTTTGTCAATTTTAGCTTCTAAACTAGCACTCCAATCACAACCACGCTCATGCATAATTTCTACATCGTTACCTATCCTATCCTCCAAACCTTCTTTTAAGGTCACTAATTTCGGATTCAAGGCATCAAATTGCTCCCCTTTCCAAAAAGCTCGCATGGCTTGATAAGTATAATCGCCCAACAATCCCTGAACAGTTGCTGCATTTGGTCCAACCAACGCAATTTTTTTAAGATTTTTTTTCAAGGGTAAAACACCGTTATTTTTCAACAAAACAATGGATTGACACGCCGCTTCATATGCTAGCATCCTGTTTTCTGGCGGATCAAAATCTAAAGGGCCATCGGTTCCAATTTTTGGATTTCTTTCTAACAAACCTAACCTATACTTCATAGTCAATGATCTTTTAACCGCTATATCAATGGTTTCCTCAGTGATCAAACCTTTCTTTATTGCTTGCGATAAAAATGGGAAAGTTGTTGGCGACGACAATTCAATATCTGTTCCGGCGTTGATCGCCATTGCGCCAGCTGTCATTAAGTCTGGAGCTTGTTTGTATTTTTTATACACCATCGTAATTGCACCATAATCACTCACCACCAATCCATCAAAACCAATTTCCCTTCGTAACATCTGATCTAGCATTGTTGGATTTACCGAAATAGGTAATGATTTATAGATTCCATAAGATGGCATTACACTTTTTGCACCTGCCACTTTTATACAGGCTTCATGTGGCATCAAATATTCTTCATATAAAGTTTTAACATCATTGTTTTTGGTACCATATCCAGCAAAATGTTTTACGGTTGCAGCTACCCCTGTAGAAAGATCTTCTCCTTGCAATCCCTGTACAAAAGCAACACCCATTCTGGCGGTCAAATAAGCATCCTCTCCATAACTCTCTTGATGCCTATTCCAGTGAGCTGTTCTACTTAAATCCAACATTGGAGATAAAGCAAAAGTAGCCCCTGCAGCACGCATACTAATCCTGGTAGAATTTGTATTTCTTTCTACTAACTCAGGATTCCATGAACATCCGATTCCTATTTGCTGTGGAAACGTGGTTGCACCCAAAGTTGCAAATCCCGTAATGGCCTCTTCATGAAAAATAGCAGGTATTTTATTTGCTGTTTCAGTGACTAGATACTGCTGAACTTGACGCACTAAATCCCTTAAAGCTTCTGGCTCCAAAGCTTGTCCTGTAGAAAACTGACAAAAATGCCCAATTCCATATGGAATATGTTCCCGACATTTTTCTAAGGAAATTTTGCCATCTACCATCAATTCACGAATTCTAGTACCTGTTACTTGAGCAATTTTTTCCTCTAAGGTCATTTTAGCCATTAAAGCCTCAACTTCTGTCTCTATTTTTGAATTACTAAAAGGTTTATAAGTGTTTTTCTGGGCAACAATAACGCTTTGAAAAGAAAACAACATCAAAAGAAAAAAATACAGTCTCATTTTAATTACTTTTTAATATTAGAATATTCCGTACCTCGAATCGCTTCAAATTTTTTCAATAACTCTGCTAATTTTTTAGGATTTTCAGTCGCTAAATTATGTTTCTGACTTGGATCATTTTTTAAATTATACAATTGATATTCCGTTGTCACTCCCGTTTCCACAAATGAATGCCAACTCATTTTGGCTCCTTTATAAGGAGGAATCATCACCCAATCACCGGTTCTATAAGATGTTTTGGATCCTGCCTCTAAAACCAAGTCTTTTCTTCCTTTTTTACTTTTCCCCACCAATGCGGATAAAACATCCTGGCTATCTGTAGCTTCAACTTCAACCTCAACAAGATGCGCTAAGGAGCCTAATAAATCAATCTGACACACCAATGCATCAGAAACCTTTGGTTTTATCGTACCTTTCCAATAAACCATAAACGGAACTCTAGTCCCAGCATCAAATAAACTATACTTTCCACCTCTTAGCACACCAGCAGGTGTATGTTTTCCTAATTTCTCAATGGCGTCATCATAATATCCATCTTGTAAAACAGGACCGTTATCACTTGAAAAAATTATGAGGGTATTTTCCAGAACACCTTCTTCCTTCAATGTTTTCATAAATTCACCAATCATAAAATCGGCTTCTAAAATCACATCCCCTCTAGGCCCCATTCCTGATTTACCGACAAATCTTGGATGCGGTGTTCTTGGCACGTGAGGTTGTTGCAATGCATAATATAAAAAGAATGGTTTTTCTTTATGATTTCTGACATACTGTTGAGCTTTACCTAAGAAATGATCAGCCATATCTACATCACTCCATTTTGCCGCTTCACCACCTTTCATGTATCCAATTCTTGGGATTCCATTTACAATGCTATTATTATGCCCATGATGCCATTTCATAGTGGTTAGTTCTGGATTGTCTTTACCTGTTGGCTCTCCCTCGAAATTTTTCTTATAACTTACAGAAATAGGATCCTTTGGATCTAAACCATCAACTTTACCATTTTTTATATAAACCGTTGGTGTTCTGTCTTGTGTTGCCGCTAAAATATAGGCATCATCAAATCCAACCTCATTAGGCCCAGGAGTAATGTGTTCATTCCAGTTTACATCACCAGCACCTAATCCTAAATGCCATTTTCCTACAATAGCGGTTTGATACCCAGCTTTTTTAAACATTTTAGGCAACGTTTCTTGTTTTGTAGTAATAATCAATGGTGCAGAACCTGGTAATATTTTTGCTTTAGGGTTTCTCCATGGATATACTCCAGTTAACAATCCATATCTACTTGGAGTGCATGTTGCAGAGGTTGCATAACCATTTCTGAATTTAACACCCTCATTCGCTAATACATCCATATTTGGCGTATGCAATTCTGTTGCTCCATAGGCGCTTAGATCACCATAACCTAGATCGTCTAAATAAATAACTACTACATTAGGTTTTGGTGTTTTTTTTGCAAACATGACAGATTGCACACATAATAAACTTACAACAAACGTAAGCGCGAGGGACATTTTAAATTTCATTTTATTCGTATTTAGAATGCAATACCAAGAGGGTATTGACTTTATTCATGTTTATTTTAAATTTCTAATAATTAAGATAGCATCAGCCTCATTTCTCCAAGGACGTTCATCCCAAAAACCATATTTATGTTTAAATTCTAAGGAGACTACCTCTGTAAACTCACCAGTTATAGTATTGAACCATTGCCAGGTGGCATTTTCGTAATTGAACTCATTACTTAACAAGCGCTTGATGTCATCAGAGTGAACTTCTTTCGGTATATATTGCATTACTGCACCTTCCTTTCGGTTTAGCAATACATAAGACCTGCTATTGTATTTTGTTATGGGCTCAAAATTTTCAAAATGAACCGTATCAAAAAGAGATCTCATATTTTTAAAATAATCAAACCTTGGCCTAACTATATTTTCTGGCTGCTCATACGGATTATGAATCACAGCACTCCATGCCGCTGCCTGCCAATAATAAGTAGTATATACCCCCGCAAACAGACACAGATAATTTCTACGTAAACAAATTTCTGCATTTGAAAACCCGCCGGGAAAAACGTTGTAAGGTGATGCCTCATACCCCCCGTGTTCAATATTGAAAACGGGCTTCAAAGGAAAATTCTTATACACTTTTAGCATACTTTCATGTAATGATAATTTCCAGTCTTGGGTAGAAATAAAATCAACTTTATCCTTATGATTTTTACAAAACCCATAATCATGCACCGAGACTAGTCTATTAAAACCATCCAAATCTCTAGTACGATCAATACGCTCTTCAATATGTTCTACAATATTTTTATTCTGTTGGATAGCTATTTTATTGGCAGCCTCTTTCGATACATCCCAGATAACATTCGGAAAGGCTTGATATCTTTTAATTACATAATCATAATATCTATTATCAGCGTCTGAACCTGCTTTTGGCCAAGCTACTTGTTTATTCCAAACATAAATCATTAAATGACTTACAATTTCATTATGATGTAATTCTGAAATAACTTTATCAAAATGCTTGAAAAAATCAACATTTAAAGAAGAATGATCTGGCGATGCATTAGAACCTAAAAAGGGAAAAATATCTTCTCTTGCACCATAATTATGTTCTGGATGTTCTGCAAGATTTTCATCTTTTACCCAATCCAAATCAGGATCATAGGCATATACATTCATCACAACTTGATTGAATCCATTTTGTTTTATCAAGTTTAAAAGATGTCTGGTTTTTGGAATTTCCTTTTTCCCATAATCTAAAGCAAAAAGCCAATCACACTCAAAAGCGAGATTAAAATAATGAGTTCCATCCTCATAATAAAAATGTCTCGGGTCTTGATGGTTTTTCACAATACCACCATGTCTGTCAGTTTTAATATTTTCCTGTACATCAAACTTTCCTCGTTTACCATGAAGCTCTTTTATTTCGGAATCTATTCGAAATGTTTTTTTACCTACTGTTCCACTTGAATACCTTAACACCCATGATTTTTTACCATTGTAAAACAGCGGTACTTTTTGCGTTTTCACTCCATCTTCAACAATAGCGATTACATTTTTCTCAAAAGGATTCTCAAATTCTTCTTTACAAAGAAATACAAGATCATTCACCTCCCACTGAACCGTTTTTACAGTTTTGTAACTCCTTGGATTCTCAACAATATGAATTTGAGAAAAGCCATAATTAATAAAAAAAACAAGAAATGCTACTAAAGTAAATCTTGTCCTGATCGCACGATATTTCATAACCAAATTCTATAATTATTCATAAGCAGTCACAAGTTACATAAGCAATTTGGTATATCAACTATAATAAATCCTCCGTAGTCTTAATAAAACCATATGATTCACACATTCCTACTGATAAAAAACTGAACGCAATCCATCCTTAATAAAACAGTTTCTAAGGTTTTTTAATTTCATGCATTTTTAAACACCAATTTTCGCCTTATTTCTACACTTTTCTACCTAAGAAAAATTCCATAAAAACCGAGTTCAAAAAATAAAACCCGTAAAAAAAATATTTCTCTAATCAAAAAAAACGCAAAAAGCAATAGTCAAATACTATTCAAAAAAATTAAACCCCCTAGAAATCAACTCAACAGAAACAAACAGAACACACAGAATATCTGACAGTTAAGCACTCATAAAATCGCTTACATAATTAAAAACCACCCTAAATACATCTGATATTTCTTATCTTTGGAAGATGAAATATATGACACTGCTTAGACAAACTTCGCTACTTTATTTTTTATTATTATTTAAAACGCTGATTTTTTCACAGTCAGAGATCGATCATAAGGGTACTAGTCAAGGACTCACAATAGGACTTAGAAAAAACTTAACAAGCAACAGCAATCTTAATCATTTGACAACAGTGAATTCTGTTGAATTGGAAATGAACATTGCTAAAAAAAAGAACGACACTTTACTAATTGCAAGATTACTTCATAAAAAAAGTGACCTGTACACGTTTACTGGACAATACGATTTGGCATATGATGCCTTGTGGGACGCTATGTTGCTTACGGATAAAATTGGACACAACTCTACTCTTTTATTAGTTCATAGAAATTTAGGACATCTATATGATTTGTATAATAAAGATTCTCTAGCGATAAAACATTTAAAAACTTCTCTTGAGATTTCTAAAATAGTAAACAAAAAAAACAAAGGAAAATTACACGAATTGATTTCCTCTTACTTTAGCTTGGCATCTTTTTATCGCCAAAGAGACAATTATGACCTTTGTTTGAAATATATTGATTCTTGTGAAATAGTTGCAGAAAAAAAGAGAGCTTTGCCTTATGTTATGACAGACAAAGGTTATTGCTACATGAAGCAAGGAAAGTTAGATAAGGCTCAAGAACTTCTTTCTAAAGCCCTAGCTCTTCATAAACAAAAAGAAACGCCCTACCGAATCGTAAATCTAATGTTCTTAGGTGACCTTAAAAAACTATATAAGGAATATGATAAAGCTCTTTTCTATTACAAAAAAAGTTTAGCACTTCAAGAAAAGCTGCACATCCATAAAGAGAAAAGACCTGAAATTCTTCAGAAAACGGCAGATATTTATATTTTAAAAGGGAATCTAAAAGAGGCCATAAGCTACATGCAAGCCTCGAAAGAAAGTTCAGAAAAACTATTTAGCATTACGAGCAACAACAATCAAAGACTCTTCGAAATAAAAAACAAATACGCGCTTGAGTTGGCGCAAAACAAAAAATTAATTGAAAAGCAGGAAGAGAACCTTAAGAAAAATAAAACCAAGCTTATTAGGGCTTTTTCTGTATTTATCTTTATCATCCTTTTAGTGATTGGAGCCTATATTTTTTATTATCAAAAAGAAAAAATCAAAAACCTTTCCCTTATCAGACAACATGATCAAGACAAAACGAATGCTGTATTAGAAGTAAAAAGTAAAGAATTGACGGCTCATGCATTAAAAATGATTGAGAAGGAAGAAGCTGTTCAAACACTCTTAAATATTATAAAAAAATCAAATCCAAAAGAATATCGGTCTCTTTCTAACAAGTATGCAAAGGGCACTGATAATTCATGGGAAGAGTTTAACCTCAGATTCACTGAAGTGAACAATCACTTTTATGAATCCTTATGCAAAATGCATCCAAATTTATCAGCTACTGAATTAAAACATTGTGCATTAATAAAGTTAAACTTCAACAGTCATGAAATGTCTAAGTTTTTAAATATTTCACTCCAAAGTGTTCATACATCAAGATATAGAATTCGAAAAAAAATAGGATTGGATTCTAATTCAAGTCTAGAAACATATATTGGAGCGATCTAAAAAAAAACCTGAATCATAAGATTCAGGTTTTTTATTTTTTTAATCATTTAAACTGATCGTACTCAGGATTTATTTTTGCATTTTTAAATCTCGGTCTGTCTTTCCAAAAATCAAAAGTTGCTTTCAATTGAACAGATGCTTCAGGGTATTGACCTTGATCATCAGTTTTCTGCTCCCAATCCTCTAACACCTTTCTGTGCTCCTTTAATATTACAGCATAAGTTGGATCTTGTGCCAAATTATTCATTTGATGAACATCATTTTTTAAATCATACAATTCTTCTACAGGTTTTACACCAAACCAATGTGCATCTTGATAAGGGGTAAGTTTCCCTTCAGCATGCAATTTCTTCAAGTCTTTAACAATTGCTTTTTTATCTCTATAACCAGCTTGCATCATCGGTCTTTCTGGAAAGTAGTTTTTTATATATCTAAAATCTTTAGAAACTACAGTTCGTATCCTATCAATTGTATAATCACATCTATCTCTTGCCCCAATGATATAATCCTCCTCTTCTAAATCAGCAGCGAACAAATCTCTACCATCCAAATACGCAGGCATTTCAGCTCCAGCCATTGCTAAAGTTGTTGCAGAAACATCCAACAAAGAGACCAAATCCTCTCTAACCTGACCAGCCTTTAAACCTGGAAAATCCCCTTTGATCATCAATGGAACTAACATTCCACCTTCATAACAGAATTGTTTGTGTCTTAAAGAAGTATTACTTCCATGATCAGAAAAGAAAAATATAATCGTATTCTCTAATTCGCCATCGGCTTTTAATTGAGCTAATAATTCTTCTACTTTCACGTCGGAACCACGATTTGCATTATAGTGTTCGGTCCAAGATTTTCTTTGGGATTCAATATTTGGAAAATAAGGTGGTAAAGGAACATCATTAGTTGCTAACCTTTCTCCTTTTCTAACATATTTAGAATCTTTTTTACCCCCCATCAACTGCATTTGACCAAACCAAGGCTGATCCTTATCTTGTCTATCAGACCAATTACCAACTGTATAAGACATATAATCAACGGCAAAATTACCTTGCCAACCGTTCATCCCAGCAACGTAATTCTCTTCCGTTCCTGTGCTATACAAAGCTCTTCTATCATAATGAAAATTATAATCATCCTTCCCACTATTAAATGTAAAATACCCTGCTTCTTTCATCAATTCAGGAATGGTCTTCATTCCTTTAGGTAATTTAATCCTTAACGCTTCCGGAACAAGCTCTCCATTTGTGTATCTGCTTGAACGATGATTATGTGTTCCTGTTGTAGTCTGCATCATACCTGTAATCATTGCTGACCTACTAGCTGAACAAACAGGAGCCGTAGCATAAGCCCTTTTAAACAAAACACCATCTCCCGCTAGCTGATCTATAACGGGGGTATGGCCAGCATTTATAGAATCACCATAACAGCCCATAAAAGGCGATAAATCTTCCGCTATAATCCATAAAATATTAGGTTTTTTAATTTCTCCCTTTTTAGAAGTTGATGAAGAGAAACAACCTATATTAATAATAGCAACAACAAACATTGCCATTGAAAACCTTGATTTAAAAAATGTATAATTCATTATATAATTTATTGATTATTATTGTTATTATTACTACAAACCCTAGTCCAATTCCTTTAAATTTCTACTTTGCTTGATGGTTTCATCTTGGTCAGCATCAACATAATTTTTAGGTTTAGGGTCATGTTTTTTCGACGCCAACTTTCTGTTTTTAGGAACATATACTTTTAACTTCTCAACCTCTTTTCGATACTTTTTTTCTTTAATAAGATTCCTTTTTTCTAATGGATCCTTTTTTACATCATACAATTCTTCAGTCCCCGATAAATAATTGATATAATGATATTTTGAACTTAATACAGAAGTACCAGATGATGATATAGTAATCCCTGGGTGCTCCCAATTGGAGTTAACATCATTCAGAATTTTTGAAAAATCATGACCTTCAATATTTTTCTTTTCAGGAAGATTACACAAACTCACTAAAGTAGGATATATATCTACTAATGAAACCGTTTGATCTGCTAAAATTGGTTTTTTCATACCTGGCAATTTTACCAGTAAAGGAGTATGAACAACCTCGGCCCAAAGTGTGTTTTTTAGATACCTTTGTTTCTCTCCCAAATGCCATCCATGATCTCCCCAAATCATCACAATTGTATTATCAGCATGGCCACTTTTCTCAAGTGCATCCATCACCAAACCAAGACATCTATCTGCAAAAGAAATACTTGCCAAATAAGCCCTTGTTGCCTCTTTTTCTAAACCATTTTTTTTCACCCATTTGTATTCACCGGTTGGTTGAAAAGCTTGCTTTCCTTTCGGAGTTTTAATGTCATTCAAATCCGTTTCATCCACAATAGGTGCTTTGATTTTATCTAAATCATACATGTCAAAAAACTCCTGAGGCACAAACCAAGGCAAATGAGGTTTGATAAAACCAACCGACATAAAAAATGGTTTGTCAAATTCTCGTTGTAATTGATTCACTGCCCAATCCGCAACCGCGTAATCAACTGTTTCATCAAAAGAATCTTTTGTTGGTCCCCAACTTAATTTACTTTGTTTTGATTTGAACTCAGGTTTCTTTACTCCATTTATTACTCCTGATTTCGATGCCGTTAAAAATTTAGGATCTGCTTTATCATTGTTATACCTTCTTCCTCTTGCAAATTCATCGTAAGCCCAAGCCCCAAAATCTGTTTTTCCATTGGAGGTACCATGTTTGTGAAAAATCTTTCCATTAGATAAAGTATGATATCCATTTTTTGAAAAATATTCAGGAAGTGTTGCATTTTTTTGAACCACCTCAGAATATATCATATTATGAGCATTACCATAAATTCCCGACGTGCTTGGTAAAAACCCAGATAAAATTGCGGATCTTGAGGGGCCACAGATAGGAGCCGTACATACCGCATTTTTAAAAATCATTGCGCCATTTTCGCAAAACCGATCCATATTTGGGGTAATCGCCTGCGGATTCCCTCCCAAAGGACCAATCCAATCATTGATGTCATCAATAGCAATAAATAAAACATTTGGTTTTTTTTGAGCATTTACAACCGCCGCAAACGCCATTATAAACAATACTATAAATTTTCTCGTTCTCATTTTTTATTTTTTTTCAAATCAATTAATTCGAAGAAATAATTAATTTTTGTGATCTTAAACCTTTAGAAACTGCTGTTAATTTTATTTTCCCCGTTTCTCCTTTCTTTGATCTAATCACCACCAAAGCCATTCCATTAAACACTTTTCTTTTTGTAGCTTGAAAAGACTCGTGATTTGTTGGATCTCCATTACCAACAGCTACAATTTCACCTGGGCCCGAAATACTATAACTAACCGAATTATGAGTTCTTGGAACCATGACTCCTTTTCTATCGGCTATTTTTACTGTTATAAAAGAAAGATCCTGTCCGTCAGCATTAATCACATCCCTATCTGCCTCTAACAATATTTCACTAGACTTCCCTGTTGTTTTAACCTCATCAGAAGCCCATTTTTTTCCGTTTTTATATGCCACCACTTTTAACGCACCTTTTTCGTACAAAACATCTTTCCAAATGAGCCTGTATTCAAAAGCCCCCTTCTTTTTTCTACCTAAGGATTTTCCATTTAAAAATAATTCAGCTTCATCTCCTGATGTATAAACAAAAACTGGTGTAACCTCTCCATTTCTCTCTGGCCAGTTCCAATGTGGCAAAATATGCGCCATGGGTAACTCAGGTTTCCATTTAGCTTGATATAAATAATATCTATCTTTTGGGAATCCACATAAGTCAACAATACCGAAATAAGAGCTTCGTGGTGGAATTTGTTTTCCCATTTTTGCCAATTCTGCTTTCATCCTTGCCTTTTCAGCAGGATCGGAAAAATTCAACAAATTAGTTTTATCCTTATTGTAAGGGGTTGGCTCTCCAATATAATCAAAACCAGTCCAAACAAATTCACCAAACACCCAGGGATATTTATCTTGTGCCTCAAATTCCAAATCTGGCCTATAGGCCCAATTAGGTGCAGAATAGTCATAGCTACTTACTTGAAAAAACCCACCATTTCCACTTTTTTTATTATCAAAATTCACAGGAAAAAAGTACTCACCTCTTGAGCTAATTGTAGAAGCCGTTTCACTTCCATACAAAGGAAGATTAGGATTTTCTTTTCTAAACTGCTCATACATATGTGGTTTATAATTAAAGCCAAAAACATCTGCAGTTTTTTCAAAACCATTCGTAGCAGCTTCTGGTCTACTATTTCCAAATGTAGTTGGACGCGTCGTATCTACTGAACGAATAATATCTGCTAATTTTGATGCGATTGGAGCATCATTCGCCTCTCTTAATTCAATCATTTCATTTCCTGTACTCCACATAACAACAGAAGGATGGTTTCTATCTCTCTTTACCATTGTTACCAAATCTCTTTCATGCCATGCACCAAATAATCTAGCATAATCATTATCTACTTTTTTCTTTCCCCATACATCAAAAGCTTCTACTTGTACTAAAACTCCCATTTTATCACACAAGTCCAAAAACTCAGGAGCAGGTGGATTATGTGAAGTTCTTATCGCATTTACTCCAAAAGATTTCAAAATTTCTATTTGTCTCTCAATGGCTCTAACATTTACCGCAGCCCCTAAAGGTCCCAAGTCATGATGTTGACAAACACCATTCATTCTAACCTTTTTGCCATTAAGAAAAAAACCATCTTTGTTATACTCTATAGACCTAATTCCAAAAACTGTAGTATAAACATCTACAACTTTACCTTTTTTAAGAAGTGATGTTTTAACCGAATATAAATTTGGATTCTCTAATTCCCACAAGGCTGGGTTTGCAACTTTTATTATACTTGGTTGATAATAGGCTACTTTTGCTTCTCCAATTTTTACAGATGTTTCCCCTTTTCTAAAAATCTCATGCAGTATTTCCACCCCCTCGGTATCCCCTGAAATTTCGGTTTCAATTCTAACCAAGGCTTCCGAAGATGAAACTTTTGGAGTTGTTACAAAAGTTCCCCATTGTGCTACATGGATGCTCTGCGTTTTTACCAATCGCACATTTCTATAAATCCCACCCCCAGGATACCAACGAGAAGAATTTTCTTTATTATCTAATCTCACTGCAATTGTATTTTTCCCAGCTTTTAAATACCTAGATATTTCAAAACCAAAAGAAGAGTATCCATAAGCCCAGTCACCTACATATCCTCCGTTCACCCAAATGCTAGTGTTAGACATGGCACCGTCAAACTCTACAAATACTTTTTTCTTTAAATCTGCATCAGATACTGAAAATTCTTTTCTGTACCAACCTATTCCAGCCCAAGGCAATTTCCCCGTTTGATTAGGTAAATCTGCCCTAAACGGACCTTCAATTCCCCAATCATGAGGTAAATTCAGTTCTCTCCAGGTAGCATCATCATAATCAACCTCATCTATATCTGCAGGTTCTTCAATTTTAGACCCATCTGGCATGTTTCCAAATCTAGCAAATTTCCAATTTTCATTAAATGATGTGATTTCCCGTGTTTGACTGAACACCTGAAAAACAGTGAGTAAAAAAACTCCTACTAAAAATAATCTATGTATTCTTTTCATAATCTATATCCCTTTTCAAACAGTAAATTACTGAATATTCTTATCTTTCATCTAGTCTAATTTATTCCTTTGATAGCTATTAATTAACTGTTGCTATCTTAGAGGTTCTCACCTCAATATAGCTTTTCATCATTTTTTCTATTCTGTTTTTCTGTTTTGGATCTTCAATTAAATTACTTGAAGAATCTTCAAATAAATTAGTTTCCAAATCATATAACTCAACAGGAACTAAATTTTCTAAAATCCCTGGTTTATCCCCCTTCAATATAAGTTTCCACTTCCCATCTCTTATCGCGTAACTTGGACCTCCTTTGGACTGATGCATCAAATAAATATGAGCAGGGTTTTTAGGAGATTCCCCTTTAAAGTAAGGCAGTAGATTCGCTGAATCAAATACTTTTGTTTTATCCAGTTTCTGAGCAGACAATGCAGCAATAGTAGCCACCATATCTTGCCCAACGACAGGCTCTTTTGATACAGAATTAGGTTTGATAACCCCAGGCCAAACAGCTATAAAAGGAACTCTATGACCTCCCTCATAAATAGACCCTTTGCTACCATTTAATCCATTACTAGTATCATGTCCCGCTTTTTTCATGTTTTTATCAAAAGACAAACCTCCATTATCTGAAGTAAAAACGAAAAGCGTATTTTCATAAGCTCCAGTTTTTTTCAAAGCTTCGATCATCATTCCAACTTGGACATCCAATTCGTAAATCATATCTCCATGAACTCCAGGTGTGGTTCCTGCCACTTTTTGACCATTTAACATCGAAGGAGGAGTGTGCGGAATATGTACAGCTTGACTACAGTAATACAAAAAAAATGGCTGTTTTGATTCTTTTTGTTTATTGATATAATCCACTGTTTTACTCACCAAAATCCCACCAACTTCTGTAGGGTCCCAATTGGAATCCCCTATTCCAGACCTATCATTATGTTTTTTTGAAAATTTATAACCATTTTGAATCGAATTAACTTCCTTTAAAACTGAATTTGGTTTTATTTTCATCCATTCGCGGTTTTCATAAAAAGCAAAAGGCTTATTTTGAATCCCTTCAGGTAATTCTACCGCATAATCAAACCCATAACTCAATGCGCCACCAGTTTCCTTTCTATAATCTACTTTTTTTCCTTTTTCCCATGATCCACCAAATCCCCATTTCCCAAAAAAGGCCGTATTATAACCACCTGCTTTGGCTATCCTGGCCCCGGTAGTAAAATTGTTGACATCAATGAGAGCATCTGCATTTGCCGTCCAAACCCCATAAGGTTTTTGATTCCTGTAAGAATAATTCCCTGTCATCATAGAGAACCTAGTGGGTGCACAAAGTGAGGCAGGTGAATGGGCATCGCTAAAGCGCATTCCCTCAGAAATAAGTTTATCAATATTTGGTGTCATAACAGCTGGAGCAGTTTTTGACCTTTGTTTATGATAAAAACTAATATCTCCTAATCCTATATCATCTGCCATCAACACAACAATATTTGGCTTGTTCATTAACTTTTGAGCTTGCATATTTAAAACACAAAACATGATTATAACACAAACAATTATTCTTTTCATTATTCTTTAGTTTAAGTCTATTTCCCGTAAAAATAATCACAAACAAAAGGAAACGTGTCCTCATACGTCTAAAGTATGTACTTAAACGTAAACTCTTATTTAGAAGACAAAAAAAATGGTTTCAGTAAAAACCAAAACCATTTAAAAATTTCATAAATGCAAATCAAGCTGCCTTTTTATGTCTATTTTGATCTTTCTTGGATAGAATTGTCCACATCGACAAGCCAAGAGCAACCAATATTCCAACACCCACAGATACACCATAAGACAGTCCAAAACCTTCTGGCGCTACAAGAATATAAGAAATGATAACGGTAGTCATAAAAGCAGCAGGTACTAAAACAAAAATAAATTTACTTCCTCTATCTTTCATGTATACCGTTGCTGCCCACAATACGATAGTAGCTAATACCTGATTAGACCAACCGAAGTATCGCCAAATAATTGCAAAATTCACCTTTGTCAATACAAAAGCGATCACAAACATTGGAATGGTAACGTATAATCTCTTAATTAATTTTCCTTGATCAATATTAAAAGAATCCGCAATCGTTATCCTGGCACTTCTAAAAGCTGTATCCCCTGAAGTAATTGGCGCAGCTACAACTCCAAAGATTGCCAAAATACCACCAATTTTCCCCAACATCGTATTACAAATAATATTTACAACCCATGCTGCATTATGTCCTTCCACTGCCATCGTTTCTGCCAATTGCTCTATTCCTCCAAAAAAAGCCATTGCAACTGCAGCCCATATCAAAGCCACAATACCCTCTGTAATCATTGCCCCCATAAAAACTTTTTTCCCATCTAATTCATTAGAAATACATCTCGCCATTAAAGGAGATTGAGTAGAGTGAAAACCAGAAATAGCTCCACAAGCAATAGTAACAAAAAGCATTGGAAACAATGGATATTTCTCCGGATTTTCATGAATATTAGTAAATGCATTTAATGTCAATTCAGGAACTGTATAATCTCCAAAAATCAAAGTAAAAAACAAACCGACCGCCATTACTAATAGACACATTCCAAAAATAGGATATATCTTCCCTATCAATTTATCAATAGGGATAAGTGTTGCTAAAATATAATAAAGAAAAATTCCTGATATTAAAATAGTAACGTTAAACCCCGTCAGTTCTTGAAGTATGGAAGCAGGACCTTTTACAAAAACGACACCTACAATTATCAACAGTCCTACCGAAAAATAACGCATAAAATGCCTTACTCCTTGACCTAAATACCTTCCCACAATTTCCGGAATACTTTGTCCACCATGTCTCATTGACAACATTCCCGAGAAATAATCATGTACAGATCCCGCAAAAATAGAGCCAAACACAATCCAAAGGAAAGCCGCTGGCCCCCATAACGCTCCTGCAATAGCTCCGAAAATGGGTCCTAGTCCAGCAATATTTAAAAATTGAATAAGAAATATCTTACTCAGTTTCATTGGGATAAAATCCACTCCATCTTGTTTACTTATGGCAGGTGTTACTCTTTCTCCATCTGCTCCAAAAGTTTTCTCAACGAATCTTCCATAAACAAAATATCCTGCTATAAGGATACCAATACATACAAATAATGTAATCATAATAATTATTTTTCTTTTTCGAGGTACAAGTATATCAATTTACTTTCAAAGCATCAATAGACAATCCATCATCCTCTAAAGCAGTAATCCTAATGGTATTTGCTCCTTTGCCTAAATTTACCTTTACCTTAAATACACCCCATTCAGTTCTATACTTTGCAGTAGCGGGAAGCTTGATTTCCTTACTTTGATCATTGATACTTAGTAAAACTTTATATTCATTCCTTATTTTATTTAAGGCGCTATATCTAATTTCTAATTCAAACTCTCCTTCACTACCATCATTTTCTTGATACCATTCAATATACCCACCACTATTTCTACCAAAATCGACATATCCCTTACCTGTAAATCCTTTTCCTTTAGAAGATACAATAGCATCGTTATAAGCCGCATCTTCAGCCTGATCTCCACCAGGAACCGCAGCTAAAGCCTTTGCATCCCAAACAAAACCTTCTTCTTTCCCAAAACTTTCTTCTAAATACTGAACTGTACTTCCATATACAACAATTGCTTTAACAACAGTTCCAACTTCTACTCGGAATGGTTTGTTATACTCTAAAGACTTCATATTTGGCCTTGACCCATCTATTGTATAATACACCTTTAACTTTCCTTCTGCCTTCACTCCACGTAAGCCAATAGTTTGCACATCAATACTTACCATACTTGAACTTACCAGTCTCTTTTCCCCTAAAATGGAACTGGCTAATAAGGTGATTCCACCAATATTTGAGGTAGACTCCACATAAGCTCTTGTCAATCCAAAAAATGCAATCCTATCTTTTGCCTCATAATGCTTTTCTACATCAATTGGACTTCCATTATCTAGAGCGCGAATCTTCCCATTTCCAATCACGGAAAAAGCGGTTCTATTTTCTCCATACGGATAAAAATTACCATTTGCATCAGTTGTAGTTACTCTAACTTGAACTACATCGTTTTTTTCATTAGAAAGCGATTCTCCATCAATTGATAAGGCTATCTTTGAAGGATGACTTGCTGTTTTTATTCGCTTTTCTTTTACATTTATCCCATCCTCATAGGCAACTATTCTTAATTCACCCGGTTGCCAAGGAACCAACCATTGACAAGCCATTTCACTCCATTTACTGCCTGGCTTTTTTCTACCAAGAGAAACATCATTTAAAAACAACTCTAGCTCTTCATAATTCGTATAAGCCCAAATTGGAATTTCCGTACCCAGTTTCATGGTTGGATGTGTCCAATGAGGAAATACATGTAACATAGGAGTTTTGGTCCATTGACTTTGGTATAGGTAATACAAATCTTTTTCAAAATTTGCCATATCTATTGCCCCCCCCATAAAAGATTTAAAAGGCCAGCCACCATGCACATAAGTCGCTTCGCCAATATAATCATGCCCAGTCCACCTAAATGACCCGGCATAATTAGGAATATCTCTTAATTGCTCAATATTTTGTCTAGAAGTCAACCGAACCATAGCATTGTCGTAACTCGAATTGAAAATTTGCTTGTAATTTTGTTTTCCTGATGCCCCTGTCCAATCATAAGAAAAAACCTCTTTTTCTGTTAAGTCAGGATATTCGTATGGTTGTTGCCGTTTATTTGGATATCCATCTCTATACCAAGTTTTTGTTCTATAAAAACCACGCACCTGCCAAGTATGTGTATTTTCAGTACCAATAAAAACTCGATCGGATTCCAAAGTATCAAACCATCCCATTTTCTCACTACTTCCGTTCACCCCAAATACATCCATATATTCTGATCCTGAATGCCCTGATGTTACAGGTCTAGTAGCGTCCAACTCGTGGCAAGTTTTAACTAAATCCGCACCTACTTCACCGTGTGTTTCATTCCCTACACTATAAATGACTACTGACGCATGATTTCTATCTCTTTTTATCCAATCTGACAAATCCCTTTTCCACCAATCCTGAAAAGCATCAGCACCATAATCATTGGCCGCCTTTTTCATCCACCCATCAAAAATCTCATCCATGACAAGCATTCCCATTTCATCACACATATCATAAAATTGTGGTGTTTGAGGATTATGTGCTGTTCGAATTGCATTACAGCCCATATTTTTTAATTGCTGTATTCTATATTTTAATATTTTATCAGGTACTGCGGCACCTAAAGCCCCAGCATCTTGATGATTACAAACCCCTTGAAGCTTTACATTTTTACCATTGATCCACATTCCTGTTTTTGGTTTCCATTCAATATCTCGCATACCAAATTTAGTTTCAACCTTGTCCACTAAGCTTTTTCCAATATAAACTTCACTAACGAGTGTATATAAAGTAGGGATTTCAACCGACCACTTTTTTGGGTTCTCAATAATCAGCTCTTGATGAATTGTATCTAATGCATGTTTTTTGAGTCTGAATTTATAATCTTCTTCTACAACACGTTTTCCATTTGCATCATAAACGGATGATACTATTTTAAGCCTCTGATTTTCATCACTAACATTCGATAACTCAGTCTCCACAGAGATAGAATTTCCTTTTGTTTTCACAAAAACCCCAGAAGTTGGAATGTGAATTAATTCTTTCACTTTAATCCAAGTATTTGCATAGATACCACTTCCTGTATACCACCTGGCTGATGGTTGCTTATCATTGTCTACACGAACTGCAAAGGTAATGGTTTCAGAATCTTTTGCGATCTCACTAATATCATACGAAAATGAAATCCAACCATAAGGACGTACGCCTAACTGTTGACCATTTGCCCAAACAGTACTATTCATGTAAACACCGTCAAAAGCAATTTCAACATGTTTCCCTTTCCATTCTTTAGGCACTCTAATGGTTTTTCTATACCAACCAAAACCGGCAGGCAAATAACCGCACTGCCCGCCCATAGGATTATTGATATCATATTCTCCTTCAATACTCCAGTCATGGGGTAAATCTAGCACTCGCCAAGAGGCATCTTTAAAATAAGCTTTTTCTGCTCCTTTAATATCTCCAAGACTAAATTTCCAACCTTCATTAAAATTTATAATATCTCTTGCCTTTAGACCTAGAGACAAAAAAAATAAAAGAATAAAAACTATTTTTCTCATAATTATTTTCTAATTCAAACTTTTAAAATCAAATGTAGCTTTTAAATCATTTACTGCCGCATCAATTTTAATTTTCCCTGCCTTAGCACCTATTCTCAATAAAACAGAAGCCGTACCACCCTCTACTTGAATTTCACTCACATTCATAATTTCAGCATCACCTTTTAATTCAAGAGAAATTTCAGAAAAATAATCATTCACTATAGTTCCATTTTCATCTAATACATCTATATATAAAAACAACACATCATTAGAATTTGCTTGAGGTGCCTTGCCACTTTTATCTAATCGAATGCGCAATGCACTCGCTTTTTTAGGTGTATTCACTATACTAGATTTAATTTCTTTTCCTGCGACATACCCTACTGCTCTTAATTCACCAGCTCGAAATTTTTCTAACTTAAAAGTAAATGGAGGGTGCGATAAATTCGTTGTGTTTTTATTTTTATCTGGAACTTGTCTAGCAATCAGTTCGTTATTTAAATACAATGCAACTTCATCACAATTACTAAACACACGAACATCAGTAGAAGATTTTTCATCCCAATACGAAGCTATTTTTAACACCGCACCAGATTCAAAATCTCTCTGACTTTGGTAAAAATAATAACCAAATTTCGGCAATCTAAAAATATCCATAATTCCAGAATATTCAATTTCATCATGATATCCTCTGTTGTAATCATACATTACCCAATAACTATCAGAATAGGCAGCTGTGTTCATATTGTCATTATGAGATTCTTGTAAATTATTGGCTTGTTGCAATAAATTTTTCTCCCCAGAAGAGAGTACTTGTCTGCTGCTCATTTCCAAACGTTTTGTTTTAGAAAGTTTGTCTTGATTCAAGCCGGCATTAGAAGAATAATATTCCCAATCTCCATATTCTGATACAGAATATGGTTTTGGTTGAATTTCATCATAATGATGTAATAATCTGTGCTGACGTGCTTGCAAGAAAATATCATACACATCATTCATCCAACCACAAGAGTATACATTTTCACCTGGATACTCCTCATGAACAATTTTATCTAATGCTTCCATAAAGAAAATTGGCATTTTTGTTTCATTCAAGGATACTTCCCAAGCCAAAACACAAGGTCTATTTCTATCTCTTCTAATTAAATCTCTTGCAGAATTGTAGCAATATTTCCTAAACATATCATTGTCCAAATAATATTGCCAACCTAAAATTGCATCTATTACCACTAACCCTAATTCATCACAAGCATCCATAAAAGCTGGTGATTGAGGATAATGAGACAAACGAATATAGTTAAAACCACCATCCTTAATTTTTTTTGCATCTCTATACTGCGCATTATCAGAAAGAGCATAGCCCACAAAAGGATACTCTTGATGGCGATTTACCCCTCTCAAGAAGGTGCGTTTGCCATTGATGTACAGTTTATTTTCTTTATCAAAAGTAAATTCCCTTATTCCAAAACGTGTTGTTTTAGAATCTACAACAACGCCATTTGAAAACACCTCTGTTTTTAAATGATATAAATTTGGACTTTTAGGAGACCATAATTTTGGTTTTTCAATTTTAATATCTTCCACAAATTCAAAATCACCATTAGAAGCTATCTTTTTATCCTGTGAAGTCGATTGTGAAACGAGTTGGTCCTTGAAATATACAGACTGGATTAGATATACATTCTGAGTTTCTTTTTTTTCGTTGATTATATGTGTTTTTATTTGCACCGTTGATTGCAATTCTGAGACCACTGGAAAAGTAATAAATATACCCCCTCCAGCAACTTTATTTGCTAACACTGGATGCGATATGTATACCTTTTCTTTCAAACTCAAATACGCATTACGATACAAGCCACCATACATATTAAAATCCAGTTTTTTCAAAGGTTTCGGTCCTGTAATTGCATTATCTCTATTATTTAAACGAATGGCAACAACATTTTTTTGGTTTTCTATAATATATTTGGAAACATCTACAACAACGGGTAAATACCCTCCTTGATGCACAGCAACTTGCTCTCCATTTACCCATATTTGGGAATGGTTCATTGCTGCCTCTAATTCTAAAAATATTTTTTTATCCTCTGTACTTTTTGAAGGTTTAAATTCTTTTCTATACCAACAGATTCCTTGCCATTGGTCATTCACCACCAACGGTTCTATATGCGCCGTATGTGGTAAACTCACCAATTTCCAGTTAGAATCATCAAAGTCCCTTTTAGAGAATTCTTCATCTGCAACTTCAGATTCTTTTAAGAGTTTGAATTTCCAATTTGAATTGATTTTTATTTTGTTTATTTCACTTTTCTCACAAGATATATTAAGAAAAGAAATCAGAAATAAACTTAAAATTACGGTTGTGAATTGTTTCATGCTTTATATTTTAATCTCTCATTAGTCTTTGTTAAAAAACCATCTATATCAAAATAACACTTTTAAAACAGGCAACATGTCCCTATACGTCTAATTATTGTGTGTTTGCGTAAACAAATACTTAAGTCTATTTAAAATCAAGTAAATAAAAAAAGAAGCATTATTTCTAATGCTTCTTTTTTTTAATTTTTATGAGCTTTTTTATACAAGCCTGTTATCCTTTTATAACCAATCTCCTCTCCGGCTTTCATTCTTTCATACTCAGATGGCAATTCTTTTTCTAACCATTCTAATACTGCGGGCCCTTTCATAATAAAGGGATCATATACATCACTAACAGGTTTCATTTTTTTATCAAATAGTTTGGTTTCCTTGCGTAACTTTTTCAATACTTTTTTGTATTCTGGATTGTTTGCTAAATTATTTAATTGATAAGGATCATTTTTCATATCATAAAGTTCTTCCAACGGCTTTCGAGGCTCAAAAAACGGTTTTTGATAATCATTCAACTCACCCTTCGCATACATAGCTCTCATGATATGAACTGCAGGTCTGTAAAACTCAAGATAAGCTTGATGTGCATCGTAGGGAATTTCCGGCTTATCATTTCTTATATAAGCCCAATCAGCAGAAGTAATAGACCTTGACTCCTCTAAAATCTCATCCCATAAGTCTCTAGCTCCATAAACATATTCTCTATCAAAATCTTGTTTAAAAATAGGCTGTCCTGTCATATATTCAGGCACTTCGACACCTGCATAATCCACAATCGTTGCAGTTATATCAGTAGAAGCAACTACTTTATCACTTACCACACCTCTATTAGTTTCCATTGGGTTATAAATAATTAAAGGAATCCTTAACCCAGGGTCTTGTAAATAGCCTTTTCCGCGAATATTGCACCTTCCATTATCACCAATAAAAATAACAATCGTATTCTCTGCCATACCTTTATCCTCGAGCTCTTGGAAGATCATCCCAACTTCGGCATCCATATACTCAATTTGATCAAGATATTTTGCCCAATCCAATCTAATTGCCGGATGATCCGCCATATAAGGAGGTAAACTAAGTGTTTTCGCATTTACCGGGTGTTTTGATTTCTCTCTAATTTCTGTCCACCACGGGCCTCTATGCGTTACTTTTAACTGTATTTGCGCAAAGAATGGCTCATCTTCTTTAGAGAAATTATTCTTTTTATCAAACAAACCAAACTTTTCCTTTCCATCCCAAGGACCAACAGCCTCGTGCTTAAAATTTACATCAATTTTTTGACCATAGGTATAGACTTTTTCATGTCCTAAAATACAGGTATACCCAGCATCCCTCAACAATTTTGTAAAAGGTAAAAACTGTTTATTTAAAGGTTCATTTCTATTACTTCTGTGGTGTTGCGAATTTGTTTTTACTTGATGTGTCCCTACCATCATAGAAGATCTACTCGGAGAGCAAATAGGATTGGTAACAAAGGCATTGTTAAATAACACTCCCTCTTTAGCCATTTTATTCAAATAAGGTGTTTTTACATTTGGCATTCCGTAGCATTCCAAATCTGTACTCATATCCTCAGCCATTAACCAAATGATATTTGGTTGCTTTTGTGCATAAACACCATTTAACACAATAGAAACTAGGGTTAAAAAAAATATTTTTTTCATTTTATCTTATTTAAAAACTCCACCAGAAAATGGATAGTGCTCATCTTTTACACTTTCTCTTTTTAATATTTCGTTTGCTTTAGCCACTAATTTTGGATATTTAGAAGAAACATCTTCTTTCTCAAACAAATCTTCTTCCAAATTATAAAGTTCAGTATGGTAATTATCGGCATATCTAACAGCCTTCCATTTCCCAAATCTTGTAGCTTGTCTGAACCCTTTTACTGATCTTCCTTCTTGTATTTCCCAATATAAAAAATCATGCTTTTTTTGCACACCTCCTAGCAGTTCCGGAGCAATAGAAATCCCATCAGTTTTATTAGGTATTTCTGCCTCCCCTATTTCAGCTAAAGTTGGCATAATATCATAAAAAGTTG
Organism: Flavicella sp. IMCC45668; assembly: GCF_057219105.1. Classification (NCBI taxonomy): domain Bacteria; kingdom Pseudomonadati; phylum Bacteroidota; class Flavobacteriia; order Flavobacteriales; family Flavobacteriaceae; genus Flavicella; species Flavicella sp. IMCC45668. The sequence goes on from NZ_CM170114.1 coordinate 1,968,941, forward strand.
AAGGATGATTGCTCACTCCTGGTTTTATTTTACTTGGCCAGTAAGCAATAAAAGGAACTCTCACACCACCTTCATACACATCTCGTTTATATCCTTTTAGACTTCCTGAACTATTAAAAAACTTATAGCTATGATGGTTTTCATTTGTAGGTCCGTTATCACTAGAAATCAAAATTAACGTATTTTCTAATTCTCCACTTTCTTTTAATTTATCAAACATCCTTTTAATCTGATCATCTAACATCGTAATTCTTGCAGCATGCCTTCTTTCTATTTCTGGCCACTCCTCTAAATATTCGTTGTATAAATCATTTTTACTCAAGAAAAATTCATGAGCATGTGGAATTCTATAAGACATATATAAGAAAAACGGCTTGTCATCAGCTTTTGTATCCAAATAATCTAGGGCAAAATTAGTTCTAAATTCATCCAAACATTTATAATTGTTATAGTTATAAAAAATAGAATCTTGATTGTTATTTACCCAATGAACTCGTTCATCAATCTCTATCCCTTTATCAGACACTCCCCATTGTTCTTGTACGGCATAATCAAACCCTCTTCCTTTTGCCCATGTACTAGTATCCTCTGGTATTCCAAGGTGCCACTTACCAATCATTGCTGTTTGATAACCTGCACTTTGCAACATTTCACCTAGTGTTTTTTCTGACTTTTTTAAAGGAATACGATCGTATTTATTAGGATATTGCCCCTTATTTCCTCGTATTCCAACATGCCCTGTATGCATCCCAGTCATCAACACCGCTCTTGATGGAGAACAAACAGAAGTACCAGCATAAAAATCAGTAAACCGAATTCCTTCTGAAGCTATTTTATCTAAAAAAGGGGTTTTTATCACTTTCTGACCATAGGAACCTAATTCTCCATATCCTAAATCATCAGCCAATAAAAAAATAATATTTGGTTTCTTTAATTTCTTTTTTGAAGCATTTTTTTGAGGCTCTTGTTTTCCGCAAGAAATCACCCCCATTAAAACTGCAACTGCTAATACTACTTTTGTTAGTTTCATTTTACTATTCTTTTAATTGTTCTGGGCCAAAAGCAGGCACAGCCTTCTTTTCCCATTTTGCTAAATCCTTTTTTAATTTAGACTCTATTTTCAATCCTTTTCCTATCAAATCTTTCTCTTCAGATCTATCCTCAACTACATTGTACAATTGGTATTTCCCTGAATGATATTTAATCATTTTATAATCTCCATTAGTAATAGAAGCATATTGATCTTCATAACTTCTAAAACCAAATAGATTTCTATTTTTGATATCTTTTCCTTTAAGGATTGGCATCAAACTAACCCCGTTTATTTGTTTGTCTTTGCATTTCTTACCAGAAGCTATCTCTACTAAAGTTGGATATACATCGATAGATTGTACCGGAGTATGGCACACCGTATTAGGTTTCGTTACACCAGGATAATAAATCATAAATGGAACTCTAGCTCCTCCTTCTGCTAAAGTATCTCCTCCCTTTTTACCTCCTCTTAATGGAGCATTTGAATAAGCACCTCCTTGATCTGATAGAACAATTATTACTGTATTATCTGCAATACCTTTTTCTTCTAATGCTTTTCTTACACGTCCAACAGAAGCATCCATTGCTTCCACCATGGCATGATGATCTGCGTATTTACCAGTGATTCCTCGTGCCTTATATTTTTTCAACAAGTCTTTTCTACCGACTGATGGTCCATGTACAGAATAATACCAAAAAGACAACATAAATGGGTCTTTTTTATCATAACCCTTTATAAAATCAACTGCTCCATCTGTCAAAACATCCGTTAGATAATCCCCCTTTTTATAAGCTGCCATAAAATCTCTTGGGTCTCCACCTTTAAAAAACGGGAAATAATAACTTTTCGGATGTCCATGATCTGTTACTCCAAATTCTTTGTCAAAACCTTGATCAATTGGATAACGCCCATCATGGCCTAGATGCCATTTACCAACAAACATATTGTAGTATCCATATTCTTTTAATCTTTCAGCATAGGTTACCTCTTCAAGTGGCAAATAATTTAAAGAAGGCATTTGAACCGGATCGCTAGGCCATAATCCATATTTTGCATTTGGATTTTTAGGATCTAAATGTATATGCCTTACCATTTGTAAACGAACAGCCTCTTTTCCCGTAAGTAAGGACAACCTACTTGGACTGCATGTTGGAGTTGGAATATAAGCTCTTTCAAAATCCAATCCTTCCGTTTTTAATTGATCTAAATTTGGTGTTTTAAAAGAATCATTTCTATAGCCTATATCATTCCAACCATAGTCATCCACAAACAACAAAACGATATTGGGTTTATCTTGTGCTTTCATCACAAAACTTCCCATTAGCAACCCTAAAATCAATAAACTTTTTTTCATCTTAATTACATTTTAATAATGCCTGATACGAAATACAGACATTCTAATTATTTTTTTGTTTCTGTTGGTATACGAAATGTTGTGGAGAGTAAATATTGATGCAAACCCAACAGTATACCTTTGTATTCATAAAAAAACATGGACGTAAAGCATCCCTTACATCCATATCTTGATTCAACTTATATATCGTTTTTCTTCTTATTCAATCACTATTCTTTTGGTAAATTCACTTTGACCCGATTTCAAATGCACCAAATAATCTCCTTGATTTAATTTAGAATGTAAACTAAATCTAAATTCGTGGTCTCCATGACTAACCAAATTTTCTTCGGCAAAAATTAATTTACCTGCAGAATTAAATATGTTTACGGACACTTCAGAATCAACAACTGAATTAAAACCAGCCAAGAAGTCATTTTCCTTTTTTGGATCCTCAAAAACATAACCAGAAGTTACTTCATCTTCCCATACATCCGAAACATTTGCCAAACCAGGAAATGTTTTAACAAAATTAGGCATCGAATTGGCCTTCCATGCTTTTTCTAATTTTCCATTATCAAAAAACTCTGGCTGAATATGAGTCTTTGACCATTCATAAGCTTCTTTTACCATCTCATCCACAACTTTTTTATGAGAGCTACTTAAATTTTTTGTTTCACTTATATCTTTTGAAATATTGTACAAATTCCATTTGCCATTTCCTGAACTATATAATTTCCATTGGTCTTTTCTAACTCCAACTCTATTATTAGTTGCTGTATGTCTCATTGCAAAAATGGATTTCCCTTTTCTTGCATTTTTATTTTCAACAATATAATCTAAAATATCAATTCCATCAATCACTTTGTTTTTCGGGATTTTGGTTCCCGCTAAACCAGCAAACATCGGATAAAAATCAAGAGCTGAAACAGGATAATTATATATTTTACCAGCCGGAATTTTGCTTGGCCAATGCATAAACATAGGAACTCGAAATCCGCCTTCGAAAGTATCCCCTTTCCCTCCTCTCAAAGGTGTGTTTGTAGCCATCCCTACTTTATCGGTTCTACCTCCATTATCGCTCAAAAACACGATTAACGTATTCTCATATTCTCCATTTTTTTTCAAAGCCTCTACTAACTCACCTACGCCTCTATCCAAAGCATATACCATGGCCGCGTAAATATGTCTCCTATCATTTTTATATGTAAAAGAATACGGCTCTGACTTCAATATTTTTTTATCCTCTTCCTTTGCTTCTAAAATACTATGTGGCGCATTATAAGACATAAATAGCAAAAATGGTTCATCATCATTCTCCTCTGAGTCCTTAATAAATTCAACTCCTTTTTTAGAGAACCAATCCGTCAGATAAACATCTCGTGGTTCATCCGCAAGCTCCTTATTCTCTATCAATGGACGGTTATAATCCCATGTATTACCATTAGCATAAGCATCCAAATATTTTGATGTAAAATAATTATGACCTCCTCCTAAAAAACCATAAAAATAATCAAACCCTCTTTCATTCGGATGGTACTTGTTTTCCTCACCCAAATGCCACTTTCCAATTAAGCCTGTATGGTAATTAGCACTTTGAAGCAATTTGCTAAAAAACACTTCATTAGTATCAATCCCTTTTTTTGAATCTTGTTTCAAGTTGAATTGCGACCCAATACCATGTGGATACCTCCCTGTTAACAACCCCGCTCTACTAGGTCCGCAAAAAGAATGTGCTACGTACGCAGAAGTGAACATCATTCCATTGGAAACAAGTTTATCTAGGTTAGGAGTAGCTACATCTATTGCACCATTAAAACCAACGTCTGCATAACCCAAATCATCTGCAAGTATAAAAACAATATTAGGCCTTTGCGGAGGGTTTGATGCATAACATGTTTGTGTATAGAACAACACCATACTGCAAACAGCAACAAAAAAATGTACTAACTTTTTTATATTTCTATTAGATTTCATCATGAAAATTTATAATTACCCTCACAAAATTATAAGCAAGTTAGTAATAGAAATAGATTAATTTATTCCAAAATTTACATTTCTTAACCCAATTGACAGCAAAAAAAAAGCTGAAGTAATTACTTCAGCTTTTATACTTTTATAAAAAGACTATTAATACCCCATTACAACAACTGCAATGATTATTACGAGAACTCCTAACAACATAATATTAAATGGCTTTTTTGCTCCTTCCCATTCTTTGTTTAAATAAGACCAAACATTACCAACTATCAACGACAATCCTAACATTATTGGCCAAGCAATCACATCACCTAATTTTCCCATTAGAGTAGCACCTTGTCCGTAAATACCTAAAGCTCCAAACCATAAAAATGCTGCACCAATAGCCCATCCATATGCCTTACCTGAGTCTGATGTTCCAAAGGAATCCCATGTGTTATTTTTAAACAATAAAAAAAGAGCATAAAGAGCATTGATCGCAAAACCACCCCATAATACTACAACCCATATGGCCAAACTACTGTTTCTTGCGATAGACCCAGCATTTCGAGCTAATTCACCAATTGCCTTCCCTTCAGAAAATCCAACAGCTAGGTAGGCAGATAAGAAACCACTCAATACAGCGATAATTAATCCAACTTTTAAATTTATTTTTTCTCCTGTATCACCTTGTAATTTATCTTTTAAAACTCCTGCATATGCGGTAATCCCAACACCCACAAGCATAATAATTACACCTCCAATGATAAACGGAAATTCTGGCATTGCACTCGGGTTATCCATAGAGAACAGAGGAATCAATCCACCTGCAGCAGAACAAACTCCCATAACAATTCCATAAGTTAAAGAAATCCCAATATAAGGAACACTTTTACCAAATAAAATTCCACCAACTCCCCATAATGCACCAAATGCCATTGCTGTCATAATCACATTTGATGGAGCAGCTGTCAATACACTAAACAAATCTGGTGTGACAAAATAAGCCCATGCAGTAGGAATCAAAATCATTGCTACTACTGAGTGAACAAGCCACCAAGCTTCCCATTTCAAAGGGTTCATAAATTTCATTCCAAGTCCAAAAGAACCTTGAAACACACTTGCTACTATTACCAGTAAAAAAGGTAAAAACATAGATGATTCCATAATTATTGTTTAAGTTTATTTAGTTATGTTTATTATTTAAGTTGACTTGTGATACCCTTAAAAGCATTCATCACCAATCCTACATCCACAGCATAAGATATATATTGTACCCCTATATCGCTCCACATTTTTGCTTTTTCTGGAGACTCTGTAAATGTACCCACTGCCTTTCCGAATTTTTTCGCTGTTTCAACAGCTTCTTTCATTGCATTCACAACACTTGGATGATCTACTTGCCCAGGTACACCACAAGACTGTGATAAATCATAGGGTCCTAAAAAGATAACATCAATCCCATCTACTTGTACAATTTCAGTCAAATTTTCAATTCCTTCCATCCCTTCAATATGAATGATTGTTGTAATGGAATCATTTGCTTTTCCAAAATGATCAGCACCATTGATATTTGTATATTCGGCAGCTCTTACATAGCGGCACATTCCTCTTTCTCCTTTTGGATAAAACTTAGTTGCTTTTACCAATTTATCGGCATCCTCTTTAGTACATATTTGAGGTACTTGAATGCATTTGGCTCCTATATCTAAAGTTCGTAAGATTAATGTTTCCGAATTCTCAGTAACACGTACCACAGGGGTAATTCCTCTAGCTTCCGCCGCACGAATCATATTTTGTGTGGACTCTATTCCATAAGGTCCATGTTCCATATCAATGATTACAAAGTCAAAATCACTCAAAGCAGCAATTTCAACGATTGCAGGGTCTTGCATTTTACAAAATGGACCGAAAACTGTTTCTCCAGCACCTAATTTCTTTTGTAATATATTTTCTTTCATAATTATAATGCCGTAGTAACACGTTTTTTAACTAGATAATCTTCTAGTGCCAAATGCGAACAATCATGTCCTATTCCGCTATTTTTAAATCCTCCATGTGGTAAATAGATAGCATATTTAACACCATTTACTTGTACCTCTCCAAACTCTAACTCTTCTGAAAACCTTTCAATTCTCTTATGATTATTTGTAAAAATATAAGACGCTAAACCAAACTCTGTATCATTTGCTAATTCTAAAACTTCATCATCTGTATCAAAAGGCATCACCCCAGCTACAGGACCAAATGTTTCTTCATTAAACAATTTCATATCCATATTAACACCAGATAAAACTGTTGGCTCTATCCAATTTCCTCCTTCAGGAAGTCCTTTTGGAATACCTCCTCCAAACTCCAATTTGGCACCCTTATTCACTGCATCCTCAATCAAATCAAACATTTTTTCTCTTGCTCCAGGAGCCGCTAAAGGTCCCATAAACACATCTTCATTCTCTTTGATTCCAAATCCTACTTTCACTTCAGATGCACGTTTTGCGTATGCTTTGATAAATTTATCATAGATATTTTTATGAACAAAAATTCGGTTAGCAGCTACACAAATTTGACCTGAATTTCCAAATTTCAATCCAACAGCAAGATTCAATGCAGTTTCAAAATCTGCATCTTCAAAAACGATAAATGGAGCGTTCCCTCCTAATTCCATTCCTAATTTCTTAATAGACGTTGTACTATCAGCAATTACTTTCTGACCTGTTTGCGTAGAGCCAATCATAGTTAGTACAGCAGGAATTTTACTTGTAGTCATCGTTGTAGCAACTTCACTACTTGGTCCTGCTAAAATATTTACTACACCCGCTGGAAAATCAATACTGTGTAAAATTTCACCAATGATATAAGATGAAAGAGGCGATAAGCCTGAAGGCTTAATAATCAAAGAACAACCCGATGCCAATGCAGGTCCAATTTTATACCCAACATTTAACAATGGAAAATTCCATGCTAAATAAGCAACAGCAACACCAGCAGGCTGAGAAATCATTTTATGAATGTGGGTATTGTCATGATCAGGTATTTGTTCTTCTCTTAAGTTTTGCATAGCATTAGGATACCATTCTAATGCCTCCGTCAGTCTATCAATATCTTCCTGAGAACCAGCATAGGTTTTACCCATTTCATGAACCATTGCTGTTCTTAATTCATGCTCTCTTTCTAAAATAGCATCTCTTAATTTCAACATCCACTGAGTTCTCTCTTTCAAAGAAAGTTTCTTCCAAAAATTAAATCCTTTTTTTGCAGACAACAAAGCCTTTTCCGCATCCTCTTTACCAGCTTTTGCAACCTCAGCAATAACCTCACCCGTAGCAGGACAAATTACATTATCCTTCTCTCCACTTGACGCATCGACTAATTGACCGTCGATATACAATTTTTTATATCCGAATTTTTCTGTTTTCATCATTTTAACTTTTATAAAATACTACTCAGTATTACTCCATTTTTCTTGTATGTGTACCTTTCTAGAACCTCTTCATCCACATCAATTCCTAAACCTGGTCTTTTCGGTACCTCAATCATACCCTCTTTCATCTCTATCGATGGAAACGTAAGATTCTCTCTCAAACCATTTTCAGTTTGATCATACTCCATTAAAAAATTAGGTTGATACATTCTACCGGGTATCGATTCAATATTAGAAATAAAATGCAATGCAACATGAATACCAATAGCGGTTCCCCATGTATGAGGAATAATATCAATTCCATTAGCACTTGCCAATGCTCCAATTCTTTTGGCCTCTGTTAGTCCTCCACTTGCACAAATATCAGGTTGAATAATATCTACCGATTTATTCTTAATCAATTGATTGAAACCAAATCTAGTATACTCACACTCACCACCGGCAATAGGAATTGTAGTCTTAGTTTTTAACTCATTATATTGCTCATAAAACTCAGGAGAAATTGGTTCTTCAAACCATCCAATATCATATTTCTCGATTTTTCTGGACAATTCCGCTGCCTCTCTTAAGGTATAAGCATGATTTGAATCGACCATCAGTTTAGATTCCGGACCTATCAATTCACGCAATAACTTTACACATTCTACATCTTTCTCTATCCCTAAACCAACTTTCATTTTGAAAGCCTTAAAACCCTGAGATAAATATAATTTGGCTTCTTTCTCAAAATCTCTAGAAGGATTTTCATGGTCCATATAATAAAACCCTGTTGCGTAAGGTTGAATTTTATCTCTGTGTGCCCCTCCTAATAACGTAGAAACTGGTAAATTCAAAATCTTCCCTTTCAAATCCCAAATGGCAATATCTAAAGCACTTATGGAAGCCATTAACACACCCCTTCTTGCAAAATCAAGCGTTTTACGGTACATCTTATTCCAAATAACTTCATTCTCCAAAGGATTCTCCCCAATTACCGTAGGCTCTAGAAACTTAATACCAGACTCCAAAATATTTGCAGGACCGTATCCTTCTCCCCAACCATGCTGACCATCTGAGGTAGTTACTTTTACAACACAAATGCATCGTTCTGAATATTCCCATTGCGAAAAGAAAAAACTTTGTGAAAGCTTATCTTTTAAAACAAAAGTTTCTATTTTTTCTATAATCATACCCTTTATTTTTTTTCAAACAACTCTTACCAAAAGAGCCAATTTGTTATTTAATATATTACAATCTTGACACATATGCCGATATTGTGGTAAAATTAAAGAAAGAAGCTCCTTCTCTTTTATCAAAATTTACCCCAATAAGAACCGATATTACCAATTTTAAGGATAAAACCTAGCTGTTTTTATTTATAAATCCATGCTTTAACAACTCGAATCAACGAGAGTTTATTACACAAAAAAAGGGTGTTGTTTGCAAACAACACCCTTTTCAATCAAATCATTTCAATTAGTTATACACTTCTTCTTCAGCTATTACAACTGAAATTGGAGTCCCACCATCTATTGTAAGAGAACCTACACCTGTAGATTTTGTAGCTGCAATTACATACAAACTTTCAGACACCATCCCTTCGGAATCTTCTATTTTTTTAGTTACCGATATAAGATAATCTGTATCGGTAGATGTATCAGAATAATCTGTTGCTTCGTATTTTTCTACTTTTGAACTTGAAATATGTTCGATAATCAGATCTCCTTTTTTATACACATTAATGCGTTCGAAGAAACTTGAATTATCAACTGCATTTACAGAATACACTGGTACCAATGCAATGTTCGGTTGCTTCCACTCTGCACTTTTATCACAGCTAGTCACAAACAGTAAAATTGCAAGCCCTAAAAATTTAAATATATTTTTCATCTTTATAAATGTTTTATTATTGGCTTGGCAGAAAACACTTTCTACCAAGCCAAATTATTATGGTCTTTCTTCTATTGGTTGTAAATTAAATTCATCAAAATACATCGTTTGCCTACCAGTAGCTCCTGGATTAGCACCTCTATCAATAAAAATAGTCATTCTTGTTCTATCCTGTATAGATGGAACATTCTCAACCAATTTTTCAATTCTTACCCATTTTCCTTTTTCAACACCAGATATATCCCACGTTTGAGCCAAGCCAGCAATATCCCTTGTTTCAAATGTTGTAATATTAGTCGATTCAGGCACAAATACTCTAAAAGACATAACATATCTTCCTCCATCAAGTTTATCATGCATACCCAAACCAAACGTGAAGCATTGATAATTATTAGGTGTACCTCCTGTGAATTCTGCTATTGAAAACTTCATAGAATTATCACCTGCAAATGCCTGTTCTCCACTTTGTGAGAACATTGGATCTCCATCAGGGCCATTATTAACTCCTCCTCCTATCCAGAAAGTTCTTGCAGGTCCCATCCATCCATTTGATTGACCACCTTGTCTAGTCTCAAAACCAGCCCAGAAAGATGATAAAACATTTGGTCTGTATGTAACTACACTCACAGGATCAAATGCTGCTAAAGTTCTTTCATCTAAAGACTTTATATTACCACCTTTATATTCAACTGTAATCATATCAGAGTTATAAATAGGATCTTGTAATGTTAATTCAACAAAAACATTATTATCATCACTAATTTTAGCCTGTGTAACAGTTATGTTTTCATTGAAAACCCCATTTTGAACATTTACAACAAAGTTTGCTTCTTCATTTTCAACAGTCTTCAACGGACCATTTACTCTGAATCTGATTGTCTCGTCCTCATTTTCAACCATTACACCATCATATACAAATGGTGCAGAAGATGGTAAAACATTCACCATTAAAGGTATCAACTTTTCTTGATTACCAGCTGGTATACCTTCTCCACTTCTGATTACTCTAATACTACCTGCAGGCTCTTGTCCTAAGTTATAGAAAATAGTTTCAATATCAGCTTGATTAGAATTACCTGGTATCCCTCTATTAATTGTCCAACTCCTTGAAGTTGGTCTACCCTCAACAGTATTATCTTTAAAAATCAAAGTTTCGCCTGATTCTATTGATTCTACTGGCCATGTACTTTGATCTTTTTCCAAAATCAAATCTTCTTCAGTTACTTCCAATATTAACTCCTCATTCCCTGAATCATCTCTTTTATAAACCGAAAACGCAGGTAAAATATGGCCATAAACATCAAACGTAAACGTAGTATCGATTACCCAAAAATCTCCAACTTTCGTCGCTCCTAATGGCAATTCACTCGAATTAAAAGTAACTGAATCCTTAAATTTATTTAATAAACGAATCCCGTGTTCTCCCTTTTCTGTAAAAAGCACATGCGCCTTTTTATCTGTTGAATTAGTTCCTACTCCTTCTTTGATAAACAAAGGCAAAGAGTCAGTCCTAGTAAATCCCTCATTCAGATAATGCATAGTTTCATCAACAATCCATTCATGTTCAATTGTACCTTGCGATACATCCACTAAAGACATATGAGTATCAATTGCAATATTGTATGGATTTTGGCTATCACTAAATCCAATGATCCAAGACACATCGGACAAATCATCCGGTGCTTTATAATCTAAATATTCTTCTTGACAACTAGTCACTAAAAGTAACCCAACAAGAAAACTTAATATTCCTATTTTTTTCATAATTAGTGCTTTTTAATTTGAGATATTTGGATTTGAATTAATTTCAGTTAATGGAATTGGATAAGTTCCATGTAACTCTTCGTTATAATTTTGACTTGGAATATCGTATTCGTAATCAATTCTAGAAAATGTATGCGCCGGATTTGATGGTGGCGAAGTAGCTACCTCAGAATCCCATCTCCAAGTGGATTGGTTAGACCCAGGAGGGGTATAACTATAATGACGTAAATAGAATGATTGAGCAGCTAATTTTGCGAAGTTTTCTTCGACTACCCCCCACCTCTTTAAATCCAAGAATCGAATTGCATGTCCTTCCATAGACAACTCCAAAGGTTTTTCTTTATACATCAAATGCTCCATAAAAGAATCTCTATCATACGTTAGTTCATCATAAAAATGTTCAGTATCACCGTTAGAAGGACCTAACAATTCTAATGCCCATCTTTTTCTTAAACGATTTATCATTTCAAGTGCTCCAGGAATATCTCCTGTCTCAGCTAAACATTCAGCTTGGTTGATAATAACCTCAGCTAACCTATGTACAACTACATTTTTCCCGGATTGATTTGTACCATAAGGAAGGTCATTTTCATCCGCTACTATATCATGATTTGTATGTTTTTTAAACCAAGCAAACCCCCAACCGTTTTTACTGATTCTCATATTTTGAGTAACGGTACCATCTAAATAATACAATGTTTGCTCATCTTGAACAACAGCCATCATCGCAGAAGCTCTAAGAGAAACATTTCTAAACAGTGTAGTTCCAGTTTCATCTTCGTATTTGTTTCTGTCACTTCTGATATCGATTGTTTCGTTCGCATACTCATAAGTCAACCAAGCTGGACCATATGGCCCTTGAACTCCACCTGTAAACAAAGCTAAAATATTCGATACAGCTTCACCGTTCCATAGATTTGCCTCTGGTTTAAGAGTATTATTATATGTTATCTCTAAAATGGATCCTGAATTATGCTCACCAGCTGTTGTAAATAATAAATCAATATCTTCTTCTAATTGGTAGTCATGATTATTGATAACATCAGAATAATACACCATAGCTTTCGTATAATCCTTTTCTTGTAAATAAGTATTTCCTAAAAGTGTTGCCGCAGCTCCAGAAGTAGCCTTACCTAAATTATAAGACCCAGGATATTCTCCTTTAGCATATAAATTTGCATATGCATACTCCAAATCCTCACGTATAAACGATAACACCTCTGCTGACTCTGACAAGCCTTTATAAAGTTCATCAGTGTTTTTTGGCACTGCATCTTTAATAATAATGCTTCCGTTATTGTAGGTAGAGTATAAAAAGTAATGATACATACCTCTTAAAAATCTTGCCTGTGCCATTTGAGAAGTCCATTCTTCTTGTTGAAGAAAACTTTCATCCAAATTGTTTAAAGCTTCAATTACTTGATTTGTTCTAAAAATCCCTTGGTAAGTTACCTCCCATTTATCAATAATTTCTCTAGTACTGTTAGTAAATGTTTGATTGTAAAAAGGACTAATAGCCTGTGGAACAGGTCTACCAAAACCTGGCCAACCCAAATCAGAACGTAAGGTTTCAGGAATAATCGATAATGTTGCCGGATGATGTAGCGTATGATATGCCGCATACAATCCTTTTTCTGTAGCTCCTAAATCTTTCCAATAAGTTATATTTGAACTTGCTGTTGGATTTGTCTCTGTAATAAAATCATCACTACAAGAGCTCATAAAACTCATTGCTACGATGAAAATAATGCTTTTTATAATTCTATTTTTCATAATATAACTAAGTTTTAAAAGTTAAAGTTTAATCCAAGTAAATACTGAGCCGATACTGGAGTAACACCTTTATCTAACCCTCTTGCAGAAACCCCTCCTCCAACTTCTGGATTGTAACCAGAATAATTAGTAAAAGTAAATGGGTTTTGTGCTCTTACATAAAATCTCACTCTATTAACTCCTAGTTTTTCAATTGTTTTCTTAGTCAAGCTATATCCAAGTGAAATAGCTCTTAATCTCAAATACGATCCATCTTCTAACCATAAATCACTATAACCAACACTATTAAGATGCCTAGTTGTATCACCTCTCCAAGCATAAATTGGTGTTACTGGATTAGCCTCAGACCATTGATATATATTATCTCTATGTCTTCCGTAACCTACAGCTGTAGCTCTACTTCCATTCATAATTTTCTGACCTAAAGCAGCATACCAGTTCATAGAGAAATCAAAACTTTTCCAGTTTGCGTTGAAAGTATAACCTATTTCGTATTTAGGTAATCCACTTCCACTATAAACTCTATCTAAATCTGAAATTACACCATCTCCATTGTTATCTTTAAATATTACATCTCCCATTCTAGCAGAAGGTAATAACTTTTGAAACTCAGCTAATTTCTCTTCTGTATCAGCTATTCCGTCCGTAGTTAACAAGAAGAATGAACCTGCTTCGTGACCTACAGCGTGCGCTGTTACACGAGATTGATTGGTAGCTCCTTGAACTAAACCAAAATCATCAGTAAATAAGAAATCGCTTTGACCATCTATTTTAGTAATTTCATTTTTGTTTGTTGCAAATGTTCCATTCATTCTCCAATTAACTTTACCAGTCTTTCCTCTTAAGCCCATCGCCAATTCAAATCCTTGATTCGTCATGTTACCAACGTTATAAATAACACGAGCATTCGCACCACCACCATTTGAAGGAGGAATAAAAACAGGGAATAACATGTCTTCTTTATCAGAATAATAGTATTCTCCAGTAACAGTAAACTTGTTTTTAAACATTCCCAAATCAAAACCAATATTCGATTGTCTTGTCGTCTCCCATTTTACATCTTCATTCGGATATGCTATTTGTCCCGCACCTCTACCTAGTTGCTCAGAAATCCCACTAGCATTACTCTCTGCAAAAGCACCATCAACATTTTGCTGAATTACACCTTGACCAATATATGCTTGTACACTTTGATTCCCCACTGTTCCGCTAGAAACTCTAACTTTAAAGCTATTCGCAACATTTTTAAATGAGTTCCAAAAGTTTTCATCAGATACATTCCATGCAAATGCCATAGAAGGGAAAATCGCCCATTTATTACCTGACTCAAATTTAGAAGTTCCATCATAACGGAAACTAGAACTGAAAACATACTTTCCTTTATAATCATATTGCATACGACCCAAAGTCCCGAATAGAATATTAGTATAATTATTAAGATTCCCGACATCCATAGCCAAAACTGCTGAATTCAAAACTTCAATATCTGGATCTGTTGCTCCTGCTCTACGGGCAAAAAATCCTTCATAAATATATTTCTCATACGTAGTACCATATGTAAATGTTACATTATGGTCTTTTATAAATTCTTTTTTATAAGTTAATAGCCCTTCTAAATACAAAGACGTTCTTCTTGAAGCGTCATTTCTCACAAAACTATTTGAAGGATTACTTACATTCCCATTTTCTAAATTGACCACCAGTCTATATGGTCTGAATTGACTCTCATAAATATTATGAGATGTTGCCGCCGCAGTACCTCGCACTGATAAATCATCCGTGATTTGATAATTCAACGCAACAGAAGCATTTGTTCTCACTCCTTTTTGTTTTCTGGTTGTGTTGATAGTTTCTACCAACCAACTTTGTCTGTTTGCATCCGAACCTCCAAAATTCAATGCAGGATCTGTTGCTCCTGGCTCAACAGGATCTTGGGTTGGACTGTATCGAATTGATTGTTGAATCAACCAACCTTGAGGTATATCTCTATCTTCGTATGATAAACCTACACTCGAATTAATACTAATTTTATTTTTCTTGTACGATGTATTTACTCTTGTATTAAAACGCTCGAAACCAGAATTGATCAACAATCCTTCTTGCTTAAACAATCCTAACATTACGTTATATGTAATATCATCTGTACCACCAGAAATATTAGCATTGTAATTTTGCGTAGGTGTGTTATCTCTAAAAATTGTTTTACTCAAATCAGTTTCATTCTGCAAATTGTATGGAGATCTGAGAACTCTAAGAAAACCATTTGCATCATCATCAAAAGCCCCTTCAGAATTTCTCCTAGAAACAATATCGAAATAAGTTTGATCTACAGAGTTCATCAATTGCTGAGAAGGATTCAACACATTAACCGCATAACTTGCATTCAACCTAACACGTAATGAACCTGGCTTACCTTGCTTTGTTGTAATCAATATTACTCCGGCAGCACCACGAGACCCATAAATTGCAGTTGAAGACGCATCCTTTAAGATATCGATTGTTTCAATATCACTAGGATTGATCCCAGGATCTCCTTCTTGAGCAATTCCGTCTACCACATATAATGGTGTATTATCACCGATCGTGGTAATACCTCGAATCAAGATCTCCGATTGACCTCCTGGATCTGCAGATGAAATAACGTTTACACCCGCTGCTTGACCTTGTAAAGCAATTCCTAAATCAGGTGTATTAATTTCTTCTAATTGTTCCGCTTTCACCCTTACAACAGCCCCGGTAACTTCCTTTTTCTTTACGGCACCATATCCAATAACGATCACCTCTTCTAACTCATCCACATCAGCTGTCATGGCAGTATTTACCGTATTCCCATTAACTGTAACTTCTTGGTCAGCCATCCCCATATAGCTAAACTTCAAAACCTCTCCTTGTTGAGCTTCAATAGAATATTCACCATCGAAATCAGTTGTCACACCAATGGTTTTTCCATTACGTTCCAAAGTAACTGAAACCCCTGGAATCGGACTTCCATCCTCTGCTCCGGTAACAACCCCTTGAACCTTTTCTCCTTGTCCTTGAGCTGACATTGTAAAACTCAGAGTCAAAAGAATGAAGAAAATCGAATGCCTCAATTTCCCTCTAATATTAAATTTTTGTTTCATTTTCATTTTGTTAAGTATTGGTATTAGTTTACTTATTTATAGATTTTTTTTAGCATCTCAACCTTTCGCACAAGGAGGTAAATACATTACAAGTCTAAAACATGTTTTACTCATAGATTTCACTGGTTTTTTGAGTTATTAAAAGGTTGTTGGTTACAATAATCATCTGATTCGAAATATGAATTTTAACACTAGGATCTTCTTAATTCACTAGAACACAAAAAGTAACTCTGTAAAATTAACAGTTGCTTAACTTTTCAAACCTCATTTTTTTACCCTTTAGTTAATCTATTTTACCCTAGATGAATTATCTCGTATTTAAAAACAAAAAGCACCTACATAAAATAGGTGCTTTTTATAAAAACTCAAAATGAAACAATATTATTTCATCAAACTTTTATAATACTGCTTCATAAGTTTTTTTACCAATTTGGGATTTTCTGCGGCAATATTAATAGACTCTTTCGGATCCTCTTCATGGTCATAAAGCTCTATATAAATAGGTATCGTATTTTGTTTTGAACTATCTTCCCAAACAATCAACCTATAGCGATCTGTTCTCATTGTATATCCCATTAATTCATTCTCAAAAAAATCTCTATCCCATTTTTCTTTTTGTTGCAATTTTATTCTTTCTTCAACTTCATCTAATAAAACACCAAAATAAGTCTCTCTCATTGCTGGTCGTAATGGATACGCACCCCATTCACGTAAGGCAGGAGTTGGAAATTGACTAAAGGCCGCCTTTTTCCATTTTTTATTTGGATGATTTAATAGCGGAACAAAACTTTTACCCTCTAAATGAGTGGGTTTTGAAATATTTGCCAATTCACAGAGCGTCGGATACATATCTACCAACTCCACTAAAGCATTTGTTTGGCTCCCAATATTCTTTTTTTTGATCGTTGGTGAAGAAATAATCAATGGAACTCTTGTTGCAACTTCATAATTTGTTGCTTTCCCCCAAATTCCTTTATCTCCAAGATGCCATCCGTGATCACTCCAAACAATAACTATTGTATTGTCTCTTTGTCCAGACGCCTCTAATGCCTCCATCATTTTACCTATCTGAGCATCTACATAACTTACACAGGCTAAATAAGCATGTTTCAATGTTCGAGCTAATTCTGCATCAATTTCACCTTGTTTTGGAATTCCATGACGTACCCTTAATTCAAAAGACGGATGTAGCCCCATTTCAGCACCATTAATAGGTCCCTTAATTTCGTCCGTAAGCGGAATATTTTCAGGATCATATAAATCCCAATATTTTTTTGGAGAAGTCCAATTCAAATGTGGTTTATGAAAACCTAGTCCTAAAAAAAAAGGCTTTTCTCCTTCTTTTAAAACTTCCCTCATGGAAGCTATAGCTAATTCGGTATTATAACCATCCGCATAGGCGTTATCCGGTACGTCTGCAGACTCATAGGCTGGTCCGCTTGCCAATCCATACTTCGCAACTTTTCCATATTTTGCGAACATCTCTTTTTTATACGCCTTCTTTATTTTCTGATTTTTTATTGTATTAAACCCTGCAGGCTTAGCAATTCCCTTGATTTCCATAGAATCCAAAGCAGGTTGACGATTCCAAGATAACGCATCATCCTTATCTCCGTGATGAAATATTTTACCACAATAAAATGTCTCATAGCCATTTTGAGAAAATAATTGAGGTAAAGTTACTACCTCTGGGTTTGCTTCCCTAAATTTGATATAATTGTGATAGACACCACTAGTCTGTGGCCTTATCCCTGTAAGCAAACTTGCACGAGATGGTCCACAAATTGCTTGTTGGCAATAAGATCTTTTAAAAAGCACCCCCTCACTTGCCAACTTGTCTAAATTCGGAGTAATAGCGATATCCGATCCATAACACCCCAGCTCAGGTCTTAAATCGTCAATACCTATAAATAATATATTTGGTTTTTGTTTCAATTGTGCTTGTGCTACTTGAAAAAGAAACAAACAAACCAACCCTATAAATCTAAGTCTCTTTTTATGCATAACATCTAATTTCAAAAAGTTTAGCTGAATCTGCTCCATACGTTTCATGCATATTCACACGAATTGCCGTTACTTTAGCGGACTCAAAATTAAATTTAATCAATCTAGTCCTGTTGTTAGAATTTTCACCTATTGTTTTCCATTCACCATCAACCCTCGCCTCAATATCCAACTTCTTCAATAATTCAACAGGTACATGATTTGCAAACGTCTCATTATTACGACTATCTTTACGCATCATGATATTTTTTTTAAGATTTGTGTCACATTTCAACTCTACCTTGCTTAAAGAAACCGGCATCTCCCATTCCATTTGAATGTTAGCTGGTAAACTTTCCGACTCCCAGTGATTTATCTTCCCATCAAAATCTCTAGAAATCCCATTAATCAATAACTTGGCATCACCTGATTTTGTAGTTGAACCAAATAATGCGGATGACTTTTGTGCTAAATCCTTTTTATCATTGGCATATCTATTTGGAATAAAAGCATCATCTCTTAAAAGCTGTTCTTGCAACTCATTTATATACTCTTGTGCTACTTTTCTAGGGGATACATTTTTCTTAACACATATACTAGCCGCGGTTCCTACCGCTTGTCCCATTAACGCGCATGTTCCCATGACCCTTGAGGATGACAATGCGATATGTGTTTGACTGATATTTCTACCAGCAAATAGTAAGTTCGAGATATTCTTTGAATACAAACTACGGTACGGTATTTCATACACCTTTTCAAAATGCGCATGAAAATAACTAGGTGGATGCGTAATATTTTCAATACCACCCCAATTGTGCTCATCTAATGACCATCCTCCGTACGCCACAGCATCTTCAAAATGTCTATGCTCTGTTAAATCTCTTTCAGATAAAATAAAATCACCTACAAAACGACGAGACTCCCTTCTACCAGGTATAGACTGTACCCAATCCAATGCATAATTATCAGCTTCTGGAAACTTTCCTGAATTTTTAATATAATCCCAAACACCGTGTAAATGTCCCATAAGCCTTTCACGGTTTTCTTCTTGCTCTGCAATTATATCTCCCTTACTTCCAACTTCAACCCACCAAATACCACCTTCAAAACCTTTTATCTTCCTTTTCGGATGTGCATTTTCATAATCATATTTTATCACATAAGACGGTGCCTCATAAGGCATCGGTCTCCCCATATCTTTTGAGGACATTAACAAGGTAGCCCCCATCTGCCAGCCATCGGCTTCTTTTGGAGCATATTTTTCATTGAACTCTGAAGCCGCCTCTCTCCCGGTTCTAAATTCAGCACCCGCAGAAGCAGCTAACATTCCGTCACCAGAACAATCAATAAACTGCTTTGCATTTATAGTAAACTCAGTCTCAGTAGTCAATTGCCAACAAACAGCCGCTACAATAGTATTCCCATCCATGATAGCCTCATTTGCTTGGGTATTAAGCATGAGATCCAAATTTTCTTGCTGAACGATATAATCATACATAACATGATCAAATACAGGGTATGCCTCTTGTGGATTTCTAAACCTGTTATGTAAAAGAATTTCTTCAATCACCCCTGTTTCTCTTTCTGGAAGTCCATTAGGTCTTAAATGAGTTACACCATTTACGTGAACCCTCATTTCGCTAGAGGCATTTCCTCCTAAAACAGGTCTATCCTGAATGATAACGGTTTTCGCACCATTTCTTGCAGCAGACACAGCTGCACACATACCAGCTAATCCCCCTCCCAAAACGGCAACATCATAGGTAAGTGTTTTTCTTCGTTTTATATCCTTTTTTGTAGAAGACTCAGCTTCCGTTGAAAAAGAAGATTCAGAGGTAACATCTTTTGTAATGTCACATGCATTTACAACTGGAACCAAACCAGCCGCTAATACCCCTTTAGCTCCTTTTTTAAAAAAATCCCTTCTTTTCATCTGCCATATATTTTAATTATTAATGTCCTACTACTCTAAAAACTCAACTATATCTCTAGATGGTTAAATGTACATACTCATAGCTAAACAGCTCTTATTTAACCATTACAAAAACTTAACATGCTAATTTATGAGCATTTTTACAGATTAACTTTACTATCTTTATTCAATCATTAAACTACCATACACATTGAATAAATTGAAATTTATATTTTTCACATGTACTTTATTATTTTTATCAATAACCTTACATGCGCAACAATTAACGAATCATGCTGAAGCTAAATATTTACTTGATAAAAACCCTAAAGAACTCAAATCTGAATATCGGAAAAGTTTACAAAAGGGAGATACAGTTTATGCAATACAAAATATTTTAACCTTAAGTAAAAGAAATAGAATTACGCAGCAGTATAGTGACGCGTTTTACAATGCAGGAGAAGCATTATTTTTATCAGAATTCATAAAAGACACCCTAAACATTGCTAGAGCACATACTGAACTTGGAAAAATTCAATATTTGTTTAAACAAGATGCTGCCTGTGGAGAACATTTTCATAAAGCGAATGATTTGTTCAAAAAAATAAAACACACCCCAAGATCAGAATTTTTAAAATCTTACTTTAATATATTATTATACTACCAGCACATTGATGATACAAAAAATATGTTGGCATACATTGACACCTGTAAAACGCTAGCTTCAAGCATACCAACAGATAAGTTTTTTCATGTATTTCTTCAAGAAAAAAAATCAAGTGTATTAAAAACCCAAGGAAAATTCAAAGAATCGATACAAGTATTAAAACACTCCATAGATACTGTTCTAGTTTCTAATCCGAACCATAGCTTTTTAATTATTATATATGGCTCATTAGCAACCAGATACAATAAAATAAATGACATTGAATCTGCAAAAAGATACTTTCAAAAAGCTACGTCTATCAAAGACAAATATGGAGAAAACACATTTTACAAATCTTACCTACATACGATTTACGCAAAATTATTAGATAAAAAAGGAGATTATAAATTGGCCTATAAAAATTTAGAAATTTCAAGATCAATTGACAATCGATACCTCAACACAAGAAATGTAAGAAACAAAGATTTCTTGACTATAAAAAACAGGTACAGAGAACAACTTTTCACTTCGAAGCAAAAAATAAACCAACAACAATTGGAAATTTTGGAGAAGGAGCAAGAAATCATTCTTTTTAGATCTTTAATTCTAATTTTACTGTTTAGTTCCTTGCTAATTGGTGTACTATTGCATTTCAGAAAAAAATCTTTAAATCATAAAAGAAAACAACAAGAATCTGAAGAAAAAATAGCACTTAACAACAAAGAACTCACCACTAATGTATTGCAACTTATTGAAAAAGAATCCATCATAAACAGTCTTAAAAAAGAACTTAAATCCATAGACAAAGAGGGAAAATCAAAAGGTCTCTTATTAAGTATTGAGCAACAATCTAATAAACTATGGGACTCCTTCAACAATCGATTTATAGAGCAAAACAAAGGGTTTTATGAACGTTTACAGAAAAAGGCTCCAAATTTAAGTGCCGCAGATTTAAAATTATGTGCCTTGATAAAACTAAATTTTTCTGGACAAGAAATGGCATATCTACTTGGAATTTCACTTGGTAGCGTGCATGTTGCACGTCATAGATTGAGAAAAAAAATAGACTTAGATAGAAAAATAAATTTAACCACATTCATGGCATCCATATAAAAAAAGCCCAATTAAAATTGGGCTTTTGTTTATTTTTTTGAAGCTGCATTTTGCAACATTTCTACCTCAAATGTCTCTTTAAACTGAGGCATTCTGCCGTCTTCCCATAATTCTTCATCTTTTGCAGAATAGTACCACATTGGTTTGATAAACGAGTGTGTCCATTCTTCTATTTCTGCAATCATTTCCCTCATTTGTTCAGGATACCTATTTCCCAAGTTTTTCTTTTCACCTTTATCTTTATCCACATCAAACATCAACCAAGGTTCATTACCCATTCTAGTAACTTTTAAACTCCCTTTTCTACCTGCTACATCAGAATAACCATGTCTATACCTTAGCGCATAAATCATCTCATCTGGCCTAGCATCTTTGCCCGCTATCACAGAAGGTAAAATATCTTTACCTGCTAAGATTTTATTTTTTGGAAATTTTACATTAGCTGCATTTAAAAAACTTGGATATAAATCCAATGCCGAAACAGGATAATCATACACTTCTCCTCCTTTTATTTTAGCTGGCCAATGCACAAACATTGGAACTCTAAAACCACCTTCCCAAGTATCACCTTTCGTTCCTTTAAGTGGTGCATTGTTGGCTCCATGATCAAAATTACCACCATTATCGCTAAGAAAAACTATAATAGTATTCTCTAATTGATTTGTTTCTTTTAACGCTGCCACGATTTTACCTACCCCTCTATCAACTGCATATACCATTCCGGCATAGGTTCTTCTATCTTTATCTTTAATAGAAGAAAAAACTTCCATATCTTCTGCTTTTGCCTCCAATGGAACATGCGGTGCATTGTATGCCAAATAGGTAAAAAAAGGTTGTTTTTTATTCTTAGCATTTAGGATCGTGTTTACGGCTTCTCTTGATAAGGCATCAGTAATATATTCTGTTTCCTTTACTTCTTTTCCATTATGTTCTAATGGCAATACATAATCTCGAATTACCTTTACTCCCTGCTTCTTTTGATTTTCATAAACTTTTCTATACTTAGAAGGAAAATAGTTATGACCTCCGCCCAAGAAACCATAAAAATTATCAAACCCTCTTTTGTTTGGGTGAAATTTTGGAGAAGCTCCCAAATGCCATTTTCCAATAACAGAAGTGTAGTATCCTGCTTTTTGAAGTGATTTAGGCATAAACACTTCTTTTGTTGTCACTCCCATATTATCTTTATCATTCTCACTCGAATTGGAGTGTAAATTAAATGGAGCCCCAATCTGATGCGGATACCTACCTGTCATCAAAGCTGCTCTACTTGGTCCACAAAACGAATGCGCTACATAAGCCGACGTAAAAATAGTTCCATTTCCCGCAAGTTTATCTAGTTCGGGAGTTATTATATCTGTTGATCCATTAAACCCAACATCTGCATAACCTAAGTCATCACATAGAATTACCAGAATATTTGGAGGTGTCTCCTTTTTTGAGTTTTCGGTTGCATTAGAATTGCAGGCTGACAACGCAGCCACTACTGCAACAACAAGGTGAATTGATTTAAATAATTTCATTTTTTCTTGTTTACATTAAAGTTTAAATATAGGTGATTATTCTTCTAAATATTTCCACTATTTACCCATATACCTCTCCTATTTTATCACAAAAAAAAAGACGTTGCACTTATACAACGTCTTTTTCCTGAAATTCAATAATATTATTCCCACAAAATAGGTAACCAAACTGACATCTCACTCGCACCTCTATTTGCCCAAGCAAAATAGGGAACTAGTTGTACATTTGTTGCTTCCCATGTTGGTTTTGCTATCTCTCTATACATTCCAGGTTCATTATCTTTTCTAAGCTTTAATTCACCTGATATTGTAGAAATTCCTCCTAAAAAGTTTGGATCATATTTTGCTTTTAAATTAGAGTTAACTGGTAAATAAACATCTAATATATCCGTCTTTTTCGGCAAGTCTGGAGTTTCAACACAATATACTACCGGTCCTCTTTTTACCGCTGCTTGATTTCTAACCTCCTCAATCAAAGGGTTCCCTTCTAACAATTTTATTTCCATTGGCATTTGTAAACTTATTACATCTCCCTTTCTCCATTTTCTATGAATTGTGGCGAAGTTACCAGGAATAACACTAGTAGCAACAGACTTTCCATTTACGAGTACTTTAGAACCTTTTGCCCATTCTGGAATTCTCAATAACATATCAAAAGCAGCTCTTTTACATCTTTCAACAGTAATGGTCACGTCTCCTTTCCATGGATACTCAGTATCTTGTTTCAGCTCTATTCTAGAGCCATCCAATAATTTAGTTTTTAATTTATTTCCTCCATAAAGATTTACTGCAACACCATTATCTGACAAACTATAAGCCCATCCTGAAAGTTTTGCGATTGTTCTCACTAAGTTTGGTGGACAACAAAAACAAGGTATATAAGGTTGTCTAACATCAAATTCAGTATCATTACCAGGATCAAACCCTTTATGACTTACACGCAGTGGATTTGCATAAAAATAATCTTTCCCTTCTACACTTATTCCTGATAAGGCACTGTTAAAAAGCACCAATTCCATGATATCTGCATATTTTGATTCCCCATGAAGTCCAAGCATTCTATAACTAAACATTGAATTACAAACATTTGCACAAGTCTCGTTGTAGGCCGTTAAATTAGGCATCATATAATCATTGATAAACCCCTCATGAACCATATCGACATGCTTAGAAACACCGTGATGCGTTTGCCCCACAGCGCCTGTTACATACATTTTTTTATCCGTTACGCTTTCCCAAAGCCTATCCAAAGCATCAATTAATGCCTGTTCACCTGTTTCTGCAGCTACATCAGCGGCACCCGCATAGAAATAAAGCGCCAATACAGCATGTCCTTCTGCAGAAGTGGCTTTTCGAAGTGGTGTTCGTTCTTGCACCATATCTCCAATAAATTTATATCCAGAAACCGCAGTTGGCTGTACCTTAGACTGTCCTCTTAAATTAATAAACAACTCCGCTAGGTCTAAATATCTTTTATCTTTAGTTGTTCTATACAACTCTACCAATCCCATAATTTGGGTCTGATTAAATCCAAAACGTTTTAAATCCCCTTTAGGTTCTGGCATAAATTTTTGATACAGGAAATCAGCATTTTTTATGGCCAAATCTAAAAAGTTTGTTTGCCCAGTAATTCTATTATGAATACAAGCACTTGTATATAAATGTCCGAAATTATACATTTCATGGTGTTGTCTATTTCCAAAACGCTCCATTGAATCGTCTGTAGAAACTTTGGTATGAATATAGCCATCAGGTGCTTGGGCTTTGGCTATAATTGCAATATACTGATCAAGCTCCTCAACAATTCTTTTATCTTTATTCTGCGCATAAATATATAAAGATGCCTCCATCCATTTATAGAAATCACCATCATGCCATTTCATCCCCTTGTGTTTTCCTTCTTTTAATCCGGCAGCTATTTTAAAATTATTTAAAGCATGTCCTACATCACCTGTTAATAGAGTTCCCATATGCGGCACCATAACTTCCTCGGCAACTTTGAATTTATCTGCCCAGAAACCAGTGGTCCATTGACAGTCGCCAATATTCACACTTTTCAGCTTTACATATTTACTATCTTTATTGGATATGATCCCTTTACTTTGTGCAAATGACAAATTTGACATTACTGCCAATCCAAAACATACTACAATTTTAAAATAACTTTTCATTCTATTCTTTTTAAAACACTATTACTATTTACGACTCTAATTAATAAATTACTAAAGGAAGTTTTGTCTCTAAAGGATTATTTTTTGTCTTCTAGGATACTATCGTTCCCCATTATCTGTTATTCCTTAATTTTAGACAGCAAAAAGCCTTAAAAGATAATTCTCTCAAGGCTTTAACTATGTTTATTTCTTTTGCCAAATACGAACATATTCTATCTCATAATCAACAACACCATCCTCTTTTTTTCCTTCTGGACTATTTAACTCTAAATCTTCTAAAGAATCAGGAACGCCATGCCAAGGAAAAGTCTCTTGATCTAACCATATGCTAATTTCACCATCAAGGACCCATCCATTTGGATAACCTTTCTTTGCTGCATAAGCATCTACTTGTTCACGAGTTGCCCCTGTTTTGTATTTACCATCTACATAAAGCTTCACTCCATTCTCATTCCATTCAATTCCGTATACATGAAAATCGTCGGCAACTCTAAATCCATAATCCAAATG
This sequence comes from Flavicella sp. IMCC45668, assembly GCF_057219105.1. Classification (NCBI taxonomy): domain Bacteria; kingdom Pseudomonadati; phylum Bacteroidota; class Flavobacteriia; order Flavobacteriales; family Flavobacteriaceae; genus Flavicella; species Flavicella sp. IMCC45668. The sequence goes on from NZ_CM170114.1 coordinate 1,995,073, forward strand.
TTCGGTATAAACGCTCTTCCCTTTTCCTTCTCTACTCCAATCATGAATGGACCACCACATTTCTGTATCTAAATGTTGTTTATTTTTGTTTCTACCACTTCCGAATTGTTCAAAAATATCTAATTCCGTTCCGCTACCTATACCCCAAAAGGCACTTGTAATTTCTGCATCTGCCGCTTTACTTTTAATTTCCATATAACCATATTTAAAGAACTTTCGTCCTATCAAACATGCAGTAGTAATATTTTCAAACTTACTTCTGGTATTATTTTTCCCCCATGGTTTACTTAATTCGTCACTAAAAGGAAAGTCTGGTTCCCACCTAGTTTCCAAAATCAATTTCCCATCTTCTAAACGATAATTTTCTCCAGAAAATTGCGAAGGAGCTCTTCCTTTCCAGACCTTCTTATTGGGTTTATCTGGGTGTTTATAAACTGGTTTTCCATTTTTAAACTTCCCAACAACATACCATCTTTTCTCATTCAAGCTACGAGATTCAAACTCATCACTCGCCTCTTTATTTAATTTCCATCCTCCTTTATTTTCAGGATCGGAAAATGGATACACTTTTTGAGCTTTGATTGATTGCAACGCAATTGCAATAAAAACAATACTCAACACAGACCACTTTTTAAAACTATTTAACATCATAATTTATAATTATCTGGATTACACAAAGTAAATTAAACAAGTCCTAATTCTCAGGCTTTAATTTAACTAAAATTAGGTCGATATTACCAAAACACTCTTGGTTTATTACCCTCTCCTTTATTAATAAAAAAATCGCTATCAACATAATGCTCATAGCGATTTGAATTCTTTTTTTAATTTACATTACCAAACCACTGGTAAGAATACACTCATTTCACTTTCTACTCCCTTATTTCTATTAGACCAAGAATAATAAGGAACAAACATCGTTTTATATGACTCCAAAGTTGGTTTCGAAACTTTGTTATACATATTCTTATCAGACTTCCCTTTTCTAATCAAGATATCACCTGTAATAGCCGTAACTCCACCTAACAAATCTTCTTTGTATTCAGCAGTTAAAGCATCCGTATCACCTTTGATATATGCATCAACAATATGCGCATCCTTAGGTAAATCAGCAGATTCTAAACAATACACAACTGGACCTCTTTTGATTGCAACTTGATTACGTACTTCTTCAATTCTAGAATGCCCTTCAACAAAAGTAATATCCATTGGAAATTCGATAGAAACTACATCTCCTTTTTTCCACTTACGATTGATTGTAGCAAACTCACCTGCCACTACTTTTGTACCGCTTTCCTTTCCATTCACAGTAATCTTAGTACCTTCTGCCCAGTTTGGAATTCTTAACATTACATCAAATGCACTTCTTTTAGCTTTCTGTACCGTTAACTTTACTGCACCTTCCCACGGATACATTGTTTCTTGTTTTAAGGAAATTTTAGAACCATCTAACAACTTAGTATTCAAAGTATTTCCTCCATACAAGTTTACAGCAACTCCATTTGGCGCTAAACTATATGCCCATCCTGAAACTTTAGCTACAGTTCTAACTAAGTTTGGAGGACAACAAAAACAATCTAAATAAGGTTGACGTGTTGGGTATTCCGTATTCATTTTTTTGTAATCTCTTGAACCTTCGATTACTCTCAACGGATTTGCATAATAGTACTTATCACCTTCTAAATTAATTCCAGACAAAGCACTATTGTACAATACCAACTCCATGATATCTGCATACTTAGATTCTCCATGCAATCCTAACATTCTATAACTAAACATAGAGTTACAAACATTTGCACAAGTTTCGTTATAGGCCGTCATGTTTGGCATCATATATCCATCAATAAATCCTTCTTCAATTTTATCTCTATTTGTAGAAGCTCCATAATGTGTTTGTCCAACTGCACCGGTTACATACATTTTTTCACCTGTTACATTGTTCCACAATCTATCTAAAGCATCTACTAATGCCTGCTCTCCTGTTTCAGCATATACATCAGCCGCTCCTGCGTAATAGTATAAAGCCAATACAGCGTGACCTACCGCCTCACTAGATTTTCTCAATGGAGTACGCTCTTGTACCATATCTCCAATTGGGTATCCAATGGTTGTAGAAACCTCAGTAACCTTGTATTTACCTCTGTTGTTGATAAACTTCTCAGCTAACTCTAAATATTTCTTGTCTTTTGTAGTTCTATACATTTCAACCAGTCCCATAATTTGAGTTTGATTGAAACCAAAACGCCCTAACAATTTATTATCTGGTAAAAACTGCGTATGTAGTAAATCTGCATGTTTAATAGCAATATCTAAGAAATTTCTTTGCCCTGTAGTTCTGTAATGAATACAAGCTGACGTCATTAAATGACCAGAATTATACATCTCATGATATTTTCTGTTTTCGTAACGATCAACATCATCATTTAACTGAATCTGAGTTTGCAAATACCCGTCTTTCGCTTGTGCTTTTCTGATGATCTCAATATAACCATCTAATTCAGTTAATAGGTTCTTATCACCATTTTGAGAATATAGATAGCATTCAGACTCCATAAACTTATAAAAATCCCCATCATGCCAACGCATTCCTTTATGTTCCCCCTCTTGTAAACCAGCGGCAATCTTAAAATTATTTAAAGCATGGCCCACATCTCCAGTTAAAACGGAACGCATGTAAGGTATCATTGTTTTCTCTGCAATTTTAAACTTTTCAGCCCAAAATCCCTCCGTCCAATGACAGTCACCCATATTGATACTTTTCAACTTTACATGCTCACTTTTAGAATTATCAATAATCCCTTTGCTTTGGGCGTTTGCAGAAGACATGCATACCATAGCTACAGCAGACAAAACAGCTCCTTTTAGCAATGATATTTTTTGAGTTTTGTTTTTCAAAATCATTTTTTAGAATTTTATTTTTTGATTCTTGCAACCACATCACCGGTTACCCTTGTTAATCACATATTTATCTAACACAAATTAAACGGAACAATACAATAAATGATTTATAAAATTTACCCCGTACAAGCATAATTTTACCCTCGTTAAAAAAATATATGTTTTGATATAAAATGAACTGTACAAATCAAACACATACACCATGTATCATTCGCGCACTTTCAACTTGAAGTTTACAAATACCACTTGTTCGATAAGAAAAACTAGATAGCTCTTCTATATGCTTTTGGAGTATACCCCATAACATGTTTGAATTGCTTGTTAAAATTGGTTACAGATTTATATCCCACCAAATAACACACCTCATTTACAGGGAAATCTTCTTGAACTAATAACCTTGACGCATTTCTAATTCGGACTTCATTTAAAAATCTCGTAAATGATTTGTTTGTCATTTTCTTAAAAAATCGACAAAAAGAATTCGTTGTCATACAGGCAACATCCGCGACATCATTTAACGTGATATAACTAGAATAGTTATCAGAAATAAATTTTAAAACGGTGTCAATACGATCTGAATTATTTGTTGTGTATTGTCGCATATCAGATGAAGACAATACTGTTTTATGTTTAGTTAAAGACAGTTTATACAGAATATCTAATAATTTAATAGACTTCTCAGGTCGTGTAGCATCATACATTGACATCAAGTCTTTATGCATTGATTTACTAACTTTTTTGCTAAATGAAACCCCATATTTAGACTGTGCTAATAAATTTTTTATTTCAGAAAACTCAGGGTTATCAAAAGCTCCTTCTCCCAAAAAATTACTGTTAAATTTAATTACGATGGTATTGACGCTATTGTAATCCCCTTCTGTATAATATGAAGGATCATTTCTCCATAAATGAGGTAAGTAAGGACCTACTAATACTAAATCACCAGCTTCAAAACGCTCCACACTATCTCCAACAAAACGAATACCTGTACTTTTTGTGATATACAATAACTCATATTGCGAATGATAATGCCAAGCGGCATCTAAACAAGGAACATCTTTTCTTGTCACACCCAATCTATCATTTACTAACGTATCTGTATTTTTTAGAACTAATTTCATAATTGTAGAGGTTTTAGTGAAAGTTAAAATTGGTTTCTTTTTATCTTTATGTAAAGAATTTCACACAAGAGACATATACAAACTTAGCAACGAACCCAAATTATATCTTATACATCAGTACAATTACATTAACTGTTAGTTCAAAAGCAATCAAAACCCTATATAAACCCTGGGATACAGAAGAAGTTTAATGTGGTTTTTTTTTCAATCTCAAAGTACCTTATATTGAAATAACACTCAGATATAAGACGTAAAAACTCGTTATAACGAGGTAAAATGTTGCTTTCATAGGGTAAATTTGGACAAAAAAAGAAAAGACTCCCGTACTGAGGTATAATGTTCTGTTAACAAAAACAGCTCTATTTTACCCCGTTTTCTGACACATAATTGGAAGGAGAGACCTTAAAGTATTCTTTAAAAGCCTTATTAAAGTGCGGTCTATTTTTGAATCCTGTAGACAAAAACACCTCATTGACAGACATATTTTTCTGAACTAACATACTGGCTGCCTTTTTCAAACGATAGGTTTTTAACAAGCTATAAGGTGTTTGATCGGTAAGTGCTTTTACTTTCTGAAAAAAATGCGTTCTGCTTAAGAACAATTCTTTAGCAAAGGAATTGATATCCACTTCCTGATTATCAAGATTCTCTTCCATAAGTGCATATAACTTTTCTAAAAAAGTAACATCTGTACTTACAATTTCATCTTTTTTTCGAGTAAGAGGCAAATTAACTTCGAACCTTTCTCTTAACAACTTTCTACTCTGTAAAATTGATTCGATCTTTGAAATAAGTAATTTCATATCAAAAGGTTTGGTTATATAGCTATCCGCCCCTTCCATCAATCCCTTAACTTGCTCGTCGACTTCTGCACAAGCCGTTAATAATACAATCGGAATATGACTTGTATTGATATCAGCTTTTACACTTCTACACAATTCAAACCCATTCATTTCTGGCATCAAAACATCACTGATAATCAAGTCGGGCCATTCATTATCCAATGCATCCAAACAAGCTTTACCATTGCTAAAAGAAGTTATATTAAAATAAGCTCCTAGTGCATTAGATATAAATAATCGCATATCATCGTTGTCTTCCGCTAAAAACAAATTCGCTCCTCTTAACTCTGAGGCTACTGATACATTTTCAATTTCATCTTGAGTAGGTACAAATTTCTCTTGTGTATACTTTTCCTCAAGAGATAATAGTTCTTTTTCTTTTTCTATTTGCCCTTCCTCAAAACCTTCAATTACTATAGGCATTGAAATTGAAATCTCGGTTCCTACTGTCAATTCACTTTTTGCAGCAATGGTTCCATAATGCATTTCTACCAAACGTTTTGAGAAAGCCAATCCGATACCTGAACCTCCCACTCCAAAACTATTCTGTTTATTGGAATGATAGAAACGATCAAAAATAAATGGTAAATCTTCTGCATCTATACCTTTACCCGAATCCTGAACGGAAACTGACAAAATATTCCCTTCATTTTTATAACGAATGGTTACAATATCACCTGATTCTGTAAATTTAAAAGAGTTACTTAATAAATTATTTAAGGTTTTTTCTAGCTTGTCATAATCAGCAAAAACATACACTGGCTTTTCTGGTGCAATTATTTCTAGTTTTTTATTGTGATTTATGACATGTATTCTATAATCCTTTTGAATCTCCTCCATCAATTCATGTACATAAAAATGGGATTTATTCAATTTTAAAGCATTGGCATCGGATTTCTGAAAATCGTGCACTTGATTTACTAGTTGAATAATTTTTTTAGTTTGACGTTGAATCATTTCCAAATGACCATAAATATCTGTCTGTTTGCTAAATTTTTCTGCCAATATAGAAACAGGTCCAGATATCAAAGTTAAGGGCGTTTTAATTTCATGTGAGATATCAGAAAAATACCTCAATTTAGCCGCACTTATTTCATTTACCTTATCCTTTTCAAACTGTTGAATTTCTAAATCATGTTCTAAATGAATATACCTGAGCCTATAATTTACAATCCCATATAGGACGAGCACAATCAATAGTATATATACCATGCGGGCAAAGGTTGTATTCCACCAAGGCTGAAGGATTGTAATTTTCAATTCTTTCGGTTTTGTCCATTCATTTAGAGAATTAGAGGCCATCACCTTTAATTTATACTCACCCGAAGGCAAACTACTATAATTGATTGTTTTTTGAGCACTCGGTACTTGAATCCATTCAGAATTACTAGGAAGTAATTGATATTTTAAGTAATATTTTTTAGGATTCGAAAAATGCAAGGAAATTAAATCAATGGAAAAAATATTCTCATCGTATTTTAAAACCAACTCCTCAATATCATCTATACTAGACTCTAATACAATCCTATCCTCTAGAACATCCTCTGGATTTATTTTCTTATTTAATATTTTTAAATTTCCAAAACTTAATTGAGGGAGCGGTTTAAAGAGTTCTAAATCTTCACTTTTAAAATAAAAATAATCTCTATAACCAGATAGTAACAGAGTACCGTTAGCAAACAAAGCATTCACGTCTCGAAATTCTTCAAAGGGTAATCCATCCTCTTTATAAAATTTGGCAAAATTTACATTTTTTGGATCAAATTTATTCAAGCCATAGTTCGTAGCTACCCAAAGAGTGTTTTTCTTATCAATAAAAATATCTTGTACATTGTTATTAGAAAGTCCCTCCTTTTCTGTGTAAGAAAGAAATTTCAACTTTTTGTCATTTTCTAAAACTTTTGCAATTCCACCACCCACGGTACCAATCCAAAGAATATTATCTGGTCCTCTTTGAATGGCACTTACATAATTACTAGGAATTGAATTTTCTAGGGAAACATCGGACAAAGATTGCGTTATAACTAAATCTTTTAAGGGCTTATTTTTTTCTAATTCTACTCTATACAAACCATCATGAATAGTTCCTAACCATAAATAATTGTAAATCGGATCTACATAAAAGTCCCTTACATAATAGAGTTTATCTTTGATAAAAAAGGAATTCTCCGTAAGTTCCTCAAAGCCTTTATAATCGCCCTTTTCATCAAACTTCAATCTAAAAACAGCATTGACACTATGAATCCAAATATCACCAAACTGATCCTCTTCTATGGACTTAAATGAAATAAGATTTTCTAATTTTTTTTCTTCAATTTTAGTAACCTTATCCGTGTCTGCATCGATTACAAAAAGTGACTTATCACTATACCAAACCCAAGTATTCTTTTTAGAATCTATAAAAATCTTAATAACATTGTTGTTGTTAATTTTTCTAAACTTTTGAATAAAGGGACTATTTTTTCCTGTTCTAGTATTTATTAAATCTACTCTACCATTTCTAGCAATTACATAAGCCTGATCATCATCAAGCTCGGTAATATTCATAACTCGATAAGCATTTACATCATCACTAGTTACCCCTTCCATGGACATTTGTTTAAAAGGAGATTTTTCCGTTTTAAATTTAAAAATCCCTCTATCAAAACTCCCTACCCAAGTTCCTTTATTTTCTGTGATTAACACGGAAGTAATATGACAATGTTCCGACGGAATTATAAACCTTGCGGTATCCGTCCCTTTCCCGTGAATCAGTTTAAAAATATTATCCACTAAATATAGTCCGTTTGCTACATGCCCTAACCAAAGATTACCATCTTTATCCACATTTGCTGTATTAAAACGCGTCTTTTTAAACCCCGAAAACAGGCTAGAATAATAAAGTCTATCGTCTAAAACATGATAAGAATATACCGCTACGCCATTCTCTAAGGTGAAAATTAACTTATCATTATCAAACACTTGAACAGATCTCGCATCCTTAAAAACAGGATTATCAATTATTTTATATTGATTCTTATTGGCATTAAAATGCAACAATCCAACATTTGAAGTAAGCAATAAATTTTCATCATCCAACAGGGTCATATCTGACAACAGAACCGTTCCCAATTCCATTTTTTTTGGGATAATATATTTATCCAAAAACCTCATCTCGGAATTAAAAACAAGAATTCCCTCTTGCCAAGTCATGGCATAGATTTTATTGTTTTTTTTATCTTCAATGACCTTTAAAACACCTGGTCCTTTATCTAATTTATTCTTTAATTGATTAGAATATAACGCTGTAAATTTCTCCAATTTTGGATCATAGATCGTAATTCCATTATCTGTTCCGATCCAAATCCTACCTTTAGAATCCTCACAAAGAGATCGCACCCTGTTGCTGACCAATATTTTTTTATCTGTAGCATTTCTATACTTTTTTATTTCGTAACCATCATACCTATTAAGTCCATTAAAAGTACCAAACCACATATAGCCGCTAGAATCTTCAAGCATACAAGTTACGCTGTTATCAGATAATCCATCAGGAACAGAGATATGTGTAATAGGCTCAAGTTTGTTCTCAACAGCGAAAACACTTATAGAAACTAAACATAAAAAAACGCAAAAACAGAATTTTCTAAACATAGAATAATATTACAACATTTTTATTTTTCCTTCAACTATAACAAAATAGAATGTATAAAAAAGCTGCTTTGTATTCTCATACAAAGCAGCTTATCAATTATTTTTTTATCTTATTTAAATTCTAATACATAAGTAAAATCATGTTTACCAGTCTTAATTACAAACTGAGGTAAGGTTTCAGATAAAGTTCCACCAACACTCATTTGAACTAAATTTAAATTAAGTGTATAAAAATCTTGTTCAGTCAAATCATATGGATGTTTGGCTTTTTCAATATTCTCTGAACTATAAGGCCATATTGAGAAGCCAAACTCAGGCGTTCCGGTAACAATTATTCCTGGTTTTTTTGACTCAGAAAGCTGCAACCAACGAACGTCCGATCTATTTCCATTTCCTTGCGGATATATATAATTCGTAAATAAATCGTCTGTTCTAAAAGTAAATTCATCCACGATGGTACCTCTTTTCCTATCAATATAGTTTTCCCAAGGTCCTTTCCCGTAAAACTTAGTATTCTTATAAGTTTTAGGTACACCCATAGTCATTCCATAGTTAATCAAACTTGGTAAAGATTCTTTAGCATCCATCTGCATAGATACTTCAATTTTAGCATCACTTAATACTCTGTACGTAATCGTCAGCTTCACCTCATCTTTATATTCTTTCGATACCACAATTGATGTTTCATTGTTTTTATCCGATACTACTTTTACATCTGAAACCTTTAACTTTTTATCAAATCCTTTCCAATAGTTTCTAGATTTCTTAAAGTCTCTACTACTAGCCCCTCGAATATCATTATCTACAGGAGCTCTATAAAAATCTGGTCTTAACGGACTTTTTATTTGCTCTTTTTTTCCGATGATAAATGATATCAAATCTCCGGTTTCTTTTGAAATCGTTGTCGAGAACTTATTTCCTTTCACAACTACTTTTTCATTAGAGTTGTTCACCGTTAACTTAGATTTTGAAGAAGAAGTTATTCCAACTGTATTTTTCTTCGCTCTAATTAATAATTGCTCTTTAGCTACAACATGACCTTTCTTTGCCCAGAAATTATCCGCTTTTTCTAAAACAGAAATTTCTAACCAATATTCAGAATTTTCTTTAAATCTAATCCTTCTAAAAGGAATTTTTAATTCTTGTGAAGTATTTGCAGCAACATCTGTTGATTTTAAAACACCTGATTGAATTTGTTTTCCGTTTTCAGAAACAGACCACTTTACATCATACGCACTTAAATTAGTATCATTTAAATGATTTATCGCTTTTATTTTTCCTGTTTCAATTGCAGCAGCTGCAAAATTAAACGGTTGAAAAATATACTTACACTCCCATGCATGCGGATTTGGTTTATGGTCTGGTGCAAAAACACCATTGATACAAAAGTTTCCTGCATTTGGCACATCGCCAAAATCACCTCCATAGGCATAATACATATTTCCGTTTTTATCTTTGGCTTCTAATCCTTGGTCAATCATATCCCAAATAAACCCACCGATTAAATTTGGCTTAGAATTGATTAAATCCCAATATTCGCCTAGACCTCCAATAGAATTCCCCATTGCATGAGCATATTCACACATCACAATTGGTCTATTGATATATTTGCTCTCTGACATGGCTTTCAACTGATACACCTCAGGATACATTCTACTCAACACATCAACATACTTAGGATCTGTTGGGTTGGCATGTGCAGGTCCTCTAAATAATTTTTGTCCTTCTTCTCCTTCTTTATATTCCGGATGTGTAGGATCTCCTTGAGCACCTTCGTAATGCACAAACCTCGAAGGATCATAATCTTTAACCCATGAAGCAGCTGCGGCAAAGGCAGGTCCTGTTCCTGCTTCATTACCTAACGACCAAGAAATAATTGATGGATTATTTTTATCTCTATCAACCATTCTCATCACTCTTGATAAAATTGGAATGGCAAACTCTGGCTGCTGTGGAGCATAGCTTCCTAAATGATGCGTCTCTATATTCGCTTCATCCATAACATACAAACCATACTTGTTACACAGTTCATAAAAATAAGGATCATTTGGGTAATGCGAGGTTCTAACGGCATTAAAATTAAAGGCTTTTAACACCTTGATATCTTCCTCTAGATCTTCTCTTGTTAAGGCTTTTCCTCTAACAGGGTGGTGATCATGGCGATTTACCCCCATAATTTTAACAACCTTCCCATTAATCAATAATTCATTTTTATCACTAAAACTAACTTTTCTAAAACCAACTTTCTGACTTCTAGATTCTACTATTTTCCCTGAAGGATCCTTTACGTCAAAAACCAAGGTATATAAATATGGTTTTTCCACAGACCATTTATTAGGCGACTTAATATTAGCCTCCAAAAATGCAAACTTTGTAATATCTCTTTGCGGCCATCTTTCGTAATGAATATCTTCAATAGAAGCCGTCATAGAAGCCCCAGAAACCTTTTCATTTTGAGCGTTGTATAATTGTGCTGTAAGCTCCCACCCTTTCAAAGCATCTTCGTCTCCTTTCATCCACATATGCGGACGTACTTCAATTTTAGCATCGTTTAACTCAGCATCAAACTTTGTTCTTACAAAAAAGTCATTCAGAGCTATTTTAGGTTGTGCTAACAACAACACCTCTCTGTGAATTCCACTTAGTCTCCACATATCTTGATCTTCTAGATAACTTCCATCACTCCAACGAAACACCTGCACCGCAACACGGTTTTTCCCTTCATTTAAATACTCCGTTACATCAAATTCTGCGGCCAATCTACTTCCCTGACTGTACCCAACTTTTTTACCATTTACCCATACATAAAAAGCAGAAGAGACACCTCCAAAATGTAGAATTACGGATTGGTTTTTCCAATCAGCAGGTACTGTAAAGTCTCTATAATAACTCCCAACAGGATTATCTCTATACTTCTCAATAAATGGAAATTGTGGAGGATGAGGCCCCATATAATTAAAGTTTCTTTTCCCACCGTTTTCAATATCGGGAGTAAAAGGATAAATTATATTAGAATATATTGGCTGTCCAAAACCTTGCAATTCCCAATTAGAAGGTACTGGCATATCACTCCAATTTGCTCCTTCAAAATCGTTTGCAATAAAATCTACAGGTCTTTCGCTTGATTTTTCAACAAAATTAAATTTCCAAATTCCATTTAAACTTTGAACTCTAGAAACATCCCTATTTCCGGCTAAAGCATCTTGATGGTTCAAGTAAGAATAACTTGGTACACGAGCTCTCAATTTGTTTTGTTCAAACATAAACCCATTCTCCCAATCATTTTGAGCCTGAGCTACTTGTAAAAACAAGACACCCATAAAACCTAGTAATAGATATTTTAATTTCATTTTTCTTTTTTTAATTAATAAAGACACTGTATACAAAAAAAGCGTAAAAAATACATTTTTCCTATAACTAACTTATCTAATTGTAAACTATTTTTAACTTCTCCAAGAAAAGCAACCACTTTAAATCAAAAAAGCACCCATATTTTTTTTATGGATGCCCTCGTTGAATAAATATTTTTTTTTAAATTTCTTTAAGCTCCTTTCTCATCCTTGTCATGAAAGGCTCCAACTCTGGATACGTTTTCCCTGTTGCTTTGATTAATTTATTGTTAAACTCTTTGTTAACTTGATTGATCTGTGATTTCTTTTCATCAGTAGAAATATCACCTGCTTTTGCTTTCTGAACCACTGCCATATAATCATTAAAATATGCGATTCTATCATCTAACAAGCTTTTTTCTTCAGCTTCATTTAATCCAAACTCCTCCGCTGCGGAAGTTACGTAATGATTGATTTTTTTCATTTGATACTTTCCTTGGGCAACCGCTGCTTTTACCGAAAACAATAAAATTGCTACTAAAATAATTTTCTTCATACTACTCTATTTTACTTTTATCTATTAACTTTTTTAATGAATATAGCAACCTACTTGTGCACTAATCTAAAATTCTGCTTATTCCAACCAAATTAAAAAACGAATTTAACTACCCAAGCAGGCGTGCTATTCCAATCAAACCAAATATTACTCTTTTACTTCCATAAATTCTACAGGCGAACCATTATGAACAATAAACGCCACACGCACTCCTTCACCTGGAGAGAAAGTATCTACCAAAATTTCTTTTCCTTCAATTGCAGCTTCAATATTATCAACCAAAAAAGCAACATGAGGCAATTTTTGCATCATTTCCGGCATTGGACTATCTGCATCAAATTTTATCCATTCCACACCATATTCATCCTTACTAAAATCAGTATAATGAATTTTTCCAGGCTCATAAAAACCGTCCCAATTTTTTTCCTCTGTTGTTGGTATACCGATATGACTAAATTTATATTCCATTTAAATTTATTTTTAAGTTTAATTAATGAACAGTCACGCTCTATTTACAAATTTGGCACAATATGTTACTCAACCATTTATATAATTTACCCTTGAACTACATTATTTTACCCTATCTAATCCACCATATTATAATAACGATACTCATTAGGTGTACTCCCCATCGCTAGCTTGAACTGTTTGTTAAAATTATTTATAGAGTTATACCCAACTAAGTAACAAATCTCAGAAATGGATTTTTCTCGATGCACCAAATAACGTAATGCTTTGCGCACTCTAACCTCATTCAAAAACTGAGTGAAAGATTTATTTGTCATTTTTTTAAAAAATCTGCAAAAACTATTTGGGGTCATACATGCTAAATCAGACACATCTTTCAAAGAAATATTAGTTGTATAGTTATCTGAAATATATTTCAATACCACATCCAATTTATCCGCCTTCTTGGTGGTTAATTGCCTCATATCTTTCTCAGATAAGGTCTGTTTGTCTCTAGTAGTTGCAAGAATTAACAGAATATCCATTAATTTTATTGCTTGTTTTGCCTTAGGCATATCTACAATTTGCATTAAGGCTTCATGAAGTTCTTCTGCTACTTTCTTTCCAAAAACAATTCCAAAAGTTGATTCTTCTAGTAATTCTTTTACCTCGGTAAATTCAGGCTGATTAAAAGTTTCTGAACTCAGAAATTCCTTTTTGAATTTAATAACAGTTGTTTCAACCTGCTCTTCAGAACTATTCCTATTTTTATAAAATGAAATATCATTCCTCCATAAATGGGGTACATAAGCCCCCACCAACACAAGATCACCCGGATGAAAAGAGGCTACACTTTCACCAACAAAACGAATCCCGCTGCTTTTAGTTACATAAAGTAATTCAAACTGAGAATGATAATGCCAAGAGGAGTCAATGCATGGCACAACATTTTTAATTACATTCAATCGCTGGTTTACGATTTCTTCTGAATTTTTTAAAAATAATTGCATAAAGTTTAGCTTAGTCTACTACAAAGAGACCTTATTTTTAGCTAAATCTATTTATAAAAATTACCCCAAGAACGGAATATTTTACCCAAAATACTTTTTAGTTACCTGATTACAAACACCAAACAAGATGCCATTCAATTTCAAAATGAATACCTCAATCATACCAATACAATTAAAGAAACATAACTAAAACTATTCAGAAAAAAATTAATTCAAAATTAAACACCCAATTGGAAGTGTTATATTATACTCCAAATCTATAACCGATAAGAATTTCTCTCTTTAAAAACATTCAGCCGTTCCTTTTCTAACTCTGATAATTTTTTATTTTTAAGATACCAATAAGCCCTTCTTGCGATAATAAAATTATCATGCGTCAATAATTCAACTGAATTTGATATTACTTTTTGAGAAACATAATCTTTAGCTTGCAGTAGTGTAAAAAACAAATCAATCTCTTGATATGAATTAGAAAGAATATTTTTATCACTAAAATGATCATACACCCCTACCGGAGCAATAAATCTTGTTTCTATCATTGAATTCAAGACAGCTCTTCTTAAATTCTCATTATCATTATAATATAATTTCTCAAGAGCCTTATAATAAATTCCTGAGGTTGATTTCTCAAAATACGCAATCCCTTCTTTCCCTAACGCATCAGAAACTAAACTGGCAATGACAACTTGTTCTTGAGCTTCAACTGAATAAAACTTTCTTTTATCCAATTCTTCTATAGAAAATTTCTTGTACGCATTATTACTGCCTTTTAATAAGCTTATTAGTTTTGAGTTGGAATATTTTTCTGCAGTAATTTCTCTAATTTTAGAAACGGTTTCTCCATTTGCCCAATACCAAAGTGTGTAACAAGTCCAAACCGCACCTTCAACAATAGCCGTTTTATCTATTTCTACCGTTGCCCCTGAAAAAGCATCCAAAGCGTTGGCATGAGAATTATTTACTAATTCATATTTATAATATGTTTGGAGAGGTGAACTTTTATCTTTTAAAATCGTTTGTAATTTTTCATAATCTGATTTAGAAAAAGGTTTCCCTTCATTCTTTTCTAATTCGGCACCATTTCTTAATTCTATTTTTGAATAGGCTCCTAATGCATCCCAATGAACACGAACGGTAACAATTTTACATTCTTTTGATCCGCACACAACGGATTCTACATCCATATAAAAACTACTATTATTCGAATAGGGACTTTTAGATTCTATCAACTTGCACTCCACAGGTTTTTCAGTACTAATTCCTGGATGCAATACAGAAATCACATGTGTGATTTCTGTATTTGTAAGGAGCTTGCCTTCAACTGCCTTTCCTGTAACACTAAAAAGGAGCAAAAAAGCGACTAATATGTTTATTTTATTTTTCATTAAACTTCGTAACAACGCACCTCAAATAATTTAGCCGTCGGATGACCATAGGTCTCTTTTAAATTAATTCTAATAGCTGTTGTTTTCACTTGTTCAAAATCAAACTTTATCAAACGTACAATATTATTTTTAGTTTCCGCTACCTTAACCCAAGATCCATCCAATCTTACCTCTACATCTAAAACTTTCATTAATTCTGGTGGTACATAATCAATAAATGTTTTCCTAAGATGATCAGATAAAGGTTGCTTTCTCATGGTAATATTCTTATGCAAATTAGAATCACACTTAATTTCCACCTTTGATAACTTTATCGGAGCATCCCATTCCATTTGAAAAGTAGCACCTAACCCTTCGGATTGCCAATGATTTATTTCACCATCTATATCTCTTGAAATCCCATTAATCACATTTTTGGCATCCCCTGTTTTTGTAGAGGACCCGAAAATCTGACTTGCTTTTTTTGCTAAATCATTAGGGTCATTTGCAACTACCTTAGGAATATAAACATCATCTCTCATCAATTGCTCTTGCAATTCTTTGATATATTTTTGCCCAACTTCCCTTGGTGTAACACCTTTTTTAACACAAATAGTAGCCGCTGTTCCCACAGCTTGCCCCATCAAAGCACAGGTTCCCTGAATTCTTGTAGAAGACAGAGCTATGTGAGTCAAACTAGCATTTCTACCCGCAAACATCAAATTAGCAATATTTTTTGAATAAAGTGATCTAAAAGGAACTTGATATACCGTCTTAAATTTTTGATGAAAAAAACTAGGCTCGTTTGACAAATCCTCAATTCCTCCTGGATTATGTTCATCCAAAGACCAACCACCAAAACCAATCGCATCCTCAAAATGCTTATGTTCGGTTAAGTCTCTTTCTGACAAAACATGATCTCCAATAAATCTTCTAGACTCTCTTCTTCCTGGAAAAGAACCGATCCAGTCAATTGCATAATTTTCGGATTCAGGAAATTTCCCTGAATTTTTTATATAATTCCATACCCCATGAGCATACCCCATTAATTTATGGCGATTTACATCTTGAACATCAATAATATCAAAATCATCTCCTAATTCAACCCACCAATATCCATCTATAAAATTGTTAATTTTTCTATGTTTGGTGCTATCTCCATTGTATTCTAACATAAAAGAAGGAGGTGTATAAGGCATAGGCCTTCCATAATCTCTTCCTTGCATCAAAATAGAAGCTCCCATTTGCCACCCATCTGGCTCATCAGGTGCATATTTCTCGTTGAATTCTGCTTTTCCCTCTCTTCCCGTTCTATAGAGTGCACCAGCTTTTGCCGCCATCAAACCATCACCTGAACAATCAATAAAAACATCTGCCTTTAAGGTGAATTCTGTTTCTGTGGTTACCTGCCAACAACGAGCAGAAATAATTTTATCACCTTCCATCTCTGCATCTATTGCAGAAGTATTTACCATTACAGTCAAATTTGGCTCTCTTGTGACATAATCATAAACAATATGGTCCCACATAGGATAAGATTCCTGTGCATTCAAAAGTCTATTTTCTAAGAGTAATTCTTCTACAATCCCCGTTTCGCGTTCCGCTAACCCCGTGGATAATCTATTCACTCCATTTACTGTTACCCTTATTTCGCTTGAAGCATTTCCTCCTAACATAGGTCTGTCATTCACCAAAACCGTTTTTGCACCATTTCTAGCAGCTGCTACTGCAGCTGGAATTCCAGCCATCCCTGCTCCTATCACCACTACGTCATACTCAACGGTCTTTTTACGGACAGGAGTTGGAACCTTTTTTCCTGTTCCTAATTGATGCCATTGCTCCTCTCCACCATTTCCTTCACCAATAGAACCTACTGCAGAATTTCCTGTAACCTGGTCAGTAGATTTACACGCAATAGGCAACAAACTAGTCGCTACTGCAGCACCAGCAACATTTCTAAGAAAATTTCTTCTTTTCATAATTTTGTATTGAATCTTTATGATTGACGGTATTCGCTAAGAAACACCGAATAATTAGTAACTACATTCACAAAGTTCTGAAAGGAACTAACTTAATTTGTATATGTAAATCCATAAAATGTATATTTCAGTACATAATCCATTCATAAAAGCAAAAAAGCCTCCTTATCGGAGACTTTTTCTAACAAGCACCAAATTGTTATTTATTTTATTCTATCATAATTTTTTGAGCATATCCATATCCTAATTTTAGATAATAGACACCTTTTGCCAGTGAACTCACATCAATAAGAATCTTTTTACCCGTATTAACCTCTACATTTTTTTGATACACAATTGCTCCAAATGCATTTACAAGCGTCAATGCTCCCCCTTTAAAATCTTCAGAAAGAACTACGGACAACTTATCATTCGCCGGGTTTGGGTATACTCCCTCTATTACAGAATCAACTTCTACAGTTCTTTTTTCAATATTTTTTGATGCATTGTTTGAACACTGATCTGCATCTTCATCATGTAAAATTAATTTAGGCTGACTAGCAAATCCAACAGCTGTTACATCTGCTTCTTCTATATTAATATTAAAATACCCAGGCCCAGTTCCTTTGGAACCATCTATTACTGCAGCCACTGAAGGAGATTTATAACTTTCTCCATCTACATTGTATTCAGTGGCAATGTCATCAAGTAAATTGCAAGGCATGTATTTAATATGTTTCGCCTTTAATTGTGCATTGGTACCAAAAGTTGCATGAATATCACTAACCACTGAAGTACTCTTAAACATTCCAGGCACCAAACCGGCAGCTTCTTGGTCAGATTTTGTATAACCAGCACCTACTCTCACGGCAAACCCACAACTTACACTAGTGACATCAGACACATCTACATGTCCATTCTGAATAGCATGCGGAGAAATCATTACGGCAGCATTCCCATTCGTACATTTAACAGTTCTTCCGTATATCCTATCAAGCCCACCTACTTGCAATAAGTTCATTTTATCATAGCCTGTTTCAAGTCTTAGCGTAACTCCTCCAGTACCATTTAGATATTTTAATAAAATGTTTTTTCCGGCTTGCATTTGTACCAACCCATAACCATAATGGGCATTTGAAACTTTACCACTTAAGATAACACCATGACGTGGAACAAAATAGTTTCCATTATGTTCAGAATACCCAAAAGTAACGGCAGAAAACTTTGTGTTATCATCCAGTACATTGAATTTGGCTAAGTAAAAATTCTTAACATTTTTAAAATTAAAAACGGCTACATTTTTATTTTGAAGATTTCGTAAATCAACTATAAACTTGCCTCCAATACCTCTAATACTGGTATTTAAAACGGTTCCAAAATCACCTCCAAAAGCAAAAATTGAATAGTTCTTGGTATCTGTTCTTGGCGTTGGATAAATTTTCACATTGGAATCTATTTCTAAATGCACATTAGATTTCATTACAATTCCAGATAATACATAATTACCCGCTGGAATTTTGATCACTCCTCCATTGGGTTCTTTCTTCATATCCTCAATAGCCGACTGTAAATCAGCACTATCATCATTTCCATCATTCGGAGTTGCCCCGTAATCTTCAATAAAATCTTTGGTAACTCCTAGATGGTTTGTTTCGGTATAAAAATCTTTTATTTTCTGACTTTTCCCTATAAATCCTGCGCATAGAAACAAAGCCAAAATACTTGGTTTAATTAGTTTAATCATTCTTTGGTTTTTAAGTTGGTTGGTACTTGTAATCTTATAAACAATTGCACAGCTAGGTGGCTCCAATTATTTTCAATTTGATTTCAAAAATTCTGCTTTCTAAAATAAATTGATATGTATTCGTTTTAATCATAAGAGGTAGGATTGAATGTGTTAAATATAATCCCCTTAACAAAAAGGCATGTCCTCTGTAGTAAAAAAAGAATACTTAACCATACAGCCTGAATTTATTACCATTTACATATAACATGTAGTTCTCAGTCTACCAAAAACAAAAAACCTCACCAAAATGGTGAGGTCCTTAATCTAACAAACTAATTAACTTACAAATTTCAACAATTTGTAATTTTATTTAAACCCTTTATTCCTTTTGACAACAATATTTTCTTCAGATGCGGCATCTACCTTCACCATCTCAGTATTTTTAGCTTTGCCTATATACTTATTTTTATAAACCTTTACATCTTTACAATTTTCAAATTCAAAAACCGGAGCATCGGGATATAAAGCCTCAGCATCTTTTGTTTTTGTAATCGTGTTCCCTTCAATTAACAAACCTTCTGCTCTGTCTGCCCAAACAACTCTGTTGTCAAAGTTCTCAATAGTATTATTTATAAATCTAATATTTTTATCGTACGTAATTGTCTGGTCAAATGTTCTTCCTAACCTAGGGGTAACACGCAGTACAGCATGCTCAGACCCACTATAAGCGCAGTATTTAAATTTATTATTCTGGATCAAAACATCTCCTACCGCACCTGATTCATACCAAAAGTAGGATTCTCCTCTTAACAATATAGAAGACATCATAGAGGACAAATTATTATTTTCTATCACCACCTTAAGAGGAGTTTTAAAAATAATATTTCTAGCTCTGTGATTTCTTATCGTACATCCTCTCATCGTAAACTCAGGATTCCATGTTTTATTCTCAACAATATCTCCCTTAGCTAAACTTTCAGGTATTTCATTTTCAAAAGTAAGATCAGAATATCTATCATTTACGTATGCTACTTTTGTTACTTTGTTTACAATTCCTCTTGAAGGATCGGGGTTTTGAATAAACCAAACTTCATCATTTGCTTCTGCGAATACAAAGCCCATTTGTTCAAAATGCTGTAGTTTTACTCTAATCGTTTTTGAATTGATTATTTGATCTACACTCACATAAGTCCCATGTACATTAGTCCCATCATCCAACATATTTTCAAAACGACAGTTTTCTATTAGAATTTGCCCCTTACAATTAGCAAAATGAGTAGCATCTGCAATGGTAGAAACAACTCGATCCGAATTTTCTGGCAATACAATCTTAGAATTTAAAATGGAAATATGTTCACTTCTTTCAAACAGAAACCCCATTCCCAAAGCATGATGAATTGTAATATTATCAAAGTTTATATGAGACGAAGTAGTTACCTGAAAAGCAGGAGCATATCTATTCTGTCCATGCCCTCCTTTTGAGTGCAACACAGTTCCTACAGCAGGATAAAACTTTCTTTTTTCGTGAATTCTTAAAACTCCATTCGGTCTTTTTTCCACCCATCTTGGTCTACTTCCGAAATCCCAAGCACCATGGCCTACTGCTTTTGTTTTTTTATCAAACTCCAATGTACTTCCTAATTCCTCAAAATGAAAACCATCAATATTTGGAAACATGATTCTTCCGTTCATCAACTTCCAAGAAAAACCTTGTTTATAAGGCTTGATATCAATCCATTCTGCATCTTTATCAACTTGCAGCACATCTCCTTGAAAAGAGAATGGCACATCCCAGTCAATAGTTAAATCCCTAACCGATACCTTTTTACAATTTTCAAATTGAAAGGGAGCTTCTTGACCATGAAACATAAAATTTGATCCATTTCCTTCAATTTCCACGGATTCAAACCCATCAAATCTGAAAATAATTTTTTTCAATCCATTTCCATGATTTGTAATAAAGCAATATTTATCCATGGCATAGGTAGGAAGAAAAAGATAAGTTCCTTGTTCAAAAATTATTTTTACTTCCTTATCGACAATACCATTTAATTTATCTCTAAGAATTTGGGTCATATCACCCTTTTCATTCTTAATATTTATTATTTCTTTTGCCTCAGCAGTTACTACCAACCCCAGTAAGAAAAATATATGTGCTAAAAATTTAAGTCTCATTTTCTTCAATTATTTGTTTTATAAAAATACAGGCTTTATCTGAATCAAAATACATCAATACTACCTCCGAATAAAAACAAATTAACCCATTCTTAATTGCTTCCATGTAGGTTCAAGTATAATACCTGTTACTATTAGTACATTTTCTGCCTAAACTTACATTTCTGTAATTATTTTCATCATTTTGCCCACCATTGTTGGATTTTGGCCTGCTAGGTTATGTTCTTCTGAAATATCACTTGACAAATCATACAATTCTAGAGGCATTTTTCTTTCAGTTGTTTTCTTTGTTTTTTTATAGGTATTCAAAACCCCTTTCCAATTCCCTATTCTTATGGCTTGATGGTATATTTTATGAGACTCGATTCTCCAAAATAAATAGTCGTGTTGTTTTTGATTTTTAATATCCCCCTTTAAAGTTGGCAAAAAAGAAATCCCATCGCATTGCTCCGGAACTTCTACATCCAATATATCAGACGCAGTAGCCATAACATCCCAAAAAGCACTTGGTAGATTTGTTACAGAACCAGGCTTGATAACGCCAGGCCAATACGCCAACATAGGGGTTCTTATACCACCTTCATACATATCTCTTTTCATTCCTCTAAACACCCCGGTAGAATTCCAAAATTTTGGATCATGGCCTCCCACATTATGAGCTCCATTATCACTTGTAAATATGATCAACGTGTTTTCCAACTGACCTGTTTTTTTCAAAATGTTTACTATTTCCCCCACTTGATTATCCAAGTGCTCTACCATAGCCGCAAAGGCAGCAACTGGATTTACAACATCTGGACATGGCTCGTCCTTCGCACTATACACTCCTATTTTATCTTCAAACTGAGGGAGTTTTTTGCGCCATTTATTATGTAAATCCTTCGGAGCATGCATCGCTGCATGAGGAATTGCTGTAGGAATATAACAGAAAAAAGGCTTATTATGCTTCGCGTTCTTTTCTATAAAACTGAAGGCATTTTTCATAATTTCATCGTGAACATACGTACCAGGTTTCATCATGACCTTTTTCCCATTATGAACCATGCTTGTTGGATAGTAGGTATGTGCTGCATATTGTGTTTTCCATCCATAAAACTCATCAAATCCATTTTGTAATGGGTTGGCCTCTGTATCTAAATAAGTATAGCCCAATCCCCATTTCCCGAAGGCTCCCGTCGCATAACCCGCATTTTTAAAAAGCTCTGGTAACACAGTCATTTCCGGTTTTAATGGGGTCTCATTTGGAGAATTACCAATAATATGGTTATGACCAGGATGTTGCCCTGACATTAAAACTGCTCTAGAAGGACTGCATACTGCGTTTCCGGAATAATGATCCGTAAATTTAATTCCTTCATAACCCAGTCTATCAATATTTGGCGTTTTTAATAATTTTTGACCATATATTCCTAAATCCCCAATACCAAGGTCATCTGCCAATATATAAATCACATTCGTTTTTTTCGATTGCGACTGTAGCAATATAGAAACTAGTAGTACTGTTAAGAAAATTATTTTTTTTGAAGAATTTAAATTCATTAATCTTATTTATTTTTAAAAATGCGTTATATTTTTTTTTCGTACGCAATTCTCTCTCTATATATTTTTGGAGTTTCATTTTGTACTAATTTGAACTGCTTGTTAAAATTTGTGATCGATGGAAACCCTACCTCTATAGCTATTTCAGAAATAGATTTATTCGTTGAAACTAAAAGTTTGGCAGCATTTCTAATACGCACCTCATTTAAAAACTTCACGAAAGATTTATTTGTCAAATTTTTAAAATACCTACAAAAAGAATTTTCAGTCATACAAGCAATTTCCGCAACATCCTTTAAGGAGATACTAGAGGCATAATTGATAGATATAAACTTCATCACCTCATCTAACTTAGAGCCATTTTCAGAAGAATATTGTCTCATATCCAGAGTAGAAATTTGCTTATCTATCTTTTCCTGAGACAAATCATGCAATAAAGAAAGTAATTCTATTGACTTTTCTGGGGCATTCAAATCATGAAAGTGCAACAAGCGATCTTTAAATTCTTCAGAAGTTTCACTCGAGAATAACACTCCTAAATCAGACGCTTTCAACATATCTTTAATAGCATAAAATTCAGGGTTTTCAAAAACTCCTTGCCCGATAAAATCTTTCAGAAATTTTATGACTACGATTTCAACATTAGAATCTGAGTCTAACTTTGATGATAAATCATTACGCCATAAGTGCGGCAAATAGGCACCTACCAAAACTAACTCACCTTCATTAAACTCTTGAACACTGTCTCCTACAAAACGAATACCACTTCCCTTAGAGACATACAGCAACTCATATTCTTTGTGATAATGCCAAGAAGAATCTAGACAGGGTTGGTTGTATTTATAAGAAAAAAGTTTCTCACTAAGAAAACACTTTGTTTGTTTTAATTGTAATTTCATTTACATACTGTTTACCTTCAACATCATAGAGCACTTGAAAGCTCCACATCAATAAAACGAAAAGTTCCACATGGAATATCAACCTCAATTGTTGTTGAATTCGCGTCAAAAGATTTTCCGTCAAGTATATCTGTTACTTTTATTGGATTGATGGTATTAAAAGTAACTTTTGCGATTCGGTCATCTGGATTCAAATAACCTCCGTCAATAATTGTCAACCTTAAATGCGTTGGAGAAGTTTGTGCAACTACCCATGCAACATCCCCTTCTACCGTAATCGGTATTAAATTTGACTTAGATTCTATTTCAGATTCTACGGTAGTATAATAAGTATCCGCGGCATACGTTTGTGTACCATCAGAAGAGTAATAATGCCTACCATCTGTGATGTATTCCGTTAGAATATCTTTATAAATTGGATGTAAATTATCTTTTAATTTCCCTCTAGTAGCAGTTTGGTTTGAATATACTCCTTCTTGAGGTGGTGTAATCAGTACCAATCCGTTTGGGTAATTCGGCAAATAGTTCTGTCTTCTATCCTTTACATGTCCAGCATAACTAGAAAAATCCCATGGATTCACCTTTGCTGCCATCCAAGTAGAGTTTTGCCTACTAAAAACAAAAGGATTACTTTCTTCAAATTCTTCGTCATAAAAAACAGACCACTTTAAACTACTTCCCTCTTCCATATAATGTGCATCAGGATTTTGCATGCTCAAATGCACTGGAGAATAACTAACAATCTCATTGGCTTTTGGAACATAAAGTGCACCTTTCGCTACTAACTCCCAAAGAAAGCTCATGTAATCAGGATATACTGCAAAGTTGTTGATATATTGAGCTCCACTTGCCATATGATACATCATATGACGCAAAAAATGATTTGGCAATCGCTGATGTGAATGTTGACGTGATCTGTCAAAACTTGGATTATCTGGAACAGAACGTGATCCCCAACTATCAACAGCACCGCTAGCCCAAACTCCTGAACGTCCTGCAATACTAATATCCATTGCCTTGTCTGTAGTTTCTTCCATAGAAGGGACAAAAATTTCAGCATAATCCCCATTCAACGTCTTCTCCCACATCGGCAAATAAATATTTCCTTGCCAAAAGTTATGTTTTGTTCTAACAAAAATATTGGTGTTTTTAGCCTTCGAATAATCTGCTAAAGGATAAAACAAATCTTCCATTACCCAAGCAAAATCATCCGAATCATCTTCTAATTCAGGATATATTAATACCGTTTTTTTTCCTTCTGCATGGTCTATTACTTTTTTGGTAGTTTCTAAATGAAACATATACGGATCATTTCCATGACCTCCCCAATAAGCAATTCCATCTTCTCCTTCATACCAAGGTGTTATCAAATCCAAGCACTCTTGTTGCGTGTATGTATATTGCCTTCTACCATCTCTTTTTTCTTTATACTTTTCGTTTTCCATTTCAGAACGATCCCAATCTTCAGCCTTATTCGTATGTTCACCGCCTAAAAAGATTGGACTATTATAATTGGCCTTGATCTCATCAGCAACTTGTTTTGCCAACCCTGAATCTGTACTTTCTGTCATCATATAAACAGGAACTGGTTCTCTTTCAAAATCAGGTCTAATGTACCCTGCTAAATTAGCCCTAGCTGCAGCGGTATTATCTATTATTTCTTGGATTTTTCCTTCAGGCGAAATCGTCTCATAAGCCGTTTTCCAACCTGAAACATCCGTATTCAGAATATGGATACAGCTTCCTCCACTTTGTGCACTTGCCAACACAAGTTTGTTATCATCTTTCCACATATCATTGAAAGAATAAAAGCATTCCAACTCTTCTCTTCCTGAACCATCTAAAGAAGTATCTAGTAAAAACATATGATTCCCTGAAATTGAAACATATTTATCGACAGCATCCTCTTGAATCATCTCTGTTTGTGTAACAAAATATCCAAACCCCATTCCAGAATGTGTGTATCTTACTAAATCATCCGCGGTAGCATCAATATCAACACGAACAATCTCAGCACTTTTATAATGCGCAGAAGTTCCCATCACAATTTCTTCAGTTCCATCATTATCTATATCACTAACCTTTAAATCTCCTAAAACCGTATTTGCAGATAATTTGATCGATTTATATGGCAAATCTTCAAATGCATTAAATAAATAAATACTTCCTTTACCTTGCATATGATTGTTACTCCCATGAACCGCTAAAACTTCATTTCCATCACTGGTTTTAACAGGTCGTAAAAAATTTGCATAGTGTAAATAATTATATTTTGAATCTACTCCTCCCCAGGGCTTTTCATTACTATAGGTTGAAGAGTGAATGTTTTTCAACATTATCCCGGAATTCGACAAGTAAGAAATACTGAGATCCATCCCTCCGCATACTATATATTTTGATCCATTACTTGTGACTGTACAGATAGAATACATTGGAGTATCATTTCTTTTATACTCCCATTTGGTATCTCCTGAAGTTCCATCTAAACAATAAGCATTACCATCAGCATTTGCTATCAATACTTCATCTTTACCATCTCCGTCAATATCATCGCACCAAATATCATGGATCATGTATCCTGATAGGTTATTTTTCCACAAAATATTACCACCATAAGAAACACCCATTACAATACCGTCATAAGAACTAGCAATCAAATACTTTTGTCCATTGTTAACCGCAACTCTTACTTTCATAATAGTATGCCCAGTATTGATACTGTAATAAGCAGTATTTTTATATGCTGAATAATTACTGAATTTCATACTGTAGGAACCTGAAACAGACTTTTCATCTGTAGGAGAGAAATTTTCAGAATGATCCGTGCTCCAACCTTTCCCATTCTCTTCAAAATCATAAGTAGCCTCTGTATTAGAAACTGATTTTTTATATTGAGCTTGCGTTGTGAAGAAACTAAAAGCGATGATGGAAACCCCAAGGGTTAATACTTTTTTCATTTTATTATTTGTCATTTAGGTTGGTTACAATACGATGCAACTTGCAATAACAAATAAAAAAAAACTAAGTCAAAACCATGTATCCGTTGGTTCTTATTATGTGTTTAACAGTAAATCTTATAAACTCTAAGACACAAAAAATCCGGTAAAGACCTTACAAGCCCTACCGGATAATTTACAATAACTAAGAATTTTTATTTTTTCAATTCAAAAGGCCTCCTTGAAGATTTTGTAGCACTTGGAAAATCTCCCGGAATCTCTTGGGTTACCTTACCGGTTGCAGCCCATTCTACTCCTCTTAAAAACGAAACCTGAAAACCTACACTTTCAAATGACAAAGCATCATGCCCTAAAGTGGTATGAAAAATTTTTCCTTTCCCATAATCAAGCACCATTAACACAGGCTCATGTCGATCCGTTGGAGCTTTTCCTGAGGCATCTTTACCAGTAGCTAGTATGGTCATATTTTCTGCTGGCCCCCTTAATTTTGCATAACATTCATCTTTTGTTGTCAACCAAACTTTAGGCATTCCATTTGTAATTGGATGCTCTGCTCTCACCGTCACAGGAAATTCATTTTTTGGCCCATGCGCACCTGAACCTCCAGGACTAGTATCTCTTACCAGTTCTCCCTCATTTGTATAATATACATATGGTCCATCTTTTTCTGTTCTGTTACCCCAACCACCTAAACCAATCATTTGGTTATATGCAGACCATTTTGGAAAAGAGTTATCCGCAGCATGCACAGAGACAAATCCACCTCCTTTTTTCATATATTTCTCAAAAGCTTTTTGCGTTTTTTCTGGCCAAGAAGCAGCTTTCCACCCAAAATTAGAAACTACTACATCATATTTTTTAAATTTTGGAGAAAATTCAGGATCTGTCTTCGGAGATTTAGATGTGCTACGTTCACCCACTCCAGCAAGCGGTAAAAATTCTTTTTTTCCTTCTGATTTCCACATAAAATTGCTTCTCTCAATATCTACCTTAAACAAACCTGTCTCTTCTAAATATTGCTTCATCATAATCGTTGACATAGGCCAAACACCATGATTATTCTGCCCATCTACAATCAATACTTTTATTTGCGCCTGTAATTGCAAAGCAAATAAACAATAAACAATGGCTATGATACTTTTCTTCATTATATTCATTTTTTCTTTCAGATTCTAAAAACGTGAAATTAAGCTATTTCTATGAGTAACAGTTTCAAAATTTTTCATAGTGGAAATTTGAACATCAATAAAAAAATGTAGCACATAAAAAAACGTCCTAAAGTATTTAGGACGTTTTAAACTAACCTTAACCTAACTAATAACTAAAATCAATAAATCTTAAGGAACCAGCAGGAACGCTTAGTTCTAAATTATTTTTGATTTTAATTTTATCATTTGAAAGAATATCCTTTGCAGAAACTGGTAATACCCCTGTAAAGGAAATAACTGCATTTCTTTTGCTTGGCTCTATATAACCGGGATCCATAAGAATTAACCTGACATGATTTTTATCTATCCTAATTGCACTCCAAGCAGCACCTTTTACCAAAATAGGCAGTTGAGATGCTCCTTCTGCAACCGTGTTTTTAAAATACGGAGCAAAGTCTTCTGCAGAAATAAATTTATCGTTCAACTTTCCTTTAACTCCATCACTGATCGTGTAAGGGATCCCCTTTTCTTTCAATTGTTTTTCAAACTCTATTGGAGCTACAGGCACCATTCCATTCGGTAATTCAGGAATATAATTCAACCATCTATAGTGCACCCCTAGCGCAATCTGAGAATAATCATTTTCAGGGATATTTGTTCCTGCCCAATGCATTTGAGCTACCGAAAACACAGCCTTATCATCAGTCGCTTTGTATTGCTTTAACGAGTGATGGTTATCAATAGAATGCACTAAATGCGCATCTACATTGTCAATTAAATGCCAAGATCCAATAGACATAATATCTTCTTTTTCCACAATAGGTAACACACCAGACTTCATCAGTCCAAACAATACATTCAAGCCAGGCTCTTCAATAAACTTATTATCTGCAACTACTCCATGACTTGCACCGTAAGCAGCCATCATAACTCCTTGACGTAAATACGGAGAAACAGAACGCTGTCCACCTGGCGTTAAAGGTCTCCAACTTGTTGGATTGTCATCTATCAACCTCATCGCAAAATCATCAACATACCCCGCAGATAACATTCCCACACGACCAGCTAAGTTGATATCTTGTGTTCTTGAACTTGTATCTTCTGAGGCAGGCACCAATATATCATTGTATTTGTTAGAAAAAAACAACTCTTGCCATAATGGCAATTTATTTGTCAAAGACCAAAATGTGTTTTTATACCTAAAATATAGTTTTGCCTTGTTATTAACTCTAATCGCTTTTGCTAATCTAGGAACATACGCTCTTACAAAATGTTGTACCCTAGGATCATCAACATTATCCATTTCTGCATAAACAAAACCACGACAAGTATTGGGTGCAACTTTTAAAATCTCTTCCAAAGTTTCTATTTGAATATAAAAAGGGTCATTTCCGTGGCCTGCCCAAAAAGTGAACAACTGTCCTTCTGCCTCATATGCCTTTGCTTGATTTACAATCGCAGTTCTTGAATCTTGATATTTCCCTCTCTTGTCTTTTTTTAGAGCAATATCTCCCATGACAGCCACTAAGTGCGACCTATCTGTACTTTCTTTAGGCGATCTTTGAATAACAAATTTTATGTTATTTCCTTTAAGTTTCGCAACCTTAGCATCTACTTTTTTTCCGGTTATCATCACCCACTCCTTCTCAGAGGACTTTTGATAAACTGGCATTTTAAAATCTAACAATTGCTCATACAAGGTTTCCATGTTTCTAGCCACCTCATCCATGGTTCCAATAGACTTAGGTTTGGTTGCAACATTCCAATTATTCTTCTTTAAATCATAAAAGCATACTGTATTTCCTCCATCTACCTCTCCAGCTCCAATCAATTGTTTGGATTTTACATCTACTGTAAAATCATTAAACACCAACTCTCCAGATATTGCATATCTCGTACCTGTTTTCTGAATCAATTTACCTTTCAAATCTAATTTATAAAGGAAACCTCCAAATTGAAACATTATTTCATCCTTTACAGGCAGAAGCACCGTACCCTTGGCATTAGCATAACGTTGAATTTCTTTACGCGTACCTTTGAAACTCAAAATTTCCTGAAACGAACCATTCAAACCAACTACCACTGGAATCCAAGACACATCTCCAAAAAAAGTGATATCCGACAAACCATCTTTGTTTAAATCCGCAATTGTAATTTCGGTAACCATCATTTTTGATAATTCCTTTACCGCTGCTTTTTTATAGTTTAATTCCTTTAGAACCTTTTTTGTATCGGCATCTAAAACCCCCATAAACTCCCAGCGAAATTTATCATGTGAATAGGTCATCACAAAAAGAGATTCTTTGTTTTTATCAATAAAATTTCCGGATTCTATTTTACGGATGGTCCCAGAAATTTTAGTAGTTCCGATGAATTTCCCATTTGCATCTATCTCATATATCTTATAGTCATTTCCTCCTGCAAAGATTTGAATTCCCCCGTTATTTTTGACAACTGCTATTTCCGAAAATCGCACTTTGTGGTTTGGCGTAAATTCCCATAACAAATCACCCTTCCCATTAAAACAATAGATGGAACCATTTCCACTAGCAACCAACAATTCATCACTCCCGTCTTTGGTAATATCTTCAGCTAAAATTTCAAATAATACTCCTGAAGTATCCAAAGTTTTTTCCCAAATCTTTTTCCCTTCAAGAGAATAACAGCCTACAGCATCACTTAAAGAAGATATATAAACACATGATTTTCCATCTACTTTGGCAGATACAATATTTCTAATATTCGTTATTTCCGTAGAAAAACTTTTAGGTGATTTTCCTTTATTTGCGGTTGCAATTTGACTTAAACCACATATGGCAACAATACACCAAATGATTTTTGAATTAATGTTTTTACTTTTTCCCATTATTTAAATTTAAAAAGATTCGTGCTCACTCTCATCAGCTCTTCAAATTAAATTGAAAACAAAGTACAAAATGTATTCTTGGGTATATGTATTGTAGTTTTTATAAAATTTTTAGATGGATCTAGAAAAAAACTATCACAAATGGTCAAACCAGTTATGGTTTACTCAATGCAAATGATTTCTTTCAAAGTTCTATGGTAAATAGATCCATTAGCATAACTCATCATGTTTACCGTCCAAGTTTTTCCTTGTTCACCTAAATCATTGACGGCTTTTAATGCTGAACCATCAAAACTTTCGCTAGTAGTATCGACAACATACACCATTCCTAATGCATTTGTAAAGTATATATAATCATCTATCATTGTAGGAGGACCCAAAAAACATTTCTGAAAACCATGACCTCTCACTCTGGCATCTGAACTATGCCTTTGACCTTTGGAATTCAGGCCGTCATTTGCCTGAGCCGTATGCCAAATAAAATTTCCGTTATCGTCAATTTCTCTTGGAACTTCAAGAAACACATTTTCTCCTGTAACCGTATTATGCCTGGCAATATAGGGCTGATATCTCACCATATAATAAATAAAGTCACCTACTTGCATATTACAATGTCTTTCATTTTCACTATGAGGTAATTTTGCGTTTTTTTCCAAGGTATAAGAATCTGTAAGCGCATCAAATGTATAGACTTTTCCTTCTTTCAACTGTTTCTTACCAATTAATTCCCCATTTTTAGAATCAATGGTTACATGATAATCTCCTTTATAAAACCAAGAAACACGTTCGTTATTCCAATGCTGCGTACTTAAGGCTCCCCAACCAGATATACTATTATCCTCTTTTGGTTCCCAATTCCAAATTTCATAGCCGGCGTTGTCTTTCTCTAGACTAATCAAACTCAAACCAACGGGTCTTTCTGGAACTCCATGTGGCCCTCCACGTCCCATCATAACTGCCACAATTCCTTCTTCTGTTTTCCCAATAACCGGTGTATTATAATGTGTTAAAGCCTCTTGAGTTGTCCAAACCAACTCGCCAGTATTTTTGTCAAAAGCATGTAGGTAATTCCACAATGGATTTCTAGTTCCATCCCCCTCCATTGGCGGTTCAGAACTCAAAATCCAATCGCCAAACAATATAGAATCAAATTGTTTATTAAAGGGTCTGCCTTCGGTAGGGTGCCAAGTTCTTTCCCAAACTACATCCCCATTCATGGTATAACAAGCCATTGCACCACAGGCATTGATTGCCCATACAAAATTACCATCCGTCATAGGACACGGACTTGTTGCATCACTAAATCCATTGTTATATTCAGTTTCAATGACACCTTTTAATGTTTTTGTCCATAATTCCTTTCCAGTAGTCGCATCCAAACAATAAAGTAAAACGTCTTTACCCTTTTGACTTCCTTTTACATCTTTGGTAAGCTGTGTATATTTTTCATGAGCTATTTTTAACTCCTTTGACTTGTTATGAATATAATTTTGATAGTTTGTTTTATGTAGATGAAACTGTTTACCTATCTCATTTTTTTTCAATAACTCTCCTTTAATTTTATTTTTTCTGTTTCCTGTCGCTTTTTGATACCCTTTATGGGATGCTAATAAGCTTTCCCACTTTTTCTCTGATTGGGTATATGAGGTGGCTATTTTTTTAAACCGAGCATCACTTTTTAATAATTGATTTTTTGTCTGACTCAACAACAATTCATACTTTTTTTGAGTCGCCTTATATTGAGTTTGTATCTGATTGTACGGCAAATTATCAGTGGGAATATTTGTTGTAAAAAACAACTTATCATTCCAAACAGCAATTCCACTTTGTCCACCAGCAGGCAATGTTTTTTTCCATTTTACATTCTCATTATTTCGGACAGACCACTGCACAGGAACTTTATTTTGAGATATCACTTTGTAATTCCCATTGGGCCCACCCGACATAGGCCAAGTATTATTTTTACCTGTAATTGTTTGTTCCGTTTTTGATGTTTGACATGAAACTGCTAAAACAGTCAGCACACAGAATAAAATAGTTTTTTGAAATTTCATTTTTAAGTTATTGTTTTTTTAATACTCCTTTATGTATTTTACTGGAATTTCTCCTTTTAATGATTTTAAAAATTCTTGAATTTTAATAGCTTCTTCCACAGAAATCTGAAGTCCACGCTCATGCCTACCCATCAATTGAATAGCTTTCCATAGTTTTTTCGAGGATCTATCATGAAAATAAGGACTTGTTTCAGAAACATTTCTTAATGAAGAAACTCTAAAAAACATTTTATAATCAGATTGATGTTTCACGTGATAATACCCTAAATCCGTTTGATTTGGCCATGCTTCTGTAATTCCTAATTTCTGAATCATTTGCCCTCCAAAACTTGATCCGGTATGACAGGAATAACAACTTTTATCATTAAATAGATGTCCGCCTTCAATTTGTTCCAAAGTTAAAGCCGTTGTATCTCCTAAAACAAATGCATCTATAGGAGCAGGAGTAACCAATCCGTTTAAAAATTGATTCAAAGCATCCACAACGATCGCACTTTTTTCTTTTGCTCTTGGATACAATTCGGAAAATTCTTTCTGATATTTCTGAAGTTCATCTAATCGTTTTTCTAAATTCTCATCATCCCCCCAGCCCATTTCATAAGAACTCTTAAGGCTATGTAATATTTTTTCTTCTAAATTATCAAATGCCCCTTCGGAGTTGAATAATAACATCTCGTTAATATTATAAAGCGACGGAACGTCTCTAAAAAAAGTACCTTCATGAATTTGTGACAAAAAATAGCTTCCATTGCTAGCATAGTTTTTTAAATCATGACAACTGTTACAACTATATCCTTTAGATTGAGATAGGTTATTTTCATAAAATAATTTCTTTCCAAGAATTTGTTTTCTTTGAACTAAATCTGTCTCCTCTTTGGTTTGAAAAGGAACAAAATGAGGTTTTATAATAGTACGTAATGCAGCGGCTGATCTATTTTTTGAGGCTTGAGACACCACCGATAGACCAACACATAAAAACAAAAACGTTAAAAATTTAAGCCGCAACCTCTCTCATTTAATTTAAACAAATATAGATGGTAAGGCACCCGTGCTATCAGAAAATTTTTCCGTTGGAATATCTAATTTATTCAGCATACTTACAAATAAATTAGACATTGGAACTTCTTTTGGATCAAATACCGTGTAAGCACCATGGTCGATTCCTAACTTACTACCACCCGCCAACACCAAAGGGCAATTATTAGCATTATGAGTAGAGCTACAAGAACTACCATACAGGATCATCGTATTATCCAACAGAGAACCGTGTTCATCATGAGTATTTTCCATTCTCTCTAAAAAATAAGCCATTTGCTCAGCTAACCATTGATCATATTTTGATTGACGAAATAAGTGCCCTTCCGATTTATCATGTGTCATTCCATGATGTCCAGACAATCCTAGTGCGAGTTTAGGAAAATTATCTCCAAAGCCCATTCCATCTTCACGCGCCATCATATTTGTCATCACTCGTGTCATATCTGTCTGGAAACCAATCACCATCAAATCAATAGTAGCTCTTAAATAAGCCTCTGGGTCAATGGTTGCATCCACATCTAAATTTAAATGTGCAGCATCAAATTT
Source organism: Flavicella sp. IMCC45668 (assembly GCF_057219105.1). Taxonomy (NCBI): domain Bacteria; kingdom Pseudomonadati; phylum Bacteroidota; class Flavobacteriia; order Flavobacteriales; family Flavobacteriaceae; genus Flavicella; species Flavicella sp. IMCC45668. The sequence goes on from NZ_CM170114.1 coordinate 2,029,179, forward strand.
TTTCAACGGAATATCGAGCCACTTCTCATTTCTGACCACCTGCTCTTCTACTCTATTTAAAGAAGTAAGATATTCATCCAATTTTTGCTTATCATTTGCTCCTAGTTTTTTTTGTAAATTTTTACTATCCTCTAACACTAGATCTACAATTTTTTTTCCTTGCTGAATACTTTTTCGTCTGTCAGCTGTAGTTGCTCCTCCATTTGGTGCAAAATACCTTTCAAAGATTTCTCTTTGACGATGTTCAGAAGGAATGGCTTTTCCAATGCCATCAAATGATAAAGTAGAAGCTCTAGATTTATATCCAACCCCTCCATCTGTAGATAAAGTCAATGATGGATACCTAGTATATTTACTTAAATGATGTGCAGCAACTTGATCTACCGATATACTGTTTTTATAATCACTTCCCCTTAAATCTCCACCGGTAAGCCAAGTATCACCTGCCATATGGCCAAGTACAGCTCTACTTTTGGGATGACTTAAGCCTCCAAGTACCGACATTTTATTTTTAAAAGGTTCTAACGGTGATAAGGTTTTTGTTAACTGATAATCCTTTCCTTCTTTGACTGGAAACCAATTCCAATCCTTATAAAGTGGATCTTTTTTATCATAGATACCCACACCATTTGGAATGTACATAAAGCACATTCTTTTAGGTATATCCGGACTGGTAAATTTTGATAATTTTCCCATTCCCATACTTTCTAAATAAGGTAACATACATGCGGCTCCAACCCCTTTGATAAAAGTACGTCGGTCTAAATGCCATGATTTTTTAGCCATAATATCAGTTTATAATTCAATTTAACTCTTGAGAGAACGATTCACTTTTGATAATTTCTTCAATTACCGATTGGAATTTATAATCTTCATTTTTCACCTTAGTTACAATAGCGGCAATCTCCTTTTCATCAGAAAAACCAACATTTCTTCCAATTGCATAGGCAAATAAATGCTCTACCAATGCCTTTGTAAACTGCTCCTTTTTGAAATCTAGAATATAAGACTTAATTCCATCTATTCCTTCTATCTCTGTACCATCAGGTAAAATAGAAGTCGCATCAATTGGCTTTCCTTTAGCCTGTAATTGATATCTTCCTACTGCATCGAAATTTTCAAAAGCAACCCCATAAGGATCTATTTTTAAATGACAATCTATGCAGGAAGCCTTATTTCTATGCAACTCTAACTTTTCTTTTAAAGTCAGTTTATCAAAACCAGGCGTGTCCGGATCTAATTCAGGTACGTTTGGAGGTGGAGGTGGGGGTGGATCACCAAGAATTTTTTCTTTTAACCAAACAGCTCTTTTTATAGGATGTGCCCCAACTCCATCAGAATGCCCCGTTAAAAAGGCGCCTTGAGACAGCAAGCCTCCTCGATGTTCTTCTGGTTTAACGGCCACGGGTCTAAAATTATCACCAACTACATTTTTTACTCCATAAAACTCTGCCAAATTTTGATTTAACATAGCAAAATCCGAATCAATAAAATTTAAAATACTTTTGTCTTTTTCTAAAACATAATGCATAAAATGATAGGTTTCTTCAGCCATATCTTCTTTCACAAAACGAGTATAATCAGCATACATTCTTTTATTGATATCCATACTTTTTAACCTGTCCACTCGCAACCACTCATAGGTAAAGGAGCGTATCATCCTCCATATTTTAGGATCCTCAATCATTCTATCAATTTCATTTGATAAGTTCTCTTGTAATTTTCCTTTCTCTGCCAAGGAAATCAAACTTTGATCTGGTGGAGAGTTCCATAAAAAATAAGACATTTTTGATGCCATAAAAAAATCATTGGAAGTTTTGACATCTTTATTTTTTTCCTCTTCTAAAATGTATAAAAAATTAGGAGAACACAGAATAGCAACCATCACCTCCTTTACACTATCTTCATAACGATCATAATCATCTTTGATCTCATTCCAAAAATCTACATAGCGCTTTACTTCACTTGGAGATACCTTTCGTCGATAAGCATTTTGCATAAAACGCTCTAAAACCTCAACCGTGTAAATCTCTTTGATCTCTTTATTTGGAGAGTCGAAAAATATTTTTGTGTGACTTGTTGGCGGCCAAACAGGGAAATAGGGTGCCTCTATTTCAATCGATTTAATTAAAACAGGTGGCCCCGTTTCTCCTTTGTTTTTAACCAAATAATTATTCCACAACCCTACTATGAATATGTTCGAATTTTCATTGGTTTCATTTAAATCGAATACTGGTTTCGGCAAGTTTTCTAATTGCCCATAAAATTCAAATTTCTCAAATTTATTCATGGGAGAAGTAACCTTTCGAGTGGTATCAAAATTGGCATAATCCAATCCATCATCTGTTCTTGAACCCGCAAAAACCCGAATACTAGGATCAATCCCTTCATATTTCTTTTCATTTTTTTCTGCTTCAGCTCTTAATTCTTGTGGTAATGGATTGTCCTTTGCTAATGGATTAATTAAAATCCTATGCATCCCCACAAAAAATTTACCTCCTACTTTAACCTTATAAGTTCCTTGCTTCAAATAGGCTAAAGTTACTGGTGTTACTATTTTTCCAGACGACTCTTTGTTTGGAGCTAAATGCAACCTTTCTTGAATTTTTGGAAACCTACCCAGCGTAATCATAAAAGAAGGCATATTCTCTTCAGCCATATACGGATGCTCTAAATCTAATTGATAGAATCCTTCTTTCTTGATCTTAATTTCACTTTCTGCCTGTGCAAAGGCAGGTAATTTTGGAGAAACCAACATTCCATCTTTCAATGCGACTCTTTTTAAATTTGTAAAATCCGATGCGTTTAAAACCATCGTATTTTTAGTCTCAGGCATCACCTCATTGCTTCGTAAACTTATCAGTCCTTCTGTTTGTGCCAACTGCCTCCCTTTTGAGGCCTCTACTCTAAATACAAGTCTTCCATATTGAGGAAAATCTTTTTTAATTAATAACTTTAAATTTGGAGAAGGACCTTGCCAAGACCTAGGTGGAACATCTCTATGAGGAATTGCCGAATACAATAACATTCCTTCTTTCAACACATCAAATCGATCACTCTGAGAACCACGCATATCCAAACCAATATTAGATTTTACAGCATCTAATTCAACTTGTTCTTCTTTTGTCAAACCAACTTTAATCTCTCCCTTAGCATCTAACAGATCTACCTTAAAATCATTGCTACTTATAGGGAACGATTGAAACCCCCCATACATCGCAGCAGGCAAGTTTTTTCCAATACCCTTACCAATAGTAACCTTGTATCTTTTGGGTTTAGGTTTGTTACCGTAAACAATTGCCTTATCTAATGCTTGTCGTGCAATTTTCTGATAATAATCTACATGCAATGGAGAAATCTGTAATACCTCAGCGTTGTTTGAAAAGCCCATTTTTGATTTACCATCATCCGGCAATACCTTTCCAAAATCAATCGGAAGCTCTAACAATTCATTCAATGTATTGGTATACTGTGCCTTTGTTAATCTGCGCATTACATTTTTAGACTTTCCTTTTTTTGCTGCTGTTGCCTTAGCTAATGAATTTGTCATCCAATTCACTATCAAACGTCTTTCTGCTTGAGAAGGTTGTGCTTTCTTTTTAGGAGGCATTTCTCCAGAATTTATTTCATCCAATGCTGCATGCCACTTTTCTCCATCCCGGCCACGAATCATGTCCCAATTCAAGGCATCCAAACGCATGTTTCCCTTTTGGCGTTTTGGACCATGACAACCATAGCAATATTGATTTAATAGAGGAACAATAGTTTTTCTATAATAGGTCTCTTCTTTAGATAGTTTTTTAGTCGTTTTCGCTGTGGACGCTTTTTTAGTATGTCCGGAATGTGCAGCGATTAATTTTGGTTCTGATTCCTTCTTTTCATCAACCTGTGCTGCAGGATTCAATTTATTTTTTTCCGACAAAGATTCTTGAATCCATCCCAATAAAACTTGTTTCTCTTCTTTTGTCAAAGGCTCTTTTTCCTCCGGAGGCATATTTTCTTCAGAGACTTCAAAAAGCACATCATCCCAATGATTACCATCTGCCCCATGAATAATATCCCAATCTAAATTATCTAACCTAAAATCTCCTTTTTGTTTAGATTCATTATGACATTTGTAACAGTTTTTCTCTAAGATCGGTACTACTTTTTCTTTAAAGTAGATGGTGTTTTCTGAAACCACCCTTGAAGTATCTATACTTGAAAGTTTTTCAATTTTTTTATACCTAGCATCTTCCACACCCAAAAATTGCTTCAGTTCCTTTGGCATCCCCTTGGTTAAATAAGTAGATCCGTGAGTTAAAGACCCTCCGTAATGCCCAGCAAAGGATAATAAAACAACATTAATGAATAATAATGTTTGATACAACCATGTTTTTGAGGGTGCTTTTTTTACTGTCCATAAACGAATTACCAACAACCAAGTACTTACAAATACTGTAGCAAATCCCAATGTTTTATGATATTCAAGTAAAGAAGTATTATACCCTCCGGAACTTGCTAAAAATACTCCAGCAATAACAGCAAACAAAGAACTAATCACAGAAAACCACAACAGAGGTTGACTGGCATTATTTATATTCAATTTAGGTTGAAAAAAATGAAGTATTTCTAAAAAAAACAATGCGATCAACGCTCCAATAGGCAGGTGTAAAATCAAGGGATGTAAACTTCCAAAAAATGGGATCAATGAATTCTCTTCACTGACCACAGGAATAAAGAAAAGACTTGCTAAAACAGTTGTAACAAAAAGTGCTGTAAAAACAGTGTATCTCATATTTTGGTAATTCTATTGAAAAGTCAATTTCTAAAATTGACAAATATCATATTTGTGAATTCCAAAGTTAGCTAGAGATATAATTTTCTGCAGGGGAATATCTTCCCTAACAAGAGGGAGTATCGTTTTTTAAGCCTTGTTTTTGTGCGCTTTACGATAAGCACTTGGGGTGGTTCCGTATTTTTTCTTAAAAAGTTCTCTAAAATATTTCACATCATTATACCCCAATTTATAGGTTATTTCGCTCAGTGCATAGGAGGTATTTACTACCCAATCTACAGCAATTTTTAGTTTTACTGTAGTAATCAAATCGTTTACTGACTGCCCTGTCAACTGACTTGTTTTTTTATAGAGCGCACTCTTTGACATCCCCATTTCGGAGGTTAATAATTCTATATCTAATTTCTTATCAATGAAATTTTCCTCTATGACATGCATCAGTTTTTGGACAAATAACATATTTGGAGATGCTACCTCCTCTAACTGAGGTGTCAAATGATTACTTCTTTCAAACCAATCTTTTGTTTTTTCTATCGTAGCTATTTGATTTCTTGTTTTTAACAGAAGCGTCTCCACCTGCAAAGGCTTCTTTAGATAATCGTTTACACCTTTTTCCAAAACATCCACCTCACTATCCCCTGCAGCCGTTATCATAATAATTGGAATGTGAGAAACTCTAATATCAGATTTCACTTTTTCTGTCAACTCCAAACCGGTCATTTCAGGCATAGATAGATCCGTAATAATCACATCAGGCATTTTATTCAAACAAATCTCAAAAGCTCGTTTACCATTTGTTGCCGTATAAATTTTATAAAATTTAGAAAGCTCATATGTTATATAGTTTCTGAGTTCACTATCGTCCTCTACTAATAATACCGACTGAGAGAATTCTTCATTGCCAACAGCACTTGCAACTTCTTGAAATGGACTTTTCGCTACAACCTCTTCTTTGGGTAATTCTAAGATCACCTTGGTTCCAATATTAGGCTCGCTCTCTATGGTAACCCTACCTCCATGGGCTTCAATATATTCCTTCACAATAGACAAACCTATTCCTTGACCACTAGCTCTAGCATCTGACTGAAAAAATCTAGAAAAAATATCACCTAGTTTTTCCTTTTTGATCCCTTTACCCGTATCCTCAATCTCTAAAAAAGCAGAAAAATCGTCTTTCCTAGCCAATACTCTCAATACAACACGTCCTCCGTCCGAGGTGTTTTTGAAGGAATTAGATAATAAATTAAATACAACTCTCTCAACTTTTTCTTTATCGATAAAAAGTTCAATTTCATTAACATCACTTTCAATGGTCAATTGAATATTTTTTTTCTTTGCTTGATATTGGTAAGTAGTTAAAATATCATTTAAAAATTCTACCATTTTTATTTTTTGAATATTCAATACCATCTGGCCACTTTGAATGGTACTAAAACTCAACACTTGATTCATCAATTTCACCAACCTATTGGTATTTCTAGAGGCTGTTTCTAATAAAAACGTACGTTCGTCTTCAGGCAAATCACTTTTCAACAATTTCTGTAGTGGCTCACTTACCATTGTTAACGGGGTTTTTAAATCGTGAGAAACATTTGTAAAAAACCTAATTTTCTCTTTATCAGTTTCCCTAATTTTTTTTTCTAATTCCAGCTGCAATAGAAATTCTTTTTTTCCTGTAATTTGTCTAACAGAAAAACGAATATAGCTATATACAGCAGTCACAAATAAAAAGGCACACAAAGCAACAAACCACCATGTCATCCAAAATGGAGGATAGATATGAATTGGAATGATCACTTTTTCTTCTGACCATTTACCATCTTCATTAGCACATTGCATCACTAACTCTTGACTTCCATAGGACAAGTCATTGAGAGTAATGGTATTATTGGAAGCAAATTCTAAGGTCCACCCTTCCTTTGAACCACTTAGCTTATACCTATATTTTATGGCTCTAGGTGCTACGTAATTCGGAATTCTGATAGAAATTTCAATATTATTTTTGGTGTATCCCAAATTTTTCAAATCCATTAGTGAATACCCATCTTTTCCGTTTACGGCAATAGATTCTGTATGAATTTGATATTTATTTTTACTAGAAAACAAGTCACTCGGATTAAAAGAAATCATTCCGTTTTGTACCCCAAAATGTAATTTTCCATCCGAAGTTTTTACTGCCGCACGTTCAATAAATTTATTAGAATGAAATCCCTGCTCCTTATAATAATTGGTAAATGATTCCTTTTTAACGTCAAATTTATTCAATCCGTACCTAGTACCTACCCAAATAATACTATCATTTTGAGCGACTAAACTAGTGGTAAAGTTATCGGAGAGACCATGTTCTTCAGTATAATTTTTCTCGATAAAAAACTCTTTAGCATCCGTATCATACGTCAATTTAGAAATTCCTTCTGACGTAGCCGCCCAAGTAACTCCGCCTTCATTGATGATCATCTGTAATGATTTTATTGATACATTTTTAGAATCATTAACTGGTTTTATAGTTGTGATTTCATGCTGCTCATTCAGTCTGACATGGAGAATTCCTTTATTAAACCCTCCCACTAACAAACTATGGGTTTCTTTATTATAATAGATACAGTTGATATCATTCCAAGGTATGACTGTTTCATATAAAGGAAGTTCACCGGAAATATCAACTCTATGCATTCCTCTATTATTTGAAGTCCAAAAAATATTTTCAGAAGAATTTACCGCATAAACTATGGGACGTAAAAAACGTTCTTCAATTGATTTATCTAAAACCACCCCACTACCATTTACTTTTGAATCAAACATATTCAAAAGTCGGGCGGTCGAAACTGAAGTACTTTTATGGGATAATGTATGAATTGAGGTGATTTTTAATTCTTCTAAAAAACGTTGAACTTTTTGATTCTCTTGAGAAAACACAAACAAACCTGCATGCAAGGTACCAACCCATAAATTTTTATTATCATCTTCATAAAGCGCGCTCACGGTTCTTTTAGATACCCATTTGCTCTGATAAGAGTTTTTAAAATTATTTTTCGCAAAATCTAATTTTAGCAAATCATTATAAGTATCTAACCAAATATCACCATTATTATCTATAAAAATTTCTTCATTGGAATCTGAAAATTCATGTAAATCTACCGATAACAATTCGGCCCGATGTTCTTTATCCTGCGTATTGATAAAATACATTCTACTTGGTGTTAATAGCCATATACCATTTCGATGTGCATCAAAAGTAATCCAACGAATTGCCCTTTGAAATTGCTCAATTGCAATCCATTTTTTCTCGTCTACATCATATTTAAACAATCCTTCACCACTACTAATCCAAATATTTTCATTTGCATCTACACAGATACTCGTTGCTGCAATCGGAGTTGTAATGGTTTCTTGCAATTCCACACCATTTTTGGTCTCAACAACTATAACTGATCTACTACTATCAAACCATACTTTACTTCCACGACTGTGTCCTAAACGCGTTCCTGATTTAGAACCTGAATTTATCGGATATGATTTTAAAACCTCCCCAAAAGGCTCATCAATTATAACATACTCCACCGTTCGGCCACGACCCACAAACAAATAGCGTCCATTAAGGGTCATACTATTTGCATAAATTCCATCATGGAATCGTACACTTGTAACTTTTTTAGACTTCAGATCATAGTAATACAAATTATTATCATGCGTCATCAACCATATGCGACCATAAGCATCTATTTCTAGCTTTTTTAACCTACGTAATGGCAAGGTGTTTTTTTCATCTAAAAAGGCATGCTGTTCATACACGTAGCCATCAAACCTATACAATCCCTCATTTGAGGCAATCCAGATAAATCCTTTTTTGTCTTGTTTAATTCTTGTAATTTCTGTGGTAGGTAACTCCGTGGAGTTATAAAGAGAATTCACCTGAATTTGGGCGAAAGAAACATCCACAAAAAACAACACTACCATAAGTAGCCAGCTTTTCATAATTCTTTTCCCTAATTTCATAAACAGATTTCGTTTTAAATGATCTAATAAAAAAACCTGAATCAATAATGTAACAATATTGATTCAGGTTTGAAATTTAAGTATTATTAATGATATTATTCACATCATAAAGTAACAGATATGTTTCGATTGATACTACAAATCTACTCCTGTTCCTTGCAAAGAATCATCATGTCCCCACATAATCAACCAAGGATCTTTAGTTTCTAACTGAAAAGCTCTTAATTTTTCTTGTAATCTTTCTAAGGTTGCTTTGTGTTTTTTATCAGAAGCCAAGTTTCTTAATTCATTAGGATCCGCCTCTAAATCAAACAATTCAAATTCAGGTCTAAACAAATAGTCTTTCACTTTTTTCTCTCCAAACATTTCTCCATGCTCGCGATAAATTCCTTGCCAAGTAGAAGCCGCCCATAAATCTGAGGCAAATGGATAATCTAAACGCCATGCTATATTCCAAATAAGTTTATAATTATTATCTCTGACTACTCTCATTGGGTAATACATGGTAATTTCATGAAAATTATGCGAGGCATAAACCTCATTCCAACCTTTCGGTTTTTCATTCTCTAGTACTTTATTAAAAGAACGTCCATGAAATTTATTTTTACCCGCATCTACGTTCGCCATTTCTAAAATAGTAGGGGTTAAATCTGCCCAAGAAATCATAGCATCATTGGTAATTCCCTTTTTTGAACTTGTAGGATCTTTTACGATACACGGTAATTTGATGCCAGGTTCATATACAGTAGTTTTAGCTCCAGGAAAAGCCATTCCATTATCTGAAATATAAAAAACGATCGTATTATCTGCTTTTCCAGATTCTTTTAACATCTTCATCAACTTACCAAATCCTTGATCGATTCTTGATACACTCTGATAATACTGTGCTATTTCTTCCCTACTTTGCTGGGTATCTGGTAAGAAGCTTGGAACAAGTACATCTTTTGGATTATACACAACTGTTTCTACCCCCTTATACCCTTCGGTTTTATTTCCAAAAGTATTTGGATCACTCCATACTTTAGGCTGAAAAGGTGCCCCTCTATGAGGATCATCGGTACAGAAATATAAGAAAAATGGTTTTTCCGAATTCAACACTCCTCCACATTGCTCTGCCATTTCTACCGTATTTCTTGGATCTGCATTTAATACCGTATTAAAATGATATACTTTTTCTGGAGCCACATGATATTTACCTATTCTTGCAGTTTCATACCCATCTTCAGCTAATAAAACAGGTAATGATTTTACATGATCGTACGTACTAAAATGATGATAGTCATGTACATGTCCATAAGACCCTGTTGCATGTCCGAATTGCCCCGTTAGGATTACTGACCTACTCGCTGCGCAACTTGCACTGGTACAATAAGCATTATTAAAACGAACCCCTTCGCTTGCCAATTTATCTAAGTTTGGAGTTTTTATTACAGGATTTCCATAACAACCCAAAGCATCTGTTCCATGATCATCAGCTACAAATAGAATAATATTTGGTTGCCCTTTTTTTGAAGTGTTTACAGGTTCTTTTTTTTCATTACAACTATGCAGTCCAAACATCAATACGGTGGCACAACTTAGCAAAAGAAGATTTCTCATTTTTTTCATTATCATTTTTATTAGTTTGATTTGGAGTACCTCAAACCGGTACACTCAGCAAAACAAACGCTTTTTAGAAAAATTCTTGTTTTCATAAATTTATAAAATGTCTGTTTCCGTCCATTCAAACAAATCTATGCGTCATTATTTTTTCCTTCTTCTTCAAACTTCTTCTTCATTTCTGCTGCATACTTACCAGGAGTAATTTCAAATTTTTCTTTAAAAAGTTTCGCAAAATGAGTTCTACTTTTAAAACCTGTCATTACATACACTTCATTGACTGATAATTTTTTCTGAATCAAAAACTCACCTGCCTTCTTTAGTCGATACTCTTTTAATAACTCAAAAGGTGTTTGATTTGTCAAAGCTTTTACTTTTTGATAAAAGTGTGTTCTATTCAAGTACAACTCTTTAGCAAACAAATTCAAATCTAACTCTTGATTGTCGAGATTTTCAGCCATCAAATTATATAACTTTTCTAAAAAAGCGTTATCATTTCGGTTATTACTATTATTTTCCTTCGTCAAAGGAATTCCTATCTCAAAACGCTCTCTTAGACTTTTGCGATTTTGTAACAAGCTTTCGGTTCTTGTAAGCAAATGCTCCATATTAAAAGGTTTTTTAATATAGGCATCTGCGCCATCTCTAATCCCCTGAATACGATCATCACCTGTTGTACAAGCTGTCAATAATATTAATGGAATATGACTTGTTTTAACATCAGATTTCACATTTTTACACAAATCCAAACCATTCATTTCTGGCATTAAGAGATCCGTAATAATGATATCCGGCCACTCCGTATCCAAGGCATCGAATAACTCTTGACCGTTACTGAATATTTTAACTTTAAAAAACTTGGATAAATTCTCTGAAACGAACATTCTCATTTCCAGATTATCCTCAGCATAAAAAATCACAGCCTCTGAAAATTCTCTATCTAATTTTATATTAGAAATATTTTCATTGTTGATCAACTGTACACTAGACTCATGTTCTTTTTCTGCCGTTAGTATTACTTCTTCTCTTTTTACCTCATCTTCCGATGGTAATGCTTTTACTATTGGTAATTGAACATTAATAGTGGTTCCTTCTCCAAAAACACTCTCCGCTCCAATATAACCATAATGCATTTCAACTAAACGCTTAGAAAATGCCAATCCAATACCAGAACCTCCCGTATAAAAACTATGCTTTTTCTGAGATTGATAGAAACGTTCAAAAATATGCCCTAAATCTTCTTCATCAATTCCCTTTCCGGTATCAACAACGGAAATTATTAGGTCTTTATCTTCTACCTTATAAACAACTGAAATTGTATCCTCTGCTTTGGTATATTTAAAAGCATTATTTAATAAATTATTAAAAACTTTCTCCAATTTATTGCGATCTGCAGAAACGTAAATATGCTTACCTTCATTTTCGGATACTAAATTTTTCTTTTCTATTTTGGCTTTAAACGCAAAATCACTAATCAATTCTTCAATAAATGTATTGAAAGAAAAATGGGTATAGTTCATTTTTAATTGATTGGCATCAGCTCTCTGGAAGTCGTGAACCTGATCTACCAATTGCAACATTTTTTTAGACTGTCTTTCAATAATGCCTAATTTTTCTTTAATGTCAACATTATTTTTAAACTGACTTAAAAGCAAATCTACAGGTCCAGAAATTAGAGTCAAAGGAGTTTTAATTTCATGAGAAATATTCGAAAAAAATCTAAGTTTTGCAGCATTTACCTCTTTCACTGCATCCACTTCTAATTGTTCTATCTCTACTTTATGATTCAGCGATTGGATTTTTAATACAATCTTTACGATCGCAAACACGGCCAGGGATAATAACAGGAAATAAACCACAAAAGCTATGGGAGTTTTCCAATAAGGAGGAGAGATAACTATTTCCAACTCTTTTGGTTTAGACCAAGTTCCCATGGAGTTTGAAGCCATTACTGAAAGCTTATATTCCCCCGGTTGCACACCGCTGTACTGCACAATTCTTTGATCAGAAGGTACTACAATCCACTCTTCATTTATTGGGGAGAGCTTATACTTCAACTGATAATTGTTTGGTATTGAATAATGTAATGAATTTAGCTCAACAGAAAATACATTTTCATCGAAATTCAAATTCACTTGTTTTACTTTATCCAAACTTTTCTCTAACAGCACTCTATTACCAATAGAATCACCGGGTGCTATCACTTTATTGAATAATTTAAACTTCCCAAATTCTAATTTTGGCAACTGTTCGTTTCTTGGCAACTCTGAAGGATTGAAATAACAGATTCCACTCAAACCTGAAAAGACAAATCTATCTTTTTGTAGGCGAACTGCAGAGTAGGTAAAATCTTCAAATGGCAAACCATTTTCTTTTCTGTAATTTGTAAACCTATTGTCCTTAGTATTGAATTTGTTTAGCCCAATATTAGTAGAAATCCATAAATTATACTCCTCATCATAAATGATGCTCTTCACAACATTATTTGTAAGACCATCTTTTTCCGTAAACGGCAAAAATTCTGGATTCCTATCACTATGAATCACTTTACATATTCCTCCTCCTTCAGTACCAATCCACATTTCATCATTCGGCAACCTTATAATTGAGGTTACAAAATTGCTAGAAATCGAATGTGCTTTTGATTTATCAACGTTGTATTGTGTAACGATCGCATTTTCTAAAGACTTACCGCCTGACATCTCTAAACGATACAAACCACCTGAATCAGAACCCACCCAAATGAAATCATATTTTGGATCTTGATAAATTTTTCTCACCAAGGTGATATTGTTATCTATAAAAAATGGGTTTTTATTAATTTCTTCAACAGATTCAACTTCACCACTTTCCGATAAATTAAATTTGTAAACATTATTTGCACATCCTGCCCAAATATTTTTCTCCTTGTCTTCAGTTATGTATACTGGCTTAAATGATCTAGTAAATTCATACCCGGGAACACTAATTTTTTGAAGTTTGTGAGTTCCGTATTTCACGAACATAAACCCGAGTCCACCCGTGAATTTAATCCACAAATTTTTTCTTGAATCCACAAAAATATTTCCCACTCGTAACTTAGACTTATCTTTATAATCAAAGGTCAACGGTTCAAATGTATGCGTATCTGTATTAAACAAACCAACGCCTCCTTTATTTGCGCTTGCATAGAAACGAATAGAATCAAATGCTGACATATGCAATACTTCCGTGGTAAACAACCCATGCTTATAGTTCATCTCTGCATTGAACTTTTTAAAAGAATTTTCTTTTAAATCAAATCGATACACTCCTTTATTAAAAGTTGCCACCCAGCATCCAAAATTCTCTGAGGCGTAGGTGTCACTGACACGGATCAATCCATTTTTAGTACTAAATTTTGTGATTTTTACTTTGCCACCGTTAATAAGTGTATTTACGTTATCTACATGGATAACACCATCACTGGTTGTACCAACCCAAAGATTTTGTAGTTTATCCACAGAGATGGTAACAATATCTTTTTCTTTTAGCAAGCGTTTTTTTATTTTGAAAGAAACTGTACCGTTGATAACTTTATAACTCATTACCCGCAAACCATCTCCATTTGCAGCAACAATAATACTATCATTAACCACATTGTGTACCAAACTATTTTTTATTTCCTTTGGCTCAACTTTCTTAAAGGCCCCTGTTTCTATATTCAACAATACCAAGCCGATATTTGAAGAAAACAAATAATTGGCTTTATCAAACTCGCTACCTCCGTAAAACTCAATATGCCGACTAGAAAACTCTCTTAGAGGAACATATCTATTATATAGGCTGTAATCTTTATTAAACACTAAAACACCATTTCCCTCTGTAGCACAAATAATAAAATTTTGATCTTTGCTAAAAAATATCTTTCGTACAATCGGTCCATTTACACCATTCTTCTCAAATTTATTCGCATAAATGACTCTAAATTTTTCTGTTGCATAATCAAACAGACTAATTCCCTGATCTGTTCCAATCCATATATTCCCGTTGAAATCTTCACTAACACAACGAACACGGTTACTTACTAAATAATCTTTCTCTAAGGTGTTTTTATATATTTCAAATTCATATCCGTTATAGCGATTCACACCATCATAAGTACCAAACCACATATAACCTTTAGAATCTTCTAAAATAGAAGTAACACCATTATGCGCTAACCCGTCAGAAATGGTTAAATTCTGAGAATATTCAAGCGTAGATTTTTGGGAATACCCAATGAAAACAATGAACAAAAGTATTATTGGAAGAACACCTTTAAAAACGATGGAATTTGATTTCATAAAAACTTGCGTCTTGGTTAAGTAAGTTAAATGCTATAAGCTACAATATTAAAAATAAAAAACGATTCTATATGGTAATTGATTTGTCGTACCCATTTCTAGATATCAAAATCGACATAATTTATTAATTTTATTTTTAAGCTCATAGCTTAGAAACAAAAACCAAACCAAATTTGTAATTTACTATAGGTCAATATTATCTTATATTTTGAATAAAACCAGAGTTTTAAGAAGATTACAAATTAGAAAACCATAAATCAGTTGTGTTTCTATTCAAATAAATGCTATGATAATGTTTCTGACCTATTTTTTTATTTCTAATCCCATCAAAAACCTACAATTTTGAGGATCGTATAATTTCTCAACTATCAAAGGAATAACATTACTTCACAAGAAATTAAAACCTAAAAATGATACTTTAAAAGGCATAACTAAAATAAACACCATAAGAATCAGCGTTAAATTGTGGAACCAAAGTAACTCCCTCTGTTTTTAAAAAAGGATTGAATGTTTTAAAAGGTTCAAAGTAATACACCAATTCTGTCACAAAAATACCTAAACCAGCTCCAAACAAAACATCAGAAACCCAATGTTTGTTGTTCACAACTCTAAAAGCTCCGGTGGTAGCCGCAAAAGCATATCCGCTATATGCGAATATAGGCGCCGTATGTTGAAATTCCTTGCTCAGTACAGCAGCATTGGTAAATGCAAAACTAGTATGTCCCGATGGAAATGAATGTTCAGAACCTTCTGGCCTAGTTTTAGAAGTTGTCCTTTTTAAGACATGAGTTATTACAGAAGTTACCCCATTGGCAATGAATAAATTTTTTGATTGATCAAACCAATGATTTTTTGCCTCTACTCCTAATACATCTGCTGCGTACATCTGTAGTACTGGTATGTAAGGAAGAAAATCATCAATACTATTGTAATAATCATTACCAACTGTATTTCTAATATTTTCTTGCCATTTTTTTTCTACTTCACTGTTATTTAACAACAAACCAAACCCCATCAAACTTACAGGAATTATAGAACTTTTTAGCAAAGCCTTTTTGGATTTTATTTTTTTATCAATTGAATTTGAAGCTATTGAATCCTTTTTTTGGGCACACACTCCTGTGACCATCAAGACACAGAGTAAAAAACTATATTTAATTCTTATATTTTTCTTCATAGCGTTACCAAAATAACTAAAATTTTCTATGTGCGTAGTGAATTTATTTCTTTTAATAACGCTTCAATTTCTTTTTCTAATTCTTTTTCTGAACGTAAACTAGAATCCAACACCAGCAGTCTTTTGTATTCCTCAGAAATTTTATCTAAATCTCCTTCTTCAGTTGCTATCAAGGCTTTTACCCAGACTGCAGATAATCTATAATCATTATTTTCGCTCAACTCACCCACTGTTGCCAAAGCCTCCGCTTTTCTAAAATTTTTATTTAATAAGGCTTCAATTGCCGCAACATTCTCCTTACCGTAAGTTTCTTCAAATATTTCCCTGTCAGTTTTTTCTTGTTTTTTAACTTGCGTTCTTTGATCTAAATCTTTCAACATTTCGGTTTGCACCTCTATAGATTTCTGATTATTCTCCATGCTGTTGGTATCTCCAATATAAGATGTTAACAATCCCGCCGAAGTCAACTGTCTATCACCTGATATGACGCCTATCAACGTTAATAATCCACCTGCTGCTCGAGTAGTCTCAATGCCTAACCGCTTAGACCGGAGTTGCTCTAACTTTAAAGCATAGAGATTTTCATCTCCAGTAAATTTAACATTCACATGTTTGTATTTTTCTTTACTGATTTTTTTAATCGCCCGTTCATACGCTTCAAAATTTGCAGTAGCAACTTCAACTATTGCCGTGTATACTATTTTTTCTCCAGTATCCAATCGGACATCTCTAGAACCAAATGTTCCATAGTTGTACGTTACTCCAATTTTTGTACTATCATTTTTTGTGATTTGTACATCTTGAGCTTTTAATGATAAACCTATTAAAAGTGCCAATATTATTGTGAATCCTGTTTTCATATTATAAAATTTTAATTAGTGACTTCTATTAACAACAGCGATACTTAGTATTAAAAACCCTATTATTATTTAAAAAAAATAAAATATTAGGGTTTTTAATCAATTTGTGCGCTTCTATGTATGAAGGCATTTTATAAGCCACATTAAACCATAAAATATGACAATCATGAAAAAAATTATTTACCTAACAATTATGTTAATCGCTAGTATCTCTTTTGCTCAAACCAATGAAACCCCGGAAGAAAAAATAGACGCCTCTAAACCAACAAATTTCTACACCCTATTAGACAACACTTTTGAGGTTACCGCTTCAGAAAACCAAAATGTAATGGGTTACCGAGGAAAATTTATGTTTGCTCCATCTGAAGCACATTTAGTACTCGCTGAAGTACCGATTCTGTTTAATGATAGAACAAACAAAGCCGGTTTTGGAGATCTAAGGGCACGTTATTTTTATTTACCTTATAAAAACTACGACAAATTTGTAGGTGCCTTCGGACCTTCTGTAGATGTATTCGCTCCAACAGGAAGTTTTGAAGATGGTATTGGCTCTGGTAGGCTTATAGTATCTCCGGGACTTACGGTAGGACTCATGGCTTCAGAAACCATTCAATTCTTTCCTATTCTTTCTTATCAGTATTCTAGCAAGCCAACCTATAACAACCCTTTACCAGAGGCTGATATTGCTTTACATGGGATGTCTTTTCAAGTAATTACTCCTATTGTATTTTCTAAAAAATTCTTTACGCAAATTACACCCATTTATAAAATGAATGATTTGAACAACGAAAGAAAAGATCGATTTGAACAAGAAGTATTTGCTTCCTATTCACTTACACCAAAACTACAGTTAACAGGATACTATAACGGAAAATTTCAAGACAAAACACATACAGTAAGTGTTGGATTGACGATGTTCCTGTAAAACATATTCAAAAAAACAGAATAACTCATTTGTAAATTCAAATGAGTTATTCTTATTTAAAACAAGTATTTTTACATCTTAAGAATTACACAAATGGATATTCAGAAAACAGAAAATAAAACATTATGGGTTACCCTTGTAGCCAATTTAATTTTTGCTTTAGCAGGATGGATAACCTATAAGTATACAGGTTCACAAGCGATGTTACTAGATGGTAACTTTTCTTTCGCGTTGGGTTTTGCTACTTTAATTGCAATTTTTATTTCTAAAAACAAACATAAAAAAACGGCAACTTTTCCATTTGGTCAATATGTGTACGAAGCAGCTTTTGTATTATCTAAAGGTTTATTGATCTTAGGAATTATTGTAATGGCTTTTTCTCAAAACCTAATGAAAGTAATCAATTACTTTCAAGGACATAGAGCAAGCCCTATTGTGATGATTCCTATCTACTATTATGTGATTTTTATTCTAATCACCACTTTTTCGTTGCTCTACTATTTCAAAACACAGAACAAAAAAATCAACAACAGAAGTAGTTTGTTATTGGTAGAAGCCGAAAGTGCGAGAATTGATGGTCTTTTGACGATTGTAACTGGTTTTATTTTTTTCTTAATCTCCTTTATTCCCAAGGAGTCTTCTATCAATTTTCTAATATATATTGGGGACTCATTGATCGTACTTACAATGTGTCTATTCATGATTAGCAGCCCAATTGGAATTATTAAAAATTCATTTATTGAGCTTAGTGGTGGTACCATTCAAAACAAGGAAGAAAAAAACGAAATTGAGACATGTATAAAAAACAATATGCCTGAAAAAATTGACTACGAAACCTTTATTTCAAAAGTAGGTTCAGGCTACTTAGTAGTAATTTACCTAAAGTCAAAATCCAAAAATATAAACGTTGAGGAAATTGAAAGAATGCACAAAATCATACTCGAGCAACTAATCTCAACCTTTAAAGCTGTTAAATTAGAAATTGGTCTTAAACTAGAGTATTAATCGAATAATTGCAATATCATCAAAAGCAATAAAACCTTTTTCAGTGAGTTTTGTAAACTGATTTTCAAAATAGTCTTTTATCTCTTTTCCTGGCTTTTCTTTTAAAAACAAATCGGCCACGTCCAACTTTTGTTTTGCATGTATTAATTTCCCCAAACCATCTGTAGCAATCGCGACATCAGTTACCTCTGTAAACAACGTAGATTCAATATCATTTTTATAAACTTCTTCAAATTGCTCTGTCAAATGATAGCCTAAAAAATTGGGTATGTTATTTTGGTCTATTTCGGTAATTTTTCCGTTTACAGAAAAAATCCCATCACCACTCACATGAATAGAAGCTTGTTTTGTCTTTTTATTATAGATTAACAAAACCAGGGTAGACAAAAGTTCTTCCATCTGTAAAAAAAATATTTTTTTAGCTTTTTTCACATCTTCAAACAACTGACTTAAAATATATTCTCCTATTTCATTGGCTACCATATTTTCAAGATCAAATTCTTCAAGAATCTCTTTCATCTGAGGCAATACCCTACATGTTTTAAACAAAGACTTTGCAAACAAATTTGAAGTAAAGTGACTCTCTTTGGCACTAGAACAACCATCCATCACAGCGCAGACAATTATATCATCATTTAACTGATGACTAAATAAAAAATCTTCATTAAAATTGGCGTGATGCATACCACGCTTCAAAAGAGACAATAACTCCATTCTATTTTTAATATTGGGTTCTAATTAATACAGCGTAAAAAAACTACAGAAACCCTAATTGGGGTTAAATATCACTTTGCATAAATTTCTTTAACCAGGCTTTGGCTACTTTCCAGTCAATTTCAATGGTTTTAATAGACACTCCCAATTCATCTGCAATTTCTTGCATTTTCATCCCACCAAAAAACTTCAACTCCACCACTTTCGCCTGTCTTTCGTGTACATTTTCTAAATGCTCCAGAGCCTCATCAATTGCCAATACGTTCCCTTCTTTTTCCGGCGTAAAGGCAATGCCTTCTTCTAAATCAATTCGTTGTGCACCCGCTCCCCTTTTATTGGCATTTTTTTTACGAGCATGGTCCACTAAAATTCTACGAATGGCCTGAGCGCCTACTGCAAAAAAATGAGAACGCCCTTTCCAATCAATATGGTCTTGATCTACCAAACTCATATAAGCCTCGTTCACTAATAAAGTAGGTTGCAGGGTATGTCCTTTTTTTTCCCGAGCATATAATTTTTCTGCTATCAAATGAAGGTTATCATAGACCAATGGATACAGTCGTGCATCTCTATTTTCAAAAGAACTATCGTTTAATATTTTAGTTACATTATTTTTATCCATATTTTAGTACAACTTATTAATTTAACTCTATGCAATTTATTAAATAATTTTAAATGACCTATCTACTAATCACTTTATTGATTCATCTATTTGGGGCCTCATCAGATGAAATTTTCATGGCTCCGCAAGTAATGGAACAAATAAAAAAACATGTTGAAGACAAAGACCGAAAAGACAAAGTGGTTGCTTGGATGAAAGAAGGGAAAAAAGAAATCAAAGCAAATCAAAAAATACATACTAAAAATTTAAAATTATTAAAAAAAGCTTTGAGCGATGATGATGTAACTTCAGAAGAGGTGAAAACTATATTTAGAAATGATTTGAATTCTTCTGACGAATTATTTTCAAAATTAATTTCCTTGAGGTTAAAAATACAAGATGAGTTGCTTCAAAATGAATGGGATGAGATATTAAAACCTGCCATATACCCTTCTGAAAAAAGGGATAAAAAAAATAAAAAATCGGTTCAAAAAGAAAAAGTAGCATTTGAAGAACTTTTGCAAAAAACAAAAGTAAAGGTGGATGAAATTATAATTTCTTCCGAAAAAAAAGAAATTATAAAGCAGGCTTTTCACGTGTTCATTCAAGAAATAAAAGATCACTTTGAACACAATCAAAATTACAACTACAAGAACAACGCAATTTTAAGAGATAAAAATGCTACAAAAGAAATGTTAGAAAAAGTAATTGCAGCAAAAAATCAGGTTCGCATGGACGTAAATACCTCTTTTCAGAATTTTTTCACCATAGCCAAAGAAAATACAACGGATGAAGAATGGGAGGAAATACGAAAAGCGATCCAAAAAATGATATAACAAGGTCCATTTGTTTTTTTTAATGCTATTCATTTTCACTAAGTTTGTTTTACACATCCATAACCACCGCAATGCAGGATAATTTACACGAAAAAGCAACTGAAATAATTGGAAAAGCAATAGAACTTGAGCCTTCCAAAGCTCGAATTTTTATTGAAAAAACATGTGGGGAAAATGTCGATTTAAAAAAGGTTGTCTTTGAACTCTATGAAAACATCTTAGAAGACGACAAACAACAAACATCAAAAAAGGAGGAAGAAATAGTTTCTAACAGAGGTTTTTCAAAATCAAGAATCGGAGTGCATCAAAAAAACACGACCACTCTAATCAACAACCTCAGCAATGCAATTTTTGGCAATAAAATTGGTCGCTTTGCAAGCCTCATTATATTTCTGCTTATCATTTTTATTGGTGCTTTCACCATAAGACATCAATACCGCATGCGCCTTATGGAAATAGAACGCCAAGAGCAAATGGCTATGTTAAAAATCCATGCCAAATCCTTAGAACAATGGATAGATATCAATGAAGAGTTGATTCGTGAAATCGCAGCCGACCCTAAACTAATTGAAATTACCTCCAAATTAGATCAAATTGTATTAAAAGACCCGACTTACGAAAGTATTAAAGATCCTATATCTTCTGAAAAAACGTACCAAATTGTAAACGAAATTCGAAAAAAATACAATTTAGAATCTTTGAGTATCCTAAACAAAAGAGACCCTAGATTCATGTCTATCACTGGTGAAAAATTAAAAGATTTCAATGCTGTAGCTCCCGACGTACATCTAGGTAACAAAGGATACGATTATTTCACAAGTTTTCAAGAAAAAAAAGATTTCTTGTTTATTCCACCAACGCATGACACAGAACGTTTCAAAAGAATGCCTTCAGAACTAACACCTTCTACTCTCTGTACTTTTGTACAACCTGTATGGAAAGATGGTAATTTTATTGGATTAATAGCTTTTGACTCTAATGTAAATGGCGAGTTTTCTTCAATTTTAAATCTCTCTCATCACAATGAAACAGCGGAAACTTACGCATTTAACACTGATGGAAGAATGCTCTCTAGGAGTAGATTTGAAGAAGATCTTCAGAAGACTTTTCTGTTAGACAACGACGCTACAAAAGAATCAAGCTTTAACATCGTTTTATTAAACCCTGAAGCTAATATCTATGAACTAGAACAACAAAAAGTTCCACAGATTGATCAAACGTATACCAAAATTGTTTCTCAAGCTTTATACCACATCAATAAAAAAGATGAAGTTTTCACAGGCTCTATTTCTGAACCTTATAATGATTACAGAGGAATAAAAGTAATAGGAGCATGGTTATGGTTTCCAGAATATAATTTTGGGTTGATCAATGAAATTGATGAAAGCGAAGCTCATTTAGCATTGCGTTATTTTGATGGTGCCTTTTATTTATTCTTAGCTTTTTTACTTGGCTTAACAATTCTTTTATACAAAAGCAACGTTCGATTGGCTTCATTTGGAAAAAAAATAAAAGACTTTCAAAAACTAGGACAATACCACTTGCAACAAAAATTAGGAGAAGGAGGGTTTGGAGAGGTTTACAAAGCTGAGCATACTTTTTTAAAAACACCCGTAGCGATAAAACTCCTAAAAAAAGAATTTATTGGTACCGATATGCTAGACCGGTTCCAAAAAGAGGTCAAAGTAACCGCTTCGCTATCAAACCCAAATACCGTACGTGTATTTGACTATGGAACTTCGCAAGAAGGGCAGTTTTATTATGTTATGGAATACCTGAACGGTGTAACCTTGGATAAAATAGTAGAGCAAGCCTCTGAAATGCCAGTGGGTAGAGTCATTCATATTTTATTACAAATAAGCTATTCATTATCAGAAGCACATCAAAAAGGATTGGTTCATAGAGATGTAAAGCCAATGAATATAATGATCTGTAATCAAGGTGGACTCTATGACACGATCAAATTATTAGATTTTGGCTTGGTAAAGAATATAGACACTTCTCAAACACAACAAACTCAAATAAACAGAATCGGTGGAACTCCAATGTTTATGGCACCAGAAAGATTGAGAGATCCATACAATGCAAATCATAAAGTTGATATTTATGCTATTGGAGCCGTTGGACTTTACATGCTCAGCGGTCAGTTTTTACTTGAATTAATTTCTCAAAAAATGTTATCTGGTCAAACTACCTTAGAAGGTAATTTAAGAGAACAGCTCATCGAGAGAAAAGATGTTCCGCAAGAATTAAAAAACCTTTTGGAAACGTGTATTTCTTTTTCTGTTGATAAAAGACCCGAAACCACTGAAATTTTAATTGACAATTTAGAAAAACTAAAAGAACAATACCCTTGGTCTAGAAAACAAGCTAAAGATTGGTGGAAAAAATACGATGTATATTCATAGATATATTTTAACCGCTATCTAATGAACCGCAATTAAATAAGAAACACTAAATTGTAGAAAAAAATGTTATGCCTAAAATCTGGCAACTTTCTATTATAGAATTTTCTAAAGAAACAATTATTTCTGGGACGATACTTCACACAGAAAAAAAACAAAGAAATGCATCCAAAGCGATAGAAAATGCAAAATATATTATAGCGACCTATCGAAAAAAGACATTTTCAAAAAAACAAATACAAATAATTTGTGGAGCCACAGAACTGATCGCAACCACAGATAAATCGGGGTACTTTTCTATTACCACCACAAAAAGACTGACAACTCACCCCACAATACTCAATTGTGATTCCAAAAAAGAAATACCTTACCATCAAAAATACCCTAGCATTTTTCATGATACTAGTGGTAAACTTTCCATTATTTCAGACATTGATGAGACCATATTACACTCCTATACAAAGTCTGCCACAAAAAGAATTTACACCACCTTGTTCAAACCACCTCATAAAAGAGGAGTTATAGACTTTACAAAAGATTTATTTTTAGCGTATCAAGATGCTCAACCGAGATTCTTTTATGTTTCTAAAAGTGAAAGCAACCTATTTAAAATAATTACCGAATTTTTAACAACTAACAAACTCCCTAAGGGAATCCTTTTTCTTACTCCTTACCTAAATTTCAAAAAGCTTATTACAAATCAAAAGGAAGTTGATTTTAAAAAAAATACTATTGAAAAAATAATACAACTATCCCCAAAAAAAGAATTTATTTTAGTGGGCGATGATTCCCAAAACGATGTTCGCATTTATACTGAAATAGCGAAAAAATTCACAAATCAAATTTCCTATATTTTTATTCGTCAAACTAAAAAATCGCTAAATTCAACGAAAGTAAAAAACTGGAAATCTTTACAAAATACAGGTGTAAAAGTGCACTATTTTAAGAAAAACGAAACCTTTAACCCAAACGTATTATGAAACTATTATTCGTTGTAAATCCAATTTCAGGTGACATCGACAAAGAACCCTTTTTAAACGAAGCCATGGAGCTTTGTTCTCTATACGGAATTGACTTTCGAATATTTAAAACTACGGGAAAACAAGACAAACAGAATTTAAACACCATCCTAACTGAATTCTTACCTGATAAGGTGGCCTCTGTAGGTGGTGACGGAACAACTTTATTTACTGCCATCGCTCTTTTAAACACGAATATTCCCATGGGAATCATTCCTCTCGGATCTGCCAACGGAATGGCAACAGAACTTTATGTCAATCTAGATCCAATACAAGCTTTAAAAGATTTATTATTATCGCAAATGATACATGGGTTAGACCTTTTACAGGTTAATGATACCCATTACAGCATGCATATTGGTGATATCGGTTTGAATGCCAATATTGTAAACTCCTACGAAAAGGACCCAAACCGAGGAATGATGACCTATGCAAAATATTTTCTTGAAGAATTGCAACAACTTGAAAATTTTGACATTCAAGTAACAACTCCCGATGAAAAAATAAACGCATCTGTATTTATGGCTGCTATTTGCAATTCAAGAAAGTATGGAACAGGGGTTCCTTTGAATTTAATCGGAAACCCAATGGACGGTAAATTTGAAATTGTTTTGATGGAACAGTTAGATTTGACTTCATTGATAAAAGCGGGATTATCCGCTTTCAACGAAAAATTTTATACAAATCAACAAAGTATAACGCTGGTTACTGAAAAAGCTACACTCAACTTTAAAGAACCTCGTCTATTACAGCTAGATGGTGAAGTGATCGGAAAATTTAAAACCATTGACATCGAACTTATCAAAGGAGCTGTTCAACTTATAACTAACAAAGCAAATAGGAATATTCAAAATCAACACACTTTATAGACCATCATATATAACAGAATAAATGGTAATTTTAAAATTGCTCTCATTCGTAAATAATATCAAAAAAAAATCCTCACAAATAATATTGCAAGGATTTTTTAAGTGACCGCGATAGGATTCAAACCTACAACCCTCAGAGCCGAAATCTGATGCGCTATTCAGTTGCGCCACGCGGCCTTAATTATTTATGACAAAGACTCTTTTACAACCACAGATATTGTTTTTCCATCTGCTTTCCCTGCCAATTGTTTTGAAGCCAAGCCCATCACTTTCCCCATATCTTTCATGCTAGCAGCACCTGTTTGAGAAATAATTGCTTTGATTGCTTCCTTAATTTCATCTTCACTCATTTGTTCTGGCAAAAACTGAGCTATAACCTCTGCTTGAGCTAATTCCGGAGCAGCCAAATCTTCTCTACCTTGCTCTGTAAACAAAGTTGCACTATCCTTACGTTGCTTCACTAACTTCTGAACTAATTTTAATTCTTGATCCTGAGTTAACTCTTCTTTAGCTCCACTTTCTGTTTGCGCTAATAAAATTGCCGATTTAACAGCTCTCAATGACTCTAAAGCAACCGTATCTTTTGATTTCATTGCCTCCTTTAACTTGACCATCAATTCTTTTTGTAAACTCATTTTATATCTCTTTAAATATTCTATTCAAACCGTTTCTTAACTCGGACGTAAATATAAACAAATCCTAATTCCAACAAAATAAAAAACCCGCTATATAGCGGGCATTTTAATCTGTAGGGGTACATTTCTTAATCTACATTATCATGTAGAAATGAATTATTTGACCTCAATTGAATTTCGTCATTATCATCAATACTTAAGGTTGTTCTAGATTGAGTGGTATCCAAAGAATTTACATCATCTAAATCTACACCATTTCTCTTATAAGCAGGAACTTTTTCAATGTCATCAATATTTTGAGGAACATTGTTGTTAAACTTATAATTGAACCTTTTCATTTTTTCTCTTCTGCTATTGGCTGTTTGTTGAATTTCAGAAATTGTAGCATCCAAAGGGCTTACCTCTTTCGCTCCAATCACATCCATATCCTCCACTACAACTTCCTCTTGCTTTTTTAAGGTAATCTCTAACTCTTCATCAACTGGAATCTCTATTGCAGCAGGCTTCACCTCTTCATGATCAACTACTTTGATATTATTGATATCAATTGTTGATGCATTTTTGATCGTCGGTTGAATATCAAAATCCTCTAAACTATAACGAATCGTTTTCGGTTCTTCAGGTTCAGCTTTTACTTCAATATGACCATGAACTTCAATTTCATTAATATCCAATGGTTTTATTTCTTCTTCAGCAACATCTTCTAAAGTATATCTCTTTACCTCCTCAACCTTTGGAGTTTCTGTTACTACAGGAGTAACCTCTTCATGATCTACTACTTCAATTCCATTGATAAAGTCTTCTACACTATCATCTAAACTAAAATACACAGGCTCTTCCGTTGATTTCGCTTCTGCAACTTCTGCCTTTACTTCTTCTGCCCCAACAACGTCTATATCAAACAGAAGATCCATCTGAACTGGCTTTTCTTCAACAATTTCAACAGGTTTTGACTCCTCTGGTTCCTTTATAGAATTCACCTCTTTGATTTCAAACTCCTCGTCAGCAAAATCAGAAAGATCGTGTAAAATTTTATCAGATGTTATCTCTTCAAACTCCACATCTAAATTCTGAATTACATTTGTTGTTTTTACAATCTGATTTGGTACTTCTTCCTCTTCCTCTCCAAGTTCATAAACGATTTTACTATCTTCAACAGGAACTTCTTTTTGTCTGTTCAGAATCTGAGATTTTAAAGAATTTTTTTCTTCAAAACTATAGATAGCTTTCTGTTCATCTTCCAAAGTGTGTATTACTTTTTTCACTTCAATATCAGAAATTGTTCCCTGCTGGTCAGCAGCGAAACCTGTAGCAACAACGGTTAATGAAATTTCATCCTCTAAATTATCATCTTCACCAACACCCATAATGATATTGGCATCATACCCAGCTTCTGTTTGGATAAAATCATTAATCTCACCTATCTCATCCAAAGTAACTTCTACTTTCCCTGAAATAATTAATAAAAGTACATTCTTTGCTCCTGTAATCTTGTTATCATTCAGTAATGGAGAATCTAAAGCCTTTACAATCGCATTTTTCGCTCTATTGGTTCCAGCCTCTTTTGCAGATCCCATAATTGCAGTTCCACTGTTAGATAAAACAGTTTTTGCATCATGTAAATCAATATTTTGTTTGTAATGATGTGTAATCACTTCCGCAATACCTCTTGAAGCTGTTGACAGCACCTCGTCAGCTTTTGAGAACCCTGC
Organism: Flavicella sp. IMCC45668; assembly: GCF_057219105.1. Lineage (NCBI taxonomy): Bacteria > Pseudomonadati > Bacteroidota > Flavobacteriia > Flavobacteriales > Flavobacteriaceae > Flavicella > Flavicella sp. IMCC45668. The sequence continues at coordinate 2,056,613 of NZ_CM170114.1, forward strand.
TTTGAACCCTAAATTTCCATAAACTTCTCTAAGCTTATTATTGTTGATTACAATTAATGAATCTACATTTTGACGTAACTCATCCACCCCTTTTTGAGCTTGTTGTGTTCGCATTCTACCCTCAAACTGAAAAGGCATCGTAACAATACCCACAGTAAGAATATCCATATCCTTCGCTATCTTAGCAATGATAGGTGCAGCTCCTGTACCTGTACCACCACCCATACCAGCAGTGATAAAAACCATTTTTGTTTGTGTGGTTAGAATACTTCTAATTTCCTCCAAACTTTCTTTAGCAGCTTCCTCTCCTACATCCGGATTGGCACCTGCACCAAGTCCTGAGGTTAATGAAACTCCTAACTGTATTTTATTAGGAATTGGACTGTTCTCTAAGGCTTGTGCATCTGTGTTACAAATGACAAAATCCACCCCTTTAGTGTTTTGCTGAAACATGTGGTTTACAGCATTGCTTCCACCACCACCAACACCAATAACTTTTATAGTGTTAGATTGTGACTTAGGCATATCAAATGAAATGTTATCGAATTCTGTGCTGCTCATAATAACGGGTTCTTTTTGACGATTAAATGGTTATTTTTTTCTTTTTCTGCTATTCTGCGTTATCTAAAAAATCTCTAAATCTCTCAGAGAATTTTTCAAATATTGATTTCTTTGGAACTGGCTTTGCAACGGGTTCTTCCACTGTTGGTTGTTCAATTTCTGACTCTTGATTTTGCTCTGAAACCGTTTCTTCCGCTACCTCTTCATCACCTCCAAGATTAAATTGTTCTCGCTGTGGTGCTTCTGCTCGTTCTTTCTTCTCTTGCTTTTCTAGACCCTCCATAAGCAAACCAACTGCCGTTGCAAAAGTTGGGCTACTCAAAGTTTCATCAGAACCTCCTGCCAAGTGTTCATTTGGATACCCAATTCTTGTATCCATACCAGTAATGTATTCTACCAATTGCTTTAAATGTTTTACCTGAGCGCCCCCGCCCGTTAAAACAATACCCGCAATTAATTTTCCTTTTTGAGTTTCATGTCCATAATTTTTAATTTCCAGGTACACTTGCTCAATTATCTCTGTTACTCTTGCATGAATAATTTTTGATAAATTCTTTAAGGTTATTTCTTTCGGCTCTCTCCCTCTTAATCCAGGAATAGAAACGATTTCATTTTCTTTATTTTCACCTGGCCATGCTGAACCAAACTTCACTTTCAGAAGCTCAGCTTGCTTTTCAATAATCGCACAACCTTCTTTAATGTCTTCAGTAATCACATTTCCTCCAAAAGGAATCACTGCTGTATGACGAATAATACCATCTTTAAAAATTGCTAAATCTGTGGTACCACCACCGATATCAATCAAAGCAACTCCAGCCTCTTTTTCTTCTTGACTTAATACAGCTGATGCCGAAGCTAAAGGCTCTAAGGTTATCTCAGATAAGTCTAAACCTGCACTCTTAACACAACGACCAATATTTTTAATAGAAGAAACCTGCCCAACAACAACATGAAAGTTAGCTTCTAATCTCCCTCCATACATCCCAATGGTTTCTTTGATATGCTCTTGGCTATCTACTTTAAAATCCTGTGGTAATACATGAATAATTTCCTCTCCTGGTAACATTACCAGTTTATGTACTTGATTGATTAAATCCTCAATATCAGATTCATCAATTACTCTATCAGCATCATCTCTAGTAATATAATCACTATGATGTAAGCTTCTGATATGTTGACCTGCAATTCCTACTACAACATCATTAATATCATACCCAGATACATTCTCAGCTTCCTCTACGGCTTGCTGGATAGAAACTATGGTTTGTGTAATATTGTTCACAACACCACGCTTTACACCCAGACTTTTTGCCTTTCCTATTCCTAAAATCTCAAGTTTCCCATATTCATTCTTGCAACCGATAATGGCTACAATTTTTGTAGTTCCAATATCTAATCCAACTGAGAAAGTCTTTTTTTCCATAATTTAATTCTTTGTACAAACAACCTGGTTGTTGAATTTTAAATTAATCGATTTATATTTTTCCAACTCATTACTCTGAATTACCTCATTGTAAAAAGCTTCTAATTTTTTAAATTTAACATTCAAATCTTCTATTTTTCCAATCTGAATCTCTTGATCGTATTTCCTTGTTCTAAGCACGTAATTGTTGGCCGCATTTTTATGCACACCAACGATCAAATTTGACAAAAAATTATCACCGTTTATTTTAGTCACAAGACCATAAATAGACGCCAAATCCTCCTCAACTACATTACCAGAAACCAGCAAAACCCTAGCAGAATAATTCAAAGACAAAGGCATTTTAACACCTTGCTTATCAATATAGTAAACTTCATCTCCACTATGAATTCTTGCAATAGGGGTACGTTGTGTTATCACTGTTTTCACAATTCCATCTATCGTCATAAAGACCTTCACCTTTTCGACAAGTGGATTCTGAAACACAACACTTTCCAACTCATGTAAATTTATTAATGATTTTGGCTGGTTTTTAAGATCACCAATATTTTGTATTAACAATTTATTAACCATTTCATGAGAAAGAAATAAATTTGCTCCGTTTGCAAATTCCACGATGGGTTCTTGCACTAATTTGGCTCCATTTCTCTGAGAACCAAACCCGTACAAAAAAGCTACTACAAGTAGTAAAACAACGCTTTTTATGTAAACAATATATCTTTTCATTTTTAGTTAACTATCTGTTTTTTTTCACAAAAACAACCTATATCAATTCTAATTTTAACTGCTCAGCAATCTCCTCTATCAAAACACCGATATCCCCAGCACCCATCATCACTACAACGTCCGCATTCGATTTTTTCAATTCATTTAAAACTTCAACTTTATCAACAATTTTTTTCTCTTTATTGTCAATTTTATCTAACAACCAACGAGAAGTAACTCCTTCCATTGGCAATTCTCTTGCAGGATAAATATCCAACAATAAAAGTTCGTCAAATCTAGCTAAACTTTCTGCAAATTCCTCAACAAAATCGCTCGTTCTACTAAATAAATGTGGTTGAAAAACTCCAACTACTTTTTTATTTGGGTACATCTCACAAACAGCATCCGCAACTGCATTAATTTCAGTAGGATGATGTGCATAATCATCAATCAAAACAAAATTATTCGTTTTGATTTTATAGGAAAACCTTCTCTTTACACCTCTAAAACTTTTCAACGCACCAGCAATAACATCCAAAGACAATCCATATTGCTCTGCTAAAGCAACTGCTGCTAAAGCATTTGACAAATTATGCCTACCAGGCAATCCAAACTCAATATTATCCAGAACTGCTTTTGGTGTTTTTATAGTAAAACTATAGGCTCCTTTTTCAACTTTTATATTCGTAATTTGATAGTCTGCCTCCTCTTCTATCGCATAGGTCAACCCAGCTAAAGGCAAACCTTTACAGACAATTAATTTATCTGTAACCTTTTCTGCAAACTCCCTAAAAGAGTTTTCTAATACTTCCTTTTCTCCATATATATCTAAATGATCTGCATCCATTGAAGTAACGCAAGCCAAATTAGGCGACAATTGTAAAAAAGACCTATCAAATTCATCTGCCTCTACTACAGAAACTTTATCCCCTCCTAATATCAAATTAGAATCGTAATTTTCTGTAATCCCACCTAAAAAAGAAGTAGCATCCGTACCAGAAGCTTTCATAATATGACCCAATATAGAAGAGGTCGTAGTTTTTCCATGAGTACCAGCAACCCCCAAACAAAAGGTGTTTTTCGTAATCTCTCCCAAAACTTGAGCGCGCTTTATAGTATTAAAATCAGCATCTAGAAAAAAGTTCAACTCTTTATGATCCTTAGGTACCGCTGGAGTATAGACGACCAAAGTACCAGCAGCAACCTTAAAAGCTTCTGGTATCAATTCTAAAGCATCTTCGAAATGAATTTCCACCCCCAAGTCAACCAAAGCACTTGTGATCTCCGTAGGAACCCTATCATAGCCTGCTACCTGTTTACCATTTGCACAAAAATATCTTGCAATTGCAGACATACCAATACCTCCAATTCCAATAAAATAAACTCTATGTATTTCTTCTAAATTCAACTCAATTCTTTTTTAACGCTATAATTCTCTCTACCTCATTTACGATTGACTCTGTTGCATCTGGCAAAGCTAAAGCTGTTATATTCTCAACCAATCTCTCTTGTAACTGTTTATCTGTAACCAACTCCTTAAAGACCGTTTCAAAAGAGGAAATCTCAGACTCCTTAACCATCAAAGCAGCATTTTCATGTACTAAAGCCAATGCATTTTTTGTTTGATGATCTTCAGAAACATTAGGTGAAGGAATAAAAACCGTAGGTTTCCCAACGATACACAATTCTGAAATGGAACTTGCACCAGCTCTACTAATTATAAAATCTGCAGCAGCATAAGCCAAATCCATTTCCGCCAAAAAAGCATGTGTTTGAACTCCTTTTGACCCATCGTATTTTTTATATTCTTCAATATAAAACTTACCTGTTTGCCAAATTACCTGTATTCCGATTTCATCAAAAAAACCTAAAGATTCAGCAACTAATTTATTGACCGCACGAGCACCTAAGCTACCACCAATAACCAATAGTGTTTTTTTCTCAGGGTTTAAATTGAAAAAATCAATAGCTGTTTCTCGTTTTGAACTTACCGTCAATAAGTTTTGACGCACAGGATTCCCTGTTTTTGTAATTTTATTTTTCGGAAAAAATCGTTCCAATCCGTCATAAGCCACACAAATAGAATTGGCTTTTTTAGACAGTAATTTATTCGTAATTCCCGGATATGAATTCTGCTCTTGTATCAAGGATGGGATCTTTTTATTTGAAGCCACATACAAAACTGGCCCACTAGCAAAACCACCAGTTCCAACAACAACATCTGGCTGAAATTCTTTGACTATTTTTTTCGACTCCCAAACACTACTAAGTAGCTTTAAAGGAAACGAAAGATTATCTATCGTTAATTTTCTTTGTATTCCAGAAATCCAAAGTCCTTTTATCTTATAACCAGCATTCGGTACTTTTTCCATCTCCATACGATCTTTCGCACCTACAAACAAAAACTCAGCCGATGGATATCGCTTCTTTATTTCATTTGCAATCGCAATCGCAGGATAAATATGACCTCCAGTACCACCACCACTGATTAACACTTTCATAACTTTATATTTTTAATCATGTATCGTTTCATGCAGGATTGACAAAGGATCTTCACTCTCCTCCTCTAACTGCTCTTCAGTAACCTCATTCGCAGAGGAAACACTCAAAATAATTCCTAACCCAAAACAAGTCATCCAAATAGACGTCCCCCCACTACTGATCAAGGGTAATGTTTGACCTGTAACAGGTAATAAATTTGTTGCTACTGCCATATTGGTCATCGCCTGAAAAATTATTGGAATCCCAATAGATATAACCAACATTGTTCCGAACACTGTACCCGCTTTTTTTGCTGCAATCAATATTCTCATCAACAACAAAAAGTAAAAAACCAATATCACCAAACCTCCAATCAAACCATACTCTTCAATGATAATAGCATAAATAAAATCTGACGAAGATTGTGGTAAAAAATTCTTTTGAACACTCTTCCCGGGACCTCTTCCTCCAATTCCGCCAGTCGCAATGGCTATTTTAGCTTTCTCTACTTGATAACCTTCTGTTTCATTTGGATCAGAAAAACTCTCTATCCTACTTTGCCAAGTGTTTACCCTATTAGGCATTGCATCAGGAAAAGCCTTTGCTACCAAAACAAAAATACTGAATGCAGCAATCCCCATTCCTAATATATATAATATGTACTTTACTGGATACCCCCCTAAATAAACAAGAATCAATATCACAAAAAAGATGATTGCCGTTGTAGAAAAGTTTGCAGGCAGAATCAAAGCCAAGGCCAACCCTACAGGCAACCACAACTGCAATAAACTCTCCTTAAACAAGATTTCTTTATCCTTATTACGAGAAACATAGCGAGCCACATACACCATCAACACCAAAGCCGCTAAGGTAGAGGTCTGAAAACCCACTCCAACTATTGGAACACGAATCCACCTACTTGCATTTGCTCCTCCAATTGTATTTCCTTGAGACAAGGTGTATATAAGAAGTACGATCACTACAGGATACAGCAACACAGAACCCCCACTGAAATACCTATATGGAATTTTATGAACCCCAAACATAATAGCAAACCCCATAAAAAGAAGTGCTGCATGCTTTATCAAATGACCAAATGTAGATCCATTCCCAACCACATACACCAAGTTTGTACTAGCACTATAAACTGGCATAAATGAAAATATAGCCAACATAGCCACTAAGGCCCAAATGACTCTATCTCCCTGTAGATGTTTGAACAAACTTTGCATCTCCTAAATTAATTTACAAATGTCTCACAGCATTTTTAAACTGCCTTCCTCTATCTTCATAACTTTCAAACAAATCAAAACTTGCGCAAGCAGGAGACAAAAGAACATTATCACCTTTTGCCCCTAATTTATAAGCCATTTTAACAGCCTCTTCTGCACTTGTAGTTTCGATTAATAAATCTACCATACCGTCAAAAGTCTGCATGATTTTAGCATTATCCACACCTAAACAAATAATTGCTTTCACCTTTTCTCTAACCAATGGCATCAAATCTAAATAATCATTTCCCTTATCTACACCTCCTACGATCCAAACTGTAGGTGCCTCCATGCATTCCAAAGCATAAAATGTTGCATTAACATTCGTTGCCTTAGAATCATTGATATACTGAACACCATTAATTTTCAATACTTTTTCCAAACGATGCTCTGCTCCTTCAAAATCCTCCAAGCTCTCTTTTATAACTTGTTTTCTTGCCTTCATCATTTGTGCTGCCAATGAAGATGCCATCGCATTTTTTGTATTGTGTTTTCCTTTAGTTGCTAGTTTAGAAATATCCATTCTTAAAATTTCTTTGTTTAGTTCTGTTTGTATTTTATTATCGTAAACATACGCTCCTGGAACACCCTTATTTCCACTCAATGAAAATGGCACCAACTGCGCTCTTACTTCATGACTTTCCAGCCAATTAATTATTTCAATATCATCTGCATCATAAATCAAATAATCTTTCTCAGTTTGATTTTTTGTAATCAAGAACTTCGATGCGATATAGTTCTCGTATTTGTATTCATACCTATCCAAATGATCCGGAGAAATATTAGTTATGATAGCAATATGCGGAGCAAAATCTTTAATTCCATCTAACTGAAAGCTACTCAACTCCAAAACATAACTATCATAGTTTTCAGAAGCAACCTGCAAAGCAAAACTATCTCCAATATTACCAGCCATTCCACAATTGAAACCCGCTTTTTTCATAATATGATGCAACATCATGGTAGTTGTTGTCTTTCCATTAGACCCCGTTATCCCAATCAAGGTAGCATCCGTAAATTGAGCCGCAAATTCTATTTCTGAAATCACTGAAACACCTTTTTCCCTCAACTCTACAACCAAAGGAACAGTATCCGGAATACCAGGGCTTTTCATCACCAAATCAGCATTTACTATTTTATCTCTAGTATGCTCTCCAGACTCAAAAGAGATATCATTTTCTTCAAGAACTTTTATGTACTTTTCTTTTATACCCCCTCTGTCGGACACAAAAACATCATAGCCTTTATCTTTCGCTAAAACAGCGGTTCCTACACCACTTTCTCCTCCACCAAGTACAACTAACCTTTTCATATCACCGCTCTCTGATTCTATCTTAATTTCAATGTTACGATGGTCATTACCGCCAACAACAAGCCAATAATTATAAAACGTGCCACTATTTTCGACTCATGATAACCTGACTTTTGATAATGATGATGTAGCGGAGCCATCTTAAAAATCCTTCTACCTTCACCATATTTTTTTCTGGTATATTTGAAATACCCCACCTGTAAGACCACAGAAAAATTCTCTATAAAAAAGATTCCTGCCAAGACGGGAATCAATAATTCTTTACGAGTGGCAACCGCAATCACCGCGATAATAGCACCAATAGTTAAACTCCCGGTATCTCCCATAAAAACCTGAGCTGGATATGTATTATACCATAAAAACCCTACCAATCCACCAGAAAAAGCACTTATAAAAACCACCATCTCACCTGAATGAGGGATATACATAACATCCAAATAATTTGCAAATATTATATTACCTGACACCCAAGCAAAGACACCTAGTGTAAGTACTATAATCACTGAGGTTCCGGCCGCCAAGCCATCAATCCCATCCGTAAGATTTGCCCCATTAGAAACAGCAGTGATAATAAATATCACTATTGGAATAAAAATTATCCAACCCCATTTTTTTGACGTATCTCCTAACCACTCTGTCACTACAGAATAATCAAGCTCATTATTTTTCAAAAAAGGAAGCGTGGTTTTAATAGATTTCATCTCTTCACCAAACACTTTCGGAACACCAGTATCAGTAACCATTTGAATTTCTGCTACCGGTAACTTTTCTTTCATAGTCACCTTAGGATTAAAAAACAACATACCACCAACAATAACCCCTAATCCAACCTGACCCAAAACCTTAAATTTACCTTTCAAGCCATCCTTATCCTTTTTGAACACTTTTATATAATCATCCAAAAAACCAATAGAGCCCATCCATAAAGTTGTAATCAGAAGAATAATGATATAAATATTATCCACCTTAGCAAACAAAATCACAGGTATCAAGGTCGCAAATATTATTATCAATCCTCCCATAGTTGGAGTACCCGCTTTTTGCACCTGCCCCTCTAAACCTAGATCACGAACAGATTCTCCAATTTGTTTTTTTCTTAAAAAGTTTATCATGCGCTTTCCGTATATCGTAGAAAGCAACATCGAAAAAATAAACGCCATCGAAGCCCTAAACGAAATATACTGAAACACTCCGGCTCCAATTAAATCATAGTTTGCTTTTAGGTAATCAAATAAGTAATACAGCATGCGGTTATTTTTTTTTATTTTTCTAATGCTATTAATATTTCTTGTACTATCTCTTTATCATCAAAATGATGTTTTACTCCTTGAACATCTTGATAATTTTCATGTCCTTTTCCAGCTACTAAAACAATATCTCCTTGGCTAGCCAATTTCAAAGCGGTTTTTATAGCCTGTTTTCTATCCAAAATAGAAAGCACTTTTTTTTCATCTTCTTTTGCAACACCTTCCTCTATCTGATCAATAATTGATTGCGGATCTTCAAACCTTGGGTTGTCAGATGTAAAAACAACTTGATCACTCATCGCTGCTGCAATGTTACCCATCTTACTTCTTTTAGAAGTATCACGATCACCACCGCAACCCACAACAGAAATTAAATTTTCTTTTGTAGTACGAATCCCTTCTATGGTAGACAAAACATTCTTTAATGCATCTGGAGTATGGGCATAATCAACAATCGTTACAATTCCTGTTTTTGAAATTGAATACTGAAACCTTCCATTTACACTTTCCAGCTGACTCATTAATAACAATACATTATCATGCTCTAAACCCAGCTCTATAGCAACTCCATATATTGCCAACAAATTTGACACATTAAATTCTCCAATCAACTGCACCCAAACCTCACTATTTTGAACCTGCAGAAGCATTCCAGAGAAACTTTTCTCTAAAATTCTTGCTTTGTAATCCGCCATAGATTTTAGCGCATAACTAAGCTTCCTTGCCTTTGTATTTTGTAAAAGAACAGTTCCATTTTTATCATCTACATTCGTCAAAGCAAAAGCATCTTTCGACAAATCATCAAAAAATTTCTTTTTTACATCCCTATACTCAGCAAAAGTTTTATGGTAATCTAAATGATCGTGAGATAGATTTGTAAAAACCCCACCGTCAAACAGAAGTCCTTCTGTTCTGCACTGATGAATCCCATGAGAGCTTACCTCCATGAAACAATGTGTTACGCCCGCATCCAACATTCTTCTCAGATAACTGTTAATCGTAACAGAATCTGGCGTAGTATGAGTCGCATCAAAAGACTCTGTACCTATTTTTATTTTTACTGTTGACAGCAACCCTGATTCTATACCTGCTTTTTGAAACAATTCATACAACAAAGTAGCAACAGTAGTCTTTCCATTTGTACCCGTTACGCCAACTAGTTTTAACTCCGAAGAAGGATTATCATAAAAACTAGAAGCAATATGAGCTAATGCCACGTCGCTATTCTCAACCTTTATGTAAGTCACCTCAGACACAATAGACTCAGGAAACACCTGACAGACAACGGCGGTTGCTCCAAGCTCTATTGCCTTTTCTATGAACAAATGACCATCAAAAGCAGTTCCTTTTTGAGCGACAAATAGAGCGCCTTTTTTTATTTTACGAGAATCAAAAACAACTGAATCAACATTCATTGCAGTCACTCCAATCAACTCCAACACATCAACTCCCTCAAGTAATTCACTCAACTTTTTCATCTAACTCAATTTCAAAATTATCGTTGCACCCTTCACAAGCTTCTTTCCTTTTCTTATGGATTGACTTTTCACCTTTCCAACCCCTTCAAAAACCACTTTCAAACCTAAATTCTCAAGAACCGAAATTGCATCCATTCCTGCCATCCCTCTTACATCTGGAATAACTTTCAAATCTTGTTGCAAAAGAGCATAATAAGACTCAGAATCAACATCTAACTGCTCTATCACTGGTAATTTGTTCTCAACCTCTTTTTTTATAGGTGCTGAAGCATACATTTTTTGAGCGATTTTTTTAAACACTGGCGCAGCAACCGTAGCACCATAATATCCTTTCTTTTTATCAGGATTATGAACCACTACTATACAAGAATACTTAGGGGCATCAGCCGGAAAAAAACCAGCAAAAGACGCTGTATATTCTTTACTAGAATAATAACCGCCATGCAACTCCCCATCCGCACCTCTCGTAACCGGAATGTATTTTTTAGCAGTTCCCGTTTTACCTGCCATAGAAAAATTAGGAGTATAGATATTAGTTGCCGTACCTTGTTCTACAACTTTTTCTAGAACCCTTCTTAATTTTTTCACTGTCTCCATAGAGGCAATACTTGGATTGATAACTTTAGGTTCAAACACTTTATCTACCTTCCCTTCAGTTCTAAGCGCACTCACAAATCTTGGCTTCACCATCACACCATCATTTGCAATAGCATTGTAAAACGTTAAAGTCTGTAAAGGAGTTAAAGAGATACCATACCCCCATGCCATCCACTCAAGAGAAATACCATTCCATCGTTTCTTATCTTTTGGAGAAGGTATATAAGGTGCTCCTTCGCCTTTAATTTCTAAACCAATTTTTGAACCAAGACCTATTTCATGCACAGCATCCACAAACTTTTGTGGATCTTTTTTGTAATGCTTTTGAATTAGTTTAACAATCCCAACATTCGAAGAAACCTCTATAACTCGACCCGCAGAAATCTCACCATATCCACCTCTATGAGAATCTTCTACTTTTTTTCTATGAATATAAATTCTTCCTTTTTCAGTATCAACAACAGTACTCGTATCGATAACCTTATCTTCTAAAGCTATAAGCAAGCTCGCTACCTTAAAAGTTGATCCCGGCTCATGAGATTCCCATACCGCATAATTTCTTTTTTCGTAATATTTACCCTTCGAGGTCCTACCTAAATTCGCAATCGCCTTTACAGAACCTGTTTTAGTTTCCATCACAATCACACAACCATGATCCGCCTCAAACTTCTCCAACTGCTCCAACAAAGCATGATGGGCAATATCTTGAACATTGATATCAATCGTGGTAATTACATCGCTTCCATCCTTAGGCTCTACCTCATTATTATCATTAATAGGCTTCCATTGATTTTTAGCGATTTTTTGTTTCATACGCCAACCCAAACTACCTTCTAAATAATCCGTATAAGCACCTTCAATACCTACTTCCCCGCGATAATCATCATAACCAATAGTACGCTCGGCGATTTTCCCGATAGGATGCTCGCGGACTGTTCTTTGCTCCGTAATAAAACCTCCTTTATATAGTCCTAATCTAAAGATCGGAAAACTCTTCACTTTTAAATAATCCATATAACCAAGATTTCTCGCCACAAACAAATACCTGTTTCTGGATCTTCTGGCTTTTCTAAAATAAGATTGATAATACGAAGTAGACTTCCCGAACATCTCTGACATTGCCTCGGCCAATCCATGAATGTTTTTTTCAAAAACCTCATCTTTAACAGTCACAACATCCATACGGATATCATATTTTGACATTGATGTCGCCAACAAGCTACCTCTTGCAGAAACAACATTCCCTCTATTATAAAAAATAGTATCTTTTCTAATAGTCCTATGCGCAGACATATCTCGATACTTATCACCTTCAAGATACTGAATACGAGCTATTTTAATAAAAATCACCAACAAAAAAAGAGTCATCAAGACAACTACTATAGATAGTCTACTTAATATGCCTTTTTGCTCCGTGCTCACTTTAGTTTGATTTTGTTGTTACTTTGATTTTTATTGGCGGTGTTTTAGGAGACGCCAACCCTCTCTCTTTTAATTTCTCCCTAACCGAGGACTCCATTTTCATCCTCGTTAAATAAGTTCCTGAATCTATATACAAGGATTTCAGCTTTTTCACCTCCTTATTCATACTTGCAATTTCCATCACTTTCCGATCTGCATTATGAGAACTTGTAATCATAAACAACAAGAGAAAAACCACAAAGACAATAATTCTCCAGTTCTTAAAAGCACCTTCATCAACTAAAAACCCTCCTTTTAAAACATCGTAAATTCTCATCTTACTTCATTTTCTTCAAGGTAGCAATACGAAGCTTTGCACTTCTAGCCCGGTTATTCTCTTTGATCTCCTCACGAGTAGGAACAATCATTTTCCCAACATTCTTTAACGGAACATCAATATTTCCGTAAAAATCTTTTTCTGGCTCCCCTTCAAACAATCCGTTTTTTATGAATCGCTTCACCAATCTGTCTTCTAGCGAATGGTAAGAAATAACACTCAACCTACCATCCACCTCCAACAACTTAGGGGTCTGTAGCAAAAATTCTTTCAAAACCTCTAGCTCCTGATTTACTTCAATTCTAAAAGCTTGAAAAATTTGTGCTAATATTTTATGCTCTTTTGCCTTAGGTAAAAACTGTTGCAAAACTTCTTTCAACCTAAAACTTGTAACAATCTTTTCTTCTTGTCTCTCCACAACAATTTTTGCTGCCAACGCACGTGCATTTCGCAATTCTCCATACTGAAACAAAACATCACTCAACTGCTCCTCAGAATATGTATTCACAATTGTATAAGCAGACAACTCATCTGATTTATTCATCCTCATATCCAACTCCGCATCAAAACGAGTAGAAAAACCACGCTCAGCTTCATTAAACTGATGAGAAGAAACTCCTAAATCACCAAGAATCCCATCTACCTTAGTAACTCCATAAAAACGAAGAAACCTAGAGATATATCTAAAATTCTCTTGAATCAAAACAAAACGTTCGTCATCAATACTATTTCTTTGAGCATCAGGATCCTGATCAAACGCAAACAACCTACCACCAGCACCAAGACGACTTAATATCTCTCTTGAATGCCCTCCACCGCCAAAAGTCACATCAACATAGATACCATCTGGCTTTATAGCCAATGCATCAACACTTTCTTTTAGCAATACTGGATTATGATATCCTTCCATCTCCTTCATTATTTACTGTTCCCATTACCTCTTCAGCCAACTCCGCAAAATCAAGTGCAGTCTCATCAATAGCTTGCTCATACTTATCTTTATCCCAAATCTCAATAATTGAAATTGCAGAAGACATCACTACTTCTTTCGTTACTCCAGAAAAGGCTAATAAATCTTTAGGAATCAACAACCTCCCAGTCGTATCTAATTCTATTTTTTTTACCCCAGCCGTAAAACGACGAATAAAATCATTATTCTTTTTCACAAAACGATTCAACCCATTCATTTGAGCCATCACTGCATTCCATTCTTTAATCGGATACAACTCTAGACAAGGCTGAAACACTGATCTTTTCAACACAAAACCTTCATGCATAACCGGCTCCAACTGCTTTTTTAATGCAGATGGCAAAAGCATCCTCCCCTTAGAGTCCGCCTTACATTCATATGTACCAACTATACTTTCCACGCTTTGTAATCTCAGATTATAGAATTCAAAAGTAAGAATTATTTACCACATTTTCCCACATTACCCCACTTTGTTAATAAGTTCTGTCATTTTCTCCCACTTTACTTACTTTACTCATATCGTGCGTCTTAAAAATGGAATTCGCAAAAAAAAGTTGAAATATTGATTAAATGTTTTTTTGTAAAAAAAAGAGTACATTTGTCAATCGTAAAAAAGATTATAAATGATCGATACTATTATTACAGAAGGAGAGTTTACATACAAAGAAGCTGGTGAAGGAAAAGCCATCATTCTCCTACACGGTTTAATGGGAACAGCAAGCATGTTTGATAATATTCTCGAATATTTCGCAGACAAAGGATACAAGGTTCTTGTACCTGAATTACCTATTTACAGCTTACCGTTGATTAAAACAAATGTGAAACATTTTTCACTTTTTATAAAAAGATTTATAGAACACAAAAACCTAGAACGACCTATTTTGGTAGGAAACTCTTTAGGTGGCCATATTGCCTTATACCTTACAAAACACTACCCTGAATTAGTAAGTAACTTAGTACTTACTGGAAGTTCTGGTCTATACGAAAGCGCTATGGGTGATAGCTATCCAAAACGTGGAGATCGAGTTTATGTGAGAAAAAAAGTAGAGATGGTATTCTACGACCCAGCAACAGCTACCGAAGAAATGGTTGATGATTTATTTGAGGTTGTAAACGATAGAGGAAGTGTCTTAAGAATTCTTTCACTTGCTAAAAGTGCCATCCGCCATAACATGGCAAAAGACCTACCTGACATGAAACTAGAAACATGTCTAGTTTGGGGTAAACAAGACACAGTAACACCACCAGAAGTTGCGCATGATTTTGATAAATTAATGCCAAATTCAGAGTTATTCTGGATTGACAAATGTGGTCATGCTCCTATGACAGAACACCCTGATCAATTTAATAAAATTGTTCACGATTGGCTGATAAAGCACAATCTATAACAACTCATAAACAAACACAAATTTTTAAAAAAATTTGTGTTTGTTTTTTATACACATCTCATGAAAATCAAAACGGCTTCTTTTGAAATCAGTAATTCTGACGTAAGTAAATGTCCTAAAGAACGAATTCCTGAATATGCGTTTATCGGTAGATCTAATGTAGGAAAATCCTCTTTGATCAATATGCTTACCGGACAAAGAAAACTTGCCAAAACATCTGGTACTCCTGGAAAAACACAATTAATTAACCATTTTAAGATTAATGATAGTTGGTTTCTAGTTGATTTACCCGGATATGGATATGCTAGAGTTTCAAAAAAAACCAAAAGAACCTTTCAATCGTTTATCAAAAATTATTTTCTTCAAAGAGAACAATTAATATGTTCTTTTGTTTTGATTGATTCAAGACATGAACCTCAAAGAATAGACATGGATTTCATGCAATTTCTTGGAGAAAGTCAAATCCCGTTTTGTATTATTTTCACCAAAGCCGACAAACTAACACCAACTGTGTTAAAGCGCAATATTGAAAACTACAAAACAAAGTTACTGGATGATTCTTGGGATATTTTTCCGGATTATTTTGTCACATCTTCCACTTCTAAAGAAGGTAGAGATTCAGTTTTAAACTTTATCGATAAAGTAAACATCCAATTAAAAGAATCTTAAAACTTGTAAAAAAATATTCTTTTGAGATCCAATTCCAAAAACATAGAAATTCTTTTTGAAGACAACCACATCATCGTTGTCAATAAAAAAACGGGAGATTTAGTACAAGGAGACAAAACTGGAGATGCTCCTTTAAGCGATATCCTCAAAGAATATATTAAAGAAAAATACAACAAACCAGGTAATGTGTATTTAGGTGTCGTGCATCGCTTGGACAGGCCCACCACTGGTATTGTTATTTTTGCAAAAACTTCAAAAGCACTGGAACGTCTCAATAAAATGCTTCGAGACAAAACCATTGACAAAACTTATTGGGCAGTAGTAAAAAACAAACCTTCAAAAGCTTCAGACACGCTAATTAATTACCTCAGAAAAAACCCAAAGAACAATAAAGCCAGTGTTTTTAACGAGGATGGAAAAGATAGAAAAAAAGCAATCCTCCACTATAAAACAATTAAAAACCTGGACAACTATCATCTACTTGAAATTGATCTAGAAACAGGGAGACATCATCAAATAAGAAGTCAACTCGCAAACATTAATTGCCCCATAAAAGGAGATTTAAAATACGGCTTTAACAGAAGTAATAAAGATGCAGGAATCCACCTACATGCTAGAAAAATAAACTTTATGCATCCTGTTAAAAAAGAACCTATTGAAATTATTGCTCCTACTCCCAAGGACCCTATTTGGGATGCTTGTAATTAGAATAAACACAAACCCCTCCAATACAGCATCAATCCGTATATAAAACTAAAGAATCAGTTTCACTAGCATCAAACTAGAAACTGAAATAATTCCGGACTCTCATTTAGATACTCTCCTAAAAACCCTTTCTCCTTCATCCTTTTTACCAAGGGCGAAAAATCATCTTTACTTTTAAGTTCAATCCCAACTACAGCAGGTCCTTTATCTCTGTTATTCTTTTTAGTATACTCAAAATAAGCAATATCATCATTCGGCCCTAACACCTCTACCACAAATTCTTTTAATGCACCTGCTCTTTGAGGAAAACGAATAATAAAATAATGTTTTAACCCCTCATACAAAAGAGAACGCTCTTTCATTTCTTCCATTCGGGTAATATCATTATTCCCACCACTTACAACACAGACTACATTCTTTCCTTTTATTTCTTCTTTATACAGATCTAAAGCAGCAATAGAAAGAGCCCCTGCAGGCTCCACCACTAGAGCATTTTCATTGTAAACTTTTAAAATCGTAGAACATACAGCTCCTTCTGAAACAACGTTAGCATCATGAACAAGTTCTTTACATATTTCAAAAGTCGCATCTCCCATCCTTTTGACAGCAGCACCATCAATAAACTTCTCAACGTGATCTAGAGTTGTATTCACTCCTTTTTCTAAAGAAACATTAAAAGAAGGAGCCCCTTCAGGTTCTATCCCAATAATTTTTGTATTTGGACTTAATACTTTAAAAACACTAGAAACACCCGCAGCCAAACCTCCACCACCGACAGGTAAAAACAAATAATCAATTGGCTCCTGAGATTGATCGATTATTTCTAACCCGACAGAACCTTGCCCCGCCATTACATCTTCATCATTAAAAGGGTGCACAAAAGTAGCTCCATACTCCTCGCAATATGTCGCTGCTGCAGCATAACTTGCATCATAGGTATCTCCTTCTAAAACGATTTCTACAAAAGACTGACCAAACATCCTCACCTGACCTATTTTTTGATTAGGAGTTGTTGTAGGCATAAAAATAACTCCTTTTACCTTCAACTTCTGACAAGCCAGAGCTACCCCTTGGGCATGATTTCCGGCACTTGCACACACAACACCGTTCACCAATTCCTTAGAAGAAAGATTTACTATCCTATTATAAGCACCTCTAATCTTATAAGAACGTACTACTTGAAGATCTTCTCTTTTAAACAAGATGGAAGCACCATATTTTTTCGAGAAATTCTCCATTACATCCAAAGGAGTAACATTCACAATAGATTTAATATTTTTTTGTGCTTTCAACACTTTTTCGATCGTTATCATATTTGTTCTCCTTTTACCATTAATGTGGCTGTGATTGATTCTTCTTTCAATTTTAAAAACTCTTGTCTACTAGGATCGTTCTTGTACCTTTCATAATCTGATTCCGTATTAAAGGACAAAAAATGAACCTCATAAGGCATCTCTCCCTCCATAGCAACAACAGAATTTTCATCTGGACGCAACCGCATAATAAGTTTTGCATTATACTCAGACAGCAAAGGCAAAGTAAGCTCCTCAAACTCTTGAAAAACAAGCTCTTTCCCTTTTTCTACATATATTAATAAAGTAAAATAAAGCATCCCTAGATTTTATATAAAAGTATAAAAAATTAAAAAGCCTGATAAACTTTCGTCTATCAGGCTTTCAATATAAAATTGTATCTAATTATACGATTTTTTTCATTGCAGTCATAGACTCTCTCAAGTACTCACCAATTTCCTCAACACCGTGCTCTCTAATAGCAGCGTTAACCTCAATAAGTTCTTTGTTATCTACACCGTTATCACCAGTATTAAAAGGCTTACCAATCATGTTAATTGGAGCATTTTTCACGTAATCAGCGATTAATGGTTTTGCAGCATGATCAAATAAGTAACATCCGTACTCAGCAGTATCAGAAATTACGCTATTCATTTCATATAATTTCTTTCTTGCAATTGTGTTTGCAATTAATGGAGTTTCATGTAATGATTCGTAGTAAGCAGACTCATCAATAATTCCTGACTCAACCATTGCCTCAAAAGCTAACTCAACACCAGCTTTTACCATTGCAACCATTAACGTACCATTATCATAGTACTCTTGCTCAGAAATCTCTACATCACCTGCAGGAGTTTTCTCAAAGTTAGTTTCACCTGTAGCAGCTCTCCAAGTCAATAAGTTTTTATCATCATTAGCCCAGTCCTCCATCATTGTTTTAGAGAAATGACCTGAAATAATATCATCCATATGCTTTTGGAATAATGGACGCATTAAGTCTTTTAAATCTTCAGATGCTTTAAATGCAGCAATTTTAGCTGGATTAGATAATCTATCCATCATATTCGTTACTCCACCATACTTCATTCCTTCCGTAATAGTTTCCCATCCGTACTGGATTAATTTTGAAGCATAACCTGCATCGATTCCTTCAGCAACCATCTTATCAAAACATAAGATAGATCCTGTTTGTAACAATCCACAAAGAATTGTTTGCTCTCCCATTAAATCAGACTTTACCTCTGCAACGAAAGAAGATCTTAAAACACCAGCAGTATGACCACCAGTAGCAACAGCATATGCCTTAGCGTAATCCCATCCTTTTCCTTCTGGATCATTCTCAGGGTGAACAGCGATTAATGTAGGTACTCCAAATCCTCTTTTGAATTCTTCTCTTACCTCAGAACCTGGTGACTTAGGAGCAACCATAATTACTGTAATATCTTTTCTTACTTCCATTCCTTCTTCAACAATGTTGAATCCATGAGAATAAGATAAAGTAGCTCCTTTTTTCATCAATGGCATCACAGCATTTACAACAGCAGTATGTTGTTTATCTGGAGTTAAGTTGATTAACAAATCAGCTGAAGGGATCATTTCTTCGTAAGTCCCAACTGCAAATCCATTTTCAGTTGCATTGATGTAAGATTGTCTTTTTTCAGCAATTGCAGCTGGTCTTAAAGTGTAAGAAATATCCAATCCTGAATCTTTCATGTTCAACCCTTGGTTCAGTCCTTGAGCTCCACATCCAATAATAACGATCTTTTTACCTTTCAATGCTTCTACACCTCCGTCAAATTCTGATCTATCCATGAACTCACATTGTCCCAATTGTTCCAATTGCTCACGTAAAGAAAGTGTGTTAAAATAATTTGCCATTTTTCTTTTGTTTGTTAATTTATTTAAAACTAATTGATTAACCGTTTTAGTACCGCTATTACCAATTAGCTCTTATATTATTTTTTATTGCGATTGCAAAAATATAAAAACCTTTGCTTAAATCTTAATAATCTTATCATTATCTCTAAAAAAACCTATTCATTTTTATTTAAATAGATGGCTTTTTTAAGAAACTATAGATTTTTTAATTGCTCAGAGATTTTCATTTCCGTTTTTGAAACAGAAATTCTACCTGTTCTTACGAATTGCATAATTCCATAAGGAGCTAATTGATCATACAAAGCTTCAGTTTCCTTTCTGAATCCAGTTTTCTCAATTACAAAAAAGTCAGGATTTACCGTTACAATACTTGCATGACTATTTTTTATAATGTTTTGAATTTCTCTTTTATCAAATAATAAGTTTGAAGCTATTTTATACAACGCTGTTTCATGAAAAATAATCTCATCATCTGTATGGTAATAAGCTTTAATTACTTCAATTTGCTTTTCTATTTGACCTACTAGTTTCTTTACAGCAACTTCTGTCATATTTGCCACAATCGTAAAACGATGTACATTTTCAATTTCAGATCTAGAAACATTCAAACTCTCAATATTGATATGTCTTTTCAAGAAAATAGTTGCAATTCTATTTAATAACCCTGGATTATTTTCTGTATAAACAGAAATCGTAAATAATTGTTTTTCCATTTTCTTTTATTTTAATCTTACATCTGAAACACTAGCCCCTGTAGGTACCATTGGGAAAACATTGTCTTCCTTCTCAATCATTACTTCTAAGAAATAAGATTCTTTAGAAGCAATCATCTCTTTTACTGCACCTGCTAATTCCTCACGCTTTACAACTTTTGTAGCCTTGATATCATAAGCCTCCGCTAGTTTAATAAAGTCAGGATTTGTCATCACTGTAGAAGCATAACGCTTATCGAAAAACAACTGCTGCCATTGACGTACCATTCCTAAGAACTCATTATTCAATACTACAATTTTAACCGCAGCACCTGTTTGTAAAATAGTACCCAATTCTTGACAGGTCATTTGATAACCACCATCACCGATATAAGCGACTACTTCTCTTTCTGGAGCACCCATTTTAGCACCAATTGCTGCTGGTAATGCAAATCCCATTGTTCCTAACCCACCAGAAGTAACATTACTTCTCGTTGTAGTAAAATCAGCATAACGTACTGTAAACATTTGATGCTGTCCAACATCAGAAACAATTACTGCATCTCCATTTGTTTCTTTATTCACTTGGTTGATTACCTCTCCCATTGTTAAACCTTCTTTCGTTGGTTCTAACTGTGGAATAATAACCGCCTCGTCTTCTATTTTTCTATATTCCTTAAATTCGTTGTGCCAAGCTTCATGCTTCGTTTCATTGATAAAAGGTAAAATTTTCGCTAAAGTATCTTTAGAATTACCAATTACAGCAACATCCGTTTTTACATTCTTATCAATCTCTGCAGGATCAATATCAAAATGCACTACTTTTGCCTGTTTCGCATATTTAGATAAATCTCCCGTAACACGATCATCAAAACGCATTCCAATAGCAATCAACAAATCACATTCGTTTGTCAATTTATTAGGTCCATAATGTCCGTGCATACCAACCATCCCAACATTTAATGGATGTTCGGTTGGTAAAGCTGATAATCCTAAAACCGTCCATGCCGATGGAATACCAGACTTTTCAATCAAAGCTTTCAGTTCCGCTTCCGCTTCTCCAAGAATTACTCCTTGTCCGAATACGATAAAAGGTTTTTTAGCTGCATTGATCAACTCAGCTGCCTCCTTAACTTTTTCAATATCAGTTTCAGGTACCGGCTTATAACTTCTTACAGCTGTACATTTTTCATAAGAATAATCCAACTCTCCTAATTGAGCATCTTTAGTGATATCAATTAACACAGGACCTGGTCTTCCTGATCTTGCAATAAAAAATGCCTTTGCAATAGCCGCAGGGATATCTTGAGATTTTGTAACTTGAATATTCCATTTTGTTACAGGAGCAGAAATGCTAATCACATCTGTCTCTTGGAACGCATCAGTACCTAACAAATGCGATGCTACCTGCCCAGTAATACATACTAAAGGCGTAGAATCAATCTGCGCATCTGCAATCCCTGTAATTAAGTTAGTTGCTCCTGGACCAGAAGTAGCCAAACAGACTCCTACTTTCCCTGAAACTCTAGCAAAACCTTGAGCTGCATGAATTGCACCTTGCTCATGACGGGTTAATACATGATGTAATTTATCTTGGTACTTGTATAATTCATCATAGATAGGCATAATTGCCCCTCCAGGATAACCATAAGCTAAATCCGCACCTTCTTCTAAAAGAGCTCTTACAACTGCTTCTGCACCTATAATTCTTTCAGTTGATTTGTTATTTGTTGAATTTCCCATATTCGAAAATTTAATATATCAATTGCGAGCAATTGAAAATGTTTTAAGGAATTAGTATTTATCTGTTACACAACCTTCAGAAGCAGAAGCAACTGATTTTGCGTACTTAAATAAAATTCCTTTATTATGTTTTAAAGCTGGTGTTTGCCAGTTTTCTTTACGTTTTGCAATCTCCTCTTCAGAAACTTTCAACGTTATAGAATTGTCTTCTGCACTAATTAAGATCTTGTCTCCTGTCTCAACCAATCCAATCAATCCTCCTTGTTGTGCTTCTGGCGTTATGTGCCCAACAACAAAACCATGCGTACCACCAGAGAATCTTCCATCAGTAATCAAAGCAACTGACTTTCCTAAACCAGCTCCCATAATTAAAGAAGTCGGCTTTAACATTTCCGGCATACCAGGTCCTCCTTTAGGTCCTACATAACGGATAACGACGACGTCTCCTCTTTCTACTTCTCCATTTGAAATCCCAGTGTTTGCAGCTTGTTCACCATCATAAACAACAGCTTTACCTTCAAATACCAATCCTTCATTTCCAGAAATTTTAGCCACGGCTCCTTCTTCAGCAAGGTTTCCGTATAAAATCTGTAAATTCCCTGAAGACTTCAATGCTTTATCCGTTGGGAATACTACATCTTGATCTTCAAATTCCATAGCTTCAACATCCGCTAAATTTTCAGCTAATGTTTTTCCTGTAATTGTCATACAGTCACCATGTAAAAATCCTTTTTCCAATAAATATTTCATAATTGCCGGAGTTCCTCCAACACCATGAACATCTTCCATTAAATATTTTCCAGAAGGTTTTAAATCTGCAATTAACGGAGTTCTATCTGAAACTCTCTGAAAATCTTCTAACGTAAATTCAATATCCGCCGCATATGCAATTGCTAAATAGTGTAATACTGCATTTGTAGATCCACCCAATGCATTTACAATTGCAATTGCATTTTCGATAGATTTTTTAGTTACAATATCCTTTGGTTTCAAATCTAATTCCAACAAATTTTTCATTGCTTGAGCCGTACGCTCAGCCTCAGATAATTTATTTGGATTTTCTGCAGGAATTGAAGAGTTATAAGGCAATGCCATTCCCATACATTCTATAGAAGAAGCCATTGTGTTTGCAGTATACATACCTCCACAAGCTCCTGCACCAGGAATAGATGCTTTGATAATCTCTCTGTATTCTTTTTCATCAATTTCACCTGCAACTTTTTGACCTAACGCCTCAAAAGCAGATACGATGTTTAATTTTTTTCCTTTGTAATTCCCAGAACGAATGGTACCACCATATACCATGATAGATGGACGATTCAAACGTAACATTGCAATAATTGCTCCTGGCATATTTTTATCACAACCAACAACACCAATAAGACCGTCATAACTCTGAGCGTTTACAACTGTCTCCATAGAATCAGCAATGATATCTCTAGATGCTAATGAATAATTCATCCCAGAAGTTCCCATTGAAATTCCATCACTCACACCGATAGTATTAAAAACCAATCCGACCTGCTCATTTTTATTTGCTTCCTTTTTGATTTCTGCAGCCAACGTATTCAAATGCATGTTACATGGATTTCCATCATAACCAGTACTTGCAATACCGATTTGAGGTTTTTTCATGTCTTCATCTGTTAAACCTACCGCATATAACATCGCTTGAGAAGCTGGTTGAGACTCATCTTGTGTTAATCTACTACTGTGTTTATTTAATGCCATTTTATAATTTTTTATATCCTCCCAAAAGGAATATGTTTCAATCCAAATTTGATTTCCTAAGCAAATATAATACTGCCTAATTATTTTTTTGTTTTTTTATATAATACACTACGTTATTCAAGCCATCATTTAAAACTCTTAAAAACTGTATAACAACAAGTTACATTCAAAAATCTACAACGATAAACCTAAAAAAAAGGAGAATATTCAAGGAATATTCACTTTTCAATAACGATTTGCAAATATCTATATTAGAAACATAAGTTCATAATTCAAAAGCTAAAAATTCACACAACAGAATTATATTTATTCTAGGCACAAATAAAAAAGGGCAATCCCTTTGGATTACCCTTTTACAGTAATACATACGAACATTATCAAAAAGAATACCCCGTACTCAGATTAAAAACCCTATTCGTATATTTAATATCATCATCTAATTCCAAAACATTTGACAAACCAACACCATATCTCAGTCCAAAAGCCAAACCAAAATCAAATTTATAACCAACACCAATATTCAAACCAAAATCAACTGATTTTGTTTGCTCCATTATATTCATAGAATTATTTTCCTCATTACCATCAATTTCACCCTTAACTTCATAATTTGCTGAAGTTAAAAAACTTAATTGCGGTCCAAATTCAAATGACAAATCATTTGTTACGTAATACCTTCCAGCTAACGAAACGTCAATATAAGATAGCCTTATATCCCCATCTAAATCACCTTCTACATCACTTGGAAAACTATACACACTCCTATTACCTTTTGTTGAATATAACAACTCAGTTTGAATCGATAATTCTTCCAGAAATGAAAACTCAGCAAAGCCTCCAAGAGAATAACCAGACAAAGATTTGTATTTTATTCCCTCTCCATCCGTTACATTATTTTCAAACCCCGACATACTTGATAAATTATACCCTATTTTAACCCCATGTCTAACAAGCTTTTGAGCATTTACACTAAACGTTGCTAACAAAACAACCGCACTAATCATAATCTTTTTTTTCATATTTATTTTTTTTGGGGGCAATACTACAAATCACATGCCAAAAAAATAATATTTTGCAAAAAACGATCAATCAAAAGTGATAGAATCTAAAGTCAACCCTGAAGCTGGAGCTAATTCCTTTAATGTTTCAGAGGAAGGATTTTCAAGAGTGTCTCTGATAAAATCTAAATCCACAAGCCCTTTTCCTAGCTGAAACAAAACCCCCATCATCAATCTAATTTGATAACGCATAAAACCTGCACCTTCCACTTTTAGCATGTATGTTTTTTTGGGAAAAAAATTTGCAACAAGCTCTGTATTCTCAACAATCTCACAAGAGGCTATTTCCCGATCAAAAACGGTATGCTCAGAAGGTTTGTAAGCATATCGCTGAAAATTATGTTTTCCCTCAAAAATCTTTGCACCAACTTGCATCAAAGCCACATCCAACTCCTCAATCACTCCCAACATAAATGGTGCACAAAAAGGATGAATTTTTTCACCGCAAGAAAATAGGTAAGTATATTTTTTCAGTTTTGAATTTTGTATGATATTAAACGAAGCCAATACCTCAACAATTTCAAGAATTTTAATATCATTTGGAAGACTTTTATTCAGCTTTTCCTTTAACAAAACCGTATCAATTTCTTCATAAACAAAAAGCTCAAATGCAGATTGACTTGCAGAGACCATCATATCGGTTCTACTAGCTCCTAAGACCTTGAAATTCGAATGCTTAAAAACAAACGACAACGTTCTTTCCACCATTTTTTGAACCGTTTTCACATTGGGTTGTACTTGCCAACCATGATAACGAAACCCTAAATACTGAAACTTTACTAAATAAAAATATTTTTGCTGTTGAGACATAAAATTTTATTCTCTAGAACGCATTTTTCTTTTTACAACCTCTTCAACTGGAATCCCTTCAATATTAGATTCTAACCAAGAAATAATATCTAAATACAAAAAGGCTCTTTTTTCGTAGGGGTGATCTTCAAATTCCTTTAATTCTTTATGTAATTTTTTGAAAGCATCTTTCAGTTCATTTGGATATAACGAAGTCAGATTCCTAAGGAATTTTATCATTTTTTTCTGAACCTCGTACAAATTATCCATCTTTAGTAAAAACTTATAGGTGGATTTGATGAGTTCATCAATATTCTGATCTTGTCCAGATTCATAATGGGCAACCAAATCTAAAACTCTGGTATAACATAATAAATCTTCACGCATTTTTAAATCCTTATTCTGAATAATCTTATTTAAATAAATAATACAATTATCATAATCGCCAGCTCCGAAGTACATACAGCCAATTTTATAATAAAACAGCATAACATGATGCGCATCTATTTTTTTTCCAAAAGCTTTAATCTGACTTAAAACTTCTGGTACAAACTGAGTTCCTTTATTAAATTCTCCTTCTAAATAATAAAGATTTATTTTATGTTGAAACAAATATAAATTTGCCAACAACAAGGTATTCTCATTAACAAAAAACCTTCTATACTCAATAGAATCCTCCAAAGAAATTAAGGTTTCATTAAATTTATAAGTCTGCTGTAAATAAAACAACGACTCCAAAGAATAATTTACCGCTTTCAAATAAAATACTGGATGTAATTGCTTCATATCCGGATATTCATCAAAAAGGGCTACTAACTTTTGTGAGTATCTATAACAAGACAGAAAATCTTGAATTATAAAGGCGTACCATAATTTGGCCTGAAACAAAAACATTTTTCCGGTAAAGCCCTGTTCTGAAAAAACAAAATTGGGTAAACGAGCTTCATAATAATCATTAACTATCTTAAAATCATTATCGTTTCTTACATAACCATACTTTAAAAACCAGCTATACAACTGCAGAGATAAGTTAGATAATTTTGACACTACTACATTTTTTGCGCTGATATTTTTCGCCTCTACAGATAAAATATCGGCGCGATCACTCATAGACCTTGTGATATACTGCGACTCGATAACTTTCTCTAATTCCACTAACTCGTATGCCAAGGTATATTCTTCTTTACTAATAGCAACATTTTTAGTTTTATCTAAAATCTTTAGACTCTGCTTGTACAATCCTTTATTGTATAAAATTGTTGCAAAATCCAATTGCTCTCTAATTTGAGTTCTCGCATTCTGATGAATCGGACTCAAACGTAAACTAATTAAAATTTGCTTGTACAAATGCGCTTTAGAATTAGAGATTTGTTGCTTTTTGATATTTGTTTTTTTTAATATCAACTGCTCATCATAAACTTCCATTTTATCCATAACACTAAAAAGTGCCATAAAATTAGCCTCGGCATTACCTCCTAACCTTCCTGCGTACAGTTTAAATTGTCGTTTTTCCGATTTTGACAAGGATTTTATCAATAAAAAAAGAGAATCTTTTTGATCCTGAGGCATAATGAAGAATTTATTGTTTCACGAACTAGAAAAACAAACTTACTACATTTTTTACATTTTTCTTAAAATCTCATCCAATTAGAAATCCTCTTATCAAATTCTATCAAAACACCCAGTAATAATGTAAACAAACTAAAAACCATTCCAATTTATTTTACATTAAGAAATTCAACAACAAACAAAACAACTCTATTTAATGGCTTTTTGATTTATGTATATTTCAATTAGCCATTGTAAAAAGAAAACACCTTAATAGCTGATTTTCAGTTTTTTAAATGATATCCTGAAACATTTGAATACAGTAATCATTGTATATTTGATAATAAAAAAGCTAATATTTACGCTATTTTTGAAGTATAGTTAAAACACAAATACAAGGAAAGATGAGTGATAATCATGTTCAAATTTTTGACACAACCCTAAGAGATGGTGAGCAAGTACCTGGATGTAAACTAAATACTTCGCAGAAATTAGTTATTGCAGAGCAATTAGATTTATTAGGTGTTGATATCATTGAAGCTGGTTTCCCTGTTTCGAGTCCTGGTGATTTTAAATCAGTTGAAGAAATTTCTAAAATTGTAAAAAACGCAACAGTTTGTGGACTTACTAGAGCTCATGAAAATGACATTAAGGTTGCTGCTGAAGCACTTAAGCTAGCAAAGAGACCAAGAATTCATACCGGAATCGGTACTTCTGAGTCTCACATCAAATATAAATTCAATACAACTCCTGAAAAAATTATTGAAAGAGCTCAAGCAGCTGTAAAATATGCAAAAGGTTTTGTTGAAGACATTGAATTTTATGCAGAAGATGCGGGTAGAACGGACAACGAGTATTTAGCACGTGTATGTGAAGCTGTAATCAAATCTGGAGCTACAGTTTTAAACATTCCTGACACAACAGGTTACTGTTTACCTGAAGAATACGGAGCAAAAATAAAATACCTTAAAGAGAATGTAAAAGGTATTGAAAATGTAATATTATCATGCCATTGTCATAATGATTTAGGATTAGCAACTGCCAATTCTATTGCAGGTATCGTTAATGGTGCTAGACAGATTGAATGTACTATTAATGGTATTGGAGAAAGAGCTGGTAATACTGCTTTGGAAGAAGTTGTTATGATCATGAAACAACATCCTTATTTAGAATTAGATACGAATGTAAACACTCAAATGCTTTTTGGTATCAGTCAGTTGGTTCAAGAAAGCATGGGAATGGTAGTACAACCTAACAAAGCTGTTGTTGGTGATAATGCCTTTGCTCATAGTTCTGGGATCCATCAAGATGGTGTTATCAAAAACAGAGAAACATATGAAATTATGGATCCAGCAGATGTTGGAGTAACAGAATCTTCAATTGTTTTAACTGCAAGAAGTGGTAGAGCTGCTTTAGCATACAGATTAAAAAACAACGGATACGAGTTGACTAAACTTCAATTAGATGCAACTTACCCTGAGTTCTTGAAATTCGCAGACACAAAGAAAGAAATCAACGATGAAGATTTGCATATCCTAATGGAAAAATGTCAAATCAAAGCATAATTTGATTAAAACGATATAAAAAGCCTTACTAATTTAGTAAGGCTTTTTTTTGTTCAAAACTCAACCATAGGTTTAGTAAACTCCTCATTACAAGCAATAAATTTGGTCACATCCCAAAAAAAACGTAATATAATGAAGTAATTAATCGTTACACCCTACATATTTTTTGAAACCTATAATACTAAAACCATATTGCTATGAAATTACGTATTGCGTTGATGAATGTACATGGACTTATTCGAGGTGAACATCTAGAGATTGGTAGAGATGCTGATAATGGAGGTCAAACTCGATATGTTTATGACCTAGCCATGCATTTATCAAAACACCCCAAAGTAAAATCTGTTCATATTTTCACCAGACTTATTGATGACCCGGAAGTATCAAAATGTTATTCTAAATCTAAAGAAACGATAAATTCAAAATTAGAAATACACAGAATACCGTTTGCCGGTAAAAAATACCAACCCAAAGAATATTTATGGGATTATTTAGATGATTTTGTCTCAGGCACTATAGCCCACATGAAAAAATTTGAAATCCTACCAGATTGGATTCATAGTCATTATGGCGATGCTGGTTATGCAGCGGTTGAATTATCGAAAATATTAAACATCCCTTTTTGTCATACAGGCCACTCCCTAGGCTTGCATAAAAAAATAAAACTTTTAGAAAAAGGATACTCCGAAGAAGAACTTGAGAAAAAATTTAATTTCAATAAAAGGATTCAAGCTGAAGAATCTGTTTTAGAAAATTCGGAATTCATTATCACTTCCACGCACCAAGAAATCCATTCTTATGAAGATTATACTAAACATCAACAAGCAAAATTTCAAATAATACCACCGGGAATAAATATTGAAAAATTTGAACCTTATTATTGTCATAAAAATGAAAATGAAAACAGCAAACGACATCATTGGGTTGGAGAAAAAATAGAAAAGTTTTTATCAAATCCCCATAAACCAGTAATTGTTGCAATTTCTAGACCCGACCGTCATAAAAATTTACGAACACTAATAGAAGTCTATGGAAAAAATAAAGAATTACAAAGTCTCGCAAACCTGGTGATATTCGCAGGAATTAGACAAGATATTAATGACATGCCTGAAAAGGAAAAATCTGTTTTAACCGAGATTCTTTTGCTCATGGACAAATATGATCTTTATGGAAAACTAGCCATTCCAAAAAAACACGATGTTGAAAACGAAATCGCCACGATCTACTCATATTGCGCAGAAAAAAAAGGAGTATTTGCTAGTTTAACCCTTTATGAAAATTTTGGACTTACCATTATCGAGGCGGCTAGCTCTGGTTTACCTGTTGTAGCGACCAAGTTTGGTGGACCCTCTGAGATCATTCCCAACTGTAACAACGGAATTCTTGTAAATCCATTAAACGCTGATGAAATAAGTACTGCATTGATAAAAACTCTAACAAATAATGACCTTTGGAGAAACCATTCTGAAAGTGGTATTTCTAATGTCAGAAAGATATATAACTGGGAAAGTCATGTTGAAACATACCTGAAAAGAATTTGTGAAAATCTAAAAGCATCGTCTAGCAAAAATTACGATGCATCCGGAATTCCCGTTCAACTGAGACTTAAAGAAAACATTGAAAAACTAATTGTTTGCGACATTGATGGTACTTTACTACACCCTGAAACTAACAATCCAGGATTAGAAAAACTGTTACTACAATTAACACAAAGACCTAAAAATGTTGCCTTTGCTCTTGCTTCAGGAAGAAGTCTACCCAAAATAATGGAATTTTTAAAAGAATTTGATGTCCCTACACCAGATATTGTTATTTCTTCAGTGGGTACAGAAATTTACTACCCAAACCAAGATAGTTTTCACTTAGACAAAAAATGGCATAAGTTTATAGGAGGACGATGGAAACGAAACGACATCTACAAAGCTTTAAGTGGAATCAAATGGCTTAAATTACAAGCAGATTTAGGGTCGCAAAACATTTATAAAATTTCTTATGATTACAAAAAAGAAGATTTCAATCTTGACGAAATAAAAGAGGCTTTAGGAAATATTTATCACCTTGTAAACATCATAGCATCACAAGATCAATTTTTAGACATTATCCCTAGAAGAGCATCCAAAGGAAATTCTGTAAAATACATATGCCGGAAATGGAACATCTCTAAGAAATCAACATATACGGCAGGAGATTCAGGGAATGATAGCGATATGTTTATGCCCTTAGTTAAATCGATTATTGTAAAAAACCACACCAAAGAACTTATCCCACTATTACATTTACAAAACAATTATGTTTCTGAGGGAATAGCTGCTGAAGGTGTTTTAGAAGGATTAAAACATTATAAAGTTCTATAATTATGTATTCAGGAGGAGGATTTAGTAAATGGGAAATTGGTGATATTGATGTATTTATCCACAATGGAAAATACCATCTCTTTCATCTAATAATTCCTAACCATGACTATATTGCCCATGCCACATCTGAGGACGGTATCAACTGGAAAAGAAATAAAAACGCACTTTTTGTAGGCCACCCTGGAGAATGGGATGACGACATGCTTTGGACTATGCATGTCTCACAAGAGCAAGATTATTTTGTAATGTACTATACGGGACTTAAAAGAGAGGACCAAGGTGATATTCAAAAAATAGGAAAAGCAAAATCTAAAGACTTGATTCACTGGGAGAAAGACACCTCCTTTGAACCTATAGGATCTGAAGCTCCTTTTTATGAATGCTCTGAAACGAATAACCCAAGACAATGGCTTAGTTTTAGAGATCCTTTTCTCTTTAAAGATAATAACCAAACACATTTGCTCATTTGCGCTAGAGGGCCAGAAGGGTTTGTATCAAGAAGGGGCTGCGTTGGACTTGCCACACTTGAAGATCAAACCTTCAAACTAAAAAAGCAACTATTTTCCCCAATGGTGTATGATGATGTAGAGTGCCCTTGTGCCTTCAAGATAGACGGAAGGTATTATTTAATTGGCTCTATTAGAGAAGATTTAAAAATCCGATATTGGTTTTCTGATAAATTTACAGGAACATATGCTTCTTACAATAGCAATGTACTTTTGCCTAAAGGAAATTACGCTGGTAGAGTTGTAAAAGACGGAAAACACCTTTTAGTCTATAGCTTTTATTTTTCCGGAAAAAGCGTAAACACCTACCGAATAATCACCCCTCCTAAAGAAATTGTGGCAGATAAAAAAGGGCGACTGAAACTAAAATCTTTTTATCGTTGGGAAGAAAAAGTAACAAAAACAATCCCTCAAACAGGTTTTAATAAAACTGAAACACTATTAAATAATCCAACCAGTGTTATTATTGAAACCCTAGAAGAAAGAATTGTAAGTACCAAAAGTGGTTATGAATTATTCGGATGTAAAAACCCTTTTAAAAACTTTATTTGGGAAGGAGAACTCCAACTCTACAACCTAGGAAAATGCGGTCTGGTATTTAACTCAGACTCTAACGGAAATGGATACTATATCTCTTTTGATTACTTAAATGGTTTTGTCCAAATTAGACAATGGGGTCACAACGATCAGGATATTGCGAACAATTTTATTTTTAAAAACTTACAAATAAATCAATTTGAACACAGCGAAAACAAAAAAATTAAGTTCTCATTGATTGCCTATGGTACTTATATTGAATTATCAATTAATGGAACTGTAAGACTCACCTTAGTAGATTCCTTATTTCAAGGTGGCTATATCGGCATTTATTGTTCTTCGGGAAAAGCAGGATTAACAAACAGCTATTTAAAAAAATTAGCCGAACCAGAAACAGAATACGGCATCAAACAAGAATAAAAAACGTCTTCAGCCTTACCTACCAAGTAAGGCTTTTTTATTGTAAGAAAACTTGTGAAACAACGACTTGAATGCTAAGTTTTACTTTAGTACTTTTGAAGTCTACTTTAGACTACAAAGATGTTACTACAACAAGCACATAATCTAATTATTTTTCGCACAAAAATTTATGCGTGTCTTTGTTGTTGCTGGTTCTAAATTAACTTGCATTTAAATTATTAAATTAACATTTAACATCAGTAATCATGACAAAAGATCTGATTATCAAAAATATTGATTCTTTAAAGAATCACACCGCTATAAATTACGGTATCAAAACAAAAACAGAAGCATTTACAGAAAAATTATTCTATACTCTTTTTGATACAAACGCTGACTTACATAAAAGCATCGATGAACTTGAATCTCTGTTCAAACAAATTTCTGTGGTCGCTTGCAAAAAACCGGAAGATCTATGCGATTCCATTTGGGATAAATTTTTAGCAAGCTTACCGAATGTTTTAGAAAAATTAAATCAAGATGCAAATTTCATTTTAGAAAACGATCCTGCATCCAATGATCTACAAGAAGTATACCTTGCTTATCCAGGGTTTTATGCTATTGCAATCTACAGACTAAGTCATGAGTTATACCTCTTAAAAATGCCTCTTTTCTCTCGACTAATGAGTGAATACGCTCATAGAATAACTGGAACAGATATTCATGCTGGAGCAGAAATTGATTCCCCATTTTTTATTGATCATGCAACAGGTATTGTTATTGGAGAAACTGCTCATATTCATAAATATGTAAAGGTATATCAAGGTGTTACGTTGGGCGCATTGAGTGTTAGTAAAGACATGAAGAATGCCAAAAGACATCCTACTGTAGAAGAACATGTATGCATCTATGCAAATGCAACAATTCTTGGTGGTGAAACTATAATCGGTAAAAACAGTATCGTGGGTGGTAACTCTTGGGTTACGCGCTCAACACCGGAAAACTCAATCGTTTTAAATACTACAACTACCGAGGTAAAAATAAAAGAAAAAGAAGATCGTTAATTCCTTAATACCATTCTATGAAGCCTAAAAAACTTGTTGATTTAATTGGAAATACTCCTTTAGTAATAAGTCAAAATTTAGTAAAAAACAAAAACGTTCAACTTCTTTTAAAATTAGAAGGAAATAATCCTGGTGGGAGCGTAAAGGACAGAGCAGCATATAATATGATTGCATCTGCCTTGGAGAAAGGAGTGATTAAAAAAAATGATATTTTAATTGAGGCTACAAGTGGTAACACGGGGATTGCTCTAGCGATGATTGCTCAAATTTTAGGCATCAAAATCGAATTAGTTCTACCTGAAAACTCAACCAAAGAGAGAACTCAAACCATGCGAGCTTATGGCGCAAAAGTTGTGCTTACACCGGCTTCTGAAGGAATTATTGGATCAAGAGATTATGCAGATAAAAAGGTTGCTGAAGGAGGTTATATAATGTTGAATCAATTTGCGAACAAAGACAATTGGAGAGCACATTATAAAACTACCGGTCCTGAAATATGGAGAGATACCCAAGGAAGCGTTACCCATTTTGTTTCTGCTATGGGAACCACCGGTACCATTATGGGAACCTCAAGGTATTTAAAAGAACAAAATCAAGATATTCAAATCATTGGTGCTCATCCAAGTGATGGCTCAAAAATTCCAGGAATTAGAAAATGGCCCGAAGAATATTTGCCTAAAATATATGACGCCAAAAGAGTAGATCGCGTTCTTGAGGTTAGCGAAACAGAAGCTCGAGCCATGACCAAACGTTTGGCTAATGAAGAAGGTATCTTTGCAGGTATGAGTAGCGGAGGATCTGTTGCAACCGCTGTTAAAATCGCAAATGAACTTGAATCTGGCGTAATAGTCGCCATTATTTGTGATCGTGGAGATCGTTATTTATCCTCTGATTTATTCGAATCATAACAAAAAACATAAAGGAAACAGCTTACATCTGTTTCCTTTTTTATTTTGGTTCTAGTACCAAATAGTTTTTTGATTTTCGAATTTCAGTTTCATTTAATAACATTGGAACAAATTCTCCATTCAAATATTTTTGAGATTGATTTTTGTAAAACTCACTAAATGGATTACCAGACTGACCGGTAGGAATGATGGCCTTACTATTTTCTATATTTGAAAAATCAATTACCCTACGTGTGGATGGACCTGATTTTACTTTATACAAACCGGAAGCATTGATTTGATATTGTAAATTATTCAAAACTTCATTTGCACCATGAGTTGCGAAGGGACCTATATTTAAAAAAGGCCTAAACACAGCTACAGCCCCTAACGGGTGTTCATGTTCAACTGTATGTACGCTCCCCCATTTCCAAGTTTCAATATCTTTTCCTAATTGATTTTCCAAATCTGAAATAGCTCTATTAAAGGTCATTGTTAAAATTTCTTTTCTAGTCTCCATCCTTTGAGCTGTACCAACTTTATCCCACCATATTGAATTAGAATTTTCTATTAGGAAGTTGATCGTTCTTTTTTGAACATGCGTATTTAAAAACTGTTCAAATAGCTCTCCTCCCATTTCATCTTTAAGAGTCTCTTCTAAATATACATAAACCAATTTCATGTAAATTGTTGCAGGGATAGATTCAATTGTAAAATCAGCATCCCAACTTTCTAACAACTGACATGCTCTAACTACATTTTCAGAACCTGAACGTAATAATTCTTTCAGAGGAAACAAGGAAATAAATTCTTTTGCCGTACTCGAGGTCACATCTAAAGTCATCTTCATCATTTCCTCTTGAGTAATATTTGTTTTATCAGTTAACAACTCAACAATCCTTCTTCCTCTATCTTCCGGAAGGTAATAACCATGATAACCTTTTTGTTCCTGTATACCATTTTGTTCTACAACTGCAAAAGACTGATTATTTGCAGAATACACAAAATTAGCACTCGGATTTAATGATTGGGGGTTCTTAGAAAAATCTACCGGTAACAATTCATCATCCTCTCCTTCGGCTCCGCTTAAAACAAATTTTGGATTAACACCATTCGTATGCTCCATTAGTTTTGCTGCAGCCCACCAAGCTATATTTCCTTTAGCATCTCCATACATCATATTCAAACCGGGCGCATGTATTAGACGAACTGCATTTTGAAATTCTAATACAGACTTAGAATGTGACATTTGGTAGGAAGCTTCTAATAATTTATTTTCATGTTTTGTATAGATCCAATCCATAGAAACCGGAAAATCACTATCAATCTGTTCTATCAAATCATTGACAATCGGACCATGTATTGTATTCCTTAATTTAAACGTTACAGGATCACCTCCTTTTACCTCAATACTCTTTTCAGAAACCTGATATGGTATCTCCATACCTTTATACAAATACCTATTTTCTTGTTTCACAGATGGTGTCTCAACATAAAAATCTATATCATCATTTTCAAACATAGTAATACCATATGCATAATCTCTGTTATGTGCTAGCAACGCAAAGGGTGTTAAACCAAGATGAAAACCATAACTTTCAAAATCAGGAGTTTTCAAATGGGCTTGATACCAAACAGCTGGTTGTGAAAAACCAATATGAGGATCATTTGAGAAAATTACTTTTCCCTCTTTTGTTTTTTCAGGACCTACTACCCACGAATTTGACCCTACAAATGTAGGTACAGGTAAATTCTTTATCAGAGATGAAATTACAGCCGTGTAGTCCTCTTGCCCCTGCGAAACTGGAGTTCCTAAAATACTGGTTCTAGAAGAATCTATTTCAATAGGTAAATCTCTCAAATATGCATCTCCCAATTTTGATTTTAATGCAGTCAACAAAGGGTCCGTTTTATGAGCCATGGCAAAACTAAATGCCATATACCCAAAAACATTATAAACATCATTCAACTGATACAATTCCTTTTCCAATCCTAACACATGAAATTCAAAAGGCGTTCTTCCATTTTTTATATATTCATTTATCCCAGCTAAATAAGCTTTTGTCAGTAAATAACTAGAAGTCGTGGTATCTAACGTCTGGATGGTTTCTTTAGCAGCTTCTTCTATACCTAAACTCTTAAAAAAACGATCTACCTCAATGGTTTTATCACCAAATAGTTCCGACAATCGTCCAGCTGCTACACGCCTTAGAACTTCCATTTGCCATAACCTATCCTGTGCATGGACATACCCCAAAGCTGTATAAGCATCTTTCTCCGAAAGAGCCTCTATATGAGGAACACCAACATTATCATAATAGACATTTACATTAGCTTCTATCCCTTGTAATTCGAGATTTCCTTTATATTGAGGTT
This sequence comes from Flavicella sp. IMCC45668, assembly GCF_057219105.1. Classification (NCBI taxonomy): domain Bacteria; kingdom Pseudomonadati; phylum Bacteroidota; class Flavobacteriia; order Flavobacteriales; family Flavobacteriaceae; genus Flavicella; species Flavicella sp. IMCC45668. The sequence continues at coordinate 2,093,577 of NZ_CM170114.1, forward strand.
GTTGATAAACTGAATAAGAATAAACAAAAACAATTAAAAGCAGTATCAACCCCACTAAACTCCAAAGGATTCTTTTTAAAATAAGCATATTGTATGTTTTAATAAATTAATCTAGAATGTTTAAATTATATTTTACCAACAATCCTAAAACACCTTCTTTAGAAAAAGTGGCATTTTTAATTTTATTTCTTTCCGGGTCAATATGATAATGATAGGACGAATAGAAATCTGCCTTTTCTAAATTCGTATTTGCAAAAATCGATTTTTTACAATCACAATTATCAAATATAGCCTTCGTAAGATCAGCTTGTGTAAAATCAACTTCCTCTAAGTTACAATTTCTAAAAATAGTTTCTTTTATTTCTAGTTGATAAAATACGGAATAGCTTAGCTGACTTTTGATAAAGGAAAAATTCAATAAAAAAGTATTACAGTGACTATAATCCACTCCAACTATCTTACAATCTTCAAATAAAACCTCTTTAAAAGCCGTATTAATAACCTCAACATTACTAAGATTGCAATTAATAAATTGACAATCTATAAACTCAATATTCGAAATTTGAGAACCTGAAAAGTCACAATTCATAAATACGCAGGAATCGTACTCCATTTTCGGCAAACGCTTCTTTGTATAATCAATATTTTCAAATTTTTTATCGAGTTCCATTAAATCTAATATTTCAATTCCAATGCTTGTTTTACATGTGCAAGATGATGGTTTGAATGCCAAGCGTATGACCCAATGACATCCTCTAACTTAAATTTTGTACCATGTTCTGGATGCATATACTCTCTTTTTAAATCCTCTTTTTTCAATCCTTTCATCACTTGTACTAGTTTTGCATGCAAGCCTTTTAATAACAACAGTGAAACCTCAAGATTATCCTCGAAAGAATCTGGTAATTCAGCAAAACGATCTTCATAATAAGGGCGAATAGCTGGCACGTCCTCTGTTAATGCAAGTTTAATTCTTATCAAGCAATTCATATGACTATCCACGCAATGATGAACCACCTGTTTTAGAGTCCATCCCTCTGGTCTATATTTATAATTTAGTTCTTCTCTTATTAAGTTTGCAACCACTTTCTGCATTCTTTCTGGAAATAATTCTATCTCCAAAATCCAATCTTCAATCTGTTTAGCTGATATAGACTCAGGTTTTTCAAACTCTCCTATCGGAAATCTCAACCTATATAATTCTTGTTCTTTCATATTATTTTTTCTTTAATACAACAATTGAATTTAACTGAGCAGAAACCGCCTTTTCCATTATTTTTTTCAATCCCTCATACAACGCTGGCTGATATTGACTTTCTCTAAAATTAAGTCTAAAGTTAACCGTCAAAACACTTCCCGTTTTGGTAGTATTACAAATAAAATCACCTTTCCGCTCAGGTAAACTTATATTCACAGACTCCGGCAATTCTCCTATTTCATAAAACTCCCCAACATCCAAATTAACTCTATATAAGTAACTATCCTCATAACCAAAATCCACAGGATAGGTTCTGTGTTGAAGTTTGAAAGGATTTTTTGTAAAAAACTTATAAAAAAAAGGATCTAAATAAATTCCTGAGGCAACATCAATTTCAAAGTCTCTTTCCAATTCTAGCTCCTCTTTAAATTTTTCATCATCGGGCCCAGAACTTTTCAATGCATAATTTTTTAGTTCAAACCCTTCAAATTCTTCCTGTAATTTATTTTGATAATTCGCAGGATTTGGGTAGTATTTTTTCTTTTTTTCTAGAGCATGATATCCAGAATACCCGGTTTTCATTTTACCTTTTAATGAATTTGGGTCCACAAACTTCAAATCCAAACTCATAAAACTCATTGAACCTTTTTTGTTTTCAAGCGAAACCCAGTCACTACCTTTTTTAAAATCCAATTGTCTACCATAGGTATTTAAACATCTAAAAGGTAATTGGCCAAAAGAAGTATATGGATCAGATGCGTCTAACAAATAACTTTTCCCATTGATTGTAGCCTTTACCAATAAATAATTAAACTCTGAAGGAACTGGAAACAACTTAGTTGGTAGTCCGTTTGCTCGAGTAGAAGAAATCACTGGATATACTTCGATTCCATTCGCCTTTAATAAATTATGAAGCAAGGTATTCATAGAACCAATATTCCCAGATTTCTCCTCAACCATTTTTTTTACAGAAATATTCGTATACAGATAGTAATCCTCATTCCAAACATAATTGTTTTGAACATATTCAAAAATAGCCTTTGCCTTTCTCAAAGGATCAGGTTCCGACACAATATTTAGTGGCAACACTCCCTTTACTGAGCTAGATTTTCGTAATTCTTTTCCTAAGGACTTCGATTTTATTTCTCGATCTGCATCTCGCCATTCTTTCGTAATATTATCAACTCTTCCATCAAAATACTTAAGCTGCATCAATTCATATTCAATTTTTGAAAGATAATTATCCTTGGCTGTCATGAAATCTTCCTCAATAAAAGCAGGAATGTTTTTCATTAAATAATAAGATTTTGTACAATCTGCACTAGCCGTACCGAATGTGAAACAATCTCTTTCTATTTCATTCTGATTTTTATCTAACTTTTGAATACCCACCAATTTTATATTATAATTATAATTGGCTGGAATTTTAGTAGTATACTCACTAAATAATTTTGGAATATCAGATTGAAAATTCCAATTATGAAAATTATAAATATAAGGTGACCTAATGGTGTAACTATAGGTAATTACCGAACCTACCTTTATATTTGGTAAAGTAAAGGTAACCGTGCTATAATTCTCATTTAACTCTTCTTCAAAAACTTGAGACTTATCCATGTCTATTACAGTAACTTTCCCGTCCTCTTTGACATAAGAAGTTGCTTTGATATCTTTTACTTTTTCAAAACCATTTTTGCCCTCATATAAGTACAATTTTACCGTTGCATGCTCAAACCCATCAGTGTTTAGTATTTTGATTTTCTTTTTATAATGAGTTACTATCGTATATTCAGATCGTTCAATAAAACTATTTCCAGATTCAAAAATCACCAAAGCATTTGCAAGAGAGTCTTGAGGATACAAGTTATTTACCAAATCTTTTTCCGACACTTTATAAGCGGTAGTAAAATTAGACTCTTGAGCTTTTACACCAACTGCCACGAAGAGCATTACAACAATCACCTTTAAGAAATTATTTTTTTTCACAGATTTTTTTACGAATATACAAAATCAACCAGGAGTGAAACCTTCAAATCAAGACATAAAAAAAGCCGCATGAATTTCATGCAGCTCTTAATAAATTATCGTAAATCTTACTCTAAAGACCCTAAATAACGTTCTGCATCTAACGCTGCCATACAACCAGTACCCGCAGCCGTAACAGCTTGTCTGTATTCTTTATCCTGTACATCACCTGCTGCAAAAACCCCAGGTAAATTTGTTTTTGTAGATTTTCCTTCAGTAATCAAATAACCAGCATCATCCATATCTAAAATATCTTTAAAAATATCCGTATTTGGTTTATGACCAATAGCAATAAAAACACCTGTTACAGGAATATCTTGCTTCTCGTTTGTTTGATTGTTAAAAGCTCTTACACCTTCTACCACCGAGTCACCTAATACTTCTTCGATTTCCGTATTAAACATAACCTCTAAGTTTTCAGTTCTCTCAACTCTATGCTGCATTGCTTTAGATGCTCGCATATAATCTTTACGAACTAATAAAGTAACTTTATTACAAATATTAGCTAAATAAGTAGCCTCTTCAGCAGCAGTATCACCTGCACCTACAACTACTACATCTTGTCCTTTATAAAAGAAACCATCACAAGTAGCACAAGCAGAAACTCCACCACCTTTTAATTTCTCTTCACTTTCTAGTCCCAAATACTTCGCTGTTGCCCCTGTAGAAATAATCACAGTTTCAGCCTCAATTTTAGTAGCCCCATCAATAATTATTGAGTGTACACCACCAACTTCTTTTGAAAAATTAACTTCTGTTGCCAACCCAAAACGTACTTCTGTTCCAAAACGCTCTGCTTGGTTTTTCAAATCTTCCATCATTGCAGTTCCATCCGTTCCATTTGGATATCCAGGAAAGTTATCAACTTCTGTTGTTGTTGTTAATTGTCCCCCCATTTGCAAACCAGTATACATAACAGGTTTCAAATCTGCTCTAGCAGCATATATTGCAGCAGTGTATCCTGCAGGTCCAGAACCGATAATAAGACATTTGATTCTCTCTATTGTATCTGACATAATATTGTATTTAAATTTGTGAAACAAAAATAAACTTTTTAGTCAGCCAAATACCGCAATGTTTATAATTTTTTATAATCCGATTATAAGGAAAAACAATCTCTGCTTCAAAATAAAATCTTCATTCTAGCCCTCGAAAAAAAACTTTATATTTTTTCATTTTTTTAATTGTCAAAATAGTTGTTTTAACTATATTTGCAATTCGAAATCGGGCACTGATTTCATCAACACTCTCGGGGTGTAGCGTAGCCCGGTCATCGCGCCTCGTTTGGGACGAGGAGGTCGCAGGTTCGAATCCTGCCACCCCGACAAACCTTTATAGGTTTTAACAAAACACTGTTAGTTTTCTACTAACAGTGTTTTTTGTTTTAAGCACTTCCTCTACAAAGAGGAACCTACCTATAAAATCCACTCAGGATTAGAAAACTCATAAGCATACTTTAGCAGGGTTTTCGATTTTTTATTATCTATAATTTTATAATGCTCTTTGTTTGTAGCTATCCCTTACAATAAGCAGCATACACAAAAGAAGAAAGAGACAATACACATTTAAAATAAAATTCTGTAACAATAATCTATTTCTAAAAAGGTACTCATTGTATCAAAAATTCATATTATGATTACGTTTTTGGTATTCTATGAATACAAACGAATTCCCTGAAAACTTAAGGTAATTGACCTATAAATACCGTGAATTTACTCACAGGTACCAAATTACTTTCGTTTAAAGGGATATTTGCCTTACTAGCTTGTAATCATGAAAAAAGTACACTTCTAAACAGTTTCATATTGCGTTCAAACACTTTTGTATTCCCTAGGTAAAATACTAATTCATTTGGAACACAAAATATAGATTGAGATTTTTCATCATTTACCTGGCATATAAAAAACAGAAAAAAAAAATTCACCGATCGAATGAAAACTATATTACATACAGACATGAAAAAAGCGATTATCCTCTTATTTTGCTTAACATTAATTATTTCCTGCAAGCAGAAATCTGAAGCCCCAAATAAAAATAGCGCTTCTCTTAAACATAACCCTAGCAAAAATCTTGATTTAGATAATAATAAGGGTGCAATTAACACAGCAAATAGTCCACATGTAAAATTAAAAAGCTTAAATATTGGAGATTGTCAATGGACTAATGGTTTCTGGGCTGATAAATTCAAAGTGGCAGAAGAAGTTATGGTGCCCTATATGGGAGAAGTTCTTAAAGGAGATACCGGACATGCTTTGAACAATTTTAAAATAGCTGCTGGATTGAAAGAAGGTGAGCACAAAGGAATGAACTGGCATGATGGGGACTTTTATAAGTGGATGGAAGCAGCAACTTATATATACGCTATAAATAAAGATGAAAAGATTTTAAACGAACTGGATAGCCTCATTGAAATCATCGCTAAGGCACAGGAAGACAATGGTTATTTACAAACTCAAATACAATTAAAAGATGTTAGCCCTTTTAGTGAAAGGAAGTATCATGAAATGTATAATAGTGGCCATCTTTACATTGCAGCTTCAATTTATTTTAGGGTTACTGGTAAAACTAATTTTTTAGATATTGCCATCAAACATGCCAATAACTTATATGACACATTCCAACCACAACCTAAAGAATTAGCACGATTCGGTTTTAACCAAGTGCAAATTATGGGGTTAGTTGAATTATATAGGACTACAAAAGATAAAAGATACTTAGAGTTAGCTGAAATATTCATCAATATGAGAGGTAAATCCAAAGTTGAACCTCATCCTACCGTTAGGTATCAATTCGTTGGGGACATGACCCAAGAAAGAACCCCTTTAAGAGAATCTGAAGAAGCCGTAGGACATGCCGTTTTAGCACTTTATTATTATGCGGGTGCTGCTGACGTTTATGCCGAAACTGGGGAAAAAGCCTTGATTGATGCTTTAGATAAAATTTGGGGAAATATAGTTGATAAAAAAATGTTCGTTACCGGAGCCTGTGGCCAAAAACATGATGGAGGTTCCTCTAATAGAGATTTTGTCCATGAGGCTTTTACCATTGATTATGAAATGCATAATGCGAATGCCTATAATGAGACTTGTGCCAACCTATGTAATGCCATGTTCAATTATAGAATGCTAGGTGTAAAAGGAGATTCAAAACATGCTGACATCATGGAATTGGTCTTATATAATAGTGCTCTTTCCGGAATCAGTTTAGAAGGAAATACCTATTTCTACACAAACCCTTTAAGAAGAACTGCCGGACATAAAATGGGAATTACTGATTACCCAGACAGAACTTCATACATTCCATGTTTTTGCTGTCCTCCAAATTTAGTAAGAACAATAGCAAAATCATCTGCTTGGGCTTATAGCCTATCAGAAAACGGGATTGCAGTAAACCTTTATGGAGGTAATAAATTAGACACAAAATTGGTTGATGGGACTAATATTAAATTAAAACAAGAAACAAATTATCCATGGAATGGTGATATAAAAATCACCATTAATGAATGCAAAAATGAAGCTTTTGATGTTCTCTTAAGAATTCCTGATTGGGCTAGTAATTTTGCAATAGAGGTAAATGGAAAAACCATCAAAACAAATGCAAAACCTGGAAGTTTTGCGGTAGTTAATCGTATATGGAAAACGGGAGATGTGATATCCCTTAGCTTACCAATGGACATTAAGTTACTGGAAGGAAACCCTTTAATTGAAGAGGTTAGAAATCAAGCAGCGATCAAAAGAGGTCCAGTAGTATATTGTTTGGAATCTCCAGACTTACCAAAAAACACAAGTATATTAGATGCTTATTTACCAGTAGAATCTAATTTAACAGCTACTTACAAACCTGAATTATTAGGTGGTGTAACTGCTATTTCGGGGAACATTAAACTTAGAAAGAATAAAAAGAAAGGAATGTACAGGGAAATTTTAGATTTAAAATGGGAAAATCATAAGGCACAGTTTGTACCGTATTTTGCATGGTCAAACAGGGGTGAATCTGAAATGAGCGTCTGGTTACCATTGATATTGGATTGAGTATTAAATATCGAAAGATGCGTAAAATTACGTGCTTCCAAAGGCGAATTGGTAATAAATAAGTTCTACCGTATTGCTGAAAATCTTTGTATCGGTTACAGTAAACAAAAAATAAGCTGAAAAGATAATAAGAAGACGAGAGTTCAAAAGAAAAAATAAAACTCATAATTAAGTTATTCTTGGAAAACCCAACATTCTGAATACCACCCCATAAGACCGCCAATCACCAGGGAATATATTTCGAATGCGTTTTCTACTGTTCGTGGAAAGAAATATTCAAGAGAGGTAAAACTAGTTGTGTTATTATTTATACACATACTATTAACCCCAAGTACTACAATCTTTACATAAATTATTAAACATAGTTGAAAAATAAAAAACACAATGAGCAATAGAAGAGAATTTTTAAAAAAAGCAGGACTTGGAAGCATTGCAATGACAGGAATCCCTGCTTTAGGTATGAATCAATTAGTTGATATAAAAGGTGCTGCATTATTGCCTCAAAGTGAAACTATAACTGGAGAAGGTAAAGAACTTAAAATTAAAGTTGCTACTCCTTTATTTTGCCCATATCAAAGTGTAGGAACAGCAGAACAAAAAGGTGGAAATGCTTATTACTACCAATCACATAAATTTACACAAAACCCTTTTACATGTAAAGCCGACAGAACATCTGGATCTCCAGTTATTATTGACGCTAAAGGGAAATTTATTGGGTTTATGACAACATTAGGCTATGAAAACTCCACGTTTAGTTTTGATGGTGAGGAAACATTGACCGTTACAATACCAGAAGGGCAAGAACTTTTCTTGAATGAAAAAGGAAATGAAGATGAAGCCTGGAAAGAATACAATAGAATCATGATGAAAAGGTTGAATATTTCACCTTTTACGCAAACACCTAAATTTTGGGAAGATGTAGAGTACTGCACTTGGTCTGAACAGAAAAAACTAGCTACAAAAAGACAAGAGCATTTTCATTTATTGAATGATGATTTTGTTAAGTATTACATGGATAAAATTATTGAATTTGGATATCCAAAAGGAAAATTGACCTTAGATCATGGATGGGGAATATTTCCTAATGGTAAAATAAATTCGGGTTATGGTTCTTGGATTCCTGACACAAAAAAATTTCCAAATTTCAGAAAAACAATGGATTCAATAAATGAGAGAGGGTTTACACCAGGATTATGGATTGGGTTTCCAAAAATTCACAAAACTAGTTTAGCGGCAAAAAAATACCCAGAATTATTAGGGAATTTTATGCAAGGTACCAAAGCTGACAGAAAAGATGACGTACAATGGTTAAATGCTCAATCGGATATTTATGACTACGCTTCTGAAGTAATATCTCGTTTTCACAATATGGGAGTAATGAAGTTTAAAATCGACATGTCATACAATTCAAAATCTGATATGTTACCAATTCATAGAGCACTATATAAAGCAGCAAAAGACATTGATAAAAACATTGAAATGGAGTTTCATGTTCCTGATATTTTTCTCGCTAAATATTCAGATATTATTAGAACTAATGATGTTTGGTTAAATGACAAATACAATTGGAAAGGACGCGTAAAAACACATTACGAAATTTGCTACAAATCCGCTCCAGGTAGAGGTATTAATTTAGATCATATTGGAGGAAATGATACCGATGTTCTCACAGAAAAGAACTTCCTAGATCATTTAAATAGTTACAAAACAAAAGTAGGATATCCATTGGTTTCTGTTTTACCACATCACTATGGTAAAAAATGCATCAAAGAAACAGGAGAATATTTATGGGATTATGAAAAAGGCTCTAAAAATATTTTATCAGATTTCTATTAATAGCATTAAAAAAATACGTTCAAAAGAACAATTGTTTAATAGACTTAGGTCCAGACCTATAGCAAGAAACCATAGAAAATAAAATATAGGATACTACATAAGGTGTTATTAACACTTAAAATATATAATTATTAAAAAGATGAAGAAAATACTGAGTTTGTTCGCAATTCTATTCTATATACAAATTGCAATTGCTGGGGCTGGAGTTAAAAGTATTGAAACAGATTATACAATCATGAAAGTTCGCGTGATGAAGTATCACGGTAAAACGAAAATTATTGGAACGAGTTATGAAGGTACAGTTGTATGCTATGACTATTCAGGAAAGCTGCAATGGGAAAATAAGTTATCTGGTTTTATGAATAATGATATTTATTGCGCAGATATTGATAATGACGGGAAAGATGAAGTACTTGCTCCAAATGCGGATGGATCTCTATATTGTTTAGATGATAATGGTGAGTTACTATGGAAGTTCAAAAAAAATTCAGCTCCAATATTGACGGCAACCATGGTTTCCAAAAACCATATCAATTATATTGTTTGCGGAGGTTATGATAAAAACATACACTATTTGTCTGCAAAAGGTAAGTTGTTAAAATCAATTCCCTCAGCATCTTATAGTATTGAAAAAAAGCATAAAAACCATGCAATAAACTATTTGAGAAAAATTGAACAAAACGGAAAAGATGTTTTGGTAGTATTAAGTGCATTTAACACCAATTACGATCAGGGAGTTTTGTATTATTTTAGGCCTTTGGAGGATGAACCATATCAATCTTCAAAAATGAAAGGTAAAGGAGGGGGAGGTTCTTGCCCTGGAACCATTGCTATAAATGATATTATTCCTGGAAATACAGAAGTTTTGTTGGGAGGAAATGGATTGAATGCTTTGCAGGTATCGGTAGGTAATGTTGAGAAATGTACTGCTGAAAAAATTCAATTTAAATTTAAAAATGCAAGAAAAGATATTGGAAAAGTAGGATATCGATTGGCATCAGTTGAAGCAATTCCCTATAAAAACAGTTTTAAATATTATGTCCTTTTTGGGAATAGAATACATTTAGTTTCTCCAGAAACAGAAGGAGACGCTACAGAGACTTATGAAAGTAGATATGCATTTAATGATATGTGTAAAGACGCCAATACAGAAAAATTAATTTTAGCAAGTGTGCAAAGTGGAGGAAGCTGTATTCATATCGTTGATTATACAAACAAATCTTGGAAAAAAGATTTTCAAAATCTGGAACCTAAAGGAAAAATGGCGAAGATTTTAAGCAATACTGACGATTTTCGAAAAAGATTAAAATCATTTAAAATCCCAAAATGGGAAGATCATAAAGTAAAGGTAAAAGTAATGTCATCTGGTTTAAGTAATAAAGAGTTATATGCTTTACCAAAAGGAAATTTTCAGAATTTTGTAAACATTAGTAATGTTAGAAGATTGTACCCACATGTAGAAAACTGGGACCGTTCAACCCTTAGTAATAAGGTATCTAGAGAAATACGTGATAAACGTAAAAAATATGACTTATCAAGCAATCAAGTAGTATCTAAATTTGAGAGTGCTTTAGAGTATGCACCCAATGGTATTCAATATTGGCAAGGACATGGAAGAGATGTTTATTTTTATTCTTTACCTACCATAAAAAAAATAATAGATGCCGCGAATGATAAAATAGTGATCCCCGTTTTTGCTGAGTTAGAACAACACGACAAAGATATTGAGTGGATGGTAGAAGATTTTATGTATCCGTTGGCAAATTATTTACAAGGAACCAATAGTTTCATTTCTATGAGAAACAAGCATACCTTTTGGCAATCTGTTGTGTATACACCTGCTTGGAAACGTTTAGTCTCAGGAGAGTTTGCCGATGTTTTTGTCTCTTCTATGGAAGAATCAAACAGCAAGGTAATGGATATGAGTATTTCTGGAAGAATGGGGTTATGGGCTGCAGGTTCTATGAATCAATGGGGAACTCGATTTACAAGAGATAACCCCTGTTATGATCGCTTAAGACAATTGTCTTATCAAAAAGTACCAAATCACGCTTTAAGAATGTTTGTTTATCATATCGCAAGTGGTGCATCAGTAGTTCATAACACAACTGTAAATCATGATTATCAAAAGATTTTGTATGATATGATTGCTTCAGGAATTTTATATGTGCCAACAAAACGTGAAATTGTAAGTTTCAATCCTGTACATTTAAGTATGCTAGATCCAGATCCTTTATTCTTAGAAGGCAATCATGTAAAAGATATAACCGTTTATGATGAAAGCTTTGAAAAGGAAAACCCAATGGTTGTTGGTCGTACATCTGGGGTGTATTCTGCTGCTCCTGTTCCTAAATGGGATTTCTCTATGTATGCTTCGGAAACTAAAGAACGAAGATTAGAGTTTTTACCAAATTACTCAAACGGAATTGTATTAACAACGCCCCCAAATGACAAAACCTCAGCAAGAGGAAGGTTAGAAAGTAACTTACATCCTATCTATAAAAATAAAACAAAAGAGTTTTTTACAGACGGTAGAAAATACTATGATAATTCCGATAAAAGTAAATCTTTTCGCGCCGATGAATATTATACTACAGTAAAAACTGCGATTGAAGAGGGCGCAAAGAAACTGCCTTTAACAGTAGAAGGACGCGTAGCCTGGGTAACAGCGCAAACAGCTCCAAAACATTTACGTTTAACTTTGGTAGATGGTGGGTATGTAAATCCTGGTGATAGAGAAGTAACTCTGTTTTTTCACACCGCTAAAGTGAAAAAAATAACCAATTTGTTAACTAAAGAAGAAGTTAATTTTTCTGAAACCAAAGCCTCTATAAAAGTTCCTTGTGGTTTGTTTGTATTTTTAGATATTGAACTAAAAGAAACGCTTTAAAGAATGAAATAAGTTCTACTTATTATTTAAAGCTAAAGAGACTCAAAAAATTGATAAATCAACCTTCAAAATTATTAGAAGTTGAAGAACTCTTTAAAAAACAGAATAAGAAGTAAGAAAAAACCGAACTATAGCGGAATTCGTAAATAGATATTCCTAAATACTTATTTGGCTTCTTAGGCTATCACAAGCATAAAATCTACGAAACTATGAACAGCATTGCTATGCCCCAATTGATTGTATTGTTTGGGGGTGATTAAACTTAGCTAATATATATGATAAGAACCAAAGGAGTGTTTGTATTACACACAATGGATTCAATTAAGATTTTAGAAATTATATCTAGAAAAAAACATAATAACTTAAAAACATAGAGGCTACCATACGGTAGCCTCTATGTTTAAATATTCTTTAAATGTATCATTTAGTTTACCATGATTCTTTTGGTAATTACATCAACATTAGATTGAATTTTGAGGATGTAAACACCTGAATTCAATCCTGATAAGTCAATGGTTGCAGTTTCAGAATCACTAACAGCAGATCTTACCAAATTGCTGGACATACAATAAACATTGATAAGACTACCTTTGCTTATGCCGTCAATATTGATTAAACCGTTAGAAGGTATTGGATAAACATCAGGGCCAGCAACTTCTTTCCACACCGACTCTAGATTGTTTGAGAGAGATGTGCAAATTTGTTCTTTCTGGTCGTCATATATGACATCAGGCACACAATTGAGATATCCGCTAAAAGTTTTCGAATTGCCACTCCCTGTTGTTCTATAAGTAACACTATAATGTCCTTCTGCTGCGCTTCCAACATTGGTAGCCGATTTTTGGGCTTCAAATAATAATGGAGCGATACCTGGTCCTTGACTCGCAATCAGATCAGCTCCATTTACTTTCGGCAAAGAATTAAATGGAGTGCTATTTCTAAAAGATTCAGAGTAATATGGATAGTGCTTTTCCTTGATTTGAGACTGACGGCTATCGTCTCCACCAGTTCTTTTAATATCAAGTATTCCTCCTATGATGACACTGTTGTATGTTCCTGCAGGTTGACCTAATTCTGCAAACCCACCATCTATTCTAACTCCCAATCCACAGTTAATGGCTGTTACATCTTTTATCACAGCACTTCCTTGTACTTTGGTATGAGGTGACACCATAACCGCAGCATTCCCATTTTCACATGTAATATTATGGGCATATAATTGGGTACTTGTACCTACTGTTGAACCTGCATTTGTTAGTGCCGTAGAACCACTTTCCATTCTAACAGTAACGCCGCCAGAGCCTTTTAGATCTCTGAACAAAAGGTTCGTTCCTACTCTTACTTGTAATAAACCATACCCATAATCAGCATTAACTATTTCACAATCTGAAACAATACCATTTCTAGGACCTCTATTGAAGTCCCCTACTACCGGAGGCCCAAGCCGAATGCCTGCAAAAAATGTTTTTTTGTCTAACATAAGTGCATGTTCAATTTTGAAGTTTTCAACAAAGCCAATCTCAAAACCAGCAACTCTATCAGTTACCAAAATATTTGACTCTGAATAATCTATTGTATACTTGTTCTCCTTCCCACCGCTACTGTAAAATCTAACATTAGTAATTTTAACCTGATTTTCTTTTCCTTGTCTCCCTATCGAAAAGATTGGTCCAAACGCCATTGCAGGTTTTATAATGGCATCTTGATGTATTCTAATATGGACATCGGACTTCAAAATAACCTTTTTATCAATTGTATGAGTTCCTGAAGGAATAATAACTGTCCCTCCTTTTTGGCCATTTGTTATTTGGTTACTAACAGAATTGATCACATCATTAATCTTATTGGCTGTCACTGGTGTTCCGACACTCTCTTCGTAATTTGGTACAGCACCTGTGAAAAAGGTGTTGTCATTTGGGATACTAATGGTCTGTGCATGAAAAGTTGCCGTGCTGAGAATTATTATACAAGTTAAGAAGGGAAACACGTAACATAGTTTTTTAATCATAAAATTTAGGTAATTGTTAATTTTCAACATTTTTCAAGTGTCTATTTTGTATTGATAATGTTATGCCAGATATAAATTTTTGCAATACTTGATGATCAATTGGCAGGACATAATTTAATGTATCAATTAAGATTTGAAAAAAGGAAACAAAAAGAGGCCAAAACAACAGCAGCCTCTTTCGTTGAATAATCTTTAAATGTATCTTTTAGTTTATTAGGATTCTTTTCATGATCACATCATCGTTAGATTGTATTTTGAGGATGTAAGGTCCAGAAATCAATTCTGATATATCTATAGATGTAGTTTCGGCACTACTGATAGCAGATTTCATCAAACTATTAGACATACTATAGATATTTATAACACTACCTTTCCTTATACCATCAATATGAATTGCGTCATTCGCCGGTATTGGATAAATATTAGGACCCGTAATTTCCTGCACTAATGACTCTTCATCCTTTGAGAGATTCTTCGACAATTCCTTTGAACTCGCTGTATTGTTAGATAAACAAACTTTTTCTTTTTGGTTGTCATATAAAACATCAGGCACACAATTTGGGTATCCGCTGAAAGATTGCGAATTTCCGCTCCCTGTTGTTCTGTAAGTAACTTTATAATCACCTTGTGCAGCGTTTCCTATGTTGGTTGCTGATTTTTGAGCTGAAAATAACAAAGGAGCAATACCTGGTCCTCTACGTGCAATAGGATCCGCTCCATTTACTTTGGGTAAAGAATTAAATGGATTGCTATTTCTAAAAAATTCAGGATAATATGGATAGTGTTTTTCCTTGATTTGAGACTGGCGACTGTCGTTTCCTCCAGTTCTTTTAATATCCAGCATTCCTCCTATTATAACACTCTTATATGTACCTGCTGGTTGTCCTAGTTCTGCAAAGCCACCACCAATTCGGACCCCAAAACCACAGTTTGTTGCAAATACACCTTTTATCACAGCAGTTCCTTGCTTTTTGGTATGAGGTGATACCATAACAGCAGCATTTCCATTTTTACAAGAAATATTATGGGCATATAATTTAGTACTCGTACCAACCGTTGAACCTGCCAGTGTAAGTGCCGTAGACCCACTTTCCATTCTAACAGTAACACCTCCACTACCTTTAAGTTTTCTGAATAAAATATTAGTTCCTACCCTCACTTGCAATAATCCATACCCATAATCAGCATTGGTTATTTCGCAATCTGCAACAATACCATTTCTTGGTCCTCGATTAAAGTTTCCTTCTACCGGTGCTCCCAATCTAATGCCTGCAAAAAATGTTTTTTTGTCGCGTATAAGTGCATGCTCAATTTTAAAATTATCTACAAACCCAATCTCAAACCCAGCAACTCTATCATTTTTTGTAATGTTTGAGCCTGAATAATCTATTGTATATTTATTATCCTTTCCACCGCTACTGTAGATTCGAACATTTTTGATTTTAATCTGATCTGCCTTTCCTTGCATACCTACAGAAAAAATGGGTCCAAATGCTTCTATAGGCTTAATAATAGCATCTTGATGTATTCTAATATGTACATTGGACTTCACTATAACTTTTTTATCAATGTTGTGAGTTCCTTTTGGAATTACAACCGTTCCACCTTTTCTGCCATTGGTTGTTTTATTGCTGACAGTATTGATTGCAGTATTGATCTTATTTGCGGTCACTGGGGTTCCAACCCTCAATTCGTAATTTGGTACAGTACCCGTGAAAAAAGTATTGTCTTTTGGAATACTAATTGATTGAGCATGCAAAGTTGCAACACTGAGAATTATTAAACAGGTTAAAATGTAATGTGTGTAACATCGTTTCATAATGGTTAAATTTAATTTATGGTTAATTTGTATAAATCACATTTTTAATGGTTACAAATAAAATGTGACAACTATTTAGTTGTTGTTTTTAAAAACTATTGTTTTTAACGTTTTTACCTTAAAAATGATTTAGCGTTAAACCTAATATGTTTTATTGCAAAGCCGATAATCAAAAGACTGGTTATTAAACTCTAACTGTAGAATAGAATTGCACATTTTTGTACAAATTATAAGTCAGAACCTATGTTTTGAACTTCTAAAAAATTAATATTAGTCACAATTTTGAATGGCCTCAGAATCATCTACAATTTCAAAACCTGGTTGAAATCCAATTGCCTCTACGTCTTCAGGATTGAATTTTAGAGGATAATTTGAAACATCTATTACCCCAGCTATTGATGGACCCCAAAAACTTTTGGTTTCTTCTTGTAAAGGATTGGTTGGTGTTGTCCCTATTAACTCTCTTAGATTACACGGCATATACTTATAATGTTTTTCTTTTAACTGTGCCATTGAATACCCATAAGTCACCTTAACATTTAACAGTGTAACCTCGTCGAAAGTTCCATCGGTTAAACCTATATTCTGATCGTATTTAGTTGAAACATACCCACCATCTATCCGTATCCCAAAACCACAAGATTCAGATGTAATTCCGTTTACATATATTTTTCCGTTATGCATTGCATGTGGAGAAACCATAACTGCTGCATTTCCATTTTTACAGGAAATATTTTCCCCATAAAGTTTATCTACACCCCCTATTTGCAAGTTATTCTCCGAAACTAAACCTGTTTCAAAACGTAATGTGACACCTCCAATCCCCGACAAATCTTTAAAATATACATTTGTTGCAGACCAGGTTTGAACAAGTCCATAACCATAGTCAGCATTATTTACTGTTGCATTTTTTAAAACTCCATTTCTTGGCCAAAAATATGTATCATCAAACTCTGTAATTGCTAAAGTTACGGCAGAAAAATCTGTAAAAGCATCATCAATCTCAAACCCAGAAAGTAAAAATCCATCTACATTTTTCATATTAAAAACAGTTGCATTCAGATTATTGACTTGTGTTAAATCAATTTTAAACTTATTCTCAGTATTACTCGTAATACTCACATTTTCCACAACATCAGTTTTAAAACCAAAAGAAAACATAGCATAATTCTTTTCATCTTCTCTTAAAGAGGGTCTAATAACAGCTTTTTCATCAATAACAATATGAACATTCGATTTCATTCTAATATCCGCGAAAGTATAGTTCCCTTCTGGAATGAACAATTTACCTCCACCACTTGCTGATATTTCATTAATTGCAGATTGGAGTATTTCCGTATCGTTGGTATCAAAAACCTTATCCGAGTTATAGTCCGTTACAAAGTTCTTTTCAATAGTATAACTAGTGGGTATTTTATAGAAATCCTCTTCCTTAAGAGTTAATGCTTCTATTTCTTCTTTTGGTTCTTCTATGGGTTCTTCTATGTATTTTTCAGTAGGTTTTTCTTGCTCAAATTCATTTTCATTTTCTATTTTACTTGAGCAAGATTGTAACAATACTCCTACTAATAATATTCCATTTATAATCCTCTTTTTATTCATAAATACTATTTATTAGATTTGGTTAATTCTAAAAAACATTTGAAAATTGATTAATTATAATTTAATTGCTATCTAACACCCCTTCTTCAATAATCTCTTCCACCGGTCACAATGGATCTACAACAGAGTTTTAGTAATTAATACGCTTCCTAAGCTCTTATTAATAGAAGCATATTAAAAAAACCTCACTTTGTTTTTATCGAAAACAAAGTCTTTGTCACTGCGTCTAACGCATCTTTTCATACTGGTTTTTAACACCTTAACAATACTGCGGTAAAATTCTTATAAAAGTTAGTTGTTTCGGTATACCCAAGTAAATAAGTGGTATCTAAGCGTATTTTATGATTTATCTTTTGCCTTTGTATTTTAAAGAGATCTTTTGCTTCACACCTGTGATTATACTAGATTTTTTTCAAAATAGCTTATGAAATTACCTAAGAAGGGTTTTATGCAGATTTATTTATTAAGAGGATTTTTTCACAATTTTAACAGACCTTGAAATCCTCATTAATTTTTTTCTGGTTAAGTTTAATTCATGAACTGACATTTTTCAAAAAAGATCTGCATACTACATCGGCTAAACTCAAAGATATTTTTTTTAGTAATTCCAGATTTATTTAAACCAATTACATCATGTCCCTTGATTCGAGTTATTCTTATCCTAAAAACCTGAAATTAAATTCATAAAACAATCTGGAATGATCCTCAAAAATGAGCCAATAAAAATACAGGAAGCAATGAGTGACATTTTTTTAATAACCATGAATAGGCAAAATAAAAATAGGCAACATCTATTTATACTAAATCCTTTAAGCAATGATGCCATTTCGTGTTGACAATCATTATTTTGGAGATTAAGTTTTCTGCCTTCTAATGTAAGAGGAAATTACTTGAACACTAAGATAATTGACCTAAAAATACTGCATATTTACGTACAAATACAATTTTACTTCCATTTACAAAGATATTTGACTTCTCTAATTACAACCATTAAAAACTACCATTTCAAGAGGTCTTAATATTTGCTTGTATATCTAACTTTACAAAACTGCAAAGCAATTGAATTTTAAAACAGAAACAACATAGATACAGATATTTACCATCAAAACCCTACAAAAAACCTCCTAAAAAACTGACACATTGAAATATAATCGTTTCTGTCGACCATTCTTTTTATCAAAACGTCTTTACATTATATGAGGTATACCATTTTCAAGCTACTTCATCAGGTTATCTATTATTAAAACATTTTTTAATTTAAATAATAATACAAAATTTCATTGTATTTTTATAACACAACAAGTTTTGAATGATTCATAGAAAAAGTTTTATATTAATTGTTTTGTTATTTGGCTTATTCGTATCAAGTGTACAAAGTCAGAGCCTAGAGCCGAAACAAAACTTGACCATTTCGGATGGACTAGAACATAATGGCGTTACTTCTGTTCTCGAAGATTCTAGAGGTTACCTTTGGATTGGAACCTATGATGGGTTAAGTAGGTATGATGGATATCAATTGGTAAATTATAAAAACACAGTAGGAAAGACCATTTTAGTCAGTAACCGTATTAGAACTTTAGCCGAAGATCAAAATAATACACTTTGGATAGGAACAGATGAGGGAATTACAATTTACAACCCATCTGAGGAAAAATTTCAGAATCTAAAATCTAACAACTATAACCACCCAAATTCTAATGAACTAATTATTAGAAAAATAATCATAAGCTCTGATAACGATTTTGTTTTATGCTGTACTGAAAATCAAGGTATTTTAATTTACAACAAAAATTTTGAATATGTAGATAACGTGACACCAATTCAAGGTGCTTTTGGTTCTAACATTACCTTTTTTAATGGAATTGAACTTGATAGTGATAACTATTTTTTCACCTCTTCAGCCGGAGCATTTTTATTTAACATAAATACAAAAAAATTCAAGCAAATTCTTCCTAACGATATAGGCTATTGTGACTCGGTTGTTAAAACCGAGGAATCCTCCCTCGTAATTACTGCCCATAATGGGATAGCATTGATAAAGTACACCGAGGGTTCAAAGGATTTTAGTTTTAAATTTATTGGGAAGGGGTTGATGAATCAAAAATACAGTAGCTCGTTCGTTGACAAAAAGGGTAACTTATGGTTAGGGACATTGAATCATGGGCTCGAAAAAATCTGCAAAACATCCTCACTCTTAGAAAACAAAAATCTCAAAAAACATAAGTTTCAAATAGAATCAGGAGGCTTACGGTCAAGTTGTATTTTGGGAGGCTCAAATGATGTGCTTTGGTATGGAACTTTTGATGAGGGGCTCTATAGATTTGATATGAATTCAAATCCGTTCAAGAAGTACAACACAAAAATGAACTATGACTTTGCCATTTCAACCAATAACATAACCTCGATTTCAGTTCTTGATGAAAACAGGACATTTGTAGCAACATTTAGAGGAGGCATAGGGTTGTTGAATACGAAAAAAGAATTATTCGAACCCCTACCCTTTCATATATCTGAAACTGACAAGCGATATGTTGAAGCGGTACATGTTGATACTAACAGTAACATATGGTTATATATTTCAGGCAAAGGATTGTTTTTTGTAAAAAGTAATACGCAACATATGATTCCTGTGTCCAATCAAAATATAAAAACGTTGAGAGGCATAAGATCTTTTAATGAAGACCATTTTGGTAATATTTGGATTGGAGCTATGAAAGACACCTACAGGGTGACCATATTGAGTGATGACAGATTCAATATTGAATCATTAAATAGTAATCCTACTTTTAAGAACAATAAACTAACCATGGTTCGGTACGTTTATAAAGATCCTCTTCATAACTTTATATGGCTGGGCACTGAATATGCAGGATTAATTAGGGTTAGTATAGAAAGAGAAAAGACAATTTCTGAATTAAAAGTAGACACTTATGTCAAAGACATTACAGATGAGTTATCTATATCAAGTAATTTTGTTTCTACTATTATTAGGTTACCTAATGAAGAACTTTGGATAGGTACAGAGGGCAGTGGAATATGTAAAGTCCTGAACAGTGATTCTACTCCTGAATTCATAACATATTCAGAAAATCAAGGACTTTCAAATAATGCGGTTAAAACAATTCTGTACGATAATGATTATAATTTGTGGATAAGCACCAATGTAGGTTTAAACAAGTTTGACACAAAAGAGTTACGGTTTAGAAAATTTGGTTTATATGACGGTTTACCTTTTGAGGATTTTCGGTATTCCTCCGGTAAATTAAAAAATGGGAATCTAGTATTTTCAGGCTTAGACGGTCTGTGTTACTTTAAACCTGATGAGATTTCCAAAGAGGAACCTTTACCAAGGTTAGAGTTTGATGATTTCAGGGTTTTCAATAAATCTGTTACACCCGGTGATACCATAAATAATAGGATTTTATATCATAAGAATCTACAGGACAATGATCAATTAGTATTAAAATATAACGAAAATGTTTTTTCAATTAAAGCAACTTCTCTGCATTTTTCTAATCCTGAAAGTCATTACTTAAAGTATCGTTTAAAACCATTAAGTAACGAGTGGGTAGAAGTATCATCAACTAAACAGGATATTTTCTATAGTGGTTTACAGCCTGGTAAATACACTTTAGATGTAATGGCATCAAACTCCTTGAATGAATGGACGCGACCAAAACAATTGAAAATAACCATTACTCCACCTTATTGGAAAACAACATATGCGTATATCTTATATGTTATTCTAACAATCTTATTCATTTATGGAATTACCAGAATGTTTTTAAGAATTCAGGCATTAAATCACAATTTAGAAATAGAGCATTTAGAAAAAGATCAAGTAAAACAAATTAATTCTGCAAAACTGAAATTCTTCTCTAATATCTCTCATGAGTTAAAAACTCCATTAACATTGATTAAGGGTCCTGTAAGTAATTTGCTAGGTGAGTTCGTCCATAGGGTAGATGTTAAAGAAAAACTCCAAATTATTGAGAGACAATCAAAAAGAATATCGCAATTAATTAGTCAGGCTCATGATTTTCAAAAAGCAGAAGCTCAGGCCTTAAAAATGAATTATTCCCGATTTTCATTTAACGAATTTATTCTAGGGTTTTCACAAGATTTTGAGTTCATGGCTCAAAACGACCTGAAAGATTTTATTGTTAACAACCCTCATGAGAACATTATAATTTCTGCTGACAAAGATAAACTTGAGAAAATTTTTAATAATGTACTTAGCAACGCTTTTAAATATACACAGGAAAAAGACACCATTACTATTAATTATAAAAGTGAGGATAAAAATTTAATAATTTCCGTATCAGACACTGGAAAAGGAATTGATCCAGAAGATTTATCACATATTTTTGAACGATTTTATCAATCTCATAATTTTCAAAATATTCACACATCTGGTTCTGGAATTGGGCTCTCCTTCGCTAAGTTGTTGGTTGAGATGCATTATGGATATATAGATGTAGATAGTGAATTAGGGACGGGTACAACTATAAACATTAGAATTCCTGTTGTTAAAAAGGAAACAGAAAGCGAACAAACTTTGGCAGAAGAAAAAATATTGATAGCCGAAAAAGATTTTGAGTTTAAATCACAATTGTCACCTGTAAACAATCCTGAAAACCTAGAAGTTGATACGGTGTTTTCTGAAGCTGTTATTTTTTATGCAGAAGATAACTCAGATATGCGAGCCTACGTATCCAATGCACTTACAAAATACTTCAAGCTGAAAACCTTTAACAACGGTAAGGAGTGTTTGGATGCTATGGAAGATGAGTGGCCTGATATAATTATTAGTGATATCCAAATGCCAGAGCTAAATGGAATAGATTTATGTAGAACAGTGAAATCTGATATTAAAACAAGTCATATTCCCGTAATCCTCTTAACGGCATTAACAAATATAGATGATAAAATTCAGGGAATTAAAGATGGTGCTGATGCGTATATTACCAAACCTTTTAATGTGCAGCATTTAATTTCAAGAACAGAAGCATTACTTCGAAACAGAAAACAACTAAGAGAACGTTTCCAAATTGGGATTCCTTTAACCAAAGAGAATAATTTAAACAACAGAAATGACAATGCTTTCCTTGAAAAACTATACAACTTGATTGAAGAAAATTTAGATAATCAGAATCTAGATTTAAACAGTTTTGCAAAAGAACTCTATTTAAACAGAACTCATTTCTTCCAAAAAGTAAAAGCACTTACAAATTTAACACCATTAGAAGTTTTAAAAGATTATAGACTTAAGAAAGCTGCCGATTTTTTAGTTAATGAAAAAGTATCCGTTAAAGAAGCTTCGGTGATGACAGGCTTTAAAAGTAGACCTCATTTCAGTAAACTCTTTAAAGACAAATATAATGTTGCTCCAGGTAGTTATGCAAAGAGCAAACTTGATGAGTATTCTAATTAAGAACATGTATTATTGATGAATAATTTGAGTTATCAAATATTTACTATTACCGAGTAGTCTTCCCCTAGTATCATAATACGATCTTCACATATCAATCCAAGGTGCTATATATCAGCTCCTTGTGTCAGTTTTTTTTGTTTTATTTTTCTTCAGGGAATTACTAAGATATACCGTTTATTTATTGCCAAGTACCAAGTAATAAAGCGCAAATTATAGATTTACAGCATTAATTAAAATTTATAATCATGAAAAAAATTACTTTATTATTTACTTTTTGTTTTACTATAAACATGTTACAGGCTCAGGTCGTTTCTACCATTTTTGGTTCAACTGCTAATGAAGCCCCAGCGGAATGGTCGGATGGAGGCTCGTTTAGACAATGGTTGCTGACAAGTGACGCAGATAACGGTAAACTTCAAACTTATGATAACACTGTAGGTGTTGCCACTTATACAGGATCGTATTCTGGGACCTTATCTTCAACAGATGTTATTTATGTGAAAATCAGAAGACCGCAAGTTAAAGATCCTGCTATTGATGAGATGCATGTTTCATATACGCAAAACTCAGGCAGCATAGAAACTCAAACTTTTACTTTGCCTGCAGTAACAGAAACGCCGCAAGAACTTAGGTTAACGCCAGGGTTTACAGATGGGGCTTCGCTTGGAGATCTATCCTTTTCTTTTACTCAAGCTAACGGATCTACGGCTTTAGATGTTTTTAGAATGTACGAGTTTTCTATTGGACCTGACCCTACTTTGTCTCTTAAATCTAATCAAATTGAAGGAGCATATGTCATAGGAAAAAATGGAGAGATTACGGTAAAAGGAGCTCAATTAGAAGCTGTGTATTCTATGACTGGTCAAAAAGTTGATTCTACAAACTTACCGAGTGGTGTGTATATTGTTAGAATATCCAAAGAAAATAAATTTGCCACAGTAAAGGTAGCACTCTAAATTAATAAATTATGAAAGTACTAAAAGGAATGATGTTGGTAGCTGTTTTGTTGATTACTGTACAATCATACGGACAAGATAAAGAGATCATAGAAAAGCGTTTCAAATGGATAAACAAAGACAAAAATGATCATCTCTCCAAAGAAGAGTGGACTGCTTATTATAAAGATAAGAAAAATAAAAAAGGAGAACCCGTACCCTATGAATTAGCGTTTCTAGGAACAGATAAGGATAAAGACGGGAAAATAACTTTAGAAGAGCTTTACAAAGGACCGAATTGGAAATTTGCGAAAGAAAGAAAAAAAGAACTAGAACAATAGATTCAGTAATATGAAAGTGCCAAAACAGGAATAATATTTTGGTACTTTCAATATTTTAGGATTTCCAAATATGCGGAGAAGCCAGAGTCGGCAGCCCACCCCGACCGTGCAACAAATCCACATAGTATAAACAAAGACATTGAAATACTATACCGTATTGAAATTCGTAATCATATATAAGTGAACTGAATAAAACATAAACTCATGGCTTATTGCTATGGTTTGGATATTTCTAAAAAAAATCGCGTTTTTACGCCGCAAGACCCCTATAGGTTTTTAAAAAAACACTGTTAGTTTTCTACTAACAGTGTTTTTTGTTTTAAGCACTTCCTCTACAAAGAGGAACCTACCTATAAAATCCACTCAGGATTAGAAAACTCATAAGCATACTTTAGCAGCGTTTTAGATTTTTTATTATCTACAATTTTATAATGCTCATTAGAAGTCATCTCAAAAGAAGGAGCAGGCAATTTTGCGGCTGCAGCAGCTTTTTCATAAAATTCTTTTCTATTAGGATGTGCATCAGCACAACCATTGATAGTAGTCCCAAAACAGTCTAATTCCAAAATGCAAGAAATCAATCCAATTACATCTTTTTGGTGAATTAAGTTGACCGGAGCATTAGGATTTTTTAATTGTCTTTTATTAGCCAGAAATCTACCCGGATGACGTTTTGGTCCAATCAAACCAGCTAAGCGTAAAACAGTTAAGTTACTTCCAAAATGTTCTTTTAACATTTTTTCTGCCGCAACAAGGGCCATACCAGAGGCCTTCTCTGGAACGCAAGCTATTGATTCATCAACAACACCATTTGTATTTTGATAAACCGAAGTCGAACTCACAAAAATCACTTTAGTTGTTCTAGCAGTTTTATTAATAACCTGTTGAATTTGTGCCGGATAAATTTTTTCAATATCCTCTACCCGTTTCGGAGGAAAATTTAGGATCAATACCGATGCGTCCTCAATAAAGCTTTCCCAATCGCCAATAAGCGCATCTGCTTCTAATTTTATGTGAAATGCCTTAAGATTATAGGGATCAAATGTTTTTACATTACTCAGTCTACTAGTACTACCATGTACTTGATATCCTTTTTTTTCTAATTCTATTGCAAGAGGCAACCCTAACCACCCTAAACCTAATATCGAAATATCTTTTATCATCACATATTTATTTATTCTTAAACTTCCAGAAATTCAATGCCTTCATTTATCATCAAAATATTAACTCAAAAGCTACAATTCTTAAAACACTAACATCTCGAAATGCTAATGATTTTCATCAAACATTTGTAAATTTTAAATCCCTACAAAAATATTCAATATTCGACACAATGCCTTTAGATTTAAATCCAAATACATCTATAATCAAAAATAAATCCTCAAAGTAAATTAACAAAAAAACAATTTCTTACATTAGTATATTAGGATTTAATCCATATTAAAAGGGAAAAATTCAAAGGTAATCTAACCACATAAAAAGATAATATAGAGCAACTTGTAGCATCTAACAGTAATTAATTTTACAGAATAACTAACATTAAACTAAAATAATGATTACAAGAAACAAAAAATTAAATTGGTTACTACTCTGTTTATTTCTCTTTTCAGTGAATAGCAAAAGTCAGAATCAACCTTTAACCGCCAAGACTGGCGAAACTTGGGAAATTAAATGGAATCGATCAGATGATTTTAATGGCACCGAAGTAAACCGAAACAAATGGAATCCAAATGTCTCCAATGTAGGAGTTTGGTCATGGGACAACAAAAATGTCAATGTTTCAAACGGAACAGCTAAAATAACCGTAACACAAGAAAACCATACTAGAACTTTCTGGGATGGATGCAACCAAAAACAGGTGGCAAATTTCCCATTGTATTACAAGTCTGGAATCTTAAAAACTTTCGCTACTGGAAATTACGGTTATTATGAAGCTAAAATAAAAGGAGCTGCTTTATTCCCTGGAGTATGTCCAGCATTTTGGTTATACAGCTCAATTGATAGAACTCAGAACAATCCAGGCGATGTTCAATATAGTGAAATCGACATTATTGAAATGCAGCAAGGTGACACTAATCATGGATTTGGAAACGACCCTAAAGGAATGGAGCACAACCTTCACACAATTGTTGTAGAACCAGACGGAACTCCAAAATGGCATAGACCCAAAGCTTATCCAGAAGAAAACCTAAATTTATACAACGCACCATTTGACCCGAGAGATGATTTCCATATTTACGGATGCGAAGTAAACAAAAACGAGATTATCTGGTTTGTTGATGGAGTTGAAGTTGGAAGAAAACAAAATCTTTACTGGCATAGACAAATGAATGTTACATTTTCAATGGGTTTAAGACGTCAGTTTACAGAGTTCAAGTGTAATCAATTTTATCCAAATGCCGCAGCTACTACGAAAACAGGTTTTCCTACTACAATGGAAATAGACTATGTAAGAGTTTGGGAAAAAAAAAGCAATGACGTTACTGAAACCATAGAATTTACAAACACTGGTTTTGAATCTGGTTCTTTAGCACCATGGGAAAACATAGGTCAAACCGCTTCAATTGTTTCTAACAACTATCAAAGTGGTAGCAAAGCTGTATTCATCAATGGAAACTCTTCTATCCAACAAGTTGTAACTGTAAAACCAAATACAACCTATACATATGCAGCATATGCTAAAGTAAAAGCACAGGGACAAAACATCTTTCTAGGAGTCGCAGATTATGGCTCAGATCCAGTGAGCACTTCTTTTACAAGCACCAATTACACAAAGAAGGAGGTAACCTTTACAACAGGTAATACAAACACCTCAGTTAAACTATGGTTCTGGAATGGTGATGCTACACATCAAGCATATGGAGATAATTTTTCACTCACCGAAGCGACCAATGCTTCTGTTAGTGTTACAGGAATCTCCCTCCCAATCAATTCTGCAACAATAAATACATCTGAAAGTATTGATATTACTCCTACTATAACACCGCAAAATGCAACAAACAAAACAGTTCTATGGAGCTCTAGCAATTCAAATATTGCATCAGTCAATTCACAAGGTATCATTACAGGGCTTTCAACAGGTCAAACAACTATTACCGTAAAAACAAATGATGGTGGTTTTTCAAAAAGTATTGCTGTAACAGTAGAAAACAACACTCAGAACAGTGGTGCCCCATTTAACCAAGTAATAAGCCTCAAAGCCAACAATGGAAAATACATTAGCACAAACACAAAATCAAGCAATGCACTTCAGGCGACAGCAAATACTGTAAGCACAAAAGAACAATATAGAGTTATTGATGCTGGTGACGGATACTTTGCGCTTCAAAATTTATTTAACAACAAATACGTTACTGTTTCAAACTCGAGCAATGCGGCAATCCGTGCAGGTTCTAATGGAGTATTTAACCGACAAAAATTCACTTGGGTAGATAAAGGCAATCAACTGACCTCGATCAAAACCAAAATAAATGACTTATTTATTGAGACGAATAGTTCAAATACAGCCGACTTACAAGCAACAGCAAATTCAACAAATTCGAACAGTGCTTACACTTGGAATATTATAAATACCGGTTCAAAAAGCTTAACTATTAGTGAGCAAAACAACAGCAGTAATCAAATAGTTTCTGTGTATCCAAATCCAGCACAAGATCATGTTAACATTAATATAAGTGATTCTATAAAGGAAAAATACACAATAACGATATATGACGATAAAGGAGCCGTGATATTAAATTTTGACTCTATTGAAAATAATTTTAACCTGAACACAACTCAGTTAAAAGGTTTATATCTTATTAGAATAATATCTCCATCTTTAAATCATGTACAGAAATTGGTCATTGAATAATTCGGTTAAGACAACCTAATCAATACAAGACAAAAAAAAGTCCTAACATTTCTGTTAGGACTTTTATCTTTTTAAGCTTTATTTCAATTATAACGCTGCAACGTGCTTTGTTAATTTAGCTTGTAAGTTACTTGCTTTGTTCTTGTGAATCACATTGTTCTTCGCAAGTTTGTGCAACATCGCAACAACAGCAGGAAGCTTCTCTTCAGCTTCTTTCTTCTCAGTAAGAGCTTTTAGGTTTCTCACTGCATTACGAGTAGTCTTGTGCTGATACTTGTTTCTCAACTGCTTCTCGCGATCGCTTCTAATTCTCTTTAATGCTGACTTATGATTTGCCATAACTTAATTTCTTAAAACTTAATTTTTGTAGTCCGTAGGGGAATCGAACCCCTGTTACATGGATGAAAACCATGCGTCCTAACCCCTAGACGAACGGACCAATTGTTTGCTTTTTCTAAAGCGAGGCAAAAATATAACTTTTTCTAGTTTCTGCAAAGTTTTTTACCAAAAAAATAATTTATTTTTTACATAAAATAAAAAAGCTCTAAGATTTCTCCTAGAGCTTTATATTGTAAGTTTTATCTAATTATAACGCTGCAACGTGCTTTGTTAATTTAGCTTGTAAGTTACTTGCTTTGTTCTTGTGAATCACATTGTTCTTCGCAAGTTTGTGCAACATCGCAACAACAGCAGGAAGCTTCTCTTCAGCTTCTTTCTTCTCAGTAAGAGCTTTTAGGTTTCTCACTGCATTACGAGTAGTCTTGTGCTGATACTTGTTTCTCAACTGCTTCTCGCGATCGCTTCTAATTCTCTTTAATGCTGACTTATGATTTGCCATAACTTAATTTCTTAAAACTTAATTTTCGTAGTCCGTAGGGGAATCGAACCCCTGTTACATGGATGAAAACCATGCGTCCTAACCCCTAGACGAACGGACCAATTGTTTGCTTTTTTAAAGCGATGCAAAAATACAACTTTTTATAAAACCTACAAATAAATTTTAAATTTTATTTCAAGTTATTTTCTTTGCGATCAATAAGTAAAAAAACGAATGCATCTCTTTCGATTTGCGGTTGCAAAGATACACTAGATTTCAACTTCTGCAAACAAAAATTATATTTTTTTAATATGCCTTTGCAAAAAGTACTCTTTTTGAGGAAGGCTTTCCTGAAAACACACATACTCCCTCCTCTTCTACTTGCTCTAAAGCAATACAACGAATCGTGGCTTTTGTAAGTTCCTTAATTTTATCCTCAGTTTCTTCTGTTCCGTCCCAGTGAGCTAGAACAAAACCTCCTTTAGTATCAATAACTTTTTTGAATTCTTCAAAATCATCAACCTTTGTTATATGGTCATTTCTAAATGTTTTTGCTTTCTCCAATAAGCTATCTTGGATCTCTTCTAACAAAGACACAATTTTATCCTCAATCCCCTCTTGCTCAACAATCTCTTTAGTTAAAGTATCTCGTCTTGCCAATTCTAGCGTTCCATTTTCAAGATCTCTCGGCCCCATCGCAATTCTTAACGGAACCCCTTTTAATTCGTATTCAGCGAATTTCCATCCAGGTTTGTGCGTTGTTCTATTATCAAATTTAACAGACACCCCTCTTTTCTTTAAAGACTTTACAATTCCAGAAACTTTTTCTGAAATCGCCTCTAATTGTTCATCTTTTCTAAAAATAGGTACAATCACAACTTGTATTGGAGCTAATTTAGGTGGCAACACCAATCCTAAATCATCAGAATGCGTCATGATTAGTCCACCTATCAAACGAGTAGACACTCCCCAAGAAGTTGCCCATACATGTTCTTTTTTCCCTTCTTTAGTTGTAAACTTCACATCAAAAGCTTCTGCAAAATTTTGACCTAAAAAATGAGAAGTTCCAGCTTGTAATGCTTTTCCATCTTGCATCAATGCCTCAATAGTATAGGTGTCTAGTGCTCCGGCAAAACGTTCACTTTCAGTTTTTACACCTTTTATTACCGGCATTGCCATATATTCTTCAGCAAATTCAGCATAAACATCTTGCATTCTAGTTGTTTCCTCTAGTGCTTCGGCTTTTGTAGCATGTGCTGTATGACCTTCTTGCCAAAGAAACTCCGCAGTTCTTAGGAACAAACGTGTTCTCATTTCCCAGCGCATCACATTTGCCCACTGATTTACCAACAAGGGAAGGTCTCTATAGGACTCAATCCATCCTTTATATGTATTCCAAATGATCGCCTCACTGGTAGGTCTTACTACCAACTCTTCTTCTAATTTTGCATTAGGATCAACAATCAATTTCCCTTCTTTATCAGGATCATTTTTTAATCTATAATGTGTTACCACAGCACACTCCTTTGCAAAGCCCTCAGCGTTTTTCTCTTCTGCCTCAAACAAGCTTTTCGGGACTAATAAAGGAAAGTATGCATTCTCGTGTCCTGTTTCTTTAAACATTTCATCTAACACTTTTTGCATGTTCTCCCATATGGCATAACCATAAGGCTTGACAACCATACAACCTCTAACTGCAGAGTTTTCTGCTAAGTCAGCTTTGACAACTAATTCATTGTACCACTTTGAGTAATCCTCACTACGTTTTGTTAATTTCCCGCTCATCTATAAAAGTTTGGCATAAATATTGTAATTTCAACATAATATCAGCTGAAATCGTTTGGCAAAACTAATTAAATTTAGATTGTTCAACAATAAAAAATCAAGGATTATGAAACTAACAACTACTTATTTCGATAAAATTATTGGCTTTACTCCTATCCTACTTTTACTAATTGGACTTTCATCTTGTGGTTCTTCGCAATATTACGCGGAAAACCCCGATGGAATTTACCCTACACCAAAGAAAAAGAAAACTCAGCAACAAGAAATTAACGACCCTTACAGAACTTTTTCTAACGGCGTGGCAGATATAGAAGAAGATTTATATTATGAGCAACTTGAAAATCCTGAAGGAGATTATTACCTAGAACCTGACATCGTTGAAAATAACGTTACCAATGTTTATATAAACAACACGGTTGAACCTTATTGGACGGCTGGATTTTATGATCCCTTTTTCTACGGTACTGCCTATTATGGTGTAAATTTCTATAGTCCGATGTATTACCCGCCGTATTATAGCTACCATTACCACAGATACCCAAGTAATATTTATTACGGAAAAAGAAGCAACTATAACCAAAGGTATTTGGCAACCAATACCTCGCGTTCTAACGCATATAGTAAAAATTCTAACTACAACAGAAGTAGAACTACACAAAGTAGACGAAGTTCAGTATACAGAAACTCTAGCAACTACAAACCTACTTCCTCAAGACGTAGCTCTAATTACGCCACTTCTAGCACATACAAAAGACATACAAGTCCTTCTCGAAGTACTTCTACCTCTTCCAATCGAAGTAGTAGAAACAGCAGAAGTTATATTCCAAACAGTAGTAGAAGTAGCTCTTCAAGAAGCTCCGGATACTCTAGCAGCAGTTCCTCAAGAAGCAACTCTTCTAGAAGCTATTCACCTTCAAGATCAAGTTCCTCAAGTAGAAGTAGAAGTGCCACATCGAGCCGATCTAGTTCGTCAAGATCTTCTAGTTCTTCAAGAAGTAGCAGTAGGAGACGTTAATACATCTCCTTTTATATTTATCAACCGCCTAAAACCACAATAATGAAAAAAATATATTTATTTTCAATTTTATTCGTTGTGAGCAGTACCTTAGTGTCTCAAAGTATAAGTTACACAGATCTGGGTGTACTATTCAGTCAAGAAAACTACAACGGTTCCGCTAGATACAATGCCATGAGTGGCGCCTTTGGAGCTCTTGGAGGGGAATTAAGTTCTATGTATCAAAACCCAGCTGGTGGTGCTGTATTCGCAAGAACTGAAATATCTTTAACATACTCTCACACCAACTTAAATACCGATGCGACTTATTACGATAAAACTTCTTACAACGCGAACTCAAGTGCAAGATTTCCTCAGTTTGGAATGGCCCTTGTTTTTGACGCACCATACCAAAGTTCAGATTGGTCTAAATTCACATTAGGTTTCAACTATAGTATGATTAATGATTTTCGAGGAGACTATACTATCAGGGGCAATAATGCCAATTATGTTCGATATGATTTACACCCATATGGCAACACTTTTACGCCTTATAACATCGCGGACGAACAAATTTTCACGAACACTACTCATGGAAAACATGAAGTTTATAATTTTTCCTTATCCTCTGCCTATAAAAATTTCTTTTACGTAGGTGCTGCGTTAAACTTTCATACAATAGAGTTCTCCCAAGAAACGTATTTAACTGAATTCAATTCAGATAAAAACGGAAATACATTAGATGCGTTATATGACCAATTCCTTTCTGAGGAAAGTACAGGGGTTTCTCTAGGAATAGGAGTTATTCTAAAACCCTTTAGAAACCTACGTTTAGGTATTGCATATCAAAGTCCAGTTTGGCACCCAGAAATTATTGAAGAGTCAAATGCAATAGATTATGACCCAAACAATTCTTATACTCATTTTAAAGAACAAGGTTATCTTGATATTAGCAGTAGTAACATTACTGAAAACTACTCTAACACCAACTCAAGTTACCCTGAATTATTAACTTATAGATACAACTTAAACACCCCAGAAAAATGGACTGCAAGTGCAGCATTAACCCTTGGTCAGCATGGTTTGATTAGTGTAGATTATCATCAAAAAAACTATGGTTTGATAAGACTAAAAGATGGCTATAATTTTGGACCGGAATCAGAAGAAATAAGCAATACATTGACCACAGCAAGAGGTGTTCGTGCTGGTGGCGAACTTAGATTCAACCAAATTAGCCTACGAGGAGGTTCATTTTTAGAAGAAAGCCCTTATAAATCTGAAGAAAATACAATTTATAAAAAAGGTGTTTCGGCTGGTCTAGGTCTGAAATTCAAACATGCGAAGTTAGATTTCGCATATCAATATACAGAAATAGATGACACTTATTCTATTTATCACAGTTCAGAACCTGTAAATGATATTTCTCTTTTAAATGCAAGTAACAGAATTACAACAACGCTATCTTTTACTTTTTAAGTCAACCTTTAGGCAGATAGATACATTTTATTCTTGGATTTGAAGTTTCGATACAACTCTCTCAATTTTTGGAGTAATTAGCTTATTTTTGCATAAAATATTTTCAGCAAGATGAGCAAACATCAAATTACTATAGAAGCAACCAACAATCCGAGTATTGTTAAATTCAACAGCAACCAATTATTAACACAAGGTGGTAGCTATCAATACAACAATGTAGATGAGACAAAGGAATCTCCTTTATCAAAGCAATTATTTCATTTACCATTTGTAAGTAAAGTTTTTATCAGTGCAAATTTTATTGCAATAGAAAAATTCGACATTGTTGAATGGTCTGATATAGAACATGAAATCAGAGAACTTATTGAAATGTATTTAAATCAGGGGAATGAAGTTGTAACGAGCGCTGCAGAACCTAAGAAAATCTCTATTGAAATTTACGCAGAAAGTACTCCGAACCCTGAAGTAATGAAATTCGGAAGCAATCGTTTATTGACAGAAAAAGACTTCGAATATAAAAACGAATCAGAAACAACGAACTCCCCTCTGGCTGCTGAACTTTTTAAATATGTTTTTGTTAAAGAGGTATATATTGCTGAGAATTATGTTTCCATTACAAAAAACGATAGCGTTGAATGGAATTCAGACATCATTAATGACTTAAGACAGTTTATAAAAACTTACATAGAAGAAAATAAGCTTATTATTGATGAAACAATGCAGATGCCGAAAGTTGAAATACCAACAGTTGATATTCAAGAACTAGAAGGTACTTCTCTTGACATTGCTGGAATTCTTGAAGAATATGTAAAACCTGCTGTTGCGGCAGATGGTGGAAATATTGTTTTCCAATCATATGATGAGGAAACTCAAGTAGTAAATGTTATTTTACAAGGAGCTTGTAGTGGATGTCCATCTTCTACAGTAACACTGAAAAATGGTATTGAAACTATGTTGAAAGAAATGCTACCTAATAAAGTAAGCGCTGTTATGGCCGTAAACGGTTAATCTTTAATAAATATGTCAAAAAAAATAACACCTTACAAAGACTCTGAACTGGGTAAAAAGGAGCAAGTAGCAAAAATGTTTGACGCTATTTCAGAAAATTATGATGGCCTGAATAGAGTAATTTCATTTGGAATAGATGTAAAGTGGAGAAAAAAAGTTATTCAAATTATTGGTAAAAACCAACCTAAGAAAATTCTAGATATTGCCACCGGAACAGGAGATTTAGCCATCATGATGGCTGATTTAAATCCCGATGAGGTAGTTGGATTGGATATTTCTGCAGGAATGTTAGAAGTAGGAAAAGAGAAGATTGCTGAGAAAAAATTATCCAACCTTGTAAAAATGGTCCTCGGAGATTCTGAAAACATTCCGTTTGAAGATAATTATTTTGATGCCATTACTGTTTCTTTTGGTGTTAGAAATTTTGAAAATTTAGACAAAGGTTTAAAAGAAATTCTAAGGGTACTGAAACCTGGTGGAACTTTTGTAGTTTTAGAAACAGCTGTACCCACTAAAACCCCATACAAACAAGGCTATCAAATACATTCAAAATTTATTTTACCTCTTGTAGGAAAATTGTTTTCAAAGGACAAAACTGCATATTCATATCTTTCAGAATCTGCCAATGCATTTCCTTTTGGAAAGGCCTTCAACAATATTTTAGAAAAAAATGGGTTTAGTAATTGTATAGATATTCCTGTTACATTTGGAGTAGCCTCTATTTACTCAGCAACTAAAAACTAATATAGTTGCTGATTTTGAAATTATTGGACAATGAAAAAAATTAAATTACTTGTTATTTTACCCTTATTTGCTTTGTCAACTTGTGTTTTTTCTCAACACAGAAAAGTGAATCAATTACCAAGTTTTGATAAACATGAATTGCACTGGGGATTTTATTTAGGATGGAACAATAGTGACTACAAAATCAGTTACAAAGAGAATGACTTCCCAAATACAAGTGTTGAGCTTGACAGCAAGACAGGTTTTAATGTTGGTTTAATTGCTGACATGAAAATAGACAAGCATTTTAATCTAAGATTAGAACCAGGATTGATAAGTAACGAGAGTACCCTATATTTTATTGACAACAATAATCTTGGTGTTTACGACCAGTTTTCTCAGGCAAAAATAGAATCAACATATTTACATGTACCTATTTTAATTAAGTATAGCGCCTTTAGGTTAAACAACGTAAAACCTTATCTAATAGGTGGTTTTTCATACGATTATAATTTTTCAAGTAATCAAAAAAGTACTGATGACAATTTTAGTGGTCAATTTAGAACACGTACCCATAATTTCATGTATGAAATAGGTTTCGGTTTTGATTTTTATTTCCATTATTTCAAATTTTCACCATCCATTCGCGGACAGTTTGCAATGACAAATGAAATTTATTATGACAACGCTCAAAACGGTCCAAGTCCATGGACAGACCCAATAGAATTCATGGGATCTAGAAGTCTTTTTATCAAACTAGCATTTGAATAGACTACAAAGTGTTTCTCTGAAATTCGCTTAGAAGAATTGCCGTTGCTGTCGCTACATTCAAACTTTCTGTTTCTTGTAGTTTCCCAAACCTAGGAATCATAATTTTATCTGAACACAGGTTTTCTATAGTTTCGGAAACTCCGTTTGCTTCGTTTCCCATCACCAAAACACCCTTTGAAGGCAACTTAGATTTATAAACATTTTTACCTTCCATATCAGCACAAAAGACAGGAAGCTTTGTTTTTTCTAAATACCCTTCTAATGAACTATAAACGATAGAAACTCTAGACAAAGAACCCATGGTAGACTGAACTACTTTCGTATTATAACAATCTACAGTATTCTCAGAACATATTAATTGATCTACGCCAAACCAATCACAAAGTCGAATAATTGTACCTAAATTACCAGGGTCATTAATAGCATCTAATGCAACAATTAGTCCTTCTGTTTTAACTTTATCCTCTGTAGGAATTTTAAACAAGGCAAGAACTCCGTTCGGTGACTTTAAGGAACTAATTTTTTTTAATTCCATTTCTGATATCTCTACATAAACTTCATTCTCAAATAATATTGCTGCCTCTTTTGTAACAAATAAAGATTCTAATTCTAATGAAGAGTCTAAAAGTTCTCTTACTACTTTTTTACCCTCAGCAACAAACAACTGATGTTTTACGCGTTGTTTCTTTTGCTCCAAACTCTTTATGAGTTTTATTTTATTTTTTGATAATTCCATATAAAAAACAATCTTGTAAAGATAAAAGGCAAGATTTTTGATTTTAACAAAATCTGCTAGTTAACACGGCAAAAGTACACTTTTTACTCAGGAAAAATTAATTCTAAACCAAACAACAAGAAGATATATGAATTAACCATTCAAAAGTACTATTTTTGAAACTCATAAAACCAGGTTATTGTTGCTTAAAAATTATAAGATATCATTTATATTCTATATTGGAATCGTACTGATTTTCAATGCCTGTAACTCTACAAAATATGTTCCTGATGGAGAGTTTATGCTATCTAAAAACAAAATCTACATAGACGATAAAAATAAACTTGATAATGAGGCTAAGGATTTTGTAATTCAGCGTCCGAACACCACTTTTCTTGGAATTATGTTTCCTCTATATTTTTATAATCTTGGAGATAAAGATTATGAAGAAAATTATGCAAAACGTGTAGAAAGAAACCCAAAAACCTTTAAGGCTCTCAGGAAAATATTTTCAGAAAAACAAACCGAACGTTTGAAACAATCCCATGCTTCCAGAAACAAATGGTTTTTAGAAGGAGGACAAGCCCCCGTTATTTTAGATGAGATAAAAGCCGAAAAAACTACAGAAAAGCTAAGAAACTATTATTTTAACAATGGGTATTTCAACGCGGAAGTTGACTATGATATTCGATTAAAAGTTGAAAAAGCAGATGTACGATATAATATCACAAAAAATAAACCTTTCCGTTTAGACTCCATTAAAACCATTATTGATTCTAAAACTTTAGACTCTATTTATCGAATCACAAAAAGCAATTCCTTTATTAAATCAGGAGAAATATATAGGGATCTAAATTTCCGAAAGGAGGCAGATAGAATTACCAGAACCTTTAGAAATTCAGGAATTTATCATTTCGCAGAAAACCAGATAGGTTTCCATGAAATAGACACGTTGGCGGCCGATAATAAAACAGATGTAATTTTAAAAATTACTGACAGGTTGATAGAGAACGAAGGGGTTATTGAAACAAAACCATTAAAAGTCCAAAAAATAACCAAAATTGGAATTTTTACAGACTATAGCTATGAACGAAAAAACGAAAGTTTTAAAGATACTACCATCTATAACGGTTTTCATTTTTATTCACATGACAAGTTAAAATACAACCCAAAATCGTTACTAAACGCAGTTTTTATAGAACCTGGAGATATCTATAAAGACAGCGCTCGATCACTGACTCGAAAGCATCTAAAGTTATTAAAGAACTTTAAGATGGTGAAAATAAAATACCAAGAAGTTAATGAAGATGAACTATCAGCAACTATTGTATTGAGTCCCTTAAAAAAGTATTCTGTAGGTATGAATACTGAAGTAATCCATTCCAATGTAAAACAATTAGGATTTGCAGGGGGATTCTCATTTATCAATAGAAATACTTTTAGGAATGCCGAAATTTTCAAATTATCATTTAAAGGATCCATATTTGATGTAGCCAAAAACTTAGGAAGCAATGACGACAGACCTTTTAGTTCATGGGAAATTAGTGCTGATGCCTCTTTAGAGGTTCCAAAAATAGTAATGCCATTTGGTTGGGACTCCTTTATCGATAAAAGGATGGCTCCTAAAACCTTATTTTCAATAGGTACAGGTTTTCAGAAAAACATAGGATTAGATAAACAAAAAATAACTTCTTTTGTAGATTATTCTTGGACTCCAAATAAAAGAGTAAAACACACCTTTGAGCCAATAAATGCACAATATGTAAAAAACTTAAACAAGGACCAGTACTTTTACATTTATTCCTCTCAGTATAATGATTTGGTAGCCATCCAGCAAGAGTATTTTCCAGACTACCCTCTTACAGAAGATAATGCATTACAATTTATCGATGAAAAAATTGACGACGACTTTCAACAAGTGGATCCCGAAGCTTATCAAACTGCAAAAAATATTGAAAAAAGAAATGAAATTATTACTACCGATTTTGTAATACCGGCAATTACATATTCTTTTACCTATACTACTAAAAGCGATTTCAAGGATAACAATTATATGTTTTTCAAAGCTAAATTTGTTGCTGCCGGAAATCTTTCCACAGCTTTAGTAAAAACAACCAATGCAGATGGTGTCAAAACTATAGCAGATACTCCAATCGCGCAATATGCGAAAACTGATTTTGAATTTATTAAATATTGGACTCCTTCCAAATCAACAGTACTTGTGTCTAGAACTTTTGTGGGTATAGCAGTTCCATATGGCAACTCTAAGGATATACCTTTTACAAGTAGTTATTTCATTGGTGGGTCTAGTGACATTAGAGCCTACAGAACATATGAACTTGGACCTGGTTCTAACAGTAATAATTTAGAATATAACGTGGGTAGTTTGAAGTTGATCACAAACTTAGAGTACCGATTTGGTATTACAAAAACATTTAAAGGCGCACTTTTTATTGATGCAGGAAATATTTGGGATATCACAAATTCAGAAGTATCAGCCCCTGGTGATAAGTTTACTAGTTTAGAATCTATAAAGAATAGTGCCATTGGAACCGGATTTGGTATTCGTTATGACTTTAGTTTTTTCGTATTTAGAACAGACTTAGGGTTTAAAACTTACGAACCTTATCTAGAAGGGAATAGATGGTTTAGAAATTACAACTTTAGCAGATCGGTTATAAATATCGGGATAAACTACCCTTTTTAAAGAGCATATTCTCAAAAACACCCCATCAAAAATCACATTTTCCTACATCGATTTCGTTTTTTTCTGAGTGCATCTTAACTTAAAGACAACATATTATCATTTAAAATTGTTACTTTTGTGTCAAATTTTTATAAAAAAATATATACCATGAGTCACAATATTAAACCAGGAATTGCTACAGGAGATGCAGTTCAAGAAATTTTCAAGTTGGCAAAAGCAAAAAACTTTGCAATTCCAGCTGTAAACGTAACAGGTAACAACACAATCAATACTGTTTTAGAAACAGCTAAAGAATTGAATGCACCTGTTATTATTCAATTTTCTAATGGAGGAGCTGTATTTAATGCTGGTAAAGGATTAGATAACACTGATCAAAAAGCTGCTATTGCTGGAGCTGTTGCTGGAGCAAAACACGTACATGAATTAGCTGTTGCTTATGGAGTGCCTGTAATTTTACATACAGATCACGCTGCAAAAAAATTATTGCCTTGGATTGATGGTTTATTGGATGCTTCAGAAAAGCACTTTGCTGAAACTGGATCACCATTATTCTCTTCTCATATGATTGATTTATCTGAAGAGCCATTAGAAGAAAATATCGCTATCTGTAAAGAATATTTAGCGCGTATGGACAAAATGGGAATGACTTTAGAAATCGAATTAGGAATCACTGGTGGTGAAGAAGATGGTGTTGACAACTCTGATGTTGATGAGTCTAAATTATATACACAACCAGAAGAAGTAAACTACTCTTACGAGCAACTTTCTGAAGTTTCTTCAAGATTTACTGTAGCTGCTGCTTTTGGAAACGTACATGGTGTTTACAAACCAGGAAACGTAAAATTAACTCCGAAAATTTTAGATAACTCTCAAAAATTCATCGAAGAAAAACACGGTTTAGAGCACAACCCAATTGACTTCGTATTCCACGGAGGATCTGGATCTTCTGTTGAAGAGATTAGAGAAGCTATCGGATATGGAGCGATCAAAATGAATATCGATACAGATTTACAATATGCATTTATGGAAGGAATCAGAGATTATTTCGCTGATAACTCTGCATACTTACAATCTCAAATTGGTAACCCAGAAGGAGCTGAAGCACCTAACAAAAAATACTACGACCCACGTGTATGGTTACGTAAAGGTGAAGCAACTTTAAAAGCACGTTTGATCAAAGCTTTCGAAGACTTAAACAATGTGAACACTCTTTAAGAGTAAAAACATTTTAAATATTACAAAAAGAGAAACTGAATTTAATTTCAGTTTCTCTTTATTTTTTTAGTAAATTAGCCCACTATAAAACAGAATAAATTATGTCAGCTTGGTTTAAGAGAATAGAGAAAGGAATCAACACCCCTACGGAAGCTAAAAAAGATGTACCTAAAGGATTATGGTACAAAACTCCTAGCGGAAAAATTGTTGATACTGAAGACTTAAGACAAAATCTTTATGTTAGTCGTGAGGATGGATACCATGTAAGAATTGGTAGCGCAGAATACTTTGAAATATTATTTGATGATAAATTTAAAGAATTAGATGCTTCATTAGAAGCAGCAGATCCTTTGAATTTTTCTGATACAAAAGCATATCCAGATAGATTAAAAGACGCCCAGAAAAAAACAAAATTGAAAGATGCTGTTAGAACTGCTGTTGGAAAATCTTTAGGACAAGATTTAGTAATAGCTTGTATGGACTTTGCTTTTATTGGTGGATCTATGGGAAGTGTGGTAGGAGAAAAAATTGCGAGAGCAATTGACTATTCTATCAAACATAAAATTCCATTTTTAATGATCTCTAAATCAGGTGGAGCTCGTATGCAAGAAGCTCCTTTATCATTAATGCAAATGGTAAAAACTTCTGCCAAATTAGCATTATTAGCCGAAGCAAAAGTTCCTTACATTTCTCTATGTACTGATCCAACTACTGGAGGTATTACTGCCTCTTTTGCAATGTTGGGTGATATCAACATTGCAGAGCCTAATGCATTGATTGCCTTTGCAGGACCACGTGTTGTTAAAGATACTACTGGT
Organism: Flavicella sp. IMCC45668; assembly: GCF_057219105.1. NCBI lineage: Bacteria > Pseudomonadati > Bacteroidota > Flavobacteriia > Flavobacteriales > Flavobacteriaceae > Flavicella > Flavicella sp. IMCC45668. The sequence goes on from NZ_CM170114.1 coordinate 2,134,578, forward strand.
AAAGATTTACCTGAAGGATTTCAACGCTCTGAGTTTTTATTGGAACATGGTTTCTTAGATGCTATTTACGAAAGAAAAGAATTGAAAAAACAAATCAACCTTTATATAGATTTGATTTCAAATCAAAAAATAAGATCATAAAAAAAGCCCCAATTATGGGGCTTTTTTATTTTTACACAATTCTATTTTCTTTTATTTTTTTGCAATTCAATTTCTACTACTACTCCATCAGCATCAGTAAACGTAGCAAGTGCATCACAACTACCATCTCCAAAGTCTAACCTACCCGTTTTATTTGTTTTGGAAATTTCTTTTACACCACTAACAATATACCTACAGGTCAATTCCTTACGAAGTTTTTGGGTAATTTCAACCGAGTGAACGTCTCCATTTTTTGAAGTAGATGTCCAATTACCAGATATCTCATATACCTTTGATGCCCAACCGTCTTGCGCCTCACCTGATATCAATTCAGTTACTCGCGTACCCTCTCTCGAAGCAGTTTCTCCGGAATCCCATGTAATCAAGATAGCTTCTGTAAAAGTTGATTGGCGATTACCATTTTCATTTGAGAAAACTTTTACGGAGCTACTCTCTCCTGAAATTTGTTTGTCATTTATATAAAAGTTTTCGTAACCATGGGTAACCGACCTATTTCTTAATGATTTATCATTCGTATAAGTCATCAATAATTTTCCTTTTAAAACTTTCTCGTTTTTTAAGGTGCATCCCTCTCCAAAATCAATAATAACATTTTTAACCCCAGCTTCTTTTGTCACTGTTTTTACAGCACAATCCGGTAAATATTTATTTCGTTTCTCCGTTTTGGATGCCACACTAGAAAGCTCTTCATCAATATAAATTTCTTCAAAAATTGCGACAAGTTCATCAATTACTGCATCACCTTCCTCAATAGAAACAATCGTTTCTTTAGAAACATCTTCTACATTTATACCATTGTCCGTTTCACATCCAGTAATTGAGAGCATTGTTACCATTAGTAGAAACGAATAAAATAACTTTGTTTTTTTCATCATAATTTAAATTTAGCTAGTTTAACATTAACTCTCTGACTACAAAACTAGTAAAAGGTTTAATTGGAGGCATATAAATCTACAAACAAATTGTTAAATACAAAAATAATAGTATCTTTGCGGCCTTGATAAAATACTTATCAATACATAAAAATTATTAATTAAAATTTAATGTTAGCATGTATTTAACAGCTGAAGGAAAAAAAGAGCTTTTTAAAAAGCACGGAGGATCAGAATCAAACACTGGATCTTCAGAAGGACAAATCGCGTTGTTCACACACCGTATCAATCACTTAACTGAGCACTTAAAAAACAATCGTAAAGATTACAACACAGAGCGTTCACTTGTTAAGTTGGTAGGTAAACGTAGAAGTTTACTTGATTACTTGATCAAAACAGATATCGTAAGATATCGTGCAATCATCAAGGAATTAGGCTTGAGAAAATAAAAACTCTAAAAGAGGCAATATTCATTGCCTCTTTTTATTTTTGGTACTAGTATTTTACTCCACAGGGAATTCAACAACCCCGAAACAACACACACACATTTTTAGTAACAAAATTTAGAAATTAAAGTATGATTCCAAAAGTATTTAGAGAGGTTATCGACCTTGGAGATGGAAGATCAATCTCGTTAGAAACAGGAAAATTAGCAAAACAAGCTCATGGTAGCGTTGTTGTGCAAATGGGAAAAGCAATGTTGTTGTGTACCGTTGTATCTAATTACAAACAAAGTGATGTAGATTTTTTACCGTTAACGGTAGACTACAGAGAAAAATTTGCTGCTGCTGGTAAGTATCCAGGTGGTTTCTTTAAAAGAGAAGCAAGACCAAGTGATGCAGAAGTATTGACTATGCGTTTAATTGACCGTGTCTTACGTCCATTATTCCCTAAAGATTACCATGCAGAAACACAAGTAATGGTTCAATTAATGTCTCATGATGAAGACGTTATGCCTGACGCTTTAGCTGGATTAGCTGCATCTGCTGCTATTCAATTAAGCGATATCCCTTTTGAGACACCAATCTCTGAGGCACGTGTAGCAAGAATAAATGGAGAATTCGTTATCAACCCTACAAGAGCTCAATTAGAAGAGTCTGATATTGACATGATGATTGGAGCTTCTGCTGAATCAGTAATGATGGTAGAGGGTGAAATGGACGAAATTTCTGAAGAAGAAATGGCAGATGCAATTAAATTTGCACATGAGTCTATTAAAATACAATGTGCTGCTCAGGTAAAATTAGCTGAAGCTTTTGGTAAAAAAGAAACTCGTGAGTATGCTGTAGCAGAAGAAAACGAAGAATTAGCTACCAAAATTAATGGTTTAGCATACGATAAATGTTATGCTATTGCTGCAAAAGGAACTTCGAAAGTAGAAAGAACGGATGCCTTTGCTGAAGTTAAAGAAGAAGTTAAAGCTGCTTTTACAGAAGAAGAATTAGAAGCTTACGGAGACTTAGTTGGAAAGTACTTTAATAAAGCACAAAAAGAAGCTGTGCGTGAATTAACACTTGCAGAAGGTTTGCGTTTAGATGGACGTAAAACTACAGAAATTAGACCTATTTGGTGTGAAGTAGATTACCTACCTTCTACACATGGTTCATCTGTATTTACAAGAGGGGAAACTCAAGCATTAGCTACTGTAACTTTAGGTACTTCTAGAGATGCTAATATCATTGATTCACCGACAAATGAAGGTGAAGAGCGTTTTTACTTACACTACAATTTCCCTCCTTTCTGTACAGGAGAAGCAAGACCTTTAAGAGGAACTTCACGTAGAGAAGTAGGACATGGTAATTTAGCACAAAGAGCTTTAAAAGGAATGGTACCTGACGACTGCCCTTACACAGTAAGAGTTGTATCTGAAGTATTAGAATCTAACGGTTCATCATCTATGGCAACTGTATGTGCAGGTACTATGGCAATGATGGATGCAGGGGTTCAAATGACTAAACCAGTATCTGGTATCGCAATGGGATTAATTTCTGACGGTGATCGTTATGCTGTACTTTCTGATATTTTAGGTGATGAAGATCACTTAGGAGACATGGACTTTAAAGTTACCGGAACTGCTGATGGTATCACTGCTTGTCAGATGGATATCAAAGTAAAAGGTTTATCATACGAAATTTTAGTAAACGCATTGAAACAAGCTCGTGACGGTCGTTTACATATCTTAGATAAAATTACAGAAACAATTGCTCAACCAAACGAGGATGTGAAATCTCACTCTCCTAAAATGGTTACTAAGCGTATTGCTAATGAATTTATTGGTGCTTTAATTGGACCTGGTGGTAAAAACATTCAAGAATTACAAAAAGTTACAGGATGTACAATCGTGATCAACGAGGACCCTGTTACCGAAGAAGGAATTGTTGAGATTTTAGGAACAGGATCAGAAGGAATTGAGCAAGTTCTAGCGAAAATAGACTCTATCACTTTCAAACCTGTTAAAGGAGATACTTACAAAGTAAAAGTTATCAAAATGCTAGATTTTGGTGCTGTTGTTGAGTATTTAGATGCACCAGGAAACGAAGTGTTACTACACGTAAGTGAAATTGCTTGGGAAAGAACAGAAAACGTTTCTGATGTGATCAATATGGGTGATGAGTTTGAAGTAAAATACTTCGGAACAGACCCTAAGACTCGTAAAGAAAAAGTATCTCGTAAAGCTTTATTAGAAAAGCCAGAAGGATATGTTGCTAGACCTCCTAGAGATAATTCTAAAGGTAGAGATAACCGTGGACGCGATAACCGCAGAGACGACAGAAAACCAAGAGAAAAGAAAGACTAATCTTTTTTCTTAAAACTATAAAAGCCCATCAAGTTATTGATGGGCTTTTTTTATGCAAAAAACTCTCGTATTTCTACGAGAGTTTACCCCTAAAGTTTACTTATAGTACATTTGAAATTCAAGATGTAACTATACCCCACTTCTTATAGTTCAAAGGTACAGTTCTATCGCGTTTTAACACACCATTCTGCCGCATATAAACTTGTAGGGACAATGAATACCCCTATAAATCAAACACAGTATATACAAAAAAAGCCCTGAACAATTGTTCAGGGCTTTTTAATACATTCGATTTCAGCTTAATAAATATAAGATCTATTATCTTCTATCTCTGCCAATTCTTTCAGAGAATTAAACAATTCTCTTGATAATTTTCCTTGATTCTGTTTTGCAAGCGAAGCCCTTGATCCTTCATAACTTGGCAATTCAGCAGGAGCTTCTTTCTTGGTAACCTTAATTGCAAATACTCCTTTTACACCAACTATATTAGATACTACCTTATCCACATTTGATGCATAAATAGCTCCTACCACACCTGGCTCTATTCCTACACCAGATAAAGTTGGCGCAGCCATAGTAACATTATTAAATGTTTTTACAGATGTTGCATTTTCTGATGCAATTGCTGCAAGATCTGATCCATTCATTTTTGAAGCAATCAACGCTGCTTTCTTTTCTTTAATCAAAATCGGTTTTACTTTAGCAGAGGCCGCTGAAGCAGACGTTAGTCCTTTTGCCGTTTTATTTGTCAAAACAACTACCGCATAACCTTGATCAAGATCAAAACGTCTCACGCTATTTACATTCGTTTCTTCATTGAAAGTCCAACGAACAATTCCTCTATTCGTTCCAAGTCCAGCTACAGCATCTTCCATTGCTTTTAAACCAACTAAAGGGCGCACAATAAAGTTCTTTTCCTTCGCTAATTCATCAATAGAACCTCCGTTAGTAATATCATAAGATAACTGCTCAGCTTGTTCGAAAATAGTATTTTCAGTTTCTTCTGAAGCCTCAATCTTTTTAGCTATGGTAGCTAGTTTAACTGTTTTTTGAATATTCTTTTGACCCGTAACTTTGATCACGTGGTATCCGAATATCGTTTTTACAATTCCAACACTTCCTTTTTTATTTTGAAAAGCATAATCTCTAAATTCAGGAACCATTTGATTGTACGTAAACCAATCTAACTCCCCACCTTTATCTGCGTTTGATTTATCTGCAGAGATAGATTTCGCAAGCACAGCAAATTTAGAAGGTCGTTTTTTAACAACATTTAAAATACTATCGGCTAACTTTTTTGCTTGTTCTTCTGATCTTGTTACCTCAGCATTGGCAGATCTAGAACCTACGTAAGATACTAAGATATGACTTGCTTGAACTGAATCTGGCATATTCTTAAATTCAACAATCTTAGACAATCTCAAATGATTTTGAAATTTATATGGTCCAACAACATTTCCTTTGTTCCCATCAAAAATCTCATCTGCTACTACAGTAGGCAAATTATTCTTAAACAGAAATCTATCATCATTAGCGATATCTGTTCCTTGATCTTCAATAAAATCAGAAATATTCTCTGTTTTTACGAATGCCGGTACTATATAATTTAAATCGTCTTTTAAGGCATCTTCATCAGCTTGAGATGCTTTAATGTCAAAACTAACATATTTGATATCTCTTGTTTCTTCAGTAGAGAATTGCTCTTTGTGTGCATTCACATAAGCTTCTACTTCAGATGCACTTACTTCTACCTCTTCGTCTTTGATTGAAGAATAAGGCACATAAACATAAGATCCGTTCAGTTTTGTTTGTCCTTCTAAATAAGCTCTTTCTCCTTCTTTTAAAGATGCACCAACTCCATATCTTACCAATTGCGTATAAGCTGATTTTTCAAGATTTGCCTTTACACTTCTTTCTGTTTGCAACCAGTTCAACCAAGCATTGTTTGATTGAGCCTCAGAACTAGACTTTAAATTTGCTAAATACGATTTGAATTTTTCTTCATCAAATAATCCAATTTCATTTTTAAAAATTTCAGCATTTTTGATTGAAGGTATTTCGATAATAGCATCGTAAATATCTTTTTCTCCAACTACAATACCCGCTTCTTCTAATTGTGTTTTAAATATTTTTTCACTCAAAACATTATTCCAAACTGCATTTACAGCTTGTGTTTCAGAAACATTTTGACCTACATTAGACTTGTAAGCTTCTACTTGTGCAGCAAAATCTCTTCTACTGATCGACTCTCCATTAATTTCTCCTACAGAATCTACTTTACTTGAATTAAAAAAGTCTAAAATATCTTTTGGACTTGCAACAAAAGCAAACAACGCTAAACCGATAATCACGATTAAAAACATTGAGCGTTCTCTAATTTTTGATAATATTGCCATGCTAAATTATGTGTTATTATTTATTGATAGTGTGCGAAAATACAATTTCCTCGCTAATAAAAAAAGGTGAAAGTTTATTAAATTGGAAAGTTTTTTGACAAAAAAATGAAAAACTTATAAAAACGAAAAAAAATAGTAGGGTTATTAAAATCAGGCAGTAAACTAAATTACTTTTAGTACAACTTCTTCAATTTTGGCTCCAGAAACTTTTGTTACTTGAATTTCAAAATCTCCAATTTTTACCACTGCCTCTTTCTCAGGAATACTCTCAGTATGCTCTAAAATAAACCCGCCTAAGGTTTCATAGCTCTCTTCTTTTGGGATTTCTAAATTGTAGGCATCATTGATATGGTCAATTTCTAATCGTGCAGAAAATTTAAAAATGCCTTCTTCTATTTTTTCATCAATAAGTTCAACACTATCATGTTCATCTTCAATTTCACCAAAAATTTCTTCGATAATATCCTCAACAGTTATCATTCCAGAAGTCCCTCCATATTCATCTAATACCAAGGCAATACTTTTTTTCTTTTTGGTAAGTACATTCAAAACATCGCTGATACTAATTGATTCAGGTACTATCTCTAATGGCATCAACACAGACTTGATACTCTTAGGTCTTTTAAAGAGATCAAAAACTCTTACATATCCTACTACATCATCCAAACTAGTTTTATAAACTAATATTTTTGACAATCCTGTTTCAACAAAAATATTTTTTAGATTGGCTACCGTTTCATGAATCTCAACAGCGGTTATTTCTGTTCTAGGAACCATAATTTCTCTTGCCTTTACATTATAGAAATCAAGTGCATTTTGAAATATTTGGATCTCTGAATCTATTTCTTTCGTCTCATCACTGGTATCCAATTGCTCCGTAATGTAATCTCCTAATTCTTCCTTGCTAAATTCTTTTTGATCCTCATCCGCATTTGTATTAAAAAAAGTTCTCAAAAAATAATCTGATATTTTACTAATAAAATCGGTAATTAAATAGAAAACGAAATAGAAAAAATAAGCTGGAAAAACGAAAAACTTCAGCGTTTCATTCGCATAAATTCTAAAAATTGCTTTAGGTAAAAACTCAGCAGAAACCAGAATTACGATAGTAGAGACAAAAGTTTGAACAAAAAGTATGAGCCATTCATTAAGCGGCATAGGTATCATTGGTATCACTAGATCAACCAAAAGTTTCCCCATATAATAACTATAGATAACCAATGAAATATTATTCCCTACTAACATAGTAGTTATAAACCTCGATGAATTATCCGTAAGCTTTCCGAGAATCGAATACGCCAAACCGTCTCTTTTTTTCTCCAACTCTATATGCAATTTATTCGCAGAAATAAAGGCAATTTCCATTCCTGAAAAAAAGGCAGAAAACAGTATTGAAACGATGATGATGGTAATTTCTATTTCCATTTACAATTATAGCAATGCTTGGTTAGGATCTTTTTTTCCTAAAATTTCTTTTGAAAAAGAACATAAATATAGCCAATATTCCAAAAGCAATCGAAAGATACGCCTTTTCTCTATCATCTGACCAAGATGCAATTCCTTCTCCTATAAAAATAACTCCTATGATAGCATAGGCTATCTCTAAATATTTTCCAAAAGTGTTCATTATTCTTCTTCTTTTATTTGAATATCTCCTTTAATTTTTTTCAACAACCAGCCCGATAAATCCATATTAGATTCAAATCCTTTTCCTCGAATGGTATCTCCTTCGGTGATTAAAGAGAATTTTTTTTCTGTAAAAACATAATTCGTTCTTTGATCCCAATACAATTGTGGCGTTTTAAGCATCGATTTTTCCGTATGGTTGTATACCACAACATTTCCTATCAACTCTGAAATCTGTGTATTGTTAAACGACTTGGCATAATCCCCAGTAACCGTTGTAGAATCTTCACCAGAATTACTAATTGTAACTACTTTTATACCCTTAGGGTACTCTGAGTATGGATGCTTCTCTCTGTTTGAAAAATCATACAACAAGGGTGTGTTTAATCTAAAAACGATTCTTCCAGAATCTTTATACACATGTCGAACATCCCTTGATTCTCCTACAGGTAAATTTTTATCTGCCAGAAAATCATTTACCTCCTTGACACTATTAGCACAAGAAAAAAACATTGCTACCAAAAAAATGGCAGCAATGTTTCGTATCATTTTTACAATGTTTTGCAACATATATTTATTTTTAAGAAAACTGGTTTTCAGTCCTTACAATTTAAGGAATTTTCACAGTAATTCCAATCCAACATCCAATTTTATATGGACTTCCAGAAGATAATCCTTCTGTAAAGATTGCTTTTTTGTCTGGTGCAGAGGCTTTATAACTCTTCACGTATTTTAAGGCTCTAGATCTGTTTACAGGATCCACATCTGCCGCTTTTTGCGCCATTTGTTGTGCTGCTACATACACCATTCTTTTTTCAAACTCAGACTTTCCACAAGAGTTTGCACTAGATGCATACAAGTTAGCAATTAACAAGTAAGCTTCTCCCATACTTCTTTTGTTTTTGATCGCTTCTAAAGCGGCTACTCTTGCTTTAGATTTCAATCCTTTTTTTCTTAAAATTTGAGCAATTTTATATTGATAGTTTGCTTTTTTGAAAGGATCAGACTCTTGATCAACGGCTTTTAAGAAGTACTCTCTTGCCTTATTCATGTCATTTTTCTTAACCAAAATACCTGCATAAAATACAGACGCCTCTGGAGAAGGTTCAGCAGTAACATAAGCCTCTACCAATTTATCATATAAAGGATCTTCTGTACATTTTTTCTTATACATCATATTTACAGCCGACTTTAACCAAGGACCATTTCCTTTGTTCGCCTCAAAATCTGCCGTATACAATGGAATCAAACGCTCACAAGTTGATAAGTCATTAATGATTTTATCCAAACCGTGCACTACTTGTCCAACTGCTTTAGAATTGTTTTCGTACGCTTTCTTTAACGATTTTTCTTTTGAAGACAATACGTTTCCTTGTTCTTCTTTAGCAGAATACCCATCTAATTTTGTAGCATAATAATTTAATTTTTTGTCAACTGCCTTTACAATATTGTCATAGGTATCAAAAATATACTGCACGTTAGACTCTTTATGCTCATCTGTTACGTATTGGAAATATCTGTAGATAGACTTTACTCCCATTTTAGAAGGGTCTATTGAGTATGCCTTTTTCAAAGTTTCATATACCTCCGTATCTGGCTGCTTCGCTAAGATTAAGAAATCTGCATAATCACTATATACTTTCGCTAAATCTTTAGGAAACAACTCAATCCTTTGATCATATACTCTTCTTACCAAAGCAACAGCTTCTGCCTTATCTGCCTCCGCAGCTTTTTTATATCTATCTTTAGCAATAGTAACCCCTAACTTATAGATATTAACAGATAATGTAGGCACACTATCCAAACACCAAATCCAGTTTTCATAGGCGGCTTCATAATTCTTAGATTTATAATCTCCTTTAAAAAGATTATACTTTATCATTGCTTCCTGACTTGGTGCCTGAGCAGAAACCAAATTGTAGCCAAAAAACAAACATGCTATAATAAGTAATACTTTCTTCATTTTATTTAGTTAATTTTTACTAGGTTAATCAATTCTTCTTTTTCTGAACCATTTATCTCCAAGAGACATGCTCATTCTTACATTTAAATACTTTTCTTGCACTAGGGCGTCGGACACTTCCCCTTTTACTCCTGCCTCAAGACCAAGATTAAGATAGGTCAATCCTTTCCCAAGTGGTAAACCTACACCAAAAGACATGCCAAGATCTTTTAACGGTACTCCAGAAAATTCCATTCCTGTGTTTTCGTACTTTACTCCATAACGATAAACTACTCTTTGTAAATAACTTGTCAATGAATTAAATTTCGGAATATAATATCCACCAAAAGCAATACGTGAATAATCCTTATACACAACTCCTCTCGTGTTATTGACAAGGGTCTCTCCTGTAAAGTATTGTGCTTTATTAAAACTATACTCTAAACTTGTTTGCCATACACTTCTTTTTCCATAGGCAATAGCTCCCGTAATATTTCTCGGAGTCACTGCTGTTCCATTCGCTGAAACAGGATTCAAAGTTTTCTTGATTGAGTTTATATCATCCGTAAAAAAACCCTTGTAGAAAACACTCGTTTCAGAAACTTTGATCTTACTTTCGTTGGCCAAAGTAACTCCAACATTGAAATTCTTTGTTTTGTTCAACATTTTAGTATAAAACAAACCTAATTTAGCCTCAACACCTCTTAAACTCGAATTTGATTTCTCTTGAGAGTCATATGTAACCCCTTCTTGAGTTTCTGTTACCAGATGCTCAATAGATCCAAAAATATATGATATTTCTCCTCCAATAGAGAATCCTTTAAAAATTTGATACCCACCAGAAACAAACAAACTACTTGCCCCTCCAGATCCCTCAAAAGTATATTCACTATTCACTCCATCATTTCCGTACATAGTATACCCTACACCACTTCGAGCTCTTAACCCTCCTGATAGGCCTCCTTTATCACCAAGAGGAAGACCCAGTGCTAAATAGGATAATGAAAATACAGAATTACTTTGTGTAGTATTTTGATCCACCAATTGATTCACCGTATTTACCGCACCAATTGTATAACTAGTAAAAAGGATACCAGACATTGCTGCAGGATTACTAAAGTTCAAGTTCCCAGGAACTGATACAGCTGTACCAACACCACCCATCGTATTTTCTTCTACCGTCTTACTAAGAAAATTGTTTCCAATTCCAAAGAAAGAATAGGGAGATGCTTGTTGCTTTTGCCCATAATTGGACATTGATATAAGTAAAGCAAAAAACAAAATTGTTTTCTGTATCATTATTGTATTTCGTATTTCAATATTCCATGCAAACCTTCCACTAGAAAATTTGGATTCGCAAATATGCTATTTTTTAATCTTTTAGACAAGTAAATCATGTCTCCTCCTGTTAAAACAACTGTTAAATTCGAATAATGTTGTACATATTGATCAATTACTCCATCTATCTCTGCAACAAATCCATTAACCACCCCAGAATGAATGGATGTTTCCGTATTCTTACCGATCAAGTCATCAGGTTCTTGGAACTCAAGATTTGGTAACTTTTCAGTAAACTGATTCAATGCTTTATACCTCATGCGAAGGCCAGGAGAAATCGCACCACCTAGATACTCATTATTGGAATTTAAAAAATCAAATGTAACACAGGTTCCTGCATCAACAACCAAAACATCTTTTTTAGGATAACTAAATGCCGCAGCACTCATCAAAGCGATTCTATCAACCCCCAAGGTATTGGGCGTACCATATTTATTAATAAATGGAACTTTAGTTTTATAAGACAAACATTCAATTGGAGCATGTGAACCTACAATTTCTACTATTTTATCCTGTAATCCCCCAACCGAAGAAAGTAAAACCTTGCTAATTTTAAATTTTTCAAAAAAAAATAAAATTTTTTTTTCGAGTTCTATTGAAGTAAAAACATCAGATAAAACCTCCTTATCTTCCTCAAATACAAATACTTTTACTCTGGTGTTCCCAGCGTCAATTATTAAATATGCCATAGAATATTATGAAAGTTCAAATATACAAATAGATTTTTTTTAAAATTGTTTGGATATAACTAAAAAATAGATGTATATTTGCAACCGCTAAGGAAAACAGACAGAATGTTAACCGCAGCAAAAATGGTGCCTTAGCTCAGTTGGTAGAGCAATGGACTGAAAATCCATGTGTCCCTGGTTCGATTCCTGGAGGCACCACTTAAAAGCCTTATAAACTCAATGTTTATAAGGCTTTTTTAATTTAGGGTGCTAAATAGGGTGCTAATAAAAAATCACCACAAATTAATGTGATGATTTTTAAAACATGTAGTCAAGATTATTCTTTTAAGCAACCGTACCAGATCCTAAATAAACGCTATCTGACGTTATTGTGCCTTCTTCATTTATAATAGCTATATAACTATGCACTACATCACCAACAAATGAAATAGGAACTGACACACTAAATTCTTCTTCCCCTCTAACAATTCCTTTTAAAACAGATACAGATTCTTTTTTTGATGGATTATACACCAGCATCATCATTACATCTTCTTCTTTTGCATCTCCTTCACCTGTATTCTCTCTCCAGCTGAAATCTACATGTCCAGCAGTAGAATAAACTGCAGTAGCTTCTTGTGGTTTACTCAGATTACCTTTTGACAATAATGTATTTGCATAATCTACAGAAAAGTTTGGCGCTGAACCTGTAATTGCATTTCTTAAATTATAAGACATCGCTGCATTAAACTCTGTCTGTTTAATCGCTGAATTCTTAAAACCAACTTTTAGAAAACCTAAGTTAGGCTGCAAAAACTCCAATACTGCAGTAAACTTATTTCGTTGATTGATCTGACCTTCTGTACGTGGATTGGCTACACTTGAAGGTTTGACCCTTATATAATCAATACCTTTCCAACTACCTCCAATTACATTTCCTACTTTACCAGAAATTCCTCCTAGTATTCCTTGTGAAATTTTTCCCATTACTCTTTTTATTTAAAATTAATACTCGCTCGGACTTGGTACGGACTTTAAACGAGTTAAAGACCTTACTCTCTAAAATAACTATAAAAACATCAATTGTTGCCCAATTATTAATAGTGATCAAAGCTTTTCAGCATTTTACATCATGATGCATCAAATAGCATTTTAAAATTTTTGAAATAAAAAGATGCTCATGCACTTAGTGGAGTGGATAATTCTGTCAAGGTTTTTGGATAAAACTTTTTTGAGACGAAAACATAACTTAAAGAACCAACAACATTTAAAAAAGATTTATTCAAAACACGGAGTGCCTGACCTTTATAGAATAAAGCGTTGGCTGATGGAAACCACTTAAATTTGCTGACTTTTTTATTTAAAAACTAGAACGTTCTGTTTTAAAACTTGTATCAATTCTTTTTTATTGTAATAGCGACGACATCCTATTGCATAGCATTTAACTTTACCCTTTCTTGTCCAGTTCCAAAGTGTAGACAAATTAATGCTAAAGAAATCGGCTGCTTCTTGACGAGTTACAAAAACATCTGTCTCTTCAAATTGTTTATCTTTTAAATAGGATTTAAGTTTACCAAGGAGTTTATCGGAAATTTGTTCGGTTAATTCATTTACAGAGACTTCAGTTACCTCGATTTTCTTAATTGTCATAATTTATGGTTTTAATTTACTAACGTTCTAAACATACTACAAAAGAGGTTAAAGAAATGAAACAAACATCTGAGATAAGGTATACTTAGATATTCTGACTACGCTCAACACAGGCTTTGGCGATGATTTTATCCAGCTTAAATGAGATAAACAAGTGCGGTATCGAATGAGAATTCAAGTGTTGGGGAAGCGGCTATTTTACATAATTTACATTATAACTTATCTTTTTTTAGACGAATATTATAGCCAATATAAAATATTACAAAAAAGTATTATAATGCCAATTATGTTAATATAGCTTTGGGAGAGTTTAGTGTTTTTGAAAAAACAATAAGGATTAGCTTTTTGTAATTTGATTTGAAGTATGAAAAACAAAGCTACAATATGCTAACACAAATAGACAAGAAAACGCTAAACTTAGCTTGGCAGCGGAACACAACAAAACACAGAGGCTTTTGAGGTACGAAAAAACTGGGGTTTGGGGTGTGGGGAAATTAGAAGTTATTTTACTAATGTCTCGTGCAGGTCAATAAAATCTAATTTAATAATATCCCACTCTTTATCCTTATAACAGTTAGGAGTAAATTCATCATCAGCGACTTCAAAATCGACTAATTTTTCAATTAAATCTTCTCTTGATGCACTGTAAGGATATCGCTTTAAATAATACTCGAACAATGTGTTTATTTCAAACTTCTCTAACAACTCATGTATATCCCAAAAATCTTTCTTCCTACCATTATCAGCCAATACTTCGAATTTCATTGCGGCTACTTCTTCAATGCTTGCAAAACGTACGGTATCTTCAACCAACACAGGAAATACAAATGGATCTGTATAAAACAAATCTAGCTTTACTGAATCATTAGGGTTATTTCCAATAAAAAAAGATTTCCCCATACCTACTTCACCTACCGTTGCAGCATCTACGTAAGGGAAAAGTTCTTTTAATTTGGTTTCTAGCATTTCAAAATCTAAGCTATTATAATCAGCATCTGAAAATAAATCTATATCAATAGACTCTCTATGTCCTAATTGTAAACTAAGCGAAGTACCCCCAACAATTCTAAAGGTTTCAAATTCTTTAGTATTCATTAAGGTTTTTAAAGAATCCCACAATAAATTGGAAACTGTATTTAAATGTAATTTCATTATAAGCTTAATTCAAGAAAGGTTTCAGCATTGGTTTTAAATGATGCTATACGACTGTTTTTAATGGTACGTGCTTCATTTTTGATTGTCTGTTTACCATAAAATAATATGATTTCATTTATCTCAGACTCATTACCTCTTTCAAGAACTCTTTTAATGATAGCCTTTTTGTGTTTCAACCAATCTAGCTTATCAAAAGATGTATCCCAAAATAACACCTTTCTAAACTTCTCTAAATTTGGTTTAGGTTTGGTTACTGAGGCAGTTGCTTTTTTTACATCGTAGCTAGCTTGTAATAACATAAAATAATCATCAGCAACATCAAACCGACTTGCAAGCTTAATAGATAATTTCGGGTTGATCCCTCTTTTCTGATTTAAAACAGCACTAAGCGTTTGCTTATGCTCATCAATGGCATTAGCTAAATCGTTGCTTCTTATATTGTTTTTTGAAAGTTCTCTTTTCAATATAAGACCAGGATGTATTCCTTTTATTTTAGATAAATCTGGTAACATAGTGTGTTATAATATAGTACAAAGATATTAATTTGTATTTAGTAAACAAAATTGTTTACTTCGTTAAGACGTATGCTACAGATATTATTGTTATAAAATCACTACATGAAAATCTTCAAGAGGCAAATCTTCATAGTTTAAATAGTGTTTTTTAAATGGACATGAATAACACTCCCTGCTTAAACAATATGATTCTTCATAAATTTTACACCATTTTCTTCTTTATCAATTTCCAGCGCAACTTTTATTAAACTTAGCTTCAGTTTTCTTTACTACGAACTTGATATCTTCAATTGAAAAAAATTCTCCAATAATTTCATTAGCTAAAAACAATAAATAAGTTTTTTCACTACCTCTTAATAAACCCTGACAGATTTTTATATTCACATTATTTATTGTCTTTTCTGCAATAGGATATTCAAGGTTAAACAATTTCATTCTGATATCATCTTTTTCCTTCTTAAAATGATCAGATAAATTACCATTTATATAATTAGCGTTAATCTCTTCTTTTATAATTATTAAATCTTCTTCTTCGATGAATCGCCCTCTAATTTCAGTACTATGAGAAGTAATGATATTTTTAATTTCTGATTTTAGATCTATAGAAGTATTTTTTTTCAAACTAATTGAGCTTTTTTTATAGATTGCTCTTCTTTTAAGGATTTACTTTTTTTTGATTTTAAAGTGATGACATCGTAAATAGCTAAAGCAATATTTTTAGCCATAAGAGGTGGCACAGCGTTACCAATCATCTTATAATTATACCCCATATTTTCAATAAACTCGAAGTCATCAGGGAAAGATTGTAGTAAGGCGGCCTCTTTAACTGTTATGGTTCTTGCTTGTTTAGCATCAGGATGTATAAATAACAAACCATCTTTGTATAGATGTGCAACAATTGTTGGTGAGGGTTTATCCCATTCTAAACTTCGATATTTTCCATGTTGAGTATTTTTTCCTACAGTAGAATTATAAAATTCTATACGTTCTTTCATTGGTATTTTATTCATATCCTCGTCAATCCATTTTATAAAGATACCGATATCACGTAGATTATGAAATCTAGGTTTATGATTCTCGTGTATAAAATCAGTTTTGTTAACCGGTATATGTGAAAATTTACGTCCGTTTATTTTTACAACTTTTTTAGCAGGTTTGAATTTAGGTAAATGCCCTATTGCATGTCTTAATGTTTTTTTTGTAGTTGTTTTTTGATTATCAATAGCTGCATAAATCTTATCTAAATTTAAGTTGTCATCTATAGATTTTTTTCTAACCCCAACAATAATAACACGTTTTCGATTTTGTGAAACTCCAAAATCACTAGCTATTTGTATAACATTCCCTAAATCGTTGGGTTGTTTTATTTCATATCCATGTGTGTTAAAATATTTATATATCCTTTCTGTAACTTTTATATCACCAGGACAAGCACTAAGCATTCCAGGGACATTTTCAAATACAAATATATCTGGCTGAAAAGCAACAACTACTTTTGTGAAACTTTCAAAAAGGAAGTTTCTATAATCATCTTTCATTGAATTTTTGTCTTGTGCTCTTCCTGCAACAGAATAAGCTTGACAAGGAGGTCCTCCAATTATAAGGTTTACTTTTTTTGAGCCAATTAACCCCTTCAATCCAGATTTTATTATTGATGAATGATTCGTTGCACCGTAATTATCGGTAGTGTCATCAGACCATTTACCTTCAATTAATTCATCTGTTTTTTGTATATCAAAATGAATTACTCTTTTATCTGCATTTTCTTTTGTATGATTCCATTTCTTTTCAACTCTATTCCTTAGAGTTCGTACCATCGGTATTTCCCACTCAACATGAGCGAGAGCTTCAAATTTATTTGACTGTAAAAACCCCTCTGTAAAGCCTCCACATCCTGAGAACAAGTCAATAAAGGTTAATTTTTTATTTTTCATCTTTACTTATTCTGTCTAATGTTATTCTAAATTTCTCTGCAAACAAACTACCTAAAATTGGTGGCACAGCATTTCCGATTTGTTTAAATTGATTTCTAGTGCTTCCTGTAAAGAAATACCAATCCGGAAAAGATTGGATTCTAGCTGCTTCGCGTGGCGTAATACTTCTTGGGTTGTCCCCAGGATGCACATACGAATTCCCATCTGTTTCTAAATGTGCTATTATTGTTTTTGAAACACTTTTAGGATCTAATTTAAAGTACTTATCTCCAAATCCCTTAACTTTTCTCTTACCATTTTTATCAATTTCCACTCCATAAGTTACCTTGGATAAAGCTTTTTCATTTAATGGATCATTAAGGTATTTACCAGGTACTAGATTCTCATATATAAACAAATCACGTTTATTATTATATCTAGATTTATGATTATATAAATTTTTAGGCGTCTTTAATTTACCGTTATAAGTATTTATTGATTTCAGATAATTGCTTTTTCTATTTTCACCTATCAATTCAATATATGATTCATCCGAAATATTTTTACCAAAACACCTTTTTAAATCTCTGAAACTGACTTCTGCTTCTTCTTTGTAATTATTAGGTTTTGGATTTGCCTTTATCTGTGGTAAATCACTGATAACTTCATTTAATGTTATTGATTCTTTTTTATCCAATAAAACTTGATCAAATATATCAGATGACTTAATTTCATATTTCTTTGATACATCTTTACGGATTCCAATAAAAAATATTCGTTCTCTATTTTGTGCAAGTCCAAAATCTTTTGCATTAATTATTTTAGAAGATGTATCATATCCAAGCTCTCCTGTATCAGCTAATGATTTTTCAATTAAATCTCTATAACCTGCAGCAGATGCTAAGCCTTTTACATTTTCTATCAACACTAATTTTGGCGATAACTTCTCAGCAAATTTTAAATAATATTTAAATAATTGATTCCTTGGATCATCAATAAATCCTTTAGTGCGCTCCTCTAAAGTAGCTTTTTTAGACCTTCCAATCATTGAAAACCCCTGACAAGGTGGACCTCCCACAAGCACATCTACATGGGTAATTTCAGCTAATGTATTTTTAATAGTTATGTTATCTTTAACTGAAGGTACTTTTTTTCGTAATTCTATTTCTTTATTTGTTTCTAAAACTAAGTGCCCTTGCATATCATAGGAAACACTTCCATTTCCTAGATGTTCATAAAGCTCTTTAATATCGCCTAAAATCACTCTATTTTGCTCTGTGCTAGGATGTGTTTTTTTAAGGTTGTTTTTTAAGGTATTCAGCGCTGGTTCTGCAATATCATTTGCCAATTCTAAATGGAAACCCTGATTTCCAAATCCAATAGTTAACCCACCTGCACCTGAAAACAAATCAACATAATTGTATTTATTTTTATTCCCCATAAGTTTGCAAAAATACAGTCTTTAGCATTAGGTAAAAAGTTTATATACTCGATTTATTCAACACTTATAAACGATTAAAGGTCTAGTAATTCATCTTTTAAAACCGCATTAAAAACACGATATAAATCATCTAAATATAACTTCATTTCAATGAATTTCCTTTTAATAATTTCTCCATTTTTGTTAGAACATTCATTTATATACAGGTTATATGTTTTTGGTGAAATTGTAGTTTTGTTATTATTTGGATTAAAATGATTTTTCATTAAAGTTAAATGTCTTCTACTATATAATGACATCCCATCTTTCATATAGGTAGCAATCTCATTTTCTATTCTATCTGATAATTTTACATAATTAGTTGCTGTTGATATAATCGAATTCATGTCCTTAATCATTAATTCGTATTTACTATCTACATCAAAGCTTTTTGATGAAGCTTTGATTTTCTTTAATTGGGTAGTAGGCATGTTATCTAAAAATTCTATTAGAACATTCTCATCAACTTTAGCAATTATTTTATCCCAAGATTCTTTTTTCTTACATGCTTCATCCAAACGACCATCATCTAAATTACTTAACAACAAATCATTAACATATTTTATAAAATCTTTAAGTATTTGATCGTTTATATTATCTACAAATTTTGTGTCCCATAAATTTTTAAAATCAATTGTTTTACCTTGTTTTTTTAAATGATCTTGTAATAAAGCAATTGAATAAGCTATTACATTTTTTCTAATTCTTCCAATAGCATTGTTACCTACACCATATTTAGTTTTAAACAATTTATACAGCATGAAAGAACCAACCATATTTATAAAATATTCTTCCCCTATTTTTTTGTTTTCTGAATCAAAAAAACTTTTAATTATATTGTATCTTTTTTCTGCACTTTGTACAGAAATAAAAGGTTCTATTTTATTTCCAAATGCACAAAAATATAATATTGACAAATCTGCTTTTTCAAACTTGTTTTTTTGTGGATAAAGGTTTAAAAAATGTTTTTCATTTTTGCTAAGGTTCTTTTCCAAAGAATATTGTCCTCTTGTACGTTCAAAATAATAATAATTGTTTGTAACAGGGTTTCTATATTTTTTGGAACAAGAATGTAAATTCATCAAAAACTCTTCATTACTAGACAAATCAGATTGTTTTACAGCATTTTGTAAATTACTGTTTTTCGCAATTGTTGATTGTATTTTTATCGAATCAATATTACGCCTTATTTCAGTAATTTTTGCCATTACATTAACTTTACCTAAGTCAACATCTATTTTAGATTTCCTCGCATCTTGTGTTGCAAAAAAGATAGAAGAAGTTGTTTGCCCTCCGTTTACAATCTGAAAATCTTTAAAGACTTTAACAGTGTTATCTGAGTTTAACTCTATTTCAGAAACTGTAACACACAGTCCATTATTATAAGCCAAAAACATCTCAGGGTTGTTTACTAATGTATCTTTAATACCTTTATTAATTTTCACACGTGAAGATAAAAAAGACCTTACATTACTTTCTAATAATTGTCCTTTAAACTCACTATAAATATTATATAAAAACTCTCCTGGTAATATTGTAATAGCAGTACCGTAACTTGAATTCCCTATATGTGGTTTTAAAACATGAATAGGTTTGTCATAAAACTCACTAACTTCTATATCAAGCTTTTGGTTGTTTTTATGTAGTCTTTCTAATTCATTAATATCGCATATTCTAAAGTTGTAATCAATAATATCATCATCTTTTTTAGCGATAATTTTTGATGCAGTAACTTCTTTTTTATTGACAGCAATATTGTTGGTAAACAGATAAAAGTCTATTTTAACTAAAGTATCTTTTATCCCTGCTCTATACTCTCCATTTAGAAAAGATAAAACATTAGCTTTAGGCAAATTGCATTCTGCAGGTTTTATCACATAATTTAAGACTCGATATAGTTGTTTAAATTGTTGCTCTACATCTTTTAAATTTAACTTTGAAATTTCATCAGTATGGTTGTAGTTGGTTACAAAAAGCGACAAAACTGTTTCGTTATCATTCAAAGAAAATCCATCTATTTTTAAATTACGACCCAAGTCGTTTTCCATATAATAGGGTGAAGGTTGAAAACCAGATATTAAAGAAGAATCAATTAAATAATCTGCCGAAATTTGACAAAATGCACTTTCTGCATTAAGTTGACTGTCATTAATTATTCTCTCTTCAACTAGTGTTTTTAGGGTATTATAGTAACTCATTAAATTGTAATTAAATCATTAATACTTCCATTGAAAATTTCTTCATTTTGCAGGTTGAGTATATATTCTACTTTTTTAATTTCATTAGGTATTTTTTTACTTGATATAATAGGAAAATCCTCATTAACATGGTATATCCTAGGTTCTCCTAAAACCTGAAAACCAAAATCCAAATATTCAACCTCTACTTCTTCTAAATAACCAACTTCAAGTAGTAAACTTTCAAACTCAAATTTGGCTTCATAATCACTTCTAAGTATAGTTTTTATTTCGTTTACAATAGAAGGTAGGGTAGGAAATGTATTAGATTTGCTGTTTTTATGTCGTTTTACTTGAGAAACGCTAAGATGTAGACTTTCCAAACCTGTTGAGTCTAACTGATATTCATTGTTTATTTTAACTTCAAATCTATTATTTGATGTAGTGCATTTTACCTCTACTGCCTGTCCTTTTGGAAAAATAAAATCTTGATTTTGTTTTTTAGGACCAACCCAACTTGAAATTACTGATGATAAGTTATTAAGGTTTTTCTCTAACAAGCTCTTTAATAAAGTCAATTCAGCAAACAAACCAATTTGATTATTTTCTGATAATACACCTGTTTTTTTTGATTTAAAAAAAAGCATCCAAGCTTTTATTCTTTTTAAAGTATCTAAAATTATCAGTTCATTTTTAGATGCTTTTACAATTTCAATAATATCTGTGATAAAGGCATAAAATATTTCTTCTTCAGTATCTTTATCTAGCTTTATGCTATAATAAGTGTCTAATTCAGTATTACCAGGATTAGGTACAGGGAATGTGTCAATTTTTATACTGTCCAGAATATTAATATTCTTAATAATTATTTCAGATTCTTTACCACCATTCTTTAATTGTAGTAATACACATTTTTGATAATCAGAAAATGTGTCAACTGCTAATAAAGTTTTATAGTTGTTAGAATCATTATAGTCATGTAGTTTAGTGTTGTATTGACCACTAGATTTAGGCGTATTGATTAGTTCGTTGAAAGTTTCCTTGATATTCATCATTTATTGGGCATTATCTAAAACCATTTGATTTACCAAAACGGTTACAGAAGTGTTATTGATTTGGGATGTATTAGGTAAATTTAATGGTGTTGCAAAAGAAATACCGTATGGTATTGCTTTGTACTCACCCGTACTTTTATCAAACAAGTTTTTAAAACCTTCATGCATTTTATCTAATGGAGGTGCTGTATTTTGTTTGTTTTTTTGTTTGCTGTAAAAAAACATTGGATCTATGGCTAAAAAGGTAATTAAAGGTCTCTTAAGATGACGACAAGTTTCTGATGGTGATCGTTTTTGTTCCGGGTTTAAATCATTTATTTTATCACCAATAAAATTTGATAAATAATCGGCATCTGTTAATTTACCATTGGGTACTTTAAAGAGATGTATGTTAATCTCTTTATCATTTCTTCTAGCTGTATTTCTTTGAGAAAGCCCTAATTCTTTACCATTGTATATATAATTACGGTGCTCTCCAGGATTTCTACCCATAATTACTAAATCAACAGTATCATATCCTGATTTTTTGTAAAATTCAAAAATCTTATCTAAATCTAAACTACCGTTATTGTTACTTACAGAATAATTATCTTTATTTAAAGCATCAGATACTGTATCTAAGGAAACTGATTTGAAATACATTCTATTTTTAAATTCATCAACATTACAATTTGATTTGACTTTATCAATTAGATCGGTTAAAGTTTTGTGATTTTTAATTACAGTTTCAGCTTTACGTTCTATCGTATTTGTGATTACTTCCCCTCCAGCCCAACTAACTTGCATTTCACCGGCCATTCCCATTTTAGAGGTTACAGATAGACTCGTTGTAGATTGTCGTATTTTTATTAGAAAGTCTCTTGGTGAAGCATTGCTACGTATCATTGCTGAAATATTTTCATTCATTGTGGTATCAGCAAAACAAATTTCGCTAAAATCAACTGCAATTTCTGTTGTAGTAACAATTCTACATAAATCTGCGTAATTCGTTCTATAACCAAACCAACGTCCCATTTGCATTAAAGTATCAAACGTTCTGGCATGCCTAATAAAATAACTAGTGTGTAGTCCTTCTAAAGTCAAGCCTCGTGACATTGTATTTCCACCAATAGCTATAACTTTTCTACCATGGGGATAAAGATGGTAATCTAAACTTTGCCCTTTATTGTCTTTGTGTCCATTTACAACTAAAACTTCTACTGCTGCTATAAAACTCCTAATAAGATCTCTTAACTCATCAAAATGAATAGGTAAATCAAAGTTGTTTTTAGCAAAAGATTCGTTCGCTGAATATTCATCAGAATAGTATTTTTGACTATTTAATTCGTTAATTAATCCATCTACTTTAGTGCCTCTATAGATGTTTTCTAATTCACTCCAAAGCTTTTGGCTGTTATTTTCTATCGCGGTTTTTAAAACACTCCAATATTGTTTAAATATCTCACCTATATGATTTTGAATTTTTGTAAGATGTGAAACATGGATTAACATTGACATATGAGAGTTTTGTTGTCCTCTATAAAAGCGTAAGCCTCCAGAAACAATAAATTGTTTTGTCGCAAATTTTAATGATTCAGGGACTTCTAATGCTTCAATCTCATCTTTTTTATATTGTTTTATTTTTTCAGCAAAATTTTCATCTTTATTAATCTCTAAAACACCAGGTAGTTTTACTTCAAAATATTTTTCAGGCCCTAAATAATTAGAGGGTTGCTTTAGTCTTACTATAAAATCTTCAGGAAAAATACTTTTATGGTGTTCATTGTCTAATGGTATTAGAACATTTGCATAAGGCGTAGCAGTATAACCAGTATAGCATCTTCTGCTAAATTTATTAATTAAATTTACAATACCTAAATTTATTGCTGTTGGTGTGTTTTTTTCATCTATTGTTCCATCCTCGTTTTCATAAGGTGCATCTAAATCTTTACTTGTGAAATTATTATTAATACTAGCTTGATCAGCTTCATCATCAATAATCAAAACAGCTTTATTTGATTTTGATAAGTTATTGATACCTATAACATTCTCTAACCATTTGTTCATGTTCTTAAGAGGATGTACATTTTTCTTTATAACAGCAATTAATGGTGTTTCAATATTAAAATTAATACCATTCATATTTGCTGCTTTTGAATTAAAGTCACCATCCGAATCAGCTGTTGTTAGCGTTTGTGTTTGTGTATTAAATCTATTAAGTAATGTACCAACCCCCACAGGTGTTATTTTTCCATTTACTTTTTGTTCTCCATTTACACCTTCATCAATTCTCATCTGTGTCTGTTGTCGTAGATTATTATGCATACCGGCCAACACTACTATAAATTGATATCCTACATCGATAGCTTTGTTAATAAGCCCTACATAATTACCTGTTTTACCAGATTGTACATAACCAATTACCAAACCTTTTTTTTCAAAATTAGAATCATATTGTGGATTTGTCATTCCATCCAAAATATCGTCTGTACTTTGGTCTATTTCCTGTATTACGTTTTCAGGTAATTGTTTTTGTTCAGATAGATATCTCTTATAATTGTTCCAAAAAGGGAAATCACTTAAATTAGGGTTGTTTTGTTTGTAGTTACGAATCCAAGGTGTTTTTTGACTATATAGCACTTCACTACTCCCTATAGAAATTATAAAATGTGATTCTAAATCATTAACTATTTTTTCGAGATCAACTACAGCGTTTGGATGTCTTTTGCTATGTGCATCATAAAAAAAAGCAACCTCTTCACGGATTAATTCATTTGTAATTTCTTTACCTTCTTTTTTATAATCATTCAATTCATCTAACGCATTTTTTGTAATTTTTTTCTCTATCATGATTGTATTTTATTGTAATCAACACCTAATGTCTCCATTTTTTCTTGATCAAAAGACAAGCTGTTATATGGTTCAATTCTTATTAGTTTAGTAAAAGCTTTGTTGATATCCATTTTTACACTGTAATCATTAAGCAATTCTTTAAAGCTTTCAAAAACATCAACTTCCTCTATAGATGATTGTTCAACTTCATTACTAGCTTTACGCGCAAAAATATTATCAATAGGCAAGTAGTTTTCTATATATTTTAGGATTTCTTTGAAGTCTCTTTTTGCATCACTATTCTTTTCTATTTTTTTTTGAAAATTTTCAAGTAATGGGTGTTTTGTATTTATTTTATATTGATTCTTCTCACCATTTTTAGTTCCTTTAGATTCAAATTTCCAAATAGGTTGTATTTCCGTTTCTTTGTTTTTGCTTCTTATAATGTGTTTGCGTACACCCCCATGAAACCTAAAAGTGTTGTTAGCTTCACTTCTTATCCTGTTACATTCAGATCTAATATCTGCTTCTGCATATTTGGGTATTGAAACAGAAGATTTACTGATGTTTACTCCCCACGCTAAATCAGATTCTAATTTGTTATTTAAATTGATTTCAATTCTTGCTAAAATATAATGATGCTCTTTGTTAAATAAACCTAACCAGCTTCCACGATATATCAATCTATTGTTTCTGTAGATGAAAAACCCTTGATTTTGATTAAAAGTTCCAATCAATGATTGATTTTCATATTCTTGCGTATTTTTAAACTCACTAGAGTGTTTTAAAACGTGTCCCTTAATACTATAAGAATCATCACTATTGTTGTATTTATAATATTTTTCTTGACTTGATATAGCAGTTTGATAAGGATCCCAATAATCAACTAAAGTACCGTTCAAACGGATGTTGACTTTACCTTTAAATTTGTGATAAATTAATTCAAAATGATTTCTAACTTTTGTTAATTCTGAATAAAAATTTGAAGTTGAACTAATTTTAATTTTATCTAATTTTTCCCAATGTACAGCTGTCCAACTATCATTTTCAAAAATGGTCTTATCTTCTATTCGTTGGGAAATTTTTTTTAAAATATCTGAGTTGTCTTCTAATGAATATACTTCCCACCCATTGTTAGCTATGTGGTCTAAATCAAAAATCAAACTATTGATTTTATTGTCTTTATTTTTTGAAATTAATATAAGTCTTCTACATTGTGAGAGACTTGCTGTTTTTAAACCTAGTCCAAATCTTCCCAAATCCTCTGGGCTTCTTTCACATTCAATACCTTCACCTCCTAGAGTTAATGCTTTCAACATGTCATCCTTCGACATACCAAAACCATCATCAATAATTGACAGCCAATCTAATTTTCCATTTGTCTTCTCTAAATCATTATTTATTATCTCTATTCTTTTAGCTTCTGCTGCTATAGAGTTGTCTATTATATCAGACAAGGCAGTTTTTAAGTTATAACCAATACTTCTTAATGATCCTAAAATACTTCCTGGCTGTGGCTTAACATTGAATTTTTCCATTTGTGTTTTTCACATAAAATTTATATACTCAATAATAGACTTTTCAAAATAACATATTACGACTAAATTGCACAATTCAAACAACTAGTACGTTTTGAAAAATTATTTTTGGGATTTTAAACAACTATAACCAAGAGTTCTTTAGTTGTTTAAATAATTTTTAAACCATAAAAATAGAAATATATCTTGATTAAACTGTTTATTTGTAGATATAGTTTTAGAGATAGAACCTATCTTATTTATTGCTATTATCTTTACTAATTAAGATAGTACTATTAAAAGCTCTATATTCTCTTATAATGTTTCTAATTTTTTCCTTCTTTTAAAGTACAATTCAGTGTAAATCTTGTCAATTAGCTGCAAATAGTAATTTCCGTTGCGAAAAATAATATTTTGCTTAGCACCACTCAACTTTGCACCTTTTTTAGCTGCATACACTTGATCAGGATTTAATTTATAGTATTGCTTTTTTACTTCAATTAACCCCATATCAGCAGCCATTTTTTTTATTCGTGCAGCTTTGTTTAACGTCAAATTAAAAAACCTTTTTACACTCAATACCGAAATCTCTGCATATCTTTTTTTATCATAAAAAAACGCAGGAGACTTACTGGCGCTTTCTCTTAATAGCACGTTGCTCCTGCGTTTTGGAAAAAATTTTTTTAGATAGGATTTGTAAAGCTGTGTAAAAATAACCGCTCCTAAAACTGCTCTTATATCAACTAAGTGTTCATAACTGAATGGGAAAGCCCTGCGTAATTCCCAATTATTTTGTTCTCTAATTTTCTCAAAAGAAATAATTCTGTAAAAATTGTATTCTGCATCATATTCTATCCATCCTAAATCTACACATTTGTCAAAATTACTAATGACCGTTTTCTCATTTTTTAGCAATGTTAAACTCGCTAAATTTTTATCGCTCTTGTTCCACTGGACTTTACCAGACGAATAGGTGAGTTTTAAATAAATAAAAAATGCAAATTGATTTTCTGTGTTATTGGCTGTAACCCAATTGCACATTTCTAAAGGCGCATTAACTCTATATGCTACTCTTTTTTTTTAGAGGTTATATTATCATCTAACAATTTATGCACATCAGACAATCTGTAATAAACTTTCCCTTTTATGGCGGCGTATGATAGAGTACCATCTTTACGCCAGTTTGCAGCTGTTCTATCACTGATTTTAAAAATTTTTAAAATATCGGCATTGTCAAGAATTACATATTTAGGATTCTCATATTTTGAATCTAACTTTTTTAACAATATGTCTAGTCTTTTATTTACCTCCAATAAAGTGTCATTAAACGGGTGTTGAAAATTTTTCATCTTAATTGTTTTTAGAGTTAATTGAAATCAAAGCTTGATCTATTTCAGCTCTTTTATACCTAATAAGATTCCCTAAGCGATATGGTTTTAACACTCCTTTTTTATTCCAGTCTGTTAAAGTGACTAAAGATACTTTTAAGATAGCCGCTACCTCTTTTCTAGTAAGATACTCAGCGTTTTTTTGAGGTTTAAAACTGTTTACAATTGTATTAATTTCTGATTTTAAATCTTCAATTATACTTGCTTGTAATTCTTGAGGAGTTACTCCGTGTACTTCTGTGATTCTGTTCCTTTCCATTATAATTTTTTTTAAGATTACAATGACAAAGATATACTTAAACATGAGTGTTTTATGCACTGGAGTAACTCCAAAGGGTACTCCAACACTATACCAAACCGTCTAGAATTTTATCTATTTTATCAATATCTTTTTGATAACTATCACCATTTACAGATGGCTTTTTGTCAAGCTTTTGAATACTAGTTTTAATATTCTTTGAATTTAAACCTGTAATTAAACTAATCAGTTCTGCTTGTGTTACTTTAGTGGCTTCTACTATATTCGGATGTATAAAAAAACCTAATTTCTCTAAGAGTATCACAATTTGATTTGTTGTAAGTTTTTTTAAATCCACTTCTTCAATTGTATGCACTTCTTTATTCTCAATCGGTACAATAGTATGTATAGTACTACTCTCTACATGGTAATTATAAATTTCATCATAGTATCCATCAGATTCACAAACTTCTAAACCAAACCCTAATTTATTCAGCTCTTCTGTTAAAAATTTAATCTTACTTTTCTTAGAATACTCAAAATGCTTAATATCCGTGGTGTAATGACTGTAGTTCAGCTTTTTTTCAGAATCTACATCAGAAATAAATCTATTATTATTTAATGAATCAAAAAAGCTAACTTCTTTCTCTATATATTCGTACATCCCAACATCAACATATTCTTCTTTAAATATTTGGTATTTTTCTTGGAAATTATTTTTGTAAACCTCCAAAGGACAATCAGGGAAGAAATAATTGTATTTACCAGACAACTTATACAGCTCAATTAAGTCTGTTTTTATCTTTTCAGAATACTCAGCTGCTTCAACTTCACTTCCAAAATCTAAAAAGTGAATACCTAATTCATCATCTTCATTTTGCAGAACTTTACGCTCTTCATTATACGCTAACTGTTTTGATTCTAGAGTTTCAATATTTAATACAATTGCAGTAATTGCATCGTTCAATTCTTTAGCCATTTTTTTAGCTAAAAATATACTTTTATATAAAAAAACACAATTAAACATTGAAAAATCCGGAACTCGCTATATGTGAAGCTCTTTCTTCATCTTTGATACGGATGTATTTATAGAATTCTTTTTCTGTAGTATGCCCAGAAAACAACATAATATCATAGACCGACATACCTGCTTTATATTTATTTGTACAAAAGCTTCTTCTTGCTGTATGAGATTTTATTAAATTATATTTTTCAACCATTTCTACAACAACTTTACCTCCTTTAGTATACTCGCATTTAATTAACTCATCCCATTCAAGCATTTGCCCTACTTGTTTTATTGAATCATTTAGAATACTTTCTGCAATTGTTCTTGGTGGTTTTCCGGCATGCCTAGAATTCATAATATCTTTAATTTCTTTTGTTATTGGACACAAAACCTCTCTATTGTATTTACGGTTTTTCTTTTGCTTAATTTTAAAAAACTCAATTTCGTTATTTTTTACAATATCATTCTCTGATAAGTTATTATAGTCACTAATCCTCTGCCCTGTATAACAACCTATTAAAAAAACATCTCTAGCATGCTCTAGTACTGGATACTTGGATAAATCCTTATCATGCATTTTTTTGATCTCTTTATCTGTTAAATAAATTTCTGTAGTAATTTCTTTTACAACTTTAAAGTCTTTGCTTTTGAACTTTTGATTCGTTGTATATCCTTCACTTAAAGCATAGCCTAAAAAAGTTTTAATTGTTTTGATATGCTTACCAATTGTATTTAAAGAGTATTTATTTAACTCCATAAAAACCTTAAACTCATTATAAAAATTGATGTCAATATAATCATACATCAATCTCTTATTATAATGCTTTTCATACTCTTCTAATCGTTTTTTAGTTTGCTTATACGACCTAATTGTAATGATAGAAATTTGATTTTCTTTTTCCGAAATATATTTATCAATGACTTGAAAAAAAGTAAGATTCGCATTTATTTCTTGATTGGGTATAATCTTCTTGGTAAACACGTCTAACCTATACTTTAAAAGCTCATTAGAGGCATTCTTAGCTTCTTTTGAAATCGTGGCGTATTCGTTGTACAAAAAACTCTCTAACTCGCTTAATTCTTCGTTAATCTTGTCTTTATCTTTTATACCAACTTTATTTTTTATACGCTGCTTTTTTACATCCCAATCATTCAAACAAGCCTTATATCCAGTTGAATATTTAAATCGCTTATTTCCGTAACTAAAAAACAGAAATATTAAACTTTGAAAACTTTTATTTGCTTCTAATTTCGCTTTTGACTCTTTAAATGAAAACCTTATCGTACCTTTTGCTCTTTCAATCCCTTTACCCATAACACATTATCTTATATTCAAAGATACTAAAAAAGGGTGCTAATTAGGGTGCTAATAAGAGCTTATTTATATAATACACTCTTATTTATTTCTTTTCTAAAAAACAACAAAAACTCAACAAAAACAGTACTTTAAGACGTTTTCACAAAGAATTAAGATAATTAAGAAAAGTATTAAATGGTACTGGAGGCACCACTTAAAAACCGTAAAGATTTAGTTCTTTACGGTTTTTTATTTTTATAAAAATAAGCTTGGAATTCTTAAAAGTTCTATTTTTATATTTCTCAAAAAAACCGAAACAGATTATGGAAAACGAAATTTTAGTTTTAGATATCGAAACCACAGGATTAAGTCCTATCAATGACTATATTTTAGAATTAGGAATCGTAAAGTTAAACACTGAGACAGGAGAAATCACTGAACTTTTTGACGAGGTTTTTAAAGACCCTAACTTAACTGCGAAACACAGAAATTCATGGATTTTCCAAAATGGCTTTATGGAAATTGAAGAAATCAGAAACGCTAAACCTTTGAGCCATTATTCTGAAGCTATTCAAGAAATACTAACCCCTTTTAAAGGAAGGATCACTGCTTGGAACAGAAATTTTGATCAATCATTTCTACATGCCAACGGATTTGACCTAGGAGAAGAGGTACCCTGTCCAATGAAATCTAGTACTGACTTTTTTAAAATAGAAGGATCAAGAGGCTACAAATGGCCTAAAGCACAAGAAGCTTGGGACATACTTTTCCCTTCAACCCATAAAATTGAAGCACACAGAGGACTTGACGACTCTATCATGGAGGCTAAAATTATTTTTGAATTGGTTCAAATGGGAGTATACCATATCTAAAAATGGAAGAAAGAGTAATTTTCATCAAATTACCTATCATTCTTCAATGGCTTATTCTGCCAATAAGAAGCCAAAACTGAACCCGATATATTCATCAACGGTCCGAATACTGCCGGAGCCAAACCCATTGTTGCTATCTTACCAATTGAGTTTGCAATACCCGAAGCCAATCCTCCATTCTGCATTCCTACCTCAATAGCAATTGTTCGAGCATCCTGTTCTGATAATTTAAAGATTCGAGCATACCAATACCCTAAAAGATAACCAGAAATATTATGAATCAACACCAAAACCAACAGTAATCCTCCGATTTCTAACAAACTATCTCGTCCTTTAGATACAATAACCACAATGATCACGCCGATAGCAATCATTGAAACAGTTGGCATTATTTTATTTATGATTTTCACTTTTTCTCTTAGTATTCTATTCACTACTAAACCAGCTCCAACGGGAACTAAGATCATTTTAATTATTGTCCACATCATTGCAACAATATCTATACGAACAAACTCCCCTGCAAAAAACTCCATCAACAAAGGAGTTACAAATGGAGCTATCAAGGTTGCCACAGAAGTAATCGTTACAGAGAGTGCTACATTTGCCTTAGACAAATAAGCAATCACATTTGAAGCGACACCACTAGGAGAGGCACCAACCAAAACCAAACCTGCCGCAACTTCAGGCGGAAAACCACTAAATTTAGCCAACAAAAAACCAATAACTGGCATAATCCCTAACTGAGCCGATACTCCTATAAAAACAGACCTTGGAGTTTTGAAAACTTCTGCAAAATCATCTACACTCATCGAAACTCCCATTCCAAACATAATTACTTGAATCAAAGGAATAATTAATGCTGTAAATTCAAAATCACCAACCGAAACAAAATAACCCGGATAATAAAGAGCCAAAAGCACACCAGTTAATAATAAAGCGGTAAATACATAGCCTTTTAATTTTTTATAACCACCAAAACCTACAGCCAACAAAAGAAATAGAACAACCACAGGAATCCCCAGCTGAGCTACATGTCCTAAAATCACAAACACAAAATTTATTACAAAAAGCAGCAAAGCCAAACCAATGGCAAGAGCATGTATTGTACCTTTTTGCCCCCTTAACAAGTTTATCAACCTAAAGCTACTCATACACCATTTCAATGTCATCCACAACAAGTTCGCTATCAATAGCTCCCGCAAAATTTGCTCCATCAAAACTAGAAGAAGCGACAAAGGTTATATGCGTTGGCAACACAAAAGAAGCAGAATCAGCGCTTACATACAAACCATTTTCTGGCTTCATATAATCCGGAAACGTATTATCCAACGCTCCATAAGTGAAATCTATATTCTTTATTAAAAATTCACTTTGAAGATCACCATCCCTAAACCAAGCTGTTGCTAATCGCTCTGTTTTCTCTGTTCTTCTTATTTCTAGATACGCATAAATATCGCACTGATCTCCATAAGAAAGTGTATTCCCATCTTTATCCTTATTTACGGATCCTGGACTATACTTATACTTAAATTGCAACTGCAACGGTCTACCTGAAAATGGTGTTCCAAAATCAATGGCAGCCTGAGGATTTGAGGGATCAATTTTATCTTTATCAAACTTTCCTGTAAAAATAGACCCTGCAGATATTGGCGCACCAAAGGCACCCGACACAGGACCGTTATCCAATGTCTCTAATTTTGCAGCAAGATTCCCTTCTTCGATCTCGATAGGTGTAGTCGCTAATAATTTCAAAATCTGAGTTCCAGGATTCCCTGTTCCCCATATCGTAGTCCCCTCATCTGCTCCTGGCTCATAATACCCCCCACTTGAGGTCTGATACCAATCATTCAATTCCCAATTTACAAGCTGAGGTGTTGCTGAAGCAATAAAAGGTTCAACCCTCCAATTTACAACATCACCATTCTCAGCAGTTACCAAAATCTCAGCAGACTGATTCAAATCCAAAACATCACCTGAAGTTTTATCAGAAGTGGCAAATGACGACAAACTTATGGAACGAATTAATGATGAAGACAAATCAACACCTCCAGGAAACTCCACTTGAACTGTTAAATTTTCCTGATCAATTGTTGCCTTACTAGCTTGATTACTAATTTCAATATCTTTGATGTTTCCGTAAGGTGAGTACCCAAAATGATCCTCTTTAACACACGAACTCAACAACCCTAAAACCCCTATAAAAATCACAATCTGTTTCATAACAAACTATTTTCTTCCAAAATTATACGCCAAGCCTAAATTCAAACTAAGCAAATCAATATTCAACCCTAACCTATTCTGGACCACCCGAGCTTGCTCCTCACCATTAATAGTGGTATCCGAAACTTTCAATCGATACTCAAGTACATTTAACTGCACTTCAAAAGCAAAATTCTCCATTGCAAAAAATGTGATACCGGGAGCAATTGCCGCTCCAAACAAATAATTTTTACCATAGGTTTTAGATACCTCATCAATATTCTTAGTATTTCTCACCAAGGAAGTCTCTAATCCCCCCATTAAATTTAACTCAACAAAAAAACTAAACCTTTCATTTTTGGTCAACGGAATAGAAGAACGTAAATTAGGGGTAAACACATAACCTCTTGTTAATGAATTTGACTGAATTGAATCCGAATCACGTAAAACTTTACCATTGAAAGACTCTTGATAATAATTAAACTTCAAACCAATCATATTATAGTCTTGCGAATAATAACCACCCTTAACTAAAATACTATAATCATTATTGGTCCCTTCTAAAATCTTCTGAAAAAGCTGCTGATTATTTTCACTCTCTTTATCTTCCCAAGAAAAAGCCAAACCAGCATACCAAGTTTTCTTTTTAAAAGGTTTAAACTCTTCACTATTGTAATAACTAGACAACAACTCATAAGGAGTATAATCCTTATTCTCTATTTTCTCTTGCCCAATAATTTTACTCCCCAAACAAAAACAAACGCAGAAAAGAAGGGTAATTAAATTTTTCTCTTTAAAATTCATAATTTTTTAGAAGGTATTTTTTTCATAGAAATATCTTTCCGCCTCAAAGATAAGTATATTCATAAACAAAAAAACCACAACTTTCGTTGCAGGTTTCCTTTTGCGGAGAATGAGGGATTTTGTTCCAAGATCCCACAAACAGCATTTTGCAAATGCCAATGTCTTAAAAAGCAAAAAACCACTCAAACAAGTTTGAGTGGTTTTTCTTTTCAAGCCTTGCGCTTGATTGCGGAGAATGAGGGATTCGAACCCCCGGAGGTGTGACCCTCAACAGTTTTCAAGACTGCCGCATTCGACCACTCTGCCAATTCTCCAAGTGTCTCATCAGGTATTCCCTGAATGCGGATGCAAATATACACTCATTTTACGTTCCCATCAAACTTTTTCGTGTTTTTTTTGAAGTTTTTTTTCAATCTTAAATTAACTCCCTGAAAACAAATTTTTTACCCCGATATTATTTTTTAAAAAACTTAAACTAGTTAAAAGAACCTCTTGCAAAGCAACATTTTTAAAGAAAAAAACTTAATCTAAATCCTTCCATTTTAAAGTCTCCATCAATCGTATCACGTCCTGTTTTAAGTAATGTACGGCTGGCATTATAGAATCGTAATTAGGTTTTGCATAAAAGTACAACGCCCCAGTCATGAAGTTTTTTACAGAATCTGTTGCATGAAACTGAATTTGCGTGGCCGCATCTCCGTACACTTCAAACATCTTACCATACACTTTTGATTGCTCATTTTCATAAGGAACAGCCTGAATATCATCAGCCTTTATCATATGCTTAAAAGTTAACTTCTCTGCATCCTTAAACAACAAGTTCAAATCCCCTTTTACAGGAGCATAAGACAGCACCAAAGTCGCATTTAACTCAGGATAATACATATCCAACCAAAACCTATTTTTTTTAACAATTTTTGCTTTATTAGAGTACTGAAACGAAAAAGGATAGTTTTTTTCTCCAAACCTTAAATATTCAGAATCTACATAATCTAGCCTCAAAAAAGCTTTAGGTTTTGGTTGCACATCCGTTTTACACCCCAAAAGAAACAACATACTAAATAGAAAACAAAAACACCTCACTACAACAAAGTTACCTTAACACGTTTCACTCTTTTTCTATCTACTGCCTCTACAGAAAAAACAAAATTTTCAAAATTTATTTTTTCATCTCTCCTAGGAAACCTCCCTGTTATTTCAAGAATAAAACCCGCAATAGTTTCTGACTCTCCTTTAAAAGGCTCAAATAAGTCGGCATCAATATTCAATACTTTGTAAAAGTCTTTCAATGCCGTTTTACCATCAAACACATAATTTGACGCATCAATTTTTGAATACACCAAATCATCTGTGTCATACTCGTCACTTATCTCTCCTACAATTTCTTCAATTACATCCTCTAAAGTAACCAAACCACTAGTTCCTCCATACTCATCTACCACAATCGCTAAATGATTTTTCTTCTCTTGAAACTCTGCCAACAAATCGTCTAGCTTTTTGTTTTCCGGAACAAAAAAGGGAGTTCTTACCAAGGTTTGCCAATTAAAATCCTTTTTAGTTATGTGAGGCATTAAATCTCTTGCATACAAAACCCCAATCACCTCGTCAATATTATCATGATAGACTGGATTTCTTGAAAAACCGTTTTCAATAATTTTTTCTAACATCTCAGTAAAAGGCAATTCATCAGAAATGGCAAAAATATCAATCCTTGGCTTCATTACCTGAACCGTTTCTGTACTCCCAAAAGCTACGATTCCTTCCAAGATATTTTTCTCATCCTTAGTGGTTGCATCATCAGAAGTAAGCTCAAGAGCCTGAGACAAAGTTTCTACTGATAAATTAGTATTCTTTTTGGCCAATTTACTTTCAACTACCCCAGTTAAACCTGTTAGCATTGCACTCAATGGAGACAGCACTCTATTTAAAACAGAAATTGGCCTAGACATAAACAATGTAAAACTCAAAGAATTTCTAGTTGCGTATACTTTAGGCAGCACCTCACCAAAAAGCAAAATCAAAAAAGTTATGAGAACTACCTCTATAAAAAACCGAATATTCTCATCAACACCTCCAAGCAACTCTGCTCCTAAGAATGAAAACAATAGTACAATTAAAATATTTATAAAATTATTGGTAATTAGAATCGTTGCTAACAATTTTTTGGGTTTAGCTAGTAATTTTAAAACAAGCTCACCTTTAGATTCTTTAGATTTCTCAAGATCATCTAAAGCTGTTTTAGACAACGAAAAAAACGCTACTTCAGTTCCTGAAATCATTGCTGAAAGAATCAACAAACCGATTAAAACCAAAACATCTATAACTAGATACCAAGGTACTGAATTCAAAAATGTGATAATGGGTTCTGGGTCCAATTTTATATTAAGAATTTAATTAAAAAGGCAAATCATCATTGATTTCCTTTGCTGCTTCATTATTTACTATAGAGTTTGTCTCATTACTGGTTGAAGCTTTAGTAGACAAAAATGTCATATCTACCACCTGAATCTCAGTAGTATACTTTTTTACACCATCTTGCTCCCACTGGCGGGTTTTCAATTTCCCCTCACAATAGATTTTATCGCCTTTCTTGAGATACTTCTCACAAATTTCAGCTAACTTATTTTTTACAACAATATTATGCCAATCTGTATGAACTACCTTAGCGCCAGTCTCTTTATTCGTATAAGACTCATTTGTAGCCAACGGAAATCGACCAATGCTATTTCCTCCTTCAAAATAGTGAGTTTTCACCTCATCTCCCAAATGCCCAATCAGCATTACCTTATTCAATGTTCCTGCCATAATTCACTAACTCTATATCAAAAATACTAAAAAAACTGTTTTGTAGGTCTTAAGTGTTTGCTTTTTCTGCTTCTATCAACTCATCCAAACCATAACCCTCTATAAACCTTTCTACCAATCTTGGCACCGCATAAGTAGGTAAAGATTCTAAAGGAATCAAATCCTTGTGCAGACTCTCCGCTTCAACAACCCAAAACTGCGTAAATAAATGCTGATGAGACAATTTATGTACCCACTTTTTTGTATTGTATAATTTTAAGGAATGTACTTCCCCCACAAATAGATCGTTGAAATCCTTCCTTTGTACAAGCGATTCAACTCCTAAGGTACTATCAGCTTCTAACAAGGGGAACTGATATAGATTTTGCCAAATCCCCTTCCCTTCTCTTTTACTTAATATCACCTTGTTATTTGGGGTAAGCACCACAATAAAATTAAAATACTTCTTTTTAATTTTGATCTTTTTTTCTTTTACAGGCAACACCTCAATCTTATTCGTTTTTAAAGCCTCACATCCACCCACTAAAGGACAAATGTTGCAATCTGGATTTTGCGGCGTACACTGTAAGGCTCCAAAATCCATAATGGCCTGATTGTACTGACCTGGGTTATCCGTCTCTAACAATGACTGAGCCAATTGCTTAAACTCCTTAATACCCTGTGTAGAATTAATAGGCGTTTCAATCCCAAAATAACGTGCTAACACGCGATATACGTTTCCATCAACTACCGCAGTTTGCTCATTGAAACAAATGGAAGCTATAGCTGAAGCTGTATAATCACCAACCCCCTTTAATTTAATCAACTCTTTATATGTATCAGGAAATATGCCATTATACTCCTGCATAATTAGCTTTGCCGAATAATGTAAGTTTCTTGCTCTAGAATAATACCCTAACCCTTGCCATAATTTCAAGACTAGGCTTTCGTCGGCATTTGCGAGATCAGAAACTGTAGGAAAATTTTCTAAAAATTTATGGTAATAAGCGGTTCCTTGCGCTACTCTTGTTTGTTGAAGTATGATTTCTGACAACCAAACCGAGTAAGGATTTTTATTTTTTCTCCAAGGTAAATCTCTATTAACAGACAAATACCACGCTTCCAATAAGTTACAAAAAGACATCAAATATTTTTATTTATGCAATAATACTATATTTATTGTATTAAATTTTAATGATTTAGCTTTTTGAAATTGATTTATTGTCATATATTTGCAGCCTTAAAAAAACATAACAACACATTAGAAATTAGATTAAGATGACAAAAGCGGATATTGTATCAAGTATTTCAGACAAATCAGGTATTGAAAAAGCAGATGTTTTAGCAACGGTTGAAGCATTCATGAGTGAAGTGAAAGGAGCTTTAGAGCAAGGAGATAACGTTTACTTAAGAGGTTTCGGAAGTTTTATTATCAAAACTAGAGCAGAAAAGACAGGAAGAAACATTTCTAAGAATACAACTATTAAGATTCCTGCACACAACATCCCAGCATTTAAACCTGCAAAAACTTTTGCAGAAGGAGTAAAGAACAACGTATTAGTAAAATAAATTACTGAACAAATTATTAACCAAATCTGTGAAACAATCAGATTTATAAAACAGAAAAGTTATGCCAAGTGGTAAAAAAAGAAAGAGAGCAAAGATCTCTACGCACAAACGTAAGAAAAGAGCAAGAGCTAATAGACATAAGAAAAAGTAATTTTATAATTACTTTTTCTTGTTGTTTATAGCAAGAGCCGTTCATTGAAAAAGAAATTTTAAGAAATTAAAATTTCATTAGGGTATTTACCCTGTATTAAATTTAATCCATCTATGTAAGAACTCTATTCTTATGTAGTTAAAACTATTCGGAATGAAACTAGAATTGATTATACGTTCAAATTCATCTGATATTGATTTTGCGCTGCTAAAAGATGGTAAACTAATTGAATTTAATAACGAAACAAACAATAATAAATTTTCTGTTGGAGATATTTTC
Organism: Flavicella sp. IMCC45668; assembly: GCF_057219105.1. NCBI lineage: Bacteria > Pseudomonadati > Bacteroidota > Flavobacteriia > Flavobacteriales > Flavobacteriaceae > Flavicella > Flavicella sp. IMCC45668. The sequence continues at coordinate 2,173,242 of NZ_CM170114.1, forward strand.
GTAGCGAAAACAGGAAAGATATTATCTGGTCTTAATGCATCATTTGTAAATGTAGGTTATCCAAAAGATGGATTCTTACATTATCACGATTTAGGACCTCAAGTGAATTCGTTATCAAAATTCATGAAAAAAGTAAGTACAGGTAATTACAAAGATTACACTTTAAAAAACTTCCAATTTGAAAAAGACATTGAAAAAAGCGGAAGTATTGATCAAGTTCTAAAATCAAAACAAAATGTACTCGTACAAATTGTAAAAGAACCCATATCTACAAAAGGTCCTAGAATTAGTTCAGAGATTTCTATTGCCGGTAGATATTTAGTGTTGGTACCTTTTTCTAAAAGAGTATCTGTTTCTCAAAAAATTGAAGATCCGAAAGAAAAAGACAGATTAAAACGTCTTGCTAAAAGCATTAAACCTGCTGGTTTCGGAGTTATTTTAAGAACAGTTGCTGAAGGAAAAAAAGTAGCCGAATTAGACAAAGACTTACAGAACTCATTAGAACGTTGGAAAGAAATGTGTGGGAAAATTCCTAATGCACAGACCCCAACTAAAGTATTGAGTGAACTGAACAGAGCATCTTCTATTTTAAGAGATGTTTTAAATGAATCTTTTACAAGTATCGTTACAAACGACGAAACTTTGTTTGAAGAAATCAACGATTATTTACAAGAAATATATCCAGAGAAACAGTCAATTTTAAAAATGCACGAAGGAAAGTCTCCTATTTTTGAAAAATATGGGATTGAAAGACAAATCAAATCGGCATTTGGACAAACCGTTTCTATGAGCAAGGGTGCTTATTTAGTGATAGAACACACAGAAGCACTACATGTAATAGATGTAAATAGTGGTAATCGCTCCAACAAAGCAAATTCTCAAGAAGAAAATGCTTTAGAAGTTAATTTAATTGCTGCTACAGAAATAGCACGACAATTAAGGTTACGTGATATGGGAGGGATTATTGTAGTAGATTTTATCGATTTACATTCAAATGAAAATCGTCAAAAACTTTATGATCATTTAAAACAAGAGATGTCTTTAGACAGAACGAAACATAAAATTCTTCCTCCTAGTAAATTTGGTTTAATTCAAATTACTAGACAAAGAGTACGTTCTGAAACTAACATCAAAACAAAAGAGCCTAACCCAAATGTAAATGGGGAAGTAGAGGCTCCTATTGTTATGGTAGATAAGTTTAATGTTGAACTTAATAGAATTATGTCAAGTAAAAACAAAGACAAAAAGATTGTATTACACGTACATCCTTTTGTTGCTGCTTACTTACAAAAAGGACTTATATCTGAACAAATTAAATGGTTCTTAAAGCATAAAAAGTGGATCAAAGTATTACCAAGAGATGCTTATCAGTATTTACAATATCGTTTTAAATTTGAACGATAAACATAAATATTAGCAAATAATATATCTAAAAAAAGCACCATATCATTGAAGATATGGTGCTTTTTGTGTTTATAGACTTATTTTTTTAGAGCAAGTTTCAACCAGGCCTTGCCTGCCTCTTAAAGCTCCTTTTTTAGTTTTAAAATCTTCTATATCCGCATCGAATAAAAATACACTCCCTAATAATTTTTCATCCAAAGGTATTCCTAACAATTCTAAAAAGGAGTCTTCCTTTAACATCCCTCCACTTGACCAATAGTTTTCATACCCCAATCCAGTTGCTGTTAGAAGCATGTTTTGAATTGCTGCAGATGTCGCAGCTATATGTTCAATATTTGCAGCCTCTGAAATTAACATATTATTTTGACCCCTTTCAGGGGTCCAAGTTACTTGAATCAAACACTGCGCAGCGCGTAACATATCAATAATCTTCCCTCCTGCTATTTGATTCGCAACAAAATAATTTGCAAGTTTTCTACAGGCATGTCCCTCTAAAACATAAAATCTCCAAGGTGCTAAGGAGGACAATTCTTTTTCTGCAGACTTTGAATTTATATAATGAAATGGCGCTGCATTTCCCATTTCTAAAATTTTAGATACGTCTTCTGAGATGTCTTTAACCTCTGCGCCTTCTGTAGATAACACCTTTAATGTTCTACGATTTTTTATAGCCTCTTCAACTTTCATCTCCTTCCAACTATGCTTTTAATATTTCTTCAATTCTAAGCAACGTAGCTGCATCGAACTCTAAACAGTTTAATGATTTTATACTATCTAACAATTGAGAACTTCTACTCGCTCCAACTAACACCGATGTAATACGTTCATCTCTTAAAATCCATGCGATGGCCATTTGCGCTAATGTTTGCCCTCGCTCTTCCGCGATTACATTCAGAAGTCTAACTTTATCCAAAACTTCTTTTATTTGATCTTTTTTCAAATATCTGCCATCTTTAACTGCTCGGGAATCCTCTGGAAAACCATTTAAATATTTATTTGTTAACATCCCCTGTCTCAAGGGAGAAAAAGCTATTCCACCTACTCCGTTCTCTCCTAAAACATCCAATAAACCATCCTCTACCCAACGGTCTAACATATTATACCTCGGCTGATGAATCAAACAAGGCGTTCCTAAATCTTGCAATATTTTAAATGCTTTAGCTGCCTCTTCTGCCTTATAATTTGACAATCCAACATACAAAGCCTTCCCTTGTCTAACAATATGATCCAAAGCTCCCATGGTTTCTTCTAATGGCGTATCTGGATCTGGTCTATGATGATAAAAAATATCCACATAATCCAAATTCATTCTTTTCAAGCTCTGATCTAAACTAGATATTAAATACTTTCTTGAACCAAAATTACCATAAGGACCAGGCCACATATCATAACCTGCTTTCGTAGAAATTATCAATTCATCTCTATAAGGTTTAAAATCTTTATTGAAAATAGTACCAAAATTAGTTTCAGCACCCCCATAAGGAGGACCATAATTATTCGCTAAATCAAAATGCGTAATTCCATTATCAAAAGCAGTTTGCAAAATATCTCTTGCATTTTCAAAATCATCAGTAAAACTAAAGTTATGCCATAGTCCTAAAGAAAGAGCAGGTAATAACAACCCACTATTTCCAGTTCTCCTGTAAACCATATTCTCATACCGAGAATCACTTGCTTTGTAATTTTCTTCCACAGATACATTAAATGATGCGCTCATACTATTTATATTTTGAATGTAAACTTACTATTTTGAATTAAATTTACGTATTCATTTGTTATCAATTTAACGTAGTATTGTAATTATTTGTAAGCGTGTATCTTCTTTTATGACCAACACCAAAATTAAACGCATGAGCATTCCTAAAAAAACACTTCCTTTAATTATTATCTCACAGTTTTTATGTACCTCTCTCTGGTTTGCTGGCAACAGCATTATTTCTGATCTTATCTTAGCTTACAACTTAGATAGCAATGCACTAAGTTATGTTACCTCAGCTGTTCAATTTGGTTTTATATTAGGTACTCTATCCTTTGCATTATTGGCAATTAGCGACAAATACCCACCTTCAAAAATATTTTTTATCTGTGCCTTATTCGGAAGTGCATTTAATTTAGGAATACTTTATCCTTCCAACACTCTAAGTAGCATTTTACTTTTTAGATTCTTAACCGGTTTTTGTCTTGCCGGAATCTACCCTATCGGAATGAAAATAGCTGCGGATTATTTTGAAAAAGGACTTGGAAAATCTCTTGGCTGGTTGGTGGGAGCCTTGGTATTAGGTACCGCTTTCCCTCATTATATTAAACTAATTGCAACCTCATCCCCTTGGGAATATGTGCTCATCGCAACTTCCCTCTTAGCCACAATAGGTGGTCTATTAATTTTAATATTTGTAAAAAAAGGACCTTATTTCAAAAAAAATAACACCAGACCCCAAATCAATAGCATTCCATTAATATTTAAAAGCAAACAATTTAAGCAAGCTGCATTCGGTTATTTTGGTCATATGTGGGAACTCTATGCTTTTTGGGCTTTTGTTCCAGTCATGATTTCTATTTTCAATGAAACCACACAAAACAATCTATCTGTCCCATTATGTTCATTTATCATTATCGGTATAGGTAGTCTATCTTGTGTAATTAGCGGATATCTTTCTGAATATTTTGGCCTCAAAAAAACCGCCTCTTATTTTTTATTAGCATCTGGTATATGTTGTTGTATCGCTCCATTTATATTCAACCTTCCTAATATTGCCTTTATTTCATTTTTAAGCCTATGGGGATTTGTTGTGATTGGTGATTCTCCGCTTTTTTCAACTCTCATTGCAACAAACACCACCGCAGACACAAAAGGCACCGCTTTAACAATTGTAAATTGTATTGGTTTTTCAATTACAATCATAAGTATTCAGATATTAAGTTTTTTATATCTTACATATGATACGAATTTCATATTTTTAATTTTGGCAATTGGCCCTATCTTTGGAAGTTTGAAACTTTTTAAAAAAAAATGAAATATGAAAATTAAAATAATACTTTTATTCACCCTACTTGGACTTAACGTAGCCTGTAAAAAAGAAAGTTCACATTCCCATAAAACCCCTTCTAAACCCATTGTTGTATTACCTGATGGTGGAAAAGAATGGAATGTATTTGGCGTGAAAATTATCGGTAAAATACTTAGCGAAGAAACACAAGGAGCCTATTCAGTAATCGTAACAGATACGCCTCCTATGGGCGGTCCCCCACCACATGTTCATAGCCAGGAGGATGAATTGTTTTATGTTCTAAAAGGTCATTATGAGTTTTATTGTGGAGCACAAACTATAGATGCTCCTCAAGGGAGTTTAATACAGCTCCCTAAAGGAATTCCACATCATTTTAAAAACATAGACAGCATCACTGGAATTACAATCAATACGATTACGCCAGGAGGGTTTGAAAACTTCTTTGAATCAATCGCACAAATATCTAAAAATGGCAAACCCAATAGACAACAAATAGATTCTATAGCCAATAGCTATGGCATGAAATTTATCAAATAAATCTTCTATTTTAAGCGACGGAATATAATTTCGATTATAGAAAACCTAAAATTACACAACAAAAAAAGCGACCTAGTAGGTCGCTTTTCATATATAAATCAATATGTTTTATGCTTTTCTTACGCGTTCAGAGGCAGCAATTACCTTTTCTTTTAAACCTTGTTTATAAGCAATAATTGTATCCAAAATATCAGGGTTTGAAGCACCAATAATTTGAGCTGCTAAAATACCAGCATTTTTCGCACCATCTAAGGCAACGGTAGCAACTGGAACTCCCCCTGGCATTTGCAATATAGACAATACTGAATCCCATCCATCAATAGAATTTCTAGATTTTACAGGAACTCCAATCACAGGCAAGGGACTCATAGAAGCCACCATACCTGGTAAATGCGCCGCTCCACCTGCTCCAGCAATAATGACAGAAACACCTCTTAAGTGAGCATTATTAGAAAATTCTACCAATTTCTCTGGTGTTCTATGCGCAGATACTATATCAACTTCATTTGCTATTCCAAATTCATTTAATACATCAATTGCATCCTGCATCACCGGAAGATCAGAATCACTACCCATTATTATTGCTACTTTCATTTTCTTATATTTTAATTCCTGATTGGATTTATTTACTAATTACTCGAATTGTATTTTTAACTTTCTCTGCAACTTCCCTTGCTTTCGAAATATCTTGATTTACGATGGTAACATGTCCCATTTTTCTAAAAGGTCTTGTTTCTTTCTTTCCGTATATATGCGGAGTCACTCCTTCTAACTGCAACACCTCTTCCATGTTTTCGTAAAAAACATTCCCAGAGAAATCTTCAGCACCTACTAGATTCACCATAATTCCAGCCATTTTACTATCAGTATGCCCTAATGGTAAATTTAAAACAGTACGCAAATGCTGTTCAAATTGATTCGTCAAAGAAGCCTCAATACTATAATGTCCACTATTATGGGTTCTCGGAGCTACCTCATTCACGATGATTTCATCCTCTTCCGTTTGAAACATTTCAACCGCCAACAAACCAACATGTTCGAAAGATTCTGCAACCTTTAATGCTACTTGATTTGCTTTTGCAGCAACCTCATCAGAAATACGAGCTGGGCAAATTACATACTCTACTTGATTTGCTTCAGGATGAAATTCCATCTCCACTACAGGATAAGTTTTTATTTCACCGCTTGCATTCCTAGCTACAATAACTGCCAATTCATTTTTAAATGGAATCAACTCCTCAGTAATACATTCAGTATCGGCTAATCCATAAATATCAGCTTGACTTCTAACTATCTTAACTCCTGTTCCATCATATCCAAACTGAGCTGATTTCCAAACAAATGGAAACTCAAAATTAGTTTCTTTTAATGTAGCCAAGGATTCAAATCTTTGATGCGGAGAAGTAGGAATTCCTTTTTCAACATAGAAATCTTTTTGCTTTCCTTTATGCTGAATGACTTCTATAACATTAGGTTGAGGATATACTTTTACCCCTTCTTTTTCTAATCGATATAAAGCTTCAATATTTACATGTTCAATCTCAATCGTTAAAACATCAACTGATTTTCCAAACTTATAAACGGTATCAAAGTCTAATAAATCCCCAACATGAAACTCATTACAATGAGCTGCACACGGAGCCTCCTTGGAAGGATCTAATATAGAAGTATGTACATCAAATTTTTGGGTTTCAGCCAACAACATTTTACCAAGTTGCCCGCCTCCTAAAACGCCTAATTTAAAATCCGAAGAAAAGTATGTTTTCATGTGTGTAAAATTTGGCGCAAAAATAAGTATCTATTTTGAATTATTCACCTTTTAAAAGTTAGTAATTCTCAATTGATTATTTCCTAAGTAATCTACTCTGTATTGTTGCATATTGTATCTTGCCTGTCCATCAGGAATTTTTATTGACTCCCCATTTTCATCTTTCATATAGGTTACGGACTCTCCAATATCAAAACGATAAAAAATCCCATCAGAATCACAAGCATTTGTCATTTCAGGAAAATTACTAATATCCATAGGGATCGCACATGATGGAACTTCAATATGAGGACAAGCCAAATCAAAAGCCAGATATTGATCTATACTTTGATCACCATTTCCAGTATTGTAAACTATAATCCCTCTATGACCAATTGCAGGATACACCACATAACCAGTTGGAATCAATAAATTTTGAGACTCCGGTAAATTAAGGTTTATTGTTGTACTTAAAACTATATTTGGTACAAGATTCTGATCTTGATAGGGTTCATCTGTACATCCAACTGCTATGATCGTCAAAAAAAGAATGTAAATATATTTTTTCATGTCACCTTGGGGTTTAGGAAAATTAGGTTGCAATTTACAAATAATTTGTATATTTGTCACGATCTCATTCGCTATTAGTCGCAATGAGATTTTGTTTTTATAAAAAGAAAAAGTTATGAGTGATATATCTTACTACTCTCCGGAAGGATTGAAAAAATTAAAAGACGAATTAGAGCATTTAGAGTCGGTTGAAAGACCAAGAGTAACGCAAGAAATTTCTGACGCTAGAGACAAAGGTGATTTGAGTGAAAATGCTGAATACCATGCAGCAAAAGAAGAACAATCTCACTTAGAATTTAAAATTGCTAAATTAAAAAATGTAGTTGCCAATGCTAGAATATTAGATGAATCTCAATTAGATTTATCAAAAATCTTAATTCACTCTGTAGTTAAACTAAGAAACACTGCAAATAAAATGGAGTTTACCTATACTTTAGTAGCTGACTCTGAAACAGATATTAAAAATGGCAAGTTATCTGTAAATTCTCCTATCGGAAAAGGTTTATTAGGACTTAAAGTTGGAGAAATTGCAGAAGTAAAAGTTCCTAATGGAATTATGAAATTTGAAATTTTAGAAATCTCTAGATAATTCAAACTTCTAAATAAAATAGCAACCCTTTTCATTTATTTGAAAAGGGTTTTTTACTTTTGAAAAAAACTCAACATGGAAACTATATTCACGAAAATCATAAACCAAGAAATACCATCTTATAAAATTGCTGAAAACGAGTTTTATTACGCTTTTCTTGATATCAACCCCAATGCAAAAGGACACACTTTGGTGATTCCTAAAAAACCTGTTGATAAGTTATTTGAGCTGGATGAGGACACCTATAATGGTTTGTTTAGCTATGCTCGAAAAATTGCCTTAGCTATAGAAAAAGTGGTTCCGTGCAATAGAGTTGGGATGTCCGTTATAGGGTTAGAAGTTCCTCATGCCCATGTGCATCTAATTCCTTTAAATTCTATGAATGATGCGAACTTTGCTGCACCAAAAGAAAAAATGACAACCGAAGAGTTTATAAATTTAGCCAAAGAAATTGCAGCTCATATAAAAAACTAAAGAGGTATTTGAACTTCAAAAGTAGTTCCTACTTTTGGTTCAGATTTTTTTACAAATATTTTTCCTGAATGGTAATCTTCTACAATTCTTTTTGATAAAGAAAGACCAAGTCCCCATCCTCTTTTCTTAGTTGTAAAACCAGGTGTGAATATTTTTTTAAATAGATTTTTTGCAATTCCCTTTCCGGTATCTTGTACCGTGATCACCATTTTATTCGACACGCTTTTTAAATGTATCGACAAAGAACCTTTTCCAGCCATCGCATCGATAGCATTTTTAATTAGGTTTTCTAAGACCCATGTAAATAGCTGCTCACTGATATCAACAATTACTTGCGGCTCTTCCGTTTCAAAAGTGAAAGAAATATTTTTTGAACTTCTCGATTCAAAATACGAAAGTGTTTTTTTCAGAATTGGCAATACATCCAAAGCTTCTTTCTCTGGAATCGACCCAATCTTAGAAAAACGATCTGCAATAATACTTAATCTAAATACGTCTTTTTCAATTTCTGGTACGATTTGCGGAACAGAATTATCTAGCTTCATTAATTCTACCCAACCCATTAAGGAGGACAATGGTGTTCCTATTTGATGGGCAGTTTCTTTAGCCATACCAGTCCATAATTTATTCTGTTCTGCAATTTTATTCGATTTAAAAACCAAATAAATAATCCCTGAAAACAATGTCAAAATCAACACCAACATTAAAGGATAGTACTGCAATCTAGTCAACAAATCAGAATCTCTATAATAGATATGATATTTTTTATTTTCTAAATAATTAATAATAATAGGCGTATTCTCTACCTTCATAATCCTCAATTGATCATAGAGATATTCTTTATCAAGAGCTTTGATAGAATCTAAATTTCTATTCATTATGATAGAATCTAATTCATTAGTAACAATCATTGGAATATTGTGATTGCTCTCAATTATTTTTGCCTCTAAAGAAAAATCTTGATCCAAATCATCAGATCCGAATCTATCATAAGCTTTCGCTAAAATTTCCATTTTGGAACGCTCATTCGTTTTAAATTTTTTAGAAAAATCATACGTATTCCAAAGAATCGCACTTACGATACCAAAAGAAACAACGACAATAATATATTTGTAATATTTTTTAACCATATGAAAATCTCAATTTGAGAAGCCTACAACAAGAACGCAAAAAAAAACCAATATTGTACAAGAATCAAGCTTTGGTTTATATTTTAAGATTTATGTTGATAAGTTCTAACAAGACAATGTTCAAAAAAAGCAATTAAAACGATAAAAAATTATAAATTTGTATTGCTCCTTTTAAAAGGAACCTCATCGAAAAAAAACTAATTTAATTAATAAAGAAATGCAAGTAACAGGAAAGGTTAAATTGATCAATGCAGAGCAAACATTCGGAAGTAATGGATTCAGAAAACGTGAATTAGTTGTTACAACGGAAGAACAGTACCCTCAGTCTATTTTAATAGAATTTGTTCAAGACAAATGTGATTTATTAAATAATTACAGTACTGGACAAGATGTAACTGTATCAATCAACTTAAGAGGAAGAGAGTGGGTTAATCCACAAGGAGAGACAAAGTATTTCAACTCTATCCAAGGATGGAGAATTGAGGCAGCTCAATCAGCTGGAGCACCTGCAGGAGGAAACTCTTTTGAAACTACAAGCGCACCTGCTGCAAGTAGTAACGAACCAGATGATTTACCATTCTAAATTCATCTCACAACATATATAGAGGTTATCTTTTTAGATAACCTCTTTTTTTTGACCTAAATGCTGTAAGAATTAAAAAAATATTTTAGACAAGAAAACCAAAAAACTTATATTTGCCAAAAATTTAGCACAACATGCAATACAAAAGAATATTACTAAAACTGAGTGGAGAATCGTTAATGGGAGAAAACCAATATGGTATTGACCCAAAAAGATTATCGGAGTATGCTCAAGAAATTAAAGCCATCGTAGATAAAGGAATCGAAGTGGCTATTGTTATTGGTGGTGGAAATATTTTTAGAGGAGTTGCAGGTGCTAGTAACGGTATGGACCGTGTACAAGGAGATTATATGGGAATGTTAGCTACTTGTATCAACGGATTAGCATTACAAAGTGCTATTGAATCTGCTGGTGTTAGTACTCGTTTGCAAACTGCTATTAAAATGGAACAAGTTGCTGAGCCTTTTATCAAAAGAAAAGCAGTGCGTCACCTTGAGAAAGGTAGAGTTGTTATTTTTGGTGCTGGAACTGGAAACCCTTATTTCACAACAGATACTGCCGCAGTACTAAGAGCCATTGAAGTTTCTGCAGATGTTATTCTAAAAGGAACACGTGTGGATGGTATTTATTCTGCAGATCCTGAAAAAGACCCTAATGCAACAAAATTTGATACTATTACTTATCAAAATGTTCTTGACAAAGGTTTAAAAATTATGGACTTGACGGCATTTACATTGAGTCAAGAAAATAATTTGCCTATTATTGTATTTGATATGGATACTGAAGGAAATTTACAAAAATTACTTTCAGGTGATAAAATTGGAACTGTAGTTTCAGATAAAGAATAAGCTGAACAATATAAATACTCATTATGAACGAAGAAATTGAATTTATCATTGATAGTGCTAAAGAACAAATGAACAATGCTATTGATCATTTACATAAAGAATTTAGCAACATTAGAGCAGGAAAAGCAACTCCTGGTATGCTAGGAAGTGTAATGGTGGACTACTATGGATCTCAAACAAAACTGAGTCAAGTTGCCAACGTTAATACTCCAGATGGTAGAACAATCACTGTTCAACCCTGGGAAAAACAATTAATTCCTGAAATTGAAAAAGGAATATTAGTGGCAAACTTAGGCTTTAATCCTATGAACAATGGAGAAAGCATTATCATTAACGTACCTGCCTTAACGGAAGAACGTAGACGTGAATTATCTAAAATTGCCAAAGCTGCTGCTGAGCACGCTAAAGTAAGTATTAGAAATGCGCGTAAAGATGCTAATAACGATATTAAGAAAACGGATACTTCAGATGACGAAAAGAAAAACTCTGAAGCGGATGTACAAACTTTAACAGATTCTTACATCAAAAAAATTGATGAAGTTTACGCTGTTAAAGATGCTGAAATAATGAAAGTCTAATTTTCATTTTAACTCATAAAAAAAGTCGCTATTCAGCGACTTTTTTTTGATTATACCCTAACTAATCCAGTTTTTAAAATCTTTTACTTTTTCTCTACTTACAATTATTTCTGACTCAGAAAAAGAATGCAACACCAACTGTAATCTACTATTTGTATAAGATACAATATCTTTAATAGCACCGATATTGATATAAAATTTACGACTTACTCTAAAAAATTTTTCAGGATCAACATCACTTGCAACATCCTCTAAAGTTCCGTCCATTAAAAATATACGATTGCTTTTTGTAGCAATATAAGTGCCCTTATTTTCACTATAAAAGCACTCAATATCTTCAACTGGAATCATCTTAATATGCTGTCCTAGCTTTACAGTAAATCTTTCTTTAAATTTTCTCTCAAGTGGATTGACCAATAATTTCCTGATTTCATTTAAATCCACTTGCAACGACTGTTTTTTAAGTTGATTATCCTCAAATTTTTCAATAGCATTTTCTAATTCTTCATGATCTATTGGCTTTAACAAATAATCTATGCTATTTAATTTAAAGGCTTTCAATGCATATTCATCATAAGCGGTGGTAAAAATAATTGCACTCTTTACAGTAACCTCTTCAAAAATCTCAAAACTCAAGCCATCAGACAATTGGATATCCAACAAAATTAAATCTGGATGCTCATTCTCTTGAAACCACACAATAGACTCTTCTACGGAATGCAGCGTAGCTAATATACTTTTTCCTAATCCAGAAAGCATCCTCGTTAATCGTCTCGCAGAGGGTTTTTCATCTTCAATGATAATTATTTTCATAGCAATCTTCCCTTAAAAATTTTCGTCATTCATATATTCCTGAATTTTTCTTTCTTCCCATCTAGAGGTTTTTTTAAAAACGCGAATCGCATGCATCAACAAACCAAATCCCCAGCCCCCAATAGGAAACCAAAACCAGTAAAAACTAGGACTATTCAAAACGTTTAAATAAATCAATAACGGAATGACAACACAAAAAGCGATGGCATGACCGTAAAATTCTTTGATCTCTTTTACCTTAAGCATTGCTCTGGTATATTTCTCTTCTTCTGATAAATTTCCGTTCCTATCCATAATTAATAATTCTCTGAGTCCATAAATTCTTTTACTTTTCTTTGCTCCCATCCTTTATTGAAACCAATCAATCGAGCTCCCTGTATAGCCATTCCTAACCCCCAACCTAACATTGGGTACCAAAACCATTTGTACCCCCAATAGGTCTGATAATTGATAAAAATAAGAAATGGAATTACCACACAGTAAGAAACCAATCCGTAATAAAAATTCTTTAATTCATCAACACGTTTTTTAGCTCGTAAATATTTTTCACTCTGATTTATATAATCTGTTTGCATCACTTTAATTTCTTTGGTTAAAAGAGGTAATTTCACTTGAAATTTTTCTGTATCTGAAATTATCTCTACTATTTTTTTAGTAATCAAGCCATAACGTTGCTTGATATTCTTAAGTCCCACCTTGGTACTTTTTTCTAAAGATGCTTTTGGCCTGTTATTGTTCTCTACAACCAAATACCCATCTTTTTCGTAAATATTTATTTGCAGTGGTTTGTCTGAGGTAATCATATTATGTTTAACCGCATTTTCTAGCAACAACTGCAAAGACAATGGGACAATTTTATAATTAGGATTACTCACATTTTCTGGAATATAATACTCCACCCCGTCTTCAAACCTCATTTTCAACAGCTGCATATAAGACTTCGCAAATTTCAACTCCTCTTCCAATGGAATCAGATTCTTATCCTTTTGTTCTAATACATATCGATATACTTTTGACAAACCTGTGGTAAATCTTTCTGCCTGTGCCGGATTCTCCTCAATCAAAGAAGTCAATACATTTAAACTATTGAATAAAAAATGTGGATCTAATTGATTTTTTAAAGACTCATATTTCGCTGTTTCTGTTTTTGCAACAATTTGCGACTCTGTTACTTTTCTCTCTTGGTTTCTTTTGTACCAGTATACGATGTGAAAAATAACTACTATGGTCAGCGAAATCCAAAGCCCAAAAGAATAATACCCCCATTTCTCTCTACTTATAAATACAGAAAAAGTTATGTCTTTTAGATACATTCCTGTAAACAGCCTCAGAAAAAATAACGCCAACAGAGTAACTCCTACTGCTCCAAAAATTCCGAGTGCCACTCTTAATGGCCATTGTTTCTCTTTCCATTTGATATTGTTTAAATAATAGAAAAAACCAACATTTGAAAAACTCAAAACAAAGGAATACAATTGGTTTATTCCAAAATTTCGTAACAGTTCTTCTGCAGAATTAAATTGGAAATCTCCATAAAAATAACTTCCCAAGAGAAAAGCCACTACCCCCATTACAAAGGCAAGCAATACGTTTTTCAAAAATCTATTCATTTCTATGATTTACAACTTTCAAGTAACACCTTTGCACGATCTTCACCCCAATTAGGGTAAAACGGAGAAGGCAATTCAAATGTAGCAAAAAGATCTAAAGATTTTTCTAAGTCATTTACAAATGGTTGAATATCATTACCAAAAAACTTTGCGGCTCCAATATTCCATTCCGCATGACAATACGCAACTCTTGGATTTTCTGGCGCAATTTTCTCTGCTTTTTTGTACAATTTATCAATTTTTTTAGAATATTTTCTTCCATAGGTAGCTCCATCATAAGCAACCCAAGCAGTGTACAATAATGCTTGCAACACTAGTAATTCTGGATTGTCTTTTGAAATAACCATTGCTTTATCTAAATAAAACTGCCCTTTTTTTAAATTTGCATCTAATACGGCAAGATCCTTAACTCCAAAGCTAGAAATAATTTCAATTTGGGCTGCATAATAATAAGGTACCCAATTGGTTTGCTCTGCATTGGCAATTCGTTCAAACATATGTACCGCTTCAGTATTTTTTTGTTCTCCCCACAAACCAAAAGCTTGTTGCATTCCTTCTTGATAATTAGATTGACTGCTCAATGTTAAGCTGATACTATAAATTAAAACTGTAATCATTTTTTTCATAATAAATTGTTTTTAAGTTGCAACAAAGATGTTGAGATATTCAGGTTTTAAAAAAACTTAGAAACCGAATTGTAATTTTTCAATGATGAATTGTAATTCTCTACAAATTATCCAGTTGATTGTCTGTTCCTTTTTCACTTATCGTCCAGAAAAAACCAACAAAAAAGAAACTATCAGCTGCAGGTAATATTGGCCTGCTTTCAAAAACACCAGCCCCATTTGGAGTATTCGCATATTGATATCCATTGATATTTTGCCTTCCTAAAACATTATTCACAGATAGGTATAAGATTTTCTGTTGTGTTAATAAGTAAGCCCAGTTCATACTTAAACTGCCATAGGGAGTCGTTTTCTGATTCAAAAAACCAGTTTTATTAAGATCTGTATATGTTCTTCCCGAGGCATAAGTGTAGCTCAAGCCTATCTGACTTTTCCAGTCTTCTATCCAATGCTTTACAACGACTGAAAAATTATGCCTATTCACAAAATTTGGTTCCGCCTCACTTTCATAATTCTTGAAATCTCGTTTGCTATCTAAATAACTATAGCTCAACCAATAATCCGTATTTTTTATCGTTGTATTATCTCTCCAAAACACATCGAATCCGTTCGCAAAACCATAACCTCCAGTAGAATAATAACTACCATGATATGGAAGTTCAGTATCATACCTAATTAAATTATCATAATTTTTGGCATACAGTTCTGTTCTTAATATTCTACCATTCTTATTGAACTGGTAATTGAATATATAATGCTGTGTTTTAGCAGAACTTAGGTTGTCATTAAATTTTAAATAGGTGTTGGATGCCGCCTGTAGAAAATCACCATAAGCAAAAGAAACCTGGCCAAATTTTGATACTTTATAAGCCAATGATGCTCTTGGAGAAAGGGAAGCTCTTTTTTCTAAATCTGAATATTCACCGCGAAGTCCAGCCTTTAATGCTAGATTCTTAGAGAAAAATAAATCAAATTCTGCGTATGAAGAAACAATATTTTTCTGAAATCCAACCGTATAAGAAGGAATATTTTCATCTAAAAAATCTTCTTCAAAATTTGTCGTAAAATATTCTGCCCCCAAACTAAATTGAAATCTATTGGAGAAAAATCTTTTAAACTTCACTTTCGCATGCAAAGAATTCTCTTTATCCCTAATATCACTTAGCTGGTAATCAACCTTGGTATCTGCGTAGGTATAACTAAGTCCGGTCATTATAGACCAATTTTCAGACAATAGTCCTTTGTAAGAACCATTAAAATAGAAATTATCATTTTGCAAACCATACCTCAATCCATCACTAAAGTTGATATCCTCTTGAATAACCTCTAATTTAGAAGCATCAAAAGCTGTATATAATTTCAACAAGCCATTTTTGAACACATGCCGATAAACAGTTTCTCCAGACAAAGCTTCATAAGGTTTTATCCATTCATTTCTGTCGTAAAAAATAGAATTGTAAGGAGCTAAATTTAGATAAGAAACATTTACGCTTAAAGAATTTTTATTCCATATCTGTGTATTTCCAACCGTAGCACCCACACTCATGATTCCGACATCTGTCTTTTCTTGTTCTGGCTCATTAATGGTATTTAATAATAGAACACCAGACAAGGCTTGTCCGTACTCTGCTGAATAACCCCCGGTTGAAAAAGTCATTCCCTCAAATAAAAACGGTGAATAACGACCTCTTGTAGGGGTGTTATTTGCGGTGGCTAAATATGGAGTAAAAACTCTTATCCCATCAATAAATATCTGGGTTTCATCTGCCTCTCCACCTCTCACAAACAAACGTCCATCTTCAGCAACTGTTGAAGTACCCGGCATGGTTTGAAAAGCCGCGATTGGGTCGCCTAAAGCACTCGCCGTTGTTACGACATCTAAAGGCTTAAGTGTGGCAACTTTACTATGATCACCTGATGAAAATATACCTGCAGCAATCACGACAGCATCTAATGAGTTAACATCTTCCTTTAATTTTACTGTCATTGCTTTCATACGCAACACATCGTAGGTTAGCTCCTTTGTTTCAAAAGAAACATAGGAAACCACGAGTGTTTGTTTGCCTTTAGTTTGGGTAGCGAATTCAAAATGACCTGTATCGTCTGTCATTCCACCAGAATAAGTTCCTTTTAAATACACATTGGCTCCAATGATCGGCTCCTTATTTTGATTCAAAACGAATCCGTTAATATGGGTTTGACTAGAGCCTATAAACGACATCATTAACAAGCATGACATTACTATAAAACGTTTCATAAAAGTTGATTTTTTTTCAAAAATCTAACGAAACTGTCTTTCTAAGAAGTAATATATACCCAACTGTAGAAACAAAGAGATGAGCTGTTTATTTTCTGGCTTTTCTAGTGCGTTTTCTTAATTTGAATATCCTATCTGCATAGTACATTTTTAATTCTTCCAAAAAGTCCATAGGGTTATCATAAGTTGTCATCACAATATAGGTTTGTTTCTTTTTAAAGGCACGCAACTCTAAAGTGATTTTTTGATATTGAATTTCTAAATATTCATTCGGATCAATATCTGATTTTGATACAGGCACACTATCAAACTCTACTAAATTTCCACTCATTACATAGGCATGAAAAGCGATAAGCTCTTCCAAACTTCCGTTGTTATACAATTCGATTAATTGACTTGCCGCATCTGTAGCTAAATCTTTTTGATCGCTTTCCAAAGAAAATTTATCTGGGTGCACACAAATCATTGCTTCACGATACAGAGATTTTCTTTGTTTCTTTTCATAATCGGACTCTACTTCTTCATAAGATGGAATAGGAACCACAGCCTCTTGAGGAATATAATTCTTCCCTTTTTGCTTTTGTAAAAGACGTTTTTGCTTTTTCTCCTTTTGGATTTTTTTATAAAGAGCCGTTAACTCTTGAACCTCCACAATCTCTGACTCCAACGATTTAATCAACTCATTTTCAAAAGGGATTAGCATTTTTTCTAAACGTTCTAATTCCTTTTTCTTATCAGAAATTTTAGCTAATAATTCTTCCTTTTGAGTATTCTGTGAGCTAGGGAAATTTTCCATTTTAAATGAAATGCAATTTATAAAGTTCAAATCTCTAACTTTTTTTCAAAACAATCTAAGTTCTTTCTATCCATTTTTATTATTTACATAAGTTAATGGTACTCAACAATTAACAAATATTAAATATAATTGAATTGGCAAACTCCCTAATTTCAGTTAGTTTTGCATTTAACTAACAACCATTCTTAAAATTAAAAAAACCGAAAGGTTTCATGAAACTTAAACCTATCATAATATAAGCTATTTATTTAGCATTAAAGTGGGGTAAAAACAGGTTTAACTGTTTAATAAACAAACCTGAGAATTATTTTAAAGGTTTTTAAAGAAGAAATAATGTTAGTAAAATATATATTAAAGAAATACATTCCGATTGCACTGCTAATATTCGTGTTCGGATTTCAAGCAAAGGCACAAACTTTTATCACGGATGCTTCCCCTTATTGCAATCCAGCTAATATTAATAATTACGGTACTTTTTTTATCGAAAATATTAAGCTTGGTGACATTAACAATACCACAGGAAACAATACTGACAACTATACTTTTTACAACACTACATCAACTGAGTTGATTATTGGAACCTCTAATGATGCTTCTTTACGTATCACAAGAGAATCTTGGCGATCAAAGGTTAGCGTTAGAGTATGGATAGATTTTGATGGTGACAATGATTTTGGAGGTGCAAACGAAACAGTATACACTGCTGATTTCAACTCAACAGCAGATGGTGTCTCAGTACAATATTTCACCATAGCAGTACCTGAAGATGCTACAGCTGGTACAAGCAGAATGCGAGTTGCCGTAAGTGATAAAACATCACTTCAAGCTTGTCAATATAACTACGCCGCAGGAGAAGTAGAAGATTATGTAATAAACATCTCAGCAGAAAACCAAGCTCCCGTTGCCAGTTGTATTGGAAATTTAGACGTGAGTTTAGATGTCTCTGGTAACATCACTATTACCCCTGAACAAATTAATAATGGATCTTCAGATGATAGTAACGGGTTTAATTTGAGTCTAGACAAATCATCTTTTACCTGTGATGACATAGGAATCAACGAAGTCACCCTAACAGTTACTGATCTTAAAGGGCTTTCTGACACCTGTACAGCAACTGTTACAGTAAGTAATTACTCTGGTTTGTTTGAAGCCCCAGCGATTGAACCGACCACCACCTATTGTGAATATACAGCTTCCGCACCCGTTATGGATTATCAATGTGGACAACAGATTATAGGAACCACATCGGATACTACTTATTTTAACACCGCAGGAACCTACACGATCGACTGGGATTTTGACAACGGAAGCACTGTAGTAACCAGTACAGAAACTATCACAATTGAAAACCCTGTAACACCAACAAACATCTCAATTACCTCTATTACCGAAAACACTGCTAATATCTCATGGGATGACACCGGAGTCTCGTATAAAATAAAATACAAACAAAGCAGCAATAGTACTTGGACTGAAACCACAAGCGAAACAAATTCAATTTCACTCAGTGGATTAAATTTTGGAACCGAATACGATATCGAAGTTGCAATTGATGCTTCTTGCGCTATGTACACCGCAACACAAAGCTTTACTACTATTGATATCGCTTATTGTGACTCGGATGTAAATCTAGGAGGGAATTCATCATACTATATAAGTCAAGTAATCTTTGATGACATCGACAATACCTCGACAAACGCAGCCTCAAACTATACGTATTATAAAGATGTCTCAACAAATCTAACACCTGATCAATCTATAAGTGGTACCATACATTTTGAAAGAGGAAATAACGCTGTAGGAATTGTAGTTTGGATAGATTATAATGGAGATGGTGATTTCTTTGATGAAAACGAAGAAGTTTACAGTGTTGTTGTACCAACTGGAGTAACAAGCATTGATCTTCCTAATAATATTTTAGTTCCATCCAATGCCATTGAAGGTAAATCAAGAATGCGAATTGGAATCAAACAATCTAGTATTCCTTCTTCATCTTGTAACTTTGACTATCAAGCAGGAGAAATTGAAGACTATGATATTTATATAAACGACACAAGTGCTTTTGAGGGAGCTATATTTTCACAAGTTTATCATTATAGCACTACAGACCGTTGGATTGAAATAAGTAATTCCGGAAGTGAAACTATACCAGCAGACACTTTGATTTTGGCATTATTCCAAAATAGAAATGGAGACCAAACTGGTCAAACGCCAACAGCAACTTACACAATTCCAGTTAGCATAAGTGTAAATGCCTCTATTTTGATCAATAATTCTGCTGCAGTTTTAAATAATTATACAACAACTCCCTTAACAGACGATAACATTACAAGTTTTGATGGAGGAGATGATATTTTAATAATCTCGACAAAATCGGATAACACTGCATGGGCAAATCGTTTTGATATTATAGAAAACATAACAAACAATACTTCTTTTGTGAGAATTGACCAAGTTAATACGTATCGTAATAATTATAATTATAATGAATGGGTAGCTTTTGTTGATGACTCCCTAGATCCTTACAGAGATCTTGAAAACGGTGGACCGGAAAGACATCCACATGCACCATTAATTTCAGAAGTTAATACTGCAGCAAGTGAAACTAGTATTTTATTGGGTACACATTATTTTGATGAAACTTCTAGAATCAGCAATGCGTGGTCTAACGGTAATCCAGACAGATCGAGAAGTCTAGTTATTGACGAGAACTTCGCAACCTCATCTACTTTACAAGGCAGAACATTAGAATTAACTGCCTCTCAGAAGTTAACCATAACAGATAATTTACTTCTTATAAATGAGAATATCACCTTAAATACTGCTAGTGAACTTAGAATCGCAGGTACCTCTCAACTTATCCAGACTCATACTGATTCTGAAAAAATTGCGGGAACAGGAAACATGTTCATCGATCAAAAATCAAACACAGCCAGTATCTATAGATATAACTACTTGAGCTCTCCTGTAAACTCAACAGGAGGATCAAATTTCACAGTTGCCTCAGTCCTTAAGGACGGTACTGAAGCTACCAAGGTCGATTCAACACCCCTTGATATCAATTTTATTGCTGGTTATGACGGAAATACTGGAAACCCTATTTCCATAGCAGAATACTGGATTTACACCTACACGAACGGAGATGGAGGGAGATCTAGCTGGTCTAGAAAAAGCTCTGATGGTACCATTGGACAAGTCGATGGATTTACACTAAAAGGTCCTGGAGCAGCGCAGAATTACACCTTTGTAGGAACACCTAAAGATGGTAACCTTACTACAACAATTGGTGGTTATCAATCTTATTTAGTCGGAAACCCTTACGCCTCTGCTATAAGTGCAAAAAAATTCATTGAAGATAATAAAGACGCTATAGACGGTACCCTTTATTTTTGGGAACATGCCGGTATTGAAGATGAAGATAGTTCAGAAACGGCAGGTCATAATTATGGAGGATACATTGGCGGCTATGGTACCCGAAATGCTACTTTAGGATTAGCCGCAAACCAAGTAATCTCAAATGATAACGAAAACCCAAACACTCCTTCTATAGGAAACGGAAGCTATTCAGCACCTGAGGAATATATTGCCGTAGGACAAGGATTCTTTGTCTCAAGTGATGTTGATGGAGGGATCATTAATTTTAACAATAGTCAAAGAGAATTTATCAAACTTGGTTCAGAGTCTATTTTCTTTAAAACAGGAAAACAGCAAAAAGAATCATCAGTAAATCCTACTCCAAGCTACTATAATAGCAACTTATCTATAATAAAACTTGGACTAGATTATAAAAATGATGAAAACATAAGTATGCATCGTCAAATAGGAATATCTTTTAATAAAAATAATTCGTTCGCCTTTGATAATGGCTATGATTCTTCGATGTTCGACCTAGGTGCAACAGACATGTATTGGCAATTCCCGAATGATGATAACAAATACATCATAGCCGGTGTTCAAGAGATATCTGATGATTTACAAGTACCACTAGTTATAAAAATGGGATATACCGGAGAAATCTCAATTTCAATAGATGAATGGCAAGCCATTGATAGAACGGTTTATATTGAAGACTCTTACAATAACATTTTATACCCATTAAACAACGGAAAAACAAGTTTGTATGTTGAAGAGGGACTCTATGAGGACCGATTCGTTTTAAGTTTTTCTGCAAAAGATATTTTAGATGTACCGGACAACAATCATCTGGAAAATTTACTGGTATACTTCAATAGCAACAATAATTCTATTGTAATTGAAAATCATAACAACAAGATTTCAGAGGTGATTTTATTTGACGTACTAGGTAATGAAATTCAAAGTTGGAGTGACCTATCTCAAGAGAATCATGAAATTTTAAATACTCCATATTTAAAAACAGGCGTATACGTTGTTCAACTAAAAATTGACGGAAAAATCATCTCTAAAAAAATAATCGCTTCAAATAATTGATATCTTTAACTCATGAAAAGAGAAGACATCATAATTAAAGAACTGAATCTATTAGCGCACCCCGAAGGAGGATATTACAAAGAAACTTATAGAAGTGAGGGACTAATTTTTGAAAGCAATCTACCTGAACAATTTAAAGGTGATAGAAATTATTCTACTTCTATTTATTTCCTTTTGAAATCTGATTCGTTTTCTGCTTTTCATAAAATTAATCAAGATGAAAATTGGTTTTTCCATGAAGGATCAAGCCTAACAATTCATCAAATTTCACCTGAGGGTGTGTATATCAAAACCCAACTAGGTTCCAATATTTTAAAAGGAGAAGTTTATCAACATACGGTTCCAAAAAATTATTGGTTTGGAGCTACTGTTAACAACCTTAACTCATACAGTCTTGTTGGCTGTACAGTTGCACCTGGATTTGATTTTAGAGATTTTATACTTGCCGACAAAAACGAATTACAAAAAAAATTCCCCAATCATAAAACTATCATCGAGGAACTTACACGTTAAACCGTTAAGGTTTATATTTTAATGGCAAATGCACGACTTTTTTAGTCTCAAAAAAATCTTCTTCAAAAAAATCAGATAAATTATAAAGCGTGGTCGTTTGAAAAACCGACAATTCTTCGGTAAGATCCCCTCCTTTTAGATATAAAATTCCATTTCGCAATTCGTGGTTTTGCTTTTTTGCCACTTTTTTACGAACCCACTTTACAAAATCTGGCATTGTGGTAACAGCTCTACTAACAATAAAGTCAAATTCACCTTTCACCTTTTCAGCCCTCATGTGATCTGCTTTTAAGTTTTTCAAACCTAAAGCTTCTGCAACTCCTTGAACCACTTTTATTTTCTTACCAATAGAATCCACTAGTTGAAATTCGGTTTCAGGAAACAAAATGGCCAATGGAATCCCAGGAAAACCACCACCAGTTCCTACATCCAAAACTCTTGCTCCCGCTTTGAACCCTTGCACCTTGGCAATCCCCAATGAATGAAGTACATGTCGCAAATATAACTCGTCAATATCTTTACGAGATATAACGTTTATTTTTGCATTCCAATCTTTATATAACTCTTCTAATTTTTCAAATTGACTGAACTGTAAGTCAGAAAGATTTGGAAAATATCTTTTTATTATTTCCATAATTCCCTTAATTATGCCCCAAAAGTAACATCTTTTAACTATTTAATGGGTTATTATTATGAAATAATGAATTCTTTTGAGCTAAAAAAAGTTTATTTTTGCAAACTGATCTGTATACATATGAAAAAAATAAACTTCTCTAGAATAGACAAAGCAAAGTTTTTCAGAACTTTAAACAAGCGCGTAAATGGCTATTTTAAGGAGAACGGAATTGCAAAAACAGGAAATTGGAAATTATACTCCAAAGCGGTTCTGATGTTTGTTTTACTTTTTGTTCCATTCATTCTTATTCTTACTGTTTCCCTTCCTCAATGGGCCATGTTATTACTTATGATAGTCTCTGGTATTGGAATGGCTGGTGTTGGTATGAATGTAATGCATGATAGTAACCATGGATCATTTTCTAGTAAAAAATGGGTAAACACCTTAATGGGAAGCAGCATGTATGTACTTGCTGGAAATGTTTACAATTGGAAAGTACAGCATAATGTATTGCACCATACCTTTACTAATATCAAAGGTCATGATGAAGATATAGACGCCGGTAGAATCATTCGTTTTTCAAAACACTCTAAATGGCTAAAAATACACCACTTACAAAGATATTATTCAATTTTCGTTTACGGACTTTTAACAATTAACTGGGCCATAACTACAGATTTTAAACAAACAAGTAGGTATTTAAAAAGAGGCTTGTCTTATGGTGATTTTCCAAATCCAACAAAACAATGGATCACGCTGATTATTACAAAAGTTTTGTATTATGCCTTTTGGGTTGCATTACCAATGCTCGTTTTAGACATTGCTTGGTGGAAAGTATTAATTGGTTTTATCACCATGCATTATACTGCTGGTCTAATTTTAAGTTTAGTTTTTCAATTGGCACATGTGGTCCCAAATACAGAAATGCCATTACCTGATAAAGAAGGTAACTTAGAACACACCTGGGCTATTCACCAGTTGTATACAACTTCTAATTTTGCACCAAACAATAAATTTGTATCCTTCTGTACGGGTGGGTTAAATCATCAAGTAGAACATCATATTTTTCCGAATATTTCCCATATTCATTATGGAAAACTAGCTAAAATTGTAAAAGAAACGGCAAAAGAATTTAATTTACCTTATCATGAATACAAAACCATGACCAAAGCCTTAAAAGAACATTTTCACCAATTAAAAACTTTAGGGGTAAATCCTGCATATCATTAATAAACAAAACACAAAAAGTTTTATAAGACTTCAATATCAAATAATCAACATTTATCAAAAATGAAACAATTATCAAACAGAATTAACAGCTTACCAACTTCTGCAACTTTAGCAATGGCTGCTAAAGCAAGAGAATTGAAAGAACAAGGAAAAGACATTATCAGTTTAAGTTTAGGGGAACCAGACTTCAACACGCCTGAGTTTATCAAAGACGCTGCTATCCAAGCTGTAAATGACAATTATAACTCTTACAGTCCTGTTAACGGATACCTAGATTTACGTGAGTCTATTTGTAAAAAATTCAAAAGAGACAATAACTTATCTTACAACCCTAATCAAATTGTTGTTTCAACAGGAGCAAAACAATCTATTGCCAATGTTGCACAAGTTTTATTAAACCCAGGTGACGAGGTTTTATTACCTGCACCTTACTGGGTTAGTTATTCAGCTATTTCAACATTAGCTGAAGCTAGTTTTGTTGAGATTCCTTCTTCAATTGATACAGATTTTAAAATCACACCTGAACAATTAGAGGCTGCTATCACTCCAAAATCAAAATTAATTTTCTTTAACTCTCCTAACAACCCAAGTGGAACTATATACTCTGAAGATGAATATAGAGCATTAGCGAAAGTATTAGAAAAACACCCAAATATTTATGTAGTATCTGACGAAATCTATGAACACATCAACTATGGAGCTGGAAACTTCAGTTTTGCTGCGATAGAGAGTATGTATGACAGAACTATCACCGTAAATGGTGTAGCGAAAGCTTTTGCTATGACTGGTTGGAGAATTGGTTATATTGGTGCTCCTGAATGGATTGCTAAAGCCTGTAACAAACTACAAGGACAAGTAACCTCTGGTGCTAATTGTATTGCTCAGCGTGCTACGATCACTGCCTTAGATGCACCAGTAACGAAAATTGGTTACATGGTGGATGAGTTTCACAAAAGAAGAGATATTGTTTTAGATTTATTAGGAAAAATCAAAGGATTTAAACTTAATATTCCTGAAGGTGCATTTTACGTATTCCCTGATATTTCTTATTTCTTTGGAAAGACAATCAAGGGAAATAAAATTGAAAACGCTTCTGATTTTTCTATGTTTTTATTAGAAAATGCCAATGTCGCTACCGTAACAGGTGAAGCTTTTGGAGCTCCAGATTGTATACGTATGTCTTACGCTGCTTCTGAAGAACAATTGAGAGAAGCTATTGATAGAATCAAAAAAGCTTTGGCTTAAAAAGTGCTAAATTTCTAAAAGCCTCAATCATTAATTTGATTGAGGCTTTTTAATTTCCCAAATAATTTTTTCTCATACCATTTTTCACAACTCTTAATTTAAGTTTTTTAACGCTCAAGGAATTTTTAGTTTTTTCAAAACAGATAATACAAATCTTTGTATTGTAAAATCTAATATAAATAAAAACTTTAAAAAATGGCTTTAGACAATCCAACAATCGGAGAAATAGTAATGTTCGCAGGAAACTTCCCCCCAAGAGGCTGGGCTTTTTGTGACGGACAATTATTACCAATTAACCAAAATCAAGCATTATATTCTGTTATAGGAACTATTTACGGTGGTGATGGAAGAACAACTGTAGGTCTACCGGATTTAAGAGGAAGAACCGCAGTACACCCCGGTACGGGCCCTGGTTTAACTACAAGGAGACTCGGTCAAAGATCAGGTACGGAATATAATGTTCTTACCACTGCGCAGATTCCTTCACATAGTCATGTTGCAACAGGAAAAATAGAAGCCTCAACGAATGAAGGAACAACAAGTGACCCAAAAGGCATGTATCCTGCAAGCCCAATTTATCAAATAGATAGAAATGCCAAAGCTGAGATTAATGCATATAACCCCACAGCCAATGCCTTAATGGGTGATCGAAGTGTTTCAATAACAATTGGGAACACTGGTGGTGGACAGCAGGTGAACAATATGCAGCCATTTGGATGCGTAAATTACATCATTGCTTTGACCGGAACTTACCCTTCAAGAAGCTAAAACTCGATAAACCTAAGCAAAAAGCCAGAATTAAATCTGGCTTTTTTTTTGTAAAAGACGAACTACTCCGATAATGATAACAACAAGATAGCACCTTTATTTAGGACTTTGATATACCTTTGGTAGTAAACAAGAATTTATGATTATAGCTTATAAATTGCACCTGCTTCTAATAATTTAGTCACAAATTTAGAAGTTTTAAAGGGTTCAATATTGGAGAAAATTACCGAATAGAAGAAAATATTGCTGTGTTTAGTTTGACTGACCTAAATAAGTAATTAGCTATAGGTGATGATTTTACAGTCTCTAAAACAGCAAGCTCTAGCGATTTTTCTTCGACTGAGTTCTTGGTGAAGTAAACGTTTTTAATATGACACATTAAAATAATCTTATTAGAAAACACAATAATGCAACGGTTACGGATCAAATTTTGGAGCTCTAGATTGTGTACATATGTCTTAAGCTGCTTCTGAAGAACAAATAAGAGAAGCTATCGATAAAATCAAGAAAGCATTCAAATAAGACAGCCAAAAAATATTTTTTTGAAAACACATTATTGATAATAGCGAGGTTGTTTGTAAACAATTGTTTACAATTACATCACAAATTTTCATTTAACAATATCTTTTTCTAATTTTAACTTGCCCCTAATAGTTGCCAATTTTATAAATCAACGACAATGAAAAAGTTACAAAACATCATTGAATTTGAAAATGCGATCAACAGGAACAAAAAGTCAATTGCAAAGAAAAAGAAATCTGCACCATTCATTATAGTCTGTATGACTGTATGCTATACGCTCATGTTTAACTTTAGCGGACATAAATTGAATTATTTATTTGATAATCAGTTGGATTTTGTAAAAACAATTTCATACAGTTTTCTTGTACTCATAGGTCTATACGGTATCTTTATTTACTTTAGCATTTATAAACTTTCAACTCAATCAAAAAAATGGAATAAAGCTTTATACAATCTATCCAAATTAGACGAGGATATTGTTCAAAGACACCGGCACTCCCTATAACTAGTGAGTTGTATTATTCCTCTTCCATAGGGATTGACACCTTTCAGACGGGATTGTATATTTGTCATTATTCAAACAGCCGAAACGCGAAAGGAAATGATAAATATGAAACAATTCTACCCCCTAGTATTGATTGCATTAATTTTTTGTTTGGTATCCATGAAACCAAGTGGTAACCAAGAAAAGACGGCACTTGAAAAATCTGATGTTTTTATATGCTCTAATAACAACACTCCTGACATCAGTATCTCCCCAAACCCTGTTCATAGAGAACTTATTTTAAAATCTACAAGTCTATTAGAAATCAAAACCCTTGGAATTCACAATATTTCAGGAAGACTTATAAAGAACTGCTCTATAAAGAATTCGACAATAAATGTCCAAAACCTCCCCACCGGGATTTATTATCTAAAAGTCACTACTGACAAGAATATTATCACCAGTCGATTTATAAAAAGATAACGCTTACACCTTTTAAACCTCGTTTAAACATTATTTTCATACGCTAAAGGAATCTTCAGTATTTTTTTTAATCGTCTTAGATATTTTTGTCTAAAAAAATCATGAAACCATATATCCAACAAATAATTATGTTTGGTGGGAATTTTACTCCAATAGGCTGGACATATTGTGACGGTGAATTATCTGAATCTGAGACAAACCAATTACCTTCTCATATACATGTAGCTACAGGAACTAATACAGAAGCAACACTTGCTAGCTTAGATACTGCAAAAACAAATGAGCCTACAATAGATGTACTTACTAAATCTAATTATATTATTGATAGAAGTAATACTGCTCCCATAAACACATATAGAGCACCAAACAACTTGGTTCAAGTCACTCCAAACACAGATAACAACCTGTATATCAATATTATTGTTACAAACCTAGGCGCTGGAGTAAACAATGTTCAACCCTCTATAGCTATCAATTACATCACACCCTTGAACAAAATAAACCCTTCAAAAAAATAACTCCTCAAACACACTCCTTGGATTCTTCTAAAGAGTGTGTTTTTCTTTAATCATTGATCTACTAGTTCTTATACGTCATGAAAAAAACTACTCTGCTAACATACTATTTACTTTTCATTTTTTCATTTTTATTCTCAACTCTTGGGAATTCCCAAACTACAATTAATTTTAGCCTCGGTCTATCAGACAATGCTCAACTTGGAACTTCTACCGACATAGGTGGGTTCACTTTTAGCATTAACTCTAGTTCACCGGACGACATTACCTTTGATGATGGATCTCATAGTACCTCTGGTAGTCCTGCTCTTTATGACGATAATTTAGACATTGGTGGAATCACGCAATGGACAATAAAAAAAACAGATGGATCAGAATTTCAACTAATTAGTTTATATTTAAAAGATGCAGGTTTCGCAGTTGCAAATGGTACTATATCTGCTTACAAAGACAACTCAAAGGTAGGATCATCCGTTGCTATAAATTTTGACGGTGTAAAGATTCTTTCTGGAAACTCTGATTTTTCAAACATAGATGAAATTAGAATTCAAGGTACAGACATTAATTTCTATCTTGATGACTTTAAATACGATACAGCAGTTGTCTCAGACACAACAGCTCCAATTTTTGAAAACGGTACACCAAATGGATCTTCAGTAACAACTACTGGTTTTACATTAGCTACTGATATAGATGAAGCGGGTACAATATACTACGTAATTGTTGCTGATGGTGCTAGTGCACCAACTTCTTCAGAAGTTAAAAATGGAACTGGTAGCGGAGGAGCATCTGCCGTAACAAGTGGAAATGCTATTGTAAATTCAGGCGTATTCAATACTAATTTTAACGTTTTAAATCTATCGCCAGGTACATCTTACGATGTGTACACCACTGCTCAAGATGATGAAGGCTCACCAAACCTACAGGTAAGCCCTAGCAAAATAGACATTACCACTTTAGCTAACCTGGCAACAATTTCCACAACAGCAGCTAGCAGCATTACAACTACCTCTGCTACGCTAGCCGGAAATGCAACAGCAAATGGTGGAGCATCAATTACCGAAAGAGGAATCGTTTACTCAATTACGAGTACCAATAGTAATCCAATGATTGATGGGACTGGTGTTACAAAAAACACCAATGGCACAGGAACTGGAGTTTTTTCTGAATCCATTGGTAGTTTGAGTTCAAGTACACAATACTCATATAAATCTTATGCTATAAATTCTGCTGGAACTTCTTACGGAGCAGTTCAAACATTTACCACAGCAACTCCAGCTGTATTGGCAACCATCACTACTGCAACTCAGACCAATATTACTACAACATCTGCAGATTTAGGGGGAAATATTACTAGTAACGGTGGAGCTTCTGTTTCTGAAAGAGGAATCGTTTGGGCTACAACTTCTAACCCGACAATAGCAAACAATAAAGTTTCTATTGGCAGTTCTACTGGATCTTTTTCAAAAATGGTCGGGTCACTACCTTCAAATACTACGATTTATGTAAGAGCTTATGCGACCAATTCAGCAGGAACGGCATATGGAAGTGATATTAGTTTTTCTACACATCAATTAGGAACAAGTAATTTTACTAGCTTGGGATCAAATGATTCTGGTGGTACTGGTTTTAAAACGAATTCAAGCAATAGCAATTATGTAATCAGTAACATAATGTTAAATGATGGTGCTGGTATGTATATCAATGATTCTGAACTTGGAGCAACAAAAACATATAGTATAAAAGCTGATGGGGTAAATGCCGAGTCCTTTACGGTAGATGTCTTAAATGTAAGTTCTTACTCGGGTGCCGCCACTCCAGTTGGTAGGACATATGATCAATCAACAAATGTTGTTTTTAAAGACAAAACAGGTGCTACAATTAGAACCATGACATTAAATTCTGATAAATATTTAGCTCCAAACATAGGTTCCTCTATATTTTCATTTTTTGACAACAATAATTCATCTCCTGTTCATTCAGTAGCAGAAATTATATTTACAATTGTTCCAGGTCGTCCAGACGACGCAGCAGAAAACTGGACTTCTTCAGATATTACAATTTCAAATGTAGTGGCACCCTCTGTTACACCACTAATCACATTTTCTGATATCAGCAAAACCTATAAGGAAGCCAATTTTAACTTAGAAGCTACATCTAACTCAGCAGGTACTATTAGTTATTCAATTGTAGCAGGTGGTTCAGGTACAGCAACTTTGTCTGGAACTAACAATGAAACTGTGACATTAGGAGAAACCGGAACCGTTACTATTCGAGCTTCTCAAGCAGCAAATGGAATATACAGTTCGAGTTCAAAGGACATCACGTTAACTATCGGAAAAAAACCTTTGACGGTAACTGCAGAGGCTTTATCTAAAGTATATGGTGATGCCGATCCTACACTTACTTATACTGCAACGCTAGAAGGTGCTGATGTATTAACAGGAAGCTTATCAAGAGCAGCAGGTACGGATGTCGGAACTTATGCGATTAGCTCAACACTAGACAATAGTAATTATGATATTACTTTTGTACCGGCAAACTTAACCATTACCAAAAAACCTTTGACCATAACTGCAGAGGCGACATCTAAAGTATATGGTGATGCCGATCCTACACTTACTTATACTGCAACGCTAGAAGGTGCTGATGTATTAACAGGAAGCTTATCAAGAGCAGCAGGTACGGATGTCGGAACTTATGCGATTAGCTCAACACTAGACAATAGTAATTATGATATTACTTTTGTACCGGCAAACTTAACCATTACTAAAAAACCTTTGACCATAACTGCAGAGGCGACATCTAAAGTATATGGTGCAGCAGATCCTACACTTAATTATACTGCAACGCTAGAAGGTGCTGATGTATTAACAGGAAGCTTATCAAGAGCAGCAGGTACGGATGTCGGAACTTATGCTATTAGCTCAACTCTGGACAATAGTAATTATGATATTACTTTTGTGACAGCAAACCTAACCATTACTCAAAAACCTTTGACCATAACTGCAGAGGCGACATCTAAAGTATATGGTGATGCGGATCCAACGCTTACCTACACAGCAACGCTAGAAGGTGCGGACGTATTAACAGGAAGCTTATCAAGAGCAGCAGGTACGGATGTCGGAACTTATGCGATTAGCTCAACTCTGGACAATAGTAATTATGATATTACTTTTGTGACAGCAAACCTAACCATCACTAAAAAACCTTTGACCATAACTGCAGAGGCGACATCTAAAGTATACGGTGCGGCTGATCCAACACTTACCTACACAGCAACGCTAGAAGGTGCTGATGTATTAACAGGAAGCTTATCAAGAGCAGCAGGTACCGATGTTGGAACTTATGCTATTAGCTCAACACTAGACAATAGTAATTATGATATTACTTTTGTGCCAGCAAACCTAACCATTACTCAAAAACCTTTGACCATAACTGCAGAGGCGACATCTAAAGTATATGGTGATGCGGATCCAACGCTTACCTACACAGCAACGCTAGAAGGTGCCGATGTATTAACAGGAAGCTTATCAAGAGCAGCAGGTACCGATGTCGGAACTTATGCTATTAGCTCAACACTAGACAATAGTAATTATGATATTACTTTTGTGCCAGCAAACCTAACCATTACTCAAAAACCTTTGACCATAACTGCAGAGGCGACATCTAAAGTATATGGTGATGCGGATCCAACGCTTACCTACACAGCAACTCTAGAAGGTGCGGACGTATTAACAGGAAGCTTATCAAGAGCAGCAGGTACGGATGTCGGAACTTATGCGATTAGCTCAACTCTGGACAATAGTAATTATGATATTACTTTTGTGACAGCAAACCTAACCATTACTAAAAAACCTTTGACCATAACTGCAGAGGCGACATCTAAAGTATACGGTGCGGCTGATCCTACACTTACCTACACAGCAACTCTAGAAGGTGCGGACGTATTAACAGGAAGCTTATCAAGAGCTGTGGGAACAGATGTCGGAACTTATGCTATTAGCTCAACACTAGACAATAGTAATTATGATATTACTTTTGTGACAGCAAACCTAACCATTACTAAAAAACCTTTGACCATAACTGCAGAGGCGACATCTAAAGTATATGGTGCAGCTGATCCAACCCTTACCTACACAGCAACGCTAGAAGGTGCCGATGTATTAACAGGAAGCTTATCAAGAGCAGCAGGTACAGATGTCGGAACTTATGCTATTAGCTCAACACTAGACAATAGTAATTATGATATTACTTTTGTGCCAGCAAACCTAACCATTACTAAAAAACCTTTGACCATAACTGCAGAGGCGACATCTAAAGTATATGGTGATGCCGATCCTACACTTACTTATACTGCAACGCTAGAAGGTGCTGATGTATTAACAGGAAGCTTATCAAGAGCAGCAGGTACAGATGTCGGAACTTATGCAATTAGTTCAACTCTGAACAATAGTAATTATGATATTACTTTTGTACCGGAAAACTTAACTATTACTCAAAAATCTTTGACCATAACTGCAGAGGCTACATCTAAAGTATATGGTGATGCCGATCCTACACTTACTTATACTGCAACACTAGAAGGTGCTGATGTATTAACAGGAAGCTTATCAAGAGCAGCAGGTACAGATGTCGGAACTTATGCTATTAGCTCAACACTAGACAATAGTAATTATGATATTACTTTTGTACCGGCAAACTTAACCATTACTAAAAAACCTTTGACCATAACTGCAGAGGCGACATCTAAAGTATATGGTGCAACTGATCCAACCCTTACCTACACAGCAACGCTAGAAGGAGCTGATGTATTAACAGGAAGCTTATCAAGAGCAGCAGGTACAGATGTCGGAACTTATGCTATTAGCTCAACACTAGACAATAGTAATTATGATATTACTTTTGTACCGGCAAACTTAACCATTACTCAAAAATCTTTGACCATAACTGCAGAGGCTACATCTAAAGTATATGGTGATGCCGATCCTACACTTACTTATACTGCAACACTAGAAGGTGCTGATGTATTAACAGGAAGCTTATCAAGAGCAGCAGGTACAGATGTCGGAACTTATGCTATTAGCTCAACACTAGACAATAGTAATTATGATATTACTTTTGTACCGGCAAACTTAACCATTACTCAAAAATCTTTGACCATAACTGCAGAGGCTACATCTAAAGTATATGGTGATGCCGATCCTACACTTACTTATACTGCAACACTAGAAGGTGCTGATGTATTAACAGGAAGCTTATCAAGAGCAGCAGGTACAGATGTCGGAACTTATGCTATTAGCTCAACACTAGACAATAGTAATTATGATATTACTTTTGTACCGGCAAACTTAACCATTACTAAAAAACCTTTGACCATAACTGCAGAGGCGACATCTAAAGTATATGGTGATGCCGATCCTACACTTACTTATACTGCAACGCTAGAAGGTGCTGATGTATTAACAGGAAGCTTATCAAGAGCAGCAGGTACAGATGTCGGAACTTATGCAATTAGTTCAACTCTGAACAATAGTAATTATGATATTACTTTTGTACCGGAAAACTTAACTATTACTAAAAAACCTTTGACCATAACTGCCGATGAATTATCTAAAATATCAGGAGAAAACGACCCTGAATTCACATACCAAATCACTTCAGGAAGTTTGGTCAGTGGAGATACATTTTCTGGAGAATTAACGAGAAACACTGGGGAGTCTGCAGGTATTTACGATATCCTCATCGGAGATTTAACCTTAGGTGAGAACTATGACCTTTCCTTTATAAGCAATAGGTTTAACATCTCATTGATATTAACAACAGGTGCTTTGGGTCGTTCTTCAAAAGCAATAATAATAGAAGGTCAGATTTCAAGTGAAGCGAATGTAACCGAAAGAGGTATTGTATATTCATCTTCAAACACAGACCCTCAAATTGGAGGTTCCGATGTAACTCAACTAGCAGACTCTTCTGTGAGCGGTCCTTTTCAAATGACCATCACTGGTCTTGACCCTTATACCACGTACTATTTTCAAACCTACATTATTGTTGAAACTCCTTCAGGAAAGATTAGAATATTTACATCTAATAAATCATTAGCCTCTTCAGAGTTATATGGAGGTGCAAAAGAATTCACTACTTTATTAGAGGAACCAACATTGGCACTTACTGAAAACACGAATCCATCAACAGGAACCGAAAGAGTAGATCCTGACATAAATTTAGAGATTGTCTTTAATAATGATATTCAAAAAGGTACTGGAGACATTTTACTTATTAATTCCAATGATGATTCATTACTTGAAACAATAGCAGTGTCAAGCACAAATGTTACTGTATCAGGGAAAAAAATAACAATCACACCAACGCTCGAGTTACCGCAAACAACACAAGTTTATGTTATAGTACCCGTTGGAGCTGTTGAAGATCTATCAGGAAATGGATGGACTGGTTTTAATAACAAAACAGATTGGAACTTTACCAGCGACGATACAGTACTTCCAACAATAGTAACAATATCGCCAAATCATAGATCCACTGATATTGCACCGGGTAGCAATTTGGAAATTTCATTTTCAGAGGAAATTGTTAAAGGAACAGGAAATATACTAGTAAAGAACCATCTTAATAATAGCACTATAGCTACCATAGATGTAACTTCCGACCAAGTAAATATAACTTCAAACGTTGTAAATATAAACCCTACGGACGATCTACCAAGTGAAACATTATTTTATATAGAAATCGAAGGAACTGCCTTTAAAGATAGCTATGACAATAATTTCAGTGGAGTAAACACCAAAGATATTTGGAGTTTTGCAACAGCGGATATTACCGCTCCTAGTAGTCCAATAATTGTGGAAGTTGCTGACTACACTTGTTCCGAAACAACTCTTGCTACAGCTGACAACACATTTGTAATTACGGGAACAGCAGAAAATGAAAGCACGGTAAATGTATTTATTAACGATGCAAATGTTGGAACTACGAACACAGACAGCAATGGTAACTGGACTTTAGACTTAAGTTCTACTGTTCAAATAGATGGTGAATATAACATTACCGCAACAGCAACAGATAGTTCCAACAATACAAGTAATTCTTCTGATGAATTTGAAATTATCGTTTCTACAACGAATAGTGATTTGGACAACATACCTGACTTTTGTGATTCTGATGATGAAAATGATGGTTATGCCGACACAACTCAGATTACAGAAAAAACCAAATATGGTTTCTCACCTAATGGGGACGGAATAAATGATACTTGGACTATTCGAGATATTGAAAACTTTGCTAACAACTCTGTAAAAGTCTTTAACAGATCTGGAAGGCTAGTATATGCCAAAGACAATTATGATAATACTTGGGACGGAACTTCGTCTGCTGGATTAGGAAATGGAAAACTACCCGTTGGCGCTTATTACTTCACAATCGATCTTAATGTTGATGGAGTCAAGATGGTTTCAGGATGGATTTACATCAATTATTAATTCATATATCATTCCAATAAAAATAAAAAATAAAAAAAATGAAATATTTTAAAATTTTAAGTCTGATATTCACTGTTTTATACATCTCAAAAACAGAAGCTCAACAAGACCCAAACTTTACCTTGTATAATTTTAATATGAATATTATAAACCCTGCTTACGCAGGATCCGAAGAATTCACTGAAATTAATTTAGCTTACAGAAGTCAATGGATAGGAGTGCCGAATGCTCCAGAAACTCAAACATTAACCTACTCTCAACCCCTTAAAAACAATATGGGAATAGGAGTATCAATAATTAACGATAAAGTTTTTGTTTTAGCTGAAACAGATGTAGCGATAGATTTTTCTTACAAAGTTCAATTGACAAAGAATGAGTCTTTGACCTTTGGTATTAAAGCAGGTGGAGCTTTCACGAATATAGACTTGACCAATACTGGTGCTCCTGAATTAGACCCTTTATTTGGCTCTAACGAAAGTGCGTTTAATCCGCAGATAGGAGCCGGTTTACATTTAAAAAGTCAAAACTATTACATCACCATATCTACTCCTAATTTCCTGAACGGGAAACGATATGAAAAAGACGGAAATGTACCCATTGCTGCATTAAATGCCTTCCATGCTTACCTTGGAGGAGGATATATATTTACCCTGAACAAATCAACAACTTTAACTCCCGGTATAATGGCTAGAGTAGTCGAAGGAGCTCCTACTTCTTATGATATATTCTCAACATTTGATTTTCATGATAAGGCTACAGTAGGAGTTAACTACAGAGTTGATGAATCTGTTTCATTATACGCTTTAATGAGTACTAAAAACAACTTTAGATTTGGACTAGGCTATGATATCAGTACATCAAAACTATATGATACGAACAACGCATCATCCGTAGAATTAATTCTAAAGTACAAATGGAATTAAAATAGTTCAACAAAAAAAAGCTCGTAAACTAAAGTTTACGAGCTTTTTTCATTTGAATTAGTTTGCTAGTTGATTATCAATTGTACTGTATCAAAGTTTTTCGTATCCGTAGATACTTTTAAATAATAAATACCTGAGCTTAGACCTTCTTTAGATATATTTAATTGATTGTAACCTAAAGAAGTTTGAGGTTCTAATGCTTTCACTAATGAACCTGTTAGGTTAAATATTTCAATTTTACATTCTGATAAACTTTCAGTATAAAAACTAACTTGTGCATCTGTTACTATTGGATTTGGGAAAACAACTGCTTTATCCTTGGTAAAAGAATAATCCTCCACGTCTTTAGTTTCAAAAGAAATATTTTTCATGTTTATTTCTTTTTCTACTTCAGTTACACCATCAGAAGCCATTGTTATCACGATTGACACTGCATCATCGATCATCAAACCTTTAGATGCTTTAGAACTAAAATATGACAAAGGCAATTGGTAATGCTTAAATGTACCGTCCAATGGTATTGTTGTTCTATATTGATCTGCCCAATCCTCAATACTTTCTTTTACGATCGTAATTTCAATTTCACCAGTTCCGCTAGCATCAAACTCCAACACATTATAATCGGAAAGGTTAACAGATTTAAAACGAGGTGTAAACGCTCTGTAAGCAGAAACATAAGAAGTAATATTTGCTTTAAAACTTAAATCTCTTTCAATTCGTAACCCACTACCCTCATAATTCGTTTCATTTTCCGTAATCTCAAAGGAACCAACTTCTGTACCTTCTTGAGAACTATCTAATCCCCATGGACCATCTGACATAAATAAATCATCAGAAGTTTCCCCTGTATCATTTTGAATTCTGAAACCTATATCAAATAACGCTCCTGTATTTAAAGTCATGTGTGTTAAATATCCTTCTTGCAAGTTTATTTCTTCACTAATATTTTCGGTTTCACTAGTTTCTGTTCTTTTAAAACCAGCATCAAACTGAATCTTTTTACTAGAATTCGTATTTACCAATTCTAATTCAATCATTCCATTCACATATTTTCCTTTTTTAACAAATACAGGCGGTGGTGCTGAATTATCATATAAACTAATTGGCTTTTGCGCTTCGAATAAATTTAATACTTCCTCTCCTAACAACACCAAATCATCAATTTTATTGGTCCATATTTGGAAATTATAATATTTAGCATCGGCTGTATATTTATCAATATTCCAATGACTATCAATCTCAAAACCAGATTCATCGTCATTTAACTTTCCTGAAAAACTCAAAACAAATTCTATCGAACCATCAACATTTTTAATAATCGATTTGATAAATGTTACCTCATTTAGCTCGATGGTTGAAACAGAAAGTAATTCACTTCCTAGCAATCGATCGCATATATATTTGGTATGCTCGTAAACTCCATTCTCTGTAACACTAGCTAAAACTACCGCGACAGTTTCGTTATTCTTCACATAATCAACAGAAAATAATTCACTAGCATTAGTCATTTGAATTAAATCACTTGGAGACGATTCAATTGCTGTTGTTTCCGGCAAAATTTCTAATGGAATTAAATCAATCAACCCAAAATTATCGGCTGATTTTGCCATTTTATAACTATTTCCTTTTGTTACTTTTTTCGCAGATTTTTTAGAAAACCTGTAACTATTCTTACTTCTCATATAGTTTCTTTGATTGATTTGTTGAGAAAGCCTATCGTTACTTTCTAAACCTCCATCATTACCACTAGAAACTACAGGAACTAAAACTGGACAACTAGAAACACCCGAACAAGATGGATCATCACAATCCACTAAACCATCTCCATCATCATCAATTCCATTGATACAATCTTCTTGTGGTACTGGCGCAGTTGGACATCTAGCCCCATCATTACTTGCACTAGAAGGACCATAAGCGAAAAGATTGGAATTCATCGCACCCCCTGCTTCTATGTCCTGGACATCATAAATAATGTAAATAGTACCTGTCTGATTTGCTGAAACATAAAAACGTCCAGACGCATCAAAATAAACCGCACCATAAGTATACTTTAATCCTTTCAAGATAGGTACCTCACCCAAATCTTGTACACTTCCTGTATCTCCATTTATTCGATACAAATGGTTTGTATTCTTTTCAACGGTATATAACATTCCATCCACAGCATTAAACGCCCAATCATGAATGCTAATATTTGCAGATAAGGTATTTGTGCTTTCGTATTTTATATAGTTTTCTGATTCAGGATCAAGATTTACTTTATAATAAGTAGTACCACCTCCTTTGAAATGATAAATTCCAGAAGAACTTACATCTCCTACGTACCTTCCTCCTGTTGGTAATTCCGGTATCTCAAAAATTGAGACATTAAAATTTTTACCGATCCTAACTATTGAACTAGCAGGCTCTGAAACATACCCCCATATGTATCCGTCGGCAGGATTGTATCCAGCAGCATTAATTTTTCCTGGTGTGATGTCCGTAGCAACTTCATAAGCACTACCTGAAGCTAAATCTATTGCATATACATCATTATACTGAAAAAGATAAGCGTTGTAGTCGCAATTAAAAGGCTCTTCCTGAGCGTTAAGCGTAAAAGTTAAACAAATACAAAAAATAACACTTATTTTCCAACGCATTTGATTGATTAGTAATTGTGTTTTCATCTCGATAGATTTTAAATTCAAGTAAAAATAGTTTCAAAATATCCCAAAAATTAGGTTTTTAGCTTAAGTAACGATTAACTTCGACGAACACGGTCTTTAGATCGATAAACGTTTTAAAAAAAATAGAACTACCTTTTGTTATATTTGTTAAAACCAAAAAAATTAAATGTATAGAGTCTTTAATTTACTAATCGTCATAGCAATTTTTATTAGTTGTAATCAAAAACATAAAAAAGATACGAAAAATTATAAACATACCAATGCACTTATTAAGGAAACTAGCCCTTATTTACTGCAACACGCCCACAACCCAGTAAACTGGCATGCTTGGAATGAAGAAACTTTAGAATTGGCTAAAAAAGAAAACAAACTAATTTTAATTTCAGTTGGATATGCAGCTTGCCATTGGTGCCATGTTATGGAGCATGAAAGTTTTGAGAATGATTCTGTAGCAAAAATCATGAATGAAAACTTTATCAATATAAAAATTGACAGAGAAGAAAGACCTGATATCGATCAGATATATATGACCGCTGTTCAGTTATTAACACAAAGTGGAGGTTGGCCATTAAACTGCGTGGCGCTTCCCGATGGGAGACCTTTTTGGGGCGGCACCTATTTCCCTAGAGATGAATGGATCAGTAACCTAACACAAATAGCAGCCTTCTACAAAAAAGACCCTGAAAAAATTATTGAGTATGCAGACAACCTTACCAAGGGGATCCAGGACACTGAAACAATTTCTTTAAATACTACAAAACCAACTTATCTAAAAGATACTCTTGAGTTGGCAGTAAAAAAATGGTCACAACAGTTTGACCAAAACTTGGGAGGTATGAATAGGGCTCCAAAATTCCCAATGCCAAACAACTATCATTTTTTATTAAGGTTCGCAACTCAAACTAAAAATAACAGCCTTTTAAAATACACTTACACAACTTTAGATAAAATGGCTCTAGGTGGAATTTTTGACCAAGTAGGTGGTGGATTTGCGAGATACTCTACAGATAAAAATTGGCATATACCCCACTTTGAAAAAATGTTATATGACAATGCACAACTTGTAAGTCTGTATGCGGATGCCTATTTGATTTCAAAAAATAAAATTTACAAAGAAACAGTTTACAGAACTTTGGACTTTGTAGAGAGAGAACTTACCAACAACGAAGGAGCTTTCTACTCTTCTTTAGATGCTGACAGTAAAAATTCGGACTCCAAATTGGAAGAGGGAGCATTTTATGTATGGACTAAAAAAGAATTACAACATATCATTGGAAAGGAATTCTCATTATTCGCTGACTATTACAACATCAACGATTATGGCTTGTGGGAAAACCATAAGTACAATTTAATTAGAACCTCAACAGATTCTGAATTTTGCGCCAAACATAAAATCGGAATTAATGATTTAGAGCAACAAGTTGCTAAATGGCAACAAAAATTACTAAAAGAAAGAAATAAAAGAGAAAAACCCAGGCTAGATGACAAGTCTCTTACGTCGTGGAATGCACTTATGTTAAAAGGATATGTAGATGCTTATCGTGTATTTAATGAACCTAAATTTTTAAAAACAGCATTGAAAAATGCTCATTTTATTAAAACAAAACAACTCAGAAAAGACGGGGGTTTAAATCACAACTACAAAAACGGGATAAGTAATATCAATGGGTATTTAGAAGATTATGCCACAGTAATTGAAGCCTATATGTCTTTATATGAAGTAACCTTAGACGAAGAATGGTTACATATATCTAAAAACTTAACCGATTACTGTTTCAAACATTTCTATAACCCAAAGACAAAAATGTTTTATTTTACCTCTGATGAAGATAAAAACTTGATTACTAGAAAAATGGAGCTTACTGATAATGTAATACCAGCTTCGAATTCTATTCTTGCCAATTCACTCTACAAATTGGGACTTTATTTTGAAAGCAATGAGTTCAAAAATATTAGCAAACAAATGCTTCATAATGTAGCGAATGATATGACGGCATACCCTTCTGGATATTCCAATTGGATGGAACTCTACAGCAACTTGTCCACCGATTTTTATGAAATTGCAGTGGTTGGAAAAGATGCCCATAACAAAATAAAAGAGCTCAATCAGATCTATATTCCAAATAAAATTATTGCAGGAAGTCTTGTTGATAGTCAAGCCCCCCTATTAAAAAATAGATTTTCTGAAACTGAAACATTACTTTATATTTGTATCGAAGGGACCTGTAAACTTCCGGTTTCATCCGTAAAAAAAGCTAGTAATCAAATAAATATTACTTATTAATGGAAATATTGGCCACAGTCTTCACGCTTTTAGTATCCTTAATTCATTTCTACTTTTTATATCTAGAGATGGTTTTATGGACAAAACCGAAAGGAATGAAAACTTTTAATCTTGAAAAAGACTTTGCAGAAAAAACAAAAGTTCTTGCTGCGAATCAAGGTCTTTATAATGGTTTTCTAGCCTCAGGAATTCTTTGGTCGTGGATTGTTGGAAATAATTCTGCTGTTTTATTCTTTCTGGTTTGTGTTGTAATTGCGGGAATCTATGGGAGTTACAGTCTAAATAAAAGAGCAATTTTTTACATCCAATCCACGCCAGCAATTTTAGCAATTATATTTATTTCACTCAATACACTTTAGATCAAAAAAATGGACGAATTAGAAGATTTCTCAGAAGACATCAGTCAGATTGACTATGTAAAATACACAGAATTAGCTATTGAATTTGGCGTAAGACTAGCCATTGGTTTATTAATTTTAGTAGTGGGACTTTGGA
Source organism: Flavicella sp. IMCC45668 (assembly GCF_057219105.1). Taxonomy (NCBI): domain Bacteria; kingdom Pseudomonadati; phylum Bacteroidota; class Flavobacteriia; order Flavobacteriales; family Flavobacteriaceae; genus Flavicella; species Flavicella sp. IMCC45668. The sequence goes on from NZ_CM170114.1 coordinate 2,215,504, forward strand.
TTATCAAAAAACTGGTAAAAATAAGTGACACATTAATGGAGAAGGCCGAATTAGAAACCAGTCTTTTACGTTTTTTGTCTCATCTAATTACCTGGACACTTAAGATATTATTATTCATAAGTGTTTTGAATCAAATTGGAGTAGCCACCACTTCGTTTATGGCAATGCTAGGAGCAGCTGGTCTTGCTATCGGTTTAGCGCTCCAAGGTTCTTTTAGTAACTTTGCCGGCGGTATACTTATACTTTTATTCAAACCTTTTAAAGTAGGAGATTTTATCGAAGCTCAAGGAGAAAAAGGAGACGTAAAAGAAATTCAAATTTTTGTAACGAAAATAATAACTCCAAAAAATAGAGTTGCCATCATTCCTAATGGAATTTTATCAAACGGAACGATTAAAAATTATACCGACGAAGGGAAGTTAAGAGTTGACATCGCTATTGGTATTAGTTATGATTCTAACATTAAAGAAGCAAGAGGTATTCTTATGGATGTATTAGAAAAACATCCTTTGACTTTGAAAGATCCTGCACCTTCTATCTCTGTAACTGATTTAGGAGACAGCTCTGTAAACCTTGGTGTTAGACCATGGGCCAAACCAGAGGATTATTGGACCGTTTACTTTGAATGTATAGAACAATGTAAGGAAGCATTAGACGAAGCAAATATCAGCATCCCTTTCCCTCAAAGAGATGTTCATATGATATCTTAACAAATAGAATTATTAACAAAAAAACCGCTTATAATAAGCGGTTTTTTTTATTTCTGTCTAAAATATATCGTAATAGGCACTCCTTTGAAATCATATATTTCACGTAGCTTATTCTCTAAATATCGTCTGTAAGGCTCCCTCACATACTGTGGTAAATTTGCAAAAAAGGCAAATTGTGGTGTGTGCGTTGGAAGTTGCATACAGTATTTAATTTTTACGAATTTCCCCTTCACTGCAGGTGGTGTATACTGTGCAATAATTTCCAACATAGTTTCATTTAACTTACTCGTTGGAATTCTTCGTTTTTTATTTTCAAACACTTCAACAGCCGTTTCAATAGCTTTTAACAAACGTTGTTTTGTAACCGTAGAAGTAAAAATGATTGGAACATCTGTAAAGGGAGCTATTTCTCTTCTTACATAAGCTTCAAATTCTTTCATGGTATTGGTTTCTTTATCCACCAAATCCCATTTATTGACAAGAATTACAATCCCTTTTCTATTTTTTTCAGCCAACCAAAATATATTTTGATCTTGAGCTTCAAATCCACGAGTGGCATCAATCATTAACACGGCTACATCACAATGTTCAATTGCTCTAACTGCACGCATTACTGAATAAAACTCAAGATCCTCTGACACTTTAGATTTTTTTCTAATTCCTGCGGTATCAACTAAATTAAACTTAAATCCGAATCTTGTATACTCCGTATCGATCGCATCACGAGTAGTTCCTGCAACATTGGTAACAATATTTCTATCTTTTCCAATAAGAGCATTGATAAAAGAAGATTTACCTGCATTCGGTCTACCAACTACAGCAAAACGAGGTAATTCTTCCTTTTCTTCATCTTCTACAAATTCTTCTGGCTCTGGCATATCTTTAACCAAAGCATCCAATAAATCTCCAGTTCCCGATCCATTAATTGCAGAAAACGTATACAAATCTCCTAATCCCAGGTTATAGAATTCAAAAGCGTCGTTTTCTCGCATTGAATTATCCACTTTATTTACCGCTAAAAAAACTGGTTTTTTAGATTTACGTAACAATTTGGCTACCGCTTCATCAGAAGGTGTAATTCCTTCCGTTACATCAACAACGAAAATTGTAATATCACATTCTTCTAATGCTAATTGTACTTGCTTGCGAATTTCCCCTTCAAACACATCATCAGAACCTACTATATAACCTCCTGTATCAATTAAAGAAAACTCTTTCCCATTCCAATCGCTTTTACCGTAATGTCTATCACGAGTAACCCCGCTCACAGAATCAACAATCGCTTCTCTACGTTGTACAAGTCTATTAAATAATGTCGATTTCCCTACATTAGGTCTACCAACGATGGCTACAATAGTATTCATTGTGTGTTTTTAATTTTTTGCAAAATTACGCTTTTTATTTTGGAATCCACAGTAATTCTCTTCTACTATACCCAGAAGATAACATGATAGTAATATTCTCATTTTATTCAAGTTACAAAAAAGCAAAAGGGTCTGAAAGGCAAATTGCCATTCAGACCCTAATTATTTGTATTGAATATTTTAGCTTACTTGTTTTCGTAGATACTCACGGTACCACTCACTTCGTTAGAAACCACTAATAAATCTTTTCCTGATGGACTTTCAAGTGCAGGAATTACAAGTAATCCTTCTGGACCAACATCTCCCTCATGAGAAAGAATATCTAAAAAACCAGGAGCGATGGGATTTGAAATATCATACATCATAACTTGATTATTTCTTTCCAAACCAACAAACAATATATGACGATTCCCTAAACTTAAGGTAGTCACACTTTCTGGCTCAGCTCCTTTATCATCACTTCTTTTATCTCCACCGTTAAACACAGCAGGTGTTTCAATCAAAGTTTCTTTTGCAATATCATTTCCACTATCATATACCAAAGATCCATTAGCAGACCAAATTGAAAATGAACGCGCTCCATAAGAATAAATTTGCTCCACCTTGTTATCATTATTAGCATCTCCTAAAGTTGTAGTCGTTTTCAATCTACCTAGGTTGATTTCATTTAAATAATCTCCTGCCAAAGGATAAACTGATTCATCTAACTGCAAATCATCCAATCTTACTTCTTCGCTATACCCATCATAATCTCTAGCATCCCCTTCGTTTGCAGAAATCACATATTCCGTTCCTCCGATATTAATTGCTGTAATAGCATCTGGCTGATAGATTCCTTTTACATTCCAGTTTTTCAATTGCTTTAGGCCATCCTTATCACTTGCATCAATAGAATTTCCTGGCAGGTTATAATCTTTAAATCCTAATGGATAAATTGCCTCAATAGACTTAGATTCAATATTAACTTTCGCAATTCCGTTGTTCTCTTGCAGTGAAACCCATGCCGTTTTAGAATCCTCAGAAACCGCAATATACTCTGGCTCTACATCTTTCGCTAAATCAGCATTTGGACCAAATACTCTAAATCCTTCAGCTTCTAAAGCTGCTTCAGATGTGTTGAAAGCCGTAAAATCCAATGTTGTCACTACATCTGAGTCTACCTCAATAATACTTATTGTTCCTTGTGGATCATTATCATAAGCATCATTAGGCTCTCCTTCATTTGCTGATAATATATATTTACCATCCTTAGTATAGGTTACCATATCTGGTAAAGCACCTACCGTATACTCCTTTTCTTTTGTTTCTGTAACAGCATCAAAAACAACAATTTTACCATTGTTTTGTTTTACATCCGCCTCTAATGCAATGGCAACCTTACCTCCATAAACAGCAACACTGTTAGGTGCTCCCATACCATTTAAATCTATTGCTCCTGACTTTACTGGCTGACTTGGATTGCTAAGATCTACTACCGAAATTTCATTCACCTCAACATTTACTACAAATAACTTTTTTGACACAGGTTCAAATGCTGCTATTTCAGAAGCTCCTTCTGAATCATCTTCACCCTCTGGACCATTTCTAAGTGTAATGGTACTTTTATAAGCAAAGTCTACAGTTGTATCTACAATCTCTTCTTCTACTTCTTTAATAACCTCTGTTAGGTTTTCTTTTACATCATCGTTACACGAGAACAAGGCAACAGAAAATGCAGCCAAAAATAATTTACTTGTAATTTTCATAATTCATATTGTTAAATTCCCTGCAATATTAGCCTTGAAGCATAAACAAATGTTTACCCACGAAAAAAACAAACGTTATGAAATTAGCTCTCCAAGTAAAAAAACAGTAAGGTTTATGTTAGGAATGTAAAGTTGAAGTAAATAATAATTCTAAAAATGAGTATCTTTCTACTCTAAGCACCTCACTATGAAAGAAGAAAAAAATAGTCCGGTATTTTTACGACCAAGATTTAGAATTGAGCTTCAAAAAAGTAAAACACAACTATTAAATCGTTTTAAAGAAGAGTTTACTAAGGAACATTGTACTCTTAAAGGAAAAATAGTTGATGCACATATAGTGATTGATGTAGCCGATACAGAAAATCATTTTTGGTCGCCGCAGTTGCATTTAGAAATTGAAGCAACGGATCCGAATAACTCTATTGCAAAAGGATTGTTTGGACCAAAACCACAAGTATGGACCTTATTTATTTTTTTACACTCTACTGTTGCGTTTACTTTTATTAGCGTTCTAATCTACGCATACACCAAATGGACTTTAAAAGAAGATATTACTATAAGTGTTTGGGTCCTTATTTTGTTACCTATTTTTTGGTTTGTGATGTACTTTTTAGGACAACTAGGAAAAAAAACAGGTCACTCTCAAATGGAGGACCTGCATGATTTTATGATAAAAATTTTAGAAGAATAGCGTTCCTATTCCTTATACCCAAAACGTTTTAATTGACGAGAATCATTTCTCCAATTCTTGTTCACTTTGACATATAAATCTAAAAATATTTTTTTATCGAAAAACTTTTCTAAATCCTTTCTTGCCTCAGATCCAACTCTTTTTAAAGCCGCTCCTTTATGTCCAATAATTATACCTTTTTGGGTTTCACGCTCCACCATTATGATTGCGCGAATTTTAATTATTTTTTCATCCTCAATAAACTCCTCTGTCTCAATTTCTACAGCATAAGGAATTTCTTTTTTGTAATGCATTAATATTTTTTCTCGAATACATTCATTTACAAAAAATCTTTCTGGCTTATCTGTCAACTGATCTTTTGGATAAAACGCAGGTGATTCCGGAAGAATCTCTACAATTTTATTTAAAACACCTTCAATTCCAAAATTCTCCAACGCAGAAATTAAATACACATTAGCGTTCGGTACTTTCTCTTGCCAGTATGCTAACTTAGCTTCAACTTCTGCTTGATCTGATTTATCGATTTTATTAATCAGTAGCATCACAGGGATTTTAGCATTTTTAATTTTACTAAAAAACACTTCATCTTTCAACTCTAACTCTCCTACTTCAACCATATAGATTAAAATATCAGCATCTTCAAAAGCCGACTTTACAAAATCCATCATTGAAGACTGTAAATCATAGGCAGGTTTGATGATTCCTGGTGTATCAGAAAATAATATTTGAAAATCATCACCATTTACGATTCCCAAAATTCTATGACGAGTTGTTTGTGCCTTAGAAGTAATAATAGACAAACGCTCTCCTACCAAGGCATTCATTAAGGTAGATTTTCCTACATTAGGATTCCCTATAATATTTACAAAACCTGCTTTGTGCTTCATGTTATTTATTTAGAGTGCAAAGATACTCTCTTTTCGTTTAGTTAAAAATATAAATCCTCTAAGATTTTAATTAACGAAACAACTACAAATCAAAGCTTTAAAAATCATTTTTAAAATACTTTAAAAAAAGTCCGTTTTTATTTGGAAAAAACATTTTAAATGATGTATCTTTGCCGAACGAAATCGCGGGATAGAGCAGTAGGTAGCTCGTCGGGCTCATAACCCGAAGGTCACTGGTTCGAGTCCAGTTCCCGCTACAAAGAAAGCTTCAGTTTTTACTGAAGCTTTTTCTTTTTACAAAAGTTTTTTCGCTCAAAAAAAAAGAAACATACCTGTCCTATAAAATTATTTGTATTTTTAATACAAATAGTTTTCTAAGTTATGTGCTACCAAACTCGAATAGCGAAAAAGAAAAACGAAATTAAAACTCATTTCAAATTAGATATTTCTGAACTTGAACTTTTCCAAAGTACAGAAACAATAAAAGCTTTTGATTTCCCTAAAACACCAATCATTACCAATACAAACCCTGATAAAGCCGTGCTTTACAACTGGGGATTGATTCCATCATGGACTGAAGATACATCCATTAGAAACTATACATTAAACGCTAGGATAGAAACCCTTCACGAAAAAAAATCATTTAAACACAACTTAGAAAACCGTTGTCTTGTTATTGCTGATGGATTTTATGAATGGAAATGGCTTAATAAAACGGGCAACATCAAAGAAAAACACCTGATTACACTCCCAAATAATGAATTATTTGTCTTTGCAGGAATTTACGCCTCTTGGCAAAGCACCCAAGGTGAAATCATCAAAAGTTACAGCATCATTACAACTGAAGCGAACGCACTAATGAGCACGATTCACAACACAAAAAAAAGAATGCCTGTGATCTTAAAACCTGAAGACGAGTCAAACTGGTTGCAAGGAAAAGACCCTAATTATTTTAAGACTCCATACAACAGAGATCTTATCGCAGTGAATTTAGACCGAAACCAAAATCAAATGACCTTTTTTGACTAGTGCGTTTTTATAAAAGTAGTCAACCTATCTGCTATAATAGCCTGTTCTTTTACACTAGGATGCCCTTTGGTTTCTTTATAAGGGACAAAAAGTTTAAAAATTTTACGATCTTTCATTTTTGAAACCGCCTCCCATACATAACCCGGCCACTGTGATCCTTTTTCTGTAACATTCATATTCCCAAGAACACAAATTATTTTTGCATCTTTATATTCTTTTCTAATTGATTTTAAAAAGGACACATAGCTTTCAATAATAAAATCATGATCTGGTGCCTTTTGGCCAAATCTCCTTACAAACTCTGGGTGCTCTTTTCTTTTTACCAACCAAGAATCATTTTGAAACAAATTCACCACCACTACATTGGGTTGCTTTTTTGAAGTAAAGTCCCATTTACTCGTTTCATCAAAAGGATTCCATCGATAATACTCTTCAGGCATGATCAAATTATGCCAACTTACCATAATTCCAATACCACTATGCGCTATACAAGAATATTCAGCATTTAAGTTACGCGCTGTTATAGCCCCATAAGCCAAATAATTATTTGTTACATCACCTGTAGATCTATCCTGTCCAGTCGTATCCTCATTTCCATACCCCACCGTTACAGAGTCACCATAAAATTCAATAAACATTTTTTTAGCATCTATTTCCAATGTTTTTTTTCCTAAAACTTTATAGGAATAAAATAAGGTTTTCCCGAACCCCCAATCATTTCTTTTATGAATCTCAACTCGATGCACCCCGAAAAGTAAATTGTTGGCTAATAAATATTCATTTTTACCTTTTTTCAAGTCCAGAACCTTCGTTTGCTTGCCATCTACGACTACCGTAAAAAAGTTCTCACCTTTTTCATCGTCTAAAACTGCAGAAACAGAAGTCCCTTCAAATTTCAACGACACTGAAGTTCCCGGCCAATACAATTCGGTTGCACCAAGATTTCTGTTCTGCTGAACTCTACCTTCATAATACACCTCTTTTGCATCAAAACCAACAGCAATGGAGGTAACCTCATCTGTAGCAACACTACCACAACAGATTAAAAAAAGGAATAAAGGAGTAAATAAATATTTCATAATGTCTTTTTCTTTATTTTAATTTTAATATCAACACCCTCAAAATACTTTTATATATGTTGATCTATTAATATTGGATTCCCATCAGGGTCAATAATAATTACATTAGCAGGTCCTTCTTTATTCTCCTCTGAAATTTTATTTTCAATATGGATTCCCGACTCCAATAATTTACTCTGAATTTCTCTTACATCATCAAACTCTTCTAAAATTTTAGCATCACTATCCCAACCCGGATTAAAGGTCAAAATATTATGTTCAAACATTCCCTGAAATAAACCAATCAATGTTTCCCCATTTTTCATGATCAGATAATTACTCTCGATATCTCCACCAAAAACAGAAAACCCCAATTTCTCATAAAATTTTTTTGAAACCATCAAATCACTCACATTCAAACTAACCGAAAACGCTCCTAACTTCATTTTTTAATCTTTTTTATATTCACTATCGAAACTACAAAAATTTACTGAACTTCACCAAAAACGCTTAGTTACATGTTTGTAAAAAACATTATGTTTAACATAAAAAAGACTCGTTTAAATGAGCAAATAATAAAAACTAAAAGCCCCAGTAAACTGAGGCTTTTTCATGTTATTTTTATTAGATTTCACACTTATCTGACTAAGGTATCAGAATCCCAAATTGCCCCCTTTTTTTTATAAATGCCCGTGATCACAACCTTTGAGTGTTGCTGGCATCGCTCTAAAGTGCTCATCACTTATAATATGAATAGCTGTTTTCTCTTCAGCATAAAAGGTATAGTCTCCATCCATAATTGTAGCCATAATTCTGATATCTTTTAATTTTTCTGGAGCTACTTCAAATGGATTTTCCTCTAAAATCACCAAATCTGCATATTTACCAACTTCGATAGAACCTACTTTATCTTCCATACTCAGTTGCCAAGCAGCATCAATAGTAATTGCTTTGATCGCTTCTTTTAAAGTCATTGCTGTTCTGTTGGTTGGAAATGCACTTGCATCTGGATTAGATGCGTCTTTTAAGGTAACAGCACATTGAGCTACAAACAAAGGCCCTTGCATACTAGGTGGTGTACTAGGTACATCTGCAGAAATACTCACTTTAACACCGTTTCTTGCAAAATGAGGATAACGACCTAAAGAACTGTTTACTTGCTTTTCTCCTCTCACTCTAACATTATCTTTATCTCCATTACCAAAGGTATTGGTGAAATTTGGAGTTGAATTAACCGGAATTTTATTTTCTATAATGCGTTGTTGATCGTCTGGATGTACGTAAATCGCATGATGCAAAGCACTTCTATTATTAGGGTCGATTTTTCTGGCAGCCAATATCGCTTCTATGGCAGCCTGCGAAGAACGATCTCCATCAGTATGTACCATTACATCCAATCCCACTTTTGCAGCTTTGGTAATGATAGACATGGTTTCTTCTGGCTGTACATTGAAAGATCCGTTGTGATCTTTTCCAATATAATTTTCAAAATGAGGAGCTGTTCCAGCAACCGTGTTCCCTTCTGGGTGTATCTTTAAGCTTGTCACCATCAATTTGTCTGAGTTGTATTTCTGATTCATTTTCACACCAAAGTCAACAAATTTTTGAGGATCTCCCACAGCAGTTTTATAGAACGGCAACGCTACCGTACGTAATTTTAAAGTCCCTTTAGCTTCCCATTCTTTCAGCAGTTCCATGGCTACCTCAAAGTCTCTCTCCATACCTCCATGTACATCTTTAACATTGGGTGTTACGATTCCAGGGTTTAAAAATGTGGTAGTTCCATTAGAAGCTGCAAGTGCAAAAAGTTTCTCAGCACTTTCTCTAATCATGTTTTCAGGATCCCATGCAATTTGCCCATAAGCTTCAAACCATTGAATTTCAATAGCGATTCCTGTCGGATTTCCTTCTGCATCTCGTTTCCAAAACGTTACGCCAGGCACTGTATCTGGTGTGTCTTTAGTAATATTTGCCGCTTTCAAGGCAGCCGTGTTTAGCCAAGCATCATGTATTGTATTGTCTAAGATAAATGCAGGACGGTTTGGAACTGCCGCATCCAAATCTTTGGCAATTGGGTAACCACCCAACATATTGGTGTCCCAACCGATACCTTGAATTACTTTTTTATCTGGGTTTTCATCGGCATATTTTTTAATCATGGCCAATGCTTCAGCTCTGTCTTTAGCGTTGTAAATTTGTATTCCCAAATTGGTCCAAGCAGAGGCAATTAAGTGATCATGTGCACTTACAAAACCTGGCATCATGGTTTTTCCTTGTAAATCTGTTGTTTTTGTATTTGCTCCTATATAAGCCTTGGCTTCTTTAGAAGCACCTACAAAAATAATTTTACCATCTTTTACAGCTACGGCTTCTGCCCATTCTTGTTCAGCATTTAATGTATATACTTTACCATTGGTAAATACCTGGTCTGCTACTGGTTTTGTTGTTGATGTACAACTTATAAAAAGTGCCATCAAAAAAGTGACTGATAGTAAATTGATTGTTTTCATTGTTTTATTTTTTACGGTTCTATACACAACAGTGTGTTTTTGTATTGAAAACCCTAATTATTTTTTGTTTTTATTTAAATCTAACCGATTTAAAACACCTTAGTAGGTTATCATCATTCTTAACCCTGGAATAACAGCTATATTTTCTGACATGGTATAATACCCTTGTACACTAACAGCCATTGTAACCCAATCTGCGATAAAAATTTTGTAATAACCATCGATTCCATACTCATACTTTCCGTCCAACTCGTTAACCATAAAAGCTGCACCTGCTTGGTCACCAGGTCGATCAAACGTATTCTTAAGAATAAAACCAGCTGTATAGGCTCCGCTATATTTTAAAACCCTACCCGTACCTTTTGATAACTTTATCGTCAATATCAAATTGTCTGTGACTCCCTGATTCCCTATATACATCCAACCGCTTCCAGCAGCTTTTTTTGTACTTTGAGGATATGAATACATATTAAAGACATGATAACTATAATAGTTCTTTTTTGAAGGAACCGCCCAACAAACAAATCCTTGGTAATTGTATTTTGTTTTCCCAAAAAAATTGGCAACATCCAACACTTCATTTGTGGGCGTATCGTCTAATATTTGACCTCCAACTGAAAAATAATCAGAAAAATTAACTTCCGTAAAAACACCAAAAGCTCCATCCATATCAGGAACCGGATCTGAAGAGCCTGTTTTACTAAACAAGGTTAGCTTATCCCAAGCGCTGTATTTGGTAAAAGTCATATAGAACGTAGGCTCAAGTTTTCCAACTGTTACATCCAAAAAACCATCAAAAAAGAAATTCTCAAAATGCAGATACTCAAGTGCAACACCAGAGCTTGTCTCATCATTGCCATTGGGAACTGTAAACATCTGCAACTTCTTTGCAAAGGATTTTGGATCGCTTCCTGAAATCAAATTTGTATGCTCTACCCAACCGTGAAAGTTAAGTTTGTAATTTTTAGTTTTCACCCACTTCCCTTGATACAACAAACCCAAGTCATAATGCCAAGTATTTGCACTAAGATTATTGGAAAACCCTCCTTGAGCGATAGAACCCAAATACCCAACAAAAGCATGAGTTTTTTGAGAGTACATCCAATGTTCAAAATTGGTTTTTCTTTCTCGAAAGTATTCTTTTTTTTCAGACTCAATAGCCTCTATCGGATGCGGTTTTAGCTGTCTTTCTATGGTGTTTTCCTGAGCAAAAAAGGCAAATTGAACCATAAAAAAAACACTGATAAAAACAGTTTTTTTCACACTATAGAATTGACGTAGTTTTGGTTTCATAGATTATCATTTATGGTTGTTCATATAGGGGCAGAACATCCACCCAACTATAAAAGCGTAACAACAATGCTATTACCCTAATTTATGCCACATATTTCCTCAATTCAACACCTTAAACTCACATTTTTAATCACACATGTTGATCTCAAAAAATAGGATTCCCATCAGTATCATTGACATTGATATTGCCAACAACCTCTTTATTATCTGCAGGAATTTTATTTTCAACAATAAAACTACTAAAAACACTAAAAATTTAACAGAACATTTTATAGAAATTATATGCACTTGTACCTGCCATATTAATTTCATAATTTAGTTACTAGATTGTTGTAATTTGCAACCGCTATAACAACTAAGATTTGTCGCTGCTATGAAAAAAATATGTACCGTGCTGATTTACTCACTGGTCTTTATTCAATTTAACTCTGCTCAAAATAAAGAAAGCAGACTTTTAGATAGCATCACAACTGCAACTCTGAAGGCAAGACACTACCAAGAATTCAAATCTACCGATACTTTAAGAAAACCAACTTTTAACACTTATCCTTTTATCTCTTATACTCCAGAAACAGATGTTACCTTTGGAGCTGGTGGAATTCTAATTTATTACACCGGAAAAGAAAAAGAACTCAACCCATCTAAACTTGGTTTCGGTGGTTTCTATTCGCTAAATAATCAATACAGAGTGAGTATGGACAACGATTTATACTTGTTTAAAAACAGACTAAACATCAAATTACCCATGAATTATGGGTTTTATGTAAATAAATTTTGGGGAATTGGCGATGATGCTCCAGATTATGGGAACGCGGCCTACACGGCCACAACCTTTGCCACCACGCTTACAGTACAAATTCCTACAACATGGTTTTCTGCAGATAGAGCAGGAATGATCTTTGACTATAACTATACTGACATTGAAGACAAAAAAGGCAATGAGTTGATCGACGATCCTTTGGTAATAGGTTCAAACGGTGGACAAATGATAGGTTTTGGAGGAGATTTAGTCTGGGATAGCAGAGAGCATTTATTCACTCCAAAATCGGGAAGTTTTCAATATTTCAAAGCAGTAATCTACCCAAGCTTGAGTGATTTTAATTTTGCTTTTTTTGAATTCGATGTTCGAAACTTTGTTTCTTTTAAAAACGGAGGTGTTTTTGCGAGTAATATTTTTATTCAATCTGCCACGGGAGACACACCATTCTACAAACTACCAGCACTTGGAGGAAAACAAATGAGAGGATACTTCTTTGGTAGATATCGAGACAACTTTTATGCAATGGGACAATTAGAATACAGAAAAAGCTTCTCAAAAAGATGGGGATATGTACTTTTCGGAACCGTCGGTAACGTATCTGAAAATATTATTGAATACAATTTTAAATCTATGAAGTACAGTTTTGGCTCTGGATTGCGCTACATGTTCAATAAAAAAGAACATGTAAACCTAAGGGCTGATATTGGTATAGGAGCTGACGGGAATAGTGGTGTCTATTTCGGAATCGAAGAAGCCTTTTAACAACTAAGAAAGATTTTCAAATTCCTTTCTTTTTTCCTGCATCCAACCTTGCAAAGCTTCAGGACTTCCCATAAGCGCTTGCATTTTTTCCATAGCCTGCAAATGAGCAATATCTTTTTTCTGAAACATCTCCATTCCATGTTGCTTACTTAAAGCAGCAATTTCTTCAAAAGTAGCAGCGGTAAATTTTTCATCACAAGCTCCCCCTAATTGAGCACAAGTCATCGTTTTCATAATTCTAAATTTAGAGTTGTCCTTAAAGATACAATTAAAAGTTATTTTTTTCTTTAGATCAGCTCGTAAAAGAATACTTCTTTCAGAAAAAAATCAAAGAAACCAAAGTTATTCTTATTACAAAACAACCTAAAATAAAAAAAAGCAACTTCAAATGAAGTTGCTTTTTTGTTGACCCACAAGGACTCGAACCTTGACTGACGATACCAAAAACCGGAGTGCTACCATTACACCATGGGTCAATTGCTTATTGCGGGTGCAAATTTAAAGTAAACTTTCAATTCTACAAACAAAATCTAAACTTTTTTTAATATTTTTTTTCGACCAAAATTCAACTCTCAAATAATCAGTGAATTGTTAAAAAAATTAGAAAAATTAAATTCAAAACAGGATGCACCAAGCTTTTGTATTACTATTCACTTTAAATTATTAAATTCGCACACACATATCACTAATCAGCACTATGTTTTTAACAAACTACAAGAAACTAAATATCATCTTAGGTTGGACAACCTTTGCAATAGCCCTCATAACCTACACTTTAACACTAGAACCTACAGTTAGCTATTGGGATTGTGGAGAATACATAGCGACTTCTGTGAAGCTAGAGGTAGGACACCCACCTGGAGCTCCTTTATTCCAAATGCTTGGTGCCTTTTTTGCTATGTTTACTTCTGATGTAACAGAAATAGCTAAAATGGTAAATTTCATGTCTGGATTAGCAAGTGCTTTTACCATACTTTTCATGTTTTGGACCATCACAAACTTATCAAAAAAACTAGCTCTAAAGTCGGGTTCTTTTTCAGAAGGAAAAGCAATTGCGGTACTTGGAAGCGGATTAGTTGGCGCCTTGGCTTACACCTTTTCAGATAGTTTTTGGTTTAGTGCTGTAGAAGCAGAAGTATATGCCATGTCGTCATTTTTAATGGCGCTTTTATTCTGGCTTGCCCTGAAATGGGAAAACGAAATGCATACCCCAAGAGGTCATAAATGGTTATTGTTAATATCCTTCGTGGTGGGATTGTCTTTTGGAGTACATATCCTATCGCTACTTGTAATACCGGCCATTGTATTTATCTATTTTTACAAAAACTATGAAAACATAGATCTAAAAAAATTCTTAATCGCAAATGTAATTTCTGTTTTGGTTCTTGCTTTTGTATTTAAACTCCTTTTCCCATTTACTTTAAAGTTTTTTAGTATTTCTGAAATATTTTTTGTGAATACTGTTGGACTACCTTTTAACTCAGGAAGTATCATCGCAGGAATCGCATTAGCAGTAGGCTTCTTTTACGCACTGAAATACACAAAATCTAAAAAGATGGTTTTGGCAAACACGCTAACTCTTTCTGTTTTGTTTATCATGATAGGATTTTCTTGTTGGCTTATGCTACCGATTCGCTCCAATGCTAGCACAACCATTAATGAAAATAATCCAGCCAGTGCACGTGAACTACTTGCTTACTACAACCGTGAACAATATGGAGATGCCAATGTTTTTTATGACACCTACTACTCTATTACCTACAATAGAGAACAGAAAAAAGACGACCAAGGAAACTCTATATACAAAGACGATAAACCAAAATACGAACAAGACGAAAAAACAGGAAAATATGTTATTGTAAACAATTACAAAAATTCAACCCCTGTTTATACTGATGAGCACAAAGGATTTATACCTAGAATGCCAAATCCAGCCGTCATTGACAATTACAAATCCATTGCTGGAATAGACCCTAAAAGTAAAGAAAGACCTACTTTCTACCAGAATATTAAATTTATGATTAGCTATCAATTTGGCTATATGTATGGTAGGTATTTAATGTGGAATTTTGTTGGTAAACAAAATGATGAACAAGGAAACTTGGATATTTTCAATGGAAATTGGCTTAGCGGAATTAACTTTTTCGACGAAATGCGTCTCGGTCCACAAACAGACCTACCAAGTGATGTTCAAAACAATAAAGGAAGAAACAAATACTATTTCTTTCCTTTAATCTTAGGACTTATTGGACTTATATTTCAATTAAACAAGGACCAAAATAATTTTTACACCTTATTTTTATTCTTTGCTTTTACTGGACTTGCCATTATTTTTTACACAAACCCAAAACCTTTTGAACCAAGAGAAAGGGACTATGCAGTTGTAGGATCCTTTTATGTTTTTGCTATATGGGTCGGTTTTGGTGTATATGCTTTGTATGATGCACTCAAAAAATTCACAAGTCCGAAAACCGTTGCATTTGCAGTTTCAATAGTTTCATTACTCGCGGTACCAACCCTTATGGCTTCTGAAAACTGGGACGATCATGATAGATCTGGTAAGTACACAGCGCACTTTAATGCGAAGGCTTATCTAGATTCATGTGACCCAAATGCAATTATGTTCACCATTGGAGATAATGATACTTTTCCTCTTTGGTACATGCAAGAAGTTGAAGATTACAGAACGGACATAAAGTTGATCAATACGAGTCTTTTTGCTACAGATTGGTACATCGATCAAATGAAAAGGAAAACTTATAAAGCAGACCCTATTCCATCTCAACTAACACACGACCAATACAAACACGGAACTTTAGATGTTGCCTACCACTATCCTCAAACAGAAAATAGATGGGACATTAAAGATTTTATGAAATGGATTGCTTCGAACGACGAAAGAACGTATTTCGAAACAGAAAACGGGCATAAAGAAAAGTTTTACCCAACCAACAAACTACGCTTAAAAGTAGACAAAGAAAAAGTACTAAAAAGCGGACTTGTTCCAGTTAAAGATTCTGCCTTAATCGTTTCTTATATTGATCTTGATATAGACAAGCAAGGACTAACCAAAAACAGAATATTGATGTTAGACCTTCTTGCAAACAATAATTGGAAGCACCCTATTTATTTTACGGGAGGAGCCAATGCTGACGAAGAATATATTTGGCTGAAAGACTATTTGCAGTTAGACGGATTGTGCTATAAATTCATCCCTGTAAAAACAAAAAATACAGGGAGTATGTTTGACATGGGTAAAATCTATTCTGAAAACATGTACGAAAAGGTACTACGATGGGATTGGTCTGAAATCAATTCTAAAAACATTTACCTGGATGTAGAGTCTAGAAAAAACTCAATTTCGTTTAGAAATAACTTATTAAGACTTACGGAATCTTTAATCGCTGAAAATAAATATGACAAAGCGGAGGAAATTCTTGATTTAAGCTTAGCGGAAATGCCGATTGAAGATTATGGCCATTACGGTATATGCTTAGGCTATCCTGAATATTACTACCAAATAGGAAAACCAGAAAAAGCGAGAGCTGTTTGCGACACATTAATTACTATTTTCCAAGAAAAACTAGTTTATTACAGTCGTTTTGATGAAGCTTGGCTCAACTTAACCTTTGACGAAATTGAACGCAATTTAAACATGTATCGTAGTGTAATGAGAGACATTGACTCGAACGATCCTGACGAAACTTACAAGAAAAACTCAGAGCAAGATTTCATCAATCATGTTAAGCTTTTTCAAAGCCTAATGGAATAATTCTAAAGACACCCAAATGAATTCTCTGTTTGTAAAAATTCCATCTTGGGTACAACGATTTTTCCACAAACAGTTGTGGTCAATTCCAACAGATAAAAAAGAAATATATCTAACTTTTGACGATGGACCTACTCCCGAAATAACGGAGTGGGTTCTAAGTCTATTAAAACAATACAATGCAAAAGCTACCTTTTTCTGCATTGGTAAAAACATTGAAGAGCACCCCCTAATACTTGAAAAAATAATTTCTCAAAAACACAGTATAGGAAACCACACACACAACCATCTACAAGGATGGAAAACTAAAACGGTTGACTATATGAACAATGTTTTTAAAACGGAAAAACTGTTAAAAGAAAAACAACACTCAAAGTCCTTAAAACTTTTCAGACCTCCCTACGGGAAAATTAAACCCAGTCAATTGGATCAAATAATTTCCAAAGGATACAAAGTAGTAATGTGGGAAGTATTAAGTGCTGATTTTGATCAAAACATCAGCAAAGAGCAGTGCCTTCAAAATGTATTAAAAAACACTAAACCTGGCTCTATCATTGTTTTTCACGACAGCATCAAAGCCTCAAAAAACTTGAGATATGTACTCCCTAAAGTGATGGAGCATTTTAACAAAAAAGGATTTCAATTTAAAGCGATTGATTAAGCATGTTGCTTCACCAACCCTATAAGAGTATTTGCATCTAGATCACCTGACTGTCTCCATTTCATTTGACCTCCTTTGTAGATAATAAAAGTAGGATTCGCCTTTACCTTCAAGGCATCTGCTAATATCTCATTCTTTTCTATATCTATCTTAATCACTTTCGCCTTGTCACCAAGAGCTGCTACAACATCACGTAAAACCTCATTCGGGTTTTCACCTGTTTTATCCCATTCAAAATAAAAATCAATTAATACAGGGATATCTAAATTTATTAGTTCTCCAAATTTTGTCATAATCTGATTGAAAGCTTTTAATTTATTCTGTGTTTTTTTGTCTTAAAATTATTAAAACAACAAAAAGCATCCTGCAATATACTGTATTTATGTCATTTATAAAAATAATTTTTCAGAGCCTCCCGATTCATTCATTTCATATATTTTTTTGTTCTTTTGTACTTCTTAAATAAGTTTGTTTCACAAAATTAAATAACGAAAAAAATGATAATTGTTTTAATTGGGTATATGGGGTCTGGAAAATCTTCAATTGGTAGAAAATTATCAAAAAAGACGGGCTATAAATTAGTCGATCTTGATGATTTTATCGTTGAGAAGGAAGCGGTTACCGTAAAGGAAATATTTGAAACAAAAGGTGAAATTTACTTCAGACAAAAAGAAGAAGAGTATTTAAAAGAACTTCTTAAAACAAAAGAAAATATCATTTTATCATTGGGAGGAGGAACTCCTTGCTTTGGCAAAAACATGGATCTTGTTTTAGAATCTGAGGACACAAAAAGTATTTACCTAAGAGGATCTGTACCTAAACTAACAGACAAACTTTTTCTAAAAAAAGCAAAACGTCCGTTAATTGCAAATATCGAAACCAAAGAAGCCTTAGCAGAATTCATAGGAAAACATTTATTTGAAAGAGCTCCTTTTTACAGCAGAGCAGAATTTCAAATCACAACCGACAACAAAACAAAAAAAGAAGTAGCACAAGAAGTACTTGAACTACTTTAATTTTCATATCGTTTTTTCAGTGAACAACGTTCTGCATTTCAGAAGGTCTATCACTCTTTTTCCATCATTTAAAGAGCTAAGTTTAACTTTCAAACTTATTTCTGTACATTTACATTCGTATTAAAATTCTATTCCATGTCGAATCAAAAAAAGGTATTTTTATTAGATGCATTTGCACTAATTTTTAGAGGATATTACGCACTAATTAAAAATCCAAGAATCAACTCCAAAGGGATGGATACCTCTGCCATTTTAGGTTTCACAAACTCCCTTATTGATGTCATCAGAAGAGAAAAACCAGATCTTTTAGCCGTTGCATTTGACAAAGGAGGTTCTGATGTTAGAAACGAAGCTTTTCCGGAATACAAATCGAATCGACAAGAAACCCCTGAAGCTATCAAAATAGCAGTTCCATACATTCAAGAAATCTTGAAAGCCATGAATATTCCTATTGTAGAACACAAAGGAATTGAAGCTGATGATTTAATTGGTACTTTATCTAAACAGGCAGAAAAACAAGGCTACCAAGTTTACATGGTTACCCCAGATAAAGATTACGCTCAGTTGGTTTCAGAAAATATTTTTATGTATCGACCAGCTAGAATGGGGAATGGTATTGAAATATGGGATGTCGAAAAAGTGAAAGAAAAATTTGAAATCGAAAACCCACTTCAAGTTATTGATTACCTAGGGATGATGGGAGATGCGGTTGATAATATCCCTGGACTACCAGGTGTAGGAGACAAAACAGCTAAGAAATTCTTGAAACTATACGGAAGTATGGAAGGCCTTTTAGAAAACACACATGAGCTAAAAGGAAAAATGAAAGAAAAAGTTGAAGCCAACAAAGAACTTGGTTTACTTTCTAAACAATTAGCAACAATCATGTTAGATTGTCCCGTTGAATTCAACGAAAAAGACTACCAATTAACAACACCTGATTTCCAAAAGGTAAATGATATTTTTCAAGAACTTGAATTCAGAAGAACTCTTGAAACCATAAACAAGCTATTCAAACAACCTGAAGAAACAACTTCTATTGAAGCAAAATCGGAAGTTACGAAAGAAGTTCCACAACCAAATAATGAAACTGCTCAGTTGGATTTATTTGCTTCTCCATATAAAGAAGAAGAAGTTCAAACAGGATATACTACAATTGAAACGAGCGATCATGTGTATCAATTTGTAAACACCAACTTAGGAAGACAAAAATTACTTTCAAACCTATTGTTACAAAAAGAAGTATGTTTTGAGGTAAAAACTGATTCTACTGAATTGACTATCGTTGGAATTTCTTTTAGCTACCAAAAAGGAAAAGGCTATTTTTTAGCGTTGCCAAAAGACGAAAAAATCTCAAAACAGATTTTAGAAAACTTTGGTGCATTTTTCTCAAACGAAAACATTTTAAAAATTGGTCAAAATTTAAAACGTGACATAAAAATACTTGGACAATTCAACATCCCAGTAAAAGGTGAACTTTTTGACACCATGTTGGCACATTATCTTTTAAACCCTGACATGCGTCATCAGATCAACGTATTAGCTGAAAATCATTTAAACTACAAAACCATTCTTGAAGAGAGCGTTGTAGGAAAAGGGAAAAAAGCTATTGAATTTGGAGATGCAGACTTAAAAAAACAGGCAGATTTTGCCATTGAAAACACTGATATCGCATTTCAATTAAAATCCATTTTTGAAAAAGAATTAAACGAAAACAAGCTTACACAACTATACCAAGAAATCGAAATTCCTTTGCTGAAAGTTTTAGCAAAAATGGAAATAGAAGGTATCAACCTAAACACAGCATACTTATCTGAATTATCCACGGTTATCACTAAAGATATTGAAGTTCTAGAAAAAAGTATCTACGAACAGGCCGGTGAAGATTTCAACTTAGCATCCCCAAAACAACTTGGAGTTGTTTTATTCGAAAAAATGAATCTAGTTGAAAAGCCTAAAAAAACTAAAACTGGGCAATACGCAACCAATGAAGATGTCCTTTCTAAACTTGCTGCAGATCATAAAATCATTCAAGAAATTATAGAATGGAGAGGTTTGGTAAAATTAAAGAGCACTTATATTGACGCGCTTCCAAATGAAGTCAACCCAAACACCAAAAGAATACACACAACTTACGGTCAAACCGTAGCTGCGACCGGAAGATTAAGTTCAAACAACCCGAACCTTCAAAATATTCCGATTAGAACACCTCGAGGAAAACAAGTGAGAGAATCCTTTGTTCCTAAAAACAAAGAATATGTATTGTTTGCCGCGGATTACTCTCAAATAGAATTAAGAATCATCGCCGCACTTAGTAAAGAGGAAAACATGATTCAAGCATTTAAAGACGGACAAGATATTCATGCCACAACCGCTGCAAAAGTATTCGGAGTGCCACTAGAGGAAGTTACTAGAGAACAAAGAGGCAACGCAAAAGCTGTTAATTTTGGGATTTTATACGGACAAGGTGCTTTTACTTTAGCAGATCAAACCGGAATGACCAGAAAAGAAGCCAAAGCTTTGATAGAAGCCTATTACGAAACCTATCCTACATTAAAATCTTACATGGCAAAACAAGTGGACTTTGCAAGAGATAATGGGTATGTAGAAACTATTTCAGGAAGACGTAGATACCTTAAGAACATCAACTCCCAAAACGGTATGGTCAGATCAGGAGATGAAAGAAATGCAGTAAACGCTCCCATACAAGGAAGCGCAGCAGACATCATAAAAATAGCGATGATCAATATACAACGTCATTTTGATGCACATAATTACAAGTCTAAAATGTTATTGCAAGTGCATGATGAACTTGTTTTTGATATGCATAAAGAAGAGCTTGAAACCCTAAAACCTATCATTAAAAAAGAAATGGAAAATGCTTTTGAACTTTCTGTGCCTTTAGATGTTGAAGTAGGAACCGGTGAAAACTGGCTAGAAGCTCACTAGAAATAAAAAAATCAAACAATCTTTCACAATGCTGCCTCTGTTAATTCAACTATAATTAACAGAGGCATTTTTATTTGTGTAAGTACACTATAAATCAGTCAATAAAATATTTCAAATCACTATTGTTCCATAAGAATATTGTTACTATATTTGCAGCCCTTTTAAAAGGGAAAAATATTTTATTAATCTATACAAAAACTAATAGTGTATGAACACATTAAGTTACAAAACAGTATCAGCAAACAAAGACACTGCTAACAAAGAGTGGTTAGTTGTTGATGCGGACGGACAAACATTGGGTCGTTTTGCTTCTAAAGTAGCAATGCTAATTAGAGGTAAGTACAAAACAAACTTTACTCCTCATGTTGATTGTGGAGATAATGTAGTTGTTATCAATGCAGACAAAATTATTTTAACTGGAAAAAAATGGACTGATAAGTCTTACATCCGTCACACAGGATATCCAGGAGGTCAAAGATCTTTATCAGCAACAGAAATGTTCGAAAAAGATCCTACTCGTTTAGTCGAGAAGGCTGTAAAAGGAATGTTGCCTAAGAACAAATTAGGTGCTGCACTTTTCAGAAACTTATATGTATATGCTGGAGCTGAGCACCAACAATCTGCTCAAGAGCCTAAACCATTTAACGTAAACGACCTTAGATAATTATGGAAACAGTTCACAAAATAGGAAGAAGAAAGACGGCTGTAGCCCGTGTTTACTTGTCAGAAGGATCAGGAAAAATTACAGTTAACAAGAGAGAACTTGATAACTATTTCACAACTTCTACGTTAAGATATAAAGTACAACAACCTTTAGCATTAACAGAAAACATCGAAACTTTCGATATTACTGTAAATGTATTTGGAGGTGGAGTTACAGGACAAGCTGAAGCAATTCGTTTGGCTATCTCTAGAGCTTTATGTGAGATTGATGCTGATAACAGAGCAATCTTGAAACCAGAAGGATTACTTACTAGAGACCCAAGAATGGTTGAACGTAAGAAATTCGGACAAAAGAAAGCAAGAAAAAAATTCCAATTCTCGAAACGTTAATCCGTTTTATTGGATTTTTTATTCAAAGTCCTATTTGGACTTTACAAAATACAATTATAATCAAGTTATCGAAACCCTGTTTAGGCAGGGTTTGTTTAGCATCTAAATAAGTAAGACCGTAAAATAAAAGCGCTACTTACTTATTGCTATTCATAGAGAACGTAAACAAATAACAAAATGGCAAACATCGAAATTAAAGAATTATTGGATGCTGGTGTGCATTTCGGACACCTTACAAGAAAGTGGAATCCAAACATGGCTCCTTATATTTATACTGAGCGTAACGGAGTTCACATTATTGACCTTTACAAAACAGCGGCTAAGATTGAAGAATCTGCTACAGCTTTAGAAAAAATTGCAGCATCAGGAAGAAAAATCCTTTTCGTAGCAACTAAGAAACAAGCTAAAGATATTATCGCTGATAAGGCTGCATCTGTAAACATGCCTTACATTACTGAAAGATGGCCTGGTGGAATGTTAACTAACTTCGTAACTATCAGAAAAGCTGTTAAGAAAATGGCTCAAATTGATAGAATGAAAGTTGACGGTTCTTTCGCTGCTTTATCTAAAAGAGAACAATTACAAATCGAGCGTCAAAGAGCTAAATTAGAAAAGAACTTAGGTTCTATCTCTGATATGACTCGTTTGCCAGCTGCTTTATTCGTAGTTGATGTTAAGAAAGAGCACATTGCTGTTTCTGAAGCTCAAAAATTAAACATTCCTGTATTCGCTTTAGTTGATACTAACTCTGACCCTAAAGCTGTGGATTTTGTAATCCCTGCTAATGATGATGCTTCTAAATCTATTGAAAAAGTAATAGGTTTCTTGATCGATTCTATCGCTAGTGGTTTGAGCAACAGAAAATCTGCTAAAGACAAAGCTGAAGCTACTCCAGCACCTGCAAAAGCAGAAGCAGAGGCAGCAGCTCCTGAAGTAAAGGAAGAAAAATAATTGAGTTTTAATTAACTCGTTTTATAAACAACATAAAATTATAATATCATGGCAGAAATTAAAGCTGCAGACGTTATGAAGTTGCGTAAAGCAACTGGGTCTGGAATGATGGATTGTAAAAAAGCTTTAGTAGAAGCTGAAGGTAATTTTGACGGTGCAATTGAAATCCTTAGAAAAAAAGGACAAAAAATCGCTGCTAAAAGAGCTGACAGAGATTCTTCTGAGGGTGCTGCAATCGCAAAAGTAAATGCTGACAATACCGTTGGTGTATCTATCGTATTAGGATGTGAAACTGATTTCGTAGGAAAGAACGAAAGTTTTGTAGACATGGCTACTAAGTTAGCTGAGCAAGCTTTGAACTACACTACAAAAGAAGACTTCTTAGCATCTGACTTTGGAGGAATTACTGTTGCTGAAAAATTAATCGAGCAAACTGGTGTTATCGGTGAAAAAATCGACTTAAACGACTTCACAAGAGTAGAAGCTCCTTATGTTGGTTCTTACATCCACGTTGGAAACAAAATCGCTTCTTTAGTAGGTTTATCTGCTAAGATTGATGGTGTTGAAGCACTTGGTAAAGATTTAGCTATGCAAGCTGCTTCTATGGGGGCAACTTCTTTGTCTTACAAAGATTTTGATCCTGCTTATGTTGCTGCTGAAACTGAAGCTAGAATCGCTGTTATCGAAAAAGACAATATTGAATTAGGAAGATTAGGAAAAACATTGAAAAATGTTCCTCAATTTATTTCTATGTCTCAATTGACTGAAGATGTATTAGCTAAAGCTGAAGAAGCTGCTAAGGCTGAATTAGCTGCTGAAGGGAAACCAGAAAAAATCTGGGATAGAATTTTACCAGGAAAAATGGAAAGATTCATTTCTGACAACACAACTTTAGATCAAGAGCAATGTCTTTTAGATCAAAAATTCATCAAAGATGAAAAGAAAACTGTTGCTGAGTACGTAAGTTCTTTAGGTGACGTTTCTGTAGTAAATTTCACTAGAGTTTCTTTAGGATAATTTACCAATTATATTTTAAAAAGGCTGTTTGATATCAAACAGCCTTTTTTGTTTTTAAAGTATTTTTTTTAACAACGATAACATGTGGCTTTCTGAAACTGACATCAATTTTCCGAGTATTACAGAAGTTACTGAGGAAGGAATTTTAGCCTTAGGTGGTGATTTAAAACCACAACGTCTCATACACGCTTATAAGAACGGTATTTTCCCTTGGTATAGTGATAATGAACCCATTATTTGGTACTGCCCTGACCCTAGAATGGTTTTATTCTTTGATCAATTAAAAGTATCAAAAAGCATGAAAAGTATTTTGAAAAAAAATATTTTTAAAATTACATTCAACCAACAGTTTGAACAAGTAATTGCTAATTGCAAAACTATAGATAGGAATGATGGTTTAGGAACTTGGATTACACATGACATGCAAAACGCTTATAACAAGTTGCATAAAATGGGAAGAGCAAAATCGGTCGAAGTTTGGCAGAACAATGAACTGGTAGGAGGACTTTATGGTGTTGATCTTGGACATGTATTTTGTGGAGAAAGCATGTTTAGCAAAGTAAGCAATGCATCAAAAGCAGCTTTCATTTACCTAGTAGAAAAACTACAGCAAGAGGGATATCACTTTTTAGACTGTCAAGTTTACAACGATCATTTAGCCAGTTTGGGGGCAGAAGAAATATCTCGAGACACCTTCTTAAACCTCCTTAAAAACCCAACCACACAAGAGGGATAGTTTAAGATTTCTTTGTCATATTAGGGTGCCTCAATCTTAAAAGACTTATGTATATTTGTCCTGCTTTAAAGAAACAAGACCATGGACATAAAAAATGCTCAATTAGCTGTTGATAATTGGATTAAAGAACACGGAGTTCGTTATTTCAATGAACTTACTAATATGGCACAATTAACTGAAGAAGTTGGTGAAGTTGCTAGGATTATTGCTCGTCGATACGGAGAACAATCTGAGAAGGAAAGCGATAAAAACAAAGACTTAGGCGAAGAATTGGCTGATGTAATTTTCGTAGTCCTATGCTTGGCAAATCAAACAGGAATTGACCTGCAAAAATCTTTTGACAAAAAATTGGACTTCAAAACAAAAAGAGACCATGATCGCCATCACAACAACGAAAAATTAAAATAAAAATGAAAGAACACAATATTTTAAAAGTTCCTTTTTGGAAAGTAGCCCTACGATTTACCTTAAGTTTTTTGGTATTACTAGGTATCGTCTTATCCGCAGCCGCATATTTCAGAAATGGTAACATGGATGCAATGAATGAGGCTATGTTAGATGGTTCTTGGGTTAAATTTGTTTTAATTAGAGTTGCAATCGGAATCGTTTATGGAGTTGCTATGGCATACTTCTCAAGAAATAAAGCTAAAAAACTTCAAGGATTAAAATAGTATGGATAGTTTAAAATTACACCACTTCACAGGAGAAGTAAACAAAGAGATTCAAATTACAGGATCTAAAAGTGAAACAAATAGATTGTTAATTTTACAGTCATTATACCCAAATTTGGAGATTGCAAACATCTCTAATTCTGACGACAGTAAATTGATGATGGCAGCTTTGGCAAACAAAGGTGAAGAAATCAATATTGGTCATGCGGGTACTACCATGCGTTTTTTAACTAGTTTTTTATCTATCAAAGAAGGGTCTGATGTTATTTTAACAGGTTCTGGGAGAATGAAAGAAAGACCTATTGGAATTCTTGTTGATGCTTTAAAAACACTTGGAGCAGATATTACTTATATAGAAAATGAAGGTTTTGCTCCCCTAAGAATAAAAGGCACGAAACTAAAAGGTGGTAAAGTAACCATTAATGGAAATGTGAGTAGTCAATACATATCATCATTACTATTAATTGCAGCAAGTTTAGAAAAAGGTATTGAATTAGAATTTGAAGGAGCTATAACCTCCGTTCCTTATATTCAAATGACTCTAGGTTTGCTTAACGAAGTAGGTATTGAAACTTCTTTTGAGGGACAGTTCATTAAAATTTCTCCAAAATCAAGTATAGAAAATCATAAAATCACAGTAGAATCTGATTGGAGCTCTGCTTCCTATTACTACAGTTTGGTTGCCTTAAGCAACAATGGTAAAATAAAGCTGAACTCGTACAAAGAGAAAAGTTTACAAGGTGATAGCGTACTTTCTGAAATTTATAAAAGTTTTGGAGTGCAGACTACATTTGGAGAAAACAGCATCACTTTAGAAAAGATAGAAGGATTTAAAAATCCAGAAAAAGTAAACTTTGATTTAATCAAAGCACCAGATATTGCCCAAACAATTGCTGTTACGGCATTTGGAATGGGGATTGCTTGTGACCTTACGGGTTTACATACTTTAAAAATTAAAGAAACAGATCGCCTGGTTGCATTGGATGTAGAACTTTCAAAACTTGGGGCAGATATTTCTGTAACTAATGATAGTTTGCACCTTAACAAAGCAACAAAAATACAAAGCGATGTTGCCATTGATACCTACCAAGATCATAGAATGGCTATGGCATTTGCTCCACTATTACTAAAAACTTCAATTATCATAAACGAAGCGGCAGTAGTATCTAAATCTTACCCAACGTTCTGGGAAGATTTTTCTAACTTTCAATAGTTAGCAACTCATAAATCAATCAAAAGCCTAGCCTATAATTTTATAAGCTAGGCTTTTATTTGTCAATTAATTAAAATTAAATCGGCAAACACTTGACAACCCCTATCTCGATATCGTATATTTGCCAACTATTTTCTAAAACACACAAATGAAATTATCTGCATTTAACTTTGAGTTACCTGATGACTTATTAGCTGAATACCCTGCTGAGCACAGAGACGAATCTCGTCTAATGGTATTAAACAGAAAAGAACAAACTATAGAGCATAAACAATTTAAAGACCTGATCAACTATTTTGATGATGGTGATTTAATGCTGCTAAACGATACAAAAGTATTTCCAGCTCGTTTATTTGGGAACAAAGAAAAAACTGGAGCAAGAATTGAAGTTTTCTTATTGAGAGAATTAAACGCTGAAAACAGACTTTGGGATGTTTTAGTAGATCCTGCTCGTAAAATAAGAATTGGAAACAAATTATTTTTTGGAGATGATGATAGCCTAGTAGCTGAAGTTATTGACAATACTACTTCTAGAGGACGTACTTTACGTTTCTTATTTGACGGATCTTACGAAGAATTTAGAGATAAATTGACTTCATTAGGAGAAACACCTATTCCGAAATACATCAGAAGAGATGTTGAAGAAAGTGACGCAGAACGTTACCAAACGATCTACGCTAAAAACGAAGGAGCAGTTGCTGCGCCAACGGCAGGTTTACACTTTTCTAAACATTTAATGAAGCGTTTGGAAATAAAAGGTGTTGATTTTGAAGCTTTAACCCTACACGTTGGTTTAGGTACTTTTAGTGCTGTAGAAGTTGAAGATTTATCAAAACACAAAATGGATTCTGAACAGGTTATCATTTCTGAAGAATCAGCAGCAAAAGTTAATGATACTATCAAACGTAAGAAAAGAATTTGTGCGGTAGGAACTACTGTAATGAGAGCTATTGAATCTTCAGTTTCTCCAACAGGAAGTTTAAATCCTTATGATGGATGGACACATAAGTTTATTTTCCCTCCTCACGATTTTAGTATTGCAAATGCAATGATTACTAACTTCCACACTCCTAAGTCTACTTTAATGATGATGACAGCTGCATTCGCTGGTTATGATTTCTTGATGAAAGCTTATGATGAGGCAGTAAAAGAAGGATATCAATTCTATTCTTATGGTGATGCTATGTTAATCATCTAAGAAATATATCACAATAAATAAAAATCTCGTATCTATTATAGGTACGAGATTTTTTTATAAATAAGAAGTATCTTTGCACACGGAACACCACAAGATTTTTACACCTTATGACAGTTAAGAAAAAAGACATTAGAGCCTTGACAAAGGAACAGCTCAGAGCATTTTTTGTTGAGAATGGAGACAAGGCTTTTCGAGGAAACCAAGTTTATGAATGGCTTTGGTCTAAATCAGCTCATAAGTTTGAAGATATGACAAATGTTTCTTTGAGCACCAGAGAAATGTTAGAAGAAAATTTTGTAATCAATCACATTCAAGTTGATGATATGCAAAGGAGTTCTGATGGTACGGTTAAAAACGCCGTAAGATTACATGATGGTCTTATCGTAGAATCCGTTTTAATTCCAACTGATACGAGAACTACTGCTTGTGTATCTAGTCAGGTTGGGTGCAGTCTTGACTGTAAATTTTGCGCTACCGCTCGATTAAAACGTATGAGAAACTTAAATCCAGATGAGATTTATGATCAAGTTTCTGCAATCAATCAAGAGAGTTTGTTATACTTCAATCATAAACTATCGAATATTGTATTTATGGGAATGGGAGAACCGCTTATGAATTACAACAATGTTCTTGCCTCGATAGAAAAAATAACATCACCGGAAGGCCTAGGAATGTCTCCGAAAAGAATTACCGTTTCAACTTCTGGAGTTCCAAAAATGATCAAAAAATTGGCAGATGATAACGTTAAGTTTAACCTAGCGGTATCTTTACACTCTGCTATTGATGAAGTAAGGACACAGATCATGCCATTTAATGAAAACTTTCCTTTAAAAGATTTGAAAGAAGCTTTGGAATATTGGTATGCAAAAACCAAAAGAGCTGTTACTTATGAGTATGTTGTTTGGGACGGAATCAACGACAACAAAGAAGCTATTAGGGCATTGGTTAAATTTTGTAAATATATCCCCTCTAAAGTAAACATCATTGAATACAACCCTATTGATGATGGGGAGTTTCAGCAAGCAAGTAAAAAATCTATCACTGATTACGTAAGTGTTTTAGAAATGAACGACATAACTGTAAACGTAAGAAGAAGTCGTGGTAAGGATATAGACGCGGCTTGTGGCCAATTAGCAAATAAAAGTACAAAAGCATAAAATTTAAAGGAGAATGTTTTAAGTTTACACCTCCTTAATTTAACCCCTTTAGAGAACAACTTTCATCAATGAAAGCAGTAGAGCAAATTAAATTTCCAATTACAAAAGAGATGGAACTTTTTGAAGAAAAGTTCAAAGATGCTATGCTCTCTAAAGTTCCATTATTAAACAGAATTACCTATTATATTGTCAGACGAAAAGGGAAGCAAATGCGTCCTATGTTCGTTTTTCTAGTGGCAAAAATGGTTTCTAATGGAAAATTTTCAGAACGCACCTATCGTGGTGCCTCCGTTATTGAATTGATACACACGGCAACACTGGTACATGATGATGTTGTAGATGACAGTAATAGAAGAAGAGGATTTTTCTCTATCAATGCTCTATGGAAAAATAAAATTGCCGTATTAGTTGGTGATTTTCTACTATCAAAAGGTCTATTGTTATCTATTGACAATGACGATTTCGACATATTAAAATTGATCTCCGTAGCGGTTAGGGAAATGAGCGAAGGAGAACTTTTACAAATTGAAAAAGCGAGAAGACTAGACATTACCGAAGATGTTTATTTTGAAATTATCCGACAAAAAACGGCTACTTTAATTGCTGCATGTTGCGCTATCGGAGCTGCCTCTGTAGGAGCCAATGAGGAAGAAATAAAAAAAATGCACGAATTTGGTGAATTGATTGGTATTGCTTTTCAAATTAAAGATGATCTTTTTGACTATTCAGAAAGCAACATCGGTAAACCGACTGGAATAGATATCAAGGAACAAAAAATGACTTTGCCCCTTATCTATACCATAAACAATTGCTCTGATAAGGACAAAAAGTGGTTGATCAATTCTGTTAAAAAGCACAACAAAGACAAACAACGTGTTAAAGAAGTAATTAGCTTTGTAAAAGAAAATGGAGGTATCGAATACACGATTAGTAAAATGAAAACCTATCAAAACAAGGCCCTTTCTATACTGAATACCTACCCAGAATCTGAATACAAAGAATCTCTAAAAACAATGATTAACTACGTTGTTGACAGAAAAAAATAATTACGAAACTATTATTTATTTACAAGTTTGAATTGAGTTTCTAAGGGAACACCATACAATCCTTCAATATCAGATTTTATCTTCTTGTAGAAATTAGTATCTGGTGGTAAACTTAAATTTGCCCAAAACTCCGAATGATAAGGCAAATCCAACAATCCCATATCTTTATCGATTCCGTAATCTTTTATTCTCATTTTAGACTTATCAGTTTCTACTGAATACAATGTGGCCTCCGCCTTATAAGAGGTTCTACTAGCGATAGTATTTCTGTATTTTTCAGGTATTCTTTCATCTTGCAACACCCATTCGTGATTGAAATAACTTAATACTAATTTTCCACTTTTATGAGTTTTGTACAAATACATTGTTCTACCTCGTTCAATTCTATAAACTTTATAGGTATCTATACCAATATATAACGTAATTCTTTCCCAATCAATTTTAGGATTTTGTCCTTGAATAATTAATACATCTTCTCCTTCATAAGAAGAACTTCCTGTTTTTTTCCAATCAAATTTTTTCAAGTTTCTTCTGTGCTGAGAATCAACTTTACTATGTAATGGATTTAACTGAATCATCCCATTTATCCAATGATTCCAATCTTTAGATTTCCACACTCTATAGTCAGCCGATTTTCTAGCCTCTGTAACTTGTAATCGTCCTATTCCGTATGCTGGCCCCCTATCGATATATTTAATATAGTTTTCTA
Source organism: Flavicella sp. IMCC45668 (assembly GCF_057219105.1). Taxonomy (NCBI): domain Bacteria; kingdom Pseudomonadati; phylum Bacteroidota; class Flavobacteriia; order Flavobacteriales; family Flavobacteriaceae; genus Flavicella; species Flavicella sp. IMCC45668. Next base: position 2,246,459 of record NZ_CM170114.1, read on the forward strand.
CAAAAAATTTAGAGGTACCTCCTTCAGTTGTAGCACGACGAAATAACATTTCCGACATATGTGTGGAACTCAAAGTATTAGTTTTTAGGTTTTTTAAGGCATTCAAAACATACGTTTTATCACTCAACAAAACCACATCATCCATAAGAATTGCACTCTCCGATAAAATAATTTTTTTGTCTTTAGTCGCTAAAAAATCTGCAACAGTAATATTAACTGAATTAAAACCTAAAGAAGAAATCGTAAGGGTATCCTTCAACTCATCTTCCGAAACGTAAAGAGAAAACTCCCCTTCATCGGTACTAGAGGTTCCTTTACTTTTTGCAACAATACTGATGGAAGCATAAGGAATGGTAACATCAGTTTCATCTAAAATCACACCTTTTACTTCAATATTTTTATTCTGTGCCGATACATTGAGAAATGAAAATACAACCCCAAAAATGAAGCTATTGATAATAAGTTTAATATTCATAAGTTTAGTTAAATATTCGGATTTATTCTCAAAATCCATTGGTTATTGTTCAGGTATACAATATACAATTTTGTTTTTTATTTAAAACCAGCAACTCTTCTAACAATTTTCTATTATTAGAAAGCCTTGGTATTTTGTGTTGTCCTCCCAACTTATTTTTAGATTTCAACCAATCGTAAAATAAATTTTCTCTTGAGAAATTTATTTTCGGAAAACCAAGTGTCATATTTTTATAACGTTTCGCCTCATAGTCAGAATTAACATTTTGCAAGGCTATATCTAAATACTCACTAAATTTTGTTCTACAAACTGGCTCCTTTTTAAATTCAATCATCCATTCATGAGCTCCCTTTTCTTTACCTTCCATAAAAATTGGTGCAACGGTATAATCTAATATTTCAGCACCACTTTGTTTACAGGCTATCTCAAGTGCGTGCTCCGTATTTTCAATAATCAACTCTTCTCCAAACACATTGATAAAATGTTTTGTCCTACCTGTTATTTGAATTCTATAAGGTGTAAGACTTGTAAACTTTACGGTATCTCCAATCAAATAGCGCCACAAACCAGAATTAGTTGTAATTACTATAGCATAGTTAACTCCCATCCTAGCCTCATCTAATGGAATCGCCTTAGAATCTTCTCCATTATAATCAGACATCGGAATAAATTCATAAAAAATCCCATAATCTAGCATCAATAACAACTCATCAGAATTATTCTGATCCTGAATGGCAAAAAAACCTTCTGAGGCATTATAGGTTTCACAGTATCGAAACGATTCACTTGGTATTATTTTTTTGTATTGCTCTCTATAAGGCGTAAAATTTACACCACCATGAAAGTAAACTTGCAGGTTAGGCCAAACTTCTAAAATATTATCTTTTCCGGTAACCTCTAAAACTTTATTGAGCAATACCAGCATCCAAGAAGGGACTCCTGCCAAACTCGTAATATCTTCTTGAATTGTCTCTTGAACAATGGCATTCATTTTTTCTTCCCACTCACTCATCAAAGCCGTTTTTTGCTTTGGAGCACTACTAAAGTCCGCCCAAAAAGGCATATTCTCAATAATTATTGCCGATAGGTCACCAAAATAAGTATTGTTATCCTCATATACAGCACTACTACCGCCAAGTCTTAAACTTTTACCCGAAAATAAATCAGCCTCTGGATTGTTATTTAAAAAAAGGCATAACATATCTTTTCCGGCGTTCATATGACAATACTCAATAGCCTCATCACTTACCGGAATATATTTGCTATTTGCACTTGTGGTACCACTAGATTTGGCAAACCATTTAATGTGAGAGGGCCAGAAAATATTTTGTTCTCCCCTCCTAGTCCTTTCAAGCATTTCTTCAATACTTTCATATTTCTGAATGGGAACTATCTTAGAAAAATCATTGTATGAAGAAATTTTTTTAAACCCATAATTCTTTCCAATTTCGGTATTTCTAGCCGTTTTCAAAAGGTTTAATAAAAGTTCATTTTGCACTTCAACCGGATACTTGATAAAAAGATCAAGTTGATGCTTCCTTTTTTTTAAAAACCATGAAAGAATGGAACTAACAAATAAAAATTTCATAACAATTAAAGTATCTAAACACTGATTTTATTCTCAATTAATTCAAATCTGATGGAGCTATTTGAGCCCATAAAAAATAAGCATTTTAAAATTTTAAATTTTCAAGATTTAAAATACATACCTATCTTTATCAAGTTAAATTTAGTGTTTTTTTTTAAAGTACAAACACTAAAATAAATTTCACATCAACAACATTCCACAAATGAAATACCAAGGAGTTTTAAAAAAAATGAATACAGAATATTCTGAAACCATAGAATATTATTTAGAAATGGGTGATGATTTTTTAAACCTCAATCAGCTACTAGACAGAAAAGTAGAGCTTCAATTTGAAAACTATCAATGTTTGAGTTGTGGAAAACAAAAAAAAATATTCCGACAAGGTTTTTGTTATGATTGTTTTTACGAACAGCCATCGGCCGGTGATTGGATCATGAAACCTGAATTGAGTAAGGCACATTTAGGTATCGAAGATCGAGATTTAGAGTACGAAAAATCTGTGCAATTAAAACCACATATCGTTTACCTTGCTTTGTCTAGTGAAATTAAAGTTGGTGTAACCAGAAAAACACAAGTACCAACGCGTTGGATAGATCAAGGAGCCAGCAAAGCCTTGTCTATATTAGAAGTACCCAACAGATATCTTGCAGGTATTGCAGAGGTTGCTTTAAAACAATATGTAAGTGATAAAACAAGTTGGCAAAAAATGCTAAAGAATGATGTTTTTGATGGAGATCTAAAACTAAAAAAAGAAGAACTAATTCAATATATACCTGAAGAAGTACATCCCTATATTTTAGATGCGTCTGAAAACATTCTTGATTTAAATTATCCAGTGAACCAATACCCTACAAAAATTAAAAGTTTGAACATCATCAAATCCAATTCTTACAAAGGTGTTTTGAAAGGTGTAAAAGGTCAATATTTAATTTTTGAAGACGGAACTGTGTTTAACGTTAGGAACAATGAAGGCTTGGTAGTTTCATTAAATATCTAAGCGCAATGACGGATTCCACATTCAGAACGCAATTCAAAATAAAACAAGAATCAAACACCATAAATTACAATTCAAATATTTTATTATTTGGTTCATGTTTTTCTGAGAATATTGGAGCAAAATTTGAATATCTAAAATTCAAGTCATCTACCAATCCTTATGGAATTTTATTCAACCCCGTAGCCGCTGAAAAAGCAATTTCTGAATGTATCAAAGGAATCCAATACACTGAAAATAAACTCATTTCTCATAATGATCTTTGGCATAGCTTCAATCATCATTCAGATTTTTCGGGTCCTAATAAAAATGCTGTTCTTAAAAAGATCAACAAAACAATCTTAGAAACTCAAAAAAAAATAAAATCTGCATCACATATCATCATCACCTTAGGGACAAGTTGGGTGTATCAAGTAACAGAGACAAAGCAAACAGTTGCCAACTGCCATAAAATTCCACAAAGAGAATTTGAGAAAAAACTATTGAGCATTTCGGAAATAGAAAACAGCATTGAAACGATAAAAAAAGATATATTGAACTGCAACAAAGAGGTTCAAATTATTTTTACCGTGAGTCCAGTAAGGCATCAAAAAGATGGCATGGTGCAAAATACAATAAGCAAGTCTCATTTAATTTCCGCCATTCACAATTCTTTGGATGCGAATACAAAATATTTTCCTGCCTATGAGCTTATGATGGATGATTTAAGAGATTATAGATTTTATAAAGATGACCTTTTGCATCCAAACCAACTTGCTGTTGATTATATCTGGGAACAATTTAAAAAAACATGGATCTCTGAGGACACGGTAAAACTTCAAAAAACTATTGAAACAATTCAAAAAGGCTTAGCTCACAAACCTTTCAACCCTGAATCAGATCAACATAAAAACTTCAAAATCAACCTAGAACAGAAAATTATAGATTTAAAAAATAATTTCAATATTTCTTTCTAGTCGCGATTAAATAAAAATCACATATTTTTTTTTAGTATATTTACTTATATACAAAAAAATGAAAAAGATTAGTATTGGAATTATCACTGGAGCCCTGCTTGGAATGTTAATAAGCAGCTATTTTGTGCATGATTACACTTTTGAAAAAGTAATCTACACAAAAATTACGCTTAGCACCTTATTGGTTGGCTTATTTTGTGGGAGTTATGCTAACCTACATATCAAACCATTCAATTTATTTATGGGATGCTTAGTTATTGGTATTGTAGTTTTTTATGCAAAATTTTTAATAACTGGTCATCATTTCGACCCTATCAATATGGGTACCTTTACAGGGGCAATGATCGGATCCTTATTTTATGTTTTAGAAAAAATAAAACTGCACAAAAGACCTGACTATAGGTTATAAAAAAAGCGACTAAATAATTAGTCGCTTTTTTTATTGTTTAAATATTTTTACATGTATTGATCTACATTTTCCCATGGACCACCATTGATAATATCAATACCGTGTTGCTTTAAAAAATCAGTAGCCTGACCGCTTCTAGCACCACTTCTACAAACAGCAATTACTTGTTTCCCTAAGTCTTTTACTGTAGAAATATTTCCAGGTATTCTATCTAACACGATATGTTCAGATCCTGAAACATGCCCTTCAGCATATTCAGCGTCAGTTCTTACATCCAATACAACTGCCCCATTTTTCAAGTATTCTTGAATTTTTTCATTATCAAAGTTTGCCATTTTTTTTATTTTAGTTTGTTCGCTAACAAAATTAATAAATAAGAAAATAAATTAACTATAAATTTAGATCAAATCTTAAGTACCTAAATTATTTTATCTAACAAACTCAAACGAATTCGTTAATATTTACTGCTATTCAAATATTATTCATAAATCATTTTTATCTTTGGGCAATTAAATTTTTACAACATGGATAAGAAAGTAATCTTGATGATATTAGACGGTTGGGGTGTTACACAAGACCCTAAAGTCTCTGCTGTTTTTAATGCAAAAACTTCATATATAGACGGTCTATATAACAAATTCCCAAATGCTACATTGCGTACAGATGGTGAACATGTTGGATTGCCAGAAGGCCAAATGGGAAATTCTGAGGTTGGACATATGAACCTTGGAGCTGGTAGAATTGTATACCAAAACCTAGCACGTATCAACAAAGCTGTTAAAGAAAAAACATTAGGTAAAGAAAAAGTACTTTTAGATACTTTGAATTACGCTAAAGAAAACAATAAAAATGTTCATCTATTAGGACTTGTTTCTAATGGTGGAATTCATGCACATATTGATCATTTAAAAGGAATTTTAGATGTAGCCAAAGAGAATGAAGTAGAGAATGTATTCTTACATGCCTTTACTGACGGACGTGATTGCGATCCTAAGTCTGCTCCTTACTTTTTAAATGAAGTTCAAGAGCATATGAATATTTCTACTGGAGAAATTGCGACAGTAACTGGTCGTTACTATGCAATGGATAGAGATAATCGTTGGGAAAGAGTTAAAGAGGCCTATGATGGATTGGTGCATGCTGAAGGAAAGAAAACTACAGACATCATTAATGCAATTAATGAAAACTACGCGGAAGGTATTACAGATGAATTCCACAAACCGATTGTAGTAACAAATGAAGATGGTACTCCGAAAACACAAATTAAAGAAGGAGATGTTGTTCTATTCTTTAACTATAGAACCGATAGAGGTAGAGAATTAACAAATGCATTATCTCAAAATGACTTCCCTGATTTTGGAATGAAAAAATTAGATTTATACTACACAACCATCACTTTATATGATGAGAGTTTTGAAGGAATAAATGTAATTTACAATACAGACAATATCAAAAATACCATTGGTGAAGTACTTTCTGCAGCAGGGAAAAAACAAATCCGTATTGCAGAAACAGAAAAGTACCCTCATGTTACTTTCTTCTTCTCAGGCGGACAAGAAACTCCTTTTGAAGGGGAATCAAGAATCTTAAGAAACTCTCCTAAAGTTGCCACTTATGATCTTAAACCTGAAATGAGTGCTTACGAATTAAAAGAAGCTCTTTGTGAAGATTTAGAGAAAGGTGAAGCTGATTTTGTATGCTTAAATTTTGCAAATGGTGATATGGTTGGTCATACGGGAATGATGGATGCAGCAATTAAAGCTTGTGAAGCTGTTGATGAATGTGCGCAAGCTGTTATTGAAACAGGTTTGGCTAACGGGTATTCAACATTACTTATCGCTGATCATGGTAACTGTGAAACAATGATGAATCCTGACGGAAGCCCTCATACTGCACATACTACCAACCCAGTTCCTATGATCCTAATAGACAAAGATTTGAAATCTATTAATGATGGTGTACTAGGTGATGTAGCACCAACAATATTAGAATTAATGGGAGTAAAACAACCAGAGGAAATGACATGTCACTCTTTGTTATAAAGAGATTTTTTAAATAATCAGAAAGCCCAATACAAATTGTATCGGGCTTTTTTTTATGAAATCAACTAATAAAACACTGCTTTTCATTAATTTCATCAAAAAACAATTAATTACAAATTAAAAGTTTAGGGTTTTCTATTTGTATCTTGTTATTAATTAAAAAAACAACATGAGAAAAATTATAGTATTAGCCCTCTATTTTGTGCTATGTTCTTTAACATTGCATGTACAAAGTATTGGAATCTGCAGGGTTAAAGAAACAAAAGATGCATTGGAATATAGTTTTGTATTTCCAAAAGAAAACATCCCTAAACTTCATAGTTCATTAAAAAACTACAATGATGAGCTCAAAGATTTATTGATGTTACAAAATCTAATTCAAGAAAACATTGGTATTAGCATCAATGATAAAACAGTCCCTTTGGTATACAACACTACCATTTCGGAAGCGAAATTCATAACCCTCAAATTCAAAACCACTAAAGACAAAAAAATAAACTCGTTAAATATCAAAAATAAAGGACTTACTTTCCTAAATGACCACCATACTTCTTTTGATTTTTGGTTATACCTTCAAAACAAAAAACGTCTTTTCAAACTGAACGAAGATCACAACTCTATAAACGCTACCTACTAATGAAAACTTTACAACTAATTTTTTGCTCAATAATATTTATAAGCTCCTCTAGCTATGCTCAATGCGATTCTGCAGTCATTTTTGCCGAAGAATCGGAAAATGCAGTATGCACAGAGATCTCCGGAAACGTAAAATATGTATATGCTAACTCTATTCCAAATCATGCTGCCGGTGGTCTCAATGGGGGGTTTAGTGTTTTAGGTCAAGATGATACCTGGACTATGTGTGCCTACCCAACCTTGGGAGCAAGCACTACGCAATTGTATGGAGATGATGAAGCTCAGGGATGTAATACTGATGGATCCTATAAATTTGGTGTTGCCGAAAACGGTGTACTATACGCGCCAAGCTCTACTGAATATTTTGAAATTTTAGATTCAGAAACTGGCATTGCAACCGGCGAATATAACTACGATTGGAATATTGAAGCCGTAAAAGCTTTTGGTATGAACTCTCAGGGCGCACATTTGAATGCGAAAGGCGAATACCATTACCATTCCATTGCAACTGATTACTTCACAAAAACCACCGGTGTAAACTTAGGAATCGATGGAACTGCATTCTCTCCTATAGTAGGATATGCGGCAGATGGCTATCCGGTTTATTACAAATACGCATACACAAACGCAAACGATAGTAATAGCCCTATTATAGCGTTTGATTCTGGGTGGCAACTAAAATCTGGGAATCGACCAGGAGATGGCTTTTCCGCCCCAGGAGGAGCCTATGATGACGAATCAAACGATGATAATGGAGATGATGGTTTGTATATTGAAGATTATGAATTTGTACAAGTGAATACTGACTTAGATGAATGCAATGGTCGATACGGAGTTACACCTGATTACCCACAAGGTACGTATTACTATATACTTACTGATAGTTGGCCATATATACCTAGATGTTTTAAAGGAGCACATGTAGATGAATCCTTTTTGATAGGCCCCTCTAACGTATGCCCAGATTCATCCGCAGACACAAGTTGCTCGGCGAGTCCATCTTTAGCTGTACAAAAATTAGATTTTGTAAATAAAATTAAAGTATACCCTACGGTCGTAACTACCTCTTTCAAAATCCTAACACCAACCACAATCCCTGAGGGAGTTTACCAAGCTGAGTTATTCAATAGCATGGGAACGTTAATTTTGAGCAAAGAGAACCTTAAACAGCAAAATGTAATAGGTTTAACGGATGGAATATATTATCTAAAAATCTCAATAGCAAGTACCAGTGTGATTAAAAAAATTATCATTAACAAGCAAAACAACCTTTAAACAAAGGTGTGAGTACATAAGCTACATATTACCTTCAACATCGTGGTAAATAGTATCACAAAAAAAGCCTAAGAGATATTTCTCCTAGGCTTTTTTTGTAAAATAAAAATTTCAATCTAATTTTTAATTACCTGAATAATACCAAAGTCCGTTTTCACAGAGTATATTCCAGAAGGCAAAAATGTAACATCAATTGACTTTCCTCCAGCAGGGGAAGCAACCAATCTACCTGTTACATCAAAAACAGAAAAGACAGAACTTTCTTTTCCAAAATTTACAATTCCTTGTGTTGGATTAGGATAAGCCCCAATAGATGGAGACTGCTCAAAATCTTCTATACTTAACAAATCAATTTCCGCTTGCGACTTAACTGAAATCAATTGATTATCGCTTGCTCCTGCTCCTCCAAAAACTTGCATATTTGTGTCACCTCCTTTGTAATAAGCTAAATAGATCAAAACTCTGTAAGACTTAGTTTCATCAGAGGATAAATCTTGAGAACCAGGGATGGTAATTGTCCCTGTTGGATCCGCATAGGAAGGTCCAGCACCATCCACAGTAATCCAATCGCTACCTAGATTTGCATCTGCAGCAGCATCATATGCTTTTTCTTGAAAAGCTACTAACGTAAACCATTTTGTATCGGGAACACCATCAGTTGATCCTAAAGTATAATCAATAGTGTAACTCAACACATCACCTGGTTTCACAACATATTCTCCTGATAGTAAATAATCTGATTTATTGGTCCATGTAAATGTTGGAGGAACGATTTGTGCATAGCTTAACATACCAGAAATCAAAGCAATAATGAGTGTAATTTTTTTCATAATTTAAATTAAGTTTTAGTTATTCTTCTAAAATAACACATGCTTAAATCCGCTCAAAACCAAAAGCCCAAATGTGAAGATCAAGTCTATTAAATACCTTAAAATAATAACACTAGTCAACTACCTCCTAGACAATTAACTGTCTAAACTAGACAACTAGACAGTTTTTAAAATAGGTTATAAGCAACAAAAATTGTAATTTGCTAACTCTTAACCCCTAAACCTATGGCACTTCACAAGCACATTATTATTGGAGTTGATTTTGATGGTACCATCGTTGAAGACAACTACCCAAAAATTGGAAAAGAACAACTATTTGCTTTTTCAACTTTAAAAAAACTTCAAAGTGCAGGGCATCGATTAATTTTATGGACCGTTAGACATGGAGAGAAATTAGACGAAGCTGTGGAATTTTGTAGCGCAAACGGAATTGAATTTTACGCTATTAACAAAAACTATCCCGAAGAAATTCAGGATGGCAAAACCTCTCCTAAAATCTATGCTGACTTGTTTATTGATGATCGAAATGTTGGTGGCTTTATTGGTTGGGGTAAAGTACATCAAATATTTTTCGAAGATACACCTCAATTGAAAAAGAAAAACAAAGGTTTTTTCTCCTTTCTGAAAAAATAGAACTTCTTACATCATAATAATTTTTAATTTTCCGATTAAAAATATTTTATTTAAAGTAACTTTGCGCTCAGAAAAACATAGCCTTTATGATAACTATAAAAACGTTAGAAGAAATTGAATTGATGCGCGAAAGTGCACTCATTGTATCTAAAACATTAGGAATGCTTGCTACTGAGGTTAAACCAGGCGTTAGCACTTTACATCTAGATACTTTAGCAGAAGCTTTTATTAGGGATCATGGAGCAGAACCTGGCTTTTTAGGCTTGTATGATTTTCCAAATACGCTTTGTATGAGTCCCAATGCTCAAGTAGTTCACGGAATTCCAAATAAAGATCCTTTAGTTGAAGGAGATATTATTTCAATTGATTGTGGTGCCTTGAAAAATGGTTTTTATGGAGATCATGCTTATACCTTTGAAGTAGGAGAAATTGATCCTGAAACTAAAAAACTTTTGGAAGTAACGAAACAAAGTTTGTACGAAGGTGTTCGTCAATTCAAAGCAGGTAATCGTGTTGGAGATGTAGGTTATGCGATTCAAAAATACACAGAAGACCGTGGTTATGGAGTTGTAAGAGAATTAGTAGGTCATGGATTGGGTCGTGTAATGCACGAAGACCCTGAAATGCCAAACTATGGAAAAAGAGGACGCGGAAAAAAATTCACCGAAGGAATGGTTGTTGCCATAGAGCCGATGATAAACATGGGTACTAAAAGCATCAATCAGTTAAATGATGGATGGACCATTTTAACTAAAGATGGTAAACCTTCTGCTCATTTTGAGCATGATGTTGCGATAGTAAACGGAAAACCAGAATTACTTTCTACCTTTAAATACATTGATGAAGCTTTAGGTATAGAAACCAATGCGGAAGATGAATTCAGAAGTGTACCACTTGTACTCTAAATATGCTCCTGAATGTCGCTTTTTAAACTTATTTTAAATACCATTCCTAGGCCATTTTTAATAAAGATGAGTTATTTAGCCCAACCTTTTGTAAGTTTTTACCTAAGGGGGGATAACTTTACAGATCCAATAGATGGCAAGTCATTTAGAAAATTTCTTCCCTATGGATACGGCATACAACGAGAAAATGTACTTGCCCCTGGAACGCTTTCTTTAGAAAGACACCGCCTATTATGGTTGTATCTGAAAAGCACTAATTTTTTCTCAAAAAATCAAAAGGTATTACATGTAGCTCCAGAGCAATGTTTTTATAAGCTTTTTAAAAAACAAAAAAATCTAGACTACCTTACCACAGATTTATATTCTCCTTTGGCAGATGTAAAAGCAGATATTTGTGCGCTCCCTTTTAAGGATGATTCTTATGATATAATTTTTTGCAATCATGTGCTAGAACACATCAACGATGATAAAAAAGCAATGCAAGAATTATTTAGAGTTTTAAAACCAGGAGGAATGGGAATTTTTCAAGTCCCTCAAGAATTGGACAGAGAAAAGACCTATGAAGATTTTTCTATTACAGATCCGGAAGATCGCAAAATTCATTTCGGACAATACGACCATGTAAGAATATACGGAAAGGATTATTTTAACAAACTTAGAAACATTGGCTTTCAGGTATCAGAAATAAAATCTTCGGACCTCGCTAGCAACGAAGAAATTGAGAAATTTAGATTAGCCCCTTCTGAAATTTTACCCGTTTGTATCAAACCCTAATGAGATTTTAAAAACTCATCTAAGCTTACTAAAGAAGTACCTTCTTTTATAATTTCATTTTTCTCATTCACAAACTGATAAGTTGAGTTACTCTTAACAAGAGCAGTAGTACCTTGATAAATTCCATTTTTATTTATTGGTTTTTGGATAGTACTACCTTTTTCATTCAACCAAAAAGATTTTCCATTCTCACCAATTGCCTCTACTGCTCCGTTGTGTAGGGTTCCTAGATATTTATAACTGCTAGAAGAAACGATAGCACCACCTAAAGAAATATAACCGAATAAGCTTCCATCTTCATTATAAAAAGCACTGAAACCTCCTAAATCACCACCAAAACTTAAATATTCCTTATCTATTTTGATTTGATTCTCTTTATTAAATTTTTTAATGACTTTATGATCTTTCCAATACTGATAATACTCAGACAAGTTTGTCGTACTTTTATAATTCTTTGCGTCTAAATCATACACTAAAACACGTTTCGAGTTATTTGGATATGTGACTAATAAATTATTCTCTCTAGGCAACATCACTTTCCCGTAATTGGTAGACAATGGATTAAAACTTGAAACATTTGGCAAAAGTATTGCTTCCTCTGAATCCGTTTTATAAACCATCACCTTTGAAAACTGATTTTTTAAACCTTCCATTAAAACTACCTTACCATCGTAATGATAAAAGTTTGTATAAGCAGCCGGCTTGACTAATTCAACTCCCTGATCATTAATAATACCGAAAAAACCTTTTTCGTTCTTAAATACAGCTACACCATTTTTATCAAAAGAATAAATAGAATCAGCCAAAACTGACATTTCCGCTGATTTTTGATACCACAATGTTGTCAAGGAATCAATCCTACGCTCCTCTTTTTTCCTTAATAATTCAGCCGCCAGAAGCTCCGCTTTTATTTTGTTCTCTGCTTCAATTTTTTCTTCAATATCTACGTATAAATAGAGTACCTCATTATATCGTTCTGAACCTTTATCTGTTGTGAGATTAAAATATTTCTTAGCATGCTCTTTAGCTACTGGGTAATTTTCTAATTGAAAATAAATCATTGTCCCAATTTCTTCCATTTTAGCGGTAGATTCATTACCCAATAAGTTCTTCGCTTTATCAAAATAAACCAAAGCCTTAGACAGCTCTTTGTTTTCCAATTGCTCTTCAGATTTCACCAAATATATCTCTGCAATCTCAGCACTAGATTGCCCATAAAACTGAGAAGAAAAAAACAATAAAAGAAAGAGAATTCTGTACATATAATTTGAAGTAAACAACGGTTATTAAAAAAATACAGTTCCTAATTTACTAAAAAAAACTCTAGCACAAAAGTTACTCGTTTAGTGTGAAGTTAGAAAACTCTTGCGTTTCTCCGCTGTTGTCCAAATAAATAAGGAATACTTTTAATTCTTTGTGATGTTTTATAAACTTTTTAGTTTCTTCATAGCCCATAGCCATAAAAGCGGTAGCATAACCATCTACATCCGCACAGTCCAAATCCGCAATCACTGTGGCACTTAACAAATCTCTTTTCGCAGTATAGCCGGTTTTGGTATCAATTGTATGTACATATTTTTCACCAGTAAGTGAATCGATCTTAAACTTTCTATAATTTCCGGAAGTAGCCATTGCCTCATTCTTTAATGACACTATTTGTTGAAGTGATCTTGAACCATCAAAATTTGGTTTTTCAATACCTATTCTCCAAAACTTTCCAGAAAAATTTTTCCCTTTGGCACGGACCTCTCCTCCAATCTCTACCAAATAATCTTTAATGTTTTTCTCATCAAGAAACCTAGCAACAACATCTACACCATATCCCTTTGCAATTGCATTAAAATCCAAATAAATTTTTGGATCCTTTTTTGTAACACAACATTCCGTTAACTGAACCTTATCATAACCAACTAACTCAAGAAGTCCCTTAATCTTTGAATCCTTGATTTCTCTCATTCCTTTTTCTGGCCCAAAGCCCCATGCATTTACTAAAACACCTATTGTAGGATCAAAAACCCCATCTGTCTCCAGATAAATTCTATTTGCTTTGTGATAAACTTCTTTAAAATAGGTATCTACTTGAACATTCTCTTCTCCAGAATTTATTCTAGAAATATCAGATGTTCCATCGTAAGTTGATAAAGACGCATTCACCAATTTGAATAGGCTATCAATACGAATTGCATAATTCTCACTGTGCTCAGACAAATAAGTAATATGAAAACTTGTACCGAAAACATTTCCCTCTAATTTATACTCTTTTGGCTTGATTTTTGCACATGAATTGCAAATCATTAGGATTAACAAACCATTTATTAACATTTTAAATTTCATCATCTTGTGTAAATCAATTAATTATATCTTTGAATATTGAACTTTTAAGTTCTTTTATATAGATATTTTAATATATTTGCACAAATTAAATCATTTTACTCAAAACCATGAAAAAACTTATAGCATTATCTACAATCTGCGTATTATTATTGTCTTCTTGTGTTTCTAAGAAAAAATACACTGACTTACAAAACGCAAACAATGATACAAACCAAGAATTAGCAGCGGCTAAGACTGATTTGAACGCTTCTTCTAATGAATTAGAAAAAGAGCAAGCTAAGAATGCTGCTTTAGAAGATAAAATCGATTACTTGTTAAAAGGAAACGAAAAAACATTAGAATTCGTAGATAACTTAACTGTTATTTCTAAATCTGCTTCAGATAACGTAAAAGAAACTTTAGAGCAATTAGGAAAAAAAGATGAGTACATCAAACATATCCAAAATGCAAACTCTAAAAGAGATTCTATCAATTTAGCGGTAGCTTTCAACTTAAAGAAAGTTTTAGACGAAGGTTTAAACGACGAAGACATTCAAGTTAATATCGAGAAAACTGTTGTTTATATCTCTATCAACGATAAATTATTATTCAACTCTGGATCTTACACTGTATCAAACAGAGCTAAGAAAGTTTTACAAAAAGTTGCTGATGTAATCAACGAAAGACCAGAAATGGACGTTATGGTTGAAGGACATACAGATTCAAGAACTATCAACACTGAAATCTTAGAAGATAACTGGGATTTATCTGTAAAGCGTGCAACTTCAGTTGTTAGAACTTTGCAAAAGAACTACAAAGTAGCACCTGAGAGATTGATCGCAGCTGGTAGAAGTAGTTATGATCCTTTAGTAGAAAACAATTCTGCTGCAAACAGATCTAAAAACAGAAGAACTAAAATCATTATCCAACCTAAATTGGATCAGTTCTTAGAATTATTAGAAGAAAAGAACTAAGAATTTATAATTCTTATCAGAATAAAAAAAGCTCCTTCAAATGAAGGAGCTTTTTTTATACCGATATATAAGGTTTAACCATGAATTGTTTCGCTCTTACCATACTTAGAAATAATATCATTTTCAAAAGCCAACCACTCTTTCCATCTTTTATCAACATCCGTTCTACCACCATATTTTCTGGCATAACCAATAAAAGTAGTATAATGCCCAGCTTCACTTATCATCAATTCTCTATAAAAAGAAGACAACTCTTTATCCTTTATATTTTCTGACAACACTCTAAAGCGCTCACAGCTTCTAGCTTCAATCAAAGCAGAGAACAATAACCTATCAACCAAAGCATCTTCTCGAGTTCCACCCTTTTTCATAAATTGATACAACTCCCCTACATAGGGATCCTTGCGCTCTCTTCCTAAAACACCTCCTCGCTTTTTGATAATTTCGTGCACCATTTCAAAATGCTCAATTTCCTCCTTAGCAAGTGCTAACATATCAGAAACTAAATCTGTTAAATTTGGATTAAAAGTAATAATGGTAATCGCATTCGTAGCAGCTTTTTGCTCACACCATGCATGATCCGTTAGAATTTCATCAATATTCTTTTCTACTATATGTACCCACCTTGGATCTGTAGGTAATTCTAAGTGTAACATTTTTCCGTCCTTCATATTGCAAAGATATTATTCTAAAAACAAAAAGAGGATGTTTTTCAACATCCTCTTTTTTAATCGAATAAATTAATTCTTATTTCTTTTTAGTAATATCTTTCTTATAATAACTCGGAACGGCGTTTTCATAAAATTGATCTCTTAACTTATGATAGCCTTTATAGCCGATCATTTTCCCAGGAATATTATCTTTATTCCACGTTTCCCATGACAAACGTAAAGATTTAGCTTTCTTACTCTTTTTGGCAGCCATGTCATTTTCTTCTGAAACATCTTTTCTTAAATAAAACAATTCCGGTTTTTTACTATCATGATCTTTTACATGTTTTACACCATCAGCATCTAAAACCGACCACTGTTTCCCGTTAGACCCACGCCAATAAATTGCTTCGTGCGGGGCTTGCTGTTTTTTAGACATTGTAAATGGTATTAAATTCACACCTTCCATCTTATTTCCAGCCAATGCATCACCTCCTGCTACTTCCACGGCGGTTCTACCAATATCCAAAGAATTTACAGGATAATCGAACACAAGTCCTGCCGGTATTTTATTTGGCCAACAAGCCATAAAAGGCACATGTACTCCTCCATCATATAAATTACCTTTCCCTCCTCTAAACGGAGCATTGCTCGAACCATTCCCTTTTGTCGGACTTTTTTCAGATGACTGAGGTCCACCATTATCACTCAAAAAGAAGATCAACGTGTTTTCAAAAATTCCATTTTCCTTTAGAGCACCAATAACCTCACCAATCCCTCGATCCATCACATCAACCATTGCGGCATAAACACGACGCTTTTTATCCTTTATATGAGAATACCTCGCCACATCTTCTTTTGGAGCTTGCAAAGGCATATGAGGAGCATTGTAAGCCACATACAAAAAGAAAGGATCCTCTTTATTATCATTTACGAATTTTACCGCATCTTTACTCAAAGCAGTTGTCAAATAGCCTTCAAAATCAGCGGGTCTTTTATTTCTCTGCAAACCTTGAAGATAAGCCTCCCAAACTCTTTTCGTCAAATCAATTCTAAAATAATCATGACCACCTCCAAGAAAACCATAGAAATAATCAAAACCTCTATTATTAGGATGAAATTGTTCTGCAGTTCCTAAATGCCATTTTCCAATAGCACCTGTAGTATACCCAACTTCTTGCAATCTTTCAGGAAACAATACTTCATTCTTATCGATTCCCATCATAGGGTTTGCGGGATCGTAAGCTGGATTTGTTTCAAACCCAAAGCGATAAGGATATCTACCAGAGAGTATAGCAGCTCTACTGGGGCCACAAAAAGGATGATTCGCATACCCTTGTTTAAAAACAACACCCGATTTTGCCAAAGCATCTAAGTTTGGGGTTAAGATATCTTTTGCTCCAGTAAAGCCTGCATCTTGATAACCCATATCATCTGCCATAAACACAATAATATTGGGTTTATCTGATTTTCTTTGCGCATTTATACCATAACATAATACGAATACTACAATTAATATATAATTCCTTTTAAATTGATTTAAACAAGTCATCTGTTACCATTTATATTAGATTGCAATTTAACTCAACATGAATACATCGTACAAATCAAATGTTTATTTTACTACCACTCAAGTTCAAATTCAGAAAATAAAGGGTTAAAATTTGACATAAAAAAAGGGGATGTTTTTCAACATCCCCTTTTCTAATCTTATTATCGCCTAGATACTTTTTGCTAAGAAATCTCCTACTTCTATCGTTCCATAAGCTTTAGCTCCATTTGCTAAATCTTCAGTAACAACTCCTTCAGACAATGCTTTATTTACTGCATCTCTAATAGCTTTACCTTCTTCTTGTAAACCAAAGTTTTCAAACATCATGGCAGCAGATAAAACTGTAGCCATTGGATTTGCAATATTCAAACCAGTAGCTTGTGGATAAGATCCATGAATAGGCTCAAACAATGCAATATCAGCTCCCATAGAAGCAGATGGCATTAATCCCATAGATCCAGATATAACAGAAGCTTCATCCGTTAAAATATCTCCAAACAAGTTTTCTGTAATCAATACATCGTAAGAGTTTGGCCACTGAACCAAACGCATCGCTACAGCATCAACAAATTCATAAGCAACTTCAACCTCTGGGTATTCTGCTTCTAAACCTTGCACTGTTTCTCTCCATAAACGAGAAGTTTCTAAAACATTGGCTTTATCAACACAACATAATTTTTTTGAACGAGTCATTGCCAATTCAAATCCTTTTCTTGCCAAACGAGTTACCTCTTCTTTTGTGTATACACAGTTATCAAATGCAGTATCTCCACCGTCTCTTCTTCCTTTTTCTCCGAAGTAAATACCTCCTGTCAATTCACGTAAAAAAACCAAATCAGTTCCTTCAATACGCTCTTGTTTCAATGGTGATTTATCTAATAAAGATGGGAATGTAAAAGTTGGACGCACGTTAGCGAACAAACCTAATGCTTTACGCATTTTCAATAATCCCTGCTCTGGACGAACTTTTGCAGAAGGATCATTATCAAAACGAGGATGACCAATTGCTCCAAATAAAACAGCATCAGAAGATTTACAAATCTCATGCGTTGCATCTGGATAAGGTTCTCCAACTGCATCAATTGCAGCTGCTCCAGTTAAAGCTGGCTTCCAAGTAATCTCATGACCGAATTTACTTGCTACAGCATCTGATACTTTTACTGCCTGATCAATTACTTCAGGTCCGATACCGTCTCCGGCTAAAAGGGCAATGTTTAATTTCATTTTCTTATTATTTAATTATTTTGTTAGTGACTAACACTAAAACATTTTATTTATTATGACATTTCAAGAATGTTCAACATTTTTTGAGTTGCTTTGATGGCAGACACTGTCTGGTCTACATCCAAACCACGAGTAATGAATTCTTTTTTACGATTTTTCCAAGTTATGATCGTCTCGCAAAGAGCATCAGAATTTGATCCTGGAGGAATCCTTACGGCATAATCGGTTAGTGTAGGAACCGTTTTGTCAGTATGCTCCGCATAAACTTTTCTCAAAGCATTCATAAAAGCATCAAATTGTCCATCACCACTCGCATTTGCTTCAAACAACTTCCCGTTAATTCTAAGCGAAACCGTTGTTGATGGTTTCAACCCTTTTGCATGCGTCAACACATATCCTTCTACCACCACATTTTCTTCCCTAGAACTGCTGTCTAAAACATCCGAAATGATATAGGGTAAATCCTCCTGTGTTACCAACTCTTTTTTATCCCCGAGCTCAATGATTCTCTGAGTGACTTTTTTCAAATCATCATCATTCAACTGCAAACCTAAATCCTGTAAGTTTTTCTGGATATTCGCTTTTCCCGAAGTTTTACCTAAGGCATATTTACGTTTTCTACCAAAACGCTCTGGTAATAAATCGTTAAAATACAGGTTCTTTTTATTATCCCCATCTGCGTGAATTCCAGCAGTTTGCGTAAACACATTTGCTCCTACAACTGGCTTGCTAACCGGAATTCTGAATCCAGAAAAGTTTTCAACCAGCTTACTTACTTTGTTCAAAGAAGATTCATTTACCGCAATCTCAACATCCGGCATAAAATCATTCACCACAGCAACAACAGAAGCCAAAGGAGCATTTCCTGCTCTTTCCCCCATTCCGTTTACTGTTAAATGCAATCCATTTGCTCCGGCATCGATGGCCTCCATAACATTGGCCACACTCAAGTCGTAATCATTATGAGCATGAAAGTCAAAATGCATCTCTGGATAGGCTTCTCTTAACTCTTTCACAAAAGAAAAAGACTCTTTCGGTGTAAGCACTCCTAAAGTATCTGGTAACAAAACACGCTCTATTTGTTGTGTAGAAAGGAATGTTAAAAACTCAAATACATATTCTTTAGAACTTCGCATTCCATTACTCCAATCCTCTAAATACACATTGGTTTGAATCCCATGTGAAGCAGCTAAACTGATAGAAGATTCAATATCTGAAAAATGTTGTTCTGGAGTTTTCTTTAGTTGATGCGTAAGGTGATTCATAGATCCCTTAGTCAATAAATTTTGCACTTTAGATCCAGATTCTAGCATCCATTCTATGGACTTACCTCCATCTACAAAGGTCAATACCTCAACCTTATTCAAATAATTATTCTCAGAAGCCCATTTAGAAATTTCTTGAACCGCTTCTAACTCACCCTTAGAAACGCGAGCTGATGCTATCTCAATCCGATCTACTTTTAATTCTTCAAGTAATAATTTTGCTATGGTTAATTTTTCAGAAACAGAAAATGACACTCCAGAGGTTTGTTCACCATCTCGAAGTGTAGTATCCATGATTTCAATTTTTCTTCTGCTCATTATTTTGAAAAATTTTTATTATTATTTTTTCATGATTGCTTAAAAATCAAGAGTGCAAAGATAAAAAAAGGGATTTAGAATTTAGCATTTCAGAAATAGAAATATGCCTCAACCTATATATAGGACAATATCTCCGTTTAATCAAATTAGAACCTAAGAATACTTTATTTTTTGTACTAGCAGAAGCCGATAAACCGTCGTAATTCCCTAAAATATTTTACACACAAATGAGTCATTTGAATATAATTTACTCCTAAATGAGTTAATAAAGAATATTCTAAACATGAAAAGAATCGATTTTTGAAAAAAAATTAAATATAAAAAACTACAGTTGTTTACTCGCATTACCAATTTTACTCTTTTTATTATTTTCATGTTCCGAAGAGACGACAGAAGAAATTATTACAACTGATGAACTAACAAATTTCAATTTTGATAAAACATATCTTTTTATAGATAAAACTGCAAATCTATTGCTTTACAATATTGAAAATGCACCAATTACACAAGTTATTGCCGCTAACATTACAATTACTAAAGTTAAGACGTTTCCAGCATAATTATTGATTAGAGAAGAACATGGTCTAGTGAATACTAATACCTAAAACGAAAATGTAATTACATCAAAAAAAGCGTTTCTCAATTTAGATAAACGCTTTTACAATTACACGTAGAGTAATAGGTTTTACAATCTATTCAATAATCTCATCATTAATAAATGGATAGTCATGATATTCAGGGATATTTTTCAAAATATCTGAGGTTATATTTTCATTTGAGAAATAAACAATTGAGGCATCATACCCCTCATCAACATCTACACAAGCCTTTCCACATGAATCACAATATCCTTCTGAATCGTAATCGGCAGAATACGTAAAATACTTATTACCTCCTTCCTCAATCATCAAACAAAAATCTGTATTGTAAGAAATATTTATCCCTTCATAAAAATTAATATCTCCATAATAACCACTAATTTTCTCACTCCATTTAGCTGATTTTGAAATATTTATTTCACTGCCTTTTAGAACATTATGAATCTCTGTCTCCAAAACCTCTAAAGTTTCTGAATAAATTTTTACAACAGAAATTTTAACATCTATTTCCTCTTTATCTGTATTATTTACGAATGTAAACCCGACCTCATACTCTTCGCAATCCCACAAATCTTCAATGATACCACACTGGACCAAAAGGAAACCAAACAAAATTAACACAATTCTTTTCATAGCTTTTTTTATCAAATTTATATAAAAAAAAACGACTTGGCTATATATATAGCCAAGTCGTTTAAATTATTAAAACTTGTACTTTCTTAGAAAGGACGAGTTTCTGCAAATGCTGAAATTTCTCCTTCGATATTTTTTAAATAATCGATATCATCAAAACCATTCAACATATTTCCTTTTTTATATCCATTGATCACAAAAGATTCAGACTCCCCTGTAGCAACCAAAGTTACTGTTTGTTTTGGTAAATCAACTGTAATTTCAGTTTTTGGATCTGCTTCAATTGCAACAAATAACTTGTCTGCGAATTCAGCTGAAACTTGAACTGGTAATACACCAACATTCAAACAGTTATTTTTAAAGATATCTGCAAAGGCAGAGGAAATCACGCATCTCAATCCGAAATCGTATACAGACCATGCGGCATGTTCTCTAGAAGAACCAGAACCGAAGTTTCTACCTCCTACTAAAATTTTAGACCCTGCATATTTTTCTTGATTTAAAGGAAAATCAGCCTTAGGTGTTCCATCTGCATTGTATCTCCAGTCACGGAAAAAGTTAATGTCAAAATCTTTACGCTCTGTTGCTTTTAAGAAACGAGCAGGAATGATTTGATCTGTATCCACATTCTCAGTTGGTAATGGATAAGCTGTACTTGTTAATACTTCAAATTTATCGTAAGCCATTGTATTCTATTTTTAAGCGTTTAAGATTGTTCTTGGGTCAGTTACTACACCTTCAACAGCAGAAGCCGCAGCTACTAATGGAGAAGCTAATAAAGTTCTTGATCCAGGTCCTTGACGACCTTCAAAGTTTCTGTTTGATGTAGAAACTGATAATTTCCCTGCAGGAATTTTATCATCATTCATTGCCAAACAAGCAGAACATCCTGGCTCTCTTAAAACGAAACCAGCGTCTGTAATCACTTTATCTAAACCTTCTTCTTTTATTTGATCTACTACTTTATGTGATCCAGGAACTAACCAAGCAGTAACATTTGCCGCTTTTTGGCGTCCTTTTACAATTGAACAGAAAGCTCTAAAGTCTTCGATACGACCATTAGTACAAGATCCAAGAAACACAAAATCAATCTCTTTTCCGATCATAGAATCTCCTTCATTGAAGTCCATGTATCCTAGAGATTTTTTGTAAGTTTCAACACCACCCTCTACATTTTCAGCATTTGGAATATCTTGAGTTACTCCGATACCCATTCCAGGGTTTGTTCCGTAAGTAATCATTGGCTCAATATCAGAAGCGTTGTAATTGAATTCAACGTCAAACTCAGCACCTTCATCAGTACTTAAAGTTTCCCAATATTTCATTGCTTTGTCCCAATCAGCTCCCTTTGGAGTCTGAGCACGACCAGCTATATAATCAAATGTTTTTTGATCCGGAGCAATCATACCACCACGAGCACCCATCTCAATAGATAAGTTACACACAGTCATACGACCTTCCATAGTCATATCTTCAAAAACATCTCCTGCATATTCTACAAAATAACCTGTAGCTCCAGAAGTAGTTTGTTTTGCGATGATATATAATGCAACATCTTTAGGAGTAACTCCTAAACCTAATTTCCCATTTACGTTGATACGCATTTTTTTAGGTTTCGGTTGCATAATACATTGAGTAGACAATACCATTTCAACCTCAGAAGTTCCAATTCCAAAAGCAATGGCACCAAAAGCACCGTGCGTTGAAGTATGTGAATCTCCACAAACAATTGTAGCACCTGGTAATGTAATTCCATTTTCAGGACCAACAACGTGTACAATACCATTATTAACATCACCTAATCCCCAGTGAGAAATACCATGCTTTTTTGCATTGTTTTCTAAGGCTTGTAATTGATTGGCTGATAAAGCATCTTCAACAGGTAAGTGTTGGTTAATTGTAGGTGTATTATGATCTGCAGTTGCAAATGTACGACCTGGATATACAACACTGTTTCCTCTACTCTCTAATCCTAAAAATGCTACTGGACTAGTTACCTCATGGATAAAATGACGATCGATAAAGAATACATCTGGTCCGTCTTCAACGCGACGAACAACATGTGAATCCCATACTTTGTCAAATAATGTTTTTGCCATTTTTATGTTCTTTTTATTTATAAGTTTTCAAAAATACTATTGTTATCTTTTTTTATCGGATAAATGTTTAATTCTTTACTGTATCCATTCTTAAAAAAAATCGACACAAATCCATATAAAACAAAGACTTAAGCCCTTCTTCATTACGATGTCTAATCTCAAAATGAATTGATTTTAAGCTTCTAAGACAAAGAAGGACGGCAAATTTACGAATTCCTTATTACTATGACGAAGTTTCTTGACTTTTGTTTTAAATCACCTCAATAGAAAAAAAACTTAAAATGCCATAACATCAATATTAACATAGGCTAATGAATAGTTTCCTACCCCTATTTACATCATTTCCAAATAATTAATTTTTACTTTTTTTTTTATTTCTGAAAATTTCTATTACTTTTGGTAAACCAATTTGGATATCCAGTTTGGATTCCCAATTTGGAAAACCAAAAAAAACAACCTTTAAATCCAATATTATGAAGAAAAAATTACTTTTAAAAAGTCAACTTTTACCAATTTTACTTGTGGCTTTCTGTTTTCAATATGGAACGAGTCAAACAAACCTTGTTTTAAATGGAACTGGAGATGAATTCCAAAACGAAACTTCTGATAATGCAGATTCATTCGACATGACCCCAAATAGCACTGTAAAATTAGATGCTGATGCAGGAGCTACTTCTGCCAGCCCTTACCGTGCGTTATGGAACAATTCTACTTTGGAGACATATATTGAAAACACCTACACAACAGATCCAGGAGATGCCTTTGGGGTGGACGAACAACCTGGTTCTTCAAGTGATGGATCATACGTAGATGGTATCAAAACCAGAGGTGTAAAACTATATGATGATGCAGATTCTGCGCCTATTATAACTACCTCAACTCGTCGACTATATCAAAAAGTCGCTGTAACACCAGGGGCAAATTACACTTTCTCTATTGATTCTCGCTCAGAAAGCGCTGGAGTACCATCAGAGGTCTTTATGTTAAATGAGGAAATCACTACTGAAGCAGGTCTTGATAACGGCGCTGCAGATTCAAGAGTTGATGCTTATTTAGAAATCACAAACGATGAAAACTCAAGCAAAGGTTCTGCCTCAACAAATACTTTCACAACAAATAGTTTCAGTTTCACAGCTTCAGGATCTTTTGTAGTAATTTATGTTAGAGCATTAAATGCGATAAGTAAATCCACAGAAGTATTTTATGACAATATCTCACTAATTGAAAATGCTGGTGCTTCAGTAGAAGATGTATTCGCTGCTAATTTCTCAGTATATCCTAACCCAGCAAAGGATGTATTAAAATTTACATCAGAAAACAACATTGATCAAATTCAATTGATCGATCTTACTGGTAAGGTGGTAATTGCTGCATCAAACCTTAGCACTAACTCTATAAATATATCTTCTATATCTAACGGAATTTATGTTTTAAAAATTACTAGTGGAAACATTACAGGAACTACAAAAATCGTCAAGCAATAAGTTCACATAGATTAGATTTAGAACTTCCTAGATTAACTCAATTTGAGATAGTCTAGGAATTTTTATATCTTCTATCATAAATAACTCCCCCACAATTCTAATTTCAAAAGAATATTTGTTTTGAATAAAAATAAAGAGTATTTTTGGTAAACCAATTTGGATAACCAATTGTTGTTTTACGATTATCCTACAAAACCATTACAAATTAAACACAACTACGATGAAATACATTTGTACCCTACTGATCACCATCATAACTCTCATAGCTTGTAATGGAAAAGACAACAAAGAACACACTACGCAAGTAAACAATGAGCACCCTCGCTTGATTTTAACGAAACAAGGGGTAAAACAAATAAGACAGCAATTAGGTCAAATTCCAATTTTTGACAATTCACTAAAGAAAGTAAAAGCAGAAGTTGATGCAGAGATTAAAGCGGGTATTGATACACCAATTCCGAAAGACTATTCTGGAGGGTATACGCACTCTAGACATAAACAAAACTGGTTTGTTTTGCAGAAAGCAGGACTTTTGTATCAAATTCTTGAGGATGAAAAATATGCCAAATATGTAAAAGACATGTTAATGCAATATGAGCAATTGTACAAAACATTGCCTTTGCACCCAAAAACAAGATCCTACGCCAGAGGGAAATTATTTTGGCAAGCCCTGAATGATGCAAACTGGTTAGTTTATGTGAGTCAAGCCTACGATTGCATATACGATTACTTAACAGAAGAAGAGCGTAACAAACTTGAAACAAACTTATTCAGACCTTTTGCCGACCATATTTCTGTAGACAGCCCACAATTTTATCAAAGAGTTCACAATCATAGCACATGGGGAAATGCTGCGGTTGGAATGATCGGATTGGTCATGGATGATGATCTTCTAATTCAACGCGCTTTATACGGTATCAAAGGAAAAAAAATGGACAAAACTGCTAAAGATGATGATGGCGGTTTTATCAATAAAGACGGAAAAGCAGGATTTTTAGCAAATATAGAAGAACCTTTTTCTCCAGATGGATACTACAATGAAGGCCCCTATTATCAAAGATATGCGATGTATCCGTTTTTAATCTTTGCGACAGGGTTACAAAATGTAAAACCAGAATTAAAAATTTTTGAGTACAAGGAGGGAGTACTTTTAAAATCTATCAATGCGCTATTAAATTTATCAGACGCAGATGGTGATTTCTTCCCATTGAACGACGGTCAAAAAGGAATGTCATATTACACAGAAGCACTTGTGACTGCCGTAGATATTTCATACAAATATGGGAACAAAGATCCAGGTTTGTTAAGTATTGCCAAAAAACAAAATAGCGTTTTGTTGGACGACTCAGGTTTGGCTGTAGCTTTAGATATTAAAAATGGAAAAGCGAAACCCTTTGAAAAAAATTCCATCAACCTATCGGATGGCCCAAAGGGAAAACAAGGTGGTGTTGCTATTTTAAGGAATCAAAATCTAGAACTGGTATTCAAATATGCTTCTCAAGGCTCTAGCCATGGACATTATGATAAATTATCCTACTCTTTATATGAAAATGGAGAGGAGGTAATTCAGGATTATGGATTATCACGTTATGTAAACATCGAACAAAAAGGAGGTGGAAATTATCTAAAAGAAAACAAAACTTGGGCAAAACAAACAATTGCTCACAACACGGTTACTCAAAATGAAACTTCTCATTACAAAGGTAAATATGAAATAGGAAGTCAGAACCATCCAAACCTATCCTATTTCGCTATAGACAACACAGAAATACAAGCGGTTAGTTCAAAAGTATCAAACACATATAAAGGTACAGAAATGCTAAGAACAATGGCCTTGATAAAAGACAAGGATTTTGAAAAGCCTTTTGTCATTGATATTCTAAAGGTATCCTCTGAGACAAGTAATAGATACGATCTTCCCATTTACTATTTTGGTCAAGTAATAAGTACTAACTTCAAATACACAACACCTAAAAACTTACAACCTTTAGGTAGTAAAAACGGTTATCAACATTTATTTATTGAAGGCATCGGAAAAGCCGAAAACGAAAACTGCAAGTTTTCGTGGTTTCACAATCACAAATTTTACACATTAACAACTGAAACAACTTCTAAAGATCAATTACTTTTCACTAGAATAGGTGCTAACGATCCGAACTTTAATTTACGTAGAGATCCTTCTTTTATGCTTAGAAGAGACAATACCCAAAACACAATATTTGTTTCGGCTATTGAATCACATGGGAGCTACAGCCCCGTCACAGAATCGGCTATTAACTCAAAAAGTAATATCCAAACCATTAAAACAATTTTTAACTCGGATGATTACACGGCTATTTTAATACATACAGTATCTGGTGAATCAAAATTATTTATCACAGTAAATTCAAATACCTCTCATCTAGAAACACATAGTTTAAAAATATTCAATAAAAATTACACATGGACTGGTCCATATTATTACGATAAATTAACTCTAATTAAATAAAAATGAAAAGACTTAGTGAAAAATACATCGACACAAAAGAAATAGAATGGGAGCAACTTGGTGGAGGAGTCTCTAGAAAATTCTTGGGATATGATAACCAAATAATGATGGTAAGAGTAAAATTTGAAAAAGGTGCCTTGGGAGCTCCACATCAACATTTTCATACGCAAGCAACCTTTTGCGCCTCAGGTAAATTTGAATTCGAAATAGACGGAGAAAAGAAGATCGTAGAAGCCGGTGACGGAGTTTATATTGAACCAAACTTATGGCACAGCGCTGTATGTTTAGAAGAAGGCGAACTAATCGATACTTTCAGTCCTGTTAGGGAAGATTTTTTAAGTGGTGATGGGGTCTCTTATTTTGGGGATAAATCTTAGGGTATACAATTGTGTTAATGTTAATTTTGATAATTAAACAAAACTTATTAACTTCAATATCATGAAGCCAATATGAATTACAAGTTTATTTATATAAATATTTGTTAATTTTTTTTGATATACGATTATATTATTCTATATTTGGTAAACCAAATTGGTTCTCCAGTTTGGGAAACCACAAAAACAAAACTAATCTAAACCATAATAAATGAATAAACCTTAAACAAAAAAAGGATGGGTGCACGCCCATCCTCTTATTAGGACACTTCTTTGGAGGGAAGTAAATCCGATTACATGTTATCATTATACACAACAACATCTTACAAAAGTACAAAATTCCTTTTGTATACAGTAATTTTATTGTGTAAAGTGAAAGATAGTAGATGTAAATCTTATTAACTAAATAGTACTAAAGTACTACCAAACTAACACTTTAAACATGAAAAACACACTTAATTTTTGTAAAACAAAATTGCTGTTTACAGCTTTTCTGTTAACCAACATTGCATTAATTGCCCAGACTAACCAAGAAATTTCAGGGACAATTACATCATCAACTGATGGAGCAGCCATTCCAGGAGTAAACGTATTAGTCGTTGGAACTTCGAATGGTACCACCACAGACTTTGACGGAAACTATCAAATTAGCGCGCCTCAAGGAAGTAAAATTTCCTTTTCTTTTTTAGGTTTCGTTACGAAAACGATTTCGGTATCAAATCAAACAACTGTTAATATTTCATTAGAAGAAGATTCCAATGAATTAGATGAAGTTGTTGTAGTCGGTTATGGAGCCAGAAAAAAGAGTGACATTACCGGATCTGTTTCTTCTGTAAAATCTGAAGAACTAAATGCCTTTCCAGTAGCAGACGCTTCACAAGCTCTACAAGGTCGAGCAGCAGGAGTTGTTGTGCAATCTAACAATGGTGGAGAGCCAGGTGCTCCTATAAGTATTAAGATTAGAGGTAACACTTCAATCTCTGCTAGTAGTACTCCTCTTGTGGTTGTTGATGGTTTCGTTGGAGGTTCAATGCCTCAAGCAGCGGATATCCAATCTATGGAAGTATTAAAAGATGCCTCAGCTACCGCTATTTATGGATCCAGAGGATCTAATGGAGTAATTTTAGTTACTACTAAAAAAGGTAGGCAAGGTAAAATTACAGTTGAATTAAACAGTTCTTATTCTGTACAAAATACCGCTAATAAATTAGATTTATTGAATGCTGAAGACTTTGTAACATACCAACAACAAATTAGAACCAACAATGGTAACAATACTCCTTATAACGACGGTGGATTTGATACTGATTGGCAAGATTTAATTTATCGCACAGGTAATACGCAAAACCATACATTGTCTTTTTCTGGTGGAACTGACAAATCTAACTTCTATGCCTCTGGAAATTACTACAAACAAGATGGTGTTTTAATCAACTCTGGTTTTGAAAAAGCAACATTCTTAAGCAACCTTGATGCTCAAGTGACTAGCAAATTAAAATTAGGATTGAATCTATACGGAAGTAAATCAACTAAAAAAGGAGTCGCAACTCAATCTACTGGTAACAATGGTGTTGGTGGTGGTGGTGATGATGCGATTTCATTAGCCATGAGATTTGACCCTACAAAAGACATCAAAGATGCTGACGGAAATTTCTCAACAAATGATCAAATTGGTGACCCAGTTGACAATCCATATGCAGTAGCATCTCAAAGAACTGACAATACGAAAGAAGATGAGTTTAGAGCAAATGCATATTTAGAATATGAGATAATTGAAGATCTTACCTTCAAAACGACGTTTGGTTTAAGTACAAGAAACACAATGCAAGGAATTTATGTTCCATCTACATTGATTGTTTCAGCTTCAGCCGTAAGCGGAAGAGCTAGCGTTGAAAACTGGAAACGTTCTACAGCATTAAC
The DNA here is from genome assembly GCF_057219105.1 of Flavicella sp. IMCC45668. Classification (NCBI taxonomy): domain Bacteria; kingdom Pseudomonadati; phylum Bacteroidota; class Flavobacteriia; order Flavobacteriales; family Flavobacteriaceae; genus Flavicella; species Flavicella sp. IMCC45668. The sequence goes on from NZ_CM170114.1 coordinate 2,275,869, forward strand.
TGAAAACTACTTAACATATAATAAAGAAATCGGAAAAGGTAAACTTACTGCATTAGCAGGTTTCTCTTACCAAAGAAATTTAACAGAGCGCTCATTAGCTCAAGGAACAGGGTTTATTTCTGATTCATTCTTATACTATGGACTAGAAAGTTCTACTGGATTTTTACAACCTGAATCTCAATATACTGAAGTAGAAATCCAATCAGTATTTGGTAGGATAAACTATGACCTGAACGATAAGTATTTAATTACAGCAACGTTAAGACGTGATGGTGCATCAAACTTTTCTAAGAACTATAAATATGCAAATTTCCCTTCTGCCGCTTTAGGGTGGAAAATTTCTAATGAAGAGTTCCTAATGGAAAACAAAACAATATCTAACTTAAAATTAAGAGCTAGTTATGGTTTAACAGGTAACCCTTCTATTGCCGCTTATCAATCATTAGCATTGTTATCAACGTTATATGCTTCTAGTGAAGGTGCAACTGTTCCTGCAGTTACTGCGGAGCAACCAGCAAACGAAAACTTGAAATGGGAAACTTCTTATCAAACTAACGTGGGTGTAGATTTCGGCTTCCTAAACAACAATATTAACTTATCTGTTGACTACTATAATATTGATACAAAAGATTTGATTTTACCTAATACTGGTATCCCAGGATACGCAGGATACTTAAATGATGAAATTCTTGGAAACTTAGGAGAGATCAACAACTCAGGATTTGAAATTTCTATCAATACAAGAAATATTTCTAATGAAAACTTTAGATGGACAACAGATTTTAATATCTCTGCTAACAAAAGTAAAGTAGTGAAATTAGCAAATGATGCAGATTTCTTTGATGACGGAACTCCAAGTTACTTTAGTCATGACAGAAGTACTATAATGAGAGTAGGTGAAGAAGTTGGATTATTTTGGGGACTTGAATATGCAGGTGTAAAAAACGGAGCTACTCCAGCTGGTATGGCAGGTAGAACTGGTACTACTGTAGACGGAGATCCTTTATTTGTTGATATTGATGGAGATGGTGCTATTACCGATGAAGACAGAACAATTATCGGTAATCCTAATGCCGACTTTAACTGGGGTTTCACAAACAATTTTGTGTATAAAGATTTTGATTTGAATATCTTTTTCCAAGGGTCTTCAGGAGGTGAAATTATGAACTTAACAAACGTACAGTTAACGAACGGTGACTCAAATACTACACAAGACTATTTCAAAAATGCTTGGACTCCAACCAATACAAACACAGATCAACCACGTGTTGGAAATAATAGTAACAGAGAAATTTCTTCCCGTTTCGTAGAAGATGGAAGTTATGTTAGATTAAAAAATATAGCATTAGGATACAACCTTCCAAGAAATGTATACGAAAAAATCGGTATTGAAAATATTAGATTAGCAGTAAGTGCACAGAACATATTGACATGGACTAAATATTCTGGATTAGATCCAGAGGTGAATTTCTTTGGTTCAGCTGGAAACAACAACATGTCCACGAACACTGTAAATGGCTTTGATTTTGGAAATTATCCAACGGTAAAATCTGTAACATTTAGCCTAAACTTGAAATTTTAATAACCCTATAAAACACATAGACATGAAAAAATATAAATATATATTATTATTGGTTGGATTATCGATAGTAGGGTGTACTGACTTGGTTGAAAAACCATTAGGAACACTGTCTCCTGATGGATTCTTTCAAACATCTCAAGATCTACAAACAGCAATAGAGGGATCTAAGACTGCTGCAATTAATGAGAAATTCTGGGGTAGAAAACTTTCTATCGCCTTGATGTTACGTTCAGATATGGTAAATCTTCAATCTACGCAAGAAAGAAGAGTTGAAATGGATGAACTTACAACATTACCTACTAATGGAATGATCTCTGAGTATTGGATAAAAAGTTACCAGGGAATTACAGCGGCAAACTTTGCAATAAAAGGTGCTGAATCGTTAACAGATGCGAACAAAAACGAAGTAGTTGCTCAAGCATACTTTATGAGAGCCTTTTACTATTTTCATTTAGTAAGACAATTTGGAGCAATTCCATATTTAACGGAACCTGTTAGTGATATTGATGCAGCATTGTCAATTTCTAGCACGCCTGCTAGTGACGTGTATGCCGGAATTATCTCAGATTTAGAATTTGCAGAAGCTAATTTACCAGCTACAACAAATGCAGCTTCAATTCCTTCTGCCGGAGCAGCTTCTTCTTACTTAGCTTTGGTATATTTAACAAGAGCTGGAAATACTCCAAGCTCTCCAGATTTCACAACTGCATTAACATATGCTCAAAAGGTTATCAATTCTGGAAATTATTCTTTGGATACAAATTTCCAAAACTTATTTAATGCAGACGCTATCGATGCTTCCCCAGAACCAATTTTCGCATTAGATTACAACGGTGTTGAAGCATCAGATAATGCTTATGATCAAATTGCGCCAATGGCTGGTATTAGAGGAGATGATAGAAATGATGGTGGGGGATGGTCTGTAGCAGTACCCACAGAAGCAGTATTCGCATCTTTCGATCCTTTAGATTATAGAACCGAAGTAAGTTTTGATCAAGAAGCCAATATTGGTGGTGTAAAAGTTGATTATACCAACTTCACTATTAGTGGACATGAGCATGCAAGAAACACTCCTTACATTGCCAAATATGCACGTTATCCTGGTTTCTTTGCCCGTGGAAGTGGTAGAGCAACAAGCCATAATTATTCAATGATGCGTTATGCTGAAATTTTATTAATTGCCGCAGAAGCAGCTGTTGAAACAGGGGATGCAGCTACTGCAACGGGATATGTCAACCAAGTGAGAGCTAGAGCGAGATTAGGTGGAGCTTACAAAACTGGAGCAGATGAAGCAAAGACATTTGCACCAAGTGCTGTTCCTGCTGATCTTGCTACAGTTACCGTTGCTGATGTAATTGAAGAACGTAGAATTGAGCTAGCTTTTGAATGTAAAAGATGGTATACAATTGCAAGAAGACAGTTAGGAGATCAAGTATTTTCTGCTTCTGGGTACGAAGGAGCTAAAGTAGGATGGGATGCATCTGTGGATTATCTTATGCCAATTCCTAATACAGAAATTGAGGCAAATCCTAACCTATCTCAAAACCCATACTAATCTATTCTAAAATTCAAAAATCTTGGACTCTTTTACCGAGTCCAAGTTTCAAACATCTGTTACATTATTTGTTTGAATTATTTCAATTTAAATTAGTTTCTGAAAACACGGGTCAATTATTACGATCCGTGTTTTTTTTAGTTTAAAACCAACCAACATCATGAAATACATTTTCTTATTTACACTTCTGGTATCAACTACTTTCTCTATGAAAAGTCAAACTATCCCTTTAGAAAAACTACACATGGCTATAGACACTGATCAAAATTTTTATTCCAAGGTCATTCTTAAGAATGAAATAAAAGGGATCACGGTCAATCAAATAAATATTACCAACAAAACATTGAAAGAGCAATTAATAGAAAATTCTAAATTCATCTATCTTTTTATCAAAGGGACAGGAACAATTTCCACCGAGAATAAAACATTCACCCTAGAACCTGAATCCATTTTTTTACCAAATGCAATCTCTAACTTTAGCATTACCCCTACCAAAAATGACACCTTATGTTATCTAAAAATAGAAAGTAAGTTAACAGAGCAAGACCTTTCAGATTTGAAAGAATTCCCAAAAGCCAATATCGAGAAAGTTTACTTCAAAAAATTTACGGAATGTGAAGCCTATACGGAACCCATAAAAAGTCCAAATACAATTAGCAGAACCATCTTACCTAATAAATATATTCCAAGAATAGCCATGGGTACCGTTCAAACAAAAGGACCAGATAAGGTTGGTGCCCATGAACATGGAATGCTAGAGCAATTATTTCTTGGTTTAAACAACAACTTTGTGACCGTATTTGCAGATGATGCCCATATAAAATTCCCTGAATACGCGTTGCTACATATTCCCCTAGGGTCAAGTCATTCCGTAACTGTAGACACAGATAAAGTAATGTATTATGTATGGATGGATTTTTTTAGAGATAAAAAAGGAGAAGACTGGCTAAAAACACATAACGCCGTATCAAGATAAACAACCTCCAACCTCTGTTCACCTTATCTCGAATAAATATTCGTAATATTTCACTATCTTTTTTTTGATACTCACCTTCAACTCTATATTTTTTGTTAAAATATTTTTTTTTAACATCATAAAACCTTATTTTTGGTAAACCAAATTGGTTTTCCAGTTTGGACAACCAGAAAAACCAATACCATATGACCAATTTTATACCCATCCACTTTTAACAGTTTTCCAAAAGAACCTAACGAATACAACTCCATTGAGTAAATTTTATCAAGGTTTTCTTTTTGATGCGAAAGCAAAAACATTATAACTTAATCAATACGCTTGTATTGTACCTCTTAAACTAACAATTTAAACATGAAAAAATCGATAAACAATTTAAAAACAAAACTAGTATTTTCAGTAGTTCTGTTGCTAAACATTGCGATATACGCTCAGGACAACACCATTACAGGGACCGTTTTATCTGCTACTGATAATGTCCCAATCCCTGGGATCAACGTAGTTGTTGTTAAATCAAACAAAGGAGTCACAACGGACTTTGATGGTGCTTTTGAAATCAAAGCAAAAACCGGTGATGTTTTACAATTCTCCTATGTGGGTTATGTATCTCAGACTGTAATTATTAATGATCAAACAACCTTAAATATTCTTTTGAAAGAAGATATTTCTAATTTAGATGAAGTTGTTGTTGTTGGATACGGAACACAAAAAAAATCTCATTTAACGGGTGCAATTTCACAAGTAAAAAACGAAACTCTAGATGAAATAGCGGTAGCCAGAGTTGATGACGCATTGATCGGACAGGTATCTGGTGTAAATATTCAAGCCACTGATGGTCAAGCAGGTGCACCACCAAGCATTACCATTCGTGGAACTGGTTCTATGGCAGGTGACTCAACTCCATTAATTGTAGTGGATGGAATTATTGTAGATTCAGACTTCTTAGGTTCTCTAAACATGAACGATGTAGAATCTTTTGAGATCTTAAAAGATGCTGCTTCTTCTTCTATATTCGGTTCTAAAGGGTCAAATGGTATTATCATGATTACGATGAAATCAGGTATCTCAGGTAAAACTAGAATCAACTACTCTACTTTTACAGGAATAAAAACAGGTAGAAAAAGTGATGCTTATGGTCAAACGGTTGAGAGTTGGGCGCAAAAGCAAAGAGATCTAGGATTGGAAATTTCTGATTACACAAAATTCGGACTTTCTACAGGTACTGACCGTAGCTGGCAAGATGTTTTTATCGGAAGTGGTGCTATTACAAACCATTCTCTTTCTATTAGAGGTGGAAATGATAACGTAAAATATGCGTCAAGTTTAAGTTATTCAAATGATGAGGGAGTATTGTTGCTTGATAACTATGAAAAATTTGGAGCCCGTTTAAAAGTAGATTTTAAAATCAATAAAAAATTATCTGCTGGAATGAACTTTACACCAAGTTATACGGTAAGAAAAAGATTTTCAGAAAACATTCATAACGTGGCACGACAAATGCCTTGGTTACCTATTTACCATACAGAACATACTTTAAATTACATTGATCCTAATGGTCAATTTGCAGATGTACAGGTAGGAGATTATGCTCAAATGCGTCATTTTGAATTCACGGACTTAGATGGTGATGGTATCTACCAAGAAGAATTAACGAGTAATTTAGGAAATTCTACAAATCAAAATCCATATGCAAGAGTTGCAGAAAGAGAAAGAACGGATAATAAGTTTAAATTGTTCAGTAATGTATACGGACAATATAAAATCATGGATGGTTTAAAATTTAAATCTTCTTTATCAGTTTCAATGCAAGACACGCAAAGAAAAGATTACCTAGGAACATTGGCTCGTAGAGAAACAACAGATGCCTATATTGATGAAATTACTCAAAGAGACCAATATTTTATTTTCGACAATTTCTTCAACTATAACAAAACTTTTAACAAACATGATTTTGGTGTTACCTTAGGAAACTCAATAGAAAAAAGAGATTATTTCTTTTCTTCTATTAGAGGTATCGGAATTGTAAATGATAAAATACAACAATTATCGAATGCACCTATCCCATCAAATGCACAAGGTTTTGAATGGACCAAAAGAGGAATCTCTTTTATCTCTAGATTCAATTATGCATTCGACAACAAATATTTAGTTAGTTTGAGTTTAAGAAGAGACGGTAGTTCAATTTTTGGATCTCAATATAAATACGGAAACTTCCCTGCAGCTTCTGTAGGTTGGAATATTGACAAAGAAGACTTTTTAGAAGATACTGATGTAATCTCAAGATTAAAAGTAAGAGCTAGTTACGGGGTTACAGGAAATGACAGATTGAACACTGGAAGTGTTGACCCAGATGCACAAGGAAGTACTTCTCAATTGAGTACAGGTAATATTTTAGTTGACTACTACCCTAGTTTAGATTTAGTATCAAATGTAAGTTATACGGAAGAAGGTAGTATCAAATCAGGATACTCTCCTGTAAACATTGGTAATCCTGAATTAAAATGGGAACGTTTGATTGAAATAAATCCAGGAGTAGATTTTGGCTTGTTTAGAAACAGAATTACTGGTTCTATTGACTGGTATCAAAGAACAAGTGATCAATTACTATTAAACAATCCAATTTCAGCAACTTCAGGTTACTCAAATACATTGGATAACATTGGAAAAGTAAAAAACCAAGGATGGGAGTTTGAATTAAGAACGAAAAACATCAGAACAGAAAAATTTAGTTGGAATTCAACGGTTCTTTTAACAACAAACAAAAACACTTTGGTTGATTTTGCATCTTCTAATGGTCAAATTACAACAATCGATAACAAGAGACCGACAGAGTGGATCAACTCAGAAGGACAACCAATTTCTTCTTTCTATGGTTATGTTGTAGACAGAGAAGTTCCTTTAGATGAATTCAGTTCTTCTAACTTCTTTAGACATGTTGGACAAGAAACAGGAGTGGTATATGTTAAAGATTTAAATGGTGATGGTGTTTTAGATGAAGAAGATAAAACTGAATTAGGGAATCCTTATCCAGAGTTTATTTGGAGTTTCTCAAATGAGTTCAGCTATGGTAACTTAAGTTTTGCTTTTATGTTTCAAGGAAGTCATGGAGCAGAAGTGAGAAATATTGCAGACCAATATTTATTCAACCATACTGCTTTTGACCAAATTAAAAACACGGTAGATAGTGAGTTCATCGTTGAGAAAATCTATACAAACAGCATCATTCAAGATGCCTCATATATAGCCTTACGAAATATTAATATTGGATACAACTTACCTCAAAGTCTTTTGGCTAAAATGGGTAGTATCTCTAATCTTAAACTATATGCTACAGGTCAAAACCTGTTATACTTTACTGCTGATGATTACACAGGTTGGAACCCAGAAGCGTTAGACAAAACAAGTCCAACACAGTACGGATACCAACGAGGTGGTTCTCCGATTGCTCGTACAATTTCTTTAGGTGTTAATATTGATTTTTAAAAAAAACAAACAATGAAATATTCAAAATATATAACAATCGTATTTTTCGCTTTTCTGCTTAATTCATGTTCAGATTTTCTAGATCCAGATCCAGATTCTGCCATTAAAACAGAAAACTTTTATCAGACACCTGAAGAACTAGAGCTTGGTTTAATTGCCATCTATGATGCACTTCAAGGAGTAAACTCAAATCAATTGAACGACAATAGAGGTGTTCAAGTTGAGTTTTATGTTACAGAAATGTTATCTGACAATAGTAACACAAGATCTCCAGATGCAAATGATTCTGCAGATGCCGGACAATTTGAGAACTTTTCTGTTCAAGCAAACAACGGAATTTCAGCAAACTACTATTCTAGCTTGTATCGTGTAATTTACCTTGCAAATGTAGTGTTAGATGCAATGAAAACTTTAGAACCTGAAGCTTCTTTCGAAAGAGTTGAAGCAGAAGCTAAATTTTTAAGAGCCTATGCTTACTTCAATCTAATTCGTATGTATGGAGAAGATGTGGAAAATTTGGGACTGCCATTAGTAGATCATGTATTAACTGAAGATGAAAAAGCAATTCAATTTACTAGAGTTTCAGAGAATAAAATCTATGACTTTATTATTGAAGATTTTATCAGAGCTACTGAAGGATTAGACGACACTTTTAAATCAAGAGCTTCTAAAAGTTCAGCCCATGCAATGTTAGCTAAAGTATATATGACTTTAGACAACCCTGATTATGCGCAAGCACTTGTTCACCTAGACCAAGTTTCATCAGAGTATGCCTTATTAGACAATTACATAGATATTTTCGATCCTACAAACGAATTAAATGATGAAATCATGTTTGCCATTGGATTCTCTAATGATGCTGCAAACGATAGTCAAAATTATTCAGCAGAATTTGCTGCTACAGGAAATTCAAGTGGTTTGAATTATTTAACGACAGACCTACATGCAAAATTGACAAATTTTGGGGGTACAAACCGTGCACTATTTGATATCGATAGTAACGATTCAGAAGACAAATATCAAACAGCTAAACACTATACTACGAGCTCTGATGATGAACAGGCAGGTACTGATTTTATCGTATTGAGATATGCTGATGTTGTGATGATGTACGCAGAAGCAAACCTTGCAGGAGGTAGTGAAGTTTCTGTATCGGGTACTTGGGGTGATAACTATAACAAAATTAGAACCCGAGCGGGACTCTCAGCTGTAACTACAATATCTAAAGACGACCTAATTCAAGAAAGAAGATTTGAATTCTTTTCTGAAAACCAAAGAATGTTTGATTTGAAACGTTTTGGAGTTGCTACAGAAGTGTTGACTGCTTTTGCAGAAGCAAATGGATATAACTTTAACGCTTTTGATGTTACCTTACCTATTCCATTGAGAGAAATCAACTTAAGTCCACTGAATACAAATGGTGAACCTGCATTGATTCAAAATATAAATTGGAGATAGAAACTAATTCTTGAAGCTAACGAATAATTAAATTTCAAAAAAATGAAAAACTTAAAAAATATAAAAATGAGAGTTTTGAAAAAACTACCAGCCGTAGCTTTATCAATAATAGCATTGGCAGCTACCTCTTGTGATTTCTCATACGATTTGGCAGGAGAAAACTCTAAAGAAGACAAAACGCCTCCTACCGCGTTTTTTGGAGCCGTAACTGGAGAAGGTGATCAATGGAATAAAGCAACCTTTGCAAATGAATCAATTAGCGCAAGTAATTTTGTATGGGATTTTGGTGATGGAAGTGAGCCGTCAACAGATTTTGAACCAAAAGAACATTCATACCCTCCTATTACAGCAAGTTATGATGTTACCTTGTCAGTATCTGATAATAACGGACTAACTGATGTCTATACTAATTCTGTATCAATAATTGACAATGGTGAGCCTTTAGGAGACTTGAACTTGTTTTTCGACTTGATCAATACTGGTGATGCAGGAGAACCCGTAACGGTTCATAGCTTTTCATCATACCAAGTAGAGAAAGACGCATTTGCTTCAAATACTTTGGATAAAAATGCCGGAACTCGTTGGACTGCACAAGATGATGCTGAACTTATTGAAGGTAGCGTTAGATCCGATGGTGAATACATCATTTATGATCTAGCCAGTATTCTAGATTTAAGAGTAATCCAATTTACTACAGATGTAAAATCAGACCCTTATGGTTATCAAATTTGGACATCAAGCACAGGAACTGATGATGCTGATTTTACTAAAGTTATTCCAGAGGAAGGAGATTTTATGTTATCCGAATCTGCAACTTCAGAATTTCAAGTAAAAATCTTCCCTACTTCTATCAATTGTAGATACGTTAAGCTAATTGGTTTTGGTCGATTTGACGAAACAGGAGCTACTCGTAAAAGTCAATGGATGAATTTTACTCAAATAGAATTTTTTAAAGATAAAGAATAAGATATTATGATGAAGACAATGAAATATTTACAAAATAAAGGAATCATTAATTTTTCTTTTCTCGTTTCAATAGCACTTATATTCTCTTGTACAGAAGACATAGAAGGGGAAGATACAATAGTCATTTCACCTGCTCCTATCGCAGCCTTTACAGAAGTAGTGGATGTAACAGATTATAAAACATATATATTTACAGATAGATCTACCAATGCTTCAACATATGCATGGGATTTTGGTGAAGGTAATAGCTCCACTGAAGAGGAACCAACTCATACTTTTGGACAAGCAGGTTCCTACAATGTAGTTCTTACCGTGTCAAACGGTACTGAAACAACAGACAGAGTTGAAAAAACTATAGTTGTTACAAACCCTGAAGCTCCTGTTGTTGGATTTACTTTTCTTCAAGACCCAAATAATTGGCAAGTATATACATTTACGAATACCTCTACGAATGCGATTAGCTATTCTTGGGACTTTGGAGATAACACAACCTCAACCGAAGAATCTCCAACAAAAACTTTTTCTACCGAAGGTGATTTCGTAGTTACATTAACAGCTACAAATGATTCAGGAGACACTTCTGAAATGGAACAAACGGTTTCAGTTGTAAATCCTGATGCTACTGTTACACCTACCTTTAAAGCTATTGTTCAAAACGGTACAGGAGACGATCATTTAACAGGAAGTACTAGTGATAATGCAGATGCATGGGACATGACACCTAACAGTACCGTTATTGATGATGTATTGGGTGAAATTCCAAGTCCATATAAGGCATTATGGAGTAATTCTGACTTAAATGCTTATATAGATGCCACTTACTGTACTAATGAGCAACCTGGATCTGCAAGTGATGGTTCTTACGTGAATGGATCCAAGACACGCTCTATTAAGATTTATCAAGCATGTAGACGACTTTATCAAAAACTAGCGGTTGAAGCTGGTGTAGAATACACCTTTACAATCGATTCAAGATCTGAAGCTGAAGGAATCAACTCTGATGTATATATTTTAAATACAGATATAACAACTGAGGTAGGAATAGAAAATTTTGCAGATAAACATTTCGAAATTACAAACGATTTCAATTCATCTAAAGGATCTGCAACTGATAATACTTTTACCACAAACACTTTTACTTTCATCCCAACTACAGATTGGATAGTAATCTACATAAAAGCTCCATTATCAGTTGATAGCAGCACAGAAGTATTTTATGATAACATTGACATCATTACTCCAGGTTTTGAATAAATTCAACTCCAGTAGTATCTAATAAAACATGGAGATACCGTTAAATTTCAAACAAGATTTATAACTGTATCTCCATCATAAAACATAATCACATGAATTGTAAAACGACATCTTTAACATTTTTTATCGCCCTATTTTTATCACTTGGCGCATATTCTCAAACACAAGAGACAGGTGTTAATGAGTCCGACGTTAAAATTGAAAAAAAGGAGAAGAAGAAAAAAAAGAAGAAAAGAAAAAAAACAAAACTTCCTAAAATTGATTTAAGTCACTGGAAAGTAACCTTACCAGTTGCAGGAGAAAATGGAAAACCTGTTGAAATTGGTCCTCCAGAAATCAACAACTTTGCCAATATTGAAGTAGCAAAACCGTACATGTACATCGACTCAACAAAGGGTGCAATCGTGTTTCATTCCATGCCAACGAATTCAAAAACCCGTAATACAAAATATACGAGATCTGAATTACGAGAGCAAATGGTGCCAGGAGAAAACAATATCAACTGGACTTTCAAACAAGGGGGATACATGAAAGGAAAACTTGCCATGGAAGAAACTACCAAAGATTCGAATGGTAAATATCATAGAACGATTATCATGCAAATCCATGGTCGTTTGACAAATGAGCAAAGAGATTTAATTGGTGAAGATGACAACAACGCTCCTCCTATTTTAAAAATATATTGGGATCAGGGAAAAGTCAGAGTCAAAACTAAAGTATTGAAAAACCCAAATGCAACCTACGAAGAACTTTTACATGAAGATGCATGGGGAGATGATGATGGTTTTAATTTTAAAGAAGAAGTTGGATTTAGAAAATTCACTTTAGAAGTAAAAGTCTCTGAAGGGAAAATGGTCATTGTTCTTAATGGAAGTGAATTTAAAGTATACAAAGGAATTCACATGGAAAAATGGGGCGTATTTGAAAATTATTTCAAAGCAGGAAATTATTTCCAATCAAGAGACAAAGGAGCCTATTCTAAAATAAAATATTACGAATTAGAAGTTAAACATTAAATAAATACCACTTGAAAAAAATATTCTCATACAATCAATATCTTTTGACAAGTTTTTTGTCGATCTGCATTGTAATTTTAGCTATAAGTTGCCAGGGTACTTATGAGAATACGATAGTACTATCAAGTGACGAACCGGAAATACCTGAAGAACCAACAAATGGTGAAATACCAAATGATGACTATCAACTTCCAAATATTGATCTTCAAAATTGGAAAGTGACATTACCCATAGGTAAGCCCGATGAAATTGAACCACCAGAAATTTTAGGTTATGGTACAATTGATAAATTGAAACCATTTTTTTACAACGACTCCATAAATGGTGCTCTTGTATTTCATACGTATCCTGGAGCTTCTACCGCAAACTCAAGTTACTCAAGAACTGAGTTAAGAGAACAAATGGTTCCTGGAAGTAACAGCACCAACTGGACCTTTAAAGAGGGAGGTAGAATGAAAGGCACCCTTTCTATGGAAAAAATTTCTAAAAAAAGTGATGGAGAATATGATAAAACCATCATTATGCAAATCCATGGAAGATTGACGAATGAACAAAGAGACTTAATTGGTCAAAAAGACAACAATGCCCCTCCCATGTTAAAAATTTATTGGCAAAACGGTCTAGTGAGGGTTAAAACAAAAGTTTTAAACAATCTGAATGCCAGCAGTACAGAAATTTTAGAAACAGATGCCTGGGGCAACGATGATGGCTATAATTTCCCAGTAGATGTAGGTTTTGACAAATTTACTTTAGAAGTGATTGTTTCAGAAGGAAAAATGGAAATAATCTTAAATGAAACCTATTCAAAAGTATATCAAGATATACATATGGAAAAATGGGGTGTATTTGAAAATTATTTTAAAGCAGGAAATTATTTAGGATCGACAGATCCAAATGCATATGCAACAGTAAAATATTACAATTTAACAGTGACACATTAAAATTATTTGGTTGAGTTAGTGAAAGAATTTTATCGGGATTTATCCCGGTAAGATTCCTTCCAAACACCCGAGAAACAAACAAAAAAATTAACTTTAAAAATATTTTTTATACAGGAAAATAATCTATACATTTACACCAACCAATCTGGTTAACCAATCTGGTTGGAAATACAACGACGATATGAAATTAGAAGTACTTACAAAAAACGAAAATAAAGATATACAAAATTCGATCATCTCTAAAATTAGAGATCTCATCAACTATAAGAATTTGGAGCCTGGTGATAAGTTACCATCAGAGCGAATGCTGTCTGATAAGTTTGAGGTAAGTAGAAGTAACGTAAGAGAAGCCATTCAAAAATTAGAATTTTATGGTTTGTTAAACTCTATTCCACAAAGTGGAACCTTTGTTGCAAATATCGGTGTTGTAGCACTTAATGGTATGATTGAAGATATTCTTCGTTTAGAAAAGCAAGATTTTAAATCTCTTGTAGAAACGAGAATTCTTTTGGAGCTAAAAACGGCTTCTTTGGCAGCAATTAGAAGAACAGACGAAGATTTAGAACAGATCAAGGAAGCTCTGGATGCCTATCAAGAGAAAGCTTTGAGTGGACAAGATGCAGTACAAGAAGATCTTCTTTTTCATCTTGCAATAGCAAAGGCTAGTAAAAATAGTTCTATAAATACATTCATGTTGATTATTACGCCAGAAATAATCATAAATATTGAAAAATATCATGTATGTGCGGACGGATTAGCTATTTCTGGTATAAAAGATCATCAAGATATTTATGAAGCAATCAAAGATCAAGATCCTGCTTTAGCGAAAGAAAAAATGAAAATACACTTTAAAACATTATACGAGTATTGCGCAAACAACGAATAAAAATGACAAATTCTGATTTACAGGATGCACGACCTGTTTGTTAGATATATAATTTGGAGGGACGTAAATTTAAATCTTCTCGATTCTTTTTCTAAGAATCTGGGTAAAGTGGCAAATACCGCTTAACCATTTAAGTTTACACATATTAGTTTTAATAAAAACAAATTATTCTGGACCATTGGTGTAGAATAAAAAGGAATACTTTGTCTTTACAACAACAAAGACAAAGAAAGTAAACATAACAAAATCAAAAACTTAACTCAAACAATATGAAAGTAAAAGGACTCAGATGGTGGGTAATTGCATTGATCGCTCTAGCCACCGTAATCAATTACATTGACAGGCAGGCTCTTGTTGTTTTATGGCCAAGTATTTCAGAAGATTTATATCCGGATAAAACAATGACGGAGAGAAAAGAGATCTATGCATTGATCTCTGTAGTTTTCATGTTCTCTTATGCATTTGGGCAATCAATATTTGGAAAAATATTTGACAAACTAGGAACAAGAATTGGATTTGTATTATCTATTGGATTCTGGTCAATATCAACGGCATTACATGCTTTAGCAAGTGGGGTCTTAAGTTTTGCTTTTTTCAGATCTATCTTAGGTATCTCAGAAGCAGGGAACTGGCCTGGTGCTGCAAAAGGAAATGCTGAATGGTTTCCAGCAACAGAAAGAGCTTTTGCACAAGGGTTGTTTAACTCAGGGGCTGCTATTGGCGGAATCGTTGCCATACCAACCATCGCATTTTTAACAGTCTACTTTAGTTGGCAAATGATTTTCATTATCATTGGTCTTGTTGGTTTGTTATGGTTAGTACCGTGGTTAATTATTGTTAAAGCACCACCAAAAAAACATCCTTGGCTAACTGAAATTGAAAGAGAATATATTTTATCTGGTCAAGAAGAAACGGCAGAATCAAAAGAAACAACAGAAGAATACAACCCTGAAGTTAAAGAACTACTAGGTCGTAAACAAAGCTGGGGGGTTATCATCGCATCTGCAGCAATAGACCCGATATGGTGGCTATTTGTATTTTGGATTCCAATTTACTTATCGGAAGTATATAACATGGATGTCAAAGCCATAGGAATATACGGATGGGTCCCTTATGTAGGAGCTATGTTAGGAGCTTGGTTTGGTGGATTATTAGCTCAAAACCGATTAAAATCGGGATGGGATGTAAACAAAACTAGAAAAATGGTAATTACACTTGGTTGTTTAATTATGCTACCTGCATTATTGGCACTATCCAATCCAGGTTCTCCAGTAGCAGCAGTATTGATCATGGCCGCAGTACTTTTTGGATTTCAAACTGCTATTGGAAATGTACAAACCCTGCCAAGTGATTTATATGGACAGAAAACAGTTGGTACGCTTTCAGGTTTCTCAGGAACAGCGGCAAAACTAACAGGAGCTGGACTAGTAGCTCTTGTACCAATGCTCACTACAGGTGGAAATTATACTCCTGCCTTTGTGATTGGTGCATCTCTTGCCTTTATTGTAATGGCCAGTGTATGGGTGCTAATTCCAAAAGTAGAACCATTGAAAAAAAAGAAATAAAATCGAATAAAATTTAACACACACATAAACAAACATAATTATGAGCAAAACAGAAGGAAAAGTAGCAGTTATTACTGGAGCTACGGGAGGAATAGGATTTCAAGTAGCTAAAAGATTAGGAAAAGATGGTTATACCGTTGTATTAAACGGTATCGATGATGAAGCTGGTGTAAAAAGAGTTGAAGAACTTGCCGCAGAAGGAATTACAGCAGAATATTACGGATTTGATGTAACGAAAGACGAAGTTGTTACAGAGAACATCACAAAAATTGGAGAAAAATATGGTCGTATTGACGTGCTTGTAAACAATGCAGGTGGACTTGGAGGAAGATCTCGTTTTGAAGAAATGACAACTGAATTTTACAGATTTGTAATGGCTTTAAATCTTGATTCAACTTTCTTTGCTTCAAGGGCAGCTATACCATTTCTTAAAAAAGGAGAAAATGCAACTATCATCAACTATACGTCTAACGCTGGATGGAATGCTGGTGGACCAGGTGCTGGAATCTATGGTACTTCAAAAGCAGGTGTACACGCAATTACTAGAGCGTTAGCAAAAGACTTAGCTGAATATGGTATTCGTGTAAATGCAGTTTCTCCAGGAACTATTGATACTCCATTTCATGCACAGATCAAATCTACAAAACCAGAAGTTTTCGCTTCTTGGAAAAATAACATTATGTTAGGTAGATTAGGTCAACCTGAAGAAGTTGCTTCTGTAGTATCTTTCTTAGCAAGTGATGATGCAGCATTTATTACAGCTGAAACTATCCAAATTGGTGGTGGTCAAGCTTTAGGTATCTAATAAACCTCTGATTCAATGCAAAACATAAAAGATCAGTTTCATGATCTTTTATGTTTTCATAATCTAGTAAATATCAAGTATTCCAATAAATATTTATCACTATTTATAAGATAGAAACTAATTTATGGACATAAATTTACTCGATTAAAAAAAAATTAAACATGAAACAATCAATTGCAATTATTTGTGGTGGTGGTCCAGCTCCAGGAATCAACACAGTTATTAGTACGCTTGCAAAAACTTTTATCAAAGATGGTTATGATGTACTTGGTGTACATCATGGTTACAAAGGATTATTCTCTGAAGAACCTGCCATAAAAAAATTCAATTTTCATAGAGCAGATAGAATTTATAGTAGAGGTGGTTCCACTCTTATCATGAGTAGGCATAAACCCAAGGACTCTGAATTTAAACCTGACTTTTTCGAAAAGCACAATGTTAAATTATTAGTTACCATAGGGGGTGATGATACGGCATCAACCGGAAGTCGACTTTCTAAATATTTAGAAACTCAAAAATTAGATGTGGCACATATTCATGTTCCCAAAACTATTGATAATGATTTACCATTGCCAGATAGAAATCCAACTTTTGGTTTCCATACCGCTAAGGATGAAGGAGTCAGAATTGGTAACACAGTTTATGAAGACGCTCGA
This sequence comes from Flavicella sp. IMCC45668, assembly GCF_057219105.1. Classification (NCBI taxonomy): domain Bacteria; kingdom Pseudomonadati; phylum Bacteroidota; class Flavobacteriia; order Flavobacteriales; family Flavobacteriaceae; genus Flavicella; species Flavicella sp. IMCC45668. Next base: position 2,293,009 of record NZ_CM170114.1, read on the forward strand.
ACTAGTGAAAATTGGTTCGTTGTTTCTGCAATGGGTAGATCAGCAGGACATCTAGCATTTGGAATAGCCTCTGCTTGTCACTTTCCAATGATGATCATACCTGAAATGTTTAATAAAACCAAAATCACATTTGATAAAATTATCAATATGATTATTTCCTCTATTATTAAGAGTAAAATTAGAGGTATCGAATATGGTGTGGTGATGGTAAGTGAGGGGGTTTTCCATTTTATGGATGAAGAAGAGATTCTTGATTCAGGAATTAACTTCACCTACGATGATCATGGTCACCCTGAGCTTGGAAATGTAAGTAAATCGCACATTTTTAATTATCTTTTACAAACCAAATTAAAAGAAATTAATTTAGATATTAAATCTAGACCTGTTGAAATTGGATATGAATTGCGTTGTTCAAATCCTATTGCTTTTGACCTTACATTATGTACCCTATTAGGAATTGGTGTAAAAAAATTGTTTGACGAAGGAAACACTGGTTGTATCGTAAGTGCAAACTCTAGAGGAGATGTAACCCCTCTTTATCTTAAAGATTTTGAGGATGAAAATGGAAAAGTACCTCCAAGACTAGTAGATATTGATTCAGAAATGGCTCAATTATTTATTAATCATTTAATTTATATCAGAGAACGTGATTACGAGGAGGCAAAAAAATATATAGATAATCCAGAAGACTATGATGTCAAAAAAATATTGAACTGGATTTAGTAACTTAAAAAATTTAATTCCCATGTTTAAACATTTATTTCTATCCGTAGTTTTTCTTGTTACTGTTGCTTGTGCAACAAATTCAAAAGAGCAATCTATTCTTGTTAAAGATAATGCTGAACTTAAAACTGCCATTGAAAACGCTCTACCCGGTGCTAATATTATCATGCAAAATGGTATTTGGAAAAATGTAGAAATTGTTTTTACGGGAAATGGTACAGCACAACAACCAATATCAATTAAAGCAGAAACTCCAGGAAAGGTATTTATTGAAGGTATTTCTAGTTTGTCATTGGCAGGAAATTATTTACATGTGGAAGGATTGTTTTTTCGCAAAGGATATGCACCTAAAAAAAATGTAATTGCCTTTAGAGTTAGCGAAAATGAAGTTGCTAATAATTGTAGCATCACAGATTGTGTCATCCTAGATTTTAACAAACCGGAAAGAGATCAAGATGATTTGTGGGTTCAATTTTATGGAAGACATAATAGCCTAAAGAATTGTTATCTCGCAGGGAAAACAAATGGTGGACCGACACTACGCGTTGATTTAAAAGGAAACCAAAGCATTAATAACTACCATCAAATAGTTAACAATCATTTTGGACCGAGACCAAGAAAAGGTGGTGCTAGAGGAGAAACTATTCAACTTGGTAGTAGTTTTACCTCAATGTGTCCTAGTTACACAACTATAGCAAATAATCTTTTTGAAGAATGTAATGGTGAAGTTGAAATCATCTCTAGCAAAACCAACTTTAATAAAATAACTAATAATGTATTTTATAAAAGTGAAGGTTCTGTTGTTACCAGACATGGTAATTATTGCAGTATAGATGGAAATTATTTTATTGGGGATGGAATCAATAAAAATTTTGGCGGAATCAGGATTGTAAATACGGGTCACTGGATTACAAATAATTATTTTTTCAACATCATCGGAGAGAATTTCCGTAGTCCTTTAGCTGTTATGAATGGAATTCCTAAATCACCATTAAATAGATACAATCAAGTTACAGATGTTGTTGTTGCCTACAACACTTATGTAAATTGCAAATCACCTTGGCAATTTGGAGTTGGAACGAACATTGCACAAAAAGATGTATTACCCAAATCTGAAATTCGTTCTGCTAGACCTCTAAGAACTGTGGTAGCCAACAATGTTATTTACAGTGAAAAAGGAGACCCTCAACCTATCATAGAGCATGATAAAGCAGATGGGGTTACCTTTAAAAATAACCTCATCAATAACAACGGTGTCGATTATAAGCATTCGGATCAAATTGAAAAATCTAATTTTCAACTTACAAAGGCAGCCGAATATTTATACTTTCCTAAGGTACAAGGAAACACTATTTATAATGGATTTGGTTTTGAAACCATTAAAACAGATCTTTTAGGCAATTCAAGAGCCTCTAAAAATTCAATTGGAGCAACCGTTTCTTATGAAACAAAAGTACCTTCTATTTTGGATAAATCATTATATGGTACTACATGGTATTCTAATATAGTACCACAAACAAAACCAAACCTTGTACAAGTTTCACCTAAGGAACTTTCTAATAAAATAAGCGCAGCCAAGCCAGGCGATATTTTAATTTTAGAACCAGGGAATTATTCCATTTCGAAATCACTTGAAATTTCAAAGAAAATCACCATAAAGGCCAAAACAGAAAACACCGTTACTATCAAGTATTCCGGTTCGGCGAACAGTCCGCTCTTTGAATTACATCCCTACGGAAATCTGATTATTGAAAATATTTCTTTAGCAGGTAACCAAACACAACAGGCGTTCTCTAACCTTAAGAAAAATATGTCTAACCATTATGGCTTAACTGTTATAGGATGTTCAGTTCAAAACTTCAACTATATCTTAAAAGCTTATAAACAAACTTTTGCCGAAGAAATTGTTTTCAAGGACAGTAAATTTATCGATTGTACCAATGGAATAGAACTATCTGAAGAAACTAATGACCGTGGTGATTATAACGTTGAATTTTTAACCATTAACAATTGTCAATTTCATAATGTTCAGCAAAACGTTGTTGATTATTATAGAGGTGGCTATGATGAATCTACCATCGGAGGAAACCTAATGATAAGTAACTCAATTTTTTCTAATTGCGGATCTAAAGAAAAAAACAAGATTCTTTTAAACACCAGAGGAATTGTTAATGTAAGAATTGAAAATAATCTATTTAAAAATAATAAAATTGACTTGATTGCTTTATTGTGGGGTGCAAAAAACAATACCGAAGGAGACAATAAAATAGTTAATTCAGGAAAATTTCATACCGAAGAAAATCTGGCTCAAAAACTAATGTATTAAACAAAAAAGCCTGAGAAAGTTTTTACTTCCTCAGGCTATATAAATGCATACAGTATCTCTATTTAATAATAGAAGTACTTGCCAATTCAATTTCAGTTCCCTTTATAAGTTTACTTGTTACACGGCTTTTATCCTCTTGAACTTTTAAGACAAATAATAAAATAAAAAGGACAAAAGTTACAGCTATTGCTACAACATTTTCATTGGGTTTTTTGAACAATTCAATTTTCATAACTTACAATTTACAATTCATACATACAAGAGAAATTAATCACCTGCAACTTCACAACGTGTCAAACAGTTGCTACTGAAAAAATAGTTTCGTAAATCATTAGGGGGTGTAAATATACAAAAAAATATACATATGTTAAGTTATTTACAAAATTTTAACGTCAGACACGTTAATTTCGCCCTTTCTCGTCAGGGTACAATTTGTATACTGCATCACTCTGCCAGAATTCTTTCGTATCCACATCCATTATTGTAAGTGCATTTTTATGGGCTGCACCGGTATCAACATTCCATACGTTTGCTGCATTTACAGGTGTGTCTTTGCCAATTCTAGAAAGTGCCGTGTGGCCGATAAATATTTCTTTGTAGTGAGACAAACGCTTAGGATAAAATTGATCACCCTTTTTCAAAGTCTTATCCATGGCTAAAACCATTTCCCACAAAGATCTATCCCAATAAAACATTCTATCAAAATATTCATGCGCAACACCATTATGATTCGTAAAACCAGCATGTACAAACAATCTATCTTGATCATCTAGATAATAATCCCGTAAATTTTCTAAAAAATGAATATGTATACTTCTAAAGTTATAAGGTATCTTTTCATAGGCAGCTACCGTGGATTGCCCGCCATGAATGAGCCAAGTTTCATTACTTTCTCCATGCTTCAACCATCGATAACAAAGATCATCGTGATTCCCTCTCATGAATATACAATTATGACTTTCCTTTAGTTGAATCAAATAATTAATCACTTCAGGTGATTGACTCCACCCATCCACATAGTCACCTAAAAAAATAAGCAAATCATTTTCTTTGACTTTTGCTCTTTCCAATACTTGAATCAAAGCTTTTAAAGCACCATGTATATCTCCAATAACTAAAGTTCTTCCTGATAAATTCATAGGCTCAAATCTAAAATAATTCTTTAAAACAACCACATAATTCTTTCGAAGATAACACAAGTTTTACAATCAAATAAATTTGTAGGAGCTCAGAAAACTCGTTAATTTTGAATCCCTAAAACCGAATGATGCGCAAACTAAAAAACAGTGAACTTAACAGACTAGAAGTGGATGAATTCAAACAAACTGAAAAAATTCCGTTGGTAGTTATCTTAGACAATATTAGAAGTCTAAATAATATTGGTTCTGTTTTTAGAACAAGTGATGCGTTTGTTGTTGAGAAAATTTATTTATGTGGGATCACTGCAACACCTCCTAATAAGGACATCCATAAAACGGCTTTAGGAGCCACAGAAACAGTTGCATGGGAGTATGTAGAAAACACGATAGAGGTTGTTCATAAATTACAATCAGAGGGCTATACAGTGGCTTCTATTGAGCAAGCAGATAATGCTACTATGTTAGAAAATTTTGAGATTTCAATAGATAACAAATATGCTATTGTAATGGGGAACGAAGTCAAAGGAGTACAACAAGAAGTTGTTTCTGCTTCTGATCATTGCATTGAAATACCACAATTTGGTACGAAACATTCCTTGAATATTTCTGTAACCACTGGAATTGTGTTATGGAAATTTTTGGAAAAACTAAGATTAAAAGCCTAGCATAAACTTGGCAATCATAAAATAAATTAAAATTCCAAAAATATCGTTACTGGTGGTTATAAACGGACCGGTTGCAAGTGCGGGATCAATACCATTTCTATCTAAAAGAATCGGAATAAAAGTTCCAATAACGGCTGCTATCGTAATAACGATCATCAAGGCTAATGCAATCACAAACGTAATGGTGCTATTATCTATTTGAAAAAAACCATAAATAGATACTAGTAGCGCTAAAGCTAAACCATTTAGCAGAGTAAGTCCCACTTCCTTTAACAATCTACTTACCACGCTACCCTTAATGTTATTATTGGCCAAACCTTGCACCATAATAGCACTTGATTGAACCCCAACATTTCCAGCCATTGCGGCAATCAACGGAGTAAAGAAAAATAGTTTCGGATAATTTTTTAATGCCTCTTCAAATCCCCCCATAATCGAGCCTGCTCCCAAACCTCCTAACAGTCCTAGTACAAGCCATGGTAGCCTTGCTTTTGTCAGTTGTAAGATACTATCATCCGCTTCAACATCTTCCGTAATACCGGCTGCCATTTGATAATCCTTATCTGCCTCATCCCTAATTACATCTACAACATCATCTAAGGTAATTTGTCCTATTAATCTGTTCATTTCATCCACCACGGGAACCACAAACAAATCATACTTCTGCATAGTTTTGGCAACATCTTCATCATTTTCATCAGCTCTTACAAAAGTGATTTTCGGATTGAAAACATCCTTTACAGGAGTTTTTGTTGAAGTGGTCAATAAACTTTTTAAAGAAAGCCTACCTTTCAGAACATCATTATCATCCACCACATAAATAGTGTGTACTTTATCATAATCCTCGGCCTGCTTTCGCATTTCTTTCACACATCGAAGATTGGTCCAGTTTTCATTAACCTTAATCAACTCCTTCCCCATCAGCCCTCCAGCAGTATCCTCGTCATAACGCAAAAGATCCACAATATCTTTGGCATGCTCTACATCCTCTAACTGAGAAATCACCTCATTTTTTTGCTCATCAGGTAACTCACCAATAATATCGGCTGCATCATCAGAATCCAGTTCTCCTATTTCCTTCGCAATCTCTTCTGAAGACAACTCTTGTAAGATTTTCTCACGAGTATCTTCATCCAATTCCGTAAGAATATCGGCTGTTTTTTCTGTATCCAACAAACGGATAATAAACACGGCTTCATCAAAACTTAGCTCTTCTAAAACCTCAGCTAAATCAGCATGATGCATCTCTTCAAAAAGGGAAGACAATGCTAGATTATCTCCTTTTCCTATAAGCTCTTTAACATCACTTAAAAAATCCTTATTAATTTCAATGGGTGTCATTCTCTATCAATGAAGTAAGATTAATAAATGCTTCTACAGACAATTGTTCTGGTCTCTTGGTAAATAATTCTGAATCTCTTAATGATTCGGATAAATTTAAAGCTTTTAAACTACTTCTCAGCATTTTTCTTCTTTGACCAAAAGCAGTTTTCACAACTCTAAAAAACATTTTCTCGTCAACTGGTAAGGTAAAATTTTCCTTTCGGATCATTCTAATCACACCAGAATCTACTTTTGGAGGTGGATTAAAAACTGTGGGAGGTACAGTAAACAAATACTCAACATCATAAAATGCTTGGGCAAGTACAGATAATATACCATATTTCTTACTTCCTTCTTTTTCTGCTATTCTTTCCGCTACTTCTTTTTGAAACATCCCTGAAAATTCAGGAATTTGATTCCTAAACTCTAAGGTTTTGAAAACTATCTGCGTAGAAATATTATATGGAAAGTTACCAACTATCGCGAACTGTCCTTCAAAAAAATCAGACAAGTTCATTTTTAAAAAATCCTGAGAAATAATTCTAGGTGCTAATTTCAAATAAGTGTTTTGCAAATATTCAACAGACTCAGTATCTATTTCAACAACATGAGTTGTATAGTTTTTTTCTAACAAATACTTTGTCATTACTCCCATTCCGGGACCAATTTCTAAAACAGTGTCATATCCTTTCTCTGTAAGACTATTTGCAATATCACTAGCAAATTTTTCATCTTTCAAAAAATGTTGTCCTAAATGTTTTTTGGCTCTTACTGTCATTACGTTTTCGTATTTGGCGCACATTTGCTTAGAACATTAGTTACAGGCAAATAACAATTAAATTTTAATTTTTTGATGCGAACTGCTTATCGATCAATTTCATTTCGGTTTCAAAAAAAACAAATTTCCCAGCATATTTTGCGTTCATTTTGTTTTTTAGATTCACAGAATCTTCAGCATAAAATGCTTCAAGAGCTTCTTTTGTTTCTACCGTATATTGTACGCTATAAGTAACACCTCCCATTTCTTCCTCTACCAAAACTTTACACATTTTTGCAGAGATAAATTTTCCGGTTTCTAAAGTCTCAGGAATGTGAGTTTCTTGCATCCACAATAACCACTCTTGCTCACAATCACCTTCAATATTTGTAGTAATATTATATACGTACATCTTCTAATTTCTTTTATTTTTTCAGAGTTCAAAGATAGTTAGAATAATATTGCTACCCAATTTACTGCTACTCCAGTTTTTATGACAAAAAAAATATGACTTTTCCTTGTTAACATAAAAAAATAGTATTTCTTCGCATCTATAAAACTTTATAAAGCTATGAACTTAAGTAATTTTGGAATTACACCGACACGTGTAAAAATTTTTATTGGGATCGGAATACTTGCTATTGCCATTGTATCCTTCAACCCTTTCAGCAATAATGATGCTGGGGAAAGACAAGTTGTTCAAACCTTATCTGGTGACTTAGATGTTCGTTTTACACCTGGTCTATATTTTAGTGGATTCTTTTCAAAGGTTACAACATACCCAAATAACGTTACAATTCAAGTAAGCAGTCGAGAACATATCTCTCCTGATGCCGATTATCATATGTTGCCTCACATGGGGACCTTTTCTGAAGGAGATGCGGCCACCTTGAGCCACACAACAAAATGGGATTTGCCCAGTGATAAATCGAAAATGATTGATTTGCACAAAACATATACCAATATTAACAATTTAATGACAACAACCTTGTTAATGTATCAGAAGCAAATTGCCTCTTATAGTACTCAGCGTATGAGCTCAGAAGCTCACTATTCTGGTGGTCAATCACAACTAAATGAATATTTCCAAGATCAATTAAGAAATGGACAAGTATTATTGATTACTGAAACTAAAACGCGGCTATTAGAAGATGGATCTACTAAAACCTACATTCAAGTTCAAGAAAAGTTGGATGAAAACGGAAATATAAAGAGAAGTGTTTCAGATATTCAAGAATATGGAATCGTAGCTTCGTTTGCCTCAATTGATGAAGTGATTTATGATGACAGAATTTATGAAAAACTTAAAGCAAAAATTGATGCTGCTTCTGATGAAGCAACTGCGAAACAAGAGCTAATAACTGCTCAACAAGAAGCACTTACAGAAAAAGCTAAAGGTGAAAAGTTAATTGCGAAAACTAAAGCAACCGAAGAAGCAGATGAGTTACAAGAGGTAATTAGAGCCAGAAAAGCAAAACTCGTTGCAGCGGAAAACTTAGAACAAGCAAAACTAGATGCCGCTGCTAAATTAGTATTAAAAGAAGCTGAAGCCAAAGGAGATAAACTTAAAGTGGCTGCTGGTTTAACCCCCTTAGAGGCTGCCAGTATTGAAATGGAAACAAGAATTGGTGTTGCTAGAGAACTAGCAAAAGCAAATGTACCAAATATTGTCATTGGTGGAGGAAGCGATGGAGCCAACCCAATGGAAGCCGTTGGAATCAAATATCTAATGGATATTAACGATAAATTATCAAAAAGAAAATAAACAACTTTTTACAACACATAAAAAAAGCCCTTTACAAGTTGTAAAGGGCTTTTTCGTATTACTTTATTTTTTAATTGATCATATCAAAACCTGTATAAGGAACCAATACTTCTGGTATTTTTATCCCTTCAGGAGTTTGATTATTCTCTAACAAAGAAGCCAAAACTCTTGGTAATGCCAAAGCACTTCCGTTTAAAGTATGTGCCAATTGCTTTTTCCCTTCTTCATTTTTGTATCTCAATTTCAAACGATTTGCCTGAAATGTTTCAAAATTCGAAACAGAACTAATTTCTAACCATTTTCCTTGTGACGTTGAGTAGGCTTCAAAGTCATATGTCAATGCTGATGTAAAACCTAAATCTCCTCCGCATAGTTTTAAAATTCTATATGGCAATCCTAGATCACGCAACAAACCTTGCACATGCTCAACCATACCATCCAATGCTTTGTATGAATTCTCTGGCTTTTCTATTCTAACAATTTCTACTTTATCAAACTGATGCAATCTATTCAAACCACGAACATGTGCTCCATAAGACCCTGCTTCTCTTCTAAAACATGGAGAATATGCTGTATTTAAAACAGGAAATTCCTCTGATTTTAAAATCACATCTCTATAAATATTCGTCACAGGAACCTCCCCTGTAGGAATCAAATACAAATCATCTTTAGCATCATGATACATTTGTCCTTCTTTATCCGGTAATTGACCCGTTGCAATACCAGAAGTTTCATTTACCAAATAAGGAGGCTGAACTTCTTGGTATCCAGCTTCTGAATTTTTATCCAAAAAGTAGTTAATCAACGCACGTTGCAATCTAGCTCCTTTACCCTTATACACAGGAAAACCAGCCGCTGTAATTTTATTACCCAATTCAAAATCGATAATATCATATTTCTTAACAAGTTCCCAATGCGGTAAAGCTCCTTCATGAAGCGTTGGAATTTCTCCTTCTTCAAAAACAGTTTCATTATCTTCCTCACTAGTTCCGGTAGGTACTATTCCATTAGGAATATTCGGAATTGTATATAGCAATTCTTGCAAAGAAACATTTACAGCTGCTAGCTTGTCTGTCAATGCTTTTGACTCTTCTTTTAAAGCACCTGTTTTTTCTTTTAATGCATTTGCTTTTTGAGGCTCACCAGACTTAAATAAAATTCCAATTTCCTTGGATATTTTATTAGACTCAGCCAAAATGGCATCCAATGCTGCTTGTGTAGATTTCCTATCTTCATCTGCCTGTAATACAGCATCTATAGTACTTTCAGCATTTTTAAAGTTACGTTTTGCCAATCCGGCTAATACCGTTTCTTTATTGTCTTTTATGTAGTGAACTTGTAACATTTTATCATCTATTTTAAAAAGGCAAATTTATAAAAATAGATTTTCAAAAAGCCCATAAAAACAGAATAGTTTAAGCTATACTACAGAGTGCTACTCTTCATAGAGTACAGCTCTTAATTTTCTATCAGTTCTAATGATTTTTTTTTATCCAAAGCAAGTTGCTCCTTTAAAGCTTCAATTGATTGAAATTTTTGTTCTTCTCTTAAAAACTCAATTAATTCAATCTGCAAATTTTGCTCATATAAGTCACCTTCAAAATCAAAAAAATGAGTTTCTATAGTTTGAGACTCTCCCTGAACGGTTGGCCTCACGCCAATATTCATCATCCCGTAAAACTCCTGTTGATTGATTATAGACTTTACCAAATAAACTCCTTTTTTGGGAATGAGTTTGTAAGATTCCTTAATCTCTAAATTAGCTGTTGGATACCCTATAGTATTCCCCAACCTTTTACCGGAGACAACTTTTCCTGAAAGCGTAAAACAATGTCCTAAATATTTTGATACTTTTTGTATTTCTCCTTCGGCCAAAGCTCTTCGGATTTTGGTAGAGCTAACAGAAATTGCATTGATATCTTGTGCTGGAATTTCTTGTACTAAAAAATCGTACATCTCTCCATACTCTTCTAATTGTTCAAAATCACCTTCTCTATTTCTACCAAAACGATGATCATACCCTATAACCAGCTGCGCAGTATTTAAATGATTTACTAAAATATCCCTCACAAAATCAAAAGCAGTTAATCTAGAGAAATCTTTATCAAAAGGATGAATGATTAAATAATCTAATCCTGTTTTTTCTAAAATTTCAATACGCTCTTCAATAGTATTGATCAACTTAATACTATTATCTTTTTGCAGCACCATTCTAGGGTGAGGAAAAAAAGTAAGCAATACAGAATTGGCATTATTTTTTTTCGCCGTTGCTACCAACTGAGCTATAATTTCTTGATGACCAATATGCACACCATCAAAAGTCCCAATGGTTACAATAGATTTTTTGGTTTCGGTAAAATTCTTGTAATTTTCAATTACTTTCAACGGGACAAAATTAAATTTTAGTACAGCTGCAAATTTACACCCATTTTTTATTTAACTTCAAAAATCCTCCTTTTTTTTAAAAATTCAATGAGGTTTTAACAATTAGAATTCAACTTCTATCAATTTTATCTACAACTCTAATTTATTTTAAATAAGTTTGTGATACAAGCACTTTTTTATGGACAATATTACTAATCAACTCAAATACTTTATTTTACTGTCTTTTTTTGCAACCTCGTTCGGGTTTTCTCAAAATGAAGATTTATGGACAGAAGAATCCTCTACAAGTCTATTATTGTTTCAAAAAAATGCAAAAATCACACAATTAGAAAAAGAAAAAATTTACAGACTGGATATAGATCGTTTAAAAACGCTTCTAAAAAACACAAAGCTTGCGAAGAAAATAAATAAATCCAATCTAGAAATTCCTTTCCCTAATAAACAAGGAGCACTTACAACATATACCATTACAGAAGTTTCAACCTTGGCTCCAGAACTTCAAAAAAAATATCCAAATATAAAATCTTACTTAGGAGTCTCAAAAAACACTCCCAACAACACCATTAGATTTAGTGTAAGTAATATTGGATTGCACTCTATGAAATTAAGAGAAAATGGAAATACTGAATTTATTGACCCCTATACTAAAGATGCGTTAACTTATAAAGTGTATGACAAAAGCGATATTGATTTTGACAACATGAATTATGAGTGTAAAGTAACTGATGAAGCTACCTCCATTGCTAAAAACAAAAAAAACACCGAACAAAAAACAAGTACCAATGATGGTAAATCAAGAATTTTCAGACTAGCGCTATCTTGTACTGGTGAATATGCTCAATACCACTTGACAGACCAAGGAATTCCAGTTTCTGCAACAGACACAGAAAAGAAAGAAGCCGTTCTTGCTGCCATGAATGTTTCCATGACACGGATCAACGGAGTTTTTGAAAAAGAACTTGCACTAACCATGCAATTGGTTGAAAACAATGACGATTTGATTTTTCTAGACCCAGAAACAGATGGATACACGAGTTCTGATGACTTTAAAATGTTAGAAGAAGTTCAAAGCAAATGTGATGTTATTATTGGTTCTGCTAATTATGATATCGGACATTTATTCAATACCGGGTTTTCTGGCTTAGCTGAATTAGCATCTCCATGTACTAGTAAAAAAGCACAAGGTGTTTCCGGTAGAACCCCTGCTAAAGGAGATTCTTTTGATATTGATTTTGTAGCGCATGAAATGGGACATCAATTTGGAGCAACACATACATTTAATAATTCTTGTGGTGGTAATATTTCTAATAGCAGCTCCGTAGAACCCGGAAGTGGATCAACTATCATGGGGTATGCAGGTATTTGTAGCCCTAATGTGCAAAGTAACAGCAATGACTATTTTCATGGAATTAGTTTAGAACAGATGTATAACAATATTGTATTAGGAAACAGCACTTGTGCCCAACAGAATGACATTACAGAAGCAGCACCTACCGCAAATGCAGGATTAAATTACAACATCCCTGCTTCCACTCCATTTGTACTAACAGGTACAGGAACTTCTGGTACAGGAGCGCTTCATTATACTTGGGAGCAAATGGATAAAGAAACTGCGCAAATGCCTCCTCAAGCAGACAGCAGCACGGGTCCTTTATTTAGGTCTTTAGTAGGAAGTACTACTGCTGAAAGATATTTCCCGGCTATAGAAACTGTTTTAACAGGTAGCACAGGTACAACCTGGGAACAGCTCCCTTCTGTTTCTAGAAATTTAAAATTCAGATTGACTACAAGAGATAATGGATCTCCCTATGGTCAATTTGATACCGATGACATAACAATCACTGTAGAAAACACAAACGCATCTTTTGCGGTTACTTCTCACACCACTTCAGAAACTCTTTACGCTGGTGAATCTACTAATGTTACCTGGGAAGTGGCAGACACTAATTTAACGCCAATTAATGCGGATTTTGTAAACATCCTAATTTCAGAAGACGGAGGAATGACATTTCCAATTACAGCAGCTTCCAACGTATTGAACAATGGAAGTCATAATATTATTATCCCTCAGGTTTCTACATCAAATGCAAGAATAAAAGTAGAAGCTGTTGATAATATTTTCTATAACATCAATGCCACAGACCTCATAATAGAATCTTCCAAGTTTATCATGAGTCTTACAGAAAGTTCTACAAAAACTTGTGCGCCAAACGATGCCGTATATTCTTTTGAATACAATACATTCCAAGGTTTTAATGAAACAACCACTTTTTCAATGTCCAATCTACCAGAAGGAACTTCTGCTACATTTTCTCCAGAAACAGCGACTACAGATGGCACTATGGTTGAAGTGACTATATCAAATACATCCAACGAACTCGTCGGAACCTACCAACCACAGCTTACGGGTACTGCAACTACAGAGACCAATACAGTAGAATTATCACTTACAATTGATACTGAGATCACCACAGTTCCTTATTTACAATACCCTCAGAACAATATTACTAGCTTAGAAACAGCGATAGAGTTTACCTGGAACACAGAAACGCAATTCAACGCTTACTATATTGAAATAGCTACAGATTTAGACTTCACCAATATTATTGAGTCTAGCAACACCGATTTAAAAAAATATGCTGCAAACAACCTAGTTGAAAACAACACTTATTATTGGAGAGTAAGAGAGACCAACAGCTGTAACACGGGTACTTTTTCTCAAATTTATAAATTTACCACCGGAACTATTGAAGAATTTAATTTCACCAATAATAAAACCATATCTATTCCTGATAATACTCCAGATGGAATCACCTCAGAAATAAATATTACCGACAATATTTACATATCAGAAGTTCTTGTTACGATTGATATATCACACACTTATGTGGGCGATCTTGAGATTTATTTAACAAATCCTGATAACGAAAAGGTATTACTTGTAACACATAGTGACGACGAAGGAACCAACTATGATAATACTATTTTTAACGACAATGCCTCGATTTCAATAACTCAAGGAACCGCTCCATACACAGGCTCTTATAGACCTCTGGAACCTCTATCTTTATTTTCAAAAAAACAAAGTCTAGGGATCTGGACCTTAAGTATCTCCGACAATGCCGCTGATGATGAAGGAACTTTAAACGATTGGAAAATAACAATCAATGGAATTGACCAAAATGCATTAAGCTCAGGAAACTTCCCTGAGGATGATTCTCCTGCTGCCGTTAAAGCATTTTCTCCTAATGGAGACGGAATCAATGATTATTGGACCATAGAAAACATAAACACAACAAATTTTGAGCATCCAACCTTACCAAACGCAAATGTGAGAATATTTAATTTACAAGGACAAATAATATTCTCTTCCAGCAATTACAAAAATGATTGGGATGGAACAGGAAACAACGGTTCTAAACTTCCTATTGGGACCTATATTTATGAGATTAGCTTTTCTGATCCAAAGTACAAAACACAAAAAGGTTGGCTTTATCTGAAATACTAAACACCTGATTTAAACGTATTCAAACGACAAGGAATATGATTGGTTAGTTTTTTTTTGTGAAAAAAAATTGTATTTTCATAGAAACTAACCAACTATATACCTATGAAAAACCATTTATTGATTATTTCGTTCGTTCTTTTTAGTGCTGTTTCATTTGCTCAAACAACCATTTCGGGTAAAGTAATTGATTCAAAAACAAATGAACCTATCCCAGGAGCCAGTGTCACAATAAAAGGCACTACAATCGGAACTTCTACCGATTTTGATGGAAATTTTACTTTAGAAACAAGTAAAACACCACCTTTTATACTACAAGCAAGTAGTGTTGGTTTTAACAAAGAGACTAAAACCATTAATGCTAGCAACCAATCAATCAATTTTAACCTGCACGAAGGAACTGTTCTTGATGAAGTAGTTGTTTCTGCTTCCAGGACACCTGAGAGAATTTTTGAATCTCCGGTGACTATTGAGAGAATGGGAATCAAAGAGATCCAAAACACTTCTTCGGCATCTTACTACGACGGACTTGAAAACTTGAAAGGAGTTGATGTCAATACAAGTAGTTTGACTTTTAAATCGGTTAATACAAGAGGGTTTGCTGCTTTCTCAAATACACGTTTCTTACAACTGGTAGACGGAATGGATAATGCCTCTCCTGCTTTGAACTTCCCTGTAGGAAATTTATTGGGAATTTCTGAGTTAGACATACAAGGTGTTGAATTGCTTCCAGGTGCTTCTTCTGCCTTATACGGAGCCAATGCCTTTAACGGTATCTTATTTATGAATAGTAAAAACCCTTTTGACCACGAAGGAGTGAGTGCTTATTTAAAATCTGGTGTAACCATTCAAGAAGCCAACGGAACCAATGAATTTATAGATGCCGGTGTAAGAGTTGCGAAAAAGTTCAACGATAAATTTGCTGCAAAAGCAACGCTTTCCTTTTTAGACGGAACTGACTGGGCTGCTACGGATTACAAACAATATGTTGACCAGGGAGCAGGGAAACCAGATCAAATAATCCCAGAAATAACAGGTCCTGCATTTGACCAGGCAAATGTATATGGTGATGAAGTTCAAGCAAATATCAACGAAGTTGCACAAGTTTTAGAGTCTCAAGGACTAATTCCAGGTGGTGCTTCAAATTTAGTACCATCAGAAGATGTGAGTAGAACAGGTTATAGAGAAACAGATTTAACCGACTATAAGGCAAGAAGTTTCAAAGCGGATGTTGGACTGTATTACAGACCTACGGGTGGCGATTTAGAAATAAGCTACAATGGTAAATATGGTACCGGTAATACGGTATACCAAGGAGCCAATAGGTACTACCTTAAAAACTTTGTGATGCAACAGCATAAATTAGAGGTACGTAACAATCATTTCTTTTGGAGAGCGTATATGACCGCAGAAGATGCCGGAGATTCGTATGACATGTTTTTTACCGGGGTAAACATGAACAAAGGAAATGCAGAGCCTTGGTTTGGAACTTATACCGGAGCATATTTACAAGCAGTTCAAGGGGGAGCAACTTCTGAGCAAGCCCATGGTATTGCAAGAACATCTGCTGATGCACTTTTAACCCCTCAACCAGGAACTCCTGAATTTGAGGAATTATTCAACAAAACAATTTCTGACGGAGATTTAAATACTGGATCAAAATTTGTAGATAAATCAAAAATCTACCATTCAGATATCAATTACAACTTTAAAGACAAAATTTCTTTCGCAGAAATCCAATTGGGAGGATCGGCAAGAAGGTATTCCTTAAACTCTAGCGGTACTATCTTTACGGATGCAGATGGTCCAATCGACTATGATGAATTTGGAGCTTATGTACAGGGTCAAAAATGGCTGGCAGAAGAAAAACTGAAACTAACCGCCTCTGTACGTTATGATAAATCACAAAATTTTGATGGATTTTTCTCTCCTAGAGTATCGTTGGTTTACAATGCCGATGAAGCAAAAAAACACAATTTCAGAATCTCATACCAAACTGGATTTAGAAACCCAACCACACAAGATCAATATATTGGACTTGATTTAGGACGCGCGATTCTAGTGGGATCTGCACCAGACAATTTAGATCGATATGAATCTAGACCTAAAGAAGTTAGTGATAAAGGGGCAGCTCTTCCAGGAGTACCAGACTCTGTAACTCTTTCCGGTCGCGACGCCTATGAAAACTCATTCACACTAAATTCCTTAACTATCTTTGGTGACGAAGTAGAAAAAACGGTTATCGAAAGCGGTGGGGCAATTACACCTGAACAAGCAGCTGCACTTCATGCAGGATTATTAGAACAATCACAAGTCGACTTTGTCAAACCAGAACAAGTAACTGCTTTTGAATTGGGATACCGTGGTGTTGTAAAAAAATGGGTAATCGACTTTAGTACTTATTATAATATATACAAAAACTTCATTGGGAATAAAACTGTTGTAACTCCATTTTATGGAGATGTTTCTACAATAGATCCAGATAACGTCGCTACTGACCCAAATACACAATATTTATTAGCCGCTATTGGAAACGAGGATTACCAAGCATTTCAAACCTATACCAATTCCAAAGCAGACATCTCTTCTTACGGAGCCGCAATTGGTTTGAGTACAAAAGTTTTTGGAAACTATGATCTAGGTTTCAATTATACTTGGGCTAAATTTGATTTTGACCAAAGCACGGATCCAGATTATGAAGCAGGGTTTAACACCCCAGAACATAAGGTAAAGGTTTCTTTCGGAAACAATAACATTGGACATAATGTTGGATTCAGATTGGATGCTAGATGGAACGATGCCTATTTATGGGAATCTACCTTTATAGACGCTATATTACCAGCAAGAACTACGGTGGATGCTCAGGTAACATATGCAATGCCAAAAATTAAATCTGTTTTAAAAATTGGAGCAGCCAATTTATTAGGACATGAATACCAAAGTGCTCCTGGAGCGGGTACCATAGGAAGTCAAGTTTATGCATCTTGGACGGTTCGAGGATTCTAAAAACAAGCAGAAAAACAAGCAGAAAAAACCACCTTCAAAACAAGGTGGTTTTTTATTGCAAAAATGATTTCAAAAAAAACCGAAATTCTTTTTGAATAAAACCAACGCAGCAAACATTTGAAAGAAGTCTAAATCTTCAATAGATCACTAAATACAAGGCCATTAGGCATTCCATTTAACTTTATGAAAATCCTTTAAAAAAAAATACTTTTTGGGACTATAAAAAACCCAAAAACATATTTTTATTTCAAATTAAAACTTCTATATTTGCACCCTGAAAAACGAGGTAAAACTCACATAGAAAAATAGAACTAACAATTAATAGTTACAACAATGTCTAAATTAACAGGTAAAGTTGCTCAAATTATTGGACCAGTAATTGATGTCGCATTTACAACAGGAGAAGGTCTTCCAAAAATTTTCGATTCATTAGAAATCGCAAGGGATAACGGATCTAAACTAGTTTTAGAGGTAGAACAGCACATCGGTGAAGATACTGTAAGATGTATCGCAATGGATTCAACAGATGGTTTGAGTAGAGGTGTAGAAGCAGTTGCTACTGGAAGCCCAATTAAAGTGCCAGTAGGTGATAACATCTACGGTCGTTTATTCAATGTAAATGGAGATCCTATTGATGGGTTACAATCTTTACCAAAGGACGGAGACAAGGGAATGTCTATTCACCGTGATGCTCCTAAATTTGAAGACTTGTCTGTATCTACAGAAGTTTTATTTACAGGAATTAAAGTAATTGACTTAATTGAGCCTTACTCAAAAGGAGGTAAAATTGGATTATTTGGTGGAGCCGGAGTAGGTAAAACTGTATTGATCCAAGAGTTGATCAACAATATTGCAAAAGGACATGGTGGACTTTCTGTATTCGCAGGAGTAGGAGAAAGAACACGTGAAGGAAATGACTTGATGCGTGAAATGATTGAAGCTGGAATTATCCAATACGGAGAAGAATTTGAGCATTCAATGGAAGAAGGTGGATGGGATCTTGAAAAGATCGACCACGAGAAAATGAAAGATTCTAAAGTAACTTTCGTATTCGGACAAATGAATGAGCCACCTGGAGCACGTGCACGTGTTGCCTTATCTGGTTTGACTATTGCTGAATATTTCCGTGATGGAGCTGGAGACCCTACACAAGGTAAAGATGTATTATTCTTCGTAGATAACATTTTCCGTTTTACACAAGCAGGATCTGAGGTATCTGCCTTATTAGGACGTATGCCTTCTGCCGTAGGTTACCAACCAACATTGGCAACTGAGATGGGAGCTATGCAAGAGCGTATTACTTCTACAAAAACTGGTTCTATTACATCTGTACAAGCGGTATACGTACCAGCGGATGATTTAACGGATCCAGCACCGGCAACTACATTTGCCCATTTAGATGCAACTACGGTATTATCTCGTAAGATTTCTGAGTTAGGTATTTACCCAGCGGTAGATCCATTGGATTCTACTTCTCGTATCTTAACAGAAGAGATTTTAGGAAAAGAACACTATGAGTGTGCTCAAAATGTAAAAGAATTATTACAACGTTACAAAGAATTGCAAGATATTATTGCGATCTTAGGTATGGAGGAATTATCTGAAGATGATAAATTAATCGTACACAGAGCACGTCGTGCACAACGTTTCTTATCTCAACCTTTCCATGTTGCTGAGCAATTTACAGGAATCCCAGGTGTATTGGTAGATATCAAAGACACTATCAAAGGATTTAACATGATTATGAATGGTGAATTAGACAAATACCCTGAAGCTGCATTTAACCTAAGAGGTTCTATCCAAGACGCAATTGACGCTGGAGAGAAAATGTTAGCTGAAGCTTAAAAATAAGTTTTGAGTTCTTAGTTTGAATTTTGAGTTTTTAACAACCCAAATTAAAAACTAAGAACTAAAAACGAAAAACTAAAGAAAATATGTTTTTAGAAATAGTATCACCAGAAGCTACGATTTTTAGCGACCAAGTTGACTCTGTATCTGTTCCAGGTGTAGATGGTAACTTTCAAATGTTAGAAAATCACGCTGCAATTGTATCTGTTTTACAAGAAGGAATTGTAAAAGTTCACGTTCATACTAAGGAGCATTTAGAATTTGACCAATTAAGTGGTCTTTTTGAAACTCATATAGATGATGATAAAATTCTTACACTAAAGATTACTTCAGGTACTGTTGAAATGAAAGACAACAAAGTAGTTATCTTAGTAGACTAATTACTTTTCAAATAATAAAAAAACTCCGAGTATTAATTTACTCGGAGTTTTTTTTGTTTATACCTTAACCAAGCGCTGTTTCGCCATGGTTTTATTAAAACTATCCTTTATTGCTAAAATATAATGTCCTGCTTTAAAATTACGCATGTCAATCGAAGGCAAAATATTAATCCCAAAATCAAAATCGTAAGGCATCGTAAAAGTTACAGCTCCCGAGATATTATATAATACTAAATAACCTCTGTAAGACATCTTACTATCGTATTTCAACACAAAATTTTCTTGAACCGGATTTGGATAAACGGTCATTTGATTTTTCGGTACCTGAATGCGATCTGTACTCAAAGCCTTTTGACTTGCTCCAATAAGATCTAATTTTTTATCTCCATCATATTCAGAAAATTCAGTTCCAGCAATTACATCACTTGAGGCCCCGAGGAAATCTCCTATTAAGGTTGTAAACACTTGCCTATAATCATGCTGCATCTGACCTTCGTCAAAATGCTTCACTATCGAAGAAAGATCTAAATTGGTTCCAGTAACACCCGGATTCACAGCACTACCTATCACAAACATAGGCCCTAAATTTCCATGATCCGTACCAAAATTCCCATTTTCTAAAGGCTTTCTACCAAACTCGGTAAATGTAGCAGAAACAACCTTTTCATCAATCCCCATAGCCTCTATATCATCATGAAATGCCTTTACTGAATCACCCAATTCTTTTAACAAATTGGCATGAGTTCCCGTATGACTTGCTCCACCTTCAACCTGATCAGCATGCGTATCATAACCACCAGCAGTCACCAAAAATATTTTTGTTTTAGAACCTCCTTTGATCATTCTGGCAACTGTTTTCAACTGATTTGCCAAATCGTAATCTGGATATGAGATATTACTATTGCTACCCGCATCAAACACCTCACTTATCCTTTGTGAATAAGCATTAGTAGCTCGCTCGGTTTGTGAAATAAAACTCATATTGTCTCCAAACTCTGAATTTGGAATACTACTTGGTTCCGGATTTCCTATATTCGAAATTACACTATAATAACCGGAAACATCTTGACCCGTTAAATTCACATCCACTTTATGCTCATTTTCTGAATGAAAACCTAATGATGGCTTTTTACTTCCTAATTGAATTCCTAACGGATCACTATAATCTTGATAATTATATCCTGAATGCAAATAACGAGCCATCCAACCAGAGGTTTTGTTCGCATTTTCAACCGTTCCATCTCCCCCATTCAACATCAACGCACGTGCAGCAAAATGTGATTTATTAATTACTGGATACCCAACACTATTGATCACATTTAACTTACCTGCATCATATAAACTTTTAAAGCCTGTTAACGCAGGATGTAAAAGCATTTGATCTTCTAAAGGCAGTGTGCTATCTAAATTAATAGCAGCATTGACACCAGAATTGGCTAACTTTAAAGTAGGTCGTAAATTTGCATAATCGTCGTATTGATCCAACGGAATCAAGGTATTCAATCCATCATTACCTCCTAACAACTGAATCATCACTAAAGATCTTCCTTCAATGATGGCTGCCGGGATATTATTTAATAGTGCAGTTTTGGAAAACGCACTTACTTTGTGGCCATTTAAAATTAATGCACTTGCAGAACTTAAAGCCGATAGTTGTAAAAATTTTCTTCTTTTCATGTTCTGATATTTTAATTATTTTGAAATTCTTGTGCCCATGTCAGTGCTCTAAACAATGGTTTTAAGACACTTTCAACTCCCGAATTATTTCCTGAGTTTTTGTATATATTCCATTCGTCCGCCCACATTTGAGGAGTTGTTTCACCGCCTTCTAATAGAATATCATTTACAAAATAATTCAACCTATCCGCATCAATAGGTTCTGGAAACATAATCTCAACCAATTCAGAAACCAACGTAGTAGGATTGAAAGGATCGCTTACAGAATTTTCTACAAAAGTGGTTACATAAAATGTTGTTTTGGTTTTCCCAGCATTCAATAATACATCAGCCATATTATAACGTGGAATTATTGTTGAAGAATTGAACCAAAATTTATCAAAATCTGGATTTTCATAATTAGGAGGAAATCCTGCCACTGATGGCGGGAAAAAAGGATTTTGACTTGCGGGTTCCAGAATTGACAAAACAATCTGCCAATAATAAAAATTTAGATAATGATGTTGTCCATGCGTAATTGGATCCGGAACAGGGTAATCCGTTATTGTTAACGTTTGCAAAACCAAGTCTAAGGGAGATTTTATTAATCCTCCTATAATTTCGTCCGTACTATTTACATCATCAAGATCATAAAAATGCTTACTCAACAACAATTGATCTATCACTTCCTGCAAATTATAATTCGCTCTAAACGTTACCGCTAAAGGCTCAATAATATCACTTTCTATTTCAGTAGTTATGGTTCTTGACACGAAAAAACGATATAATTTTCTACAAATAAATTTGGCCGTTTCATCTTTGCTTAATATCAAATCGATGAACTCTCTGAGCTCTGCCTCCATCCTAGCATCCTTTTGCTCATTGGTAGTTCCTGATTTATCCCAAGCTTCAATTACATAATTATCAAAACGATGACTGAATTCTTTTCTATCATAATCATGCTGCCATCTAGAAGGATACCCACAAGGAATATCACCAAATTCAGCGCCATTTGTTACTCGATATCTATCTTTATCCGGATCTTTTACAGTATTTACGTAATAATATTTCCAACCGGTTAAAACTCTTGCGGCCTCCTCAACATCACTTTCTGTATAATTTGTGTAATCTCCAACACCTGCTTGAGCCCCTTTCCCAATAGTAAACAATTCCAACAATTCACGAGCATAATTCTCATTTGGGTTGTCTACAGTATTTTGGTTGTTATTCAAATAATTCAACATCTGGGGATTCTTAGTCATCTGAAAAATAAATTCCCTCCAATCGCCTAAACAATGTCTCTCTAACAAATGTAAATAATCATAAAACGTACCATACTGGCCATTTAAATTCGCACTAGCGGCAGTAAAATCAGTATATAAAAAATAGGCCATTTTTGATCGATAGGAAGTATCTCTTTTCGCTTCATCCAACCACCATCCGACAACAAAATACCTAAGTTTTGAACCTCCACTCCCATTGTTTACATTCACAGCTCCATAGGTCGGATCATCATCAATCCAAGGAGATGGCTGTGTTAATTCTCCATCTACATAATGAATAGGTTGTGTTAAATTTTTATCAGGAATGATTGCTAGTTTCGCAATTGCCTGTGCAGGAGTATAAGCACTAAATTCATCTATTCTGTCTTTAGAAATATTGAATGTAGCCCTTCTTAGTAAATGTTTGGCTAATCTTTTACCAAGGGTACCTGTATAAGGGGTTAATGATGCCATTGTTTTATTTTTTGATTAAGTTTATATACACACTCTTCAGAACTTGGTTAATAGTCTCAAATAGTGATTCTTACAAATTTACAAAATTATTACAAAGTGTTATAACACAAATGTGATATTCACTATAACAAATAGTTTTTATCAGTTTATTTTTAAAAATTTATATTCTAAAAAAGTTCATTAATTTCGCAGTGTATTTTGAAATATACAAATGTCTAAATATGTCTATTTTCCCTAATCATCTTGAGAAAAAACTAAACGAAAGAATAAACAACAATTCGTTTCGTGTTCTTACAAACGACAAAAATAAAATTGATTTTTCTTCAAATGACTATTTGGGATTTTCTCAAAACATAGCAATCAGTAAAAAATCAAATGAGCTGTGTAATTCTCAAATCTTTAAAAATGGAAGTACCGGCTCTAGACTCGTTTCAGGTACACACGACATTCATCTAGAAACTGAAAACCTTATTGCTGATTTTCATAATGCTGAAAGTGGCTTGCTATTCAACTCTGGTTATGATGCTAATATTGGTTTGTTCTCTTGTATTGCACAAAAAGGAGATACCATAATTTTTGATGAATTAATTCATGCATCTATAAGAGATGGCATTCGATTAAGTAATGCTAAATCATTTAAGTTCAAGCATAACAACACAGAAGATCTCGAAAAAAAAATTAAAAAAGCTGAGGGAACCATTTATATAGCAATTGAAACCATCTATTCTATGGATGGTGATAGCGCACCTCTCCAATCAATTGTAAATTTATGCAACCAGTATCAATGCCTCTTAATTGTAGACGAAGCCCACTCTAATGGTGTTTTTGGAGAACAAGGAAAAGGAACTGTGCAACAACTAGGCTTGGAGCATCAAATTTTTGCAAGAGTTCATACTTTTGGAAAAGCTCTCGGTTGTCATGGAGCTATAATTCTTGGGAGTAATGAGTTAAGAAACTATTTGATAAATTTTTCTAGATCTTTTATTTATACAACCGCAGCAGCTGCTCATAGTATTGCAACCATACAGGCTGCGTATCTAGAATTACAAACCACACCCGAATTAAAAAAATTACAAGGCAATATCGCCTACTTCAAAAAAGGAGTTTCTGAAAAAAAATTAGACTCTAATTTTGTTGCAAGCAACAGTGCTATACATTGTTGTATTATTCCGGGCAATAACATTGTAAAAGCATTCGCACAAAAACTGCAAGAAAACGAATTTGATATTAAAGCCATTCTTTCACCTACTGTTTCAAAAGGTCAAGAAAGATTAAGAATCTGCATCCATAGCTATAATACACACCAAGAAATAGATGCATTATTAACAGCGTTAGCAACATTATAACATGAAAAAAATATTTGTCACTGGAATTTCAACAGAGGTAGGAAAAACTGTAGCCTCTGCAATTGTTACAGAAGCCTTAAAGGCAGATTATTGGAAACCAATACAAGCTGGTGAATTGGATTATTCTGACACACACAAAGTAAAAAACTTAATATCCAATACGACTTCTAAATTTTATAAAAACAGCTATGCCCTGGAAACTCCAATGAGTCCCCATGCCGCAGCTGCAATTGAAAATATCAATATCAAACTTAGCAACATCAACTGTCCGTCTACAGAGAACACCCTAGTAATTGAGGGTGCTGGTGGATTATTAGTCCCTTTAAATGACACTCATACTATCCTTGATATCATACAACCAGACTACAAAGTAATTTTGGTTTCTCGTCATTATTTAGGCAGCATCAATCATACATTACTGTCCGTAAAAATGCTACAAGAAAAAGGCTTTGAGGTTTCCATAATCTTTAGTGGTTCAGAAAACAAAGAAACAGAATCTATCATCTTAAAAATGACAGGAGCTAATGTTATTGGTAGGATTGATGAAGAACAAACTATTGATCAGGATACAACGCTTAAGTATGCAAATTTATTTAGAGAAAACCTCTTAAAGTTATAATTAAAAAACCTAAGCCTCACTTACATTATAGAATTGTACATTTGAATTTCCTATAGAAATAGCACTAAAATGAACTTACAAGAACGTGACCAAAAACATTTGTGGCATCCACTAACACAACACAAACTACACCCAAATCATTTGGCAATAGTAAAAGCCAAGGGTGCATTGCTTTATGATGAAGATGGCAATACTTATATCGATGGAATCGCCTCTTGGTATACTTGTATGTATGGTCATTGTAATGACTACATCATCAATAAAGTTACAACCCAATTAGGAACATTAGACCAGGTTGTTTTTAGCGGATTTACACATCCGCCTGCTGTTGAAATGTCAGAAAAACTAATGACTATTTTACCTAAAAATCAACAAAAAATATTTTTTTCAGACAATGGATCTACTTCTGTTGATGTCGCTATTAAAATGGCACTTCAATTTCATTTCAACCAAGGAGAAAAACGAAATAGAATCATTGCCCTAGAAGATGCTTTTCACGGAGACACTTTTGGATCAATGTCCGTATCCGGACTTTCTGTTTACAATGGTCCGTTTGAAGATTTCTTATTAACGATAGATCGTATTGAAGTACCCACACAAGAAAACTTCGATAACGTTAAAGAAAGTTTTACTCAATTGATTGCTACCGGTGAAATTGCTGCGTTTATCTTTGAGCCACTTGTACAAGGGGCAGCTGCCATGAAAATGTACCCTGCAGCATTATTAAGTGAATTGATTGCAATTGCACAGCAAAACAACGTTGTGTGTATTGCAGACGAAGTAATGACCGGATTTGGAAAAACTGGAAAATATTTTGCCTCAGACTATTTAGAAAACAAACCAGATGTTATGTGTTTGTCTAAATCACTTACGGGAGGAATTGTACCAATGGCGCTCACTACCTGTTCTCAAAAAGTGTATGATGCTTTTTATGATAGTGAGATTTCTAAAGGTTTTTTTCATGGACATACCTACTCTGCTAATCCGCTTGGATGTACCGCAATTTCAGCAGGAATTGATCTTCTTATTTCTAAAGAAATGAAAGAAAACAGTATTAGAATTCAGAAGAAACATGCTGCATTTAATGAAAGGATAAAGAATCACCCAAAAGTAAAAACTACAAGACAAACAGGAGTAATATTTGCCTTAGATTTGAATATTGAGATGCAACGTTATGGAAATCTAAGAGATCAACTTTTTAATTTTTTTATGAAAAATGGTGTTTGTTTGCGCCCTTTAGGAAACACAATCTATATTTTACCACCCTTTATTACTACAAATGAAGAATTAGAAAAAATTTATACGGTGATTGAAAGTGCACTAGAAACCTTCTAAATTAACCTATGTTAACACACAGGTTTTACTAAATTCTCTGCGCCAATTTTTCTTTTTAAAAAAACCTTTCTTAACTTAAATAAGCTATGGAAAGGAATTCTTATTCCTCTAATGAAAATTTCAAATTACTATCTTGAGATAGTAATTTGACACGTGCAACCACAAGGTTTTCACATAGCTTTTTAAATGACAACTAAAATAAATGCTATGAGAAAACAATTATCAATTTTACTGATTTTAACAACACAACTTATTTCTTTTGCCCAAGTGCAAAACAATTCTATTTCCGAACCCGGAGATATTGTTATTGTTGCTTATCATGATAATCCTGATGGATTTTCATTTTTACTTTTAGACGACTGCCCTAACAACACTACCATTAAATTTATCGATGAAGAATGGACAGGTAACTCTTTTGCATCAACAACTACGGAAGGGGAAGTAACCTGGGTAAACAGCACTGGAGAAATCATATCTCAAGGGACAGTCGTTCATATAGAAAATGCAAATGACAACAGTCCTGGTATACAGGCTTCCATTGGAACTGCTACAGAAAGCGATGGGGGCTTCTCTTTAGATTTAACCGATGATGAAATAATTGCAATCACTGGAACAAGATCTTCTTATGGAACATTCTTAAGTTACTTTGGTGATTCAGACTCACCCGGGAGTACTTTATCCGGAACAACACTAGTAGATGGCGAGAACGCTATCTATCAACCAACTGTTACTGAGGGATATTATAACGGTCCTGACACTTGCAGCAATTTAAGTATTTCAGATTGCGCCAAACAATTCACCAATATCTCCAACTGGAATTTCGGAAGCTACAGCTATCCTGAAGATGTTATTGGTACTATTCAAATTTCAGGGGTCTTAAAATCAGATTACACAAAGGATTCTATCAACTTCTCTATATACCCAAACCCTGTGCAAAATTATCTATCTATTAGAAGTAAAGGGATAATTTATGCAATTTCTATTTATGATATCATGGGGCAGTTGGTCTTTTCACAAACGACTAGTGAAACTGAAATAAGTATAAAACTATCACACTTGCCAAGAGGCTATTATATCTTAAAAACTGATACAGAACATAAAAATTTCATTTATAAATTTCAAAAAAAATAGTTTTTTTAAAATTGTTGAAAACTCCTTTTCGAAGGCTCATTTCGAAGGAAAAAAACATAATATTTTTACTATTTTTACTTTCTAATTATAAATTTCAGAAGCGAAGCAAATATGGCAAATGATACTAAAGAAAAAGATGCTAAATTAAAAGCATTACAAATGACCCTTGATAAGTTAGACAAAACTTATGGTAAGGGAGCTGTTATGAAAATGGGTGATGTTGCTCATGTAGATGTGGAATCTATATCTTCTGGATCTTTAGGATTGGATCTTGCTTTAGGAGTAGGTGGATACCCAAAAGGTAGAATTATTGAAATTTACGGACCAGAATCTTCTGGTAAAACAACACTTACAATCCATGCAATCGCAGAAGCCCAAAAAGCTGGAGGAATTGCTGCATTTATTGATGCAGAACATGCCTTTGATAGATATTATGCAGAAAACCTAGGTGTTGATATTGACAACTTAATTATCTCTCAACCTGACAATGGAGAACAAGCTTTAGAAATTGCTGAAAACCTGATCCGCTCTGGTGCAATTGACATCGTAGTGATTGACTCTGTTGCTGCATTGACTCCTAAAAGTGAAATTGAAGGAGAAATGGGAGATTCTAAAATGGGATTACATGCACGTTTGATGTCTCAAGCTTTGCGTAAATTAACAGGTACCATTTCTAAAACGAACTGTACTGTTATTTTTATCAACCAGTTACGTGAAAAAATTGGTGTTATGTTCGGAAACCCAGAAACAACAACTGGTGGTAATGCCTTAAAATTTTATGCATCGGTACGTTTAGATATCCGTAGAAGGACTCAAATTAAAGATGGAGACCAAGTAATTGGAAACAGTACTAAAGTAAAAGTGGTGAAAAATAAAGTTGCCCCTCCTTTCCAACAAGCAGAATTTGATATTATGTACGGAAAAGGGGTATCTAAAGTTGGTGAGATTTTAGATATCGGGGTAAATTATGGAATTATCAAAAAGAGTGGTTCTTGGTTTAGCTATGGAGATACAAAATTAGGACAGGGTCGTGATGCAGTTAAAAACTTAATCAAAGACAACCCAGAATTAGCAGAAGAATTGGAAGCAAAAATCAAAGAAGCAATCGAAAATCAAGAATAGATTTTAATCGCTTTAACGATAAAAGAAAAAGAGGAAATACAATTGTGTTTCCTCTTTTTTTTATGTTTAAAAACATATTTTTAATTTAACCTTTGAAACTATTTATATAATATATTTGTTAAAAACAATTGAATATATCTCATGGAAAAAAAAATAATTGGAAGTGAGGAATGGTGCGTATTACCAAACCTTCAAATACCGGCAATAAAAGCTAGAATTGACTCTGGAGCCAAAACCTCGTCTATACATGCACTTAATATAGTTCCCTTTAAAAAGAGAGGAGAAAAATGGGTGCGTTATGAAGTATTTCCTTTGCAATCTAACCCAAGTGTAAGCATCCATTGTGAATCAAAAATATCTGGTACAAGATATGTTAAAAGCTCAACAGGAGTTAGTGAAAAGAGATACGTTATCCTTACAGATCTTATCATCGGTGAAGATCAATATGAAATTGAAATTACATTGGCCAATAGAGATTCTATGGGCTTTAGAATGTTATTAGGTAGAGAAGCAATGATTGATCGATTAATTATTGATCCTTCTCAAGAAGATTGTCTTACAACCTTTACACCAGAACAAATAGACTCTTATTATAAAAGAAGTAAGACTACAGAAAATGGACTAAAAATTGGGGTTCTTGCAAGTAACCCTGAATTATATAGTAACAAAAGAATTATGGAAGCGGGTGAGCAAGAAGGACATCAAATGTTCTTTTTAAATGCTCAGCAATGTTATATGAAAATGGATGCTGACAATCCAGAAATTCATTATCGTGGTGGAAACGTTTTGGATAGTTTTGATGCCATTATCCCTAGAATAAAACCAAGTATGACTTTTTATGGTTGTGCCTTGATCCGTCAATTTGATTCTATAGGAACGTTCATCCAAAATGGAGCCTCTGCAATTGCAGAATCAAGAGATAAATTATTCTCTTCTCAATTATTCTCTAAACATGGAATTCATATTCCAACAACTGGATTTGCCAATTCTCCTTTAGAAACAAAGGAATTAATTGAAATGGTAAATGGAGCTCCATTAATTATAAAATTACTAGAAAGCACACAGGGTAAAGGGGTTGTATTGGCAGAAACTAACAAAGCAGCAGAAAGTGTAATAAACGCCTTTAAAAGTCTTAAAACAAACATATTAGTACAAGAATTCATCAAAGAAGCAGACGGAAGAGATTTACGATGTTTCGTAATAGATGGTAAAGTTGTTGCCTCCATAGAACGTGTTGCAGTAAAAGGAGAGTTTAGAGCAAACATTCATCAAGGTGGCACTGCAAGAATTGTAAAAATCTCTCAAGAAGAAAAGAAACTTGCCATTAAAGCGGCAAAAGTTTTAGGTCTTGATGTAGCTGGTGTAGATTTAATTCGTTCTAACAAAGGTCCATTATTATTAGAAGTAAATTCTTCTCCAGGACTTGAAGGAATAGAAAAAGCAACAGGAAAAGATATTGCAAAAATGATGATTTCTGCTATCGAAAGAAAACTAAAATTCAAAAAATAACAGCTTTGCTAGAATTAAAAAACGTATCATTCGCCTATGATAAAACAGAGGTTGTGAAAAACATATCTTTCTCAGCTAAACCAGGAGAATACCTGGCTATTATAGGTGAAAGTGGATGCGGAAAAAGTACCCTGTTAGAAATCATTTATGGATTGCTTCATATTGATAAAGGAACTGTTTCTTACAATAATGAAAAATTATTGGGCCCGAATTATTATTTAGTTCCAGGAGAGCCTTTTATGAAATATCTATCGCAGGATTTTGACTTGATGCCATTTACCTCAGCAGCAGAAAACATTGGGAAATTTTTACCGAACAGATTTCCTAAAGAAAAAAAAGCAAGAACTGCGGAACTATTGGAAGTGGTGGATATGGTTGATTTTGCACATGTAAAAGTAAAAAACTTAAGTGGCGGCCAAAAACAAAGAGTTGCCCTGGCAAGAGTTTTAGCAAAAGAACCTGAGGTATTATTACTAGACGAGCCCTTTAGTCACATCGACAATTTTAGAAAAAACAACTTGCGAAGAAAATTATTCAACTATTTAGGTAAAAAGAATATTACCTGTATTGTAGCAACGCACGATAGTACTGATGCGCTTTCTTTTGCTGACAGCATACTTGTCATGAAAGAAGGACAATTAGTGGCAGAAAACACCCCAAACAACCTATACAGCAATCCTCCCTCTAAATATGTAGCTTCTTTCTTTGGTGATGTAAACGAAATAGCACTTAACAAAATAACCGAATCCAACTCAAACAAAACCATTTTACTCTATCCTCAAGATATCGAGATAGATGCCAACTCCGAGCATAAAGCCATCATAAAACAAACCTATTTTATGGAAGGAAATTATTTAATTGAGGTTGTGTTCAAAGATCAAACACTTTTTATTCAGCATAATACTCCGTTAGAACTAAATAAAACGGTTGGGATTAAATTTTCTGAGAATTGTCTCAAATTAAGAAACAGTTAATCACTCTGTTTGGCATCAAAATAATGCTTGTAAATATATTCACCAATAAAACAAACACTAATAATAGAAAGAGCCACCACAACACTCAGAAAATTACTTTTTAATTGTTGTAGCACTAACACTACAAGGGCAACCAAACACAAAATAAATCCACTGAAAGAAATCCATTTATTTCCATTAATTTTTTCAGACAGTTTATAAGCTACAAAATTCACAATACCAAAAATCAGTAAAAACCCAATACTTCCGGCAGTAGATATACTTTCTAACTCTAATGCAATGGTCACTAAAACCGTAATAACGGCAGTAACAAGTAAACCAATAGGTTGATTCCACAATTTGCTCGTCAGTTCATGAGGCAATTCATCATCCTCAGCAATTTCATAACTCACCCTACTTCCCCCATACAAAGAAGCATTAATGGCAGAAAATGTTGAAATCAAAGCTGCAATAGTAATAATGGTAAACCCAACCTGACCTAACATGGGTTTAGCTGCTTCTGCGAGCACATAATCCTCTGCTGTAGCAATTTCACTAAAAGGCAGTGAGCCAACAGTTACCGCAGCAATAATCACATACAAAAGAATTACAAAAATTACGGAATACTTATAGGCTTTGGGTATATTCTTTTTTGGATTTTCAATATCAGGCGCTGCATTAGCAATCAATTCAAATCCTTCATAAGCCACAAAAATCACCATTCCACCAGCTAATATTTTCACAGAACTCACCCAATTATCTACCCCAAGCTGACTTAAATTAGGATTACCGATTAAACCATATGCTCCAATACCAATAAAAGAAATTAAAATAATTAGTTTTATTACTACAGCATACGACTCAATTTTACCCACAACCGAGATACTATAATAATTGATACCAGTTGCCAAAACAATAATTCCTGTAGTATACAGATGTGAATCCATGGCTAGGTTTCCTGTAATAGACATCAGATTTGGTGCATAAGAACCAAAAGCCGAAGCATATAGCGCAAGCATTATAATATAACTAACCCATAGTAAATTATTAATAGCACCACTAAAAACAGATGTACCAAAGCCTTCATTGATAAACCGAACAGTTCCTCCTTTATCAGGAAATTTCATAGAAAGTTTAGCATAAGCATAAGACGTAACCAAAGCTAATATTCCAGCAACTAAAAATGAAATATAGGTTGCACCTTTAGCTATAGAAACCGCTAAACCAAGAACAGCAAAAATACCTCCACCAACCATTCCACCAATACCGATAGAAATAGCTTCTTTTAAACTAATATTATTTTTCATGCATCCCTTTTCAAACAAATATAATTATTTGTTTAGTAAGAATACAGCACTTAATAATTTAGTATTTAAGTCTAAACTTAATATAAGTAATTGCTTTTTTTACTTCTAAATACTGCTTTTCGTAGAATGTTTGCGTATTTAAAACATCTTCAGGCGCATGTGGGTTGGTATATATGTCATGATGCGCATATAACACTTCTTGACCTTGACCATGTAATAAACCTAAAGTATAACCATGCATAAACTCACTATCCGTTTTTAAATGCATGATTCCATCTTCATTTAGAATATGATGGTATTTTTTTAAGAACTCTGCATTTGTCAAACGATGCTTTGTTCTTTTATATTTAATTTGTGGATCTGGAAAAGTAATCCAAATCTCACTCACTTCATTTTCCGCAAAGCAAAAATCTACCAACTCAATTTGAGTACGAATAAAGGCAACGTTTGGCAAATCTTCTTCCAAAGCAGTTTTAGCACCTCTCCAAAATCGAGCCCCCTTTATATCTATTCCGATATAATTGATGTTCGGATTTTTTTCTGCTAAAGCGATTGTGTATTCACCCTTACCACATCCTAATTCTAGAATGATAGGATTGTCGTTTTTAAAGAACTCATTCCATTTTCCTTTATGTGGAAAATTAGTAGTTACCTCATCACGAGTTGGCTGAATAACGTTAGAAAAAGTTTCGTTTTCGTTGAAACGTTTTAATTTGTTTTTACTTCCCAAAAGAAAACTCTATTTAGGTAAATCTTCTGTACCTTCTTTCTTAAATCTGATCGATTCTTTCATCCAATATGCTAATAACACAAAAAAGACTCCGATAAAAAGAAAATTGATAATATTAGATGTCCACCAGTTTTTATCGCTTCTAATTAAATCAAAAGGAATAAAAAGACCTTCTGTGAACAATTCTCCGATGATTCTAAATATATTGTTTGCTATCATAACTTAAATTATCTTTACGCTGCAAAAATATAAAAACTAAACATGCTAGCCAATTTTTTTGACAAAACTAAACCCATTAATAGTATTGTCCTTTCAGTTTTGTTTTTTCTCCTTTTTACAACACATTTTTTTTTAAGAAAAGAAGCTCCAACAGACTATAATCATTGGAGTTTAGCACTTTTTTCTCTGCTGTTAAACATTGCATTTATCTTTTTAAACTCTTATTATTTTATAAAAAATAAAGTTTCAAATGAAAATTTACATAATACATTTGCTTTGATCCTGCTTTATGGCTTGTTTCCGAGTGCTTTTTTAGAAATTAAATTTTTAATTGTTTCCTTGTTATACCTTTTAATTTATAAAAATATTGCGCAACTAAAATCCAAAGAAAAAAAACAATCTACTTTATTTGATACTGGAATTTATGCCGGAATTTCGTTTCTGATTTTTTCTGGAGCTGTAGTATTTCTACCTTTTATTTTTTTAGGAATTATTTTGTCTAAAAAAATAAAATTAAAAAATATTTTAAGTCCAATTCTTGGTTTTACAGCCACATTAATTCTTTTTTTTAGTTATTGCTTTTTCACAAATAACCTAGCATTCTTTTTTGAGAAAACAGCTTTTAACTCCATCTTGAATTATAATTTTGATTTTCAAGATTATCTAGCTACTCCCCTAATTATTCTTGTAGTAGTAACAGCAATAAGCATTCTTGCCTCCCTAACTCAAGTTCTTTCCATAAATAGCCCTTATCGGTTTCAATATGGGCTTGCCATTTCAATGTTGTTTTTTGGAACTCTCGCTATGTGTTCAAGCGGTTTAGAAAATAGAGCCGCAGTATTGCTAATTTTTACACCCTCAAGTATTCTTATCGGAAGATTCATAAAAAGCTTTTCAGGAAACACTATCAAAGATTTATTTCTAACAGGCTTTAGTATTTGTTCCTTATACTTCTTAATAAAAAACTCATAAAAAAAGCCCTAAGAAAATTCTTAGGACTTTAGATATACTTTTTATTTAATTACAGTTGCGTAGCTTTTATTCCAATTTCAGCTTTCATATTCATATCCATTGTATTTCCTTGAGCCTCCATTTGCATATCCATATCCATAACAATATTCGACTTTAGAGTTTCACCTGTTTTTCTATCTAAGGTAACGTCTCCTGAAATATTTGCGGTTAGCATTTTTACTGTTTGACTCTCACTTTCTAACATTTTTCCTGAAAGCGTTAACAACAATCTATCTTTTTCAATTCCTACTAAGGTATAGGTATACTCTAAATTTCCCACCTGATTCATAGTAGTTGACATGGTCCAACTCTCTCCAATTTTAACTTTATTCTCTGGAAATTGAATAAATTGATTGGACATTTGTTCCTTCAATTCATTAGCTTTTGAAGCTGGTATTTGCGGAAATATTTTTTCAATTTCTATAGGTTCTGAAAAACTTCCTTGAGAATTTATTTTCATAGGAACTGGTTTATTTAAAACCCCTTTAAAACTTTCCGCTATCTTTAATGCAAAAGGATCTGTTTCCTCTTTATTATCTGAATTGTAAGAACCAGACATCATCGGGTTATTAATGTCCATTGTTATTTTTTCAAAAACCATATCAATAGCATTCACATCTTTTTTTCTAGACTTCGTATGATAAGACATATCAAATCCCATCGTCATTTTTGTTACGATATTTTGATCTCCTGCTTTGATGGTAATATTCATATCGGCATCCATATTATTCATTAAGGTACTTCCAACCTTAGGTTGATAACGAATAAGCACTGATTTCTGTGCAAAAGTGATGGTACTAATAAATAAAGCTAGGAATAAAAATTTATAATTTCTCATATTTGGTTTTTCCCCAAATGTAATAATTAATCTCATTAAAATTTCATGAAATAAAAAAAGCCTTTGAGTAATTCTCAAAGGCTTTTAAATTATAGATCCATTTAGGTTACTTTATTTTTTGCAACCACTCAGACATATTTACTTCTTTATTGATAATTGATTTTAATTCTGAAATCAATACTCTTTTTTGTTCCATTGTATCTCTATGACGGATTGTTACAGATTTATCATTCAATGAATCGTGATCTACAGTAATACAAAATGGTGTACCAGCTGCATCCTGTCTTCTATAACGTTTACCTACAGCATCTTTTTCATCATAAATAACATTGAAATCAAATTTCAAATCATTCACAATTTCTTTTGCTACTTCTGGCAATCCATCTTTTTTAACTAATGGGAAAATAGCCGCTTTTGTTGGCGCTAATACCGCTGGTAACTTCAATACGGTACGTGAAGTTCCATTTTCCAACGCTTCCTCTTGCAAAGAGTTAGAGAAAATCGAAAGGAACAAACGATCTAACCCTACAGAAGTTTCAACCACGTATGGTACATAACTCTCCCCTAATTCAGGATCAAAATATTGTAATTTCTTCCCAGAGTGCTCCTCATGAGCTTTTAAGTCAAAATCTGTTCTTGAGTGAATTCCCTCTAATTCTTTAAAACCAAACGGGAACCTAAACTCTATATCTGCAGCTGCATCTGCATAATGAGCTAACTTATCATGATCGTGAAATCGGTAATTTTCTTCACCTAAACCTAAAGATAAATGCCAATTCAATCGTGTTTGTTTCCATGTGTCATACCATTCTTTTTGTGTACCAGGGCGCACAAAAAACTGCATTTCCATTTGTTCAAATTCACGCATTCTAAAGATAAACTGACGTGCTACAATCTCATTTCGAAACGCTTTTCCTGTTTGCGCTATTCCAAAAGGAATCTTCATTCTTCCGGTTTTTTGCACATTCAAAAAATTCACAAAAATACCTTGAGCTGTTTCAGGACGTAAATACAAATCCATTGCGGAATCTGCTGAAGCCCCTAATTTTGTACCAAACATTAGGTTGAATTGCTTTACCTCTGTCCAGTTCTTAGAACCTGATAAAGGACAACCAATACCTAACTCTTCGATCAAAGCTTTGACATCTGCCAAATCCTCTTTTTCTAAAGATTGCCCCATTCTTTTAAGAATAGCATCACCTTTTTCTTTGTAACCTAAAACACGTCCATTAGTTGCTAGAAATTCTTCTTTATTAAAAGCATCTCCAAAACGTTTTGCAGCTTTAGCGACTTCTTTTTCAATTTTAGCATCCAATTTACCTACATAGTCTTCTATCAAAACATCTGCACGGTAACGTTT
This sequence comes from Flavicella sp. IMCC45668, assembly GCF_057219105.1. NCBI lineage: Bacteria > Pseudomonadati > Bacteroidota > Flavobacteriia > Flavobacteriales > Flavobacteriaceae > Flavicella > Flavicella sp. IMCC45668. The sequence goes on from NZ_CM170114.1 coordinate 2,329,703, forward strand.
TTTGGAATCTTTATTATCAATTAATGGATCGTTAAATGCGTCAACATGTCCTGAAGCTTTCCAGGTTGTTGGGTGCATAAAAATTGCTGAATCTAAACCAACAATATTATCATGCATTTGCACCATAGATTTCCACCAGTACTCTCTAATATTTTTCTTTAATTCAATACCGTTTTGAGCATAATCATATACTGCACTCAAACCGTCATAAATTTCACTAGACTGAAATACATATCCGTATTCTTTTGCATGTGAAACTACTTTTTTAAATTGATCTTCTTGCTTTGCCATGCTGCAAAAATAAGTATTTTAGCCTTAAAATTAGATCAATGAAAAAAAATTTATTATTCCTTATTATTATCATTTTTAATGCAAATGTTTTTTCTCAAATAATTCAAAAAAGTACACCTAAATGGGTTAAAAAAAATAATTTTTCTACAGAAAAAAACATACCATTATCTGAAATAAAACAAGGTGTGTATTTTCTATTGCTAGAAACACAAACAAACATAATTAAAGAGGAAAGATTCATAAAACATACGATCAAGATTATTGACAACACTGGTATTCAAAACGTTTCTTCGGTTTCAGTTAATTATGACCCTTCCTATCAAAAACTATTTTTCCATGATCTTAAAATAATCCGAAATGGAAAAGAAATCAACAAATTAGACCTTAAAAATTTTCAATCGCTACATAAAGAATCTAGCGCCGAAAGTTTTATTTATGATGGTACTATAACCGCATTAACACACATTCCTGATGTTCGAGTCGGTGACATCTTGACTTATAGCTACACAACCAAAGGTTTTAATCCGATATTAAACGATGAATTTTCAGACTTTTTTTATCTAAATGATCAAATTCCAATTGCTAATAATTATGTTCGAATAATAAGTCCAAAAAAATTATTCATTAAAAACTTTAACACTGACCTAGAGCCAGTAATTAAAACCGAAAACAAAATATTTGATTATTCATGGAGTAAAAAAGATTCTAAGGAATTTTTACCAGAAAACAACATTCCAATTTCCGAAATAATAAATGAAGCGGTACAAGTTAGCTCAAACAATAGTTGGAAACCTTTAATCAATTGGGGAATTAATCTTTTCACAATTAAGCAAAAACTAAATCCTGAAATTATTTCTCTAACGGATAGTATTAACAAACAACATTTAGATAGAAAAGATAAAATATTTGCAGTTCTTAATTTTGTTCAAGACGACATTCGATACCTTGGTCTAGAATCAGGAATTGGGGCCTATAAACCTTTTCATCCAAATAAAGTTTTTAATCAGCGATATGGTGATTGTAAAGACAAAAGCCTTTTAATGTGTGCAATGCTTGATCAATTGGGAATTGAAGCATATCCTGTTCTTGTTAATTCCTTATTAGGCGAAACATCCAATTCACTGCTTCCTTCTTACAATAATTTTAATCATTGTGTTGTAAAAGTTAAAGACACGGATGGATATTCGTATTGGTTCGATCCTACAATAGCAAACCAACACGGTACGGTTACAACCACATATTTCCCTGATTACAAGTACGGACTAGTATTGAAAAAAAACTCTGAAGGATTAGAGAAAATAAAAGTAGCTGATTATGGAAAATCAATTATTGATGAAGAAATAACATTCTTAGAGAATTCTTCAAGCGTTCAATTAAAATCCAAAACCATCTTTTATGGTTCTTATGCCGATAATCAAAGACAAATTTTCAAGGAAAATAGTATTCAGAACATCCAAAACTCTTTTAAAGAAGATCTTTCTAACATTTATTCAGACCTAAAATTCAACCAAGACATCACATACGAAGACAACCCTAAAGAAAATATTTTTACAATTTATGAATCCTATCAGATTGACAGTATTTGGGAAGAATCAATTGAAAATAAGCAATCGCTATTAGCTGGGTTTCATCCTAGACTGATATATAATAATTTACCCAATCCTACAGAAAAAAAGAGAGAACATTCATTTTTCATAGCTCACCCAGTTGATATTGAATACAACATGAAAATCAAACTAAATAGCAATTGGAATATCAAAAATGAATACTTAAGTGTCGACTCTAACGAATTCTTTTATGACTTTATGGCTAAGTATTCACCTTCAGAAAAAGAAATCGACATCTCATACCTTTACAGTAGTAAAGCAGATTGTGTAAAAAGCGAAAACTACTCTGCTTTTTTTAAAGACATAAAGAAAGTCCATCACAACATTGGATATACTCTAATTAAAAGCAAGTCTCACTCTCCTCTAAATATATCCTTAACCAACGAAACCTTATTTCATTACTTAGGTATTGGTATTTTACTTTGGCTAGTAGCAATGCTTGTTTGGTTATCAACGAAAATTTACCGCTATGACCCGAAACCCAAAATCACAACCTTTTATGAGGGACATCAGAAATTTGACTTCTGGTTAATCAGCATAGCAATTGTTTTGTGCTTATCTTTTCTTTTTCAGTTAATTATGATCATCGAATCTTTTTCTAGCACATGGTTGTATTTAATTATTAAAGAAAATAAAATATTCCTAGGCTTAAAAGTATTTATGAATTCAGTAACTACTATTTCTTATGCAGTATTCACTGCATTAGCCATTCTATTACTCTTAAAAAAGAGAACAAGTTCTCCTATTATAATCTCTATCATTCTTGGAACACAGCTTATTTTTTCAGGTATCGAATATGTAATTTCACTATTCTCGAATCCCGTAATCTACGCATCAGATAGTAGACATTTAATTCCTATACTTGTATTCATAAAAACGGCAGTTGTTGTTGGGTATATGATGTTTTCTGAAAAGTCAAAAGATGTATTCACAAACACCCTTTCAAAATAAATTTAAACAAAAAAAGAGCGAAGTTTTCACTTCGCTCTTTTACTTATTTCAATCATGAAATAATCATATTCTTCTAAATTACTTCAACGCAATTTTAGACTCTCCAATTGTTTTTCCATCCAAAATGGCAGCAATCGTATAGACTCCTTTTTTGTTTTCTTTTCTAACTACATCAGTTATTACAATAACATCAGTTGCTATATTTTGGTAATTGATCGTTGTTGTATCAGAATAGTAAACTTCCTCCTCTGCAATTTCAACCTTACCTTTTGGTGCAACAACTGCTCCTTCCGGACCTGTTATAATGATATAAGCAACCTTATCTCCTCCCTCAGCAATTACGTTCTCTCCAATTTTAAATGAAACTCTAAAAGCATCTGTGTATTTCGCTTTTGTAGTTGCTTTTAAAGATCCTGAAGATTTTTTCTTCATCGAAGCAACTGTCAATCCATCTACAGCTAATTCAGAAGCAATAGCAACTTTCCCTGCAAGCTCTTCATTTTTAGCGGCCAATTCAGCACCTTCAGCTTCTTTCGTTTCAATAATTGCTTTTGCAGCAATTACTTCTTCGTTTAATTTTTCATTTTGAGCAGTCAAATCTTCAACCTGAGTAAACAATTCTTTGTTTTTCTTTTGCAAAGAATAAACTCTGTTTTTGTATCTCTTGATCGTTGAATAACTCGCTTTCTTTTCAGATTCTAAAGAATCTCTATAAGTAACAATGTCTTCTCTTGCAGCAGATAACTTAGCACTCATTGTTGTGTTTTCCGCAATTTTTGCGTCATACTTCACAACTAAATCATCTAGTTCTGCTTTGATTTCTGCTTTTTCAGCTTCTAGCTCTGCTTGTAAAGCAGTATGCTGAGAATTTGAATAGAAAGCAAATACTACTGCAACTAATAATAATACCCCTAATACTATTGTTGTCAACTTACTTGGCTGTTTATTTTCCATTTTTAATTTTTCGGTTAATTTTTAAGCAGCCAAATTTAATACTAATAATTTTAAATACACAGTTATACCTCCCATAATTACAGATAAATATGTCCCTTATCTAAGTTTTTCGTTATCTTTAAGTAAAAAGGAATGATGTTTTTAGAACAACTCAATGATATCCTAGATTTATTCTACCCAAATACCTGCATTGGCTGTTCACAACATTTGCAAAAAAACTACAATAACCTATGTGCTCATTGTTTTCATGATTTGCCTTACGCCTACTACAGCAATCAAAAAAACAATCCTCTTGATCAAATATTTTTCGGAAGAATCCCATACAACTTAGCTTCCTCATTATTGCTCTTCCAACCGAAAAGCATAACTCAAAATCTAATTCATGAATTAAAATATAATAACAATCAAAAGATAGGCACTCTCCTTGGAGCACTACTTGCGCAAGATTTAAGAAAAATTAAAACCCTAAAACCCATTGATTACATAATCCCTGTACCGCTGCATACCAAAAAACTAAAATCAAGAGGCTACAACCAACTCACCAGCATTGGTGACGCTCTTTCACAATATCTAAATGCTCCTATGCTTGAGAATGTTTTGGTTAAAATAAACTCAACTGAAACCCAAACGAAAAAAAACAAACTTGCTCGTTGGGAAAATGCAAAACATAATTTCAAACTTCAAAATCAAACGAAACTCATTGGCAAACATATTTTATTATTTGATGATGTTATTACCACTGGAGCAACCATGGAAAACTGCGCAAAAGAATTACTCAAAACCCAAAATATCTCCTTAACCATTGCGTCAGTAGCGCACACAATCAACTTTTAAATTTTAATTAAAAAATTCCCTAAATAAATTGTTACTTTGTAGCTTATAATTTAATTTTTTTCGATTTTGAAAAAGCTATTTTCTCTAAGTCTATTTTCGCTGCTTGTTTGTATCATTACAACAAATTGTGCCAGAAAAGGAAGTCCTTCAGGAGGTCCTAAAGATAGCATTGCTCCTGTAATGGTTACCGCAACACCGGTATATGAAGCGATCAATTTTAATTCTAAAAAAATTAAGTTACAGTTTGATGAATACGTAAAATTTAAAGACCTCAACAAACAACTTATCGTTTCGCCCCCTTTAAAACATCAATCTGACATTACACCCGTTGGGACTGCTAGCAAAAAAATTACTATAAAAATTAACGACACTCTTAAAGAAAACACTACCTATTCATTCAATTTTGGAAATAGTATTGTGGACAACAATGAAGGAAACCCTTTGGGTAGTTTCAAATATGTATTCTCTACAGGTAGTTATGTAGATTCTTTAGAAATATATGGGATTGTTAAGGATTCTTATGAAAGAGTATTTGACACCGAAATCTCTGTATTATTATTTGAGGTTACAGAAACGTATAACGATTCTATCATCTATAACGAGAAACCAAGTTATATGACAAATACCTTGGACTCCATTGTATTTGACATCACCAATATTAAAGAAGGGAAATACCAACTTATTGCCTTAAAAGATTACAACAACAATTATCAGTTTGATCCCAAAGATGATAAAATTGCCTTTTCACAAAATTATATACAAATCCCAACAGATTCTTTTTTCACCTTAAACTTATTTAAGGAAAAGTCAGCATTTAAATTAAAAAGACCACTTGAAAAACGTGTTGGAAAAATAATTTTCGGTTACGAAGGGGAACGAAAAGGATTAGATATCAAACTACTAACAGAAACGCCTGAAAACTTCAAAAGTTTTATCGCTAAAGAAAAAGACAAGGATACCTTGAATTTTTGGTTCACTCCATTTGAAGCAGACTCACTTCAATTCTTGGTTAAAAAAGATACTTTAGAAAAAAAATACACCGTAAAACTTAGAACAAAAAAACTAGATTCTTTAGAAATCACAGCTCCTATCAGTGGAAGTTTACATCCTAAAGACACCTTTTATTTAGAGTCTAATTTCCCTTTTGCTTCTGTAGACCCGGAAAATATCTATGTTACAGATCAAGATACTTTAGCGGTAAACTTTAAACCAAGTTTCAATAAAGAAAAATCAAAACTATATATTGATTTTGAAAGAATCAGAAATGGAAGTTACCAAATAGACGTATTACCAAATGCTTTTCAAAGCTTCCATGGCAAAACAAATGACACGTTGCAATACATTCTAAAAACACAAGACATTGAAGATTTTGCCATATTAGAATTGGGAGTAAACAACCCAAACAACAAAAATTTAATTGTTGAACTTTTATCTGGTAAAGATGATTTTGTAGTAGAAAAAAGAACTACTTCTAAAAGTGAAAATTACGAATTTGTAGACTTAAAACCTGCCACATACCTTGTTAGAATTATATTTGACGACAACAACAACAAGATATGGGACACAGGGAATTTCCGAAATAAAATTCAGCCTGAAAAGGTTTATTATTTTGAAACCGAACTAAAGCTAAAAGCCAACTGGACGGTTAACGAATCTATTGATATAGAAAGTATTCCTTAAACTAATTTTCGAAGGCCTAACACCGCTCCTAAATGAATTCCTTCATGAAATAAGTTAAATGTAGCTGCTGATTTTATGTCTGTCAAAGTAACATTCACACTTGTTGTGTACGAAGAATATTCTTGAAAAATTCTTTTCTTATAATCCTCTTCAAACTTTAAAGGCAATGAAATAAATAAAGATTTTATTTCATCAAATTCTTCTTTGGTAACGTCTTTTGTAGGTACCGTTCCTTTTCTGTATAGCTCTATCATCTCATCAGAAACTAAACAAGGTAACCCAGAGAGTTTGTAACATAATAATTGCTGCGTCACAACTAAATGCGCTATATTCCATGCGATATTATTTTTAGAACCTTCAGGTATTTTATTTAATTGTTCTATCGAAAGTCCATCTATCAATTTTAACATCAAAACTCTCCCTTTGCTTAAACTATCAAAAATATGCTCCATAAATACAACTATAATTTTATTAAAAAATTTTGCTAAAAGTAGCTAATTTTAGGTTCAAAACATATTATTTTTGATGGAATCAAAAGACCTGTCAAATTCCAAAGATGAAAAAATTATATTATTTAAAAACTTGCGATACTTGTAAACGAATTCTAAAAGAATTGAATCTAGAGGGAGTTACCTTGCAAGAAATAAAAACTGAAAACATTACAGAATCTCAATTAGAAGAAATGTATGCCTTAAGTGGTAGTTATGAAGATTTGTTCAGTAAAAGAGCTCAGCTATACAAGTCTAGAGGCTTAAAAGACAAAAACCTTTCTGAGCAAGATTTCAAAAATTTAATTTTAGAAAATTATACTTTTTTGAAACGCCCGGTAGCAATTATAAATGATCAAATTTTTATTGGAAACAGTAAAAAAAATATACAAGCACTTTCTGAAGCCTTGGTGTAAAAAACAGAATCCATAAAAAAAGTGAGAGGAAAACCTCTCACTTTTTTTATTTTATTTTTTTGCTCTTAACATCGGATTCAACTCATCGTCATTATACATTTTCATTTGCTTGTAAACTTTCATGTATTTATCTCCACTCTCAATATCCTGAATTAAATCATCAATAGCTGTAGACAAATCAATACGTTGTTCTAACAAAATATTTAATTTCGTTTGACATGCCGCTTTGTGTTCTGAAGAAGCACTTTCTCTTGTAGCTTCCTCTCTCATATGATAAATCTTCAAAGCTAGAATAGACAATCTATCAATAGCCCATGCTGGACTTTCTGAATTAATTGTTGCAGTTTGTTTTTCAACTACATTCTCGTATTTTTTCAAAAAATAGCTATCAATATATTCAACCATATCCGTCCTATCTTGGTTAGATGCGTCAATTTTTCTTTTCAACTCTAACGCCTCAACTGGATTGATATCTGGTAATCTAATTATATCTTCAAAATGCCATTGAACCGTATCAATCCAACATTTTCTATATAACAAATGTTCCAATGTCGCTGAATCATATATATTTTCAAAAGGTTGGTCTACTGAATCAACCACATGATATGTTGCAATTACACTGTCAAAAATTTTATTGTAATCCGATGCCTTCATCTATTCTATCTTATAATTTATAATTATGCAAACTTACGAGTAATTAATGTAATAAATCGCTCTTCATATTCTTCTTTTCCACTCCAGTCATAATCAGATTTCACCATCTTCGTAACAAACTTAATAGCTTCTTTTTCTGCCTTAAACGAATTTAATTGAGATACTACTCTATTAAAATCTTCCTGACTTCCGTCAAACAAATGCTTCACAAACGCAATCCTATCATTCAAACCGATCTGTAAATTCTTGTGCACCAAAACATCATTTAATGATTTTTTAGCAGTTTCTACCCTTACAGCATTTTCAAATAAATCAGTGGTCACATCCAAAGAGATCGTTCCTTCCAATTCTTTTTCTAGTGTGTTTTTTTTCAACACCGGCTCCTTTTCTTCTAGTCTTGTAGAAAATAAATCTTCAACTACGGGAGTTTCTTTCACTTCCACTGCCTGCTCTATTTCAACAGACTTTGCTTCCGTCACAGGAGCAACTTCGTTTTCCTCTTCCACAACTTCTTCCAAAGTTATTTCCTCTTCCTGTTTTTGTAGCTCCTCAGAGTTCACAACAGCTTCAGTAACAATTTTAGAACCCTCCTTTTCCTCAGATACAATTTCTTGTTCAACTACTGGCTCTTCCAATTCAGCAACTACCGATTTAGCCTCCTTATCCAACTCCAACAAAGCAGCTTTTTCAAGAATTTCTTCTTTTGAAGAACCAGGTGTAGCGGCTACATATCTATCTACAAAAGCAAGTACCGAAAGTTTCTCATAAAGTTCTCCCGCCTTTGCTTTCAATGCTAAAACATCCTCTTTATTTTTCATTTGTAAAATACTATGAGCTAAACTCACCAACTCCGATTCTATCTTTTTATGCATAATTTGATTCTTTTTGAAGACCTTTACTTATTTTATTTTGATAAATTTGTCGAACAAAGACTGAAACCTCAGTCGGAATGATTCAAGTTTTAAAATTACAAAATGTTTCTCGAAAATACAGTAAATCATACAGAACAATTTGGATGGATAGAAGTAATATGTGGTTCTATGTTTTCTGGAAAAACCGAAGAATTAATCAGAAGACTTAGACGTGCAAAAATCGCCAAACAAAAGGTTGAAATCTTTAAACCTACCACAGATTCAAGGTATGATGAAGAAATGGTTGTTTCTCATGATGCCAATGAAATAAGGTCCACTCCTGTTCCTGCTGCCTCAAACATCCGTCTATTAGTAAATGATGTAGATGTTGTTGGAATTGATGAAGCTCAGTTTTTCGACCAAGAAATTGTATCTGTATGTAACGATCTTGCCAATAGAGGTATTAGAGTTATTGTTGCCGGTTTAGATATGGATTTTGAGGGAAAACCCTTTGGTCCGATGCCCAACCTAATGGCAACTGCAGAGTACGTTACAAAAGTACATGCAGTATGCACAGAAACAGGGAACCTTGCACATTTTAGCCATCGTACCACAGAAGATAAAAAACTAGTTGTTCTAGGTGAAACTGAAAACTATGAACCATTAAGCAGAGCAGCTTATTTTAAAGCAATACAAAAAGACAAAAAATAATTCATCTTGAAGAGTATAGAAAATAATCATGTTAGCGTTCTAGAATTAGACATGAATGCCTTAGCGCATAATATTGCCTATTTCAAAAACAAATTACAGCCCACTACTAAACTATTAGCAGTAGTAAAAGCATATGCTTATGGCCATGATGCCGCTCAAATTAGTCTTGTTTTAGAAAAGAACAATGTAGATTATCTTGCTGTTGCCTATACTCATGAAGGAATTTCTCTTAGAAAAGCAGGAGTGAAATTGCCTATTTTAGTGCTACATGCTCAAATTCAAAATTATGAACTTTTAACAAAATACAAACTAGAGCCAAACATATACTCTAATGCAACGCTAACTGCATTTATTGAATTTGCCCAAAAAAACAAATTTGAGAACTACCCAGTGCATTTAAAATTCAACACTGGGTTGAATCGACTTGGATTTACTCCAAATGATGTGGATACTATTATAGAAGTATTTCAACACAACAAAAGTTTGAAACTACAATCTGTTTTTTCTCATCTGGCAGCCAGTGAAGATTTAAATGAAAGACAATTCACCAATAAACAGATTGACAAATTTAAAGCCATAAGAGATAAAATCACTACGACTTTCTCGCATCCAATAGAGTTTCATCTAAGCAATACTTCTGGTATCATAAATTATCCTGAGGCTCATCATACCATGGTACGACTTGGAATAGGGATGTATGGTTTTGGAAATACTCCTGAAGAAACCACCCAATTAAAAAATGTAGGATCCTTAAAAACTATTATCTCTCAAATCCATCATATTTTACCCGGAGAATCATTGGGATACAACAGAGCTTTTATCGCAGAAAAAGAAACCAAAACAGCAACTTTACCTATAGGACATGCTGATGGAATTTCTAGAGAATTAGGTAACGGAAAAGGAGCGGTAATCATCAACAACACTCTTTGCAAAATCATTGGAAACGTATGTATGGACATGATTATGGTAGATATTACCGGGGTTGAATGCAAGGAAAGAGATCAAGTTATTGTTTTCGACAATCAGAATATGGTTAATGAACTAGCGCAAAATTCGAACACCATATCTTATGAAATTATCACCGGGATTTCACAAAGAATCGCCAGAAAAATAATCTCATTCCAGTAAAATCATTTTTTCACCTAGGTTAGATTCTAATCCTAAAAACTATTGTTTATCTTTAGAACAACTAAATCAGTTGTGATGAAGAAAATTTTCTGGTCTATCAGTTTTATTGTTTTTAACAGTCTTTTCATAAATGCTCAACAAACAGAAAACAAAACAACACCTCCCGAAATAAATTGGTATCAAAAAGTTAAAACAGGAGGCTACTTACAAGCCAGATACAATGACCTATACAAGACCAATCCAGAAATGGAAAGTCCACAAGGAGACAGAACCTATGGAGGATATCATGGTTTTTCACTTCGTCGTATGCGATTAAAAATTTCTGGTCAGATTCACCCAAGGGTCTATTTTTATTTTCAAGCCGACTTCGCTTCAGACGGAAAAAATCTTGGACAATTAAGAGATGCATATTTTGATTATAGTATAGACAAAGCGGGTACTTTTAAATTCCGAGGTGGACAAAGTAAAATCCCTTTTGGATTTGAAAATCTACAATCTTCTCAAAATAGAATTGGCTTAGATAGAAATGATCCTCTAAACAGTGCAGTAAAAGATGAACGTGATCTGAGTTTTGGAATCCATTGGGCAACACTCAACAAAAGGGCAATATTAAAAGAGCTTGTTTCTAAAGGACTTAAAGGTAGTGGCGATTATGGAATGGCATATTTAATGTTGTACAACGGACAAAAAGCAAACACCTTAGTCCCTGATGTCAATAAACTAAAGCACATCGCCTTGCGATTCACCTATCCTATTAAATTAAAATCTGGCCAGTTTCTAGAAGCAGGAATTAGCGGCTATACTGGAGAATATGTAACAACTGAAGTAAACTCAGGAGTTAAATTAAGAACCGAAGATGGTACCATTACAGATATTGAGGCACAAGACCAAACCTTTAGAGACCAAAGAATTGCAGCTCATTTTATTTATTATCCACAGCCTTTTGGTTTTCAAGCTGAATATAATTTGGGGAAAGGACCTGAATATGCTTATGACAGTTCCAACCTTACTACACCACACACCATAGGAATAGAGTCTCTACATGGCGGTTATGCTCAGTTGATGTATATGATTAGAAAAAAAGAGCATATCATCACCCCATTTGCAAGATACATGAGATACCAAGGTGGGAAAAAATTTGAAATAGATGCAAGAAGTTATGACATGCAGGAATTAGAAATTGGAGTAGAATGGCAACTCAATAAAGCATTCGAATTTACCGCAAACTACACAATTGCAGATCGAAGATATGAAAGCTCCTTAGATCCAGTAAACAGACAAAAGGGACAACTCATTAGAATGCAATTTCAGGTAAATTATTAAAGTAAACCTTTAGCTTTGTATCTTTTTTTCAGAACCAATCAGCACCAGTATCGTTGGGACCAATTGCTGCAGGAAGTGACCATAATAATCCTGCTTCCATATAATTTGGAAATAAAATTTGCAACTCATCAATGACTTCTTGATTTGTTGTTGCCTTTACACCACCAGTAATATTTTGAGTCCCTTTAATAATTCCTTTTGCGTTTTGAAGATAATTTATATTTTCTTCAATCACCTTAGAAATCTCCGAACGGGATCCGTTATGGCCAGAAAAAATATGATTGTAATTCGAAAAATTGTTTTTAAGAAAATTCAAACCAGCAATCCAATTTTCAATTTCGTCTTCACCAGTGTTCGGAGTGTATTCTCTTAAAAACGGATGACACAAATTATATATTAAATCTCCAGCAAACAAAGCTTTATGCCTTTCATTATAGAGGTAACCATTTTCCCCTGTCTCAGCATTTGAAACCTTATCAAACACCCAAATTAAATCACCTATTTCCCTTGAATTGGGAACCCCAAAAACCCCTTTCGAATACAATCCTCCAAATTTACTACTTGTGTTCAACTGAATGGCAACATCACTTTGTGCGTAGAAATCAAAATCAGAAAAACTCTCAGCTCCGCTATAATGATCGCTATGATTGTGAGTAATAATTACAGCTCCTGGTTTAGCAATTGCATCAAAATACGTCCTTAATTGAGTTCCTGCTACTGTTCCAGGCCCCAAATCAACAATTACCACAGTATTTTCGGTTTCAACCATAGTAACAGTATAAGGCTTATCAGAAATATTTATGATATGATACCGCACTGTATTTTCCGTAATTACTTCAACGGTACCAGATGAAATCAACGAACTGGAAGGAGCATTTGCAAATCCTTCAAAAACTGAAGGAGTTTCAATTTCAGTTTCAGATGAAGTTTCAGGTTCCTGTCCCTCATTACTTGAACAGGAAAAAAGAGCGATGGAAGCAAATAATATTAAGATTAAATCATTTAAACACTTTTTCATTTTATTCTATTTAGGTTAATTGATACTAGAAAACGTTTTCACTTAGCGTTCATTTTTCTAGTTTCTAATAGTTGATAATTCAGTTTCTAAATCTATTTTAGCAGCAGTTTCTGCAGTTGTCAAAGCTCCATCCAAAAGATTGGTTTGTTCATAGGGATCATCCAAAAGATGAAAAAACGCTTCCTCTCCATTTGCATTTTTAATAAGTTTATAGGCTCCATTGCTTATCGCCCACAAGTTATTCAAACCATCATCTTTTTCAGCATATTGATACTTGCGTGCTACGTTTTCACCAGGTGCTGTCAACAATGATTTAAAACTTTTACTGTCATTAATTTCATCTACAGAAACGCCAGCTATGTCTGCAATTGTAGCAAACAAATCTGTACTCGAAATCAAGCTTGAATTAGTACTTGTATTGGAAATCCCTTTTCCAGAAATAAACATCGGAACATTTACTCCACCTTGATTTAAAGAGCCTTTTGCAGTAAAAAAATTATAAGGACTTTGTGCTACTTCATTCGGAGATCCATTATCTCCAATAAAAATAATTATAGTATTCTCTTTTGTTTCTTGTGTCATAGCTCCCAACAATCGACCAATTTCGTAGTCCATGGCCTCTATTGCAGCTAAATAATAGGGCATCTCATCCATTCCTTCCGAGAAAACAGGAAGATCACCTTGGGTGTGTAAACCATTCGGTGGAACATGAAACGGAGTATGTGGGGCATTATATGCTAGCCACATAAACCAAGATTTTTCTTGGGTTTCTATCCAATCAATTGCTAAATCTGTAAGTGCTGATGTAATATATTTTGTCATATTTGTACTTGCACCATTCTCGTACAATTGCCAATTGGTATAACTCTTAGGCTGACCTCGAATGAGACCAGCAAAATAATCTAATCCAAATGATTCTGGATTGACTGAAGTATCTCCGCCAGATAAATGCCATTTACCAACAATAGCTGAAGTATATGCGTTTGAAGTTTGCTCAGCTATATATTTTTGCAATATTTTTTCAGAAGGATCTAATGCATCATTTGCCCATTTTACATTTGTTCTATAACCATATTTCCCTGTGATAATGGTTGCTCTAGTGGGCGAACAAGTTGGATATGACCAAAAATTCTCAAACGAAATCCCTGAAGTTCTAATTGCATCTAAATTAGGAGTCGTTGGTTTGATGCTTCCTTCTGAAAATCCATTGATTGCATCTTTTCCTAAATCGTCAGCAATAATGAATAAAATATTAGGTGTAGTCCCTTCTGCTGGAGGTATCTCATTTTGAATTTCGACCTCCGAAGAACAACTGACAACAGTTAAAATTAGGATAAAATATAACACGTGCTTCATATCATTCAAAGGGATTACTATATTTCTCATCAGTCAACATATCATCATCTGTTAACGTTTCTAAGAACGCAACCAATGCCTCTTTCTCGTCTTGAGTAAAATTAAACTGGCCGACTTCTCCAGCAGAATTTACCAAAGGTGAAATTAGATTCGCGTGATTTTTAATTCCAGAACTATAATGCTCAATAACCTCATTCAAAGTCGCAAATCTTCCATCATGCATATATGGCGGTCTAATGGCGATATTTTTCAAAGAAGGAATCTTAAATTTCCCTATATCAGCTGCATTTTTTGTAGTTTCATTGACCCCCAAATCAGTGGTAGATACTGCATCTAATCCATTGGTTGTTGTAAAAGTTGTTAAAGGCCCCAAACTTGTACGCGAAGGACCGATAAAAGCTTCTGTTTGATGACATCCAACACAATTTCCATTGACACCATTTGAAAGTGGTCTTGGCAGATAAAATAGTCTTTTCCCCTGATTTTCAAGATCCGTAAAACCAGGAAAGTCAACAATCGCAGAAGTCACTTCACTTCTAGCTTTGTCATATTTCGAAGTTGTACTTACCATACTTCTAATGAATTGCGCCAAAGCTTTTGAAATTCTATCGCTTGAAATCGTTTGATCTCCAAAAGCATCTTCAAACAATATTCGATAGTAATCTTGATTTTGAAAAATCTGAACCAATTCATTTAGAGTCAACCCCATTTCTACATCATCCTGAAAAGGCATCAGTACTTGGTCCTCTAAAGTTGCTGCCCTTTCATCCCAAAAAAACTTCCCACCTGCATTGAATCTGGCATTTACAATCGCCATAGAATGTCTACGTGTTAAGCCGCCTTCAAACCCAACACTCAAAACTTCAGGGTCAGAAAATCCATGCGCAGCATCATGACATGAAGCACAAGAAATGGTTCCATTTCCACTTAATTTTTTATCATAAAATAAAACTCTACCCAAGGTTGCACCAGCGTTGGTTATTTGATTGTCATTTGGAGTATTGTCAATCTCGGTAACTGCCTGGAATTGAAATAGCTCAGGAAATCCATTCGAAGTTATATGGTTCGGCAATGCAATGTTTGCATAATTAAAATATTCATCTGGTAAATTTAATTCCGCAAAAGGATCACCTTGAATTTCACTATCTGTTGTATCCTCTTTTGAACAGGACGCGAATAAAACAATCGCACTTAAAAGAATTCTTAGGGGTATTTTTTTCATTGTATCTTGATTAGTGGTTTTTTATTTCGACCCCTATCAATAAAAAAGGTTTAATTTTTTTTTAAAAAAAAATCAAACCCAAACTACAACAAACAATAAAACACCTAAATATCAGCGCTTTAAAAACAGATTTTTTTTCAAATGAATCTATTTTTTACCGTCCACCACAACAACAATTTCCCCTTTTAAGGTGTTTTTTGAAAAGTGTTCTATTACTTCAGCTACGGTTCCTCGTTTTGTTTCTTCAAACATTTTTGTCAATTCTCTAGAAACAGAAACTTGTCTTTCTGCGCCAAAATATTCAGAAAAATGACCTAAAGTTTTCAAAAGTTTGTGAGGCGACTCATAAAAAATCATAGTTCGAGTTTCCTCGGCTAACAATAATAATCTTGTTTGCCTTCCTTTTTTAACGGGTAAAAAACCTTCAAATACAAATTTATCATTTGGCAATCCGCTATTCACCAAAGCCGGTACAAAAGCCGTTGCCCCGGGTAAACATTCAATAGATACCCCCGCTTTAACGCAAGCTCTAGATAATAAAAAACCTGGATCAGAAATAGCTGGAGTACCAGCATCAGAAATCAAAGCAACTGCCTCTCCTGATTGTATTCTTTGCACAACTCTATCCACCATCTTATGCTCATTATGCATATGATGACTCATCATCTGAGTTCCGATCTCAAAATGTTTCAATAATTTTCCTGAAGTACGTGTGTCTTCAGCTAAAATCAAATCGACTTCTTTTAATGTTTTTATCGCTCGGAAAGTGATGTCTTCCAAATTTCCAATCGGTGTAGGTACTAAATATAGCTTTGCTTCCAAGGAGTTTTATTTTACTGCAAAGTTAACAAACATTTTTAAGCACAATGAGAAAGCGCTGCTTAGAATTAGCTAACCTTCTAAAATTTCAATTTGTTTTAAAATTTGCTCTTGGGTAACAATAAATTCTTCTTCATTTCTAATAGCATTTGAAACAGCATCGAAAAAGGCTAAATAATTAGAAGCCTCAGCAGATACTTTTTCTGATTTCTTCACACCATTTTCAACAATCGTTACAACACCTTCAGAGCCGGCAACCTCCATTCCAAATCCCTTATCTTCTGGACTCATTTTTCTTTTCAATTGTTCCTCTTGTACATCTGTTCTACCTTTTACAAAAGATCCTTTTTTACCATGAATTACAAAAGATTTCTGCGCATCAGCCACCAACAAACTTACTGTTAAAAAAACCTGAAGCCCACTTTTATATTGAAAATGAAAAGCGCCATAGTCGTCAATTTCAGTATGAGGTCTTATTTTGTTCTTTACTTTCGACCATTTCTCTGGAAGACCAAACAAAGCAATAGCAGCATCAATGACATGCGGTCCAAGATTATACAAAACGCCGCTTGCAGGTGTGGCTGTCTCTTTTGTTTTATTATCTGAAATTAAAATATTATATCGATCATATCTGAAATGTACCTCTATCAAATCCCCCAAAACTCCCGAGTTAACAACGTTTTTAACTGACAGAAAATCACTATCAAAGCGTCTATTCTGAAATGGGAATATTCTACAATTATTTCTCTGAGCTTCTTGCAATAATAATTTTGCTTCTTCTACGGTAGCTGTAAATGGCTTTTCCACAAGAACATGTTTTCTTGCTTTCAACGCTTTCATAGCAAATTCAAAATGGGTAGAACTCGGCGTGTTAACAACTATCAATTCTACATCATCACTGGCTAACATAGCCTCTACAGAATCAAAACTAATTATTTGAGGATATTCAAGATTCGCCTTTTTCTTTGACCTCTCCACAATACTGTGCAATTCAAAATGTTCATGGATATTCAAAAAAGGGCAATGAAACAAGCTCCCAGACATACCAAAAGACAACACTCCTGTTTTAATTTTATTTGTCATAACTAAATATTATAGAACTCAATGAGACGATTCTAACAAACTTATAAAAACAATTGATAATCTTAAGCTTATTTCTAGTAAATCCTTAAATTTGCACAGCCCAAATGGGAAACAAATTTTAAACGCATTTAGATAGGAAACTACCTATCTTTCTAAATAAATTAATAGATGTATAGAAGTCATACGAACGGTGAATTAAATATTTCAAATGTTGGACAAGAAGTAACCTTATCTGGTTGGGTACAAAAAATACGTGACAAAGGTTTTATGATTTGGCTAGATTTACGTGATCGTTATGGAATTACGCAGCTAATTTTTGATGCCGATCGTACAGACAAAGCAATTATTGAACAAGCCAAAACTCTAGGTAGAGAATTTGTTATTCAAGTAAAAGGATCCGTAATTGAACGTCAGTCTAAAAATGACAAAATTGCCACTGGAGAGATAGAAATTTTGGTTTCTGAATTGACTATATTAAACGAAGCGAACCTTCCTCCTTTTACCATTGAAGATGAAACTGATGGTGGAGAAGAATTGCGTATGAAATATCGTTATTTAGACATCAGAAGAAATCCTGTAAAAGACAGTTTGATTTTCAGGTCTAAAGTAACGCAAGAAGTTCGTAACTTTTTATCGAATGAAGAATTCATTGAAGTTGAAACTCCATACTTGATCAAGTCTACTCCAGAAGGAGCTAGAGATTTTGTAGTACCTTCTAGAATGAATGAAGGTCAGTTCTATGCCTTACCTCAATCTCCTCAAACATTCAAACAATTGTTGATGGTTGGTGGAATGGATAAATATTTCCAAATCGTAAAATGCTTTAGAGATGAAGATCTACGTGCAGACAGACAGCCAGAGTTTACACAAATTGACTGTGAAATGGCCTTTGTTGAACAAGAGGATGTTTTAAATATTTTTGAAGGATTGACACGTCATTTGTTGAAAAAAGTAAACAATGTTGAAATAGGAGATTTCCCAAGAATGACTTTTGATCATGCCATGAAAACTTATGGTAATGACAAACCGGATATTCGTTTTGGAATGGAGTTTGGAGAATTAAACGAAATTTCAAAACACAGAGAATTTAAAATATTTGACGACGCTGAACTTGTTGTAGGTATTGCCGTTCCTGGTGGTGGCGCATATACAAGAAAAGAAATAGACAAATTAATCAAATGGGTTAAGCGACCTCAAGTAGGAGCAACCGGAATGATTTATGCTAAATACAATGAAGATGGTTCTTTCAAATCTTCTGTTGATAAATTTTTCAATCAAGAAGACTTGGCTGCATGGGCTGAAAAAACAGGAGCTAAACCTGGTGATTTGATTTGTGTACTATGTGGAGACACCAATAAAGTTAGAGCTCAATTAAGTGCTTTACGTATGGAATTAGCAGAACGTTTAGGCTTAAGAAAACCGGAAGAATTTGCTCCATTATGGGTGATTGATTTCCCATTATTAGAACTAGATGAAGAAACAGGACATTACCATGCAATGCATCATCCTTTCACATCACCTAAACCTGGTCAATTGGAATTATTAGATTCAGACCCTGGTGCCGTTAAAGCAAACGCATACGATTTAGTATTAAATGGTAATGAAATAGGAGGAGGTTCTATTAGAATTCATGACAAAGCTACACAAGCAATCATGTTGAAACATTTAGGATTCTCAGAAGAAGAAGCTACAGCTCAATTCGGTTTCTTAATGGATGCTTTTGAGTATGGTGCTCCACCTCATGGTGGTTTGGCTTTTGGTTTGGATAGATTGGTGGCTATTTTAGCAGGTAAAGAAACTATTAGAGATTTTATTGCCTTCCCAAAAAACAACTCAGGAAGAGACGTAATGATTGACGCACCGGCAGCTTTAGACGATGCTCAACTTACAGAATTGAGCTTGAAATTAAACATTCTAGAAAAAGAAAACAACGAGCAAGCATAAACATAACATCCCACTTTTCTAAGTGGGATTTTTGATTGATAATAGTATATGTCACCACAGAAAAAAAACCTGATTACCAAATTTTTAATTTGGAAATACAAACATCTAACAAGCCAACAATTTATCTACATTGTTAGTATAATTATTGGTTTGCTTTCTGGTTTAGCTGCCGTGACACTAAAAAACTTAACCCACCTTATTCAAGAGGAGGTTCATAATTATCAATCTGTTTTTTACATCTTTCCAATCATCGGTCTGTTATTAACTCTTCTGATGATTAAACATGTAATTAAACATAGAGTATCGCATGGAATCCCATCAACTTTACATGCGATATCTAAAAAGAAAGGTCTTATGGAACGTTATAAAATGTATAGTTCCATACTTACGGCTCCCATAACTGTTGGGTTCGGTGGATCTGTGGGACTAGAGGGACCTACTGTAGCAACTAGTGCTGCCATTGGTTCTAATGTATCTAGACTTTTTCATCTGAACAGAAGTACACGTACCTTGTTAATTGGAGCAGCAGCTGCTGCAGCCATGTCTTCCATCTTTAAAGCCCCAATTGCAGCCATCGTATTTGCAATTGAAATTTTTAGTTTAGACCTTACCTTAGTTTCACTAATACCATTATTATTATCTTCAATTTCAGCGATTCTAACCTCTTACTTTTTTTTAGGTGACAACTCCATATTAAGATTTGAACTTACTGATAAATTCACACTGATTGATACGATATATTATGTGGCCTTAGGTGTGAGTTGTGGATTGATTTCTGTATACTTCAGTAAAATATATTTTATCATTGGAGACTTTTTCGCTAAAGTTACAAACCCGTACAAAAGATTATTAATTGGGGGTATCGGATTGGGTATCATCGTTTATTTTATTCCTCCATTATTTGGTGAGGGTTTTAAAACCATCAACAACCTATTAAACAACAACGTAACAGGAGTTTTCGGACAAAATTATTTTGAAATAGTGACTGAAAACAACTGGTGGATTATTATCTTTTTATTAGGTCTTGTTGTTTTTAAAATTGTTGCAACATCTATTACTTTTGGTGCTGGAGGTGTTGGGGGAGTTTTCGCCCCTACTTTATTTACAGGAAGTGTAACCGGTTTTGTTTTTGCATTGTTTTTTAACACTTTAAACATCTCTTCTCATCAATTATCAACCGGAAATTTTGCCCTAGTTGGTATGGCAGGATTGATGGCAGGAGTACTTCATGCACCACTTACAGCAATTTTCCTGATTGCCGAAATTACTAGTGGACATGAATTATTTATTCCACTTATGATCACTGCTGCCATTTCATATCTGATCACTAAAAAATACATTCCTTTTAATATATACGCCGCCGAACTAGCAAAAAAAGGAGAATTGATGACCCATGACAAAGACAAAAATGTGTTGATGTTAATGGATATTGATAAGGTAATTGAAACAAATTTTATTTCCTTATTGCCCGAAATGAAACTTGGGTATGTTGTTAAGGAGGCAGTTGCAAAATCATCAAGAAATAACTTCCCTGTAGTCAATGAAAAAAACCAATACCTTGGTGTTGTTCTATTGGATGATATTAGAGGAATTATGTTTGATCAAACATTGTATGAAACTGTGACGGTACAAGAATTGATGCAAAATTCTAAAGGTATTATTGACTACGAAAAAAATACCATGAAAGAAATCATGAAAAAATTTCAAGATAGTGGTGCGTGGAATTTACCCGTTGTAAAAAATGGAATCTATATGGGATTCATTTCTAAATCTAGATTGCTAACAGCTTATAGAAGAAAATTAATTGAAGTAACAAACTAAGATGAAGGTAGTACTAAAACTTATATTATTAATTGTTCTCGGCTTAATTGGTAGCGGACTTTATATGCAAAGTATCCAAGCAGAAAAAGCAGAATTTTTCATTGGAATAGGTGTTTTGGTCTTAGCGTTTGTATTACTTCCGCTATTTATTTACATAGGATATAAAGGAAAAGACTTAACCCGATATTCATTTAAAAACATGCAAGGGCCAGAAGAAAAAGAAGAAGATTCCTAGTGCTACTACCTTAAAACATTCTTCTGATTCGTTACTCTTTTTTTTGCCTCTTTCCAAGGAAGAAACCTATCACTATCGATTGTTAAAACTTTTATTTCTTTCGCTATTTGTGAACTATTTTTCATAGCTTCAAGATGGGCGCCGCTCCTAACAAATTCTTTCATAGCATCTTCATCTTCCCATAAGGACATAGTATAATGCTTGGTCCAAAAACCAAGGTTTTTATTCTTTTTACAAGACGTTGTTTTTAACTGTTTCACAATTTTCATGGCTTGCAAAGACAATGAAAAAAAATATATCGGACGTTTAAGTTCTATGTAAGTAATACTAAGTTTCATATCAGTTCAAATTTCTCTTTTCTATAAAAAAACGCTTCAATATTAAAGAACATTCTTCTTCCAAAACACCCTTCGTAACGGTCGTTTTAGGGTGCAATACCGTTTTACATTTCTCAAAACCTCTTACGCCATCCGATGCACCAAAAACAATTCTTCCTATCTGAGTCCAGTAACTGGCACCAGCACACATTTGACAAGGTTCTAACGTAACATACAAAGTACAATCCTTTAAATACTTACCTCCTAAGAAATCAGAAGCAGCCGTAAAAGCCTGCATCTCTGCATGTGCAGTTACATCATTTAAGGCCTCTGTTAAATTATGTCCTCTTGCAATTATTTTATCTTGACTTACAATAACGGCTCCTACGGGAACTTCATCTTTATCAAAAGCCAATTGAGCCTCTTGCAAAGCACGTTTCATAAAATAAGTATCATCAAAAGGATTTAACATAGTCCCAAGTATATTTTAATTAATGCAGATAAAAATAAAGAATTCCTTTAAGTTATAACTAGTTCTAAGAATAAAACTGTATTAAATTATAGTATCTTTGTTTCGCTCAAATTATGACAAAAAAATTACTAAATACCATAACAAACCCTAACGATTTAAGGCAAATTCACTTTAGTGATTTACCCATAGTTGCCAAAGAGTTACGAGAAGCAATTATTGATTTTGTTGCCACTAAAGAAGGTCATTTGGGGGCAAGTTTGGGGGTTATAGAATTGACCATCGCATTGCACTATGTTTTCAATACACCAAAAGATTCTTTAATATGGGATGTTGGACATCAAGCCTATGCGCACAAAATTTTAACTGAAAGAAAAACAAAATTTCACACCAATCGCCAATTCAATGGCTTGAGCGGATTTCCAAATAGAAAAGAAAGCAAGTATGATTCCTTTGGAACAGGACATTCCTCAACTTCTATTTCTGCAGCATTGGGAATGGCGATGGCTTCTAAAATTAAGGGAGATCTAGAAACACAACATATAGCTGTTATTGGTGATGCTTCTATTGCGTCAGGTATGGCTTTTGAAGGGTTAAATCATGCCGGAGTTACAGATGCTAACTTACTTGTAATTTTAAACGATAACGCAATGGGAATTGACCCTAGCGTTGGCGCATTAAAAGAGTACTTGATGAAAGCAAAAATCGGTCAAAAGGCTCCTAAAGGAAATATGATTGAAGCCCTAAACTTTAATTATTCTGGACCTATTGACGGACACAATTTAAATGGACTTTTAACTGAACTTGAAAGATTAAAAAAAATAAAGGGTCCTAAATTTCTTCATATCGTTACCACAAAAGGAAAAGGACTCAAACAAGCTGAACAAGAACAAATAAAATATCATGCTCCTGGTAAATTCGACAAGCGCACAGGAGAAATTTTACCAAAACAAAACCATAATAATACTCCCAAGTACCAAGATGTTTTTGGGCTGACTTTATTAGAATTGGCCAAACAGAATAAGAACATTGTAGGTATTACCCCAGCAATGCCAACTGGAAGCTCTTTAAAATACATGATTGAAGCCTTACCCGAAAGAGCTTTTGACGTAGGTATCGCGGAGCAACATGCAGTTACCTTAGCAGCTGGTATGGCTACTCAGGGACTAATTCCTTATTGCACCATTTATTCTACTTTTCTGCAACGTGCCTATGACCAGATTATTCATGATGTAGCCATTCAGAACCTTCCAGTAATCTTCTGTATCGATAGAGCAGGTTTGGTAGGACAAGATGGAGCAACACACCATGGTGTATTTGACATCAGTTATCTGAGATGTATTCCAAACCTGATCCTTTTTGCACCGCAAAATGAAATTGATTTGAGAAACATTTTATATACGGTACAATTAGGACATTTAAAAAACCCGATTGCAATTAGATACCCACGAGGAAAAGGAAACATTGAAAATTGGCAAGTACCTTTCGAAGAAATTCCTATTGGAAAGGGACGTATTTTAAAAGAGGGAAGCACTCTAGCAATTCTTTCTATCGGAACTGTTGGAACCAGAATCTCAGAAATAATCAACGATTTCTCCGAATCAGAAGAGCAAAAAATAGCCCATTACAATATGCTATTTATAAAACCGTTAGATAAATCGCTTTTGATAAAGATATTCAACCAATTTGATCGTATTCTGACTATTGAAAACAATGCCGTTAAAGGAGGGTTTGGAAGTGCAATTATTGAATTTTCTCAAGAAAATAATTATCACAACAAAAGAATTAAAACACTCGGAATTCCGGATGAGTTTATAGAACATGGATCCACAACTGAACTTCTCAAATCAATACATTTAGATAATGAAAGTATTAAAACTGAGATCAAATTAAATTTATAACTATTTGGCACTTTTTTTGATATCTTAGACTTTTCTAAACCATGAAACAAGCCCTATTTACAACAATATTTCTGCTTTTTACCGCAACGGTTTCTGCACATGTTGAAATAGACTCTCTTACGCCTGTAAAAAAAGAAAAAATCACGAGTACGCAATGGGCATTCAAGAAAACTTTGGGGTTATTAATGACGCAAACAGCCTTTGTTAACTGGAGTGCCGGTGGTGAAAATTCCATTGCTGGTATTACTACTGTTGATTTTGAATTCAACTACAAAAGAGATCGTTTATTTTGGAACAATCATTTTAAAAGTCGCTATGGTTTGAATAAAGAAAATGGCCAAGACACTAGAAAAACCGATGATGTTTTGGAGTTTATCTCTAATTTTGGGTATCGAAAAACGGCTACTTCAAACTGGTACAATTCGGCAAGATTTAATTTTAGAACGCAATATGCACCCGGATATAAATATCCGAATAGAGAAGATTATATTTCAAAATTCTTTGCTCCTGCCTACATCTTTCTTGGGGTAGGTTCACAATACACCTCTCCTGATAAAGCCTTTAAACTTTACCTTTCTCCGCTGACCAATAAAACAACACTTGTGTATGATGAAATACTCTCCAACCAAGGAGCTTTTGGTGTAATTAAAGGAGAAAGATCAAAAATAGAATTTGGAATCTTAACCACTGGAGAATGGAAACATGATCTTATGGAAAATATCGTGATGAACAATAAACTTATTCTCTACACAGATTATTTAAATGACTTTTCCAATATCGATGTGGATTGGGAACTAAAACTGCAACTCATCGTTAATAAATTTGTCAAAGCAAACATTGGTACCCATATAGTATTTGATAACGATGTAGTTGATAAAGAAACAGGAAAACCAGAAATACAATTGAAACAACTTTTGGGTGTTGGGGTAGTATATTCCTTCTAAATTACCACACGAACCTTACTACAAACTCATGAGTTCCTGAAGAAACCGCACTAAAATCAGAGGTTACAGACTCATAAGCATATCCAAAAGATGTATTTTTTACAACTTTCAACATAATCGAACCAATGACCGAAGTATCTAATCTATAAGTCAATCCTGCTTCAATTTTTTCAGAAAAATCGGCAACGGCAGAAATATCTAAAAGCATCTCTTCATCTGTTACTAATCTAGAAAAGACAGAAGGTGTCAAATCAATATTTTCATTTAAAGAGAAAGTATAACCAGCACCTAAATACACATGTAATCTTTCTTCAACACTTTCGGATATAATTGACCCAGTATTGTCCAATTTCGGACTTTGAATTTCTGATAAAATTAGATTTGGGGAAGAAAGATGAATAAAATACTTTTCCCCTTTTAAATAGGCTCCTGCCCCAACTTGTGGGCTAAAAGTACTTTCATTACTACTAAACAAAGGGTCATTCACTCCAAGAGAATTATAATCTACACTATGAAAAGCTCCACCAGCTTTCAAACCAAAATACAAATTGGTTACAGCATCCATTTGTAACTTATAAGATAAATCTACCACAATACTAGTTTCCTTTGTAATAAACACCTTATCATTAATCAAAGAAGCACCGATACCCAAATTCTTTTTTAAAGGAGTGGAAAAAGAAGCATATTGCGTAATAGCTGAATCATCAAAATCTGTAGCCTGTTTTCTAAAACCTAACCCAACCTCTGAGTTTTCAGACACCCCAGCATAAGCAGGATTTAAAATATTCATATTGTATCGGTACAATAAATAATTAGGCGCATTTTCTTGTGCATATAATACACCTCCAAAAAGCATAAAAACAAGTAGTAGTTTTATTTTATTCATCTCTTTCTCTTTAATATTTTATATACATCCAACCTTTTTTAACATATGCCTCTGGATAAAAATCCGCAATAGGATCTCCTGATTTTAAAATATACATATAAGAACCTACCGGTAATTTTTGCATATTCCCAGAGGTATTTGATACTCCAGAAAATTCATTTTTATATGGCTGAGCTTTATAAACCAACTGGCCAGATCTATTATAAATTTCCAAAGTATTATCTGGATACATCTCCTCTATTTTTTCTATGACCCAATTGTCATTAATTCCATCATTATTAGGTGTGAACCCTTTTGGCTGAATTGGATCAATCTCAATAGAATCATCACAAATATCACCAATAGTATCTTCGTCCACATCTAGTTGATCTGGGTTGAAAACTAATGGACAGTTATCTTCCACATCTAAAACATCATCATTGTCATCATCAGTATCACTAGCATCTCCTTCTCCATCACTATCAGTATCTAGTTGATCTGGATTGGAAACTAATGGAGAGTTATCATTAAAATCTAAAACACCATCATTATCATCATCATCATCACATACATCTCCAATTCCGTCATTATCATTATCCGATTGATCAGGATTAGCAACATCGATACAATTATCATCTTTTGCATCAATTCCATCATTGTCAATGTCTAAATCTACCTCTAGTAAAAAGCCTATTGTTTTGGTTTCAGCTGATGAAGTTACTGATACTTCTAAAGAGTAAGTTCTTGTTTCATACTCATCGGAAGGAGTAACCGTAAATTCAAAAGAACCATTTGAATTCATTGAAATTGGTGAATTAGGATTAATCGTTACGGATGAACCTGTCGGATTTCCTGAAACCAGCACGGATACTTCTTCATCAAACCCAGCAAAAACCTGATAAGCAACCTGAAAAGTCACTGGTTTTGTTTCTATGATTTTTAAAGAACTTTCTGAAGCAGACAAAGCAAATGTTGGAGAACTAGCTCCAAAAACACCAGAGAACAAGCCTCTTCCATATGTTGCCGCCATAACTGCATACCCATCTTTCCTATATTCAAAATCTGTAACCTTCACATCACTCATTCCGTTGTAAGACTGTACCCAATTCGGGTTTTCATCATTCCAATTAGTAGTCTTCCAAACTCCTAATTCAGTTCCAATAATAACCTCGCTCGATTCTATCGGATTAGACAAAATCGCTTTTACAGGAAGATCAGGTAAATCCCCTTCTTTTTCCGACCATGTAGTTCCTCCATCTTTAGAATACCAAATACTAGAAACGCCATAATTATGAAAAGTAACAAAGATTTCATTTTCATTATTACCAAATTCAACATCGGAAATACTTCCTAAAAAATTAGAATCGGAAATATCTGTCCATTCTGGATCTATATTTGCATTTATAACTCTCAATAATTCTCCTGTTTCAGTTCCTACCAACAAAGTAGAACTTGTGGTGGTATAATTTGAGACCGTTATTGCAGTAGGTGAACTCATTAATAACGGATCTGCTAATGATCGTTTAAGAGCTGAACCGTTAGACGAAATATTTAAAAGATTAGAATACCTATAAAGTTTAGAAATACCCCCTGAGGAACCATTCGTATATAAAATATCTAAATTCGAATCCAAAGCCGCTTGATTAATAAAGTCACCATCATTTTCAGAATCACTATTTATCGTTCTCCATTCATTTAAAATAAAATTATACAATCCGTAAGCATTATTATAAAGATATGAGACGATCATATAGGACTCACCTACTTGATCTACAAAACATGCGGCTCCATCTCCGCCAAAAATATCTTCTGAATTTTGACTATTAGGATTTCCAAAAAAAGGTGTTCCATTGTCTTGCGTTCCTCCTAAAAAGTATTCATTGTCCGCCGTTGGTGCTAGTGCTGTATAATAGAACTGTGTAACATTAAAATCAGAATTCACCGAATTTGTAGTAGCGCTTGTTGTATTTGCCGTAGCAAGCGATGAACAATAATAAACACCACCATCATTTCCAAAAACAGCCTCATTTGATGCTTCAGGTCTAAAAGTCATTGCATGTTGATCTGCATGTACCACCGGAAAACTTCCCGTTATGCCACTGCGCCATTTTGAAATTTGGTCCCAATTTTGAGCACCATCCGTAGATCTAAACAAATTAATACCACCAACATATAGAATATCATCGTCATTTGGATCCACTTCAATCATTAGGTCATAGAAATCTTGGCCTCGCGTAAAATCGTTATCAGGAATACCAGGATCAGCATCATTCGGTTTTGACAATTCTGTAACTGTACTAAAACCATCGGTTGTTCCATATATATGAGGACCGCTAGAAGTAGTCCCCTGAGTTAGAGCATATAGTTTATTAGCATCAGAATTTGACACCGCCAATTCAACTCTATTGGAATTGGCTAACGTTGTTACTAAATCCCATGTTTCTCCGTCCGAAGACTTAAAGATCGAACCTGCTCCAGTTAATGCAACTGCAGAACCAATTGTCCCCATCCATAAGGTATTATCAATTCCTACTTCAAAATCATTTGGCATAAAGAAAAAATCACGACCAATAAAATTATACTTAAAATTATCGGATTCTATCCTTGACCATGTATCTCCGGAATTAATGGACCTATATAAACCTGCGGATTGTAAACCTAACCAATTTTGAGGGTTTCCAGCATCAGAATAAATAAAACCACCAACAGCTACAAAAACTTCTGTTGATGATCCGTTGTCCCATGCAATAATATCATTGATAAAATAAACTCCTGCCAAAAAATC
Organism: Flavicella sp. IMCC45668; assembly: GCF_057219105.1. Lineage (NCBI taxonomy): Bacteria > Pseudomonadati > Bacteroidota > Flavobacteriia > Flavobacteriales > Flavobacteriaceae > Flavicella > Flavicella sp. IMCC45668. The sequence continues at coordinate 2,358,370 of NZ_CM170114.1, forward strand.
TACATCAGTAGAAAAATCGCCAATTCCAATGGTACTAAGAGAGACATTTATCCAGTTCTGTCCCCCATCAGTCGTTTTATAGACTCCATTTCCAACAGCAGCACCAGCAGTATATTGTTCACCAGTACCTAAATACCAAATATTACTATTTCTAGGGTCAACAGTAATACATGAGACATTCATATTACTGGGAACTCCTGTTACTTGAGTCCAACTTGAATTTACGTTTGTTATATCTTGATTTACCCAAAGGCCACCGCTTACCGCACCAGCATAAACTTTTTTATGTGTTGCATCATTAGGATCAAACAATAAGACTCTCGTTCTACCTCCAACATTATTCGGACCTCTTTCTACCCATTTATTATCCAATGCATCTCCAGGAACCTTTTGCAAAGGACCTCTTTCCAGGATTTTTTGCTGTAATTTTAAAACTTTTTCAGGCTCAGGTTTACCGGTAGCAGGGTTCATTGACAATTCCCATTCCCGTTCAAAATATTTATTTGGTGGTAAACCTTGTGCTTTTCTCTCCTTCTTTGATAACTTTAGTGTATTTTTAAATGGAGAATTCTCCAAATACGCTATATGTTTTAATTTCGGATCTTTTATGTAATTTTTAAATTGAAAAATTACATAAACCAACAACAGCGCACCAGCAATACTTAATATCCTTTTCATAGCTATTCTATTAAATTGCGGTTCCGCTAATTTTTTTGTGTAACAATATAGCATAACCATCTGACATACCAGCTATATAGCTACAAATCATCATAATTCTATCATAAATTGAATCAGAAAGGTTCCTATAACTTTCCGGAAGTAATTTAAAAATAAGTTTATCATAGTTAGAGGCTTCTCCCTCATACATATTATTTGTCGCCGAAATAAAAACTTCTAACAGATCTGCTATTATTTTATACCCTGCAACTTCCTTCTCAACAACATTATTGCTATTGTATACCTTATCAATACTGATTTGAATAATATCATTTATTTGCGCTTCATATTTGCATTTACCTAATAACGAAACACCATATTCCCCTTTTAAAATAGCCTCTTCATTTTCTATAAAAACACGCACTGCCTCTTGAATCAATGTTCCAATTGCCAAAGCCCTAAGGTAACTAACGCGTTCTTTTTTAAATTGTAATGAATTGTATTTTTTTATATCGATGGTATCTTTCACAAGTTTTATTAGATACTCAAGAGCGAACTCTTCTTCAATAAGACCTAAATTGATTCCATCTTCAAAATCAATAATCGTATAACAAATATCATCCGCAGCTTCCACTAAAAAAGACAGTGGATGTCTATTATAGGCAAGATCTTCCCCGATTCTCAAAGGCTTTAATCCCAAGTCTTGCACTACATCTTTAAAAAACTCTTTTTGAGATTGAAAAAAGCCGTATTTTTTATCTACAATATGTTTTGTTGGTTTCTTTGGAAGCGACTCTTTGGGATACTTCATAAAGGCACCTAACGTGGCGTAAGAAAGTCTCAAGCCTGAGTCTGCGTTTCCTTCTGATAATATTTTAAAACCATTGGCATTCCCTTCAAAATCAACAAAATCCTGCCATTCCTTAGAGGTCAACTGAGATTTATATTGTTTCCCTTTTCCAGATTTAAAATATTCTCCAATAGCCTTTTCTCCACTATGACCAAAAGGAGGGTTTCCAATATCGTGACTTAAGGCAGCAGCAGCGACAATAGCACCAAAATCATTAAAAGTATAGCCCAATTCTTTTAAATGGGGATATTTTTCAATTACTTTCTGTCCTACAATTCTCCCTAAAGATCTCCCTACAACGGAAACCTCCATACTATGAGTTAATCTGGTATGTACAAAATCAGTTTCAGAAACTGGGATCACCTGTGTTTTGTCTTGTAAACTTCTAAATGAAGATGAGAATACAATTCTGTCAAAATCTACTTCAAAACCAAGTCTAGTTTCATCTTGCTTATTCCTATCGCGTTTTTTTGTGTCTCCTGCTCTTTTCAAAGACAGCAATTGCTCCCAATTCATATATATTCTTTCAATTATGTTCTAGCTGCAATATACAATTTGAAATTGTAAATTAATTTTTTACGAATACAAAAAAAGGAACTCTATTAGAGTTCCTTTTTTTATTTTTAACAAGTATGATTTAAGAACCACACATCTCACAATCGTCGGGATTGTTTTGAGATTGAATAATCATTTGTTTTAATTCTTCCGCTGTTAATGGAGCATCTTGAACAGTTTCTGCTGCTACCGGTGCTGCAACTCCCGGAGCTTGAGCTTTCTTATCTGTAGCCAAAGAGAATTTAATCGCATTTACTGCTGATTTAGTCCTCAAATAATACATTCCTGTTTTTAATCCAGATTTCCAAGCATAAAAATGCATGGAAGTCAATTTAGAGTAATCCGCATCTTCCATAAACAAGTTCAACGATTGAGATTGATCAATAAAGTATCCTCTCTGACGAGACATATCAATGATATCTTTCATACTCATCTCCCAAACTGTCTTATATAAGTCCTTAATATCTTGAGGAATCACATCAATATGCTGGATAGATCCATTTGCTCTCATGATATCTTCTTTCATTGCATTGTCCCATAACCCAAGTCCTACTAAGTCTTCTAACAAGTGTTTGTTTACAACAATAAACTCACCTGACAATACTCTACGAGTATAGATATTAGACGTATAAGGTTCAAACGCTTCGTTATTCCCTAAAATTTGAGAAGTCGATGCCGTTGGCATTGGAGCCATTAGCAGTGAATTACGAACTCCGTGTTTTTTAACATCTTTACGCAACTTAACCCAATCCCAATTACCACTCAATTCTGTTTCAGAAACACCCCACATATTAAATTGGAATTCTCCTTTAGACATTGGAGAACCTTCATAAGAAGAATATGGTTTATCAACTTTTGCAATCTCCATAGAAGAAGTTACAGAAGCAAAATATAATGTTTCAAATATTTCTTGATTTAATTTTTTAGCTTCATCAGAAGTAAAAGGCATACGCAACATGATAAAAGCATCTGCCAATCCTTGCACTCCTAAACCAACAGGTCTATGACGCATATTAGAATTTTCAGCTTCTTTTATTGGATAGTAATTTCTATCAATTACAGTATTTAAGTTTCGTATAACTTTCTTAGTGATTTTATACAGTTTTTTATGATCAAAAAACTTAACCCCTTCCGCATTTTCAGAAACGAACATAGGTAAAGAAATAGACGCTAAATTACATACAGCTACTTCGTCTTTGGCTGTATATTCCATAATCTCAGTACACAAGTTAGAAGAACGAATGGTACCTAAATTCTTTTGATTTGATTTTCTATTCGCTGCATCTTTATACAACATATACGGATTTCCGGTCTCAATTTGTGATTCTAGAATTCGCTCCCAAAGTTCACGAGCCTTGATTGTTTTACGACCTTTTTGTTTCTCTTCGTAACCGACGTATAGTTTTTCAAACTCATCTCCATAACTATCATATAAACCTGGACATTCATTTGGACACATTAACGTCCAGTTCCCATCTTCTTCCACACGTTTCATAAACAAATCTGGAATCCAAAGTGCTAAGAATAAATCACGCGCACGTTTCTCTTCAGCTCCAGTATTTTTACGCAAATCTAAAAAGTCAACTACATCTGCATGCCAAGGCTCTAGATAAATAGCGAAAGAACCTTTACGCTTTCCTCCACCCTGATCTACATATCTAGCAGTATCATTGTACACTTTTAACATTGGAATAATTCCATTAGAAGTACCATTTGTACCTCTAATATAAGAACCTGTAGCTCTTACATTATGGGCAGATAAACCAATTCCTCCTGCAGATTGAGAAATCTTAGCTGTTTGTTTTAATGTATCATAAATCCCATCAATACTATCATCTTGCATCTGCAATAAGAAACATGAAGACATTTGTGGTTTCGGCGTTCCTGAGTTGAACAAAGTCGGCGTTGCATGTGTAAAAAACTTTTTACTCATCAACTCGTACGTTTCAATCGCAGCTTCAATATCTTCTTTATGGATACCAATAGCTACACGCATCAACATATGCTGAGGACGTTCAGCTATTTCTCCATTTAATTTCAATAAATAAGAACGCTCTAAAGTTTTAAACCCAAAATAATCATAGTTAAAATCTCTACTGTAAATAAGTGTAGAATCTAATAAAGCAGCATTATCTTTAATAATTTGGTACACATCGTCTGCCAATAAAGCAGCATCATTTCCTGTTCTTGGGTTGATATATGTATATAAATCATCCATTACTTCAGAGAAAACTTTCTTTGTGTTTTTATGTAAATTAGACACAGAAATACGTGCCGCTAATTTTGCATAATCAGGATGAGCCGTAGTCATAGTAGCCGCAATTTCAGAAGCCAAATTATCTAATTCAGAAGTAGTTACTCCGTCATACAAACCTTCAATTACGCGCATAGCAACCTTAACCGGGTCAACTAATGGATTTAATCCATAACAAATTTTCCTAATTCTAGCAGTGATCTTATCGAACATTACTAATTCCTTCTTCCCGTCTCTTTTTACTACGAACATCTTTGTGGTTTTTTTGATTTGTATTTTTTAACTCTAGGGGCTAAAATCCCTCCTCCAGCTTCTTAGGGCCGAATTAACTTATTAAAATTTCTCTATTTTTTTCTTAGAGAAAATATGTATTCGCTTCTATTTAAAAATCAGCATCAAAACTGATTGATCCTGTACCTCCAGATTTCACACCTGCTTTTTGGTACTCAGATACTCTTTTCTCAAAGAAATTTGTTTTCCCTTCCAAAGAAATCATATCCATAAAATCGAATGGATTTGATGATCCATACACTTTATCACATCCAAATTCTGATAAAAGTCTATCCGTAACAAACTCTAAGTATTGAGTCATTAATTTCGCGTTCATTCCAATCAAACTAACAGGAAGTGATTCTGTAATAAACACACGCTCTATATTCAACGCATCTACAATAATCTCAGTAATCCTTTCTTTTGGAACTTTATTCACAATATGATTGTTGTGTAAGTGTACAGCAAAATCACAATGTAAACCTTCATCTCTTGATATCAGCTCATTCGAAAATGCCAAACCAGGAAGTAATCCTCGTTTCTTTAACCAAAAAATAGAACAGAAACTACCTGAGAAGAAAATCCCCTCCACAGCAGCAAATGCAATCAATCTTTCTGCAAATGAATCAGATTCTATCCATTTCAAAGCCCATTCTGCCTTTAACTTAATCGCAGGAAAAATTTCAATAGCTCTAAACAACTGATCTTTTTCAGATTCATCTTTCACATAAGTATCAATCAATAAAGAATACACCTCTGAATGAATATTCTCCATCATGATTTGAAAACCATAAAAGAATTTCGCCTCAGAATACTGCACCTCAGTCACAAAATTCTCTGCTAAATTTTCATTTACAATTCCATCTGAAGCGGCAAAAAATGCTAAAATATGTTTGATAAAGTAACGTTCATCATCGCTCAACTTATTTTCCCAATCAATTACATCTTGATGTAAATCTATTTCTTCAGCTGTCCAAATACTTGCTTCTTGTTTTTTATACCATTCCCAAATATCTTGGTGTTGAATGGGAAAAATCACAAATCTATTGTCATTTGGCTGTAAAATCGGTTCTATTTTAGACATTTTTTATGGAATTTTTTTAAAGAGTAATTAATTCATTTTATTGCGCTTCACAAAGATTGGAAAAAATGCTGCTAAATGAAAGTCTTACTTATTCACAAAACCACGAAGTTCTTAACAATACACTTAAAAACCCAGGAAAAACTTAAAAATACCAACACAAACAACTACCTATAAAACAGAACATTAAACACGACAAAGAAGCTAAAACCCTGATAATATTAATGTTCAAAACCCCTGCTTAAATGATAATTTCAAGACAAGAAAATGACCAAAAACAGCTCTTCAAAAAAAGCAAAACAAAACTAAAAACACGTCTCAGAAAACACGAAATCACCAACAAAAAAGAAGTTTAAAACGCTAAATTCAATAACAAAAAACAATATTACTTTACTTTCATCGTTGTGGCTTTATAACCAGCTATTTTTTATCTTTATTAAGACCTTCAGCTACTTTTTCTAATTCAGTATACCAATCCTCACCAAATTTTCTGACAAGAGCTTGTTTCACAAATTTATAAATCGGCACTTGTAATTCCTTCCCCAAACTACATGCATCATCACAGATATCCCATTTATCATAATTCACCCCTGAAAACTCAGAATACTCACGTACTCTAATAGGATACAAATGGCATGAAATCGGTTTTTTCCAATCGATTAAACCACTATTATATGCTTCCTCTATCCCACAAAGCGCCGTGTTTTTATCATCAAAAATTACATAAGCGCAATCCGCACCATCAATCAAAGTTGTTTCATGCTCACCATACTCATTAGTAGTGTAAACCCCTTGTTCTTCAATAGCCTTTACACCTTCTTCTCTTAAAAAAGGTTTGACTTCCTTATAAATATCTTTCATTATCTGAAGCTCACTTTCTTCTAAAGGAGCTCCTGCATCTCCAGCAACGCAACACTCGCCTTTACAAGCTGAAAGATTACAAACAAAATCTTTTTCTATTATATCTTCTGATACTATGGTTTTTCCTAACTGAAACATGCTACAAAAATACAGATTCAAATGGAAAAATTCTCATGGAATTATTCAAAATTAATTCATTTTTACTTTTTGTAAATTCATACCTCATTAAAAAAAATATGAATTTCAACTTGAAAGAATTATTGGAGTCACTGGAATCGAAATTATTCAAAAAACTTTTTTGGTGTCATTCTATTCGCCATCACCATAAAATTATTCAGCACTAACATTCAAGAATTATTTTTGGATACAAAAAATCCCAATACATAAAGGTATCGGGATTTTATTATTTAAAAATTCAAGTTACTATTACTCTACCGTAACTGATTTTGCCAAGTTTCTTGGTTGATCTACATTACAACCCCTTAACACAGCTACATGATAAGACAATAACTGTAGTGGAATCGTTGTTAGCAACGGACTCAAAGCCTCATCTACTTCAGGAATCTCAATCACATGATCTGCCATTTCCTTTACTGTTACATCTCCTTCAGTTACAATAGCAATAATCTTTCCTTTACGAGATTTAATCTCCTGGATATTGCTCACTACTTTTTCGTAATGACCTTTGTTAATAGCTACCACTATAACCGGGTAACCATCTTCAATCAACGCAATAGGTCCGTGCTTCATTTCAGCCGCAGGATACCCTTCTGCATGTATATAAGAAATCTCTTTTAACTTTAAGGCTCCTTCCAAAGCTACAGGAAAGTTATATCCTCTACCTAAAAACAAACAACTTGGAGTTGTGGCAAATTCAGAAGCAATCTCTTTTATAATTTCATTCTGCTTTAACAACACTTCTACCTTTGATGGAATCAATTCCATATTTTGCAAATAAGCATGAAAATCAGAATTGGATAAAATTCCTTTTTCCTTACCTAGCTTCAATGCAATTAAAGTAAGCAAAGTAATTTGCGTAGTAAATGCCTTGGTAGATGCCACACCAATCTCTGGCCCTGCATGTGTATAAGCACCTGAATGCGACTCACGAGCAATAGAAGACCCCACGACATTACAAACCCCAAAGACATATGCTCCACTCGCTTTAGCCATTTTAATAGCGGCTAAGGAATCTGCTGTTTCTCCTGACTGAGAAATAGCAATTACCACATCTTTTTCAGTTATTATTGGGTTTCTATACCTAAACTCAGACGCATATTCAACTTCTACTGGTATCCTAGCAATATCCTCAAATAAATATTCTGCCACCAAACCAGCATGCCATGATGTCCCACAGGCAATTATTATGATCCTATTTGCACTTTTAAAACGATCAATATATTCTTCAACTCCAGCCATCCTAATGATTCCCTCATTCGCTAATAGTCGCCCCCTGTAGGTATCTACAATAGCTTTTGGCTGCTCATAAATCTCTTTTAGCATAAAGTGATCAAAACCTTCCTTTTCTATTTGAGCTAAATTTAATTTTAAAGCATGGATCTCAGGCTCAACCGAAGAGTCATCATGAATTTTTCTTACTTCAATCTCTTTACCTTTTTCTACAATAGCCAATTCCTCATCCTGTAAATAAATTGCATTCTTTGTATACTCAATAAATGGAGACGCATCTGAGGCAATGAAAAACTCTTCATTATTATCACCAATACCTATCGCTAAAGGAGAGCCTAATTTTGCCGTAACTATTTTTTTATCATCTCTTTTATCAAAGACAGCAATTGCATAGGCCCCAATAACATCATTCAACGCCAACTGAACCGCTTTAGCCAAAGGACATTTTTCTTGAATCTGAACCTCCTCAATAAGATTTACAAGTACTTCTGTATCTGTATCACTTTTAAAAATATAACCTCTTTGAGTTAACTCATTTTTAATCGTGTCATAATTCTCAATAATTCCGTTATGAATTATGGTAATATTTCCAGAGTTAGACACATGAGGATGTGAATTTACATCATTAGGAACTCCATGAGTAGCCCACCTAGTATGACCGATACAGATATTCCCTTGTTGATTCTCTTCACTTACAATCCCTTGTAAGTCTATTACCTTTCCTTTGGTTTTAAAAACTGTTGATTCACCATTGTTATACAACATTAAACCAGCACTATCGTAACCTCTATACTCTAATCTTTGTAATCCTTTTATAACTATTGGATAGGCATCTCTTGAACCTATATACCCAGTAATTCCGCACATAGCATTGTGTTTTTATCTTTTCTGATATGAATAATTTATATTCAATTTGACTCTTTTTTCATTTGTATCACCATCCCCGGTACCCCCAAATAAAACAACCCCTCTTGGGTTCCAATTTGGTGTTCTAACTAGGGAGTCAATAGTAGAAGTTGGGTAATCTCCAGGGTTATAAATTTTCAAACCAAAATTATCAACATTTCGGTTGTTCTCATTTGGATTCCCTTCATTTTTAACTATTCCATCACCAGACAACAAATCTGTTATATAATCCGTGATTTTAAACTTATAATAATAGCTTGTTTTATTATCCTCATCAATTTCCTCGGTCAAATCCCCATCTACAACAGATAAATTAGAGGCGGTAATATAATCTAACAATTGAGAATTGTATGGCAGCGCTCCATTGATAGAAGGAACTTTTTTATACAAAAATAATTTATCAATACTGGGCTTATCCTCTCCGTCTACATAAAACAAAAGATTCGCTTCATTGATCAACCACAACATATTATCATTATCATCATTTGCTAAATTCCTCAAATCCATCAATTCATCACTAACGATAGTCTCATTACCCGGTTGATCATCATAATCAAACAGCTTTATATTAGCCAAAGACCCTGCAGTACCTTGGATATATATCTTATCTGATGCTCTAGGGTACGAAGCTTTATCAAGCGGCTCATGCTTACTTGCTTTTACTCCACCTAAATCAAATCTTCTTGTAGCTGCAATTGTATCTATATCCAATCCTGTAGAGACCAAAGAAATAACATTAGAATAATGCATATCTACAAAAGCATCCGTCAAAGGAAAAGTAACAGTTGAAGCACCAATCGTAGAAGTTACTTCAACATACAATCCTTTCATATACCTAATAAAACTTTCTTGACTTTGCAACACATCCGGTACCGTTCCGTCTTTTTCTGGAAGAATATCCAACAACTTCGTTTCAAAATACGAAGGATCTAGGTGCATAGACATGAATGGAGATCTATCAGAAAATGACTTTCGCCAGATATCTCCTGTTAAAGACTTAACAAAATATGCTGCTGTATCCAAAGGTGAAACCGTAACAGCAGCCTCAGCTCTTAACAAAGCAGCGACATCATAATCTCTATTTGAATAGTATTTATTTACAGCAGAAGGATCACTTGGATCCAGTGGATTCAGGAATGTAGCCAATTCATGTACCTTAACATTAAAGCCATTATAAATCACATTATCATCGGTATCGGTTGAGCTTTCACCAAAAACAGAATCCAATTGGTAAATATTAACCTCGTCTTCTATGGTCCTAACAGTAGAATGATATGGAATGTTAAGAATTACCGCATCCATATGTCTTGTTACAATGGTATCCGGATGAATCACCTCTGAATAATACTCAATGGTATCAGGCAACATTAACTGGGACACAAATGACGATCTTATTTTACCGACATTAGCCTCATCGTAAACACCCAATAAAAACTGACCACTTAATTCTGACTCTACACTATCGATATACTCATTAACGAACTCGACTTCAAAAACAGTATCTTTCGTAACAAAATTTAAGTTATCAATAAATCCAGCATCGATACTATTTAAATCATCATCAGAACAAGAAACTATTAACAATAACAGCAGTGAAAGTAAACTAATACTTTTCATAGCATTCCAAACTTTTATTGTCATAAAAAATAATTCGGTATTTAACTTAAAACTTCGTTCGAATAGAAGTCTAAATAGGCATCTGCGAAAGTTTCTTCAGGTTGAAAATCTAAAGTAGGCTTATTCTGCTCTGACACAAAATCCGTCAACTCAGAAGAAAGTTCTTCAGTTGCCTGAATCACACCGTCTGAATTTTCGATCGCACTCTTTAAAATATTCATATGACTTGGATCTTTCAATATTTCAGCTTTTTCATCAGAAATATTATCAAATTTCACTTTGTTGATCAACTCAGAATTCAACGCACCCTCAAAATCAGATTTATATAATGAAGTCACAATTTTACTTTCTGCAAACAAAGGATCATCCTTATAGTATTCTTTTAGGTATAAAGGTAAAAGAGAAGCCATCCAACCGTGTACATGAATAATATCTGGCGCCCAGTTTAATTTCTTAACAGTCTCAACAACTCCTTTCGCAAAAAAAATAGCACGCTCATCATTATCTGAAAACAATTCACTGTTTTCATCTTTCACAGTCCCTTTTCTTTTAAAGTACTCTTCATTATCTATAAAGTAAACTTGCATTCTCTCTTTTGGAATAGACGCAACTTTAATGATTAATGGCATATCCATATCATTTACAATTAAATTCATTCCTGACAAACGAATTACCTCATGCAACTGATATCTTCTTTCATTAATGACACCGTATCTTGGCATAAAAATTCTTGTTTGAACACCTTTATGATGCGCTTTTCTTGCAGCTTCAAACGACGTTGACGACATCTCTGTCTCTGGTAAATAGGGTAAAACTTCAGAAGAAACGTACAATACTCTCTTATCTTTCATGGTCAAAACACTTAAATTTATAGATTCTTGCAAAAATACGAATTTTTATGCTAATTTCATGTTAAAATACTAAGTTTGCACACAATTTAGCGTTACATCAAATGAAAGTAGTTACAAATATTAAGGAAATCAGCAAGATTATAACCTCCTTAAAATCATCTCAAAAGACAATTGGACTCACCCCTACGATGGGAGCACTGCATAAAGGACACATCTCTTTGATTGAAAAAGCCGCTAAAGAAAATGACTTTTCCATTACTACTATTTTCATCAACCCAACACAATTTGATAAAAAAGAAGACTTGGACAACTACCCAACCACGCTTGAGGCAGACTTAGACCTTTTAAATAAGACTGACTGCGATCTGGTTTTTACCCCAAGCGCTTCAGAAATGTATGATGACAAAATCAACCCAGAGTCTTTCTCATTTGATGGACTTGAAAAGGAAATGGAAGGAAAACATCGTGCTAATCATTTTGACGGAGTTGGCACAATTGTAAAGAAATTCTTTGAAATAATTCAACCTAACAAAGCCTATTTTGGTGAGAAAGATTTTCAACAATTGCAGATCATCAGAAACATGACAACCAAACATGAACTTCCAATAGAAATTATTGGTTGCCCTATTTTTAGAGAAATAGACGGACTCGCAATGAGTTCAAGAAACACCAGACTTACTCAGACCCAAAGAGCAGCAGCACCCTTTATATACAAAACATTAACTCAAGCGTTTCAATTATTTCAAACAGATACTATTCAAAACATCAACCAATGGATACAAAAGGAATTCGAATCCCATCCTTTTCTAGATCTTGAATACTTTGAAATAGCCAACGAACAAACACTGCAAACTGTTGATTCCAAATCTGCAGCAATTAACTACCGAGCATTTATAGCAGTCTATGCAGGAAAAATAAGATTGATTGACAATATATCACTACAATAAAGAACTTGTTCAATTTCTAACAAATTGAACTCCCTATGTTTCTACTTATATACAAATTCACTAATTTTGCAGCATGCAAATAGAAGTAGTAAAATCTAAAATACACAGAGTTACCGTTACTGGTGCTGATTTACAATACATTGGAAGTATCACTATCGATAAAGACTTGATGGATGCATCAAATTTAATTGAAGGTGAAAAAGTTCAAATTGTTAATATCAACAATGGAGAACGATTAGAAACTTATGTTATCCCTGGACCGAGAAAAAGTGGAGAAATAACCTTGAACGGACCCGCAGCAAGAAAAGTAGCAAAAGGAGATATTGTTATCATAATTTCCTATGCAATATTGGACTTTGAAGAGGCTAAATCTTTCAAACCATCCCTAGTTTTCCCTAACGAAACAAACAATTCCCTTTCATAATTTGGCACTATCTGTAAAAAGCCTTCTAAAAAAAACAATCCCATTGGCTTTGGGTGTATTTTTAATATGGATTTCACTATCCAAATTAACCCCCGAAGACATTGAAAGCGTAAAAACATCCTTCAAAACAGCCAATTATTGGTGGGTATTACTTTCTCTAGTTTTAGGTGTTTTGAGTCATTTTTCTAGAGCTTACAGATGGAAATTTATGCTTGAACCCCTTGGATACAAGCCTAAATTCTTAAACAGTGCTATGGCAGTTATTATTGCCTATTTGGTAAACTTAGGCATCCCAAGAGCGGGAGAACTATCTCGAGCGGCAGCATTAGCCGAATATGAAGATGTTCCATTTGAAAAAGGTTTCGGAACTATTGTAGCAGAAAGAGTAGCAGACCTAGTAATGTATGCCTTATTTATTTTTCTTGCCTTTTTTGCTCAGTATGATTTAATCAAAACAGAACTCTCGAAAAAATTACCCGAAAACCCTCTATACACTGTTATTGGACTAGTTGTTATTGGAATCATCGGATATTTATTTTTAAAATGGTTGAAAAACTCTAAGAAAGAATCTGTTTTAAAATTGAAAACCTTTATTTCTGGATTGATTGTAGGAGTCAAAAGTATCTTTACTATGAAGAAAAAATGGGCCTTTATTTTTCATACTTTCTTTATTTGGATCATGTACATAATGATGCTCTATGTTGCAAAATTCGCAATTCCAGAAACTGCTGACTTATCTATCAATGCTGTTCTAATAAGTTTTGTTATCGGAACTTTTAGCTATGCTGCAACTAACGGAGGTATTGGAGCTTATCCCCTTGCAATTCAAAGTGCACTTTTACTTTATGGTGTAAACGAAGTGGCTGGACTTAGCTTTGGCTGGATTATGTGGGCTTCTCAAACACTTATGGTTTTGGTCTTTGGAGGACTCTCCTTCTTACTGCTTCCACTTTACAACAAATCAAAAAAGATAAGCGCATAATATTTCAGAGTATTTTCTTTTCTTTGCCATAGAAGACTTTCATTATGGCAAAAACAAAAACGACTTTTTTCTGTCAAAGCTGCGGAACACAATTTCCGAAATGGCAAGGACAATGTTCATCCTGTAAAGAATGGAATACGATTGTTGAGGAGATAGTTCAAAAAGAAGAAAAACGTAATTGGAAACAATCTACAAGTAAAAAAACAGCCAACGTACCACTTCCTGTTTCTGAAATAGAAATTAATAAGGAACACAGAATCCATACACATAACAATGAACTAAATAATGTTCTTGGAGGAGGTTTAGTACCCGGGTCAGTCATTTTACTCGGTGGAGAACCTGGCATCGGAAAATCTACCCTGCTATTGCAAATTGCATTAGAAATGCAACAACAAGTCCTATATATATCTGGAGAAGAAAGCCAATCTCAGATAAAAATGAGAGCCGAAAGACTGCAAAACAAAAACTCAAACTGCCTCATTCTAACAGAGACGAACACGCAGAACATTTTTAAAAACATAGAGAATTTAGACCCAGACATTCTGGTTATTGACTCTATACAAACTCTCCATACAAACCAAATAGACGCCTCACCTGGAACCGTTTCACAAATCAAAGAAACGACTGCTGAACTTATAAAATTCGCAAAAGAAACAGCAACACCAGTACTTGTGATTGGCCACATCAATAAAGAAGGAACGATTGCTGGACCAAAAATACTTGAACACATGGTAGATGTGGTATTACAATTTGAAGGAGACAGAAACCACACTTATAGAATTCTGAGATCTCAGAAAAACCGTTTTGGTTCTACAGCGGAGCTTGGAATTTATGAAATGCTTGGAACAGGCTTAAGAGAAGTAACAAATCCTTCTGAAATTCTTATTAGCGAAAAAGATGCTGACCTAAGCGGAACGGCGATTGCTGCGACGCTCGAAGGAATGAGACCTTTAATGATTGAAGTACAAGCTTTAGTGAGTACCGCGGTTTACGGAACTCCTCAACGCTCTGCAACTGGATATAACTTAAAAAGACTCAATATGATTCTTGCTGTGCTAGAAAAAAGAGCCGGATTTAGATTAGGAGCTAAAGATGTCTTTTTAAATATTACTGGAGGAATTCAGGTTGCAGATCCAGCCATTGATCTAGCAGTTGTCTCCGCCATTTTATCTTCTAATGAAGATGATGCCATTCCACAAAACTACACTTTTGCCGCTGAGATAGGACTTGCCGGTGAAATACGTCCGGTGAACAAAATAGATCAACGAATCGCAGAAGCAGAAAAACTTGGATTCGACAAAATATTTATCTCAAAATTCAACAAATACAAAAAAGACACCAAGGGAATTCAAATAGTTTGTGTCTCTAAAATAGAAGAAATTTACGCTTTGTTATTCTAACAAAAAAAAGCCGTTTGTAGTACAAACGGCTTTTATATTTTGTTGTCAATATTATTTTGACTTGTTCACTTCTTTTATATACTTCTCAAGCGCCATTGTCATAGAAGGAGTCTCTGGCGTAGGTGCGGAAATATCAATTTTCAACCCAGCTTCTGTCGCTGCTTTTACAGTTGTATTTCCAAAAACTGCAATTCGGGTATCATTTTGTTTGAAATTTGGAAAGTTCTTAAATAAAGAATCAATTCCTGATGGGCTAAAGAAAACCAACACATCATAAAATACATTCTCTAAATTAGAAAGATCACTCATTACCGTTTTATATAAATCCAAACGAGTCCACTTTACTCCTAACTCCTCTAAAGTATTCGGAACCAATGCCTTTAATTTATCTGATGATGGCAATAAAAAGTTCTCAGTCTTATGCTTTTTAATCAATTTTCCAAGCTCTGGAAAAGTTCTTTGACCTACATAAATTTTTCTCTTTCTGTAAACAACATATTTCTGTAAGTAATAAGCGACTGCTTCAGACTGGCAAAAATATTTCATTTCAGCAGGTACAGTAAACCTCATTTCTTCAGCAATTCTAAAAAAATGATCTACAGCATTTCTACTCGTTAAAATAACTGCGGTAAATTCTTTTAAATCGATTTTTTCTGCGCGAACTTCTTTTACAGAAATACCTTCAACATGAATAAATGATCTAAAATCAATTTTTACCTTTTGCTTTTCTGACAATTCAAAATAAGGAGAATTCTCTTTAGGCTCAGGTTGTGAGACTAGAATAGTTTTCACTTTCATATAATATACTATTTATCTACCGTGATCTTAAAAATTAATAATATCGGTACTATTTCAAGTGTGCAAAGATACACAATAAAATAAAACAAATTTTCAATTATAACTTTAATATTCTTAAACACAACAAACACAGCTATTAACACCATTAACAGTATAAAAACACAGACAGACAACATCATATAGAAAGACTGATGGTTAACATCCGCATAAATCAGAAACCATAAAAATGGCAGCATAATAAGAGTACTTAATTTAAAATAAGTGAATTTCTGAATATGAAAAACCTTAAAAACCTCAACAAAATTAAAAACCTTTGCAATCACTAATGTGATTAAATATTTGATTATTAAAAACGCGCTCAAGCCTAAAAAAATATTACGCAGCAAGGGCCACAACTCCATATGACTGTCTATTATCCTAACTTGATAAAGCTTTGTAAAAAAAACTGAAAAAATTAAATTTTGCACAAGAAACAGCAATAATTTAAAACCATTGAAATTAGATTTTAGCTCATTATCATAGTCTAAAAAAAAAGTTTTAGAATAGACACTAGTAAGCATTCCGTGAAAAATCTTTGGATATTTAAGTTTTATAACCGTCAACAGCAACAATATAAAAACAAAAACAACACTGTAAATATCGTTGTTCTCAAAAGACCTTTCTATCCCGTACCCCATAGCAAACAATCTCTTAAAACTAAATCCAAATTAACAAAACCTTTAACGCAAAATTAGTAATAAAAAGTTATACATTTGTAGTCAATTTTTAAGTCTATGTCTGATACTATTGTAATAATTCCAACGCTAAACGAAATTGAAAACATTAATGAAATTATTTCTGCTGTTTTCAGCGACGAAAAGAAATTTCATATTTTAGTGGTAGATGACAATTCTAAAGACGGAACACCAGAAGCTGTTGAAGAATTAATGCAAAAATTTCCAGAGCGTCTTTTTTTAGAAAAGAGAAAAGGAAAAAAAGGCCTTGGAAGTGCATACATACATGGTTTTAAATGGGCTTTAAAAAAGCAATATGAGTATATCATCGAAATGGATGCTGATTTCTCTCACAACCCAAAAGACTTGATAAAGTTATACAACGCATGCATTGAAGATGGAGCAAAATTATCAGTCGGCTCAAGATATGTGAATAATAATGTAAACGTGATTAACTGGAATATCAAAAGGTTATTACTTTCTTATTTTGCATCTAAATATGTTCAATTTATTACAAATATACCTTTATACGACACCACAGCGGGTTTTGTATGCTACCATAGAAGCGTTCTAGAAACCATCGACCTTGATAAAATCCAATTCGTTGGATATGCGTTTCAGATAGAAATGAAATTCAAGACTTGGAGACATAAATTTCCAATCAAAGAGGTATCCATCGTATTTACAGATAGAACAAAAGGTACTTCTAAAATGAGCGGATCTATTGTGACTGAAGCTATTTTTGGAGTTATAAAATTAAGATTAAAAGGACTTTCCTAAACATATATCATGAAAATTACACTTATAAAAAACGCAAACATCGTAAACGAAGGTAAAACCATCAATGCTGATGTTTTAATTGAAGGTAAATTCATAAAATCCATTGGCGACGACATTACCGCACCAGAAAATGCGCTAATTATTGACGCTAAAGGAAAATACTTGTTACCAGGGGCTATTGATGACCAAGTGCACTTTAGAGAACCAGGATTAACACATAAAGCAAATATTGCTACTGAAAGTAGAGCTGCCGCAGCAGGTGGTATCACTACTTTTATTGAAATGCCAAACACAGTTCCGCAAGCAACCACGCAAGAAGAATTAGAAAAGAAATTTACGACAGCAAGCACAGACTCTTATGTAAATTATTCATTCATGTTTGGAGGAACGAATGACAACCTAGAAGAATTATTAAAAACGGACCCTAAAAAAGTTGCCGGTATCAAATTATTCCTAGGATCTTCTACAGGAAATATGCTTGTTGACGATGAAGATGTTTTAAGAAAAATATTTTCTTCAACCAATATGGTTATTTCTGTTCACTGTGAAGACGAAGGAACTATTCGAAGAAATTTCCAAGAATACAAAGATAAATTTGGAGATGACATTCCACTAAAATATCATCCAATTATTAGAAGTGAAGAAGCTTGCTACTTATCTTCTTCAAAAGCAATCGAACTTGCAAAAGAAACAGGCGCTAGACTACACATCTTTCATCTATCTACAGCAAAAGAAACTGCTTTATTCAGAAATGACATTCCCTTAAAAGATAAAAAAATCACTGCTGAAGTTTGTGTTCACCATTTAACCTTTGAAGACAAGGACTATGAAACGAAAGGTACTTTTATCAAATGGAATCCTGCAGTAAAATCTGCCTCGGATAAAGACGGATTATGGAAGGCTCTATTAGATGATAGAATTGACGTTATCGCTACAGATCACGCTCCACATACCTTAGAAGAAAAACAAAATGTTTACACCAAAGCCCCTAGTGGTGGTCCTTTGGTACAACATGCATTACCAGCCATGATCAATTTTGTAAAAGAAGGCAAAATAACATTAGAAAAAGTGGTTGAAAAAATGGCACACAACCCAGCGATTCTTTTTGAAGTTGAAAAAAGAGGTTATATTAAAGAAGGATTTTACGCTGATTTAGTATTGGTTGACTTAGAAAAATCATGGACGGCTACTAAAGAAAATACACTCTACAAATGTGGATGGACTCCTTTTGAAGGAACAGAATTTAAATCTACGATCACACAAACTTTTATCAACGGTAATTTAATCTATAACGAAGGAAACTTTGATGATATTACTAAAGGAGAAAGAATCACATTTAATCGATAAAAAAAATGAAAAATAGTATACTTATACTTTTAATTACTTGCATGATTTCTTGTACAAGTAATACTATTTTCAAAAAACCAGATGACCTTATCTCTAAGGATTCAATGGTTCTGTTACTTTCAGATTTATATCTAGCGACTTCTTCCAAAGTTTATAAAAATAAATTCGATGAAAGAAATATTGATTATACATTTTTAGTATTTGAAAAGTACGGGATAGATAGTGCCAGGTTCAGAAGAAGCAATCACTATTACACCACTAAAATTGATGATTACGAGAAAATCTACAAAGAGGTAGAAACCAAAATAAAAGCTCTAAACGTCGAATTCAAAGCCATCAAAAAAGTAAAGGATTCTATCAAAAGAGATAGTACAAAACGTGCTAGACACATAAGAGATTCTATAAAAAAAGCCAAAAAGAAAAACCAAAAAACTCAAGACAGTTTAAAGCTATCTGAATCGCTAGACTCCTTGCAACCTGAAAAGATTTTGAATGCTATAGATTCAGTACAAAAAGAAAATTTTATCCAGGAAAATCATTCACAGAGAGAATAATTATACGATATCCTTTTTAAATTGCTCGGCAGTATCTTCTATTACTTTTGCCACTTTTTGAAACTTAAAATCTAACATTTTCACCACTTTATCAGAATTGTAATAGCATTTGTTATTGGCTGATTTAGCAGCATGACGTGTAAAACTATTTGACTTACCCGTAATAATAGATTTGACCAAAGACAATCTCCAGCCTATTTCTGCCAAAAATGTATTTAATTTAATACTTGGTTTTTTCTTTTGCAATGCATCCGCTATTAAATGAAACACTTCTTTAAAACCAATGTTCTCAGAAACTAAAACAAATCGTTCATTTGAAATAGTAGATTCCATACCTTTCACCATGACAGACACAACATCATCAACTCCTACAAAACCAGTCACACCCTCTGTATAAAATGGAGTTCCTTTGTTTATCATTGAAAACAAAACACCTGAATTCTCATTCCAAAATCCAGTTCCCAATATAACTCCAGGATTTACAACAAAAACCTTAAGACCTTCTTGGGCCCCTCTCCAAACCTCCATCTCGGCTCCGTACTTAGTTATAGCGTAACTATAATTATTCGTCATTAAATTAAAGTCATCTTCTTCATCAATCAAAGGCTTCTCAACAGCCTTCGCAATGGTTGCAATTGAACTTACAAAGCACAACTTTGAAACCTTGTGTGCAATACTCAAGTTAACAATATTAGCCGTTCCCTCAATATTTACAGTACGCATTTGTTTGGCCAACCTTTCATCAAAAGAAACCAAGGCAGCAATATGATACACCTTTTCAACTCCTTCAAAAGCAGTTTCTAAAGCAGGTACATCGGTAATATTAGCCGCAACCCACTCTATTTTTGAAAACAATGTCTCAGCATCTTTTCCAACATAAGAAAACACCTTCCTCGTTTTTTCTATAGACTTTTCTTTCCGGTAAATTGCTCTTACCGCATGACCATTTTGTGTCAATCGCAACAACAAATGAGCGCCTACCATTCCTGTACCTCCTGTAACTAAAATCATACAACGAAAATAGCCTAAAATAATGAATTCTCCTTGCTAAATCTCAACTGTTGTCCCTTTGTCTCTTACAAGCGAATCACTATATTTGCCAAAAATTTACACATATGACTACAAATTTTGTTGAAGAATTAAGATGGAGAGGTATGCTACATGACATCATGCCTGGAACAGAAGAACTTTTAAATAAAGAAGTAACTTCTGGTTATATCGGTTTTGATCCGACTGCTGATTCTTTACATATTGGTAGTTTAATTCCTATCATTATTTTAATGCATTTCCAGAAAGCAGGTCATAAACCAATTGCTTTGGTTGGTGGCGCTACTGGGATGATTGGAGACCCTTCAGGAAAATCTGCAGAAAGAAACCTATTAGATGAAGCTGCCTTAAACAGAAATGTTGCCGGTGTAAAAAGCCAACTTGAAAGATTCTTAGACTTTAACAGCGACACAGAAAACGGAGCCGAATTAGTAAACAATTACGATTGGATGAAAGAATTTTCATTGATTGATTTTGTACGTGATATAGGAAAACATTTGACCGTTAACTATATGATGGCCAAAGAATCTGTAAAAAAACGTGTAAGCGGAGAAGGAGACGGAATGTCGTTTACAGAATTCACCTATCAATTATTCCAAGGTTACGATTTCTTGCACTTATACGAACACAAAAACTGTAAGCTTCAGATGGGTGGTTCAGATCAATGGGGAAACATCACAACCGGTACTGAGCTTGTAAGAAGAAAAGCCCAAGGAAAAGCATATGCTATGACTTGTCCATTAATCACCAAAGCAGACGGAACAAAATTCGGAAAATCTGAAGGAGGGAATATCTGGTTGGACAAAGAAAGAACTTCAGTTTATAAATTCTACCAATATTGGTTAAATTCTTCCGACGAGGACTCTGTTGATTTTATAAAAAAATTCACATTCTTATCGAAAGAAGAAATTGATAGACTTATTGCAGAACACAACGAAGCTCCACATACAAGACTGCTTCAAAAAACAATTGCAAAAGAGGTAACCATATTAGTACATTCTGAAGAAGATTATGAAAATGCCGTAAAAGCATCTTCTATTCTTTTCGGAAAATCTACTGCTGATGATTTAAAATCATTAGATGAACAAACATTTTTAGATGTCTTTTCTGGAGTCCCACAAGCGGAAGTAAATAAATCTCTGATAGAGGAGGGATTAGATATCGTAGCGGCTTTTGCTGATACAGGATTTTTAAAATCTAACGGAGAGGTTAGAAGAGCACTTAAAGAAAATTCTATCTCTGTGAACAAAGAAAAAGTTCAGGATGGATTTTCAATTTCAAGCAATGATTTAATTGCAGATTCTTATGTTTTATTACAACGAGGAAAGAAAAAATATTTTTTACTCAAAGTAATTTCATAATAACGATTACTAAAAACACAAAAGCCTCTAAATAAAATTTAGAGGCTTTTTAAATTACTAAACTACCCCTAATCTAATAATTATTCCAATTTTTATCAGCTTGGGCCTTTAAATTTTCAGCCCCTTCTTTATGCCACAATTTGAGCGTATTGATACCCCATGAATTATAGAACAAATACAATTTACCACCTCTAATCTCAAACGTTTTTGGGTTAATTTCAACTTTTTCGTTTTTTGCACCAATTGCATAAGCACACCAACCACCATATTGAGGCATGTACCTTTCTTGGTTACTTTTAAAAAGCTCTAAATTTTTCTGACTTGAAAATTTGTATTTCACACCTTCAATTTCAGTTTGGAAATTTTTATCTCCTTCCACTGCCGTATTTTCAAAATATGCAACTACATCATAGCCATTTGCGGCATATCCTTTTTTATCTATATTAATCTCTTTTTGAGCAACAACTGATATTGCAGATAGTATAAATAGTAATAATGCTAGATTTTTCATAATTATAGTTTACTTAAACATTTGGACGTACAAAATCAATACTCATTACATCAATAAAATTTAAATAAATCACATTTATCAAGTTTCATTTTATTACGAAGCATAAAAAAAGTCCAGATAATAATCTGGACTTTTGATCAACAAAATAGCATTGCATTTACTAGTCTTTTATAATTTTTCTAATCAAGCCATTATCAGTCTTCAAAACATAAATACCAGCAGTTAAATCAGAAATATCAATTGAATTTTGAGCACCAAAAGTTTTAATAATTTGACCGTTTACATTGGATATGGTAATCAAATTTACGTTAGAAACATCAGAAATATTAACAATTCCTGAGGTTGGATTTGGAAATAAACTTATTTCATCTAATCTCTCATCTTCATCACTAAGAACGTCAACTACATTAAAACTCATGCTTTCAGCCGATATTTTAGGACCAAATTGTGAAGCTCCCCAGGTCATTACATCGCCTATATTCACCGTACCCCATACGTTCAAACCCGTGTAATTTACAGTTGTTTCAACCCCAACTACTGGAGTGGTAATATTTTTTCCGGCCACCGATACATCGTTTTGATTTTTCAGTTCTGCATATATTGTTCCGCTATGATTCACGTAATAAGTTATACTATATGCTCCATTTAAATCAACCAAAGTCTGTTCTGGAACTGTAATACTAATAAAGGGAGTAGTGGTTTCGGTTATTGTTATCTGAGTCTCATCAACACCTCCCCAGACTCCATTTGAATTCTCCATATACAACCTCAATACATAAAAATTATCTGCGGGTAAATCAGCACTAGGTGTCAATTCATTTGGGATAGTGATACTTGCTGTTATTGAACCGCTCTCTAGGCCATTTTTATTTTGACTTGTTGCTGCTCCACTCACTTGTGTAAAACTAACTCCATTATTTGTTGTCAAAGCTAAATCTACAAAAACATTGCCGTTAACAGTAATTCCGGCGCCACCTGCATCAAATGTCCCCTCAAGACTTAACGTAGCTCCTTGTCCCTCAGTAGTTGGAGGAGTTATTGTCCAAGCACCTGTTGGACTTTGTGCGTTTGAAATTGATGTTGCAATAATTGCAATAAGTAAAAGTAATTTTTTAATCATAATAAATTTGTTTTAGTGGTTAAAATACGAGTTCAAAACTACCCTAATATCTCCCTCACAAAGGAATGATATGGTTTTAACGACAAAACAAATGACTTACGTAAAAACACAGTTACCTTTCAAAAAACCAGCAAATTAAGGGGTTCTGAAGGACAACAATTATTTATTTTTAAAAAAACTAATTTACTCTATCAAAGTAAAATTTGATTCTAAATCTGTTAAAGAACTACCTCCTACAAAAACCTTAAAATCACCTTGCTCAGCTTCCCATTTATTATTGACTGAATAAAACTGAAGCATTTTGGAATCTATGATAAATTTCACTTCTTTTGATTCTCCTGGAGCTAATGAAATCATTTCAAATCCTTTCAGTTCTTTTACTGGCCTTGTTACACTTCCAAATAAATCTCTAACATACAATTGAACAACCTCCTTCCCTGAGTACTTACCCGTGTTACTTACGGTTACGAAAACTTCTATGGAACCGCTGACTTTCAAAGTTTCAGAGCTTAGTTGCAACCCACTGTATTCAAAAGATGTGTATGACAAACCATAACCAAATTCGTACAAAGGAGCATTTGAAACATCTTGATAATGTGAATGAAAAACATCATTTGCTTTCACTTTTAAAGGCCTACCTGTATTTTTATAATTGTAATAAATAGGTACCTGCCCCACATTTTTTGGAAAAGTCATCGGTAATTTACCTGATGGATTATAATCTCCGTACAGAATTTGTGCGATCGCATTTCCACTTTGTGAACCGAGTTGCCAAGCCTCTACAATAGACGGAATATGTTTGTCTGCCCAATTGATTGCTAACGGACGTCCGTTCATCAACACCAAAACTATATTTTTATTTACCTTATATACCTCTTCTAATAATTCCTGCTGTAAACCGGGTAATTTTAAATCACTTCTACTTCTAGCCTCTCCTGATTGAAAACCATGTTCTCCTAAAACCATTATAACTACATCCTTATTCTTTGCTGCTTTCACTGCTTCACTAATTCCAGATCTATCTTTAGAATTAATCATAACCTCCTTTGTAAAACTTGGATTCCCAATGGCTAATTTTGGTCCTTGCTGATAGGTTACTTTGTTATTTGGATAAGCTGCTAATCCCTCTAATACTGAAATAGCTGTATGATCCTCAGATGCAATCCTCCAACTCCCTAAAGGACTTGTTTTATCATCAGCCAAATCACCAATTACAGCAATATTCAAACCTTTTTTATCAAGTGGTAAAAGTTGTGTTTCATTTTTCAATAAAACGATAGATTTTTTGGCCATATCCAATGAAGCCTCATGCAATTTAGCACTCCCTGTAATCTCTTTCTCTCTTGCTAGATCACAATATTTATAGGGATCATCAAACAACCCTAACTCAAATTTCACTTTTAATATTCTTCTAGCGGCATCATTTACATAAGATTCCTTTACTTTTCCTTCCTCAACCAACTCCTTCAAATAAGTCACAAATGAGTAGGATTCCATATCCATATCCGACCCTGCATTTACCGCTAACTCCGCAGCATGCTTATCATCTTTTGCATAACCATGCGCCACCATTTCACCAGCTGAATCCCAATCCGATACAATAAAACCATCAAAACCCCATGCTCCTTTAAGCACATCTCTTTGTAAAAATGCATTCCCTGTGGCAGGAACTCCGTTCAACTCATTGAAAGAATTCATAAAAGTTCTAACTCCTGCTTCTGTAGCTGCCATAAATGGCGGAAAAATAATATTATACAGAGTACTAGTACCAACATCTACAGTATTATAATCTCTACCAGCCTCCGCAAATCCATATCCTGCAAAATGTTTGGCACATGCGACAATCGTGGTTGGATCTGACAAATCATCACCTTGAAAACCTTGAATTCTAGCCTTTGCAATCAAACTACCTAGAAAAGGATCTTCACCGGCCCCTTCCATTACACGTCCCCACCTTGCATCTCTTGAAACATCAACCATAGGTGCAAAAGTCCAATTGATTCCTGCTGCAGATGCTTCCAAAGCGGCATTCTTTGCAGACGTTTTAATAGCTTCTAAATCCCAACTTGCTGATTCTGCTAAAGGGATTGGTGTCAAAGTTTTATATCCATGAATCACATCAAAACCAATAATTAGGGGAATTCCCAACCTTGTTTTTTCTACAGCAATTTTCTGAACTGCTAATACATTTTCTACCCCCCTAACATTTAACATAGAACCAACTAAACCTTCTTCTAGATGTTTGTATTTCAATTTAGCAGCTCCCTTTTTAGGACTTGGACCTGTTACATTCCAAAAGCCATTGTATTGGTTCATTTGACCGATTTTTTCTTGAAGCGTCATTATTGATAATAACGAATCAACTTTTACATCTATTGAAGTATTATTTGGTGACTGTTTCCGATCATTACAACCAAACAAAAGCGAGATTACCAACCCACTGAGAAAGATATACCTTTTCATATTTTTAATTTTTGCTTTACTGAAATTTCTAAAAAAAAGTTCGTTACCTAAACACCACAAACAAAAACCGAATATAATTATGACTTATAAAAACGGAAGTTATTTATTTTTTAAGAAGATTTCTGTCTCACTTAAATATTTCGATACATAGAAAGATAACTAATTATCAAAATCTATTCAATAAAAAAAAGTCTTTTTCGCTGATTTTTTTTCTTTAAAAGAAAAAAATTAGGAAATCAATAAGTTACAACCTCGAATATCTGAGTTATCAAATCTTCCTAAAATCTCAAAAGAACCATCTTCTAAAACTTTGCCTAAATCTTGAGTTGCAATAAAAGAACACGAATTTTTATTCGCCAAATCGATCACATTTATACCGCCAGTTTTACCATTAGACAAAAAATGAAATGGATCTTCAGTATCTCTAATCAATATGTGCATCCAAGGTGGACAATCAAAAACACCATGACCTTTAGAGTATCCTTGACTTAATAATTCGGTCATACCATACTCCGAATGAATCGTATCTACACCGAAACCTTCTTTTAATACTGCATGCAATTCTTCTCGAATCATTTCTCTACGTTTTCCCTTCATTCCGCCCGTCTCCATAACAATGGTATTTTTTAGAGCAAACTGATGTTTTTCAATCAAATCTAACAAAGCAAAAGACACTCCTATTAGCAGTACCTTTTTACCTCTTGTCTCTAAATCTAACAATATTTCGCACAACTCATCCAAATTATCCAGATAGAAGCCACTCTCCACTTGTTCTGATTTTTGTATCAAATCATTAACCATATACACTAAAGAAGAACCATCTCTTTCCAAATAAGAAGGCAACAAGGCTAACACTACAAGTTCTTTGACATCTCCATAAAAGTGAGTAAAGCCTTTCAAATAACTGTCTTCATAAAGAGACAAATCCGAAACAAAATGCTTACTTTGAACTGAACCAGTTGTTCCACTGCTTAAAAATATTTGTTGCTCTACATCTCTTGAGGAAACTACTTTATGAGATTTAAAAAACTGTATCGGTAAAAAAGGAATTTCAGAGAGATTTTGAACAGCATCTATTGATACTTTCAAATGAGATAAATACTCTTTATACACCAAATTATTCTTCGCTTGAAAACGGAAAGTCTCCAAAGCTTTTTTATTAAAATCTTGGCTAGATTTTATTTCAAATATATCTCTAACTTTATCACTCATTACTAATGACAAAAATAGATTAATTTTGGATGTGCCACGCTTTATTATAAAATGATGTTTAAAAAAATATTTTTTCTACTTACCTCCCTTATAACAACCGCCTGTTCTGAGAGTAAAATAGACAACCTTAAAAATGATTGCCATCTTATTGATATCGTTTGTACAGAAGAGTTTAGAACAATTACTTTAGAAATAGTTGATTCGCAAGATAACCCTATGATTTTAGACTCTTACAGAATAACCAGAGAAGACACAGAAGAAGAAATTGAATTAAATGAAAATTCCCACCAAAATTTCTATCCTATTATCAATGACAGTTATCAAAATGAAATCGCACTCAAAGAAATAAAAATAAAATTTTCAGGATCTATAAACAATAAAGAAGTAGTTTCTGCCAACTACGTGGTCACTGCAGATTGCTGCCATATTGATTTAGTTTCTGGTCCAACTAAAATTGTTCTGAAATAACAAACTACTAATCTTAAGTATTAGTCTTTAGGTTTGTAATTTTTATTCTTAGTCAGAATAAATTTATCAAATTCAAATCCATCCTCCCTCATTGAAAAAGTAACAATGTACTCACCTCTATGAGGAAACTTTAGATAAATGGTATTCGGAACACCACAATGATTCTCAGGTACCCTTTGAGCTGATGTCCATGTCCATTTATTTTTTCCTTGACATAATTGAATTCTTTGTCCACTTTCTGGCCATGTATTGTTCAACCCAACATGCAAACCATTATCTTCTGGCCCACTAGAGTAAGCCCTTGTCCAAACGTAATATTTCCCTGGTGATTTAATTTTAACCTTATAGGCAACCACTCCTCCATAACCAGGAAAAGGGAAAAAATTTTCACCAACAACTAACGCATCACTATGGGTAACTCTAGTATCAGGCAAAGCCTCTAAATAACTTTCTCCGCTAGCACCTGCCATGTGATTTTCTAATTTTTCAATACCAATAGTCTCTCCAGATTTTCTCACATACCAATCTCTTGGAGACCCATTATTACTTTTAAAATGATAGGCTTCTGCCTCTACTTCTATAACACCGTTCTTCGACCCAAAAGCTTTGGCATTTTTCAATTCATTTCTTAAATTTATAACTGGACTGGGTGTTAAAAAAATAGATTGCCACCTACCTCTAGCCCATGCTGTTTCATCTTTTTCCGGAATTTTCCCATTCGTAACCGCTCTTGACATCACTTCAATAACATCTCCATCTTCCAAGTAAAGCAAACCAAGATTACTATCAAATTTAGCCAATGGCTTTTCCGTTTCTTTATTCTTTACCTTCGCAACAGTTTCTCCATTCACTTTAATCCTATAATCGGATTCCCCATCATTTTCGGTATAGGAAACGAAAACAGCTTTATACATTCCGGTCTGTCCTTTAAAGCTCATTTTAGCAGCGGCATAAACATCTCTATACTTCTTGTTACCAGCATTAATCCCAAGAACTTTTGATTTTTTATCTACATAATAAACTGCATCTGAATTTTGAGAAATAGTAAAATCTTTTAAAGCATTTAACTCCATTTTTTCAGGAGCAAGTGTTATACTTGACTTTCCTTTTTGCTTGCTAATCACCAAAGCTACCCAATCTCCATTTTTAGCAGGAGGAATCCCTAATGAAACTTCCTTTCCCCCATAAACTCTTTTAACAGAGCCTTTCTGTAATTTTCCTCCTGTTCTCGGGTTGTACCACTTTACGTCAAATTTTGCATCAACACCGAATAAATCTAAAACAACATTATCTTTTATTTCAGGAATATAAATTGCGTAACAACTTCCGTTTTTTGCAAAAACATAATCACTCTTATCTTTAGTCAACCCATCGGCTGATTTCATTTCTGTAAAAGGAAGATATTTTTGAAAAAAATCTAAGGCATGATGCGTTTGCTCCCAAAGAATATCCCTAGACCTCCAATCCTCACAATTCAAGTCATTATGTGCATATTTATAACCAAAATACCATTCTACACCAGCTCCGCCAGCCATAAGGTTAGACCATAAAACATGATTTCTTATCTCATTATGCTCTGGGTCAACTGCATCAGGAAGTGCACCTTTATCTGCAGGGCCTATTTCGTCCTGGCAAGCAATCCAACGTTTCCCTGCCTTCCTAGACTTATCAATCCATTTTTTTGTGATTTCATGAATAGTTTTAGGATCATGGGTTTGAAATGATGGTCCATCTAAATAGTCATAACCTAATAAAGGCTCTAAAAACAAGTCTTGTGCCTTTGGATCGGCATGTGTATGCAATACTACAAATCCTTTGTAAGGATCATGGGTTTTAATATAACGTGCCATATCCTCACGATCCTTATCAGTTTGCCCTTTTGGTGTCCAATGCAAAGGACCATTTTCTTCTCCAAGATTCCAAGTCACACCCAAATGATGTCCAAATCTAGCAATCAACTCTCTATAATAAAGCTTGCGTTGTGTTTTTAACTCACCAATATCCAACAATAATTCATTCTCTGTTTCTTGGGTTACGATATGCAACATCAATCCTAGCGAATCCATATGATCAAAAACAACTTCCCATTGATCCAACTTACTACAATCAAAACGATAACGTTCATTGATATCATTCCATGGCCATACATCCTTTCCATCTCCTTGCACATTCATTGTCAAAAAATAAACAGAATTCATTTGTTTCGACTTTAAATAATTCAAGGTTCCCACAATATTCTTTCCCTTTCCGTTTTTCCAAGTTGGATTTCCTTCTTTCCAATCCTTAGCATGCGCTTCATATTTATGAGAAGCTGGGGTTTGATCAAACTCATAATACCCTAAAAAACTCTCCGGGCTATCAGCTCCTCCCTTTAAGAAATAATCTTTTGTTTCTTGAAACTGTAAATAACCTTTATCAGTATAAGTCAACCTTCCTTTTGCTCTAAAATCATCCCCTTTTTTATCAGACTTATCTATATTAAATGTACCTGAAACACCATCAAACCAAATAGGTTTACCAGCCTTTACATCATCACTTACCGCAATAGCCTTAGCTTTTCTAAACGAAACCTTATAACTCCATTCCCCTGTTAAATTAGGCCTAAACCGAACTTTCCAAATAGAACCTTTAGTTGCACTTGACTCTCCTGCATTACCATCCGCTGCAAAAAAACCAGGAATTTTCATTGTAGTTTTTCCATTGGTAAACGTCACCATTAGTCGATAATCCAAAAACGGATTGCTATCACCATTTTCAGAAAGAATCTCCCCCTGAAAGTTTAATGTTACTTTATGCCACTTTTTGAGCTCACCATCAATAACTACTTTCTCTGTTTGTGCAAAAATTGCATTAAATACAAAAAGGATTGATACCAAAAGAGGAATTTGCTTTTTCATTAGTTTATGGTTTTGATATAGTTTAAGATGTGCAAATTAGTAAAAATGATTTATAATGATGTTTATAAAAACCCACATATAAAACAAAAAGAGTGCAATAAATTGCACTCTTTTGTTTATTAAAAAACTAAAAATTACTTTTCTACGGACAATACATCTGCAATAATTCTTTCCAATTCTTGTTTCGGAAGTGCTCCTTGCGCCATTTGAGGTTGTCCTTCCATCGGAACAAACAACATAGAAGGAATACTTCTAATTCCAAAAGCACCAGAAAGTTCTTGTTCTGCTTCTGTGTCAACTTTATAAATATTGACCTTTCCCTTATATTCCTCGCCCAACACTTCTAAAATAGGAGCTAACGACTTACATGGTCCACACCAATCTGCATAAAAATCTATGATACATGGGATCTCCCCGTTAAATTTCCAGTCTTTATTTTCTTCGAAATTAAACACCTTTTCAAAAAAGGCTTGTTTTGTTAATAATTCTGTCATGTTTTTTTTGTTTTATTTTCAATTTAAGTCGTAAAATTCCATCAATCTTACAAGCTGCAAATATGATAAATATCATAACAAAGCCCTATCTTTGCAGGCAAATAATTTAATTCAATTTTTAAGACCTACAAATGTCTAAAACTATAAAACATTCTGAGTTTGTATTGATTGGTGGAGGAATCATGAGTGCCACATTAGCAATAATGCTCTATGAAAGATTTCCCGGTAAAAAGATCACAATCATTGAAAAACTTCCAAAAATGGCTGAAGAAAGTTCTGAAGCTTGGAATAACGCAGGAACAGGACATGCAGGTAACTGTGAATTAAACTACACACCGGAAAAAAACGGAGAGGTTGACACTTCAAAAGCTGTAAAAACGGCAAAGCAATTTAATGAAACATTAGCCTTCTGGAAAGAATGCGCTGAAAAAGGATACTTACATAATATTGATAAATGTATCTCAACGGTTCCTCATATTAGTTTTGTAGAAGGAAAAAGCAATTGTAAATATTTAGAAAAAAGATACAATGCCTTGAAAGAAATTGAATATTTCAAGGAAATGATTTTTTCTAAAGACTATGATGAAATTCAAAAGTGGCTTCCATTGATGATGGAAGGAAGAAGTAAGAAACAACATGTTGCTGCTACTTTTGTAAAAGAAGGATATGATGTAAATTTTGGTGAAATTGCAGAGCAATTATTCAGATTTCTTTCTAAGCAAGATAATGTTCAATTATTGAACAGAAGTAATGTTTACAACCTACAAAAAACCGACAACAAACGCTGGTTGCTTACCATCAAAGGGCAAAGTGTTGGAAAACACTGGAAACTAGTTTCTAATTACGTTTTTATTGGTGCTGGTGGTGGTGCGCTTTCTTTATTAGAGAAATCAGGAATTAAAGAAGCAAGAGGTTATGGTGGATTCCCAATTAGCGGATTATGGCTACGTTGCACCAACCCAGAAATTATAGAACGTCATGAGGCAAAAGTATATGGAAAAGCAAAAAAAGGCTCTCCTCCTATGTCTGTACCTCATATGGATACAAGAATGATCAATGGACGTAAAGAATTATTATTTGGACCCTATGCTGGTTTCACAACAAAATTCTTAAAACATGGTTCCATGTTCGATTTACCTAAATCTGTAGAATTTGACAACATCATGAGTCTTTTAGGAGCTGGTTACAAAAACCTTCCTTTGGTAGCTTACTTGATCAAACAAGTTAGCCTTAATTTTAAAGACCGAATGGAAATGCTAAGAGAATTTTACCCAGAAGCAGATGACAATGATTGGAAACTTGTAGTAGCAGGACAACGAGTTCAAATTATTAAAAGAGATAAAAAAGGCTTCGGAAAACTTGAATTTGGTACGGAAATAATTATTTCTAAAGACAAAACTATTGGTGCTTTATTGGGAGCTTCTCCTGGGGCTTCTACTTCGTACTCAGTTATGAAAAAAGTTATGGAAAAAAGTTTTAAATAAACGATATCATAAATTTTTAAAAAGCTGCTTGAGAAACCTCAAGCAGCTTTTTTTAATTTAAACCACAACATCTTTTGAATTTCATTCCACTATCGCAAGGACATGGACTATTTCTACCTATCTCAACTGTTTTAGGATTTAATTTTCTCTCAGACATATCTTGATTGAAAAAATACCTCAGGTGGTTATATAATTCGGGATGTTTTCTTTTTAATAATTTTGGTCTTTCAAAAAAATACTCACTTGCAACTGAAAAAAATTCAGCTTTATTTGTACCACCATAAGGATTAATATCTGAATCACCAGAATAAATTTCTTTCAGTTTTGAATCTATAAAGTCCAACCAAGGAATTGCATACTGCTTCTGCATCAACACAGAAGGAAGTCCATCTATAGTCCCCCCTCTTTTATCAATCAAATGGACAAACTCATGAATTGCCGTATTTTTTTTATCTGATTCATTTTTAAATCCAATCCTTAAGGCTTCTTTAGATAAAATCATTTTTCCATCCATAGGACCATTTCCAACCATGCCTAAAATTTTTCTACCAGCTCCAACTGTCTCTAATTTTTCATTAAAAGTAGTCGGATAAATCAACACCTTCTCTAAATCATAATACCTCCAATCTTTAAATCCAAAAACGGGAATAATTGCACTCGCAGCCACCAACAACCTATCTACATCATCAATACTTGTCCTTACCGGAATAATTTTACAATTCAACAAAAACTCCTGCACTCTTAATTCAAATTTCGCTCTATCGGAATCCCCTAAAGAAACATAAAAAAGAACCTTATCTATAAGTATTTCCCTCCACTCGTCAGAGAATTGCACGCTTGGTTTCTTCCACAAACTTTTATTATTCGGATACCAAATAAAAAACCACAACCACAAAAAAATCAATAAAAGAGCAATCAATATAAAAAGAAACATAAAATTGATTTAAAACAACTCAACAACTTGATATTCTTTCTCTTGAAAAGAAAAAACATCCCCCACTTTCTTTCCCAACAGCAAACGACCTAAGGGAGATCCAGGAGAGATTACAAAATAATCTTCATCTGCAACTGTAATCTTACCGATACTAATTCCCATAAAATAAGTGCCTAAATTTGTTTTAATCACAGAACCCAATGCCGCTATCTTAGATAAGTTAGATACATCTATTTTTTCTACCATCAATTTCATTTGACGCACTTGACTTAATTGCTGACCCGCTTTCTCCATCTCAAGTTGCAACATGGCTCTTCCTGTTTCATGCTTGTCACCTGCTGAGCTCTTTGACTCTGAATCTAAAGATTCTTTATTTGATTGTATCGTTTTTTGAATTGTATCCATTTTTGAAGACACAAAACTTTCACAGGCAAACTTTAATTTATTTTTTAATTTTAATTGCATCAGTTAAAATTTTAATTTTAGTTGAACATCGGCAACCGTCTTATTGTTATTTGTAGCACTATTTAAATTAGTCACAGAAATACCTAACAACCTAACCGAATCTTTAAGTTTATCTTGATATAATAATTCTCTAACTGTCGATAATAATATTGACCTTGATTTCACAAAATAAGGCAATGTTTTACTCCTAGTTTGCTGAGTAAAATCACTATATTTAATTTTTAACGTTACTGTTTTCCCGGCAACATTTGCTTTTAAAAGGCGCTTTTCTAACTCTATGGAAATACGTTCTAACTTCTCAATCATAAAAACTTCAGAAGTTAAGTTTTCAGAAAACGTATGCTCTGCTGCAACCGATTTCCTGATTCTATTAGGCTGTACTTCACTTTTATGAATACCACGAACAATATCGTAATAATAAGCTCCAGATTTATTAAAATGGGTTATTAAAAATTCTTTAGACTTTGACTTCAAATCTCTTCCTGAAAAAACGCCTAATTTAAACATCTTCAATCTTGTTACCTTTCCAATTCCATAAAATTTTTCTATCGGCAATTCCTCTAAAAAAGAGGTAACCATTTCTTCTGGAATCGTTTTTTGTCCATTAGGCTTATTTATATCTGAAGCTATTTTTGCAATAAACTTGTTGACAGAAATCCCTGCAGAAGCATGCAAACCAACTTCATCCCTTATTTTATTTCGTATCTCAGTCGCAATATGTGTGGCAGAAACCATCCCTTTTTTATTCTTGGTAACATCCAAATATGCCTCATCAAGAGACAAAGGCTCTACCAAATCTGTGTATTCAAAAAATATTTTTCTAATTTTTTTAGAAATCTCTTTATACCTCTCAAACCTAGCAGGTACAAAAATCAAATCTGGGCATAGCTTTTTGGCTAAAACCCCAGCCATTGCAGATTTAACGCCAAATTTTCTAGCCTCATAGCTTGCTGCTGAAACAACGCCTCTGATCTCACCTCCACTTACCGCAATCGGCTTCCCTCTTAGCTCTGGATTATCCAATTGTTCTACAGATGCAAAAAAAGCATCCATATCTACATGGATAATTTTCCTTGAAGTTATTAGATCTGTTCCATTTTCCGATTCCATACTTCCACAAAGTTATGAAACACTAAAGAATTAAAAAGATAAAATCATATAATCAAACAACCCTTCCTTCATAAATAACTTAACACACACTCTACATATAAGGTGAATCAACAATTATATTATATTTTTTTTGTAAATTTAAATCAACCACACATACCATTTTTACTAAACTTAGCTATCATTTTATGTTGTACCACATCAAAAAGACACTCTTTGTACTATTTATTTTCACCTTTACAAACAGTATATCACAAGAAATACCTCCAATTCTTAACTATACACCTGAAACTTACAATGCAGAAAACCAAAACTGGTCAATTTCTCAAACAGAAAACAACTTTATTTATGTTGCCAACAACAAAGGCTTGCTAGAGTTCAATGGTGCATCATGGAATTTATACAACTCTCCTAATCACTCTATTATTAGATCGGTAAAAGTAATCGATGAAAAAATCTATACCGGCTGTTATATGGATTTTGGTTATTGGAAAAAGAACAACTCCGGTATTTTACGATACCACTCTCTCTCCAAAGAACACAATCTTAACCTTATTGAAGATGAAGAGTTTTGGAATATTCTTGAAATGGGAGAATGGATCCTATTCCAATCTTTAAATAGAATATATATCTACAATTCAATAAATAAAGAATTTAAAATCATCAATTCTAAAACGCTCTTATCCAAAATATTCAACATAGACAATACTATATATTTTCAAAAATTTAACGATGGATTATACAAAATTGAAAAGGGAGAAAGTCAATTAATTTCAAACGAAAAAATTGTACAACAAAACATCATTGTGGGTATTTTTAGTCACAACAAAAACCTCTTAATACTAACACAAGAAAAAGGGTTCTTCATTTTAAAAAACAATAAAATTACTAAATGGAAAACTAAATCAGACTCTGTACTCTCTAATACTAGTGTTTATAGCTGCTTGGAGACCACAGATAAAAAAATCATAATTGGAACTATATCTCATGGGGTATATGAGCTTGATCAATTTGGTAACATTGTAGCAAAAATAGACCAAGAAAAAGGACTAAACAACAATACTGTTTTAAATATCTTTGAAGACAGCAACCAAAACATATGGGCTGGACTTGATAACGGTATTAGCTGCCTAAATTACAATGCACCATTTCAAGTTTTTTATGACAAAAACGGTAAACTCGGAACTACATACACCTCCTTAAAACACAAAGATTTTCTATACCTTGGAACAAACCAAGGTTTGTTTTACAGAAAAAACCATTCAAAAGATCATTTTCAATTAATCTCTGGTACAGAAGGTCAAGTTTGGAATCTCCAACTCATAGACAACACGCTTTTTTGTGGTCATAATTCTGGGACTTTTACAATTAAGGAAAATGAAGCCAAACTGATATCCTCCGTTCCTGGAACTTGGAAACTAGAAATGATTCCAGAATCGAAAAACATAATAATACAAGGAAATTACAAAGGGTTCTGCATCTTAAAAAAGAATAATGGCATCTGGAGTTTCTCACATAAAATAAAAAATTTTGATATTTCTAGTAGGTATTTCGAGTTTATAACCCCATCAAAACTGATAGTTACACACGAACAAAAAGGAATTTACAAATTAGATCTAAATGATCTAAAAACAAGTTTTACAAATATAGAAATCAACACGCAATTAAAAGGTGAAAAATCAAGTATCGTAAACTATCAAGACTCCCTGTTATACCATTTCGACAAGGGACTTTTAAAATACAACAGAAACTCGGATACTTTTGAAATCGACTCAATATTCCATATCCCATTAACAACAAACGAAACTTATGTCTCTGGGAAACTTGTAAACACTAATAATTCAAAACTATGGGCCTTCACCGAAGAAAACATATTGTATTTCTCGCCAGGAAAAATCAATACAACCCCAGAGGTAACAAAGATTTACCTACCAACAAAACTAAGAAAAAACTATATAGGCTTTGAAAATATAACTGCTCTTTCAGAAGAAAAATATCTTTTAGGAACTTCCTTTGGATTTCTTATCATTGACACTAAGAAACTTAACAAAAAAAAATACAAAATTGAATTAACAAAAGTAGAAAAGAGACAATTAAATGATCTTACTGAAATAGTTCCGTTGATAAACAACAACAACTATTCTTACCAATACAACAACCTTGATTTTTCATTTAGCGCTCCTTCCTATGAAAAATTTTCGGAAATCAAATATCAATTTATATTAGAGGGGAGACACAAACACTGGAGCGAGTGGACAAATGAAGGCAAGGCTTCATTTAAAAATTTACCTTTTGGAAAATACACCTTCAGAGCAAAGGCAATGGTTGGTAACATTATTTCTTCAAATGAAATAGTTTTTGATTTCACCATTGAACGACCATGGTATTTAAGCAACCGGTTTATTCTGTTGTATCTAGTCTTATCCATTATTTTCATTATTATCATTCATAATATTTATAAACAGTATTACAAAAGGCAAAAACAAGAACTGCTAGATAAAACTCAAAGAGAATTTGAACGTTCTCAACTGGAAAACGAAAAAGAAATCATGAAATTGCGTAACGACAAATTACGTGGGGATATTGAAGGTAAAAATCGTGAATTAGCTGCATCCACCATGAGCATTATAAAAAAGAATGAATTCCTCAATAGTATTAAAAAAGAGCTAACAGAGCTTGAAAACAACGATTTGATAAAACCTGTTATTAAAATAATTGATAAAAATTTAAATAACACTAGTGATTGGAAACTATTCCAAGAAGCCTTTAACAATGCTGATAAAGACTTTCTTACCAAGGTAAAAGATAAATACCCTGAATTAACCCCAAATGATTTGCGTCTTTGTGCCTATTTGAGATTAAACCTATCCTCAAAAGAAATAGCTCCGTTACTAAATATTTCCCACAAAAGTGTTGAAATAAAACGTTACCGTCTTAGAAAAAAGATGGGATTGGCAAAAAAAGACAATTTAATTCATCATATCTTAGAAATATAGTCTTCTTTTTTCTCATACATTACCTTAACATAATCAATTTTCAACAACAAAAAAACCTAAACCAATGTTTTATTAACATTGGTTTAGGTTTTTTATAAGCACCTGTTTTTAAGTATATTATATTGTTTATTGTAAATTTTACATTAAAAAAAATATTATTTGTAGTGTCTATGTATAGGTGTTTTTTTATTGTTTACATCTTTACGTTCGTAATTTAGAGATAGAGATTTAGCAAAAACTATTCTCGTTATTTATCACCTCAAATAAAGTTCATATAAAGGTTATAAATAAGTTTTAAAATTAGGAAAAGGCTCGAGACTTTTATCTACAAAAAACAACCAACTAACGAAATTTCAGTTCCAACGAACGAAAGAAATTAAAAAAGATTCCATTTAAATGGAAATTGATTTAACTAAAACCAAAAACCAATGAAAATTAAATTACTCTATTTTTTGTTTTTCTGCGCAGCTGCATCAGTCACTGCTCAGCAAATGCAAATCTCAGGAACCGTAATTTCCTCAGAGGACAATTTTCCTATCGCCGGAGCTAACATTTTAGTTCAGGGTAAAAATGCAGGAACCACAACGGACTTTGATGGTAACTATCAACTGACTGTGGAAAAAGGAGACTCTATTATAATAAGCTACATTGGCTTTGCATCCTCCACTATACTTATTGATTCACAATCAACGATCAACGTTACTCTTTCTCCTGACAATCAACTACTAGACGAAATAGTGGTCGTTGGATACGGGTCTCAAAGAAAAAAAGAAGTTACAGGTGCCGTGGCTGTGGTTGATTCCAAAGCAATTGAAAAACTGAATCCCGTTCGTGTGGAGCAGGCGTTGCAAGGACAAATTTCAGGTGTAAATATTACATCTTCATCTGGAGCACCAGGTGCTAGCGCAAACATTCGAATTCGTGGAGTC
The DNA here is from genome assembly GCF_057219105.1 of Flavicella sp. IMCC45668. Lineage (NCBI taxonomy): Bacteria > Pseudomonadati > Bacteroidota > Flavobacteriia > Flavobacteriales > Flavobacteriaceae > Flavicella > Flavicella sp. IMCC45668. The sequence continues at coordinate 2,397,115 of NZ_CM170114.1, forward strand.
TCAACCAATGGAGATAGCAGACCATTAATTTTAGTTGATGGAAACCCAATTACAGAATTGTCAGTGATCAATCCAAATGATATTAAAAGTGTAAACGTTTTAAAAGATGCCACTGCTGGTATCTATGGTGTAAGAGCCGCAAATGGAGTTATCCTTATTGAAACTAAAAAAGGTAGAACTGAAAGTGATTTAAAAGTAAATGTTGACACTTACTATGCTTTTCAACAAAGCAGCAAATCTCTAGATTTATTAGGGGCAAAAGATTTTGCACAATACATCAATGATGCATCTGGTACGAATACATTTTTTATTCACCCCACCACAGGTGAAATATTTGAGCCAGGGGTAAGCGCCACTGAACCGATAAAAGCAAATACAGATTGGCAAAAAGAAGTTTTCCAAAACGCTCCTATGTACAACGCGAATATCAACGTTAGTGGGGGTACAAAAAAGTTAGCTTATTCTTTTAGTACATCTTATCTAAATCAAGATGGTATTGTTGGAGGGGACAAATCAAACTACAATAGATTAACTGCTAGAATGAATTTACAATATGACATCACTAAAAATTTAAAATTATCTACGACCGCTATTTATACGCATGAAGAAAAAAACTCTTTACCTGAAGGGGGCATTGGAGCCATTTTGTATAATGCTACAAATGCTGATCCTCTAACCTTAGTAAAAGACCCTACACCCTTACCTGATTCTGGATACGAAGAATTGAGAAATGGATACGGAATCGTTAGAACAAGTGCAATTGAAGTTTCAAACCCATTGGCTCAAATTTCTAATACATACAATAGAAACTTCACAGACAAGATCAGTCCAACTTTAGGTTTAGATTACAAATTCTTAAATAAATTCACCGCAAGTTCAAAATACCAAATGAACCATGCAGTGGTTGTGAGCAATGTAATGAGGCCTTTAGCTTATTATGGAGGTGGAAAATCAGCCAATAATGAAAATAGAAATTCATATACAAACAATGTAGACAAATATGACGATTACACTTGGGATAACTATTTGACATACCAAGACACTTTTAATGAAAACCATAATTTAACAGTTTTATTAGCCACTTCTATTTGGGCTGAAAAAGGTTTTTATTCAGGTCAATCTGGAAATGATTTAACTATCGATGGTGTTCCAGTTAATTCTTGGAATGGAGCAAGTATTTCCAATGCCGATCCAACAACAGTTTTCCCAAGATTTAATGATTCACAAAAAGAATTGGGTAACAATCAATTTGAGAACCGTTTATTCTCTGTATTTACACGTCTACAATACAACTACAAACAGAAATATTTAATATCTGGAGTAATAAGAAGAGATGCCTCGTCACGTTTTGGACCAAGCAATGCTGTTGGTTATTTCCCTTCTGCCTCAGTAGGTTGGAATATTTCAGAAGAAGCTTTTTTACAGAACAACCCAGTAATTAACTCTTTTAAACTAAGAGCTAGTTATGGAGTTATTGGTAATGATAAAATAGCCGACTTTGCCTTTATATCTCGTCTTGACGGTGAAGGAGTATATAGCAACAATGTAGAAGTAACACAAGATGATTTACTTATTGGAGTTGCCGAAGGTAGACTATCTAATCCTGAAGTAAAATGGGAAAATCAAGTGACAGGAAATATCGGTTTCGATCTTTCTATTTTCGACAACAAAATTGGAATTTCTGTTGATGCTTTTAATAAAACTACTGAAGATTTATTAATTGCTGCTGAAGCTTCTGGTTTAACAGGTGTTAAAGGAATTGGAGCATCTGCACCAGTAATTAACGCTGGTTCTGTAAAAAATAGTGGAGTTGAATTCTTAATTAGTTATAATGACGATTTTTCAGAAAATTTTCATTTCACCTCTAGTTTCAACTTATCTACACTAAAAAACGAAGTGACAGAAGTAAGTAACCTTGCAGGGTTTATTGAAGGAGGTGCTTTTGCGGTTGGATCTGGAATTCTACCTTCTAGAATGACTCCAGGACTTCCCATTGGATACTTTCATGGATACAAAACTGAAGGTATTTATCAAACCCAAGCTGAAATCGATGCTCTAAACGCTGCCGCTCCTAATGGAACATATCACACTGAAACAGTACAACCGGGAGACTTAAGATTTTCTGACACAAATGGCGACGGTCAAATTACTGAAGACGATAGAACCTACATTGGAGATCCTATTCCTGATATGACAATGGGATTAAATCTTGGATTTAACTATAAGAACATTGACTTTAGTGCTTCTGCAATTGCATCACTTGGTAACGACATGGTTCGAGATTATGAACGTGTTAATTTATACGCAAACAAAAGCACAAGAATATTAGATGCTTGGACCCCAACAAACCCTAGCAACACCACGCCAAGGGTTACCTCTGGGGCCTCAGTAAATACAGATTTATTCTCAGATTACTTTGTGGAAGATGCGTCTTACTTAAGAATTCAAAACGTTCAAGTCGGATATTCATTCTCTCAAGATAAAATTTCAAAAATTGGAATGGATAAACTGAGAGTTTATGTTTCTGCCAACAATCTACACACCTTCACCAAGTATTCTGGTTATGACCCATCGGCTAGTTCTGGGGATCCTGTAGGAGGAGGAATCGACAGAGGTTTTTATCCAGTTGCGAGAACATACATGTTAGGACTTAACCTAAGCTTTTAATTGAAAAAACGAACAGACATGAAAAAATTTATTTCAAATATTCTACCTAGCAATTATATCACACATTGTGTGATTGCCCTAATCTGTGCTGGCTCACTTACAGCTTGTGATGATTTTGTAGAACTTACACCAAAAGGTGAGACAGCTAACGACTATTTTAATAGTCCTGAGCAGTATGAAAAAGCACTTATTGGAGCCTATGACATGCTGCAAACTACTTATCTAAATGTTATGGTTGCTACCATAGCTTCTGACGATGTAATTACTGGAGGTGATCCAAACACCTATGATCAACCAACTTTGCAAAGAGTAGATAAAATGGATCATACTCCTGCTGATAACAATCAACTAAGAGATATCTGGGGGTTTATGTATGCTGCTTTAAACAGAGCTAATTTCATTTTAGAATTTCAAGATAAAACTGATTTTACAGGAAAGGAAGAAATTATTGCAAGAGCTTACTTTTTAAGAGCTTACTACACTTTTGAATTAACGAAATGGTTTGGGGATATTCCTCTTTTATTAGACGAATCAGGAACAAGAATACTTAACAAAAGAATTTTTCTAGGAGAGCAATACGAGGTCAATAGAGTTGGAAGTCAAGCAAAGGTATATTCATTAATCGAAGAAGATTTAAAACAAGCAATTCCTGACTTACCTTTAAAATCTGATACTGTTGAAGATTATGAAATAACACAAGGTGCTGCTCAATCTTTACTAGGAAAAGTTTACTTATATCATGGTAAATACGACACATCTAAATTCAGTGATGCTGCTACACAACTAAATGCTGTAATCAACAGTGGCTTGTATAGTCTAGTAGACTACACAATTCTTTTTGAAAACGAACACGAAAACAACGATGAAGCCGTTTTCGAAGTTCAATACACAAGTGTTGAAGGAGCTGGCTGGGATTGTATTCAATGTAGTGAAGGTAATTATCTACCTCAAAACAATGCTCCGAGAGACTTTTCTGGACCAGTATACAAGTTTGGATGGGGAATTAGCTTACCAACGCAACAATTGTATGATGCTTTTGACACGGGAGATGTAAGGAGAGATGTTACATTATTACAACCAGCTACTACTGACTACACGGTAAGTCGTGAAAATACAGGATATTTTTCAAAAAAATATTTACCTACTCAGGAAAATGAAAGTACGAGAAATGGTAGTGACCCTTTGAATTACGAAAACAACTATCGTGCAATAAGATATGCTGATGTTTTATTGATGGCAGCTGAAGCTGAAGCTCAAAGTTCAGGAGCAAACGCAACTACCTACTTAAATGAAGTGAGAGCAAGAGCTTTTGGAGACAATAGCCATGATTACCCATACAACGGAGAAAGCGACTTGCTAGAAGCAATATATACCGAAAGAAGACTAGAATTATCTTGTGAAGGACATCGTTTCTTTGACTTAGTAAGAACTGGTAAAGCAGAAGCAGCTTTCGCAGCATATAATGCAAGTATTTCAGGATCTGAAGTTTTTGAAGAAATCACATATGAAACCAATAAAAATGAAATATTCCCAATCCCTACCGTAGAATTAGACCTAGCGAATGCAACTACAAGATGGGGACAAAATCCTGGATATTAATCAACCGATAAAACTCTTATGAGTCTTCCAAATATAGAGAATAAGCAAAACCAAATATAAACTAAATTAAAAACAGACATTATGAAATTACTAAAAAACGGGATATATTTCCTACTAGCATTAAGTCTTACTGTTGCGTGTAAAAGCGATGACGACAACACAGGAGGTGATGCCTCAACAATTACGAACTTAGCTTTCGAAGCTACAATTACCGGAAACTCTGTTTCTGTACTCCCATCATCTACAGGTGGTTCAAGTTACTCTGTAGACTTTGGTGATCCAGCAGCAGAAAATAATGCTGATGTATTAGCTACTGCAGGCCCTGCTGTATCTTATACTTATCCAAACGCAGATATGGCTACTACTTATAGCATTAATGTAACTGCCTCTGCCTCTTCTGCTGAAAATGTTAGTTTATCTAAAGACGTAGTTATCGCCGCATTTGAGGCTCCTACAACGGATGCTTTAGGTAGATGGGTTCTACTTCATGAAGCAGGAGCTTTAGCTGTAGGAGAATCAGCTACCAATTTAGGTTGGTGGTCAAGTAGTTTAGGTGATATTGTTACAAGAGATTGCTTATTCGATGATGTTTACGAATTCAAAGCGGATGGTAGTTTTAAAAACACCTTGGGAGATCAAACTTGGGGAGAACCATGGTCTGGAACGGATCCAGAAGCTTGTGCTTCGCCAGTTGCTCCATACGACGGAACGGCAACAGCGACTTGGTCACATGATGAAGCAGCTGGTACAATCGTTATCACTGGTTCAGGTGCATTCTTAGGTTTACCAAAAGTAGCTAATGTTGAATTTGACTTAGCAAACGCAAGCACTGTTACAAGTGTTACATATACTAGTGTTTCGTTTTCTCAAGACAAAAATACAATGACTGTACAATGTGATTATGGTGCAGGTGTATGGCAATTTAAATTCGCAAGAGAGGGTACTCCTGGAGCTTCTGTTCCTGACACCGATACAGATGGAGACGGGGTAAATGATGTAGATGATGCGTGTCCTAATGTAGCGGCTGACACAGAAGATGGATGTCCTGCTGTGACTGGACCTTCTACCGCGGCAACAACTCCAAATATTGATGCTGCAAATGTAATATCAATATACAGTAATGCATATACTGATGTTGTTGGAACAAACTTTAACCCTGGTTGGGGACAAGCAGGTTCATATGCAGCAGAAACAGTTGATGGAAATGATGTAATCAAATATGGTAATATCAATTATCAAGGAATTGAATACGGAACTACTGATGTAAGTACAATGACAAATCTTCATTTTGACATTTATACATCCGATCTTGCTGGAATAGATATTTTCTTAATTGATGATACTGGTGAAATAGCTGTTACAAAAACCTTAACACCAAATCAATGGAATTCAATTGATATTCCTTTAAGTGATTTTACAGGCAGAGACTTAACAAAAGTTTTTCAATTTAAACTTGCGGGGAATCCTTGGAATGAAGCTGGTTTTGGAACTATTTGGGTAGACAACATCTATTTTAACAAATAAGAAATCACAACTTTAATAAAGTAACATTTCAAATATTTAAGCCTGAACCCATGTAACAAAATTGGGTTCAGGTCTTAATAAAATCTCACTATCAAATCATCTATAATGAAAAACATCAAACACAATCCAATAATAAAACTCCTGTTTGTATCACTTGTATTCTGTTTTAGCTGTGGTAGTTCAGACTCAGATGGTGGTTCAACTGAAAACCCTACATCTTGCCATGGTGCAACAACAAATACAGCAACAGGAAACTACGATGTTTTGATATGGGCAGATGAATTCAACGAAGATGGAAGCCCTTGTGCTTCTAACTGGAGTTATGACGTAGGAACTGGAAGTAATGGATGGGGTAATAATGAAGAACAATATTATACTAATGGCGATGAAAACAATGTTAGTGTAGAAAATGGCATTTTAAAAATAACAGCAATTAAAGAGCTTTATAGAGGATCTCAATATACTTCTACAAGAATGCTTACTCAAAACAAATTTAGCTTTACTTACGGAAAAGTTGAAGTACGTGCAAAACTACCTTCAGGTGGCGGAACATGGCCTGCAATTTGGATGCTAGGAGAAAACATAACTTCTGTTGGTTGGCCTGAATGTGGAGAAATTGATATTATGGAACATGTTGGTAATAGACCAGGATGGACTTCTAGTGCCATACACAATAATGCTGGTCATGGAGGTGGATATTTTGGTGAAGAACAATACATTCAAGATGCTACTTCAGAATTTCATGTATATGGAATCTTATGGACGCCAGAGAAAATTGAATTCACAGTAGACGGAGTTGAACACTTTACCTACAACCCTGCTGACAAAAACACAAATAACTGGCCCTACACGGCTAAACAATTTTTAATCTTAAATATTGCGATGGGTGGAGACCTAGGAGGAAACATTCCTTCTTCTTTTACCGAAAGCACCATGGAAATTGATTACGTAAGAGTATATCAATAGCCAAAAACAGCATAAACATAAAATTAAGTTTGGTTAAGCGGAAAAGTGTGGAAATCATTGGTTTCCCTCTTTTCACTTAATCAACTCTTAATACAATACAACCTAACAGTTATGACATATTTTTCACATAAAAAATACGTTCTATGGGCGATTTGTGCTCCTATTTTACTTTTGTTTTTATTTTTTGTAAAACCTAACAAAACTTCAATCGACTACACATCTAACATATACACCACAGCACACAAAAGCAATTTAAAACTTACTGAAACGGACAATATTGTATTCTCTGATTTTCAACAAGCGACTGAAACTGAAGTGGTGATTGTAGTAAATCCTAAAAGACAATTTCAGACTTTACTTGGAATTGGAGGAGCTTTAACTGATGCGTCTGCTGAGACTTTTTTTAAACTGCCTAAAAAAGCTCAAGAAAAAGTTTTAGAAAGCTATTTCGACAAAGACAAAGGAATAGGATATAGTCTTGGGAGAACTTCCATTCATAGTTGTGATTTCGGTTCAAAAAGTTTCACCTATATAAAAGAAGGTGACACGGAACTAAAAACCTTTTCTATTGCTCAAGATAAAGAGCAAAGAATACCTTTTATAAAAAAAGCCATAAAAAAAGCTGGAGGTTCACTTACCTTCTATGTAAGTCCGTGGAGTCCACCGGCATTTATGAAAACAAACAACAATATGTTACTTGGTGGCAAACTAAAAAAAGAGTTTTACCAACCATGGGCAAATTATTATGCTAAGTTTATCAAAGCATATGAAAAAGAAGGAATTCCTATCTGGGGATTGACCATTCAGAACGAACCTATGGCGAAGCAAATATGGGAATCTTGTATTTACACTGCCGAAGAAGAAAGAGATTTTTTAAAAAACAACTTAGGTCCTACTTTAAAAAACAAAGGATTAGGAGATAAAAAAATAGTTGTTTGGGATCATAATAGAGATTTATTATTTCAGAGAGCCAACACAATTTTTGACGATCCTGAAGCATCAAAATACGCATGGGGATCTGGTTTCCACTGGTATGAAGACTGGAAGGATGGAAAACCTATGTTTGACCAAGTAAAAAACGTACAAGAAGCATACCCAGACAAAAAGCTACTCTTTACAGAAGGCTGTAATGAAAGTTATGACATCAATAGAATAATAAACGAAGATCCGAAATTAGCGGAACGATATGGAAAATCTATGATCAATGATTTCAACAATGGAACTGTAGGTTGGACAGACTGGAATATTCTTTTGGATCAAAATGGAGGGCCAAATCATGTGGGAAATTTATGTTTTTCACCTGTACATGGAAATACAGAGACAGGAGAATTGACTTTCACAAATTCTTATTACTACATAGGTCATTTTTCAAAATTTATTAGACCTGACGCTAAACGAATTTCAAGCGTCTCGAGTGGTAATCAAATACTCTCAACAGCATTTAAAAACATTGATAATAGTATTGTTATTATCGTGATGAACCAAGGTGACGAAAATCAAAGTTTCACCATCGAATTAGAGGGGAAAACAGCCAGTGCTAATGCATTAGCACACTCAATTCAATCAATTGTTTTGAAACCTAACAACTAAACCTTACTACTATGCAAAAATCTTATACCATTACCATCAGTTTTATAGTTGCCTTAGGAGGATTCTTATTAGGATTTGACAGCGCCGTTATTTCTGGAGCTGTAGGAGGTATAAGAAATTATTTTGACATGTCGGACTGGGAATTAGGTTTTTCCGTAGGTTGTGTGATATTTGGCGCAATGATTGGAAATATTTTTGCTGGCCCACTAAGTGACAGATATGGTAGAAAACTAATACTTATCCTTACGGCAATTCTATTTACTATTTCTGCTGTCTGGTCTGCTTTAGCAACTGAATATTATATTTTTATAATAGCAAGAATCATTGGAGGAATAGGAATTGGCGCTGCAATTTTAATTGCACCAATCTATATCGCAGAAATTGCCCCACCGAAACTTAGAGGTAGCCTAGTATCTTTAAATCAACTTAATATAGTTTTAGGTATCTCTGTCGCATACTTTTCCAATTATTATTTAAAAGATCTAGATGGTGAAAGCTGGAGATGGATGCTAGGAGTGGAAGCAATTCCCGCAGTTATATATTTCCTAGCTCTTTTTGGTGTTCCTAAAAGTCCTAGATGGCTTATTCAAAAACTCAATAAAATATCTCTTGCCGAAACAATACTCATCAAAATTGGAGGGAAAGATTTTGCTATTGAAACCATTGAAGAAATCATTAAGGGAAAAAATAGCAAGGTAAAAACAGGATCTATCTCAGATTTGTTTAAAAGCAAGTTTAGTAAAATTTTATTAATCGCTTTTGGTTTAGCATTCTTTCAACAGATAACCGGTATCAATGCAATTTTTTATTATGCACCAACAATTTTTGAACAGGCGGGTGGTAGCTCTGACGCTTCATTTTTACAGGCCATCGTTGTAGGCCTCATCAACTTAGTATTTACTTTTGTAGCAATTTTTTTAATTGACAGACTAGGTAGAAAGCCACTATTAATAATAGGAACGGCAAGCATGACAATCGCCCTTACAATGGCAACAATTGCATTCAATAATGCCACCTACGATATCAATCAAAATAATTTACAAAAAATACAAAATACAGAAATTTCAAATGCCATTTCATCATTACAAGGATCTCAGTACAATAACCAAAACGAGTTATTTAAAGCGGTAGATCCCTTGCTAAACATACCTCAATTAAAAGAGTTTAAACAAAATGAAATAAAAAGTCTAATTTCAATAAATGCCACACTGGTACTATTTGCTATTTTATTATATGTAGCCGCATTTGCCATCTCTCTGGGCCCTGTTATGTGGACGATGTTATCTGAAATTTTCCCGGGAAACATAAAAGGGATTGCCATATCCGTTGTCGGTTTTTTCAACTCTCTTGTCAGCTACACCGTAACACAATTCTTCCCTTGGGAACTTACAAATCTAGGGCCAACTTTAACGTTTGCCATATATGCCATCATGGCACTTCTTTCTTTAATTTTTGTTTTCAAGTTTGTGATAGAAACTAAAGGAAGAAGTTTAGAAGAAATTGAAAACCTATTAATACAAAATTAAATGAAAACATTTCAAACAATAATATTGCTTTCTGTTTTCCTATTGGTAGGTAAAACAAGTTATGGGCAACAAATGAAGCCAGCAAAAGTTACCATCGAAAACCTACATGGAGCTTTTAAGCTAAAGGTAAACAATGAACCATTCTATATTAAAGGAGCCGGTTTGGAATTTGGAGCTATAGACGCCCTTGCAAATCATAATGCCAACTCCTTCAGAACCTGGAGAACTGATAATGGAAAGCAATCGGGAAAAGAAGTTTTAGATAGTGCGCATAGCAAAGGACTTTATGTAACAATGGGTATAGAAATTGCCAGGGAACGACATGGTTTTGATTACAATGACAAAGCTGCTGTACAAGCACAGTTTGATCGGGTTAAAGCAGAAGTTTTAGAATTAAAAGATCATCCGGCACTCCTTATTTGGGCTATTGGAAATGAATTGAATCTACATCATACCAATCCTAAAGTTTGGAATGCTGTTAATGATATTTCCAAAATGATTCATGAAATAGACCCAAACCACTTAACCACTACTACACTAGCAGGAATACAACAAAAAGAAGTTGACCTTATCAAAAGCAGGTGTGGGGATCTAGACCTACTTTCTATTCAATTGTATGCCGATTTACCTGAACTCCCAATGAGAATAAAAAAGTTTGGGTGGACTGGACCATATATTGTTACAGAATGGGGAGCAACAGGTCATTGGGAAGTACCAACCACTGAATGGGGTGCTCCTATTGAAGAAAACAGTACTATCAAAGCTGCTAAATATTTAGACCGATACAATAAAGCTATCGCAGTTGATAAAACACAATGTTTAGGATCTTATGTCTTTTTGTGGGGACAAAAACAGGAAAGAACCCCTACATGGTATGGAATTTTCTCTCCCAATGGAAAAGAAACAGAATCTGTAGATGTAATGCATTATATCTGGAATAATAAATGGCCAGAAAACAGATCTCCGCAGGTTAAGAGTTTTCACTTAAACGGAAAAACTGCTTATCATAATATAAAACTAAAATCCAATACCTCAGCTAGTGCCTCTATCGTTGTTGAAGATCCTGACAATGACAAAATTACTTATACCTGGGAAATCTTAAAAGAAAGTACCGATTTGAAAGAGGGAGGAGATTTAGAACAAAAACCTATTGGAATTAAAGTTGAAATTTTAAAAAATAAAGAAGGAAAATTTGAATTTAAAACTCCAAACAAGGGTGCATATCGATTGTTCGTTTATGCCAATGACGAAGATAATAATGTGGCAACCACCAACATTCCTTTCTTAATAGAATAACTAAAACAACAGTGCTAGTTTACTGTTTTTAAACACATATAATGAAGACTACTGACATCAACCTAGAAAACAAAAAAACTCGTTTAGAATCTACGAAAATTGAAGGTAAATTGATTTTTTTTGAAAACGAAAAATATTACAAAATCACAAACAGTGATGAAATGCGTCCATTTTTTATGAGTATTGTAAGTGACTCTAATCATTGGATGTTTATTTCTAGTAATGGTGGTTTAACCGCGGGAAGAAAAAATTCAGAATTTGCCTTATTTCCATATTACACAGATGATAAAATTACTGAATCGGCTGATATCACAGGAAGCAAATCAATTTTTCATATCCAAAAAAATGAAAATAATTTTCTTTGGGAACCTTTTTCCATAAGACAAGAAGGACTGTATAACACGCAGCGTAACCTCTACAAAAACAGCTTTGGAAATAAAGTTATTTTTGAAGAAATCAATATCGACCTTGGTGTAACCTTTAGGTACCAATGGAATTCAAGTAATCAATATGGGTTTGTAAAAAAATCTAGCTTAATCAACAACTCAACTGATTCCATCAGCATAAAACTTATTGATGGAATTCAAAACATAATTCCTGCAGGAGTAACTTCAGACTTACAAAACAGCCGCAGTAATCTAGTTGACGCCTATAAAAAAGGTGAATTAGAAGCAGAAGTAGGTTTAGGAATCTATGCTTTAAGTGCAATTATAGTTGACAAAGCAGAGCCAAGTGAGGCGTTAAAAGCAAACATAGCTTGGTCAACGGGTCTTGACAATCCAACATATCTAATTTCATCTTCCCAACTAAATAATTTTAGAAAAGGAAAAGAACTACATCAAGAGGAAGATATAAAAGCTGAAAAAGGTGCCTATTTCGTTTCTACCGAAATCGAATTGTACCCAGAAGAGCGAAAAGAGTGGATGTTAGTTGCCAATGTAAACCAAACCATGGTGAATATCATCGAAATATCTAATTTGATTAAATCCGATAAAAATCTTTCTGAAGTTTTACAACTCGATATTGAACAAGGAACCCAAAATTTAATCGACCTAACCTCAACTTCTGATGGACTTCAATTATCTGCAGATAAATTGAGAAACACAAGACATTTCTCAAACACACTTTTCAACATCATGAGAGGTGGGATTTTTGACAATGACTACAATATAGAAAAGCAAGATTTTATCAAATACATCTCAAAGGCGAACAAAAAAGTTTTCAAAAAAAGAGAGGAAGTTCTGAAGCAACTACCTGAAATTTTTACACTAAAATTTTTAAAAGAATTTGCAGAAAATGATAGAGACAAAAATTTTATAAGACTGGCTTTTGAATATATGCCTTTAAAATTTAGCCGAAGACACGGAGATCCGAGTAGACCTTGGAACAAATTCTCAATCAACACAACAAGTGATGATGGAACCAAAATATTAGATTACGAAGGGAATTGGAGAGATATTTTCCAAAACTGGGAGGCCCTTGCTCACTCCTATCCAGAATTCATTGATAGTATGATTCACAAATTTTTGAATGCTACTACTTTTGATGGTTACAACCCATATAGAGTTACCAAAGATGGTTTTGATTGGGAAATTATTGAACCTAATGATCCTTGGTCTTATATTGGGTATTGGGGAGATCATCAAATCATTTACCTTCTTAAGTTTTTAGAGTTTATTGAAAATCATTATCCAGACAAACTAGAAACCTACTTCAAGCAAGAGATTTTTGTATATGCAAATGTTCCTTATAAAATAAAAAGCTACGAAGACATTCTGAAAAACTCAAAAGACACAATTGTTTTTGATGAGGAACTAGATCATGAAATCAATCAAAGAAGAAACCAGCTTGGCGCAGATGGAGCTTTAATTACAGATAAAATTCATTCTGTTTACAAAGTAAATATGATTGAAAAATTATTGGCTACTGTGCTAGCGAAAGTTTCTAATTTTATTCCTGAAGGGGGAATTTGGATGAATACGCAAAGACCTGAATGGAATGATGCAAACAATGCTTTGGTTGGAAATGGAGTTTCTATGGTTACCCTCTATTACTTAAGAAGATTTTTAAATTTCTTCGAAGAAATTGTAAAAAAAACCTCAACGGAAGACAATGGCGTTTCAGAAGAATTAGCTCAGTTTTTCCATCAAGTTGTTAAAAGTCTAGATGAGAACAAAAACATACTAAAATCAACTATCTCAGATGCTGATAGAAAAAATGTTTTGGATGGATTAGGAAGTGCTGGAAGTGCTTATAGAAATTCTATTTATGAAAATGGTTTTACGAGTCATAAAAAATCAATTACTAAATCAGAACTATTAAATTTCTTTGCACTTACTAAAGAATATTTAGATCAAACAATCGTCGCAAATAAAAGGAAAGATAATCTATATCATTCTTATAATTTAATGACCATTGAGAATGACTATGAGATTTCTATCTCCTATCTACCAGAAATGCTAGAAGGTCAAGTGGCTGTTTTAAGTTCTGGTTTTATTTCAGGAAAAAGCTCTTTAGAATTGTTAGATGCCTTAAAAAATAGCGCCCTATTTAGAGAAGATCAGTACAGTTATATTTTATATCCAAACAAAGACCTTCCAAGATTTTCTTTAAAAAATAATATTTCCAAGACTACCATTAACAATTCAGAACTATTAGCTCAGCTTCTAAATGATGGCAACTCAACAATTGTTGAAAAAGATGCTAATGGAAACTTCCATTTTAATGCAAACTTTAACAATGCAGATAGCTTAAAATCAGCCTTAAATAAATTATCTGAAAGCTATAGCGCACTTGTAGAAAAAGATACAGATTACCTATTACAATCCTTTGAACAAATTTTTGATCACAAATCTTTTACAGGTAGATCAGGTACTTTCTTTGGATACGAAGGTTTAGGATCCATCTATTGGCACATGGTCTCAAAATTAGTTTTAAGTATTCAAGAAACCTGTCTAGTTGCTGTTGAAAAGCAAGAAGACTCAAAAATTATCGGAAGATTATTTGACCATTACTACGAGGCCAATGAAGGAATCGGAGTACACAAATCTCCTGAATTATACGGAGCATTCCCTACCGACCCTTATTCACATACTCCTGGAGGAAAAGGAGCACAACAACCTGGAATGACAGGGCAAGTAAAGGAAGATGTATTAAGTAGATTCGGTGAACTAGGTATCTATGTTAAAAATGGGAAAATTGGTTTTAACCCTACTATGTTACGCAAAGAGGAATTTTTAAAAGAAGCCAAAACTTTTCGATACAAAAACCTCATGGGAACTTATAAAGAATTGCTTATTGAGAAAAACTCCTTATGCTTTACTTACTGTCAAACGCCTATCATCTATAAACTGAGCGACAAAAACACAATTGAAATCGCACTTTCAAACAAGCAACAAATTACAATTAACCAACAAGAACTTGAGCAAAATATAAGCAATAAACTCTTTAGTCGTTCTGGAGAGATTGAGCAGATAACCGTATCAATCACTAAATAAATTTTACATAAATGCGAATTATTAATAAATCACTTCTTATTGTGCTTATTAGTTTTTCTCTTTTAGGATGTTCAAATAAGCATAAAACCATGAATAAAACTGCTTCAGAAATATTAGGAAATCCAGATTACTTAGCGATGTCTTACGGAGGATATCGTCAAAACTCTAGATCCATCCAACCTAGTTTTAACGAACTTAAAGACGACATGAAAATTCTTGCTGCTATGGGAGTAAAAATTATCAGAACTTATAACGTTCAACTGGATCAAGCAAAAAACATTTTACAAGCCATTACAGAATTAAAAAAAGAAGATAAAAGTTTTGAAATGTATGTAATGCTTGGAGCTTGGATTGATTGTAAAAATGCCTGGACAGAATACCCAGTTGACCATAATCAAGAAAGTGAATTCAACCAAGACGAAATAAACAGAGCCGTTTCTCTAGCTAAAAAACATGCAGATATTGTAAAAATTATTGCTGTAGGAAATGAAGCAATGGTGAAATGGGCTACAAGCTATTATGTACAACCCAAAGTAATTTTAAAATGGGTAAATCATTTGCAAGAGTTAAAAAAATCAGGTGAATTACCCTCAGATATTTGGATTACAAGTTCCGATAATTTTGCCTCTTGGGGTGGAGGTGACGGAGAATACCACACAGAAGATTTAAATAATCTGATTCATGCTGTTGATTATATTTCTATGCATACCTATCCTATGCATGACACGCATTACCATCCAATATTTTGGGGCTTAGAAAATGATGAATCTAAACTAACATCAATTCATAAAATTGACTCCCTAATGTCAAGATCTAAAAATTACGCTATTTCACAATATGAAAGTGTAAAAAACTATATGCAAAACATTGGTGCGAACAAACCCATACACATTGGTGAAACAGGATGGGCTAGTTACTCAAATGAACTCTATGGGAATGAAGGATCTAAGGCCACAGACGAATACAAAGAAGCTATCTATTACAACCTTATGAGGGAATGGACAAACTCTAAAAACATATCCTGTTTCTATTTTGAGGCTTTTGATGAACCATGGAAAGATGCAAATAACCCGGGAGGATCAGAGAATCATTTTGGATTATTCACCCTAAACGGAGAAGCAAAATATGCTTTATGGGATTTAGTAGATCAAGGAAATTTTAAAGGACTTTCAAGAAATGGACATTCCATTAAAAAAACTTACCAAGGGAATCTGGAAGCGCTTTTAAACCAAGTTCAATTACCAGAAAATTATTCTGAACAGTTACATTATTAATAAACATGCAGAAAAAAATCATTTACATAATTCTAGTGATCTGCTTCAGCTTTGTTAGTTGTGGTGAAGATAAAACTCAAGATAAAATCTCGATTCATAAGAGATCTATCCTTGTGAACAAACAACCTTATGCTATCAGAGGTATTTGCTATCATCCTGTTTCTAAAGGCGAAGACAGCAGAAGTTTCTCCAATTTAGAAATGGATTTAAAACTCATGAAAGCAGCACACATCAATACGATACGTGTGTACCAACCTATACACGACAGAACAGTTTTAGATAAGATTCATCAAGCCAATATGAAAATCATCATCGGTTTTGGGTACAACCAAAATGGCAATTATGATATACGATCAGGAAGTTATTTACAGTATATAGAAAAATTTAAAAACCACCCCGCAATCTTAATGTGGGAACTTGGCAATGAATACAACTATCATCCTGAATGGTTCGATGGGGCCATAAAAAACTGGTATAACGCGATGAACAATGCTGCGAATGAAATAAAAAAAATTGATCAAACGCATCCTATCACAACTGCCCATGGCGAATTACCAGATGCTTTGGCATTGGAATTGTCGCCAAGTATTGATGTTTGGGGCATGAATGTATACCGTTGGGACAACCCAGAAAAAATATTCTCTGAATGGGAATCTATCTCTGATAAACCGATGTATTTATCGGAAGCAGGTACTGATAGTTATATGACGATTGAAAAACTAAACTACGCTAAGGGAGTCAATGAGAAAGCACAAGCAGATGCTACTAAAAACATCCTAAAAAGCATTTTCAACAATCAAAACATTTGTTCTGGAGTTACGCTATTTGCCTTTGTTGACGAACTATGGAAAGCGGGTAACAACAATCAACTAGATCCTGGAGGATGGGCTCCAAACAGTAGCGGAGTTCCCTATGACGGCACACCAAATGAAGAATATTGGGGTATTGTTACAATTAACAGAACACCAAAGCAAGCCTATTACATCGTAAAAGAAAAATACCATACAGTTTCTAAAAATCATTAACCACGATTTTTAATATAACAAAACTACACTTATGAAAAAACCAACAACAGCACCTGAAGATATTGTACCAATCGGCCAGAAAGTAGCCTTTGGAGCAGGGCATTTAGTATTAAATTTACTACCTGGATCTCTTGCTATTTTTATGTTCTTTCTTTTAACTGCCTTTGGTATGGACCCCTTTTTAGCAGGTCTCTTGGGAGGACTTCCTAGGATATTTGATGCAATTACAGATCCTATAATGGGATTTATATCGGACAATACTAAATCAAAATGGGGACGCAGAAGACCTTATATTTTTATAGGAGCCATCGCAAGTGGAGTTCTTTTTGCTATTCTGTGGCAACTAGATCCTGAAAATTCACAAATGTTCAATTTTTGGTATTTCTTAATTTTATCTATGGTGTTTTTAATTGGAAATACCATGTTTGCAACGCCCTTAATCGGACTTGGCTATGAGATGACTTCTGACTATAATGAAAGAACTAGATTAATGGCCTTTTCACAAATTATTGGTCAAATCGCCTGGATGATTGTTCCTTGGTTTTGGGTATTAATTGCAAATCCAAACGTATTTGAAACGCAAGCCATCGGAGTTCAAAAACTATCGGTAATCGTAGGTTCTATTTGTATCGTTCTTGGGCTGCTACCGGCTTTATTTTGCAAAGGAATTGATTCCGCACATATGGAAAACAGAAAGAAAATAACCTTTAAAACCATGTTTTCTAACGTAAAAGATTTATTTCAAGGAATCGTTCAAGTATCGAAAAACAAACCTTTCATGAAACTCTGTGGTGCTACCTTTTTAGTTTTCAACGGATTTCAACTAGTTGCATCCTTCAGTTTTTTCATCATTGTATTCTTTATGTTTAATGGCGACTATGGATTGGCTGGCACATGGCCCGCCTGGTTTTCAACCGTAATGGCGTTTGTTACTGCTTTTCTTGTAATTCCGGTAGTTTCTTGGATGTCCAATAAATATGGAAAACGAAAAGCCTTTATATATTCAACACTAATTTCAATTGTCGGATATATTCTAAAATGGTGGGGATTCGACCCTGACATGCCTTGGTTACTGTTTATGCCAATCCCTTTTATTTCTTTTGGTATCGGAGGCCTATTTACCTTAATGATGAGTATGACGGCTGATGTATGTGATTTGGACGAACTAGAGAATGGAATGCCGAGGAAAGAAGGAACCTTTGGAGCTATCTATTGGTGGATGGTAAAACTTGGACAGGCTTTAGCCTTAGTCTTAGGTGGTTTGGTATTAAAAATTGTTGGATTCGATCAAAATGCAGCCATGCAATCTGTTGAGACTTTAACCAGACTAAGACTTGCAGATATCATTATTCCTGCAATAACAGCGGCTTTGGCTGTTTGGGTCATGTGGAGTTATAGTTTAGATGAAAAAAGAGCAAGAGAAATTAAAGAAGTATTAGTAAAACGTAGAGGAAAACTATAACAAATTTCATCTTCTCACATAAAAAAACACCCCATTTTTTCAAATGGGGTGTTTTTTTATTTTATTCTAAAATTTCAAGTTTTCATCTTTATCCCATAGTCCCCAGTAGGCTCCTACATCACCTTCAGCTCCAGTTTTCCATGATTCATCAAAAGAAGAAAAATAAAACAAATCAATATCCTCTTCAGCAGACCATTTTTGGGCATTTATAAAATATTTAATAGCATTTTCATAAGAAGGAACCGCACCATGAAAAGTTTGTCCTTTATTTGTCCAACCTGTTTCAGACACAATTACCTTTTTCCCTTTTGCAGCCTTTACCGCTCTAGCATACATTTCTTTCATATATATCAATGAATACTCCATGCTACATCCCTCCCAGTAAGGATAACAATTTGCAAAAATAACATCACAAGCTTCGGTTACTTTTGGCTTCTGCTCAAACTCATAGTAAGCATCCACATAGCCCACAGGAACATTTGGCAAAGCATTTTTGACCTCATAAATAAACGATAATAACTCCTCTTCCTTTAGATCTCCTCTATACAAAACCTCATTACCTACTGCCGCTAAATCTACATGGCCTTCTTTAGCTATCCTAATAAGATTCTCTATTTCTTTTTTGTTTATTTCTGCATCATCACCAAGCCAAGCACCCACCATCGTTTTCATTCCTAGTTCATGTGCTATTTTTGGAATCAATTCGTTTCCATCTGTACACGAAAAAGATCTTACCCATTTCGTATACGGTTTTATTATTTCTAACCTTCTTCTAATTTGAGTTTCAGTAAGAATATCTCCTGGTTGTTGTCCTTCTTCATACGGGCTAAAACACAAACCATGCATTCCTTTATTCAATACTTCTTTAAACAATAGCTCTAATTGCTCTTTTGATTTGTTTGACGTCTCTACTCCGGTCAAGGACATCATTTTTTCATACCTAACTGACATATTTCTATTTTTAGTTTAATTAGTAATATTTATTGATTTCTCAACAAAATGTTAGGTTTGCAAGTTACCATAGTATAAATTTTAAAAGCCGAACATTACCTCTACAACCACTTAACATGATGGTATAAAAAACTATACAAAAAAAGGTCAGTGATTTACCACCGACCTTATATTAAACTAATATTATTTTTTTTACTTGCTATGCATTATCTGAAGCAAACCATTCTGCGTAAGAGGTTCCTGTTTCTTGTAAACGCAAAGAATGTAGTTTCACTGACGATGGAATTTTTGCATTAATTTTTGCTGCAAAATCAATCAACATCATTTCACTTGTAGGTTGATAGTCCACAAGAATAACAGAATGTCCTCGTGTTTCAAGTTCATGAGCTAACTCAACATGCGGAGTATTTTTATTAAAAACGGTAGCATGATCAAAAACATCCACAATCTCATTTTTAACGATTTTTTTCAAATCTCCAAAATCAATTACCATTCCGTATTTAACATTGTTTTTATCATCTATTGGTGTCCCAATTACAGTTACAGAAAGCTTATAACTATGACCATGTACATTTCTACATTTCCCATCATAGCCATATAAGGCATGTCCTGTTTCAAAATCAAATTGTTTGGTAATTCTAATTTTATTCATTCGGCAAAGTTACATTATTTCTTAAACTTACTAAGCGCTTCTTTGGTAAAGTCTGATAATACTAAATCACCACTAATAGAGGCTCGTTCTTTCAATAATTCATTCCAGTTTTCCGTTCCTTCCCAAAAAACTTTTTTCATTTGTTTTAAGGCTTCGGGATTATAACCAGCCAATTGTTTTGCAAGATGATAAGCTTCGTGCAACATTGATTCTTGATCAGTGGTAACCTTTGCATATAAGTTTTTCTCCTGAGCCCATGTAGCAGAATGCCATTCCGCTGCCTCCATAGACAATTGACAAAAAGAGGCCTTTCCTATTTTTCTAGTGACCGCAGGTTCAATTACAAATGCCCCTATACCAATAAAAAACTCAGATAATTTAATTGATGCTCCTTCAGATGCGACAACATAATCACAAGCTGAAGCCAAACCAACGCCTCCACCAACAGCTTTTCCTTGAACACAACCAATTATCAATTTAGAACATTCTCTCATGGCGTTTATCAAGTTAGCAAACCCCATAAAAAATGCCATTCCTTCTTCTTTTGTTTTTATAGACAAAAGCTCATCAAAAGAAGCACCAGCACAAAAAGCTCTATCTCCTTTACTTCGTAAAACGATTACTTTTACGTCTTCTCGACTACTTAACACTTTAAACTCGTTACTTAACTTTTCCAACAAGGAGCTTGGAAAAGAATTGCTTGCAGGATGGTAAAAAGTTACTGTAGCAATTTCATTTTCTATTTTTGTATCTATTGTTCCTAAACTCATAATTCAAATTTACGTTATTATAGGATATCGAACAGCTACCCTACCTATCTTTTTAAAAGCAGACTGACATTTTTCTTAAAATAAACATATAAAATTCCGGATCTAAATAACATCCACACGGTAAAAGCAAGCCACACACCTATCAATTGTAAATTAAAATAATCTGCAATTAGTAGCGTTGGAACAAAACCTAAACAAGTAGCTATGGCAACTGTATTTCTTAGCACAACAGCTTCTGCCAAACCTTTAAAAACACCATCATACACAAAGGCTATTGCATTTAATGGCTGTGTTGAGATCACTAACCAAAAAACCATATAAAACACTTCTAGCACATCCGTATCCGAGGTAAATACTTTTCCTATTTGATTGTAAAACAGAAAACAAAGAGACATCAACACCAAGGCAACTATGACTCCATATTTACATAAATCCTTTACCAAAAAGCTTAGTTTTTTCTGAGAACCTTCTCCTTTTAATTTACCTGAAATGATACTACCTACGCTAGCATAACCATCAACAAAAAAGGCAAAAAACAACCAGACTTGAAAACATATGGTTTGCGCTGCAATATATTCTTTTCCATAATCGGTTGCATACGAATTGGCTAAATACAAAGCCAAATTTAATGCCAAAGCACGAACAAATAAATTTACACTTACCAACAAAAGACGTTTTATCTCGAAATGGAATTTTTTAAAAGCCACCAATTTAAAAGGTGTTTTATTCAAATAAAATAGTAAGGCCATAAAAGCCATTACAAACTGAGAAATCACACTCGCATATGCAGCTCCTTCTACATGCATAGGACTCAACACTCCCTCAACTCCATACACCAACAATATGTCTAGAACAGCATTAATAACCGCACCTGTAATACTTATTAACATGGGTATAAATGTATTTTGCAGTCCTGTAAAAACCCCCATTACAGTAAACACAAATAAGGACAAAGGCAATCCCCATGCTCTAATTTTATAATAACTAACCGAATAGTCTAACACCAAACCTGATGCATTGTATAATTCAAAAATCTGATGGGCAAAAAATGAAGTTGCAAAAAATAAAACCAAGCTCAACACTAAATTGATACCAATCATCTGAGCAGGTAGGGAGATAATTTTATCTAATTGATTTTTCCCAACATACTGGGCTACAATAGATGAAATAGCTGCTCGTGTTTGACCTATCACCCATACAATTGCAGAGATAAAAGAGCCAGCAATACCGACAGCTGCCAAGGCCTCAATAGAATCAAAAGACACATTACCCACCACAGCTGTGTCAATTATTGATAATAATGGTTCTGCTATTCCAGCGATGATGGATGGAATGGCCAGCCTATTAATTTCTTTAAATCCAACTCTATTGGTTTTACTCATTTTCTGTTTTGATAAACGCTATCGTATTTACAAGAACCTCAGCAAAATCTTTAGGCAACTCTGAACTTTCCCATGGTTGTTTGGCTCCAAAACCATGATCACCACCTGCTACCACATTCAAACTACTTTTTGCACTCCAATTTTGAATTCTCCGAGCCTCTTCTATAGACACCGTAGCATCTTCTGTTCCATGTACAATTAAGTGCGGTATACGGAGTTTTTTAGCTGCAGTTTTGATTGTCAACTTCTCTTCATTTTTCACAAAATCCTCGTAAAACTGAATATAATGAGGCATCTGCTGTAACGTCCGTGAGTTTTCAATGTAGGCCACACCTTCCTTTTTCCAATGTTCTAATATGGGGCCTTCAGGGAATCTTAATTTGTAATCTGACACCGCAGCCCATGTTACTAATTTCGTTATTCTAACATCATAAGCTGCTTTAAGAATCACAGCTCCACCTCCTCTAGAATGACCAACTAATACGACATTTTTAATATCAATTTCATCTGAGAATTCTTGACTTGACAACACCCAATCTATTACTGAATTTAAATCGTCTTGTTCTATAGAATAATTGTTTTGTCCAAAAGCCTCCAAATCCGGAAAATCAATTGGATTCTCTACCGTTCCACCGTTATGAGAAAAATTAAATTTCACCAAAAACAGATCATTTTCGATAAAATTTTTCGACATCAAATCAAAGGCTCCCCAATCTTTATAGCCTTTATACCCATGACAAAAAATAACCAATGGCTTTTTAGTATGATTTTTCTGATAACAAACATCAATTAAAATGGGCTTGTTATGCACTCCTTGAATACTTCTATTTTTTATTTTCATTTATTGAAAGGGTCTATCTTTATTTTCCTTAAAAGGAATATTCTTATCAAAAATCTCAGCAATTAATTCATGTATCACATCCATAAATTCGATAATTCTTTCCTCTGTCACCATACTATCCATACTCCTACCTTTTCCAAAATTTAATTTTAAAAATCCAGCATTTCTATTTTTGAAAGAAAATATCCCAGCCTCTAAAGGTGTTGCGAAAGTATGATTGTTATTTTTGGTATACAAGAATGCATATAACATTACTTGCATTGCTTTGGTGTATTTATAATCCGTCGGAATTTTATCAAATTCTAATATTTTTAATTCTGACTGAGTAACCTTTCCTGTTTTGTAATCTACGATTCGTAATACACCATCTAACTCATCAATCCTATCAACAGATCCACCAATATTTACAGGAAAATCAAGGTTTGGGATCTTAATACCATAAGAATAAACCGTTTCCGTACCTAATATTTTTAAAGAACTTCCGCTTTTTAAAACTTCTAATTCCTGTTTTAAAAATCTGTAAATAAAATCTTTTGATACTTCAAAAATTAATTTGTTCTTACCTGAAACAATGTTTCCATTTATAAAGTGTTTTTTGAAATAAAACTCAGTTTTCTGAATATATTGAGACAACATTAATTTTACATCGTCTATTTTCAAAAATTGATTGATAAAAGGTTTGTAAAAATCTTCTAAAACATCATGAATAATCGTTCCCATCGTATTTGCAGCGATAGTCTCCTCAATTTCATCCAAATCTTTTATTTTCAAAACATATCTCTTATAATAAGATAGTGGATCTTCAATATATTTTGCTAGCGCTGAAGGAGAAAAGCCATTCGCTGCAATTTTTTTTAACGCTGATATAACTTCGTCTGTCTTTTCTACAATAATTTCATCTTTTGAATCACTAGTAACCAAGGGAGCAATCGATTTTTTAGAAATATCAATCCCGTCAATCTCCAATTGAGTTAAAAACCTACTTTTTTCTCCAGCACCATAGGCATCAGTCTCGGTATTATAAAATAAATAAACGTTATTTGCTCTTTGAATCAGTCTATAAAAATGGTAAGCAAAAATTGCATCTTTCTCTTGATACGTTGGCAGTTTATATTGCTGCTTAACATCAAAAGGGATAAATGAATTTTCAGACTTACCAGCAGGTAAAATCCCTTCATTCATAGAAGTCAGAATCACCGTTTCAAAATCTAATACACGTGTTTCTAGCATCCCCATTAATTGCAGTCCGCTCAATGGTTCTCCCTGAAAGGAAAGTTTTTCTGTTGCAACCAGCTGCTTGTAAATGGACTTTAATGTTTTAATAGATTTTATATGATTATAATCTCCATTTAAATTTTGCAACTGAATAAAAAGATTATAAAAACGATACAAACATTCCTTTTCAAAACCTTCAAAATTCTCTTTTTGAGCATCGATCAAACTAATTAAAGAAGCTAAAAACCTCTCAACAGATTGAGACATTTTGAACAAACTTCCAACTAGATGAAACATCTCACTCTCACGCATATATCCATCCACCAACTCCGAAGATATGAAAACTTGGTTTTCTGTGATCAAGTTCTGTTTGAGTTTCGATAACCATTCGCTATTAGAAAAAAGCTTTACTGTAAATGGATTTTCCAACAACCTAAAAACATCCTTAAAATAAAATTCATTTGCTTCAATTTTATCCAATTTCACTTGATTCAAATACAAATCAAAAATTGTTTCAAAAAAGCTTGATATGGGCATATCCTTTAAAAGATACCCCATGGTTATATTTAATTTATCAACATTATCAGGTAGAGAATTTAAAGTTAGCGACAGCAAACTTTCATCCGCTAAAACAAGTGCGGTACGTTCACTACTTTCTAATTTCTCTAACAATTCTCCAACTCCCTTTATCTGCGTAATATTTTTAGAAGCAGCAATTTCAGTGATTTTTTTATTGGAATTAAAGTTATCTGAAATTTTATTAAAAGGATATGATTCAAAATATGTCCAGCTAGATTTATAGCTCCTTAAAAATGAACCAGCCTCTTTTTTTGAATTCACATAATACGCATCACAATCCCAATAAATATTGGCAATTTTACTATCTAATAAA
Source organism: Flavicella sp. IMCC45668 (assembly GCF_057219105.1). Lineage (NCBI taxonomy): Bacteria > Pseudomonadati > Bacteroidota > Flavobacteriia > Flavobacteriales > Flavobacteriaceae > Flavicella > Flavicella sp. IMCC45668. The sequence goes on from NZ_CM170114.1 coordinate 2,422,244, forward strand.
GCCTTAAAAATTTTCTCTTCTGCTTTGTTTAAAGCATTAAATCCAATCAAGGCAATTTTATTATGTTCATTAACTTTTATATAATCTTGTATATTGTTCGCCGCCTCCCTATATAAAAGTCCCTGATATCCCTTTTTTTCTTTTTTTAAGTATTCATAAAAGTTAAAATAATAACGACCTAAGTTTTCCATAAAACTTAGATGTTTTGTCATCATTTCGGTAGATTTTCCGTTTTCAACATCCCAATCTTCAATTCGTTTAATATCTTTTAAATAGCTAAATAGATCATTACAATCAATCAAATGACGGTCTACCTCATTAAAATCCTGCAAACCAATAGATGCCCATTGTGCAAAAGAATCAAAGCTCTCTGGGTTATTCTTTTCTATGCTTAGATAAACTTTATAGAACTCAAACAATAGCGGAACCGTTTCTGCTTTTTGAAACCCAGAAATGGTTTCAATAAATTTTTCAATACTAATTATTTTAGGAAAAAAAGTAGTTCCTTGAATTTGCTTTTTCAACTCCTCTCTTAAAAAAACTCCAGCCCTTTCACTGGGCAAGACACACACCATATCCACTATGGAGGTATTATTTTTTAACAATTGCTCTACTACTTCAGACAAAAAACTTTTCATACACGAATATAAAAAAATAACCGTTTTCAATTGCTTGAAAACGGTTATTTAAAAATTATTTACATGGTTCTCACCATGATTTCCAGAGACTATTCGTCACCGTTAAATTTGATAATCAATCCTAAAGAGTGTTGGAAGTAAGAACTAGCTCCTACTGAATCAAAATCACCCGTTGTCCAACCAGCAGAATTGTATGTACTACTAAAAGACAATCCTACATTTTCATTAAACCAACTGTTGAATCCCCAACCTGGAGTAATTGTAAAACCAGAATCTTCATCAATCCAAGCTCCTCCAACTCCAAAAGAAACGAAAGGATCCCACCAACCTGTTTGACCAAATAGCGAGTTTAAATCATAAATAGCTGCTGCATCTAACGCAAAGAAAGACAATCCATCCACATCACCAGAAGGTACTTTATCTATTTTATTTAAAGAACCTGATACTTTAACACTTAAGCCATAGTTCATATATCTAGATACCGAAACTGTTGAGATTGCTGGTAACACATTCCAATCGGAAGTACCTAAATAATCCTTTACCATATTACCGATATCATTTAGACCTCCATTGTTGAAATCAACAGCATTGATTCCGAAGCTTAATGCCCATTTGTTATCTTCATCCTGCGCTTGTACTGAACTTACACCTGCAAACATTAAGAATGCAAGCATTGCAATTTTAAAATTTTTCATTTTTTGTAATTTAAATTAGTTTAGTTTCGTTTTAATCTGAAACCATTGCATTAAACAGCTCAGAATGAAACAAATCTACGAAAAAATATTAATTTTAAATAAAAATTTAACTTTACAGAAAATCAAGAACCTATCACCCTGAAAATCAGACAAAAAAAACAAACTCAATAAAAAAAACGTTCAAAACTTAAGTTTTGAACGTTTTCTGTTTTTTTTAAATTCAGCTATTATTGAGCAATTATCTCCACTCTTCTATTTGCTTCTCTTCCCTTTGCTGTTTTGTTAGAGGCAATTGGGTTTGCGATTCCAAATCCTTCTGATTTTAATCTTTTCGCATTTACCCCTGCTTTTACCAATCTATCTTTTACTGCTTTGGCTCTAGCTTTAGAAATTTCAAGATTTTTTGCTTTAGAACCTGTGCTATCCGTATATCCATTAATAACGAAATCTGTTGTTGGATACTCCTTCATTTTTTCTGCCAATTGGTCCAAACGTTCTCCTACTCCTGGCTTAAATGTTGCTTTTCCTGAATTAAAACTAATCGTTTTTGAGAACTCACCTAATTTCTTCACCTGAGCTTCTGTCAATTCTGGACATCCTTGTTTCTCAACACTTCCTGCAACCTCTGGACACTTATCATCCTTATCTGGAACACCATCTCCATCTGTATCTGGCCAAACACAACCCTTATTCTCTGCAGGACCAGCTACCTCAGGACAAGCATCATCTTTATCAACAACTCCATCTCCGTCTGTATCAGGACATCCTCCATTTTCTTGGGTACCAACTGCATCTGGACAAGCATCATCCTTGTCTAAAACACCGTCACCATCTGTGTCTGGACAACCTCCGTTTTCCTTTGTTCCGGCTGCTTCTGGACATAAATCGTCTTTATCTAAAACACCGTCACCGTCTGTATCTGGGCAACCTCCGTTTTCTTTAGTTCCAGCAGCTTCAGGACATGCGTCTTTTTCATCTGCTACACCATCTCCGTCAGTATCTTGTTTTGTTGGACCACCGAATTTAAAAACAACTCCCAAGGAATGTTGAAAATAACTCGATGCATCTACAGATTTAAAATTTCCTCCCGTCCAAGCAGAAGAATTATAAGTGCTGCTAAATGCAATCCCCACATTATCATTAAACCAACTATTGAATCCCCATCCTGGTGTGATGGTAAATCCTGAATCTCCATCAATCCAAGCATTACCAACTCCAAACGTTACAAAAGGATCCCACCAACCTGTTTCTCCAAACAAATGATTTAAATCATAAACAGCAGCTGCATCCAATGCAAAGAATGAAAGTCCATCTACATCTCCACTAGGAGCCTTATTGATTTTATTTAATGATCCTGCAAGTTTTACACTCAAACCATAATTCATATATCTAGAAACAGATACTGTAGAAATTGCTGGAATAACATTCCAATCACTAGTTCCTAGGTAATCCTTTACCATATTTCCAAAGTCGTTAAAACCACCTTTGTTAATATCCACCGCATTAATTCCAATACTCAACGCCCACTTATTATTTTCATCTTGGGCTTGTACTAAATTTAAAGAAAATAAAATAGCACAAATAATACTTAATTTGATTGTTTTCATAATTGTTTGTTAGATTAAACGAAAAAAATTCAGCGGCGAAACTAGGTAAAAATATTAGCTAGACAAGACACAACAGGCATCACTAAACATTTGTTATCCCTTTTAAAAACCACAAAAGAACAACAAACAACACTCTTTTTATAACAAATAGTTTAATTCAAGTAAAGTTTAGTCCAATTACATGTTTTTAGCTTCAGCTCCGATATTAATACATCAAAAGTAGCGGAACCCAAAAAAAATAAAATTAGTTTTCGTTGAATCCCGGATAAATGCCGTTTAAAAAATCAGATCTTACGTTCAACCGTTATACAAAGAATTTACAGAACAGTCAATAAGAAACTATTTCTACATCTTGATCGATATAAACACAATATTTAGCTACCACATTAAAATTCATTTGTTCAAGAACTTTCGCATAGGCCTCTAATTGATATTGGTACTTTTGCATTTTTTTCCCTGTTTTAAAATCAACAATCACAACATCATTCTCCATGAATATGAGCCTATCAGGAATTAATATGTTTTTGTTTTCATCTAAAATTTCTCTTTCTGTATAAACAGAAACTCCTTCTTGAAAATAAGAATTTAGCTGTTCATGAAACACCACCTTTTTAATTTTTGTTTTTATCGGCAACACTTCACTTTTCAATATCAAACCTGAATCAACATAAGATTGAATAACATAATCGATATCGGTTTCCAAAATTATTTTTGAAAACATTTCATGTACTAACAATCCATAATTTACAGCCGATTCATATTCTTCTCCCCAATGCTTAGAAGAATTTGCTACAATTTTTATATCATGACTTTCCCAAGGACTGGAAATAAAATTTTGTTGAAATTCAAATCCATCATTTTGATCTTCTTTCTTTAAAAAGTTTGATTTTTCTTTTGCTCCAAATTGATAGCATAATTTGGCTACATCCCAGGAATTTTCATCCGTTAAAGTTTTTAAATAATTTATAAATAATCCTGAGAAAAAATTCAAATTCTCTTCTCCTGTTTTGGCATCCAATTTATATTCTGTAACGATATATAATTGTTCTACAGATCTAGTAAGGGCCACATACAGTAAATTAAAATTATCCAAAAACAATTCTGACTGCCTTTCTTCGAACAACTGCGCTCCTTTTTCTCCAGTCAAGCCAATATTTTTACTACAAGAAACCCTTGACACTTGTAAATCTCCAAATATGGATTCCTCTAAAGCATCATACCAAACCTTAGGATTTAATTCTGTATTCACACTTCTCTCACTGGGGAAAATCACAACTGGAAACTCCAAACCTTTGGACTTATGTATCGTCATTATTCTAACAGCATCTTCACTTTCTGAAGCAGCAATGCTTAATTTTTCCTTTTTTTGATCCCATTCTAATAAAAAAGCAGCTAAATCATGATGATTTTTCCTTTGAAAATCTAAAACAAAATCTAAGAAAAACTGAACATAGGCATCTGTAGAGTTTAATAATTTAAAGCCTCTTATAATATATTCGATACACTCATAAAAGGGCATTTGTAAAAACAGCTCATAATTAAATTGAATGTCATAATCCGAAAGTTTCTCAAAAAAAGAAACAGGCTCTAATTGCAACAATTCATCGTAATAAGAATGGTCAGATGTGTCTAATGAAATAAAATCTTTAATAAAATTCAGCAACTTAAATTTTGCATTCAAATTCATTGGATTTTGAATATAGATCAATAGATCAATAATAAACTGAACCTTTAAACTATTCTGCAAAAGCAAGGTTTCAGAAGAAATAATTGATACATTATTTTCTGTAAGATAATTTGCAATTTGAATACCATCTTTTTTAGTTCTAACAATTATACAGACATCTTTCTTTCTAAAACCGGAATCCAATCCCTCAATTATCTCTAAAACTTTTCTAGGATAAGAAAGATCCTTTGCTTCTTTCTCTAGATCTGTCTGATCTAAAAAATCCAGCTGTACATAGCCTCCTGTATTCTTGTTCAACTTTTGCCGATTTCCAATTTCATATAGATATTCGTACGTTGGATTGGTTAAAAAAGAAGCAATATGTGAGAAAAAAGCATTATTGAAGCCGATTACTTCACTAAAACTTCGATAATTGGTTTCTAAATTTTCTAATTTTTTCTCAATAAAGAAAGGATTTCTGGCAACACTTTTATTCCCTTCTAAAGACAAATCAATAAATTGTTCTGCTTTTCCACCACGCCAGCGATATATTGCCTGCTTTGCATCTCCAACGAGCATCAAACTTCCCCCTTCTTGTGAAAGAGTATTACTAACCAATGGAATTAAATTCTGCCACTGCATAGAGGAAGTATCTTGCATTTCATCAATAAAAAAATGCTTAAACCTCTCTCCAATTCTTTCATAAATAAATGGAGCTGGCTCATTTTTTATTTTTTCGCTGATCAACGCATTGAACTCCGCACTCAAACAAATTGAATTTTGATCTTTGATCTCATTTAACTCCTTTTGTATATGATTCAATACTGCCAAAGGAATGATATCACTTAAAACCATGTTGATTAAAACATAGTTTCCATGATGTTTTTCATACAACAATTTACCGTCTTCGTATACCTGCAATAATTCAGAACTAATGGCATCAATGCTATTTTGAATATCCTTTTTTGCTGATTTAGAATAAAAAACGCCATTATCTAAATTCTTTTGTAAACGCCCAACATATTTTATATCATCATGCTTTAAACTTGCTAATTTTTTGAATTTTATAAAATGTTTCGGTAGCTCTGAATAAGAGAAATTCTTATGTTCTAATCCATTTTGGTCAATTATACTTAATCCTTTTTCTCCATTTTCAAAGAATAGACTTTCTATTTTTGATTTATTAGATTTTAATAATTTTTCAATTTTCTGAAAATCTGCAATTGACTTCATTTGCAAACTTTGAATATAGCTTGCATCAGTTTCATTTATCAATATAGAGGCAATCGTATTAAGTTCTTTTGATATATCCCATGCCTTATCATCTTCCACTTTCTGCAATGAAAAGGCTACTAAAATATCCGTTAGCTCTTTATGCAACCCTATTTCTGATATTAACACATCTACGGCTTCACTAATCAACTTCGTCCCATCCATTTCTACCTCAAAATTTAAGGGCAAACCCAAATCAAAGGCAAAAGTTCTAATTAATTTATGCGTAAAGCTATCAATGGTAGTTATATTAAATGCTGAATAATTTTGTAAAACATTTTCTAAAATCCTTTTAGCTTTATGCTTTAGCTTTACCGCATCTAAACTATTCTCAGCAACAATCAAATCAAACATATCATTTGGATCATTGTCTGCGAAACTTCTTAAATTCTCCAAGATACGCTCCTTCATTTCAGCAGCTGCTTTATTGGTAAAAGTAATGGCTAAAATATTTTGAAACACATACTCACTCTCAGAAGTAAGTAAAATTTTCAAATATTCTTTTACCAAAGTAAATGTTTTACCACTACCTGCAGAAGCATTATAAACTTGAAAAGATGTTGAATCAACCATAAATGAATATCACAAAAAAATACCGAATCCAATATTGAATTCGGTAGTTAAAATTAACTTATTTCTTTAGAATTATAGAATTTTTTTCATCTCCATTGAAAATTTTTCTAACTCATAACCTTCCACTACAAAATTAACCGCTTTCGAAACTATTCTTTTTGTATCAGAAACTACAAAACCTAACCCTATTGATATTCTTTCTAATAAGCGAAGTTGTTTTTCCTTTATTTTATTATCTGCTATCACAACAGAAATCAAATTAAAAAAACGCTCCAATCTTGCATTTAAATTTGCCGGCGGGTTGATTGGAATAGAATTAGGAGCCTTCAAAACTTTTTTATAATCTGCATCAGAAATATGTAATTGACGTTTTAAATGACTAATTACCTCCTGTTCTTTCTCTGAAATTTTATTATCTGATAATGCTAATTTAATAATATTAGCAAAGTGTCCTAAATTCCTTTTATGCCCTCCTGTCTTGTATATATCTGCAAATGCCATATGTTATAATTTTAAAGTTACCCTCCCTAAGATACAAAATATCAAAAAAAGAATACTTAAAATTATCCTAAAGCGACATCCATACTCATCATAATAATGAAGCCTGCAATAAATCCCATCGTGGCAATATCCGTATATTTATCTTGTTGTGTTTCTGGCACAACCTCTTCAATTACAACAAAAATCATCGCTCCAGCAGCAAAAGCCAAAGCGTATGGCAATATAGGTTGAAAAGACAATACCGCCCATGCTCCAAGAACACCCGCCATCGGTTCGACAATTGCTGACAACTGACCAAACCAAAAACTTTTAAACCTACTTACACCTTGTCTTCTTAAAGGCATAGCAACTGCAAAACCTTCAGGAAAATTTTGAAGTCCAATACCAATAGCAAGAGCTACTGCACCTCCAATTGTTGCACCGTCAAAACCAGCAGCAACACCTCCAAACAAGACTCCCACAGCGAGTCCTTCAGGAATATTATGCAAGGTAATAGCCAAAACTAACAATGTTGTTTTATGCCAAGGTGTTTTAATCCCTTCCGCTTCTTTAAAATTAATATGAATATGTGGTAACACCTTATCCAATCCAAACAAAAACAAAGCGCCAAGAAAAAAACCAATGGCCGCAGGCATAACTTTTACAAACCCTTCACCAGAACTCATCTCAATTGCAGGAGCTAGCAAACTCCAAAAACTGGCTGCTACCATTACACCTCCTGTAAAACCTAACATTCCATCTAAGACCGCCCTGTTCATTGTTTTAAAGAAAAACACCAATGACGCTCCCAAACCAGTCAAAAACCAAGTAAACAACGTGGCATACAAAGCCGCTAATACAGGATCTATCCCCTCTAAATAATCTACAATTTGATCTAACATTCTACTTCTTTTTTAACAAATAAATTTTTAGTAATCTGATGCGATATAGACACAACCCTATCACCTAATTCTATTTTCATAGAGTTATCAAACACTTCAATATTTATAATTTTAATACTACTTCCTAATTTAATCTCCAAACCATCTAAATATTTCAAAAATGATTTAGAAGAATCTTTTACTCCCAAAACAACACAGCAATCACCTTTCTCTAATGAAGAAAGCATTACATCTGTATGATGGGCAATATTTCCGTTTTCGTCTGGTATTGGATCTCCATGAGGGTCATGCGTTGGATACTCTAAAAAACGATCTAACTCTTTCGTTAACTTTATGGACTTAACATGTTCTAATTGTTCGGCTATTTCATGTACTTCATCCCAATTAAAATCCAAATGTTTTACCAAAAAGACTTCCCATAAACGATGTTTTCTTATGATACGAACCGCAATTGCTTTCCCTTCTTGGGTTAAAGAAACCCCTTGGTATTTTTTATAATCGACTAATTTTTTTTCGGCCAATTTTTTTACCATATCCGTAACAGAAGATGCCTTTGTTTCTAATTTGTCTGCAATAGCATTTGTACTTACTGCCTTTGAGACAGTAAAAGACAAACTAAATATTGCCTTTAAATAATTTTCTTCCGTTTGAGACAGCTCTAAATTCATGGTCCGCAAATATATACACAAAATTTATATTTACGAAAACATATTTTTAGACTAATCTAAAAATATGTTTTATATTTGCGAAAATTTATTCTAAAAAGCTAACTATCTAGCTACAAGACTTAAAACAACATCGTATACAATTTCAATAGAAATGAAACACTTATTTATCTTTTCAATCTTATTATTCTCCATAGGAATACAAGCTCAGACAAGTATTCTTGAAGGGGTGATTCGTTCAAAAAACACCCCAGTGGTTGCTAATATTATTGTAAAAAACACACAAACAGGAACTACTTCAGATTTCGACGGAAACTATAGTCTAAAAATATCGAGCAAAGCAAAAACAATTCTAGTTACCGCTGTTGGATTCAAATCAAAAGAAATCGAAATCAACCTTTTGGAAGGAGAAACAAAAAACTTAAACATAGAACTTAAAGAAGATATCCTAGGTTTAGATCAAGTTGTTGTAACAGCTACTAGAGGACATTTAAATAGAAAAAAGGCACCCGTAATCGTAACTGTTACAGATGCTAAAACACTTGAAGCTACTCAATCTGTTAGTCTTTCAGAAGGATTGAACTTTCAACCTGGTTTAAGAATAGAAAACAACTGTCAAAACTGTGGTACCTCTGAAGTAAAAATGAATGGTTTAGGAGGGGCATATTCGCAAATCCTGATTGATAGCAGACCCATTTTTAGCTCCTTAAATAGTGTATACGGACTTGATCAAATCCCAGCAAATATCATCAAACAAATTGAAGTTGTTCGTGGAGGTGGTTCTGCCTTATATGGATCTAATGCAATTGCCGGAACCATAAATATAATCACTAAAGACCCACTTGAAAACAAATTCTCCATTGGAACAAACCTTGCTTTGATTGATGGTCAATCTAGTGACAATTCCATTCTATTCAACGGAACAATTGTAACCGAAGACTTTAATTCTGGGATCGCCTTGTTTGGTATGAAAAGGGAACGAGATTCTTATGATGCTGACGGTGATGGCTATACTGAAATCCCGAAATTAGAAAATACTTCTTTCGGATTCAAAGCATTCAACAGACCTGGACAAAGAAAAAAAATCACGGCAGAATTCAATGCTATCAATGAGTTTAGAAGAGGAGGTAATAAACTAAATGAACTTCCGTTTTTAAGCGATGTAACCGAAGAAATTTACTCTACCGTTGTTGGAGGAGGACTTACCTATGATTATCAAAGTAAAAACCTTAGAGATAAATATTCTTTATATGCCTCAACATCAATCTCAAAAAATAATAATTTTTATGGCGGACTTACTGGTGAAGATGCTACCGATGAAAATATCATTCAGAGCATAGAGGGCTATGGAAAATCGAAAGACAACACCTTTGTCACTGGCTTTCAATTTTCACATTTATTCAAGCAATTCTTGAACAACAAGGGAACCTTTACCGGAGGAATTGAATACAAATACAACGATATTGACGACAGAAAAGAAAACCCCGATTATGAACCAATCATTCAGGTAACTAGATTATACGGTATCTATGCACAACAAGAATGGATTGTAAATAGCAGACTGAGATTGCTTGGTGGTTTAAGAGCGGACATGCATAATTTGGCCGACGAAAAAGTGGTTTTTAATCCAAGAGCAAACATTCTATACAACATTAGTAAAAACCTAAGATGGAGAACTAGCTACGCCAAAGGATTTAGAGCTCCACAAATTTACGGAGAAGATGTACATGCTGGATTAGCAGGAGGAGAAATCAGTAGAGTGAGAAACGCTGATGACTTAAAATCCGAAACTTCGCATAGTTTCTTAACTTCATTAGACTGGTCTCAAGAAATTGGCTATGGTGACTTTTCTTTAGTTTCAGAACTTTTCTTTACACAATTAAACGATGCTTTTGCTTTGGAGCAGGGAACTGAAACAGCACCAGACTCAGGAATTTTTGAATGGATTAGAGTCAATTCATCTGGCGCAAAGGTCTATGGATTAAATGTAGAGTTAAAATATGCTCCTAATGAAGAATGGCTAATACAAGCAGGAGGAACCTTGCAAAGATCCTTCTACAATGAAAAGATAGAATGGTCTGAAGACGAACCGAACCAAGCAACAAAAGAATTTAACGAAACTCCAAAAGCCTATGGTAACTTCATAATTACCTATGCTCCTATCAAAGAATTTCAGAATAATATATCAGCAGTCTACACAGGTCCTATGTATGTGCAACATTTAGCAGGATACATCCCTAATGACAAATTAGAAAAAACACAATCCTTTTTCGAATTGAACTGGAAGAGTTCTTACGAATTCTACTTAGACAACCATAAGCACACCTACCTAGAAGTTTCCGGGGGAATACAAAACATTTTTAACTCCTATCAAAATGATTTTGACCAAGGACCAGAAAGAGATGTAACATACAACTATGGCCCACAAAGGCCTAGAACATTTTTCGTAGGACTAAAGTTTGGAATATAAAAAAAGGGTGATTGAAAATTCAATCACCCTTTTTTATTCTTTATCCGGTTCTAATTATTAGTTGTAAAACCATATCCTGTTCTTCTTTTATTTCTTTTCCCTGTACTTTCTCCAAAGGTCAATATCAAACTTCCAGAAACCTGAGTATGCGATCCAAAATTTTCATTGGTTGTTTCGGAAACAAATCTATGTACAATTTGACCATTCAACCCAAGTTTAGGCAACACCCAATACGTTAATCCAACACCACCATTAAACGAAATAGACCTATCATTTCCATCTTTCACCAACAATCCAACTCCTCCTATTAATTTTGGAACCCACTTTTCTTCAGACAAACCAAAATCATATTTTGCAAAAAAGTCCATGATAGTTACATCATATTGATTGGTATAAAATCCATCAATACTAGAAATCCCAGTAATAGTCATACCTGCTCCAATCGTAAATCCCTTATCAAGGTAACGCATAATACTAATATTCGGAATTTGAAAATTAATTCCTTCTCCTTCAAACCCAGAAGTATCAGAAAAATTAATAAAACTACCTCCAAAACTAACAGCCCACTTTACAGTACTATCTTGAGCAAAGGTTTGAACTCCCCAAAAAAGAAGCATTATTAAAACAATATTTTTTCTAAACATATTTTCTAATTTTTTATAGAAAACAGAACCTCTTTAAAATTCTTATTCCCTATACTTTACCAAAACAAAACCCTCGTTATATTCTGATTTCTTGTTACAAATCTATTTATAATTAATTTATCTTTGACAAAATTTTTTTCTTTTGAGCAAACAAATAATAATAGATAAAATTTCTCAAGCGAATAATACGCAAAAGATAGCAGAATTACTATCCAACGAGAAAAACCATCTCCATATTTCAAATCTTCTCGGTTCTTCTTTAGCATTCAATATTGCTGAAATTTTTAAAAAAACTGAAAAACCTTTTTTAGTTATTCTTAACAACAAAGAAGAAGCCGCTTATTTCTTAAATGACATAGAAGAAATATTAGGTAAAAAAAATGTTCTGTTCTACCCGGGTTCTTACAGAAGACCTTATCAGATAGAAGAAACGGATAATGCCAACATTTTATTGCGTGCTGAAGTATTAAATAGAATTAATTCTCAAAAACAGCCAGCGATAATCATCACCTATCCAACTGCATTATTTGAAAAAGTAGTCACAAAAAAAGAACTTGAAAAAAACACTTTAAAAATTGGTGTAGAGGATCAAATATCCTTAGAATTTGTAAATGAAGTATTGTTTGAGTACGAATTCAACAGAGTAGATTTTGTTTCAGAGCCAGGAGAATTTGCTGTAAGAGGAGGTATCATTGACGTATTCTCTTTTTCTAATGATGAGCCTTATAGAATCGAATTTTTTGGGGATGAAGTTGACAGCATAAGAAGTTTTGATATTGAATCACAACTATCTACGCGTTCGCTAAAAAAGGTAAATATTATGCCTAATGTTGAGAACAAGCAACTTCAAGAAAATAGAGAAAGCTTTTTAAAATATATTTCAAAAAACACTGTTGTTTTTACAAAAACTACGGATATTTTATTTGACAAACTCGATAGTCTGTTCAAAAAATCTGAAGAAGCATTTGAAAACCTAAACAACACTGTAAAACAATTTTCGCCAAACGAGCTTTTTATCAATAGTAACAGTCTAAAAAATGACCTTTTAGACTACTCAAGAGTTTCAATTAGTACCAACCAAAAGGAAAGCACTTCCAAAGGAGCTTTTAATTTCAATACCAAACCCCAACCCTCATTTAACAAACAGTTTAATTTACTAGTAGAGGATTTGAATGCAAATACAAATAATGGCATCACCAATTATTTGTGTTGTATGAATGAAAAACAAACACAACGATTCCATGATATCCTTTCTTCTTTTACCGAAGGAGATACTCAAGAAGAAATAAAATACAAAGCCATTGTTTTCCCACTTCATGAAGGATTTATTGACTACGAAAATAAAATAGCCTGTTATAGTGATCATCAGATTTTTGAACGCTATCATAAATTCAATTTAAAAAACAACAGCTCCAAAAAACAAACCATAACATTAAAAGAACTGACCAATCTTGAGGTTGGGGATTATGTTACTCACATGGATCATGGAGTTGGTAAATTTGGGGGGTTGCAAAAAATTGATGTTGAAGGCAACAAACAAGAAGCCATCAAATTAATTTATGGAGATAGAGATATCTTATATATCAGCATTCACTCGTTACATAAGATTTCTAAATTCAACGGGAAAGATGGAACACCTCCAAAAGTTTACAAATTAGGATCAGGAGCTTGGAAAAAAATCAAACAAAAAACCAAAGCTAGAGTTAAAGAAATAGCCTTTAACTTGATCAACTTATACGCGAAAAGAAAACTAGAAAAAGGGTTCCAATACAATCAAGATAGTTACCTACAGCATGAGCTCGAAGCTAGTTTTATGTATGAAGACACCCCCGACCAATTCAAGGCAACTCAAGATGTAAAAAAAGACATGGAAGGGGAACAGCCGATGGACAGATTGGTTTGTGGTGATGTTGGTTTTGGTAAAACAGAGGTGGCCATTCGTGCTGCTTTTAAGGCTGCCGACAACGGAAAACAAGTCGCTATTTTAGTTCCTACAACCATTTTAGCATTTCAACACTTTAAAACATTTTCTGAACGATTAAAAGATTTCCCGATAACGGTAGATTATTTAAACCGATTTAGAACAACCAAACAACGAAATGAAGTAATCAAAGACCTGAAAGATGGAAAAATCGACATTATCGTAGGTACCCATCAATTGGTAAGTAAAAAAGTAGAATTCAAAGACCTTGGATTACTTATTATTGACGAGGAACAAAAATTTGGTGTAGGTGTAAAAGACAAACTAAAAACAATCAAAGAAAATGTTGACACACTTACTTTAACAGCAACACCAATCCCTAGAACTTTACAGTTTTCTTTGATGGCCGCTAGAGATTTATCTGTAATTACAACCCCACCACCCAACAGACATCCAATTGAAACAAACGTTATTCGATTTAATGAAGATGAATTGAGAGATGCCTTAACCTATGAAATCTCTAGAGGTGGACAAGCTTATTTTGTACACAATCGTGTAGACAACATAAAAGAGGTAGCTGGCATGATCCAACGACTTGTACCGGATGCAAAAATAGGCATCGGTCATGGACAAATGGATGGAAAAAAACTTGAAGAACTAATGCTTGCATTTATGCGCGGAGATTTTGATGTTCTTGTTGCTACCACAATAATTGAAAGCGGTTTAGATGTACCGAATGCCAATACCATATTCATCAACAACGCCAATAATTTTGGTCTTTCTGACCTACATCAAATGAGAGGAAGAGTTGGAAGATCAAACAAAAAAGCATTTTGTTATTTCATTACGCCTCCATATCATATGATGACTGATGAGGCCCGTAAAAGAATCGAAGCCCTAGAATTATTCTCTGATCTAGGAAGCGGTATCAATATTGCCATGAAAGATCTTGAAATCCGTGGAGCCGGAGATTTATTAGGCGGTGAGCAAAGTGGATTTATCAATGATATTGGATTTGACACCTATCAAAAAATCCTAAAAGAAGCTATTAGTGAACTTAAAGAAAACGAATTTAAAGAACTCTACCCAACGGACAAATCTATTCCTAAAGAATACGTAAAAGACATACAAATAGATACCGATTTTGAAATTTTATTCCCTGATGATTATATAAATATTGTTTCTGAAAGACTATTGTTATACAAAGATTTAGGAGAATTAGAAACAGAATCTCAACTCAAAGAATTTGAGAAAAAACTTGTAGATCGTTTTGGAGAATTACCTAGTCAGGTAGAGGATCTACTAGATAGTGTTCGCATCAAATGGCTCGCCAAAAAACTCGGGATTGAAAAACTTATTCTTAAGAAAAAAAGAATGATTGGTTACTTCCTTTCAGACCAACAAAGTGAATTTTACAACACCGATGAATTCAACTCCATTTTAAAATACGTTCAAAAGAATTCTAAAATGTGTGTTATGAAAGAAAAAGAGACCAAAAACGGACTAAGACTGCTAGTAACTTTTATTAGAATTGACACCATCAAGAAAGCATTAGATACATTGGATAATATTTGATACATTCGCGAAAAAAAATAATTAAATGAAAAAATTAATCTTATTATTCTTATCTGTAATTTTCTTAACTAGTTGTGCAGATAATTACCACGCATTGAAACCAGAAGCTAATCAATTCAACGATAAATCAACAGAAAACGGCTTAGAAATTTCCTACAAATACAATTCTTTAAGAAAAAAATACAAAAAATACGCAGACAGAAATGACATACGAATTGTTTCAGTAAAACTAAAAAACACAACTGATAAGGACCTTACATTTGGAGAAGATTTTGTCCTAACATCGTATTCGGGTTCACAGTTATCCGTTCTTTCAACTGAAGAAGCCTTTGATAAAACTAAGCAACATCCTGCTTCACATTTATGGTATTTACTTTTATCTTTTATCCAAATTCAAACTTATGAGACCAATCAATATGGTCAACAAGAAGTCTCTGGAGGGTTTCCGGTAGGACTAATAATAGGACCGGGACTTTGCTTTGGAAATATGATTGTTGCTAGTAACGCCAACACACAATACAAAACAGAACTAACATCTAACGAGCTATATAACAAAACAATAAAACCAGGCGAAACTCTTTATGGTTTGTTACCAATAAGAAGTAACAACTATCCTGCGATTAAATCAAAGCTTTTAAATAACTAATTAAAGTGAATAAGTCGTCCCTAAAAAATATTTCAGAACTCAATTTTTCCGTACTCTTAATTAGTAGTGCCGCTGTATTGGTTCGATTTATTCCCTTAGATCCGACTTTAATTTCTTTTTGGAGAGGAGTGATTGCCTTTATTGCATTAGGAGCAGTGATGCTATTCAAAAAAACCTCATTTAAAGTATCAGACAAAAAAGACAGAAGAAGACTCCTTATTTCATCTTTATTATTTGCCCTACATTGGGTAAGTTATTTTTATGCTTTACAAGTTTCTTCTGTGGCAATTGGAATGCTATCTCTTTTTACATTCCCCGTTATCACAGCTTTTATTGAACCTTTTTATTTCAAAACAAAATTCAACAAGCGTCATTTAATTCTTGCTTTGATTGTTTTAATCGGACTTTATATTATGGCTCCAGAAATCAATTTTGCAAATAATAGCACCAAGGGAATTATTGCAGGAGTTTTGTCAGGGTTATTTTTTGCAATGAGAAATCTAATGATGAAATCCAGTTCATCTAAATACGACAGCTCTGTATTAATGTTCTATCAATTTTTATTTGTTGCAATTGCCTTTACTCCATTTTTGATGTTCATCCCAAACAATCAAACCCAAGAGTACATGCCATATATAATTTGTCTCGGCGTTTTAGCAACCGCAATTGGGCATACTGTATTTGTAAAAAGTCTTAAAAATTTTGATGTAGCAACTGCAAGTATCATAGCTAGTTCCCAACCCGTTTTTGGAATTCTATTAGGAGTTCTTTTTCTAAAAGAAATACCTAACTTTTTAACAATAATTGGAGGAGCATTGATACTTTCTACGGTCTTTATAGAAAGTTTTTTAGCTAATAAAAAATAACTCCTTTCGGAGGACTCCCCCTACCTCCATTCAAATGAACAAATTTTACCCTAAATTGTAGCATTATTAGATATCATGGTAATTTTTGATTCAAAAAGTTACATAATATTTAGTAGCTTTACATTCTCTTTTATAAATGTATTTTTTACAATTATAAAAAATAACTTAAACACAAAAAAATGAACAAATTACATTTCATCGCAATTGTTGCATTGAGCATCCTTACAGGGTGTAAGTCGAACGAAAAAGCAGAAAAGAAATCTGCTACCAAACCAAATGTTATCGTTATTTATACAGATGATCTAGGGTATGGAGATATTGGAGCCAACGGAGCTACTGAAATAAAAACACCTAATATTGACAAACTTGCTGCTGGAGGTATGCGTTTTACAAACGGATATGCTAGTTCTGCAACGTGTACACCTAGTAGATACGCTTTACTAACAGGAGTATATCCATGGAAAAACAAAAACGCAAAAATACTTCCTGGTACTGCACCTCTTATCATTGGCACAGAACAAATAACTTTACCAAAAATGCTAAAATCTCAAGGATACCAAACAGGAATCGTAGGGAAATGGCACCTTGGATTAGGTTCAGGAAATGTAGATTGGAACAAAACTGTTTCTCCTGGTCCAAATCAAGTAGGATTTGATTATTCTTATATCATGGCAGCAACACAAGATCGTGTGCCTACAGTGTATATTGAAAATGGTGATGTTGTTGGGTTAGACCCTAACGATCCAATTGAAATTGATTACAAAAACAATTTCCCTGGTCAAACAAGCGGTAAAGACAACCCAGAGTTAACAACTATGAAATGGCACCATGGACACAATAATACAATTGTAAATGGGATTCCAAGAATTGGTTACATGAAAGGTGGTGAAGCTGCAAAATGGAGTGATGTTGATATGGCAGATCACTTTTTAAAAGGAGCTCAAGAGTATGTAAAAAAACATAAAGACGGACCATTCTTCTTATACTATGGTATGCAACAACCACACGTGCCAAGAACTCCTCACCCACGTTTTGTTGGAAAATCTGGATTAGGACCTAGAGGTGATGTTATTGTTGAAGCTGATTGGATCATCGGTGAATTTATCAAAACATTAGAAGAAGAAGGAATCTTAGAAAATACATTGATTGTTTTTTCTAGTGACAATGGACCTGTTTTAAATGACGGTTATTATGATGATGCAGTTGAAAAACTTGGAAAACACACACCTGCTGGAGTATTAAGAGGTGGGAAATATAGTTTATACGAAGCAGGAACTCATGTCCCATTTATCACTTCATGGAAAGGAACGATCAAGCCAGGTGTATCTGATGCCTTAGTTTGCCAAATGGACTTGTTATCTTCTGTAGCTGCCCTAATCGGTTCAGATGTTAGAACAGGGGATAGCGAAAACGTAATTGATGCATTGTTAGGAAAATCTGCACAAGGAAGAAAAGACTTGGTATTAGAAGCTAGTGCTAAAACAGCCTATCGCAATGGAGATTGGGCAATGATCCCTCCATACAAAGGAAAAGCCGTATTAACTCAAGTGAATATTGAATTAGGAAATTCTTCAGAATATCAATTATACAACCTAAAAGAAGATCCAAGTCAACAAAACAATCTAGCAAACACAAACAAAGCAAAGCTAGAAGAAATGATAGCTGGATATACCGCTATTAGAGGAAAACAAACTGGAAAAATAAAAGAGATCGAATTGAAATAAATTCTTCTTGATTTAGCATCTATAAAAACCACTTAGTTTCCCTAAGTGGTTTTTTCATTTAATAATAATGTATTTTTGCACCAACACTGAATCACTTTTGATGCATACATTAAAATGGACAAACTGGTCAAATTCATTTAGTTCTTTTCCAGAACAAATTTTATTTCCAACTTCTGAACAAGAAATTATTGGAATCGTAAAAGATGCGTATGACCAAAAATCAAAAATAAAACTTGTTGGCTCAGGGCATTCTTGCTCTAAAATTGCTGAAACCCATTCTGGAATACTATTATCATTAGAAAAATACAACTCCGTAATTTCTTTTGACCCAAACACGCTTTCTCTGACGGTTCAAGGAGGTATTTCACTTAAAGACATCTGTGTATTCTTAAAGAACAACAATGCTGCTCTCGCAAACATGGGAACCATAGATCCGCAATCTATCGCTGGAGCCATAAGCACAGGAACACACGGAACCGGTATCAAATACGGATCGTTAGATCAGCAAATCATTAGTTTAGAACTTATAAACTCCAAAGGAGAAATAATTAAAATCAAGAAAACCGAAAACCAAACACTGTTCAACCAAACAATCATAAATCTGGGTGCACTCGGAGTTATTTCAAAGGTTTGTATACAATGCGTACCCTTTTATAACTTAGAAGTGAACGCCAAAAGTATCTCCTTTGATGAAATGCTCCACAGCTTTCAACTTATTCATTCAAATGATTATGTAAGATTTTGGTGGGTACCCCATACAGATAAGGTTCAATTATGGAAAGCCAACAAAACTCAAAAGTCACCTACAAAACAAGATAAATTTTCTAACTGGATTGACGGAATCCTTAAAGGAAACATCATTCATGAAATAGGACTTTGGTTGAGCTCATTTCAGCCAAAACTAGTTCCAAAACTAAATAATTTCATGCATCATTTATTGTTTGCTAAAAGGAATTATGAAGTTGGAGATTTTCACAAGATGTTCACATTGGACATCAACGTAAAACAATCCGTTATGGAGTATGGAATCCCTTTAGAACACTCAAAAGAAGCTATCTCAGAAGTTAGAGAACTTATATCAAAAGAAAACTTCAAAGTCCACATGCCTATAGAACTTAGGTTTGCTCCAAAAAACGATGCTATTTTAAGTATGGCACACGCAAGGGAGACCTGTTATATCGGTATCATTTCATACAAACCTTTTGGAAAAGAAATTGAACACGATACTTACTTTTATAAAGTACATGAGATATTTAAAAAATATAAAGGAAGACCACATTGGGCAAAAAAACACTTTTACAATTTCCAGGAATTAGCAAACCTGTATCCTCAATGGAATACATTCGACACTCATAAAAAAAATATCGATCCTCAAAAAATATTTGAAAACGACTTCCTTAAAAATCTTTTCAGTTAAGTACTTTTCATTTTAAACTCGAATTACCCCCCTCCTTAGATCAAAATCCCCCTTCTAGTAAGATTTGACATATTGTAATTTTGTTTCACAACGTTTTCACACTTAAAAAACAAAATGAAACAATTACTATACACCCTAGCACTCACACTGATAACTCTTACTTCCTGTAAGAAATCTGAAACCACAAAAACCTCAGAGAACAAACTTCCTAACATCGTTATCATTTATACAGATGACCTTGGCTATGGAGACATAAGTGCAAATGGCGCGAAACATCTTTCTACCCCTAATATTGATTTTTTAGCCCATGGAGGAATACGTTTTACAAATGGCTATGCTAGTTCTGCAACATGCACCCCTAGTAGATATGCACTATTGACAGGCGAATATCCTTGGAAAAACAAAGAGGCAAAAATCCTACCCGGAACAGCACCATTGTTAATAAAAACAGAGCAAAACACAATTCCTAAAATGCTTCAAACTAAAGGATATTTTACGGGAATTGTAGGAAAATGGCATCTTGGATTAGGAAACGGCTCTGTTGATTGGAACAAAAAAATTACCCCGAGTCCAAATGAAGTTGGATTTGACTATTCATATATCATGGCCGCCACTCAAGATAGAGTCCCTACTGTGTATATAAAAAACGGAAATGTTGTAAACCTTGACCCCACAGACCCTATTGAAGTTAACTATCAACACAACTACGAAGGGCAACCTACGGGAGCCGACAATCCAGAACTTTTAACTATGAAATGGCACACCGGACACAAAAACACAATTGTTAACGGAATACCCAGAATTGGATTCATGAAAGGTGGAGAGGCCGCAAAATGGAAGGACATAGAAATGGCAGATCATTTTTTGCAAAAAGCACAACAATTTGTAAAATCACATAAAGAAAATCCATTTTTTCTTTATTATGCCATGCAACAACCACATGTACCGAGAACACCCCATCCAAGGTTCAAAGGAGCTTCGGGTTTAGGACCTAGAGGAGATGTAATTTTAGAAGCTGATTGGTGTATTGGACAATTCATCAACACATTAAAAACAGAAGGAATTCTTGACAATACATTGATTATCTTTTCTAGTGATAACGGACCTGTTCTTAATGATGGTTATTACGATGAAGCAGTTGAAAAGCTTGGAAAACATACTCCATGGGGACCATTTAGAGGCGGAAAATATAGTTTATTCGAAGCTGGCACACATGTTCCCTTTATTACCTATTGGAAAAACAAAATCAAACCCAAAACTTCCGATGCTCTCATCTGTCAAATGGACTTATTAAGTTCATTAGCACAACTAGTTGGCAGCGACATCAAAACCAAGGACAGTGAAGCAATGATCAATACCTTTTTAGGAACTTCTGACAAAGGAAGAACCAACCTTATAATTGAAGCTACTACACGCACTGCCCTACGACATGAAAACTGGGTGATGATCCCTCCATATGAAGGAGAAGCAATTATTGAATCTGTAAATATAGAAGTTGGAAACTCAAACGTATATCAACTTTATGATCTTTCACTAGACAAAGGACAACAAACTAACCTTGCAGAAACACATCCAAAAAAACTAAAAGAATTGATACAAATATTTGAGCAACAACGAGGAAAAGACTTTGGAAACATTGAATTGATTGAATTAAAATAAGACAGCTATATCACTTCAAAAAGCTTCCCTGGAAGTGGTCTTATTAAGCCTTTCATCTCAAGCTGAAACAAAATTGAAGCCGTTTTATGAATTAAAATATCACATTCTAAAGCAATAATATCAAGTAGTTCCTTTTTCCTCTGACTTAAATAATCAAATACCTTTTGCTCATCCTCTTTTAAGTCAAGGAACAAGGTTGGTTGAATCACCTTTTTTGATACTACTTTTTTCCACCCTAACATTTCTACCAAATCAGAAGCAGAAGTAATCAAAGCGGCTTTATTAGATTTCACCAATTGATTACACCCAGCACTATAAACATCAGTACTTCTACCTGGTACCGCAAATACATCTCTCCCATAAGAATTTGCAATAGTTGCCGTAGCCAGAGAACCGCCCCTAGCTGCAGATTCAATAACTATGGTAGCTTCTGAGATACCTGCCACAATTCTATTTCTTTTTAAAAAATTTTCTTTCAATGGCTGTTCCTCACTCCAAAACTCAGAAATAAAACCACCATGCTCACACATGTTCGCCATATATTTTTTATGAACTTTAGGATACACTTGATCCATACCATGCGCAAAAACGCCAACGGTTTGAAGATTATTTTCAAGCGCTGCACGATGCGCACAAATATCCACACCATAAGCAAAACCACTAATTATCATTGGATCATAGGAAGAAATACCTGCAATTAATTCATTGCAAATATTTCTACCATAATTTGTCATATTACGAGTTCCGACTATGCTCAATATTTTCTTATCCTCAAAAACAAAATCTCCATCCTGAAAAAATAAAAAAGGACCATCAATACAATTTTTTAAATGTTTCGGATAGGATTCTTCTAAAAAATAACAGGTTTTCAATTTTTGTTTTTGAATAAAATCCAATTCTCTTTCCGCTTCATTCAAACACTCCGAATTGAAAATATTTTTCAATAAAACAGCTCCAACTCCATTTATTTTCTGCAACGAATTAGCCCCCTCCTTAAACACACTTTTTGGACTTCCACAGGTCTCAATAAGCTTTTTTGCGATAATATCTCCTACCCCTTTAACCCTTTGTAGGGCTAGGGCATATAATAATTCGTCATCTTTCATCTTGTAACAATTTGATATATAAGTTACAAAATAAATGTTCATAATTTTTTAATAACATCATCATTCTCAAATAAGATTTTATATATATTTGTTTTATGCAGTTATCAAAATACATCAGTGATTTATTATACCGTTACGAATGCGTAATCGTACCTGGTTTTGGAGGATTTGTTTCAAATTCAATTTCATCTACTATCGATCAATTCACTCATACATTTACCCCTCCGACTAAGAAACTTAGTTTCAATAGTCAATTGGTAAACAATGATGGACTACTTGCTAACTACATTGCTGCATCAGAAAACATTTCGTTTGAAGAGGCGGTTACCAAAATTGAACTAGCAGTTTCTCATTGGAATAAACTACTACAAAACAACCCTATAGACCTAAAAACTATTGGAACGTTACGTTTAAACAATGAAAATAAAATCATTTTTGCTCCAACTGAAACAACAAATTACCTAGCAAGTTCTTTCGGACTTGGGAGCTTCCAATCAAACGCAATAAAACGCGTAGAATACAAACAAAAGGTAACACAACTGGAAACCTCTGAGAAACGAAAATCACCAGGTTATTTGAAGTATGCAGCTACTGTTGCAGCTTTTTTAACTATTGGAGCTCTTAGCTGGAACTCAGTATACCAGAAAAAAGCATCAACTCTAGCTAAAGAATACCAAGAAACCGTTTCTAGAAAAATACAAGAAGCAACTTTTGTAATTAGCAACCCTTTACCAGAAATCAATCTTGATGTTGTTAAAAAAGAACTCCCTAAAAAGTTTCATTTAATTGCAGGTGCTTTTTCAGAAAAAGCCAACGCCTTAAAAAAAGTAAACCAATTAAAGAAAAAAGGCTTCAATGCTCAAATCGTGGGAGTTAATAAATGGGGCTTAACTCAAGTAAGCTTTGAAAGCTATACCACTAGAAAAGAAGCTGCTGAACATTTAGAAATCATCAAAAAGAGTATTGCAAAAGACGCTTGGCTTTACATAAAATAAGCATTAATTCTTTTTCAAAAATTCTAAAATTGCACTAAGCATTTCAGTTTTGTTTTCAATATGAGACATATGTCCTTCTGAAAACCTATGCACAACGGTTTCTGTTCCTGTTACCTGATCTAATAAATCTTCCAATTTTAATACAGGATCTTTTTCACCAATTATCATCATTTTTGGATAGGGACCGAAATGCAATAACACCTCTCTGTCATTTCTAATTTTCATCCCTTCTAAAGCAGCTATGATTCCTTGTTTCGAAGTTTTTAAAGCTTCCTTTTTCACTTCATTTATTGCTGATCGAAACAACTTTCTATTCTTTGATCTAAACAACATTGGAATAGAATTTCTAATAAATGATGTGTGATTTTCTTTTACAATTTGAATGGCTCTGTCTCTACCTATTTGCTTTTCAACTGAATCAGCACGACTTGTTGAATTCAACAAACAAAGTCCTTTTACATTATCCGGAAAAAACTCAGCAAACGCCAATGCAACATACCCTCCCATGGAATGACCTATCAAAAATGATTTTCGAATTTTTAAATGATATAAAACTTCTTGAACAGCCTCCGCCATTTGCTCCATTGTATGCACATAGCCTAAGTTTTCCGACAAACCATGCCCCAACAAATCTATGGCAATAACTCGATATCTCTGAGACAAAAAGGCAATAGTAGTATTCCACATTGTTGTATTCTCTAAAAAACCATGCAATAAAACAACAGCAGTCCCTTTACCCGATTCTGTAAAATGGATTTCTGTATTTTTATAAGAAACGAACATCTATAAAATATTTACAGTTTTTTACCTCCTAATTCAAAAGCTCTGGCAACCGCAGTTTCAACACATTTTTGAATCTCTGGCCCCACACTAGCAGCCGCTAAATGGTTTAATCCAGCAATAGTAGTACCTCCTTTTGAGGAAACTCTATCCATCCATTCTGTTAACGAGATATCATTCTCTTCATATAACTTTACAGCACCTCCAAAAGTCTGAGACACCAGTACTTTAGATTGCTCTGCAGTAAAACCAAGATTTTCTGCTGCCGTAACCATGGCATTCATCATGTAAAAAACAAAACCAGGTCCGCTTCCAGAAACCCCTGTCGATTTATCAATATCATCTTCACTAGCCACTAAAACCGCATCACCAGTTGTTTTTAAAATCGCAGCAACCAAATCAAGCTCTTCTTTAGAAACCTGATCTGAACCAACATAAGTAGTCATTCCAAGTTTTACTTGAGCAGGTAAATTAGGCATCGCTCTTACTACTTTATCCAAACCTAACCCTTTTTGAATTGTTTCAATTGTTGTTCCTGCCATAATTGACACAACCAATTGATTCTCATTCATCAAATGCTTTATCTCTTCAAACACTAATGGAGCTATCTGAGGCTTCACAGCCAAAAAAATAACATCCGCATCTTTCAATACTTCAAAATTATCTCCAGCAGAAATAGTTTGCAAAGCATTTATTTCCTCAATTCTCTCTTGAGACTTTTCCAAAACTTGAATAGACGCTTCCAATTGAGAATTGTATATAGATTCCGCATATGTGAATCCCATATTTCCACCACCGATTACTGTTATTTTTTTCATATTCTAATATCTAAAATTACTCCTCTATTGTATAAGATCGCAAAAGTACACTTTTAGAAAATCATAAAGAAACTTTCATTTTCACGAATTCATTAATTCTTCAATTTCTTCTACTTCAATAGGAATATTAGCCATCAAATTTAATGGAGCTCCTGCTTTTTGAATCACCACATCATCTTCTAACCTAATTCCAAACCCCTCTTCTGGGATATAAATACCTGGCTCTACCGTAAACACCATATTTTCTTGCATTGGATCTGTCAAAACTCCATAATCATGAGTATCCAACCCCATATGATGAGAAGTTCCATGCATAAAATATTTTTTATAAGCAGGCCATTCAGGATCTTGATTTTTCACGTCTATTTTATCTATCAACTTTAAATCAATCAATTCAGATGTCATCAATTTACCAACTTCTTCTTGATAGTCTTTCCAGATAGTGCCTGGAACCAACATTTTTGTAGCGGCTTTTTTAATTTTATTGACTGCATTGTACACTTCTTTCTGACGTTCAGTATACCTACCTGAAACCGGAATCGTTCTTGTGAGATCCGAAGAATAATTTGCGTATTCCGCAGCTACATCCATCAATATCAATTCACCAGACTTACACTGTTGATTGTTTTCAATATAATGCAACACATTGGCATTGTTCCCAGAAGCCACAATTGGTGTATAAGCAAAACCTTTAGATCTATTTTTTATAAACTCATGAATCAATTCCGCTTCAATCTCGTACTCCCAAACGCCTGGTTTCACAAAAGATAGCAGCCTTCTGAATCCTTTTTCAGTAATATCACAAGCCTTTTGAATCAATTCTAGTTCTTCTACCTCTTTCACAGATCTTATTCTTTGTAAAATAGGATTACTTTCTTCGTAATTTTTACCACCAAAATTTTTTTTAACCTTTTTTATAAATCTATCTTCTCTTGTCTCTGTCTCTACCTTTGCTCTATAATGACCATTGATATTAACATAAACATTCTCAACCTCCAGCATCAATTCAGACAAAACTGCATTCATATCATCCAACCAAAGTACAGTCTCCACACCAGAAGTTTTGGTAGCTTCTGACTTGGTCAATTTTGCACCTTCCCAAATCGCAATATGTTCATTTGTCTCTCTCACAAACAAAATCTCACGATATTCTTTTTTCTTAGCATCCGGACACAAAAACAAGACACTTTCTTCTTGATCAACACCTGTCAAATAAAATATATCTCTATGCTGAGCAAAAGGCAAAGTACTATCGGCGCTCACCGGATAGATATCGTTTGAATTGAAAAACGCAATTGAATTTGGCTTCAATTGAGACACGAACTTGTTTCTATTTTTAACAAATAAACTACTGCTGATTGGATCGTATTTCATAATAAAAATTTTGTCTCGTAAAAATATAAAACCTTAACCCAAACTATACCTACAATTCCATAAATTTGTATTGTTAGATTTAATTTAGCATTGCCTTGAAAAAACACCTCTCTTCTCTATGTATTCTAATTTGCTTAAACATAAGTTTTGGACAGTCCAAAGCATCTGGGTTTAAAAAACTCTCGTCTGCAGAAAAGTGCTGGGTCATTTTTCATCCTTTCAAAGCGAAAAAAGCCTATAAAGCTTCAATTGCGGCACAAAAAACAGCAGACTCTATTGCAACTACAAATCTATTAGATGGAGATAAAAACGGAGGTCAAGTAGATGCTTTTAGACATGCCTATTGGATGGCAACCTTATCACAAAAGATCGGAAAACGATCTGCAAAAAGCTTAGGCAAAGCACACGAAAAAGGAAACTACAAATATTATAAAAAAAACAAACTAGAAGACGGCACTATTCCTGATGAGGCCTCTTCGGAAATGGACTTATACAACAACCAAGTTGGCATCTCAATTTTCAAAGAAAACAAAAAAGCCCCCAAAAAGGAACTTATTGAGATCGTTATCCAGCATATAAACGAAGGTAAATTAATAATCCTAAAAAAAGACTCCTCAGGCAACTATCAAAATTGTTACGGAGAACAAATAAATTTAGAAGAATATAAAGGCGAATGGAACAATCCTAAATGCTTGATAAACTCAAACCAAAAAAAGATATAAATATTTGAAATTATCTACGATATCGTATTCGTAGCTAGAAAACAAGAGGTTACAAGCCTTCAATAACATCATTAAAACGCCGCAATAACAGAAGTGACATATATCATAATTGTCCATTTTTGTTAGGTATAAATTTGTAGAATAAACATCAGAATTATGGAAATTACATTTATCATTTTAGCAATCACAATCGTTCTTTTCGTTTCAGGAAAGATAAGACCTGATATCGTTGCCCTCACCAGTATGATGGCACTAAGCATGACAGGGGTTTTAACAGTAAACGAAACTTTTTCAGGCTTTAGCAACTCTAGTATCATCCTGATTGCAGGACTATTTATTGTTGGAGAAGCGATGAGTAGAGCGGGACTTACCTCTTGGCTAGGAAACAAAATCATTCAACTTTCAAAAAACAATTCAAATAAGCTTTTAGTTTTGATTATTATTGGCTCTGCAATTCTCTCTGCATTTATGAGTAATACTGGAACTGTAGCGTCCTTGATGCCCGTAATTATTGCTGCAGCCTGGCGTTTAAAAACTCCAGCTTCTAAAATGTTGATTCCATTATCATTTGCCGCGGCAACAGGTGGTTTGTTAACCTTGACAGGAACACCAACTAATATTGTTACCAACCAAGCCATGATTGATGCAGGTATTCCAGAATTCGGATTCTTTGAATTTTCATTAATTGGAGTTCCGCTACTTCTTCTAACTGTTGTTTACATGAGATATTTTGGAACAAAATTACTTCCAAACAACGAATCTAGAAGAATGGAAGATATTGACGAATCTATTCAGAATATCGAAGATTCTTATCAATTGTTCGAAGGGTTTTGGAAAGTTAGAATTAGACCCAATTCTTCTGCAATTGGACAGACGATCAAACAGATGAAACTTGGTTCTACAATGGGAGTAAATATTATAAAAATTATTCCTCAAGAAGACTCTACAACCTCTTTCCTTAAAAAAGTAGGTTTTAAAAAATCTGAACCAGACGAATTTCCAGATCTTGATAGAGCCTTCAAAGCAGGAGATGAACTTTTAGTGAATTGTAGCGAAATGCGTATCAATAGATTTATTGACAAACACAATGTTGCTGCTACAAAGCTTGAAGAAGTTGATGGCGAGTTTGTAAAACAAAATGTACTTTCTGATGAAGTTGGTATTTGTGAATTGATTGTCGCTCCAAAATCTAGCTATAAAGGAAGACATATTAACACTGGGCGATTTGGAGAAAAATACAATGTTCAGGTTATGGCTTTGAACAGGCACAACAGACGTATTAGAGGCAGAGAATTTGACCTGCAAGAAGGAGATTCTATTTTGGTAAGAGCCAAATGGGAAGACATTAAAGCGATTCAAGAAGAAAGTAGAGATTTCTTAATCATTGGATCCCCAGAAGAATTATCGAAAGAAGTTGGTAAAATCACCAGAAAAGGAGTTATTTCAATTCTAGCCATGGTGTTTATGGTATCTATGTTTATTTGGGGACCTTTTTCTTCTTCAATTACCGTTATGCTAACCGCGTTTATAATGATTGCAGGAGGTTGTATCAACATGAACCAATCTTACAGAGCAATTAACTGGAATGTAATTATTATCATGGCAGGTATGATTCCGATGGGTGTTGCCTTGCAAAAAACAGGTGGTGCCAAATACATTGCGGACTCTATGATTACCCTTTTAGGAGATATGCATCCTACCTACTTTTTAGCCGGAATATTTCTAATCACCTCATTCCTAAGTCAGGTAATGAGTAACACTGCAACTGCAATTTTAATGGCGCCAATCGTATTGGTAGCTTCGTTAGAATTAGGATATTCTCCACATCCATTTATGATGGCCTTGGCGGTAAGTGCTTCCACAGCATTTTTAACACCTTTTGGAACCCCTACAAACACAATGGTTATGAATGCAGGTAACTATAAATTCACAGATTATCTTAAAAGTGGAGCCATCCTATTAGGTATCTTTTTTATCGTTAGCATCATTCTAATTCCAATGATTTGGCCTTATAATTAGCCATGAAACAAACGAATAACTACGTATAAATACGCAGTTATTCGTTTTTTAAAATGTAAATAAAACAATTAAAACACCCCGAATTCATCAAAAGAACCAAAAACCAAATAGCTACTAATCACTGAGATAATGGGCACGAAATCGTTTTCTTAAAACCATTCTAAATAAGCAAAAAAACAGTGTCTTTTTTTCTCAAAAGAAAATCTAAGTAGTACATTTGTGCGATTCATAAAACTAAATTAAAAATGAGCGGATTTCTATCTTCATCAATTGCAAGGAAAGTGGCCATGGCACTGTCAGCACTGTTCCTTATCTTTTTCTTAATAATGCATTTATCGGTTAATTTAACTTCATTATTTAGCGAAACATTATTCAACCATTTATCTCACTTTATGGGAACAAACCCAATGGTTCAATTTGTATTACAGCCTATCTTAATTTTTGGTGTTGTATTTCATTTTGTAATGGGATTTGTATTAGAATTAAAAAACAAAAAAGCAACTGCAGTAAAGTATGCAAAAGACAATGGAGCTGCCAACTCAACTTGGACTTCAAGAAACATGATTTACAGCGGATTGGTAATTCTTGCTTTTATCGTTTTACACTTTATTGATTTTTGGATTCCTGAACTAAACACAAAATATATTCATGGAGACATGAGTGGTTTACTTGAAGGTACTCAAGACTTTAGATACTTTGAAGAATTACAACATAAATTTGTAAATCCATTACGTGTACTTGCTTATGTGGTTTCTTTCGTATTGTTAGGATTGCATTTAGCACACGGATTTCAATCGGCTTTCCAGTCAATGGGATTCAACAACAAATACACAAAAACAGTGAAAGCTGCAGGTAAACTATACTCTATTATTATCCCTGCTGGATTTGTTTTAGTAGCAGTATTTCATTTCTTAAACCATTAATCTTATATACATATGACGACTTTAAATTCAAAAATTCCTAAAGGTCCAATTAAAGATAAGTGGACAACTTACAAAGACAAAATCGACTTAGTAAACCCTGCGAACAAGCGTAACATTGATGTTATTGTTGTAGGAACAGGATTGGCCGGTGGTTCTGCTGCTGCTTCTTTAGCTGAGTTAGGATATAACGTAAAAGCATTTGCTTACCAAGATTCACCTCGTAGAGCACACTCTATTGCTGCACAAGGAGGAATCAATGCTGCTAAAAACTATCAAGGTGATGGTGACTCTACTTACAGATTATTTTATGACACTGTAAAAGGTGGTGATTACCGTTCTCGTGAAGCAAACGTGCACCGTTTAGCAGAAGTATCTGGAAATATTATTGACCAATGTGTTGCTCAAGGGGTTCCTTTTGCACGTGACTATGGAGGATTGTTAGACAACCGTTCATTTGGTGGGGTATTGGTATCTCGTACTTTTTATGCTAAAGGTCAAACAGGACAACAATTATTATTAGGAGCTTATTCTGCCATGAACCGTCAGATTGCTCGTGGAAAGATAGAAATGCACAACCGTCACGAAATGCTAGATGTAGTTTTGGTAGACGGAAAAGCAAGAGGAATTATTGCTCGTAACATGATTACTGGTGAAATTCAACGTCATTCTGCTCATGCAGTAGTAATTGCATCTGGAGGATATGGAAATGTATACTTCCTTTCTACAAACGCCATGGGATCTAACGTTACAGCTGGTTGGAAAATTCATAAAAAAGGAGCATTCTTCGCGAACCCTTGTTATACTCAAATTCACCCAACTTGTATTCCTAGATCAGGTGACTATCAATCTAAATTGACTTTGATGTCAGAGTCTTTACGTAATGATGGTCGTATCTGGGTTCCTGCTAAATTAGAGGATGCAAAAGCAATTCAAGAAGGAAAGTTAAAAGCGACTGAAATTGCTGAAGAAGATAGAGATTATTACTTAGAAAGAAGATATCCTGCATTCGGTAACTTAGTACCTCGTGATGTTGCTTCAAGAGCGGCAAAAGAACGTTGTGATGCTGGTTACGGAGTAAATGCAACTGGAGAAGCTGTATACTTAGATTTCGCAGCGGCAATTGAGCGTTACGGAAAAGAACAGGCTAAAATCAAAGGTATTGACAATGCATCGGCATCAGAAATATATGACTTAGGTCAAGCTGTTGTTGAAGCGAAATACGGAAACTTATTCCAAATGTATGAGAAAATCGTTGATGAGAATCCATACAAAACTCCAATGATGATTTACCCAGCAACTCACTACACTATGGGTGGTGTTTGGGTAGACTACAACTTGATGACTACCATCCCAGGATGTTACTGTATTGGAGAAGCAAACTTCTCTGATCACGGAGCAAACAGACTTGGAGCATCTGCCTTAATGCAAGGTTTGGCTGATGGATACTTCGTATTGCCTTACACTATCGGAGATTACTTATCTGATGATATTAGAACTGGAAAAATCCCAACAGATTCCCCAGAATTTGATGAGGCTGAAAAATCAGTTAAAGAATTGATTAATTTCTTTGTGACGAACAAAGGAAAACACTCAGTAGATTATTACCACAAGAAGTTAGGAAAAATCATGTGGGACAAAGTAGGAATGTCTCGTAATGAAAAAGGCTTGAAAGAAGCAATGGCTGAAATCAAAGCTTTACGTGAAGACTTCTGGAAAAACGTAACTGTACCTGGAAACTCTAACGAAATGAACCCGGAATTAGAAAAAGCAACAAGAGTTGCAGATTTCTTAGAATTAGGAGAATTATTTGCTAAAGATGCCTTGAACAGAAACGAATCTTGTGGAGGTCACTTTAGAGAAGAATCTGTTGAATTAGACGGAGAACAAGAAGGAGAGGCAAAACGTAACGATAAAGATTTTGCTTATGTTTCTGCTTGGGAATACAAAGGAGAACCTGGAGATGCGGTACTTCATAAAGAAGAATTAGAATTTAATGACATTGAACTAAAACAACGTTCATACAAATAAGAAGACACTATGAATTTAACACTAAAAATCTGGAGACAAAAAAACGCTGATGACAAAGGTCAATTAGTGGATTATAAAGTAACTGATATTTCAGAGCATATGTCGTTCTTAGAAATGATGGATGTCTTGAATGAACAATTGATCAATAAAGGTGAAGAGCCTGTTGCATTTGACCACGATTGTCGTGAAGGAATTTGCGGTATGTGTTCTATGTACATCAATGGTGAAGCTCATGGACCTGATAGAGGAATCACTACTTGTCAGTTACACATGCGTTCTTTCAAAGATGGAGATACAATCCATATTGAGCCATTTAGAGCTACAGCTTTCCCTGTAATTAAAGATTTAGTTGTAGACCGTACTGCTTTTGATAGAATTCAACAATCAGGTGGTTATATCTCTGTAAACACTTCTGGAAATACACAAGATGCCAATGCTACGCCTATTTCTAAAATTGATGCAGACAAGGCAATGGATGCTGCAACTTGTATCGGATGTGGTGCTTGTGTTGCAACTTGTAAAAACTCTTCTGCAATGCTATTTGTTGGAGCCAAAGTATCGCAGTATGCTTTATTACCACAAGGGCAAGTGGAAGCAACTGAAAGAGTTTTAAGCATGGTTCAGCAAATGGATGATGAAGGTTTCGGAAACTGTACGAATACAGGTGCATGTGAGGTAGAATGCCCTAAAGGAATTTCTTTAGAAAATATTGCTCGTATGAACAGAGAATTCTTAAAAGCTAGTTTATAAAACTACATTTAACTCAAATATCAAAAGCCCTTTTCATTCATTTGAAAAGGGCTTTTCTTTTGAACTCTATCAAATTCATCCCTTTAAATAAGTGAATTTATTAATATATCGTTTTCGTTAAAAAGACTTTTTAGTCTTTTTTTAACAATGTGGTTTAATAATTTTACAGTATCAAAATCACAAGACTATGTTACAAAATTTTAAAGGAGATTTATTAGGAGGAATAACCGCAGGAATCGTAGCGTTACCTCTAGCACTCGCATTCGGATTACAATCAGGTTTAGGGGCGTCAGCTGGATTATATGGAGCCATATTTATAGGATTTTTCGCTGCATTATTTGGAGGTACCTCCACACAAATAAGCGGCCCAACAGCCCCCATGACCGCTGTAAGTTTAGTTGCAGTAGCTACCATACTTCATGCAAATAACGGTGATATTTCTAAAGCTTTACCACTTATACTTTTTGTGTTTTTTGCAGCAGGCTTATTTCAAATTCTTTTTGGCATCTTAAAATTAGGTACGCTTATCAAATACATACCTGCATCCGTAGTATCCGGATTTATGAGCGGAATTGGTTGTATCATCTTAATTACCCAACTTCCAAATGTATTAGGATTTAAAACTGGAGGTGTCATAGCCTCTATCAAAACAATACCATACGCAATCACACATATCAATACAATAGAATTTTTGCTTGCTGTGGCAACTATTGCAATCATATATGGATTTAAAAGAATTACAAAGGCTGTACCTAGCACTTTAGTTGCATTGTTAAGCGTTAGTATTTTTTCTATTCTATTTCTTCCAGCCGAATCTTTCGGAATAATAGGAAATATCCCATCCGGATTTCCTAAACTAAACTTCGATCTTTTTACAAGTTTTTCAATAGCTTCTTTTTCTCCATATTTTTTGACAGCGCTTTCTTTGGCTCTTTTAGGAACAATAGACTCTTTATTAACCTCTGTAGTGGCAGATAATATGACAGACACAAAACACAACAGTAACAAAGAATTAATTGGACAAGGAATAGGAAACTCCATAGCCGCTATATTTGGAGGAATTCCAGGTGCTGGAGCCACCATCAGAACGGTTGTCAATATAGATGCTGGTGGAAAATCTAGGGTATCAGGTATGGTAGCCGCTGTATTACTTCTATGTTTCTTGATGTTATTAGGTCCACTTGCCTCGCATATACCTAACGCAGTACTTGCAGGAATATTAGTGACTGTGGGAATCGGTGTTTTGGATAAAAAGGGTTTAAAAAGTCTTCATTCCCAACCCGTAAAAGACACTATCGTGATGCTTCTAGTTTTAACCTTAACCGTGTTTTGGGATCTTATTTTCGCAGTTGCAATTGGTGTTCTAGTCTCCTATACTTTTAAGGTGTTTTCTAACTTCAACAAAAGAAAAAAAATCAAAATGGCTTAATTTACTACTATCAATACTCCCAACCCTATAGATACAAGTCTATAGGGTTTTCGTTTTTCAAACTGTACCATTTCACTTGGAATAAACTCCGGAAAAACACAGTTAAACGTAAAAATAACATTTGTTAAAAAACAAACCTTTAACAATTCATTTTATTACTTTTACACCTTCAAAACAAGCTATGAAACTACAACAATTACCCCTATTTTTTTTGGTGTTTCTGATATCAAATACCGACTTACTTTCTCAAGAAATCTCGTTAGCTTCATTTTTAATTCCAAAGGAATTAAAAGAAAATGCAAATGCTGTTGTTAGGTTAAACGAAACTACGGCTATTATTGAGGATAGTGACAAAATGAAAATTAAAAAGAAACGTATAGTAACCATCCTAAATAAAGTAGGGAAACGAAATCTAAATGGAACTTTCTATTATAGCGACCATCAAAAAATAATTGCCCTTCAAGCAACAATTTATAATTCAGCTGGCAAAAAGATTAAAAAATACTCCAAATCAAAATTCCAAGATGTGACTGCAACAGATGGTGGAACATTAGCTTCTGACGGCAGGTATAAATACTTAGAATATACTGCTAGTTCCTATCCTTATACTGTTGTTCTAGAATCTGAAATTGAGACCAATACAACAAGTGCTATAGCACGCTGGTTTCCCATAGAAGGCTTTCATGTTTCCGTAGAAAAAAACCTATATACTATTCTAAACCCTAAAGAAATTAACTTAAGAACAAAGGAAAGAAATTTTGAAGGTTTTGACATCCAATCAACAAAACAACCAACCAGAGTTAGTTATGAGATAAACAAACAAAAGGCGCAGCAATATGAGCGTTACGCTCCTAGCATTTCAAAATTATTTCCCACCGTTTTATTTGGGTTAGATACGTATGCCATAAAAGGCTTAAAAGGAAGCGCCACAAATTGGAAAGAATTTGGAAAGTGGGAATACGATGTTTTGATCAAAGAAAAAAACAATCTATCAGACGAAGCCAAATCAAGAATTCAAAAACTTACAGAGCATATAACAGACACCTTAGAAAAAGCTAAATTTATCTATAATTACGTTCAGCAAAACACAAGGTATATAAGTGTTCAATATGGTATTGGAGGACTAACACCTGCGTATTCCAATGATGTTGACAAATTAGGCTATGGAGATTGCAAAGGCCTTACAAACTACACTAAATCTCTATTAGAAGCCGTTGGAATAACATCTTATTATACAGAAATCTACTCCAAAAGTAGCAAAAGAAATATTGAAAAAGATTTTCATTCTATCCAAGGAGATCATATAATATTAAATCTACCTTATAAGGGAAAAGATTATTGGTTAGAATGTACCAGCCAAACGATACCCTTTGGATTTCTTGGTACGTTTACAGACGATAGAGATGCTTTGATACTAAGTCCAGAAGGAGGGTTTATCAAACACACAGCTATTTATAAAAATGCGACCAATCTGCAAAAAACATTAGGGAAAATAAACTTAACTGAAGAAGGAAATATTGCAGCCAATATAAACATTGAAACAAAGGGTACGCAATACAACCAACATTATCATTTAGAAAACAACAACCCGAAAGAAGTACAAACCTATTATATCTCTAATTATTGGAAAAATCTCAATAATTTAAAACTTGAGTCTTACACGTTTAAGAACAACAAAGATTCTATAATTTTTAATGAGCATGTTGCGGTTAAAATAAACAACTATGCCTCTTTTGCCGGTAACGATTTACTCCTTAGAGTTAATATTTTCAATAAGTATCAAAAACTACCTCCTAGGGTTGCTTCTAGAAAATTACCTATTGAGATTTCTAGGGGCTTTAAGGATGTTGATGCATATACTTTTGAAATACCTGCATCTTATCAAGCCTCCTACTTACCAGAAAAGAAAGAGATCACAAATGACTTTGGGCATTATGAAGTTTATTTTGAAAAAATAGATGAAACTCATTTTACCTATCATAGAAGCCTATCAATTTATGATGGCACTTTCCCTAAGGAATCTTATAACACTTATAGGAATTTTTTAAAAACCATATCAAAATACGATAACCTAAGAATTGCACTAACTAAAAAATAAGCATGAAAAACCTACAACTATTGTTTGTTACGTTACTCGTAACAACATTGACATTTGCCCAAAAAAGAAAATTTGGAAAAATACAAAAAGAAGAACTTCAAGAAACTTCTTATGCAAGAGACAGTCTTGCCAATGCATGCTATCTCTATAAAAAACGAGAAACAAATTTTGTATTTAACGAACAGAAATTCAATTTTGAATTGGTTACCAAAGTCCATGAAATTATCAAAATATATAATAAAGATGGTTTTGATAATGCAACAGTAACCATTAATTATTATGACCCTGAAACGGGCTCTACCGATGAAGAGGTACATAAAATAAAAGCCTATACTTATAACCTTGAAAATGGCAAGATCAAAAAAGAAAAACTTTCTTCTCAAAATGTCTTTCATGATCAAACTAACAAATTTTGGGCAAATAAAAAATTTACAATGCCTAATATAAACGAAGGATCTATTATTGAATACAGCTATACAATAATTTCTCCCTACTGGGATATTCGTGATTTGGACTTTCAATATGAAATACCAATCAAAGAACTTTACTATTCTACCGAGATTCCTGAATACTTTAATTTTAGCAAACGCAACAAAGGCTTTTACTTTATTCCAGCACAAGAAGAAACTTTAAACAGAAGTATCAGTTGGACGAATAAAAGTAGATCAACTGGGGATGTTGTTTCTACCACTTATGACGATCAAAAAATTAACCATACTTCAAAACACACGGTTTATAGTAAAAAAGACATCCCTGCACTTAGAGACAATGAACCCTATATGAGTAGTATCAACAACTATAGAGGTGGTGTAAAATACGAACTAAGTTCTACTAGATTACCAAACTCAAATACAGAACAATACAGTACCACATGGGAATCAGTAAGCAAAACTATTTTTGAAAACTCAAGTTTTGGCCAAGAGTTAAAATATTCCAATTATTTTAAAGAGGATCTAGCCAGAATTCTTGAAGGAAAAACAACCTACCAACAAAAATTAATCACCATTTTAGAATTTGCTAAATCAAAGGTAAAATGGAATGGATATTCAGGAAAATACACCAACCAAGGTGTGCGGAAAGCTTACAAAGAAGGATCTGGAAATGTTGCAGAAATAAATCTAATGTTAGTCTCTATGCTAAGAGAAGCAGGCTTTACAGCGAATCCTGTTTTATTGAGTACCAGAGACCATGGAATCCCATTTTTCCCAACTTTAGAAGGATATAATTATGTCATTGCAGCAGTTCATGCTGAAGGATCTGGCTATATTCTATTGGATGCAACAGAAAAATACAGCTCACCAAATAACCTTCCGTTAAGAGACTTGAATTGGGACGGTAGAATGATTGCGGATGATGGGCGTTCTAAGGCAATTAGTTTAGTTCCTAAAAAATACTCTGAAGAAACGAACTCTTTGAGTATCTCTATCGACGAAAATTTTCACGTAAAAGGTTTGCTTAGATGTAAAATAGATGGACTTAAGGCTTTTTCTTACAGGAATAAAAACGGCAAAAAAAAGGATGAAGATTTGATTCAAAAACTAGAAAACAAATTTCATGTTGAAATCAATAATTTTAGAATTAGCAATAAAGATCTTCCATACAAACCTATTTCTCAAATGATTCAGTTTGAGAGCGACGATATCATTGAAGTGATTAACGGAAAAATGTACATAGATCCTTTATTTTTCTTTACCACAAGAGTAAATCCGTTTAAAACAGAAGACAGAAAATTCCCTGTAGATTACGGTAGCCCATGGAAGGAAAAAAACATTATTTCAATTAAAATACCAGACGGATACCAGATTGAATCCATTCCAGAAACTTTTGGAATTGGCTTACCAGAAAATCTAGGAGTCTACAAGTTTCTAATTAATGCTAATGGAAACAGCATAAGTATCAAAACCGAAGAGGCTATTAACAGTCCTATTATTTCACCCATGTTCTATGCAGACCTAAAAAACTTCTATGCTGAAATGGTGAACAAACAAAAGAAAAAAATTGTTCTAACAAAAATCTAAATCTAAATCCTCTTACTTAAAAAGTAAGGGGATTTTTTAGTTGAAACAAGGCTATATTAAATATTATTCTTAGTTTGTAACCTTAAATTTCCTCACAAATAAAATAGCTTATGCGTCAATGGATTGTATTTTTTTTATGCTGTTTTTCATTTATTTCATCAGCGAAATCAAAAGATACAATTTTTGTTAAAGACAGCCTTGTTTTAAAAATTCAACAAGATCTAAAAGAATCTAAGCACCTTACTTCACTTGCTTATTACCCAGAAGCATATGACAAAATATGGGATGTTTTAAAAACTTCTGATTCTTTACAAAACCCAAAAATAAAATACGATGCCTATAAAAACCTGACCCTTTTATACTCCATTTTTAATAAAAAAACCAAAGCTATTTCTGCTATTGATTCCATGTTATATAATGCTAAAAAATCTGGCATGTATAGCAATCCGAAAGAAAAATCCAATCTTTATTATACCGCAGCGCTTACCTATAGAATGAATCAAGAATATAAATTAGCGCAACAATACCTCACGGTTAGTAAAATAATTCTTGACTCACTACATACCCCTTTAAAAAGCCAAATTTATGTACTTACAGAGCAAGCGCATCTGTATACTCTTACTGGCGATTATAAAGCTTCTGAAAAATTAATTTCTTCTCTTTTGAAGGAAATTCCAGAAAAGCATAATTATGGATCCATCATATACTCTATGTTGGGTGATTTGTACGCGAAGCAAAATCGAACAAAAGCTGCATTACAATCTTACAAAAAAAGCTTACAGTTAATTTCTGAACAAAAAATCAGATTGGGACTTAGAGTAGGTTTATTAGAAAAAACATCACTGCTTTATAAAGAACTTGGAAACTACAAACTAGCTTACGAACAGATTAACGAAGCCAAAACCCTTGGCGATAGTTTATTTGGAAGCCAAAGCGAACGAAACAAACAATTATTTGAAATAAAAGATTCATATAGAAAATCGATTATTGCTAACAATAGAATCAAAAAAGAACAAGAATTAAAATTAGTCAATGCCCAAAAAGCAACTCTGAATTCTCAATTATTATTCTCTATCCTATTAATCGTAATTTTAATTATTTCTGCATTTATTGTGATTAAATTATTGAGAAAAAAACACCACATAGAGAAAAAACTGACTGAAGAAAGAGCCTTGGCAGCAATTGAAATTAAGAAAAAAGAACTAGCTGTTACTGCACTTCAATTAATAGAAAAAGACAAATTATTAGAGGAAATAAAAAAAGGTTTAGATGAAGTAAACAAACATAATTTTTCTTCTGTTGACAAAATAAAAAGTACCATAAAGGTCAATTCTACCAAAACCTGGGATGAGTTTGAGGCTAGATTTATCCAAGTAAATAGTTCTTTTTACGAAAGACTGGGAATAAAACACAAAAACCTGAGCAGAAATGAATTGAAATTATGCGCTCTAGTAAAACTTAATTTTTCTACAAAGGAAATGGCCGATCTACTTGGTATATCACCAGACAGTGTAAATAAAGCTAGATATCGTCTCAGAAAAAAACTAGATTTACAAAGAGATGACAACCTTGTTTCTTATATAAATTCTATTTAAAAAAAATTCGGATAAACCAAAGTCTACCCGAATTTCACTAACTATAATCTACTCACAAAACTTATTTCTTAGACCTATTCACAATCTTTGTAATCACAAAAGGTTTCACATCACCTGGTGGAATTATTTTAATTGACTCATGATCTACATCCCCTTTTCTAGTGTTAATTCTTAACCTTACAGGCTGACCATATTCTGGTGGAATCGGAATCTTAATTTGTAATTTTCGTTGTTTATTCAGAATCGTATAGGTTTTTATTGAATTCCCAGCCATAAAAGTCTCAATAATTGCTTCTTTACTTGCCGACTTAAAAGTTAACTCTGCATCCCAAGTATTCACATAAAAACCAGGATCAATAAAGGTAATCTCATACTCAACCCAGCTTGAAGTATCTTTTTCCTTTTTAGATACACTATTCATATCTGATGGTTTATTATAGAGATAATCCCAACTTCTACCATGCTTTGCAGCATCAAAATTATAGTAACCACTTTTGTCACCCACTTTAATGTCTGGGATGGTACCTGCTTCCACCTTTATCGTTTTCACTTCACTAATTGCCTCACTAGAATTTCCAACTAAAATTTCAAACTTCCCAGCTTCCACTTTAAATTTCTCTTCTGAAACATTATAATATGAAAACGCTTCATAAGGTATTTTAACCTCAACCGTCTTGCTTTCTCCTGCATTTACAGACACTCTTTGAAATCCTTTAAGTGCTTTCATAGGAGTTTTTTGAGACGACTTAACATCCTTAATATATACTTGCACAACCTCATCACCAGCTACTTCACCTGTGTTGGTAACTGTTGCTGTAACCGTAAGAAATTGTTCTTGTTTTAAGGTTTTCGTATCAAGAGTCATTTTTCCTACTTCAAAATCAGTATAGCTCAAACCATAACCAAATGGATACAAAGCATCTCCCTTAAAGTACATATAAGTCCTTCCGTTTTGAACATTATAATCGTTGAAATCTGGCAAATCATTATCAGATTTAAACCAAGTTGCATTCAATTTCCCTCCTGGATTTACATCTCCAAACAACATTTTAGCCAAAGCTGTTCCTTGTTCTTGTCCATTTGCCCAAGCGCATATGATCGCAGGTACATTATTCTGCTCCCAAGAAACATCCGTTGCACCACTAGGAATCAACACAACGATCACATTTTTATTTACCTTTTGTACGGCTTTTATCAACTTATGCTGATTTCCTGGTAATTTCAATGATTTTCTATCTACATTTTCCGTAGCTGTAGCCTCATCATTACCAACCAAAACCACAACATATTCAGATTTTTTGGCAACCTCAACAGCTTCAGCTATTTTTTTTGCATCGTCTTTATCTTTGGCCAAAGCACAACCTTCAGCATATAATATTTCCGCAGAAGTACTATTTTTAATTCCTTGTAAAGGGGACACTTTACTTTTAGGATTTCCTGAATAAATCCCTAACCAACATCTATCAGCAAATGGACCTACCACTCCAATGCTCTTGATGGTCTTTTTTAAAGGAAGTATGTCTTTTTTATTTTTCAGTAATACGATAGATTGTTCAGCCGCTTTTAATGCCAATTCTTTATGAGCATCACATTCCAAAACGCTTTTTGGAATTTTAGAATAAGGATTTAAGGAAGGAGCATCAAAATCTCCTGTTCTAAACCTTAATTTTAACATTCTCCTTGCAGATACATTGATTTCCTCTTCTGTTAATAAACCTTGCTTAATAGCTTCCGGTAAAGCATTTACCATCGGTGCTTTTTTCACTGCATTTCTAAAACACTCTTGATCTACACCCGCTTTAATCGCCATCGCTGCAGCCTCTGCCTGTGAAGAAGCATAACGCATACGAGTTTCTAATCCTTGAACTGCCGCCCAATCTGCAATCACATATCCTTCAAATCCCCATTCATTTCTCAAAACAGCATTTACTAACCATTCATCCGCAGAACAAGGAACTCCGTTCAACCCGTTCAAAGCCGTCATTATTCCGGTAGCATTCTCATCTACGATACATGTTTTATATGCTGGAAAGTAATATTCATACAAATCTTTTTTTCCAATCATTGAATGAGACCTTTCTCTTCCTTTATCTACATTATTAGCTACATAATGCTTTACAGTTGTAACTGTTTTTAAGTAATTTGGATCATTACCTTGCATTCCTCTAATATACATTCGAGCCATTTCTGACATTAAATAAGGATCCTCACTATAGCATTCTTCATTCCTTCCCCATCTTGGATCACGAGCCATATTTACAGTAGGAGAGAACATCATAACTTCTTTTTTACCCATATTTTTGAGGGCTCTTGATTCATTTGAAATTGCAGTTGCAACGTCAAACATCAAATCAGGATTCCAAGTAGATCCCATTGCAATATTTTGAGGAAACTGTGTACAATTCCATGCAATAATTCCATGCAACGCTTCACCATACCATTCAAAATAAGGAACGTCTAAACGCTCTATAGCAGGAATTCTTGAACCGCAATAGCTTATTTTTTCTTCTAGCGTCATCTTAGACAATAGATCTTCTACTCTTTCATCAATGTTTGCATTTGCATCTTTCCATACTTGAGCATTCATTGAGAATACCGCCATAAGTAAGACAACAACAGAACTTATTTTTTTTAAATAAATCATAAATAAATAGGTGTTTAAATAATTTCTTCCAAAGTTACCACCTCGTCTTTACTAAGAAAAAAATACAGTATGGACATAATTTGGACACCCTCCTATATTCTCAAATAAACTGCACAAAAACTGCATCTCTAAAAAAAACAACAGAATAAATGTCTTATTCTCAGCAATTAATTTCTAACATTATGGAAGATTCATGAAAAGATATTATTTTTATAAAACATGTTTACTTCAAAATTGATCGAAAAAAAACAACCAATTAACACGGATTAAATTCTGTAAAACAATAACCAATAGAACTCATATGAAATCAATCTCACTAAAAATGATGCTCCTTGGAGTCATCTCAATCTTTTTTTGCGAAAGCATCTTCTCGCAAGAAAAATTAACCTTTGAAGGCCTTATCAAGGACACCAATGATTACACAATTCCTTATGCGGCGATTACTATTCCATCTAAAAACATTGGTACCTCTAGTACTGACGAAGGAACATTTTTATTATCCATCCCGAAAGAAGTTGTAAACGATACTTTAGAAATTTCAACAATTGGTTACAAAACCTTTAAAATTCTAATAAAAGATTTTATTGAGCTTGACGACAAAACCATAATTATTGAAGAAGACATCCT
Source organism: Flavicella sp. IMCC45668 (assembly GCF_057219105.1). Classification (NCBI taxonomy): domain Bacteria; kingdom Pseudomonadati; phylum Bacteroidota; class Flavobacteriia; order Flavobacteriales; family Flavobacteriaceae; genus Flavicella; species Flavicella sp. IMCC45668. The sequence goes on from NZ_CM170114.1 coordinate 2,465,590, forward strand.
ACAGCTTGATGATATTGAAATTCTAGCAACAGGAGAATACCCAAAGCTTGCAATAAAAAACATCAAAAACACCACCCTTAGAAATACCTTTCAATACAATGTTCTTTATAGAAGATCGTCGGTTGAAAACAATGTTTCTCGTTTTTTTGTAGAACATTATTTGAAAATAAAAGACAACGGTCCTTCATCTCCTACAATGCGAAGTATTGAATTAGTAGAAGGAAGAAAATCTGCGGACTATAGATTTTTAAAAACAAAACAATGGGAACATGCCATAAAATATATGGCTGATCAAAACCTTCTTAGAAAAAAAATCAAAGACAAAAATTATACCTGGACCAAAATTGATGATACAAGTTATGATGGAGAAAGTGTTGTTATTGTTGAAGGGCAGAGTACAAAGCACAAATGGTTACGCATCAAACTTTATGTTGGTTTAGATAATTATAGTGTTTACAGGTTTGAAACAACACTTAACAACGCTGTATATATCTATAAAAAAAACAAAGATGGAAAACTATATTTAAGCTATCACAAACGAGAAATGAAGCATAGTAAAAAATTAACCCCACAACAGCAAGCGGCCTTGAACACAACAAAAACTAGTCTTCCAGTTGCCTACAAACATGAAGCTTTTGTACTTGAAGTAATTACAGATAAAGACAAAATAAAAGTAAAAGATAACATGGTTGAAGGTGTTGACATGGGAGATATTAAGGTTCCTTATCACCCTGAATTTTGGAAAAATTTTAGTGTTCCTCCGATGACTAAATTTTACGAAAAAATCAAAAATGATCTTGAGTCGTTGTATGGTGTACCAATAAAAACACAATTTGAGTTAGTTAACTAAGTCAATTTATCGACAAACAACCCAAAAACATAGACATAAGTACCTTCTCATAATTCATTTGATTTTAAATTCTTTGTAAATTTAAAAAAAGTGAATTATGAGATTTTTCAGTTACTGTACCCTTCTATTTTTTATCTTTTCTTGCTCTGATGCATCTTCAGAAAAGAACACAGAAAACACCATTTTATTTAGTAAAGTTCCTGTTGCAACATCCAACATAGATTTCTCCAACCAAGTAACGGAAAACCTATCTTTTAACTTTTTAAACTACCCTTATATTTACAATGGTGGTGGTGTAGCTATTTTAGACTTCAATCAAGATGGACTAGAGGATATTTACTTTTCTTCAAACCAAAATTCAAATAAACTATACTTAAATAAAGGAAATTTTATTTTTGAAGACATCACGCAAAAAGCAAACGCAGCAGACAAAGAAGGATGGACCACTGGAGTAACCGTTGTAGATATCAATCAAGACTCTTGGCCTGATATGTATGTTTGTAAATCAGGATCTTTAAGAAATAGTGAAAAAAGGAAAAATAAACTCTTTGTTAATAATAAAAACGGAACATTTACAGAATCTGCAAAACAATACCAGCTAGACCATCAAGGGTTCTCAACTCAGGCTTATTTTTTTGATTTTGATATCGATGGAGATTTGGATATGTATTTAGTCAATCACAGACCAGATTTTAAAAACAATGCCATTATTGAAAAGAAAGAAACCTCAATATTGGAAATGTCTGATCAACTTTTCGAAAATATAGAAGGAACCTTTAAAAACATCACAACTGAATCAGGAATCAAAAATTGTGCTTGGGGCTTAAGTGCTTCCATCGGTGATTTTAACCAAGATGGCTATCCAGATATATTTGTTGCTAATGATTTTTTACAACCTGATTTCTTATATATCAATAATAAAAACGGAACATTTACAGAATCTGCAAAACAATTTTTCAATCATATTTCTGCCAATAGTATGGGTTCGGATTTCGCAGATATCAATAATGATTTATTGCCTGATTTAATTGTTTTAGATATGATGGCTGCCGATCATAAGCGAAGCAAAAAAAATATGGCTACCATGAGTACTGATAATTTCAATGCTTTGGTAACCTCAGGATATCATTATCAATACATGGCAAATATGCTTCAAATAAATAGAGGTGTTAAACAATTTAGTGAAATAGGTCAACTTGCAGGAATCTCAAAAACAGATTGGAGCTGGGCACCCTTAATCGCTGACTTCAATAATGATGGCTACAAAGATATCTTTATCACTAATGGAATAGAAAATGATTTATCCAATCAAGATTTCAGAAACAAACTGAAGGGAAACATTCAAAACAAAAGAAAAGTTTCTTTGCAAGAAGCAATCAATATGATGCCTTCCGAAAAATTACATAATTACCTTTATTTAAATTCTAAGGACCTTCGTTTCAAGGATCATTCACAACTATCAGGGTTAGAAGAAAAAGTAAACTCAAATGGCGCAGCCTACGCAGATTTAGATAATGATGGTGACTTAGACTTGATTGTAAATAATCAAAACGAAAATGCTTTTATCTACAAAAACAACAGTAAAAATAATTATCTCAAGGTAAACTTAACAGGCTCCATAAAGAATAAAAATGCCTTAGGTGCTGATGTGATTTTGTATCATAACAACCAAAAACAATTACTCTCACAAAATACCAGTAGAGGATATCAATCTAGCATCAGTAACATCCTTAATTTTGGAATTGGATCTAGCACAACTATTGATAGTATTCAAGTGATATGGCCTGATAAAACCACAGAAATTAAAAAACAAATTAGCGCAAATACTTGCATTGAGTTTCAATATACAGCGCAGAAGAATCAATACTTAAAACCAAAAGTAAAAAATTCTTTTCTTGAAATCTCTACCAAAGATCTGGGTATTGAATTTCAACATTTTGAAAATAATTTTAATGATTACAAACTTCAACTATTACTACCACAAAAACAATCTACTCAAAGTAAGGCTATAGCCATTGGGGATGTAAATAACGATGGATTACAGGATTTATTTTTGGGAAATGGATTTGGAAAACCCGGGCAAATCCTACTACAAAACGACAAAGGAACCTTTAGCCAAATCCATAATCCAATTTTTATAAAACATGCCAAATACGAAGATCAAAATGCGATTTTCTTCGATGCCGATGGAGACACTGATTTAGACTTGATTGTAACCAGCGGTGGTTACGAATTGAAACCCAACTCTCCTTTGCTACAAGATAGAATTTACCTCAATAATGGAAGTGGCGTTTTTTCAGAAGGTTCATTTCCAAAAATGCTGTCATCTACCAATGATATAACCATCGCTGATATTGACCAAGATAATGATTTAGATGTTTTTATTGCAGGTAGGGTGGTTCCTGGAAAATATCCAACCGCACCCAACTCATATTTACTACAAAACAATCTAGGTGTTTTTAAAGATATTACAGATGAATACTCAAAAGGATTAAGAGATTTTGGGATGATCAATCAAAGTATATTCAGTGATATTGACAATGATGGCGATCAAGATTTAATACTCGCTGCTGAATGGAAATCTATTGGCATATTTGAAAACACAAATGGTAAATTTCAAAAACTAAACCTCCCTAAACTTGACAAAAATAAAGGCTGGTATCAATCCATTAAAGCTTATGATTACGATGGAGACGGAGATCAGGATTATTTCATTGGAAACATGGGTTTAAACAATAAATTCCATCCTAGTCCTACAAAACCCTTGCATATCTATGCGGACTATTTTGACAATAATTCTAGTTTCGATATTATCCTAAGTAAAACCTTAAATGGTAATTTAGTACCTGTTAGAGGAAAACAATGCTCTACGGAACAAACCCCTTTTTTAGCAAAAAAAATTGCTACGTACCAACAATTTGCAAATGCTACTTTAGATCAAATTTATGGGAAAGAAAAGCTAGAAAAGGCCCTGCACCAGTACGCCAATACTTTTGAATCTATTTTACTAGAAAACTTAGGAAATAAAAAATTTAAAGAAATTAAATTACCTATCAACTGTCAACTAGGTCCTATTTTAGATTTTGTAACACATCAGGACAAACAAAATAACAAGAAGCTTATTGGAGTTGGTAACATCTATGAAGCCGAAGTAGAAACAGTTCGATACGATGCCGCTAAAGGTTTTGTTTTAAATATTCAAGATAAAGAATTAACTAGTAAATTAACCCCTTTCTTTCCTGTCCAAAAAAACACCAAGGCCATAAAAAAAATAGAAATTCAAGGAACCACCCATTTTATATTGTTTCATAATAATGATAATCTTTCTATTTTTAAATATCTAGAATAGTATCATACAAAAATCCCAAATAAAAATCTCTTTCTATTTGGGACACCGAACTAAACATACTAAACTTACATTATCTCATTGTTGAGACACTGTATTTGACTCTAAATATTTTTTATTCTTCAAATAATCACTCAATGACTGCAAGCTTTCTAAAATCGCAAACTCAACATCAACAGTGTTTGCATTCAGCTTTAAAATAGCCGCATCCAATTCCTTAAATCGATCTGCACCATTTTCAGTAGCCTCAATACTATTTAACAACAATTCAGAAACCGTCGCTAAATCTGCAACCATTGGCTCCAACTGCTGTAATTTTGGATTACTTTTCAGTTTCACAAATTCATTATAATTGTTTTTCCATAGCAACAATAGTTCTCTCAACTCACTGGTTTTTGTTCCATCGGACACAAAAGAATCAACCAAAGAAGCAAAATTTATTTTCTGTTTGGCATCAGCAACACATGCATCAGCAAACAAGGTAAACGGAGAATACATTTGATACTCCACTCCGTCTTTATTTCTAGTATATCCCTTTAGCGGCTCACACACATCAGACAAAACCCTAATAGACTGAACAGACTGATTATCCGTTAAATTCCTAAATATCACTGCTCGGTTAGAAATATGTAACAATCCTAATTCTTCTAATTGATGATTTACAACTTCCAATCTTCTATACATACTTTCGATAGATACTATTTCTTTTGGAGACCAAAATCTTTCTGCAATTGCAGCGGTTCTAGGCCAAATTCTTGAATCTATACTTCTAGACGTCGTTAATTCGCTCCACATGGTAGCCTCCCCTCCCAATATTCTATTTTTTTCTTCCTCTGTCAAACTAACATTTGGCATAGGATCTACCTTATAATGATCTTCTACCGAATACATCAAATCAATATAATACCCATTAGATAATATTGTCTGATTTCCATTCTTAGTAGCATTCACTAAAGATTGCTTTGCTGGTAAGCCTTCATTTTCACCTCTCCAAGAATGAATAATTGCGGAAGTAGGAATGGTAGGTGTTAGGATCTCTTCCCACCCAATCATCTGTTTCCCGTTCTTTTGAAGGATTTTTTGAAGTTTGATATTAAAATACGTTTGTAAATCATGATTTGTTTGTAAACCATTCTTTAACATAAACGCCTGAATATCCTTATTACTGTCCCAATCTTTCCCTTCGTTTTCATCCCCACCAATATGCACATAATTACTAGGAAATAAAGCTGCCAATTCTTTAAAGATATCAGCCAGCAACTTATACGTTCTTTTGTTTGTTGGGTCTAAAGTTGGATCAAAAATTCCAGCATTCCTTTCTATAGAATTTTCTCTCACGGCACTTCCAAGTTCTGGATAGGCCGTTAACAATGCAGAGGCATGACCTGGCACATCAATTTCTGGAACTACTTGTATCCCTCTAGCTGCAGCATATGCAACAACATCTTTTATTTGACTCTGCGTATAAAAATCCCCATCAGACCCTAACTGTGTCAATTTTGGATGTTTTTTTATCTCCACTCGAAACCCTTGATCATCCGAGAGATGCCAATGAAACAAATTCAGCTTCACTGCCGCCATTGCATCCAAATTTCTTTTAATAACATGCACAGGTTGAAAATGACGAGAAACATCAATCATCAAACCTCTCCATGCAAAACGCGGTGCATCCGAAATAGAGACCAAAGGAAAATAATAGTTGTTTTCAGTATAGGATTGTAACTGCAATAATGTTTCCAAGGCTCTTATGGCTCCAATATCTGTAGTTGCATTTATAGTAATTCCATCTTCGGCAACCTTTAAAGTATAAGATTCATCTTCATGCAACTCTACAATTCCAGCGCGTTCGATTTCAATATTCAAACTTGCCTCATCTGAAAAAGATGATTTATTATCAATAATTCCTTGTGTAAAAAACAAGCCAGTTCTTCCGTCAAGTCTTCTTAAAAAAGAATTAGAATAACTAAAAATTCTGTCATTATAATTCCCGTTAATACGTAAATTAAAATTTTTGTTTAATAAAAACTTCCCTTCGTGTATTTCAACTTTCTGAGGCCAAGGCATAAGATTCAATTTCTCTTCCGCCTGTTGAGCGTGTATTGAAAAAGGGAATAATATTCCTAAACCCAAAAACAATAGATATATATAGTTTTTCATGGTCTTATTTTTTTGTTCTGACATAGGTTTCAATAATTTCTTGATCAATTCCTACCTCTTCATTTTTTTCAAATCCTCTTTGGATCAATGTGTCATTTTTAAATTCCATTTCAAAAGAAAAATCTTTTCCTTCCCAACTTCTTCCTGTGCAGAACTCAAGGTTTTCTTTATACGTTTTTCCATCAAAACTATAAGAACCACCTCCCGCAATAAAAATGCTATTAGTACCTGTCCCTTTTTTCAAATCATGTCGTAAAAAGGAAAAATGAGTACTATTAATGATTTTTATCAAACGTTGCTCTTTCGTGTAATCTGTAAATACGGAATCACCTTGTTTGATAATAATTCCTGTCTGTAACTCCCAAGTCCCAACGATGCTATTCTTCGGTTCTTTTTCACAAGAAACAAGTCCAACCAACAGCAATAACACAACTAGCTGTTTCATCAGAAATGATAGCGTTTAAATGCCTCGATTGCAGCATAGTCTGCCAAGCCTAAATGGTTGTATTTATTTGCCGTAAGCCTATTTCTATCTTCTACACGTACCCAAAACTCACGTGAGTCATCTCCTTGAAACATAACTCCGTCTTTCTGAGATTGATGAAAAAATATTGCATGTCGCTTTTTTAATACCTGATCTGGACTCATTGGAACCGCCATTTCTATCTCATGTGTTTCCCATTCATGCCAAGCACCACGATATAACCAAACCCAACAATCGTCCATAAACTTCTGTGGTTTTAACTCCTCCAAAGAGGCAAAAATAGCATCTAAACATACTTTATGTGTTCCATGCGGATCCGCTAAATCACCCGCGGCATAAATCTGATGCGGTTTGATATCAGTTATCAAATCGCTAATAATTGTAATATCAGCCTGAGTAAGGTTTCCTTTTTTAACAGTACCTGTTTCATAAAATGGAAGATCTAAGAAATGAACATTTTTATCTGGCAAGCTTAAATAACGTGTAGCAGCAAGAGACTCTCCTCTACGAATCATTCCTTTTAGTTTTCTAGTTTCTGGACTATCAATACTATAAGGTTGTTTGCTTTGAATATCATTTATTACCCCTCTCATTAGATCAGATTGAATATTCATGTATCCCGTAACCTCAGCAAATTTTAATGCTTCATCATCTGAAACAGCAATATTTCCTGACGTTTGGTATGCAATATGCACTTCATGACCTTGTTCAACCAACCTATCAAAAGTCCCACCCATAGAAATTACATCATCATCAGGATGTGGACTAAAAATAATCACTCGTTTTTTTTCTGGAGTCGCTCTTTCTGGTCGTTTGGTGTGATCAGAATTTGGTTTACCGCCAGGCCAACCTGTAATGGTATTCTGCAAGGCATTGAACATCTCTATATTCAACTCATAGGCACTTCCTTCCTCAGCAATCAAACTAGACATCCCATTATTATTATAATCTTTGTCTGTTAATTTTAGAATGGATTTATTCAACAATTCACTCAACCAACAAATAGCCTTCTTCTTTAAGTCTTCTGTCCATATACAAGAGGTAACTAACCAAGGTGTTTTATTTCTTGTTAATTCCGAAGAAGCCTCCTTATCCAAAATAAATGTAGTATTCTCCTGACTCTGAAGATAGGTAGCCGGCACTGAAGAAGTAACTTCACCCTCAATTGTTTTTTTTATGATATCTGCTTTGGTGATTCCCCATGCTAAAAGAACAATTCTTTTCGCCTTGGTGATCGTCCCAATTCCCATTGTAATGGCTTTTCTGGGCACATTGTCTAAACCTAAAAATGCGGGTGCAGCATCTTCTCTTGTCATAGAATCCAAAGTAATGGTTCTTGTACCTGAATTATAATGAGACCCGGGTTCATTAAATCCAATATGCCCAGTTCTACCAATTCCTAACAATTGAAAATCTATGCCTCCTAATTCCTTTATTTTTAATTCATAATCGATGCAATATTGATGTAAATCTGTTCCTTGTAAAGAACCATCAGGAATATTAATATTTTCAGGTAATATATCTACATGCTTGAATAAATATTCATGCATAAAGTAATAGTAACTTTGTATATCTTCAGGATTCATTGGGTAATATTCATCCAAATTGAAAGAAATTACATTCTGAAAACTAAGGCCTTCTTCTTGATGCTGTCTTATCAACTCTTCATACACTTTTATCGGTGTAGAGCCCGTTGCCAAGCCAAGTACACAAGGTTTGTTTTCTTGAGCCTTTAGTTTGATTAAACTAGCAATTTCATTTGCAACTTCAATTGAAGCCTGCTTAGAATCATCGAAAATAACATTGTGTATTTTCTCAAATCTTGTCTCTTCAAATTTCCCAGCTGGACTATATGCGATATTATTTTTTTTCGACATTTTAATTAGTTTAGCTTTTTCATTTTCTGTTTCTTTAATAAAACGGGAGCTTTTTAAGGCTCCCGCCTATCACTAATCGAAACTTCCTAACTTAAAATAACCAGTGGTTATGTTTTAAAAATTACTTCCAGCAACATCCCACCATAAACGTGTACCTCCTGTATCAGGACCTCCTAAGTATCCTACAGCAATATCAACATTTGCTCCATTGGTGTTTCTTTCGCTTTCCACAAAATTGATTCTTCTTATTTGAATGTCTGTATCAATAGTACCTCCACTATTGTTCACCATTACCGGAAAAATTCTCGGGTAACCTGTTCTTCTAAATTCCGACCAAGCCTCTTGACCATCAGGGAACATTGCAATCCATTTTTGAGTAATGATTTGCTCTAACTGCTCTTCATTCGTACCAGATGCGTTATAGGCAATTTTTACATCGCTTGCATAAGCAATATCATTATCACTATTCAAAGCATCAACAAAATCAGCTGGTGTGCTCGTGTTATCTGCTAAATAAGTTGCCACATCTGACACGCCATGCTGAGCAAAAGAAGCGGTTACACCATTTTCATAATGCGTAGCTGCAGTTCCGGCACCTGCCCAACCTCTTAAAGCAGCTTCTGCTTGTAAAAAGTCTACTTCAGCAGCAGTCATCCATTGCATCGTTTCTCCTTCCACAACAGAACCAATTGCAGAGTGAGCTCCGTATTCTGTTTTTGCCTCAATTTCAATTCCCATACGGATTCCCTTGTAGGCACCCGCTAAAGCTTCATCTTCCGCTGGAGAAAAATATTTCTCTATTCTACCATCGTTATAACCTGTCAAAATAGATTCCATTTCTGCTCCCATTCGAATATCTCCCCATGAACCACTAATTACCGTTAAAGGGTGTGCAAATCCGGTATTGATAAACATATCAGACTCCAAAAAACCTGCATCAGAAGCCAAAGACAATTCTCCTTGGGTTTTCGCAAGTGTAGGATCTACCTTAGCAACTCTTAAAGCCAAACGTAATCTTACAGAATTTGCAAATGCACGCCATAAAGCAATATCTCCTTCTAAAGACGACATATCAAAAGGCACAAATTGAGTATCTGCTTCAAAAGTCTTTAAACCTGTTATTGCCTCTTCTAATTCAGCGAAAAAAGTGGCATAAGCAACATCTTGCGCATCATATTCTCCAGTAGTAGCAAAATCATCATACTTAGAATAACGAATTGGCCCATATACATCAGAAACTCTATGCATTGCAGTCACTTTGATTATATCCGCCAAATACACGAATTTCACTCCCGCAGGATCTCCTCCATTATCTACCGCATTTTTAATATCCAAAACAAAAGGCATCACATTCCCATAGGCATCAGACCATGGAAACCCATTCCAACCATCTACCAAAGAATAGGTCATGTTATTCACGTTTCCTGCAAAAGGTGTCGGTGGTGTCATATAACCAGAGTACACATCCCCATTTAAATTTTGCTGTAACTGAAAGTTCCATGCAGGTGTTACATTCATTACATTTAAAAACATAGGAGTAAAAGAACCTCCAATATGATTATTCATTTGTGTCAAACTCTCATTAGAAACCCCTGATGGGTTTGTATTGATGTTTTCAAAGTCGCTAGTACAATCCACTAAAGTCAGTGCAATCATAGAAGCTAAAGTATATTTTATTAATTTTTTCATCGTCTTAGAAATTTACGTTAACATTTAATCCTACACTTCTAGTTGAAGGTTGACCGTAGATGTCAACTCCTTGCAACCCATTACCTGTACTAGCCGCAATATTCGGATCGAATGGCGCATTTTTGTAAAAGAAGAAAAGGTTGTTTGCGATTAAAGAAAGTCTTAAGTTTTTCACAACACTTTCTTTAAAGTTTAAATTATACCCTACAGAAAACTCCCTTAAACTTACATTAGTAGCATCGTAAACATACTCACCCAACATACCGGCTCTACCACCTGTTTTTAGGTAATAATCTTGTGCTGTCATTTGTAAAGGATTTCCGTCTGTATCAACAACATTTACCATACCTCCATTGGTGTTTCTTGTATCTGCAGAAGCTTGAGACACTCCATAAAAGTCATTTACCGCCTCTGTAACACTTACAACACTACCTCCAACTTTGGCATCAATCAAAAAGCTTACATTAAAGTTTTTGTATTCAAAATTATTGTTCCATCCTAAAGTATAATCAGGTTGTGCATGTGCAATCGTTTCAAAATCTGTAGATTCTATGGTTAAGTTTCCTGCACCATCATCTGTTACTATTGGTAAACCGTCTGCGTTTCTAACAACTGATCTACCTCTAATTGAACCAAAATCTTCTCCTTCAACTAATGAATATCCATAACCATTTACTCCTGGAGCTGTAAGAACCGCTTCACCATTTTCTAAATCTGGATGTACAGAAACTACTTTATTCTTATTCATTGCAAAGTTCAATGAAGAATTCCAAACGAAATTATCATTTACAATAGGTTTACCGTTAATTACCAACTCAATACCTTCGTTAGAAATTTCACCAGCATTTACAATATTCTGAACATATCCTTGCGTATTAGGCTCTGCTTGGATGTAAAATATTTGATCTGTCGTTTTTGAGTTATAGTAAGTCAAATCAAACCCTACTCTATTTCCTAAGAATCTCCATTCTGTACCGATTTCAAATGATTTTTGTCTTTCTGGTCTTAATGTTTCTCCTTCTTTTACACCAAAAGTAGGTTTTGCAAAATTCCCTTGTCCTAGTGGAATAGAGTTTAGTGGAATTGTAGCATATGGTGGAATATCTTTACCAACCTCTGCATAAGAACCTCTAATTTTCGCAAATGAGATCGCTTCTGGCAACTCAATAATATCAGATAAAACTCCTGTTAAACCAACCGATGGATAAAAGAAAGATTCTGATGCAGTGTTTACCAATGTAGAAGACCAGTCAGTTCTTCCCGTTACATCTAAAAATACTTTGTTATAGAAACCTATGTTTGCTGATGCAAAAACCGACTGAACCTCTCTATTAGATACTGTTTGTTGAATATCATTTGTAGAAGTAAAGTTTGCAATTGTAAAATAGTTAGGATAGTTTAATCCTGTACCATTTCCAGAATCTAAAAAGATTTGATCACCAGTTGAATATTTTGTCAAACTTGTCCCCAACAAAGCTGTTAAAGAAATATTTTCAGAAATATTCTTGTTATAATTTGCTATTAAATCAATGTATTGCTGTGTGTTTTCTGTTTTTTCAACAATATATCGTCCTGTTGCAGGCACAAATGTCAAATCACTACCAGCGTACATTTTTTTGTCAAACGTAAAGAAGGACTTATCATAACTAACTCTTGATTGTAAAGAGAAGGCTTCTGTAATTTTATAATTTACAGATACATTTGCCAAAACTCTTTCTGCAATATCTTGTGATGGATTTCTGTGAATCAACCAATATGGATTTTGCTGAATATTCTCATCAAAAGAGGTTGCATATTGATCCATCATATTTGTTGCCTCATTGAAATATTCATATTTATTTTTATAAACACCTCTATCAATTCCTACAGGATGCAAGTACAAACCTGTTAAAGGATTTGAATACAAACCATTTGTAGGTCTGTTATTAATTCTCTGATCAGACAAACTTACACTTGCATTGATTTGCAACTTGTCTTTATAAAAACTCATCGTTTCTCTTAAAGTTAAGTTGTTACGAATCATTTTGTTTTGAGGAATAACTCCCTCTGCCAAAGTATTTGCATAAGATAAATACGTTTGTGCTTTTTTGGTACCTGCTGTTAAAGCAATAGATTGAATTGCTGTATATCCCGTTTGAAAGAAATCTTCAGCATTATTTGACAATCCATCTGCTTTAGCTCCCCATGATTTTGGGTCTGCAACATTTCCGTTCTCTGCAATAGGTTGCCCTACAGAATTAGATTGATATTCTGATTGTAATTTAGGGGTTACAAACACATTATCCATTGTAAAAGCAGAACTTACGTTGGCAGACAATCTACCTTCTTTTCCTTTTTTTGTGGTAATCAAGATTACCCCATTCGCTCCTTGAGAACCGTATAGTGCAGCAGCAGAAGCTCCTTTTAGAACCGACATACTCTCAATATCATCAGGATTGATCATAGACATTGCATCACCACCATCACGGTTTCCTGTTTGACTTCCGAAAACATTTGTTCCTGGTGCTTCACCATTTGAACCGTTACCGCTATTTTGCATTGGCACACCGTCAATAACATACAAAGGATCATTGTTTGTTGTAGAAGAGTTACCCCTTAATACAACCTTTGAAGCTCCACCCACACCCGAAGAACTACGCGTAATAGAAATCCCGGCTGATTTACCAGATAAACTATTTACTGGGTTGGTTTGTTTTACTCTAGTTAATTCAGCACCGCCAACTTCTTGTGCAGAATATGTCAAGGCTTTTTTCTCTTTTTTAATACCAAGGGCAGTCACGATTACTTCGTCTAAGGCCTGAGAATCTTCTTCCATGGCAACAGTGATAGAATTCGAATCTCCCACCGTTACCGAAACATCTTTCATTCCTAAAAACGAAACCTTCAATTGCTCACCTGCAGATGCTTCTATAGAGAATAGACCATCAAAATCTGTTGTGGTACCTCTATCAGTTCCTACCACAAATACAGAAACTCCAGGTAGGGGAACTCCATCAGCAGCCGTGGTTACTGTACCAGTAATACTTTTTTCTTGTGCCGAAACCTGAAGGCTAAACAGCATGGAAAAAATCGTAATAAATACTAAGTTAATTTTTTTCATAAAAATATTGTTAATTGGTTTTCATGATAAAAGTATGAGGTGATTGGGCCTGTAAAAAAAAATCTCGCCAAACGACAGAAAACGACCAACCAATGACATTTATTAAGATACAAAGTATATTTCAAAAATTTTTAATCATAATTTAATCATAAAAAATATTACATTTGATAAAATACAACACATTAAAAAACAAATATTTACCAATAAAAACAGGACTTTGCCGATAGTTAACATCTTAAAAAAAGCCAACTTTAGAATCCCTTTAAAATATCATCTGATTTTTTGGGCGAGTTATTTTACTCTGAATTTTATTCGTTGGGGAAGCTACTTTGATGACTATTGGTATTCATTAAAGTCAAACTTGGTCGAATTTCCTCTGCATATTATTTTGGTGTATTTCACCATCTATTTTTTAATACCAAGATTTATTCTGAATAAAAAATATGCTTTGTTTTTTATTTTTTTCACAACCTCTTTAGCAATTTTATACATTACCCGAACAGGCTTTAATTATTTTCTAGTGAGTAAAAATATTTGGCCAGAAGCAGAAGGTGTTCAAAATGCTTTTCAATTCAACCATATTGTTGCAGTAACCCTTGGTGAAATTTATGTAGTGGCTTTTGCCGCAGCAATCAAACTTACAGTGGAATGGATTTATCAAAAACAAAAAGCCGAAAACTTAAAAAAATTACAACTTAGAACGGAATTAAATTTTTTAAAATCTCAAATTCAACCGCATTTTTTTTTCAACACTTTAAATAATTTATACGCTCTAACCCTAGAAAAATCAGATATCGCTCCGAGTGTTGTCTTGAAATTATCAGATATCATGCAATATGTTTTATATGATGTAAAAGAACCATCTATTGCCCTCTCTACAGAAATAAAATACATTCAAAACTATATAGATTTAGAAGAAATGAGACATGGAGAAAGCATCAAAGTAAAGCTATCCATCAAAGGAAATATTTCGGATATTATGTTACCTCCTCTATTATTTTTACCTTTTATAGAAAACGCTTTTAAACATGGAAAAAACGGAAATGACAAACTAAAAGTTAAAATAGGATTCAAAATAATAGAAAATAAAAAACTTATATTTACCACAGAGAACAACTTTGTAAAGGTTACTAAAACCGAAAAACATGGGATTGGCAACCCCAACGTTGCAAGACGACTTCAGTTACTTTATCAAAATTCATATAAGTTAAAGTCGAAAGCTGATAAAAATATCTACAAAGTAAAAATGACGATACCCTTAAACCAGAAGCAATAAACCTAAACATACTGTGAACATAAAAGCGATCATAATTGACGACGAGCCTTTAGCTATAAAAGTGATTGAAACTCATTTACAAGAATTCAATAATTTTGAAATCATAGCCACTTTTAATAATCCTATTGCTGCTCTTGAGACTTTGAAACAAGAAAAAATTGATGTTATTTTCTTAGATATCAATATGTCGAAAATGAATGGTCTAGAGTTCCTAAAAACCGTTGATGTGCAACCAAATGTTGTAATCACTACCGCTTATAGAGAATACGCCCTTGAAAGTTTTGACCTTGATGTGCTAGACTATTTGGTCAAACCAATTCCTTTTACAAGGTTTTTAAAAGCTATTAATAAAATTACTCAAAAAGTACAATTACAACGAGGAGCAACCAAAACGGAAGAAGAAACTAATAATGAAGGTTTTATATTTTTGAAAGTTGAAAAAAAACTTGTAAAAATAAAATACGACACCATTTTATATATTGAGAGTTTGAAAGATTATATAAAGGTATTTACAAATACAGGTGATTATTTGGTGCACAAATCTCTTACGAGTATAACAGAAGAACTTCCAAAAGAAAAATTTTTAAGAATCCATAGATCTTTTACCATTGCCATAGATAAAGTAAACAGTATTGAAGGAAACCTGATAGAAATTGCGACCAAACGAGTACCGATAGGAAGAAAATATGTAGCAACCACCAAAAAAACTATTCTTAACCAAGAATAGAACAGTTGTTTATCGCCTAGATTCTGTTTTCTAAAGAAGTTTTTTATATCTTAATAAGTGTTTTTTTACATTTCATTTGATAAATAACGATCTTATGAGAAATCGAATACAATCTGTGGATATTTTACGTGGCTTTACGATTGCTGCAATGATTTTAGTGAACACGCCAGGTGATTGGAATCACGTGTACGCTCCTCTTTTACACGCTAACTGGCATGGACTTACCCCCACTGATTTAATTTTCCCCTTTTTCTTGTTTATTGTAGGGATCTCAATTTCATATGCCTATAAAAACGCAGAAAACAATTCAAAAACTTATAAAAAAATCCTGATTCGAAGTTTAAAATTAATAGGACTTGGATTGTTTTTAAATATTTTTGTTCCTTCTTTTCCATTTTTCTCAGACGTTAATAACCTAAGAATTCCGGGAGTCTTACAACGTATAGGAATCGTATTTTTTATTAGTTCGCTTTTATTTTTAAAATACAATTGGAAAACACTGCTTTCTATCTCTATAGGAACCCTGGCAATATATTGGATATTTACCAATTTTGTCCCCTTACCTAATGGAAGCATACCTTCACTAGAACGTGGTCCAAATAATTGGGCAAATTATATAGACCTACAATTATTAAAAAATCATACTTGGCAAATTGATTATGATCCTGAGGGAATTCTGGGTACCATCCCTTCCGTTATCACCTGCATTATAGGGATATTGCTTGGGAAAATATTACAGGTACATGCCGATAACAAAATAAATCTATTAGCATTAACTGGATTTACATTGCTTCTTTCTGGATATATTTGGAGCATTTGGTACCCTCTGAACAAGGCGCTTTGGACAGGCTCTTTTGTACTGGTTACAGCTGGTTATGGAACCCTTTTCTTAACAATTATCTATTATTTTTCTGATGAAGTGCAACTGAACTTTGGAAATATCTTTAAATATGCAGGTACCAATGCCATATCTATTTATTTTCTTTCCAGCCTACTTTCAAAATGTTTTTATTTGATAAAATTAAACGAAACAGAAAGCATTCACTCTTTTCTATTCCAAAATTATTTTGTCTCACTCATAGGAGATTTAAAACTAGCTTCATTGTTATACGCCTTTTCGGTAACTCTTTTTTATTTAGGATTAGCCTATATCATGTTTCGTAAAAAATGGATCATAAAAGTCTAACAAACAAAAAAGTCCACTTTTGTTAAGTGAACTTTTTTTATAAACTATATTTATGAGCTATTTTTTCCAACTATGAATTTTATGCCCTTTTAAAGCAAAAAACAAAATAAACAAATAGCACGGAATTAATATCCAATAACTACTCGTTGCGGAAACTGTAGTAGCATCTAACGCATCTACCCCTTCGGCTATCATCTCATGCTTACTCGCATCTACCAATCTACCATATAAGGGAGGTATAATGGCTCCTCCTGAAATTGCCATAATCAACAATGCGGAGGCCGTTTTGGTAAACTTTCCTAATCCATCTAAAGTCAAGGGCCATACTGCCGGCCACACCAAAGCATTGGCTATTCCTAAAGCCGCAACAAATAATATTGAAACAAAACCAGTGGTACTTAATATTCCAACACTAAAAATAATTCCTAATATCGCACTTACAATCAATGCTTTTTTCTGACTGATATATTTTGGTATCAATACCGCACCAAGCAAATAGGTAACCACCATGGCCATGAGTGTAAAGGTGGTAAAAAATTTAGCATCGGCTTCCTCGAAGCCTAATGAAATACCGTATGAAATAATGGTATCTCCAGCAATAACCTCTGCTCCAACATAAAAAAACAGCGCCAATACTCCGAACCACAAATGTGGAAATTCAAAAATACTAGTTTTCTCTGTCGCTCCCTCTTCCGAAGTTTCCTCAGCAGGTTCTACGTGTGGCAAAGGAGCTTTTCTAATTAAAATTCCCAAAACACCTAACACAATTGCCATAATAACATAGGGCATAAAAACACTGTCTGCCATGCTATCCAACAGTATTTCTTTTTCTTGTTCAGACACAGACTCTAATTTCTTATTCACTTCGCCAATACCTGACAACAACAAAGAACCAAAAATGATAGAACCTAAAGCCCCTGCCACTTTATTGGCAATCCCCATAATTGATATTCTCTTGGCAGCGCTTTCAATTGGCCCCAAAATAGTAATATAAGGATTCGCAGCTGTTTGCAATAAAGTCATCCCTATTCCTTGGATAAAAATTCCGGTTAAGAAAACCCAATACGTTCTTGCCTCGGCAGCAGGAATAAATACCAGCGCCCCAATCGCCATTACAAAAAGCCCCAATGACATCCCTTTTCTGTAACCTATTTTATTCAAAATAGAAGAAGCGGGTAAAGCCATTAAAACAAACGAAATATAGGAAGCAGATGCAACCAAATAAGACTGAGCCTCAGTCAATTCATTGATCGTTTTCATAAACGGAATCAACGCTCCGTTGATCCATGTTACAAATCCAAAAATAAAAAACACTCCAGCAATAATACTAATAGGAATGATACTTGATTTTTTGGTGTTTACTGTAGCTGACTCCATAATACAAATTAAGTTATTGGTTATTTATTTTGATTCGAAAATTCAAAAAGGTGAAAATACAAAAATGAACCTTCACCGAACAATATCGCTCAACATTCATTGTTCAAAAAAATATTTCGACAAAAGACACTATTTATCGCACAAAAAACCAAACTATAAACATAAAATCTAGATAGTTTTGAATGAAAGCAATTATAAAAGTATCTTTTTTTAAAGTATTAATCTATTTTTGTTTCTTCACTATACGTACAGCATATACAAATTATGGAAATCCTTGACTATATAAAATCCAATACTGACCTTAGAGATATCAGTATTATTAATACCTTAAAATTAATTTCTGAAGATTGTACAGTTCCTTTTATTGCACGATATAGAAAAGAAATGACTAATAATTTAGATGAGGTTCAAATTAGCGACATCTTAAGTCATAAAAAGGTATATGATGAGTTAGAAAAAAGAAAAAAAACAATTTTAAAATCTATAGAAGAGCAAGGTTCTTTAGACAGCGTATTAGAACATAAAATCAATAATACTTTTTCTAATACTGAGTTAGAAGATTTATATCTACCCTATAAAAAATCTCGTAAAACAAAGGCAGACAAAGCAAGAGAACATGGCTTGGAAGGATTGGCAAAAATAATCATGGCCCAAAACTCCAATGATTTAGAGTACACAAGTCATAAATTTATAAAAGGAGAGATTCAATCTTCTGAAGAAGCTTTAGAGGGTGCAAGACATATTATTGCTGATTGGATCAACGAAAGAATTGATATCAGAACTTCATTAAGAAATGAATTTAAAAGAAGAGCTACCATTACTTCTAAGGTAGTAAAATCAAAAGTTAACGACGAAAAAGCCCAGAAGTACAAAGATTATTTTGATTGGTCAGAATCTCTTTTCAGATGTCCTTCTCATCGATTAATGGCTTTATTAAGAGCAGAAAAAGAAGGTTTTGTTAGAATCAAAATTGACATTGATAAAGAACAAGCACTTGCAAGAATTGCTTCTAAAATGATTCGATCACAAAACGAATGTTCAGAACAAATAGAACTCGCTATTAAAGATGCATACAAAAGGTTATTAGCTCCAGCACTTTCAAACGAAGTACTTTCTAGTGCCAAAGAAAAAGCGGACACCAATGCCATTCAAGTTTTTGCAAAAAACTTAAAGCAACTACTGTTACAAGCACCTTTAGGAGAAAAAAACATTCTTGCTTTAGATCCGGGTTTTAGAACAGGTTGTAAAATGGTATGTTTGGATGCTTATGGGAATTTGAAACACAACGACACCATTTATTTACATAAAGACAGAGAGGCTATTGGTAAAATTACAACAGCTGTAAATGCGTACAAAATTGATGCAATTGCCATTGGAAATGGTACTGCCTCTCGTGAGACGGAAAGCTTGATCAAAAAAATTAGGTTTGAAAAAGACATTCAAGTTTTTATTGTCAACGAAGCAGGTGCCTCAATTTATTCGGCCTCCAAAATAGCTAGAGATGAATTCCCAAATTATGACGTCACCGTTAGAGGTTCGGTTTCGATAGGAAGAAGACTTGCTGATCCTCTTGCAGAATTGGTGAAAATTGATGCAAAATCTATCGGAGTAGGACAATATCAACATGATGTAGATCAAACTAAACTAAAGGAAGAGTTAGACAGAGTTGTAGAATTCTGTGTAAATAAAGTAGGTGTCAATATCAATACTGCGAGTAACTCTTTATTAAGCTATGTTTCAGGAATTGGTCCAAAGCTAGCGGAAAATATTGTTACTTACCGAAAAGAAAATGGCGCTTTTGTAAGTAGAGATCAAATAAAAAAAGTTCCTCGATTGGGTGCAAAAGCCTACCAACAATCTGTTGCCTTTTTAAGAATTAAAGACGCCAAAAACCCCTTAGATAATTCAGCCGTACATCCTGAAAGCTATGCTATCGTAAAAAAAATGGCCAAAGACACCAAAACGGCATTAGATAATTTTATTGGAAACAGGGAGATCTTAAAAACCCTCGACTTGAACAACTACTGTACTGATGCTGTTGGAATTCCAACTTTAAAAGATATAATCTCTGAACTTGAAAAACCAGGATTAGATCCAAGAAAAAAAGTAAAGGTCTTTGAATTCAACGCGACTATCAAAACCATAGATGATTTAAAAACAGGACAAATTCTCCCTGGGATTGTAAATAATGTGACCAATTTTGGATGCTTTGTAAATATCGGGATCAAAGAAAGTGGTTTGGTTCATATTTCAAAACTTAAAAAAGGTTATGTAGGAAATGTGAGTGATGAAGTTCACTTAAATCAACATGTAAAAGTACGTGTTGAAGAAGTAGACACCGTTAGAAAACGTATTCAATTGTCTATGAATTTTGATTAAAACAACACTTCCCTTTTTTTCAAAATTTTTAAACTATCTTTTACCCCACATAAACAGCGTTTTAAGTAAAAAAACCGTGATTCTAAGAAGATTATTTCTAATTGTATTGTTATGCTGTATCAGTCAATTCAACTGGTCACAGAAATTTATTGAAGGCTATAAAGTAAGTCACTTTCAATTGCCAATTGAAACCAACACCTATGATATTGCTCAAGATTCATTCGGATTTGTTTGGATTGCCACTTTAAACGGACTTTGGAGATACAATGGTGGTAACTTTAAAAACTACATTAAAAATCCACAAAACAAAACAGGGATTACCGACAATCATATCTCTTGTATTTATGAAGATTACGAGGGAACTTTATGGGTTGGAACCTATGGAGGTGGATTATTAAAATACGATAGAGATTTTGATAGTTTTGAGCGTTTTACCCATGACCCAAAAAACCCTAAAAGCCTCTCTTTTAACGAAGTTAGAACCATCTATGAAACAACAGACCATCAACTTTATATTGGTACCGATGGAGGTGGATTAAACTTGCTTGACAGAAAAACAAATACATTTAAAAGATATACTTTTTCAAAAACAGACGGTACAAGCATTAGCCATAATAACGTACTCTCAATCCGAGAAAAGCCAAATGGGAATCTATTTGTTGGAACTTGGATTGGGTTGAATATTTTCAATCCGAAAACTGAAAAATTTACTAGAATCTTTCATGAACCACTAGAACAATCTCAAAGTCATGGTAGCATAGAAATTTTCAACAAAAAGCTCCTATCTTCCTCTAAAAATCATTCACAACTTACAAATACCAACAAATTAGCAACCTTTGAAAGTGACATGGGTGGTTTTACTTTTCTAAAAAAAGAAAATGACAATAATTGTTGGTTTACGGCCGGAAAATATGTCTCTATTTGTGATTCTAGTTTTCACCTAAAACATCGCATTGATTTAAATTCTTTATTTCACAACGAAACTTCCTTCCAAGCAAACACAATATTTCATGATCAAAAAAGCAAAAACACATGGATACTTGATAGATATGGAAGCTTTTTCTTGTTTGAAAGGAAAGCTACAAATTTCAAAAATTTCTTAGGAACCAAACCAAATACCACTGTTAAAGAAACTCTGAATTACTATTGGGTTCTTGAAGGTAATGTGATGCATTTATTTTCAAAAACAACTCAAAAGTTATTTAAAACATTCCCTATACCTGGTACCACAATAAATTTCAACAACGCAATAGATAATACTATCTGGGTAGTAAACAGACATTATATTTTTAACTATTCTGAAACAGGAAAACTTCTACAAACGGAAAAAAAAGACTTGTTTCCATTTTCCTTATTACACACTAAAAAAAATGAACTTTGGATTGGAGAAGTTTTAGGAATCTCTGCCTTTTACCCCAAAACAGGCGATTTTACTCATTATGAATGTGAAGCTGAAAACCCTAATGGAATTGGCTACTTTCATAGTGCAAGAAAAGTTTTTGAAGATCATCTAGGGAATTTATGGTTCGGAACTTTTGGCGATGGATTAAAAAAATATGACCCTAACCTTGATCGATTTATAAACTACAGACATCATCTTGATGACAATACTAGTATATCCAACAACTTTATCAATGACATTTATGAAGATCAAAATTACAACCTTTGGATCGGAACCAAAGCCGGACTTTGTAAACTAGACCCAGCTTCAAATAGCTTTACACAACTAAACAATCCCATTTTACAAGACAATGTTATTAAATCTATATTAGAAGATAATGAAGGTAACTTGTGGATTGGAACCCCAAATGGATTGATTCAATTCAATCCAACAAAAAACACAGCCAGAATTTTATACGAGCAAGACGGACTTATTTCAAACAAATTCACAAATGCAAGTATCAAACTAAGTTCTAACAAACTACTTTTTTCAACTGCCAAAGGTCCGATGTTGTTTGATCCAAAAGACATTAAACCAAACAATAAAAAACCACAATTGTATATCTCTAAACTCTGGGTAAACAATGAGTTGGTTGCTCCAAATAGCAGCTATATCTTAAAAAATATTGAAGTAGAAAAAACGGTAACTCTTGATTATTCTGACAAAAAATTCGAATTAGAATTTCAAGTAATTAATTTTAATAACAACCAGCGTAGTAAATATAAATACAAATTAAAAGGCTACGATAAATCTTGGATTGAGGCACACAACTCACAAAAAGCAACCTACACAAATATCCCCTCCGGAGCGTATACTTTTCTCGTAAAAGCGTCTAATGAATCTGGTATATGGAACGAAGAACCTACAGCTCTTCAAATTCAAATTCAACCTCCATTTTGGGAATTACTTTGGGTCAAAATTTTGATTGGCATTATATGCATTGGATTTCTGTTTTTAATTTATGGATGGACAGTTCGAAAGGAACGTAACAAATTAAAATTTGAAATTGAAAAAGAAAGAGTTTTACAATTTGAGGAAGTTGCAAAAATGAAATTAAAATTTTTCACCAACATCTCACATGAACTCAGAACTCCCTTAACATTAATCACCTCTCCTTTAGAAAAATTTGCTAAAGAAAACACAAAACCTTCGGACAAAATTTTAGAGATGATGTACCGAAATAGTTCTAGACTTTTGGTGTTAATCAATCAAATTCTAGATTTTAGAAAACTGGAAACCACACAAAAATTACAGATTAGTCCTCAAACAAACCTATCCGTTTTTGACACTATAAATGCCGCTGCCGAGTATTGGAACAAAGAAAAAAACATCCAATACTCCTATGAAATTCCTAAAGAAAATTACACCTTCTTTTTTGATAGTGATGTCGTTGAAAAAATTGCAACCAACCTAGTCTCAAACGCCTTTAAATATACTTCAAAAGGAGGTATTATAAAACTTACTGTTTCCTTCACTAATATACACCTCAACGAAAAAAATGAGGTAATTCAAGGCTACCTAGAAATTAATGTAATTGACAATGGTATAGGAATACCTAAAGAACTACAACAAAAAGTTTTTGAACGTTTTTACCAACTTGATGAAAATCCAGAATTTGGATATAGCAGTGGAATCGGACTTTCTTTAACATCAGAATTAGTACAACAACATAAAGGAAATATAACACTTCACAGCGAAAAACAAAAAGGTTCACACTTTAAGGTAATCTTACCTATTGGCTTAAAAGAGCATAACCTGACGACCAAACATAACGACAAAGTTCCGCAACAAGATGAATTTCAAACCGATAAAAATGTTATTTTACTAGTTGAAGATAATCTTGATATTCGTTCTTATATCAAAGAGGAACTCTCAGAAAAGTACCATATTCTAGAAGCTGAAAATGGTAATCAAGGACTCAAGACCGCCATCAAAACAATTCCTAACCTTATCATCAGTGATATAATGATGCCTGACACTGATGGTATTCAAATGGCAAATCAACTGAAAAGCAATGAACTTACAGCTCACATTCCACTCCTATTTTTAACGGCAAAATCAGGCGATGAAAATAAAATAACTGGTTTACAAAGTGGGGCAGAAGATTATATTCAAAAGCCATTTAATCTGGCCGAATTAAAATTAAAAATCAGAAACTTACTAGAGTCAAGAAAGCTCTTGATAGAAAAACATAGGAAATCTCCTGCTGAATTATTAGAAAAAACACTTGATAATAACTACATCCAGAAATTAAATAACGCTATAGAAAGTCAGATAGAAAACCCTGAATTTTCTGTGGATCTTATTTGTTCAGAACTTGGTATTAGCAGATCTCAATTATATAGAAAAACACAAGGTTTAACTGGTAAATCAATTATTGAATACACCAACTCCTACCGATTATCTTTAGCCATGAATTTGATCAAAAAAGGAACGTTTACCATGAAAGAAATAGCTTATAAAGTGGGGTATAACGACAGTCGATACTTTAGTAGAATCTTCAAAAAAGAATATGGAAATCCACCATCTCACTTCCGTCCGAAAAAAGGAAACACATGATTTTCATTGAATAAATCCACCTTTTTGAACAAAAACTCCACATAACTTTCTCGAGTTACATGGTATTTTTGAACTGCAAATACGCTTCAACTATTCTAACGAAGCTTATCAAAAGTCAAATCTAACCTATGGAAACTACTCGAAGAAATTTTATCAAGAAAACAGCCCTTGCCACTGCAGCGTTGTCCGTCCCATCTTATGGTTTTACAATTTTAAAAAAACCAGAATTAAAAGATGAAATTATTGGACATGGTGATTTTAAATATCGTGTTCATAAAGAATGGGGAAACCTGAATCCAAATAGTACTCCTATAAAAAACTGCCATGAAATGGTGATGGATTCAAAAGGTAGGTTGATTTTTATAACCGATGAAACCAAAAATAATATTATCATCTATGATAAATCTGGAAAAGTAATATCTACTTGGGGCCATGAATATAAAAGTGGACATGGGCTAACTCTTTTTCAAGAAGGAACAGAGGATGTTCTTTTTATTACCGACCCAAATAGTGGAAGGGTAGTAAAAACCACAATAGATGGTAAACTATTAATGGAATTACCGAACCCGATTGATATTGGTGTTTACACTCAAAAAATGCGCTACAAACCAACAGAAACTGCTATTGCCGCTAATGGAGATATCTATGTAGCTGATGGCTATGGTTCTGACTGGATACTTCAATTCAACCAAGAGGGAGAATTTATTAGAAAATTTGGAGGAAAAGGTTTCAATGACGATCAATTAAGCAATGCCCATGGAGTTGCCATAGATGATCGAGACCCAAATAACATTACCTTGATTTGTACCTCTAGAATGCATAATTCTTTTAAAAGATATACCCTAGATGGCAAATACCTTTCTACCATTTTTTTACCAGGGGCTTATGTTTGCAGACCTGTTATTGACGGAGAAAACATTTATGCTGGGGTTTGTTGGTCTAGGTTGAAATACATTGAAAGGACCCCAAATTCAGGATTCGTAACCATACTAGACAAAAACAACAAAGTAGTTTCAAACCCTGGAGGAACCGCTCCAAAATACAAGAGAGGGGAACTTCAAATGATGGTCCAAGACCAACCTATTTTTAATCATTGTCATGATGTATGTGTTGACAATGATAAAAATTTATACATCTGTCAATGGAATGCGAACAGAGCCTACCCAACAAAATTAGAACGCATATAATGAGAATCTTTGCCATACTTTCAGTCCTAATTATTCTAAACTCATGTGGAACCAAATCCGATAATTACTCAAAATTAACGGATGTTTCCGTACCTAAAATTGTAGATTATAATTTTGATGTTAGACCCATATTATCTGATAAATGTTTCAATTGTCATGGCCCTGATGCAAAGAAACGGTTTGCCAATTTGAGATTAGATACGGAAGAAGGTGCCTATAGTGCACTGAAAGAAAACAAAAATGCACACGCCATTATACCTGGTAACCCAAATGACTCGGAGGTATATAAAAGAATTACCTCAGAAGATCCGAAAAGTGTTATGCCTCCTTTAGAATCCAATCTGACATTGACTAAAAATGAAAAAATCATTCTAAAAAAATGGATAAAGCAAGGAGCTAAATACAAACGTCATTGGGCTTTCTTACCTATTTCAAAACCAAACATTCCTTCCATTAAAAAAGAAGATTGGCCCAATAATGAGATAGATTTTTTTATTGCAAAAAAAATGGAACCTCATAGCCTTACTCCAAATAAAAAAGCAGACAAAGAGCGCTTATTAAAAAGAGTTTCTTTTGACCTTACTGGATTACCACCAAGCGTTGCCCTTCAAGAAAAATTTTTACAAGACAATTCTGAAAATGCCTATGAAAAAGTAGTTGATCAATTGCTCGCAAGTAAGCACTATGGAGAAAAAATGACAAGTTCTTGGTTGGATGTTGCACGCTTTGCAGACTCACATGGCTATCAAGATGATGACTTAAGAACTATGTGGCCTTGGAGAGACTGGGTAATCCATGCATTTAATGAAAATTATGGTTATGATAAATTTGTTACATGGCAACTCGCTGGAGACATGATACCGAACAGCAATATAGAATCTACTCTAGCCACAGGCTTTAACAGAAATCATAAAATTAGTCAAGAAGGAGGGATTATAGTTGAAGAATATAGAATAGAAACCCTAACAGACAGGACAAATACTTTTGGAAAAGCCTTTTTAGGCTTAACCTTTGAATGTGCGAAATGTCATGACCACAAATATGACCCTATTTCTCAAAAAGATTATTATAGCACTTTTTCCTTTTTTGAAAAAACCCCTTATAGAAAACATGCTGGTGGTGTAAATGCTACGGTTGCCGAACCTCCTTTTCTTACAATATCAAACGAACTGGCAAAGGATAGTTTACCTTTTTTAAATAAAAAAGAATACAACCCAGTAAAGGTAATGGTCATGGAGGAAAGAATAGAAGACCGAAATACCCATATTTTAAATAGAGGTGTTTATGATGCAAAGGGTGAAATTGTAACGCCAAACCTACCGAAATCTATTTTACCTTTTGATACAGAAAAACTACCTCAAAATAGGTACGGGCTAAGTCAATGGTTGTTCAACCCCAAAAACCCCTTGACCAGTAGAGTTTATGTAAACCGTTTGTGGCAAGAGTTTTTTGGAGTTGGAATAGTCAAAACCTCTGGAGATTTTGGAATGCAAGGTGACTTACCAAGTCATGTTGATTTACTCAACTGGTTGTCTAAAGACTTTCAAGAACACCAATGGGATATCAAGAGATTGGTTAAAATGATGGTGACCTCAGCAACCTATATGCAATCTACTGTTGTAACCGAGGAAAAACTAGCCATTGATCCCGAAAACAAATATTTATCAAGAATGCCAAGATCTCGCTATAGTTTTGAGATGATAAGAGATCATGTATTGGCGAGTAGCGGATTGCTGAACAAAGAAGTTGGAGGACGCAGTGTCAAAACTTATCAGCCTGAAGGAATGTGGAAAGCAACTTCCTCAGGTAGAGGACTGCTAGCAACTTATACGCAAGATCATAACGAAGACCTATACAGAAGAGGGATTTACATGTTCTTCAAAAGAACCTCATTACCGCCCGTACCTATGTTTTTTGATGCAAATACAAGGGACCAATGTGAGGTTTCAAGAAGCAATACTATGACTCCTCTACAAGCATTAATTATGCTAAACGACCCTACCGTATTAGAAGCTGCTAGAGTCTATTCAGAAAAGTTGAACGCAGCAAATAATTCCATCTCTAACCATATAGAAACTGCTTTTAGAACCATTGTTTGTAGAAATATTAAGCCTACAGAAAAACAACTTTTTTTAGAATATTATAAACAACAAGAAGCTCAATTTAAGGAACAGCCTCAAAAAGCAAAAGCCTTTATTGATGTAGGAGAATATCCTATAACAAAAAACAGAAATACGATCAAGGTAGCAGCCTTAATGCAAGTAATTCATACCATGTACAACATGGAAGAAACTATTATCAAAACCTAATTCTCATGAAAAAAGAAGTTTTTGAACATCAAATAAACATCAATCGTCGTCATTTTTTCAAAAAAGCAGCGATGGGCTTTGGTGGCGTTGCACTTGGCTCCCTTTTGGTTCCAGATTTATTTAGTGGTGCCAAATCAACCACAGAACAACCTATTCTAGGTTTGAAACATTTTGCCTCTAAAGCAAAACGTATTATCATGCTTACCCAAAACGGAGCTCCATCACAACTAGAATCTTTTGATTACAAACCAAAACTTAGAGATATGTTTGGTCAAGAATTACCAGATTCCGTAAGAGGCGGTCAACGTTTAACTGGAATGACATCCAAACAAACCTCTCTCCCATTGGTGGGATCTAAATTTGATTTCAAACAACACGGAAATTCAGGCGCTTGGGTAAGTGATTTATTTCCAAATATTGCAAAAATCACAGATGATTTATGCATCATAAAAAGTATGCATACTGATGCCATTAATCACGATCCGGCTTTAACGTTTTTACAAACAGGGGCTCAAGTTGGTAACAGACCTAGCATGGGATCTTGGTTAAGCTATGGATTGGGAAGTGAAAATCAAAACCTGCCGGCCTTCTGCGTTTTATTATCCAAAGGAAAAGGAAACGGACAAGGAGTATACTCTAAACTTTGGGGAAATGGCTTTTTAGATAGTACACATCAAGGAGTACAATTGAGTTCGAGCGAAGATCCAATTCTTTATTTAAACAACCCCAAAGGAATGGATTCAGAATCTCGCAGAAAAATGTTAAACCATCTAGGAACCCTGAATGAAATGGGATATGATGAGTTTGGAGACCCTGAAATAAAAGCAAAAATAAAACAGTATGAAATGGCATTTAGAATGCAAACAGCAGTGCCAGAAATCACAGATGTATCTTCTGAGCCAGATCATATTAAAAAACTATACGGAGCAGATTCAATGATTCCAGGAACCTATGCTGCGAATTGTTTATTAGCGAGAAAATTATCAGAATCTGGAGTACGTTTTGTACAGCTTTACCATCAAGGTTGGGATCAACACAATAATTTAGGAAATGAAATGGTCGGACAGGCTAAAGATGTAGATCAGGCTTCTGCTGCTTTAATAACTGATTTAAAACAAAGAGGTTTACTAGATGAAACTCTTGTCATTTGGGGAGGTGAATTCGGACGAACAAACTTTTGTCAAGGAAAATTAACCAAAGACAGTTATGGAAGAGATCATCACCCAAGGGCTTATAGCATGTTTATGGCCGGTGGTGGTGTAAAAGCCGGAACATCATATGGTAAAACCGATGAACTTGGATATAACATCATAGAAAACCCTGTTCATATACATGATTTACATGCAACCATAATGCATCTCATGGGACTCGATCATGAAAAACTTACCCACAAACACTTAGGTAGAAGATTTAGGTTGACAGATGTTCACGGTCATGTAGTAAATGACATTATTGCCTAACCGGTTTCTTAAAATTTATATTGATGAAAAAACACAGTTCCATTGTTGTAAATACGTTACTATTTTTACACTTTTTATTGGCCTTTTTATTATTTTTTGAAGCGCGAATACAGATTCCTTTTTGGGTTCAACCTTTAGGGAGAATGCATCCACTTATACTACATTTTCCGGTTGCTTTTGTGTCTCTTTTGGTATTGCTAAATCTATTCAAAAAGCAATTAGACTTAGATTCGTATCATAAAATTAATATCTATTTATTGTGGTTAACTTCTGTATCTACAGCCATTGCCACTTTAATGGGACTAATATTATCCATAGAAAGTAACTCTTCAGAATTACTAACTCTACACAAATGGATAGGTGTAGGCATTAGTTTTATGTTATTTATTGCAGTATTAGTTAAAGAAAATAAATACGTTTTTTCAAGTCTTATATATCTAAGTTTTATCTCAATCATTTTTGCTGGACATTATGGTGCGAGTCTAACTCATGGAACAAATTTCATCAGTGAGCCTATAGTCTCTGAACTAACCCCGAAAGAAACCAACCATACGGTTTATCAAAACTTTATACAGCCTGTTATACTTGACAAATGCGCAAGTTGTCACAATTCACAAAAACAAAAAGGCGGTTTGAACTTAAGTACTCTTGAGGGCATAAAAACTGGTGGAAAAAACGGGAAATTATGGGAAGCTCATTCCCCTGAAGAAAGTGCCTTTTTAAAAAGAGTAGCCCTTCCGAAAGAAAACAAAAAACACATGCCTCCGGAAGGGAAACCTCAACTGTCAAAAAAAGAGATAGATCTGATAAAACTTTGGATTGCAGAAGGAGCTGACCCTAATATCTCTTATGCCAATCTTGCAAAAAACTCAGCATTGGAAAAACATATTTCAGAAAACTGGATTCAAAAAGGAAAAACAAAAAAACATGCGTATACGTTTTCATTTGCAGACTCAAAAATAATAGAAAGTCTAAATGACCCATACCGAACAGCTGTTCAAAAATCACCAAAAAGTCCAGCTATTGATGTTACTATTTTTGGAAGATCAAAATTTAAAATAGAACGACTTTCTGAATTGGAAAAAATCAAGAATCAAATCACATATTTGAATCTTTCTAATTTACCCATAGAACAAAAAGATCTTGCTATAATAAACAAGTTTTCTAATCTCGAAAAACTAATTTTAAACACTACCAACATCAAAGACAACCCTTTAGAATCTTTAAGCAATTGTAAAAAATTACAATCCCTTTCAGTTGCTAATACAGGGGTAAATTATTCAATTGAAACTTCATTGGAAAACTTCAAAAACCTAACGGAGCTTTTTATCTGGAATACAAACATTTCTTCTGAAGAAACGAACTCACTAAAAACTAAATTCCGAGAAATAAACTTTATTGAAGGCTACCAAGAACAAAAAAAATCTGAATATGAATTAGCTCCTCCCAGCCTATTAAGTAAAGGAAATATTATCAACGGTAAAGATACAATTCAAATTGGGCACAAACTAAATGGAGCAATCATTAGATATACATTAGACAACTCAACTCCTAACCAGAATTCTGATATTCTGCCAGAATATATTTCTATATCTTTAGAAGGGACACGAAAAAAAACACTTAAAACAATTGCCTCAAAAGCTGGATGGAAAGACAGTAAGGTAAAATCTTTTACATTTTATAGCAAGGGAATATACCCAGACAGTTTTAAAGTTACTTATGAAGGTTTTTACGGAGAATACACGGGTAAGGCAGCTGAAATTCTGATAGATAATTACGTGTTAAATTCACAAAAAATTATCTCTTCTAAATATTGGACAGGATTTAACAAAGAGCCATTAATCGCAATTGCTAGTTTTGAAAACAGCAAGCAAGACATTCAAGAAATTGTATTGAGCTGCGGTTTTAGATCCCGTTGGAACAAAAAATTAAACCCTAAGAAATCTCCCCTAAAGATAGTGGAAATTTGGAGTTCAACTGACAACAAAAACTGGCAATTAGATAGCAAAACCACCTTTCCAAAATTCAAATTTGTAAATAAAAAAACAATAAGCATCAAGGTTAACAATCAAGACCATCGCTATTTTAAAATTATCGCACGTCCTGAAGAAAAATTGACCTTTTATGTAAATCAAGTATTTTTTTACTAATTGTAAAAGGTAAAATTGATTTAAAAACCGGTAATAGAATTACAAATCCTAATTTTTTAGTTAAGTATATTTAGTGTTCTAAATTCATTATCATGAACACCAATTATGGATTAATTGTCGCTATCATAAGTTTTTTGTTAATTCCCACAGAGGTTGTTTTCCCTCAACATAAAAAGCCTAATGTATTACTAATTATGTTGGATGATTTAAATAATTACACTGGTTTTATGGGAGGGCATCCTCAAGTTCAAACTCCAAACCTTGACAAACTGGCAAAAAGTGGAACTATTTTCGAACAAGCCTATTCCAACGCACCAATCTGTGCGCCATCACGAGCGAGTATGTTAACGGGTGTTCTTCCGCATATTTCTAAAAACTTTTGGTTTCAAGATTGGCAAAAAAATAAAGTTTTAATGAAAAACAAATCTCTTGGAGAATTCATGCAAGATAATGGCTATCACACTTATGCAACCGGAAAAATCATGCATCATAGACGCCTCAAAGATTGGACAGAATATGGTATAAAAAATAATTTTGGTCCTTATGCCTTTGATGGAAAAAAAGTTGCCTATCACCCATCCGTTCCCAAAGAATACGCCAATAACAAAAACGATGGTTTATTCGCTTCTTTGGCGGATATTCCTCATTTCAAAAAAAGTAAAAATGTACCGGGTTATTCTGGTTGGTATGATCCGGTAAAGAGAAAGGCCTTTCATTATGTAAATGATGATGATAGAGATTTAATGAATGATGAATTGAGCGCCAACTGGGCCATTAACAAAATCAATTCTCTTGAAAAAGAACAGTCGGACAAGCCCTTTTTTATGGCTGTAGGATTTGTAAAACCCCATACCCCTTTAGTGGCACCTCAAAAATACTTTGACATGTATCCCTTGAAGACGTTACAATTGCCTAAAATCAAAAAAAATGATAAGGATGACTGCTTCTATCGTTCTACTTTCACAAAATACACACCACCATGGGCTCAACATTTTGAGCACCTAAAAGCAGCTTATCACGATATTGATGTTGGACTGAAAACATATATTCAGGCATATTTGGCTTGTGTAAGTTTTGCAGACACCCAAGTTGGAAAGGTAATGAACACCTTAAACAATAGTAAGTTTAAAGAAAATACAATTGTAATATTAGTAAGTGATCATGGCTACAACCATGGGGAAAAAGATTTTCTTTATAAAAATAATCTATGGGAAAAAGGAACACAAATCCCTATGATCATTAGAGCTCCTAGCCTTACAAAAAGTCATGGAAAAAGAATCCAACATCCTGTGTCACTCGTAGATATTTTCCCTACAATTGTGGATATTTGTAACCTACAAGAAAACAATATTAAAGCAGAAGGTGGTGCCGCTTTAAGTGGTCATAGTTTAGTTCCATTTCTTGTAAATCCCATCGAAGAAAATTGGGAAGGACCTAATGTTGCGTTATCCGTTGTAAGAGGGGATTTTAAAAGTAACCAACCACAAGATCAAAGTTATTCAGTACGATCTAAAAACTTTAGATATATCCTTTACGTAAACGGAAAAGAAGAATTATACGACCATAACAAGGACCCTTATGAATGGACCAACTTGGCTTATAAAAAAGCCTATAAAAAGATAAAAAAAGAACTCCGAAAAGAACTTCAGAACAGCGTTCCTTCGCTATAGGTTAAGGAGTCTATCATACAGGGATTGCATAAGTGTTTTTTATCTCACCCATAACAAATGTACTATGTGCACTACCAATATTTTGAACAGAACCTAAGTGATTTAGCACAAAGTTTTGATAGTCTTTCATATCCTTAACCAAAACTTTCAATAAAAAATCGTAATCTCCGGAGATATTATAACACTCGGTAACTTCTTCTAGCGTCATAATATCTTTTACAAATTGATTCCCTATCTCTCTTGTATGTTCTTTTAACGTTACATTGCAAAAAACTATTAAATTTTTATCCAATTTTTCAGCATCTAAAACGGCAACATATTTTTTTATATAACCATGTTTTTCCAATCTTTTTACTCTCTCAAAAACAGGAGTTGCTGATAAATTAACCTTAGAGGCTAACTCTTTTGTTGTCAAGTCTGACTTATTTTGAAGGATTTTTAAAATCCTAAGATCTATGGCATCTAATTTCATGAAGTCTAAAGTTCTTTAATAACAAATGGTTTCACTTCTTTTAGATTTTTAATCTAGAAGACAAATCAAAAATAGACATAAAATCCAAATTTTATCAATATCTATAACGTTATATCCAACAAAAACATCCTTGCAAAGTAATTTAAAAAAATAGAAGAACATAAACGATAGCTATCCATCAAATAACAACTAAATAAAATCAAAAAAATAGGGCTTTCAAATTAATGAAAGCCCTATATATAAATAAATCCTACCCCTAAGATCTAATTACTATATTTTTCGTCTTATTTATATTGACACAAATAAGAAGTTTGTCCTATTGATTTTACTTTAAATGAACTATTTGCTTCTACTTCAAAAGACGTGCCAGTTTTAAAAGATTTCCATTCAGTCTCTCCTGGAAGTAAAGCAACCAACTCTCCTTCAACAACAATCATAGTTTCATGAGAAGAAGTTCCAAACTCATAATCTCCAGGCTCCATAACCCCTACAGTAGAATTACCCGTTGCAGATTTATATCCTAAAGACTTTACTTTTGAGTCGAAATATTCATTTGATGATATCATAAACTTTTTTTTACATTCGACTGCAAATATAGTTTAAGTTCTCATTTATGCAAACAGATTCAATATTAACCTAATGTTAAGAAAATGAACTTCTTAATGACAGCTATTTTCTCCATAATTATTTTTATAAAATTAACCTCCCAATCCCCTATTAACACTAGGATAACATTAAAATAAACACTTTAACAAAAAATATTAATCTGTAAACCAAAAGTTATTTACATCTTAAATGAAAGGGTAATTTAGTAGTAGAAACCAGAATATTTATGATTTTCTAAACCTATATTTTGGGATTAGAGCCATTATTTCTTCTTGTAACGAAGTTTTCCCGTTTCAATTTGCACAGCAGTTCTTGCCAATATAGTAAACACAAAAGCTCCTAATGCCCAAATCCCAAGGGTAACACCAATTTCAATTCCAGTTGGTGTGTACTCTGCAATTTTACCATACGGACCAGGAATAAAACCAGGCACAATCAAACCGAAACCCTTTTCGATCCAAATTGCGACAAACAGCATGAAACAACAAATATAAAGAATGGTCAAATTATTTCTAAACTTGTGAAAAGTTAAGGTTATCGTTGCAAGAATATTCAACGGGATGGCTGTCCATATCCAAGGAAGCAGTGCATTTTTCCCATGCAAACCAAAAAATAAATAATAGGCACTTTCACTATGATGTGTAGGAGCATAAAATTCTTTGAATAGCTCAGATACCAACATAATTAAATTGATTTGAGCAGCAACAACCACTACCAACGCTATTTTTTTTATTGTTTTATCTTCAATTTTAAATTCTGTATGCGAACGAATCATGGCTAGTACTAAAATAATCAATGCCGGTCCTGCTGCAAAAGCCGAAGCTAAAAATCGAGGTCCTAACAATGCGTTATTCCAAAAAGGACGTGCTTGCAATCCTTGATACAAAAATGCGGTTACCAAATGAATTCCAACTGCCCAAAACACAGAAAGAATGGCTCCGGGAACATATACTTTAGACAAAGCTTCTTTGCCTTGATAATGACGAAACAAAATATAAAAAGGAATGGTAACATTGATAAATAGATAACCATTTAAAACCAATACATCCCATGTAAGCATTGAATTCGGGAAATTAAAAACTCCTATTCCAGGAATCATATGCCACAAAACTGATGGTCCACCCATATCCGCCACCACAAAAGCCAAACACATAATCAATGCGGCTACAGCTAGGCCTTCACCAATCAGAACCGCTCTTTTAAAATCTACATCATGCAATACATAAGTTGGCATCACAAGCATTACGGCAGCCGCTGCTACTCCAACTAAAAATGTAAAATTAGAGATATAAAGCCCCCAACTAACTCTATTTGTCATTCCTGTAACCTGCAATCCTTCCTCTAATTGTATAGAGTAACAATACATACCAGCCAACATTACTGCTGTTAAAAAAGCCATCCACAAATGATACTTTTTTGTACCATGGGTTATGATATCCAAACTATCAATAACCAAACTTTTAAATACTTTTAAATTTCCCATTTAAATCAATTTATAAATGATATTTTTTACTTTTTTAATCCATGTAATACCAAAACTTAGGTTCAGTACCTAAATCTTCTTTTAACCTGAACACTTTTTTATTTTCCAAAACCCAACGAATGGTACTATTAGGATCTAACAAGTTACCAAAAACCCTTGCTCCGGTTGGACAAGCCTCAACACAGGCAGGATTCTGTCCTTCCCTAGAACGCTGGATACAGAAAGTACATTTCTCCATAACACCTTTCTTTCTCAGCCTGTTTCCTAAATAATGTTGATTTTTATTAATTTCTTCTTTGGGTACTTCTGGTTTACTCCAGTTAAATCGTCTACCATCATATGGACAAGCCGCCATACAATATCTACAGCCCACACACCAATCATAATCAACTACCACAATTCCATCTGGTTCTTTCCAAGTTGCCTGAACAGGGCAAACCTCAACACAAGGAGGATTATCACAATGAAAACACTGAGTTCCCATGTAAAAATGTCCTTCCGCAGGTACTTCATGATAATAATTATCATCAGCTTCATTAAAATTCAAAGCCATACCTTCCTTCATTTCATGAATTCGGATATACTCCATCTGAGAATTTCTATCCTGATTATTCTCAGTAACACAAGCGCTTACACAATCCATGTACCCTTGGCATTTAGAAATATTAAATGCATAACCAAATAACACTCCTTCTTCGGCTGTTTTTGAAGACATATCCAATGTATCCTTGGTGTTCAATTGATGAGAACGCACCAACCTGTCAACCGTTGCTTTTTTCTCTTCTTCGCTCATCAATTTATAATTCCCTTTAAACTGTTCCTCCCAGTCTATTTGAGCTTTTTCCTTTGCATCATCTCCAGTGGTAACACTACAAGAAGTAGATATTGCACCCGCTCCAACCAGTAAGCTTGCTGTCAACTGTTTAAAAGCATTCCTCCTATCCATTGTTGCTCCCATTACTTGGTCAAAACCATCAACTGGTTTCGCTAATTCGTTGGTTTGATGCGAACCGCAACCACCTGATGTTTTACCACATCCGCAGCCACCTGATTTAGGCTCAGATTTTTTCTTATTGGAAAGTCTTAATGAAAACCATTTATTTTTCTTCTCGCTCATATCTTTTTGGCTATAAAAACACTTGGTGTTTGGTTATTTTCTTTCTTGTTTCTTTTGGGTATTGTATTTAGCTGGCCAACGGGGCTCAAAACTTGGACTATGGGGATTATGACAATTTGTACAAGTCATAGAAGCTCTGGGTGGCGCCCAGCTTTCAATTTTCTTACCATGAGCACCTCCCTTCCAATCTTCAAATTGTTTGGAATGGCATTGACCACATACTTTATAACTCATATTAAAGTCAACTGAATTCCCAGTCAAGGTCTTTAATTCATCTAGGTTTTTGGTATCATGGCAAGTTGCACAATTCATAACATCCGAATTTGCATGTTTTAAACTGATGTTCCAATGTCCTTTTTTAGCGTCCTTCCCTTTTATTTTATTTAAATCATCTGTATGACACTCAGAACAAGCATAAGACTTGATCTGACTTTTTCTTTCTGGTATCAAAAAGATATGAGTTCCTTCTGTAATCTCGATCAAATTCATTTCCGCTAGATATTTATCAGACGAAATACTAGTTCCTTTATAGTGTTTGCTTTCCGCTTTTATTTTATCCGTTACCTTATGATACTCCTCATTATGGTGTTTACAAGAAATTATTGAAATCAATACAAGAAAAACAGACAGCGATTTTGTCATTGATTTTATATAATTCTTGTGTAAAGATTTTCTTGTTCTCATAATCGATTTCCTTCTTCTTAGCTCCTTTATTTTACCTAAGAGTATCGAAATATTTGTTGTTTGTATTCCCATAGTTTATTCTCTTATAAAAATTCCGATATCAGTAACTTCTTTATTATTTAGAACATGGCATTGCCTACAATTCACTCTCTCAGGATGTGTAACACGTATTTCTTTTGGGGCACTCGGACCTGCGTGACACGCCAAACAATTCTCTCTTAACTGTATTTGATGTGGAATCACTGGAGGACTACCTGGCAACGCATTATTAATTCCTACTTTCGGTGCTGGGACTTTTTCAAAATTCGTTGGCTTGAATAACGAATTTGATTTAGTTGGAACATGACATTGCCTACAATTTTCATAATCAGGATGCGGAGTAACAGGAGCATAGGCATCCCATTTTTTAACAAAACCACCATTTTCATGACATTTTAAACAAGCATTTCCTCCCATACTTTGCTCACTTTCCACTTGATGCGGAATACTCGGAGGTGCACCATGATACGCTCTATTGTTATAGTAGGTTTTTAAACTTCTTTGATGTGTTTCATCAATTGGCATTTTTGCATAATCCAATGCAAATTCAGATCTCTTAAACACTCCTTCCTCTGAAGGAATAATACGCATCGGTTCTCTTTCCTCAAGAGGGATATATGCTTGTTCCAAGCCCAACTCATAACTTCTATTCCATAGGGTTAGAAATGAAATTAGAAGAATGGCAAATAATGATAGGATACCAATTCTTTTCATAGTTATGCTTTTTCAACTTTAACGGCACATTTCTTATAATCCGGTTGTTTCGAAATTGGACAAAATGCATCCAATGTCAAATCATTGATCAACATGTTTTCATCAAAAAATGGAACAAAAACTTGACCTTTCTCTGGAACTCCTCTTTCCTTCACAGAAGCAGGTAATTTCATGGAACCTCTTCTTGTAGTAAGTTTCACTGCATCACCAGTTCTTATTTGCATTTTTTTAGCATCATCAGGATGCAGCTCTACATATCCATGTGGCATTGCTTTATGCAACACAGGGACTCTTCTGGTCATAGACCCAGAGTGCCAATGCTCTACAACACGCCCTGTACACAACCAAAAATCAAATTCATTATCTGGAACCTCTGGAGCAGGTTCATATGGTCTCTGCCAAATAACTGCTTTACCATCAGGTTTTCCATAAAAATCAAAATCCTTATCTGACGCACAAGCAGGGTCATATTTAGAATTAAAACGCCATCGGGTTGACTTTCCTTCTACATAAGGCCACATGGCTCCGGGTTGCGTTTTTAAAACTTCTAAAGGAGCCATGGCATGTTTCTTACCTTCATGATGCCTTCTATATTCGTTGTATATTTCCTCGATATGAGTTTCTTCTTTATAGTAAAACTGTTTCTCGAAGCCCATTCTTTTTGCAACTTCAACTATCTGCCAAGTATCACTCATAGCCTCACCAGGGGGCTGTATCATTTGCTCAAAGTACTGCGTTCTTCGTTCAGAGTTACCATACATTCCTTCTCTCTCAACCCACATTGCAGAAGGCAAAATTACATCTGCGATATCGGTAGTCGGAGTTGGATAAATATCGGATACTACGATAAATCTACCTTCCTTTTTACAGGCATCTCTATAGCGCTTTAGTTTAGGCATAGTAACCATAGGGTTGGTAACCTGAATCCACATAAACTTAAGATCTCCTCTATCCAAGGCTCTAAACATTTCCACCGTATGTAAACTCGGCTTTGGATCGATGTTCTCTACAGGAACATCCCATATTTCTGCTGCATGTTCTCTATGTGCCTTATTCA
Source organism: Flavicella sp. IMCC45668 (assembly GCF_057219105.1). Lineage (NCBI taxonomy): Bacteria > Pseudomonadati > Bacteroidota > Flavobacteriia > Flavobacteriales > Flavobacteriaceae > Flavicella > Flavicella sp. IMCC45668. The sequence goes on from NZ_CM170114.1 coordinate 2,504,986, forward strand.
TAACCACACCATGCGGTAGTTTGTGAGTCAGGGTTCCCACTTCTCTCACAGTTCCACAAGCACTAGGTTGCCCTGTTAATGAAAATGGACTATTTCCTGGAGTAGAAATTTTACCTGTTAATAAATGAATGTTATATACTAAATTATTGATCCATGTTCCACGTGTATGTTGGTTCATTCCCATACACCACAACGACATTACTTTTGTATTAGGATCTCCATAATAAGCAGCCATATATTTGATATCCTTCGCCGAAACACCAGAAATTTTTTCTACTTTTTCTGGAGCATAATCTTCTAAAAATTCTTTATAAGCTTCAAAATCTATCTTTTCTGGCTTGTCATTAAAACTATATTTATCTTCCAAACCATAGCCCATATCCGTTAGCCCTTTGCTAAAGTTACAATGGTTTTCTACAAATGATTTATTTACCCATCCATTTTTAATAATCTCGTAACAAATGGAATTTGCAACAGCCAAATCAGATTGCGGATTGAAAATAATAGACTTATCTGCGGCGATACTAGTTCTAGTAGTTCGGGTAGCAAAATCAATAATCTTTACTTTGCGTTTGAGTCTTTGATCTAATAACCTAGAAAACAAGACCGGGTGCATCTCAGCCATATTATTTCCCCATAATACAAATACATCGGCATGATCTATATCCTCATAACACCCCATCGGCTCATCAATTCCAAAGGAAGTCATAAATCCTGTTACAGCACTTGCCATACACAAACGGGCATTAGCTTCTACGTTATTGGTACCTATACAGCCTTTGAATAATTTTGAGGCAACATAACCATCAGGAATCGTCCACTGCCCAGATCCATAAATTGATACAGCATCTTTACCAAAGTCCTTGATGGTAGATTGCATTTTTTCTGCAATCAGATCTAAGGCTTCTTTCATACTGGTTTTTACATACTTTCCATTTTTCTTTACTAAAGGATGTGTAAGTCTATCTTTCCCATACATTGCCATGACAGAATGATATCCTTTAACACAGCAAAGTCCTTTGTTTACAGACGATTTCGGATCACCTTTTACTGCAACTGCTTTCCCGTTCTCTACACCAACCAATACACCACATCCTACACCACAAAATCGACAAGGTGCTTTTTTCCAATCTAAATTTGCACCTTTTGGCAAACCTCTTTCTTGTTCCTCTGCAAATAAAATCCCAGGAAACATTGTTGCAGCTGCCGTCATCGCAGACAAAACAGCCATTTTTTTAATAAAGTCTCTTCTGTTCGTTAAAGTAGTTGTATACATAGAAATTTAATTTTTTGATGCGTTAAAACCAGAAACCAATGCCAATAATTTGATACTACTTATAGTATTCAATTGCTCTTGTAAATCATCTTCTTGAGAGTTTGACTCTGTATCAGTAATAAGAATCAACAATTCTTTATTTTCCGCAGGAATCACTTCACAATGATTTAATGAGGCTAAGGTTTGCATTAATTCGTTTTTTTTACCTTGATGAGGGTGAGCTAAGTAACTTTTTATAGGCATAATTTAGTTTTAAAATAATTACAGTATAAAGAACCTGCTAAAATGCAGTTTATAACATGACAATTGTCATAACGCAAAAAAAGAATGCTCTTCAATTTACAAAAACTCATTTGTTTATAACCTTCTTGATAACTCTTAACTACTAATTTATTTTCCATCTAAATAATTAAATACTTTTATAGAAGACTATTTTGTCTTTTATCAAACAAAAAATAACATCAATGTATTATTATGATTTTCAAGTGGTATTACAGGAGGTACCCGGCGAAATAAGTATCTGCTTTTCCATCTGTGGTTGTCAATTAAAATGTAAAGGATGTCACTCCACACACTTATGGGGGGAATCGAATGGGAAAATGCTACTCGTAAATAAGTATCTAGAAATTTTAAACGAATACAAAAATTATGCAACCTGTGTATTATTTATGGGGGGAGAATGGCATGAAAATGAGTTGATTGAATTTTTTCAAATAGCACGGCATAAAAAATATAAGACTTGTCTATACACAGGAGAAGATTCCATTTCTGATAATTTATTAGAACAGTTAAACTTTCTAAAAACAGGCAAATGGAACCCCGAACTAGGCGGTTTAGACAAACCAACCACCAATCAAAAATTTACAGACGTTCGACTTAACAAAAACCTCAATTACTTATTTTCAAAAAATTAAAATATGATACGACTTACAAATGAACAAGTAGACAAAAAAATTAATTTCATCGACCGCTACATCAACTCTTCAAACGCAGCAGACGGCTCAAAAGTAGATGCCAATGCAAATGTGACCTCAAAAAACATCGCTACGATGGAAGCCGAACTCAATAAAGACATTAATATCCAGGTCAACAGAGCGCTGGTTACACGAAAAATAAAAGAGCTCTTTGGAGAAAAAATGGCTCAGGAATACCTGCGTCAAATAGAGGCTCATGAAATATATGTACACGATGAAACATCGTTAAAACCCTATTGTGTTTCTATAAGTATGTATCCTTTTTTATTTGACGGATTGACCAAACTTGGTGGAGAAAGTCAGGCACCACAACATCTAGAAAGTTTTTGCGGCGAATTTGTAAATTTAGTATTTGCGATTAGCTCACAGTTTGCAGGCGCCTTGGCTACCGTAGAATTTTTAATGTATTTTGATCATTTTGCCGCTAGAGATTATGGTAAAGATTATCTAAAAACTAATACCGACATCATTGAAAATCATCTACAACATGTTGTTTATGCCGTCAATCAACCCGCAGCCGCAAGAGGATACCAATCCGTTTTTTGGAATATCTCCTTGTATGACCAAGCTTACTTTAATAGTATGTTTGGCGATTTTGTTTTTCCAGACATGAAAAAACCAAAATGGGAAAGTCTAAAGAAACTTCAAGATTTTTTTATGAAATGGTTCAATAAAGAAAGAACTAAAGCTATTTTAACTTTTCCAGTTGTAACCGCGGCAATGCTCACAAAAGATGGCAAACCAGTAGATACAAGCTTTACTGAAATGTGTGCTCAAGAATTAAGCGAAGGAAATTCCTTTTTTATCTACCAATCAGAAAATGCAGATAGCCTGGCCTCTTGTTGTAGGTTAAGAAATGAAATTAGTGACAATACCTTTAGTTATTCATTAGGTGCAGGAGGAGTTGCCACGGGCTCCATCAATGTTATTACTCTAAACATGAATAGGCTTATTCAGAAGAATGCCAATATCATCGAAGAAGTTCAAAAAATCCACAAATATCAAGTCGCATATAGAACACTTATTCAAGAATATATGGATGCTGGACTTTTGCCTGTTTACCAAGCTGGTTACATCTCCTTAGACAAACAATTCTTAACCATTGGAATCAATGGAATGGTAGAAGCCGCAGAAAGCCAAGGGTTTATTGCTAGTAACAACTCTGATTATAAAAGCTTTGTAAATCACTACCTGAAACAAATTTTTGATGAGAACAAAAAAGCCAAGGAAAAATATGGTTATATGTTCAATACTGAATTTGTACCAGCCGAAAATTTAGGTGTCAAAAACGCAAAATGGGATAAACAAGAAGGACTTTTGGCTTCAAGAGATTGCTACAACTCTTACTTTTATGCAGTAGAAGACAATGATATCAACACCTTAGATAAAATTATTCTACACGGAAACGAAATCATCAAATATTTAGATGGTGGTTCTGCTTTGCATTTAAACCTTGAAGAAGCGCCAAACAAAGAGGGATTTGTAAAATTAATTCATGCCACTGCAAAGGCTGGGTGCAACTACTTCTGTTTCAATATTAAAATAACCGTTTGTAGAGATTGTAATCATATAGATAAACAAACTAAATACCATTGCGAAAAATGCGACTCGAAAAACATAGACCATGCCACCAGAGTTATTGGCTATTTGAAAAAAGTGGCTAGTTTTAGTTCCGACCGACAAAAAGAACATAATTTAAGGCACTATCATACCGAAACCGTGGAAATGGTTTAAATACAAAAAACCTCATATCTGTAGATATGAGGTTTTATTTATATTTTGAATTTCTAGAAACCTGTTACTCCTTCACAAACTTTGAAGTTGCCACGCCACTCTCAGAAGTCAACCTAATCACATAAACTCCACTAGTTAAATTAGAAACATCTAGGCTTCCTTCAATAGAAACAGCAGATAAAACCGTATTTCCTAACAAGTCTAATATTTGTGCTGAAATTATAGATTCCTCTGTTGAAATAGATAATTCATTCTGTACTGGATTTGGATGAATTTTAAAGTCAAAAGAATTTTGAGATGAAGCACTAGCAGTTGCAGCCAAAATCAAATATCCGTCCATATCTAAAGTAACCGCCTCACCCGGATTAGCGCCACCTACTAGTACTATTTTAGCAATTTGAGTTGCATCTAATGATGTACTTGAACTACCGAAACGAATATTACTAGGATTTGCACCATCAAAATCATATCCTGTTATATACAACTCCGAGTCTATACCCCATAACTGAGCTGCATTACCATCAAAATTCACACTCTTTCCAGCTGCTATCGTTAAATTCACATCGGATTCTAGAAATAATCTCAACTCTCCAAAATCATTTTGATTTTCATTAATTGTAATATTAGTAATTGTGTAATTGAAAAACTGCCACCTCTTCAACTGAAAAGCATTTTCACTATTTATTACCGCGGTATATGTTTTAGGGCTACCATCTGAACCATTTTGTGACGTTATAAAATCATCGTAAACAGGAAGAGCATCTCCTTGGTCATTCACGTTTAGCGTTATCCCTGAACCTCCTATCCTTAGATTTCTCACTGCGTTGGCATCAAAACCCGCATTAAGGTTATACGTCCCAGCTCCTTCAAAAAATAATTCAGTATCCCCAGCTGATTGAGTTATGGTACCAGACATATTCACAACTCCTGCATTATCTATACGCAGCGGTGTTTTCAAATCAATACTGGAACTTAGGGTAAATGTGTTTTGCGAATTTTGATTTTTAAAATATGAACGACCACTGAGACTATTTTCGATAATAACAGGTGTATTCATCTTAAAGTTGTTCCCAGCAGCATTTGCACTGTATATTATAGCTGAAGTCTCATTATTAGTAGAACTAGTTCCAGCTGTATTTACATCAATAGTTAAGGTATTTGGGCCATTAATTTGAACATCTCCAGAGGTGAGATCTAAAGATTTAATTTCTAAATCATAATCCAATTGACTTACAGAAATAGCCGTCTCAACTATATCTGACGATACTGAAATGGGTTTTGTTCCATCTGCCCAGTTAGCATCTTCATTCCATGATCCATCCCCTGAACCACTGTTATCAAAAACTTTAGCTTGCCCAAATATTATGCTATTCGTCAAAGTAAATAATAAAACTAAAAAGTAACTTTTTTTCATAATAATATTTTAAAATTCAACAAAATTTCTGCAGAATCATCAGATTCTCTGACTAAAATAATCTTTTTTAAATAATAAAAAAAGAAAAAAAAAACACTTAAAAAACTAACGTTGAAACTACTAAAACAAAAACACCTCTAACCATTACGATTAGAGGTATCCCTAAAAAAATATAAAAATTTAATTATTGCTTCACAAACTTTGAAGTTGCCACGCCACCCTCAGAAGTCAACCTAATCACATAAACTCCACTAGTTAAATTAGAAACATCTATGCTTCCTTCAACAGAAACGGCAGATAAAACCGTGTTTCCTAATAAATCTAATATTTGTGCTGAAATTATAGATTCCTCTGTTGAAATAGATAATTCATTCTGTACTGGATTTGGATAGATACCAAAGTCAAATGCGTTGGCGATAGAAGTTGATAGTGAACCTGCCTCTACAACTTCTATAACAATATCCTTTGCAGTACCCCAACCTGAAACATCTTCTGCCGAATAATTTTTACCATTTAATCGTAAAGTATGATTCCCTAATGCAGTACCAATAGGAATATTATATGCACCATCTACTTCTGTATATGGTGAATCTTCTCCTGGATATGCAAAAATATTGTTGTAAGGGTTTCCTATATTCGTTCCCGTTGCAGGAGAACCTACTTTTACAACCATAAAAGCTCTTTCAATAGTATTTGTACCATGGGTTAATGTAAAGGTTACCATCATATCGGAACCTCTTTCTACTTGAACAGGAGTTGCAAATTCGTCTCCTAACACCCCAGTACCTGAGGTACCATTTATAATAATATTTGAACTATTTTGCCCAATCATAAATACTGAGAATAAACCAATAACAAATTGAAATAATTTAATGTAATTTTTTTTCATCATAAATAAATTTAAAGTTAGACCACAAATTTAAACTCCTTATTCTCATGCAATTGAATCACGATTATCCAAAAGCCTCACTATTTTACCCCCGAAAAAAACAACTTGTAAACATGATAAAAATGAACTAGTTCAAGGTAAAATAAAAGAAACAACTATCTGTTAATGTTTTTAATTTCGGAGTATCACAAATACTAAAACCTTATTTATGAAAACACAACTACTTAAAACCACATGGCTATTTTTTTTAATCACCATACCTTATATCGGATTTTCGCAAACCTATGATTTCAATGGAAGTGCGCAAAGTTGGGTAAAAGGATATGGGGACGGTACTGTAGATCACGATCCTACAGGCGGAGTTTCTATGGACGGAGCCTTAACTTTAGCTAGAGAATCAAATGGTAATGCCAACATAAGAAGAGGCCAAGGTGGAGACGACACTTTTGTTGTTTTAGACAGAGCTTCTGTTAGCATCATCAAGATTCGCTTGAAAAATGAAACTGCAGCAACACAACTTAGAATTCAAGGGTTATCGAGGGCTGATGGAACCACTGGGGAAGGGGTGGCATTTAGCAACATTTCTTATACTATTTCAGCAGAAATGTCGGACTTTGAAACTATTTTTATAGATGTTTCTAGCATTCCAGAAAATGATGAGGTAACACGATTAGATATTTTAGTTAGAGAAAATGGAGCTAATGATGGCGTAAATACCTTATGTATTTTTGATGAAATAGAATTTCAGGCTGCACCTACCACAACTTTTTCATCTTTCACATCAAACCCTAGCTTTGAAGATGCTGAATACATTCATGCTTGGACTCCTGACACCAAACCTTATGGGACCGCAGAGATTATTACTACAGAAAATCATGGATCTGGATCTAATTGCATAAAATTTGAATTAACAGATTTGCAAACAAACTGGTGGGCAACTACCAACAACGATGTCGTAGACCTTGGACAAACTTATGCTGAAGGAACTGTTATAGAAACAACACTTTGGATAAAATCAAATCTTGTAGGAGATGTAAATCTTTTCCTTGCTATAATGGACGCTACCAATACAACAATAGTAAGTAAGACGGAGAATGCTATTTCCAACACAAGTGTAGATTGGCAAGAAGTAACCTACACTTTTACACTGGGTGCTGACAAATCCTTTAGTGAAGCAAAAACAAGAATAAGTTTCCCTCCAACAAATGCCTTTGCAGCTGGCTCAATAATCTATGTGGATGATATGACCACAACAATTACTCCACCTGAAGCATCTGTAGAAAAAAACACATTGCAAGGAGTGAGTATCTATCCTAACCCAGCGAGTGATCAATTAAAAATTATTGCTCCTGACAATAGTTCCTATAAATTATACGACCTAACTGGTACTTTGGTCGCATCTGGTTCAATCACTGCCAATCAGAATATTTCTGTTGCAAACATAAAACCTGGTTTGTATATAGCCCAAGTTGCAAACAATGGTAAAACAGCAAACATCAAGGTAGTTATTAAATAACATAACTAAAAATTGAATAAAAAAAGGAGCTAAAATTAGCTCCTTTTTTTATTCAATTTTTATTCTTGGTAAGGTTATTTTCTGTTAGATTGACGAACATTATGTACTACTTTTTCATAAAATTCATGTTCATTTACAACAATTGCAGTATCGATAGTTTTTTTTAGTTCTTCGAAGCTCATTCTAAAATCAATTTCTATATACTGTACATAATCGATATCTTCATTGGAATTTAAAAATCTAGTCCCCGCCTTTACAACATTACCCTGATTTTTATTTTTTTTGACATCTAAAACACTGACCCCTGTATTTGACTCCTTTTTAAAATATTTCAAAATATTCAGCGTATTGTCCGTGCTTCCATTATTAACAAAGCAAAAATGTAAATGAGGGTAAAGCTCTATCAACCCTAATATATTTGATAGATTTAAGCCTTCTTCAATATTCCGACAAGGTAGTATAACTCCAATATTCATAAGTCCTGTTTAGATTTTCGACTAATTTAACCCTTGAAAGACTAAAAAAAGTAAGAACTTCGATGAGTAGCGGTTTTCCTTCGTTGAATATCCTTTAAATTAAGATTATAAATAATTAGAAACTATTAATTTTATTTTAACTAAATTATGCCGTAAAAACTGCTTCTTACATGAAGAAACAAACCAATAAATATCTGATAGTAGCGTTGCTATTTGGTATCTTATTTCATGGCACCGCAATCTTTTTCACACTTGAAAAAACCTATGATGCGTTGATCCATTTGTTTTTTGCTGAGCACTACTCAACTTCATGGTTTGAACCTTGGAATTACAAGTGGTACACAGGATTCACAGTGATGAGTTACCCTCCATTAGTACACCAATTTATTGGTTTACTTTCCTTTATAGGCGGATTAAAATTTGGTCTTTTTACGGTAGCCTTTATAGCCATTATTTTATTTATCACTGGTAGTTATAGATTTTCTTTGTTGATCACGGGCTCTAGGAAGTCTGCGGGATATGCCGCAGTGTTAGCGGTATTCTCTTCAACATTTATTGAAACACTGCACTTATTCGGTCAACTACCGAGTATTATTGGTGCTTCTATCTTGATGCACTCCCTGCCTGAAATTTACAATTGGTTAAAAACCGGTAAATATAAATATTTAGGAAATTCCCTTTCTTTAATGGCAGTCATGGTGTGTTCACATCATGTTACTCCAATATTCGGAATGGTTTTCTTTATTTTTCCATTAATAGGCCAAGTAATTCTAGATACTGCAAGTGATAAAGTAGGAAGCTTCCAGAAAGTTAGTTTCAGGCTTTTCCTTCAAACCTTTGCAAAACTTTTTAAAAGGATTATCAGCTTTGGACTTGTCTCGTTGTTTTTAATTGTTGTTTGTATTCTTCCTTATTGGATCAACACAAAAAATAACCCCATAACTCAAATCCCAATTCCACATGGGTCTCGAGATAATTTCTTAGAGGTTACCTCATCAGGATTAGTATTCTTTTTAATTCCTTGGGGAATTTTATTGGCAATTTTACCTTATGTATTTTACAGATACTACAGTAAAAGATACATCTGTTTTGGTATTTCTATTACAGTATTAACTATTTTAGGAACAGGAGGTACAACCCCTATTCCAAGAATGTTTTTAGGTGAAACAGCTTTTAATATCTTAACCCTAGACAGATTTACACTTTGGGCCTCTTTGATGTCGATGCCAATTTTTGGAGAATTCAGTTACAGAATGACAGAGGGAGATTTAAAGGAGTTGATTCAAGAAAAATATGGCGCCGTATATCATAGGCTTTTTGGAGCCTTGTTGATGTTCTTTTACATCTTTATGGCTATTTTTACGCTAAACCTTGGTTATTTCCGTCCTTCCCAGCCGCAAAAAATAAAAACACTACCGATTACAAACTTTTTAAACCAAGATCAACATGATAAATGGAGATATCTGACTCTTGGTTTTGGTGATCAAATGGCATGGCTCGGGGCAAACACAAAAGCATTAAGTGTTGATGGTAATTATCATTCTGCTAGAAGACTTCCTGAACTTACAACAAGAGCCATAGAGCGCTTAGAAAATTCAAAATTTAAAGGAATTGAAGGTATTGGATCCTTGCAGCAATTTTTAACAGTTCCTGAAAAATATAGTTTGAAATACATCTTCTCAAACGATAAATTTTACGATCCAATTTTATATTTCTGCGGTTGGCAAAGATTACAGCAATTAGAAAATGGTATTATGGTATGGGAAAAACTAAATGTCCCCCCCATAGCCACAATACTAGAACAAGATGAAATTGCCACTTTTCAAAAAGTAATGTGGGGACTAATTCCTGTAAGCACAGTAGTTATAGCAATATTTGTTAATCTTAGAATGATTATTAGAAGGACCCTTAAAACAGAGAAAAACAAAACGGCTCCTTACAAGAAATACGTTTTAAATCATGAAAAATTTCCTTTTAAACTAGTAAAATTCTTACATGTTTGGATTGTATTTCTTATGCTCTGTATCGGTTATGGAGTTTATGAATTTTACATCAAAAACATTTCTCATTATAGTCCAGAAAATGTTGTAAAAGCTTATTACAACGCACTAGATTTTAAAGAATATGAAGCTGCTCATGCCCTTCTCGATCCTAATAAAAAAGTAAAAATTGCTCAATTTATGCTAGAACAATCTGTAAGAGATGGTGTTTTAGGTTCTTATGCTAAATTAGATTCAATGGCAGTTTCTATTACTTATAAAAATGATAGTACTGCTCATGCATGGGTTTATGCCGAGTGGATTACTCCTCTTGAAAAAATTAGCAGAAAATCCGAACATGACATGGTATCACATGATGGGGAGTGGTTTATTAAATTAAAAAAATTAGATTACGACCTTCCTCCAAACCAATTATATGTTGATAATGGGACGCAATATTTCAATCACGGAAGAAGAAAAACGACCACGGAACAAACATTTCATGAGGATGTATTAAAACGTCCTGTATTAGAAATTTTAAGTTCAAAACTAGTTAAAGTAGACAAAAGCTATGCACTAATTGGTGAAATACAAAATATTGATAACGTACCTGCCGATGTAGTTCTAAAAGGAACCTTATACAACGATGAGAATATTGAAATTGCAACATACAACTGCAAACACACTGCAAAGCATAAATTAATGCCCAAAGAAATTACTAGCTTTAAAATTAACTTTGAAGGGATTGCTTGGTCAAAAACCAAGGATTCTATTCCGAGCACCTTTAATCCAGATGAATTCACCCCTGTAGAATTAAGTCATCAGCCTACAAAATTTAACCTTCAAGCAATAGGAAGTGTGACAACTACAAAAATGTATAAGAACAATGTATTAAATAGAATCAAGGTAAAAGAAGATCATATAAGTGGATTTTTATTCAATAATGGAATTCAAGAAATTACAATTCCTCAACTTTTAATTTCTTATTACAACGAAAATAAAGAACTAATTTGGGTAGAACATTTGTTCATAGAAGAAGGAGTTAGGCAAGAAAGAAAACGTTATTTCAAATATAATTTAAAAGAGTTTGGTAGTCTTAACATTATCAATAGTTCGATGGAAAATTGCTTTGTAAATGGTTTTCCTAATGAAGATATTTCAAATGCAGTTGTACCCAATCGAATTCACAAACATCCTGTTCAGAGACTACAAAGCATTGAAAATAATTTGGCTTGTTATATAAAAATTGAATTAAATAATTTTATCGGAAACCCGAAATAATGAAAACAAGATCTTACATACTCATCTTATTTTTTATTTCCTGTTTTTTAATAACAGGCCAAAACAACACGGATTTACCGAAAATTAAACTTCACACAAATGACACTACTTTTGTTGCTGGAACCTTCCACAGTTTAGACTTTTCGACAACTTATAATTTTACTCCATTGTTATATTTAAACAATAGTTATGGAACTACAGTTATAAAACCTAATAGGATTCAAAAGTTTCTTTTTTATAAAATCCCGAATAACATTTCTAATAAAAGAGGTGTTGTCAACTGGGTACTAACACACAACAAAAAACAACTGCTATCCGGGGAAATTACTATTATTAGTGACACCATTGTTTCTAAAATAGAAACCTACGTTGGCCCTCCAAGTATTGAAGCAGGGGGTAGAGATTTTTCTATGTCTGTTATGATTCCTACCGATACTTTAGACAACCCTGTTATGGATAATTCTAAAGTTATTTTCAAAAAACAATTCTTAACCCGAGAAGACTCCACTGCACTAGCTGTTCGTGATTTATTTTGCTACAGAAAAATTTATTCTCCAACAAAAACAGGTAGATTTTTAATCTCATCTGCTTGTTACAACAAACAATCAACAGAACACACCCTTAATGTTTGGGCATCATTACCAACAGATTTCACAATTTCTTCTCACAGCAATCACATGTATGCTGATGGTAATCAAATATGCACCATAACCTCTTCTATAATTACAGATGCCTACGGAAACCTTGTGAGTGACGGTACTGCTGTAGAATTAGTGATAAAAGACAAACAAGGAAATATTCTTTCTGCAAACGGAAACACCATTAATGGAGTGGCGATTGCAAAATTAGTACACCCTGATCATGCCCAGACTTGGAACGTAAAAGCTTATGTATATGGTATGGCAGAAAGTAAAACTATTACCTTAAATTTTAAACAGGCCATCAAAGACTTTGAGGTTGTTTTTTCTGAACATAATAGAGAAATTACCATTGGGCCTTTAAAAAGTTTTATGCATCAAATGATTCCTGATGGATTAAGAATAGAACTGGATATCACAAACCAAGATCGTTCTCATAAATACATGGTTCATACCTCTAAAGATGGATATGCTACTTTTTATTTAGATCCTGAAAATTATAAAAACGAGACCTATAACTTTAAAATTAAAGCGGCAGGGATCTCAAAAATATTTAAAAACAAAAGAGTATGGTAAGTTTAAATAAATTAACGATTCGTATTCTATTAATCCTAATATTTATGTCTATAACTGGCTTATTTGTTTATGGAATTTCTTCTCTTTTTACTTTTCTAAATACCGGAGCAGACAGGTCCAAAATGTTACGTGGTGAAGTTTATAAAACCCAACAATATATCCCTAACTTAAAATGGGCTCCCATTCGAAATATTGGAAGAAGAATGGATAAACAGACACTAATGAATGTTGAAAAAAACTATTTAGATGCCTGGTATATAAAAAATGTTGCTTATCAAATAAACTCAATTAAAGGAATTGAAGATTATTATACGGACAGTGCAGAAAAAAACTTGTTTGAATTTATTGATTTTAACAAAGAAGAGAATATACATATAGAAGCAACTACTTTAGAACACAATCCAAACATCAATTTTTTCAGTGAAGATGGACAACTTATTTCATTAACGGATTATGGTGTCAAAGAATACCAACGTATTTATAAGAATGATTCTTTATTGCTTGAAAACCAGGATGTTTTCGATTATAAAGCTATTTTATTGTTAGAAGATGGCTTTTGGAGAATTCGTCACCTAGTTAAAGAGCCTTCTGTTAAAAAAATTAAAGCGACTCCTCAGATGGAGCCTTATCCTGACTTTAAAATAAAAGGCATTAATTACTATCCAAAAAATAGTGCGTGGGACACTTTTGGGGAAAACTTTGACCCTAAAGTATTGGCAAAAGATTTTGAAATAATTAGAGAGGCAGGACTCAATACTATTCGAATTTTTATTCAATACGAAGATTTTGGAAAAGCAGAAGTTATCCCTGAAAAACTAAATAAATTAAAAGCATTATTGGACGTAGCTGAACAAAAAAATCTAAAAGTAATTGTTACCCTTTTTGACTTTTATGGCGACTATTCTGTTTTGGATTGGACATTGACTATTAGACATGCTGAAATCATTGTGCAACAATTCAAAGAACATGAAGCCATATTGGCTTGGGATGTGAAAAATGAACCTGATTTAGATTTTGAGTCAAGAGGGAAAAAGAAAGTATTATCATGGTTACATCAAACGATATCCACAATAAAAAGAATCGATCAAAAACATGCGGTTACTGTGGGGTGGGCAAAGATTGAAAACGCAACCCTATTAAAAGACAGACTCACATTGATTACATTTCATTATTATGAAGATATTTCCCTATTTAAGGATGCTTATTTAAACCTTAAAAAGAATATTCCAAACAAACCCATAGCATTAGGAGAATTTGGAATTTCTTCTTATCGTGGAATTTGGAAACCTTATGGAACATCTGAACGTGCCCAAGAAAAATTTCATAAAACAATGCAATCTGTTTTCAAAGAAAACAACATCCAATTTTTATCTTGGACTTTGTATGATTTTGACCACATTCCTACGGCCGTTGTAGGAAAATTACCATGGAGAAAAAATGCACAGAAAAAATTCGGTTTTATCAACTCTAAAGGGAAACCTAAAAAATCTTTTACTTATATCTCAAATTAGTAAATTATTTTGTTTTCGATATCTTTTCAAATTCGGTTAGATATTTTCTGGTAATTACTTCCATCGGAAGGGCGGTAGCAGCTTTGTAATTTGCCTTCCCTAATTCAGTTCTATACTTCTCATCTACAGCAATCTTTTCAATTGCATTTGCCAAATCTGTAGTGTTTTCTGGCAAGAAAAATTCTCCACGATACCCTTCCTGCTCAACCAAACTTGCTAAGTCTCCTAAATTAGTCATAACTACCGCCTTTCCATAACTTCCTGCCTGATGTAAAACCCCAGAGCTACCCGTTGTAGAAGTATAAGGAAATAGCACCATGGCACTTTCGTTGAACAACGGAGCCACCTCAACCTCTTCCACATAGCCTGTAAACACAAGCTGTTTTACATCTTTGTATTTTTCTTTTACACTTTCAAGGTAACCTGGAACATTTGGGTTGTCTGTACCTGCAATCACTATTTCCATATCTAAATCAGATCTTTTTCTTAATTCTTCAACAGCTTCTATTACAATCTCAACCTTTTTATAAGTACCAAATTTCCCAAAGGTCATAATTTTTAAAGGACCTTCAGGGAGCTGATAATTAGGTTCTTCAGGGATTTCAAAAGTTCCATGAGGGATATGAATAATATTATTGGTTTTGTATTTATCTTGGAGAGTCTCTACATATTTCTCCATAGTTACCGCAACTTTATCAGCTTGCAAAATAAATTTTGTAAGCGTTGTACCAATAAAACCGTACACTTTTTGAAGCGTTTTATTTTTGGTAAACCCAGCGCTATCAAGATCTACTTTTTCCATTATATTATGCAACAATACGATGGTCGGAATCTTTTTTAATTTACATCTATAGGGCAACAATAAACTCATTGCAGCAGCGACCTTTTTATCTCCAAATTTCATAAACTGAAGATTGAATAAAACCCCATCAGGTTTTGTTTCTGAGATGGCATTCATCACAGAAAACAAATTGGAATAACTATTAAATTTCCAACACTCTTTAACCGTTATCTTACATCCTTCTTTTTCAAACGCAAGATCCTTTTGCTCTGGAGTATAATCTGTCAATAAAATTAACTCCTCAACATCTTTATGTAACCTAAATGATTTTACTAGGTAATAAGCATATTCCGTTAAGGTAATTTTACTAGGTGGGTAGGCAGTTACAATGGCTAATTTCATATGAGTAATTTTAATTTTTATTAAAAATGCAATTTTTTAAATATTTCTATAGTAACAGTCGCTCAATAACACTTAAACTACGGTGAATTGAACTTTTATGTGGTTATACTCTTTCTTTGATCCTTAAGGTAATATAAAAACTGTGCTACCAACAAGACGAACATAGCAATAATCTGCACCTGAACAACTTGTTCTAAACTTTCATGAAATACTACGATTAACAACACTTGAGAAACTCCTAGTATTGCTAAAAAAAGAACGGGAAAATACCGATCTAGAGACAAATAATAATAAGCGAAAATATTAGACACCGCGAATAAAGAGGTTGCTAAAGCGTATTTCCACAACAAACCTCCCACTCCTATATACTGTTCACCAAACAATAATAATATTATGTACTTTGGAAAAACAAAACAAACCAGTACAATTGAAAAAGAAATCGCAGCAATATAGCCAACATATTTATAGAGGACTTTGGACGTATTTTTACCTTCTTTTTTAAGTTTTACAACTGTAGGCAACAAAATCATTACATACATCCATGCTATAAAATATACCATTCTTCCAATAAGCGCAAGAGAGGCATACAATCCTGCTTCATAACTATCAAAATAATGCTTCACTAAAAGTATATCACTATTATTTATTACAATCTGAGTCATTTCATAGAGTGCTGTCAATGCGAAAAATGTAGTTATTTGTTTCTTCTGAACTTGACTAAGAGATCCTTTCTGAAAAAAAATTATTTTTACATTTTTCAAAGGAAAAACTCCAAAAACAAAAGACAAAACAATACCGAAAGAAATTAAAACAGACGTATCTAAATCTAAAAAATATAGAAAAAGAAAAGTAAACAATACTCTGCTAATCATTTCGGCCTGGTAGGTAATAGATAAAAAGACAAATTGTTTTTTTCCTTGAAAAACACCTCGATTAACGCTCATTAAAAAATAAAACGGGACTCCTATACCAAAATACACAAACATTTGAGAGGAAGTTGTGTTTAAAAAACTTTGTAATGTTTTAGAAAAAGCTACAATAATTCCACCAAAAAAAAGTCCAACCAAAATTGCAATTCCGAATATTTTCTTAGTAAAAATTAAATATTCTTCTTCAGACCATGAATAAGAAAATTTTGCGGTAACAAGCTGAAAAGACATTGCAACAAAGGATACAACTAACAAAAACGTGATCAAAACGGCTGCATCTGCAAACTTTTCAGGTCCTAAAACCCTACCCAAAATTAAATTATATAAGTAGTTTCCTCCATTAACGAGTAAACCACTTAACATAAATATTTGTTCAGGAGATATTTTTTTCCCTTTCATTACATTTAGCATATCCATAGCAAAAATAGACTAATTTTAATTTCTATATTTCACAGCAATCTCTCCTAATTGCCCCACAATTTTTAAAGAATCTTTCATGGAAAGTTTAGATCCATCTGCATGAATCCATCTTTTCAAGGGTTGCTCACAAATCATTGAAACCGCCTTTTCCTTACCATAAATATTACCCATTCTTTTAAATATTTCAACGTCAAATAACCATCTCGTTAAAAATTTATCTTTAAAGACTACTTTCACTAAATCTCTCCTTATGATTTTTGCACCACATTGCGTGTCTTTAAAATTCATTCCTAAAATTTTTCTGATGATAAAATTAATTGTCAAACTAATAATTTCACGTGCAGACTCTTTATTTATATCTGCCCCCATCCTAGCAATACGAGAACCACTTACAATCTGAAAATCTGAATTTTCAATGGTATTTACCAAATCGTCAAAATCTTTAAAATCTGTAGATAAATCGGCATCTAAATACCCTAAATAATCCAACTGAGGATCTTTTACCAAATGCAACATTCCTTGTCGGACAGCTTCTCCTTTCCCCCCGTTTTTCTCACAATCATAAACAGAAATAAAATCTTCTCTACCTTTTGCCAAGTCTTTTAACACCTTCAAAGTATTATCTTTACTTCCATCATTTACAAAACATAAATGATATCCTAAATTACTATCTAGAAAATCAGTAAATTCTTTACTTAACAATCTGGTTTCTTCGTTATAACAAGGGATAACAACCCCTACACAGCTCTTAGAAATTTGTGCGTTATTAGAAACACGTTTGCTATCAAAGTTTTCTGGAACCCCTATCAACCTTCTAACCCTTACGGATATTTCACTAAGTTGAACAGGTTTTTTCATATAGTCATCAATCCCTAAATCAAAACCATCTACTATAGTATCCTCATCAGTATTTCCTGACATTATCATAATTGATAATTTTTTGCCTTCGGATCGCAATTGCTTTACAATATCCAACCCAGACATTCCATCCATATTAATATCCACAATCAATAAGTCGGGATTAAAATTATCTATCAATTTCAATCCATCTTTACCATTCTGTGCTGTTTTTATCTCGTACCCTAAACTGGACAAATGCTTCTCTAAGGATAAAAGAACCAATTGTTGATCATCAATAGCTACTATTTTCATATATTTTTTTTTATATTTAAAAGGTTCGGTCAATCATTTTAAACGTATCAACTAAAGTTAGTGAATTTTTTCTAATTTTAGTTTAGGTTCAAAACTATTAGAAACAGAAGTGAAAGATCAATTCATTTCGATGAATGACATGAATGTGTCGATGAAAATGCCTACCGTATTGCTTAACTTGCAGTATAACAAATTTGAAAAAATTGTCGCTATGAAAAAACGAATACTCTATGTTATTCTGTTGATGTTAACTTTAACAACCGCCTCTTCTCAAAACATGAAAAAGGGGTTTACCTACCTAGAAACAGGAAAGTATCCAGAAGCTGTATCTTTTTTTGAAAAGATTTTAAAAAAATATCCCGATAACAAAACAGCTAAACTTTGTTATGGTAGAGCTGTGGGTTTAAATGGAGACGCTCCAAAGGCTGTGGGTATATTTACAGAAATGTTGAAAGATTATCCAGGAGATTTTGAAATCAAATTAAATTATGCAGAGTCCATGCTTTGGAATAAACAATTTGAAGATGCGGAGAATTATTACGAAAAATTAGCAAATGAAAATGGAACTAGTTTCCCGGCTTTATTAGGATATGCAAATACTTTGTCAAATCTTAAAAAATATCCTGAAGCATTAAAATTTGTGAACAAAGCTTTAAAGGTACTTCCTGGTAACCCGAATGCAATGGTTTCTAAAAAATATATTCAATTAGGTTATGCTGATAGTTTAACCAAACAACAAAAATATCCTGAAGCAATAGCGCTATTAAAAGACAACTTAAAGTTATTTAAGGATGATCCGGATACACAAAAAAACCTTGTGAACACCTACTTGATTGCAAAGCAATATGAGAATGCAAAACAAGTTTATTATGATATTGCAACCTCAAAGAAAGACAGTATCTTTTCATTAAACGGACTTTCTTTAATTGCCCACTTTGAAAACAAAAACAAAACCGCATTAAAAATTAGTGACCAAGCCCTATCGATGCTGCCTATGATTGATGATAAAGAATTAAGCATACAAACAGAATCTAGAAATGTACAAGCCTTAATTTGGAACAAGAAATATAAAAAAGCAGAAAACAACATTGATGAATTGATCAAACAGAACCCTAAGGAAACATGGCCTATATCTCTTAGAGCAACACTTAATGTATATAAAGGAGATTTTAAAAATACCATTGAGGATTATGATAAGATTTTAGCGACAGAAGAAAGTTCCTTTGATGGAAACCTAGGAAAAGCAAATGCTTTAAAAGCATCTGGTAAATACAATGCGGCCTACGCTGCGGCAAATCAAACTTTAAAATATTATGACAACCAAAAAGATGTATTAAACTTTATCAAAGCCTTAGATAAGTCATTTACCCCCTATGCAGAAATGAAAACCGCTTACAGCTACGATAACGGATATAACAATGCTTTGTTTACCCAACTAGAAGCCACATATCCTATTTCTACCGCTACTACATTGAGAGCTAGTTACAACTTTAGAACTACAAAAAACAGCATCACAAAAAACAGTGCCAACGCCAATACTTTTCTAGCAGGGGCTACTCAACAACTGATGCCAAATGTAGCCTTAAATGCTATGATAGGTTTTACTACAACCAACACAAAATCTAATGATTACGGACAATTATTAGCCGATGTTTCTGTAAATCTTAAACCGTTTAAACTACATACTCTTGAAGTTGGATATATAAGAGAAATGGAAACTTTTAATGCGGATTTATTAGAACAAGAAATTGTGAAGAATAATTTTTATGGAAATTATAATTTTGGAACGAATTACAATGTAGGTTGGTTTACTCAATACTATTATACGGTTCAAACCGATGGAAACGCAAGAAATTTATTATTTACATCGTTATATTACAATCTTTACAACAAGCCATTCATAAAAACTGGAGTAAACTTTCAAGCCATTTCGTTTAAAGATCAAGTACCACAGATATACTTTAGTCCGTCAAAATTTAGAGCTTATGAAATCTTTGTTGACATTTTAAAAGATGAATATGGTACAAAAAGTAGAAGTATCTATTACAATTTAAATGCAGCTATCGGGTATCAATTTATTGAAAACGACCCAAAACAAGGAACCTATAGAATTCAAGCAAAATTAGGGTATCGTTTTAACAGCAGACTTATTGCTAACTTCTACGGAGTACGCAGTAATATTGCCTCTGCAACGGTCGCTGGTTTTACTTATACTGAAATTGGAGTAAGAGTAAAATGGCATTTTATGGACAAGCCTGCCTTTTCAAAAAGATAGTAATCGGATCCTTAAAAAAACCTTCTTAAAAGAAGGTTTTTTTTACCTAACAGACACTTCAAAATCTGATTAAGACATTAAATAACTTTCGCACCTCTTCTACAAAACTACAACAAGCAAGAGGCAGCCATTTTATCAAAAAAATAAAGGATACAATTCAAAACAGCACTAAAAATTATTCTGCTAGATAAGAAACTAAGACAATTCATACCTTAAATTACCAGGGCTCACCAATAGAATAAAATAGAGATCTCAGATAAAGAACTTGTCTCTCATGTACGCTAACACTTTAGATATCCTAGTAAAAACAAACACCTTGAGCCAACGTATTTTTACAAACACAAATAAGTACCCTGAAAACATTTTTATATCTTAGAAATAGCAACAAGAACATAAAATGATGAGTCCTACAAATCATGTTCAAATCTTACATTTCTCACTTAAATAAAAAAAGACCCTCTGTTTGAAACAGAAGGCCTTGGAAAGGGGGTACTTAAATATTGTTTATCTAATCATAAAGCTTCCTTTATGTACTTGGTTTGCATCATCAATCACCTGGTAACTGTATACTCCTTTCATATTCGATTTAGACTGGTAGTGAAATTCATTTGCTGTTTTCATTGGTAATGCTTTCGCATCTACTAATCTTCCCATCATATCAAATACTTTAATTGTTGCTGTTCTAGAATCTCTAGGAATTTCAATAATTGTTTTTCCTATAAATGGATTCGGATAATTTCTAGAAATATCTGTTCCCTCACCCTCTGTATCTGTAACACTTGCTACTTTAGGCTCAACAAATTTTACATTTTCAACTTTTACTGAAAAGTCTACTTTATTTACATAGTCTCCTTGTACAGAAAACACTAAAGTTCTAATTGTTTTTAAGTCAATTGTATTTCCTTCATCATCTACAAAATCATTAAATGAGATCATTACTTTTTCTGTTTCATAAGAAGGTGTAATTGTTTTACGTAATCTTTTGCTCCAATCCGTAATATCATCTGTCATTAAAATTACCTCTATAGCATGAGAACTTTCAACTTCAAACTCAATCGCATCAAATTCATTTATATCTAATACTTGATCTCCAGGTCTTAAGTGACGGAACATATTGATCGTTCCTTTTAATTCTCCTTCTACATTGATATTTCTCTCTACCAAATGCTCTCCTGCTTCCTGAGTAGCTTCTGAAATCGAAACATCAAAAGATGAAACGGCATCAATTTCTGTATTAAAATCTGCTCCCCATGGTCCATCTGCTAAATACAACGCATCTTTTTGAGAAGAAGCTGCCGTTTCAATTGACATTCCCAAGTCAAATAAATTTCCTGTTTCTATTACTACTGTTTGATTCCAAGCCCCAGTTAAAGCAACTGTTTTTTGCATTGCTGAGGTATCAGAAACTTCTGTTGCTGAGATATTTGCCGAAAAAGTCATTTCTTTAACCCTTGCTTTATTCACAACTTCTAATTCAACTTTACCATTTTTGTAAGATCCTGATTTCACAAAAACCAATGGCGTTCTATCTGCTATATCTGTACTGGTTAATTCTTTTTCTGCTTCTAATGAATCAAAAATATGATTTGCAATAGAAAACACTTGAGAGAAAGTTGTACCCCAAATTTGGAAGTTATAATAATCTCCAGCTGGATACTGATCTATGTTCCAAAAACTAAACACTTCGTTAGATACTTCTCCTAATTTCACTGAAAACGTTAAAGTATATTCTATTTCTCCATGATTTCTAATAATCTTAGAACTGATAACTCTATGTCCTCTTACCGTTACAGGTCGTACGTCCTCTAATGAGGATTGATTTAAACGATCACAGATTGCTTTTGAATGATCATACACAGATCCTTTAGTTGCTGTTGCCAAAGCTGCAGAAACTCTATTTTCTCCTTCATACATATCTATGGCAAAAATCTCAGTGGCATTGGTTACCCCAATTAAATCCTCAGGACTTGAGATTTGAGCCACCTCTGTTTGAAACATTCCAGTTTCTGGTAAAAACTTCTCTAACTGAGTAGTTTCTTCTTTACTAGCTTTTCTTTGTTTTTTATTAAAAATTTGTTGCTGTGATTTTTGATCTGCTTTTGAGTTTGTTTTTTCACGAGTAAAATTTCTTTTGGCAATCAAATTTGCCAATTTTCCATTACTTTCTAAACCTCCATTATTTGAAGAGGATACATTAGGTGTTGCCTCACTAACATCTACATAATTTGTTGTTACAATAGCTTCATATGGAGATGCAGTTACATAAAAAATTGCATCGTTAAAATCGTTATCACATGATCCGTAATCTCTTCTAATATCTTCAAACCCTAAAATAATTCTTTCGTGATCTGGATCTTTCAACAATACATTATGATGTCTTAATTCTTCTTTTGGCTCTGGATTGTAAATAGGGTTAGAAAATACATCCCAATAGGCATTTCCTACCGCACCATTTCTCCATGCATTTGCTAAAAGAACCCACCCAATAGCAGTTCCTTCTTCAAAAGTTCCTAATTTAACTTTATCACCCATAATCAATCCTCCTCCACTTCCTAAAGCAGATACATTTGGAAAGATGATTGTTATCTCATCCTTAGAAGGTCTTGCTGCTGGAGGATTTCCAACAGGGTAAGTATAAAATCCTAAAACATTTCTATATCCAGCTCCTTCATCAACAAATGTTACAAAGATATCAGCTGTCGCATTTAAATTTATATCTGTATCGTACCCAGATGATATATAATGTGGGTTGTAGTCAGGCACTGGAAAGCTCTCAGGCAAAGCATCGCTTATCATTTCTTGAGTTTCCACAGAAACATCATCTCTTACTTCTTCTAAATATAGGGGGGTTCCATTTGAAGTGTATTCACCTAAAAATTTGTAATCTTGTGCATTAATAATTGTTACAGCGAACAATAAGATTAATTGAAGTAATGATTTTTTCATAAGACATAGTTTTATATATGTCAAATTTACTCTCAAATACTGCTGTTTTATTTAGTTTTCGATACCATAAAAAAAACCATCGGTGAATGGATGGTTTTAGAGGTTAATTGGTTTCAATGAAATTTTTATAATTTTTCAATAAAATCCTGCATAATTTTTAATATTGACTCAAATTCTTGTCTTAATTCTGTTGAATTATCCAAGAGAAACTTCTCATAGTTCACAGCCAATTCATAACCTTGCTCTAATCCTATGATACTCATTTTATGTTTTATTTTATGAACTATTTCGGCTGTTTCCTTAAAATTTTCTTGAGCAATACAAGTATCATATACATTTTTCTCCTCAGGAAATTCTTGTTTTAAAATCTCTATTATTTTTTTTTCAAAATCAAGATCACCGCCTGAAAGCGTTGTTATATAATTTAAATTTGGTTGTTCCATAATTATTTTTTGATGGTGAAATAAAACGTAGTTCCTTCCCCTATTTTTGATTCAAGCCAAATGCGACCTTCATATAATTCTATAATTTTTTTAACGATAGAAAGTCCTATTCCCGAAGAGTTATGTGTATTTTCTAACTTTTGAAATGTTTGAAAAATTTTTTCAAAATATTTTTCCTCAATTCCTTTTCCATTATCTTTTACCTGAAACTCCCAACAATCCTCCTTCTCGACAAAATCAATAGCGACCTTTGCCTTTTCTTTATCATTATACTTGATAGCATTTTCAATAAGATTTTGAAACAACTGTTGTATTCTAAATTTATCCCCTTGAACAACAGGGTAATTTTCCATAAATAGCACTTCTACATTATCAGGAACATAAACGCTTCTCATAATAGTTTCCAAAGTGTTTTTTATATCAACATCATATTTTTCTAATTCAACCTTACCAATGGTAGAATACTCTAAAATACCTTTGATCAAAAAGTCCATTTTTTCAACATTCTCTAGAATAAGATTCACTGTTTTTTCGCCCTCTTGTCCTAGTTTTTCTTTAAAATCTTCAAATAACCAAGTGGTTAAAGTACTAATGCTGCGCAATGGAGATTTTAAATCGTGAGAAACCATATGCGCATACTCACTCAGCTCTTTATTCTGATGTTCCAAATCCCTCAGTAACAAATCTCTTTGAGAATTCATTTGTAAAATTTCTTGGGTTTGATTTTCTATATAATCAAATAATTTATCGCCTACTTTTATAGAAGCTTCTTCATCATTTTTATCTGAATCATCCAAAGAATGAATACGTAACGCAGTACTTATTTCATTCAATCTATCAATAACACGTTTTTGGGATTTGGTTTCTTCTATCAATTTTTGATTGGCAGCAAATAATTCCTCTGAACTTATAGACATCGCTCTTTGAAGCATAGAATGCTGGTCATCAAAATTATTATAAGATAAATTAACAGATTCTAAAAAACGAGCCACTTCTGGAATGGCCAGTATTTCGTCATTTAGATTTTTTCTAATTTGTCTTGCTAGCAATGAATTCATTATTCACTTATTAATGTTATTGTCATTGTTTGGTTGTGTAATTGACAAGAGGTTTCACCATGAAAAGGTGCAATTTCACCATAAGAATAAAATCCACAAACTGTAGTATCCTCATCAACTACTTCAACTACTTCTTCTACTTCCTCCTCTACTCTTTGATCCAAAACAAGTTTTCTTCCAATACAGCTAACAAGAATTGCCAATTGGGCTTTTGTTTCTCTTAATTCTTTCGCTTGAATTGCAGCTCTTTCTGACGCATTTGCAATATTATCTACGTTTGTCATCATTAACTGAACCTTCGCATTTTCAGCAATATTCCCTGCCAATATCATTGCATTTTCTTCTTCATTGATATTTAAAATAGTTCTAACAATTGACTGCTTTTCATTAATTGATTTTACATTCAAAGGATATAACAAAGCAGCACTTGGAAGATCTTTAGACTTCTCTCCTAAATATTTCTTATACAAATCTAAGGCTGGCATATTGTCTAATTCGTACAATATATTTCCTTTACTCTTAGTAACTGTTCTTTCCGGACCAAATGGCGTCCATCCTCCATATATTGAAAAGGTAACCTCTAACTCTTCACCATAAAATCCAACCGCAACAATTTCTCCTTGTTTTGGATTTTCATTATACGAAGCAACTGTTGACTCAAATCTAGCATCATCTCCGCACAAACCTCCTGTTATTAAAATATTATCATCCATAGAAGAATTCATCCCTTTGGTTAAATCACTTCCATTGATAAAACTACCTTCAGACACAACAAACATATACTTGAGCCCCGTTTTATCAAAGCTATCTAATAAGTCCTTTCCGGTTTTGAAACTATCCAAATCGGTATTTAAAACATTACTTGTTTTTATTTCAAATTTTGTTTTTTCAAACTCAACAGCGGTAACAACAAGACCTTCATTTTCAACAGATTCTTTTGTAATATCTCCAGAAGAAGAACCAAAAACAAAATGTCCACCAGGAAATAATCCTTTCATATTTTCATAAATAGAAGGATCTTGTAACAAGTATTTATTTCCAAATACTAGAACAAGAGGATTGATAAGATCCTTTTTTTCTGTAATATATTCCCAATCTCTTTCTGGTCTTTTTCTTAATTGTACAGTTTTCATAGCTTTTGTTTTAAAATTGTAAAATAAAAAGTGGTTCCTTTACCAAGTTCACTTTCTAACCATATTTCTCCTTTATATAAATTAATTATTTTCTTTACAATAGACAGCCCAATTCCGGAGGACTCTTTATTATCTGTCAATGCCTGAAAGATTTTAAATATTTTATTAAAATCCTTTTTTGCAATTCCAATCCCATTATCTTTAATAGAAAATTGATAATAAGATGCAAATTCTAATACATCCACTTCAATAAGACCTTTGGATTTATCAATATAACGAACAGCATTGCTAATTATGTTCAAAAACAACTGCTGAAATTTCGTTTCATCTCCTTTAATAGTGGGTAAACTATTCTTTATTTTTAACTCTATGTGCTCAGGAAAAAACAAAATATGAGGCAGCCCTAGTACAACTTCATTAAGATCAACTTCTTCCATTTTTTCATTCCCTGAAGTGATACTAGAATATTCTAATATATCGGAAATTAATTTTTCCATTTTTTCTAAAGTCTTCTCTATAAGATCAAAATTCTTTAAACTTGTTGGATCAAACTTCCCTTCATTATCCTCTTTTAACCAAGTAAATAAAGCATTAAGACTACGCAATGGAGACTTTAAATCATGAGAAACAATATGGGCATACTCTTCTAATTCAGTATTACTTTTTTCCAATTTCTCTAACAAGTCAGCCTTTTGTTTTTCTAAACTTCTAAATTCTGTAATATCTAAATGAATCCCTATGGAACCCACAACTTCTCCATTTATGTTATAATGAGGCGCTCCACTAACAAGCCAATTTCTAAAAGAATTATCTTTTAACTTAACTATCAATTCGTAAGAATTTGAATTACCTACAAGTCTATCTTTGGTTTCTTTAAGAATTTCTTTTTTTGCGGTTCCTTCTGTAAATATATCACTAGCAATCTTGCCAACTAGTTCCTTTTCAGCATAACCAGACATATTGATAAAACTTTGATTTGCCATTAAAATTTTATCATCTCTATCTACTTCCAAAAGCCCTAAATTCATATTAGCAATAATGCTACTGTACTTTAATCTTTCCGCTTCAATATTCTGATTGTATCGCTGTTTTAATGTTACGTCCCTATAGCTCCACAAGTGTCCTTTATATATTTCATTTTCAAAAATTGGTATAAAATCTCTTTCTAAGATTTTACCTTTTTTCATTTTTAAAACATCCCCTAAAACCACTTGTTTCTTTGCAACCAATTCATTAATCCTGGAAACAAAATATTCAGATTCCTCAAATAAATCATGGAAAATATCTGTAAACTTTGCATGATTTTGCCCTTTCATTTTTTCAAGTTCTTCTTTACTAGAAAAGAATTCTCCTAGCTTATTATTCGAAATGACAATTTGGTCTTTTTCATCTACCAATAAGACTCCTGTATCCAAATTTAGAATCAAGGTTGATAAACGATTTTCTGAGGCTTTTAATAATTCTTGAGCTTCTTTTTCTTTAGTAACGTCTCTTACAATTCCTTGGGCAGCAATTGGGTTTTGTTTACTATCAAAAACGATACTAGAATTAATTTGGACAAATTTACTTTGACCATTTTTGGTAACAACTTTAATCTGAAAGTTTGTCAATACTCCCTTGGTAGATAATTGAATGAATCCCTCTGTGGTTTTTCCTCTATCATCTGGGTGAACTATATTAAATAAGTTTATTTTATCTTTAGTTAAATCATACCCAAGCATGTCTACTGCAGCATTGTTCATTTTGATAACAAAGCCTTGCAAATCCATAACAACATAGGCATCAACAATATTTTCAAAAATCCCTTTAAGTTGAGAGTTTTTTTCGCTGATTGTCCCTTCCAATTCAGTATTGGCTTTGGATAACTTCTGCGTTAACTCATAAAGATTGGCAGATTTTTCTTCCAAAATTTTCTCTGCCTGCTTTCTTGCAGACTTTTCTCGAGCAAGCGCTCTTTCAAGTATTGCAATTTTTTTATCTTCCATGAAGATTTAGTTTTTGTGAATTGTAAATTTCACTTCAGTACCATCTTCGTTAATTTTTTCAAGGTTAATTTCTGCTTTAGCGTTAAAGTGTTCGAAAGTTTTATTCATTAACCCTAATCCAAAATGATGCATAGCCCTACTTGACTTATAGATCATCACTAATTTATTTTCTGCTTTTTCCAAAATTTCAAATGTCGGCAATTCCGCATCATGATATATTTTTTTTACTTCTACGTGTATATGATGCTCTATGGAAGATAACATCTCAATAGGATCTTTATACATCGCAAGCATGTCTGGGTAATTTTTTTCTATCACAGAAAAAAAATGCTCAGCATACACTAGCAATAAATTATCTATTGAAATGGAAGTATTAGCACTTAAATTTTTTAATAGGCTTAGCATTTCTGAAAAGCTATAAGTTCCTATGGAAGTATACACTCCTCCTGAATCTAAATTAGATTGTTCAATAATGGTATCTACCATTTCCAAACCAAATTTTTCCTCAACTAAATCTAAAAATTCTGTAAAAACAATTCCTTTCATATTATTTTTTTATTAGCTCATTCATACTCCAATACGCCAATAGTCTTACTATTTTTGAAACGTAAGTTTCGTATTTCAAAGGTTTTATTACATATCCCGCAATTCCTATCTTATAACATTCCATCACATCTTTATCGTTGCTAGAGGTAGATAATACAATAGTTGGAAGGTATTTTAATACATCATCCTCTTTTAAAATCGATAAAAATTCTATACCATTCATCTTTGGCATATTTAAATCTAATAAAATAATATCGGGTAATGCGTCTTTTTTACGTAAAATTTCTAGAGCTTCTTCACCATTGTTTGCTTCTACAATTGTGTGATCTAGTCCTTTTGAAGAAATAGTACGATTCAATTTCATCACTTCAATCGCATCATCTTCTATAAGCAAAATTTTTAATTTCTTTTCTTCCATGGTATTTCTATTTGAGGTATAAATAAAATAATAATGCAATAATTATATTCGTTTTTTAGATTAATCGACAATAAGTGTCGACGAATGGTAATTATCTGCAGTTAAACTAAATTAATATTTCTATTAACGGCATGGGGGATCACAAGAAACTAATATCAACCTATTCTTTGGTTAATAAGCTTTGTACTATTTTGTAAACAGCAATAAAGGCACATAAAACGACAAGTAACACTCCATCTTTCAATGCCATCGGTTTAAAAATAAAGTTCGTTTGACTGAAAATTGATGCACTGGAAAAACAGGCAATCAAAATAATAAATTTTCTATAATTTTTCATAATACACATATTTAAAACTCTATATATCAAAAGTATAAGTTATCAATCACGTGTACTGTGATAAAACGTTGAAGGGTATTTTACTATCGACGAAAGGGAAATAAACTCTGATAAAGCAAAATAAAAATAGGATAAAAAATATTTCTATTCTTGTTTCAAAGCGTCATAATCCTTTAGAGATAAGACTTTATTCGTATCTATTATTTCAGAAGAAAATTGCGCTATTGTTTTATCTCTAAAATTTGCAAGAATCTTATTTTTAAAAGGCGCCGCAATATAATGCACTGGACATGGATTTTCATCTTCACATTTAGAAAGCCCTAAAAAACATTGATTGAACTTATTAGGGCCATCAATATTTTCAACGATATCCCAAATAGAATTTTTTTGATTTTCCTCGCTTAAATAAAATCCTCCGTTTGGTCCTTTAATTGAAGTTACCAATTTACTTTTTGTCAATTGCTGTAATAACTTTGCCAAAAAAGGCTGCGGTGTTTCCAACTCATCAGCAATTTTTTTTACGCCTATTTTTTTTGTTTTATCAGAATACAAAGACAAATATAAAATAGAACGTATAGCGTATTTACAAGCGTTTGATAACATGTGATAGAATTTAAGAAACAAAGATACAAAAAAAGATATTTTTATCTCTCTTTAGACAAGAAACTAGCCCAACATTTAAGTATATTTACATGTGAACTTTATAGAAAATGGACAAACAGCTAACACTTCACTACCAACACATATTTGAAGAAACTCTTTTAAAAGAAATCGATTCTATTGGAACTTATAAAAGTTTCAAAGAAGGTGAGAAACTTATGGATATAGGTACCAAAATCACCTATATGCCCTTGCTTTTAGAGGGTGCGATAAAAATTTTAAGGGAAGACGAACAAGGAGATGAATTGGTGCTTTATTTTTTAGAAAGAGGAGATACCTGTGCCATGACATTAAGCTGTTGTATTGGAAATGCAATTAGTGAGATTAGAGCCGTTACCGAAACCAAAACACGTGTAATTATGATTCCCGTTCAAAAAATGGCGGACTGGATGAGCAAATTTAAATCTTGGCAAAACTTTATCTTAGAGAGCTATCAAAATAGAATGAAAGAAATGCTAGAGGCAATCGACTCTATTGCTTTTTTAAACATGGATGAACGCCTATTAAAATATCTACGAGATAAAGCCATGGTAAATGGTAATGAAGCCATTAAAGCAACGCATCAGGATATAGCTTTTGACCTACATACCAGTCGAGTGGTAGTATCTCGTTTATTAAAAAAGTTAGAAAAAGAAAGGAAAATAAAACTGAACAGAAACTTAATAACAGTTATTGACCTTTAGTTTATTTAAATCTATAGCCAACGTGTAATCCAAAAACTGGTGAAACACCGTCATAACCGGTCGCAAAACTAATTCCCATTACACCTCGCAACACCAAAGGAACATCAGCAAATCTATATCCGAAACCTACGTCCCATAATATTGCAGTACCTTTGTACTCACTTCTTCCTGGAAATGTTGTCAATAATTTTGGATTTGTAATTTCTTTATACCCAAACAAAACATCCATATCTAAGAAAAATCTTGACCCGAATCTGATATTTGGACCTAAATAATAGGCATTAAAACCATCACCAAAACCAGCTGAAGCTTTTACTCCCAGCGCTCCTTCATGCATTTTTAAAGCATCATACACACCATGCACTCCAAAACCGTATACAGCATTGCTAAAATCATATTCATCCGGGCCGTTTGTTACAACTCCTGCGTATAAAGTAAATTTCTCACTATTATCGTATTGAGCAAAACTTAAAATTGTCCCCAAAAAGAACGCCAAAATAATTTTATTCATAGTCGTCTATTTAATTTCTGTATGCACTTATTAGTAGCTTTAACTTTTGCATTTCTTTCTTTGCTGTCTCTTCCTTAATTTCAGTCAAGGTAGGTCTATTACCATTCAAGCCCAAACGTTCGTCTTGTCGAATAAAATAATGCTCATTGGCTTTAACATCTAGTTCTATTACGGCAGAACTTTCTGCAGAAAATGCTGCAAATGAATACACACCAGGTTTTAACTCCCATCTAAAAAAAGTACCCGGACCTGTTCCTCCTGCATCTAAACCATTTATTTTTATATTGGTAGATAAGGCAGCTGCGAACATTCTGTTAGGACGATAGATATATACTACACCCTTGTCGGATACCTTTGTAAACTCTTTGGCTTTCATACTAGCTTCGTCTGTAGCATTAGATGTTGATGCACATGAAACCATGAATAGTACCGAAAATAGTATCATTATTTTTTTCATATTACAAAATTAAATATTTTTTACAAACCTAAAACAAATCATGTGTAACTTATTCTTATCAAAATACTCTAACTATCGTAATATATAAAGAATTGTAAATTCAACCATCCAATTCTGTTAGTGAATGGTAGGAATAAACAAATAAATGCCCCAATTTACATTGAGGCATTTATTATTAATTTTGAAGCTATCTTTTCACAAACTTCATCGAGAGGTATTTATCATTCGTTTTTATCCTCGCAATGTAAATGCCTGTGGAAAGTTGCGAAACGTTAAGTTTCTTTTCTCCGATTAAATTCGAAAGTATAAGATTTCCTGAAAGATCAAATACTTCCATTTGTTCAATAAAAGCCTGACCAATAATTTCTAATTCTTCTTTAACCACATTTGATTTCAATCTAACATCTATCTTTTCAACAGAAGAATTTGAAGCTGTAGCAGCAACAACTAAATATCCCTGTGAATCCAATTCTAAAGAATTACCTAATCCCGCACCATCAGCAACAAACTGGGATAACTGGGTAGTTGTTAATCCGCTATCATCTGTACCAAAACGGATTACATTTTCTTTAAACCCAGTAATATTTACCACAGCACCAACATCAAAAGTAAAACCATCTGAGGCATCAAAATTAATTGCCGTTACTGCATCATCTATATTTAAATTAAATACACAACTAGTACTTTTCATATTCAGAGCTCCTAGGTTACTTAAGTTTGCATTTACATTCATATTTAAAGTATTACCATTATTCATTTTAATAGTACTTTCAAGACAATCTGCAGTATTTATCGTAAGATTATTAGATACACCTTGTCCACTTGATATCCAAACATCATCTGTAACTACGTGTGAGGCATCTGTTGCGATAAAAATATTCGTATTTGAATTCATATAAATCTCCTTCGCTGAAATGGTTGCATTACCCAATAAATTATAAGCTCCTACCTGAGAAAAAGTAAACCTCCAATCTGGAGTACCAGGACTAACCAACTCAGTTGATACAAAATCACCTTTCATATTTACAATCCCCTTATTATTAATAACCATAACACAGTCAAATAACACAGAACACGTTGCTTCAAAATTTAGCGTAGCATCGGTTTTAAAATTTCTAAACGCTAAGGAACCTTTAAAGGTTTTATCCGGTACAAACAAATCGTTGTCAATTACAAAATCATTGTAGAATGAAAATGAAGAAGTACCCGTTATAACATTATCAAATACAATATTTGCAGCATCCCAATAAGAAGAAGTTGCA
Organism: Flavicella sp. IMCC45668; assembly: GCF_057219105.1. Lineage (NCBI taxonomy): Bacteria > Pseudomonadati > Bacteroidota > Flavobacteriia > Flavobacteriales > Flavobacteriaceae > Flavicella > Flavicella sp. IMCC45668. The sequence continues at coordinate 2,537,648 of NZ_CM170114.1, forward strand.
ACATCAATTTGTAAATGTAACGTACCAGAATTCGTTTCATTGATTTCATAGTTTCCGGAGGCAGTATCAGAAATTAATTTATTCCCATAGATATCAGTATCTAAATTAGAAATCTCTTGCTGAACAGTAATTTCTTCTAAAGTCATAGCATCCGGAAGTCCCGCTGACCAATTCAAAGCATCTGACCATAAATTGCCAGTTTGTCCACCGATAAACGTTGTTTGAGCGTACATACCTAGTACAAAAAACAAGGACAACATAAATAAGTATTTTGTTTTCATAATGTAAAATTTTTGGTTTTAACCAAAATTAAATCAATCGATCCCCTTCGTTGAAATATTTCGACTAAGCAAAAGAAACCATAGATGAATAGACGAAATTCTACTATATAAGAAAAATTAAATACTGTAAAAAAGAAATCTATCTACAACTCCACCCCATTAAACAACAAAATGGAATAAAGTAATTAGCCAATATCATTAAAATAAAAAAGCCGTAACAAAAATGTTACGGCTTTCTAAAAATATGTGTTTTAAAACTATGCATTCAATGCTTCCGCACCACCCACAATTTCTAAAATTTCATTTGTAATAGCAGCTTGACGTGCTTTATTGTATGTCAACAATAATTCATCTCTCAACGCATTTGCATTATCTGTTGCTTTGTGCATTGCAGTCATACGAGCTCCATGCTCAGATGCAAAAGAATCACGTAAAGCTTTAAACAATTGTGTTTTCAAAGATTTTGGAATTAATGCTGAAATTATTTCTTCTTTTTGAGGTTCAAAAATATAATCTGAAGAAACATTAACATCACTTTCTACCGGTTTGATAGGCAAAAATTGCTCTACTTGAACCAATTGAGTTGCAGCATTTTTGAAACTATTATAAACTATTTCAATCTTATCATAAGATCCAGCTACAAAAAGCTCCATTAGATTGTCTGCAATTGCAGCTACATTTCCAAAAGATAAATCATCAAAAACTTCACTCTTATTCTCAATAACAGTAAAATCTTTCCCCAAAATATCATTTCCTTTTTTACCAATAGTTAACAAATCAATTTGCTTACCTTGGTACTTTTCAGCAACTACTTTTCTTGTTTCTTTGATAACATTAGAGTTGAAACCTCCACACAAACCTCTGTTAGAAGTTACGACAACCATCAACACTTTAGAAACATTTCTTTGCTCTGAATAAACTCCACCTGCATCAGCATCTAAAGTTGCACTTAAGTTTTGCAACAACTCGGTAAGTTTATTTGAATAAGGACGCATAGCAGTAATTGCATCCTGAGCTTTTTTCAATTTAGCAGCAGAAACCATCTTCATTGCTTTCGTGATTTTCATCGTCGAACCAATAGAAGTAATTCTGTTTCTAATTTCTTTTAAGTTTGCCATTTCTTATTTAATATTTTGTCGATTATGTCAAGTAGTAAACTACTTAAACTTTACAATGACTCAAATTAATATAGAGTAGTCAATCAACTACTCTATATTAACTAATAATTTATGAAGCGTATTTCGCTGAAATTTCAGCAGCAGCAGCTTCTAATACATCTAAAGATGCTTTTTCTAATTTTCCAGATTTCAAAGAATCTAAAGTATCTCTATGCTTAGTATTCAAGTAAGAAATGAAATCAGCCTCAAATTCTTTTACTTTATTTACTGGTACATCTTTCAATAAGTTCTTAGAACCTGCATAGATAATAGCAACTTGATCTTCTACTGTGTAAGGATCGTTTTGACCTTGCTTTAAGATCTCAACATTTCTTTCACCTTTAGAAATTACATTCATTGTTGCAGCATCTAAATCAGAACCAAACTTTGCGAAAGCTTCTAGCTCACGATACTGTGCTTGATCTAACTTTAATGTTCCAGATACTTTTTTCATAGACTTGATCTGTGCAGAACCTCCTACACGAGATACAGAAATACCTACGTTAATCGCTGGACGAACCCCTGAGTTGAATAAATCTCCATCCAAGAAAATTTGCCCATCAGTAATAGAAATTACGTTCGTAGGAATATAAGCAGAGACATCTCCCGCTTGCGTCTCAATAATTGGCAATGCAGTTAAAGATCCTCCTCCTTTGATTTTACCAACTAATGAAGGTGGTACATCATTCATTTTTTGAGCAATAGCATCATTGTTGATTACTTTTGCCGCACGCTCTAATAATCTAGAGTGTAAGAAGAATACATCTCCTGGGTAAGCCTCACGTCCCGGTGGTCTTCTTAACAACAAAGAAACCTCACGGTAAGCTACCGCTTGTTTTGATAAATCATCATAAATAATCAATGCTGGTCTACCAGTATCTCTAAAGTACTCACCAATTGCAGCACCTGCAAAAGGAGCGTATACTTGCATTGGAGCCGGTTCAGAAGCACTAGCTGCAACAACAGTTGTATAAGCTAAAGCACCTTTTTCTTCCAATAAGTTTACAATACCAGCAACAGTAGAAGCTTTTTGACCAATAGCAACATAAATACAGTAAACTGGGTTTCCTGCATCATAAAATTCTTTTTGATTCAAGATCGTATCCAAAGCTACAGTAGACTTTCCAGTCTGACGGTCACCAATGATCAACTCACGCTGTCCACGACCCACAGGAATCATTGCATCAATAGATTTAATTCCAGTTTGCAAAGGCTCAGTTACTGGCTCTCTAAAGATTACACCAGGAGCTTTACGCTCTAAAGGCATCTCAAAAGTTTCACCTTCAATTGGTCCTTTACCATCAATCGGGTTTCCTAAAGTATCTACAACACGTCCAACAATACCTTCACCTACATTTAAAGATGCGATACGCTCTGTACGTTTTACAGTAGATCCTTCAATTACTGAAGTAGATGCACCTAAAAGTACAACCCCAACATTATCTTCTTCCAAGTTCAATACAATACCTTCTAAACCTGATTCAAACTGAACCAATTCTCCGTACTGTACGTTAGATAAACCGTATACACGAGCAATACCATCTCCAACTTGTAAAACCGTCCCAACTTCACTCAATGAAGCTGATGCTTCAAAATTTGTCAATTGTTCTTTTAAAATTGCTGAAACTTCAGCTGCTTTAATTTCTGCCATCTTGAATTATTTTGATGTATAATTAAATTTTTGCAACAAAATGACTATTGTCAAATTGTCTTTTCAATTCGTTAAAATTATTTGAAATACTTGCGTCGTACTGAATATCACCAACACGTAAAATAAATCCTCCTAAAATATCAGCATCCACCACGTTCTCAACAATGGCTTCATGACCTGTTAGTTCTTTAATTTTCGCTAGTACTTTCTTGTTTAATGCCGCTGTTAATGGCACTGCAGTTGTTACTCTGGCAACATCAATAAGTTTGTCATGGTCAAACAAAATTGTATACTGCTTCGCAACCATTGCCAACAATGGCAATCTTTTATTCTCTCCCAACAATTTGATCGCACCTAAAGTGATTTGATCTACTGCTTCAGAAAAGATAGCATTCAAAGCATTAATCTTAAGTTCTGCTTTGATTACTGGGCTACTTAATACAAGAGCAAGTTCTTCGCTTTCAGAAAGAGTTTTAGCGATCAACTGCATAGAGTTATTCACTTCTGTTTCTTTCTTAGAATCTTTTGCAAGATTCAATACTGCTTTTGCATATCTAAGTGCTGCTCTAGTTCCTTTCATATTATCTTAGTTTAAAGTAACATCACCTAACATTTTGTCAACCAATGCCAGTTGATCCTCTTTAGCCGCTAATTCTTTTTGAACAACTTTTTCAGCAATGTCAATTGATAAATGAGCAACTTGAGACTTTAAATGTGCAATTGCAGCTTGCTTTTCTACTTCAATCGCAGATTTTGCAGCATCAATAATTCCACTTGCTTGTTCTTGAGCTTCCTCTTTAGCGTCAGAAATAATTTTTTCTTTTATTTCACGAGCATCTTTTAACAAAGCATCTCTCTCTGCTCTAGCTTCTTTTAAAATTCTTTCGTTATCAGCATTCAAAGATTGCATTTCTTTCTTAGCTTCTTCTGCTGATTCCAATGCATTCTTGATACCTTCTTCTCTATCGTTTACTGCTTCTAAAATTGGTTTCCATGCAAACTTCTTTAACAAAAGAACCAATGCTACAAATAATACTGATTGCCAGAAAAATAAACCTAATGAAAATTGTTCTATTAATTTTTCCATCGTGTGTTTTGTGTTTTTTAATTAATTTTAGGATAAACAATAGCTACAACCAACCGTTGTAGCTATTTGTTTGTTTTGTCTTATGCTGCGAATAAAGCTGCGAAACCGATACCCTCGATTAAGGCTGCTGCAATCAACATAGCAGTTTGAATCTTTCCTGATGCTTCTGGTTGACGAGCAATAGCGTCCATTGCTGAACCACCAATTCTTCCAATTCCAACAGCTGCACCGATTACGATCAATCCTGCTCCAATGTAATTTAATCCTTCCATGATATATATATTTAATTATTAAACATTCAATTTTTAGTGATCATCATGCTCTTCAACTGCAGAACCGAAGTACAACGCAGAAAGCATAGTGAAAATATAAGCTTGTAGCGCCGCTACTAATAACTCTAATAATGATAAAGCAAATGCCAATCCAAATGACAATGGACTACCAATCCAGTTTTTAAAGATGAACATCATTCCAATAATACTCATCAATACGATATGTCCTGCAGTAATATTTGCATACAAACGAATCATCAATGAAAATGGCTTAATGATTGTACCTAACAATTCAATTGGAATTAACAAAATCTTCATTGGTGTTGGTACTCCTGGCATCCAAAAGATGTGTCCCCAGTAATTTTTATTAGCCGTAAATGTTGTCAAAAGATAAGTTATCAATGCTAAAGACAAAGTAACAGCAATATTGTTTGTTACATTAATCCCTACAGGTGTCAAACCTAATAAGTTCACAATCCAGATAAAGAAAAACACAGTTAACAAGTAGCTCATGTATTTTCTGTAGTGCTTTTTTCCAATATTAGGGATAGCAATCTCATCTCTAACATATAAAATCAAAGGCTCTAACAATCTACCAAAACCTTTAGGCAAAGCACTTGTTTTGTAATTTTTTGCCATTCCAGTAAAAACCAAAAACATAAACAAAGAAACCAAAAAGATGAAAGTAACATTCTTTGTGATAGAAAAATCAACTGGCTTTATGTTTGTTGCATGGTGGTGATCATCATAAGAGATAGTCCCTGCTGCATCCGTTTTATAAATTTTACCGTGGTAAAGTTTAAAGAAGTTTCCATTATTCTCTGCAACTGTTTCACCGTGATGAAATTTTGAAGAAGAAAAAACGTTTAATCCAGACTCTGCATCATACAAAATAACCGGCAAAGGCATCCCTACATGATTCTCTTTCCCGTGCTCATCTTCGTAAGAAAACAGACCAAAATCATGAGAATCCAACAAGTGATGGTTGATAAATGCTTTAATTTCCTCCCCTAAAGAAGCCTCAGCTTCTTCAGTATGGCTAGTTGAATGTTGAGTATGTTCATCATTGTGGTGTTGCGCTACCGAAATAAACGAAACTAAAAACAATAAAAACGTAATCTTTTTGATTAAAAAATCTCTTCGCATAATCTATAAATAAACGTGTCTTAAAAACGCTGCAAAGATATATTTTTAAACGTAATGGAAAAATTAATTTTCAGATTATTTTTTTTCCTAAAATCTCAGGCAATTTATTCCTTATTTTTTTGAGAAATTCAAAATCTTAACAACACCCAAAGTCTCTAAAAACAAGCACAATAGATACGGAACAAAGAAAGACAAAAACTCTAATCTAGAAATATCTCCATCCTGTCTAAATTCAGGTGAGAAAAAAATAAAAAACACAGCAAATTTCAACAGGCTTCCTGCCATGAACAAAAACCCTAACTGATCACTGAATTTTTTTTGTAAAAAACTCAAACTTGAAATTATAAAAATTGCTAAAATTACATTTGCATAATACCCCTGAATTATCATGTTTTCATAGGGTGAATAACCTAAAAACCTCAACAACTCAGTATGAATATAAAAAATAAGACCTGCAATTATTACCAGTCTGACAGAAAAGAGAACTGTTTTTTTTGACATTGTTATTCTTTGTCTTCCATATTTTTTAACTGTTGCAACATACTATACATAGAAATTACAAAAGCAAAAAGCACCAACAATAACGTCAGTGTTTTTTCAAATCCAAAATAAACATCCAATTTTTTCCCTAGATAAGCTGCCAAATAAATGGTTACACCTAGTTGAATCCCTATTCCGGAAAATCTAATAAATTTATGAAGCGGTTTTTTCTGAGGATTTTTTTGAACCATCTTTATTTAATTCTTTAATCATGCCTTTCATACTACATGTTGCATTGAAAGAAGCACCAGGCTCAACGGTTAATTTACCAATCACAACATCACCATGTATCACAGCTGTTGATTTTAAGGTTAACATATCACTTACAGAAATATTTCCGGATACCTCCCCTTCTATATCTGCATTAGTACATTCTATTAAGCCTTTTACATTTCCTTCTCTCCCAATAATGACTCTACCATCCGCACGAATACTTCCTTCTACAGAACCATCTATTCTAAAATCTCCTTCAGAATGAATATCTCCAACAATTGAAGTTTTCTTACCAATTACATTTCTTTCTAGAACAGGACTTTCTTTCATCTTTTTTTCTTTAAACATATTAAGGGGTACTTTATTTCAATTTTCTCATCAACTCCTTCGCTCTTTTGCCTTCTTCTGTATTAGAATAATTTAAGACAATATAGTCGAGAGCCTCCATAAATGCTTTTTTACCTTTTGTTTTTGCTAAGGCATAAGCTTTTAATAATTCAAGTTTTGGTACTATCGGCGTTCCTTCAAAGGTACGCAACGCTTTTGAAATATCATAAATCGTTTGTAAATAGTCTCTAGATTTATAGGTATAATAGATTTCTCTATAAGCACCCTCAGGCGTTTTATCACTCTTGCTGTCGATTACCTCTTCTGGATTTAAAATCATTTGAGCAAATACCGAATTAGGAAAACGTCTTACCACAATACCACTATAATAATCAGCTTTTTCTTGATTCCCCATCGCTTCATATATCCTAAATAAATGGTAATTTGTCCCTAAAACCAATTTATCCTCAGGAAAAATTTCGATTAATGTTTCTAAAGTCTCAGCCGCAAGTTCATATTCCTTAAACTGCTCTTTATAGATTAAACCTAGTTGATAATAAGTACTGCTTCTTAAATTAGAAATACTATCTATCTCTTTCAAGGTAGACGGCAACTGATCTACATAGTAAGCAACCTTATACTTTTCTGGCATTTCCTCTTCTCCAGTTGCATTATCTGTATTCACAACAATCAACTGATCATCTCTCAATCGAGTGTTATCAGACCATCTCCAATTATCCGTAAGCTTCCTTGATCCCCATAAACGTTTAAACTCCTGCTTCCCAAAACTTACTGTTTGATCACTGTAAAAATACCAATCACCATTTTTATTAGAAGCCTTTACAGCTGTTTGAGCACTAGCAAGTCCTGTTTCTTCATATTTTTTTAAATCCTCTAAAAACTCTGCCTTTTCTTTTGCTTCTTGCTCCTCCTTTTTTAAATTCTCTATATATACTGTAAAATGCTCTACTTGCTCTTCCTTATTCATGGCAAGTACATTCCATATACTATCATTCCTTTTTATCACATCTTCAAAAACCAAAACAGACTCTAGGCCCTGTTTCTTTCTTTTCAGTTTCCTTATTCTTTTTGAATCGATATTCCCTGAAACTTGCAATACACTATCATAAAAACTACTTGCCGTAGCATAATCCGTGTCGTCAAAATAAATATCTCCAGAAGCCTCATAAGACAACCCTTTTTGAAAACTTTTGGCATTCTTAGCATGTACGGAATTTTGATAGTTCTGCAGCGCCAATTCTTTGTCTCCATTATTACTTTGTAACAATGCCAAATGATAATAGAGCTCATCTAAATAAGGCCTATTCTCTCTAATTTTAATTAGTTTTTCTAGTTGTGGTATTGCTTCCTCAGGTACGCCTCCTAACTGAAAGTTTTTAACTTTCTCGATTTCTGCATGAATCTTATAATCATAGGGTGCTTTTTTAAAATCTATTATTTCCTGAAAAGCAGTTTGAGAATTATTTAAATCATTCTCTTGACGATACAACTGTCCTAATATGAAAAGGTTTCTAGATTTTTTAGTTGGGTTTTTACTTTCCTCAACAGCACTATGCAAACTACGAATAATCATCTCTGTACTATCTATCTGACTATAGGCCATGGCCATAGTAATATAGGCATCTTCCAAGTTTTTTTGATCTATCGCATCCTTTTCTAAAAACACTTCTAAGGAAGCAATCGCAACATCTTCATTTTGCATTCTAATATCCGCTTTAGCTTTCCAAACAATAGTTTCATCTATCAAACTTGCTTCTGGATAATTTTTAATAACATAATTAAAAGCTTCCATGGCCGGAACAAAACGACTTGTATAATAACGAGATTTCCCCAACAACAGATACGCCTCATCAATTCGGCTATTTTTCTCCTTCCCTCCAATATTCATGGAATGCTTCTGAACAGCCTTCACAGCTTTCTCCTCTGCCAATTCAAAAGAAGTTAAATTTTTATCTTCCTCCTTTTTCTTTTTATTCTTCTTAGAAGCTTTTGACTTCTTTTTGTAATCAGGAATATCGATTTTACCCTCCTCAATATTCAAAGGCTCAATAGGTAGTATTTCCCAATAATTATCTTGATATTTCTCGTTGATCTCATTCAAACCAGCCTGAAATGCAATCTCACCATTGTACAATATATTGTACTCTGTCGTCATAGCATGGTACTTTCTATTTACGAAGCTGTCTTTTTTAGTACTGCAACTAAAAAGCAACAACACAAGTCCAATACACAAAAAAGGAAGTTTTTTAACCAAGATTAATAGGATTAGAATTCTATTCAAGTATTTTTTTACTCAAACCTAATAACGCAAAACTACAAATAATATTACTCATTCATATCAGCTGATTAAGATAGAGACAAACTAATTAAAAAATCTAGTATTCAAAAGGAAAGATAAGAGGTAAGGGACATTGATTTAAATCCATCAAATAAACCTATCAATAATAGTTTTTACCGATTCGATTTTGGTTGTATATTCAATGGTGGGACCTGCTACCCAAACCGTTTTATAGGTTGCTTTCATGGCGGCATTCTCCACATCATTTGTTCCTTTCAAATAACGTAATAACTTTACCCACTTTTTAAGTTTTTTGTTTCTATTTAGCACACACTCAATCCAAGTTTCATGAGTTCCTATTTTTTTCACATACGGTGTATTGATAACAGTACAAGGGGTTCCAGAAATTTTTTGAGTAACCACAATATCATCAGCCCCATAAGAAACGCAAGCTTCTTTATACTCTTGCGATACACCAGCTTCCTCTGAAGCTATAAAAGGACTCCCAATAGAAACACCAACAGCACCATATGAAAGCACCTTATCTAACTCTTGCTTACTTCCAACACCTCCTGCCGAAATTATGGGAATAGAACAATGAGCATTCAATTGAGTTATCAACTCTTCAGGACCAAAATCCCCACGATGTCCACCGGCTTTATTATTTACCGCAATCAAAGCATCACACCCCATATTTGCAACCTTTATTCCATGATTTAAATTTACAACATCACAAAAAACCTTGATACCTTTTTTATGCGCTTCATCAATGATAAGTTTCGGGTTTCCCAAAGACGTTATAATAAAATCAACCCCTTCCTCACAACATATTCTAAGCTGATCTTTATATTTTAAGTTAGATTTATTCACTATGATATTGATCCCAAATGCCCCTTTTTCCGGCTTCACTTTTTTTAATTCCTGAATAGCAACTCTTAGCTTATCGGTGGTTCGGAAATTCAAAGCGGGTATGCAAGCAGCCACATTTTTTTCCATTGCAGCTTTTACCATAGCCACATTAGACACCAAAAACATTGGCGCTACAATAATTGGATGAGCAATATTTAATAATTCCTCTAAAGTTTGTTTTCCATCTTCCATAAGCTAACACTGAAGCAGTAAATAAAGATAAGGATTTAATAGTGCTTATCACGGTAACAAATGTTAATTAAAGATTTATAGGTATTTTTTTTAAAATCTTCTAAGCACTACTAATAAGTTTCTTATTTTTGCAGCACATTTTATTACACATTACTTATGCCTCATTTTCACACATTAAAAATTAAAGAAATTGTAAAAGAAACAAGCTCTGCTGTCTCTATTCTTTTCAATATCCCAGAGGATCTAAAAAAGGTTTTTGCTTTTAAAGCAGGACAATATCTTACAGTTCGCACAACAGTAGACGGAGAAGAATTAAGACGTGCTTACTCAATATGCTCATCAGAAAAAAGTGGCGATGTAAAAATCGCAGTAAAGGCTATTGAAAATGGTAAGTTTTCAAATTACGCATACAATTCATTAAATTCAGGTGACTCTTTAGAAGTTGCTCCTCCTGAAGGAAACTTTACAATTGACACAAAAAGTGACCAACTAAAAAACTACCTTGCTTTTGCTGCAGGAAGTGGAATTACCCCTGTTTTATCCATGATAAAAACAGTTCTAGAAGACGAACCCAAATCAACATTTACTTTAATTTACGGTAACAAAACAGCAAATAGCACTATCTTCAAAAGTGAACTCGATGCATTGGCTAAAAAGTTTATTGCTCGTTTTAATATTAAATATGCTTTTTCACAAGAACAAAGCTCAGGAACTATACAAGGTAGAATCGACAAAAAAGCTACCAATTATATCGTTAGAGAAAAATTCAATCACTTAAATTTTGACGATGTTTTTCTTTGCGGACCTGAAGAAATGATCAACGAAGTAAGCACAACTCTTAAAGAAGATGGTTTTTTAAAGGAAAATATCAACTTTGAATTATTTGTATCTTCTGCAGACACTAAAGATGTAAGTTCTGCTGATGGTGTTTCAGAAATCACAGTACTTGTAGACGATGAAGAAACAACGTTTACCATGGATCAAAAAGACACTATTTTAGCAGCATCACTACGTCACAACTTAGATGCTCCTTATTCTTGTCAAGGCGGTGTTTGTAGTAGCTGTATGTGTAAAGTAACGGAAGGAAAAGCTATCATGACCTCTAACAGTATTCTAACAGACGATGAAATAGAAGAAGGGTTGGTACTAGCTTGCCAAGCTCACCCAACTACGGCAAAAATTGCTGTTGATTTTGACGACGTTTAAAAAACAAGAAATTTCTACATAAAAAAAAAGCCGACTAAATATTTAGTCGGCTTTTTTTTATATAAATAACTGCAAGCACAATTATTTCGCGCTTGTCTTATTAAACATATATCTTGCTATCTTCCACTGTCCTAAAACTTTTTTAAACACAAACAACTCTCTATTCGACTCGGGTGCTTTTACTCCATTAGCCAGAATATGAACCGTTCCTTCCGAACTAGTAACAGCAAATGCCATATCCCCTTCAATTTCTATTTCTTTGATATCAAAAACAATATCCAATTGTATTTGAGAAAACACAAATTGATACGATTTTAAAATCTGTTCTTCACCAATTCCACTAGGTGCTTCTGTTGGCATAAATATTCCATCTTTAGTATAAAGAGATTGCGCCAACTTTGCATCTGAATTCACCAATGCTTTTTGATATTCTGCCAACAAAGTCTCTATTTGTTTTCTGTTTTCACTTTTCATAATTTCTGTTTTTTTAGTGTTAATGTTTTCTTTTTCAGGAATTGAATTCTTACCAAAGGCTACCAACAAAATTGCTGAAGCCACAATGATTATTCTTTTCTTCATATTGTATCTTTTTTTGCTGATACAAATTTCCTGAAAAGAAAACTTCGCTACCTATAAGGTATCTTAAGAAAACATTTGAAATAACTAAATTGTTGCAATTTTTTTTCGAATAGTACTTAAAAACTCTGGAGTCACTCCTAAATAAGAAGCAATTTGAACGTTAGAAATACGTTCAAAAAAATAAGGATATCGCTTTAAAAAATCCAAATACCGCTCCTCTGCAGTGGAACTGATATTTTGAAGAATTCTTCGTTGTGAACTCACCAAAGCATTCTCTGTGAAAACTCTAAATATCCTATTAAATTTTGGATAATCTACAAAAAGACTGAGCTGCCCCTTTTTACTAATTTCTAATACTACAGAATCCTCTAGGGCTTCAATATACAACATACTAGGCTCTTCACTATGAAAACTCCCTATATCACCAATCCACCAATTTTCAATTGCAAACTGCAAATTATGTTGCTTGCCTTTTTCATCAACAAAATACATTTTAAAACACCCTTTTACAACAAACGTATTGAATTTGCATACCTGTCCTTGCTCTAACAAAAAATGTCGCCGTTTAACCGTTCTAAGCTTAAACAAAGAAGTCACTGCACGTTCCTCCTCCTTATTCAAAGTGAGTATCTTATTAAAATACAACAACAAAGAATCAACCATAAAAGTATATTATTTTGCTGTTAGTCAATCTTTATTCTTGGAAAAACATTATTCTCCGGATCCGTGTCTGCCATCAATCCAGAAGGATCAATCTGAACTGACTGAATGTTTTTAGTAGTCACAAATTCATAACCTGGAGCAACCCACGACCAACTTTCCAAACTAGTAGCTGAAGTTGGTTTTACACCCCTCATCATTTTTAATGGAATATAAAAATCCTCAACCGAACCATCATCATAGGTCACGGATACATCGATAGGCATTGGCATTCTTCCAATTCTATTTAGAACAACCTTATTTGAGTTTTCTACCGAAACAGAATAATCGATAGTGTGTTTAGTTTGAGTCCAATAATTTAAATACCAATCCAACTGAATTCCAGAAATTTTCTCAGCCGTTCTTTTTATATCATTGGGTGTTGGATGCTTGAATTTAAAATCTTCGTAATATTTCTTTAAAGTTTTCTCTACATTTTCTTTGCCAATCACATATTCCAATTGAGAAAGAAAAATAGACCCTTTACTATATGCAGCAATTCCATAAGCAAAATTATAATGATAAGCATCTGCATGTGTGGTCAGTGGTTCCTCTATATTATAATTCAATAAATTATAATATCCCTTATATGAACCTTCTAAAGGATTGGTTTTTCCTTCCTTTAAAACCATATTCTCAGCATGACTTGAAATATATGTAGTAAACCCTTCGTCCATCCAAGGATGTTTAGACTCATTTGTTGCCAACACAAATTGGAACCAAGAATGGGCCATTTCATGTGCAACTACACCTACCAAACTCCCAAAAGATCGTTCGCCGGTAACCAAAGTACACATTGCATACTCCATTCCTCCGTCACCTCCTTGAATAACAGAATATTGTTTATACGGATAAGCTCCAATATTTTCATTATAGTATGCAAGTAACTCAGCAGTCTTAGCCTGTAAGCCCCTCCAATTTTTCAAATATTCTTGATCCATTTTTTTCTTATACAGAAAATGCAACTCCGTCCCACTTTCAGTATTCAAAACATCATGTTTAAATTTTGGATCAGCAGCCCATGTAAAATCATGAACTCTTGGAGCAATAAAATGCCATGTCAATTTTTTCCCTTTCTGCTTTTTTACTTTGACACCCTTCTTCTCATAACCATAGCCTACCTCATTTGCATTTTCAACATATCCAGATCCTCCAACGATATATTTTTTGTCAATATGTAGCGTCACATCAAAATCACCCCAAACTCCGTGAAATTCTCTTGCTATGTATGCATTCGCATGCCATCCCTCAAAATCATATTCTGCTAATTTTGGATACCATTGCGCCATTGAAAGCGCAACTCCTTCCTTATTATCTCTTCCTGCTCGTCTAATTTGCAATGGAACTTGACCTAAAAATTCCATATCAAAAACAGTTGTTTCTCCTGACTGGATCGGAGTATTTAAAACTACCTCTAATATCGTTCCATCTAGATGCGTCTCCACTTTCTTGTCATCTTGAACCAATGACAACACCTTAATAAACCCTATTTCATCGGGTTTTAAAACAGAAATTCTACTTGTTACAATAGGATTTTCTTCTGTACCTGATTTTTCAACCATTCTCCCATCAGGGTCTTGAATATTCTGCAAACGAATATCCATCTCACTACCTGGCTGAAATGCATTAAAATACAAATGGTAATACACCTTATTTAACACATCAGGAGAGTTATTTTTATAGGTTAGCTTTTGCTTTCCTTTATATTGATACGATTTTACATCCATATCAATATCCATTTTATAGGAAACATGTTGCTGCCAATAGGTTGTATTCTGAGCAAAAGCAACTATTGAAAAACAAATACTAAACAAGGATAGAGCTATTCTCATAAGACTAGGAACCTAAAAATTTATTTTTTCTTTTTCTTAGCAGTCATTTCTTCCGCCATTTTTACTGCATTATATGCATTGACAATTCTACCAGACACGCACAAATCAGATAAATCAACCAGTTCGTCTTGAGTTCCTGGTTTGATGACCTTAAAGTTAATTACCGTACCAGAATTCATTAAAATATGCTTGACTTGACTTGCCGATAATTCTGGATAGTAAGAGCGAATCATTGCCGCAACTCCAGCAGTAGAAGGAGACGCCATAGACGTACCACTTAAATACTGATATTCACTATTTGGGACAGTTGCATACACATCTACACCAGGTGCAAACACATCTACATTAATTTGACCATAATTAGAAAAAGTAGCCAACATATGCTCATCATAACTAGAACTCATTGCACCAATCGTAATCATATTATCAGAAATTTCTTCCTTCATATCGGGTGCATCATTAGGATAAGATGGAACTTCATCAATATTATCTGCATCATTTCCGGCTGCATTTACAATTAAAACATCGTGCTTTTCTGCATACTTTATTGCATCGTGTACCCAATCCGCATGCATAGAATACCCTTTTCCAAAACTTGTATTGATAACCTTAGCCCCATTATCTACAGCATACCTAAATGCCAAAGCAACATCTTTATCATATTCATCACCATTAGGAACGCAACGAACCGACATCAATTTTACATTTTTTGCTACTCCATCAACACCTTTTCCATTATCATTCGAGGCTAAAATAATTCCAGCGACATGGGTTCCGTGAATTTCATCGTCTTGATGATTTTTCGGGTTTCCATCTCCATAATACTTCGTACTCATATCATTTTCATCATCCCCTAACAAATCTTTCCTTGGATTAAAGTCAAGATTATAATGACTATCCACAGAAGATGTATAATGCTCTACACCTCTTTTGATCTGTTTCATTTCAGCCGGAATGGTAGTCCCTCCTTTTAAAACATTCATCGCTAGTTCTCTTTGCTTTAACACCATTGGATCTTCTGTAACAATAGCCTCTACATCCGAAAGCGAATAAGCTTCTTTTCCTGTATTAGCTACCATTGCATTATGAGATGTTTCAAACATATTTAAATAGAAAGCGTATTTTTCTTTTTCAGAGGCAGCTTCTCCCAATTTCTTATCAAAAATCTCTTTCAGCTCCATATATTCATCATACTCCGCTTTGTCTTTATCTTCAATTTGACTTTCTGTTTTCCCATCAAATTTCTGAGACTTTAGTTTGATGATTCTGGTAATCTCAAGATTTTCATCATAAATATCTCCTAAAAAGTTCCATCCATGAACATCATCTATATATCCATTTTTATCATCATCAATTCCATTTCCAGCTACTTCCTTAGGGTTTGTCCACAATACATCTTTTAAATCCTCATGCTCTAAATCAATCCCAGAATCATTGACCGCCACAATTACCTGTGTAGATTCTTTCCCCTTTAAAAACTCGTATGCTTGCAACACACTCATACCTGGAATAGTATCTGTAGCAATATCTGCATGCCCCCATCTTTGCTTCTCATCCTCTGTTAACGCAATATTTTTGGCGCTAATATTAATCCCATTTTGCACAGCAACTGGAACAGGAATTTTATGAATTGACTTACAACTAACAAGGGTTGCTGTAATTAATGAGGTTACATAAAGCGGTTTTAATAATTTCATATTCTATATTTTAATAAATCAACTGAACACTTCGTTAAAAGTATAACTATTTTGGAGACGCACTCCTTTATCGGTATGTTTTACAGTACACAACTCATGATGAGCATCGTGTTCTAAAAACAAAATAAATTCTTTATCTGCTGCCTCATTTAAAAAAAGGGCTTTCTCATCCATTGTAAGTAATGGTCTTGTATCATACCCCATCACATATGGCAACGGCAAATGCCCAACGGTTGGCAATAGATCTGCTGCAAAAACAAGAGTTTTTCCTTTATATTGAATATGAGGAATCATTTGTTTCTCTGTATGACCATCAACACTCAATATGCCAAAATTCAATTCAGAATCTGACTGAAAACTTTCTCCTTTCAAATCAACAAACTGCAACTGACCAGAATCTTGGATGGGTAAAATATTTTCTTTTAAAAAAGAGGCTTTTTCTCTTGGGTTGGGAACTGTTGCCCATTTCCAATGTGCTTCATTAGACCAATAAACTGCATTTTTGAAAGCAGGCTGATACCCTGTTTTATTTTTGTTCCACTCAATCGCACCTCCACAATGATCAAAATGCAAGTGAGTTAAAAAAACATCCGTTATTTGATCTCTATGAAACCCTAATTTAGCCAATGAACTATCCAAAGAAAAATCTCCCGAAAGATAAAAATATCCAAAAAAAGTAACTGATTGCTTATTCCCGATTCCCGTATCTACCAGCATCAATCGATTTCCATCTTCAATCAACAAACAACGCATCGTTAAATCAATCATGTTGTTTGCATCTGCTGGATTAGTACGCTGCCAAATACTTTTAGGCACCACTCCAAACATAGCTCCTCCGTCTAATTTGATGTTTCCAGTTTCAATCGGGTAAATTTTCATAAAATTTATTTAGAAAGGAAAAACCAAAATACAATTTAATGTGGAAGTTTCCTTGCAAAAACCCTACAAAAATGAGGAATAAATAAATCTCACCATGTTAAAGAAAACAAAAAACCACCTATCGAAATGATAGATGGTTTAAACTGGAGGCGTCGAGCGGATTCGAACCGCTGTAGATGGTTTTGCAGACCACTGCCTAGCCACTCGGCCACAACGCCATTAAGGCTGCAAATTTAGTTATTTTTCTAATTTGCACAAGATTTTTTTATTGAAATATTATTTTTTTCTTACCCTGACAAGTAAACCCATTATAAATCAACAACAAAGGCTTTATTTCCGTTTCTTTTTAAGCACAATTGTTACCTGCTCTACATCACCTCCAATAGGTGGATTAATCTTAGAAACCGCCGTTTTTACTTTTGAAACCATTGGAATCTCATCTAATACCCTATCTTGAATTCGTTTTGCTACATGCTCTAACAGCTCAGAACGAATATCCATTTCTTCCTTAACAATTAAATTTAAATGTACATAATCAACAGTATCACCTAATTTATCAGATTTACTAGATTTTTTCAAATCAGCTTTCACCTCAATATCAACCCTGTAATCAGAACCAATTTTTGCTTCTTCCTCTAAACACCCATGATATGAGTAGGTACGAATATTCTCAACTTTTATAATTCCCATGATCTTAATTTGAATGCAAATTTAGCAATTCACACTAAAGAAATTGAAATCAGAAAGTCTTATTTTCTAAAAATGTCGAAGTAAATTATTTACTTCGACATTTTCAAAACCACTATAGGGTTCCATCTCTTTTTCGCAATTTTAATCCACTAATATGCTGGGCAACAAAACGCTGAATAAAAGACATACGCTTTAATTCATTTGGTCTAAAAAGATCTGTTCGATAATTTTTTATTTTACGAATTCTCTTTCCTGCATAATGCTGTCTTCCCCATCCTGTAGGTGATTTTAATTTTCCTAAATCACCATTAGACATACTAGAATCTAAAGTTTGGTCCATCATAATACATAAATTTAAGGTGAAACAATAGGTACTAGGCATCAAAAAACGCATTCTATAGTATACGAAAAAAATCTGAATTCTCCATATATTTGTCCAAGTATTTTTTAAAGTTCGACATATAAATACTCCTCTATTCCCCCTATTTTCTTTAAATTTGTGCCTTTAATTAACATTTCAACTTGTTGAAGATGACAGAAGAAAAAAAGTCTTTGAACTTTCTAGAGCAAATCATTGAAGAAGATTTAAACAATGGTTTACCACAAGAGAAGCTACGTTTCAGATTTCCACCAGAACCAAATGGTTATTTACATATCGGTCATGCCGCATCTATATGTTTAAATTTTGGATTAGGATTGAAATACAATGCCCCTGTAAACTTGCGTTTTGACGATACAAATCCTGCAAAAGAAGAGCAGGAATATGTAGATGCCATCCGTAAAGATGTAAAGTGGCTAGGCTTCCAATGGGATCAAGAGTTTTTCTCATCTGATTACTTTCAACAACTTTATGACTGGGCTATCCAACTTATAAAAGAAGGAAAAGCTTATGTAGACAACCAGTCTTCTGAAGAAATGGCTTCTCAAAAAGGAACTCCCACCGAACCGGGTGTTAACGGACCTAATAGAGATAGATCTGTAGAAGAAAATCTTGATTTGTTTTTAAAAATGAAGAATGGTGAATTTGAAGAAGGTTCTCATATCTTAAGAGCAAAAATAGACATGCAGCATGTAAACATGCATATGCGTGATCCAATTATGTACCGTATTCTTAAAAAAGAACACCATAGAACAGGAAACGATTGGTGCATATACCCTATGTACGATTGGACTCATGGTGAATCTGACTACCTAGAACAAGTATCTCATTCAATCTGCACTTTAGAATTCAAAAGTCATAGAGATCTTTATGAATGGTATGTTGATCAAGTGATTGACCCTAAAAACCTACGACCTAAACAACGTGAATTTGCAAGGAGAAACTTAAGTTATACCGTTATGAGTAAACGTAAACTTCTTCAAATTGTAGAAGAAGGAGTTGTCAATGGCTGGGATGACCCACGTATGCCTACTATATCTGGTTTGCGAAGAAGAGGATACACACCAGAGTCTATTAGAAAATTCAGTGAAACGGCAGGGATTTCTAAGAGAGATAACGTAACAGACGTTGCCTTATTAGAGTACTGTATAAAAGACGACTTGAACAAAACAGCACCAAGAGTAATGGCTGTTCTTGACCCTTTAAAACTTGTTATCACGAATTACCCAGAAAACAAAGAAGAATGGGTAACAGCAGAGAACAATCCCGAAGACGAAAACGCAGGATCAAGACAAGTTCCTTTCTCAAAAGAAATTTACATTGAAAAAGAGGATTTTAGGGAACAAGCTAACAAAAAATTCTTTCGTTTAAAGCTAGGTGGTGAAGTACGTTTAAAAAACACTTATATCATTAAAGCTAATGAGGTTGTAAAAGACGCTGAAGGGAATATTACAGAAGTACACTGTACTTATGACGAAGACTCCAAAAGTGGAAGCGGAACCGAAGCAAGCAAGCGAAGAGTAAAAGGAACGCTTCACTGGGTTTCGATTGCGCATGCAATAAAAGCAGAAGTTCGTCTATACGACAGACTATTTACTGACGAAGCTCCTGATGGCCATAAAGACAAAGATTTTAAAGAGTTTTTAAATCCAAACTCATTAAATATAGGAACTGCTTTTGTTGAACCAAGTTTAGAAGCCACCAAACCGGGAGACAAATACCAATTCCAACGTAAAGGTTATTTCTGTACAGATACAGAGAGTACGGAAAAAAAATTAATCTTCAATAAAACGGTTGGACTTACCGACTCATGGGCTAAGCAAGAAAAAAAGAGCAATGCTCCTGTTAAAAACGAAGCATTTGAAAAAGTGGGCCCGCTTGCTGGAAAATTCCTGAAGGCTAGAAGTGATGAAGAAAGAAACGAATTGAAAGCCACTGTTAAAGAATTAAGCAACAGTATTCCTTTTGAAGCTTTGCTTACTCCTTTTGAAACTGCAAAATCAAATAAAGAAGTCTTAGCTTGTTTGCTTGTATTGGAAACAGGTATTAAAACTGAATTAAATCAAGCTTTTACAAAATTCATTGAAGAGACCTTGAAGATGAAAAATGCAGCTATTAAAGTGGAAATTGTAAAATACCTTCTATCGCATAACAACTTAAAAGAGCAATTCAACAATTTACTACAAACCCTAAAAGAACAGGAACAAAACCCTTATGTAAAAGGATTGCTAGAGAATTCATTATAAAATTAAATGCAGTAGAAATACTGCATTTTTTATTTAAACCAAACTTTATGATTCAAACCGAAGAAACTTTTATTAGTCAGACCATACTTCATAAAATAGGGAATAAAAACACGGATATTGACAATGTATACTCAGAGAATCTTTTAAACACAGAAGATGAAGAATTATACAAACTACTCTTTTCAATGAGCCTAAAACCTTTTGGAAGAATTAATGAGTTTTTCAATTTCAAACATGCTACACACCTCTCCATGAATGAAATGTTTACTTATTGTGCTGAAACGTTTTCAGATCCGAATACCTTTATTGACAATAGTAAACACATAGCAAAACATCTCTTTGAGCAATCTTCTTATCCGCAAATAAAAACTGGAGATTTAATTGTTTCTTATTTTTCTGATATTTTTATCAAAGGTGAATTAGTCGATGCTATTGGTGTTCTAAAAATTGAAAAGAGAACACCTTTTTTTCAAACCTTCAAAGAAGGTAAAGAAATAGTTCTAGGAATCGATAAAGGAATCAACCCGGGAAAATTAGATAAGGGTTGCCTTATTTTAAACACAGAAAAAGAGAACGGATTTACAGTATTAACTATAGACAACAACAACTATGATGCTGCCTATTGGAAACAACATTTTTTAGGCATTGACTTTGCCGATGATGACAATGCACAAACAAAACACTTTCTTGACATGTGCAAATCTTTCTCAAATACGGTTGTACAAGAGAAACTTGGAAAACAAGAACAAGCTGATTTTTTAAGTACCACGCTGGGGTATTTTGCAGAAAAAGACATTGCAAGTCCAAAGGAATTTGAAGAACAAATTTTCGAACACAACGACAGTATTAGAAATGCATTTATCGAATACAAAGAATTATTTGAAGAAAAGAAACAAATAGACTTTTGGGATGAGTTTGAAGTTTCAAATTCTGTATTTGAATCTCAAAAGAAAAAGATAAAAAGCGACATCAAACTAGATACACACATACAAATAAAATTAGACCTCGAAAACCCAAGCTCTTCAAAAGAATATCTTGAAAAAGGATTCGACGAAGAAAAACAAATGCATTTTTACAAGGTATATTTTAATTCAGAATTATAAAAAACACAACTAAATCATATGGAAATTCAAATCATAAACAAATCCAAACACGACCTACCTCACTATGAAACCATTGCCTCGGCTGGAATGGATTTAAAAGCAAACCTAAACGAACCAATTGTTCTAAAGCCTCTTGAAAGAGCCATTATTAAAACGGGCCTTTTCATTGCCTTGCCAATCGGAACAGAAGCCCAAGTAAGACCAAGAAGCGGATTAGCTGCTAAGAAAGGAATCACAGTTTTAAATAGCCCGGGTACCATTGATGCTGATTATAGAGGAGAGATAGGTGTAATTCTGGTAAACTTATCAAATGAAAATTTCACTATTAATGATGGAGAGCGCATTGCGCAATTGGTTATTGCTAAACATGAACGCGCAGAATGGCTAACTGTGGAGGAATTAAACGAAACGGAAAGAGGAACCGGCGGTTTTGGAAGTACAGGAATATAACCGAACCTGCATTCCAAATAATTTATCTAAATTAGAGAGCATAAAGATCTTACTATGAAAATTTTTAAAATCGTAGGTATCCTACTCGTAATTATTTTGGCTATTGTAATATACACACAATACCCAAAACTAAATATAATTGCAGGTTACGCCTCTAAAAACATGAGTTCAAATGTATTTCATGCGCAGAGAAACATAGAACATGTGCACAATTCAGACAATAATGTTCCGTCTATTAAGATTGCTAAAACTTCTGTTGACTTTGACACAAAAATAACCACCTCTAGTGTACTGGGAATTTTATCCCGAAAAACACTCTATAGAGATGGACAAGGAGCGGTTGTAATCGATAAGGATTTTGACGTCAACCAAAAATTTCTAAAACCGAAAAGAACAAAGAACACAAGCGCACTTCCTTACCCTTACGGAACAGGAGAGCCTTTAGACTCTGTTTTCTCAAACATAGATTATCATAAATTAAACATCGCAATTGACAGTGCTTTTAATGAAGATAGCAAGGAATTTTTAAAAAACACAAGATCCGTTCTAGTACTCTACAAAGATCAAATCATTGCAGAACGTTATGCAGATCAATTTAACAAAGAAACCGAATTTTTAGGATGGTCTATGGCCAAAAGTTTACTTGCCACTGTAATGGGAACACTTGAATACAAGCAAGGTTTTGATATTCAAGAACCGCTTGTTAATTTCATGAATCTTAAAAACTGGAAAACAGACGAACGTAAAAATATAACCACCGCTCATCTTTTGAAAATGGTAAGCGGACTAGAATGGGAAGAAGATTACACCAAAATATCGGATGTAACAAAAATGCTCTTTTTAGAAAGGGACATGACAAAAACACAAGCCTTAAAGGAACTTGAATACGCACCAGGCACTCATTTCAACTATTCTTCAGGAACCACAAACCTTATCTCTGGTGTACTGCGATCACAATTTAAAAGTCAACAAGAGTATCTTGATTTCCCATATACAGAACTAATTGATAAAATAGGAATGAACTCCATGCTTTTTGAAACTGACATGGAAGGAAACTATGTCGGTTCGTCTTACGCTTGGGCAACTACAAGAGATTGGGCTAAATTAGGTTTATTATACTTACACAAAGGAAACTGGAATGGCACACAAATCTTTAAAGAATCTTGGGCCGATTATGCTGCGCTTCCTACAAAGGAGTCTAAAAACGAATACGGTGCTCAATTTTGGACCAATACAGACGGCTATATGCCAGATGCTCCAAAAGACATGTACTATGCAGATGGATATCATGGACAACGGATTTTTATCATTCCGTCTAGTGATCTTGTAATTGTTAGAACCGGATTAACACACACTAAAAGAACAGGCTCTTATGATATTATGAATACCTTAGTAAGAGACGTTCTAGCAGCAATAAAACAATAACTAGTGAAATTTGTAATTGCTCCTGACAAATTCAAAGGTTCACTTACTAGTTTTGAATTCTGTAATATTGCTGAAAAAGGAATTTTAAGAATTTTTCCAGATGCCAAAATAATCAAACACCCCATGGCAGATGGAGGTGATGGTACCCTTGAAGCCCTAAGACACAACTTA
Source organism: Flavicella sp. IMCC45668 (assembly GCF_057219105.1). NCBI lineage: Bacteria > Pseudomonadati > Bacteroidota > Flavobacteriia > Flavobacteriales > Flavobacteriaceae > Flavicella > Flavicella sp. IMCC45668. The sequence goes on from NZ_CM170114.1 coordinate 2,561,078, forward strand.
CAGGCTCAACGAATCTCTACAACCGTAAAAAATGCATTCTATCAACCTATAAAAAGCAACTATCTTTATATCAAAACCTCTCAAACTGCCATTATTGAAATTGCAGAGGCCTGCGGAATTAAAAGACTTGGAACACACAAACTAGATTGCGCCAAAGCAACTACCTATGGAGTTGGCGAACTCATAATACATGCTATTGAAAAAGGGGCTAAAAAAATTATCCTCACCTTAGGAGGAAGCGCAACCAATGATGCTGGAATTGGTATGGCCGAAGCCTTGGGTTTCCGATTTAAAGACAAGCAAAACAAAACAATCCTCCATCCCACAGGCAAAAACCTCTGTGAAATTCATCATATAGAAGATTCAAACATAGATCCAAGACTGCAAAACATTCAATTTGAAGCAGCCTGCGATGTTACCAACCCTTTTCATGGAACAAATGGAGCGGCCTATATCTATGCACCACAAAAAGGCGCCAACGAGAAACAAGTTTTACTTTTAGACAAAGGTTTGAAACAATTTTCAACCCTGGTGCAAGACCAATTTTCAATCAACTTACAAAGCATCCCTGGGTCAGGTTCAGCAGGTGGATTTGGCGGTGGTGCCTGTCTTTTTCTAAATGCAAAACTCACCCCAGGCATTGAACTTGTAAAAAGCCTAACCCATTTTAATCAATCCATCAAAAATACCGATTGGATCATCACAGGAGAAGGTAAACTAGACAACCAAACCTCAGCTGGTAAAACAATTTTAGGAATAATTCAGTCCGCTAAAAAACAAAACATAAAGGTAGCCGCGCTATGTGGCTCTATACACCTAGACAATCATAGTAAAAGCAAACTACAATTAGACTACACAGAAGCAATCTCAAAAGAAGAAGAAAACCTTAAAGACGCATTTAAAAACACTCCTCAAAACTTACTACAAAGCTGTATTAAACTGTGTGAACATATAAAATCAACATCCAATAAACTATATTTGGATAAAAAATAGCTTTTATGAAAATCACACTTTACCAAGTAGACGCCTTTACTCTAAAACTATTTGGAGGAAACCCTGCGGCAATATGCATCCTTGACCGTTGGCTGGAACCCTCTTTAATGCAAGACATTGCTGCCGAAAACAACTTGTCTGAAACTGCTTTTGCCGTCAGAAAACAAAATATTTATGAAATTCGATGGTTTACACCTACTGTTGAAATAGACTTATGCGGGCATGCAACTTTAGCGACAGCATTTGTTCTTTTTAACTATTTCAACACCGAAGCAACCGCGATAGAATTTTACTCTCATAGAAGCGGCAGTCTACATGTAAAACTCGAAAAGGACGGAAATATGGTTTTGGACTTTCCGATAGACAAACCCAATAAAGCTGAAACAAATCTAAGTCTTAACAAAGCAATGGGAAAGACACCATTAGCCACCTACAGAAGCAAATCCGATTACATGCTTCTCTATGAATCACAAAAAGAAATTGAAGCGTTACAACCAGAACTATCAGCTCTTTCACAAATCAAAACAAGAGGAGTCATCGTAACGGCACCAGGAGACGAAGTAGATTTTGTATCTAGATTTTTCGCACCAGCATCTGGCATTAATGAAGACCCTGTAACCGGATCCGCTCATTGTACCTTAACTCCATACTGGAATAAGAAACTAGGAAAAAACACCTTAATCGCAAAACAAGTTTCTAAAAGAGGAGGAGACTTAACCTGTCAGTTAGAGGGGAAACGAGTAAAAATTTCAGGAAAATGTACTCTCTATATGACTGGAGAGATTCACGTTTAAGAATAAAAAAAGCCGACTAAAATTAGTCGGCTTTATTTATATTATATAAGAATCTTACAAATCAAAACCAATATTTACATCTAATTTCTTAGCTATAATTGCATTGATTTTTGTTTTCAATTCAGGTATTTTTACATCTTTTAAAGCGTCATTAGAGAAAGCATACATCAACAATGCTTTTGCTTCTTTCTTAGGAATTCCGCGTTGCTGCATGTAAAACAATGCACTCTCATCAAGTTGTCCTATTGTACAACCATGAGAACACTTTACATCATCTGCAAAAATTTCTAATTGTGGTTTAGAATTCACTGAAGCTTTTGCCCCCACAATAACATTGTTATTTTGCTGATAAGCATTAATTTTTTGAGCCGCTTGCTCTACGATTACCTTACCATTAAAGACACCTGTAGAGTTACCTTCATAAATTCCTTTATACATTTCGTGAGATTCACAATTTGGTGCTTTGTGTTCTACTAATGTATGATTGTCCACATGCTGTTTTCCATTCAAAATAGAAATACCATTCATATGAGATACACAGTGCTCACCATTTTGATAAAACTCTAGGTTGTTACGAGTAAGTTTACCCCCAAAAGAAAAAGTATGCACTGAAGCAACACTATCTCTTTGCTGAGAAACATAAGTACCGTCTACTAAAGAAGCTGTTTCTAGATCATTTTGCATTTTGTAAAAATCAACAATACCTCTTTTGTTCACAAAAATCTCAGTGACAGCATTTGTTAATGTTGTATTTGAAGTCAAGCTTTGATGACGTTCAATAATTTGAACATGTGCATTCTCTCCAACAATTACTAAATTTCTTGGTTGAATAAGAATTTCTTGCTCTGTACCGGTAGAAAAGTTAATAATTTGAATAGGCTTAGGAACCACTTTGTTTTTAGGGATATTGATATACGCACCCTCATGAGAAAAAGCCGTATTCAAATCAGATAAACTATTCTTTTCACCTGCCAATTTATTAAAATAAGCATCGATCACCATTTTATATTTTGGCTTTGTCAATGCAGAAGACATTACACAAATATCCAAACCATCATGTGTGGTGTTTGATAAAAAAGAACTGAATTTCCCATCAATAAAAACCAAATTATAACAATCTGTTTCATTGATAAAATATTTTTTCACATCCTTATAAGCCAAAGATGCTTCACTCTTTGGAAACACATTATAATCATGTTTTAACACAGCGTTTAAGCTTGTGTATTTCCATTCCTCATCTTTTTTTGTAGGAAATCCCTTGTTCTCAAAATCGCTGAATGCCTTCGAACGAATGTCATGAACATTTGAATCTATATCTACCTCAACCTTGTTTTCAAAAGCCAAAAAAGAGGATACTAATTTTTCTTTTAATTCCATTTTATTTGAAATTATGCGTTCAACTCTTCTTTGATCCAGTCGTATCCCTTTTCTTCTAATTCTAAAGCCAATTCTTTAGTACCAGATTTCACGATTTTTCCGTCGTATAATACATGAACAAAATCAGGAACGATATAATCTAACAAACGTTGGTAATGCGTAATTACAATTACAGCATTGTCTTTGGATTTTAATTTATTTACTCCATTCGCTACAATACGCAAAGCATCAATATCCAATCCAGAATCAGTCTCATCTAAAATCGCTAATTTAGGCTCTAACATAGCCATTTGAAAAATCTCATTTCTTTTCTTTTCACCTCCTGAGAATCCTTCATTCAATGAACGAGATAAGAATTTTCTATCAATTTCTAACAATTCAGATTTTTCACGAATTTTTTTCAATAAATCTTTCGCCGGCATTTCTTCTAACCCCTGCGCTTTTCTTGATTCATTGATAGAAGATTTGATAAAGTTAGTAACCGTAACACCAGGAATCTCTACTGGGTATTGAAAAGATAAAAACACACCTGCATGAGCTCTTTCTTCAGGAGCCATTTCACTAATGTCTTCACCGTTCAATTCAATTGAACCCCCTGTTACTTCGTACTCTTCTTTTCCTGCAATTACAGAAGCCATCGTACTTTTACCGGCACCGTTTGGCCCCATAATAGCATGTACTTCACCTGCTTTTACTTCGATATTTAATCCCTTAAGGATATCTTTATCTTCTATTTTAGCTTGTAGATTTTCTATTTTTAACATCGTAATATTTTTTTATCCTACGGATCCTTCTAAACTAATTTCTAATAATTTTTGAGCTTCAACAGCAAACTCCATTGGTAACTTATTCAAAACATCTTTACTAAAACCATTTACGATTAACGCAATAGCTTTTTCAGTATCGATCCCTCTTTGATTACAATAGAACAATTGATCTTCTCCAATTTTACTTGTAGTTGCCTCATGCTCTACTTGAGCTGTCGTATTTTTAGCTTCTATATACGGGAAAGTATGTGCTCCACATTGATCTCCCATCAACAATGAATCACATTGAGAGAAGTTACGTGCATTTTCTGCCCTTGCATTGATTTGCACCAATCCTCGGTAACTATTTTGAGATTTCCCTGCAGAGATACCTTTTGAAATGATTGTACTCTTGGTATTTTTCCCAAGGTGAATCATCTTTGTACCAGTATCTGCTTGTTGGAAATTGTTTGTAACAGCAATCGAATAAAACTCACCTACGGAATTATTTCCTTTAAGGATGCAAGATGGATATTTCCATGTTACTGCAGAACCTGTTTCAACTTGCGTCCAAGAAATCTTTGCATTTTTCTCGCAAATTCCTCTTTTTGTCACAAAATTATAAACTCCACCTGTACCTTCTTTGTCCCCAGGGAACCAGTTTTGGACAGTAGAATATTTTATTTCTGCATCATCCATCGCAATCAACTCTACAACTGCAGCATGCAATTGGTTTTCATCTCTTGCAGGAGCTGTACAACCTTCTAAATAACTTACATAACTACTTTCATCTGCAATCAACAACGTACGCTCAAACTGACCTGTACCCCCTTCGTTAATTCTAAAATATGTAGACAATTCCATTGGACACTTTACTCCTTTAGGAATATAACAGAAAGATCCATCAGTAAAGACTGCTGAATTTAATGCTGCATAAAAGTTATCCGTTTTTGGAACTACTGTCCCCATATACTTTTTCACCAATTCAGGATGTTCTTGAATTGCTTCAGAAATTGGCATAAAAATAATCCCTTTCTCTGCTAAAGTCTTTTTAAAAGTAGTTGCTACAGAAACTGAATCTACAACAATATCTACTGCTACTCCTTGCAGTTTCTTTTGCTCATCAACTGAAATTCCTAATTTTTTGTACATCTCTAATAAATCAGGATCTACATCATCTAAAGTCTTATTTGGATCTGCTTTTTTAGGTGCAGAATAATAACTTATTTCTTGAAAATTAGGTTTTTCATAATTTACGTTTGCCCATTCAGGCTCTTCCATTTGTTCCCAAATTCTAAAAGCATCTAAACGCCATTCAGTCATCCATTCTGGCTCATTTTTCTTTTTAGAAATTGCACGAACAACATCTTCATTCAATCCTTTAGGAAAGGTATCCGACTCTATATCTGTATAAAAACCGTACTCATACTCTTGAGTTTCCAGTTCTTTTTTTAAGTCGTCTTCAGTATACTTTGACATAATTAATTTAAAATTAAAAGAGTTAATAAATTAAAGAGAAAACGACTCTCCACATCCACAAGTTCTACTTGCATTTGGATTGTTAAAAACAAAACCGGTTCCATTCAATCCACCAGAATATTCTAAAGTAGTACCTACTAGATATAGAAAACTCTTTTTATCAACAATAATTTTAACTCCATTGTCTTCAAAAATCTTATCTTCTTCACTAGAGTTCTTGTCAAAATCAAGATCGTAGGACAAACCTGAGCAACCTCCACTTTTAACACCTACACGAACAAAATCTGTAGCAGAATCATACCCATCATCCGTCATCAATTCGATAACTTTCTTTTTTGCTATGTCTGAAACTTTTATCATAATTAAACTCCTTACTTTATTAAGTGTTTGCAAAGATACAACATGTATCCTGTATTTAGAACAAATCTAACCTGTATTTCTTTATGTGTTAATAGAGGTTATTTATACATGCTCCTTACAGTAAAAAGAAAAAAAATGTGTCATGTAAATTCGCATCTACTCCCTAAAAAAACAGGCCTACCATCTGTACATCACCCCAACAAAACCACTTAAGCGCCAAGGATCCTCTTCACCATAACGTTCTACCAAGTCAGATCTATGTTTCATGTTTCCTAACAATGTAGCACCCCATTTTTTTGTGAAAAAATATCGAAATTCTCCATTTAATTCAAAAAAAGGCTCTTCAACACCCAATTCTCTTCTTACAATAATTCCTACGCCAGGCCCTGCTGCAATCTCCCACCTATTGAATCTATTTTTAGAATCCTCGAAACACAACAAATAGTTTACCCCCACACCAATAGCACCATAACTTATTGCCTTGAAATTTTCTAGAAAAAAATGATACTCCAAATTTTTATGTTTGTAGGCAAAACGAAACAACAAATTCCACTCTCCAGTCTCACTTGTCTCATAAGGACCTACGGCCTTCATTTTAACATCATACAACAAGGAGGTTCTAAAGCCTTTTTCTGCCTGACCAAAACTCGAATTAGAAAAAAAGAACACTACACATAAGATCAGACTAAACTTAAATAAGATTTTCATATTTTATTTTTTTGGGGGAATTAACTCTATCACAAAACAAGTTTTGTAATTTCATTTCAATTTAGAGATAAATTCTAACAACACAAAACACCGTATTTAGCAATCAATAAAAGGTAGTATAACATTCATTTATGACATAAAATTGGGTAAACTCAGAAAAAAGAAAGATTTTTGCAATTCGAAATTCAAGAATAATGTTAGAAGATAAAACACCAAACAAAACAAGCTTAGCTGAATTAGGAGAATTTGGTTTGATCAATCACTTGACTGAACATTTCAAAATCGCTCAAGACTCTACGGAGAAAGGAGTTGGAGATGATGCTGCAGTTTTAAACCACAAAGGACTTAAAACACTTGTTACAACAGATTTACTTGTGGAAGGAGTACATTTCAATTTAATGTACATGCCATTGAAACACCTAGGATACAAATCAGTAATGGTAAATTTATCTGACGTATATGCTATGAACGGTGAAGCAAAACAAATTACCGTTTCCATTGCAGTTTCTAACAGGTTCCCTCTTGAGGCTTTGGAAGAATTATATGCAGGAATTCAATTGGCATGTAACACTTACAATGTAGATTTAATTGGAGGTGACACCACCTCCTCTCAAACAGGCTTGCTTATTAGTGTAACAGCACTTGGTACAGCAGAACAAAAAGATATCGTTTATAGAAACGGAGCAAAACCTAATGATTTATTAGTTGTTTCTGGAGATTTAGGTGCTGCCTACTTAGGCTTACAAGTTTTAGAAAGAGAACGTAAAGTTTTTGAAGTGAATCCAAACGCTCAACCAGATTTAGATCAATACACGTACCTGGTAGAAAGACAACTAAAACCAGAAGCACGAAAAGATGTTCCTAAACTTTTACGTGAATTAAATATTTCACCAACTAGTATGATCGACATTAGTGACGGTTTATCTTCTGAGGTAATACACTTATGTAAAAACTCTCAAGTAGGAGCAAATGTATTCGAAGACAAATTACCACTAGACCCACAAGTTATCTCTACAGCAGAAGAGTTTAACATGGACAGCACAATGATTGCTTTGAATGGGGGAGAAGACTACGAACTATTATTCACCATATCGCAAGATGATTTTGAAAAAATAAAAGGAAACCCACACTTCTCTATTATAGGTCATATGACAGACCAGAATGACGGAATCAATCTAGTAACAAGAGCAAATCAAAAACTAGAACTGACAGCACAAGGCTGGGATGCTATGTTGAAAAAAGAAAAAGAATAGTACACTTTTTTCATTTATAAAAAAACAAAAAGTACCCTTCGACAAGCTGAGGGTACTTTTTTTATGAACTATTTTCTCTATCTACTCCCCTCTTACTCTCTTCCCTTCCGATAAAAGATTGTTATAATTTTCTTGCTGAGTAGTCGACAAGTCTCCTGATAACAAATTCGTTGCTTCATATGGATCGGCAGACAAATCGTATAATTCTTTTACATCTGTATCTATTTCATAAATCAACTTATAAGTAGCATTTCTTACGGCATAGTGACCATTATCATTCCCATCTCCAGGAACCTCCGTATAGATATATTCTTTCGAAGTAGCATTCGCATCTTTCAACAAGCTTTTTATACTTTTACTCTGGTTAATTTCAGAAACATCTACCCCAGCCAATTCTGCAATAGTTGCGTACAAATCTACTGTATGCACCAACGCTTCAGACTCACGGCCTAAACGCGTCCCTAAACCAGAAACTACAAATGGCACATTGACCCCCCCTTGATAAATAGAACCTTTACAATGTTTGGTTTTATCTGCGTATTGAGATACTCTTATTGGAGTACCGTTATCTCCAATATATATAATGATGGTATTTTCTTTTTCTTCTTCAGACATTGAGTCTATAAACCTTCCCATTTCATAATCCATAGCCTCTAACATTGCTAAATACATATTTAAACTGGTACCAGCTCTAGACTGTGAAGCCTCAGAAATCAAATAATCATCTGGCATATGGATAGGACTATGCGCAGCATTATAGGCTAACCAAATAAACCAAGGCTTGGTTTGTTCATCACGCCAATCCATTGCAAGTTGCGTATATTTTGTTGTTGAATAATTTTCCATTCGCTCAGCATCCGTGGTAGACGATAGCGTTGTAAGAATTTCATTTTCTATTAGATCATACGACCAATAATCAGGAACGCCTGAAGATAAATTTCCACTAAAAGTACCCACGTTTGTAACGCTTGTAGGATGATCTACATCGTGCCCTAGATGCCATTTTCCAAAAACTGCCGTTGCGTAAGCATTGCTTGTATTTTCATTGATATAAGATTGCAACGATTTATGAGAACTTGACAAAGATACATTTCCTCCAGGCGCCTTAATGCCATTTTGAACACCATGCTTCCCTGTAATGATAGAAGCTCTCGTAGGTGAACATCTAGCATAAGCCCATGCATTGTCGAAAACCAAACCATTATCCATCAACTTTTCGAGGTTAGGCATCTCTGGTTTTACTGCGTTCAAATCCTCCAAATAGTTCGGAGTCGCATCAACACTAACATCATCAGCAATGATTAACAAAATATTTGGATGGTCTGTTTGAACATCATTTACCGGATCTTCTGTTTCCTCTTCCTCCTCCTCTTCTATAACAACCTCCTGTTGTTCTTCTTCAACAAGAGCATCAGAACAGGCAACAAAAAAAGGCAAAAACAAAAACAGAATTGAATAAAAAAGTTTTCTCATGGTAGTAATAATTTAGTTAAATACAATAGGTTATATATATAACAAGTCACTTTAACATTACCCTACCCCTCTTTTGGAAATTAACCTTCTTTCAATTCCACACAAATACCAAACCTGAATATACATTATAGCGCATTTGAAAGTTGTCTTGATAAATCTCCTCTAAATCACTTCTATACCTATAATTGACACCTAACTCTAAACCGATATTTTTAGTCATAAAAAATCTAATACTACTATCGATCGCAAAATTAAACATCAGAACTTTTTCTTCAAAATCCTGATTTCTTTTTATGAAACCAACATCAGCACCAACAGGCAAAACCCATCTATGAAATTTCTTGGGATCTTTTTCTAGTAAAAATTTATATTTAAAAAACAATCCAAAACCATAGTATTCAATAGCAGGAAACAACTCAGTAAAAGCACCTATTTCATATCTTAAGTGATGACAAGCGACACGTATGGTCATATCCAATTCACCATGCTCACTCGTTTCATAAGGCCCTTCAATTGCCATTTTAGGATCCAAAGAGATAGAAACCAAACCTTGACTTTGTGCACTAGAACTTGCTATACTAAAACAACTTAGCATAAAGCTCAATACCCATATTTTTAGAACACCCTTTTTCATAACATTAATTTTTTTAAACTAACGTATAATAGGGGGCGGATAACTAATTTAGTAAATTAGAACCCTAAAAACAAGAATCTTATAAATTATTTTTGAGCTCTAAAAAAATAAAGGTTTAACCCTCCATTTTTGCAGACAAATCAAACCAACGCTCTTCTTTTTGCTCAATCTCGTCAATAATTTTTTGAAGCTTAATCGAAATTTCATTTACCTCATTCGGTGCAACTTCTCCATTAGCAAATTGAGCTTCTATTTTTTCTTTTTGCTTTTCTAGTTTTGCTATATCTGATTCCAAAGTACCAAATTCACGTTTTTCATTATAGCTCAATTTTACTTTTGGTTTTGAAACCTCTTTTTCTTTTGGCTGGGCTATTTCTACCTTAACCTTGACCTCTTTTGTCTCTTTTGGTTTAGAATCTTCGTAAGCTCTATAATCAGAGTAATTACCTGGAAAATTCTCAACCACTCCTTCTCCTCTAAAAACAAATAAAGAATCTACTATTTTATCCATAAAATATCGATCGTGAGAAACGACTAATAAGTTCCCTGGAAAATCTAGTAAAAAAGCTTCCAAAACATTTAAGGTTACAATATCTAAATCATTTGTAGGCTCATCCAAAATCAAAAAATTAGGATTCTGAATCAACACAGCACATAAAAACAATCGCTTGCGTTCTCCTCCACTTAATTTTTCTACGAAATCATACTGACGTTTTCTATCGAATAAAAAACGTTCTAAAAGTTGACTTGCAGAAATTTTATTCCCTTTTGCCAACGGAATATATTCTCCAAACTCTTTGATAACCTCAATTACTTTCTGACCTTCTTTAACGGTAATTCCACTTTGCGTATAATAACCATATTTTACAGTTTCACCCAAAATTATTTTACCTTGATCCACAGGCTCTTTCTGAGTAATTAAATTTAGAAAACTCGACTTACCAGTTCCATTTTTACCGATAATCCCAATACGCTCTCCTCTTTTAAAAACATACTCAAAACCATCCATAATTTTTAAGTCGCCATAGGACTTATACACTTTATGCATTTCAAGAATTTTACTTCCCAAACGCTCCATATTAATCTCAAGCTGCACTTTGTGCTCTATTCTTCTATTGTGTGCTTTTTTCTTAATCTCAAAAAAATCATCAATTCTAGATTTAGATTTTGTGGTTCTCGCCTTCGGCTGTCTTCGCATCCAATCCAACTCTTTTTTGAATAAATTCTTCGCTTTTTCTTGTACTACTTGTGCTAAGGCAATTCGCTCCTCTTTTTTCTGAAGATAGTAAGAATAATTTCCTTTGTAACTATACAATTCCCCTCCATCCAATTCAATAATTTCGTTACAAACACGCTCTAAAAAGTAACGATCATGGGTTACCATAAACAAGGTGATTTTTTCTTTCGCAAAAAAGGACTCCAACCACTCAATCATCTCTAAATCTAGGTGATTGGTTGGCTCATCTAAAATCAACAGATCTGGTTTATTAATCAATACTGTTGCCAGGCCCAAACGCTTTTTTTGACCTCCTGACAAACCTTCTATCTTTTGATGAATATCATCAAATTTCAACTTAGATAAAATTTGTTTGTATTGCGTTTCAAAATCCCATGCATTATACTGATCCATTAAATCAAAAGCTTTTTGATAAGCATCGGTATCTTCTGGGTTTTCTAAAGCATTTTCATATTGTTGAATTACTTTTAAAACCGGATTTTCTGAGGCAAAAATCACCTCTTCTATCGTCAGCTTCGGATCAAACTTATCATCCTGAGCCAAATAAGCAACTTGAATATCCTTTCGGATTACCACCTGACCTGTATCAGAGGTATCTCTTCCTGCAATAATGTTTAAGATGGATGTTTTTCCTGTACCGTTTTTTGCAACAAAGGCAATTTTTTGATCTTTATTAATTCCAAAAGATAATTTATCAAACAATACGCGCTCTCCATAAGCTTTGGAGATATTTTCTACAGATAGGTAATTCATGAAGTCTTTGCTATTAGGTTGGCAAAGATACAGAGACTCAAGGCAATATTAATACTATCCAGTAAAAAGATACATTTCAAAAATTTTACAAATTAAAATAAAATAGAAAACCACTTTTTTTAGGTACTTTTATCTTTCTTAAAAAAGAAAAACACTCCACTAAAACAGCACCTATTTAGAGGGCAAATGAACAAGATGACAAAAAACAATCTACTGGAAGTCAAAAACCTAAAAATCTCCTTTCCTTCAAAAAATGAACGAAACGAAATGGTTCATGGTATTGATTTTCAAATTCAAGAAAATGAAATTGTAGGAATTGTAGGAGAGTCTGGTAGTGGTAAATCAATTTCATCATTAGCCATTTTAGGGTTATTAGATAAAAAAAACAGCTTTTTAGAAGGAGAAATTCTTTTTGAAAATGAAAATTTGTTAAGCTTAAGAGAAAAAGAATTTAGAGCTCTTAGAGGCTCTGAAATTTCGATGATTTTTCAAGAACCCATGAGTTCTCTAAACCCAAGCATTACCTGTGGTGCTCAAGTCATAGAAATTTTACAACAACATCAAAAAATTTCTAAAAAAGAAGGACGAGCAGAAGTCGTTCGTTTGTTTGAAAAAGTAAAACTGCCAAGAGCAACGGAAATGTTTGATTTGTATCCACATCAAATTTCCGGTGGACAAATGCAACGTGTTATGATTGCCATGGCAATAGCCTGCAAACCAAAATTATTAATTGCTGACGAACCAACAACGGCATTGGATGTTACGGTTCAAAAAAACATTATCTCTCTTTTAAAAGAACTACAACAAGAAACAGGGATGAGCATTTTATTTATCTCTCATGATCTTTCTTTAGTTTCAGAAATTTGCGATCGGGTTGTGGTAATGTATCAAGGAAATATTGTAGAACAAGGTAATGCTAATGCGATATTTAAAAATCCTCAAAACAATTATACAAAAGCGCTTATTCAATCGAAACCAAGTATTGAGGTCCGCTTAAAAAAACTTCCTTCTGTAAAAGATTTTATTGAAAACACCGTAGAAACAGAAATATATTCATCAGAAGAGAGAGCACTTTTCCATGAATCAACCTATGCTCAAAAACCACTTTTAGAAATCATCGATCTAAAAAAATATTATCTAGGAAATAAAAAATGGTGGTTTCAAAAAGACACTTATGTCAAAGCCGTAAACAATGTGTCGTTTAAATTATACCCCGGAGAAACTCTTGGTTTGGTTGGAGAGTCTGGCTGCGGTAAATCTACACTAGGAAGAACTTTAATGCATTTAGAAAAGGCAACTTCTGGATCGGTTTTGTACCAAGGAAAAGACCTAACCCAACTCTCTAAAAAAGACATAAAAAAACTAAGAAAGGATATTCAAATCATTTTTCAAGACCCTTTCTCTTCCTTGAACCCAAGAATAACAGTAGGAGAAGCCATCTTAGAACCTATGAAAGTTCATAAGCTTTATAAAAATCATAAAGAACGAAAAGAAAAAGTACTATCGATTCTAGAAAAAGTGGGGCTGCTGCCAGAGCATTTCAATCGCTATCCACATGAATTCTCTGGAGGGCAAAGACAACGTATTGGAATTGCTAGAACCATAGCTCTACAACCTAAACTAATTATTTGTGATGAATCTGTATCTGCCTTAGATGTATCTGTGCAAGCACAGGTATTAAACCTACTAAACGATTTGAAAAAAGATTTTGGATTTACCTATATCTTTATTTCACATGATCTTTCTGTAGTAAAATATATGTCCGATCAACTTGTTGTAATGAATAAAGGTAAAATTGAAGAACTTGGAGATGCAGATGAAATTTACCAAAACCCAACATCAACTTATACTCAAAAACTAATTTTATCGATTCCAAAAGCGTAAAAACCTATAAAAGGACTTAAAAAAAAATGTAAATTGCTAAAAAAAAGACACGCAACATACTGCTCTGAATTTAAACAACTTGCATATTTAAAAACATTTTCGAAAAGCCACTCCAAACATTTTTTAAGAAAATTTTAAAAAACATGGTACAGTTCTTGAAAATACAATCAACAAATAAAAAATTATGAAAAACATGAAAAAAATTACACAAACCCTTTTGATTATTGCTTTAGCAATAAACTTTACAGCATGTAAATCTAAACAGCAAACAGTTTCTGCTGGACCAGGAGAAGAAGAAATAATTATTCCTTGCTCTGGAGAAGATTTTAGATCAGACAAAAAATACATCCGAGCTAGCTCAATGGGAGAGAGTCAAGATATGACCATCGCAAAAAAGAAAGCAAAAAACAATACCTTACAAGAATTAGCAGGTAAGGTTCAAACCACAATTCAATCTGTGGTAGATAACTATCAAAACTCTACAGGAACACAAGACGGAGAAAATATCTCTAAACGTTTTGAAGCTTTAACAAGAGAGGTTGTGGATGTTGAATTAAGTAACTACACTACATCATGTGAAAAACTTACAAAAACTAAAGATGGAAAATATCGTTCTTATTTAGCCTACGAAATAGAGGTTGATGCTTTGATCAAACCTTTAAGTGCTAAAATTTCTCAGGATGAAGTTCTAAAAATTGACTACAACTACGAAAAATTCAAGAAAAATTTTGAAGACGCGCTAAGCAAAAACAAATAAGCTTTTCTAATCCTAATACTAAAATCACAATAAGAGAGTTCCACTATTTTATTGTGATTTTTTTTAAAAAAGCATCTCTCTATGAAAAACTGCCTATACCTATTGATGGCAGCGGTTCTCTTGGTTTCATGTAAAGCCAAAAAACTAAGAAAACAAGCTTATCAATTCGAACAACACGGAGCTTTTGAACAGGCTTCTGACTATTATTATAAATCCTTACAAATTGACAACAACAACGTTGATGCTATTGTTGGATACAAAAAAAACACACAAATTGTTTTAGATAACATTTATGAAGAGTTTTACACTGCCTTTAAAAACGCAGATTACAAATCGGCTATTTATCTTTACGATGATGCAGAACAACTAAAAGCAAAAGCAAATAGAGTTGATGTTAAACTTCAGAAACTAAATGATTATAGTGTATATTACAACGAAGCACTTGACCATTATTTGGAAAAACAATACAACAAAGGCATACAATATTTAACTCTGGAGAATTTCAATGCTGCAAAAACAATTTTTAATGAAATTGTTCACTTTAATGAAATTTTCAAAGATGCTAAATACCAATTGAAAAAAGCAACTTTAGAGCCCCTTTATCTAGATGGTATAAAATACTTAGAGACAAATGCTAACAGAAAGGCATATTATCAATTTAATGACATTTTAAAACAAAATGACTACAAAGATGCCTTGCAATTAAAAAATGAGGCGTTAGAAAAAGCTACCATAAAAATCGCTATCAGGCCCCTTGTTGCAAACAGAAATTACAGTAAAACTAAACAAGAATTTAGACAATATTTTATTTCAAATCTTAACGAGATTCCTTCTCCTTTTTATAAAATCATTGAAGTTCCTTCTTTAAAAGCAGGACAGCCTTTGGACACACAACTAAATCTCGCGAAAAAATCTGGAGCAAAAGCCTTGTTTTCATTAAATATTGACAATGTTTCGTTTCACAAATCGCGACTTACAAGTGAGCCTTACAAAGCTTACCAAAAAGTTAAAACCTCTTACAAAGACGAAGCCGGAGACACCAAAACAAAGATTGCATACAATAAGATCACAACAAATCTCTATAGTCAATCAGAACAAGCAAGTATCAACCTAGAATATAAACTTATCTCTACCATAGACAGAAGTGTACTTATCAACAAAGTATTGAGAGATCAAATATCTGATCAAATACAATACATGCGCTATAATGGAGACTACGAACAATTGGTCCCTGGGTATTGGGAGCACCAAAACAAGGCCCATATTTCAGATAAAATTAGAGATTATTCATCAGATGTAAGACAATTACAATCTTATTTCAAAACTAGATCATCTTTAAAATCTTCCTCAGTTTTATACAACGATCTCTTAAAAAAGATGAGCAATGATTTCACTCAACCAATTGCTGACTATGACCCAAATTAAAATTATAAAACTTTCTTTTATACTTCTATTAGGTATCTTATCTAGCTGTGGCAGCTCAAGAAAAGCAGCACAACAGTTTGAAGACCTACCCATATGGGTAAAACAAAAACCGCAAAACGAACTTACTTATTATGGTGTTGGTAAAGCGGCAAAGTCGGGATTCCCCGACAGATATATAAAAACGGCAGAAAGACAAGCACTTGCTGATTTAGCAGAACACATTTCTGTAAATGTAAATACAAATTCTCTTTTATATCAATTTGATATTGATAATGAAAAAAGTGACTTTTACATGAATAAGCAGAAAATTGAGAGTTCCAAATTCATAGAAGGCTATACTATTTCTAAAACTTACGAAAACGAGGATTACTATTGGAATTTAATTGAAATTTCTAAAACAAAGTATGAAGAACTTAGAATAAAAAGAAAAAACACAACCTTAGAAAAAGCCTATGGATTTTTTAAAGCCGCACAAATTAAATTAGATAAAAAAGATATTTATGATGCTACTTCGTTTTTTGTAAAATCACTTGAGACCTTAAAACCATATTGGGGAGAAAAAACAATTTTCACAAAAAACAACGGCGAAAATATTGATCTCACCATAGCTAATATAGATGAACTTCATTCTCTATTTAAAAATTTAGAGGTTACAAAAAACATCCAAACAATAAAAGTAGCTAGAGGAGACCAATTGAATAACATGAAACCTGTTGCTATTTTGACCCATGATTCATACGGCGCCATAGAACATTTTCCTTATACTATATCTACTTCTTTCACTTTAGAAAAGTCTAAACAATTATTCACCCGAAAACAAGGAGAAATCACAGTATTACCAACAATCGTTGCTAGTAAAAACCAACAAGAAACATTAACTGTTACAATAGATGGTAAAGAAATTTTAAAACAACTTACTACAGACCTCATCCTTAGAAAAATATTAACAAATTCTGTACCCAAACCTATAAACGCTTCTTTTAAAATTGAGGTCACCCAACCATTTATTGATGTAAAATTAACCACAAAAAACAGGGCCTTAGACCTACAAAGAATATCACTCAAAACAGCGAGTTTTTTTGATAAAAAAGGAATTTACAAACCCTTAAAAAAGTCTGACCTATCATATAAATTATGGATAGAAATCAATCCCGTTGATGCAACCTCTTTCCTAGTGAATACGAAGCTAAATAGTGTATCAAATCAAAAACTATACATAACGAGCAGAACCATTAAAATAGACCCTTTTGTATACGACACTAAAGAAAAAATTCTGAACAGTATTTTTAACACGATCAAAAGAAAAGAACTTACAAAAGTTTTAGAAATGATGGAGTAATTTATAAGGTTAAGGAACTTTTATGAAATAAAAAGAAAGTCAAACTTCATAAAATTGTATCTTGCCCCAATTAGCATTTACAACAATAATATTCTTAAGTTTTAATCATGAAACTACAGCATTTTCTGTTTATCATTCCCTTTTTTTTAATGTCTTGTGGCGGTGGTAAAACCATTACCAACAGAGCAGATATTAAAATCGAAACTCCAAAAAAGATATTAAAAAATCACTCAAAAAGTAAGTTTGATAAAAACACGCTGAGTGCTGATCTAAAACTTAACTTTAATAGAAAAGGCAGATCACAAAATGTAAACGTCAAATTAAAAATTGAAAAAGACAAGCAAATATGGATGAGTGCAAACGTATTTGGTTTTCCTGTTGCAAAGGCATTGATTACACCAGAACGTGTTAGTTATTATGTAAAAATAAACAAAACCTATTTTGATGGTGATTTTTCAGAGATCAACCGTTTATTAGGTGCGAATTTAGATTTCACTATGCTACAAAATCTTTTGTTGGGTGATGCTTTATTTGAAATGAAACCAAAAAACTACCAGGCTTCTATTGACCAACAGGCTCATCTTTTATCACCTGTTCAGGGCAACGAACTCGTTGATTTATTATTTTGGATTCATCCTTTAAACTATAAAATTGAAAAGCAAGAAATTCGTACTTTTGAAAGCAACAGATTTTTATCCGTAGGATATTCAAACTATACTGAAATTGATGCTACTCCGATTCCTGGACGTGTTGAAATTGTTGCAAAAGACGACAAAAACAATGCCTCTATTCGTTTTGATTTTAAATCTGTAAAATTGGATGAAGAATTAACTTTTCCATACAAAATACCAAGTGGCTATAAAAGAATCATTAAATAATGTTGCGTCAACCCTCTATTGCTTTGAAAAACAAAAACCTTAAAAAATTCATGTTTCGTGTTCTTTTTATTTTTTGTCTTCTACTTATCAATTTTTCAGTTACTGCCCAAGCCCCAACTCAAAAATCTCTAGAAGCAAAAAGAGCTCGACTACAATTAGAAATAAAAAAAATGAATTCTCTGCTATTTGAATCTAAAGCAGAAGAAAAAGATATCCTTCAAGATATTGCCAACTTAAATAGAAAAATCGCTGTTCGTTCTAGATTGATTAGAACTATCAATCAAGAAGAATCTGTTTTAAATTCAAAGATTAAAAAAAATAAAAATCAAATTGCTACTCTTGAAAAAGAACTACAAGTTTTAAAAGACGATTATGCTGACATGATTTACATGTCCTATAAAAGCAAGTCTATACAAAGCAGGTTGCTATTTATTTTATCTGCAGATAGCTTTCATCAAGCCTACAAAAGATTCCAATACATGACTCAGTACACAGAGTACAGAAAAGAACAAGGTGAAGAGATTGTGTCTCAAACTAAAAAAATAACAGCACTCAATGATGATTTAAAAATTCAGAAAATTGAAAAACAAAATTTAATTGCAGCTCAAAAAGAAGAACAAGCTAAAATTGAAATAGAGAAAAAAGAACAGGAAGTATTAGCAAAAGAAGTTACTGCTGAAAAGAAAAAATACACCGCTCAAATAAAAAAGAAACAAGATGAAGAGCGAAAAATTGACAAGCAAATTGAGAAAATAATTAGAGATGCAATTGCTGCAGCAAACAAGAAAAACTCATCAAAAAAATCCTCTAATTTTATTCTTACACCAGAAGCTAAAATTTTAGCCTCTAAATTCGCTACAAACAAAGGTAAATTACCTTGGCCTGTTACCAATGCCCTTGTGGTTAGAAAATACGGAAAAATACCTCATGAGACTTTAAGAGGAATCACTATTCAAAGTAATGGAATTCATATTGCCACAAATAAAAAAGCCAGAGCTAAGGCAATTTTTGAAGGTACTGTGCTTGCCATTCAAGTAAGCTCAAACGGTATCAAAACAGTCTACATCCAACATGGTAATTATATTTCCTTATACAGCAACCTTGCTACAGTAGCATTGCAAAAAGGTGATAAAGTAAAACTACAACAAAGTATTGGTGAAATACACACGGATAAAGTAACGGGTAAAACTATTTTAAAGCTCCAAATTTGGAAAGATACTAAAACAGAAAATCCTAGTTATTGGCTTTTAAAATTGTGATTTTTTTCTATTAAAAGAAAGAAGATCACCGCTAGAATAAACTTAGTTTTTCAGATTTTCTCTGCGTCGTTATTCAAACAAAGCCTTTAACTCTGTTGCCTCATTCGGCTTCATTTTTCCAGACATAAGCAGGCTTAATTGTCGACGACGTAAGGCAGCTGTAAATCGTTGTTTTTCTAACTTCGTTTCAGGAACCAATTCTGGAACTTTTATTTTATTCCCTTTTTCGTCTACAGCTACAAAAGTATAAATGCATTCATTCACCTTTGTTCGCTCTCTAGAAATTCTATCTTCTAGCCATACATCTGCATAGATCTCCATAGAAGAACCAAAAGCTCTTGAAACTTTAGATTCAATCGTTACGGTACTTCCAACAGGAACCGGCTTTGTAAAAACAACATGATTTACAGAAACGGTTACCGCAATAGCATTAGAATGACGTTGCGCAGAAATACAACAAATTCGATCTACTCTTGCCAACAATTCACCACCAAACATACCATTTAGTGCATTGGTATCACTTGGTAATACTAAATCTGTTGTAATTGCTAAAGATTCTTTTGCTGTTTTTTGCGCCATAATAATTTGATCAATTCAAAGTTACAAAATAGAAACACTAATTTATCAAGGATAATTCACAATTCCTCTGCTTTAATATCTTTTAACATCAATTGCAACGAAGTAGTCCCTTGCCAATGATTTTCACCAACAGTAAAAGCTGCCTTAAAAGCATTTCCAGATTTTGTCAATTCATATTTATCTCCTAAACCAAAACCAATAGCATTATAGGTTTTGTTATCAGCACCTGAAAGTATATTCAATTTCAAATGCGACTTATCGGAGCCAACAGGTTTTCCATAACCGTTATCTCTCAAACCATTTGCCATAAATACAGGGTGCATATTTTGCGGTCCAAAAGGAGCCATTTGACTCAAAATTCGATAAAACTGAGGCGTTATATCAGACAAGAATACTTCATTATCTATTTGTACTTCCGGAGTTCTTAATTCTTCAGGAATACTCTTTTTTACAACCTCTTCAAACTTTGCTTTAAACTGCTCGTATTTTTCTGGCCTTAAAGTTAAGCCAGCTGCATATTTATGACCTCCAAACTGCTCTATAAACTCACTACACTCATGCAAAGCATCATATACATCAAAACCCTTTACTGATCTTGCTGAAGCTGCTAGCTTATCTCCAGATTTTGTAAAAACCAATGTAGGACGGTAATAAGTTTCAATCACTCTGGAAGCGACGATACCAATAACTCCTTTATGCCAATCTTCTTGATACACGACACTCGTATAATATTCTTCTTCCTTATTTTCTCTTATTTGAGCAAGTGCTTCTTCTGTAATTTTTTTATCTAGTTCTTTTCTATCGGCATTATTGGTTTCAATAGCTGCAGCAAACACCTCAGCTTTAGCTAGATCTTTTTCAGAAAGTAACTCTACAGCATACAAACCATGTTTCATTCTTCCGGCTGCATTTATTCTAGGAGCTATTACAAATACCACATCGGTAATAGTCAACTCTTTTTTATCCAACTGTTGGATAATTGCTTTAATTCCTGCTCGGGGATTCGAATTAATCACCTTCAAGCCTTGAAACGCCAAAATTCTATTTTCACCTGTCATGGGAACAATATCAGCGGCAATAGCTGTTGCCACTAAATCTAAATAAGGTACTAACTCATCAAAAGACTGCCCTTTTCTTTGGGACAAAGCCTGAATCAACTTAAACCCAACACCACAACCACACAACTCGTCATATGGATAAGTACAATCTTTTCTTTTAGGGTCTAATACAGCTACTGCCTTAGGAATGGAATCTCCCGGTCTATGATGATCACAAATAATAAAATCAACTCCTTTTTCCTTAGCATAGGCAACTTTATCGATGGCTTTGATACCGCAATCCAGAGCAATAATCAATGAAATATCATTATCAGAGGCATAGTCTATTCCCATATACGACACCCCGTATCCCTCCTTATACCTATCGGGTATATAGGTGGTCACTTGTTCATAATCTGACAAAAGATAAGAAGACATTAAAGCCACAGAAGTAGTACCGTCGACATCGTAGTCTCCATAAACCATAATATTTTCACCATTATGAATAGCCTGTTCTATTCGCTCCACGGCGAGCTCCATATCCTTCATTAAAAAAGGATCATGCAAGTCTTCTAGATTAGGTCTAAAAAAACATTTGGCCTCTTCAAAAGTTTCAATCCCACGCTGCACTAATAATTTAGCAATCGGACTAGCGACCCCCAAAGCCTTTGCCAACGAAGTTACTTTTTCAGAATTTGGAGCTGTTTTTAATTTCCAGCGCATAGTATTTTCTTTTAAAACCCGAGTTTACTCAAGTTACAAATTCACTTAGATATAAAAAAACCAATCCTAGTAAGAATTGGTTTTCGTTTTATTTTTAGTCGTTAGAAATCCCAACGAACCTAAATATTTATTGTTCGATATATTCCGTTGAGACAGTAACCTCAGCAAACTGACGAAACATCTCCATAACTCCACAATATTTTTCAACAGATAACTTCACTGCCTTTTCAATTTTAGCGGTCGCAAAATCACTACCATAAAACTTAAAAGTTACGTGTACTTTTTTGTAAAATTTAGGATCAACATCCGTTAACTCACCAGCAACATCAATAGAAAAATCTGCTACCTCAGCACGCATTTTTTTTAATAGTGAAGATATATCCATCCCTGCACAACCTGCTAAAGCAGATAACATCATTGCTTTCGGACGAACTCCTTTCCCTTCACCTCCAAATTCTTCGGCTCCATCAATCAACACTTTTCCACCTGGTCCTTCCGACTCAAAGTGCATTTTTCCTTTCCAACTTAACTCTACATTATGTGTCATCTTAAATTCTTTTAAATATTATAAAACAGCTACAACTGTATTTTTCATTTTTATTCTACCACAAAATTCTCTAATACATCAGCCACCTTTCTATTATCTGATAACTGTGGTATTTTATTTTGGCCTCCAAACTTACCAATAGATTTCATGTATTCATGGAAACCACCTTTTTTAACCTTACTAATTTCTAGAGGCCTTAACACCTTTCCTTCAATCAGATCAAAATAATATATGTTTTGAGATTGCATAGAAGCATCTATTTTGTCGGCAAAAACCTGTAAATCTTTCGGAGCTTTTTCAAACTCAATAAACCATTGATGATACGGAAGTCCGCTTTCAGGATTTACCTGTGGTGCCACGGTAAATTCACTAATATTAACTTCAGTTCCTTCCATTGCATCTCTTAAAGCTTGTTCTACTTCTTTCCCGATTACATGTTCACCAAAGGCGGATATAAAATGCTTAATTCGTCCTGTTACTCTTATTCTATATGGATTTAAAGTTGTGAATTCAACAGTATCACCAATATTATACCCCCATAATCCAGCCGAAGTATTCAAAATAATCACATAATTTACCCCTAATTTCACATCCTTTAACGAAAGACGTGTCGGATTTTCGTTAAAAAACTCATCCGCAGGAATAAATTCATAAAACATACCACTATCTAATTGCAGCAACATTCCTTTATGAATCTGACTGTCTTGATAGGCAATAAACCCCTCAGAAGCGGGGTACAATTCAATATAATCAATCTTCTTCCCTATCAAAGCCTCGAACTTATTTTTATAAGGCTCAAAGTTTACTCCACCGTAAATAAAAAAATTAAATTTTGGAAAAAGCTCTGACACAGTTTTCCCTGTTTTTTCTTGTAGCTTCTCAAAGTACATCTGAACCCAAGATGGAATTCCACTTATTACAGTCATATCTTCGTTGATGGTTTCATCAACAATAGCATTTACTTTTGTATCCCAATCTTCAATACAATTTGTTTCCCAACTAGGCATTCTATTTTTTTGCAAGTATTTAGGCACATAGTGTGCTACAATACCACTTAACCTACCTAAACTTACCCCATTTTTATCTTCTAAGATGGGGCTTCCTTGTAAAAACATCATCTTTCCATCAACGAAAGAAGCGTCATTGGTTTGTGCAATATAATGCAATAACGCATTTCTAGCGGCCTTGATATGCGTTGGCATAGACTCTTTTGTAATTGGAATATACTTTGCACCAGAAGTAGTCCCTGAAGTTTTTGCAAAATACAATGGCTTTCCTTTCCACAAAACATCACTCTCCCCTTCTACTACACGATCCACATAAGCACGTAACCCTTCATAATCCACTACAGGAACATTTGCTTTAAAATCTTCATAAGTTTTGATCTTTTCAAAATTATGATCTTTTCCAAACGCTGTATGCTTAGCCCCAGAAATTAAATTCTGAAGTACTTTTTCCTGGGTCTCAATAGGCTTTTTAGCCCATCTATATACTCTCTTCTCAATGAATTTTGCAAACGGAATTGCAAATGCTGCTTTTATACTCATTTATTCGAATTCAATAAAATTTATTGGGTTTACGGAATACCCTTGATACCACATTTCAAAATGTAAATGCGGTCCCGTGCTATATTCTCCGCTTGACCCTGCCATAGAAATCACTTCTCCAGATTTCACCAAATCTCCTTGATCTCTATACAATACCTCATTATGCTTATAAACAGATATATATTTATTTGCATGCTCTATTATTACCACATAGCCTGTTTCTACTGTCCATTCTGCAAAAACAATTGTACCATCTGCGACTGCTTTTACTCCTGTTCCTTTGGTTACTGCAACATCAACAGCAAAGTGTTTATCTTTCACACTGTATCCATCTGTAACAATGCCTTTTACTGGTGCAAAAAACACCACTTCATCGGTTCGGCTCGTTTCAAAATCAAACAAACTATAACGATCCTCTCTTTCAACATCCTCTCGAAAAATAGAATCTTTAGAAGATCTAACCAATAATTTTTCTTCTGTTTCATCTACTTCTTTGAAAGGCTTTTCATCCGCGATTTCGCCAATTTTTTTTTGTCTTTGGTCTAAAACTTGAAAAGTTAAACTATCAATAATAGCATCTTTCTCAAACAAAGAAGCATTTAAACTAGTTAATTCTTTCTGGTGTGAGGCTAACAATTTCCCCTCATTTTCTTTGTACTCCTTTTGCAATAACTCTCTAACTTCTTTTCTTACTTTTTCAGCATTTTTATTCTGAAGCGCTATAGAGGCCTGTTTTTCTTTAGATAAGGACTGCAAATTATGTTTCGACTCAATATCCTTTAAGGCTATTTGTTTTTTCAATTCTGAATTTTCCTTAGTAAAGGAAAGAATATTCAATTTCAATTCCTGAAGTGAATCTTGCTGTTTTTCAATGGTAAGTACATAATCCTCTTTTAACTGATCTAAATTCTTTTTATTTAAATCCTGCAAAGAACCTTCCGTTTCTTGATGTTTTTTCTGTAACAAATCGGTTTGTCCTTTGTACAATGCCTTATAAGTACTATCCATTTCTTTCCTCACCCTTTCAATAAGCGCAGCAATAGAATCATTTCTAACCGGAAATTTAAGAAGCTTACTTTTGTCAACCTCAACATTTTTGTAAGGTAGGGTTACATCTACTAGCGTATCTTCTCCTATTAAAATTGGACGAATAGCGGCTGTAAATTTTGTAAGCACATCTACCTCCGACTGTAAAGAATCTACTTTATAAAACAAAGAAGTGGCTTGTTTTTTTAAGGCTGTTGAAGAATAACCCGGTATATACTCTTTGATGGGTGTAAAAGCTATTATAAATACAGTGATTAAGACCAATAAAATACTGAAAAGTCCACCAAATACAAATACATTCAAACGTGTTAATTTAAACGAAAACCTCTCTTCAAAAGAAGCCTCATTTAAAACCACAAGTCTAAACTTTTTGGTTAATTTTTTCTTTAAATTATTCTTTGTCGTCTTCATTTAGCTACACAAATATAATAAGTATGGCTCTCAAAATTTATTTTTTATAAAAATTCATTTGTTCCACATACTCCCATACTTTTGGTGGTAATAGAGGCTTTACATTTTTACCTGCTTTGATTGATTTTCTAATATGAGTTGATGAGATTTCAACAATAGGAGCATCTATTTTATGAATCCTATTATTATCAAATGAAACTTCTTTTTTTTGCTCATACACTCTAGGATATACATAGATATTGTGATTTTCCACAATTTCAGTATAGTTTTTCCATTTATGTAGATTCTGTAAATTATCCTCTCCCATAATCAAACTAAATTGATATTTAGGATACTTTTCTTGAATGTGAACTAGGGTGTTAATCGTATAAGAAGGCTGAGGCAATTGAAACTCAATATCTGTTGGTTTAATTTTAGGATACGCTTCTGCCGCCTGATACACCATTTCATATCTTTGATAGTTATCTAATAAAGTAGCTTTCTTTTTAAATGGGTTATGCGGTGTCACCACCATCCAAACTTCATCTAAATCTGAATTCTCAACCATATGATTGGCTATAATCAAATGACCTACATGAATAGGGTTAAATGTTCCAAAATACAAACCGATATTCATGGCCCTTACTTTTGAATAAAATTATTTACAAGATTGAATGCATCTTTTTTAGCAACCTCCAAATCGTCATTGATTAAAATCACATCAAAATCTTTGGCATAGCTAATTTCTTTCTCTGCTTTTGCAACACGCTCTAATATTTTCTCTTCACTATCTGTTTGACGCAAACGCAAACGCTTCTCCATCTCCTCTACAGAAGGCGGCTTTACAAAAACAGCCAAAGTTTCTTCAGGAAATTGCTTTTTGATATTCAATCCTCCGATCACATCTATATCAAAAACTACATGTTTCCCCATGCTCCAAATTCTATCCAATTCAGATTTTAGGGTTCCATAGCAATTGTCTGTATACACCTCTTCCCATTCCAAGAATGCATCTGCTTCTGCTTGCTTTTTAAACTCTTCTGGACTTAAAAAATAATAATCTTTCCCATGTTCTTCTTGACCTCTAGCTTCTCTGGAGGTAGCTGAAATAGAAAAATCTAAACCTAATGCCTCTTCTGCTAACAAATGCCTTACTATGGTAGTTTTACCAGAACCTGATGGTGCCGAAAAAACAATTAATTTCCCTTTTGCCATTATTTTTTACTTATCCGTTTGAATTATAAAATATTCAATACTTGTTCTTTAATTTTTTCCAACTCATTCTTCATCTGAACCACGACTTGCTGCATCGTCGCGTAGTTAGATTTAGAACCAGTGGTATTGATTTCTCTTCCTATTTCTTGTACAATAAAACCTAATTTTTTTCCATCAGATTTCTCATTATTTAATTCTTCAAGAAAATATTCTAAGTGATTTGCTAAACGAACTTTTTCCTCGTTGATATCTAATTTTTCTAGATAGTAAATAAGCTCTTGTTCAAACCTATTTTCGTCAATGGTAACGCTCAATTCATCTATAGCTTTTCTCAAACGCTCTTTTACATGATTCAATCGTTCTTCATCAAGTCTTTCTATTTCTTCTAAAGCTACTTGAATATTCTTGATTCGTTCTCTAAAATCAGCCTCTAAAGAATGTGCCTCGTCTTTTCTATATTGCACTATCTCAGCAATTGCAGAATCTATCCCTGCAGCTATTTGTTCCCACTCCGTTTCATCGATTTCTTCTCTAACCGACTGTAAAGCATCTGGCAACCTCATGGCAATTTCCAAAAACTGAATATCTGTCCCCTCAGACAAACCTCTTAATTCTTGTATATACTTACCTACTACCTGTTTATTGATCACTGTTTGAGTTTCCTCTCCCGTCATTTCAACATAAATAGAAAAATCAACTTTTCCTCTTACCAAACTAGAAGCAAGCTGCTTACGAATCCCTAATTCCTTTTCACGGTAATAAGAAGGCATTCTGGTGTTTAAATCTAAATTTTTACTATTTAGAGATTTTACTTCAATTGTTATTTTTTTGGTTGGTAACTGCAAAACAGCCTTACCATAACCAGTCATGGATTGTATCATCGATTGAATCTAAAAATTATGCAAATTTACTGATTTTAAACTAGACTATCTCCAACGATTCTCTAAGATATCTAACCAATCATTTATTAAAACAAACAGCTTGTTATTTCACAGAAGACACCTTGTTAACTGGCTTTGTAACCAAATACACCCCAAGACAAATAAGCAATGTAGTTGATACTTTTACCAAAGAAAGAGAATCGCTCCCCACAAATAAAGCATACATTGAGGCAAACACAGGATGCAAATAAACAAAAACACTTACAGTGGTTGGTTTCAACTTAGTAAGCGCAAAAAGATTAAATAAGTAATTAATAAAGGTTGTAAAAACAACGATAAAAAATAACTCAAAATAAATATGCCTAGGCATAGTGACCCAATCAATCAACAAAAGCTCCTCATAAGCAAAAGGCAAAACTATTGGAATACTAATGGTATACATCCATTTAATGATATGGATAGGGTTGTATTTAGCCAATAATTTTTTCACTACTACCAAATACAAACCATAAAAAGCTGCATTTAAAAACACATAAAAATTTCCAATAACAGAACCTGCACCTCCGGCAAGATCCTGCTTGTGAGTAATCAAAATAAAAGCCCCAAGTAACCCAATAAAAAGTCCGATAATTCTGGACTTTACCAACTTTTCTTTGAGTAGGATTATTGAAAAAACAAAAACCATCAGTGGAGTTACTACTGCTATTGCGGAAGCCACAATTGGCAAAGCTGTGTTCAATCCTTTGTAGAAAAATAACATATTTACACTCGTTCCCAACAAAGCACAAACTCCTAGTCTAAGATAATCTTGCTTTTCTATTGTTTCTGCTTTTATAAATAAACCAAACAACCAAAACAACAGAGCAGAACCTATTACTCTGAAAAAAATCAAAGCAAACGGTTGTACAAAATTAGGCATTACATCTTTCGCTACCGTATAGGACACCCCATAAATAATAGCAGTTGAAAATGCAGCAAGTAAGGCGATGGTTCTTAAATTCATTAGACCTGTTTTGAACTGCAAATATGCGGCTATTTTTTGTCTCACACTGATAGATTCCACTATTCTTTCACACAAATACTGTACATTTACCCTCAGAAATATTATAATATGGGAAACAAAAAAAACATCTTAGTTATCCGCCTATCAGCCATGGGCGATGTTGCTATGACTGCTGTTGTTATAAAAGCTTTACTGAATCAAAACGACAACATTAGAATAACACTACTATCTAGAAGTTTTTTAAAACCTATTTTTGCAGACATCCCAAATGTTACGTTTTTTGCAGCTGAAACCAAAGGGAGACACAAAGGAATTTTTGGAATCTATAGACTTTACAAAGAGTTAAAAAATCTTGACATACATGCCATTGCAGATCTCCACAACGTTATGAGGTCTAAACTTCTGAATTTCTTTTTTGGGAATACTCCTTCCGCAACATTAGACAAAGGAAGAGCCGAAAAAAAAGCCTTGGTAGCCATAGAAAACAAAGTTTTCAAACAACTCAAATCTACACATGAACGCTATGCAGATGTGTTTCGAGAATTAGGTTATACTATTGATCTTTCCAATATAAAGCTAGAGAAACCCCAAGCTCTAAACCAAAATCTAATCGACATTATTGGAGACCCTACTAAAAAACTCATTGGAATTGCCCCATTCGCACAACATGAAAGCAAATGGTACCCACTTGACTTAATGGAGAATATTATTGAAACACTTTCTAAAAACCCCAACACTACACTTCTTTTATTTGGAGGCGGAGAAAAAGAGGTTTCACAACTCAACGCAATCGCAAACAAACATGAGAATACTATCTCTATTGCAGGAAAAATAAAACTTACCGATGAATTATCTCTTATATCTAACCTAGACTGCATGTTAAGTATGGACTCTGGTAATGGACATTTCTCAGCTTTATACGGAATCCCAACGGTAACTCTCTGGGGAGGAACTCATCCATATGCCGGCTTCAGACCTTTTAATCAGCCAAACGAAAATTCATTTATTCCAGATTTAAAAAAATATCCTCATATCCCTTACACTGTTTACGGAAACAAAATGCTTGAAGGATATGAGGATGCTATGAGAACTATTGAACCTGCATCGGTTTCCAATAAAATTCTCGAAATAATTAAGTAAAGAACTAGTTACCAGTATCTTTATAATCTATAATATTCACATCTAATGAAATACTATTAATGGTTGAAGAAGAGGAATTTAAACCAACTGTGATTTTTCCATAAATATAATTATCAATATCATAAACCTGATAATAATCATAACCTCTTTCCTCATAACTATCAAAATTAAGCTCTATTTTATCTCCATTATCAAAAACCATCTTTAAAAGACCTTGTGCTTTTACATAAGTATAAGAACTAACAAAAACAGCATACATATATTGACTCATCAAAAAAGGAGGTAAATTTCTAACATGATACTCTGTTCTATACGCATCATCTTCAAATTTTGCTGATTTATGAACATCAATTACCGGATCATTTCCATCGATAGCAATAGAAGTAAGAATTTCACAAACACTATTTACCTCTTCGACAGTTTTATCAACTAAAATACCTTCATGTTCATTACCTACAAACCTACCCAAATACACATCTGTTGGTAACGATAATTTATAGCCTATCTCCTCGGACTCTATCATTGTAACCATCTTCGACAAAAACACAGGAACTCCTGTAGCAATAGATGTAGAATGCCCAAAACCATAAACATTATTCTCATCTACAAAAGATGCCGTACCTGTTGCATAGAAATTCATATAGGTTCCTTGTAATTCAATTAAAGAAATAGAATTTCCTGGGATAACATCATCCTGACTCATTGACTTCACAGATACTAGTTCTTTTCCGACCCTAGCATTCTGCTCTTCTATCTTGGCATTTTTATAAACATCAAACACTCCTGTACTATCATTAGACATATAAGACGAAAACGACTCACTATCAACACCAGTCACCGAGTAACTTAAGTTTAAGCTGTTAAAATTTGATTTAGCCGCTGAAGTTTCCTCCGAACCAACACCTTGAACATCTTCAATGGCACGAGCTGCAAATTGATGATTTGCATACGAAAAACCGTAACACAAAATAGCGATTACTTTTCCATTTTTATCTAACACAGGGGAACCACTATCCCCTTGACCAATTACCAATCCGTCGAGCGTTTTACAAAAAACCAAACGCTCTCCACCTGCCTCATAAACTCCATCAAACAAAATATCATACTCATCTACTCGAACACCATCTCGATTAATTCTTAATTTTAAAGAATCCCCTTTAATAAAGGAATCCTCAACAACATCAAATGAAATAATCTCAGATGGATTGGAAGTAATATTTACCTGAGAAGGTCGAGACTCAAAAGTTCCTAAAACCGTAACAATTCTTTCTTCAATATCTCCCTGTATATCAGCAGCAGTATCATTTTCCGAACACGAACTTACGACAACAACAAAACACAACAAGACAAGTTTAGACAATAGTTTTCCTTTAGAGAAAACAAAATTCTTTTTTTCCATAGCTTTTTTTTTGCGAAGATATAAAAGCTAGTGAAATAAAAAGACTTTCATAAAAAAAACTATCTAAAGACTTAGAAACATTAACATTTAGCTAACCTTTCATAATACATCTAAACCTCTTTAGGAAAAATTTTATTACCGAAAACAATTAATATCCCAACACCTATAGTTATAGCAGAATCAGCAATATTAAATATCGCATTAAAAAAAGTAAAGTTCTGACCACCAAATTTTGGAATCCAAGTAGGTAGCACACCTTTCCACATTGGGAAATAAAGCATATCTACAACCTTACCATGAAAAACAGTTCCATAAGGTTCTGATGCAAACCAAGTTGCTATTTGATAATTGGAGTGATCAAAAATAACACCATAGAAAACAGAATCTAAAATATTCCCCAAAGCCCCTGAAAAAATCAAGGCAATGGAAATCACAAGTAATTGATGCCCCTTTTTTTGCACTGTTGAATACAACCAGTAGCCAATTCCAACAATGGCACACAAACGAAATAAGGTCAAGGCTAACTTCCCAGTCTTTCCACCTATTTCCGCACCCCAAGCAGCACCGTTGTTTTCAATAAAATGAATTCGAAACCAATCAAAAACATATACTTCTTCACCTAACATAAAATTAGTTTTTATCCAAATTTTACTGATTTGGTCAATAGCTAAAACGGCGATAATTATTAAAATTGCTTTTTTCAAAATGGGATCTCTTTTACACAAAACAACTTCTTTATAATCAAATAAAGAAGTTGTTTCTTATATAATTTAGAACGAAAAAATTATGATTGCTTCTTTTTCGCTTCAATACTCAATGTTGCATGAGGAACTAATTTCAAACGTTCTTTTTGAATTAATTTCCCAGTTTCTCTACAAACACCATAAGTTTTATTCTCAATACGCAATAAAGCGTTTTTCAAATCACGAATAAACTTCTCCTGACGAATAGCCAACTGAACATTTGCTTCTTTTGCCATTGTTTCAGCCCCTTCCTCAAATGCTTTAAAAGTAGGAGACGTATCGTCTGTACCATTCGTACTATCGTTTTTATAAGCCGCATTTAGAATATCTAAATCTTCTTGCGCTCTTTGAATTTTAGCTTGAATGATTTCTTTGAATTCATTCAAATCACTTTCTCCGTATTGGGGTCTGATACTTTCTTCCATAGTTTTAGTTTTTACTTATCAGAAGTTTACTTTTTATATCATCAAATTCTACTTCTACTCCGTCAGAAATTGATGCCGTAAACTCTAATGAATTAGTTAGCGTTTCTGTTTTGATATAAGCTTCGTTTTCCAATACTGCCTCTTTTAAAATAGCATTGTCTTCGATTGTCAATTGTATTTTATCTGTTACTTCAAACCCTGAATCCTTACGGATATTTTGAATACGATTGATCAACTCTCTAGCGACTCCCTCTTTCCTAAGTTGCTCATTTATAGTAACATCCAAAGCAACTGTTAAACCTGCCTGATTTGCAACTAACCAACCTTCGATATCTTGGGAAGAAATCTCCACTTCATCAGTTGTTAAATCTACAAATTTTCCATTTATTTCTAAAGAAATTTTTCCATCTTTTTCCAAGGTAGCAATATCATCTTGAGTGAATTTCTGCACTGCAGCCCCAACAAATCGCATCTCTTTACCGTACTTTGGTCCTAGCACCTTAAAGTTAGGTTTGATATTTTTTACCAAGATTCCAGAAGCATCATCAATCAACTCAATTTCTTTGACATTCACCTCCGAAATAATCAAATCCTGTATTGCCAATATATCCTCACGATCTCTTTCGTCCAAAATAGGAATCATTACACGTTGTAACGGTTGTCTTACTTTGATCATTTCTTTTTTACGCAACGACAATACCATTGAAGAAATTTGCTGCGCTTTTTGCATTTTGCGTTCTAATGAAGCGTCAATACATGTTTCATTTGCAACAGGGAAATCCTCTAAATGAATTGATTCTTGTGCATTACCCTCCACTGCATTTGTCAAGTCTTTATATAAATTATCCATAAAGAAAGGGGCAATTGGCGCTCCTAACTTTGCAACCGTAATCATACATGTAAATAATGTTTGGTACGCTGAGATTTTATCATGCTCATATTCTCCTTTCCAAAAACGTCTTCTACACAAACGAACATACCAGTTACTTAAATTCTCAGTAACAAAATCCTGAATTGCTCGAGCAGCTTTGGTTGGCTCATACTCTGCGTAAAACTTATCTACTTTATTTATCAGGGTATTCAGTTCTGAAAGCACCCATCTATCAATTTCTGGCCTTTTAGAAATCTCAATGTCCGCTTCTGCATAACTAAAGTTATCCAAGTTTGCGTATAGTGAGAAGAATGAATACGTGTTATATAAAGTTCCGAAGAATTTTCTTCTCACTTCATCTACACCATCCAAATCGAATTTTAAGTTATCCCAAGGATTTGCATTTGCAATCATGTACCAACGTGTAGCATCTGGACCGAATTTATCCATAGTAGCAAATGGATCGATACCGTTTCCTAAACGTTTAGACATTTTTTTACCATGTTTATCTAACACCAATCCGTTAGAAACCACATTTTTATAAGCTACTGAGCCAAAAACCATAGAACTGATAGCATGCAAGGTATAAAACCATCCACGTGTTTGATCTACTCCCTCTGCAATAAAATCAGCCGGATAAAATTTATTATCATCAATCAATTCTTTATTTTCAAAAGGATAATGCCACTGTGCATAAGGCATAGACCCTGAATCAAACCAAACATCAATCAAATCGGATTCACGTTTCATTGGTTTACCTGAAGGAGAAACTAAAGTAATCTGGTCCACAATATTTTTATGCAAATCAATATTATCATAATTCTCATCAGACATATCTCCCACCACAAAATCAGCGAAAATATCTTTTGACTCCACTCCGGCTTCAATCGCTTTCGAAATCTCTGCTTTTAACTCTTCAACAGATCCTATCAATATTTCCTCAACACCATCATCTGTTCTCCAGATTGGCAAAGGGATTCCCCAATAACGAGAACGAGATAAATTCCAGTCATTGGCGTTTTTTAACCAGTTTCCGAAACGCCCCTCTCCTGTTGATTTTGGCTTCCAATTGATTGTCTCATTAAGATCAAACATCTGGTCTCTTTTCTCAGTTACTTTTACAAACCAAGAATCCAATGGGTAATACAAGATAGGCTTATCAGTTCTCCAACAATGTGGGTAACTGTGCTTATATTTCTCAACATTAAAAGCTTTATTTTCTTCTTTTAATTGAATTGCTATTTCAACATCTACAGACCTTTCTGGCGCCTCACCATCATTATAATATTCATTTTTCACATACTTCCCTGCGTACGGACCAACATGTGAGGTAAACTTACCTTGCAAATCAACCAATGGAATTGGATTGTCATTTTCATCCAATACCAACATAGGTGGTACTTCTGGTGTAGCTTGTTTTGCCACCAAAGCATCGTCTGCACCAAAAGTAGGTGCCGTATGCACAATACCGGTACCATCTTCTGTGGTAACAAAATCACCAGAGATTACTCTAAAGGCATTTTCCGGGTTTTCATATGGCAATGCGAATGGTAATAATTGTTCAAATTTAGAACCTACCAATTCAGCCCCTTTGTATTCATCAACAATGATAAAAGGAATTTTTTTATTTCCTTGTTTGTATGCTGCCAAATCTGACTCTGCCTCAACAGCCACAAACTTTTTACCGAACTGCTTTCCTACCAATGCTTTTGCTAACACGACTGTGATTGGTTCAAAAGTATATTGATTGAAAGATTTTACTGCAACGTAATCAATTTTTGGTCCAACCGTTAAAGCTGTATTTGAAGGCAAGGTCCAAGGAGTTGTTGTCCAAGCTAAAAAATGTACATCTCCTTCTAACTCTTGTAATTTCGTTGGCAACGTATCTTTTACCGCCTTGAATTGCGCTACAATAGTTGTATCTGTAACATCTTGATAGGCTCCTGGCTGGTTGATTTCATGCGAACTCAATCCTGTACCAGCTTTTGGAGAATATGGCTGAATAGTATACCCTTTGTACAATAAATCTTTTTTGTACATCTGAGATAACAACCACCAAACACTCTCCATGTATTTTGGCTTGTAGGTTACATATGGATCTTCCATATCAACCCAGTACCCAATTCTTTCTGTAAGGTTATTCCAAACATCAGTGTATTTCATTACCGCTTTCCTACAAGCATCGTTGTATTCTTCGATCGAAATTTTTGTTCCGATATCCTCTTTGGTAATTCCTAATTCTTTTTCAACTCCTAATTCAACAGGCAACCCATGAGTGTCCCACCCAGCTTTACGCTGAACTTTAAAACCTTTCATGGTTTTGTACCTTGGAAAAATATCTTTTATAGTACGTCCGATAACATGATGAATACCAGGCAATCCGTTTGCAGATGGTGGTCCTTCAAAAAACACATATGGTTCTTTTCCTTCCCTGCTGCTAATACTCTTTTGGAAAATATCATTTTCTTTCCAAAATTTCAACGTCTCATCAGCGACATTTGTTAAACTTAAGCCTTTGTATTCTCTAAATTTAGCACTCATTTTTCCTTGAATTCAATTGAGTTGCGAAAATACATATTTTCTATGAGATTTTACAAGCATTTTTATGTTAAGAAAACATGCGCTAAAAAGCTAAAAATGAACACTTACAGTAGATTTACCTCAAAATTTATTTTGAAGTTGATATTTCACTTTTCTAAGCAAACGAATTGCTTCTTTATACTGGACATAACTTTTTTTATCCTCTAATTTCTTTAAATATAAACGTGCAGATTGCAACTTAGCCTTTGCCTCGTTAAAGCCATTTAAATAACAAATCAAATATGTGATTGGAAAATCTTTAAAAACCTCTTTTTCAAATGTTGTTAACACTGAATTCCCAAGTATTTTTTCTAAAACAACATTATTTTCATCATATACTGCTTGCAGATTATTTTGATCAAATTTTGGAGTTTCAAAAAGAAACTCAGTGGCAATATTATACGTTCCATTGTCTCTGAAATGAATGACTGTTTTTTCTAATGGATACTTTTTTAAATCTTTCAAAATCCCCAAATAAACATACTCCGTAATCACAAAAGACTCTTTACCAATTTCAATGGTTACTATATCTAAAGAAGAAAAAAACAACCTGACCTGCTCTTTGATCAACTCAATATCTACTCTTGTATAATACAACTCCCCATCGATATACTTTTTCTCTCCTGCCCAACAGAGTACAAAATATTCCTTAAAAACTAAATATGTTGGATTGTATTTGACAGGATGTTGTTTGATAAAATCAAACACTCCATTTAGTGTCAACTCAATAGTGTCACTAGATGATTTTTCCAGTTTCTCTACAAGTTCTTTGTTGTTATTCCTCAACACAAACCCATCACTAGTAGGTGTAGATGCGCTTCCTTTTCTAAAAAAAGCCATCCCTTTATCGTATTTCCAATAATTTTTCTTTAATGATGATAATTTATTGGTAGGCATAATGGTTACCAATCCTAAAACCTTATGACGTGGTAATTTTGGAAAAGAAATATTCTCATATTTTATGAACGGCGGGTTCACCAAACAAGAATTTACTAAATCTTGAATTCGACTGTCATCGAAAAAATCTACTCCAACAATTTTATTTGTCCCATCATCAACACCAATCACAATATAGGAATTGTTCTCTGGATTTGAATTTGAGAGTGCACAAATATGTTTTAAAAATTTTGCCTTCCCTTCCTTAGAGTCTAAATCAATTTTTCGCTTGTTATCATAGAAACTATTTTCATCATTATGATTTAATAGATTCCTGATAAGAAGACGTTTGTTGATCATTTTAAAATTCTTTGTGAATTTGAGTTCCGGATGCTTGCGCGTTTGGCAATATTAAAATATCTGAAATATTTACATGATACGGTCTTGTAACTACAAAATGAATCAAATCTGCAATATCTTCTGCTGTTAAGGCGTCAAATCCTTTATAAACATTATCCGCACGTTCCACATCTCCCTTGAATCTAACAGTAGAAAATTCAGTATCTACTAAACCAGGATGCACAGCCGACACTCGAATTCCATATTTACTTAAATCCATTCGCATCCCTTTATTCAAAGCATCCACAGCATGTTTTGTTGCGCAATACACATTTCCTCCCTCATACACTCCTTTTGCTGAAATAGAACCGATATTGATGATTTGCCCCTTTTTCTGAGAAACCATTCTTGGACTAATCGCTTTGGTTATATACAACAACCCCTTGATATTGATATCAATCATTGCATCCCAATCATTTGTATCTCCCTCATGAATTGGATGTAATCCATGTGCATTACCTGCATTATTTATCAAAACATCAATATCCCGAAAATTTTCAGGCAAGGATTCAACAGCTTGAAAAACTGCATTTTTATCACTTACATCAAAATTTAAAATACAAACATCAGTAGTTGCAGAAAGTTCTTTTTGCAATAATTTCAATCGATCCAATCTTCTTCCACATAAAATTAATCTTATATTATTCTTTGCAAATATCTCTGCTGTTGCTTTTCCTATACCTGACGTAGCTCCTGTAATAAAGGCTGTTTTTTTCACTTTAAAATATTTAAGTTAAAGGTATAAAAAAAACCGTCTCCAAGCGGTGACGGCTTTCTTATTTTTGATTGGATAACCACAACCAACCAAAATCAACTAACCAAACTTAATATGAAATTTTATTTATTTTTTGTCTTTTTATTTTGGAGCGTTTCCGCTCAATTTTATTTTTATTAGAAATTTTTCCATCCTTTAAATATTGAATAAAATAATCTCCTTCAAATTTATATGTTGTCCCAGAATTGATATGAAATAACTCTACAATAGTATCACTTACTACAGTTAACTCAAAAGTTTCAGTGTTAATACTATCATAACCCAGTGTTAAAACTTTCAAATCGTCATATCCATCAATGTCAAAGATTTCATAATTACCTTCGTAATTCCAAAACACTAAATCAATATCCGTGCCAACTTTTGATTCTGAAGAATAAAATGTATTATTTTTTTCTGCAGTAAAGCGTAAAAAGTTCTCATAATCAAATTCATTCCTACTTCCCGCCATGCTTGTCTCATATTTTCTCCATATCTCAAAGTCTTGAAGAAGGTACTCTATATTCTCATAAAATAATTTATCGTAATCAAATTCTTCTACATCATACCCTATTAAAAAATAACTGGTTTCTGAAGCCACATGGTACAACTCAATTTCATTCTCAGATAACTGATGCACCTCAAAAGAATCTTGTCCATCTAAATCATGATTCGCCACGAGCACACCTCTATTTAAATCATAATTCCCAATTTGAATTCCATAACCGTTTACTTGGAAACCAATACCTGAGATATTATTATTTGCATACAAATTACCCCTATTAAAAGACAAGGTAAAGGCCAACTGCAAATACGGTATTTCATCAGATCCTTTAGTTGCATGGTAGTCTAAATACCACAAATCATAAGCCTCCACAAACCCCGGATCGCCAATGGACTCCTCAATATATTCATCTGAATACTCATTGATCACACAAGAACTAACCAGCAACAATGAAATTGCTAACGAAAATGTAATTTTTAAAAGTCTCATAGGCATTAGGTTTAATTAATTAAG
This sequence comes from Flavicella sp. IMCC45668, assembly GCF_057219105.1. Lineage (NCBI taxonomy): Bacteria > Pseudomonadati > Bacteroidota > Flavobacteriia > Flavobacteriales > Flavobacteriaceae > Flavicella > Flavicella sp. IMCC45668. The sequence continues at coordinate 2,599,598 of NZ_CM170114.1, forward strand.
ACTTTTCAAAGTTTGTGCCAAAAAAAATATAGCTATGAAAATTTCCTTAAATGCGCCAGGCATAAATTTTCATTTGTTATAACTCACTCCATATATTTTTCTCTATTTTTTTTGCTTTTGGGTGTAAAATATTATTTTCTAAATGAATGTGTTGATGCAAATCCTCTTCAAACTCTTGCAATTTAGAATACATCGCTTTAAATGTATTGCACGCCTCCTTTGGAGTGGTATAATTATTAGTTAATTCGGCAATTCTTTTAAAAATTTCACCTGCAGATTCATGCTCCTCTTCCATCACTTGAATAGGGTTTTGAACCGATTGAAAATGAGGTTTAGCATACTCCTCCAATCCATTTTCTATTTGAACCAAATACTTGATATATGGAAAGAGAATTTTCTCTTCCTTTTGCATATGGAAATTTAATTCTTGAGCCACCTCCCTAAACAAAGATTGAATTTCTAACAATTCTGTATAATGGTGCCCATGAACTTTAGTCACTTTGTTAATATATTGATTCAAAACAGCCACACTATCTAAAACATATTTATGATGAATGTTTACAATATGATCAATTAAAAAATTTAAATTCCAGCTATCATAGTTTTCTGCTCTATTTGTTATTTGATCCACATTTTGCAAATCTTTCAACAAATCATCATACAAAACCCCTTTTTTATTGCAAACTTTATCCAATGAAACTCCTCCACCGCAACAAAAATCTATGCCATGCTTTTTGAAAACATCAGCGGTTTTAATATTATTAGAAACTACATCTGCTACAGTACACTCTTTGGTTATCGTTAACATATTCTACTATTTTAATAAGAGACTAATTTATCCTTTTTACAAATATATACAAAATCTAACCATTTACAAATTCGTTGTAACGAATTCATTTTCTTTATATAAGGAAATGAGTATCTTTAAAAAATCCAACCAAAATAAAATATAAAAACATTAACAATGTTCTTTTACAAAATGCCTTCTGCGAGCCAATTCCAAAAACTTTGTTTCGCACTTATTTCAAGCTTATTAATGTTTTCAACCTTCAAATCTGCTGCCCAAACGATAGAAGGAACCGTTTTGGAAACCGGAAAAAACACGCCATTACCCTATGTAAACATATTCATTAAAAAAAATAACAGAGGAACGATCACCAATGAATCTGGAACCTATTCTTTAAACATTAAAGGACTACAAGAAACGGACACGATTTCTTTTCAATTTATTGGATTTAAAACCGTAAATACAACTTTCCAAAGCTTATCAAAAAATCCTACGATACTATTAACGAACGATGTTATGTCTATTGAGGAAGTTGTAATTACGAACAAACAACTAAAGATAGAAGATATTGTAAAAAATGTTCTCAAAAACAAGGACCTCAACTACAATACAAATTTTCAAAAGACGCAAATATTCTCTAGAGAGCGCTACATAACCGATGTAAATAAAATAGAACTCGATTATAAAAAAAGTACTATTGAAGAATTAAGTGAAGATACCATTCGAAATTTTGAAGAAAAAATGCCTAAAACCTCTACTTCATATTTTGATTTTTTAGCGGATTTCTATTTTAACGGACAAAACTCTGATTTTAAAATCGCACCTATCCAAGCAGTAGAACTTATCTCTAAAGACTTGGCTGAACTTGCAAACTATGAAGACGTTTTTAACGCTCTTTTCGCCGACACAAAAGACAAAGAATATTGGAAGATAAAAAGCGGGATGTTTGGAGAAAAAATAGATTACGAACAAGACACTACAGAGGTGCCTGAAAATGCAGATAGTAGACCTCTTTCGTACTTTAAAGCACAAATCAAAGAAAAATCAAATTACGTTACCCTAGAAGACAAAAATTTTTGGGAGTTTTTACACAAAACCGGACGTTATAATTTTGAGTTAGAAGGAAGCACCTCTGTGAACGGTGAATCCGTTTATATCATCAGCTTTACCCCAAAAAAGAAAGGAAAATTTATTGGTAAACTATTCATCACCACTGAATCTTTTGCCCTCTTAAAAGCAAATTATCAATACGCCGAAGGTAAACGAGGGAAAAACTTCAATTTATTAGGAATAGGCTATACAGAAAATGGTTTTAAGGGCTCTATTTACTTTGAAAAAGAAAACAACACTTACCTATTAAAATATTTTTCTTTCAACAAAAATTACAACATACGAATCAATCGAAAAATTGCCTTGCAAAAAAAGAAAAACCGCTTCCTTTTTGATAAAACATTAAAAGAATTAAAAATTGGCTTGAATTTAAATTTGCAAATTCAAGAAGCTATTGAATATTTTGCTATAAAAACAGCAACCATAACAAAAAAGGATTTTGATAACTTTCAAGAAAACAAAACATTTAATGTAATCCACATTGACCAATTTGATCAAGAGCTTTGGAAAGGATATGACATCATAGAGCCAACAAAAAAATTAAAAGGCTACAAAAAGCTAAAATAACCTTGTTATATACCTGAAAAGGATTTTGTAACTTAGAGGAATATAATAACACTATGAAAAAACAATGCCTTGAATGTGGAGATGAGTTTATCGGTAGATCAGATAAAAAGTTCTGTTCGGATTATTGCAGAAACTCATACAACAACAAAGTTGACTCAGAGGCGAAAAATTTAATTCGTAACATCAACAATCGACTTAAAAAAAACTACAAAGTACTCAACAAACTAAATCCTTCCGGAAAAACAAAAATCCCTAAGTCTAAAATGATAGATGAGGGATTTTATTTTCAATATTTTACAAGTATTTACACCACTAAAACAGGTAATACTTATTTTTATGTCTATGATCAAGGCTATCTTCCTTTAGACAATGACTTTTATCTTTTAGTACGAAAGGAATCTTAAATATCTTTTAAGGCCAAAGCTGCTTTTAGAACATCTCTACGACTTATTTGCCCTACTAACTCACCATTATCTATCACAGGAAAACGTTTTCTTTTTGACTTATAAAACAACGTAGCAACTTCAAAAATTGACATGTCAGAAGTTATTGTTTCCACATCTTTTACCATATGGTCCTCTACCTTTACGTCATTCATTGGAACATTGTAATAGCCACTTTCCGCGATTTGCTTCATACAATCCCCCTCAGAAATAATTCCTAGCAACTGATTTGTATCATTTACCACCGGTCCACCAGAAATTTTATTTTTAATCAACAACTCCATTACTTCTAAAACCGATTGATCTGCTCTAAACGTGATTAATTTAGTAGTCATATATTTTGACACAAAAATTTTATCCGTGTAGTCCTTTTCCTCCTTTGTAGTTGGTGCTTTAAAATTCTTTATTGCCATGTGGTTATTATTTTAAGTAGTTAACAATTTCTTTTGCTTTTTGTTAGCTTCCCTAATATATAAATTTATTCATAAAAAAAAAGCGTCTTCAAATATAATTTAAAGACGCTTTTCAATTTCTATGTTCAGAATTAACCTATTGCACTTGACTAACTCTAATATTATTTGTCATTCCTTGCTCTTCAACAGGAGATGCATTTAAATTAATTACGTGATCACCCGTTTTTAAGAATCCGTATTTAATTGCAATTTCGTTTACATCTTTAATTGTTTCTAAAGTAGAAGCATCACTACTGTAATACTTCGCTTTCACTCCGTAATACAAGTTCAACATTGCCAAAACTCTTTTATTTGGAGAATAAGCTAAAATATGCGTATTCGGTCTCAATGCAGAAATTTGAACTGCCGTATACCCTGAATATGTTACTGTAGAAATAGCTTTAGCATCTATATTCTCAGCCAATAAAGCTGCCTGGTAACAAATTCCATTAGAAATAAAACGTTTTGGATCTTTCAATACAGGCACTACTCTAGGCACTTCAATCAATGGAGAATGCTCACAACTAGTAATGATATCACGCATTTTTCTAATTACCTCTACTGGGAAAGCACCAACAGACGTTTCACCAGATAACATTACTGCATCTGCACCATCCATAATAGAGTTGGCAACATCATTTACTTCAGCTCTTGTTGGAACCTGATTCTCGATCATCGTTTCCATCATTTGCGTAGCAATAATAACTGGTATCTTCGCTTCTTTTGCTTTTCTTACTAACATCTTTTGAACCAAAGGAACCTCAGCCATTGGAATCTCAACACCTAAATCACCACGCGCTACCATTAAGGCATCTGTATTAGCAATAATTGCGTCGATATTCTCTAAAGCTTCTGGTTTTTCAATTTTAGAGATTACTCTTGTTCTATATACTGAAGTATCAGAATTCTCTTCGATTAGCTTATGAATATCCGCTAAATCTGCAGGGTTACGAACAAATGATAAAGCCATCCAATCTACTTCTAATGACAATGCAAAAATTGCATCCTTTACATCTTTCTCTGTCAATGCAGGTAAAGAAATAGCAGTATTAGGCAAGTTTACACCTTTTTTAGACTTCAATGGTCCACCACGCAATACTTTCGTCGTTACATTTTCTTTTCCATCAGTAGCTGTTACTTCAAAAAGCAACTTACCATCGTCTACTAAAATCTGCTCTCCAACTTTTACATCCACTGGAAAGTTTTTGTACGTCATGAAAGCTTTTTCTTGAGTTCCTATTGGAAGATCAGCAGTTGTAAATGTAAATACATCTCCTTTTGCTAATTCAACTCCTTCCGTCATAACTCCAACACGAAGTTTTGGACCTTGTAAATCTGCCAAACAAGCAACATGGTATCCCATTTCCTCGTTTAACTCTCTAATAATCTTAACAATTTTCGTTACCTCAGTGTAATCAGCATGAGAAAAGTTAATTCTAAAAACGTTCACACCAGAGATCATTAACTCTTTTAAAGTTTCTCTGTTATTGATAGCAGGTCCAAGGGTTGCTACAATTTTGGTTTTTTTTGATTTTAACATAATTCTAAATAATTAAAAAATCTTTCGACTTTAGTGTTGCTATGTCTATAATATAGGAGGTCATAACTTGCTCCATTTTCTTTATTTCCTGAATCGTTTCGTATACAAGATACTCTTCGAAATCACCTTCAATTTTAACTAAATAATCCGTCTGTTTTTTCTCAGGGATCAAATAGCTCGTTCTGTTTACTGTTTCATTAATTGTTCCAAACAAACCATTTTCAATTGGCACCTGTGAGACACCATGAAATTTGTTTGCTATTAAAAACCAATCTACATCTATCGACTCGTCTAAATAGTTGAACACAGAAAAACAAGCATCCTGTACACCTTCTTCTACAACCAACGTATCTTTTGATTTTTGAAAGGAAGTATTCAAGTTCCTATTCAATAGATATGCCAATTTATAGTCTGGTAAACTTGTATGAATACCAATTAGTGTAAAATTTGAATCTTCAAAATCATCTATTTCCAACGAATGTACTTGCATAAAAACAAATTCTCTTATTAGATTTCAAATTTTAAAAACATGCGAAAAACGCAGGTTTTTTCAGAACAAAACTTCGGCTAAGTTACTTATAATTTAGAGCAACCTAAAAAAAACATACGAAAACGTTGTAGCGATTTAGAGGATATTCTTGATTTCATCTTGGTAGACAAAATATATTCTTTTAGATGCAATTTCTTCAGCTTTCTTTTTTGAAGTTGATCTACCTTTAGAGACTACCTTATCATCGATCATCAATCTTACACTGTAATGTCTGATATTTTCGTTACCAGAATCTTCATAGGTTTGAAATTCAAGATTCTTTTTCGTTTTTTGGCACCATTCGATCACCAAACCTTTGTAACTAGTAATTTTATTTTCTAAGGACGGTATATCAACAAAGGCGTTGATTACCCGCTTATCAATAAATTTCTCACAATAGCGATATCCCCTATCCAAATAAATAGCACCAATTAGAGCCTCAAAAATATTACCATAAATATTCTGACCCATTCTATTTTTAGAGATGGTACTCTTCACAAAACGTATTAAATCGAGCTCTTTACCTAAAGTGTTCAATTGATTTCTACTTACAATCTTTGAACGCATTTGGGTAAGGTACCCTTCATTTCCATCAGGAACTGTCTTAAACAAAAAAGCCGCTATAACAGATCCTAACATAGCATCGCCAAGAAATTCCATCCTTTCATAATTGATAGGATTTCCATTCTCATCCAATACTTTTATAGATCTATGTATAAAAGCTGTTTTGTAATAATTGATGTTCTTAGGACGAAAACCTAAAAGTTTTTTAAGCGCAACATAAAACTCCTCATCATCTTTATCCTGAGGATTTATTATGTTACGAATAAATTTCAAAGGCTACTTAGTCTATTTTTTTTATCAATACACATGCGTTGTGCCCACCAAACCCGAAAGTGTTACTCATCGCCACTTTGATATCTCTTTTCTGAGGTTTGTTCAAAGTAAGATTCAACTTTTCATCAATACGCTCGTCATTCGTTACGTGATTGATTGTTGGAGGTACAATTCCATGTTTCATAGACAAAATTGTAGCAATTGCTTCAATTGCCCCAGCAGCACCTAATAAGTGCCCTGTCATAGATTTAGTAGAATTGATATTGATGTTGTATGCTTTTTCACCAAACACATCTTTGATCGCTTTTGTTTCAGCAATATCTCCTAACGGAGTAGATGTTCCGTGTACGTTAATTGCATCAATTTCATCTAGAGATACACCAGCATCTTTGATACAGTTTAACATTACATTTTTAGCCCCTAATCCTTCTGGATGCGGCGCTGTTAAGTGATGTGCATCTGCAGAAAGTCCTGCACCACCAATTTCAGCATAAATTTTTGCACCACGTGCTTTAGCGTGTTCGTATTCTTCAAGAATCAATGCTCCCGCACCTTCTCCCATTACAAAACCATCACGGTCTTTATCAAATGGTCTTGAAGCTGACTGTGGATCATCATTTCTCTGAGATAATGCATGTAAAGCATTAAAACCTCCCATTCCAGATTGCGTAATTGCTGCTTCAGAACCTCCTGAAACAATAACATCGGCATATCCTAAACGAATATAATTTAATGCATCAATAATTGCATTTGCCGAAGAGGCACATGCAGAAACAGTTGTAAAGTTTGGTCCTCTATAACCGTGTTTAATTGAAATCATTCCTGGTGCTATATCAGCAATCATTTTAGGAATGAAAAAAGGATTAAATTTAGGTGTTCCGTCACCAGCAGCAAATTCTAACACTTGTTGTTCAAATGTGTCAATACCACCAATTCCTGCACCCCAAATTACTCCTACTCTATCAACATCAATATTCTCAGGTGTCAAACCAGCGTCAGCGATAGCTTCGTCAGATGCAACCATTGCATACTGCGTAAACTTATCCATTTTTCTAGCCTCTTTCCTGTGAATAAAATCGTTGACATTGAAGTCTTTTAATTCGCAAGCAAAACGAGTCTTGAACTTGGCAGCATCAAAATTAGTTATAGGCGCAGCTCCGCTAACACCATTCACTAGTCCATTCCAATATTCTTCAATATTATTTCCGATTGGCGTCAATGCACCAAGTCCAGTTACTACTACTCGCTTTAATTCCATAAAAGTCTTACTTTTTTGCTTCTTCTATATAGCTTACTGCTTGTCCAACAGTTCCAATGTTTTCTGCTTGATCATCTGGGATTTGAATTGAAAATTCTTTTTCAAATTCCATGATTAATTCTACTGTATCTAATGAATCAGCTCCTAAATCGTTAGTGAAGCTCGCTTCGTTAGTTACTTCGTTTTCGTCAACGCCTAATTTATCAACGATGATCGCTTTTACTCTTGATGCAATGTCTGACATAATTTTTTATTTTAAATTTTAAATCGGGGCAAAAATAATAAACTTTCAATTAAAAAAGCATTTTACCCGAAAAATGTGCTCACTAAAATAAAAAATTATCTTTAATATTTTGATTATCTTGTTCTAATATTAATATTTATTGTTTCTTTTGCAGTTGAATTTCCTTTACAAAATATCATGAAAAGATTAGCAATATTAGCATCGGGGTCAGGTAGCAACGCAGAAAACATAATTCGTTACTTTCAAAACCACAAGTCTATTAAAGTAACTTCTATCGTTACCAACAGAAAAGAAGCAAAAGTTCTTGACCGAGCAAAAAAATTAAATATTCCAGCCGAATATTTCCCAAAAAAAGCCTTTTTTGACGAGGAAACCGTACTTGATCATCTAAAGAAAAACGCTGATTACGTCATCTTAGCAGGATTTTTATTAAAAATACCGCAAAATATTGTGGACGCTTACCCAGATAAAATCATAAATATTCACCCAGCATTACTGCCAAAATTTGGAGGAAAAGGAATGTATGGAATGCATGTACACACTGCAGTCAAAGAACAAGGTGAAACAGAAACCGGAATTACAATTCATTTTGTAAACGAAAACTATGATGAAGGAGCTATCATATTTCAGGCAAAAACTGAAGTCCTAGCCTCTGACTCTCCAGAAGACATTGCACATAATATTCACCAATTAGAGTACGCGCATTTTCCTAAAGTTATTGAAGAAACGCTTTTATAGCACACCAATTAAAATACTTTAATATATTCATAGAAAATAAACATCCCTAAAAGAAGTTAATATTTCTAAGTTATGGCAAAAAAATACTACGTCGTTTGGGAAGGAAAAAAAAGAGGTGTCTTCACTTCTTGGAATGTCTGCAAAAAAAATATTGACGGCTATCCAGGAGCGAAATACAAATCCTTTGCTGATAAAGAATTAGCTGAAAAAGCTTTTAAGGGAACTTATGAAGAATATAAAGGTGTTAGTACGAAGAAAAAAGAGCTTTCTGCTGAGGAGAAAAAAGCTTTTGGCAAACCTTTATTAAATACAATTGCCGTGGATGCTGCCTGTAGCGGTAACCCGGGACTAATGGAATATAGAGGTGTTGCTACCAGCACCTCTACGCAACTCTTTATTCAAGGTCCTTATAAATCTGGAACCAACAATGTTGGTGAATTTTTAGCCCTCGTGCATGGCTTAGCTTGGTTGCAACAAAAAAAACAACCTACCATGCCTATCTATTCTGATTCTAGAATTGCGATTTCATGGGTGAAACAACGCAAATGCAAAACAAAACTCCCAATCAATAAAGACACTGAAATTTTATTTGACTTGATAAAAAGAGCCGAATTATGGTTGAAAAACAATCCTTTTCAAAATCCTATACTAAAATGGGAAACCAAAGCATGGGGTGAAATTCCAGCAGATTTTGGTCGTAAATGATGACAAAGTCATCGTTTAAGTATCTCACTCGGATGAAAAACTATTTTAGTCGCCCGTTTATAGGCATTCTTCTCAAAAGGTAGATTTCATATTTTTAGGAAACCTTCAAACAGAAATATTTTGATTTCTTTCAAATAGAAATTCAATTGCTACGAAAGCATCATTTTTGCTTTTTTAACAGCGTCAATAAACACGTCTATTTCTTCCTTGGTATTGTAAAAAGCAAAGGAAGCTCTCACCGTACCTGGAATCTCAAAATAATTCATAATAGGTTGTGCACAATGATGCCCGGTTCTAACTGCTACTCCAAGTTTATCTAAAATACTACCTACATCAAAAGGATGTACCCCCTCTAAATTAAAGGAAATCACAGCAGCTTTTTTTTCTGACGTTCCGTATATTTTTATGCCTCCTATTTCAAGTAATTTTTCCGTACCGTATTGTAGCAATTCATCTTCATAAGCAGCAATATTTTCAAAACCAATAACATTCATATAATCAAGCGCTACACCAAAAGCAATTCCACCTGCAATATTTGGAGTTCCTGCTTCAAATTTATGAGGCAATCCAGCATAAGTAGTCTTTTCAAATGTTACGGTTTCAATCATCTCACCACCTCCTTGATATGGTGGTAATTTATCCAACCACTCTTCCTTACCATATAGAACACCAACACCAGTTGGTCCACATAGTTTATGAGCAGAAGCAACATAAAAATCTACCCCCATGGCCTGAACATCAGGTTTTATATGAGGACATGCCTGAGCTCCATCAATCAAAACTGCCGCTCCTACAGCATGTGCTTTGTCAATTATTTCTTGCACAGGGTTGATCGTTCCAAGAGCATTAGAGATATGATTGCTAAAAACCAATTTTGTTTTGTCTGATAATAATGAATCGTACACATCCATTTGCAATTCACCGGCATCATTAAACGGAATTACTTTTAAAATTGCTCCTGTACGTTCGCACAACATCTGCCAAGGCACAATATTAGAATGATGCTCTAAAGCAGAAACTATAATTTCATCACCTTCCTTTAACAAATCCGTAAAACCTGTTGCCACTATATTGATACTATGTGTGGTACCCGCTGTTAAAATAATCTCGTAAGATTTTTTAGCGTTGAAATGTTTCTGAACAGTTAACCTAGCTTGCTCATAAGCATCAGTTGCAACTTGACTTAAAGTATGTACACCACGATGAATATTTGCATTTATCTTAGTGTAATAATCTACTATCGCATCAATCACTACTTGTGGCTTTTGACTTGTTGCAGCATTATCAAAATACACTAAAGGTTTTCCGTTTACTTTTTCATTTAAAATAGGAAAATCCGCTCTTATTTTTTGAATATCAATCATAGGACTACTAATTTGAACTGCAAAAATACGACAGGAATTAGTCTTTACCTACAATAATGAACAAAATAAAACTTTTATTTAGACTTAATAAAAATAATATTATATTTGTTTAAAACATTTTACTATGACATCTGATATTACAATTTTAAACATGACAACAAATGGTATCATTTCAAAAAAACAATATTTCGACGAGTATCATATTGTATATAAGAATCTTAATTTTACATTTACCTTAAAAGGGTATGAAACCTTTACCAATTATATCCTTGATTTGAAGGACATCTTTGATGATCATAGAACTGAAAACTCATGCGGTTGCCAGGAAATGGAAATCCCTACTGGAAATGATAGTTTAAAACTAACACTTACCTACAATGAGCTAAGAGAACTAAAAGATTTATTCAATTTAAAACCCTTAAAGGTGAATATTATGAAAAGAATGGAATACAGTTTCTCTCTAAATTAATTTGAATTAAAATACCTTTCTTTCAAAACATTGATATGATGTATGGGGTGACCAACAATAACAAAACCAAGAGCCAAAACAGAAATTTTCATAAAACTCATTCCTTCTCTTAACAGCATTTCGTCAGAAAAACTTTTAAAAAGGGAAATGGTAGCTTTTCTTACCTCAACAAATTCTTGTAATAGATCCTCAATAGTTCTCGCAGAACTTGATGCATTTGCAGCATAGCCATTTTCATCAAACCCCGGCATCGTATTTTTGTCACCTCTTGCAAATGCCAAAGCTCTATAAGCTTGCACCCTCTCAGTATCGATGCAATGCTGTAACAAATCTTTTGGAGTCCACTTTCCAGGTGCATAAGAATATCCTTGATACTGCAGCAACTCCTCTTTTAAAGTTTCAAAAATATCTAAAGAAGATTCTAATTGTTCTAACAATGGGATTTCAGAATAAGCCAAATTGATATATCTGTCAAAAAACTCTGGCATAAAATTTAAATCTTCTATTTTCATTTCTTATTTTTTTAAAGCAGTAACTTCTATTTCAATTTTCATTTCTTTATTCGCTAAACCAGCAGAAATCATAGTAGCTGCGGGTTTAATTTTTCCAAAATATTTTTTCAAAATGGGCCAACATTTTTCAAAATCTTCTGCTACCGGAACAATATACGTAACACGAATTATATCATCCAAACTAGCGTCTGCTTTCTGCAATGTTTTTACGATATTTAACATACACTGTTCGCACTGCTCAACAATATCATTTGATATTGTCATTTTTGCATAATCATATCCTGTGGTTCCAGAAATAAAAACCCATTTATCTTGAATAACGGCACGCGAATACCCTATTTCATTTTCAAACGTTGATCCAGAACTGATCAATACCCTGTCTTTAGTTTCCATTTTTTTCATAAAGATACAACTAGTTCTTAATCTATCTAATGCCAAGCGTAGAAAGTAAAAAATAACGCATGACCTATGGATAGATATATACAAAATGTTATTCTGTAACCACACCTCTATTCTAACATAATACTGTTAAACACAAAGACAATACAGAAATAGGAATTGTAGTTAAAAAAATAAATAATTATTGGTAGGGTACAATGAGGCAAACATGTTTTATTAACAAACATGTATAACCTTAAAACAGCAACAATAAACATCTACTAACGTCAGCTATTCATAAAACAAAAGCAATTAGATATTTTGACTTGATTGAAACCGCTGCTGTTACTATGGCTATGAACAACTACAACACCCACCTATAACTATTAAACAAACAACAAAACACCTATTATTATGTATTCTACTACTGCAATCACAAAGAACTACTTTGTATTCCTTTTATTCTTGACAAGTTTATTTACACAAGCACAAACCACGTACATACCTGATGACAACTTCGAACAAGCATTAATTAACTTGGGTTATGACGATGTTTTAGACGACTATGTTACTACAGCAAATATCTCCGGTGAAACAAGTTTAAATTTAAGTTACCAAGGAATTACAGACTTAACCGGTATTCAGGATTTTCAAGCTTTAACGACATTAGATTTGGGCGATAATGACTTTAGCACACTAAACTTAAGCACTCTTGTCAATCTAACAGATCTTAGTATTGACAATAACGAGAACCTAATTAATATTGATATCACTAAATTAACTTTGCTTGAAAAACTAACATTCCATTCTACAAACATTTCAGGGATTGATCTTTCTAAAAACACCGCTTTGATACAATTATTATGTGGAGCCGAATTAACGGAATTAAATATTTCCGCCTTGGTCAATTTAAAACAATTATATGCAGGTGGTAACCCCTTTACAACTTTAGACCTTTCTAAAAACACTAACTTAACTATTCTAGATTTAGGGTCAAGTCAACTATCTACCATAGATCTTACATACAATACTGCTTTAAAACAGTTATATGCTTCAAATAACGAATTTATTTCAAGCATAGATTTCACTTATAATACCAACTTAACGAATATAACAATTTCTGGCGGAGGACTGTCTACATTGGAGGTTCCTACTCTAACAAACTTGAAAAATTTAAGTGTGTCAGGAACCAATATTACTAGCGTTAACCTTTCTACCAATACAGCTTTAGAAAGTTTAAATCTAACTAATAATGATATAGAGACTATATCCGTTTCTAACAATATTAATTTAACTTCAATCAATGTAGCAAACACATTGCTAACCGGTCTAGATCTAACTCACAATACTTCTTTAACAAGTGTAACGGTATCAGGTACAAATTTTACCTTGTTAGATTTATCTAACAACCCATTAGTAACCACAGTTAATGTCGAAGACTCTAATTTAGAAGAAATCGACCTAACTAACAATTCTAGTTTAGAATATTTCTATGCACAAGGTGCCAATTTTACCTCATTGGATTTATCAAACCGAACTTCACTTTTAAGAGCAAATATTCAGGATAACAATTTGGTTCAGTTAAATTTACAAACTACCACTGCGTTGACGTATTTAGAAGCTACAGGAAATCCAGGATTAAACTGTATACTAGTGGATGATGCAACTGCAGCAACAACAAACTTCTCTGATGATGTTGACAATGGAGTTGTTTTTTCTGAAACGAGTTGCGATGCCGTTTCTATACCTGATGAAAATTTTGAACAAGTCTTGATAGATTTAGGTTATGATAGTGGTGACGTAGATGGAGTTGTAAGTCTCGCTAACATTATAGACATAACTACATTAGATCTTTCTGGGAAATCAATAAGCGATTTAACAGGGATCCAGTCTTTTCCTTATCTAACTAGCTTAAATATTAGCAACAACAACCTTGCAGAATTAGAAATCCAAAACTTAAACAGACTTCAAACATTAGATGCCTCTCAAAACAGTTTAACGACATTGGATATTAATGAATTAGAATCTTTAACAACCATCAATATTAGCTACAACAGCTTGACTCAACTAGAAGCGAACGATCTTGAAAAGCTTACATCCCTAAATATCAGCAACAATAACTTGATAGCCCTAAATATTGCAAACGGTAACAACGCAGCATTTTCTTTGATGAATGCCACCAATAATAGCGAACTAACCTGTTTGGAAGTAGACGATGTGGATGCTGCTGAAAATAACAATGCATTTAGTGTTGATTCAGGAATTGAATACAGTACAGATTGTCATTATTTTGAAACATATGTACCTGACGACAACTTTGAACAAGCCTTGATAGATAAAGGACATGACGATATACTTGATAATTATACTCAAACTAGTGACATTTCAATAATTACAACTTTAGATCTATCAGGTTTAGACATAACTGACGTAACTGGTTTAGAAAATTTTACATCATTAGAAACATTAACTCTAGATGATAATTCATTGACCAGCATAGACGTTTCTACATTAGTGCAGTTAACAGAACTTTATTTAGACAATTGTGGACTGAATAGTATTGATGTGTCCGATTTAGTATTGTTAGAAATTCTAGATCTAGATGACAATTCTTTAAACTCAATAAACCTAACTCAAAACGTTTTATTGGAAGAAATTGATTTCGAAAACAATAATATAAATACGATCGACCTAAGTAAAAACATTGCTTTAAAGGAAGTAGATTTTGCTTTTAACAACCTAGATGCTATCAATTTAAGCGCACTAGAAAACTTAGAAGACATTCGATTACAAGGAAATAACTTAGAATCAATTGACTTTAGTTACAACCTATCCATAGATGATTTATACATTCAAGAAAACGAATTAACAGAAATAGATGTAACCATGCTGGTGCATTTAGATGATGTAAATTTCGGAGACAACAACCTAACTACCATAAACCTAACCAATGCACCAAACTTAGATGAATTAGCCTTAGAAAACACCCTCATCACAAGTCTAGATTTAAGTAACAATATAATTTTAGATGAATTGGTATTAAATGGAACAAAACTAACTAGTTTAGACCTCTCATTGCATACAGGCTTGAAGGAGATAGAATTGGATAACTGTGCATTGACCAGTCTTAACGTAGCGAACGGAAACAATGATATAATAACACTTTTTACTGCCATAAATAACAACTTAACATGTATTGTTGTAGATGATGAAACATCTGATTCATTTAGCAATATTGATAACGGTGTTGTATTAAGTAAAAACAGTAATTGTGCTTCTGTTTTATCAACTGATAAACCGGAGATGATAGAATATGTTACCCCTACAATATATCCTAATCCTTCTTCGGGTACCGTTTATATTAAAGAAAAAACAGATAATATTGAAGTGTATTCAATGTCAGGTAATAAAGTATTAGAAACTACAAACAACTCCTTTGAGGTTACAACACTTTCACCTGGAATATATGTTGTTAAGATAAAATACAATAATAAAACTACATTAGAAAAATTAGTAGTTCGCATGTAGATACTCTATTGTATAAAGTCAATAGATTCTTTAATTTCTTTATCTCATAAAAAACCTACCTAGTTTAAACTAGGTAGGTTTTAATCTTTATAAAATTGTCTCGAAAGATTTAACTCACTTGAGCTCCATTCGCAACATTTTCTGTTGAAGGTTGCACAAATGCTAATTTACCCTCTTTAGTATCTGTCATCAAAATCATTCCTTGACTTTCTACTCCTCTTAATTTTCTTGGCGCAAGATTCACCAAAACAGATACTTTTTGACCAATAATATCTTCTGGCTTAAAGCTTTCTGCAATTCCAGATACTATGGTTCTTACATCAATTCCAGTATCTACTTTTAACACCAATAACTTTTTGGTTTTAGGCATTTTTTCTGCTTCAACAATGGTCCCGATTCGGATATCCATTTTTGTGAAATCATCAAACGTTGCTGTTTCTTTTTGAGGTTCTACCACCTTAGATTCAGCCTCATTTGCCAATTTTGTAGCCTCTAATTTATCCAATTGCTTCTGCACCTCTGCATCTTCAATTTTCGCAAATAACAATTCTGCTTTTCCAATAGTATGTCCTCCCGGAAGTAGCACTTCTTTTGAACCAACATCTGACCATGAATTCTCGATACAGTTCTCCTTTGTCGAATCACTCGAACCGACATTCAGAATGTTTTTTAGCTTTTCAGAAGTAAAAGGCAAAAATGGCTCAGATAACACAGATAATCCTGCCGCAATTTGCAAGGCAACATACATAATTGTTTGCACTCTTTCTGGATCTGTTTTAACTTGTTTCCATGGCTCTTCATCTGCCAAATACTTATTCCCTAAACGAGCAAAATTCATCAGTTCGCTCAAGGCTTCTCTAAATCTGTATCGTTCAATTGATTTAGAAATAATCTGTGGATATGCTTTTAGTTGTTCCAAAGTCTGCTCATCTAACTCAGTAAACTCCTTTGGAGATGGAACCACACCACTGTAATATTTATTGGTAAGAACTACTACTCGATTGATAAAATTTCCAAAAATCGCAACCAATTCGTTATTGTTACGTGCTTGAAAATCTTTCCAAGTAAAATCGTTGTCTTTTGTTTCTGGTGCACTTGCTGTTAATGCATAACGCAGTACATCCTGTTTGTCTGGAAATTCTTCTAAATATTCATGCAACCAAACTGCCCAGTTTTTAGAAGTAGATAATTTATTTCCTTCTAAATTTAAAAACTCATTTGCAGGAACATTATCTGGTAAAATATAATCTCCTTGTGCTTTTAACATCGCAGGGAAAATGATACAGTGAAATACAATATTATCTTTTCCAATAAAATGTACCAATTTGGTGTCCTTATCTTTCCAATAAGGTTCCCAATCTTTACCTTCTCTCGCTGCCCATTCTTTGGTAGAAGATATATAACCAATAGGAGCATCAAACCAAACATACAATACTTTTCCTTCTCCGCCTTCTGCAGGTACCGGAATTCCCCAATCTAAATCACGTGTTACTGCTCTTGGTCTTAAACCGTCATCAATCCAAGATTTTACTTGACCATATACGTTAGACTTCCAATCACTTTTATGACCTTCTAAAATCCATTCTTTTAAAAAGGCTTCGTGTTTGTCTAAAGGCAAAAACCAGTGTTTGGTTTCTTTTAAGGCAGGCACATTTCCTGTTATTGCAGATTTTGGATTGATCAAATCTGTAGCATTATGAGATGTACCACATTTCTCACATTGATCTCCATAGCTTTCTTCATTCCCACATTTAGGACAAGTACCTATTACAAATCGATCTGCCAAAAATTGTTTAGCCTCAGCATCGTATAATTGTTCTTCAACTTTCTCAACAAACTCCCCTTTTGCATCTAAATCTTTAAAAAATTCAGAAGCCGTTTCGTGATGGATTGGAGCTGAAGTTCGAGAATAATTATCAAACGTAATCCCAAAATCTTGAAACGATTTTTTTATGATTCCATTGTACTTATCTACAACATCTTGAGGTGTAACCCCTTCTTTTTTTGCTGTAATGGTAATAGGCACACCGTGCTCATCAGAACCACAAACAAAAGCAACATCTTTTCCTTTTCCTCTTAAATAACGTGCGTAGATATCAGCAGGCACATACACCCCGGCTAAATGTCCAATATGGACAGGTCCATTTGTATAAGGTAAAGCTGCTGTAATGGTAATTCTCTTTGGATCGTTCATCGTAATATTTTAATGGCTGCAAAGTTACATATTAATGTTGATTATTACTATGTGGAATCTGACCGCATTCTATGTTTGTAAAAATTCCCTTTTTAATTATTAATTTTTACCCTAAAAAAAAAGCACCCTATGAACTTAGGGTGCTTTTTTAGTTTTTAAGACTTCTTATTTTAGTCTTCTAAATCGTCAATTACATGCTTGTCAATGTTAATTTGAGACTCACCATGGTAACTGATATCCATTCCTTCTAATTCATGTTTCTCATGGATACGTGCACCTCCCGTAATTTTAGCTACAACCACAAATACAATATACGTTGCTACTGCAGAGTAAATGATTGTTGCTCCTACAGATTTCAACTGTAAAAGTACTTGCCAAGGGTTTCCGTCAATCAATCCAGCTCCATCAGGGTTTACTACTGAAGTAGCAAAAACTCCTGTTAAAATTGCACCAACAATACCAACTAAACCGTGCATTCCAAAAGCATCTAAAGTATCATCATGTCCAGTAAATGATTTGAATTTTACAACACCCCAGTACCCAACAATACTACCAATTCCTCCAATAACCAAAGCACCGGTAACATCAACAAAACCAGCCGCTGGCGTAATAGCAACTAGTCCGGATACTGCTCCAGAAGCAATACCAATCAACGTTGGTTTTTTAACTATTTTCCATTCTATAATCAACCATACCAAACCACCAAAACAAGCAGCAACGTTTGTTGTTAAAATTGCATTCGCAGCAATTCCATTGGCTGCATAAGCAGATCCTCCGTTAAATCCGTGCCATCCGAACCACAATAAAGCAGCTCCTAAAATCATCAACTTTATTGAAGATGGTTTTCTTTCTTCGTCTAAATGCAATCTTTTACCTAACAATAGAGATAAAACCAAACCAGCAACTCCGGCATTTACGTGAATTACAGTACCTCCTGCAAAATCTAAATCACCATGCAAAAACCCATCAGATCCCCATACCCAGTGGCAAATTGGAGCGTATACAACAATCACCCAAACAAACGAAAAGATAGTCCAAGTAGAAAATTTTACTCTTTCAATAATAGATCCTGAAACAATTGCAACGGCAATAGCCGCGAAAGTCCCCTGGAACATCACATCTAACAATAATGGAATTCCATCTCCATCTGTTGGCTTAATTCCGTGTAACAAAAGGTAATCAAAGCCACCAATAAAAGCATTTCCTTCAGAGAAAGCAAAACTGTATCCTACGATTACCCATGCAATAATTCCTGTACAAAATGAAACAAACGACATTCCGATTGTATTCAATACAGATTTGTTTTGTGTTAACCCAGAATAAAATAAGGCTAATCCGGCTGGAGTCATCATCATTACAAGAGCCGTTGACATTAACATCCAAGCAGTATCTCCTGTATCAATATTATTTGCTGCTGATGCGGAAAGCGTTGAGCCTCCAAGCAACAAAATAGATAACAACGATAATTTTTTCTTCATAATTTTTAATTTAGTTCGATTAATATGAAAGTTTCTATGAGCGGCAAAACTACGTGTTTTATAAGAGATTAAAAAAAATACGGATCAATTTAGGTCTTGTGACTTGAGTAAAATTCTTTAAATAAATTGTAATATTGTAACAATTCTAAGACCTCAACGGTGAAATTTATATTTATAATTTTTTGCAGTTTTCAAATACTGCTCGCGCAACATCAAATCATGAAAAAACCTGATTTTTTAAAACCTGGAGATACAATTTCTATTGTGGCCCCTTCTGGAATTATCAAAAAAAACGCTAGTATTTATGAAGCCGCTGATTTGGCCAAATCATGGGGTTTACATGTGCTTATCGGAGATCATGTTTTTGATAGGTATCATCATTTCTCTGCAACAGATAAAAATAGATGCGCTGATTTTCAAAAAGCCTTAGACAATCCTTCCATAAAAGCCATTTGGTGTGCAAGAGGTGGTTATGGAGCTGTTAGAATTATCGACGATATAGATTTTACTGAATTTAAAAAAAATCCAAAATGGATTATTGGCTACTCAGACATTACTGTATTTCACAATCATATTCATAATATGGGAATTGAAACCATACATGGTATGATGCCTGTGAACGTTGAATTTCCGAAAGAAAAAACCATAGAAAGTGTAAAGACGCTGCAGCAAGCGTTATTTGGGGAATTAAAAAACTACACCATTTCCTCTTCCAAATATAATATTGAAGGAACTGCCAAAGGAATTTTAGTTGGAGGGAACTTGACCTTATTGGAAAATCTATTAGGCACCCAATCCTCTATCAACACCGAGAATAAAATTTTGTTTTTTGAAGAAATAGGTGAATATAAATACCATATTGACAGACTATTACAGGGACTTAAAAGAAATGGATATTTTGATAATTGTGCAGGAATAATAATTGGTGGAATGAGTCACATCAAAAAAAACACCCCTGCCTATGGTCAAACTATTGAAGCCATTATCTTAGATGCTTTACCTAATAAAAATATACCTGTAGTATTTGATTTTCCGGCTGGACATGACCCTGAAAATAGAGCCTTGTTTTTTGGCAACACGATAGAACTTACGGTTACAAAAGCGACAACAAGAATTTCTTTTGAAAATTAAAATACGGCCATCTGTTAGAGATGACCGTAGTACCTATTTAAATGAATAAAATTGGGTCATCATCGTCCTCCTCTATTACATCATCTTTTAAGTGTGGTTTTGGGTAAAGGGTATTGGTAACTTTGTCAAAATAACTTAACAAATTTTTCTCTAAGTAATTATCTATTTCGGTTGCAATTCTTCTAATTGTTTTCATAATTAATTTAATTTTTTCTCATAAAAAAAGACGCTAAATAAGCGCCTCTACAATTCATAAGAAATTGATATTATTTCTAATTGGTATTATAAAGGCTTGTAGGTGGACATACAAAATGCTTATGGCGTAGCATTGTGACTTTTACCATTTTGATTGATTTTACTGTTGATTTGCGTACTTGTCTGTTCATAATTAAAAATTTATAGTTACTATTATTACATAAAAAAAGCGCCCATATAAATGGACGCTTTTTGTATTAGATAGATATATTTTATTACATACTATGATACAATTTCGTCCTTGATACGTGGTTTTTTACCATGTTCAATCGAATCATATGCTTACAAAAAGCAACTAAAACTGATGTATGTAGATTATTTGTTTTCATTTGTGTTACAAATATTAGAATTTTTAATCTGAATTACAACTAGTTATACTGAAAAAACAAAATTTAATTTTTAACCCTTTTTGATTACAAAATCTAATATTCATTATCTTCATCCAAAAAAAATGAAATGATTGCTAAAAATTCTATGAAAATATTTTCTATAATACTGTTTCTAAATTTTAACTTTTTAGCTGCACAATGGAAAACTGCAGCCGCCGAAAAAATTGTAAATGATGTTATCATTACCTATTCCGTCATCTATGAAAATGAATTATCCGAAAGGCAAAAAAAATCCTCTCTCTACAAAAGTGAAATAGTAGTTGCTTTTAACAAAAACAGCTTAAAGGAAACATCTTTTGGCTCTTCTAGCGGTCTTCAAAAATTCAATTTTTTAGATTACAATAATGATGTTTTTTATCAATGTACTGAAAGTAGCTCCTCTAAACTAGCTATTTCAAATAGTTTTAAAAAACCTTACAAAGAAGCTACTTTACAAAAAGGAAAAACAAAAAAAATTATTGGAATGCCCTGTGAAGAATATATTACAATTGTCAAAGGAGTTCCTACAAAAATTTACAGTACACAAAAGTTTGGGCTAAAATTTATTCATCAATACGACATCGCTGGTTTTCTTTTGGACTACCCTGGTTATGACAAGTACCTTGGAAAATATAGAGTTGTTGCCAAAAAAATAAACTATGCCAAGTTACCAGCATCCTATTATTCTTTAGATAAATTTATCAAAATCACAAAGGAGCAATATGAAAAAAGCAGGAAAAAACCGGGCGAAAAATACAAAGCTCTTTATGAAAAAATGATTGGATCTAAAACTCCAAAATACAGATTTAGAACTACAGAAGGTGAAAAGTTTAGTACTAAAACGAATGAAAATAAAATAGTGGTACTTAATTTTTGGTTTACAACATGCCCGCCATGTAAGTCTGAAATTCCTCATTTAAATGATTTACAAGAAGAATTTGCAGATAACCCTGATGTGGTATTTTTAGGAATTGCATTAGATGATAAATTGAAATTAGAAAACTTTGTTGCGGAACACCCTTTTACTTACAAGCTAGTATCTGATGGAAGATATGAAGCCAATATGTTTAACGTGCCTGCCTACCCAACTAATATTATAATTGACAAAAAAGGTAACATCCGTTTTTATAAAACAGGTGGACTTACTAAAACTGCTACCAAGGCACTCTCTTATAAAATAGATGATTTATTAGAAGAGGAATAATTTTCAATATCTCTTAACTAAATTTGTAGCCACTTTGGATTCTTGATCTATTTTCATATAATTTGCCTTTGCAATAAACAGAACTCCTAAAATTAAAATAGAAAGACTCATTATTAAAACGCGGATACTTTTAGAAGAAGCCCCTTTCCATTCTTTTGTAAGTATTCCATTAATATTAGCAACCATAATGGCACCAGTTTCTAGAATAGCAAACCCTACAGAGGTTCCTAATTCACCTAGTTTATAAGCTCCTAAACCATAAATCACCAGGGCTGCATCATGAAAAACAGCCATCGTTAAAATTAAAACAAGACCTTTAAATGCTCCATTGCCAGTAAAATTTGACCAGGTTTTTCTTTTGGTAATTGTAAAAGAAAAATAAAGCATTGTTGAAATAGCAGCCCCCATAAATATTGGTAATAAAACCGCTAATCTTGCAATCCAAGGTGCATTGCCATAATCTAATTGCGCCACTTCTCCAATTTTACCTAAATTATTTCCTACATGATATGATAGATTAAAACCCGCAGCGCAAATGGCTCCTAACACACATAAAAGAATTCCTTTTTTCATTGTTTTTGCATCTGCTTTCAAAGAAATATTTTTGCTTTTATCGCGTAATACACCTGCGTAGCCATTCAAGGCTATCCCTGAAACAATCACAAAAACACCTAAAAACATCATATTACCTACATCAGTCCCTATAACCGATTCTTGACCTTCTGGAAGCAATATTAAAGGCAAAAGAGTATCAATAGAGGTTATCACTCCAAGGAACAAACTAAAAGCTAAAGACATACCAATAGATGCAATACTAAATCCCCACAACATATTTCCAATTCCCCAGCAAAAACTTAACGCGAACATGGCAAAGAAAATCCAACTAGGAATATGCTCATAGATCGCCCAAAGATTATCAACTAACGTAAAAGTTGTAATCAATGGAATAACAATCATTGCAAAAAAGAAAAATCCACCCCAAGTATTTTCCCAAGCATAGTTTTTAGCGTATTTTGAGGGCAACGCATATAACCCTAAAAGTATTGCGGAAACAAAAGCAAGAACAATTCCAATAGCCATTTTAATTTTTTTATTAAGTTGCTTAAAGGTAAAAATTTATTTTTTTCTAAAATATTTCCTTGAGCAAGCTATTTTTCTAAAAACTCTAAAACAACATCCACTTCGTCTTCTTGAGAAAAACTAGACAGGTCTTTTGTTTGACGCATCCAATTTTTTGAAAAAATAGCAACATCCTTTTTAAAGTTTTTTTGATTCTCTATATCTTGCTGAGTAAAATCTGTATGCAAATAATTAAAATAAGTCTTCCATAAAGGCCGATAAAAAGTTTGGATTACTCCTGCCAATTGATAATTGGAGGCTATTACTTTTTGAGAAAATTTTTGTTCGATTAATTTTTTGTCTGTGCTTGTTTTCCCTTGGCTTTTTATCTCAGATAGAAGAAACCCAAAAGAAAATTCATTTCTTACAGCTAAAACATTATCTAAATTCTCAAGGCTTGCCATAAATTCTTCGGTATGTTTTGAAAAAGATGTTGAATTTTTCAATTTCAGGTCCTTTTGTAGGTTATGATACTTTTTATTATTTGTCAATATTAATATTTCTCTCAAAACATCTACAATATCCAATCTAAAATTATCAGACTCCCCAATAAATTCTCTATCCTCTAACAAATAATTCAAAGCGAGCAATAAATTCATAGCATCCAAATTTTGAACACCTTTAGTTAAATTGCCGTCCTTGATAAATTTATATCCTGCGATTTGAGTTTTTGTCTGAAAATCGTTTTGTTGGTTTAGCCGTAAATTATAATTAATTAGAATCTCTATGGCTTCTGCTGCTCTCGCCGATACAGCACCATATCGTTTAAAAACAAAAGCATCAATTCTATCTTTATTACTCCTTAGGTTTTCAATTTTATAAAAAATTCTATTTTCTTGAGTTTTTGCATATTCCTTTAAAAACTCAGACACAAGTGTATCAATAAATTCAGCAGACATGTTGGTTTCAGGGAACTGAGTACTAACGTTCGCTAGTGGATCTTTTTTTACAGAAACCATTTCTTTTTTGTTGATCAGGTACTTGCAAGAAGACATTAAAACCACCACCAAAGAAAATTGAAAAATAAACTTACCCATAAAACTCAGCTAAACATTCACAAAAATAACGATAATTACATTGCTTTCTATATAAATTCATACAGCTAATTGTTGCCATTTTAATCTGCATATTTTTTTATGATAAGATTATTTTAATGATCTAAAACACTGCTTCAATCCAAAAATCTATTCGATATTTGCAGCATGAAACTATTAGTCAAACAACGTATTGCAATTGGTGTTTGTTTTTTTCTAACAGGAGTTTGTTTTTCTAGTTGGGCATCAAGAATCCCAACAATCAAAGATTTATTTCTGCTGAATGAAGCACAATTAGGAAATTTATTGATGGTTATGCCAATCACCGCTGTAGTTGGGTTGCCTTTTTCAGGATGGCTTGTCTCTAAATATAATACCAGAGGTCCCTTATTTATATCCTTTTTTATCTTTAGTATTTCCCTTTTTGGAATCGGAATGGCTTCTGAACTTTGGATATTAATTCTTTCTTTGACTGGATTTTCTTTTTCATTAAGGTTGATCAATATTGCAATGAATACGCAAGCAGTTACTCTTCAAAAAAAATTCACAAAAAAAATCAATGGTGCCTTTCATGGGTTTTGGAGTTTAGGTGGAATCTTTGGATTATTATTTTCCACGGTTATGATAAAATACAATATTGATATTAAAATTCATTTGGCTTCTATTTCAGTATTTACCATTGTAATGATTTCATTAGGCTATCCATACTTGCTTAGAAACGATCGACCAAAAACAGGAAATAAATTAATTTTTGGAAAACCTGATCCATTTGTTATGTATTTAGGGTTGATCGTATTTTTTGCAGCAGTGTGCGAAGGCGGAATTTACGACTGGAACGGAGTCTATTTTAAAGAAGTTGTAAACGTAGAATTATTCACTGTTGGATATTTATCATTTATGATCTGTATGACTCTTTCTCGATTTTTTTCTGATCTTGTTATTGATAAAATCGGTATCGAGAAAACTTTTGTTTTAAGTGCCTTACTAATTGTATTTGGAATATCCGTTACCATTTTATTTCCCTTTTTTTGGCCTGCACTTATCGGGTTCTGTATCACTGGTCTTGGTGTATCAACATTATTTCCAATGACATTTTCTTTATCGGGAGAATCAAAAAAATATGCTCCTGGCATGATTATTTCAATCATCT
Organism: Flavicella sp. IMCC45668; assembly: GCF_057219105.1. Lineage (NCBI taxonomy): Bacteria > Pseudomonadati > Bacteroidota > Flavobacteriia > Flavobacteriales > Flavobacteriaceae > Flavicella > Flavicella sp. IMCC45668. The sequence continues at coordinate 2,624,992 of NZ_CM170114.1, forward strand.
CCACGTACAGCATTGTCGGCATGCTCATCGGTCCACCCTTGATAGGATATGTTGCCTATATCTTTGATTTACGCAAATCCTTTATCATATTTATTATTTGTGGAATTATGTTCATCCCTATTTCAAAAATGTTTTTCCGACTTCCTAAATAAGTTGAAAAAAAGCAATTTTCAACCGTAACTCTAGTAAACATTAACTAAACGTAAGGGTATTGTTATCCGATAGGCTATAACATCAAGTAAACATTAATAATTATAAAAAAATATAATTTTTCTTTTATTTTAAGAATATATTATTATATTAGCAGAACAATTGTATAATATACAATTAATCCAACGGATTTTGAGAATCTATTACCCCCATAGGATTCGAAATAAATCAAATGAATTTTGAATCTATTACCCCCAAAGGATTCGGTTAACAAATTAAAAACTCCCACTTAGTTGTGGGAGTTTTTGTTTTTATACATTTCATTGATTTTCCGTATCTTAAATTAAAAATGGCCAACCATAATGATTTTGGAAAGCAAGGAGAAAAATTAGCTGCAGACTATCTATTAAGGAATAAATACATCCTTCTAGAAAAAAATTTTAGGTACCGAAAAGCAGAAATTGACTTGATTGCTACAAAAGGCAACGAACTTATAATTGTAGAAGTTAAAGCAAGATCTAGTGATTGCTTTGGGAATCCACAAGATTTTATCTCTCCAAAAAAAATTGAACTTCTAACAGAGGCTGCCAACTATTATGTAATTTATAATGATTTAGATGTTGATGTAAGGTTTGACATTATTTCTGTTTTAAAAAAAAATGGAAAAACTGAATTAGAACATTTTGAAAATGCTTTTTTACATTTCTGAAACAATACAGACAAAAAGATACAATTCCACTTTATAAATTTCTGTTTTGTATTTTTACCCAATCTACAAAACCTAACACAAAATGCTATATAGAGTTTTTAAATTTCTTTTTTACTTCACCACCAAAGCTTATTTCAGATCTCTTTATATAAAAAACAAAAATATAGTTCCCGACAAAGGACCTGTCGTTTTTGCTGTGAACCACACTAGTGCATTTATGGATCCCATTTTATTGGCTACCCATATCAAAAGACAGCTTTATTTTTTATCGAGAGGAGATGCTTTTAAAAGTGGTTTTTCTAGATGGCTTTTCCCTAAACTTCATATGATTCCGGTATACAGACCAGATCTTTTTCCGAATGACACACATAAAAACAAACAGGTATTTGAAAAATGTTTTGAACATTTAGAAAACAAAAAAACGGTAATGATATTCCCAGAAGGAATTAGTGAAACTGTGAGAAGACTAAGACCTATAAAAACTGGAATTTCAAGAATTTCATTAGTGTCAGAAGAAAGAAACAACTTTGAATTAGGAGTAGTAATCATCCCTATTGGAATTAATTATTCTAATCCTCATCATTTTAAAAGTGATGTTTTTGTAAAATTCGGAGACCCTATTTCTGTAAAAGATTATAAAGAGCGTTATTTTTCAAACAAAAAACAAACCGTTTTAGAGTTAACAGAAGACATCAAATCTAGCTTAGAAAATGTAACAGTAAATATTGAAGATAAACATCATGAAAAAATAATCCGACAAATTGAAATTCTATACAGAAGTAGGCATAGAGAACTTATTAATGAAGGAGACAAAGCACCTAACGACTTCTACCTATCTCAAGATATTGTAAAAGCTGTTTCTTATTTTTCTGAAAACAAACCAGAGCAATTGAAAAAAATAGAAGTCAAAATGACTTCTTATTTAACCAACTTAAAAAGACTTGGAATACGAGATACTCAAATTAGAAATGAGAATTTGAACTTTAAAAACAGTCTTAATTTTTTATATTTTTTTCTAGGATTCCCATTATTCCTTTATGGTTGTATTTTTAATTTAATTCCTTTTAAAGGAGCAGAATTACTCGCAAAAAAAATCCCTGTAAGAGCAGATTTTGTTGGTTCTATGAAACTTGGATTAGGAATGTTTATCTTTTTAATTTGCTATGTTATTATGACCATCATTATGGGTATTTATACAAATTTTGGATGGGCAATTTTATTTCTTTTAACCCTATACCCTATCGGGCTATTCTCAATAAATTATATTAAAGAATATTTTCAGGTAAGAGGAACGTTAAAATATTTATTTTTGAAAAAAAGAAAATCTGAACTGATCAATGAATTAAAAGAGTTTAGACAAAAAATTGTGGAACAATTAGAGCAAGGCAAAACTGAATATGAAAGCTTTAAAAACATTGAAAAAAATTAATCAAGAGTTCCTCTATTTTTCATTTATTTAATCCCATAAATTTGACAAATTGTGGAAGTAATTTTTGACACCATGAATTTATTTGATCAAAAAAAATATTTCTCTCAGAAGTTAATCATCCTACTCTGTTTCATTTTTTCCTATCAAGGATTTACTCAACAAAAAGAAAATTCTTTCAAATTAGGAGGGTTATTATTTGGAGATGTCTATCATATTTCTCAACATCATTTAGAGGAAGATATTGGAAAAACAGAAGCTGTTTTAAGAAGAGCTTATATCACCTTTGATGCCAAAATAAAAAACAAATGGTTCGCCAGAGTTAGAACTGAAACCAACCAAGATGGAAGCTTCGGTGTTTATAATTTTGAAACCGATATTAAAGATTTATTTATAGGCTATAAAACTGAAAGGCATAAAATTACCTTAGGTTTATCTCCTACCAAAACCTATGATCTAATAGAGAATATTTGGGGCCTGCGCTACCTTTTAAGAACACCAATGGATTTACAAGGTGTTGCGAGTAGGGATTTTGGTATTGCATTAGATGGTGCTATTGATAAAAAAGACCGCTTTTTTTATCGTTTCATGATCGGAACTGGACAAGATTTTGGAAACGAAACGGGAGATGGAACCAAAACAATGGTTGGATTTACTTATAAAACCAAACAAAAATATTATTTTGATCTCTATGCCGATTATGAGCGTCTACCAGGAGAAAAAGACAGAAGTACCTATCAATTATTTTCTGGTTTCAAATCCGATGATTTAAGATGGGGAGTTCAATATTCTCATCAATTTAGACAGCTAGACCCTGCTTTAGAACTACTTTCTGGGTTTATTGTAAAAAAGATTCATAAAAACATTGCTGCCGTTGGTAGAATTGATAGAATTATGGAACCTAGCCCGAATGGAAACAACATTTCCTATATTCCATTTGACCCAAGTACCAAAGCTACTTTATTTATCGTAGGAACCGAAATCCCAATCACTTCCTACTTTTTAATTCATCCTAATATTATTTTCACAACCTACGATACCATTGCTGGACAAGCTACCCCCAACAATGATTTAATGTTTCGATGTACGGTGTTTTTAAATTTAGAATAAACTACTGTTGCAGCGCTTTTATATTTTCTTTCAATGCAGAAAAATTATCTGGCAAAGCTATAATTCGCTTGTTGGCGTTTAATAAAATAAAAGTTGGTGTAGATTCTATACTGTAAGACTGGGCAATTTCATTTTTCCATTTCCCCATTCCTAAAACATGCTCCCAACCTTTAAAATTTGGTACTAATTTTTTAAAATCTGTATCTTCTTTTTCTAAGGCTACGGCAACCACTTGAATATCCTTGTAGTCTTCTAAAAAACGATACAACTCTGGCAACTGTTTTTTACAATGGGAACAACCTGTACTCCAAAAAACAACAACATAGTTTTTATGCGTGTTTAACCTAGACAACTGTTTATTTTTACCCCATTTAAAATCTGGTGCTATTGCTCCTACAACCACAGATATTTTAGCTAACGTTTCAGAAATATATCCATCGCTTTGCAATTCTTTGGGTAAGTTTTTATAGTAATTATCAAGTACATACCTTACCATTTCAGTGTCTTCCGTTTTTACAAACTCCTCGATAATAATTTGAATCAGATCTTTTTGAAGACTCGTTTTTTTAGGAATTTCAATTACATTTTTTATCGATTCTTTATATAAGTTTTGTTGGACCGTTTTATCTTGAGAATAATTCAAATTGAAAATATAATCAATCGTTCTATCTACCAAAAAGGAAGAATTAATCAAAATAGGATCTTGAAAATCTATATGTTCAAAAAAGTTAATTTTTATATTCTCTAAATATGCTTGTGGAGCCTCCACTACTGTTTTTGAATTATATCGTTGTGTAGCCTGAATAAAATTAAAGGCCAACATACTTTTTGATTTGTTTTGATACTCCTTTTGAAGGTCTTTTAACTCATAATATGTTTCTTGATAGGTAGTAGCCGTAGATTGTCTAGGATCTCTAAAATAAGCTATCTGCAAAGAATCTAAATATTGTTGTGCTCCTAAAATATTCACCAAATATTCTTGGTACATTATATTTTCTCTAGACTTCTCATATACCACGCTTTCCTCAGGGTAATCTGGATTAAATTTTAAAGTAACATCTTCTTTATTATACAAAAAGTCTAAAAATCCTTCTCCTTTTAACCTGTACACAATTCTATACATTCCTGAAGAGGCCTCTTTGGGCATTTCAAAATAAAACGACTTATTATCTATTTTTGTGTTTTTTATATAATGTTGTCTACCATCTTTGATCTGGTATAGCATCACCCATTTGATATCTTTAGAAAAAGGTTCAAAAGTTCCTTTCAATTGTTTTTGTGCAAAAGACATCAAAGAACACAGAACTAAAATAAAAAGTAATTTTTTTTTCATCATAACACACATAATTCAAATATCAAACCAAAACTATTCTTCTTCAGAAGAAAAATATTTTACGATGGCTTCTTTCATTAAAATCGATTGTTCTCCAGGTTTTAACGGAGGTAATTCTTCTAAGACTTTATAATGTGGCCAACCATCTGGATCTATAAAATCAAACTCATAGTACCCATATGGCTCAAGTAATCTACATATTGCAATATGCATTAGGTTTACTTTTTCATCTTTTTTAAAAGATTGAATCCCTTTTCCCAGCTCTTGTACTCCAATTAAATAAACGATAGAATCTAAATCTAGCGTATCTCCATCCGCAAATTTATCCGAAAGAAATTTCACTACAGACTCCCATTGTTCCTTCAATTCTATATCTCTAGACATCTTAATAATTTTGAAAGCAAAGATACATCAAAAGACTATTAATTCTCCTGTCAATTGTTTGAACTAAAACTAGAAAACTTTAACTTATCTTTGAAAACCAAAACGCATCATTTTATTTCAATGAATACATTTGATATTATTATTGCTACCCTATTACTTTTCGGTTTTATCCGAGGAGTTTTTAAAGGATTATTTGTAGAAATAGCTTCTCTAGTAGCGCTCATAGGAGGCGTCTACGGAGCAATGCATTTTTCGTTTTATGCAGGCGATTTTCTAAAAAAACAATTCGATTGGGATGAACAATATATTTCTTATGCCGCTTTTGCAGTTACTTTTATTGGAATTGTTGTAGCCGTTTCTTTGGCAGGAAAATTACTTACCAAAATAGCAAGTTTTGCCGCATTAGGAATCCTAAATAGAATTCTAGGAGGTATCTTTGGATTTCTAAAAATAGCCTTTATATTAAGTGTCATTCTCTCCTTTTTTATGAAAATGAATAATACTATTCCGTTTGTAAGTAAAGAACAACTGAAAGCTTCTATATTTATAGAGCCCGTTAAAAATTTGGCACCTACAATATTTCCTAATTATTTTAATAACACGCAAACCCCTTCTTTAGAGGAAATTATTTCAAACGAAATATAATTGAGTGTTATTTGAATACTACAATAGGCTTATCCTAGTACAACTTTTCATTGTTCATATGACAGTAGGTTTTATCTAACCCGGTCATTAGACCAAAATCCTTCTAAACTAAGGATCAATGGTATTTGTGAACTTAATTTTTACTTAATTTAAATAACGATTAAACTTCTTTCCTTTGATTCGTTTCTAAAAAGTTGAAAACCTTCATTATCAATATTTATAGCACAAAAAAAGCGACCTAAAAAAGGTCGCTTAATTCTCGTTCATAGCGATTTTGATAACGAATAATTGAAAAAACTTCAATTTAATAATGTCAATAGCATCCAATTTTACCCCTAAAACGAATTATTTTTTCCATATTTGTGTAAAAGCTTAATATCATTCGTTAACAATGGTAAAATTATATAATTAGGTTTATACGGGCAACTGTGTAAATACGCAAGTTTTTTGACTATGAAAAAAGAAAACGAACCAACAATACAATCTGTTGTTACTGAACAGCCGATTGACATCCATTGTGATGAGTACAAACATTACGATAAAATAATTCAACGCTTTCCAAAACAAGCGGTCTATATTTATTCGTTTTCAGAACAACGAATGGTATTTGCTGCCGGATGGAAAGATGTTTTAGGCTATGAAGACAGTGAGATCAATATGATGCTTATTGTTAATTCTGCCGCTGCTCAATATTCACAATCATTGAATGAGCTCAACAACAAAGCATGGTATTTTTTAAGTACAAAAACAGAAAAACTAGAAGAATATAGCTTTACTTACGAAATCCAAAGATATCATAAAGACGGATCTGAGGTGCCTGTTTTTTCTACAGTAGGCGTACATAAAGCCGTGAACGGAAAAGTGGATCAAATTATTGGAATTACTCAAATTGTTCCTTCTTTAAAGTTTGGAAAAGTGATGCAATTTGCAACCTATGGTCCAGAAAAAGAAGAATTTGAAGATAGTTTAAGCAAAGAGATTTTTCATCATTTTGCCATCTCAAGAAAAGAAAAAGAAGCCCTTCAATTGGCATCAAAAGGATATGCTTTTAAAGAAATTGCTAACAAGTTAGGAGTTTCTCAATCTGCTATTGAAAAACGAATCATTCCTATGTACAAACGCTTTAACGTTAAAAGTTTAACTCATTTAATTAGTTTTGCATACGACAATCATGTTTTGCCGTAAACTTACCTCTTAAATAAATTCTCTAGTGCACTATTTACATCAGGAAAATTAAATTCAAATCCAACGTTTTTAATCTTTTCTGAGGAAACTCTGCTTCCTTTAGTCAAAATAACGGCCATCTCTCCAAAAAATAGTTTCAACACCCATTGAGGAATTTTTGGCATAAAGAAAGGTCTATTTAATGCCTTTGCTAAAGATTTGGAAAGTTCTTCATTATTTAAATCATCACCAACAACAGCATTGTACGGGCCAGAAACATTTGAGTTTTCTAAAGCAAACAAATACATCTTACAAAGATCATCTATATGGATCCATGGTGTATATTGCTTTCCGCTACCTAATGCAGATCCCAACCCAAATTTAAAAGGAAGAAGCATTTTTGCAATGGCACCTTGATCTTTGGCAAATACAATTCCAGTACGCAAAGCCACAGTTCTTATTCCCATTGAATTCATTTGAAAAATTACAGATTCCCATTCAGAGCATACATTAGACAAAAAATCTGTATCAGATTCATCGTTTTCTGCATAAATATTTCTCGTTGTTTTACTTCCATAAATCCCCGTTGCGGATGCAGAAATAAAACTTTTAACATTATGACTTTCTTTACTTAGTAAATCATAAAGTAACTCTGTAGATTTTACTCTACTTTGTAAAATTTTATCTTTTCTAGAACTCGTCCATTTTGATGCTGCAACATTCTCACCTGAAAGATGAATAATTGTTTGAACTTTGAAGAGACATGTTCTATCGATGAGTTTGTTTTCAATATCCCACAAAAAATAAGAAACATCTTTCGTATTTTCTCTGATACTTCTAGACAATATTGAAACTCTATAACCTTTAGAAAGTAGGTGTTTAGTTAAGTATTGCCCAACAAAACCCGTTCCTCCAGTAATTAACACTCGATTCATCATTAGGTAAATGTAATAAACTCCAAGCTGAAATTTATGAACATATGTTAGGATTTGATAACATAATTTGTTTGAATAATTCATTTATATTTGTATTTCAACTTAAAAATTTATTATGGATATAGAAGAAATGAACACTACGTTTGAAAGTATCAAAACACAAACTGTAGAAATCGTAAGTGAGTATGGTTTAAAATTAATTGGTGCCATCGCTGTTTGGATCATTGGATCTATGATTGTTAAATCAATGGTGAACGCTTTTGATAAGGTTTTAGACAAATCAAAAACGGATCCTTCTTTAAAACCTTTCTTGAAAAGTATTGTAGGAGTATTGCTAAAAGCGCTACTTGTTATTACAGTATTAACGATGCTTGGTATTGAAATGACTTCTTTTGTTGCTATTTTGGGAGCCGCTGGTTTAGCTGTTGGTATGGCTTTGTCTGGTACTTTGCAAAATTTTGCTGGAGGTGTTATGATTTTAATTTTCAAACCTTTTAAGGTTGGTGATTTTATTGATGCACAAGGATATACAGGTGTTGTTTCTGAAATTCAGATTTTCAATACAATTCTGAAAACTTTAGATAACAAAACGATCATTATTCCAAACGGTGGTTTATCTACTTCTTCTATGACGAATTATTCAGTAGAAGCTTTTAGAAGAGTTGATTTTACTTTTGGAGTTGGCTATGGTGATAGTACAGAAAAAACAAAAGAAGTATTGAATGGTTTAATTGCTGCAGACAAAAGAATTTTATCTGGTGGAGATCATGATTCATTTGTTGCTGTTTCAGGATTAGGTGATAGTTCTGTTGATTTTGTAGTTCGTGTATGGGTAAAAGCAGAAGACTATTGGGGAGTATTTTTTGACATGAATGAAAATGTTTACAACACGTTCAATAAAGAAGGATTAAATATTCCTTATCCACAAATGGATGTACATGTTCACAAGAGCTAATAAGAACAACCTATCCTCCTTATTTTAAAAAGAGGAACCATATATAAAAGCCTTAAATTATCTTAAGGCTTTTTTATTGCTTTTAAAACGGTTTATTTCCTAAAGAATCATGTGGGTAATACTTTTCATAAAAAAGTCTAAAACAGCTTTAAATTCGGCGTTTAGCTGTGCATGTCTCAAAACATTGTCTTCTATAAAAACTAACATAACGACATAAAAAAAGCCTTGCTCAAACGAGCAAGGCTTTTTGTAATTTTATAAAGCATCTTACATGTGAATACCTACACCTAGGCTTCCTCCACTGTTTCCAGCTTCTAAAATGATACCCCATGTTTGGTTGAATTTATATTCACCACCAATATGTAGGTTCCACGACAAATCACTATTGTAGTCATTCGCAATACCAATGTTAAAACCAGCTCCTACACCACCCCAGATATCCCAAGGCTCATTTAATTTTAATAAAGAATCAAAGTAGTAATCCACTCTTGCTCCTGCTTTAATATAATCAAAGTCAAAAGGAATAGTTGCTTCAGGAGAAATTGTCCAGTTCTTAGCCAATGGAATCTCATAGTTACCTGTAACCGATGAGTTATTTCCAAAAGTAGCAAAAAGGTTCAACGCTCCTCCGTAAGATTCTTGAGCAGACATAGTAGATGATGCTCCAAAAGCGAAGACACAAAATAAAGTAATTCTTAGTAATTTTTTCATGTTTGTTAAATATTAGTTAATAACAACACGAATATAGGAAAAAAATAAACTTAGAATCAAAAATTCGCAAAAAATAACATTATAAAATCTTTAAACTTTCTGCTAAAATCCAACCGGTTTTACCATCAGATAATTTGATTTTTTTCCAAATATCTACCTCATCTAAAACCTTAACTTTTAACCCTTCATGAATCTCAAACACCTCTTGCCCAGATGTCAAAGGAGCATCTTTAACACTCGTTTTTTCATCAAAAACGATCGCTTCTATTGTAGAAATACTTGTATCGTATTGCTTAAAAGTAAACAGCAAACTAAAAATTAATATCAAACAGCTTAAAATACTGGTAATAAAATAGGCTCTTTTTCTCGTAGGGATGTAAGAAAAATAGAAAAACAAGAAGAACAAACAGGTCAATATAGAAGCAGACGTGGCAATATATGCCCATTGATCAAAAGACAATTGCTGAATTATATTTTCTTCTAAGTTCTGAAAAAACGTTTTTGGCAAAACTTCAATTGCATCAATAGTCATCCTATTAGCAAACACCAAATTATTTGCTGCATCACTATTTTGAGGATTTAACAACAAAGCTTTTTCTAAATTATAAATGGTAGGTGCTACTTTATTTATTTTATAGTACGCATTACCCAGGTTGTAATACAATTCTGAAGAAACCATCCCGCTAGCTTCTATTTGCTCATACAGACCTATAGCCTCAACATATTTCTCATTTCTGTATAACTCATTCGCTTGTTTGAATAATTCTGAATCGCTTTGAGCAAATGAATTCGAAAATGCAAAAAATAAAACCAAACATATTTTTATTATTTTAAACCCAACCAGCGGTAAAGCATACTTTTTCAAAGTAGCTTTTGCTTTCCCTATTTCTTTTAAAAAACCAATCATAATCTTATAATTGTTTATCCATTTTGGTAATTACCTCTTTCGCCTTATGGTACTCCTCCTCCATCATTACACTTGTAACAGGTGCATATCTTGCAAAATCACAATCGTCTAAGACAGCAATAAAGCTTTTAATTATTTCTTGATCAACTCCTTTACTCATCAACAACTCAGAAATTCGTTCTTTGCTAATTTCATTGGTTTCAATTTGTAATTTAGCTTTCAAATAATTATGCAATGCTTTTTCCAAAGCAATATAAAAGGCTTCTTTTTGACCCAATAATTTTTTCGCTTGAGAAAGGAACTTTCTTGCAAGTTTATCTGCCTTTCTTGTTCTGTTTCCTATGAGGTCATTGGCTCTTTCTTTTTGTTTTTTACCAATAACAATAGCAATTGGAATGGCTAAAAACGGTAAAAACAACAATAAGTAAAATAAATTAGACTTAAAGAAATCCTTTTTTTCTATCCTTGCTAAATCCGTTTTTTGCTGTATGTATTTAAAGGAACTATTAGCCGTAACAACCTGTTTGTTGATGCTATTATCAGCTTGCTGACCTTGATCTGAATTGGTAACCAAACTTTTTCCTTCTGTTACGTTTACAAATAAATTATCAGAAATTATACTATGGTATTTTTTATCTTTTGGATTAAAGTATGAGAACGAAACTGGGGGTATTTTATACTTCCCTTTAAATTGTGGAACTACGGTATAAGCATCAGAAATATCCCCACGTAAACCTTTGGTACCTGAAACTGAAATCCTCAAGTTTTCACCATGCTCTGGTGTATACACTTCCAACTCTTGAGGTGTAACAACTTTTGGAATTTCAAATAATTTTAAATTTCCCTTCCCAGAAACAACTACTTTTAATTGCGTAGATTCATTGGCTTTTAAACTTTCTTTACTCGTTGTTACCGACATATCAAAATCTCCAACAGCGCCATTAAAATCGGCTGGTTTTCCTTCAATTGGTAACTCTTTAACTTTAATCGTCTTTTTAAAAGTTTTAAAATTCTTTCTGATATTTCTAGTAATAGGATTCCCAAAAAAGTCTCCTCTACCAGTAGGCACTCCAATTATCAGATCTGAACTTAAAGGTTCTAAAGCTAGCTTTCCTGATTTTTGCGGAATTAAAACTGCTTTTTTAATCGTAAAGTATCTATAATCTTCCCCTTTAAATTTTCCGTTTTTAACCTGAATCTGATCTATTTTTATATCTTGATTCCAGAATCCCTTAAACTCTGGTAACTCTTTAATATCAAAATCACTAATAGCAATATTGTTACTAAAATACAATCTGTATTCTACATAGATTCCTTCTCCTAAATAGGGACTCGCATTGGAAACCATTACCTCTAAGTGTACATTTTTATCTGCAATGTAATTCGGATCATTTGGATCCTTAGGCATTTCAATGGCATCAACCACTAAAACATCTACTGGGTTTGATTTTATAAGTTCCCCTCTGTACTCAATAGTTGCTCCAGAAATAGTTAACTTTCCTTTCCTTTTCGGGGCCACTATATAACTATAAGATTGAGAATAGGTAACCTTCCCGTTAATCCAAGATTGATTGACAGATTGACTAGGCCCTCCAACAACTTCAAAGCCATTAAAACTAGGCGGAGAAAAATTATCCGCACCCTGTTTATTCACCGTAAACTCAACTCTTAAACGCTGATTTAACCCAAGTTTATTTTTACTCACTTTAGTAGTTAACTCAATTTGAGCCAACACGCTTTGTGTAAGTACTAATAAAAATATATATGTTAATTTAAATTTCATTTCTAAACTCCAATTCTTTTTTGATAAAAACTACCAGTCTTTTTCTTGCTGAACTTTTTTACCTTTTACTTTCTGAGCATTTACTTTTTTCTGAGTTTTAGCCTCCTCATTATTCATGGTTTCTAGCAACTGCTTTATTTGTTGAGGAGTCATCTGACCTTGTTGCGGCTGTGCCTGCTGCTTTTGTTCTTCTTTCTTTTTGTTTTCAGAATCCTTGTTTTGATCGTCTTTATTTTGATCTTTATTCTGGTTATCCTGTTTATTTTGATCTTGTTCGTTTTCTTTTTTGTCGTTGTTTTCCTTGTCCTCTTTATTTTTCTTTTTATCGCCGTTCTGATCTTCTTTTTGATCTTTTTTCTTCTTTTCCTCCACCAATTTTTTCTTCAACTGGTTCAGTTTTTCATCATTTGGAAATTTTTTCAACCCTTGATCAATCGTAGCCATAGCTTTTTCTATATCACTATGAATAAAATCTTTTGCCCCTGAATTAAAATAACCCTGAGCATTTGTTTGCGAATTAACTACCAAACCAATCATCATAAAAAATAATGTTACAATCGCTTTCATTACTTAGTTTCTATTTGAATTACAGATTCGATTTTCTTCATAAAATCCTTGTAGTTTGCCACTGTTGGATCTTTTTCTAATGCACCATCCAATAATTTCAAGGCCTTATCAAACTGATAGGCTTCAATTAATTTATCCGCCTGTTTCTTAATTCTTTTGGCATAATCCGATGGCGGTGGAGGGTTGTTCTTTTTATCGTCTTCTTGCTGCTGTTTTAATTTTTCACGAGCAAAAGCCAAGTTGTACCTAGTCTCATCATCAGAAGGATTGTTGCGTAAACTTTTTTTATACGCCTCAATGGCTTTGCTATATTCTTTTTCCTTTAAATGCGCATTTCCAATATTATGATATGCTGCCGCCTTTTCAAATTTATTTTCAGTACCTGTCGCAGCTAATTCGTACTGTGGAATGGCTTCTTTATAATTCTTTTGAGCGTACAAGGTATTCCCTAAGTTAAATGAACTTTTAAAATAAGTACCTGCCTGAGCAGTAGCTTTTTTATAGGCAATTGCGGCATCAGCATATTTTTCAGCTGCATATAAAGCATTACCTTCTCTTACAAAACTCCTTGCCAATCTTTGCTGTACAATAGAATCCTGTTGCGCTTTCATAGAAAAGCACACCAAGCATAAAACAACCCATTGTAGAATTTTCATAAATATTATTTTTTAAATTCCTTTTCTTTAAATAAATCAACTTTTTGAAGCCATTTCGTTTTCTTTTCTAAAAAGAAAATATCAATGATAAAAAACAACAATCCGATACCAACAAACCATTGAAATTGGTCTTTATAATCAGAAAATTGTTTCGTTTCAAATTCATGTTTTTGTGCATTCGATACTACATCGATTAAACTTTCTACAGGTTTTGCCGTCAGGTTTCCATCTACATAAAGTCCATCTGCCTTATTTGCAATTTCTTTTAAAACATTAGGTACTCTATGTGTAATAACCACTTCTCCTTTTCTGTCCTTTTTATAACCAACCAAGCTTCCTTTACTACGTAATGGTATAGGACCTCCTTTCTCTGTTCCAACCCCTACTGTATACACTTTGATTCCTTCTCGTGCTAAATCTTCTGCCTTTGCTATGGTATTTTTTTCATGATCTTCTCCATCAGAAATAATAACTAAAAACTTATTGGTTTGTTCATCATTATTATAATAGGTTTTTGCCAAATCTAAAGCCTCATTAATTGCGGTTCCTTGACTAGATACCATATCAGGGTTTGCATTTTGTAAAAACATATTAGCAGATGCGTGGTCGGTAGTAATTGGCAATAAAGGATAAGAGTTCCCTGCATACACGATAATTCCTACTCTATCACTTCCTAATTTCTCAATGGTTTTAGAAATAATTTGTTTAGACTTTTCTAATCTATTTGGAGCAATATCTTCCGCCAACATACTTTTAGATACATCCAATGCAAACACAATATCAACACCTTCTCTCTTAACCGTTTTTAATTTGATTCCCATTTTTGGGTTTACCAATGAAAGGATTAAAAAAGAAACACCAATCAATAAAAAAACCAACTTTAAGGTCGCCTTAAAGAAAGAATAATTTGGAGCTATTTTTTCTAATAAATCTAAAGAAGCGAATTTCTTTTGCGTACGCTTTTTCCACCATAGTGCCATGACGAAAATTACAATTACCACGGGTATAATTGCAAAAAGATAAAAATATATAGGTTCTTCTAACTTGTACATTTCTTAATTTGAACTGTTTTTTGTTTAATTGTTTATACGTTAAATTATACTTGTGTTTTTCTTAATGCGTTTAACATATTAGATATTTTCTCAATTTGATATCTCAATTCTAAAAATACATCTTCATTTATATAATTTAATTCTTTTGCTATAATTAATTGATTCAAAACCTCCATACAAGAGCTGTAAGCTATAACCGTAAAATGAGCTTTATCTTTATTCGTTACTCTCGAAGTTCCTTCTGCCAAATTGGAAGAAATAGAAACACTTGCCCTACGTAACTGACTTGTCAATCCAAATTTTTCTTCATTAGAAAATGTAGAAGTTATTTTATAAATATTTTTAGAAAGCCGAATAGCCTCCTTCCAAACTTCTAATTTTTCAAATGAAAAAACATACATACGATTACACTTTTTTAAACATTTCAACTATTCAACTTATGTCTAAATAAAACTTTTAAACAAGGTGTCTCTTAAAACGTATTCCAATAAAAACAACACCAAAGCAGCAATCACATAGATTCTGTACTCCTCTTGGTAATTGTAATATTTAAACTCTTCTATTTTAGTTTTTTCTAATTTGTTAATTTCTTCATAGATAGATTCTAACTTCAAATTATTTGTCGCTCTAAAATATTTTCCATTGGTTTCCGAAGCAATATGTCTCAATAAATCTTCATCAATTTCAACTTTTTGACGACGGTATAATAAATTTCCAGCTCTATCCTTTGCGTATGGAAAAGGAGCCATTCCGTTGGTTCCTATTCCAATGGTGTACACCTTAATGTTTAATTCTGTTGCTAATTCTGTTGCGGTTCTAGGATCAATAAATCCAGCTGTATTTACTCCATCTGTTAACAAAATGACAACCTTGCTTTTCGCCTTGCTATCCTTTAATCTATTGATAGCAGACCCTAATCCCATCCCAATAGCTGTTCCATCTTCTATTTGTCCGTATTGGATTTCAGAAATAGTTCTTGCCACAATCCCTTTATCACTTGTAATAGGAGTTTGGGTAAAACTCTCTCCGGCATAAACAACTATTCCTATTCTATCATTAGGTCGTTTTTCAACAAAGTCAGCTGCAACCTCCTTTAATGCCTCTAGCCTATTCGGCTTTAAATCCTTTGCCAACATACTACCAGAAACATCAATAGCCATAACAATATCAATTCCTTTATTTGATTTTGTTTTTCTGCTAACCTCAACATTCCTTGGTCTGGCCAATGCAATAAACAACAACGCTACAGCAACAATTTTTAAAACATATAACAATGGCTTCAATTGCGCTAAAATTGATTTTTTTAATTTAAAACCAGAAACTGTAGTGACCGTTAAAGAAGCAGTGCTTTTTTTATGACTTAAATAAAACCACAAGATCAAAAATGGTATGATCAATAAACCCCATAAAAATAGAGGTGTTTCAAATTCAAAATTTGTCCAATTCCCCATCATTATTCGTTTTCAAATTTTATGGATTGAATCACAGTTTCCATCGTTGTTTGCACATCGGTATCCTCAAAATTACCATTGGTAAATACTTGCCAAATTTTATTTTCTTGAGAAAAACCTAATAAATTAAAACCTTTCTTTAGACCATTACTCACATAACTTCCCTTTAAATAAACTCCATGCACTTCTTCTCCAAAAGAGGCTGGTTGTCTTTCAAATTCAAGGTCTTCTATTTTTTGAGTCTTTTCTAGATTGCCTATTGTACTCTGTACTACTTGTTCTACATCTGGGTTTATCTGTTCCGCATAAACTAAGGTGGTTACCGATATTTCAGAATTTTGAGAAGGATCTTCATAACTATAAATTTTCAACTCAGACATGACACTCTGAATTTGAGCAGGCACCTCATCAGACTTTAATCCAATTGTTCCCGGAGCTGTCAATATTAATGCGGGAGAACCAAAAGATTGACGACTCCATCCATCAGACGCAACCTCTTCAGTAGGCAACGTATTTGCACCTTTTTTAATTTGAGCCGTTTGATAAATTTGGTAGCCAAAAAAGCCTACAACCACGGCAGCAAATATTATAATTGCAATAAATATCTTAGATCGCTTACTTAAATTTTTCAATGAGAATTCTTTTTTCGGCTTGCTTTCTTTTGCAATACTTTCTTCAATTTTTCTTTGCTCTTCAGCATAAGAATCTAGCAATGGTTTCATTTCATCAATCAATGAAGCTGCAACATTTCTGTCGTTTTTAATTTCACCAGAGCTCGGTCTTAACTTAGCAAACTTCACAAAGTCAGCATGCTGTAAAAATGCTTGAAGCTGTGTTATTGATTCTTTCGTGATTCCAATATTTTTAGCACTATTTTGATCCTTTAACAAAGTAATCAACTCATCTGTAGTAGCTTCTAACGTATGAACATTTACTTCTTTTCCTAGATAAACTCTAATAATTTCTGTAAGTTCTATATAATATTCCTTAATCTGATTATTTTCTAATAGATCTTTTTCATCCAAATGACTGAACTTTTGAATTGCTTCTTGATAAGCCGGAATGCTTTTTTTCTTAGCCTTTGTTTTCTTAGCTTTTTTCTGAAATAAGAAATACAAACTAGCCAACAAAATTAAACAACCCACTATCAAATAAAACCAATTGAAATAGGGTTTAAAATCATCAAAAACCATAGGTTCTTCGGCTATGGTTTTAATTGGAAATGCTTTTTGTTTTACAGTATCTACTGCTACATTTGCAACATTGATCAATAAGGAATCTGTGAAATACGTTTTATTTTTTATAAAAACCTGTTGTTTTGGAATATAAAAACTTCCACTATCAAACCCGGTTAATACATACTTCTTGACAAGCTTATTTTTAAGCGTATCTATTTTTTCAGATCCTACAACTTCTATCAATCCTAAATTTGAAAGAATAGGAAATGTTATATCTGTTTTTTTATCAACCGATATCTTATATTCAAACTGTTCTCCAATTCTGATTTGCGTTGTATCAATGGCAACCAAAATTTTAGGTTCTTGTTGCGAGAAGCCCAAAAAGACGCTGAATAAAAATAAATATATTATGCTTTTTTTCATTTTAAATAATACTACTTATTACTTTCCTTTTTGTTTGAAATACCCCAACAATTTTTTCACGTAACTTTCGTCAACTTGAGTACTAATGGTACCTGCTCCACTTTTACTAAAAGTAGTTTCATAAAATTTTGTCAGCTCAATAAAGTTAGCCTTGTAAGCATTTCTTACCGCTTTTGAGCCTGTATTTACGATTACCTTTTCTCCTGTTTCTGAATCTAACATTGGAACCAGTCCAAGGTTTGGGATTTCTGTATCGTGTTTATCATACACACGAACTCCTGTTACATCATGTTTTTTACCTAAAATTTTTAAAGTTTGCTCATAGGAATTATCCATAAAATCAGACAAAACAAAAACAATGGCTTTTTTAGTCATGACATTCGACAAATACTTTAAAGCTTCATCAATATTCGTTTTTTTACTTTGAGGTTGAAACTCTATCAATTCTCTAATAATTCTTAAAACATGACTTTTTCCTTTTTTAGGAGGAATAAATAATTCAACAGAGTCTGAAAATAAAATCAATCCTACTTTATCATTGTTTTGAATTGCAGAAAAAGCCAAAGTAGCGGCTATTTCAGTAATTGTATCTTTTTTAAACTGAGAAGTTGTACCAAATAATTGAGATCCACTAATATCAACCACCAACATCATGGTAAGCTCTCGCTCTTCTTCAAATACTTTTATATAGGGTTGATTGTACCTTGCGGTAACATTCCAATCAATATTTCGAACATCATCCCCAAACTGATACTCACGTACTTCACTAAAAGTCATACCACGCCCTTTGAAAGAACTATGATATTCCCCTGAAAAAATATGATCTGAAAGTCGACGCGTTTTGATTTCTATTTTGCGGACTTTTTTAAGTATCTCTTTTGTTTCCAATTTTAGGTATGTAATTGTTTAAATCTTGAACCACTCAATGCATAAATCCTGTACAAAACAAAATTTTAAGGCACTTCAATTTCGTTTACAATCTTGTTGATAATGTCTACAGAAGTTACATTTTCTGCTTCCGCTTCATAGGTAATCCCTATTCTATGACGTAAAATATCGTAAACAACCGCTCTAACATCTTCAGGAATTACATAACCTCTTCTTTTGATAAAAGCATAACACTTGGCTGCTTGAGCCAAACTAATACTTCCACGAGGAGACGCTCCAAAGCTGATCAATGGTTTTAAATCCGATAAATTATATTTTTCTGGATAACGTGTTGCAAAGATAATATCAAGAATATATTTCTCAATTTTCTCATCCATATACACTTCTTTTACAGAAGCTCTTGCTTTTACAATTTGTTCTAAAGAAACTACTGGGTTCACCTTAGAAAAACCTCCTGATAAATTCTGACGCATTATTAACTGCTCATCCTCTAACTTTGGGTAATCAATTACAACTTTTAACATAAAACGGTCTACCTGCGCCTCTGGCAAAGTATATGTTCCTTCTTGCTCAACTGGGTTTTGTGTTGCCATTACCAAAAATGGCTCTTGTAATGGAAATGTTTCTTCTCCAATAGTTACCTGTCTCTCTTGCATCGCCTCTAACAAAGCAGACTGAACTTTTGCCGGTGCTCTGTTTATCTCATCTGCCAATACAAAGTTTGCAAAAATAGGTCCCTTTTTAATTTCGAACTTATTTTCCTTCATATTATAAATCATAGTACCCACAACATCTGCAGGTAATAAATCTGGCGTAAATTGAATTCTACTAAAACCTCCATCAACAGCTTTTGATAAAGTGTTTATGGCAAGTGTTTTTGCCAATCCAGGAACCCCTTCTAACAAAATATGTCCATTTCCTAACAAACCAATCAACAGACGATCAATCATGTGTTTTTGACCGACAATTACTTTATTCATTTCAGATTTTAACAAATCTATAAAAGCACTTTCCTTTTCAATTTTTTCATTGATTGCTCTAATATCAACGTTGGTGTTTTGATCTTCCATTTTATTAAATATAATTTACTATCAAATTCAATTTATTCTGAGTTTGACAAAACTAATATTTTATTCCAATGACACTGTTAAAATTTGGTTAAAGAACCGCGTAAAACCTAGACTTCTTAACCTAAGAAAAAACTAAAATCATTCATTTCTAAGGACTTGTGTTAAAAAAATGTTATCTTTTTCTTTGTAGTATCATTATATTTCACAATATTTGTGACAACCAACAAAAATTAACTAAACCAAACTAACATGAAAAAGGAGGCTGATACAGTCTCCTTTTTTTGCGTTTATACCTAAACAAACCCAGGTTTTAAGCTACCTAATCGCAGGTTTAATTATTATTTTATTCGTTGCTAACTCCGCTAATTTGTGCTAATTAAAACTTAAAATTGTCTATTTTTAAAATCTTCTGAATTAGAAGAAATTCAACTTTTAAATAAAAATAGGGACAAGTAAATTTAATTGACCTATTTTTCAGTCTATAATCAACGATTAAAATTGCCATTTATGAAAGATTCAAAGAAAAAAAGTGTATCCCTAATTTTAGGAAGTGGTGGTGCTAGAGGTTTAGCACATATCGGTGTTATCCAGTGGTTAGAAAAAAATAATTTCGAAATTAAATCTATATCAGGATGCTCTATTGGATCTTTAATTGGAGGAGTATATGCAGCCGGAAAACTGAAACAACTTACTGAGTGGATGCTTGCCTTGAATAAAACGGATATTGCTTCTTTATTAGATTTTTCTTGGGGAAATAGCGGTGGTATTTTTAAAGGAGACAAAATAATCAATACGCTGATCGGCTTTTTAGAAGATATTCAAATAGAACAATTAAGCATTCCATTTACGGCTGTTGCTACGGATATCATTACAGAAAAAGAAGTCTGGATTAATTCTGGTTCTCTATTTGAAGCAATCAGGGCTTCTATATCATTACCTCTTTTTTTTACTCCAGTTCCCTATGGAGAGGCTGTACTCATTGATGGAGGCGTACTAAACCCTGTTCCGATTGCTCCTACTTTTAACGATGATACAGATATTACTATTGCGGTTAACCTTGGTGGTGCTCCCCTTAAAATAAAACCAGAACAGTTTGATGGAATTGATAACGATTTCAATATTTCAAAAATCCAAAATCAAATCAAAAATTTCTTAGAAACTAACAATATCACCACGGCAAGTGACCCTGCAAAAAGTTTAAGTATATACGAAGTTGCTGATAGGGCTTTTGATACAATGCAAAGTACTATTGCAAGACAAAAAATAGCCGCATATCCGCCCGATATTGAAATAGAAATAACAAGAAATGCCTGTGGTACTTTAGAATTTGATAAAGCTGCTGAAATGATTGCTTTAGGTTTTCAAAAAGCACAAAACACCTATGAAAATTTGGAAGACGTTAATTTTTAAATTCATAACCAAACATATCAAAGCGCTATTTTTTAGTTAAAAACTAAGAAACTCTAATTTGATAACTAGAATTTATATTTCAAACCTAAACGAAACGTTTGTGTTTGATAATAATTCTCATAGTCAGCCGTAAAACCATCACCATTTATTTGTTGACGAATACCATAGGTATTCAAAACATCAGTGGCTGCAAAATTTATTTCTCCTCTTCCGTCCCATATTTTCTTTTTAGCACCCAAATCAATCGAAGCTCTCGAATATTGTTTTCCTTGTGGTATGTTTTTATCCGCCATATAAATAGCCGTCGCTTGCAAGCTTAAATCATTTTTAAATTCAAACTGATTATTTACTTTCACATCCCAAGTATATTCTGAAGAAGCTAAAACATCAAAAGTATGTTGATACGGAAACAAGAGCGTACCCTGATAAGCAGCTATAGCATTGTTATAAAGATTACCATTCCCTGAAATTTTCCAAAATTCCAATAATTGTTGGCTAAATACCAACTCTACACCCGAGTTTGTAGCGCTACCTGTATTGGCATACGATTTTATAATTACATCATACAGTGGATTTGTTTCATCTTTAGTATACACTCGCATATAAGGATTTTGTATGATACGATGATAAGCAGATACATACACAGATCCCAAATCCCAGCTTGATTTATAAGCTACTTCAAAAGATTGGGTAAACTGAGGTCTTAAATATGGGTTTCCAATTTTTAACAATTCTTGATCGTCAGATTTAGGAAAAATTCTAAGTTCTGGCTCCCCAGGTCTGTCGATTCTTCTATTATAAAACAAAGAAATTTTATTATAGTCGTTTAGCTTATAACTAAATCTAAGATTCGGAAATAACTCTAGATAGTTGTAGGCATCATTTTGATTGTAATAAATATTATCTGGGTCTATTTTATAAAACACTGAGGTGTGTTCCAAACGCAAACCGGCTTCAATATCATAGGCATTCTTTTCTAAAATAAAATTACCATAAGCCGCATATATCGTTTCTCCCCAATCAGACCAATCTCCTAACCCGGGATAAATAACACTATTTTCTCCTCTATCTACTGTATATTCGACTGGTAGATTTCTAAATCTAGCTTTCGCTCCTAATTCCATACGACCTTTACTCAAAGGCTTCACATAATCTGTTTGAATAGAAGTTGTGTGTTCCGTTGCTAAAATGTTTGTGACATCCCTTCCTATACGGACTGCTGAACTATCATTAAGATAATACGTTTCATCTTCCCAGCCTTTTGTATACTGTGCAGAGACTTCAAGTTTATGTCCTTTTTGAGCAAAATTATGACTAAAATTTGCTAGGTAATTCATATACCCTGTAGTTTCATCTTCGTTCCAAGCTATATACCTATATCTTTCACCTGTAGATACGTCAATATAGGGAACCTGAGCGGTATCAATGTGATGTTCACGATCAAACATTGCAGAAATCGTTACTATATTATCTTCATCAAAATTATAATCCATCCCCCCTTTTAAAATAAAACGGTGTTGTTTTCTATTTTCAGGAACCTGAGATGCAGTCACGGTACCATCATCATAATACCTTGTAGTAAACTCATTATTTGGCAACTTCTGCAGCAACATAGCCTCTGATTGAAAAAAGAAATTCACTTTCTCTTTTTTATAGTTTAAGTTAAGGCCCAAAATTCCACTAGGATTAGAGGAGTAACTACCTAATTCTGTTGGTAAATCATCCTTACGTTTTGATATAGCCCCTAAACCAGTTGTAAAACTAACATCTCCATTAAATCCAGCATCAACCTCATCTTTATAAATAATGTTAATGATCCCTGCCATACCGTTCGCATCATACTTTGCAGATGGATTGTTGATGATATCGATTCTTTCAATATTGGCAACTGGAATATTATCCAATCCTTTTTGGTTACCAAAACCAGTAAGACTTGATTGTTTTCCGTCTACTAAAACCACAACCTTATCACTACCTCTCAAAATAATTTTCCCCTCTTGATCCACAGAAACCCCTGGCATGGCTTTCATTGCATCCAATACAGAACCACCAGATTGTGCAATATTCTCATCCATAGAGAAAGACTTACTTTCCATTCCTGAAGAAATTGTTGCTTTTTTGGCTTTTATACTAACCTCATCCATTTGTTCTGAAGTAGGAACTAATAATACCGTACCAATGTCAAAATAAGTATTTAACTCACCTATTAGAATATCTTTTGTATAATCACTATACCCAACAAATCCAACTTTAAGGATATATTTACCTTTTAAATCGCCAGAAATTTCAAAACGACCCTCTCCATCGGAAACGGCTCCTGTAATTAACTTTTCTGATTTTTTTTCAATTAATGAAATTGTAGAAAATGGTAAGACTTCTTCATTTTGCTGGTCAACAATTTTCCCAGAGATAATAATTTCTTGAGCAAAACTTGTTAGGCTGCAAAAAAACAAACCTATTAACATTACATACTTCATGAGGTGTATTTAAAAGGCAAATGTCGCTTTTTTTTTGAAAATTTTGAGAAATATTACTCTCAATTCTCAAACTTTTCAACTCGCATTTTCTCACCATCAAAAACACCATAGGTAAAGTAAGAAATCCAATCACCAAGATTTACATATGTTGCTTTTTCACCGACCTCTAAAGTCATAGGTAAATGACGATGACCAAAAACAAAATAATTAAAGTGTTTTGTTTTTAAAACCTCTTTGCAGTATTGTACCAACCATTCGTTTTCCTCTCCTAAGAAAACAACATCCTCATCCCCTGAAATTAATTTATTTTTAACCGAAAGGTACGTAGCCAACCCAACTCCAATATCTGGATGTAACCATCTAAAAAGCCATTTACAAAGTGGGTTTGTAAACACTTTTTTCATCCTTTTGTAGCCAAAGTCACCAGGTCCTAATCCATCACCATGACCAATTAAAAAAGTAGTGTTGTGAAAGGTAAATTCCTTGGGTTCATGGTAAACGGGAATGTTCAATTCTTTTTCAAAATAATCTTCCATCCATAAATCATGATTTCCAACAAAAAAATGAATGGGTATTCCGCTATCTCTAATTTCTGCCAGTTTTCCTAAAACTCTAACAAACCCCTTAGGAACCACTTTTTTATATTCAAACCAGAAATCAAATAAATCTCCTAATAAAAAAATAACCTCAGCATCTTTCTTTACAATATCTAACCATTGTACAAACTTTTGTTCTCTTAGTTTACTTTTTTCAGCAGTAGGTGCTCCAAAATGTTGATCTGAAGCAAAATATATTTTCTTTTGTTGGGTCAAATTTTAAAATTTTAGCAAAGATAGGTAAATTCAACTTTGATTATTTATTCTGTAAACTATCCAATTCTATTACTTTTAAAAGCATTGGATCTCTTCTGTCGTGTATTTTAGAAAAAGCAGTCTCATCAAAAATTTGACGGGCTATCAACGCTTTCAAATAATGACTCAATACTGATTTTTTAGTTGCAGAAACATTTCTTTCTAGGTTTGCGTCTTCTAAAAATACTTCTACTAATTTTTCCTGTTGTTTTGTATCCAAATCATAGTTTTCAAAACCTTGCTCTAACAATTCATTTCTATGATCATCAGCATATTTAAAAGTGAATGAACTTAATTTAGAAAAATATCCGTTTTCTAAATAGGACGTGGTATCAACAGCTACAAAAACATCTGGTATAATACCACCTCCTCCATACACAACCTTTCCTTTTGGAGTTGTATATTTTAAAGAATCTATCACTTTGATACTGTCTTTAGACAACAATTCACCACTCAAAATTCTATCTTGATAATCGTGTGCGTAATTTTCACCATCGTTCAATTTATATGGTTTTTGAATAGAACGACCTGTAGGTGTATAATAGCGTGCAATGGTAAGTCTTACCGCAGAACCGTCACCCAATTTCATTTCTTGTTGAACCAATCCTTTTCCGAAAGAACGTCTACCAACAATAGTTCCTTGATCATTATCTTGCAATGCACCTGCAAAAATTTCACTTGCAGAAGCAGATCCTTCATCAATTAACACATATACATTTCCTTTTTCAAATACACCTTCTTTAGAAGCATAAAATTCTTCCTTACGACCTTTGTTATTTTCTGTGAAAACAATCAATTTTCCGTCACTTAAAAACTCATCAATAATGGCATTCGCAACATGTATAAATCCTCCTCCATTTTGACGCAAATCAAAAACTAAATTTTTAGCACCTTTAGATTTTAAATCTTGCAATTTCTTGTTCACCTCATGATATGATGTTGCTGCAAATCTTTCTAACTTTAAATAACCTAGACTATCATTAATCATATAAGCAACCTCTGCACTTTGAATTGCAACTTTATTTCTTCTAATGGTAATTGGAATTAAATTTTCTGAGCCTTTTCTAAAAATTTGTAAATCAACAGTGGTGTTAGAAGGTCCTTTTAAAATTTTAACAATATCTCTACTTCGCATATTTTTACCATACAAAGTATCTTTATCAGCTATTAAAATTCTATCTCCAGCCAATATTCCAGCAGATTCACTTGGTCCACCCGATAAAATATGAGTTACCACTAAAGAATCCTGATACATAAAAAACTGCACCCCGATTCCTTCAAAATTTCCCTGTAAATTTTCTTGACTCGCAGCATAAATATCTTTCGGAAAATAAACCGAATGCGGATCAAGGTTAGAAATTATATCGGTTATAACATTGTCTAGAATTCCATCGGTATCCACTTTATCAACATAATCTTGCTCTATAAATTGCAATAGTTTTTTTATTTTTTGCTCACTACTGCTCCCCTTAAAAAAACCAGATTCTGTTGGAAAATTTAAGCTTGCCCCTACTAAAATACCAAAGGCAATTGCGATCCCTAGAAATAGAGGAAAATTATTTTTATTCCTCATATCCCTCTATATGTTCAACTTCAATTCCGGCTTGTTTTAAAAATGCTACCCCAGACAAATCTTTATAGGCATTCGCATAAACAACTCTCTTGATTCCTGCTTGTAAAATTAATTTACTACAATCTTTACAAGGAGATAGTGTTATATATAAAGTAGCACCTTTAGAAGATTGTGTAGAAGCTGCTACTTTTAAAATGGCATTGGCTTCCGCGTGTAAAACCATCCATTTGGTGTCCCCATTTTCATTTTCACAACAATTATCAAAACCTGTGGGAGCACCATTGAAACCATCAGAAATAATCATTCTGCCTTTCACTATTAAAGCTCCAACTTGTTTTCTTTTACAGTGAGATAATTTTCCCCATTCAAAAGCCATATTTATATAGGCTTTATCATATTTTAATTGCTTTTTCTTGGTCATAACTGATACTAATTCACTCGTCAAATAATTGTGTCAACACATACCTCGTGTTAAGAACAATCAAAAGTCGTGAATCTTAAGGAAAGCGCCAAAAAACAAGGAGGTAATAAATTTATAATAAATGTTTTATAAACCCATCATATCTTTCCATGAGCATCGGGATGGTTATCCCTAAAACAATAGCAGAGATGACAACAATCCAATCTTTTTTAGAAATTTTAAATATAGGTGTTATTAAATGATACAGCGCAACAATTACAATTACAATAATTACTTGTGCCAATTCAATCCCAAGTGAAAATTCAATCAACGGTAATAATTTAGAATCTAACCCAGAAATCAACATTTTAAAATAGTTAGAAAAACCTAATCCATGAATCCAACCAAAACAAAAAGATAAAAACAATAATAGCTTTGAATTTGAGTTGTTTTTAGCCCCAGAAAAAATATTATTCACAGCAGTAATAAAAATTGTTGTTGGAATTAAAAATTCAACTAAATCCCCTGCTATATAAATAATTTTATATGCCGATAAAGCCAAACTTGCCGTGTGACCTAAGGTAAATAAAGATACCAACCACAACATATTTTTCCATTGTTTAAAGGAAAAAGAAACCACTAATACTATTAAAAATAATATATGGTCGTAAGCATTAATATCCAATACGTGGGTGCATCCTAATTCTAAATAAAATAAAAAGTCATTCATGGTATTATTTTTGCTCAAATGTAAAAAACTTATAACGGATGGTTACCTTATTTTGAAATATGTCTATATAAATGATTGAAAATTCAAACATCTGAAATAAATAAATTAATATTGCATAACAATATAAAGCACCTATACACTTATGAAACTTAGTATTCCTTTTTTTAGTATTCTATTTTTAATTTTTTCTTGTAAAAACAAACCAGAAACAACTAAAAAAACAACTACACCTAAACAAAAAATTGAAACTGCACCCGTAATACAAAATGAAGCTGATACTAGTAATATGGTTCATTTTTCAGGAGGAACTATAACTATAGGAACTGATAACGGACCTGCAAATGAAGGGCCTTCTTTTGAAACTCGAGTAGCTCCTTTTTACATGGATAAAAATTTAGTTTCTGTGGCTGATTTTAGAAAATTTATCGAAGCAACAAATTACATTACGGAAGCAGATAAGTTTGGAGATTCTGGTGTTTTTATGTTTGAAACAGGCCAATGGCAACTTTTAAAAGGAGCAAATTGGTTATACCCACTAGGAGAAACAAAACCAAAAGCTTTGGATGATCATCCGGTAACACATGTAAGTTGGAATGATGCTCAAGCCTATGCGAGTTGGGCAGGTAAGCGTTTACCTACAGAAATAGAATACGAATTTGCTGCCAAAAATGGAGGTTCTAATATATATCCATGGGGAAACACTGTTTTGAAAGACGGAAAATATATGGCCAATACTTGGCAAGGGGCTTCTGTGCAAGATACAGATGCTAAAGATGGATTTTTATTAACATCTCCTATCGGACATTATGGGGAATCACCAGCAGGATTAACTGATATGGTTGGTAATGTTTGGCAATGGACTGCGGATGTTTACAAAAGTTACCCAGGAAACCCAAATCAACAACCTGAAGATCCTAAAGTTAGAGCTACCAGAGGTGGTGCTTTTATGTTTGATCAAGCGGGAGATAAAAGTTTTACTACAACTTTTAGAGCGAAAAACTCTATCGATACCTCTATCTTTAACATGGGCTTTAGATGTGCTAAGTAATTAATAACAATACTCTTTTTTAAGATCGTAAAAATGAACAAAATCAATAGCATACACACTTTACAAGTATCTTTATTAATGAGTATTGCGTTATTCTTATTTTCTTGTGGTAAAGAAAAAAAAGAAGCTTACAAAAAAGTTACTACAGCAAACCATAAAACCATATATGCTTCAACAGATTCTATTCCTGATGCGCATTTTTTAGGAGATAAAACCTGTAAAGAATGTCATCAAGATCAATTTGAAAAATGGCAAGGTTCTCATCATGATAAATCCATGGATGTAGCAACTAGAGAAACCATTTTGGCAAATTTTAAAGGAGAAGTATTTAAAAGTCAAGGTGTAACTTCTACATTTTTCAAAAAAAATGGAGAATTTTATGCCAATACAGAAGGACCTGATGGTAAAAACCATGACTACAAAATTGAATATGTTTTTGGAATTACACCCTTACAACAATACATTGTAAAATTTCCTAATGGTCATTACCAATGTTTGAGACAAGCTTGGGATTCCAAAAAGAACAAATGGTTTGATTTATATCCAGATTTTAAAGTAGTACACTCTGAGTGGTTGCATTGGTCTAGGGGTGGTTTGAATTGGAACAATATGTGTGCGGATTGTCATTCTACAAATGTTCGAAAGCAATACAAACAAGCAGATCATAGTTATGACACCAAATTTGCCTTGATCAATGTAAGTTGTGAAGCATGTCATGGTCCGGGAAAGGAACACGTAGAAGATGTAAAAGAACAAGGTGAGAATTATAGAGATTCTGGAACCATGCAAATGACTTTAGAAACGTCTCCTAAGGAATTAGTAGATCAATGTGCTCGATGTCATATGCGTAGAGAAATGCTAACAAATCGATTCAACTTTGAGGGAACCATGTTAGATCATTACTATCCTCAACTGATTACAGAACCTACTTATCATGCTGATGGTCAAATTCTAGATGAAGATTATGTGTATGGTTCTTTTGTTCAAAGTAAAATGTATCATAACAATGTTACCTGCACAAACTGTCATGATCCGCATACCTTAAAAAGAAAATTTGAGGGGAATAAACTATGTGCTCAATGCCATGAACCTCAAAAATATGACACCGAAGAACATTCATTTCATAAACTAGGAACAGAGGGTGCCTTATGTATCAATTGTCATATGCCCGGTAAATTTTATATGGGTAACGATTTTAGACGAGACCATAGTTTTAGAATTCCAAGACCTGATTTATCTGTAAAACATGGAACACCTAATGCATGTGTAGGATGTCATAAAGACAAAACCGACCAATGGGCAGCAGACGAAATTTTAAAGAGAAAAGGAGCCCCTAAAGAAAATCATTTTTCTGATTTATTAGTACCAGGTTTAAAAAGAGTACGTGATGCCCATACCAAATTATTGCAATTAGCAAAAGATACCGTTTATCCAGAAATTGCAAGAGCTTCGGCTATAGTAGAATTGCCAAACTATAGAGATCATGCAATTGTTAGAAAACAATTACTTTCTTTTTTAAATGATGAATCTCCTTTAGTAAGAGCTAGCACGGCAGATGCCTTGAATGAAATATCTGACCCTGCTAATGTAAATTACTTATTGCCTTTATTAAAAGACGAGAAAAGAGCGGTTAGAATAAAAGCTTTTGGTGCCTTAGCTATTATGGATGAAACCAAAGTTCCTACAAAATACAAAGCAGCTTTTGATATTGTAAAAAAAGAATACTTTACTTATTTAGATGGAATTTCAGATTTTGTGGGAGGTAGAATCAATAGAGCCAATTATATCCTTAAAAAAGGAGACTTACAAGGAGCTATTAAAGGATATGAAAGTGCGTTGGAAATTGATGATATCAATAATTTAGCCAGAACCAACCTCGCCAATTTATATTACCAAAATGGCGAACTAGAAAAGGCAGAAAATGCTTTTAAAACTATTATCAAACAAGAACCAGAATATGGTGCAACCTATTACTCTTATGGCTTACTACTTGCAGAGTTAAAAAGAACGGAAGACGCCATAGAACAGCTTGAGTTAGCAACAATTCATATGTCTGATAATCCAAGGGCATACTACAATTTAAGTCTCTTATATGATGGTATTCAAAATAAACAGAAAGCTGAATCCACCATCCTTAGAGGTTTAAAAGCCTTGCCACAAAATGAAAGTTTATTATATTTATTAGCATACCATTACGCAAATAATAATCAAAAAGAAAAAGCAAAAAATATTGCACTTCAGTTGGTAGAATTATTTCCTAATAATTCTCAATATTTTACTTTTTTACAGCAATTAAACTAGTTTTAGAGAAAGGAAAATTTGTTTTTATTCTAATAAGAAACAAGTATCTTTAGAGAATTCTACTTTTATTTTATTCAAAATTAAACCTTTGAATAAAATAAAAGTCTAAATATAAGAATTCGATAAAGCCCTTTTTATGAAACGATTACAATTACAACATTTATATTGGAGAGCTGGTTTTGGAGTGGGATATGATACAATTGTAGATCATAAAAATAAATCTACCAAAAAAGTTTTAAAAGCCTTATTCAAAGATTCTAAAAACTACACACCTTTAGAAGTTGACCTTAGTGAATTGGATGTTCTAAGGCAAAAAGATTACCGACAGCTTGTAAAAGAAATAGGGCCTGATGAACGCAAGAAATTGCAACAAATTTCTAGAAAAAAAACGACTGAATTAAATGCCGCTTGGATCGATCGATTGGCAATGGATCAAGAAATTTTAAGAGAAAAAATGACGCTCTTCTGGGCAAATGTTTTTGTGTGTAAAGACAATAATATCTACGATATTCAACATTACAACAATGTTTTAAGAAAAAATGCATTGGGTAATTTTGGAGATTTTACCAAAGCAATTGCTCATGAAGCATCCATGATTAAATACCTGAATAACAAACAAAATAAAAAGGGTAAACCCAATGAAAATTTTGCGCGTGAATTGATGGAATTATTCACTTTAGGAGCTGGCAATTATACGGAAAAAGATATCAAAGAATCTGCCAGAGCTTTTACAGGATGGAATACCAATAAAAGAGGAGAATTTATTTTTCAAAAAAAGAATCATGACTTTGGTCAAAAAACTTTTTTTGGAAAAACCGGTAATTTTGATGGGAATGACATCATAGATATCATTTTAGAACAGGAACAATGCGCCCGTTTTATTTGTGATAAAGTGTATCGATATTTTGTAAACCCTACCGTAAATCAAGAGCACCTTGAAGAAATCACAGCTATTTTTTATAAAGACTATAATATTGAAAACTTAATGTTCCATATTTTTTCATCAGATTGGTTTTATTCTGAAGAAAATATTGGGGTCAAAATAAAATCTCCCATTGAATTATTAGTTGGAATTAATAGGGTAGTACCGGTAAGTTTTCAAAAAGTGAGAACACAAATGTATTTCCAAAAAATGATGGGTCAAATATTATTAAATCCCGTAAATGTTGCCGGTTGGAAAGGAAATACCAATTGGATTGATTCTAATACTCTAATGTTTCGCTTAAAATTACCTTCTGTAATTTTAAACAATGCTAAAATTAGTTTGGAAGAAAAAGGAGATATAGAAGCTGACTTTAAAGACTTTTATAAGAAAAAGAAAAGACGACAAAATTATTTTAATACCAAGGTTTCTTGGGATGTTTTTGAAAAACAATATAACAATATCGCCCCAGCAGAGCTAAGAGAAATTTTAATTTTAAGTACCATTAACCCCAAAACTAAAGAGATCATTGATGGTTTAAAAATTAATTCCAACAAGGAATATTGTGTGCAATTGATGTCTATTCCAGAATACCAACTTTGTTAAAACTAAAAAGATGAAAAGAAGAGAATTTATAAAAAATAGTGCCCTAGCAAGTAGCTTGTTTATGGTTCCTAGTTTCGTAAAAGCTTTTGAAGATGTTGCCAAAAATTCTTTAGGTTTTAAAAAATTAGTAATTGTTCAATTAGCGGGTGGTAACGATGGTTTGAATACAGTTGTTCCCTATAACAATGATATTTATTATCGGGAACGACCAAGGTTATCTATAAAAAAAGAAGCTGTTTTAAAAATTAATGAAGATTTAGGTTTTCATAAAAACATGGCACCTTTGAAAAATTTATACGATCAAGGATATGTATCGATCATCAATAATGTTGGATACCCAAACCCTAATAGATCTCACTTTAGATCTACAGATATTTGGCATACCGCAAGTGGATCGAATGAATATTTAGATACTGGTTGGTTGGGTAGATATATAGATACTTATGGTAAAAAACCTTATGCCGGAATTGAGGTAGATGATAGTTTATCCTTAATCATGAAAGGAGAAGATATCAATGGTATTGCTACCCAAGATCCTAAAATACTTTTTAACACCACTCAAACTCCCTACTTCAAAAAAATAGTAAAAGAACAGACAGATACTCATTTGAGTGAACATAATTTAGGGTATTTATACAAAACAATGATTGAAGCAAATTCATCTGCTAAACATATTTATGATACTTCTAAGACGTTTAAAACAAAATTAGAATATCCTGGGAATCCTTTTGGAAAACAATTGAAAACTACAGCCGAATTGATAAATTCTGGTTTAGATTCTAAAGTGTACTATGTTTCTATGGGAGGGTTTGATACACATTTCAACCAAGAACAAAGACAAAACCAATTACTAGATGTTTACAGTAAATCTATGGAAGTTTTTGTAAAAGATTTAGAGCAAAACAACACCTTTGAAGATACCTTGATTCTAACATTTTCTGAATTTGGTAGACGTGTAAAAGAAAACGGTTCTAAAGGTACTGATCATGGAACCGCAAATAATATTTTCTTAATTGGAAAAAATTTAAAGAAAGCTGGTTTTTATAATGAATTACCGGATTTAGCAGATTTAGACTCCAATGGAGATTTAAAATATTCAGTTGATTTTAGAGAAGTATATGCCACCATTTTAAATAATTGGATGCAAGTAGACGATAAAAAAATTCTGAATAAATCGTTTTCAAAATTAGATTTTATATAACATAATTAATTTTTGTTAGGTTTTAAATTAATTTAAAATCCGATCGAGCTATTTCGATCGGATTTTCCTTTTAGTCTAGTTTCAGACATATACCAAAGTAATAGATTCACTTTGGTCAAGTTTATTTCTATGTAAAACAAGCAATATGGCCTTCAAAAAAAGCGCTGAGTATTCCTAAATAGGATGCTAATCTTTTATTTTTGAGCAACCTATAATGAGTAACTAAAACTATGACAAAGCTAAACCAACAATTATTTATTTTATTGTTATTACTATGTACCCAAATAGTAAGTGCAAAAGATATTTATGTTTCCACAACTGGGAACGACACCAATGATGGATCTGAAAATAATCCATACAAAACATTTTCAAAAGCAGTTTCTGTAATGAGCGCAGGTGATGTTTGTATTATCAAAGGAGGTATTTATGAACAATCCTTGGTAATCAACAAAAATGGAAATGCATCCAATTATTTAACATTTAAAGCTGCTGAAGGTGAACATGTTGAAATAAAAGCAACCTCAACAATTACGGGATGGCAAAACCATAATGGTAACATCTTTAAAGCGAGCGTTGCTATGAATATCAATAGCAGATTTAGAGCCGTGTATCATAATGCTGCTTATATGGACCTAGCAAGATGGCCAAATAACGCAGATCAGAATAGGTGGACGGTAGATTGTACTCCTGTTACAGGTGGAGATGGCTCACATTTTCTAATCAATGCCATGCCAGATATTGATTGGACCGGCGGAATGGTGTATTATTTAGGAGCACATTCCGGAACAAGTTGGACAAGATCTATTACCTCAAATACGAGCACTAGAATCAATCATACGGGTGTTGATATTAACAAATGGCCATTTTCTAACCACAATCCAACCTGGTTAGAAGGGAGCCCAGATAACCGAAGAGGACAACTTTATTTGTTCGGAAAATTAGAAGCTTTAGATTATGCTAATGAATGGTATTATGATGCTGGTTCTCAAACATTATACCTACAAACAGAAGATGGTAACATTCCCTTAGATAACTCTGTAGAGTACGCAACCCATCAATTTGCTGTTGAATTAAAAGGAGATTATATAAAATTAGAAGGCTTACATATTTTTGGAGGTAGTGTTAAAATCCATAATAAAGCAGATAATAACACCCTTGATAATTGTAGTATCATTCATGGTAGTGAAGGGCATGATTCCTTAACAAATACCTCTGCCCAAGTAGGAGAGGCTGCCTTAGAAATATTAGGAGATAATACCGTTATTACTGGATGTACCATCAATCATTCTTCTGTGAGTGGAATTGTTGTTTCTGGTTGGGCTGCAACAAATTGTACCATAGAAAAAAATACCATAAAAAATATTGATTATGTAGGGATTCATGCTTCTCCAATACGTTGCAGCGCAAATAATTCAAAAGTTTTAAAAAATACTATTGAAAATGCCGCCAGAGATGGAATGTACGTTACAGGAGTAAATTTTGAAGTGGCCTATAATGATGTCTCACACTCACAGCTTGTCAATAGCGATTCGGGTATCTACTATACCGTTGGAAATGAAAATTTAAGAAATGCTGAAATTCACCACAATTGGTTTCATGATGCTACCGCTCCAGCGTATTCTCATCAACCAGGTAAACCCGGAAAAGCTGCAGGGATTTATTTAGATAATGATAGCAAAGGTTTTACCGTACATCATAATGTTGTTTGGAATGTATCTTGGACTGGATATCAAATAAACTGGAACAATACCGACTTAGATTTTTTTCATAATACTTTATGGAATCCATATGAAGCAATGGGGTCTTGGGTAAACGGTTATCCACAAGAAAATAATAAAGTTTACAATAATTATTCTAGCCACCCTGATTGGTTTGCGGGAACCAATGGGAATGAATTTGACATCAAAAATAATCTGATAGATCCTAATTCGCCTTTTGAGGATGCAGCTAATCAAAATTTTTACCCAACAGTAGGTAGCAAGATTGTAGATAAAGCTCCTGTTATTTCGGGATTTGACAAGCCCTTTAAGGGTGCCTCACCTGATATTGGTGCTTATGAGCTAGGAGGTACTCGATGGACTGCAGGAATCAATGCTATTGAGGATACTGGGGAGGGGGATCCATGGTCTATCTACGATACTACATTTACGATTTTCTCAAATTCAGAATCTTGCCCAGATCAAAACGATGGAAAAATATCTATAACAGCCAACTTTTACGAAAATTATAAAGTTGCCTTTAATGGTACTAACTATACTTTTAATGATGTTGTCAATATAGAAAATATAACGCCAGGTTCTTATGATTTATGTATCTCTGTTGATGGAAATAACGACCAGCAATGCTTTAGTTTAACCATTAATGAGGCATCTCAAATAGCAAGCAAAACACTATTAAAAAATAACCTAGCCTATTATAAAATAGAACAAGGAACGGCTCCTTATGAAATTTCCATAAATGATAGCTTTTATTTAAAAACAAATAAATCTGAATTTGAGATTCCTATAAAAAAAGGAGACAAAATTTCTTTAAAATCTAGCAAAGAATGTGAGGGAGAATTAGTAGATATAATTAACTTTTCAAAGATTATTGCTAGTTATCCCAATCCTACAAACACTAAATTTACAATTGAATTTCAAGGAAATGATGGCTCCATTCCGATTGCTATATACAACAGTAAAATGCAGTTAATTTCTGAAAAAAACTATGCAATAAAATCAGGTAAAATATCTCTTGACCTTAGCCATTTATCTTCTGGAATTTATATTGCTAAAATCCTAACAGATAATCAGAAAGTCATAAAAATTATCAAACAATAATTTGATCTAATTGTCTTAAATCAGTTAAAAAAAATCACAAAAAAAGCGAAGGGAATTAACCTTCGCTTTTTTTATGAATGTAACTAGTTGGCTAGCTACAAGAAATTTTATCCACTCTATTTTGATGACGACCACCTTCAAATTCAGTATTTAAAAAAGTTTCAACCATTGCTAAAGCTTGCGGAATAGAAGTAAATCTAGCAGGAATACATAATACATTTGCGTTATTATGTTGTTTGATCAACTCAACTATTTCTTTAGTCCAGCATAATCCTGCTCTTACATTAACATATTTATTTGCCGTCATAGCAACACCATTGGCACTACCACAAATTAAAATTCCTAAATCAACAGCTTTAGTGTCCACTGCTCCAGCAACTTTATGTGCAAAATCAGGATAATCAACACTATCAAAACTATCTGTACCGTAATTAGTTACAGTAATTCCTTTACCTTCTAATAATTCTACGATTGCTGCTTTGTAATCTGGTCCAGCATGATCATTCCCAATTGCTATTGTCATTTTTATTGTATAATAATTATTTCTGCAAAAATACATTAAATAAGAAAAGGAATCAAAAGCAACCTTAAAATTCTTAACCATTGAAATTTAGTTTATCAACAAAGTTTATAACTACTGTTCATTAACTTATATATCTAATCTTTCAATACCTTCTTTTATGATTTAATTTTACGGTTTTTATTTCCTTTTTAGGATGTAACTAAAAAAGAATGTTCTTTTAAAATCGTGGGTAAAAAGTAATCTTTTTAAAAAAGGATAGGTTGTTAACAATTAACAAATGTTAACTGTTTTATTTCTAACTACTTAACATTAAAGTAACATTTAAAATGTTCTAAAAAATTTCATTTTTTGCCGCTATTAACAGGGTTTCTAACAACTTTTGTAAAACTATCTAATTTTAAACACTTTAGCTATGTTATTCAAATGTTAACAAATATCGCTTAAAAAAGAACAAGTAAATTTGGATTTTAAAATTAAAAAAACAATACAGTGAAGGGTATCATATATGCAAATTTATTTTCAGAAAAATAATTTACAGTTATCAACATTAATTTTGGCAGTTATGAGCATCCAAAAACTAAAAACATATCCTCAATTGTACAGAATATTCTATCTGAGACAACTTGTTAATAAATACACTACTTTAACTGATAAACAAAAACTTAACATGTTTATAACGTATTAACAACCTAAAAAAAGAATCCATTTTTAAATAAAACAAGAAAAACTTAAAAAAGTTATTGGGTCTATTAACAGACAATAATAGATCATTATTCTTTTTTTTAAATTTCAAAATAAAATATATTAATATATATATATGTTTATAACAATTGTAAATACGATTAAGTCTTTCTATTTATAAACTTAGTTTAATCTTAAATGTAATAGATACGTTTATAAATGTTTTATTTTTGCGGAACTATTTAATAAAAGATTATGAAGAATAAAATTACTTTTTTGATAGTAGCTTTGGTTACTATTTATGTTGGGTACGGACAAACCGTTGCCGTTGGAGATTCGGCTTTAGAATCTTATTTAGAAACGCATGATAAAGATGGAAATGTTGTGGCAATAGGATCCGTGAACAGTCTGGGAAATGGTACAGATGGAGATGGAAAAATTTTAAAATCTAGAATAGAAGCTGTTACAAACCTTACAATCACGAATTTATCTATTTCAAAATTAGGAGTCATTAAATATTTTACAGGACTTGAAACCTTAGATTGTTCTAATAATAATTTGGAAACTCTAGATTTAACAAATAATACAACTTTGACAAGTATCAAATGTGATGGTAATTCCTTAAAAAATATTTTCGTAGAGAGACTCACAGACGTTACAACATTAGATTGTTCAGATAATGATTTAAATGCTTTGTATCTTGGAGGTTTAACAAGTTTAGTTTCTTTAGATTGTTCTAATAATAATTTATACGCATTAGATATTGATAACGATGTTGATTTTACAACTTTCTCAGCTGTAACAAATTCAAATTTAACCTGTATTCAGGTAAATTCAGTTTCTCATATGAATACAAATTTTTCAGGTAATAAGGATGTAGGAGCTACTTACAGTGCAAATTGTACGAGTATTTATGTAGCTGATGCCGTATTTGAAAATTATCTTGAGACTCATGATAAAGATGGAAATGTGGTTTCTGTAGGTGATGCTTCGAGTATGGGGAATGGTATAGCAGCAGATAATTTTTTCTTTAAAGAAAGAGTTGAGACTGTGACAAACTTAGATATTTCTGGTTTGAGCATTAGTAATTTACAAGGAATAGAGCAGTTTGTTGCTATGACTGATTTTGATTGTTCTTCTGCATCTTTGTCATCAGTGCAGCTTTACGCTAACCTAGCATTAGAGAATTTAAATATCTCTAATAATACAGTTTCTATTTTAGGAATTGGAAATATTGCAACTTTAGAAACGTTAACAGCAAATAATAATGATTTAACTTTTCTTAATTTTGACAGTAATACGGGTTTGACGTCAGTTAATCTAGCATCTAATAACATTCAGGGAGGTTTAAACTTTCAGTATAATACTTTGTTACAAACTTTGGATTGTTCTGACAATAGCATTCCAACACTTGACTTGAGTTCGAATACGGCATTGGTAAGTTTAGATTGCTCTGATAATTCCTTGACTAATTTGAATATAAAAAATACAAATAATAATAATCTTACTGTCTTTGATGCTACAACTAATAGCAGTTTGATCTGTATTCAGGTAGATGATGAAGATTACATGAACACCAATTATTCGGATA
The DNA here is from genome assembly GCF_057219105.1 of Flavicella sp. IMCC45668. NCBI lineage: Bacteria > Pseudomonadati > Bacteroidota > Flavobacteriia > Flavobacteriales > Flavobacteriaceae > Flavicella > Flavicella sp. IMCC45668. Next base: position 2,663,622 of record NZ_CM170114.1, read on the forward strand.
AGATTGACAATGTTAGTTCTTTTAGTGAAGATTGTAATGATTTTGTAATTACTACATATATAGCAGATGCTAATTTTGAAAATTATCTTGAAACTCATGATAAAGATGGTAATGTGGTAACCTTAGGTGATGCATCTAGTATGGGGAATGGTGTTGCAGGCGATCAAGCAATTTTTGCATCCAAAGCAAAAAAAGTTTCAAGTTTAAATATCTCTAATTTATCTATTGGTGATGTTACCGGAATCAATGCTTTTACTGCCTTAGAAACTTTAAATTGTTCTTCAAATGCTCTAAACTATTTGCAATTGAGCTCGAATACTGCTTTGGTAAATTTAAATTGTGAGTCTACTACAATTAGTCAACTATCTCTTACAGCGAATACAGATTTAGAAGTAATCAACTGTGCATCAAATAGTATTAGTAATTTTAGTGTAGCGAATCAAACAGAATTAACAACTTTAGATTGTTCTAATAATGTAATTATTTCGTTAGATTTAACAGCTAACACAAAATTGACTTCATTAGATGTTTCTTCAAATACATTAACAAGTTTGAATATTAAAAATACCAATAACGCTAATTTAGTTAGTTTTGATGCAAAATCAAATGTTGGTTTGGCTTGTGTACAAGTAGATTCTAAATCTTTTATGGATTCTAATTTTGCTTCATCAATAGATGGTGGAACAGTTTATAGTGAAGATTGTTCAACAGCTTCATTAGCGAATTATTATTTAGATAGTTTGATAATATCAACTGAAAATAATCAGATTAATGTCAATTCTAATTCTGTTAAAATTGTGGTGTTTAATTTCTTAGGAAATCAAGTAGTCAATCAAAATTTGCATGGAATGTTTATTGTAAAAATAACAGATGCAAATAATAACATTAGAGTAGAAAAAGTTTATTTATAGATTTATAATAATTGAATATTTTAAGCGGACTGGTTTTATTACTAGTCCGCTTTTTTACGTTTGTTACAAACTATTATGAATTCCTTAACGCGTTTCAATTTTTCTTCGCATAAATTAGCGTAGCTTTGCAGCAAATAATTAAATAACCTTACTACCTTGAAAAAGGACTCCTAGCAAGTAGGGTTGAGTTCCTGTAATATTTTCACTTTATTTAATCTACAGGAATAACAAATACGATAACTTAATTCGTATTTTTAAAAAAACAAAAAGATAGAATGTCAAGAGGAAAGAAAAAAATATATAAAAAAAAGGGAAGAGTTATTAAAGATTTGACCCGAAAAATATTAGGTGTTTTCAATAAAGATTCTAGTAAAATACTGAACTACAAACAAGTATGTTCTAAATTGAAAATTGAAGATGCTAACGGTAGAGACCAAGTAATAAAAAAGATTGCAGATCTAAAGGGGCAAGGAAAATTAGAAGAAGTTGATAGAGGAAAATATATCTTAAATCAGAATAAAAATTATCATATCGGAACCTTAGATTTAACTTCTAACGGAAACGCATATTTTATTTGCGATGATTTTGAAAATGATGTGTTTATTCCGTCCATCAATGTAAATAGAGGATTGGATAAAGACACCGTAAAAGTTTATGTATATAACAAACGTAGAAGTTCTAAAAAAGAAGGAGATGTTGTTGAGGTTGTAGAGCGTGCAAAAACTGAGTTTGTTGGGGTATTGCAGGTGAGTAAAAATTTCGGTTTTGTGGTACCTGATAATAACAAAATGTATGCTGATATTTTTATTCCAAAAGATGAATTGGGAGATGCCGTTAATGGAGAAAAAGTAATTGCTGAGCTAACAGATTGGCCAGATAACTCTAAAAATCCATTCGGAAAAATCACTCAAGTTCTTGGAATGCCTGGGGATCATAATACAGAAATCCATAGTATTTTGGCAGAATATGGTTTGCCATATGAATTTCCGGCGCATGTAGAAAGAGAAGCAGAAGAATTAGATACTACGATTACAGAAGAGGAAATTTCTAAGCGTAGAGATATGCGTAAAGATTTAACTTTTACAATTGACCCTAAAGATGCTAAAGATTTTGATGATGCTTTATCGTTTACAGTTTTAGAAAACGGAAACTTTGAAATCGGAATTCATATTGCAGATGTTTCGCATTATTTAGCGTTGGATTCTGAAATGGAAAAAGAAGCTTATGAGAGAGCAACTTCTGTATATTTAGTAGATAGGGTAGTACCTATGTTGCCAGAAAAATTATCCAATGGGGTTTGTTCTTTGCGTCCACATGAAGAAAAACTTACGTTTTCTGCTGTTTTTGAATTGAATGATAAAGCACAATTGGTAAATGAATGGTATGGTAGAACAGTTACTTATTCTGATGAACGTTTTGCTTATGAAGAAGCACAAGTAATTATTGAAGAAGGAAAAGAAAATACCAAAGCAACGATACCAGAAGAAATTTCCATTAGAGAGGGTTCTTATGATGTTTCTGAGAATGTTGTGAATGCTGTGCTACAATTAGATACTTTAGCTAAAATAATGCGTAAAAAACGTTTAAAAGACGGTGCCATTACTTTTGATAAAGTGGAAGTGAAATTTAATTTGGATGAAAATGCCGTTCCATTGGGGGTATTTTTTAAGGAATCTAAAGATGCTAATAAATTGATTGAAGAGTTTATGTTATTAGCAAATCGTAAAGTTTCTGAATTTGTAAGTCGTAAAAAAGGACGACCTACTAAAAATACCTTTGTGTATCGAGTACATGATGAACCAAATGTAGATAAATTAACGGCATTGCAAGGAATCATTCATAAATTTGGATATAGTATTGATTTAAAATCGAGACAATCTACTTCGGATAGTTTGAATAAATTGCTAGAAGATGTCCATGGAAAAGGAGAGTCTAATATGATTGAAACGCTAGCGATTCGTTCTATGAGTAAGGCGGAATATACTACTGATAATATCGGTCATTATGGATTGGCTTTTGAACATTATTCGCATTTTACTTCGCCAATTAGAAGATATCCAGATGTAATGGCACATCGCTTGTTACAAAATTATCTTGATGGAAAACCTTCTCCAAAGCAGGAAGAGTACGAAGAGAAATGCAAGCATTCTTCTGAAATGGAGTATTTAGCAACCAAAGCAGAAAGAGATTCTATAAAATACATGCAAATAAAATACATGCAAGATCATGAAGATCAAGAATTTTTAGGCGTTATTTCTGGGGTTACCGAATGGGGAATTTATGTTGAAATCATTGAAAATAAGTGTGAAGGTATGGTAAGAACTCGTGATATTAGAGACGATTATTACACCTTTGATGAAAAACAATATGCCCTGGTTGGTCAAGCAACGAACAATATGTATCAATTGGGAGATGAGGTAACTGTAAAGGTTAAAAACACTGACTTAGATAGAAAACATTTAGATTTTACTTTAATTCAGGATTCTTAAATCCTGTGGCATTAAATTTGTTTAGACAGAAAAGAATAAATTACAATAGAATGAAAAAAATAATAGTAGCGTTGTTGTTTTTTGTAGTAGCCTCAGTAGCTGCACAAGAAGTAATTGAAATTGATTTAGAAAATTTTGATAAATTAAAAGTGTATAATGGATTGAATGTTAATCTGATCAAATCAGATCAACAAAAAGTAGAAATTAGTGGTGATAGAGCTGATGAAATTATTGTAAAAAATAAAAAAGGTACGCTTAAAATTTCACTTGATTTATTGAATTCTTTCAATCATCAAAAAGTGGTTATTAATTTATTTTACAGTGAGAATATTGCTGAAATGGAAGCAAAACAAGGGGCTGTTATTAGATCTTCGGATGTTTTTAAACAAACACAATTATCAATTAGTTCGCAAGAAGGTGCGTATATCAAGTTAAATATGGATGTAGATTATTTAACTGCAAAAGGAATTACCGGAGGGCATTTTCAACTTAAAGGAATTACGGAAACTCAGAATGTGAGTGTTGTTTCGGGGTCTAGTTATGAAGCATTTTATCTAGAATCTAAGTTAGCTACAATGTATGTTTCTACTGGATCTTCTGCTCAGATACAAGTGAGTAAAGCGTTAGATGCCAAGGCAAAATTAGGAGGTACTATTGAATTTGCAGGTAGACCAGAGTCTGTTAGTACCACTGAATCTATGGGTGGGAAAATAAAAAAAGCGGAAGAAATTAAAGAAATAGATGTTGCTGAGAAGCAACAGGTAACTTCTGAGGGAGCTTAAAATTATCTGATTTGTAGAAAAATAGGCATATGTAATTCAAAGTTATTATATTTGTCACATAAAATTATTAGAAATGAATTTACAGAGTATTTTTTTAGGGATGATAGGTCCACCACAAGTAATATTAATTGTTGTTGTTGTATTATTACTTTTTGGAGGTCGTAAGATTCCAGAACTAATGAAAGGTCTTGGTGGAGGAATCAAAGAATTCAAAAAAGCCTCTAAAGAAGATGAACCAAAAGAAATAGAAAAAGAAGATAAAGCTTAGGCTTTTTAATTTTAAGTTATATAAATCGAAGTTGTTTGCGCAGCTTCGATTTTTTTTGGCATAACTATTGCTAATAAGGCACAAGATTGAAATGTGTTAGGAAACAAATGTGGTAGTGAAACACCCATTTGGACTAGTTTCAAAGTTTTATAGAACCATTAAATATTCTAATTTTACCCAAAAAAAATAATTGATTATACATTTGAATCAATTTAATTTTTATCAAAACAAAACCATGAAAAACATAGTAAAAACTGCCCTGACGATGCTAGTATTGTTCATTTTTGGAACTACAGCACTAGTTGCACAAGACGCAAATGTTAAAGGAAAGATTATTGACAAAGTATCAAATGAGTCTGTACCTTTTGCAACCGTAATTATCAAATCAGATGTAAAAAGAGATGGTACAAGTACCGATGATAATGGAAAATTTGATTTTGAAAATTTAGTTCCGGGTAAGTATACAGTAACGGTTTCGTATATAGGTTTTGAAGATACGGTGATTGAAAATGTTGAAATAGAAGATAAAAATCAAAACATCAATCTTGGTGAAATTTTCTTATCCGTAAATACGGAAGCTTTAAGTGAGGTAGAGGTTACTGGAGTAAATAAAACGCAAGTAACTAAAATTGATAGAAAAACCTATTCTGCCAAGGATTTTGAAACTGCAAAAGGTGGAAATGCAGCAGATGTTTTAGGAAAACTTCCTTCTGTAACAGTACAGCCTGATGGAAATGTTTCTGTGCGTGGAACTTCTGATTTTATGGTGTATTTAAATGGGAAACCTACAAATATTGATGCTTCAACTTTATTGAATCAAATTTCTAGTAATGATATTGATAAAATAGATATTATTTCAGTTCCAACGGCACGTTACGATGCACAGGGAAAGGGTGGAATTATCAACATTAAAACAAAATCTAGTGGATTGCAAGGTTTTGCAGCAACTGCAACCGGTACTGTAGGAGGTGCACCATGGGCAAATGATAGAGATGTGTATAGCAATCATAGCATGAGAGATGATCGTTATGTAGCAGGTGTTAATTTAATGTACAACACCGAAAAAATATCTTTGCATGGTTCTTTTAACTATAATGAAAAGAACGTAAACGGAATGCGTATTGGTCGTGCTAGAGTTTTAGTTGATGATACTACGGATCCGTACACTTATTTTCATATGAATGCCCAAGGAGAACGTCCAGAATGGTATAAATATTATTCTGCTAATGTTGGGGTAGATTTTCATATAGCAAAGAATAAAGAATTGTCTTTGTCTTATTTCTATGGTAACAGAAATAATGGTAGAGCTGCTTATTATATTTATAATACGTTTGACGCCGATGCCGATGGAAATGAAATTGCAAGTGTACCTTTAGATGAAAATTATATTTACAATCCAAATATTGATAATAGATATGGAGATTATAATACAGCGAGTATTGATTATACAGTAGATTTTGAAGAAGGATCTAACTTAAAATTGTCAGGTACTTATGAAAGTTCAGGATTAAGTAGAGAGTTATCAAATACCAATTATTTCTATAATACTAGAGAAGACTTAGATGCTGATGTAGATAATGGATATAGTGGAGCTATTAATACTAGTAAATATGGAATGTCGGACAATACTCCTTTAAAAGGGTATAGAGGTTCTGTAGATTATGCCAAAACATTAGACAACGGTTCAGAAATAGGGGTTGGTGCACAAGTGCAATACATCGGAATTAAAGGAGATTTTGAATTTCAGAATGATTATGTAACGGATGATTTGAACAATTCCATAGATTTAGATAGAACGGTTACTGCTGCCTATATTGATTATTCAGGTTCTGGTGATAAAATCAGCTATAATTTTGGGTTGCGTACGGAATACGGACAACAAAATACATTCATCTCAAATACATCTTATTTAGGAGATTTTGGTTTGTCTGAAGAGAATGATTACGAACAAAATAAATTAGATTTTTTCCCATCAGCTCATATTAGCTACCAAAAAAGCGATAATACTAAATATTTATTAGCAGCTAGTAGACGTATCAATAGACCTTCTTTAACTAAAATGGCTCCTTTTTTATACCGTCGTCATTTTGAAGTATATGTTATTGGAGATCCAACCCTAGAGTCAGAATACCTTAACAATGTAGAATTTTCATATGAAACAAACATAGGAAAACAAAATATCAATGTAACAGGATTTTATAGAGGTACTGAAAATGCGGTGTTTAGAGTAAATACGACTACTACAGCATTAGAAAACCCTGAAATGAATGCTATTTTAAAGGAAGATGTATTGATTCGTTCTTATACAAATGCAGGAAATTCGGCAGCAATTGGAGGAGAGTTAACAGCTAATTTATTTATCAATTCTTGGGCAAAAATGTTAGTAGGTGGTTCTTTGTATAACTTTAAAATTACAGGAGATGTATTTGGTTATGCAGTGGATCAAGAGAGTACTAACTGGAGTTTGAAAGGAAATATGAATGTAGATTTAACAAAGGAATTAAGTACTACATTTGATTATAATTTCCAGTCGGCAACGGTAACTTCTCAAGGTTCTAATGATTATTTCCAAATGGCGAATATTGCTTTTAATTATGCTCCAGAAAAATTACCAGGATGGGATTTTAGTTTGAGAGGGTTGGATTTATTAAGTACTAACTTACAAGGATTAGATACCAATGCCTTTAACAATAAAAATCAACAAATATTCTACCAAGAAACAGAGTACCACAGAAATGGTCCTATTGTTGAATTAGGAGTTACGTATACTTTTAATAAATTAAAATCTAAGAAAGCTAAAAAAGCTTCTGCGGAAGAGCATTTTAAATAATAGACGCTGTCTGGTTTGATTAAAACCTCTGTTGCTAGAGCAACAGAGGTTTTTTTGGTTAATAGAATCAAATTATTGGGATAAAATGACTTAGCCTTTCTTAGTAGTTTTTCAGAAATTTGATTTCTAAAGATATTTTACATGAAGAATATATGTTTGTCCTTGTTGATTTTTTCTTTTTTTGCTTGTGCAGCTTCAGAAAAATTTAATGAAATAGAAAAGGATTCTGAAACAGATAGTATTGAAGAAACTTTTGTAGATCCCATGATTCCAGTTGGTGATGTTTCTGATATTTCTTTATATCCTTCGAAACCTTATTTACAAGACGGAGCTGGCTATAAAGGAAAAGAGTTTAATGCAGCTCAAGAGAGTACATGGATAACCTATCAAAAAGTTGGTGGGATAACAGATAGTGCGGTTTTAGAATCAATAATTGATCAGGTGAGTGCTAGTGGTGGTGGGCATATACGCATTCCATCAGGGAAGTATTTTTTTAAGAATATTGAATTAAAATCTAATGTCTTTATTACTTTTGAATCGGGTGTTATCATTCATATGGATGTAAATCTAGGAGGGAAGGGTTTTTTGTTTAATGTAGGTGTTACTCCAAACCAACCTATGGTAGAAAACGTACAACTTATAGGTTTGGGAACTCGTGAAAACCGACCTAAATTATATTTGGATAGGCAAGGAAATGCTTTTAGGAGAGCTGTAGCTTTCGGTTATGCAAAAAATGTAATTGTTGAAAATTTTTCCATTTATGATGAATATACTAAAGGAACTGCTATTGCCTTTAATCCAGTTCTAATAGATGAAGAAAATGCGCATATTCCAGAAAATGTTACCATTGCTAATATTAGTATGACGGGAGCCTCTATAGGATATGGATTGGCGCAAACAAATACAGGTAGAAATATACTCTTAAAAAATTTAGTTTGTGAGGGGGGAATGACCTGTAGAATAGAAGCGCATACTGGGAGGCATTTAGATATCGGAGTTTATAATATCATTATTAAAAATGTAGTGAGTAAAAATGGAAAGGCAGCAGTTTTGTTACAACCACATTCTGTTGTAAATGGAAGGGTAATGGTTGATGTAGCAAATTCAATTGGTAGTTCTTGGACCCTATTTTTGAAAGAAGGTTTTGTTGCGAAAGATTCTAAAAGAAGAGCCAAAGGTTCTTTTGATGCGAGTTCTACTTTTAAAAATATTAGTATGACATCAACAGATGATACTGCTTCTATGTCTTTTAAAAATTTTAAATATGTACCAGAAAGTATGAAATATTTATACCACCCACCTAATTTTGTTAGGAACGAGGCAGATGTAAATCATACTTTGGGAGCTAATGGTGAATTTTCTAATGAAAGTCCAATTCAAGGCCCGTCAGTAGCAGTAATATTTATAGATGCAAGTTATCCTTTAAATATTCCAAAAACGCAGGAAATAGCCTTAAATGGAGTTGTTTTAGATAGAAAAAAAATATACAGAATTGAAAAAATATAGTTTTTTATTATTATCTATAATTATTGAATAATTACCTTTTTTGTTTCTGTTTTTCCTGAGGTTGTTGTTTTAAGAATATAAATTCCAACAGCTAATTCTGAAACATTTATTTTGTGTTTTAATTTTTCTTGCAAACTTGTGGCAACAGGAATTCCAGAAATGGTGTATAAGATGTAACTTGTATTTTTTTCAGATTCAATAAATAAATATTCTTTGGTTGGATTTGGATAAATTTTATTTCTGGTTAAGATGGTAGTATCTATTGATAATTCATCTTTTAACGAAAAATGAATGGCATCGATGTAAAATTTACCGGTTCCACCGCCATAATCAGGATCATTTAAAACTTGAATATTTAAATCTGCATTGACAACATTTGCTTTCAATTCAATTTCTTGAGTAATAGCGACCCAAGTATTTTTTTCAATAGTTGAAATATCCCATTTTGTAGAAAGCCAAGGATTGGTAATTTGTGTGTAAAAAGCTTCTATATCTGTTTCTTCTTCTACAAATACTTCTGCTGTGATGGTGTACAAACCTTGGTCTAAATTTAAGAGACCTTCTTCATTTGTACTGATAGTACTGGTTCTTTTAGTTTCTGGTGCTGAGATTTGAAAGTCGTCTATATATAAAAAACCATTTCCTAAAGAATTTAATGGAATTGAAAAGAACATGTTTGAATTTATTACATCTGCATCAATAATTACCTCTTGGCTTAATAAAACCCAAGTATCGGTTTCAATAGATGCTATGTCCCAGTTGATAACTTGCCATGGCGATTTGATGGTGGTTTTTAAACTAGTACTCTCACAATTCGCATCCTTCCAGATATACATTGTGATTGTTTTGGTACCACTATTAAAATTAAGTTGCACATCACTTGTATGTATCTTTGGTTCTGCGGTTACCAAGGTTTTATCTTCACAATTGAAGTATAGTGAGTTATTACCTGTATTGGCTTTTGTGTCAGTTATATTCCAGAAAGATTCATCTGCAGGTTTCCACCAACCATCAAGTTCAAAACCAAAATATTCTGTATCTAAATGTGGTGTTAGTTGTGCGTTAACATTGGACGCATTAAAAATTAACAAGGCAAAAAAGCAAGAATATAATATGGAGGAGAGGTGTTTCATTGTATAGTGAAATTAATCGAACTACAATGATAATTAAATAATTGATGAAAGCTTGCTAGTTGGTTTTATTCTCTCTTTTGTTTGTTTGATATGGGTAAAATTGAGTTATAAAAAAACCTCTTTCAGTTAAGAAAGAGGTTTTAAGTTGGTTGTATAGCATTATTCCTTTTTCAATTCGTCTTTTGATTTATTGGAACTTTCGTTTATTTTATTTGCTGCTACCAAACTGGTAACCATATCATTTAACATAGAACTTGCCGCATTTGGATTGTTAGGTAATAGGATCAAATTACTATTTGTGTCAGATCCAATAGATTGTAGTGTATCATAATGTTGCGTAATTACAATTAGGGCAGAGGCTTCTTGAGAATTAATTCCTGCTTTATTTAGCACATCAACAGACTCCTCTAAACCACGCGCAATTTCTCTACGTTGATCAGCAATACCCATTCCTTGTAAACGTTTGCTTTCTGCTTCTGCTTTGGCACGTTCAACGATTAAGATTCTTTGTGCATCACCCTCAAATTGAGCCGCTAATTTTTCACGTTCGGCTGCATTAATTCTGTTCATTGCTTCTTTAACCTGGGCATCTGGGTCGATATCAGTTACTAAAGCTTTTACAATATCATATCCATAATCTAACATGGCTTGTTTTAATTCTCTTTGAATGGCTAGTGCGATGTCATCCTTTTTTTCAAAAACGTCATCTAGTTTCATTTTCGGAACTTCGGCTCTAACTGTATCAAAAATATAGGCTGTAATTTGATCGTGCGGATTCTGTAATTTATAAAAAGCATCATATACTTTTTCACGTAAAATTTGGAACTGAACGGAAATTTTTAATTGTACAAAAACATCATCTTTAGTTTTTGTTTCTACAATGACATCTAGTTGTTGGATTTTTAAACTTACTCTTCCTGCAATTTTATCTACTACGGGTATTTTAAATTGTAGTCCAGATTGTCTGATACCAACAAATTTTCCAAACCTTTCTACAATGGCTGTTGTTTGTTGTTTTACAACAAAAAATCCAAGAAATAAGATAATGACAATAGGTACAATATAAATTGATAAAGAGAGCTGCATAGTATTTTTTTTTTTTAGTTGGTTAAAGGTAGGAAAATTCGACTTAGAATTAATCCCTAGAATAAAAATATATTTAGTTTCATTATAATGTTTTACTTAGGGTTGTACTATGTGCATTATAAAGAAGCTTGGTTTTTATCTGAAGTAGTGTTGGTATGTTGCTTGTAGAAAAAATACAGTAAGTAAATCCTATGGGATAATTAGTATATTTGTATTTAAAATTTTTAAAAAATGAAAAAGTTTCTTTTTGGATTCATCGGAATTCTTGTCGCTGCCATCGCATTATATTTTACGGTTGTGTATTATTTAACCTATAGTGAAGGTTATAGATCGGGGCAGTTGGTTAAAGTAAGTTATAAAGGTTTGGTTTTTAAAACTTGGGAAGGACAGTTAAGTCAAGGAGTTTCTGATGGCCAAGTTTTTAGATTCTCTATAGAGGATAAAGAGGAAAGGGTAATCAAACTATTGCAAGACTATCAAGGAAGCAATGTAAGACTTCGTTTTAAGGAGCGTTATAGTACTTTTGCTTGGTGGGGAGATACCAAGTATTTTGTGATAGATGTTGAAAAAGTGGATGAGATAAAACAGAATAAAAAAAGTCTCCACGACGATTTATAAAAAGCTAATTAAAAATAGAAAAGCACCTTTGAATGTTCAAAGGTGCTTTTTTTATGTGATATCAATAATAGAAATCTTATCCTAGTGTTTCAATAGCATATTCAATTCTCTCTAAGGTTTCTTTTTTTCCGATCATAGCAGCAATATCAAATAGGTGAGGTCCTTTTAAAGCACCTACCAAACTTAAACGTAAAGGTTGCATCACTTTTCCAAAACCGATTTCTTGAGAAGTAATCCATTCTTTTAAAATAGTTTCTACATTTTCAGAAGAGAAATTTTCAATTGAAGCTAAAACATTTTGTACTTCTTTCATTAATGGAGATGTTGTCTCCTTCCATTGTTTTTTAGAAGCTTTGGCATCAAAATCTGATGGGTTTTTAAAGAAATAGTCACTTAAATCCCATAGATCTTTTACAAAAACAGCACGTTCTTTTACCAATTCAATTACGGTTTCTACATATGAATTTTCAGAAGAAATTCCTTTTTCCTCTAAAATTGGTGTAAAAAGAGCAGCTACCTCTGCTGATGACTTTTGTTGTAAGTATTGTTGATTGAACCAATAAGTTTTTTCTGGACTGAATTTAGCTCCGGATTTACTTACACGGTCCAAAGAAAATTCTTTCGCTAATTCTTCTAAAGAAAAAAGTTCTTGTTCCGTTCCTGGGTTCCATCCCAACATAGCTAACATGTTTACAAAAGCATCTGGTAAATAACCATCCTCTCTGTAACCTCTAGAAACCTCACCGTCTTTTTCGTTGGTGTATTCTAATGGAAATACTGGGAATCCTAATTTATCGCCATCACGTTTGCTTAATTTTCCTTTTCCTACAGGTTTAAGAATTAAGGGTAGGTGTGCAAATTCAGGGGTGTCCCAACCTAAAGCATTGTAAAGTGCAATATGCAATGGTAAAGAAGGCAACCATTCTTCACCTCTAATAACATGAGAAATTTCCATCAAATGATCATCAACAATGTTTGCTAAATGATACGTTGGCATACCATCACTTTTATAAAGTACTTTATCATCTAATAAAAATAGTTTAAAGGAAACGTCTTTACGAATTAGATCGGTTGCGGTTAAAATATCATTTTCAAAATTTGGGTCATACATTTTAAAACGTACAACATATTTTTCTCCTGCTTCAATTTTTGCGGCAACTTCGTCTTTAGTTAAAGTGAAAGAGTTGTTTAAATTTTGACGGGAGGTATGGTTATAAATAAAAGGTTCTTTATTTGCTTCCGCTTTTTTTCTTTCTTCATCTAATGCTTCTGCCGTATCAAAAGCATAATATGCATGTCCACTTTCTATTAATTGATCTGCATACTGCTTGTATATATCTTTTCGTTCAGATTGACGGTAGGGACCAAATTTTTCATTCTTACCTGGGGCTTCATCAAAAGGTATTCCACACCATTCCATGGCATCCACGATATATTGTTCTGCATTAGCAACGTATCGAGTTTGATCTGTATCTTCTATTCTTAGAACAAAAGTTCCATTGTGTTTTTTTGCAAATAGATAATTGTACAATGCGGTTCTAACGCCTCCTATATGTAAAGGTCCGGTTGGACTTGGTGCGAATCTTACTCTTACGTTGTTCATTTTTTTTGAATTTTAAAATGCAAAAATACAAAAAGTAGTGAGGAGTTATCTATTCTTGAGATTTAGTTTGTTGGATATTTTTTTCGGTTTAGAGATGGGTCAGAGGTTCGTGTTAATGTTTAGTTTTCCACTTTTTCTGGAAAAGCTAGAACTCAAAAGTAATTGGTATCTTTGCAGAAATTTTCAAGATGATAGAATTTAATTACGAAATAGATTTTAAGCTTAGTGATGAACTTTTATATTCCAAATGGATAGAGGAAGTGATTCTAGGTTATGAATTTTCTTTAGGAGAATTAAATTATATTTTTTGTGATGACGCATACCTTTTAAAATTGAACGTGGAGTTTTTAGAACATGATACCTTAACGGATATTATAAGTTTTGATTATACCATGGGGAAGTTGGTTGGAGGTGATATTTTTATTTCGTTAGAACGTGTGAAGGAAAACGCACTTGAATTTTCACATAATTTTGAAGAGGAATTGAAAAGGGTGATGATTCATGGGGTTTTACACTATATGGGTTATAAAGATAAATCCGAACAGGAGAAGAAGGAGATGAGAAATGAAGAGGATAAATCGATATCTTTATTTAAATAATTGATAATCAGTATAATAAATATTTTGTTCCACGTGGAACTTTGAAATTATGAGTTTATTTACAGAAACATACGATGTAATTGTTGTTGGTGGTGGTCATGCTGGGTCTGAGGCGGCTGCGGCTGCTGCGAATATGGGAGCGAAAACCTTGTTGGTTACAATGAGTTTACAGAATATCGCTCAAATGAGTTGTAATCCGGCGATGGGTGGTATTGCAAAAGGACAAATTGTACGTGAAATAGATGCTTTAGGTGGTTATTCAGGTATAGTGACTGATGAAACTGCGATTCAATTTAAAATGTTGAATAAATCAAAAGGGCCTGCGATGTGGAGTCCACGTGCTCAAAGTGATCGTATGCGATTTGCCGAGAAGTGGAGAAATATGCTTGAGAATACTGAAAACTTAGATTGTTATCAAGATATGATTTCTGGTTTGGTTATTGAAAATAAAAAGATAACCGGTGTCAGAACTGGGTTAGGATTTGTGATCAAAGCTAAAACGGTAGTGATAACTGCGGGTACTTTTCTTAATGGTTTGATTCATATTGGTGAGAAAACTTTTGGTGGCGGTAGAGCAGGAGAAAGTGCTTCTACTGGGATTACTGAGGATTTGGTGAAAGAAGGTTTTGAAGCGGGTCGTATGAAGACAGGTACACCTCCTAGGGTGGATGCTAGATCTTTAGATTTTTCTAAAATGATTGAGCAGCCAGGTGATGCGAAACCTGAAAAGTTTTCATATTCTAAAACTACAACGAAGCTTTCGGAGCAACGTTCTTGTTATATGTCTTATACTTCGCAAGAAGTGCATGATTTGTTGCGTGAGGGCTTTGATAGGTCTCCAATGTTTAATGGTAGAATTCAAAGTACAGGACCAAGATATTGTCCGTCTATTGAGGATAAAATTGATCGTTTTGCAACTAAAGATAAACATCAAATTTTTGTAGAACCGGAGGGGTGGAATACTAATGAAATTTATGTGAATGGATTTTCTACGTCGTTACCAGAAGATGTTCAGGATAAAGCCTTGCGTAAAGTTGCTGGATTTGAGAATGTAAAATTTTTGCGTTTTGGATATGCTATTGAATATGACTTTTTTCCGCCTACTCAATTAAAGCATACTTTAGAAACAAAGTTGGTTGAAAATTTGTTTTTTGCTGGTCAGATTAACGGGACTACGGGTTACGAAGAAGCAGCATCACAAGGATTGATGGCTGGGATAAATGCTGCGCTAAAAATTCAAGATAAAGAGCCTTTTATTTTGAAACGTCATGAAGCTTATATTGGAGTTTTGATTGATGATTTGATAACTAAAGGTACGGAAGAACCTTATCGTATGTTTACTTCAAGGGCGGAATATAGAACTTTGTTGCGTCAAGATAATGCGGATTTGAGATTGACCCCTAAGGCATTTGAATTAGGAATGGTTTCTCAAGAACGTTTAGATCGTGTTAGAGAGAAACAAGAAAAAACGGATTTATTTGTAGCTTTTTTAAGAGAGACGAGTGTGAGTCATAAAGATGTAAATCCTATTTTAGAAGCTAATAATTCTGCTCCAGTGAATCAATCGATGAAGATGTTTAAGTTGGCAGCACGTCCACAATTGAATTTTGAGGATGTAAAAAAGTTTCCGAAAGTTCAAGACTTTATTGATGCGAATGGAATCGATGATGAGATCATTGAACAGACTGAAGTTCATGTTAAATATGCAGGTTATATAGATAAAGAAAAACGCAATGCGGATAAATTATCTCGTTTGGAGAATGTTTCTATTCCTGATAGTTTTGATTATCATAAAGTAAAATCGTTGTCTACTGAAGCGAGACAAAAATTATCAAAAATTAAACCGGTAACAATATCACAAGCGAGTCGAATAAGTGGTGTTTCACCAAGTGATATTTCGGTACTCTTGGTGTATATGGGAAGATAAAAAAAGAAAAGTTCCACGTGGAACTTTTTCTTTTTTAAGGGTGGTTTTAGTTTTGAGGTGTTGGAATTAGGTGCTGCTTTAAAAATGGTGAACGTATTTTTTTTAATAGAGTATTATAAATAAAATGGTATGAAATACAAGTGTGTGATTTTTGATTGTGACGGTGTTTTGGTAGATACTGAGCATATATCAATAGGTACCTTTGTGGAGATGGGAAATAAATTGGGAGCTAATATCGACTTTGAATTTGCCATGGTTAATTTTCTTGGGAAGTCTTTGGAGTATTGTTTTGAATATATTGAAAAGCGATGTACAGAACCTTTTCCGAAAGATTTTGAAAAGCAATATAGAGCAATTAGTTTTGAGAAATTTCAAAAAGAACTGCAAGCAATTGATGGAGTAGAAGAGGTTATAAAAAACTTAAAAGTTCCTTTTTGTGTTGCATCCAATGGTCCATTAAATAAAATGCAATTGAATTTAAAGACGGTTGGCTTAGATACTTATTTTGGAAAGAATATGTTTAGTGCCTATCAAATAAATAAATTCAAACCAGATCCATCTTTGTTTATTCATGCAGCAGCCACTTTAGGTTTTAAACCAGAAGAGTGTGTCGTTATTGAAGACAGTACGGTAGGAGTGCAGGCAGCTATTGCAGGAGGATTTGATGTTTTTGGTTTTGCGAATAAAAGAAGTGAAGCTTTGTTGAAAGAAACAGGAGCAAAATTATTTTATAGCATGCATGAGTTGTATGATTTGTTAGAAAAGCAATAATCAGCTAAGTTTGGCTGAATATCACAATAGAAATAGTTTGAGGTTATTTTTAAATAATTAGAAATGTCAGTTCTAATAATTTTCGAGGGAAAATTGTATCGAGAATTGTGTTTCATTTTTAGAAATAAGTAATAAAAAAATATATAGAAATAATATGTCTGCAAGAGCTGTAAATACGCCCCCTAAAATTAATAGTTTTGAAACCTATGTTTCTTGTAAAGATCATTTGGTTTCAGGAGAAAAATTTGATCTATTATTAGATGATAGTTTAGATCTGTTAATGACGAATCCTAAACCTGAAGAAGATCAATTAGGAAAGTATTACGAAAGTGAAGAATATATTTCTCATACGGATGGGAAAAAATCTATGGTAGATGTAGTGTATCAGCTGGTGCGTAATTATACCCTAAAAAAGAAATTGAATTTGATCAATTCTTTCCAAACAGAAGGAAAAAAAATTTTAGATATTGGTGCTGGTACAGGAGATTTTTTAAAAATATGTTCAGATAATAATTGGAAGGTTACCGGAGTTGAGCCGAATGAAGGAGCAAGAGAAATTGCGTATAAAAAATCAGAAAGTAACAACGGTGTTTTTTTTGATTCTGTAGATACTCTTAAAAAGGAGGAAAGTGTTTTTCTAGGATATGATGTGATTACGATGTGGCATGTTTTAGAACATGTACCTAATTTAGATGAAACCATTTTTAATCTTAAAAAATTACTTAAACCAGAAGGTGTTTTGATAATTGCAGTTCCAAATTTTAAAAGTTACGATGCTGATTATTATAAAGAGTTTTGGGCGGCCTATGATGTGCCACGACATTTGTGGCATTTTTCACAAACAGCTATTAGACGGTTGTTCTTTTTTCAAGGAATGGAAGTTGTAAAAACCTTACCTATGAAATTTGATTCTTTTTATGTTTCGTTGTTAAGTGAAAAAAATAAAACAAAAAAAATGAATTTCTTGAATGCTTTTAGAATAGGATTGAAATCTAATTTAAGGGCAAAAAAAACAAATGAGTATTCATCATTAATTTATGTGATTAAAAACACGAAAAACTGGCTTAAAGATGGTTTTAACGGTGTTTAATAGTGGTTTGATATAAAGTGTTGTTTTTTTTAAGAAAAGGGCTTAAACCGTATTTATTTGAGGCCTTTTTTTATGGGTTAATTTTTAAAATATTGTAGATCGTTTGTAGTATGGAATTAGACTTTGTAGAAAATGTAAATGGCTTGGACGAACATATTGTGCGTCTTTTTAATTTCGATATGGCAGAGGCTATTTTGTTTCGAGATTTATTGCAGAAAACGATTGTAGAGAAAAGAGAAAAATTAGACTTGTCACAAGTAGATTTTATATCGAGGCATAGTTGTAATTTGATTTTTGGTTTGTTTAAATCCGATGAAGGAATTTTAACTAAAGACAAAGAAACTTTCTTTTGTATTTTAACAAACGAAGGTTTTAAAGAAATGATTACTCTTCTAGAACCTTTTTGTAAAAAGGAATCGAAAAGTTTTACTTATTTGTATGATGTAGATACTCCCATTGATTTATTATTTGCTCCTTTTGCGAGCAGGTAATTTAAAAAGATGTATGTTTCTTAAAATATAGAGAAATTTAATTGAGAGTATAAAGCTTTCATTTTTTATTAAATAATACATTTTTGGAAAAAAATCGTTCTTTTTATGCAAGACTGAATTTTTTTTTATGCCAATCTATCTCTTAGATTGAAAATTAGCGTTGAAATTCAAAAATGAGTTTGCTAAACCTCTCAAAACGCATTTAAAACCTTTTTAAGAGAGTTAATAGGTTTTAATTATAGATTTGGGTTAAGGGTTTTAAAAAAGCGATTTAAACCCATTTTAAGAGGTTTGTTTTTAATAAATCTTGTTTATGAGGTTTGTTTGTTTTGATAGATTTTAATTATAAGTAGTTTAGTTCAATAGATAAACGCCAAACACACTTAAAATAAAATATACGGTTAAGGAAGTAGCACCAGGGTAATCTTTTGCAATTCGTTGTCCTATCAACATGTATAAAATTGAAATACACGAAAATGTTGAGCCCAATAAGGCAGTTTCTTTTTCTTGATCTATAAATAGTTGGTATATCCCGACACTAATAAAATAGACCGTTAAAACTTCAAGTAAAACCAAAAATGCGATCAATGGTTTTATAAAGCTTTTAATAAAAGTGTTTTTAAAAGTTTCGGAGATATAGGAAATGGTCCCTTGCCAATCACTGAATTTTTCAATTACAGAAATGACGAATGTGATCAGTAAAAATAAAAGTATTAACAGCTGTGGTAAATAAGGATGATGGATGTTCATAAAGTAACAGTTTAGTAGACCTCAAATTTAATTAGAATTTTTTCGTCTATAGGTAAATTATCAAACTTAGAAGGTTCCCAATTTTCTGATGTTTTTAGGATGCGGGTAATCTCCTTTCTAATTTTTCTTCTGACTTTATTTCTAAATTTTATGTTAGAAATTTTTCCGTTTTCCTGAATTTTGAATTCCAAATAAACTCTGACGGTTTCATCATCAGATACAAGACTTTCATCAAAAGAATCAATAATCCAATCCGTAAAGTCTTCTAAATCTCCTTGTGGAGGCAGAGATAAAATAGATCCAATAGAGTCTTTATGTATGGATACTCCCGCCACAATTCCAGAGAGTGCTGTTGCTAAATCTGGATGTATATTTTTTTCTAGGTCTTTAGATTTAATACGAGTAACAGAACCTGTTACTTCCTTTTTTTTCTGAGTACCATAACCTATTACCACAACCTCTTCAAGACTTTCTTGATCTTCTTGCATCACAACAAGCATAGAATCTGTGGCAGGTTTTACTGCTTGCTCAAAGCCTAAATAATCAAAAACCAGGGTTGCGGTGCTATCTCCTTCTATTTTAAAGTTTCCATCAAAATCTGTAATACTTCCAGTATTACTTCCTTCAACGAGTACATTAACACCAGGTAAGGGGTTCCCATCTTCCCCTAAAACAGTACCGATGATACTGTTTGAAATTTCATCATCATCATCTTCTTCTTCGGCGATGGATATGATGATAGTTTCATTTAAGTTGGATTCCGGAACAACGTTTTTTTTAAGTCTTAAATTTTGCTTCGATGGTCCTTTTATTTGTGGTTGGGTTGTGACAACTTCTTCCATAATAATTTCCTCTTCTACAGATATCTCAGGAACATTTTTTACAGATTCTTCTGGTGTTATAGGGATTTCTCGCTCAAGGATAATTGGTTCTTTTTTTTCTAATTGAAGTTTATTTTCTTGCAGTTTTAATTCTTGAAATGGAGGTGGTTGAAAGATATTTTCTTTCGGTAGATCTGGTCTATTGGTAAGATAAAAATAACTCGCCATTCCGATAATTAAAACTAAGGAGGCTGCAGCGTTGTATTTTCTCAAAAGCACCACAATACTTTTCTTATTTTTCTTGTTAGAAATTTGTGTCTTTAATTTTTCTACATCTGTTAAATATTCATGTTCCTCTAATATGTCTAATCCTTCTAAAGCCTCAGTTTCGAAATTACTTTTCGTAGCATTTTTTTCAAAGACATGCCTTTCCTTATTTGTTAATTTATCTAACAGATAATTTTTAAAAATTGAATATGTGTTTGTAGATTTTTTCATAATTCAATCTAATTTTCAAGACAGATTTTTAAATTTCTTTTTCCGTTTTGAATATAACTTTTCACTTTTTTTTCTTCTAAGTTTAATGCTATGGCAATTTCTTTATAACATTTATCATGATAATAGAATAAAGAGATGCATTGTTTTTGTTCTTCCTTCAACTTTTGCAAGCATTTTTCTAAAGCACCATTTACCATAGTATTGTCTTCTCTATCTATAGGGTGCATTTCTTGAACAGTTTCCATAAAAAAATCGGAACTATATTTTTCTATATGCTTTTTCTGAGAAGATTTTTTGCGCAATTCCATCAAACAATAATTGCGAGTTACACCATGTAACCAACTTTTAAACTCTCGGATTTCATGTTTTTGAATTTCATGAACAAGTATTTCAAAAATTTGAATAACGGCATCTTGACTATCCTCTCGTTGCTTTAAATATTTCAAACAAACGCCATAAACAAGATGTGTATATCTATTAAATAACACGCCTAAAATTTCTAAATCATGATTTTTTTGAAATTTTTTTACTAAGTCGGAATCGCCTAGTTTATCAGACTTTTGAGAGGAAAATATCACAAGTCTAAAGTACACATTAAAAAAAAAACAAAAAACTTTTATGGAATATTAGTGACATCTGCATCTTATTAGAAAACAATGTTTCATTTAAATAAAAAAATCATGAAAAAATTAAACCTAATTACACTTTGTATTTTATTAGTATCAATGTTTGCATCAGCCAAAACTATAACCGGAAAAGTAATTGATGAAAATGGTGATCCCTTGCCAGGCGCTTCAATCTTAGTGAAAGGAAGCCAAATAGGTTGTATTACCGATTTTGACGGAGCTTTTAATATTCAAGCAAAGTCTGGAGATATCTTGGTCACTACTTATATTGGTTATCTCACTTCTGAAAATAAAGTTGGAAAATCCAATAGGATCACAATTCAATTAATTGCAAGTCAAGATTGTTTAGAAGAGATTGTGGTAATAGGTTACGGTACCCAGAAAAAGAAAAATCTAACGGGTGCTATGCATTCTGTTACTGTAGAAGAAGCATTGATGGGAAGAGTTTCAGGAATAGCTGTACAAGACCAATATGAACTTATAAATGATGAAAGTTACGCCTCTGTACAAGAAAATGGTTTTAAAAACCCAACTCAAAATCCGTTATCTACTTTTTCAATTGATGTAGATGCTGCATCGTATAGCAATGTAAGAAGGTTTATCAACAATGGAACTTTGCCACCTGCAGATGCCGTTAGAGTAGAAGAGATGATCAATTATTTTGATTATGATTACCAACAACCAAAATCAAAAGATCCTTTTGCAATCAACTATGAACTTTCTGACTGTCCATGGAATTCTGAAAACCAATTATTGCATGTAGGCTTGCAAGGAAAGCAGTTGGATATAAAAAATGCACCGTCTAGCAACCTAGTTTTTTTAATTGATGTTTCTGGTTCTATGTCGAGTTCAAATAAATTACCCCTTCTAAAAAAAGCCTATGCCTTGTTGGTTGAACAATTAAGAGAAACAGATAAAGTAGCAATTGTGGTGTATGCGGGAAGTTCAGGAGTGGTGTTACCTTCAACAACTGGAGACAGAAAAAAAGAAATAATAAATGCGATAGAAAAATTAAATTCAGGAGGAAGCACTGCGGGTGCACAAGGTTTAAAATTGGCGTATCAAATAGCTGAAGAAAATTTTATTGACGGAGGAAATAATAGAATAATTATGGCCACAGATGGAGATTTTAATGTAGGTCAATCTAGTGACAGTGATTTAGAAAAAATGATTATTCAAAATAGAGACAAAGGAATATTTATTTCAGTTACTGGTTTTGGAATGGGGAATTATAAAGACAAAAAAATGGAAATAATAGCCGATAAAGGGAATGGGAATTATAGTTACATAGATAATATTCTAGAAGCTAAAAAAGTATTTGTAAACGAGTTTGGAGGAACGCTATTTACCATTGCTAAGGATGTAAAGATTCAAGTAGAATTCAATCCAGCTCTTGTAAAAAGATATAGACTGGTTGGTTATGAAAATAGATTATTAAATGATGAGGATTTTCAAAATGATAAAAAAGATGCTGGTGAGTTAGGAGCAGGTCATACCGTAACAGCTTTGTATGAAATCATCCCAACATCAAGTACTAAAAAATTAGATACAGATTTAAAATATCAGAAGGTTTCAAAAGTTTCTAAAACAGCTTTTGATTTAGAAGTAGCGACAGTAAAGTTTAGGTATAAAAACCCAATGGGAATAAAAAGTAAGTTGATTGAAATGCCTATAAAAAATGAAGTTACGAGTTTTGGAAAAACTTCCGACAATTTTCAGTTTTCTAGTGCTGTGGCTGGTTTTGGAATGTTGTTAAAAAATTCAGATTATTTTGAGGAGATAACGTTTAAAGAAATTGAAAAAATAGCAAAAAAATCAAAAGGGATTGATGCCAATGGATACCGAGCAGAGTTTATCAGATTGGTAGAAATGGCCTCATTATTATAATTAGAAATTAAAATTAGAACATTATGAAAAAACTTGGAATTATTATGATTATGCTTAGTGTATGGTTAGGAAATGCACAGACTAAAAATTTTATTGATCAACCTTATATTGATACTTCGGCAAAAGTGGATACGTTGGTGGTGCCAGATCGAATTTATCTAACGATTATTTTACAAGAAGAAGATTCAAAAGGGAAAATATCTTTAGAGAATTTGGAGCAAAAAATGCAAAAAGTACTGGAAAATTCTAATGTTAATTTAAAGGAAGATTTAGAGTTAAGAGATATGTCTAGTAATTTTAAAAAATACTTTTTAAAGGATAAAGATATTCACAAAAGTAAATCTTATTCGTTATTGTTACATGACGCTTCAACTGCTCAAAATGTATTATTAGCATTAGAAAAGGTTGGCATTTCAAATGTTTATTTAGAGAAAACTGAATATTCAAAAATGGATGAATTAGAACTTGTTTTAAAAACAAAAGCTATTCAAAAAGCAAAAAAACAAGCAAAATATTTAACACTACCATTGGGGCAAGAAATAGGAAAGGCTATTTATATAATGGATAGAAATCAACAGCATAATAGGTATAGAGCAAATAATCTAGATGAAGTTGTGGTGATAGGATATGGCTCAGCAAAAAAGGAATCTAGTCCTGAAACTTTTGAATTTGAAAAGATTCTAATTGAAACTAACATTACGGTAAAATTTTTACTCAATTAAAAAATATTACATAAAGCTCTAAAAACGAATAATTTTTAGAGCTTTATTAAAATAGATTAAAACTTGATTTTTTGATGTTTTTATGAGACTTTACAGGGGGTTGTAGGTTTTTTTTTGAGTTTTTTTTGTACAGTTTAAGTATAGTGTAAAAAATTTAACCGCTCTTTTCTATGTTTTATTTTTGTTAGAAATAAAATATAGATCGATGAAACAAGTAAAATATGTAGGTGTTATAGTGGCGGGAATTTTAGTTTCTTGTGGTACTGGTAATTTAAAAGAGAAACCACAAGAATCTGCAAAAGAAGAAAAAATTTCGGCATTAAAGTTACCTGTAGAAAAAAGTGAAATCAACCATGATTTACCGTTAGCAATTAAGAATGTAAACGACTGGAAATTGCAAGAAAGTGTTTCTGATGAGTTTAATTATAACTTCGAAGCGCAAAATAAAAAAGCAAAATTTGGAAAAAGTGGGAAGTGGGTAAATTTTTATCATAGCAATTGGGACGGACCCGGTACCACCTATTGGAAATACAATCATGTAGCTGTAGATGGTTCTGATTTGGTAATTAAGTCTTCAAGGTGGCAAGCAAAAGGAGAGTTCAATCCTGTTTCTTCCAAACCCAATAAAATGAATAAACCTAATGGAGGAATCAATGCTGGGTGTATTTCTTCAATAGATAAGGTTGTGTATCCCGTTTTTATTGAGTCTAAGTCGAATGTTGCAAATATAGTTTTGGCTTCTGATGTTTGGCTTTTAAGTCCAGATGCAACACAAGAAATTGATATCATGGAATGTTATGGAGGTAAAGAACCAGGGAATTCTTATTTCGCAAAATCTATTCATGTAAGTCATCATTCATTTATTAGAAAACCTTTTACAGATTATCAGCCAAGAGACAAAGGAGCATGGTACCAAAGAGAAGGGGTTACCGGATGGGGAGAATATTGCTATAATAACGGAGAAAGAAGAGATGTAAGAACTGGGGTTTATTGGAAAAGCCCATTCCATTTTGAGCATTATATTGATGGGGAGTTGATTCGTGTGTTACATGATAAAGCACTAGCCACAAAGGTGAAAGGTATTTGGGAATATGGTTATCCAACGATGACAAATGGAAAATTGGATGTTACCAAGGGAAAACAAAAAATTACAATAACAAATACTAGTACTGAATATTCGTTTGAAGAATTAGAAAAGGCAAATGCCATTTCTAAAGTAAGTATTATTGATCCGTATGAATATCAACATGGTAAGGGGTATACCAAACCGTTGAATATTATTATCAATTTAGAATCCCAAGACTGGCATGTAAAAGCAGGTAGAACTCCTTCTGATGAGGATCTAAAAAACCCAAATAAAAATAAAATGAAAGTAGATTGGATTCGAGTGTATAAGCCAATGTAGTTTTAAAGAATATATGATTAAAATTTTAGCAAAACCCACAATGTTCTCATTGTGGGTTTTGTGTTTTAAATGAAACCTAAAAATTGATGTTATAAAATATAAAACCCCTGTCAGCACGATGCCTTCAGAGGTTTTAACCCTATTACTACTACTACTAATTTTAACCTTCGTAATGTAAGGTATGTGTTACTAGCTCTATTTTAAAGATGCTATAGAGCTAGGTACTTAGGGGTAATTTATTTTTTTCTACCTTTTTTAGGCATTAAAGCTTTAAGTTCATCTTCATTATTTACTACAATTGTTTCTTCTTCAACAATTACAGAAACAGGGAATACCAATTCCGGACGAGTTCCTTCTTCTAAAGTTTCTTTATATGCTTTCATGGCATCAGCATCTGCAATTTCTAAATCACCATCCGCAGTTACTACAGAAACTGGAAATACCAATTGTGGTTTGCTTGGTCTTTCTGGTTTTAGGGCTTGTAACTCATCAGCATTGTTTACAACGATTGTTTCTTCGTCAATAATTACAGAAATTGGATATACAAATTCTGGACGAGTTCCTTCTTCTAAAGTTTCTTTATATGCTTTCATGGCATCAGCATCTGCAATTTCCAAATCACCATCTGCAGTTACCACAGAAACAGGGAATACCAATTCAGGTCTTGCAGGTCTTTCACCTCTTTCTGGTTTCAAAGCCTCTAATTCTTCTTCGCTATTCACAACGATTGTTTCCTCATCCATAATTACAGATATAGGATATACAAAAGCTGGTTTCACACCTTCTTCTAATGATTCTCTATAAGCTTTAAAAGCTTCTTTATCGTCTATAGCAAGTTCACCTTCCGAAGTGGCAACATTTACAGGAAATACTAATTCAAAAGGAGGTCTTCTGTGTTTTCCTTTCTTTTTACCAATCAAGGCTTTCATTTCTTCTTTGTTATTTACAGTGATGGTTTCTCCATCAACTGTAATATCTATTGGATAAACAATTTTAGCTCTTGCATTTTTGTTTCCATATTCAGTTAATTCTTCATCATTAGAAATAACTACTTCCGTATCGTCGTCGTTTACTGCAGTAATTGAATACTTAAATGAAAGTGTTTCAACGGCAGATTTGATGTCTTCATTTGATAATTCAGTTGAATTTTCAGATGCAATGATCTCTTCAGTTAGGCTTTGGTCACAAGAAGTAAATACTCCCATTGCGATAAATAATGCTGCAACCGTGTTGGTGAATTTTTTCATGATATAGAATTTTTAAGTTTAATATTTATGGTCTCTGTATATAAAACAAGCATCTTTTAAATAACCCTACCTAAAAATTTAATTTTTTTTTAAAAAAAGTATTTGCCTGTGCTTATGTAGGTTTTTAAAAGAAATAAATATGTAAATTAGACTTAAAAATTCTATATCATGGAAAATTTACAACATACTACCTTAGGAGAGTTTATTATTGAAAATCAAAAACAGTTTAAATATTCTTCTGGAGAGTTATCTAGGTTGATCAATTCCATTCGATTGGCTGCTAAAATTGTGAACCACGAAGTTAATAAAGCAGGCTTGGTGGATATCCTTGGCGAGGCTGGAGAAAGAAATATTCAAGGAGAAGATCAGCAAAAGTTGGATGTATATGCAAATGATGTTTTTAAATCGGCCTTGATTAACAGAGAAATTGTTTGTGGTATTGCCAGTGAAGAGGAAGATGATTTTGTGACTATTGAAGGAAAAGAAAATAGTCATTCAAATAAATATGTTGTTTTGATTGACCCCTTGGATGGGTCTTCTAATATAGATGTTAATGTATCTGTAGGAACCATTTTTTCAATTTATAGAAGGGTTACCCCAGAGGGAACACCAGTTCAGATTGAAGATTTTTTGCAAAAAGGAAATGAACAAGTTGCTGCAGGATATATTGTGTATGGTACTTCAACAATGTTAGTGTATACAACAGGCCATGGGGTTAATGGTTTTACTTTAAATCCTGCTTTAGGAACATTTTATTTGTCACATCCCGATTTGAAATTTCCTGATTCAGGTAAAATATATTCTATAAACGAAGGAAATTATGTTCATTTCCCACAAGGAGTTAAAGATTATTTAAAATATTGTCAAGAAGAAAAAGAAGACAGACCATATACTTCTAGGTATATAGGTTCTTTGGTTTCTGATTTTCATAGAAATATGATTAAAGGAGGAATTTATCTATATCCTACAAGTTCAAAATCGCCACAAGGAAAATTAAGATTGTTGTATGAATGTAACCCCATTGCTTTTTTAGCAGAACAAGCCAATGGGAAAGCTACAGATGGGTATGTGAGAATCATGGATTTAAAGCCTACAGAGTTACATCAAAGAGTTCCTATTTTTTGTGGAACCACTAAAATGGTGGAGAAAGCAGAAGAGTTTATGGCTAAATATCCTGAAGATAAAAATTATTAAATTTTTATTTGTAATCCAATTGGTTTTGGTAGTTCATTTTTTTGAGCAGGAATATTATTTTTATAAACTTCTGGTAAGCTTTCCCAATCTGGATAATGTTTGTTGTTGAAATAAAAACCTTCTGTTTTTGTTTCGTCGTAGAAAAGTGAATAAGCCCGATTTGAGTTTTTTTCTACAACTAGATTTGAACTTAAAATAATTTCAGAAACTCCATCGTTATCAACATCAATTTTTATTCGATCTAATTGCATAATGTCATTATAACTACCATCCTTCATCATTTTTTTTATTTGCATATTGAAATCGGCCATTATTTTTTTAGCATTGGGAACATTTTTATGAATAGCAAAATGCAATGATTTTTTTGAATATGGCTTTTGAGAAATTTCTAAATATTTATTGACATCATTTACTTGGTATTCCAGCAGGTATTGAATTAATAAATTATCTACTAAAAAATAATCTATTTCTCCTGAAAGTAATTTTTCTAAATTTTCTTGATTGTTTTTACTGAATACAAATTCAATTTTTTTGTTCTCCGTAATTTCATCTCCGTAAGCGTAACCCTCTATCAGTCCTAATTTTTTGCCATTTAAATTAGGGTTGTTTACGTTTTGGTTTTTATTAGAAACCAATACAAGTTGGTTTTGCAGATAGGGGTCCGAAAATAACATGGTCTCTTCCCTTTTTTTAGTTTTCCACAATGCAGCACTACCATCATAAGTATTTGTTTTTATTCCATCGATAACCTCTTTAAAATTTAAAATAGAGGTGTTACTTTTTATATTGGATTGAGAAAGTGCTTGTTGTACAATTTCTAAAGCAATAGATTTTTCCTTTGCAGCGTTTGTAAAAGGAGGCCAAATATCAGAAGCCAATTTTAAGTCCTGAGAAGAGGCGTTAAAACTTGAGATAAAAAGAAAACTTAGTAAGGCTAGGAAGTAATAATTTTTCATAGTTTTATTGATGTTAGGTAAAATCAAAGATACATGATAATTTGTTGAAAATTAATTCTGTTTCTTACTATTAATACATGTTTTTTTTGATGTGATATACATAAAAAAAATGGTTATTTTTGAATATAAAATGAGCACAAAATATGTCTGAAGAAAAATCGGTATGTGAGTCTAAGGTGTTTGAAAGCCTTTACTCTAGCCATTCCAAATCTCTATATAACTTTATTTATTATAAATGCGGTAACCAAGATCAAGCTGAAGATTTGGTGCAAGAAGCTTTTATAAAAATGTGGAACAATTGTGCTAAGGTTATTTTTGAAAAAGCAAAATCCTTTTTATACACGGTAGCAAACAATATGTTTCTAAACGAAGTAGCGCATAAAAAAGTGGTTTTAAAGTATAATCAGATTCCAACAACAGATGCTACTAATGAAGACCCTGAGTTTATTTTGGAAGAAAAAGAATTTATGGTGAAGCTTCAAAACGCGATTTCTGATTTAACTGACGGTCAAAGAGAGGTTTTTTTAATGAGTAGAATTGATAAAAAAAGTTACAAAGAAATAGCTGAGTTGTTAAATATATCTGTCAAAGCTGTAGAAAAAAGAATGCACGGAGCACTTTTAAAAATGCGTGAAAAAATCAGCGGAAAATTTTAAGTCTGTGATATAGGTAATAAATTAAGAATCATGTTTATAACATTTTTTGTTATCAAATGTTAATAAAATAAAAAAGAGGTAGGGTAGTTTAAAATAAAACTGTTTTACTAATAAAGGATATAATTATGGAGCAAAAATACACAGACGATACTTTTTTAGCAAGATGGCTAAATAAAGACCTCAATGAAGAGGAACGCATTGCTTTTGAAAAAACCGAAGATTTTAAAGAGTACTCAAAAATTGTAAAAAAAATGGAGCTTTTTAAAGCCCCAGAGTTTAATCAAGAAGCGACTTTAAAGGCAATACAGAATAAAATACAACAGCCGAAGCAAAAAGTTAGAAAAATGGTACCTAGTTGGTTTTATGCAGTAGCTGCATCCATAACTTTGTTGTTTGGTATCTTTTATTTTGTAGATAAAGAAACAGTTTACCAAACCTCTTATGGAGAACAACTTGCGATTGTATTACCTGATGGATCTGAAGTTCAATTAAATGCAAAGTCAAAGCTTACTTTGAATGAGAAAGATTGGGAACAAGGAAAAAGAAACCTAAATTTAAATGGTGAAGGATATTTTAAAGTACAAAAGGGTTCAAAATTTACTGTAGCTACAGATTTAGGATCTGTGAGCGTTTTAGGGACGCAATTCAATGTAAAAAGAACACAGGATTTCTTTGATGTAAAATGTTTTGAAGGAAGAGTAAAGGTAGTAAGCAATGCTGATGAAGCTATTTTAACTCCCGGAAAAGGTTTTACAAAAATAAAGGGACAAGCAGCACAGAATACCACTTTTGAGTTACAACAACCGGCTTGGGTTTCAGGAGAAAGTTCTTTTGTGAGTACTCCCTTAAAATACGTTTTAAAGGAATTAGAAAAACAGTATCATATTACGATCGATTCTGAAAAAGTGAATCAGAATCAGTTATACTCTGGAAGTTTTACAAATAAAAATAAAGAAATTGCTTTACAAACAGTTTTTATACCTTTACAAATCGCATATACGATTGGTGAATCAGGTAAAATAACGCTTAGTGAAAAGTAAAACATATTATTTTTTAATACTTTTTTTTGTACTCATAACTATTGGAAAAGCACAACAGCAAATTCCAGACAATAAGAATGAAACCAAAGCGCTAAAAGAAATTTTAGTTTCCTTGGAAACGGAATATAAAGTTCGTTTTTCTTATGATGCTAGTTTGATTGAGGAATTTACCATATTCCCGGAAAAAGGGAATCAAAACCTAAAAGAGGTACTATTATATCTCGAAGAAGAAACCAATTTAATTTTTGAAAACCTAGACGATAGGTATATCATTATAAAACAAAAAGAAATTACCACAGACAATGTTGTTTGTGGTTTTCTTGTTGATGAAAACTCTGGGATGCCTATTGCCAATGCCACAATTTGGGTGGAAGACAAAAATATAGGGGTTTCCTCAAATTCCGAAGGGTATTTCGAATTGAAAAAATTACAATCAGATTGGATTGTAAGAGTAGATTATTTGGGGTATTACAGTGTAGAAAGTTCCGTTTTTAAAATGCAGCATGATAACTGTAAAAAAATAAAGCTTTCTGAAACAAATGAAGAACTACAAGAGGTATTGATAAGTGATTACCTTACACAAGGAATGTCTAAAAAAAGAGACGGAGCGATTCGTGTTTCTCCAAATAATCTAGGAATCTTACCAGGATTAACAGAGCCAGATGTACTGCAAAGTTTACAAATGCTTCCAGGAGTACAAAGTCCAGGAGAAACAGCTTCTGATTTACATGTAAGAGGAGGTACACCAGATCAAAACTTGATATTATTTGATGGAATAAAAATGTATGAGAGCGGTCATTTTTTTGGGTTGATTTCTTCGTTTAATCCCTACATCACTAAAAAAATTGAGTTTTATAGAAGTGGAACGAGTGCTAGGTATGGAGAAAGAATAGGAGGGGTGTTGGATATTAGCTCAGGTGAGGCTGTACCGGAATTTAAGGCTGGTTTTGGATTGAATTTATTACATGCCGATGCTTATATAAAAGCTCCTTTGTTTAATAATAAAGTAGGTGTTATTTTGTCAGGAAGACGTTCTTTAACGGATTTTTGGAATACCATAACTTATCAAAAATTTTCAGAAAGTGTGTTCCAAAATACACGTATCGTTCAGGACGAAACAGAGGGAGCAAACGATATAACTAACGTAAATAATAGTTTCTTTTTCCATGATTATAATTTAAAAGTCATAGCAGATATTTCTAAAAAAGATAAGTTAGTATTTAGTAATTTATATAATAAAAATAATTTAGAGTACTATTCAGAAAATGAACGTTTTAGTGAGACTAATACTGATAATCTACAAATTAAAAATAGAGGGTCAAATTTAAAATGGTCGCGGTATTGGAGTGATAAATTTTCTGGGAATATAGAATTCAACCAATCTGAGTATTTATTAGATTACCAAGGAATTCGCACCATTACAAGAAGAAACCCTGAGAATAATGTTACTGAAACCTTTGAAAAGCACAACAATGTTGATGACCTTGGATTAAAAGTAGAGATTAAAAATGATATTAATGATTTTGTTTCATGGTCGCATGGTTATCAACTATCCAAAAAAAATGTGAGTTATATTTTTGATAATAGTAATGACAATAGTGTAGATCAGGTTTTTGAATCAGATAATTCAGAAAATACGACCCACTCTTTTTTTTCTGAATATGCGGTACATACGGATGAGAAATGGAACATGAATTTTGGATTACGTGTAAATTATTTTACCGTAGTAGAGGAGTTTTATTTGGAACCTAGATTCTTTTTGTCAAATCAAATAACGGAGGCTTTTCAGTTGAAGTTTTCTGCAGAAATAAAAAATCAAGTCATCAGTCAGTTAATTGAATTTAGAAATAATGGTTTCGGTTTAGAAAATGATATTTGGGCCTTGTCTGATGGTCAAAGAATTCCTGTTTTAAAAAATTATCAAATTTCCGCAGGGTTTTTAGTTCAGCATATGGGATGGAATTTAGATGTAGATTTTTATAACAGAAAAATAAATGGAATTACTTTACTTACAGAAGATGTAGCAAATCAAGTTCCGCAATATTTAGCAGGAATTAGCACAACAAATGGGGTTGATTTTTTATTAAAAAAACGTTTTGGAAATTATAGAACTTGGGTTAGCTATACCTTATCTAAAACAAAATTTCAGTACGATGAGTTAAATGAAGGTGAGAAATTTGATGGAGAATACGATATTCCACATTCTTTAGTTTGGTCACATACTTACGGTGTTAAAAGATTTGAATTTTCACTTGGTTTTAAATTGAGATCTGGTACACCTTATACCAAAGGATTGTCTATCGAGCAAACCCCAAGAGGTAACTATAGAATTGTTTATGAAGATGAAGTAAATGCAAATAGATTACCGATTTATAAAAAAGTAGATCTCTCGGCAACCTATAAGTTTAAATTCTCTAAGAAAGGAAAAGCACAGGGTAAATTGGGATTGTCATTGATGAATATTTTCAACACCAAAAATATTTTGGATAGAGGATATGAAATTAAATTAGATGGGCGTGGTCCAGCTGCAGAACGTACCTTGGTAGAAACAGATCAAATATCAATAGGATTTACTCCGAACTTGGTTTTTAGAGTAGATTTTTAAACATTTTCTTTAGCATGCAGAAGTCGTGTTAATTTAATAGATAAATCTAAAAGAATAATTTTTGCATTACCGTTTCTTTCAATGTGGTATAATGCATCTCCTACTTCTTTTTCAATTTCCATAATATTGCCTCCGTGAATAAAAGGTGCAAACTTCGCCAGAGAAAACCCTTGAGTTTCTGTCTCTAAAAACACTAATTCTTGGGCACCATAGTTTTGTAGAAGTGCTTGTCTAAAAAATTGCAAACAATAGTGAAGAAAACTTTTTTGGGTTTCTCTACCAGATTTGGCAATGGTTTCACTCCATTCAATTAAATTCTGAATCACAGCCGCATTTCCTTTGGCTTTAAATGCAGTTCTTACCCAAGTAACAAACCATTGTTCAAAAATGATGTCATTGGAATCGTGTTTTAAAATATGAACCGCCTTGTTAAAATTACCTTCAGATTGGTGAGCTATTTTAGAAGCTTCCGCAGGAAAAGAATTGTTTCTACTAATTAAAGCGTCTGCAATATCGGCTTCACTTAAAATTGGGAATGTTAATACTTGACATCTAGATAGAATAGTATTAATAATCTGTTCTTGATCCTCGGCGATTAAAATAAAAATGGTGTTTTCAGGCGGCTCTTCTATGAGTTTCAAAAGTTTGTTTGCTGCGGAAATGTTCATTTTTTCAGCCATCCATATGATCATGATTTTGTAACCACCTTCGTAAGATTTTAATTGAAGAGATTTTACAACTTGCTCCGCTTCATCAACACCAATTTGCCCTTGTTTATTTTCAATACCAATTTGCTGAAACCAATTGAACAAACTACCATAAGGTTGTTCTTTAATAAAAGTTCTCCAATCATCTAAAAACAGATTGCTTACAGGATGTTTTTTCACCTTGTCATTTGTTGCTACAGGAAAAGCAAAATGAAGATCAGGGTGTGCTAAATTTTCACATTTTATATTACAAGAAGAGGCATCTTCATTTTTGCTACATAGCAAATATTGTGCATAGGCTATTGCTGTTGGTAAAGTACCTGAACCTTCTTTTCCAATAAACAACTGCGCATGCGGAATGCGTCCATTGTCGGCAGAGGTTTTTAAATGATTGATGATGTGTTCTTGACCTATTATATCTGAAAAAAGCATGGACAAATATAGGGATATCAAAAAAGAGAAACACAGGAAAATTTCTTAAAATTGAGAAATTGATGAAAAGGAACTTTTATTGGCGCTAACAAAAACGTTGTAGTAGCTTTTTTTAGATTTTTAAAAACGAGTATTTAAATTAAGTATATTTGCTTACAAATTTTAATTAAACAAACAATGAAAACAATTAAAGACATCAATTTTGAAGGTAAAAAAGCCTTAGTTCGTGTTGATTTTAATGTGCCTTTAGATGCAGATTTTAATGTAACTGATATTACCAGAATTAAAGCAGCAAAACCAACGATTATCAAAATCTTAGAAGATGGTGGAGCAGCAGTTTTAATGTCGCATTTAGGTCGTCCAAAAGGAGTAGAGTCTAAGTTTTCATTAGGTCATATTGTTGAAAAAGTAAGTGAAGTATTAGGAGTACAAGCAAAATTTGTAGATTCTTGTGTTGGAGCAGATGCTGAAGCAGCAGTTGCAGATTTGAAACCAGGAGAAGTTTTGATTTTAGAAAATTTACGTTTTCATAAAGAAGAAACTGCAGGTGATCTTGAGTTCTCTAAGCAGTTGTCTAAATTAGGTGATGTTTATGTAAATGATGCATTTGGTACTGCGCATAGAGCACATGCTTCTACTACAATTGTAGCTCAATTTTTTGAAGAAAAAGTTGCGGGTTATGTGATTGAAGCAGAATTAGTAAATGCTGATAAAGTTTTAAAAGGAGGAGACAAGCCAGTTACTGCTATTATGGGTGGTGCAAAGGTTTCTGATAAAATTTTAATCATTGAGAAATTATTAGATGTTGCTGATAATATTATTATTGGTGGTGGTATGTCTTATACTTTTGCAAAAGCAGAAGGTGGAAATATCGGAAAATCTTTATGTCAAAATGATTTATTAGAGTACGTTCTTGAATTAGAAGAAAAAGCAAAAGCGAAAGGAGTTAAGTTGATTTTCCCTATTGATAATCTACTAGGTGACGACTTCTCTAATACAGCAAATACACAAGTTGTTTTAAGAGGACAAATTCCTGACGAGTGGGAAGGATTTGATATTGGACCACAAACTATTGATTTATTTTCAGGAATCATTAAAGATTCTAAGACTGTAATTTGGAATGGACCAATGGGAGTTTCTGAAATTCCTTTGTATGCAACAGGAACTATTGAAGTTGCCAAAGCAGTAAAAGCAGCAACAGAAAATGGTGCTTTCTCTTTAATTGGAGGAGGAGATTCTGCCGCAGCAATCAACAATTTAGGTTTTGGTGATGATGTATCATATGTTTCAACAGGTGGAGGTGCTTTATTAGAATATATGGAAGGTAAAGAATTACCTGGTATTGCAGCTTTGAAAGCTTAATACTTATAAATAATATTTAAAAAGCCTTACTAATTTTAGTAAGGCTTTTTTGTTTTTCATGATAAATTTGAGCTACTAAAATTGATATTCACACTAGATGATTCAATATTTGAATAAATCCTTTTTTTGACGGATTATTGAAATTATGGGAAAGCTTTTTTTTGTACTTTTATTTTCCAAAAAATTATAGAATAATGAAGTACACGAAGATACCTAATACAGACATTAAAGTTTCAAAACTTTGTCTAGGGAGCATGACATGGGGAGAGCAAAATACGGAAGCAGAAGGGCATGAACAACTCGATTATGCTGCTGAAAAAGGTGTTAATTTTATAGATACTGCTGAGATGTATTCTATTCCAGGAAGAAAAGAAACACAAGGTAATTCAGAGAGAATTATTGGTTCTTGGTTGCAAAATAAAAAGAGAGAAGATTTTGTAATTGCAAGTAAAATTGCAGGACCAAATCCTGGTTTATCTTATATTCGAGAGCCTCAACAATTCACTAAAAAATTGGTGTTAGAAACCGTTGAGAAAAACTTACAAAGGTTAAATACGGATTATATTGATGTGTATCAATTGCATTGGCCGGATAGGAATGTTAATTTTTTCGGTAAGTTAAACTATAAGCATAATAGCGAAGAAAAATGGGAGGATAAAATAGCTGAATTAGTGGAGGCTATGGATGAACTTGTAAAAGCTGGTAAAATTCGTCATTATGGATTGTCGAATGAAGTACCTTGGGGAACAATGAGGCATCTTAATGAAGCTGATAAAAATAATTTAACTCGCTGTAAAACTATTCAGAATCCTTATTCTTTATTGAACAGGTCATATGAGATTGGAATGGCTGAGGTTTCTATGAGAGAAAATGTAGGTTTATTAGCGTATTCACCGTTAGGTTTTGGGGTGTTAAGCGGAAAATATTTTGATGATAACTTACCTGAGAAATCAAGACTAAAGTTGTTTCCAAATTACTCTAGATACAGTAATAAACAAGCTATGTTTTTAGCTGAGAAATATAATGAACTTGCAAAGAATAATAATTTAAGTCTGGTTGAGTTGTCTTTAGCCTTTATCGAAGCACAACCTTTTCTGACTTCAACTATTATTGGCGCAACTACTATGGAGCAGTTAAAACAAAATATTGCAACAATTGACGTAAACTTAACAGAAGAATTACTTTTAGAGATAGATCAAATACATAATTTGCAGCCCAACCCTGCGCCATAAAAGGATTTAGAACGACTTGGAACCGTGTTTTTTAGCACGGCTTTTTTTTATTAAATCTTAAAAAAATGACAACGGTCATATTTTTATTTGTGGAGAACCATAAATTTGTGTTAAATTTAACGAATAGGACAGAACTTAAAAATTGCGAATCATGAGTAAGTTGCTTAGATTAATTATTCCACCTAAAGAATGGCGCACGCCAGTAGTTATTTTGTTAGGTGCAATTTTTGGACTTACATTGTATGCAATGATTGAGTCCAAAGCGGTTTCTTACTTGTCTGATGATCCTAAAACCTGCGTGAATTGTCATGTGATGACTCCACAATATACAACTTGGTTGAATAGTTCCCATAGAGAGTGGGCTACTTGTAATGATTGTCATGTTCCGCAGGACAATGTTTTCAATAAATATTTTTTTAAGGCCAAAGACGGAATGTATCATGGATACGTATTTACTACCCGTGGTGAACCTGAAGTAATTAGAATGAAGGAAGCTGGAGTAGAGGTGGTGCATAATAATTGTATTCGTTGCCATCAAGATCAAGTAGTAGATGCTAAATTAGCTAGTACTGTTGATAATCATAAAGCAAATATGACCGATAGAAAATGTTGGGAATGCCATAAAGAAGTACCTCATGGTAAAATACACAGTTTGTCATCAGTAAAATATTACGGGAAAGTCCCTCAGGAACATCAAGAAACCGTTCCGGGTTGGCTTAAAAAATATATGAAAGATTTAGATACAAAACCAAAAGAATAATTATGAGCACAAAAAGAGAACCTTGGAAAAATTGGGTGTTATTTTTAGCATCTATGGTACTTGTTTTTTTACTAGGACTTCTAGTTTCAACAATTACAGAAAGAAAAACAGAAGCTAAATACGCATACACACCTGT
This sequence comes from Flavicella sp. IMCC45668, assembly GCF_057219105.1. NCBI lineage: Bacteria > Pseudomonadati > Bacteroidota > Flavobacteriia > Flavobacteriales > Flavobacteriaceae > Flavicella > Flavicella sp. IMCC45668. The sequence continues at coordinate 2,700,762 of NZ_CM170114.1, forward strand.
AAATAAAATAAAACCAGGTGAGCCTAGAAATGAAGTTTGGGGTGAAAATTTTCCGAGAGAATTTGAATCGTATTATAGAACTGCCGATTCTACTTTTAAATCTAAACATAATGGTAATGCCAATATAGATATGTTAGAGGTAGATCCTCGCTTGGTTGTTCTTTGGGCAGGATATGGTTTTTCTAAAGACTACAATCAAGGACGTGGTCATTATTATGCAGTAGAAGATTTAAGAAACTCTTTAAGAACAGGTGGCCCAACGGGTAAAGATGACGGACCGATGCCTTCTACGTGTTGGACTTGTAAATCACCAGATGTTCCAAGAATTATGAATGAACAAGGTGTAGAAGAGTTTTATAAAGGTAAATGGGGGAAATTAGGTGCTGAAATTGTGAATCCTATTGGTTGTGCAGATTGCCACGATTCTGAAACAATGAATTTAAAGGTTACAAGACCCGCTTTAATTGAAGCTTTTGAAAGACAAGGGAAAGACATCAAAAAAGCAACCCATAATGAAATGCGTTCTTTGGTATGCGCACAATGTCACGTTGAATATTATTTCAACAAAAATTTACCTGGCAAAGAAGGAACCCCTTATTTAGTTTTTCCTTGGGATGATGGACAAACTGTAGAAGATATGGAAGTATATTACGACAGAGTGGGGCATGTTGACTGGGTGCATAAGTTAAGTAGAGCACCTATGTTGAAAGCACAACACCCAGGTTACGAAGTGTACAAAATGGGAATTCATGGTCAAAGAGGTGTTTCTTGTGCGGATTGCCATATGCCTTATAAAACAGAAGGAGGACAGAAATTTACAGATCACCATATTCAATCTCCATTAAATAATGTAGCAAATTCTTGTCAGGTATGTCACCGTGAAGAAAAGGATGTATTGGTAAAGAATGTATATGACAATCAAGATAGAATTCTTGAAAACAGAGATCAATTAGAAAGATTGTTGGTGAGAGCACATGTTGAGGCTAAAAAGTGTTGGGATTTAGGTGCTACAGAGGCGCAAATGAAAGATATTTTACATGGAATTAGATTAGGACAATGGAGATGGGATTATGCTGCGGCTTCTCATGGAGGTTCTTTCCATGCCCCTGTAGAATTAGGAAGAGTAATAGGGAAAGGAATTGATATTACGCAAGAAACACGTATCAAATTAGGAAAATTGTTGATGAAGTTAGGTTTTGATGGAGAAGTAGCATATCCACCAATTGAAACGAAGGCTGCTGCTCAGAAATATATTGGATTGCCAATGGAAAAACTAGAGCAAGAAAAAGCTGAGTTTAGAAAGAATGTTTTACCTAAATGGGATGAAGAAGCTAAGCAAAGAGAAGCTAAATATTAGTATATTGGCTTTGCTTAGATCTTGTTTATGACACAACAATCTTTAAAGAAAAAAAGAAGAGACTTTTGGGAGCATCCTTGGAGCTATATGGAATCATTTTTCATTGGCATAGGGTTGCTCCTAACTGGTTTTATGATGGAGATTTTCTTTCCGTCTAAAGAAGAGTTTCTTATATCTTATCCATATAATGTTATTTTTTTATTAGGATATATAGGTATCCTATTTATTGCGTATTTCAAGTTTTCTGATATTCAATTAATCCGTTGGTTGACAAAAGTTCCGGCGTCCATATCTTCTATAGTATTGGTTACTTTTATGGTAATGATAATGGGGATAGTTCCACAAATACCATCGGAGAATGCAACGATTTCTAAACTAGGGTTGAATCATATCACTACGCATTGGGCATTTTTATTGATTCTTTTACAGTTTTTAACTTGTTTGGGTTTGGTTACTGTAAAGCGAATCATGCAGTTTTCTTGGTCTAATTTTGGTTTCGTAGTAAGTCACCTAGGGCTGTTTATTGCAATCGTTGCTGGAGTACTTGGAAGTGGAGATTTAGAGCGTTTGTCTCTAAATGTATATGAAGGTAAGCCAAGTATTATGGCTTATAATGATAATGAGGAGGAGGTTGAGTTGCCTTTTGCTATTTATTTGAACGACTTTATTATTAAAGAATACAACCCTAAGTTGGCTTTGGTAGATAATAAAACTGGAAGCATCGCACATAATAATGGTAAGAATTTATATTTAGTAGAAAAAGAGGAAACCTACTATTTTAAGAATTATCAAGTACATATTGATGATTATCTTGAAAATGCAGGAAAACATGGTGTTAATTATTTTTTCGTCAATGAAGTTGGCTCACCTCCGGCAGCTAAAGTAACCGTTACAAACAATGAAGATGGGAGCATTGTGAAAGGTTGGATTAGTAGTGGGAGTTTTAGATATCCATATCAGTCTTTAAAGATTAGTGATGATTTTTCAATTGTTATGACTATTCCAGAACCTAAGGAGTTTAGCTCTGATATAGATATTTTAACAAAAGAAGGAGAACGTATCAATACAACCTTACTAGTGAATGAGGCTTATTACTACAAAGGTTGGGATATTTATCAGTTAAGTTATGATGAAAAAATGGGTAAATGGTCTGATTTGAGTGTGGTGGAGTTGGTAAGAGATCCATGGCTACCAGTGATTTATTCAGGGATTTTTATGATGATCATAGGTGCTATGAATATGTTCTGGTTGGGGAATAAAATAAATAAAGAAGATTGAGATGACTTGGATAGATTTTCCTTTATATAGTGGAATTATTGGTTCTATTTGGTTGATAGGACTTGTGTTTCTATTTCTTGCATACACAAAACAATCCTACATTAAAGTTGCTTTGCCGATTTTGTTTTTAGGTTGGGGTGTGCTTTTGTTATTTGTGGCTAAACTTTGGGTAGAGTTAGATAGACCCCCAATGAGAACCTTGGGAGAAACAAGACTTTGGTATGCTACATTTTTGCCTTTTGTTGGATTTGTAACCTATTTTAGATGGAGGTACAAATGGTTTTTAGCCTATAGTGTGATATTATCTTCGGTTTTTTTGATCATTAATTATTTAAACCCAGAAACTTATTCTAAAACATTAATGCCAGCGTTGCAAAGTCCTTGGTTTGTGCCTCATGTGTTGGTTTACTTATTTTCATATGCGGTATTAGCGGCTTCAAGTATAGTTGCAATGAAAGGGATTTATGATTATTCTAAAGGGGTTTTATCGTCAGAAACTTTAAAATTAGCAGACAACTTAGTCTATATAGGTTTTGCTTTTTTAACACTTGGTTTGCTTTTTGGAGCCATGTGGGCTAAAGAGGCTTGGGGACATTATTGGACTTGGGATCCTAAGGAGATATGGGCGTTTTTAACCTGGATGGGATATTTGACTTATATTCATTATCGTTATTTCCATACACATAAAACCAAACAGTCTTTGAGTATTTTAGCTTTGGCCTTTGTGGTGTTGTTGGTGTGTTGGTTTGGTGTAAATTATTTACCTGTAGCTCAAACCAGTGTTCACACCTATACACAGCAATAAAAAAAACTCTTTAAATAAAATTTAAAGAGGTTGGATTTATCGTAATTTCTTTTTTTAGTAACCTAGTTTTGCTCGCGTTCTTTGTAAAACGGCTGTGGCCACTTTTTTAGCTTTTTCTGCTCCAATAGCTAGTGCTTTGTCTATTTCATCAAGATTATTGATGTAGTGATTGTAACGCTCTCTTTCAACCGCATACTTTTCTACTAATAATTCGTAGTAGGCTTGCTTGGCATGACCGTAACCGTAATTACCGCCTTCGTAATTTGCTCTCATTGTAGCAATTTGTTCATCCGAAGCAATTAATTTGTAAAGTGCGAAAAGATTACATGTATCGGGATCTTTAGGATCTTCCATAGGAGTACTGTCCGTTTGGATTTTCATTACCTGTTTGCGGAGTTTTTTATCTGTTTGGAATAAATCAATAATATTCCCTTGTGACTTACTCATTTTTCCGCCGTTGGTTCCCGGAACATACATGGTTCCTTCTTGAATTTTTGCATCAGGCAAAATAAAAGTTTCGCCCATTTGATGGTTAAATCTACCTGCTACATCTCTTGTCATTTCAAGGTGCTGTAGTTGGTCTTTTCCAACCGGTACAATTTCGGCATCATATAATAATATATCTGCGGCCATCAACATTGGATAATCAAATAATCCGGCATTTACATCCTCTAAACGGTCTGCTTTGTCTTTAAAGGAATGTGCTAAGGTTAATCTTTGATAAGGATAAAAACAATTTAAATACCAAGTCAATTCAGTTGTTTCTGGGATATCACTTTGTCTATAAAAAACAGTTTTATTTACATCTAGACCAAAGGCCAACCAAGCAGCAGCTGTGCTATATGTGTTTTCTTTTAATGTTTTTCCGTCTTTTATTTGTGTAAGCGAATGCATATCAGCAATAAATAAAAAAGACTCATTTGCTGGGTCGTTTGCCAATTCAATAGCCGGTATTATAGCCCCAAGTAAATTTCCTAAATGTGGCGTTCCCGTACTTTGAACTCCTGTTAATATTCTTGACATTTTGTTTGTTTTGAAAAGCAAAAATAAGGAAAGCATAATGATTTTATTTCGGTTCTTGCTTTAAAAATTAGAAAGTTTTGTTAAGATACTGAATGCAACTGCTTTTGAATTTAATTTGGGTAAATTTGATGCATGATTGACTTTTTGAAAAATGTGCTCCGGTTGCTATGGAGAATTTGGTTTTATATTCTTTTTGCAGGAATGGTATTTTTGTTCGCTCCTATATTGTTGTTGGTAACTTCTAGAGAAGATTGGTATCCTATATTTTTTAAGCTCGCTAGGTTTTGGGCTAAAACAACGCTTTTTTTTACAGGATTTTGGGTGCGAAAAAATGAATTACAAAAAACAGAAAAGGAGGGTAGTTATATGTTTATTGCAAACCATACGTCTATTTTAGATGTTTTGTTGATGCTTTCTATTGTAAAGAACCCTTTTGTATTTGTAGGAAAGAAGGAATTAGCAAAAGTGCCTGTGTTTGGTTTTTTTTATAAGAGAACCTGTATACTTGTAGATAGAGGAGATTCTAAAAGCAAACAAAAGGTTTTTAAAGAAGCGCAAAGAAGAATAAATTTAGGCTTGAGTATTTGTATTTTTCCGGAGGGCTTGGTACCAGAGGACGAGTCTATAGTTTTGTCTGAATTTAAAAAAGGTGCTTTCCGGTTGGCTATTGAACATAAACTTCCCTTGGTGCCTATGAGCTTTTATGATTGTAAAAAAAGATTTTCTTATACTTTTTTTAGCGGATCTCCTGGGGTGTTACGTGTAAAAGTGCATTCTTTTGTTCCTGTTGTTGATTTGGATTTAGGAGCTGTTACACAATTAAAAGATCGTTGCTTTGATCTGATAGAAAAGGATTTAATTAATTATTCAAATCCTTCATAAAGTGATGCTTCTTTTGTATTTTATATAGAATCGATAAATAAGATTCTTATGAAATATGAGGTGACATATTATCCAAAACTAGAGGAGCGCTTGAATATAATTTCTCATGGTCTTGGTGCTGCATTAAGCATCATTGCATTTCCTTTTTTAGTAATAAAAGCATCCTATTCACAGAATCCAATTGTTGTTTTAAGTGTTGTGATATATGGTTTGAGTTTGATTCTACTGTATTCCGCTTCTACTTTATACCATGCTACATATGAAAGGAAAATTAGATACTATTTAAATATTTTCGATCATTCCGCAATATATATTTTAATAGCAGGAACTTATGCTCCCATAGCTTTAGTGGTGCTGCAGGGTAGAATAGGTTGGATTATTTTTGGTTTGTCGTGGGTACTAGCACTTTTAGGGGTTTTATTTAAAGTGTATTTCATTGGTCGTTTTAAATTGATTTCTATCGGAACTTATATTGCTATGGGATGGATGGTTGTCTTTGCAATTAAACCTTTAGTAGAAAAATTTGATTCACTTGGGTTAATGCTTTTTGTTTATGGAGGCGTTTCTTATTCTATCGGAGCTTTGTTTTTCTCGTTTAAAAAAGTGCCCTATAATCATGCTGTTTTTCATGGGTTTGTTCTGTTCGGAAGTCTGTTCCATTTTCTCGGAATTTATTTTTATATTCTGTGAGAATATTAACATGGTTATATAGATGTGTTTTTTGATAGAGATATTTTGAAATATTCCGTATTTTCGTATTTAAAAATTGAAAAAAATGTTAAAGATTTTAATTGTTGATGATGAGCCAGATGCGTTGGAAGTTTTAGAATGGAAGCTTAAAACGTATGTATCTAATATATCAATTACTACTTGTTCCAGTGCAAAAAAAGCCGTTGGATTGATTTCAGAAATTAATCCGCATATTGTTTTTTTAGATATTCAGATGCCAGAAATGAATGGATTTAGTTTTCTTGAAAAATTACCTGCCAGAAATTTTGAGTTGATATTTACAACAGCTTTCGATGAGTTTGCTTTACAGGCAATAAAAGAAAATGCAATAGCATATTTATTGAAACCTATTGATAAAGCGGAGTTAATTGCGGCTGTTGAAAAGGCGAGGAATAATGTATACCGAGATAGTTTAGCAATGAAAGTTGATGCTATGCTGTATTCAATGAAACCCTCAACACCTAAAATTAATATATCTGCAGATGGGAAAATTTATTTTTTAGAAGCGCAAGATGTAGTAATGTTACAATCAGATAAAAGTTATACTACAATTTATCTAGTAACAAATAAAAAAATAGTGGTTTCAAAAACACTAAAAGAGGTAGAGAAAAAGTTTTATATGAATTCCTTTTATCGTGTTCATAATTCTTACTTGGTAAATTTAGATCATGTTAAAGAATATTTGAAAAGAGATGGAGGTGAATTGATTTTGACAAATGAACTTACCGCAAGTGTAAGTAGAAATAAAAAAAGCGAATTGATAGAAAAGCTTCAATTGAATGTTTAATGATTTAAATTCTGAGTTCTTTTCATGGATTAGAGGTGCGATTCTGTTGCTTTTTCTAATTAATTTTGGACTTTATTTTCAGAATAAGAAAAGACTTTTTTTAAATTATAGTCTTTATTTGTTTTGCATGTTCGTCTTTTTTCTCAAGCCAGTTGTGTCTGGAGCCTGGGATTCTTTTTACGAGTATTTTGAGTTTTCAGTGTTCTTTATTGGCTTTGTTTTCTATGCCGAGTTCGAAAGAGTATTGTTGTCTAGTAGGTATACGATTCCTGATTGGGATCGTTATTTTATTATTAAAAAATACGCAGTTTTATTTTTTTCCATTAGTTTTCCCATTGTGTATTATTTCTTTGGGAAGGATGTTCTTTCTGTTGAGGTATTTTTCTTCTCAAGTTGCTTGAGTCTTTTTGTTGTGCGAACTTATTTTGTTATTTCCAAAATAAAAGAAAGAAGTGTTCATTTTTTTATTTTTGGGTCCGCCTCATTTTTGTTGTTAGCCAATATTGGATCTTATTTTAATATTGCTTTTAGAAATCGTTTGGATACAATTAATTTTGATCCTCTTTTATTTGTGTATATCGGTGTAATGATTGAAGCACTTGTGTTTACAAATATAATGGGTAAAATATTCAAGCAAATCTTAGAAAAAAAGTCCAATTTAAAAGTGCAGTATGCGTTGAAACAAAAGGAGGCAGCAGAGTTAAAAATGACGGCGTTACAAAGTCAAATGAACCCGCATTTTTTATTTAATTCCCTGAACTCAATAAATAATTTTATTCTAAAAAACGAAAAAGAGGAAGCTTCTGATTATATTACTTCTTTTTCAAAGTTGGTTCGAAAAATTTTAAAAAATTCAGAAAGTATAGAGATTTCTTTGGCAGAAGAGTTGGAGGTGTTGGAGATGTATGTTTCCTTGGAGAAAACTAGATTGCAAGGAGGTTTCGAGTATGTTAAAGAAATAGATGAAGAATTGAATTTACATGAAATTATGGTGCCACCTCTTTTTTTACAGCCCTTTATAGAAAATTCAATTTGGCATGGTTTAGCAAGTAAAGTAGGCGAGAAGAAAATTGTTATAAAAATTAGAAAGGAAAGTCTAGATCTAGTAATACTTGTTGAGGATAATGGTATTGGTATTAATAGTGCCGTTAAGGAGCAAAACAGAGTTTCTTCAAAAAGAAAGTTTTTTGGTTCTTATGCGACTGAAAAACGAATAAAATTGATGCACCCGAAGAATTCGGTTCATATTTCAACATGTAATATTTTGTCAAACACAGATTCAGGGACAAGGGTTACGATTGTATTTCCTTTAAACTAATAATTAATCCCGTTTATTGTTAGTATGTTACAATTCGTTTTAATAACCCAAAAAAAAATAAAATTTAAATGATAAAATGTAAGCTTTGTGTATATTTGCAGTCTAAAAGTTAGATAGTTACGTTTTTACTAGTGTTTTTTGGTGAAAATGTTTTGTCGATAAGAAAATAAAAAGTAAATTACAGTAAAATATTTATAATATAAATCTTAGGGGTAGGATTTATTTATTCCTTAGGCTCACATTAATTTGTGGGCCTAAGCTTTTTTTACCATTTATTGTAAGGGGTTTTGCTTAGCATAGAATTATAATATTTAGTTTCTCCGGTAACTTCTTTTCCTAGCCATTCAGGTTTGTCAAATTTATCTTTTTCAGAGGTTAATTCGATCTCTGCAATGATAAGGCCTTTGTTAACACCTGAAAACACGTCAACTTCAAAAATGTAGTCTTCATTTCTAATTAAATACCTGTGTTTTTCGATAGGGGGTTCTTCACATAACATTAATAATTTACTAGCCTCTTCTTTAGTGATTTGTTTTTCCCATTCAAAGCGGCTCATACCCGTGCTATTTGTGATTCCCTTAATTGTAATATACCCTTTGTCATCACTGATGCGAACTCGGACAGTTCTTTTCTTATCGGTATTTAAAAAACCTTGTTTGATATATTTTTTTTGAAATGAATCTGTTATAAAAGTTTTGCTTTTTACTAGGAATTTACGTTCAATTTCAATGGGCATTTCGTCGAATTTTGTTAAGTCTAAGGGTAAATATATATAAAATCATTTAGTTAGTGTTATCTTTGACAAATCTTATGTAAATTAGGAAAAGAAAGAGATTTTAAATTATCATAATTATTTTTAATTATCTAGAAGTATGAGAGTTGTTTGTTGGCTAGTTGCATTGTTTTCTGTCGTTTTATCTAATGCTCAGGTGGATTATTCTTCTGAGTGGAAAGATTTGTTTTCTTATAACCAGGTGTTGGCTTTGGATAAAAGTGCTACTTCTATCTATGCTTTGACTGAAAACGCTGTTTTTACCTATGAATTTGGTACCGATGAATTAGACAAAATATCCTCAGTAAATGGATTATCAGGTCAGAATACTTCTGCAATTAATTATGATGATGCCAATGATGTACTTGCAATAGGTTACGAGAGCGGACTGTTAGAGTTGATTTCTAATGATGGAGGCGTTAAAAAAATTGTTGACATTGAGATTTCCGATATCTCTTTAGAAAAACGAGTAAATGGAATTGTAAGTTATAACAACACTTTGTTGTTAGCTTTAGAGTTCGGTATTGTAGTATACGATTTGTTGGGTTTAGAGTTTGGAGACACCTATTTTATTGGTGAAAATTCTACTTCCGTTAATGTAACCGATGTTTTAGTAGTTGATAATAAGATTTATGCAACTTCACTAGACGGAATCTATATTGCCAATCTTGAGGATAATTTAAATGATTCTAAGAATTGGTTGAAATTTTCGGACGGAGCTTTTTCTAATCTAACTAATTTTAATGACAAGATATTCGTAACAAAGGGAAAGATACTTTATGAAGTTTTAGTTGATAATTCGTTAGTGGCCAAAAATACTTTGGGTTCTGATATCATTGATGTCGCTCATACAGATGTAAACATAGCTCTTGCTACAAGTAAACAATCTTTTATTTATGATGTTGATTTAAATTTAGTGACATCTTCTGATGCTGTAACTTATAATTTTACCTCTTTGATTTTGCATAACAGTGATGTCTATATTGGAAGTCAAGAAAACGGGGTGCTTTCTAGCTCATTTTCTTTAATTAATGATTATGAGGAAATTTCTCCTGATGGGCCTATTTCTAATAAGTTATTTTCAATAACGGTTGAGAATAATCAAGTTTGGGCGGTTTATGGTGGAATTGCTGGTTCTTTTGCTCCGTTGAATACTCGTCAAGGCATCAGTCATTTTAATGGATCCAGTTGGGTTGAGGTTCCATATGGAGTTGAAACAGGTGTAGATAAAGCGGCAGGGTTATTGCATGTTACGGTCGATCCAAATGATAAAGACTTGGTATACGTTAGTTCATGGGCATCGAAAGGCACAGGTGTTGTTGATACGAATGAGGCGGGGGGCGTGTTAGTTTTAAAGGATGATACATATTTTGATTTTTGGAATGCAGTGAATACGAATGAGGGATTGAATAGTGGATTGACTAATGTTACGCTAGGTAACCCACCAAATTATACAACAACAAGAGTTTATGGTTCTTCGTTTGATTCTAATGGGAATTTTTGGATTGTAAACTCGTTGGTTAATGATGGGACTGGAATTTTGAAAAAGCTATCAACTGATGGTGTTTGGACTAGTCATAGTCCGGTTAATGAGTATTTAAATTTTTCAAGTATTGATATTGATCGATTTGATAATATTTGGATTTCTTCTCGTCAGACAGGTGTTTATGTCTATAATGAAATTAAAGATAAACGCGTATCTTTTGTTGGAGAGGTACAGGGTATTCCTAATGATAATGTTAGATGTGTTGGTGTTGGGTTAGATGATAATGTTTGGATAGGTACAGGGTCTGGTGTTGTCTTGTTTTCTGATGTAGATAATGTATTTGAGAATGAAGTTGTGTATCCGGAGCCCGTTATTATTGATGCGGCGGATGGTGCCTCTAAATTATTAGATGGGCTTTTGATAAATGATATCAAAGTAGACGGAGCCGGAAATGTATGGTTTGCAACTGGTTCAGGAGGGGTTTTGCAAACGGATGCTACAGGAAAAAATACATTAAGAGGTTTTAATACGGATAATTCGCCATTGCCTTCAAATAACGTATTGTCAATTGGAATAGATGATGAAGCTGGTGAGGTTTATTTTGGTACTGAAAATGGAATAGTTTCCTACACGGCAGGAGTAGTAGGGTATGGTTCTGAATTGACAGAGGTGTATGCTTATCCAAATCCTGTATTAAAAAACCATAGTAAAGTGACAATTGTTGGAAAAGGAGAGAATTTACCTGAAGGAACCAATATAAAAATATTAGATGTTGCTGGGAATTTGGTTTTCGAAACAAACGCAGTATCAGAGCAATCTGAATATGGAGGGAAATTTGTATGGGATAAAAGAAATCTAGCAGGGTCTAAAGTGGCTTCAGGCGTTTATATTGTGTTGCTTTACAATGTAGAAGGACAGCAAACTTCTTCTACAAAAATTGCGATTGTAAATTAATGCAAGTACAAACAAAAGCAATCGTTTTGGCTTCCTTAAAATATGGGGATACAGGTTTAATCGTGCATTGTTTTACGCTTCAATCTGGGATGAAAAGCTATATGCTCAGAGGTTTGTTGAAGTCAAAAAAAGGAAAATTAAGACCTGCTTACTTTCTGCCATTGACACAATTAGACCTAGTTGCAAGTCACTCTAACAAGGGGACGTTAAACTCTATCAAAGATGCAACAGTTTACCATAATTATTCAAGCCTTCATTCTGATTTTGTAAAGCAATCTATCGTATTTTTTATTTCTGAAATGCTGTATAATGTAGTAAAAGAAGAGGAACAGAATGCCGATCTGTACACGTTTATAGAGACTTCGATAAATTGGTTGGATATTCACGATAAAGTATCTAATTTTCATTTGGTTTTCTTGATGAACCTTACTCGTTATTTAGGCTTTTATCCTGATGAAACATTTATCGATGCTACTTCTTTTAATTTAATGGATGGAGTTTTTACAAATCAGGCCTTTTTAGGACCTTCTTTGGTTGGAGAGGATTTAGACTTGTTCAGGCAAGTTTTAGGCATAAAATTTGATAAGGCACATATGTTATCCTTCAATGTAAGTTCTAGACAGGCCTTATTGGACGTTTTGTTGAAATATTACGAATTGCATTTAGTTAATTTTAGGAGACCTAAATCTATAGAAGTTTTGAAAAACTTGTTTGTGTAATGAATAGAATTTTTGTTCTTGTTCTTTTGTTTTTGAGTTCCGCTCAGTTAACTTCTCAAAGTTTGACTGTTTTGGGTAGTGACTCTGCATTGCCAATCAAAGGGGTTTCGGTTTCAAATAAGGATAAATCAATTGTTTTGTATTCTGATAAGAATGGGCAAGTTGATGTTTCCATTTTTCAAGAAGGGGTAGATTTGTTTTTTTATCATCATTTGTACCTAAAAGAAAAAGTATCAAAATCAAATTTTAAGAAAACCGATGAGATCATTTTAGATCGATTGACGGAGGCTTTAAAAGAGGTTGTCGTTTCTGTAACAAGAAGTAAACAAAAGAAGAATAGAATTGCCGAACAAATAGAAGTGGTTAGTTCTAGGGATATTAAAAATATTGCACCACAGTCTTCTGCAGATTTATTAGCTAAAATACCAAGTATTAAGGTGCAAAAATCCCAATTTGGTGGAGGGAGTCCTGTACTTAGAGGGATGGAAGCCAATCGAGTCTTATTGGTTGTAGATGGGGTTAGAATGAACAATGCTATTTATCGTAAGGGGCATTTACAAAATGGTATCACAGTTTCGCCTTCTATCTTAGACAGGGTTGAGGTATTATTTGGGCCCTCAGCGGTTATGTATGGTTCTGATGCTTTGGGAGGTGTGATACATTATTATACAAAATCCTTAAAAACCTCTGAGTTTAACGATGTAGAATCTTCGATTTTTTCTAGATATAGTTCTGTGAATAATGAAATAACTACAAGTTTAGGTACTGAATTGAGTTTTCAAAAGTGGGCATCTTATACCAGTGTTTCCTATAGCAAATTTGGAGATTTAAAAATGGGGAAGAATAGAAAACATGGCTATGAAGATTGGGGTAAGGTTTTTGAGTATTCAAATAATTCAAAGACTATCGCAAATTCAAATTCGGTGATTAATGAGGATCCTACTTTGCAAAAAAATACGGGTTTTTCTCAGTTAGATGTACTTCAGAAAATATTTATTCCTATTTCTAATGATTTAGAATTGTTGTTTAACGTTCAGTATTCTGAGTCATCAAATATTCCAAGGTTTGATAGGCTTACAGAATATACGGATTCTGGGAGTTTAAAATTCGCAGAATGGTCATACGGACCTCAAAAGAGATTTATGATTTCAAGTCAGGTTCTGTTGTCTGAAATCAATAGTTGGATTGATAGTGGAACTATTACGGCGGCTTATCAGGATATTTCAGAATCAAGAATTCAAAGAAAATTTAGTGAGATTGACCAAAGGTCTTATAGAAACGAAAATGTTGATGTATTCAGTATTAATGGAGATTTTTCTGTGGGCCTTACGGCAAGAAAAGATAGGATATTTTCATATGGATTTGAATTAGTGTATAATAAAGTTCATAGTAAATCGAAAGGAGATAATTTGATAATTGATCCAAATACGAATCTAATTACAGGGATTGCAAGTAATTATAACGTGCAATCAAGGTATCCCGATGGTGGTTCAGATTATTCTACCCAAGCAGTTTATGCAGAATATCGACAAGATTTAAATAATAAGAATACCTTAAATACAGGTTTGAGATTTACAGGTACACAGTTAAATGCAAAATGGATTGATGATTCATTTATTACGCTGCCAGACTCTGATATTTCTCTGAAAAATGCAGCATTAACCGCTACTTTAGGTCACGTGTATAAGCCGACAAGAAACACGAAGTTTAGTGCTGTTTTGTCTTCTGGGTTTAGGTCTCCAAATGTAGATGATGTAGGGAAGATTAGAGAAAAAGCAGGTAATGTTACTGTGCCAAATGTTGTTCTGAAGCCAGAGTTTGCCTATAATTCTGAAATAGGTGTTTTGCAATTTTTTAATAATAGGCTCTTTAGTGTTGGTGCAAATATTTATTATACTTTCCTGAATAACTATATCATAAGAGCTCCATACGATATCAATACTCAAGAAGAAGGGGATTCTGAAATTGAATACGATGGAGAAATGGCCAAAGTTTTTGCGAATGTAAATAGAGGGAAAGCCTACATTTATGGAGGCGCAGTTAATTTTAGAGGTGAGTTTAATGAGCATTGGCTGATAAGGGGAGGTGTAAATTATACCAAAGGAAAAACATATGACACAAGAGAAAATATGTCTTCAATTCCTCCGTTGTTTGGGAATTTGGGTGTTACTTACAAAATAAAGAAGTTTGATTTTGATGTTGAGTATGAATTCAATGGAGCTAAAAAGCCGGGTGATTATAATATTGATGAAGGGATAGATAACATAGATCAAACTCCTATAATTAATGAAAATGCGGATTCTGAAATAAATAAATATGCGGGAACGCCAAGTTGGGAGTTGTTTAATTTTTCGGTTTTCTATGAGGTGTCTAGAGATTTAGAATTACAGTTTAGAACAACAAATATTTTTGATCGACATTATAAAGAGTTCGCTTCAGGAATTAGTGCTCCGGGCAGAAATTTTTCGGCATCAGTACGATATTTATTTTAAAAAAATATTTGAAAAGCTATAAGAATTAGATTTTCAATTCCTTTCTTATCATTCCAACTATTATTTCTATTTTTGTCGGAATGAAATTTACCTACGGAAAACAAGACAAATTGAAAAGCAAAAAAGCAATTGAACAATTGTTTATTGAAGGAGTTTCTGTGTCTTCTTATCCCTTAAGAATGGTGTTTTTAAAAAAGGAGCATCAAGGAGAGTTTCCTATTCAATTAGGGATTTCTATCCCTAAAAAACGTATTCATAGTGCGGTGGATAGGAACCGTGTAAAAAGGATTCTTAGAGAGGTGTATAGGTTTAATAAGTTTGAGTTTTCTGAGGGGGTTGAGGACAAATATATTGCGATGTTTTTATATTTAGATGGGAAAGAATGGACTCAAGAAAAGTTAGCTTCTAAAATGAAAAAGCTAGCGGAAAAGTTTCATGAAAAAATTGCTGAAAATTAATTTTTTACAAAAAAGAAAAAGATGCTCAAAAGAGGAGGTGATATTATTTTTTCATTCATTGTAATCCTAACGATATTGATATGGTTGGTTCCTGTTGTGGCAATAATTATTTTTGTAACCACAGGAGAAAGACCTTTTTATCGTCAAGAAAGAGTTGGGATGAACGGAAAACTTTTTAAGATCTATAAATTTAGAAGTATGAAAGGGGTTCCTCCGGTTAATGATCCTTTGCTATCAGATGAAGAAAGTTTTAGAATAACACATTTTGGACGATTTTTAAGGAAATATAGAATAGATGAGTTTCCTCAGTTTTTTAATGTGTTGATGGGTGAAATGAGTATTGTTGGTCCAAGACCTGAGAGACAATTTTTTTTAGATACTATTATATCACATATTCCTAGGTATAAAGAACTGCAAAAACTGAGACCTGGAATTACCTCGTTAGGTCAAATTAGATATGGCTATGCGGACAGTATTGATCAAATGAAATTAAGAGCAAGATATGATTTAGTTTATATAGATAACGTATCTTTGCTAACTGATATTAAAATTATTCTTTACACGATAATTGTCGTGATCAAAGGAAAAGGAAAATAAATAATTACACCATGAATATTCTTATTTTAGGCTCTGGTGGAAGAGAGCATGCGTTTGCATTGAAACTTTCACAAAGTGAAAAATTATCAAATCTTTTCGTTGCTCCAGGAAATGCTGGTACGGCGAATTGCGCAACAAACCTAGATATTGATCCTGTTGATTTTACTGCAGTAAAGGCAGCTGTGTTAAATAACAATATTGAAATGGTAATTGTTGGCCCAGAAGCTCCTTTAGTTGCTGGTGTGCATGATTTTTTCTTGCAGGATGCTGATCTAAAATCTATTCCAGTTGTAGGTCCAAAAAAGGATGGAGCAGAATTAGAGGGTAGTAAAGAGTTTTCGAAAAAATTTATGAAACGTCATAATGTTCCTACTGCAGGTTATGATGCTTTTACAAAAGAAACGTTAGCTGAGGGGCAAGCTTTTTTAGAGACCTTAAAAGCTCCTTACGTTTTGAAAGCTGATGGATTGGCTGCAGGAAAAGGTGTTTTGATTTTAGAAACATTGGAGGAAGCGAAAGCTGAACTTGCAGATATGTTAACAAACAATAAATTTGGAGAAGCATCTTCTAAGGTTGTTATTGAAGAGTTTTTAGATGGTATTGAATTGTCAGTTTTTGTATTGACTGATGGTAAGAGCTATAAAGTGTTGCCTTCTGCAAAAGATTATAAAAGAATTGGAGAAGGAGATACAGGTTTAAATACAGGGGGAATGGGAGCAATCTCTCCAGTGCCTTTTGCTGATCAAGATTTTCTTTCAAAAGTGGAAGAAAGAGTTGTAATTCCAACGGTTGAAGGGTTGCAAAAAGATGGTATTGATTATAGAGGATTTATCTTTATTGGTTTGATGAATATTGATGGGAATCCTTTTGTAATTGAATATAATGTTAGAATGGGCGATCCAGAAACAGAAGTTGTTATCCCGCGTATCGAATCTGATTTGTTAGATTTGTTTGAGGGTGTTGCAACACAAACTTTAGATCAAAAATCTTTTGAACTTACTTCAAAAACTGCGACAACGGTTATGACTGTTGCTGGAGGGTATCCAGAAGCTTATGAAAAAGGAAAGGTGATTACAGGATTGGATGCTGTTGAAGGAACTACTGTTTTTCATGCAGGTACAAAAATCAATGGTGATAAAATTGAGACCAATGGAGGGCGCGTAATGGCGTTTACTTCTTTAGGTGATTCAATGGAGGAAGCTCTTGAGAAATCTTATAAAAGTATCGCTAAAGTAAGTTTTGAAGATATGAATTACCGAAAAGATATCGGATTCGATTTAAAAAACTTATAAATTTCATTTTATAGATGTTAAGTTATATCTTACTCTATACTAATGACTACAATTAAATTACCTTTCCATGTCTCCGATAGCGAGACAGGTAAAAATAAAGTTCTAATAGCCCCATTAAATTGGGGCTTAGGACATGCTTCGCGCTGTATTCCAATCATTCATTTTTTAATTGAGCAGAATTGCACTCCCGTTATCGCAAGCGATGGCATGGCACTTTCTTTGTTGAAAGAAGAGTTTCCCGAAGTAGAAACCATTGAGCTGCCTTCTTATAATATTAAGTACTCTAAATATGGTTTTTGGACCAAATGGAGCTTGTTGTTTTCTGTCTTTTCAATAATGAAAGCAGTAAAAGAAGAGAGGGCCGTAGTCGATAAAATATTAGATACTTCTTTCATCGGGGTTATCTCTGATAATAGATTTGGTGTTATCAGTAAACGAATACCTTCTGTGTATATCACCCATCAACTTCAGGTTTTTTCAGGTTTAACTACTTTCTTTACTTCTATAATTCATCAAAAAATTATATCAAAATTTAAAGCATGTTGGATTCCGGATACAGTTGGTCTGAATGCTTTGTCGGGAGGTTTGTCACATACAAATGGGATTGACATACCTTTGAAGTATTTGGGAAATTTAAGTAGGCTAAGCTATGAAAAAAAGGAAAAACAATATGATGTAGTATTGTTGATTTCTGGTCCGGAGCCGCAAAGAAGCGTTTTAGAGTCTATTTTTTTTAAGGAGTTTGCCGGTTTTGAAGGTAGCGTTCTTTTGGTGAGAGGAATTGTACAAGATAAAATAATAAGAGAGGTGGTTTCAGGGATTGATGTTGTAAATTTTTTAACTACCAGTCTGTTGCAAGATGCTATAAATGCGTCGGATTTGATTGTTGCTAGATCTGGATATAGTACCATTATGGATGTAGCTAAATTGCGTAAAAAAGCATTTTTTATTCCTACTCCTGGGCAGTCAGAGCAGCAATATTTAGCTGAATATTTGAAGCAAAAAAAAATTGCTCCGTTTTGTCAACAAGAGCAATTTAGTATGGCTGATATTTTAAAAGTAAAAGATTATTCAGGATTTCAGGTGGATTATAAAATTGATTTGAAACCTGAATTGTTAGTGTTATTTAAACGTGTTTAAGCTCTTTCCAATGTGAATTTAAATTCAGACCCTTCTCCATATTCACTTTCTAGGGTAATGGTTTGTTTGTGAGCTTCAATGATGTGTTTTACAATTGATAATCCTAAACCAGAACCACCTTGATCTCTGGATCTACTTTTGTCAACTCTGTAAAAGCGTTCAAAAATTCGGTGAATATTTTCTTTTTTGATTCCTTCTCCGTTGTCTTTGACTTTAATGGCAATTTTGTTCTTTCCTGAAGACACGACGCTCACCATAATAATTCCGCCTATTTTTCCATACTTTATGGAGTTTTCTATAAGGTTGATTAGAACTTGCTCAATTTTTGCGGCATCTCCCATAACAAATATTGGGAATTCATATAATTTGTCAAATCTCAACGTCATGTTTTTCTTTTTAACTTTCATGTCAAATAACTCAAATACGTTTTGAATCATTTCCAAGCAGTTAAAAGGTTGTATGGTAAGGTTTAAATCGTTGCTTTCTAGTTTAGAAATCATGTCTAAATCTTTCACGATCGCCGCAAGTCTTTCTACTCCAATATTGGCTCTTTCTAGATAGCGTTCTCTAATTTTTTTGTCGTCAGCAGCTCCTTCCATTAGGGTTAAAATATAACCTTGAACTGTAAAAAGAGGGGTTTTTAACTCGTGGGATACATTTCCAAGAAACTCTCTTCTGTAGGTTTCACGTTCGTTTAAAGATTCTATTTCTAACTGTTTGTCTTCCGCAAATTTTTGCATTTCTTTAGACAACGACTCGATATCTGGTGTAACACTGGTTTTGTTAAAATTGTTGAGGTCTAGTAGTGAGACATCTTCATAAATTTTTAGAACTCTTTTATAGATAAACTGCTCCACCCTTTTTTGAAGGATAATAAATAAAACAGCAAAAACAATTGCTGTTCCGTATAACATAGATTTTATGTCAATAATATCATATTTAAAATATAATAAAAAAGAAAAACCCCCGACTGTTAACAAAGTAAACAGAACGGAAGTTATAAATGCAAATGCGTATGTTTTTTTAATTTTCATTCAATACAAATTTGTAACCCACACCCTTAACGGTTTTGAATAGGTTATCTCCTAACTTTTCTCTAAGTTTTCTGATATGTACGTCGATTGTTCTTCCTCCTACAACAACTTCATTACCCCAAACCCTATCTAATATAGTTTCTCTTTTGAATACTTTGTCTGGTTTAGAGGTTAAAAGTGAGAACAATTCAAATTCTTTTCTAGGCAAAACAATTTTTTCGCCATTTTTAATAACCAAATATGCTTCTCTATCAATAGTGATATCACCAAGTGTTGTTTGATCAGTTTCAGCAGAACTTTCTTTTACACGTCTTAATAAAGATTTTACTTTACTAACTAAAATTTTTGGTTTTACAGGTTTTGTGATGTAATCATCTGCACCGGCGTCAAAACCAGCTACTTGAGAGTAGTCTTCTCCACGAGCTGTTAAAAATGAAATAATAGTGTTTTCTAATCCTTCTGTGTTTCTTATTTTTTCACAAGCTTCTATTCCATCCATCTCTGGCATCATGATATCTAATAGAATTAAATGCGGTTTATGCTTGATTGCTTTTTCAATAGCTTTTAAACCGTTATTTGCTGTGTGAATCGTATAACCTTCGTTTTTTAAATTGTAACCTACAATTTCTAAAATGTCTGGCTCATCGTCTACTAGAAGTATTTTTATATCATTTGTTTTCATAAAGAATCAATTTTCTTGTGGAACAAAGCTAATCAATATAAAGGATGCTGTGATTTACTTTACAATCTTTTAACTTTTTTGTTTAATCTTAACATTAAGTTCACATAACAGTAAACTATTGGTAACTTCTTGCTCACTCTTTATATGGACTTTTGCAGCTCAAAACAAGATATAAATATAATGAGAAATTTATTAGTTTTATTCGTACTAGTGTTTAGTTTATCGGTTGGTGCTCAGGAACGTGCAACGGTAACAGGAAAGGTGACAGACAAGGAGATGAATAATGAGTCGCTTCCCTTTGCAAATGTATTTGTAAAAGGAACAACAATTGGTACTACAACCGATTTTGATGGAAATTACACGTTGTCTTTAGAAGAAGGAGAGCATGTAATCGTTTTTAGTTTTGTTGGGTACTCTCCTGCAGAACAAACTATAACTGTAGAGGCAGGTATGAATTATACAGTAAACCAAGCAGTAGGAGCTAGTGAGGGAGTTTTAATGGATGAAGTTATTGTAAAGGCTTCTGTTTCAAAAGAATCTGCTACTGCTTTGTTGGTTGAACAGAAAAAAGCGGTTGTTATAAAAGAAAGTATTGGTGCAACAACTTTATCAAAGGTTGGTGTTTCTGACGCGGCTGGTGCTACTACAAAAATAGCGGGAGTTACAAAAAGTGAAAGTTCTTCTGCGATTTTTATTCGTGGTTTAGGTGATAGATATTTGTCAACAACTTTAAATAGGTTGCCAGTACCGTCTGATGATATTGAAAATAAAAATATTGATTTGAACTTGTTTTCTACTAGCATAATTGAAAATGTTGGTATTAGTAAAACATATTCAGCTAACGGTTCAGGGGATCAAGCTTCAGGAAGTGTAGATGTTTCTTCTAAGAAGTATTCTAAAGATGAGTTTGAAGTTGAGTTAGGAACAGGTATATCAACTAATGTTGTAGGTCGTGATTTTAGGGTTTCTGAGAATAATCAGGACATGACTTTTGGTTATTACAAGAAAAAGAGAAGTATTCAAGAGAATATTATTTCTGAAAATCAAGGATGGGATTCACATAAGAAAAATGTGTTTGCTAATTACGGGGTTGCTTTTTCTGGAGGAAAGAGGTTTGATGTTGGAGATAATACTCTTTCTATGTTCGCGTCGTTATCTCATTCTTCAAAATTTGATTATTTAACGGGATCATTTAAAAGTTTTAGAAATAACACGTTGAATAATTCATTTTCTGATACAGAGGTTTATAGTGTTAAAGTGAATACAACTGGATTACTTAATCTAAATTATAATTTTGGAAATGGGAACAGTATAAGCTATAATTTACTTTATATCAACAAAACAAGAGATGACTTGTTTGAGCAAGGTAGAAATGGTTTAGGTGAGGTTCGTGATCAAAGACCTCCTTCAGGAATTACTCCTCCGGATCAAGAAGATAAGGGTGCTTTTGTTAGAGATCAGAACTTGAAACAAACTACTATTTTGGTGAATCAATTGTTAGGGAAACATCATTTGACAGATGCAAATAAGTTGATTTGGGGTACAGGATTTAACTTAGTAGATGCCAAAGAGCCAAATAGAATTAGAAATGAGGTAAATATTTTAACTCCAGGAACGGATGTTGAGATAATTAACGTTGGTGGGTTTGATCAAAGGAAAACAGAACAATATATCGAGGATTCTGAAATAAGTGGTTTTCTAGAGGATCAAATTACTTTTAATGATGATCTTTCAGATGATATTTTGAAGTTAAATGTTGGTTTGAATTATAGAAATAAACAAAGAAAATTTAACTCATTGTTTGTTGCAGCTGCTTTGACAACTGCGAATCGTGGATATACAGTAAGTTCTGTAGATAATTTATCGGACGCTTTTGTTTTAAAGAACTTTGAAGATGGAATTTTCGACTTAGTTGAGCAACGACCTGACTTGTACAATGGTGATTTAAATTCTATTGGGGGTTATGCGGATGTAACTTTTTCTAAAAATAAAATAAGTGGAAATATTGGATTGCGATACGAGGTTGATAATATTGATGTTGATTGGGATGTAAAGAATTATCAAAACCCTGTTACAAATGTTCCTAGAATTGGAGATTTGTCAAATGAGTACAAAAACTTTTTACCAAGTGTGAATTTAAAATATGAGGTTGCTGAGGAGCATGCAATTCGTTTTGCAGCAAGTAAAACTATTACTTTACCTGAATTTAAGGAGTTGGCACCATTTAACTATGTTGCCCCAACGGGTCGTGTAACAACAGGTAATCCAGAATTACAAAAATCGGATAATTATAATTTAGATTTAAAATGGGAGTTCTTTCCAGATGCTGGTGAGTTGATATCTGTTACAAGTTTTTATAAACAAATTTTAAACCCAATTAATAGAACATTAAAAAGAGGGTCTTCAGGATATTTTACGTATTCTAATTCAGGAAATCAAGCAGATGTATTAGGGATTGAAGTTGAAGGGAAAATGAATGTTTTTGAAGTAGAAAAATCAAAATTAGATGCTACATTTAATGTGACAGCTATGACGACTAACCAAGATTTATTGCCAGAGTTTCAGTTTAAAGGAAGAACAGAATCTAAACTACAAGGGGCGTCAGATTTAATTTTCAATTCTGCTTTTAGTTTTAGTACGATTGAAGAAAAGGAATTTATTTCTACTGTTGCGGTAAATTATGCTTCAGATAAATTGGCTTATCTTGGTTCTCCGGAAGATTTTGAAAATAGTTTAGAAAACTATAACGATGAAATCGTTGAAATTGGATTCTGGACTTTGGATATGGTTTTAAGTAAAAAACTTTCAGAAAATTTGTCTCTAAAATTGGTTGGTAAAAACTTATTAGATGCAGAAATTAAACAAACACAAAAGGTTGTAAATTCTAGAGGTGTTGAAACGAATTACGTTGTGAGTAGTTATAGAAAAGGTGCCACCGTTAGTTTTTCTGTAAAGTATGCTTTTTAAGAGAGATTTTTAATTTTATATGATAAAGGGGTGACTTAGTTGTTATCCCTTTTTTGTTTGTTAAATCTATGTTACTAGTATTGCTGTACACTTCACTTATTGGTGATAATTCATTAACACTATCGTAATATACCGATGAAGTAAATGTGCTTTCTTTGCCGAAGAAAAATAATCGAAACAATTAATTAAATTTTAATAAAAATGAAAAACTCAATTTTAAAAGTAACTTTTATCGCAGCATTATCAATTTTTGCAAGCTGTACTGATGATGATGGAGAAGTAGTTGATCCACCTGCTGATATTCTTTATAAAGGTAAATTGGATTACACTATTGGTACTGCATTAGATGTTTCAGGTTGGACTTGGAAAGATGCTTCTTTAACAATTACTTCAAGTACAAATAAACTTGTTGGAACAATAACTTCTGATGTAACTTTAAATGGTGATTATGAATTAACAGGAACATATGTTGTTGCTGATGGTGCTACATTAACTATTGAGGCAGGGACTGAGATTGTTGCAATCCCAGGTCAAGGAGTTTCTGCTTTTGAAACCAATATTGTAATACAAAAAGGTGGTAAGATTGTTGTAAACGGTACTGCTGCTGAGCCAGTGATTTTATCTTCTGTTAATGCAGAGGCTGCTGATTGGGGTGGTTTGATCATTTGTGGAAATGGAATTACTTCTGCAGGTGTTGATGTAGAGTTTGAAGTAGGAAATTATTTATATGGAGGAACAGATGCTGCTGACAATTCAGGATCAATTTCGTACTTAGTGTTAAAAGGTTCAGGAGCTCAAATTGATGCTGAGTCTCAAACAAATGGAATTTCTTTCTGTGCTGTCGGTTCAGGAACAACAATTAACAATATCTCTGTTACAAATGGTGGAGATGATGGTGTTGAGTTTTACGGAGGTTCAGTTGAGGCTACAAATGTTTATTTGAAAAATAATCTTGATGATGCAGTTGACTGGACTGAAGCTTGGGATGGTGGAATCGAAAATGTATATATATTCCATGATGTACAAGGGTTCTCAACAGTGTTTGAAGGAGATAAAGATAATGCAAATCCTACTTTTACGAATGTAACTGCGATATCAGAAACTGGAGGTACTGCTTTGCAATTTAAAAAGGAATCTGGAGCTACTATTACGAACTTGTATTTAGAGGGTCATGATTTAGAGATTGACTTCAAAGACGAAGGTGCTTTTTCTAATGTACAGATTCACGGTGCTGATGCAAAGATCATCGGAAACGAATAATCTTTTATAGAATTATTAAAAAAGGCTACCATTATGGTAGCCTTTTTTTTTGTTATATCTGAATTTGTATCAATTTAAAAATCTATTTTTGACATCGGAAATGAAGGTTCTAAAATTAGATATAACAATTCGGTAACGTTCGAACCTTCATTTATTAGGATATTTGTCGACCTTTAAAATGAGGTATTTAGATTTTAAAATTAAATTATGGATAATATTTATATGCTAATGATTGTTGCACTTGCTCTTTTGGCAATTGCAGATTTAGTAGTAGGAGTTAGTAATGATGCGGTTAATTTTTTAAATTCTGCAATTGGCTCTAAGGCTATTAGTTTTAAAACAATTATGATTGTAGCCAGTGTTGGTGTTCTGGTTGGGGCAGTTTTCTCTAGCGGAATGATGGAAGTTGCTCGTAAAGGTATATTCAATCCGGGAGAGTTTTATTTTAATGAAATCATGATCATTTTTATGGCTGTGATGATTACTGATATTCTGTTGCTAGATTTTTTCAATACCATTGGTATGCCTACATCCACCACGGTTTCCATTGTTTTTGAATTGCTTGGTGCCGCAGTTGCTATGGCTTTGTTGAAAATATTTAATACTGACGGAGGTACAGAGCAGATTTCAGATTTGATTACTTATATAAATACTGAAACAGCTACTAAAATTATATTCGGAATTATATTATCTGTACTAGTCGCTTTTTCAATTGGTGCTTTGGTACAATGGATTACTCGTTTATTATTATCATACAAGTTTGAAGCAAAAGCCAATTGGGTAGGTGCTTTGTTTGGAGGCTTTGCTTTGACAGCGATTACCTATTTTATTTTTATGAAGGGTTTGAAAGGAACTTCATATGCCAAGGAATCTTTTGAGATTCTTGGAGGTAGAACTATGAAAGAATTCTTAGAGAATGAAGTTTTAGGGATTATTTGGGTAAGCTTTATTGTTTGGTCTGCTATTTCGTTTGTATTGATCAATTTTGTAAAAACCAATATTTACAGATTAGTGATTGTGGTAGGTACTTTTGCTTTAGCATTGGCCTTTTCAGGAAATGATTTGGTGAATTTTATTGGAGTTCCAATTGCAGCTTGGAATTCTTATGAAGCTTGGTCTGAGTCGGGAATGGCGGCACAAGAATTTAGTATGAATATTTTAGCGAAGAAAGTACCAACAAATAATTTATTATTAGTGCTTGCTGGTTTGATCATGGTAATTACCTTATGGTTTTCAAGCAAAGCGAAGAATGTGGTACAAACGTCTTTAGATTTATCAAGTCAAGGTGCTACAAAGGAACGTTTTCAACCAAACTTTTTATCAAGAGGAATTGTAAGAGCAGCCATGGCTATTTCAGAAGGGTTTTCAATGGTAACTCCAAAATCTTGGTCAACAAAAATTGAAAAGCAGTTTACACCTCCTGTAATCGCATTATCAAAGGAAAAGGTGCATGAATTACCTGCTTTTGATATGGTGAGAGCTGCGGTGAATTTAATGGTTGCAGCTGTTTTAATTTCCATAGCAACCTCTTATAAATTACCGCTATCTACAACCTATGTAACTTTTATGGTGGCAATGGGTACTTCGTTGGCAGATAGAGCCTGGGGAGCGGAAAGTGCAGTGTATAGAGTTGCTGGGGTAATTAATGTAATTGGAGGATGGTTTTTTACTGCCTTTAGTGCATTTACTGCTGCCGCTTTAGTAGCGTTTTTGTTGAACTTGAATCTCAAGGTAATGTTTCCTTTGTTGCTTGTTTTAGCCATAGGATTATTGTTGAGAAACTTTTTAATACATAGAAAAAAAGCTCAAGAAGAAAAAGTAGACGATGTATTGAATAAAGCAGAGAGTACTTCGGTTCAAGGGGTGATTCAAGAAAGTGCTGCTACAATTGCTTCTGTTGTAAAACGTGGTGGTAAAATTTATGGAGCTTCTGTAAAAGGATTAGCAAAGCAAGATTTACTATTGCTTAAAAAGAATAAGAAAACCATAGAAAAATTATCGAATGAGATTGATGAGCTAAGAGATAATATTTTTTATTTTATTAAAAATTTAGATGAGTCTAGTGTTACAGCAAGTAGTTTTTATATCAACTTGTTGTCTTATTTACAAGATATAACACAGTCTTTAGAATTTATAGTACGTGCAACAAATAAACACGTAAATAACAATCATAAAAAATTAAAATTAAGTCAGATAAAAGAATTGAAAGAAGTAGAGGCTGCTTTGTTAGTTGTGTTTAATGCAACACAAGATGCTTTTGAAGAGAGATCTTTCGATAAAATTGCTGATATTTTAAATGACAAAACGGCTTTTGATATTTTGTCCGATAAAATTCAAAGTCAAATTGAAAGAACGCGTACTGAAGAGTCGAGTCCAAAAAATACTACCTTATATTTCGGGCTATTGCTAGAAACAAAAGATTTGTTAACGGGTACGATGAACTTGTTACAAGAGTATTATGAAGCGAATAAAGCGTCAGAAGACGCTGCCGAGTAGAACATAGATAACGTATAAATAAGCCTGATGCTTTTGAGTGTCAGGCTTTTTTTTGCGTTGTGTTTTAATTGAATGTAAACGACTACAATTGATTACATACGAAAGTAACCGTTTTCGAACCAATTAGCCATTTCAATGTGGGTTTACTTTGCAATGTCGAAAAGAACTAATGATTTTTGATGTAATTAAAACGAAACGTTATGAGTAATTTAAGAAACAAAGTACAGTTAATCGGACATGTAGGAAACGCACCAGAAGTAATTAATTTAGAATCTGGTAAAAAGTTAGTGAAGTTAACCATGGCAACAAATGAAAAATACACGAATGCTAATGGGGATAAGGTGGAAGATACACAGTGGCATAATTTAGTCGTTTGGAGTAAGCTTACCAATGTGGTAGAAAATTATGTTCAGAAAGGTGATGAAATAGCAATAGAAGGCAAGTTGACAAACAGGAGTTATGATGATAAAGAAGGGAATAAAAGATTTATTTCTGAGGTTGTTGTAAATGAACTTTTAATGTTAGGAGGGAAAAAATAAATTCTCTTTTGTAGCAAGAGGTGTTTTGTTTAAACAATGTAAATTTGTAGCTTTAATAGAAAACGTGCTATGAATCTTCCTGTATCCAAAGAAAATATACTTTTTTTAGACATCGAAACTGTTCCAGAGGTAGAGAAGTTCTCTGATCTGTCCGATATCAAAAAAGAATTATTTGCTCTTAAAACTAATTATCAAAGGAAGCCTAAAACTTCTTTAGAGACAGAAATTCCGGTGGAGGAATTTTATGAGAAAGCTGGAGTTTGGGCGGAGTTTGGTAAAATTGTATGTATTTCGGTTGGTTATTTCGTCAGTCAAAATTCTGAGCGTTCTTTTAGGGTAAAGTCTTTTTACGGAAATGATGAGGAGGTACTGCTCAAAGATTTTAAAGAGTTGTTAGAGCATCATTTCAATGGGCCAAAACATTTGTTATGTGGTCATAATGGTAAAGAATTTGATTTTCCCTTTATTGCAAGACGCATGATAATTAAGGGTATAGAACTTCCTGTTAAATTGAATTTATTTGGAAAAAAACCATGGGAAGTTCCTCATCTAGATACCTTGGAAATGTGGAAGTTTGGGGATTTTAAACATTATACCTCCCTGAAACTATTAACTACGATTTTAGAAATTCCATCACCTAAAGATGATATTGATGGCAGTCAGGTTGCAAATGTATATTATCAAGAGAAGAACCTTGAGAGGATTGCTAAATACTGTGAAAAAGATACGATTGCTGTAGCTCAATTATTTTTACGCTTTAACAATGAGCCTTTGTTGGTTGATCATGAACTAGTATTTGCAGAATAGATGAAGGATTTAAATTTTTTTGAAAAATGTTACTTCGTTGCAAAGAAAGTGCCTTTTGGTAGGGTTACAAGTTATGGGGCTATAGCCAAATATTTGGGAGCTGCAAGATCGGCTAGAATGGTTGGTTGGGCTATGAATGCTTCTCACGGGGATATTTCTATTCCAGCACACAGAGTTGTAAATAGAAAAGGAGTGCTTACAGGGAAACATCATTTTGAGGGAACGAATCTGATGCAACAGCTATTGGAAAGTGAAGGAATAGAAGTGAAGGAATTGCAAATTCAAAACTTCAAAGAAGTATTTTGGGATCCGTCAGAAGAGTTACCTGACTTGTTTATTGAATAGCTAGTTATTTTTATTTCTACAACGACCAGGTTTTAGTAGGGTAAGAATAGTTGCATGTGAGTATTCATTTTTAAAGTTTTCAAGCTATCTTTGCACTCATAAATTTTCAGAAATATGAGCATTCTTAAAGAAGATATACAAAAGGTATTAGAAACAATCACTGCACCTGGTGAGGGGAAAAGTTTGATAGAGAATAATAATGTTAAGAACATTGTTATTTTTGGAGAAGAGGTAGTAGTAGATGTAGAAATTGGAAATCCTACCTTACAAGCAAAGAAGAAAATTGAGTCAGAAATTACGAAAGTAATTGTTGAAAATGTTTCAGAAAAGGCGGTTGTAAAAGTGAATGTTGCAACAAAAGCCGTTGAAAAAACAAAAGAGGAACAGGAAAATCCGAATTTAATTAAAGGTAAAAAATTACCAGGTATTCAAAATATCATCGCAATAGCATCAGGTAAAGGTGGAGTAGGTAAATCTACGATTACTGCAAATACAGCTATTTCTTTAGCAAAAATGGGATTCAAAGTAGGTGTTTTAGATGCCGATGTTTATGGGCCTTCTATGCACTTAATGTTTGATGTGGCCCAAGAGAAGCCGATTTCTGTAAACGTTGATGGTCGTTCTAAAATGAAACCTGTTGAAAACTACGGAGTAAAACTACTTTCTCTAGGGTTTTTTACAAATCCAAATGAAGCAGTTATTTGGAGAGGTCCTATGGCTTCCAAGGCGTTGAATCAAATGATTTTTGATGCTGCTTGGGGAGAATTAGATTTTTTGTTAATTGATTTGCCTCCAGGAACAGGGGATATCCATTTATCAATTGTTCAAGCATTACCAATTACAGGAGCTGTTGTAGTGAGCACACCTCAAAATATTGCGTTGGCAGATGCGAAAAAAGGGGTTGCAATGTTTCAACAAAAAAATATCAAAGTACCCGTTTTGGGAATTGTTGAGAATATGAGTTATTTTACTCCAGCGGAGCTTCCTGAAAATAAATATTATATCTTTGGACAAGATGGAGCTAAAAACTTAGCAGAGGATATTGATACTGCATTTATCGGTGAGGTACCTTTAGTGCAAAGCATTAGAGAGGCGGGAGATGTAGGACGTCCAGTTGCATTGCAAGAAAATACAGTTTTAGAAACAGCTTTCAATGAGATTACAAAGAATATGTTATCTCAGTTATTGATAAGAAATGAAGAGTTACCTGAAACAGAAGTTGTGAAAATTACAACAATGAGCGGGTGTTCTCCGAAAAAATAATTAGATATAAATCAAAATATAAAAATGGAAACACAAGAATTAACAGCAACGGTTGAAAAAGCATTGGAAGAAATTCGTCCTTTTTTAATTTCTGATGGAGGGAATATATCTCTAGTTTCTATAGAGGATAATATAGTAACTGTGAAGTTAGAAGGAGCATGTGTTGGATGTTCAATCAATCAAATGACACTTAGAAATGGAGTGGAGGCTTCTGTTAAAAAGCATGCACCTCAAATAGAAAAAGTAATTGATATTAGTAGCATAATGTAATTTTAAGATTTTCTTAAAAACAAAAATTATATATTTATAAGGCTTAGCGATAACTTCGTTAAGCCTTTTTAATTTTGGCATTGAAATTGCCATAGTTATGGAAAATGAAATCATTATGCAGAAATTTATAGTTACCATATTCTTGTTCTTGGCTGTTTTTGCTCGTTCTCAAAACAAAGAAAAAGTTTTTCAGGATGGAGAAGAGTTAAAATATCGTGTACACTATGGTTTTGTAAATGCAGGCTATGCTACTTTGGCGGTTTCTGAGAAGGATGATGCTTATCATTTTGTAGGAAAAGGATGGACTGTTGGTGTCACAAACATGTTCTTTAAGGTAAGAGATCAGTACGAGTCTTTTGTGAATAAAAAGACACTTGCACCGGATCATTTTGTGCGAAGAGTAAAAGAGGGCGGTTATAAGTTAAGTAGAGATATCTATTTTGATTATGAAAAAGACAGCGCTAGGGTTGAGGATCATAAATACAATACCACAAAAAATTATCCTATTGCGGATGTGCAAGATATATTATCGGCATTTTATAAAATGAGGGCCACTAAAATTGATACGATGAAGGTGGGCGAATCCATCAAGTTGAAAATTTTTATTGATGGAGAGATGTTTGCTTTTAAATTAAAATTATTGGGCAATGAGGTTGTTTCTTCAAAATATGGAAAAATACCTTGTTATAAATTTAGACCTTATGTGCAGAAGGGAAGAATATTTAAAGAGAACGAAAGTTTAACTATTTGGATATCGGCAGATAAGAATAAAATTCCGATTAGAATGAAAGCCTCTTTAGCAGTTGGTTCAGCGAAAATGGATTTAACAAGTTACAAAGGATTGAGTCATTCTTTTCCTGAAAAATAAATAGAAAAAACGTAAATTTGCGCCTTACTAAAAAGTTACCTTTTGAGATTTTCGTATTTATTTTTAATCGCCGCAATTTTTTTTATTTCATGTTCTGATGAGACTTCTAGTTCCAAAGATCCTGAGGTTGCTCAAGAAGTTAAAAAACCAACGATTAAATTTGGGTACAATCTAGATAATTATAAGGTAATTCATGATACGATCAACCATGGTGAAAGCTTTGGAGAAATATTAGATCGTCATCATATTTGGTATCCTAAAATTCTAGAAATTTCTAAAAAAATTAAAAGCACTTTCGATGTACGTCGTTTGAGAGCAGGGAAACCTTATACAATTTTAGCAAAAAAAGACTCTACAGAAAAAGCGCAGGTGTTTATTTATCAAAATGATTTGATAAACTATACAGTAGTAGATTTTAAAGATTCTGTGATAACAGCCGAAAAAGGAAAAAGAAAAGTTACCACGATTATAAAAAAGGGACAAGGAGTCATCACAAGTTCTTTGTCACAATCTTTAGATTCTCAAGGTGTAAACCCTGTTCTTGCTAATGATTTGTCGGAGATTTATGCTTGGACGATTGACTTTTTCAGGTTGCAAAAGAATGATAAGTTTAAAGTAATTTATGAACAAAAATTTATAGATGATACAATTCCTGCTGGAATAGGGAATATCAAAGCAGCATATTTTGAACATGTCGGGAAACCTTTTTATGCATTTAGCTATGTGGCGGATTCTATCATGCAAATTGAAGAATATTACGATGAAGAGGCACATCACTTGAGACGCGCGTTTTTAAAGGCTCCTTTAAAATTTAGTAGAATATCTTCAAGGTATAATTTAAAAAGAAAAATAGCGCATTACGGAAGAGTTAAGGCGCATAAAGGGACTGATTTTGCAGCTCCAGTTGGAAGTCCAATTATGAGTACAGCAAATGGTAGGGTTATTGAATCTCGATACAAGGGTGCCAATGGTAATTATGTGAAAATAAGACATAATTCAACCTATTCAACCCAATATTTGCATATGAAACAACGAAAAGTGAAGGTTGGGGATTATGTGAAACAAGGACAGGTTATTGGAACTGTAGGAATGACAGGAAGTACTTCAGGACCGCATGTGTGTTATCGTTTTTGGAAAAATGGCGTACAAGTTGATCCTTTGAAACAAAAATTACCGGCTGCAGAGCCAATGAAAAAATCAATAAAACCTCATTATTTAGAATTCATCGAGTCAATAAAAGAAGAATTGGATGATATGAAATTTGAGGAATAAAAAATCAAAACAAAGTAAACATTCGAAATTATGGCATTAAAAAATGTAAATCCATCGAAAACCCAAGCATGGGAAAAATTAGCAAAACACTATAATGACACCAAAGATGTTCATTTGAGAGAGCTGTTTGCTGCGAACAGTAACAGGAAAGAAGAATTTTCTATTGAGAACAATGATTTCAATGTTGATTTCTCAAAGAATAGAATTGACGCTACAACAATGAAATTGTTAGTAGAGTTGGCAGATGAGGTTGATTTAAAAGGTGCCATTTCTAGCTATTTTGGTGGTGCAAAAATCAATGCAACAGAAGGTAGAGAAGTATTGCATACGGCATTAAGATGCAAAGCAGATAAAGCAGTTGTTGTTGAAGGTGAGAATGTTGTTGAAGATGTACAAGAAACTTTGTCTAAAATAAAAGACTTTACAAATACTGTAGTCTCTGGTGACTGGAAAGGGTATACTGGAAAATCGATTACAGATGTTGTGAACATTGGTATCGGAGGATCTGATTTAGGACCTCAAATGGTTGTAGATGCTTTGAAATATTATAAAACTCCATTGGATGTACATTTTGTATCTAATGTAGATGGGGATCATGTTTCTGAAGTGATCAAAAACTTAAATCCAGAAACAACATTATTTTTAATAGTTTCTAAAACGTTTACAACACAAGAAACAATAACGAACGCTCAAACAATCAAAAGCTGGTTCTTAGAGTCTGCAACCGAGGCAGATGTTGCAAAACATTTTGCTGCAGTTTCTACAAATGCGCAAGCAGTTGCTGATTTTGGTATTGATGCTTCTAATGTTTTCACAATGTGGAACTGGGTAGGAGGTCGTTTTTCTCTATGGAGTGCCGTAGGATTGTCTATCAGTTTGGCGATCGGTTTTGATAACTTTAAATCGTTATTGGAAGGTGCTGAAGAGATGGATACTCATTTTGAAACTGCAGATTTTGAAGAAAATATACCAGTGGTATTAGCTTTATTAAGCGTTTGGTATAATAATTTTTACGGAGCAGAGTCAGAAGCGATTTTACCATATTCTCAATATTTAGAAAAATTAACTCCATACTTGCAACAAGCGATCATGGAAAGTAATGGAAAAAGTGTTGATAGAAATGGAGACACCATAGATTACCAAACAGGAACTATTGTTTGGGGAAGTACAGGTACAAATATGCAACATGCCTTTATGCAATTGGTACACCAAGGGACTAAATTAATTCCTTGTGATTTTATTGGATATGAAGAGTCTTTATACGGTAAAACGGAACACCATAACAAATTAATGTCTAATTACTACGGACAGCAAGAAGCTTTGTGTAATGGTAAGACCAAAGAAGAAGTTGTAGCAGAAGGTAAAACAGCGGATGCAGTAGTACCATTTAAAGTATTTGCAGGAAACAAACCAAGTAATTCAATTTTGATCAAAAAATTGACTCCAGCATCTTTAGGGAAATTAATCTCTATGTATGAGCATAAAATATTTGTGCAAGGGATTGTTTGGAATATCTATAGCTACGACCAATGGGGAGTAGAATTAGGTAAGGTTTTAGCAAATAAAATTTATGCTGAAAAATACAATTCTTAATAAATTAAAGAATTAAAAAAAGGCTTTCATTTATTTGAAAGCCTTTTTGTTTTTAGTTTTGTGGTGTTTCAAAAAAACTGAGTTTTGAAGTACTGTCAAAATTTATTCCTGCCAAGACATCAATATATATTTTATCAACTGTGTGGCCATCATTATTGACAATATTGATTAAATTGGTATCTGTGTTTGGTGCAACTCCCGTGTTTGTAACTATAATTCTAGCATCTATTGTGGCTTTCGTAAATTCAAAATAATCACTTTTACCACCATAGGTCAAATTGGTCACTACTTTGTGATTTGTAGTTTCTCCTCCAATATAAATATCTACACCACCTAAATTATGGTAAAGGTTCATGAATTGTACGCGAACACTTCCGGATTGTGGTTGTGTAGTGTTATTTTCACTGAACAAAATAGATTCGTTTCCTGCCGTTCCATATGCATAACAAGAATAGCTATTTCCTTCGGAAACTGTAGCTTGTACAGTTGCAACTACGGATTCGTCTGCATTGTTATATGTGGCAATAGAAAAACTATTTTTATTTTCTTCCCATTTAATGTCTGTTGTACCACCAAATGCGTAGGCTTGATTCTCGACCAAAAGTTTTGAGTCTTGATGCCAGTCAATATTTATATCTGAATTGATAAAGTTATGAGTATGCAATGTGGCGGTTTCATAAACTATTTCTGGAGGGTCAGTTTCAGTAGAGTCTTTTGAGCAGCCAAATGAAAGGATCAGTAGGGAAATGTAAAAAAAGTTTGTGTAGAATATTTTCATGGTAGCTTTTTTATTGTGTCTACTAAAGATACATTTTAAATTTGAAATCGTTTTTCTGTAAGGTTAAGAATGTTGATATTGCGCAAAAAAAAAGAGATGTTTGTAAAAAAGAAAGTTTTTCTAGGAGTTTTGTTTTTAATGGTAGCTACTGTAAGCATGGCCCAAAATAAATCAAGTAATGATTTTTCATGGGATAATATGCGATATGGAGGTAGGTTAGGTTTAGAGT
Source organism: Flavicella sp. IMCC45668 (assembly GCF_057219105.1). Classification (NCBI taxonomy): domain Bacteria; kingdom Pseudomonadati; phylum Bacteroidota; class Flavobacteriia; order Flavobacteriales; family Flavobacteriaceae; genus Flavicella; species Flavicella sp. IMCC45668. The sequence goes on from NZ_CM170114.1 coordinate 2,735,254, forward strand.
TTTCAAGCAATGCCACTAGTATTACGGTTGCGCCAGCCGCGATTTATCAATTCAATGAGAAATTTGCTGCAGGTGCCGCAATTAGTTTTGGATTTGTAGATTACAAAGAAGTGGATGTTAGTTTGATAAATTATGGAGGTTCACTGTTAGCGTTTTATACTCCGATTCGTCAAATTCAATTGTCAACAGAGTTGGAACAGGTTTTTGTAACTCAAACAAGAAACTTTGCTGGCAAGGAATTCAAAGATAATTATAACTATCAAGCTTTGTTCTTTGGTGCAGGTTATCGTATGGGAAATGTAATTTTAGGGGTGCGTTATGATGTTTTGTATAATGAAAATACAAACATTTATGCATCACCTTTTGAGCCTTTTTTACAAGTGTTTTTTTAAAAAAATGTTTCAGTTAAATTAAAAATATAGCAAACTACTTTTTAGTACATTTGTAATCAGAAAAATTTAAAAAAATTATGAAACAAGTACATTCTTATTGGGCTTATTTAGTATTGTTAATTTTAGTTGTAGCAGTTGTAAATGCAATAATTGGTTACACTTCTAAAAAGGAATTTAAAGACAAAGACCTTCGTTTAGGTTTGTTTACATTAATCGTCTCACACATTCAATTATTAATTGGTTTAGGGTGGTATTTTATGTCTCCTGTATATAAAGCAATGAAAGTTACTGGTATGGGTACGATTATGAAAAATGCTGAAACTAGATTGTTAGCTGTAGAGCATCCAATTACAATGATTTTAGCGATTGCTTTGATAACAGTAGGTTGGTCTAAGCATAAGAAACAAACAGAAGACGCTTCTAAATTCAAAACCTTTGTAATATTTTATGGGGTGGCTTTAGTCTTGATTTTAACGAGAATTCCATGGGGCCAGTGGTTCTAATAGATGTGGAATAAATTAGATTAGAATGAAAAAAATAGTTGCATATCCCCTTTCAGTAATACATTATTTACTGTTCGGTTTTATTATCTGTATATTTCATCCCATTCAATGGTTTTGTTTGAATGTATTTGGATATACTGCACATAAAAAATCAGTAGATCTGCTAAATTATTTTTTATTGTGGACTTTATACGTCTTGGGTACAAGGATTACTTTTACTAAAAAGGCAGAAATTCCTGAAGGAGTTCCTTTGATCATTGTTTCTAATCATCAAAGTGCACATGAAATTTCACCAATATCATGGTACTTCAGAAAATACCACACAAAATTTGTTTCTAAAAAAGAATTAGGTGCAAAAATTCCGAGTGTGTCTTTTAACTTAAGAAATGGTGGATCTGTGTTGATTGATCGAGACGATCCTAAACAAGCACTTACTGCATTAGCTAAATTCGGAAAAAAACTGGAAGCGAATAATTGGGCGGGTGTTATTTTTCCTGAAGGTACTAGGAGTAAAGACGGAACACCAAAGCCATTTTCGGTCAATGGTTTGAAAATAATTAGCAAGTATGCTCCCTCTGCATATGTAGTACCTTTAACCATAAATAATTCTTGGAAGTTGGTTAGAAACGGAGCATTTCCATTAGGTATTGGGGTTCATATGACCTTGGAAACTCATGAGCCTATTGCTGTGAAATCTATGGAATTTAATGATTTATTTCAAAAAGTAGAGGAAACTATAAAAAACTCAGTAACTTTGTAAGCTATAAGCAGATTTAAAAGAATATTATGTCAATAAACAACGTTCGTAAAGAGGTTATGTTAACTCTGGAAAAAGATATCGAAACTACTTTTGGTAAGTTTTTGATTTCTCCGGAAGAGATATGGCAGCCTACAGATTTTTTACCAAACCCTCAATCAGATACTTTTATTGATGAAGTAAAGGAAATTAGAGAGTTATCTAAGGATTTAGATGATGATTTTTGGGTGTCTTTGGTTGGAGATATGATTACGGAAGAGGCGTTACCAACGTACGAGTCATGGTTGTTAGATTTGGACGGTATAGATCAGCATGGAGAACAAAAAGGTTGGTCTAGTTGGATTCGTAGATGGACTGCTGAAGAGAATCGACATGGAGATGTTTTGAATAAATACATTTATCTTTCAGGTCGTGTAAATATGCGTGAAGTTGAAATTACAACACAGCATTTAGTAGCAGATGGTTTTGATATTGGTACTGCAAGAGATCCTTATAAAACTTTTGTTTATACAAGTTTTCAAGAATTAGCAACATATGTTTCTCATAACAATGTGGCAAAAATTGCTCGTAAAGCGGGAATGAAAGGTTTGGCAAAAATGTCAAAAATTATCGCAGGAGATGAAATGAGACATCATTTGGCTTATGTTGAATTTATCCGCCAAATATTTGCAGTGGATCCATCAGAAATGATGATTGCATTTTGTGATATGATGAAACATAAGATTGAAATGCCGGCAATGTACTTAAGAGAATCTTATGGTCAAAAAGCCTCTTTGTTTGATAAGTTTTCTGATGTAGCACAACGTTCAGGTGTTTATTCAGCATTTGATTATATTGATATTTTGGAGAAATTATTAAAAGCTTGGGAAATCGATAAGTTTACTGGGTTGACTCCAGAGGCTGATAAAGCTAGAACTTATTTAATGCGTTTGCCTGAGAGAATGATGAGAATAGCACAAAGAATAACGGTGCCTGATACGGATTACAAATTCAAGTGGATGAATCCATTGGTTGTAAAATAATACATAAAAACCCTTACTGATTTAGTAAGGGTTTTTTATTGCTTTAAATGTGAATTTCTATCGAGAAGCGGGCAATATGTTCTTTTCCTGGTTCTAGCATAGTTATGGCTTCTTTATCTTCAATTTTTTGATTGCTTTGACTAGAATCTGCGTAACCTTGCCAAGGTTCAATACACACAAAAGGAGCATTGGGCTTAGACCAAATTCCAAGATAAGGGAAGTCATTAAATTCAACTGTAATTAATGCGCCTTCTGCATTATTCCCTATAGTTACTTTGTTTGATCTTAAGTTTTTAAAAACGAGCGCATCCTTATCAAAAGTATTTTTATTAAGGTGTAATATCTTTGTGTCGTTTAAAAATTTCCTGGTAGTTCCATCTAAAAGGCCATCTTCATTTATGTTCCATGTACTGTCTGTTTCAGGATGTTCAAATTCTAAAAAGCAGTTTTCATAACTTTCATCTGAATTTTGTAGAGAGCAGTTAAAAGCTGGGTGCTCTCCGATAGAAAAATACATGTTTTTGTTTCCAAGGTTTGTAACCGTATGCTGAATCTGGATTTTGTTTTCTACAAGATGATAGCTTGTTTTAAATTCAAATTCATAGGGGTAAACCTCTAGGGTTTTTTCTGAATGTTTTAAAGAGAATGTTATTTTTGAATCTGTTTTGTCAATGAATTCTATAGCATCACTTCTTCTAAAAAATCCGTGTTGTTTTTGGTAGTATTTTCGGTTGTTTTCAATAAAAGTATCTTCTTTTAACCTTCCAACAAAAGGAAAAAGAATAGGTGCTTGTCCTCCCCAAAATTTTGCATCACCTCTCCAAAGGTATTCTTTGTTGTTTTTTAAAGATACAATACTGGATAATTCGGCTCCCGTTTTGTTAATCTTGATCTGAATATTATTATTGCTTAATTGGTACATATGCTATTCTTTTAATTGAAACTGATCTCTATCTTCCAAAAATTTGAAATCCTTTCTGCATTTTAAAATTTCAGCTTTATACAGAGTGGTACATATGATTTCCTCTACAGGAATGCTAGATTTTTTTATGTGGTTCCCTAGAGGGTTTATTATTTGGGAATGTCCAATATATTCAAGGTGATTTGCATCTGTACCAATTCTGTTTACGCCAATAGTGTAACAAATATTTTCAATGGCTCTTGCTTTTAATAATAGGTCCCATGCATTAATTCTCGGTTTAGGCCAGTTTGCTACATAAATTGCAATATCATAATTTTCGGTATTTCTAGACCAAACTGGGAATCGTAAATCATAACAAATAAAAGGCGCAATTTTCCATCCTTTGTATTCAATTATTTTTCTTTCCGTTCCAGCGGTGTATATCTTGTTTTCTCCGGCATGAGAGAACAAGTGTTTTTTGTCGTAGTATTCAATTTTTCCTGAAGGGAAAACAAAAACGAAACGGTTGTAAAATTTGTTTTTTTCTTTGATGCTTAAACTTCCTGCAATTGCGCAATCTTTTGATTTTGCAGTATCAATCATCCAAGTAACGGCAATGCCATCCATGGGTTCTGCAACTTCCGAAGGGTTCATAACGAACCCAGTGCTAAACATTTCAGGTAGTATAATAATATCAGTAGGTTCTGTAATCTGACTGATTTTTTGGCTAATGTTTTCTAGATTTTCTGTTATGTTTTTCCAAATTGTGTCGGATTGGATAAGATGTACTTTTAATTGATCTTGCATAATATTTCTGCCGCTTTTTCTAAAGTGTCATTTTTTTTAGCAAAGCAAAATCGTAACACTTTATGGTTTGATACTGTATTGAAAGGAGAAAATGGTATGGCTGCAATTTTATGCTCTTTTACAAGCCGCTGTGCGTATTCCATATCATTTTCATCTGTGATTTTAGAGTAATTTAATAATTGAAAATAAGTTCCCTCTGTTGGCGTGAACTCAAAATTTGATCCTTGGATGAGATTTAAAAAGAAATCTCTTTTCTCTTGGTAAAACTCATGAAGGTATAGATAATCGTCAGATTTATTTAAAAAATTTGTCAAAGCTACTTGAGAGGGGTGATGCACACTAAAAACATTGTATTGGTGTACTTTCCTGAATTCTTGCATCAGTTCTTTGGGAGCCATGCAATATCCAATTTTCCAACCAGTGATATGGTAGGTTTTCCCAAATGAGGAGCATATAATCGCTCTTTTTTTTAGCTCTTGAAACATGCAAGCACTTTGATGTTGATTTCCGTCATAAATAATATGTTCGTAAACATCATCACAAAGTAAAAGAATGGAGGTGTTTTTTACGATTTTCTCTAAAGCTAACAGATCAGATTTTTCAAGAATAGTACCACTGGGGTTGTTGGGACTATTTAGAATGATCATTTTTGTTTGTGCTGTTATTTTTTTTGAAAACTCTGTCCAGTTTACCTTGTAGTTCGGGGCTGAAAGTTGAAATTTTATGGTAATACCACCATTTACTTGAATAGCTGGCTCATAACAGTCGTAAGACGGTTTTATGACAATTACCTCGTCCTTTGGTTTTATAAAAGCAGAAATGGCAGTGTAGAGTGCTTGAGTGGCACCTGCCGTAATGGTTATTTCAGAATCTGGGCAATAGGATTGCTGATAACAGGTTTCTGTTTTTTTTGAAATTTCTTCTCTTAAGGCCATAGATCCTGCCATCGGGGCATATTGATCGTGATTTGACATGAGAGCCTTTTGTGTTTCTTCAAGAAGTAGTTTAGGGCAATCAAAATCAGGGAACCCTTGAGATAAGTTGATGGCATTATTTTCTTTAGCCAGCTGGCTCATGGTTGTAAAAATAGTTGTTTTTACATCCGGTAATTTTGATTCATGATGGTCTAAGAAAAAATGCATCTTTTTTAAGTAAAGATAAACATCAAAAAAAATACCCGCAACAGAATTGCGGGTATTTTAAATTATACTTCTTAGCTTCTTATTTGACCGTCGCCTCTTACAATCCATTTGTAGGTTGTAATTTCCTCTAATGCCATTGGTCCACGTGCGTGTAATTTTTGTGTACTGATTCCAATTTCTGCACCGAGTCCAAACTGAGCACCATCAGTAAATGCGGTTGAACTATTTGCATACACTGCTGCCGCATCCACATTGTTTAGATAGGTTTCTATTACGGCTTCATCTTCGGCAACAATAGCTTCACTGTGCTTAGAGCTATAGTCAGCAATATGACTCACAGCTTCATTTAAATCCGCTACGGTTTTGATAGACATTTTATTCGACAAAAATTCTGTACCAAAATGGGTTTCATCAGCAATATGTAATAAATTTTCTGGGTATGATCCTTTAATGCTTTCGAAGGCTTTTGCGTCAGCATAGATTTCTGTTTCCTTTTCAATCAGTGCATTGGTGATGGTAGTTAGGTCTTCCAATCTGTTTTCATGAATCAAAAGGCAATCTAAGGCGTTACAAACACTCACTCTTCTGGTTTTCGCGTTTACAACAATATTTTTACCTTTTTCAATATCTCCACTCGCGTCAAAATAAGTATGAACGATTCCTGCTCCCGTTTCAATAACCGGTACTTTTGCGTTATCTCTTACAAAGTTGATCAAACCTTGACTTCCTCTTGGAATAATCAAATCAACATATTCAGTAGCTTCAAGCATTTCTGCAGTAGCCTTTCTGTCTGTTGGTAACAACGTAACCACATCTGTGTTTATATTGTGTTTTTCTAAAACTTCTTTTATGATGCCAACAATTACTTTGTTAGAAAATTCTGCATCGCTACCTCCTTTTAAAATACATGCATTCTGTGTTTTAAAGCAAAGTGAGAAAACATCAAAAGAAACATTTGGACGCGCTTCATAAATGATTCCGATAACTCCCATAGGAACTCTTACCTTTGAGATTTTCAGACCGTTTTCAAGTTCTTTTTTAGATAAAATCTCTCCTACAGAACTAGTCAAGTTAGAAACATTGATAATGTCTTGAGAGATTCCCTTTATTCTTTCTTCAGATAACAATAAACGATCGTATTTAGGATCGTTTTTATCCATTCTGTCTAAATCTTTTTTGTTTTCTGTTAAAATTTCTTCAGTCCTAGCAACTGCTAATTCGGCAAGTTCTTGTAGAACTGTATTGATAGTTTCCGTAGATAATGAAACCAACTCTCTACTGGCTTTTTTTACGGCTTTAAATGTATCTTGTGTGTTCATCTTAATGTTTTTTTACTGCAATAAATTGCATTTGAGTTATAGAACTCGGTTTTAATTCAGGAAAAGATAATTGTAATGTACAAGTGCATTATGATCTCTTTGTCCAATGTATGCATTAGCTTCTTCGGAATCGTATGCTACTTTTCCTAGGCCAATATTATTTTTGTCCTCATCAACAATGTTGATAACGTCTCCTTTTTTAAAAGAGCCTTCAATTGCTACTACCCCAACGGGAAGAACACTACTTGCATTGGAAGATAATAAGGCTTCTTTGGCTCCTTTGTTAATGATAATTTTAGCTTCACTAAAGTCTCCGGCTTGGGCTACCCATTTTTTTATTGGAGAAGTGTTTGATTCTGAGGCTTTGAAAAAAGTACCTGTTTCTTTTTGTAATAAGGCGTTTACAATATTGTTTTTGTTACCATTTCCAATATAAACATCGATACCAAGACTTGCTATTTGTTTAGCGGTATTCGCTTTGGTAAGCATTCCTCCACGTCCAAATTCCGATTTGATATCTGATACTGCATTTTCTAAATCAACGGTTTCATCTTTGTATTCTTTGATGAGTTCAGCTCCAGGTTCATTAGGGTGAGCAGTAAAAATTCCATCTACATTAGACAGCAATATCAAACTCTCAGCAGAAATCATAGAAGCTACCAGTCCAGATAACTCATCATTATCTGTAAACATTAATTCTGTAACAGAAACCACGTCGTTTTCATTGATAATTGGAGTGATGTTATTTTCTAACAAAGCATCCAAACAGTTTTTGATGTTCAGATAATGCTGGCGCGTTCTAAAAGATTCTTTAGTAACCAATACCTGAGAACATAGAAGGTTATGATGAATAAACTCTTTGTTGTAAATTCCCATTAACTCTATTTGGCCGATGGATGCTAAAACCTGACGTTGGCTAACGGCATTTGAGCTTTTTACATTTGCAATACTCCTCCCCGCGGCTACCGCTCCAGAAGAAACTAAAATAACCTGAAATCCCGCTTTTTTTAAATCAGCTACTTGTGTTACAATATGAGCAATACGTTCCTTGTCTGGCAAGCCAGAGGCAAGTGTAAGCACATTAGAGCCAATTTTAATTAATATTTTTTTTGCGGTATCCATATTTTTTAGGTTCATTTAAAAAATGAAGTTACAAAAGTACAAATTTGCACGATAACAGTGGGCTTGAATAACAAAAAACAGAAAAGCCTCTTCTGTGTTTAGAAAAGGCTTTTTAATGATGGTTTCAGGAGTAAAACTATTCTACTAAATTTCCGTCTAAATCGTAAAGTCTGAAGTATTCTTTTTCAGTTTCAAAATCTGATACATAGGTGATAACTCCGATTTGAGTATTTGTTCTATCATATAAGGGGTAGTCCATTGTAAGCTCTAATTCTTCAGAAGTTTCAATTTCTAAAAAGTCTTGATAATTCACTATCATTTCAAAATGATATGTAGAGTTTTTTGCTTCAAATTCAAAGAGGTACTTGATGTTTATTTGTGGATCAAACTCTTCAGAAACATCAGTTAGGTTAAATGAGTAGAACAGGTGTAAATAGCTTCCTTCAAGGATGTTAAAAATACTTCCATCAAAGTTTAGTGTTCCTGTTAAGTTTTCATTAGATGTTATTTCGATCAAATTGGTGTTGATTTCCTGTCTACGTTCTTTAGTGCTGTTGAATTTATATTCAAAGTCTGGACCCGTAGTTATGTGACTCTCTTTTGTGTAATATAGTAAAAATGAACCTTGGTTGTATTGGATGCAATTAGTTGCGGTATTCATGTTTTCATCAAAATAAGAAATTGAGGAAGAATATGTCACACCGTTATGGTTCTCAGTATAAGTTTCTGTATGCTGACAATCAATTGATGTTTTTTGTAGTCTTAGTTTCTCTGCGGTTTGCGAATTGTTATTCTCTCCAATAACGGAAGGGTCTAAGGCATTTATTTTTTTACTAATTTCGATTAGGTTGTTTTCATTCCCAGAGTTTTCATCATTGTTACAAGAAACAATAAGTAACGCGAAAAACGCGATTTTGTAAAGGTATTTTATCATAGCTTTTTTTGTAAAACTAGCGTTTTTATTCTAGTTCTTTGATTAAATAAATGTAAACAGGATAGTGATCACTATAACCCTCTGTAAAATTCCCATTGCCAAAACTTCGAAAAGGATATCCTTTGTATTTACCGGTTTGCTGTGTGAGGTAACTTGGATTGAAAATATGGGCCTGGTAGAAGTTTAGCGTTTTGAATTTTTTTGATAGGAATTTACCGTTTATGATAATTTGGTCAAATAGATGTATGTTGTCTCTGTATCCAAGAGTTCCGAATCCTTTTTTATAAAGAGTTTCATAAGGGTTGTAGAAAAGGGTATCATTAGGTGTTTTGCTAATTTCTTTGGTTTTTAAAACTTCTTTTAAACTTGAGTTGGTTGGATTGTCGTTGAGATCTCCCATTAAAATAATTTTTGAGTTGGGGTGACTTGAGAAAATACTATCACATATTTTTTTGTTTAGCAAGGCCGCTTTTTCTCTTAAAATTCTGCTTTTTTTTTCACCACCTCTTCTAGAGGGCCAATGATTTACAATGATATGGGTAAGTTCGTTTTCAAGGTAGCCAGAAACTAATAACTGGTCTCTTGTGTAGATTCTATATCCGTTGTTTGACCACAATTTTAATTCATACGAATGATGATGTATGGGAATAAATTTTTCTTTGTTGTAAACTAAAGCAACGTCAATTCCTCTTTTGTCAGGGGAGTCATAGTGAATATAGTTGTATTGGTTTTTTAGGGTTTGGTTTGTGTTTATCAAATCATGCAAAACAGAATTTGTTTCTATTTCTGCAACACCTAAAAGAGTTGGCGGTGCTTTAGTGTTCTCATAACCTATTTCTAAAATTACTTTTTGTAGATTTTTTATTTTTTTGAAATAAATTTTTGACCGGTTTCTTTTGATTTCCATTATCGGGCTCGCTTCATCATTGGTTAAAGGATTATTAATGGTGTCAAATAAGTTTTCTAGATTATAAAAAGCGATGGTGTGGACGGTGTATTTCTTTTTTTGACCAAAATTTATTTGAGTCGATAGTATAAAAATCAAGAATAAAATTTTTTTTCTCATTGGCTTTTCTATTAAAGTTAGGATTTTTTTTTCGTAACTTAAATAAGCTATGATTTAAAAAAATATATGAAAAAGATAAGGTCTTCATCTTGTTGTGAGGTGTTTTGTTGTTGCTTTTTATTTTGTTTTGTGTCTGTTTTTCATGCTCAAAAAAAAATATTAATTGAAGGAGTTGTTGTAAAATCACGTTCCAATACGGCCGCAGATTCTGTTTTGATTCGCTTGGCTTCAAATCAAGGGATATATGTTTATTCTGATGTTTCAGGTAAGTTTTCTATGGAGCTTGAAGATCGGAGTGATTTGGTTTTAGAATTCATCCTAAAGGGTTTTGAAACTCAGTATTTTTCATTAAAAAACACACAGACTTCCAAGCTGTATTTAGGGACTATTGCATTGATCCCTAAAGAGGAAGAGTTTGTCTATTCTAATACATTGGAGCTATCAGAAGATGATTTGTTAGATAATGATATTGGAGGGGCAAATATTATTACAGGTTTGTTGCAGTCTTCAAAAGACGTATTTGTTCGCACAGCCGCCTTTAATTTTGGACAAGCTCGTTTTAAAATTCGCGGATATGACAGTCGTGAGGGGACGGTTTTGATCAACGGAATAAAAATGAATAAAATTCAAACAGGTAGGCCTAACTGGAGTAATTGGGGTGGCTTGAATGATGTGCTAAGAAATTTTAGTTTCAGTTATGGTGTAGCGCCTTCAGCTGTTAGTTTTGGTTCTGTTTTAGGGGTCACGAATTTCAAAACAAATGCTTCTGAGTATAGACCAAGTAGTTCATTGTCTTATGCAACGAGTAATGGTAGTTATAAAAATAGATTTATGGTTTCTCATGCCACTGGGCTTTTGAAAAATAATTGGTCTTTTGCTTTTTCTTTTTCCACACGCTCGGCCAATAGCGGGGCTATAGAGGGTACAAATTATTCTGCGTATTCAGCCTTTGTTAGTATTGATAAAAAAATAAATGCTGCACATTATGTTGGGCTTACCCTTATCAGTGCTTTTAATCAAAGGGGTAGGTCTTCTGCAAATACTCAGGAGGTAATAGGTTTAAAGGGAGGAAGATATAATTCTTATTGGGGAGGACAACAAGGTGAAGTTAGGAATTCTAGAATTCAGAAAGTAAATGAGCCTCTTATAATAGGTACCCACCGTTATAAAGTGAATAATACCACACAATGGGATACAAGTATTTCTTATCAGTTTGGTTATGTAAGTGCTAGTAGGCTGGGGTATGCAAATGTCAACAGTCCAGATCCTTCTTATTATAAATATTTACCAAGTGCTGCACTGAGCTTTGGTGATTTTGGTGAGGCATATCGGCTGTCAGAAACCTTTGTTGAAGATGGGCAAGTAAACTGGTCTGAATTGTATAGTGTAAACCAAACCGTACAAAATTCAAGTTATTATTTGTATGAGGATAGAACAGAGGACAAGCAATTTTATTTTCGTTCTGTTTTTAAAAAAACGATTAGCGAGCAAGGTAAAATCGAAGGAGGGGTTGGTTATCGATCTTTGGTAAGTTTTAATTATGCGAAAGTAATTGATGATTTAGGGGGTGGTGGTTTTTTGGATGTAGATGCTTTTGAACAGGGAGATAAGGCACAAAATAATTTAAATAGTAGCAATAGAAGAGTCGTTTTAGGAGACTCTTTTTCCTACAATTACAAAGTGAATTTTTCTGAGTTAGAGCTTTTTTTGCAATCGTCTTATAAATTAGAGAAAATTGAATTCGTTGGGGCAGTTAATTATGCTAAGACTGGTTTTGAGCGAACGGGTTTTTTTAAAAATGGAAAGTATCCCAATTCGTCTTACGGAACAGGAGGTAAAATATTTTTTGATGATTTTAGCGTAAAATTAAACACACTTTATAAGTTTTCAGGTAGGCATTTGTTGTATTCCAATATTGCCTTTATTTCTAGAGCGCCAACTTTAAAAAATGTATATGCGAATGTAAGGGTAAGCAACCAAATAACCAGTGATCTATCCAGTGAAAAAATTAATACGTTGGATGTTAATTATCAATATAGGGCTCCTAGAATTAAATCAAGAATAACAGCATATTATAGTTATTTCTCACAGGGAACTGAAAATTCATTTCTGTTTGCTGAAGGTTTGAAGGGAGATAATTCTGATTTTGTTGGACAGTCTCTAGCCAATATTTCTAAACGTCATGTTGGATTAGAATTAGGAATTGATTTAGAATTGTCAAGTGAGGTTTCTTTAAACATAGTTTCAGCGATAGGGAGTTTTACTTATGCTAATAATCCGAATTTAAAAATTGAAACGGATTTATTTGATTCTCATGAAGGGGATCTAGGGAGTGCTTATTTGAAAGGATATCATATTGGAGGAACTCCAGAAAAGGCTTTTTCTTTAGGCATCAATTATAGGAACCCAGATTATTGGTGGGTAGCGGTAAATGGAAATTTTTTACAAAATCATTACTTGTCCATTTCGCCTTTGTTAAGAACTTCTAATTTTTATTTAGATGGAGATGGAGTGCCGTTTACAGAGGGTGATAATGCTGAGCAAATCACAAAAGACGAAATTTCTGAATTGTTAGAACAAGAGAAATTTGATGATTTATTCTTGTTGAATTTGGTGGGAGGGAAATCTTGGAAATTGAAAGACAAATATATTGGACTTTTTGTGAGTCTAACAAATGTTTTAGGGGAGTTATATAAAACGGGAGGTTATGAGCAGGCCAGAAAAGCCAATTATCAAGAGTTAAAGGAGGATAGTTTGTTGAAACAGCCTCAGTTTGGTTCTAAGTATTGGGTACAAAACGGAACAGGTTACTATATGATATTGAGTGTTAGGTTCTAAAATTATTAGTTATGATAAAATATGTGTTTATTTTTAGTTTGTTATTGATTAGTTGTGATGTTCATCACGAGGTTCCGGATATTATTTGCGAAAATCAAAATATAAAAGAAACACATACGATGATACAGGTTTTAGAGATGGCCGGATATGGGATAACAACATTCGAATCGGAAATAATTGTGGCAGGTTATGTTGTGAGTAGTGATGCTTCCGGAAATATGTATAAAATTTTATCTATTCAAGATGCGCCAAGAAATCCCATGGTCGGGATTCAATTCTCTATTGATAAAAGCAACCTATATGCTCATTACCCTGTTGGTAGAAAGGTGTTTGTGAAATTAAAAGGCCTTTCTATTGGATATGGAAGAGGTGTTTTACAAATAGGAAAAGCAGTGGCTGGTGAAATAGAGAGAATACCGTCTTCTGAAATATTTAATCATTTTACAAGGAGTTGTGAGGTTGAAAGTGTGGAGCCTCAGCCGATTCAGATATCACAAATTAACGAAAGTCATCTTCAGAAATTGGTAGTGTTGGAGAAAGTACAATTCGGAGAGGAAGATATTGGGAAGTCCTTTGGAGATGTCACCTCAACTAAAAATAAAGAGAGACAATTATACCAAGTGAACGATGGTTGTGATGTTGTCGGAAAAATAAAAATAAATATTAGTGGTTTTTCAGATTTTAAAAATTTTGAAATCCCAAATAGGAAAGGTAATGTACAGGGGGTGCTAACAAAATATTATTCTGAGTTTCAATTGTCTTTGCGAGATGAAAATGATGTGAAATTAACCGATGAACGTTGCTCTATTATAAGATCAACAGCTGCAACAATATCTTATCAAGAAATTATTTCAAAGTATACAGATGAGGTGGTAGAATTTGGGGTTGATAAAAATCTTGTTTTTGAAGGATATGTTATATCGTCAGATCAAGAGGGTAATTTTGCAAATACACTTTACATACAGGATGAATTTGAAAGTCCTGAAGGAGGGTTTAAAATTTTGATAGACGAAGAGAATCTTTTTGAAAAATTTTCTGTTGGGGATAAGGTCTATTTGGAATTAAATTATTTGTACCTGGATAAGGTAAATGGACAATTTTCAATAGGAATTTTTGATGATGGTACCGTTGGACCTATTAAAGGGGAAAATTTAGATAGGTATATACAAACGGTTGCTGAAAATTATGAAATGATTCCGATAGAAAGGAGGTTAGATGAATTGACTTTAGAAAAATATCAAAATACGTTGGTAACGGTTCAAGGGGTTCAGTTAAAAGAAAATGAAATAGGCAAAGCATTTGCCTATTTTTCAGGCACTGAAAGTGCTTCTAGGAAATTTTCAGCATGTGAAGAATCTCATTTTATTGAGCTAGAAACTTTAGGGAGTGCTTCTTTTGCAAATAATAAAGTTCCGATTAAGAAAGGTGAAATTACTGGGGTATTGTATCGCAAAGGGGAGCAATTAAAAATGCAAATACGTTCTTTAGAAGATGTTGAGTTTGATCAGGATTATGAAACATGTGAGGAGGTTGAAATAAATATACTAATAACCGAAGTGGCTGATCCTGAAAACAATATTGGGTCAAGGTTTGTGGAGCTATATAATGCCGGAGATTCAGCAGTGTCTTTAAGTGGTTGGAAATTAAAGAAATATTTAAACGGTTCTAGTAATGCTAGTTCTGGAGGTGTGGATTTATCAGGTTATATAATGGAGGCAAAAGAATTCTTTATCATTGCTAATGAAGGTTTCGAAGTAGATTTTGATATGACTGCAGATTTTGTAACGAATTATATATCTGGTAATGGAGACGATGTATATGAATTAGAAGATTCAGATGGGCAAGTGCATGATGTTTATGGTGTAAGGGGAGAAGATGGTTCCAGCACCAATTGGGAGTATTTGGATGGGAAGGCAGTTAGGAAATTAGAAGTAGATTCAGCAAGTAATCATTTTGATTTATCGGAATGGGAAATATTATCTAAAACTAGTGGTCATAAACAGCTTTCCCCACAAAATTTTTCTCCTTGGATAAGATGATTTTTATTTGTCGATTCTCATAACTGTACCATCTGGTTTGATAGCGGTTCTATTGCCAACTAATAGGCTGTCTGAAAATAAATCATGTTTTGGATTGTGGAGTTTTGTTCTGAATCCACCAAGAGTTGATAGTGTGTGGAATATTATTTCAGAAGAAAGTTTTTCGTCTTTTTTTGAATTTAGAATTTCGACACGTTTTTTGTTGTAGTTGTCCGAATGCCAAATTAGCATAGGTATCTCTAATTCGTATTTGCTTGGAGTTGCTGTTCCGTGGAGGAATAGTTCGCGATCATCATCGAAAAGATTTTCTCCATGGTCAGATACATAAAGCATTAATGATTTCTCTTTTGTTTCTTTTAAGAGTGAGATTATATTATGTAGTAAATAGTCCGTTAACAAAATAGAGTTATCGTAAGAGTTTAGGTACTCTTGCCTATGAGAAATATTGTTCTCAGATAGGGAAAGGGAGTTTTTTAGTTCTGGTTGGTAAACCGCAAACTTTTTAGGGTATCTTAAGTTGTATCTATAGTGACTGCCTATACAATGAATAACAATAAGTTTTTTTGTGCAATGGTTTTTTTTAAGAATACTTTTTAGATTAGGAAGAACTACCAAGTCGTTGTTTTCCATGTCGAAACTAGTAGATGTATTAAATATATAATCTGATTGCTTTGAGTATAAGTTATATGTTGAGGCTATAGAGTAAGGTTGGTTAGTAATCCAGTAGGTTTTATAACTGTTTTCTTTAAAAGCATGTATGAGTCCTAGCTCATCATGAGCATTTTTATGTGTACTAGGACTAATGCTGGAAAGTATTTGTGTAAAGCTTGCAAGTGTAAAATTTGCACAAGAGGTAAATTGGGAGAATGGTATGAGGTTGGTTTCTTTTACAAGAAAAGGTGTTGTTTGTCTTTCGTAACCGTAAATTTGGAAATTCTTTCTTCTTGCAGTTTCTCCTATAACAAGGATAATAGTCTGATCTTCGTTTTCGTTTAGGGTTTTGTTTTTGTAAGTGAAATACTGGTTTTTTTTGTCAAAACTATTTTTTTGATGAGTTTGTTTAATAGTTTCTTTTAGTTTGAGAAAAGAGCCTACAGGAAAAGTTTTTTTTAATTTTACCGTTGTTTGGTTTAATGTTGCTTCTATTATCTGACCTTTTGAGAAAGTATAGGCAATCTTTATATCTCTTGCTAATATTAGTAATATAAAGGATAAAGAAAAAATTGCTATTACTTTTTTTCCGTTTTTTCCTATTGAGAAGTGAGAATTTAGTTTTTTGGAAAGATATATGTAGAGAGTAATGTATATTATTGCTATGCTAACATAGCAAACATTTCCTGAAATTAGTTCTAAAGCTTCATTTGTGTGTGTTTCATAGAGTGCAAGGAGATGCATTGTTGTAGATTGCGTTTTGCTTAAGGTAAGTACAAATAAATCAGTAATTGCAAACGGAATCGTAATTGTTAAAAATAGGAAATATGATTTAGGTTTTAAAAAAGATAAGGGTAGTAATAGTAATGCCGTTGTGTAGTTGAAAAAAACTATTTTTTTTAGGTTTGTCACTACTGCAGAGTCTTCACCATAATAAATAAATAATATATTAGGTAGCATGAGCAGGAAGATTAGTGTGACTAATATAATTATGTTTTTTTTTCGGTTCAATGATTTTTGTATACTAGATTCCACTTATTATGGGTAATAATTATTTAGCGTAATGCATAATCATTTTTAATGATGAATGCTCGAATGATTTGAATTTTGTTAATGTAAAAGTAATGACTAAAAATAGAAATTATTGAGAATTGGAATTCTTTTTTATGCTGTAAGATCTCATAGAATTTAGAGGGCAGGTTTATTGTTTTTGCATTAAATTTACATTTAGGTAACATTTAAAAAGCTTCTGATTTATGGTATTGATGATTAATCTTTATGACTCTTTTAAACTGTCAAAAAAAGGAGTTTATTTATAGATAATAGTGAAAAGAGAGTTTGATTTTTATAAAATTCTCAATGTGAATATTTGGTTAATAGAATCCTTGTTTGATGTTGTGTTAACCAAAAGAAGAGGTTTTGTTGAAGTGTTTTTTTCAATTTTATTTTTGCATTGAAAGTATCTTTGTAATAGAAATTAGAAATTATGAAAAAAATCATTTTAGTAATGTTCGCCCTAGTTTTAGGAACCGTTGCAACGATTGCAGCAAATCCAGAAACAATGACAATCAATGAAAAATTAAGAAGTGAAATCGAAAGATTATTAGATCATCCTGATTTTTTAGAAAATGAAAGAATTATTTCAGCGAAAGTTGAATTTTTAGTAAATCAGCGAGGGGAAATAGTGGTCCTTATGGTTGATTCACAAGATGAGAAAATTATAAATTTTATCAAATCAAGGTTGAATTACCA
This sequence comes from Flavicella sp. IMCC45668, assembly GCF_057219105.1. Taxonomy (NCBI): domain Bacteria; kingdom Pseudomonadati; phylum Bacteroidota; class Flavobacteriia; order Flavobacteriales; family Flavobacteriaceae; genus Flavicella; species Flavicella sp. IMCC45668. Next base: position 2,752,499 of record NZ_CM170114.1, read on the forward strand.
GTCAGTAGTAAAAGCGTCTGATGAGTTGAAAAATAAGAAGTTTTCTATACCGGTTAAGGTAATAAAAAAGTAAAAAAAGTTAATAACGCATAAAACCCGAACTAAAAATAAAGTTCGGGTTTTTTTATGCATTTTTAGTTTTTGCGAGTAATACAAACACAGGGAAATGGTCGCTATAACCACCTTGATAGTATTTTCCTGAATAGGTTCTAAAAGGTTCTGATTTGTGTCTGCCTCTCGGGTTTGTCAGAAAAGGAGCATTAAAAATATGGGCTGCTTGATAGGAGTAATTGTTTGGTGTATTTTCGAAAAAATTTTCAGAAAGAATTATTTGATCAAACAGCATCCATTTACCGTAAAATTTAGAAGCTCCTTGATTGTTTTGATATAATTTTAAACTTGGGTTTCTAAAGTTAGACGTCACCAAATGTTTTTGAATACTATCATCATCCGGGTTGTCGTTGAAATCACCCATAATAACAATTTTAGGATCTATTTCGTCAATATTTGCCATCTCTTGATGCAATATGGAGGCTATCTCTATTCTTTTTTTACGGGTTTCATCAAAACCAGATCTTTTAGAAGGCCAGTGATTTACATAGATATGAATAATTTCATTGTCCAGTTTTCCTTTAACATATAAGATGTCTCTTGTGTAGTCTCTAACGTTGTTGGAGTCATAAACAATGATCGGAATTGCTTTGGAGTCTAATAGTTGAAATTGTTCTTTATTGAATAAAAAAGCAGTGTCTATGCCTCTTTCATCAGGAGAATCATAATGCACATAATCATATGGTAAATACTGTAAGGCATCAGATTTCAGTAGGTTGTCAAGCACCATGCTGTTTTCTACTTCGGCAAGCCCAATAAAAATAGGCGGAAGTTGGGAGTAATCCTCTCCAATTCGCGTAATAGCTTTTCCCAACTTTTCTATTTTTAATTGATAGCGATAAGGTCCCCATTTCTTTTTACCCTTGGGTGTAAATTCTCTATCTAGGGTGTGAGGACTGTCTTCTGTATCAAATAAATTTTCAACATTATAAAAGGCTATTGAAAGGGGAGATATGGTCATTAAGTAGTATTGTGAGTAAAAATCTAAAGTACATAATTAAATCAAGCAGGGGTGTTTAATTGTGAATTAAATCAATAGAAAGGAAGTCGTTGTTATTTGGTTATGCTCTTTAACAAAAATCGTACATTTGTAGCATGATTGATAAGAAAAAAGTTACATCTGAAAAAACGGTTCTTATAGGGGTTGTTACGCAACATCAAAATGATGCTAAAGCGAAAGAATTTTTAGATGAGCTAGAATTTTTGGTAAAAACTGCTGGAGGAGTTTCTGTTAAGAGATTCGTGCAGAATGTAGAAAAACCACACCCTAAAACCTTTATTGGTAGTGGTAAGTTAGAGGAAGTAAAAAGGTATATAGATACACATCATATAGGAACAGCAGTTTTTGATGATGAGTTGTCGCCAGCACAATTGCGTAATATCGAGAAAGTGTTGGATTGTAAGATTTTGGATAGAACAAATTTAATTCTTGATATTTTCGCCCAGCGTGCACAAACAAGTTATGCAAGAACACAAGTGGCTTTGGCCCAATGTCAATATTTACTGCCAAGGTTAACTAAGTTGTGGACCCACCTTGATAAACAAAAAGGAGGTATTGGACTTCGTGGACCTGGGGAAACTGAAATTGAAACGGATAGACGTATCGTACGAGATCAAATCAGTGTATTAAAGAAAAGACTCGTAACGATTGATAAGCAGATGGCGATTCAAAGAAAAAACAGAGGGCAATTAGTTCGTGTTGCTTTAGTTGGTTATACCAATGTAGGGAAATCTACTTTGATGAATGTTGTCAGTAAGTCTGATGTTTTTGCAGAAAATAAATTGTTTGCAACACTAGATACTACGGTTAGGAAGGTGGTTATTAAGAATTTGCCTTTTTTAATGACTGATACTGTTGGGTTTATTAGAAAATTACCAACCCAGTTGGTAGAGTCGTTTAAATCTACTTTAGATGAGGTTCGTGAGGCGGATTTGTTATTGCATGTAGTGGATATTTCACATAAAAATTTTGAGGATCATATAGATTCTGTAAATAATATTTTAGCTGAAATTGAAAGTTCAAACAAGCCTGTAATGATGGTTTTTAATATGATTGATGCTTATGAACACGAGACCATAGACGATGATGATTTGGTGACTGAAAAAACCAAAGCGCATTATACGCTGGAGGAGTTAAAGAAATCATGGATGTCTAAGATGGAAAATAACTGTGTGTTTATTTCTGCTCTTCACAAACAGAATTTAGAGGACTTTAAATCTAAAGTATATGAAGAGGTAAAGAAAATTCATATCAAACGTTTTCCTTACAACAGTTTTTTATACGAGGAGTATACGGAAGAAAGCTAAGAAAGAATAAATACTAAAAAAGCCCTTTGAGAATCTCAAAGGGCTTTTTTAATTTTAGTGTGTTGTATTAGAAGTTGTAGCTAATTCCAACACCAAAAGTTTGTCTTACTTGTAATGCGCTATATGCATTATCATCATAAACAGTTTGTACTGTTAGGTTTGTAGAGAATACATCATTAATTTTCATTACTAAGTTCATGGTGTAGTCAAAATCTACGTTTTGAGGTTTTTCAATATAGTCAGAGAAAATAGTAAGGATGTTCTCCATATTGATGTTTTTCATTAAGTCTACTCTATAGTAACCACGCATATTCAAACCAAATTCATAACGTACAGATTCTCCTGGCTTTACACCGTATGTTTCAATGTCGTTACTAGATTCGTATTGCGTTTTGTCATCATTTAAAGTAAATACTTCTCCTGTTAAGAATGTGAATTTAGAAGTAATTGGAGCGATATTCACAGATAGATTGTCGCTCTTTTTCCAGAAGAAACCGGGACCAAAACTTAAGTAACCAGGTTTCATGAAACCAGAAGTAGGAAAGGCTAAGTTGTCACCTAAAAAGTCATCATCATAATCATAACCATTAACGAATTGCGTTTTGAAGTTTGCGAAGAATGAGAAATTCCATGTTTTAGTAAACTGTTTACCTAAAATGGAGTTAAACTCAAATCTATCATCGGTTTTCTTAGTGTCTTCTCCTTCAATGGCATTTACACCTAAACTTGCAATTAATTTGTTGTCAAATACCCATCCGTTTTTAGAGTAGTTAAAGTCGTAGTTCAAACTAACATTTCCTGAGAAGGCGTTGTCACCACCTGGTTGCCAGTTAGAAAATGAAGATTGATTCATTAAGAAACTGATTTTTCCAGTTGTTTTCCAGTTTCCTTCTTTTTCTTTTTCTTGAGCAAATAAAATTGTGCTTGTTAGGAAAGCAGCAAAGAGTAATACTTTTTTCATAATTAGGTTTTTAAAAGTGTCAAAGATAATGTTATTTAGGTTTTTTGTATAATGGAACTGTAGAACAGGCTTCACCATACATGACTGAGTTTGCAATTGGTAGTATTTTTTCAATCAATTGCGTATATGCACTTGCAGGTATCGGTTTATTAGCACAGCCTTTTATTATAACTGGTCTATTTTCAATACTGCTTGTGTCTATGTTTTTAATAATATCTTGATAAAGAGTTGTCTCTAAAAGAGTCAAATCTCCAACTACTATTTTTTTAGCAAAAGGAGCTGCTTTTGTGGTGATTAATAAATAGGCCCATGAGGGAATAATAGCATCTACAGAGCAAGTCAAGGCAACATAACTACCTTGCAATGTTGACCAATCAAAAGATTCAATAGAAGCTCGAAAGTCTTTTTCTTTTAAAATAAGTTCTTGAAAAAGCCACTTTTTTATGTCAAATAAAACTCGTTCTCCAGCAGGATAGTAGTCTTCTAGGTCAATAGTAACCAACTTGCTATTGGCAACTTTATTTACAATTTCTCCCATTTTTTTAGTTAATGAATTATAGAAAACCTAGTTCTAGTTTGGCTTCTTCACTCATCATGTCTTGAGTCCATGTAGGGTCAAAGGTAATCTCAACCTCTGCACTATCAATTTCTTCAAGCTGTTCTATTTTATTTTCAACTTCTTTAGGAAGTGTTTCTGCAACCGGACAGTTTGGTGAAGTTAAGGTCATTAAAATTTTAGCCTCTTTATGGTCGTTAACCATTACGTCATAGATCAAACCTAATTCGTAAATATCTACTGGGATTTCAGGATCAAATATTGTTTTCAATACCTGAACAATTTTTTCTCCTATATCTGTAATTTGAGATTCTTCCATTTTATTATGTTTTATTTTTCTGATGACAAAGATACTAATTATACTTCTCAGTGCTTTGTTCGTAATTAATTCTGAACCTTACGAGTTTGATTTGCTTTGAAAAGCTAATGCGTATAGTTTGATTTGTTTGATCATTGATACCAAACCATTAGCTCTTGTTGGAGATAGATGTTCTTTTAATTCAATTTGATCAATAAAGGACATATCTGCATTGATAATATCTTCAGGTTTTTGATTGTTAAAAACTCGTAAAAGAAGTCCTACAATACCAGCAGTTAAAATGGCATCACTCTCTGCAGTAAAAAATAAAGTGTCATTTTTCAATTCAGAATGTAACCAAACTTTAGATTGACAGCCTTTAATTAAATTCTCATCTTTTTTAAATGCTTCATCTATAATAGGTAATGATTTTCCAAGATCAATTATGTGCTCATAGCGCTCCATCCAATCTTCAAACATAGAAAACTCATCAATAATTTCTTCTTGTATTTCTTTGATAGTCATATTTTAAACTTATTTTTGCAAAGTTATTGAATCACGCTGAGGTTTAAAGAATTTTATACAAAAGATTCTAACTTTTTAAATGACTAAAAATTAAGTAAATGAGTAAATTATTGATCGTTGGTACCGTTGCATTTGATGCAATACAAACACCTTTTGGGAAAACTGATAAAATTTTAGGAGGAGCTGCAACATATATTGGTTTGTCTGCTGCTAACTTTAATGTAGATTCAGGGATCGTATCTGTTGTAGGGGGAGATTTTCCTCAAGAGTACTTAGATATGTTGAATGACAGAAAAGTAGATACTACTGGTGTTGAAATCGTTAAAGAAGGAAAAACATTCTTTTGGTCAGGAAAGTACCACAACGATATGAATACTAGAGATACTTTGGCTACAGAGTTGAATGTTTTAGAAAACTTTAACCCTGTAGTGCCAGCTGAATATAAGGATGCAGGAATAGTAATGTTAGGAAATTTACATCCTTTGGTTCAAAATGCAGTATTAGAGCAAATGACAGAAAAACCAAAATTAGTAGTTCTAGATACTATGAATTTTTGGATGGATATTGCAATGCCAGAATTAAAAGCAGTGATTAAAAAAGTAGATGTAATTACTATTAATGACGAAGAGGCGCGCCAATTAAGTGGAGAGTATTCTTTATTAGTTGCAGCAGAAAAAATCCAAGCAATGGGGCCTAAATATGTTGTGATTAAAAAAGGAGAGCATGGAGCTTTATTGTTTCATAAAGACCAGGTATTCTTTGCACCAGCATTACCATTAGAAGAAGTTTTTGATCCAACGGGAGCGGGAGATACGTTTGCGGGTGGATTCTCTGGGTATTTAGCAAAAACCGATGATGTGTCTTTTGAAAATATGAAAAATGCTTTGATTCACGGTTCAAACTTAGCTTCTTTCTGTGTAGAGAAATTTGGTACAGAGCGCATGCAAAATGTAACAGAAACTGAGATTAATGAACGTTTGTTAAGTTTTAGAAATTTAACAAAATATGAAATGGAAATTCCTTCAAAAAAATAAATCATTAGTACAAACGGTAGTTAGTTAATAACACCAAAAGAGAATTATATTATGAGTGATGCTATTAAACATGAATGTGGAATCGCAATGGTTCGTTTGTTAAAACCTCTTGAGTTTTACAAAGAAAAATATGGATCTGCATTTTACGGAATTAACAAGATGTACTTGTTAATGGAGAAGCAACACAACCGTGGACAAGATGGTGCTGGTTTTGCAAGTTTAAAATTTAATGCGAGTCCGGGTACTCGTTATATCAGTAGGGTGAGATCTAATCAATCACAACCTATTCAAGATATTTTTGGTCAAATTAATGATCGTTTGAATCAAGGTTTAGTTGAAAACCCAGATAAGGTAGATGATGTTGCTTGGCAAGAAGAAAATTTACCATACATCGGTAACTTGTTTTTAGGACATGTACGTTATGGTACTTCTGGTGGAAATAGTATTGAAAATGTGCATCCATTTTTACGTCAAAGTAACTGGAGACATAAAAATTTAATTGTTGCGGGTAACTTCAACATGACTAATTCTTCTCAGTTGTTAGAAGAATTGATAGAATTAGGACAGCATCCAAAAGAAAATACTGATACGGTTACCGTAATGGAAAAGATTGGACACTTCCTAGATAACGAAGTGGAAAGCTTATACCAAGACATGAAAGGTGGGGTAAGTAAAAAAGATGCTTCTCCTTTAATTGCAGAAAGAGTTGATATTCAAAGAATATTAAAAAGAGCAACTAAAAGTTTTGATGGTGGTTATGCAATGGCCGGTTTATTAGGACATGGAGATGCTTTTGTAATGAGAGATCCTGCAGGAATTAGACCTACATTTTATTATCAAGATGATGAAGTTTTAGTTGTCGCATCTGAGCGTCCAGTGATTCAAACGGTATTTAATGTGCCATTAGAGTCAGTAAAGGAATTGGATAGAGGGCATGCGATTATTGCTAAGAAATCAGGTAAAATTACAGTAGCTCCTATATTAGAGCAATTACCAAAAAAATCATGTTCTTTTGAGCGCATTTATTTCTCTAGAGGAAGTGATGCTGATATTTATACTGAGCGTAAAAATTTAGGGAAAATTGTTTTTCCAGAGATCTTGAAAAAGATTGATAATAATATTTCGAATACTGTTTTTTCTTACATTCCAAATACAGCGGAAACTTCTTTTTATGGGATGAGAGAGGCTGCAGAAGATTTTTTAAACCAACAGAAGTTGTCTAAAATTTTAAAGGGGAAAAGAGAAATTTCACCTGAAAAATTGAATGAAATTTTATCAGAAAGACCTCGTGTTGAAAAAATAGCTGTAAAAGATGTAAAGCTTAGAACATTTATTGCAGATGATAATAGTCGTGATGATCTTGTTGAGCATGTTTATGACATTACTTATGGTGTGGTTAAGAAGAATGATAACCTTGTTATTATTGATGATAGTATCGTAAGAGGAACAACGTTAAAAAAGAGTATTATTAAAATTTTAGATAGGTTAAACCCTAAGAAAATTGTGATAGTTTCTTCAGCTCCACAAATTAGATATCCTGATTGTTATGGAATTGATATGGCAAAAATTGGTGACTTTATTGCTTTTAGAGCGGCGTTAGAGTTATTAAAAGATACAGATCAATATCATATCGTAACGGACGTATATAAAAAATGTATGAAGCAACGCGTTAAGGAGGATGCAGGTATAGAAAATTTTGTAAAAGAAATTTATGCTCCTTTTACTGCAGTGCAAATTTCTGATAAGATTGCTGAAATGTTAAAAACATCTTCTGTAAAAGCAGATGTAGAGGTGATTTTCCAAACAATTGAAGGTCTGCATGAAGCTTGTCCTGATCATACAGGAGATTGGTATTTTAGTGGTGATTATCCAACCAATGGTGGAAAAAGAGTTGTAAATGAGGCTTTTATTAATTTCTATGAAGGAAAAAATAAAAGAGCATATTAAAAAAAACAAATAGTAAATAACAAACCTCTTATGATTTCATAAGAGGTTTTTTTGTAAATATATGTTAAGTACTTAACGTATTGTTGTTTGATGTGTTAACTATTGTTTAGGGATGAGGTGTATTTTGTAAGTTTTGTGTTCTGATTACTACTTTTATAATTGCTAAGTAGTTGTGATGAAGAAATTTACATACATATCGGTGATTTTTTGTTTGGTTTTTATAAACCAACAATATGGGCAAACAATTCTTATTGATGAGGATTTTTCAGGAGGGTTACCTTCAGGATGGTCCAATATTGATAATGGTAGTAGTCCCGCGGGTGATGTATGGAGTTTTGATGATCCAGGGAATAGAAATATTTCCGCTGGAAATTTTAACGGAAATTACGCCATTCTAGATAGTGATCATTACGGTAGAAATAATTCTCAAAATGCTACCTTAGAAACTTCTAGTTTTAATACTTCAAATTTTGATGCAGTTACCTTAGTGTATGATTATCAGTATCGTGATTACAGATCACCGGAATCATGTACTGTTGAGGTGTATAATGGTTCTGTATGGACAACTGTTGCAAATTATACAACAAATTCTGGTGACAATTTTAATGGGGCTTCAAATGTAGTTATAGATATCACAACGGAGGTCGGAAATAGTTCAAATGCAAAGATTAGATTTACTTATACAGGAGATTGGGACTGGTGGTGGGCTTTGGATAATATTCAAGTAACTGGAACTTCAGCACCAAATACTACGTCAGGATATTTAGGACCTGGGGGGGTAGGGAATACTGATGGTGTCTCAAATTTGTCAGCTTGGTATTTACCAACGATGCTAAGAGCGAGTGGTGATATTTCTCCTAATGATGGGAATACAATTGCTACGTGGTTGGATAATTCAGGGAATGGTAAAACAATATCAAATTCAGGTTCAGCTACCTATGAAGCAGATGCTTCCAGTTTGGTGAATGGAAACCCAGTTTTAAATGCTGTGGCATTAGATCGGGATTTTGTGACTTCTAGCGCTGTAGAAGCTCAAACGTTGATTGCAGTAAATATACCTAGTCAAAGAACTAATTTTAGTGGTTTGATTGGGTTTGAGGGGGATAAAGGTATTAGAAGACCAAGTGCAACTGATAATGTATGGCAATATGCTGGAGGAGGCGATGGTGTAAATAATGATACATGGTCTGGTACTTCAGGAGGTTCTTATGTAAATGGATCCACAAATAATGGGGGGACTCATAATAATTCTCTTCATATTATTCAGCAAGACAGACCAACTTCTTACACAAATAATTTGTATGTGGGTGGCTATTATGCTGGAAGAAGTTTTACAGGTGAAATAGCTGAGATAATTGCTTTTGACGAAACTTTAAATTTGGCGGAAAGAATTATCGTTCAAAATTATTTGGCTGCAAAATATGGAATTTCACTTGTAGCAAACGATTTTTATACACAAGATGATAGTGCGAATGGTGATTTTGATTATCATGTTGCTGGAATAGGAAAAGCTTCAGATAACAGTCAGCACACAGATTCTCAGGGAACAGGTATCGTGAGGATTAATACTCCATCATCACTTAGTTCCAATAGTTTTTTGTTTTGGGGAGAAGATCAGATAAATGCTACTTATGAGTTTTTAGAAGCTTCAGTTGCAACCAATTATTTGTCCCGTTTGAATACAAATTGGCGTGTTTCTAAAAGTGGATCCGTTGGTACGGTTGCTTTTTCTGTCAATGCTTCGGATATAGTCTTTAACGCATCAGATGGATGTAATAATCCTAAATTAATAGTGAGTAATTCTTCTGATTTTTCAAATAAAACCAGCTATGATTTATCTTTGATGGGTGGTGTTTATACGGCTTCTGATGTGGTTTTTAACGATGGAGATTATTTTACACTAGAATATCATGATTTAATTGTAGTTGATGGGGTGCAATTTTACAATGGGTCAGGTGCTAGTGGTGTTCCTGATATAACAGATGATTGTTACAAGTTATTAGTGAAAAGCTCAGCAACTGGGGATTTAACAATTAGTGAAAATGCAGATGTAAGAGAGGTTGAAATTGAGTCTGGAGGGAAATTAGTAGTTTCAACAGGAACAAGATTGCAGGTAGCAGAGGGGATTGACAATAGTGGAGAAATCAGATTGATGGGTACTTCTCAGTTGCTACAAATTCATTCAGGAACAACAAAAAATTCAGGTAACTCGGGGGGTTTATATGTAGATCAACAAGGGACAAACGCGAGTAAATATCGATATAATTACTGGTCGTCTCCTGTAGTTCCAGTTGGAAATTCTAAATATAGTGTTGGAGCTGTCTTAAAAGATGGGTCAACTCCGACCTCTAAGGATACACAGCCGTCTTCAGTTAATTTTACTAATGGATACGATGGAGATGCAACTACAAGTCCAATTACGATATCTAGCTATTGGATTTATCAGTTTAATGCAAGTTGGGCTCAATTAGGGGTTAATGGAGAAATTGATCCAGGTCTAGGGTATTCCATGAAGGGCCCTGGGGCAATTCAGAGGTACACTTTTGTTGGGGTGCCAAATGATGGAGAATACAAAATTAATGTTACTAAAGATAATTCTACTTTAGTTGGAAATCCTTACCCATCAGCCATAGATGCAGATGCTTTTCTTGCGCTAAATAATGAGACTAATGGAGTTATTGATGGTAGTATTTATTTCTGGGAGCATAATGGAGAGGTTTCCATTAATGGGAATGAAGGACATTATAAGTCTAATTACCAAGGTGGCTATGCGATTCGGAATAAAGGAGGTGGTGTTGCTGCGGTTGCCCCACCAGGAGTCAACGGAATAGGGAATGGTTCTGGAGTTAAACCAGGTCAATATATAGCAGTCGGTCAAGGTTTCTTTGTAAATGCCTTGAAGGATGGAGAGGTTGTTTTTAATAATTCCATGCGTGCATTTAAAGAAGAGGGTTCTGAGTCTGTATTCTTTAAAAATGGAAAAAAGAAAAAAAATCAAACGGATGAGAAGGATCATAGATTGCCATCAGTGAGATTAGGTTTTGATCAAGAGAATGAAGATGGGGTTTTGTTAAGACGTCAGTTGTTGGCTGTTTTTAAAGAAGGACTTACAGAAGATTATGATAATGGTTATGATAGTAGTTTGTATGATACGCAGAAAAATGACGCCTATTGGGTAACGAATGACACAGATAAATATGTGATTACTGGTAGAAGTGAATTTTCTGTAGATAAAGAACTAGCAATAGAAGTGTCAATGGATAAACAGGCTGTTGTATCGTTTGAAGTGTTAGAAAAGTATGCGATCAATCATAAAGTTTATTTACATGATAAGGTGAACGATATATATTATGGTTTGAATGGAAACAAAATTTCTTTGTTGCTAGAGAAAGGGGTACACTCTAATAGATTTTATTTGACTTTTAAAGAAGATTCTACGCTTGATATTGATGATGAAATAACTTTAAAAGATAGATTACTAGTGTATGTTAATAATTCCGAAGAACAATTGGTAATCAACAGTAATAGTTCTGTTGAATTGTTACAGATGAAAATATTTGATGTTTATGGAAATCTACATTATTCAGTGGTTGAATTTGAAAATGGAACTACAGAACACAATATTAATATACAAAGTTTACAACCAGGTGTTCATATTGTTCAACTTGAAACGAGCGCAGGTGTTATTTCAAAAAAAATATTGATAATTAGATAAAAGACTTCTGTTCTTAGTCTTATATATACTTCTTTTTTAACATTCGTTTATAATTTTATCTCTTTTTGTAAGAATTCTGGTAAAATTGCTACATTTAAATTATCCACATAAATAATGAAAAATATTTTTTACAAAATAGCATGTATGGTTGTTTTCTCAATAACAACTGTTTTTTCGCAAGGTTCAGAGAGTTCTTTGGATTTTGATGGGGCTGTTAATTATGTGGATTTAGGAAGTACTGGAATTGCATTAGGGACTAATTTTACTTTAGAAACTTGGATTTATCCTGTAGATCAAGGAAATTCTTCTTGGAACGGTTTTATAGGAAATCAAGCAGGTGCTACATCAAATAGGGCTCCTGGAATGTGGGTTCTTAATAATTCAAGGGTACATTTCGGGTTCGGTAATGGTTCCTCTTGGCAATCAGGAAATACAGATTCTAATACCCTTACTCTTGATCAATGGAATCATGTTGCAATGACTTATCAAGGTTCTGAGATAAAAATCTATGTTAATGGGGTATTAGTAACAACCAAAACGGGTGTTTCTGGTTCACCTATTGATCCTGTACGTTGGATTGGTCGTGTGGATAATTATTTTAGAGGGAAAATTGATGAGGTTCGGATTTGGTCTACAACAAGGTCAGAGACAGAATTGAAAACCTATATGTGTCAAAAATTAACGGGTTCTGAAACAGGCTTAGAAGGATATTGGAAATTTAATGATAATTCAGGTACCACCGCAACGGATGAAACTTCTAATAATGTTGATGGAACTTTAACGAATATGGATTCGGCTTCTGATTGGGTTATTTCTGGAGCACCAATAGGTGACGCCTCTAGTTTTTTGTATACAGGGAGTTGGTCTGGTGAACAGTTAGTTTTAAGTTCGGTAAATAAAGGAGATATTGAAATTAATACAATATCTGGTACACCTGATGGAGTGCATATTTATAGAGTAGATGAAACTCCAAATTTTGTTTCGGGGATTTCCAATAGTTTAGGGGGCAATGATATCTACTATGGAGTGTTTCTTGCGGGGGATGCTTCAGCAACCTATACTACGGTTTATGATTATGGTCTATATGCTGTTGCAGCGGCAGCTGAACCGAATGTAGAAATGTATAATAGAACTGATAATACATCAACTTCATGGAGTTTATTATCATCAACGCTCAATGTTAGTAATAATACCCTAACTGAAACTGGAAATACTGGAGTCAATCAAGAATTTTTACTTGGAGGAACCGAATCATCTGATGTTATTGGATATTTGGGGCCAGGAGGTGTAGGAAATACAGATGGTAGTACAGCACTTGAGTTATGGTTACGTGGAGATTCTAACGTAACAAGTGATGGAAGTGATGTAGTGACGGCATGGTTGGATGAAAGTGGAAACGGAAATGACGTTTCCTTGATCGGCGGAGATCCTACTTATACGGCTGCGATTAATGGTAATGGGGTAATTTCTTTAGATGGAAATGATTATTTTCAAAGTGCTGTAACTAGTAATACAGGAACAACGGCATCTGCTTTTTTTACGGGTAAGATTACGGGTTATAGTGCTACATGGGCAGGTATATTATCTGGCTCAAAGAGTGGGGTATTAGATTGGAATACTACCGATCATGTGGTGTTCTTAAATAGAAATGATGGAACTGATGATATTGAATCTCATAGGAATGGAGTGATGTCTGTTGTAACTAATGGATTAGCCGGAGATGATGTTAAAATTATGAATTCTGAATATGATGGTGTGGAAAATACGATTCGATTGGATGGTGTTGCAGGAACGAGTGTTTCCTCTACAGAATCTTTTAATTTTGATCTCATAGGTATAGGGAAAAGAATTACAGAAAATAAATATACGATAGGGGATTACGGTGAGGTTATTTATTTTTCAAAAAACATCAATTTGGCACAAAAAATTATTATTGAAAATTATCTACAAGCAAAATTCGATGGAACGTTATCATTAAATGATTTTTATGATGAAGATAATTCAGCAAATGGAGATTTCGATTATGATGTGGCAGGTATCGGTCAGGCGACAGATGGTTCTAATCATACCGATTCTCAAGGAACGGGTATTGTAAGGATAAACAACCCTAGAGGATTGGCAAACGATGAATATCTATTTTGGGGAAGAAATAATAAGTTAGACATAGCCTTTGAAACAGATGAAAGCGTTTATTTGGAGCGTTTAAATACAACATTTAGAGCTAGTAGAAGAAATAATCCAGGAAGAATAGATGTAACATTTGATCTTTCAGGAGTGGATCTTTCAGGGTTGCCATCTTGTGAGAATATCGAATTAATAATTGATGATAATAGTGATTTCTCAAGTCCTTGGAGAACATATTCTCTTACTGGTATTGGAGGAGGACTTTATAGAATAGAGGATATCAATATTAGAAATAACTATTATTTTACACTACAATACAAAGAGAAAATTGTGGTTGATGCAACGCAGTTTTATAATGGTTCAGGTGCAGGTAATGTTCCGGATACCACAGATGATTGTTATAAGTTGTTAGTTAAAAATTCTGCAGATGGTAGTCCGACTCTTACAGAAAATGCCGACGTAAGGGAAGTTGAGGTAGAAAGTGGTGGTAAGCTGGTAGTGAATTCTGGCATTAGATTACAAGTGACTGATGGAATTGAAAACAATGGAGATATTCGAATGATTGGTACTTCTCAATTGGTTCAAACCCATACAGGTCTTGGTGCTAATTCGGGGGTAGGAAGTTTGTACATGGATCAGCAAGGAACAAATTCGAGTAAATATCGATATAATTATTGGTCGTCACCTGTTTCTTCTGGAAGTGGAACATATACCGTTGGGGCAGTTATGAAAGATGGTACTACAGTAACTTCGGCAAGTTCAGCTCCACCTTCAATTAATTTTTCTTCTGGTTATGATGGTGATCATACTACAAGTCCAATTACAGTTCCTAATTATTGGTTGTATAAGTTTAATAATAGTTGGAGCCATGCCGGCAGTAGTGGAACTTTAAATGTAGGAGAAGGTTATACGATGAAAGGTCCTGGAGCGATTCAAAATTATACTTTTGTAGGGTCACCTAATGATGGTGAGTATAGTTTTGCAGTGTCAAATGGTGATGTTTTTCTCTTAGGAAACCCGTATCCATCGGCATTAGATGCAGATGCCTTTATTACTTATAATAGCATTACAAATCCATATATTGATGGTAGTATCTATTTCTGGGAACATAATGGAGAGGTCTCCGCTGAGGGAAATGAAGGTCACTATAAATCCAATTATCAAGGAGGGTATGCAGTTAGGAATATTGGAGGCGGTGTTGCAGCAGTTGCTCCATCAGGTATAGGTGGTTTGGGCAGTAGTTCGGGTGATGTACCGGGGCAATACATTGCAGTGGGGCAAGGTTTTTTCGTAAACGCAAATGAATCTGGTGTACCCGGTTCGGCGACAGTGGTAATGAATAATTCGATGAGAGCTTTTCAGGTAGAGGATGGTAGTAACTCTGTTTTTTTTAAAGGAAAAGCATCTAAGAAATCTTCAGAAACAAACATTTTACCATCTTTTAGGTTAGGTTTTGAGCAAACCAACGATATTGGAATTCCACTTACCCGTCAATTATTGGCTGTGTTTAAAGAAGGCTTATCTACTGAGTATGATAATGGTTATGATAGTGGTATCTACGATATTCACTCAAAAGATGCTTATTGGAAATTTTCTGAACCAGAAGAGACCAAAGGGGCTTACGTGATTGCTGGATTAGATACATATAATGTTGCTGTAGAGATACCTTTAGAGGTTACTATGAATGCTCAAGGTATTGTGTCTTTTGTTGAATTGGAGAAAACGAGAGTTTCGGATAGAGCGTACCTGTATGATAAGTTATTGGATATCTATTATGGCTTGACTAATGAGGTTTCTATAGTTTTAGATGCCGGTACCTATAGTGATCGATTTTATGTTACCTTTAAAGAAGATAATTCATTGAGTGTTGGTGATGTGGTAACATCAGAATCAGTTTTGATCTATCAGAATTCAGAAGGTGATTTGCATATAAAAACTGACAATAATTTATCTATTTCGAGGCTTAAATTATATAATTCAGTAGGGGAATTATTGTTAAATTATTTACCTGAAAGGATCGATACTTCAGATCATGTTTTACCTGTAGGAGGGGTTATACCGGGTGTTTATATTATTCAAATAGAAACCAATAAAGGTATAGTATCCAAGAAAGTATTACTTGAATAAAATACAATAAATATTTTATTTGGTTTATTCTAAGTAAATTTGCACTTTAGACTAACGATGAATTATTTACCCCATAAAATATTTATTTTTCTTTTTTTGTTGTCATTAAAAGGATTTACCCAAACTGGACCTGGTGGAGTGGGGAGTTCTAGTTCAAACGTTTTATGGTTGAAGTCAGAGGATTTATCTTCTCTTTCGGATGGTGATAATATTTCTTCTTGGTCGGATGTTTCTGGAAATGGAAATGATGTAAGTCAGCCAAATTCCAGTTTTACACCTGTTTATAAAACAGGAATTATAAATGGGTTTCCAGTAGTGCGCTTTGAGAAGGCAAATGGGAGGTTGAGAAGGACGAGTTTCGCTGATTTTCCAACTTCTGCAATAACAGCTATTTATGTAAATAAAAACTCCGAAAGTAATGATGGAGTTCTTTCTTATGCTTCATCTGCAAGTAATAATAACTTTTTGCTTTTCGCAAGTAATAACCTTAGATTATATCGAAATACAGAAGTTGTTTCAGGGATTAGTTTTAATGATAATAATTGGCATATAACCAATGCTAGTTGGCAAAATTCAGGAGGAGCTGCTGAGATTTGGAAGGATGGATCTAAGGATTATACAGGTACCATAGCTTCAGGGTCAAATATTACTTCAGGTGGTTCGTTGGCAATAGCTGGGGAGCAAGATTTGGTGGATGGGAGTTATGATGCGTCACAGGCTCATTTTGGGGATTTTGCTGAGGTTTTGATATTTAATAATTATTTGAATGAAGCTCAGCAAATAATTGTGAGTAATTATTTAGCTGCAAAATATGCCTTATCTATTTCTAACGATTATTATTCTTACGAATCTCAATATGGACATGATTTGGCAGGTATTGGTAGAGAAAATATTTCAAATATGCATACGAATGCTACGTCAGATGGTATTTTAAATATTTCAAATGCAAGTGGCTTGAACCTTGATAATGAATATTTGATGTTCGGTCATGATAATGGAGGCGTAACCTGGACTACAGTAGAAGCACCAGATAGTGGTGTTGATATTCAGCGTTTGACCAGAGAATGGAGATTGGATGAAACGGGAGACGTTGGAACTATAGAATTTTCTGTGGATGCATCAAACATACCAACTCTACCAGGAGGACATACTTTATACGCATTAATGGTGGATGCTGATGGAGATTTTAGTTCTGGAGCAAGTGTATATGAAATGAGTTTGGTTTCGGGAGAAACATACAGCACGTCAGGGATAGAATTCAATGATGGAGACTATGTGTCCATTGCTGCTGTTAACCCTGTAATTCAGCATAGTTCAGTGTCTTCCTCGGGGGGTGAAAATATTGATCCATCTATTGAAGTACTTTTAAATTTTATTCCACTTACAGATAAAACTGTTGAATTTTCTACTTCCAATGGTACTGCTATCGCTTCCGGAGATTATATTTCAAGTACTAATGTTGAGCTTACAATTACCGCCGGTACTACAAGTGTAAATTATAGTATTGATGTGGTTGATGATATGGATGCTGAGGGAACTGAAACTATTATTTCGACCTTGAGTAATCCAATAGCAGGATTGAGTTTAGGAGCGAATTCAGTACACACTTACAGTGTTTTAGATAATGATATTGCAAGAAAAGTGTATTTTAATATAGCATCTGATTCGGGGGATGAATCGATGACAACGGTTACAGTTAATTTGACTTTAAATGAAGCTGATATGTCTAATCTTACGACTGTAGATTATTCGGCAACAGGAGGAACAGCAATTGCTTCTGGCGAAGATTATTCATTGGGTTCTGGTACGGCAACTTTTGCTATTGGAACAACAACAACATCTTTTGATATTACAATAAATGATGATACTCTTAACGAAATAGATGAAACTATCTTGATAGAGTTGTCTAACCCTACAAACGCTAACTTGGATAATATTTTGCCATATGCTGGAACGGGGTTTACAAGTTATACCTATACGATAAATGATAATGATAATAATCCTGAGATCGGATTTACAAGTTCTTTTTCATCTGGATTGGAATCGGTTACTTCCGTGAATTTTGAAGTGGGGTTAGATTTTGTGTCTGGCTTGGATGTTTCTGCAACTTACACGTTTTCAGGTAGCTCAACTAGTGGTACGGACTATTTATTGGATGCGGGAACCGTTACAGTTTTGGCAGGAGAAACTACGGCAAATATTATAGCTACAATTGTTGATGATGCTGAAGTGGAGTTTAGTGAAACGGTTGTCCTAACACTTACAGGTGCTTCCAGTGCTGATCTTGGAACAAATACAGTTTATACTTATACCATTTCAGATGATGATTCATTTGGATATACGGGTCCTGGTGGTGTTGGGGATAGCAGTACAAATATTCTTTGGTTAGACGCGAATGAAATATCTGCTTATTCTGATGATGATGATTTATTATCTTGGCCCGATGTGTCCGGTAATTCTAATACGTTTAGTGAATCAAGTACTTTTTCTCCAATTTATAAAACATCAATTGTAAACGGTTATCCCACAGCTAGATTTAATAAATCTAACAATAGGATTCGGAATGCTAGTTTTTCTGGGTTTGCTGATGTAGCAGCAACCGCAATTTTTGTAAATGTGAATAACGGAGAGTCTGGGGATGCGCAATTTTCTTATGCCAGTTCAAGTGCAGACAATGATTTTTTACTTTTTAATAGTAATTCCTTGAGTTTATACATAGGAGGTCCAGAAATAAATACAGGTGTAAGTGCTAATGATAATAATTGGCATATTATTAACACAAGTTGGCAAAGTTCAGATGGAACTGTGTCTATTTGGAAGGACGGAATAGAGTCTTTTACAGGAACTCATGCTACCGGTACATCAATCACAGATGGTGGAAGTTTGTCTCTTGGTGGCGAGCAGGATTCTGTTGATGGAGGCTATGTGGATAGTCAGGCACATACAGGTGATCATCCAGAGTTGATCCTCTACAATGTGTTTTTAAATGATGCTCAGCAGATTATCGTTTCGAACTATTTGTCAGCTAAATATAATATTGCCATTTCAAACGATATTTATGATCAAGATGATTCAGGTAATGGGGATTTCGATCATAATGTAGCTGGTATTGGTAGGGCTGCTGATGGATCGTTTCATGTTGATTCTAGAGGAAATGGAATCATACGAATGTACAATCCAAATTCAGTTGATGTAAATGATTATCTATTTTGGGGGAGAAATAACACTTCAGATTATTCATTCGCTGATAATGCTACGTACCAATCAAGAATTAGTTCTAACTGGAGAGTAACCAAGCAGAACGATATAGGTACGGTAACGGTTGAGGTTGATCTTACAGGTATTGATATCAGCTCTAAACCGGCATGCTCAGATATCCGATTTGTTGTAGATAATGATAGTGATATGTTATCGCCAACCATATATACATTGACAAATACAACAGGCGATTTGTATCAAGCCTCTGATGTGTCTTTTGCCGATGGTGATTATTTTACCATTGAATATGTAGATAAAATAGTTGTAGATGGTATGCAGTTTTATAATGGAACCGGAGTTGATAATGTTCCTAGTGAAAGCGATGATTGTTATAAGTTGTTAGTTAAAAATACAGCAACCGGAAGTTTACCGCTGTCTGAAAATGCTCATGTAAGTGAGGTAGAGGTAGAGTCTGGTGGTGTTCTTACGGTTGCCTCAGGGGTAAGTCTACAAGTTACAGATGCTATAGAAAATGATGGTGAAATTCGAATGATGGGAACTTCTCAGTTAATTCAAACACATTCAGGTGTAGATGCAAATTCGGGTTCAGGGATTTATTATATCGATCAACAAGGAAATAATAATAGTAAGTTTAGGTTTAATTATTGGTCTTCACCGGTTTCAAGTTCAGCATCGGCCTATTCTGTTAGTGAGGTTGTGAAGGACGGTAGCTCTCCTACATCAGCTACCTCAACACCGCCTGATATTACTTTTACATCTGATAATAATGGTGATAATACTACCACGCCAATTACAATCTCTAGGAACTGGATATATAAATACGATAACACTTGGAGCCAAATAGGGGAGTCAGGAAGTTTAAAAATAGGAGAAGGGTATACGATGAAAGGGCCAGGTGCTATTCAAAATTATACCTTTGTTGGAGAGGTTAATAATGGTGATTACGAAATTGATGTGGAAAATGGAGATGTGTTCTTGTTAGGGAATCCCTACCCGTCGGCTTTGGATGCGGATGCCTTTATTACCTATAATAATATTACAAATTCTTATATTGATGGTAGTATCTATTTTTGGGAACATAACGGAGAGACCTCAGTTGAAGGAGATGAAGGGCATTATAAATCCAACTATCAAGGTGGATATGCTGTGAGAAACATTGGTGGAGGTGTTGCCGCTGTTGCTCCAACAGGAGTTGAAGGTTTAGGAACAAGTTCAGGAGATGTGCCGGGGCAATATATTCCGGTAGGTCAAGGATTTTTTGTAAACGCAAATGAGTCAGGAGTCCCTGCTATGGCGAAAATTACTTTTAATAATAGCATGAGAGCGCATCAAATAGAGGATGGAAGCAATTCTATCTTTTTCAAAGGAATTCCTTCTAAAGGTTCAAAAGTTCAGAATAAATTACAATCGTTTAGGTTAGGTTTTGAGCAAACGAATGAGAATGGTGTTGCTTTGACGAGACAATTGCTAGCGGTTTTTAAAGAAGGGCTGTCCACCGAATATGATAATGGTTATGATAGTGGGATTTACGATATCCATGAAAAAGATGCCTACTGGAAATTTTCTGAAGAAGGTGAGACAGATGGAACCTATGTTATTGCTGGCTTAAATAGTTTTGTTAAGGATGTGAGATTACCATTAGAAGTTGTTGTTGATTCAGAAGGTGTGCTTTCTTTTGTGGAGATTGAAAAAGCTGGAATTCTAGAACAAGCATTTTTGTTTGACGATTTATTGAGTGTTTACTATAGCTTGGAGAGTCAAGTTTCTTTGGTTTTAACGGAGGGAACTTATACGAATCGTTTCTATGTAACATTTAGTCAAGAGGAAGCATTATCTATTGAAAATGTTGATGTAGATGAAAGCTTTGTTATATTTCATGATCCAAATAAAAATGAGTTATTAATTCATTCAAACAAGGAAATTAATATTTCGGAGATGTTTATTTACGACTTATTTGGTGTGAAAGTACTTGATGTTGCGGTGAAAAGTTCTTCGATGTATAGTCAAAAGGTAAATGTTAAAGAGTTGCAGACTGGAGTGTATATAGTCAGAATTTCAACCAATAAAGGTATAGTATCCAAGAAAGTATTGATTAAATAATTATTTTTATTGAAGAGAATCGAAAAAGGCCGTCATTTTTGACGGCCTTTTTTTGTGCAATTATTTAAGATTTTTAAACAATGGAAAAGATGTAAGAAATTCTGTTTGTTGTTTTTTTAATTACTCGTTGGTTCTAAAATAGTTGTAATCAATTTGAATAAATCTTGGTTCAATAATGAATGTTGATTGCGTTGTATTCAATAGTTTTCTTGTGTGTTATTTTTTTTAGGAGGACAAACTTTTATACGCTTCAAGCGATTAATATATTCTTTTCAATTGTAATAGTAATTCAAATAAATAGAAAAATAGATGAAGATAAAAGCTCATGTGTTTCCTGTAAATACTGAGGTTTTAACTGTTACATATACTGTTAAGAGGCTGAGATTTGCTATTCGAAGGGGAGTTTTAATATAATTTTGTAGGACTAATATTAAAAAATACATCATGCTTAAGAAAGAGTTCTTTTTAGTTTTTTTGGGAGTGTTCAATTTTGTTTTAGCACAGCAAGTTGATTTGTCTCACCCTATATCTGCACCTTCTGTAATTCAAAATATGGAGAGAGTTGCAGATTGGCAAATTGATCATTTTAGAGATACTTTTAGTGGGAAAACGAAACCTCATCACGTTGCGGATTGGACGAATGGAGCGTTGTATGTAGGTATGATAAAGTTTGCTAAAATGTCGAATGATGATAAATATTGGAGTTTTTTAAAGAGTATCGGTGAAAAGCAAAAATGGAAGCTACATTGGCGTAAGTATATTGCTGATGATCATATTGTAGGACAGCTTTATTTTGAGTTATATAGAAAGCATCATGTTGATGAGATGATAATTCCAACACTAAAACGATTAGATTGGATTCTTGAGCATCCAAGTGAGCAACCCATCACATTGGATAAGTATAAACATTTAGAGCGTTGGACTTGGTGCGATGCTTTGTTTATGGCTCCTCCTGTATGGGCAAAAGCGAGTAAGATTACCGGTGATTCGAAGTATTCGGATTTTATGATGAGAGAATATAAAGCATCAAGGAAACATTTGTTTGATGAAGATGAATGTCTCTTTTATAGAGATAATAGTTTTATCGGGAGGCTAGATCATGGAAATAAAATTTTTTGGTCAAGAGGAAATGGATGGGTGTTTGGAGGGCTAACACTTTTGATGGATGAGTATAAAAAAGGGTCTTCGGAATACAAATATTTTAAGCGTCTTTATTTAAAAATGGCCAAAAAGATTATTCAATTACAAACGGATCAAGGGTATTGGGCTACCAGTTTATTGAATCAAAAGTATTACAAATCACCAGAAAGCAGCGGGACAGCTTTTTTTACCTATGGTTTAGCATGGGGTGTTAATAATGGTTTGCTAGATGAAAAAACTTATGAACCTCATGTAAAAAAAGGTTGGAATGCCCTTGTCTCTTATATTGATCAAGATGGTAAGTTAGGGTATGTACAACAGATAGGAGCTGGACCCAAGCGGTCATTTAAAGACGAAACTGAGGTGTATGGAATAGGAGCTTTTTTAGCGGCAGGTTCAGAAGTGTATAAGCTTTATGGGAATAAAAAATAATTAAAATTAAAACAGATGGAGAAATTTAAGGAGGTGAAATTGATGTTGATTTTTAGCGTTTTACTTATTAAAGGCTTAATTGCACAACATGATACAAATAAGGGGTTTGATTTTATTGTTACAAATGATGGTGTGTGGACTTGGTTTAACGATGAAAGGGCTGTTTTTAAAAATGACAAATTATATACGTCCTATGTAAAAAGGGATGGAAAAGTGGCTTTAAGTGTTAATGATATTAAAACCGGTGCCAATCTTGGATCAGAAACAATATTGAGTACTTGGACGCAAAAAGATGATCATAACAATGCGGCTCTTTTATTGAGGAAGGATGGTAAAATTATGTCTTTCTATAGTCCACATATTCGTGAAAAAAATAATTACTATCGGACTTCATTAGTAGAAGAGCCAACAGAACAAGCGGATTGGGGCGAGCAAATCACACAGGTAACAAAAAATGATACGGATAACAAAGGAGCAACCTATAATAATGCCTATCAGTTGAGTGCGGAAGGGAATAAAATATATAATTTTATGAGAACCAATAACTTCAATCCAAACTGGAAGGAATACGATGCCTCTGGTGTCGCTTTGAGGGACGGGATTGATATTATTCTGTTCAAAAATGGTGATGGAAATACACGCCCATACATGAAATATACTTCAAATAGTATTGATAGGATAGATTTCTTTTTTACGGATGGTCATCCAAGGGTAGCAGATAACAGTTTGTATCATTGTTATTATAAAACAAATGATGATGGTACGCAAGGGAGTGTATATCAATCTGACGGAACTTTAATTACTTCGCTGCAAAGTGTGATAGATGGGGTGCCTATTCAGGTTTCTTTGGTCAATAAAATATATGTCTATGGGGCTGATGGAACTGCAGCAAGGGCCTGGACTCATAGCATCAACTATGATTTGGATGGGAATCCAATCGTTACCTATTCGAAACAATTAAATATTAATGAAATTTCCTATCATTATGCAAAATGGAATGGTATGGAATGGATTAATAATTTTGTATGTGATGCAGGTAAGGGATTATATGTTGGTGAAGACGATTATACCGGAATTATTATTACAAATCCATATAATACTAATGAAATATTTATTTCTTCAAACAAGAATCCTATTTCAGAAAATGAAGATAGCCGATATGAAATATATTCTGGAATTACCTCTGATGGAGGTGAAACCTGGAGTTGGTCTGAAGTTACAAAAGATTCAGATCAGGATAATTTGCGTCCATTTGTGCCAAAAGGAATTGAAAACTCTGAGGATCGCGTTGTTCTTTGGTTTCATGGGGACTATGTGAGTTATTCCAATTATACCACTAGAATAGTTGGTGAGTATATCAATAAAATTTATTCAGGTGAGGCACCGGATTTAGGGGTAACACCAGAGCCAATAAATACCAATATAGATTATGGCATTGATATTAATACAATCAGCAGTCCAACACTAAGTCCTTTTAAAACTATAGTGGGAGCTTCGGGTGCGACGATAATTGATAATGGCGTAACATTTACTATAATTGGTGAAAATATAGATGTAAAAGATAGAGGAGAGGGAGCAGAGAATGATGTGGTAAGAGATTTTGCATTTGTGAATCCAGAGGTTGCTAATGCTACTATTGGAGTTCGTATTGAAGACCTTCCTGAAGGTACGTATAAGATCAATAGTTATCATTATGACAATAGTTTTCCGGCTGATGTTACTGTTACACTTCAGGAAGAAGGCGGGGTTGTTTTGCAAACGATAGAGGTAGAGAATTCAGATGCTCCCGCTGTGTTTGAGTTAGTTGTTGAAGCAGGAAAAGTGTATGAGATAGTTGCTAGAGAAAACAATACTGATAATAGAGTGCGATTTAATGGGGTGTCGATAAACAAAGTAATAACAGAATATTTTTTAGATATTAATACAGCTTCCTCCGCAACTGAAATTGGTTATGTAGGGATGTTAGGTAGTCAGAATACATCTGTGACAATTGGAGATGTAGATTATATGTTGTTTGGATTTGGAAAAGAACCAGCAACTAATAGTAGTGATGATATTTTATTATCGGATTTTGCAGTGAATTCATCAGTAAACGCTTCCGGACAGCCAGCAATTGGGCTTAGGGTTTCTGGATTGTCTGCCGGTGTTTATGAGGTGAATAGTTGGCATTATGATCCTACATTGATGGGGAGTGAAATAAAAATACAGATAAGGGAAGCTGGTGTGGGGAACCCTTTAACAGATTTACTGACAGGAATAAGTTTAGAAAGTATAGATGCTGTTAATTATGAGATAACCATTGAGAAAGGTAAAGATTATGATTTGATTTTTAGGGCTGATAACAATGGTGTTGAATCTAGATTTAATGGTGTTCAGATAAAACCGAAAGAAGAGGTAATGAGTGCTGGAGTTTCTTTTTTAAAGGAGCAAAAGATTAGTGTATACCCTAATCCATTTACGCAAAGACTTTATTTTGTTGGTTATAGTGGAGTTTCTGTGTCTAGAGTTTTATTACAAGACTTACTTGGGAATGTTGTATTTGATCAAAAAATTGTTGATGATTTTATTGAGATAGATCCATTAGTTTCATCAGGAAATTATGTTTTATCGTTGTATCAAGAGGGTGCTATTATTTTAAATAAGCTAGTTGTTAAAATATAGTAACTAGTTTTTATAAATGTTTATGTTTTAAATAGTACTTTAAGGAACTAAAGCTTTTTATTGTATGGATATTGTTGATCAAAAGTATTACTTAAAAAAAATTATTGAGAGTGATTCTTTTAAAAAGGCACCTGCAAGTATTGCGCTTCTTGAATTTTTAGCCAACTCTACTTTTGATAAAAAAGACTTAAAGGAGACCACTATAGCACTCGAGTTATTTGGGAACAACTTTATCAGCGAAAATAATTCATCGAGAATCAGGGTTAATATTTATCACCTTAGAAAGAGATTGACTGCTTATTATGAGCATGAGGGGAAACAAGATTCTTTTAGATTAGAGATTAAAAAAGGGCAATACAACATAAGTTTTAAAAAAAATAATGAATTAAAAGAGGTTGATTATAGAAAACGATATAAGATTGTTTTAATGCTATTATCCATTGTTGGGATAATTTTTATTACAATCATAATACGCCTGTTTTATAAGGAAAGTACTGTATTGTGGGATTCTTTTTTTAACAGTGAGAAAGAAACTCTTTTGGTTGTTGGTGATTTATTTGGGGTAGAAGGGAAGAATTTTGAAGGTAAAACATGTTGGTATAGAGATTATAGAATAAACTCTGCAGAGGAGTTATATGCCTATAAAAGAAAAAATCCAATTTTTAAGGATAGTATTAAGGCCTCTAGTTATACTTATATGACAGGTATGGGAGCGGTTTCTGCAAATGATCTTTCGCGAATGTTTACCAAAAGAGATCGAGAGATAACCATAAAGCTATCTTCTAAAATTGGTTTTAGAGATATCAAGCATCAAAATATTGTGTATGTTGGCCCGCTAAAGAATAAAAATAAACTTATTGACTATTTTAATCAAGCAATATTAGACTATCAACTTCTTTTCGGTGAAGGAGGAGTTATTTTACATGATGTGGGTAAGGATAAAGATTATAAATTATCCACAAAAACTAATAATATTGAATATGCAATGGTGGCCAAATTGTATAATAAAAGTAATGGTAATTCTCAATTTATGTTTTTTTCAGATCATGATATTGGGGCAATGGCCACGGTAGATTATTTTACCTCGAATAAACAATTGAAGATTTTTGCGGATAAATATGGAGTGGATGAAAAAAAATCCTTCATCGCGCTTTTTAAAGTACAAGGACGTGAAAGAACTAATCTCGGTTTGGAATTAGTTATAGTTGAGGTAGGTTTACAAATGAGTCCTACTTTTTAATCATTGTTAGGTCTCTTTTCAAAATGAAAAAGGCCGTCAAAAATGACGGCCTTTTTTTAAAAAAAATAAGTTGCAATAATTATTTTGCAGCTGCATATTTTTTAGAAACTTCTTCCCAGTTGATTACATTAAAAAATGCATTGATATAATCTGGTCTTCTGTTTTGGTAGTTTAAGTAGTATGCGTGCTCCCAAACATCCAATCCTAAAATTGGTTGGTTACCACAAGTTACACCTGGCATTAATGGGTTGTCTTGATTTGGAGTAGAACATACGTTTACTTCTCCACCTTTAGCAACACATAACCAAGCCCATCCTGATCCAAATTGAGTTGCTGCCGCTTTAGAAAATGCATCTTTAAATGCTTCAAAAGAACCAAAAGCTGCATCTATTGCTGCTGCTAATTCTCCAGTAGGCAAACCTCCTCCGTTTGGAGAAAGAACTTCCCAAAATAATCTGTGGTTGTAAAATCCACCTCCATTATTTCTTACAGCACCATTTGTCATGTCTAATCCGTTAAGAATATCTTCAATAGACTTTCCTTCTGCATCAGATCCAGCAATAGCATTATTTAAATTATTTGTGTATCCTTGATGGTGTTTGCTATGGTGAATTTCCATAGTTCTAGCATCAATATGTGGTTCTAACGCATCGTATGCGTATGGTAATTTTGGTAATTCAAAAGCCATAATATAATTTTTTATTTATTTATAATGAATTCAAAGGTAGTAAACAGAAATCATTAATTGAAATTTTAAATATTTATTAATGTATAAGGAAATACTATAGAAGTCCCTTCAAATATGGCAGATTCAGTTTTAATCAAGATAAATAAAGCATTTGTTTCCCTCATAAAAACATTTGACCATATGAGACAGAGAATTAAGCTGCAAATTTGTTCTAATGATTAAAGTGGATACTTACTAAAAAATAATAAAAACGGAATACAATTAATTTTATGAAAAAAAATATACTCTCCTTACTACTATGTTTTATAGTGCTAAATTCTTTTAGTCAACAAAACGATTGGGAAAATCCTCATGTCAATCAAATTAATAAATTGCCTGCAAATGCAACATTTTATTCTTATGAAACAGAAGCATTGGCCAAATCCGATATTCGAGAAAATTCAAGTTTTTTTAAATCATTAAATGGAGATTGGAAATTTTCATGGGTTGCAAAACCTGCGGATGCTTCTGATGAATTTCAGAAAGAGGATTTTGATGCTAGTTCATGGAAATCTATTGATGTTCCTTCTAACTGGGAGATGAGAGGATATGGAACACCGATTTATACGAATTCAACCTACCCATTTTTTAGCGATTATCCGTATATCAATCATAATGATAATCCGGTTGGACACTATATAAAAACAATTCAGATAGATAAATCTTGGTCAACTAGAGATGTGATTTTACATTTTGCGGGTGTTTCCTCGGCATATTATGTTTGGGTAAATGGTCAATTTGTTGGATATAGTGAGGACACCAGGTTGCCTTCGGAATTTGATGTTACAAAGCATCTGAAAGAAGGTGAAAATAAAATAGCGGTTAAAGTATATCGTTGGGCAGATGGAAGCTATATGGAAGCGCAAGACCACTGGAGAATGAGTGGTATTGAACGAGAAGTATATATAAAAGCTGTGCCTAAAGTAAGGATTTCAGATTTTCATGTACGAACTGATTTTGATAAGAATTATGAAAATGCGTTGCTTCAAATTAGACCAGAGTTTATCGCCAATATTAAAAATAAATATGTTAAGAAGCTTGGGCATTTTGGAGTAGCACCTATGGCTACAACTGTCGATAAATGGGTTTTATCTACACAATTATTGGATGCAGATGGGAATAATGTTGGTTCCTCAACAGAAATGCCGTTAAAAAAGTTTTTTTCTGAATGGTATCCACAGAGAGATAATGTTTATTTTGGGATGATTGAAACAGAGATTAAATCACCTAAAAAATGGTCTTCAGACAATCCTTATTTGTACACGTTGCTTTTGACATTAACGGACGAAGAGGGAAAGGCAGTTGAATATACAAGTACGAAAGTTGGATTTAGAGAATTGGTTTTTGATGATCGAGGGAGATTTTTGGTAAACGGAAATCCCGTAAAATTAATTGGAGTAAATAGACATGATCATCATATGACCAACGGAAAAACGGTTTCGAGAGCTGATATGGAAGAGGATGTTAGCTTGTTGAAACAATTCAATTTTAATGCTGTTAGAACTTCTCATTACCCAAATGATGCTTATTTCTATGATCTATGTGATAAATACGGGATCTATGTAATGGACGAAGCGAATTTAGAAACACATGGTGTACGTGGACTTTTGACAAATGACCCACAATGGGGAGCTGCTTATTTAGAAAGAGCAATTCGAATGGTAGAAAGAGATAAAAATCATCCAAGTGTGGTAATGTGGTCTTTAGGAAATGAGTCAGGGAAAGGGCCTAATCATGCGGCAATGGCCGGATGGATTAAAGAGTTTGATCCTACCAGGTTTGTTCATTATGAGGGGGCACAAGGAGATCCAACAGATCCTAGATATAAAAAAGATTTCTTTACACAGGATCAAGGGAATCCTACCGATCCAAAATGGGTAGACATGCTAAGTAGAATGTACCCGCAACCTGCAGAATTACAAAGCTTAATAGATGATACAAGTTTTGATAGTCGCCCAGTTGTAATGTGCGAATATGCCCATGCCATGGGGAATTCTGTTGGGAATATGAAAGAATATTGGGATGTTATTTACAAGAATGATAGAGCTTTGGGAGGGTTCATTTGGGACTGGATTGATCAAGGAATTCTAAGAAAAGACGAAAAAGGAGTACCATATTATGCTTATGGAGGAGATTTTGGAGATACTCCTAATGATGGTAGTTTTTGTATCAACGGTATTATTGCTTCAGATAGAACTCCTAAACCAGAAATTATTGAATGTAAAAAGGTAAATCAGCCTGTTGTTATTACTTCTGAAGATCCTAAAACAGGAAGTTTTCAAATAGAAAATAGGCATCATGCCCAAGATTTAACGAAATATGATGTTTTTTGGGAACTAGTAGAAAATGGTAAAGCTGTAAAAAAAGGAATATTGAAAGAAGGTCTTTCAGCCAAACCTTTTGAAAAAGAAAAGTTTGTGCTAAAATATAAGCAGCCTAGATTGCGCAACGGAAGTGAGTATTTTATCAATATTTATGGAAAGCTTAAGGAAGATCAATTATGGGAAAAGAAGGGATATGTTGTTTTTCAAGAACAATTTAAACTTGATTATAAAGTAGCCCCTGTAGCTGTTCAGAAAAGCAATTCCACTTTAAGCGTTAGTGAAACGGAGGGTATGATTGAGGTAAAAAACAAATTTGTGATCGTAAATATTGATAAGACTAATGGGTATGTAAGTAATTATAAGTCAAATGGTATGGATTTGTTAAAATCGCCGTTGAAGTTAAACTTTTGGAGGGCAGAGACAGAGAATGATATGGCCTATCGTCGTTCAAAGAAACTAGCTGTAGAAAGAGATTGGATGCATGCTGAGGATCGATTTGAAGTAAAGAATTTAAATATTGATTCTAAAAATAAGGGCGTAGTTGTTGTTATGGTTGAAGGTGAAATTGCAAATCCAAAAGTGAAGGTGAAATTAATATATACTATTTTGGGGAATGGTAAGTTAAAAGTTGATTACGAATCAGTAATTGATAGCACTGCTCCAAACGCGCCAAGGGTTGGGATGCAATTTGATGTTTCATCATCATACCAAAACCTTAGCTATTTAGGAAGGGGTCCTCAGCCAAATTATGTTGATAGAAATTTTGGAGCAGAAGTTGGTTTGTATTCTGGTCTCATTAAAAACATGAGTTATGGGTATGTGAAACCAAGTGAGTATGGAAATCATACAGATACTAGATGGTTTAAAATTCATACGAATTCAAAAGGATTGTTAGTAAAGGGAGATGGACTATTGAGTTTTAGTGTTGTTCCTTACAAATTATATGACCTTCAGCAGGCACAATTTACCAAGGAGTTAACAGAAACAAATACTTCTTCTGTTCAAGTCGATTTAATTCAGACGGGTGTTGGTGGAGATGATACTTGGTCGAAGAGAGCTGAACCTCATAAAGAGTATAGAATAGGTAAAGGGGTGTATAAGTATACATTTTATTTAGTACCGTTTTCAGGATCGGTTAAGCCAGAAAAAATTAAATTTTAGATGCAACGACGTAATTGTTGCTGACAAAAGTTTTGTAAACTCCTTTCTTTTTGAAAGGAGTTTTTTTTTGAAATAAGACATGAGTGCTCCACATAAAATCATCATTATTCTTTTGAGAATTGCTTCAACTGTATTTTTGAATTGTATTAATTCTAGGGGAGTATAGTCCTGTAAAGACTTTATTCGGTTGTATTGATACCATATTTTACAAATAGATAATTAGATATATTATGAAATTAATGAAAACAGTTTTAGTTCTTTTAATGACGCTAGGGAACTTTTTAAATGCACAGAATCCTTTGGTTACACATATGTATACAGCGGATCCAACAGCAAGAGTTTTTAATGGAAAACTATATGTGTTCCCCTCTACTGATGTTGTTTGTGAAGAAGGAAAAGGAGAAAATGGTTTTTGTATGCCTTCATACAATGTTTTTTCTACAGAAGATTTGACAAATTGGGAAGATCATGGGAAAATTATCGATCAAACAGATGTTCCTTGGGGAAAAAAAGATGGATTTGGAATGTGGGCTCCTGATTGTGTTGAAAAAGATGGAGTTTATTATTATTATTTCCCTGCACCACCTTTGGATAAAAGCGCTTTCAGAAGAGTGGGAGTTGCAACAGCAAGTTCTCCTGAAGGGCCATATACTTTAGAGAAAAATTATATTGAGGGTGTTAATGGAATTGATCCTAATGTTTTTATTGATGATGATGGTAAGGCTTACTTGTACTTTGGAGGAGGGAATAATCTATTTGTTGCAGAATTAAATAATGACATGAAGTCTATCAAAGGAAAAGCAAAGGTTGTAAAAGATTTGCCAGGAAAGTATAAAGAGGGATCATTTGTGTTCAAAAAAGATAATATGTATTATTTTACTTTTCCACATAATGCATCCGGTTCGGAAGAAATTGCTTTTGCTGTTGGGAAAAATCCAATGGGACCTTTTGAATATAAAGGGATGGTAATGGAGCGTTGGAAAGATGGAATCTGGACAAACCATCATTCTATTGTAGAATATAAAAAGCAGTGGTATATTTTTTACCATCATCATGATATTTCAAACAATCAACATTTACGCTCTATGAGGGCAGATAGTTTGTTTTTTGACAAGAAAGGTATGATTTTGAAGAAAAAAGCAACCTTAAGAGGAATTGGACTGACGAGTATTGAGAAGCCTATTCAGATAGATCGTTACTCTGATGCGCAAAAAGTAAAAGTTAGCAGGGTAAAAGGACCCGAGGTAAATTGGCAACTAGATTATGTAGAAAATGGTGCATGGGTTACTTATAATTCTGTTGATTTTGGGAAGTCTAAACCTAAAACGGTAACCGCTAGAGTTAGTTCAGGTTTACAAGGAGGCGTGATTAATGTGTTTGTTGGAGGAGAACATGTAGCAAAGATTAAAGTTCCAAATACAGGAAATTGGAATAGCTGGAAAGAAATTGAAGTTCCGGTAAGCCAAAAGATTAAGGGAGTTCAAAATATAAAACTAACTTTTGAATCAGACGCTAAATATGTCCTAAATCTGGATTGGATCAAATTTCAATAAATAAAAACTAACCAAAACGAACTAAACTTTATGAAAACTAGTAAGTATTTTTTCAATTTAATAGCATCAATAATAATTTTAATGGTTTTTTCGAGTTGTTCTGAATCATCTGCTGATGAAGGAGGTGTTGAGGATCAACCATGTATTAAAACATGCCGAGGAGATTTTGTTTTGAATGAGGAAACATGTAATTGTGAAGAAAGTATTGAAGTGTGTACCTTGACCTGTGATGCAGGATTTGAATTAAATGAGGATACATGTGAATGTGAAGCGGAGGTTGTTCCTTGTACTTTGGTTTGTGAAACTGGTAAAACTTTAAATGAAGAAACTTGTGAGTGTGAAGAACCTTTTGTTCTCACAGTAATTCTTGTAGAAGCAGAAACAGCAACTTTAGTTGGTGATTGGAAAGAGAAAACAGAGAATGCAGGTTATTCGGGTAGTGGCTATATTGTTTGGGAAGGTGCAGCTCAGTTTTGGAAGGGCACAGAAAATATTGGAAAAGCAGGTTTGTTAACATATAAAGTCAATATTACAGTACCAGGAACTTATTTGTTCCAATGGAAATCTTTTATAGCAAAATTAGCAGACGAAAAACCGGCAACAGAGCATAATGATAGTTGGTTACGAATGGCTGATGCAGATAATTTTTATGGATTTAAGAATGCTGCAGGTACCATTGTTTATCCTAATGGCTCCGGTAAAACACCGAATCCAGCAGGTGAAAATGGAAATGGATTTTTTAAAATTTATACCAATACGATAGCATGGAGTTGGACTAGTAGTACTTCAGATCATAATCCACATCAAGTATATGCTACTTTTTCTGAGGCAAAAGAATATACCATAGAAATTGCTGCAAGATCAAATTATCATGGGATAGATGCATTTAGATTGACGTTGCAAAAGTCTGAATAGGTTGATTAAAACATCAAAACAAAATAAAAATATTAAAAGAGTAAATGATAATGAGATTAAGAAAACATACGAAACTATTGTTATTTTTTGTGTTTTGTTTGTTGTACTCGAATACAAATAATGCTCAAGCGGTTGATAAAGTGTTTTTTATCAAGCCAGTTTCCTCCAAAATCCAGAACGCAGCGTTTTTCAGTTTCTCTGTAGGTTATGTGGCTACGGAAAATAGAGATATTGCTTTAGATATATCCGGAGGGCCGAATAAATCTTGGTCTGGGAGTGTGGTAAAAGTTAAAAAAGGACGCGGACTTATTGATGTCAGTGTAACGCCCAAGGAAGGATTTGTTGTTGGAAAAAATTATAGGATCGTGCTTTCTATGAGAGAAAGTGGTGGCGGTTGGCAAACTGCCATGGCAGGAGGTTCTGTGAGTAATATAGAAATAGTAAAGAATCCGGTAGTAAAACCAATGTCAGCTTCTTTTTCCCTTGACACGGAAACGGTTTATGAAACAAAAGAAGCTTATAATTTTAATATCGAGTATGATTTTCCTGAAGCAGGAGCAATTCAAGTTTCTGTTTGGAAGGGGAATAAATGGCTAGGGACTTCAAAGAAATTTGATTTAAATAAAGGAAAAGGAACAAAAGAGGTTCAGGTTTCTCTGCCTTTACAAGCAGCGGCAAAAGATTATAAATTTCAATTGAATTATGGAACACAAGAGGATTTTATTAGCAAAAAAACCTCAGTAGTTGAAATTGGAAATGTATCTTTTAAAAAGCCTGAGGAAAAATTGACCATGAAAGAAATCAATGCTAAGAGTATTCAGATTTCTTTAAACAAAAAGTCTAAAATTCTTACGCTGCCAGGCAAAAATTCTTATAAATATATTCGAATTGTAAATCTGCAGGGAAGCATAATTACAGAAGTGACTCAAACAAATAAAGTGTTGGTAGAAAACCTTGTGCAGGGACCTTATTTTGTGATTACGAGTAATAAAGACTATTATAAATTTGTGAAATTTTAGAAAATGAAAAGACAATTTTTACATGTTGCAGTGTTTTTTTGCTATGTAGGTATCGCTCAGATTAATAAAGTTTCCATTGATTTGAATACACAAAAATTTATTGGATCGGAAAGTGAATTGAATAGAGAGAAATATTTCTCATTGCATGCATCTTATACTGATTGGGGGCTGGCCTCAGAGGAGGAGTATTTATTTGAGCATTTGGGAATTGAATTTGGGAGAACCTTTGGTGGACCAAGGCCTTTCGGTAAAAATAAAAACGAAGAACCTAGTTTAAGTGATGCCAACCTTGTTGCAAAAAAATCACGGTCGCATTATTTAGGGGCGCCAATGTATAATACCCAAAAGACTAAAGATTTGATTGTAACCGATCATCCTAGTCAAGCTTTTCAATTAAATAAAGATTATGAAAAGATAGCTACTTATAATGCAATTTATTTTAAAAATGCTTTTCCTTTATTGCCGAAATATTATGAGGTTATGAATGAGCCTTTTGTGCATTCTAAAGATTATGTAGATTCTTGGGATAAAACGGAAGGTGTTATTGTTGAAATGTCCAAATTTCATAAAATCGTAGCGGATAAAATGCATAAAGAAGTGCCTGATGTTTTAGTTGGTGGTTACAGTGCTGCTTGGCCAGAAATGTCAAAAAATAATTTTTGGCATTGGAATACTAGAATGAAGGTTTTTATGGATGAAGCTGGTGAAAGTATGGACTTTTTTGCAACACATATTTATGATGGTCGAAATGTGTCAGGCGGGTTTAGTTATAGATCTGGTAGTAATTCTGAAGCGATTTTAGATCTTATTGAGGCCTATTGCTATAAAAAATGGGGGATCATTAAACCACATTTAATATCAGAATATGGGTATACAGCTAAAGGATTGCAAGGAAAACCATATTCGGCTGAGTTGGATGGAATTTGTTTGGTTTCATATAACAATATTATGATGTCTTTGATGGATAAACCAGATAGGTTATTAAAGGCAATTCCTTTTATAACGGGAAAGGCGAGTTTTTTCTATAACGATCCAAGAAATCCTGACGGGAATCCGTATCCATGGGTGTTATTGAGAAAAATGAAAGATGGAAGTTATAAATATACTCATATGAAAAAATTTTATGAGTTATGGAAAGACGTGGCTGGGAAAAGGGTAGAGATGTATTCGGATAATCCAGATATTCAAACAAATGCCTTTTTAAAAGAAGGAAAGGCTTATATAGCGATTAATAATCTTTCTCAGAAGCAAGAAAATATTCAGTTTGATTTTTTAAATAACTGTCAAAAAGGGATTAAAAATATTACTCTTAGGAGACTCTATATTGGTGCTACGGGGACTCCAAAATTAGTTTATTTCACAAATATTTCGGCTGTGGGTGAATTAGATTTAAAAGTAGGGGAAACGATTATTCTTGAGTGTGATGTTGAAAATCACGAGTTTTCAAGAACGTTACATGAGGATAATTATTACGGTAAAAAATATCTTCAAGAGATAAAAGCAAAGCAACCAATTTCATTTGAAATTGAAAATGTGATATCTGCTAAAAAAGGAAGAGCCTATTTAAAAATGGGGATTTCCAGAACTCATAATCTTAGCAAACAACCGAAAGTATTGATTAACGGTAAACCTGTTGAGGTGCCTTCCAATTGGGGAGGATATGATCAATTACCAAGAGATGAATTTTTTGGAGTTATACAGATTCCTTTTCCGATAAAATATCTGAAAGAGGGGAGTAATACAATTGATTTTACATTTGAGGATGCAAGTGGGTTTATCAGTTCGGTAATTATAAACGTAGAAGCATTAAAATAAATATAGAAGTTAATTCAATAAAAAAAGCCCTATTCTCTTATGAATAGGGCTTTTGTTTTTCTAGTTGGATATTACTTATTGGATAAATTAAATTGTGTTTGGATGGACACACCATATAATCCTTCAAGTTCTGTTTTAATTTTTTGATAGAATTTTGTTTCTGGAGGTGTACTTAACCCTGACCAGAAATTAGCATGATAAGGCAATTCAATTGATCCCATGTCTTTTTCTATACCAAAAGCTGTAACGTCTATTTTTTTCTTATTCGTTTCTACTTTGTAAGCAAAAGCTTCTAAACGGTAGTGAACATGTTCAGCAGGTGTTCCCCAGTATTTTTCAGGAATTTGATCTTTAGGGAATTTCCATTCGTTGTGATAATAACTCAAATAAAGTCTCCCACTTTTATGTTTTTTGTAAATGTATAAGGCACTTCCTCTTTCAATTCTGTACACTTTATAAGAGTCCAAACCTATATAGAGGATTATTTTCTCCCATTGTTTTTTTGGATTTCTACCTGTTAATATCACAACATCTTCTCCTTCATAAGACGAATCACCTGTTTTTTTCCATTCGAATTTTTTCAAGTTTCGTCTATGTTGAGAGTCATTAGGAACAAATGGGTTTACTTCAAACATACTAGTAATGGAATGCCTCCATTGCTGTCTTTTCCAAATTCGGTAATCTGCAGATTTTCTAATTTCACTTACTTCTATGGTTCCCATCCAATAAGCAGGTCCTCTATCTTTCACCTTGATGTAGTTTTCTACAAAAAATTTGGCTCTTCCTCCCTCGGTGGCAGCTCTTCTGTACAAGAAATCTGTTTGGTGTAAAGAGCTAAGTGTATTTGCCTTTAGATTTTTCATAGCATTGAGCACATAATCTTTGGCTGGGAGTAATACAATGTCTTCAAGAGAGACAACATTTTCTGTTAAAATGATTGTTTTATTTTCTGAAGCTATGAAGTCTGATACTAATGTTTTATAGGTATTGAATCCAAGATAAGAGACAAATAAAGTATCATTTAATTCTGCATCCGATATACGAAGATTAAATTCACCATCTTCGTTACTTGATGTACCAATGTTTTTATTTGAAATCCCTATGGCAACATATGGTAGTGTCAATGCCGTTTCATCTGTAATTGTTCCGTTTAATTCTATTGTTTTCTCTTGTGAAAAAACTAGATGAGAAGACAGAACAAAAAATAGACTAAAATTTTTTAATTGTTTTAAGCTAAATTGTTTCATGTAATTAGTGGTTTTGTTTGATTGACAAAATAATAACAATATCAGTAAATCTCGGGATTTTAAACTGCATAATAACTAGACAGGTTTTTTAATTGGTTGGTAATAAGTTGATTTATACTTGTCAAATTGTTTTGTGTTTGATTTTGAGAGATTGAAAGGATGATACATGATGATTATTTATTTCATTTTTTTTCGGGGCAACCATTGTTTGATAAAAGTCAGATGCTTTTTCTTAAAGAAAATCTGGTAAGCTATTTACCAACAGTTGACTGTCAAAGGTTGTATCCGTCAAAAGAGCAAAGAATTCTATGAGTGTTGGTTTTGATTCTAAAAAAGAAATGAGAGTTGCTTGGTGATTTATTGAGAAATAAAAAAAAGCCTAGAATTTAATTCTAGGCCTTTTTATGAAGAAATTGATTTCTTTTTATTCTGTTCGGAAATCAAAAACGGGAGAAGTTGATTGGTTCCCAAAATCGTCCGTGGTAATTATTTTCCAATAATATACAGTGTCACTTGCAAGAGAGCTAATCCAATATTCATTTAGTGTGACCACTCCTATGGAGGTTGTTGGTGTTGCGTTTGTCCCTAGAAATATTTCATAGCTTAAATTGTCTCCATCCAAATCACTTGTATTCCAAGTCAAGTTAAAGTTGGTAGGAGTTCTACTTCCCATGGTTGGATAGAGAGCTTCTGCAGGAAAAGGAGCGTAGTTTTGAGTTCCAATTCCAGCATTGTAAAATTTCCATTCAGAACTTTTAGTTTGATCCGAAAATCTTTCTCCTATGGCTATTACATACCATGAGTAAGGTACACCTCTTTCCAATGTCATTTTTTTGTTAGTTTCGGTAACAGACATTCCCGTTTCTTTATTCGTATTTAAGTTTGTTAAAGTGAATATATAACTTGTGGCAGATTCGGTACCGTTCCATTCAAATAGAACTTCACTTTTAGAGTCTGAGATAATGGTTCCCTCAAAACATTCTGATTCATTTAAAGGGAATATTAAAGTAGGTGTCTTGTTAGCTGAATCACCTCCTCCAGTATCAATATCTTCAGAACCTGAAGAGCAACTCTGTAGGATAAATGTAATTAATAAGAGGTATGTAAATTTCTTTGTAAAGATCATTTTTTAATAATTTTAGATTGTATTTTATGATTTTGAGAAATAATATTGATCAGATATATTCCAGAGGGTATGTCTGAAAAATCAATTAAGATCATAGTATCTAAGAGTTCTGTTTGTCCAGATTTTATAATTTGTCCTGTGGTAGTATATACCTGATAAGTTACCTTAGGATCTGGAAAATTTAGGGTAGTAATTGAAAGTATTTCGTCTACCGGGTTTGATACGAAAAGTTGTGGGTCAGCAGCAGAGATGATTTCTTCATAAGTTCCTTGGCAATCTTTATTTGTAGAAACCAAAATTTTGTTAGACGGAGCGGATAATTCAATTTCAAATTCATCTTGATCGGTCATATATGTGGTTTCATTAACTTGAATTCTATAAAGTTCGCCTCCAGAAAGTTCTAAGTTTACTGTTTTCTTGTTTTTAGAAATATTTGATTTGACAAATAAATTTGAAGGTTCGGTAACGTTTAGAGTAAAGTATTGAACAAAACTATCATTGTTTTTTATTGTGATTTTTACAACATAGTTTCCAGATGTTAAATCTGAAAATGAGGTTGTAGTTGTAAATTCATTTGTTTTATTAGACTCCTCAATTGTTGCGATATAGGCAAGGTTTTCATTTGCAATAATAGAAATCTTACCATCAGAGGCAGCACTACAAGATTCACCGGTAGTTAAAATTTTAAAATTATTGGTTTCTAAGGTGAATACCGGACAACCTTGTGTGTTAACAGGTGTTCCAAAAGGAGTATCAGGACAGATATCATTTGCATCACCAACTCCATCTTTGTCTTGATCATCTTTAGGGTATGTTAAACAATCTTCACCAGGTAAACCATAACAACCTAGGCCATTTGGACTTAGTTTGTAGTTCCAAGTGATTCCGGCAACCCATTGTGTTGCCCCAAATTCATATGCTCCAATATCTGGCGCTGCTCCGTTAAAACCATCTGTGTAACCCGCAATTACTTTTCCAGAGTCGATAGCGTCTGAACCAGCAGTTAAATTAAAGTTACCAGTGGATACATTTTGAAAAGAATCTGATGTAGTAGTAAGGTTGTTTTGTTTGTCAGATTGGGGTTCCCATTTGTCATCGCTTGCAATATTATTCCAGACATTTATGTCACTAAAAGCAGTTCCTTCTTTATGCCAAGCTCCCATAACTCCTCCTTCATTATTCCAAAGTGTATTGTTATAAATATTGATGTTTTTACAATCCCAATTCATTTGTACACCGGTCCATTCGGTATTCCAAATAACATTATGATGTACGTTAAATCCCTCAGCGTCATTGTCTAAATATACTCCTGCCGCTTTCTTTTTTGAACCACTAGAAGCTACATCATGAAACCAGTTATGGTGTATTTCAGTAGTGTATTGTGCACCAACGGTATAGAATAAAGCGCAGTCATCTGCAATTAAATTACTACGGGAAATGTCATTATAGGCAAATTCACAATTTTTTCCATTATAGTTAATTCCATCTCTACCTCCATTAAATATGGTATTGTTGATAAAAGTATTGTCTTCACCACCTCTTGCCACTAAAGGAGCATCATAAGAACCGAGGTAGTTAAAATCATGGATTCTAGAATCTACAACTTCATTATTTTTACCATCGATGTAGATTCCTGTAGCAGCACTGAATGCGATTTCACATCGTTCGATTTTATTGTTAGATCCATTTACTCTAACGCTAGGTTTGTTTGCATTAAAACCT
Organism: Flavicella sp. IMCC45668; assembly: GCF_057219105.1. Taxonomy (NCBI): domain Bacteria; kingdom Pseudomonadati; phylum Bacteroidota; class Flavobacteriia; order Flavobacteriales; family Flavobacteriaceae; genus Flavicella; species Flavicella sp. IMCC45668. Next base: position 2,792,605 of record NZ_CM170114.1, read on the forward strand.
CTAAAAACACCAAGAGTATGATTTCCATAAAAAGAAGAAACACCATAGAGTAAATTATTGGTAGAGGTGCTTTGATCTAAAGTGATGCTTCCTCCAAAAACGGCTAGGTTTTTAATATGGATATAGCTTTTTCTGTCAAGATCAATGGTTTTGATTCTTTTTCTCATTTTAACTGCACCATCTTCTGGAGCCCCTCCTGATGGGATTTGTAGAAATAATTCTTTAGAGGTGTTGTCAAAATACCATTCATTTTTATAGTCTAAAGCTTGTTTTACTCCTTCTAGATAAAAATCACCCTTGTCAGCAGGAGCATGAAAAGTTCTGATCCAACTTGGGTTTTTATCCAATGTAAAATTCACCCTCCCGGAGGATGAACTTAAGATAGTCTCTTTCCATGCGATCCAGCCAGAACCTGGTTTGTCTCCATAGAAAAATACGGTTCCCCCTGTCCAATCAATATTTGGGATTTCAATGGATTCTAGATAGGCGCCTACGATAATACTTGAACCACTACCACCGGTATTCCTTTTCGTTGCCAAATTGAAAGGATTATCATCTACTTTGTTTGGCCACCTTGCTAAATCACAGGCAGTTTCATTGTACATGACAAAATTTTCTTGACCTAATGTATTGAACGGGATAGTTGTTTTATAAATGGAACCCGAATCTTGAGTCCAACCCTCCAAAGCTTGCATTGCAGAAATAATTACTCGGTCTCCCGGGTACGATTGGAAAATTATTGGATTTCCCGAAGAACCTGAATTTGTTGGGGTTAAGGTTTCTTCATAGGTACCTTCTTTTATATAAACAATATCCCCAGCGACCGCCACATTGGCTGCTTTGGTAATGGTTAAATATGGATTGGTTTCAGTACCAGTGTTATTGTCGTTACCTGTTTTGGCAACATATATATCCCTAGCTGATATGTGAAAATGTAGCAGTAGGAGTGCGAGGAAAATAAATTGTTTTAGGTTGATCATTGGGTTTAAATTTGAATATCTAAATTATTTGGTTTTATGAATTGTGAGTGTTTTATGTTTTTGTTCAGTTGCCACATGTATATGATAAATTCCATTTGGAAATGGAGAGGTATCAATTTGAGCGATATTATTGAGGATTGTTAATTGTTTTGATAAAACAATTTTTCCAACAGCGTTATATATGTTTAATTGTCCTGTTGGACTAGGGTCTTGTCCGAAATCAATGGTGTAGGAGTTTTGTAAAGGATTTGGGTATCCTGTAATTTCATTTCCTATAAAAATTTCTTTTTGGTAGATGCCTTGACAATCTTTATTTGCTTTTACAGAGATGGAATTGGTGCCATTTTTTAGTGGAATTTCAATGGTTTTTGAGGAAGTCTTAAAAGTATTCTGATTGTGTGTGATTTCAAAAATGTTATCTCCCTCTAGCTTAAGTGTCGTTGTCTTTTTTATTTCGTTGATTTTGCCAGAAACCTCCAAAACGTTCGGAGAGGTAATCACAACTTTTAAGGTTTCGTGGTAATTTTCGTTTTGTGTAGCTGTAAGATCTATATTGTAAATTCCATTGCTTAGGTTTTCAACATTAAAATTTTCACTGAAAGTGAAGGTCTCATCATAACCTTCCTTATAAACTCTTGCGATATACTGATCAGAAAATATTGGATGAAACTTAATAACACCTTCTTGAGCATCAGGACAAGGATTTGAGATTGTTTTAACACTCATGACACCAATTTCTTTATCATAAATGTCGGTAGCAAGAATCATGGAACTTACATGTCCACCGTTATCTGGAAAGGTAACAGATACAGTATTGTCGTTTTCATTTAAAAGGTTGACTGAAAATGGGATTTCTATCATTCCAAAAAAATCATCTCTATCTGATTGATCATATCCTTTGTAGTTACTAGGAACATCCACCTGAACTCCGTTAATTTTAACAAGAGGTTGTTTGGTAACATCATGTTTCCTTCCAATACTCATTCTAAGATTTGCAAATCCACTTCCTTTGATGATATTGTTATAAGTGTAGCTTATTTCTGTGTTTGTAAGGATTGGTTCAAGATAATTCGACGCGTAATAATTGGAGGTTTTTACAGTGTTGTTAAATTCAATATTTTCTTTAAAGGTATATTCTAACATAACAAATTCATCTTTTATAAGGTTGATTTCAGATGGACTTGTATTCAAGGTTGTACTGTTGTAAATATGGGCTTGTTTTGGATATATAATTAAATCCTTTACAAGTACTGATTCCAAGAGAGGTAGACTGGAAAGAAAATTTAAATTAATTTTTTGTTCATGATCATCTAGGTTATTCAAGGCAACGTACATTTTACTATCTTTTACAAAAGCATGACATTGAATATCTGGGTTGTCACTTTTTATCAAAACTCTTTTACCTTCAACATTTTTCCACAATTCATAGAATAGAATTCTAGGCGTATATTCCCATCCTTCAATTTGGTCAACAGGAACCCCAATGTTAGTTGGTTTCCAAAGTACTGCACCATAGGGTTGGTAGTTGTTGTCAGCATTGATATGCCAAGTGGCTTTTCCTGTTATAAAGGGTATGGAATTGCAAATTCTGTCCTCTCTATCTAAAAGGTTTAATAAAATATGATTGATAGATGCAACTGTTTGAACACTTGCTAAATCACTATAGTTATCTCCATATCCTTTTTCTATAGCTCCATATTCTGTAATAGCATGAGGTTTGATTTTATTCCATTTTAGCATGCTATAGTTTTCTATGATATCTAAAATAGCTTCTGAATTACTTCCTGATCTTTTACTGTCTTGACCGGTTACATTAATCCCATCGTATAAATGTGTTGAAAAGCCATACATGTTAGCACCCGCGACATCCATAAATAATTTCATATTGTCGTTCCATTGACCAAAATCCCATAATTCCATGGAAGGCCAGGCAGCGGAATAACCAATAACCTTCATGTTTTTTAATTCAGGTTTTGAATGAATGCTTTTACCTACTTCATTGTAAAATTCAGCCATTTGCGTTTTGATGCGTTGATTTTCTTCAGGGTCCCAACCTTCGTAAAAATCATCTGCATGTACAAAAGGTTCATTCATTACTTCAAAAAATTCTTGACGACCAGAGGTATTCACAAAATTATTGTAATATTCTACTGCCCAGTCTCCAGCTGAAAAAATATTTAGTCCATCTTTAAAAGCACTCCTCGGGTGCTCTGTAGCTACATAGTTTGTGAGTACAGCTTTTATAGTGTTGTTTTCTGGTTTCGGATCGGGATATACGCCAACTTCACCAGTTTTGCTTTTGGCATAAGAATAGGCTCCCCAAAATCCTCTTCCTCCAGTGACATTATAGTCAGATCGAAATTTTGATTGGTCAACATCCGAGCCAGTATCATGAACAGAGAAAAATTTTGTTCTGTCAATTTCTGAAATCTCTCCAATAAAACGTTGGCATTTTAGATCAATATAGATATTTGATTCTTGTGCTTGGTTTTTTTGCAAAAAGGTAAATACAAGAAAACTTAGAACTCTAAATTTTGATCTCATGAAATAGTTGGTTTAGGTTTGTCAATCAAAATTACTGGATAAGTCAATTTTGTTGGGAAACAGATGAAGTTGATAAGGGAACAAATGTCTTTATTTTATGAGAGGATGATTTGAGAAGTTTTTTATAAAAGAAAAGCGCAGATAGTATGTATCTGCGCTTTCCGTTGTTCTAGTGACTAATTGTTAAGTGAATTAGTTCTTTATTATTTTTCTCAGAATTCCATTATCGGTCCGTATGATATAAATTCCTTTTGGTAAATGAGAAAGGTCAATTCTATCAGAAATTGGGAGGGTCATAACGTGTTTTCCAATTAGGTTTGTAACTGTTATAAAAGTGGCATCTTTGATATCGGAAATAAAAATAATTCCCGTTGTTGGATTTGGGTATATTTTTATTTGTTCAACCGAATTTTTATCAATCGATAATGATTCTGCTACTGTTACATAAGAATGATCAGGTAAAGTTGGAGTAAAATCGGTGTCAGATCCTGCCAGCATTCTCAATTCATATCTATATGTTTCACCAGAATTATTGATGTCTTTCACTTGAAGTTCGTCTGTTGTCCAGATGATGCCATTGGTACTAACATCCGCTGGAGGGGTAATGATCATACTTGTTTGAACATCATGACCAATAGGAAGTGTAGTTGTGTTTTTATACTGCGCTTTCCATTGGTGCCACCAAGGAGAAGGTTGAACAACCCAAAACGTGAATAAAATTCCTCCTGGTTCTATTTCTGTGTCAGAACTGTAAGTGAAAGGGATTTCTAAACTATTATTCGCATTGAGAGTTGGGTGTCTAGGGTTCCATGTTAGTTCGTCAATAATATTTTCACAATCTTCACCAGGTAAACCGTAACAACCTAGACCTGTAGGACTGTATTTGTGATCCCAAGTCATTCCGGCTACCCATTCGGTAGCGCTGTATTCGTAAGCACCTACATCTGGTGCTTCTCCAATAAAACCGTCAGTATAACCAGGAATAAGTTTTCCAGCATTAATTGCCTCTGATTCTGCTACTAGATTAAAGTTTCCGTTTGCAGAGTCTACAAAAGAAGCTGAAGTTGTAGTAATGTTGTTTTGTTGGTCGGATTGTGGTTCCCATTCTGAATCACCACCAAGGTTATTCCATACTTTTACATTTGTAAATTCAGTACCTTCAAGATGCCATGCTCCCATAACAGCTGATCCATTGAATAAAGTGTTGTTGTAAATCTCTATGTCTTTTCCATTCCAATTGATTTGAATGTTTGTCCATTCCGTATTCCATACAACATTATGATGCACAATAAAACTTTCAGCATCGTTATCTAAATAAATTCCTGCGGCTTTTGATTTAGTACCACTAGATTCGGTATCATGAAACCAGTTATGATGAATTTCTGTATTTGGTTGTGCACCCACTGTATAGAATAAGGCACAATCATCTGCTAAGCGATTACTTTGTGAAACATCATTATACGAAACAACATTATTAGAACCTGCATATTGAATACAGTCTCTACCTCCATTAAAAATGGTATTGTTTATAATAGTGCTATTTTCAATTCCTCTAGCTACTAAAGGAGCATCATAATTGGAAAGAAAATCAAAATCATGAATATAATTGTCCTTTATGGTTATATTGTTTCCTCTTGTTTGGATTCCAGCCCCAGCATTAAAGGCAATTTCACATTTTTCTATCGTGTTATTGGAACCTTGCATGCTAATACTTGCTTTACCGGATCTTGAAGATTCAGCAACTCCTAAGGTGTGATTTCCATAAAAAGAACTGATACCATAAAGCAAATTGTTTGTCGTTCTATTGTTTCCATTGGTGTGCCAGGTAGAGGAATCTTCCATGTTTATTGTTCCACCGAAAACTGCAAGATTTTTTATATGGATATATTTTTTGTCTTTTAGATTGATGGTTTCAAGTCTTCTGCGCATTTTAACTTCTCCATCTATAGGAGCAAGTCCAGAAGGAAGTTGCACAAAAAGTTCTCCAGAATTTTCATCATAATACCATTCGTTTTCATAATCTAGAGCGGCCTTAGCTCCCTCTAGAAAAAAATCTCCCAAGTCAGCAGGAGCATGATAAGTTCTAACCCATTCTTCAGAATCATTGAAGGTCAGGTCAAATGTTACTTTTCCTGTTGAGCTACTTTTAATAGTTCTTTTCCATGCTGTCCATCCTGAACCGGGTTTGTCTCCGTAAAACCAAACCGCACCTCCTGTCCAATCTATATTAGGGATGGAGGATTCTGTTAAATAAGCGTCAATTTCCACGGTTCCATCGCTACCTCCCGTATTGCGTATTGAGTTGAGTACAAAAGGATCGGAAGTAGTTTTGTTAGGCCATCTTGCATAATTCAAAGCAGTTTGGTCATTCATTACAAAGTTCTCTTGGGAAAGTGAACTGAATGGAATTGTGGTTTTGTATATAGCTCCTTCAGATTGTGTCCAGCCTGACAAGGCTTCCATGGCAGAAATTATGACTTTATCTCCTGGGTAAGATTGGAATATAATAGGATTTCCGTCAGTACCAGAATTAGTAGGGGTCAACGTTTCTTCATAAGTTCCTGCTTTTATATAAACAATGTCTCCTGCTACAGCAACTGTTGCCGCTTTTGAAATTGTAAGGTAGGGTAGCTCTTCTGTTCCAGGATTAGAATCATTACCTGTTTTTGCTACATAAATATTATTTGAGTAGATAAAAAAGTGAATGAATAATAAACCTATGGTTAGTAGGGTCGTATAGTTGTTTTTATAGGTTGTCATTGATTCTAATTAATAGGGGTGTTTGTGTTTACAAAAAAAAGCGCAACTCACATGGAGTCACACTTTTTTAAGACTAATTAACCAAAATTTTAAAGTGATATTGCAATTGTATATGCGAAATCACAAGGCTTATTTTTAGGCATATGTACTTCTAAACCTTCATTTGTTTGATGCCATTTAATTTTTTCTTTAGATCCTAATACTTTTACTTTAGAGATATTAAGGTCTTTGGCATTAGGATTCGTTTTTGCTAATGTTTTGATTTTGATGATACCATTAGCTGGCCAATCAAGTGTAATTGCATAAAGTTTATTTCCTTTAGAGGTAAATCTAATGTCTTCTGAAGAAAGGTCTTTATTATTTCCTTCAGAATGATGTCCTTTTTTTACTTCCGTAGGACCTTCTCCAAAAGTTCTCCAATATTTTGTATCGTAGATAGCTTCACCATTGATAGAAAGCCAATCTCCCATTTGTAACAAGATTTTTTGTTGATCTTCTGGAATAGTTCCATCAGATTTTGGACCTACATTTAATAAAAGGTTTCCATTCTTACTCACAATATCAACAAGATCATCAATAAGTTGATTTGCCGTTTTTGATTGCCAATTGGTTACATAACTCCATGAGTTTTTTCCAATAGATGTATCTGTTTGCCACGGCAATTTTCTAATACCAGGCAATTTTCCTCGTTCTAAGTCGTATACAACAGTTCCTTCTGGGAAGGCTTCATGAGAAAAATTTTTGTCTTGAAGTACCACTTCTTTTCCCCATTCAATTCCCTTGTTGTAATAATATGCTGCTAATTTCGGTCGCAACTCGGCAAAATCTGGAATATCAACATAAAAATCTAACCAAAAAATATCTGGTTGGTAGTTGTCAAGAACATCTTTAGTTCTAGCCCACCATCTATCTTTAAATTTTTGAGATACGGGTTCTGTTAAGTCAGTACCTTTTGAAGAATATAAATCTGCATATTCAGGGTCTGTTGTATCAAAGTGTGCTTTTTTGTTGTAGAAAGACCAGTTGAAAGCAAAATGAGAAGAAGCTCCCATGATCATACCTTTATCTCTACCTGCTTTAAAAAGTTCGCCTAATACATCTCTTTTTGGTCCCATGTCATAGGCGTTCCATCGAGTAGTGTTAGACTTATACATCGCAAAACCATCATGATGATCTGCAACTGGAATTACGTACTTTGCCCCTGCTTTTTGAAAAAGACTAATCCATTCATTTGCACTAAATTTTTCTCCTTTAAACATTGGGATAAAATCTTTGTACCCAAAGTTTTTTTGGTCACCCCAGTGTTTTTTATGATGTAAGTATTCTCTACTCGGACCTTTCGTTCCCGTATTTAATTGCGCATTGAAATTCGCTGTATCCATATACATTTGTCTAGGGTACCATTCAGAACCATATGCGGGAACACTATAAGCACCCCAGTGAATAAAAATTCCAAATTTAGCTTCATTAAACCAAGCCGGATCTTTGTAATTTTTTTTGATAGATTCCCAGTTTGCTTCAAACTTAGGAGTTGAGGTTGTTTTACTTGCAACGGGTGTTTTCTTGTTTGCGCAGGCAAATACTAAACAGGAAACTGCAAGTAAGCTTATTTTTTTAAGGGTTTTTAATTCCATGAGAATTTTCTTTTTAGTTAGAGTGACTTAGAGTCAATTAAGGGTCAAATTATATACCTAATCTAAGAAGTATTAGATTGGGTATGTTTTTTATTGTTTTACAATTTTTCGTTGCAATCCATTGTCTGTTTCTATGATGTAAACACCTGCCTTCATTCCTGATAAATTTATAGTAGTGGTTGCTGGTAAAACTTTTAGTGTTTTTCCTAATACATCAGTTATTGTAATAGTTTGTGCTCCCTTTAAGTCAGAAATGTAAACTTCTCCTTCAGTAGGGTTTGGATATACTACTGTGTTTTTATGTTCGGTTTTATCCGTTGACAAAGTTTCAGTAATGATAGGATAGCTTTCGCTCGGAATGGCTGGCTCAAAATCATCTGAGTCAACAGCAATCATTCTTAGTTGATATGAGTATGATATAAGACCGGCACCAGGGTAACTTGCGTCACCGCTATTCGGATCAAGTGTAGGCAAGTCAGCTGTGGTAACCATATTGCCACTTCCGTCTTGTAAACCAGCTGGTACATTAATAGAGATTGTAGTTGTTAAATTATCTCCTGAAGGAAGAATTGCGGTATTTGAATAAGCCCCATGCCAAACGTCAGAAAAAGGATCTGTAATAGTCCAAAGCGTGAATTTTATTCCCCCTACTGGAATATCACTATCTGAAGAATAACTAATTCCAATATCTATTGTACTTGAAGAACTTATTGATGGGCTAGTAGGGTTCCAAGAAAGAACATCAGCTGGAGAAACAATAGTAATAGGTTTGTGGGTAGAAGTTTGCCACGAATTATTTGAATTTTTCCAAGATATTCCCATAACATAATAGTTACCACTGGCTAAATCAGCGGATGGAGTAAGACTAGGTATAGTCCAATTAACAGTTGCATTTCCAGAATGTTCACCACCTGCAGAATTGTCACTGTTCCCAGCTCTCCAACCTTGGTTTACATTTTCTGAGTTATATTCAAGGATTACGAATTGTACTTTTGCATCTACAGTATAATCGAGTCCCATTCCATCGTCACCAGCGTCATAGTCGGCTGCAACAGTATATGAGCTACCTAAAGTTATTGTTGCAGGAGGTTCTGTTGTCCAGGTAGAAAAGGGAGCTGTTTGCGAAAACATCTCCATGCTTACAACAATCAATGTCAAACTAAAAAGTAATTTTTTAAACATAATAAAGATTTTTGTGGTTATATAATGTCCAAAATTATTGCAATAGTGTTATTTAAGGGAAACGAAATGATTTTTTCGAGGAAACAAATGACTTATTTATAGAGTTTGTTAGTTTTTAATTAGTTGTTTTTGTGTATTTTAGGGTTTTTAATAAAAAAAAGCCTGCAGTTGATGCAGGCTTTTCTATTGGTTCAGTTTGTTATGGTCTGATGTCTTTTTCTTTGATTACAAAATCATCGAAATACATAACTCCTCGTTTAGCAGGATCTTCTCCTGGAATACGAAGCATAATAGCTGATCCAGGTTTAAGGTCGCCAGGAGCATATTCATATGAGAATTTAGTCCAAGTACCTACGGCAGCTGAAGCATCTGTCCACCAACCTTTCCATTGTCCATTTATAAAGTGAGGCCAGATATTAGGATAATTTCCTCCTGGTTCAATATATAACATGAATTCTAGTAAGTAGGTTTTGTTTTCTAAAGTGAATTGAGCTCCGTTACTCATAGGGTTACATCTATAACCCGCAGCATTGTTTCGTTCTTCACCATCAAAAGTAAGTTTTAAACTATAGTCTCCTGAGTAAGGGTTGTCTGTAGTAACTTCTATTAAAGTATCATCTTCCCAAGATGGAACCCATGAAGCAGAAGCACCACCATCTTCCATTGTTGAAGCATTTACATCAAATACATTAACAAAGTATGAAGTTACAGGTAAATCTGAGAAAGCATCTGGTGTTCTTGTGTCGGTTGACTCTAAGGCTCCCATTCCATCGTAAGATACCGTAATATTATCTGATTCATAGATCGGATCAACTAGGTTGATATCTAAAATTGTAGCATCACTTTCGTTAATTGTAACGGCGTCAATTGCGAAAGCTGTTCCGTTTACATTTACAGTAAAGTGAGACTCTTGATCTGTAAAAGGTGCAAATTCACCATTATACGGAATCTGAATGGTTTGATCTTCAAGTTCGATAACATCACCAGAAACGATAAATGGTTGTGATGATGGAATTACTTTAAAATTAACTGGAATTTTATAGCTTTCCCAGTCACCAGGTGTGTTTTGTGCTGTTCTACTAAGATTTAAGGTACCCTTCCAGTTTCCTAGTTTTTTGAAAATCAAGGTTGCTACTTGTTCACTACTTGAAGAACCACCTACATTCCAATTCCAAGTGTCTGGTCGTCCAATAGTAGTAATATCTGTAAATTCAATATTGTCTCCAGCTTCTACATAAATAGTATCTAAAGGATTTTCGTGTGGCACTAAAACACCAGCTTGTCTTACTTCAATAGCAGGTACGATGGTGTCGTAAACATCTACAACGAATGTAGTATCCATTACCCACTTGTCACCAATTTGAACTGCTGGTATGGTATCATTACCTCTAAACGAAACGGAATCTTTGAAAGTGTTGTAAAGTCTAATTTCTTGCAAACCAGATTTTTTAAACAATACATGAATTGTTTTGTCCGTTGTTTCCGTAGCTCCTCTATTGATTATAAATTGATCAAAAACAGAATCTTGTCGCTGAATTGGTCCTTCAAGAAAGTAGTTTCCTTCACCGATAGTCCATTTATGTTCTATTGTTCCTTGAGATAAATCTGCAAAAGACATGTATTTGTTAATACCAATTTTCCATTCCGTTTGTCTTAAGGCAGAAGTGTACCAACCAATATCAGAGTTTGAATTGGGTGCATCGTAGTCGTTGTTGTTACAGCTAGTAAAAATACTAGAAACAACTAGAGCAATTGCATATATTTTATTTTTCATTGGATTAGTTTTTTAATTATTAATAGAATATCCTTTTTGTTGGTTATTCATTTAATTTAGGATTTGCCGTAATCTCACTATTTGGTATTGGCCAATAAGCGTGAGCTTCTTTAATATAGTTTTGGGCAGAAAGATGAAATTCTTTAAAGTTTTCATCTGCTGCTGCACCGCCATCATTTTGTAATACTGCTCCCCATTTAGTCCCTGGTTTGTTTTCAGCTGTAGTATAGGTGTGGTTTGTTACGTAGTATTCTTTTTGAGATAGTTCTAAGAAGTAGTCATTCATAGTTTTGTTAATCGTACCATTCTCAACCCATCTTCTCAAATCAATATGTCTGATAGCATTTCCTTCAATTGATAATTCTAAAGGTCTTTCCGTATACACTAAATGTTGCATAAGAGTTCCGTTTTTTCCTGTTGTATGCGCAATATTATCGTGTAAGCTAGTTGGGTATTCTCCTGTACCATCAATACCTAGTAGTTGTAACCCAGAACGTTTTCTAACTCTGTTTACGTAAATCAATGCTTCATCCACAGATCCATCATTCATTAAAATTGATTCTGCGTACATTAAATAAACATCTGCCAAACGAATCAATCTAACATTTACACCAGAACGAGGTGTCGCTGCAGAAATAGTTCTTTCACTTTCAGCAAAATCCCAGTTCGTGTATTTTCTGAAATAGGCATATTCTTTGTTGTTGAAAGGAGCTGACTGAGCAGGGGTCAATCCTTGCGTAACCTTACTTCCATCATCTTGAGTGACATCTCCGATATAGTAATATAGATCTTCATCATCGGGTAAGGCAATAGAATAAGAAGCTCTTAGAGAGTATTTTCTTAAAGTAGTTCCACCAGCTCCATCACTTACTTGATTTCTTAGGTCAGTAGGATCCAGAGGATCTTGTTTGTAGGCCATTGTTAACCAACATGCTGGTATTACGGTTCTCCAACCACCAACTGGACTTACCAAGAAATTGTTTACACTTGAAATTTGCTCTCCAGAATATGGGTCAATTTCATCTTTGTAGTTAAGAGAGTAAGCAATTTCCAAGATTGATTCAGAATTGAACTCATCCATGGTAGTAAAGTTACTTCCAATGTTAGGAGTTAAACTATAGCTGAATTCATTAATTACTTTTCCAAACCAGTTTTGTGCTTCGGTATAATTATCTGCGTATAAATAACTTTTACCAATAAGTGCCGCCGCTGCACCAGAAGTAAATCTTCCTAGGTTTGCAGTGTCCCATGATTCTGGTAAGTTATTGTAGGCGAATTCTAAATCTTGTAAGTAAAATGCCTCCACAGCACTAGCTGAACTTAAAGGTTGAAAGAAGTCTGATTCTTTTTCAGGAACAAAGTCAAAAATTACTACAGAACCATTGTTAAAAGAGTTGTGCAAGTAAAAATAGAACAATCCTCTTAGTCCTCTTGCTTGAGCCAAAATATAGTTGGCAGCGGCTTCTTCAGTAGCATTTGGATGAGTTCCTTTTAGACGTTCAGCAGCAATAATTACCTGATTTGCTCTAAAAATTCCTTGGTAAAGAAATTGCCATTTACTGTTAGGAGCATCAGAAGAGTTATTAAATGTCTGCAAGTAATACTCGTTGGTTGGGTTAGGTCTACCAAACCCAGGGTATGTCAAGTCTGTTCTGTTATTCTCATCTGTCATTCGGATAATGTTTCCGCTTTTAAGGGAGCTATAGACAGCGATCAGACCAATGTCTAAATCGTTTCTGTTTTTCCAAAAACTTGCAGTAGATAGTTGATTTGGATTCACTTGTTCAAGAAAATCGTCACTACAAGCAGTAAGCGTCAAGATAGCCATCAAGACAATTGCTATTTTGTGTATATGTGTATTTTTCATGGTTGAAAATATTTTATTACTCTTAATTTTTTTTTCTCTCATTAGGTTCTTCTATTTTAAAAGTCGAATTGAATTCCTAATCTGTATTGAGATGTGATAGGATAACTACCTCTGTCAATTCCTCGAGTAGCAAGGTTGTTACCTCCAATTTCTGGGTCAAATCCAGTATATTTCGTAAAAGTCAATGGATTTTGAGCCGCAACATAAAGTCTTAACTTTGTTACACCTATTGATTCCGTAACCTTTTTAGGTATCGTGTATCCAACATTTACGTTACGTAAACGAATGTAAGATCCATCTTCTAACCAATAATCAGTGAACCCTCTGTAGTTGTCATGATCTCTTCCGCGGTTTACAGGAATAGTAGAAGCGGTGTTGTTTGGAGTCCATTGATATACTAAATCTTTATGCGTAGCGTATTTATATGCAAAAGCTGCACTACCATTCATTAATTCAGCCCCAAAAGAACCATACCATTGCATAGAAAAATCAAAACCTTTATAATTTGCATTGAAGTTCAAACCAATATTATAGTCAGGAGTTCCACTTCCAGCATATTGACGATCATCGATACTGATTGTACCATCTCCATTCGCGTCAATCATTTTTAAATCTCCAATTTTAGCAGTTGGATTGACATTTGCTTGGTAGTCAGCTAACTCTTCAGCACTTGAGATAATTCCATCCGTTTTAACTAAAAAGAACGCCCCTGCTTCATAGCCTTCAGCAATCACAGAAACTAAATCCTCGTTATTGTTATCTGCTACATTACTTCCGTCTAGATAAGCGATTTTATTAGTACCGCTCATTTTTGTGATCGTATTTTTGTTTTTGGTGTATGTTACTCCAACATTCCAATTGAATTTACCTTTATGACGATAGTTCATTGCGATTTCTACACCTTTATTTTCCATATCACCCGTATTTAAGGTAACGGTTTTGTCGTTTGGCCAAACCCCTGTAGTAGGCGGAACTAATAGAGGGAATAGCATGTCTTGTTTTACTGTTTTGTAGATATCTGTACTTAAAGTAATTTGGTTTTTAAGAAAACCGAAGTCGATACCAATATTATCTTGAATAGATGTTTCCCATTGCGTAAATCTGTTCTTATAGGCTAATTGAGTTGCACCCAAAACAAGGTTGTCTCCTTGCTCAGGACCAAAAACGTAATCTTGATTTAAGGTAATTGTTGGTTGGTAACTGTAATCTAAAATTCCTTGGTTACCGGTGGTACCATGACTTGCTCTTACTTTGAATGAGTTTACAATGTATTTAGCAGGTTGCCAAAAAGTTTCATCAGATACGTTCCATCCTAAGGAAACAGAAGGGAATGTTTTGTATCTATTTTCTGGAGCAAATCTAGAAGAACCATCACGTCTTGCACTTAAGCTTAAAAGGTATTTTCCTTTGTAATTGTATTGGAATCTTACCAATGCACCAAGTAGTGTGTTCGTTTTATCTTGAGTCCATTTATTTCCTGTTCCAGCATCAGCATCTCTTAAAGCTCCTTCAAGGGTGGTAATGTCATTGCTGAAAAAGTCTTTTTTACTCGCAAAAAATGATGTGTAGTTGTATCTTTCAGCAGAATATAAAGCCAAAACTTTTACATTATGACTTCCAAAACTTTTGTTATAGTTAATGAAGTTTTCCCATGTTGCTTTTTCGGATCTATCACTTTGGTTCCAAGCACCTGATCTTTGCTGTACCGGTACTGGGTCTCCATCTTCATTAAATACTTCAAAAAGAGGATTGATACGAACACGTGTATTGTTTGTGTAAGCCATACCAAATCTTGTAGTAAACCTAAAGGCATTATTGATTTTATAATTAGCCGTGATGTTTGCGTTTAAGCTTTCTCCATTTCTTACATCTGTTTGTTGAAGTTTGGTAGAAATGTTACTCAAGTTGATTGTCTCATTTTGATCTCCACCTCCTGGTGTTTGAACTGTAGTTGCATTTGGGTCAATCTCTTGTTGGTGTGGGTGGTATTTATAGGCATCGGTTAATAATCCCCAAGCCGCATATTGTTGTTCTTCGATACGGAATCCCATACCTGTATCAATTTTCCATTTCCCTTTAGAAAATTGAGTATTTGCTCTAACGTTAATTCTTTCATAACCAGAGTTAATGATAATACCATCTTGGCTAAAGTAATTCCCTGTAATACTATATGCCAATCCATCTTTTCCTCCAGAAATACGTAATCCGTGGTTTTGAATAGGAGCAAAGTTTTGCTGCATTACCTCCAACAAGTTTGTGTTGTTTGTAAATTGTTCCACTCCTTGTTCTAAAGGGGTCCAAGTGTTGTTATAATGTGTTCCGTTATTAGCAGCAGCAGATAAGAATTTTACATATAAATCTTCTTCAAAGTTTACCAAAGGAAGACCAGAAGTGATGTTTTGAATACCGTAATAACTATCTGCATTGATATTCATTTGTCCCATTTGACCTTTTTTAGTGGTAATTAAGATTACTCCAGCTGCTCCACGTGTTCCGTAAATGGCTGCAGAAGCAGCATCTTTTAAAACATCAATAGTTTCAATTTCGCTTAAACTTAATTTAGGGTCACTTTCAAAAGGAATCCCATCTACAATATATAAAGGAGAACTACTAGCTTCAATGGAGCTTATTCCACGAATAATAATATTTGATTCAGATCCTGGTTGACCGTCACTAGCAGTTACGGTAACCCCTGCAATTTGTCCTTGTAACGCAGTACCTAAATCTGCCGTAGAAGATTCGATTAAAGTTTCAGATTCAATTCTTGCAACTGCCCCAGTTACTTCCTTTTTTTTCTGTGTACCGTATCCAATAACCACTACCTCTTCTAATGCTGCAACGTCAGAAACAAGTTCTACGTTTACAACCGCTTGTCCTTTTAGGGGAACTTCCTGTGCAATAAAACCTATGTAGCTAATTAATAAAGTGCTGTTGGCATCGGTTTTTAGTGAGTAGTTACCATCAAAATCAGTTACAGTACCGTTTGATGTTCCCTTGACAAGAACACTAACACCGGGTAGTGGCTCCCCGTCTCCTGTAACAATTCCGGTAACGGAGATCGTTTGTGCTTGAATTGTACCAAAGCTAATTAATAACAGGCATGTTATAAAAAAAGCTTTGAGTTTCCAATTAACAAGTAATTTGAATTTCATATTGATTAGTTTTAAGATTAGACTACAAATATTTAGATTTTTGCTCCTGGTTAGGGAAACAAATGATTTTATCGGGGAAACAAATCCAATTTTTAATCGTGGTTTTAATATTGGTTTTGTGTGTTAAAAATCAGTAAATCAGTTATTTGAGATGGTTTGTTGTTGGGTTGGTTTGTTTTTCTATTGGTTTTATGTTTGATTTTTTAGAAAAATTAAAGAACCATTTGTCGTGTTTTTTTTTATTTCTCTTTCTCTTAATTTATTGTCAATGAGTGAACTTTGAAAAAAATCAAACTAC
The DNA here is from genome assembly GCF_057219105.1 of Flavicella sp. IMCC45668. Classification (NCBI taxonomy): domain Bacteria; kingdom Pseudomonadati; phylum Bacteroidota; class Flavobacteriia; order Flavobacteriales; family Flavobacteriaceae; genus Flavicella; species Flavicella sp. IMCC45668. The sequence continues at coordinate 2,808,796 of NZ_CM170114.1, forward strand.
ATTTGTTTTTTCTAGATTTTTCTTAAATTACAAAGTATCTTCCAAAAAAAATCTGTTTTTTGATTTTTTAATCAGATGTTAATTGGAACCTTAGCTACTATTAGATTATGAGAATATTAAATACTAAATCAAAGTTCTACTTCATTACAAGCATCTGTATTCTTTTCTTTTGTGGTCTAGAAGCGCAAAATTCTGTGATTTTTGATAAGTTGACCACTCGAGACGGTTTGTCACAAAATGATGTAAATGCCATTTATCAAGATGATAAAGGGTATATGTGGTTCGGAACTCATGATGGGCTGAACAGATATGATGGATATGAGTTTACGGTGTTTACACCCGATTTGTCAAATGAGAAGAGTATCAACAGTAATTTGATATGGAAAATTATTGGAGATTCTAAAGGAGGTCTTTGGATTGCTACCACAGGAAATGGTATCAATTATTTTGATTCTCAAACTGAGGAGTTTATACATTTTATCAATGATAAAGATGATGAAAACAGTTTGTCTAATGATTATATCACTTCTATTCTAATTGATTCTGAAAATAGACTTTGGATTACAACCGCCGTTGGTATTGATATGCTAGACTTAAATACGCCTTTGGATAAGGCCAAGTTTATTCATTGTAATTTAAATAAAGATAAAGTTTTTGATGTTTGGAACGGAACGCATATTTCTCAAATTTTTGAGGATAGTCATAAACAAATTTGGGTGGCCAGTGCAAAAGGGGTTCATAAATTAGAAAGTGATAAAGATGGTCATAAATATTTTCAATGGTATAATGTTTTTTTAGGAATACCGGAATCTGGAGTGAGATGTTTGAGTGAGGATCAATATGGAAATTTAATTTTAGGGACGCATAATAATATTTTTATAGTTTCAAAAAGAGGGTATTCTAAAAAGGCTATGAAGGTCTATTGGGGTAATTTTACAGATATTGTAGTTGATAAAGAATATATCTGGGCGGCTACCAATAGAGGATTGATGCAATTCAAAACTTTAGACGATGGAGTAAAGCCAGTTCTTGTAAACTTTTTTAAAAATGACCCAAACCAAAGAAGAAGTTTAAGTTCAAACAGTGTGAAGTCTTTGTTTATTGATGATACTGGGATTTTGTGGGTTGGTACTTATGGAGCTGGAATTAATAAATACGATCCGCATAAAAAACAATTTCAACATTTTTTAAAAACCGGTGAGTCAGGAAGTTTGAGTAGTAATAAAATTCGATCGATTCAAGAGGATAAAAATGGGTTTCTTTGGGTCGGTACCGAGGGAGGAGGTTTAGATATTCTGTCGAGAATACATGATGATGGAGTTTATAATAAATTTGAATATGGACAAGATTTTGTAACTGCCTTCACTATTGAAAATGCGACTATTGGAGGAAGGGATAAGGTATTGGTAGGTGGGCAATCTACGCCAAACCTGTTTATGGTAGATGTTACAGAAGAAAAGGCAGTATCAGAGTTAGTTTTTGAACCCGTGAAAGAAGTCACAAGTACGGTGTTTTCTGTATTACAGGATAGCAAATTGAATTTATGGATTGGTACTTATAATGGAGGGGTAAGAAGATGGCTGTCCTCAGGAAGTGAGGGAGAGTTTAAGAAGGATATACTTTTTAAAAATGATAATCAGGAGAAAAGTATTTCTAATAATATTGTAAGAGATATCTATGAAGATCATTTTGGAAATGTTTGGTTCGCAACGGGTGACGGTCTGAATATGTTGACTAGAGAAGAGGCCGTTGCACGAAATCCAAAATTTGTAGTTTATAAAAATAGTAGAAAGGATTCAACAAGTATCAGTCATAATTATATACTAACCTTATATGAAAGTTCTAAAGGAGAAATGTGGATTGGAACTTTTGGCGGAGGATTGAATAAATTTGTACCTGCTACAGAGTCAAGTCCTGCCCATTTCAAAAGGTATTCTACATTACATGGCTTGCCTAATAATGTGATCAAAGGAATCTTAGAAGACAAACAAGGAAATCTTTGGGTTTCAACCAATCGAGGAATTTCTAGGTTTGATACAGAACATGAGATTTTCAAAAATTATGATGTAAATGATGGGTTGCAAAGTGATGAGTTTGGAGAGTTGGCCTGTGTGGTTCGAAAATCTGGCGAGTTTATTTTTGGAGGTGTAAATGGTTTTAATTCTTTTTATCCAGAAGAAATAAAAAGTAATAATATCAATGCACAAACAGTATTAACGGATTTTTTAATTTTTAATAAATCGGTAAAAATTGGAGAGGAAATCAATGGTAGAGTTGTTATTGATAAATCTATCAATGAGGTTGATGAAATTGAATTATTGCATAATGAAAATAGTTTTTCTTTTGAATTTGCAGCATTGCATTATGCTGCCTCTAACAAAAACACCTATGCCTATAAATTAGAGGGGTTTAATAAAAAATGGTTGTATACCACTTCAGAAAATAGATACGCAACGTATACTAATTTAGAACCAGGTTCCTATGTGTTGAAGGTAAAATCTTCTAATAATGATGGAGTTTGGGACACCACTCCGGTGGAATTAAAAATTAAGGTGATTCCGCCTATTTGGAAAACAAGTTTTGCTAAGATTTTTTACTTGTTGTGTGTTTTAGGATTGTTATTTGCTTTTAGGCGTTTTACAATTATTAAAACTACAAAAAAATACGACCTAGAGTTAGAGCATCTTGAAAAGGAGAAGAAAGAAGAAATTCATAAGCTGAAGTTAGAGTTTTTTACAAATATTTCGCATGAGTTTAGAACTCCGTTAACCTTAATCAATGGTCCTTTAGATTATTTGTTAAAACAGGGCGATAAAATTACACCTAAAGAAGCACGTGTTCAATACAATCTAATGAAAAAGAACACCGGGTATTTACTGCGTTTGGTGAATCAGTTGATTGACTTTAGAAAAATGGATAGAGGAAAGCTTGATTTGAATATAGCCAAAGGAAATATAGTGGCTTTCTTAAAAGAGGTTGGCGAGCCGTTTCAGTTTTTAGGAACAAAAAAGAATATCAATTTTAAAGTAGTAAACAAAGAAGCTACCATTATCAGCTGGTTTGATTCTGATGCCTTGGAAAAGGTGGTGAATAATTTGTTGTCAAATGCATTTAAGTTTACACCAGAAGAAGGAGAGATTTCTTTGGAAGTTGCTGAGGCAGATCAATACCCAGAATTGTACGAAATGTCAAAAGGACTGGAATTAAAAGACTACGTTTTAATCAAAGTTCAAGATTCTGGCCCAGGAATACCTGCACATAGAATTAATCATGTTTTTGAACGTTTTTATATGGAAGTAGATAAACTAAAAATGAACATGAAAGGTTCAGGTATTGGTTTGTCTTTCACAAAAAACTTGGTAGAATTGCATCAAGGGGTAATTAGTGTAAAGAGTAATAGCGATGATGGAACGTGTTTCTATGTATGGTTGCCAAAAGATAAAGCTGCCTATTTAGATAAAAAAGGAGTTAGTTTTCAACAAGATTTTGAGACGGATAGTTTTATTAGCCAAGAGGATGCAGAATCTCAGGCAATAGATGTTATGGATGAAATTGTTGATTCGAATATCAATAGGTCAAGGTCTAAACTTCCTGTATTGTTAATTGTTGATGACAATCAAGATATCCGATTGTTTATCAAGCAAGGGTTAGGGGAAAGCTATTATATTTATGAAGCAGAAAATGGAGAGCAAGGTTTTGAAATAGCAAAAAAAGTAACTCCTAATATTATTATTACAGATTTGATGATGCCGGTAATGGATGGTGTTGAATTTTGTAAAAGTTTAAAAACAACGCAAGAGACGAGTCATATTCCGGTGATAATGTTAACGGCAAAAATGTCTCAGGAGTCAGAGATACAGGGATTAAAAACAGGGGCAGATGCTTATATTAGAAAACCTTTTGATATGGAGCTCTTGCACTTGAAACTGCAAAATACCTTAAAGTATCGTCAAGAGTTAAGAAAGAGATTTAATAGAGAGATTACACTACAACCAACAGAAGTAACGGTAACATCTACTGATGAAGATTTCTTGCAACGTGCCATTGGAGTGGTAGAAAAACATATGATGGATACCGAGTTTAGTGTAGAGTTTTTAGTGAAAGAAATGTATTTGAGTAGAAGTCATTTTTATCTGAAAATTAAAGAATTAACAGGTTTGTCTTCAAGTGAGTTTATTAGGAATATTAGATTAAAACGAGCGATGCAGCTGCTTACAGATTCAGATTTAGCGGTAAAGGAAATCATGTATATGACTGGTTTTAATACAGCATCCTATTTTTCTAAATGCTTTAGAAAACAATTTGGATTGATACCGAGTGAGTATTTGAAACAAATCAAAGGAGATGCAGGAGCAACCGAAGGAAAAGGCGATACTTTCCAAGCATAGGAGAAAAAGTATAGTGATATAAAAAAAGGCTTGAAATTAATTTTCAAGCTTTTTTTTGTTCTGTTTTAAAAAGCAATCACCTGCAATAGTTTCAAATCAGTATCTGTTCTGTTGAGTCCTTTTACTTTATAAATGGCCGTAAAATGTTTACTTGTTTGTAAATATTCCTTTTCAAATTTTGAAATACTATCCAAATTTGTGAAATAAGCCACTGTGGCACTTACTCCAATATCGTGTTGCGAAAAGAATACAAAGTGTTCTTTGTTACCAATACTCGTGTACTTAGAAACCAAGGCATATTCTTCTTGTGTGTTTTGTGAGTTAAACGAGTAACTTTTATTTTCAGCTGCTGTCAGTCCACTAATATGTAATGTGTTGTCAAGGATTTTGCAATAAGGGTTGGCTTCGTTGAAAAAGGTTAAAAATTGGTTTTTGTTTTTAGAAGGTCCAACATAAATAGCGTTGCTTTCTTTTATCTCAGGAATGGTAGTCTGGGTTGAGAATCTGATTTCAAAACGGTTGTTGTGCATCTGAAATAATTCTTGAATTTTTTGTGTAGCCAAAGCGCTCATTCTTGTACTGTAACTATAACTAGCGGGGTTTATTTTTCCTTTCAATTCTGGTTTGTCATCTATCAGTTGGTAAAAATCTTTCGTGTTATTGATGTTAAAATCTCGTGTCCATCCTCTTTCTCCTGTGATGGTATTTCCGGCTATTCCAAAATGATCTCCTATGTATAGATTTGTTTGCTGGTTGTCATCTAGAAAATTCTTCCACATCACCGGTGCGGTAGGGGTTTTTGATATAAGAAGAATCACTATCACGGCGCCCAACAAACCAAGGTAGGGAAGGGTAAGTTTCCAGTTGATATTTTTTATTGGGTTTACTTCTTTCTCTGTTTTTACGAAACTAATTTTATACTGTCCTTTTTCAATGGCCAATTTCCAGGTGTCCTGCTTTCCTTCGTTTTGATAATATGCGATTAGTTTTTTTCTAAGGTTGTAAACATTCACACGAACTCGAGGGTTGTTTTTTTCAGAAATGTCCTTGTTGCCAAAAAACTCTATATCAATTACCCCTTCCTTTAATTCTATATTTTTAAGGGTTGCTTCATGTAAGTATTGCAACAAAGCGCTACTTGTTGGAGCATTTTTTAGGGTATTGCTGTTTCTGATTTTTGAAACGATTTCCTGTTTTTTAGATTTTCCGAGTTCCATGTATGGTTTCTGTTTTCCTTTGATTTAAAGGGGTTTTATGCGGTGCATTAACCGTTATAGGTACCGTTAAAGCTGCGTTAAAGTTAAAAAAAGAATGTTAGATAGCTACATTTGAAGAACAAATCTTACAAAGCTACTCTATGGAAGCTCTAATTCTATAGAGATTTTAAGATTTAAATAGTTACCTAAATACACCTAACAATGAATACCTTTTTACATGAAAATTTTATCTTAGAAACAGAGGAAGCTCAGCTACTGTTTCATAAGAATGCCTCTCAGATGCCAATCATAGATTATCATTGTCATTTGGATCCAAAAACCATTGCAGAAAATAAAAAGTTTAGAAACTTAACGCATTTGTGGTTAGATGGAGATCATTATAAATGGAGAAGTATGAGAACGAATGGCGTTGCTGAAAACTATTGTACTGGTGATGCTGAGGACTTTCAGAAATTTAAAAAGTGGGCGGCTACAGTACCTTATACCTTAAGAAATCCCTTGTATCATTGGACACATATGGAGTTGAAATCTTTTTTTGGTTATGAAGGAGTGCTTAATGAAGATACTGCTGAGGAAGTTTGGGAATTGGTAAATAAAAAATTAGCGACAGATGCCTATCGTCCACAGGGTCTGATGCAGATGATGAAAGTGGAGTTGGTGTGCACTACCGATGATCCTATCGATTCATTAGAATACCATATTGAAATTGCAAATAGTGATTGTAAAACCAAAGTACTCCCAACATGGAGGCCAGATAAGGCCATGGCTGTTGAAAATACAGAGGAGTACAATAATTATATAGATACGTTGGGAGTTGTTGCTGAGGTTCCCATTGTAACTTTTGAAAATCTTATGGAGGCCCTTTTGAAGCGTCATGACTTTTTTGATAAAGTAGGTTGTCGATTATCAGATCACGGAATTGAAGAGTTTTATGCAGATGATTATGATGTAAAGGAAATAAAAACAATTTTCTTTAAAGTAAGGTCTGGTATTGATTTGCAGGAAAATGAAGTACGAAAATTTAAATCGGCAATGTTGTATGAATTTGGATTGATGGATCATAAAAAAGATTGGACGCAACAATACCACTATGGAGCGATAAGAAATAATAACAGTCGATTGTTAGAAAAATTAGGTCCAGATACGGGTTTTGATTCCATTCATGATATCAGTGTGGCTGCTTCGATGTCAAAATTTTTAAATACCCTTGATAAGACAGATCAATTGGCTAAAACCATTATTTATAATTTGAATCCTGCCCATAATGATGTTGTTGCAACGATGATTGGGAACTTTCAAGACGGTTCGGTTCCAGGTAAAATTCAATTTGGTTCGGGTTGGTGGTTTTTAGACCAGAAATCTGGCATGGAAGATCAAATGAATTCACTCTCTAATTTAGGTTTACTCAGCAGGTTTATTGGAATGTTAACGGATTCTCGTAGCTTTTTGTCTTATTCAAGACATGAATATTTTAGAAGGATTTTATGTAACTTATTGGGGAATGATGTTGCCAAAGGAATGATTCCTAAGGATATGGAATTGTTACAAAAAATGGTAGAGGATATCAGTTATTATAACGCTAAGAATTATTTTAATTTTAATTAAAAAAAGCATGAAATTTTTAAATCTAAAAAGATTCATTTTTTGCCTTGTATCATTTCATTTGTTTGTACAAAGTTCAGTGAATGCGCAGGAATCGGAAATTAAATATTTATCAGGTACTGGAAGCGATGCTACTGTTGCTTGGGATTTTTTTTGTTCTGAGGGAAGAAAAAGTGGAGTATGGACAAAGATAGAAGTGCCTTCTTGTTGGGAGCAACAAGGTTTTGGAGCTTATAATTATGGTACAGATAAAGTAGAAGACAGAGCGAAAGAGCACGGATTGTACAAGCATTCTTTTTTGGTTCCAGAGGATTGGAAAAAGAAAGATGTTAAAATTGTTTTTGAAGGTGTAATGACGGATGCTGAGGTAAAAATAAATGGAAAGTTGGCTGGAGAAATTCATCAAGGATCTTTCTATGAATTTAAGTACGACATCCATAAATTTTTAAAATTTGGAAAACAAAATGTATTAGAAGTTAAAGTAAACAAAATATCTGCCAATGCATCTGTTAATCATGCTGAGAGAGTTGCAGATTTTTGGATATTTGGTGGGATATACAGACCTGTTTATTTAACAATAGCTCCGAAAGAAAACATACAACGTTTGGCAATTGATGCAAAAGCGAATGGAGATATTACAGCGGATTTGTTTGTGAACTCAAAAAAAACAAATTCTGTAGCGGTTTCTTTGTTGGATCTTCAAGGGAATAAAATTGAAGAGTTGTCAATTGATAAGATAGAAAAAGAATCAGGGAAATGGCATATTAGTACTCATGCGAAGGATATAAAATCTTGGAATCCAGAACACCCAAATTTGTATGAATTGGAGTTTAGATTGTTGAGCAAAAAAGGCAAATTGATTCATATCTCTAACAAAAGAATTGGATTTAGAACGGTTGAAATACTTAAAGGCGATGGGATCTATGTAAATGGAGAACGAATTAAGTTCAAGGGTATCAATAGACATGCTTTTCATCCTAAAACAGGAAGAACAACCTCTAAAGCAATTAGCATAAAGCATGTTCAAATGATGAAAGATATGAATATGAATGCGGTGAGAATGTCGCACTATCCGCCTGATGTTCATTTTTTAGAAGTTTGTGATTCCATAGGCTTATTTGTGATTGATGAAATTTGTACTTGGCATAATCCAATGTTAGACACTGAAGTTGCGCGTAAAATTGTAAAGGAAACTGTTGTAAGAGATGTGAATCATCCTTCAATTTTATTGTGGGCAAATGGAAATGAACAGGGATGGAATCCAGAAGTGGACGGAGATTATGCGCTTTGGGATATTCAAAAACGAGAAGTGATTCATCCATGGAGTATCTATAAAAAAACAAACACAATTCACTACAGTCATTATCATTCACTGGTCAATGATTCTTATACTAAAGATAAAATTTTGTTTCCTACTGAATTCTTACATGGATTGTATGATGGAGGACATGGTGCAGGTTTACAAGATTATTGGGAGAAAATGTGGAATTTGCCTTTAAGTGCAGGAGGTTTTTTATGGGATTTTGCAGATGAAGGGATTGAAAGAACGGATAGGAATAATGAAATAGATCTTCAAGGTAACAAAGCAGCAGATGGTATTGTAGGCCCATATGGAGAGAAGGAAGCTAGCTATTTTACCGTTAAAGAAATATGGTCACCAATTTATATTGAAGATCGTTTTATCAATGAAGATTTTAATGGGGTTTTTAGATTAGAAAATAGATATCACTACACCAATTTAGAGGCTTGTACAATGACGGCAAAGTGGATCGAATTTGAAGGTCCAAAAGGAGGGAAAGAGAAATTAATTGCTAAGAGTAATGTGGTGCTGCCAAGTTTAGATCCTGGTTCAAAAGGAAAATTTACAATTGAAAAGCCTAAAAATTGGCAAAATGCTGATGCGCTACATTTAACAGCCGTGGATGCAAAGGGTAGGGAGATTTTTACTTGGAGTTATCCAGTAGCAAGACCCAAAGAATTGAATGCAGATAAAGTTGATTATTCAAAAACTGGTAAAATAAACACTAAAACTAAAGACGGTATTATTAGTGTCAGAGCTGGAGAGTTCCAATATGAATTTTCTGAAGAAAATGGAATTTTAAAAAAGGTTACAAATGGAACTCAAATTATTCCTTTAAACAACGGACCTTTTATTTTAAATCAAAAATCAAAAATCAAAAGCGTCTCCGTAAAATCATTAAAAGACAAAGTTGAAATATTGACAATTTTTGAAGAATCTAGCAGATCACCATCATGGTCTACCATAAAGGAAAAGAGATCTGATATTGTAAAATGGACTGTACATTCTAATGGTTTGTTAGATGTAAGGGTTGAATTTAAAGGGTTTAGAAACCTAAAGGGGTATAGAGGAATTACTTTTTCTTTTCCTGAGGAGGAAGTAGCTGGAATGAAATGGTTGGGAGATGGACCTTATAGAGTTTGGAGAAATAGAATCAAAGGAACACGTTTTCAAGTCTGGGAAAATGATTATAACAATACTGTAACCGGACAAGCAGGTGAGGATGAATTTGTATATCCAGAGTTTAAAGGGTTCTTTTCAAGTTTGTATTGGTCTACCATAAAAGGAAATCATAATAATGGATTTACAGTGTATTGTAGAACACCGCATACTTATTTAAGAATGTTAACGCCTGAAGAACCAAAAATTAATAAGTCAGGTGCGCAGAAAGAGAAAATTCACCCCTCTTTTCCAGAAGGAGATATTTCTTTTGTAATGAATATTCCTGGAATGGGAACTAAATTTGATTTTTCAGAAAGTACAGGACCGCACGGAAATAATGAACACTATTTTGGTAATGATGATGAACCAATTGTACTAGACTTGACTTTCGATTTTAACTAGATCACTAAAAGAATTGCAAAATGAATTTAAACTTAATACTCAGAACTTTTACTTTGATCTTGTTGGCAGTTTTTGTCTCTCAAGTCCAAGGACAAAACGTTAAAACAATTAAAAAGTATTTGTCAGGAACCGATAAAGATCATACCGTTTCATGGGATTTTTATTGTTCGGGCGGAATGCAAAGTAAAAAATGGACCCAAATAGAAGTGCCGTCTTGTTGGGAACTTCAGGGCTTTGGGAACTATAATTATGGTAGAGATTTTAAAATAAATAAACCCTATTTTGATGAACATGGAATTTATAAACATTCCTTTTTTGTAGCGGAAGCCTGGAAAAACAATGAAGTGAAAATTGTTTTTGAAGGAGTGATGACTGATGCGGAAGTTAAGATAAATGGGAAATTAGCTGGAGAAATACATCAAGGAGCTTTTTATGAATTCAAATATTCTATTTCAAAATTATTGAAATACGGGGCTGAAAATAAATTGGAAGTAACGGTACACAAACGCTCGAGTAATGAATCTATCAATGCAGCAGAAAGACAATCTGATTTTTGGATTTTTGGAGGGATTTATAGACCTGTGTATTTAGAAGTATTGCCAAAAGAAAATATTGAGCGCGTTGCTGTGGATGCAAAAGCAAATGGAAATATAACGGCAGCTATTTTTACCTCTTCTAAAAAGATTGATAAAATAAAGGTGCTTTTGGAAGATGATTTAGGGAACAAAATTCAAGATTTGAACCTGACTACGATGGAAAAAGGAAAGCAAAAATGGACCGTTGCTACCCATGCAAAAAATATCAAAACCTGGAATCCTGAAAGTCCGAATATGTACAGACTAAAGATAAGTTTGTTAAATAAGAAAGGAGCCATTTTGCATAGTGTTTATCAAAAAATTGGTTTTAGAACAGTTGAAGTTAGAGAGAGTGATGGTATTTATGTAAATGATCAAAAAATAAAATTCAAAGGTGTCAATAGGCATTCTTTTCATCCTGAATCTGGTAGAACAACGTCAAAAGAATTAAGTATCAGGCATATTGAGATGATCAAGGATATGAACATGAATGCAGTTCGTATGTCTCATTACCCTCCAGATGTTCATTTTTTAGAAGCTTGTGATTCTATAGGTCTGTTTGTGTTAGATGAAGTTTGTACATGGCATGTGCCTTATTTAGATGTGGAGGTTGGAAAGAAAATTATAAGAGAAACCGTAACTAGAGATGTAAGTCATCCTTCAATATTGCTTTGGGATAATGGAAACGAAAGTGGTTGGAATACACAACTCGATGATGAATTTGCCAAATGGGATATTCAGCAGCGTGAGGTAATTCATCCTTGGGGGATTTTTAAAAAAACAAACACGTTTCATTATGTACCATATCATGGATTGGCTTATGACGGATATGCAAAAGATAAAATTACATTTCCAACAGAATTTATGCATGGTTTATATGATGGTGGACATGGGGCAGGTTTAGATGATTATTGGAAATTAATGTGGCAGATGCCTTTAAATGCAGGTGGTTTTTTATGGGATTTTGCAGACGAGAGCGTGGTTCGTACTGATAAAGGAGGTGTTCTTGACGCTGACGGAAATCATGCACCTGATGGTATTGTTGGGCCGTATGGCGAAAAAGAAGGGAGCTATTTTACGATTAAGGAAGTATGGTCTCCTATATTTATTGAAGATAGGTTTATCAGAGATGGTTTTAATGGCAAGTTTAAGGTAGAGAACCGCTATCATTATACGAATTTAAACGCCTGTAAGATGACGGCCAAATGGGTTTCTTTTGAAGGACCAAACGGTGCTGCAGGGGAACAAGTAAATGTTGTAACGAATGTAATCATGCCCTCAATCACTCCTGGGAATAGAGGTGTTTTTAAAGTTGATTTGCCAGATGCTTGGCAAAAGAATGATGTGTTGTATTTAACAGCGACAGACCCTAAAGGAAAGGAGATTTTTACTTGGTCGTATCCTGTTAAAATGCCAAAAGAACACAACGCATTACAAGTTGTAAGTGAAGAGAAAGGAAAATTATCACTGAAGGAAACAGAGGAGAATATAGTGGTTACTGTAAAGAATTTAGAGCTTACATTTTCGTCAAAAAACGGACTCATATCAAAAGTGGTAAAAGGAGATGCTCTGATTCCATTAACAAACGGACCTGTTATTTTGGATAGTAAAAATGAGGTGGTTTCTGTAACGGTTAAAAAATATAAAAAGAAAGTCGAAATAACGGCGCTTATGAAAGCCAAGAAAAAATATTGGGACTGGAAAGAGAATACAGAAATGTATCAAGACTATATCAAATGGACGGTGCATCCTAATGGTTTGGTAGATCTGCATGTTAGTTTTAAAACTTCCCGAAAGACGAAGGTGTGTAAAGGAATTACTTTCACGTTTCCAGAAACGGAAGTTGCCGGTATGAAATGGTTGGGAGATGGTCCGTACCGAGTTTGGAGAAATAGAATGAAAGGAACTCAATTAAAAGTTTGGGAAAACGATTATAACAATACCATAACGGGTGAGTCAGGTTATGTGTATCCAGAATTTAAGGGATTCTTTTCTAGTTTGTACTGGGCAAAAATTAGAGGAAATCATAAAAATGGTTTTAATGTTTATTGTCATTCAAAAAACACTTTTTTGAGGATGTTAACACCAGAGGCTCCAGCAGAACCTTTAAGAGGTTCGGCAGTTACAAAGTTTCCTAAAGGGGATATTTCTTTTGTGAAAAATATTCCAGCGATTGGTTCAAAATTTAAAAATTTAGGAGAAATGGGACCAACCAGTAACGAAGAAATGATTTTTGGAAACGATGATGAAATGATAAAAGTGGACTTAACTTTTGAATTTTAGTGTTGCTTTTATTACAAAGAGAATTTAAATAAACTAAACAATTAACATGATGCATAAATTTCTATACCTACTGATGTTTGCAATGGTAACCGTTGCCTGTCAGAATAAACAAGAAGAACAACAACCAATGAAAGGTGATCAAAAGGAATTTCCTTTTTTTATACCTGCAGAGAAACCAGATCGCCCTTTGAGTGCGGCTGTGCAAAGAAATTATGATGCTTATGAAAACATCCGTCCTGAGCAAACAGAATTGTATACACAGTTTAAGTATACGAAATTAAAAGGGCTTGATTATAATGATGGTGATGGTACGATTACAAGAAGAGACCCTTCAAAAGTAATTTTTGAAAATGGGAAATACTATGTTTGGTATACGGGTAGAAAAACACCAGTAAAACCCGTAGGGATGTCACGTGCTAAAGAGGCAACGGATGTAATTCCTTCAGCTGATTGGGATTTAGCGGATATTTGGTATGCTACTTCTGAGGATGGTTTTACTTGGAAAGAGGAAGGTATAGCCGTGCCAAGACCGCCAAAACCACAACCAGGATGGAGGTCTGTTACCACTACAGATATATTAAAATTTAAGGACAAGTATTATTTATATTTTCAGGCATTTATGGAGGCTAGTGGATTAAGAGGTGACTTTTGTCCAGTATCAGTTGCCGTGGCAGATTCTCCAGATGGCCCATGGAAACATACTGGGAAAATCGTTATTCCTAATGGTCCGGAAGGTTCTTGGGATCAATATTCGATTCATGATCCGTACCCTTTAGTACACGATGGTAAAATTTATTTATACTATAAAGGAGATTTTGATAAGCGTCCGGAATTAAAACCTTCTAAGATAAGAATGCAAGGATTGGCAATTGCAGAAGACCCATTGGGACCTTTTGAAAAACATCCCTTGAATCCCGTTATTAATTCTGGACATGAAACAACTTTATTTCCTTTTAAGAAAGGAGTTGCAGCAATCGTTCAGCGAGATGGGCAAGAGCATAATACCATTCAGTATGCAGAGGATTGGGTGAATTTTGAAATAGCTGCCATTACAGAATTATTACCCGTAGCGGCGGGTCCATATATACCAGATGCTTTTACGGATACTAAAGATGGTAAAGGGATTACATGGGGGATTTCTCATTTTATCAATGCTGGCGGAAATTGGAGACATTCTATCCTGACTCGTTTTGATTGTGATTTGAGTACAGAAATTCATGATGATGAGATGAAAAGACATTATTATAACTACTCTCCAGAGTTTCATTACAAAAAGCACGGTTTAAGTAAGAAACAGCGAAAAAGAATTTCAGAAGAAAACAACAAAATAAAAACACAACAGTAGTTTAAAACAGAGAACACTAGGTGAAACGAGATCGATTAGTTTTTAAGTTTTTTTGCTTCCTAATCTTAGGAGGATTCCATTATGTGTGTACGGCTCAGGTAAACCATGTTAAGGTTGATATGAATACGCAACATATTGTAGGTGATATAGAAGAGTTTGACCGTGAAAAGTACATTACGATACACGCGAGTTTGTCTAGTGATTGGGCTGGCGATCATATTGTGTCAGATATTAGAAAGGATTTTTTAAAGGGGTATGATGTGTACCTTGGTAGAGAAACTGGAGGTTTAAAAGGGGCTTTGAATGCTGTAAAAGAAGATCCTAATAGACCTGGCTTTGCCGATGTTACGGATATTCAAAAATTGGGAGCAAGATTTGTACAATCTTATCAAAGGAAACCCAACTTGTTTGGCTACGAAAAAAGGTTGAACAATATGGTTGTTGGAGCTCAGTTTCATCCAATTTGGCCAGAAGGAAAACTTACCAGAAAGGGTTGGGCGCTATCTGAGTCAAGTTCTAGCAAGGAACCATTCGGAACTGCTAGTGGTGAGTTTATGGCTCACTACTTAAAAAGTTTTTATCCAACTGGGGAAATGAAAAAACCTAGGTTTATAGAAGTAATAAATGAACCGATGTGGGATTTAGTACCTAAAAAAAATAGAGGTATTGCAGAGAAAGAAGAGGCAGCAGTAGCTAAGATGGCTGAATTTCATTCTACCGTGGCTCATGAAATAAAAAAAATAAACCCAGATGTTTTAGTGGGAGGTTTTACTTGCGCATTTCCGGATTTTGAACAGTATGATTTTAAGAGGTGGGAATATCGATGGAAAAAATTCATTGATTTGACAGGTGATGATATGGATTTTTGGTCGTTGCATTTTTATGATTTCCCATGTAAACAGAAATATGAAAATGGCAAACTAAGCTATATTAAAAAGTATCGTAAAGGAAGTAACTTGAAAGCTTCTTTAGATATGTTAGAACAGTATAGTATGATAAAGTTTGGAAAGATTAAACCTATGGTCATCTCGGAGTATTCGGTTCAAGCACATCGGTATAGGGATTTAGCATGGACTCCTTGGAGAGATTTTCTGTATGTAAAAAGTGCCAATGCTATGTTGATGACTTTTATGGATCATTCAGAATCAGTGGCCATGGCAATTCCGTTTTTTATGTTAAAATGTGAATGGGGTAGAACTAAAGACGGACATCCCTATAGAAGCAGGTTATTTAGACAGCAATTTGAGAAAAAAGGTGAAAGTGGGGAGCAATGGGTGTATTCGGATTTAGTTCAGTTTTATCAACTATGGTCTGATGTTAAGGGAAAGAGAATTGCTATTGAATCAAACAATATAGATATTCAAACCCAAGCTTTTGTGGCGGGTAAAAAGATGTATGTTATTTTAAATAATTTATCTGAACAGAAACAATCTATAGCATTAGATGTTTTAAATCCGAAAGGTTATAGATTAAAAAGTATCAAGGTAAAACATCATTATGCTCCTTATAAATCAATTGAAGTTGAAAGAGAAGGAAAAATTGAGGAATCCGTTTTCAAAAATATGTTGGATAATGTTGTGCTAGAAGCAGAAGGTACGATGGTTTTAGAATACAGTTTTCAGAAATCTATAAAATTAGTCAAAGCACAAGAGGAGTTTAAATATTATTCAAAAGAATATTACCAATCTATTGAAGCGAATACTGAGCTTACCTTTACTATAGATAGTGTTGTTGTCAATCAGTGTAGAAAGGCAGTACTAAGAGTTGGAGTCGGTAGAAACCATGACAAAAGTTTAATGCCTAGGGTTCAGATCAATGGAAAAAGTCTAGAGTATTCAGAGGTTATTGCTGGTGATTTACAAGAGCAAAGAGATCGTTTTTATGGAGTTCTAGAAATTCCAATTCCTGTAGAGTATTTAACAAAGAACAACCATGTAAGTATTGCATTTCCAGATAATGGAGGACATGTAGCATCTGTAACGATGAAAGTTTACAATAAAAAAAATAAATAGATGAATTTGATTAAGTTTTGTAGTGGAGTCCTGTTAGCTGGTTGGATGCTTGCTGGCTGTAGTGGTATGCCTAATAGTGAGCATAAAAAACCAGTTGTTTATAAGCCAACCTTTGAGTCATTAAAACAACATGGGGCTGCTCCAGAGTGGTTTGCAGATGCTAAATTAGGGATGTATTTTCATTGGGGCCCCTATAGTGTTCCGGCTTACGGAAGCGCTTGGTATCCTCATAATATGTATAAGGATAATAATAAGGTTAGGAAACACCATGAAGAAACTTACGGAAGTATTTTTGAATTTGGGTACGAAGATTTTATTCCAATGTTTAAGGCTTCTCAATTTGATCCCGATGATTGGGCATCTTTATTTAAACAAACGGGAGCAAAGTTTGCAGGGCCCGTTGCGCAGCATCATGATGGTTTTGCCATGTGGGATAGTGAGGTGAATCCTTGGAATGCATCTGATATGGGGCCAAAAAGAGATATTTTAGGGGATATGTTTGAAGCTCTTCAAAAGCAGGGGTTGAAAACCATAGCCACATTTCATCATGCAAGAAATGGACAGCGAAATGCAAATAATCCTGAGTTGTGGAAAATAGCCTATAATAGCCATTATGTTTATCATCCAGATTTGCCAACCGCAACTAAAGATCCAAAATTGCGCAAGTTATTTGGAAACTTTGAAACGATAGAAGAGTTTAATGACTATTGGTTGGATCAGGTAAACGAAGTGGTAGACAAGTACAGTCCGGATATTTTATGGTATGACTCTTGGCTAAACCTTATCCCAGAAGAGAAAAGAAATGAAATGGCTGCGCATCATTTTAACAATGGATTGAAGCAAAACAAAGAAGTGATGTTAGCACATAAACAGCAAGATTTACCTTTGGAGTATAGTGTGTTAGACTATGAGCAAGGTGGTAGAAAAGATTCATGGCCGACTCCCTGGATGACGGATATGACATTAGGTCAAAGCAGATGGATGTATGTGGAAGGGCATCCTTATAAAACTGCAGATTTGGTGGTGAGAAATATGATTGATATTTGGAGTAAAAACGGAGTAGTGTTGCTTAATGTTTCTCCTACTGCAGAGGGTGTAATCAATCAAGAACAAAGGGACGTATTAAAAGAAATTGGAGATTGGATGCAAGTGCATGGGGAGGCTGTTTACGGCACAAGACCACATAATTTATATGGTTTTGGAAATGCTTCAACAGGGCATGGTCATAATGCAGGACAATCTTCATCCGTTGAGTATACAGCAAGTGACATTCGTTTTACGGTAGCAAAGGATAAAAAAGCCATGTATATTTTCTTTTTAGGAGAACCAAAACAAGGCAAAAAAATTGCCATGAAATCAATTGGAGGGTATCATAGAAATATTCCTCCAGGAAAAATAAAAAAAATTACTCATTTGGGTTCCAATAGGAATACTGAATTTGATGTAACAACGGCTTCGTTTTATTTGACGATTCCATATGTAGAAATGAATAAAATCGCGAATGTGTTTAAATTAGAGTTAGAGTAGTTTAGACAGGTAAATTATGTTAGTTGATTTTTATACCCGTCCATATTGGATGGGTATTTTTTTTAAGGAAAAATAGAGAGATATCCTCTGTAGAATTGAAAAGTATAACCATTGTATAAAAAGCATTGAGTTTCTGTCTAGCATAAAAAATGGTATATTCAGCAGTCAATTCATAAGTTTGTTTTTTAACAGGTATTTGTTGGCTTGATTCTTTTTTTGAAGAGTTTTTGCTCAATACCGTAAAGATGTTCTATAATTGATAGAATCTAATGATATGAGAAAACTGGTTTTTGTATGCGTTTTGTTGAGTTCAATTTCTTTTTGTGGTTTTGCGCAAAAGTTGCAGAAAGAGATGAAAAAACCCAATGTTATATTGGTCTTGACGGATGATCAAGGAATTGGAGATTTAGGTTGCCATGGAAATCCTTGGTTAAAAACACCAAATATTGATAAGTTTTATAAACGGGCTATTCGAATGACCGACTTTCATGTGAGTTCTGTATGTACCCCTACAAGGGGAGCAATTATTTCTGGAAGATATCCTATTAATAATGGAGCTTGGGCAACGTATAAAGGGCGAGATGCTTTATCAGAGGGAACACCTACGATGGCTGATGTTTTCAAGCAAAATGGTTACATAACAGGGATGTTTGGAAAATGGCACTTAGGTGATAATTATCCGGTTAGACCGAGTGATTGTGGTTTTGATTATGTTGTTCAGCATAAGGCTGGTGGCGTAGGAGAGTTGTCTGACTATTGGGGGAATAATTATTTTAACGATGTGTATTTTGTAAATAACAAACCCAAGCAATTTAAAGGGTATTGCACTGATGTATGGTTTGATGAAACAATGAAGTTTGTTGCAAAGCATAAAGAAAATCCATTTTTTATCTATTTGGCTACGAATGCTCCTCATAGTCCTCATTATGTAGACCCAAAATACGCAAAGCCGTATAAAGAAAAAGAGGGGAAAGAAATAGTAAATGCAGATTTTTACGGGATGATTGCCAATATTGATGAGAATTTTGGAAAATTAGATCGGTTTTTAAAAAAGAAAGGACTTGCAGATAATACCATTCTTATTTTTATGACAGATAACGGAGCAACAGGTGGCTTGAGTCGAGATGGGAAGCGAGGTTATAATTATGGATTTCGTGGTAGAAAAGGAGATAAAGTAGAAGGAGGGCATCGTGTACCTTTTTTTATTCGTTGGAAAGATGGAAAAATTATAGGAGGTAAAGATATTGGAACAACAACGGCACATGTAGATTTGATTCCAACCTTAGCGGGATTGTGTGGTATTCAAGTGCCATTAAATGTGCATTCAGATGGGGTTGATTTCTCTCCAGTATTGAGAGGAGAAAAGAAAAACCTGGAAGAACGAACCATTTTTGTTCATAATAGACAAGATTGGCGACCCCCAACAGATGTAGCTAAAACGTGCATTGTAAAAGAAAATTGGCGTTTGGTAGATGGTAAAGAATTATATGACATCCAAAAAGATAGAAAACAAAAAAATGATCTTTCCGAGGTTTATCCGGAAGTTGTGGAACAATTGTTAAAGGATAATGCGGCTTTTCTGAAAGTAACTAAACAATACCCAGAATATTATCAGTTTCCATCTTTTGTTGTAGGTGGGGCAGGCCAAGTGGAAACAAAACTTACCATACAGCATGCCATTGGAAACGATAAACCCATTTGGAAAAGTGAGCAGGTAGCAGCGGGTGTTTTAAATCAGAACAATACGCATGCCCTTAGAGTAGCCTCAAAAGGGTTGTATAAAATTTCTTGTAGGAGATGGCCAAAAGAGTGTTCAGGAAAAATTTTAGGAGTTCCTGAAAGAAATCCAAAGGATTGGTTTTCATATAAAGAGATTTCTCCTGAAAAAGTTCGGATACAGATAGCGAACCAGATTTTAGAAAAAAACATTCATGATGAGGATGAAGAGGTTGTTTTTTATGTAGCATTAGATACTGGAAAAACCTTTTTGATTACAGATTTTGTAGAGGGAAAGAAATCTTATGGGGTTTATTATACCTATGTAAAAAAGATGAATGATTGATGCATTTTTAAGAGGTTGTTTTTTTAGAATTACGGGGTAAGTCATGTTTTTGATCTGTGTTTTACTCATGCATAAAAGTTGTAATAATTATATAAACTTCGGATTCAAAAGGGTTTATTAGGGGTAATATTAAGGTAAATAGTACATTTCCTCTAATAAGAAAATCATATGTATAGTCTTGTTTTTTTATAATAAGTTAAGTTTGAGAATCAGAAAATTTTCAACTAAAACTAGGATTATAATGAAAAATACATGGATTAATTTATTAAGCTTTTTTTTGATAATAACGCTAATTTCTTGTGATAAACAAGAAATTTGGGACGTTAGAGATTATGGTGCACTTGCAGACGGAACCACTGTGAATACCGAAGCTATTCAAAAAGCAATTGATGCCTGTGCAAATGCAGGTGGTGGAACGGTTTTAGTCTCGGGTGGGACCTATGTTTCTGGTACGATTCTCTTAAAAAATAACATCAATTTTAAAATTGAAGAAGGGACTACTCTTTTGGGGAGTATCAATCCAAATGATTATCCGGTGGTAGAGCCTTTTATAGATGCAACAGGTCAGTTTAGAGGTCAGTGTTTTATTGGTGCGATAGATGTTTCTAATACTTCTATTACTGGGAAAGGAACGATCAATGGTCAAGGAGAAATGTTTACTCCTAAAAATATAAAAAAGACGGTTCAAAAATTGGGTATTACGTTGGTAGAGCCTAACCTTGATGGATTAGTATCAAAAACGAATAAATACGTAAGTGATAAAATTAGAATGTCCAATCGTCCATTTTTGGTTAGAATGGTGAGGTCTAAAAATGTAACATTGAAAGATATTCATTTACGTCAGCCTGCAGCTTGGACTTTACACTTTTTAGAATGTTCTAATTTTCTAGTTGATGGAATTGATATTCATAGCCATGCTAACAGAAATAATGATGCTATCGATATTGATTCAAGCACAAATGGTGAGATAAAAAATTGCACCATCGATTCGGGAGATGATGCTATCTGTTTTAAATCAACCTCACCCAAACCAACAACCAATGTAGAAGTCTATGATTGTAAAATAAAAAGTTATTGGGGTGCTATAAAGTTTGGAACAGAATCGATGGGTGATTTTAGAGATATTACAGTTAGAGATTGTTTGGTGCATGATACCCGTGGGGGAGGTATCAAGGTGTTAAGTGCTGATGGTGCTCATGTAGAAAATATTTTGATTGAGAATATTAAAATGGAAAATGTAGAGATGCCAATTTTTATACGTTTATGTGAACGTAGATTGGTGTACCGAAATGCAGAGAGAAAACCTGTTGGATCCATAAATAATGTTGTTATTAGAAATATAGATGCGTATGTGTCTGAAAACAATAAGTTGAGGATGACTCCGGCAACAGGATTTTATTTTTCAGGAACTCCAAATCATAAATTAGGCAAAATAACTGTTGAAAATGTAAAGATTAGTTTGCCAGGAGGAGCTACTAAAAGTGATGCTGCTGTTGTAGTACCAGAAAATGAAATTCAATATCCAGAATTTACCAAATTAGGGGCTACACCGGCATATGGACTTTTTGCAAGACATATTGAAAACTTAACAACGAACAATGTTTCTTTTAGTTTAAGAGAGAAAGATGAAAGAAAAGAAGTAGTTAAGATTAATGTAAACTAGTTTGTTATGGTAAAGTTGTTTAAAATTTGTTTGTTAGCAATTCTAGTTTCATCAAATTTAGTTGCTCAAAAAAAGTCTGAGAATCCAAATGTGCTTTTAATTTATACCGATGATCATAGGTATTCTGGTATTCATGAATTGGCCGGCCAAGCAGTAAAAACTCCAAATATTGATGCTTTAGCTAAAGAAGGGATTATTTTTACAAATACGTATTTAATGGGTTCTTATAACGGTGGAACTTGTATGCCAAGTAGGGCACAATTATTATCCGGGAGGAAATTATTTGATTTAAAAGGAATTGGAAGGGTACTTCCTAAGGAGCATACTACAATTGGTGAAACGTTTTTAAAAGCCGGTTATAATTCTCATATGGTTGGAAAATGGCATCAAGATAATTATTCGTTGGGTAGAATGTTCAATAGCGGTAATACAGTCATGAGTAGGGGTATTTATTTAACAGATCATTATAGAATGCCCTTGTGGGATTGGAGAGCTGATGGAAAATACAAAAAAGAGGATGCTTATATTTTTGTGTACGATGAAAAAGAAAATGTAACCAAAAGAAAGGTTAAAAAAGGAGAGAAAAAAGGACCTATGAATACCGAAAAGAATGGGCCTCATACTTCTGAGATATATGCAGACCAAGCTGTAGATTTTATTAGAAATAATAATAAAGAAAAACCATTTTTTATGTACTTGGCTTTTCATGCTCCGCATGATCCTAGACAAGCGCCGAAAAAATATAAAAACATGTATCCTGAGAGGAAGATGAAGTTAATGCCTTCATATTTACCGCAACATCCTTTTGATAATGGACACATGACCACTAGAGACGAAGCTCTAGATACATGGCCACGAACTCCTGAAATTGCACGTAAACATTTATCAGATTATTATGCCATTATTACACATTTAGATGCTCAAATAGGAAGAGTAATCAAAAGTTTGAAAAAAACAGGACAATATGAAAATACAATTATTGTTTTATCTGGAGATAGTGGATTGGGTGTTGGAAATCATGGCTTATTAGGGAAACAAAATATTTATGATGAAGATGGAATTCACGTCCCGTTAATCATTTCGGGGAAAATGAAAGGAAAAGGAAAAAGATATGATGCCTTTAGTTATATACACGACATCTATCCTACAATTTGT
The DNA here is from genome assembly GCF_057219105.1 of Flavicella sp. IMCC45668. NCBI lineage: Bacteria > Pseudomonadati > Bacteroidota > Flavobacteriia > Flavobacteriales > Flavobacteriaceae > Flavicella > Flavicella sp. IMCC45668. The sequence goes on from NZ_CM170114.1 coordinate 2,831,488, forward strand.
GATATTGCTAATGTGAAAATCCCTAATTCAGTGACAGGTAAAAGTTTATTACCAGTAATAAATGGTGAAAAAAAACAGGTGAGAGATTATACCTACCATGCCTATAGACAACACCAAAGAGCTTTCAGAAAAGGTGAATATAAATTAATAGAATTTGTAAGAGCACCCGACAGTGATAAAAAGTCGAAAAAAACATTTGTATCTGGTACTAAAACAACTTTGCTTTTTAACTTCAAAAAAGATCCTTGGGAAACTACTAATTTGGCGTTTTTACCAGAATACAAAGAGATTGTAGAAAGTATGCGAAAAGAAATGCAGACTAAGGCAGTTCAATTAAACGATTATAAAGAACATAATGATTATCCTGTGGATTTTTGGGATTATTATGAATAAACCATACAAAATGAAAATCATACAAAGCCTTATTTTAGTGTTGGCAACTGTGGTTACTATAAACGCACAGCAATATTATGGTAAAAGTAAAGAAGTGGCGTTAACTTCAATTAAGCCAAAAGGCTGGTTGAAAGAGTTTTTGATCCGACAAGCAGATGGTTTAGGAGGGAACCCCACTGTTTCTGGGTATCCGTTTAATACCAATATGTGGAAGGAAGATATCCATATTCCTGTAGGACACGCCGGAAAAGATTTATGGCCTTACGAGCAAACAGGTTATTTTATCGATGGTACTTTGCGTTGTGGGTACCTTCTTGATAATAAAGAATTGATAAACTATGCAAGGCAAAATTTTGAGTTCACTTTAAGTCATATTGAAGCAACGGGAGTATTAGGGCAACCTAAAGCAGACGACTGGGCAAGAGTGGTTTATTTTAGAGGAATGATGGCAGAATATGAAGTTTCTAAGAATAGAAAAATTTTAGATAAAATGACAACTCATTTTCTTAAAAAGCCTAGATTGTTTTCTAGTGGACGTGGATTGATGAGTTTGGAGCCGATTCTTTGGCTGTATGGTAAAACGGGTAATGAACGTTTATTGGAAGTGGCAGAAAAAAGTTTGCATAATATCAGTAATACAAGTTTAGGTGGAGAATATAAAAAGAATAAAATCGATCATGCACATTCGTCAAAACTTATTGAAAGGATGTTGTCTGAAAAAATACCATCAGGTCATGGGGTTGGTTTTGTAGAGCAGGTTAAAATTCCTGCTATTTTATATTTATATACAGGAAATCAAAAATACCTGGAAGCTTCTATTCATGCATTGCACAAGTTAGAGAAAAATCATTTTTTGGTGGATGGTTGCCAGAGTTCTGTTGAGCACCTTAGTGGTTTGGCGGTAGATATGGCTCATGAAACTTGTGATATTGTGGATCTTTCTTGGAGTGCTGGATATATGCTAATGGCTACTAATGATGGTCACTGGGGGGATATTATTGAACGCGCTATTTTTAATGCTGGTCTTGGAGCTTTGGATAAACAATTTAGGGCGCATCAATATTATTCTGCTCCCAATCAGCCGGTTGCAGCAGAGGAGTCGAGTCAGTTTAATATTGATAAGAGCTGGGGAGGAATGGCTACAGGGAGAATGTGTTATCGAACGGGACATGATACGGAATGTTGCACGGGTAATATTCAAAGAATGATGCCTGCTTATGTCGGTAGAATGTGGTTAGAAAATAGTCAAGAAAATGGAATCACGGCTGCGATGTACGGTGCTTCTGAGTTTCATGGTCAGGTCAATGATAACTGGGTGAAAGTTATAGAAGAGACGAAGTATCCTTTTGATGAAGAGGTGAATTTTAGATTTGAATTGGATGCGAAAAATAAATTCGTTTTTCAGTTAAGAATTCCTGAATGGTGTGAAAATCCCTCAATATTAATAAACGGAAAACCGTTAAAAAAGTTCAAGGTTAGAAAAGGTATGGTGCGCATAAATAGAAAATTTTCTAACAAGGATCGGATTTCATTAAAACTTCCTATGAAGTTAAAGATTACTCAGTGGGGGCAAAATAAGGAAGGTTTTGCTGTTGAAAGAGGACCTTTGGTGTATTCGCTTCCTGTTGAAAAAAAAGAAATTATGTTCCCTTATATTGGAGATCCAAAATTGGTGAACTTTCCAAATAAATTAATGTATCCAGCGTCTGATTGGAGTTATGCTTTGGAGGTTGATAAGTCAAGTGGTTTTCGATTTGTCTCATCAAAAAAAGAAAAAACGGATTACCCTTGGGATGTAAAAAATACACCAGTAAGGATTAAAGTTTCAGCAAAAAAAGTTCATAATTGGAAAATTGATGGAACAAAACACGCTCCTTCATTTCCTAATGAATTAGGGCTAGATAATCAAATTGAAACCATAGAACTTGTACCTTTAGGAGCTACATATTTAAGAATGACTCTTTTTCCAAAAACTAATTAAAACACTATGATTAAAAGAGTTTTATTTGTAGGTTTTCTTGTGTTCTTTAGTCAATTTCTTTCAGCTCAAAATGAAAGACCAAATATTTTGTTTGTAGTTGCTGATGACATGTCTCATACCGGTATTTATGGATATGATTTTGTAAAGACACCATATTTTGATTCATTAGGGAAAGAGGGGTTGATTTTTAATCATATGTATACTCCTAGTAGTAAATGTGCACCTTCAAGGGCTGTAATGTTGACAGGCAGAAATCCATGGCAATTGGAAGCTGCAGCAAATCATCAACCTATTTGGCCCGATAAATTTAAAAGTGTTGTTGAGGTATTAACGGATAACGATTATTTTACTGGATATACGGGAAAAGGTTGGAGTCCTGGAATTCATCCAAAAGGAAGGGATTTAACTGGGAAAGCATTTAATACCAAAAAAATTATTAATCCACCACTAAAAAAAGTATCGGTTTATAATTATTCAGAGAATTTTAAGGATTTTATGAATGACAAGCCGGAACATAAACCTTTTTTCTTTTGGTATGGTAGCAAGGAACCGCATAGAGGTTATGAATATAAAAGTGGTGTTCGACTAGGTAAGAATACAGATAGTGTAAAGTTTATACCACCATTTTGGCCTAATAATGAAGTAGTTAAAAACGATATTTTAGATTATGCAGTTGAGGTAGAATACTTTGATAGGCATTTGGGAGAAATATTGAATCACCTTGAAGAGCTTGGTGAATTGGAGAATACATTAATTATTGCGACTTCTGATAATTCAATGCCTTTTCCAAGGTTTAAGGGGCATCCTCATGAGTTTTCTACTAGGATTCCCTTTGTAGTAAAATGGCCAGGTAAAATAGAAAACCCAGGTAGAAGCTGTGATCAATTTGCAAGTTTTATTGATTTGGCACCCACATTTTTAGAGGTAGCAGGTGTCTCAGAAGAACAGGCAAATATGCAACCGATTCAAGGAAAAAGTTTAACTGACTTTTTTGAGAATAAGGTAATAGGAAGAAATGACGTGCTTACAGGAAGAGAACGAAATGATATGGCTCGCCCAAATGGATGGGGGTATCCAGTGCGGAGCTATCACAAAGGTAATTATGTATATATGCACAATTTTGAGCCCAATCGTTGGCCATGTGGTACAGAAGAATCGGGATACAAGGATACTGATTATAGCCCTACTAAAAGAGTTGTAATGGAGTCAGATAGAACTTCGGTTTATTATGAGCTTTGTTTTGGGAAAAGACCAAAAGAAGAGTTGTACGATATTTTAAAAGATCCTTTTTGTATGGTTAATTTGGCGGATGTTGAAAAATATAAAACTCTTAAAGCGAATATGAAAAAAGCACTGTTTACTAAGCTGAAGGCCCAAGGAGATCCCAGAGTGATAGGTGATGGCTTCATATTCGACCAGGCCCGTCCTTCTAGAATGGCATTGTATCCAAAGCAAGTTGAAGATTTGAAGAATGAGCAAAATAAGAAGAAAAAAAATCAGAATAAATATGAATAGGATTAGAAATCTAAATATCAAGTTTGCTTTTTGTTTAGCTTGTTTTATTTTGATAATGTTTCAAGTAAAATCGCAGTCTAAAAAACCAAACATTTTATTTATAGCAATTGATGATTTGAGGCCACAATTGAATGTGTATGGGCACAATCAAATGATTACTCCTAATTTGGATGCTTTGGCTTCTGAAGGAAGGTTGTTTAAAAATCATTATGTTCAAGTACCCACCTGTGGGCCCTCTAGAGCCGTCATGTTAACCGGGAAAAATTTAAAGTCAAAGGATGAAATCCAACATCATCATTTAGGAAAAACTTTGGCAAGAGAAACGGAACCTAACACCCCAGAAACCTATATTCATCTTTTAAAAAAGCACGGTTATTATACTGTTGGAATGGGGAAAATAAGTCATAGCATCAGTGGGAAAAGAAAAAATAAATATGAATTGCCCTACAGTTGGAGTGCTTTTATTAGTAATAAGAATGGATATCAAATGTATGCTAATGGAGATAAAAGAGATAAAACAAAAACGCCTCCATTTGAAAAGTTAGATGTTAGTGATGAAACTTATCCTGATGGAAGAGTAGCGCTGCTAGCCATGAAAGAATTGGAGAATAGAAAAGCAGCAGATACACCATTTTTTATGGCTGTTGGTTTTTTAAGGCCACACCTACCTTTTTCTGCTCCTAAAAAATATTGGGATCTTTATGATCGTAAAGAAATTCCGTTGTCTCCAAATCCAGATGCACCTATTGGAGTATCAGATGAATTTTTGCATGAAAGTAGTGAGTTTTTTGGGCAATATTATTCTCCAGAAAGAGGAGGAGCTAGAAAACGTATTTCTGATGCCTATGCTCAGAAAGTTATTCATGCAAATTTTGCTTCTGTTTCTTATGTAGATACACAAGTAGGAAAAGTATTGGGTAAATTGAAAGAGTTGCAACTTGACAAAAGCACCATTGTTATCGTTTGGGGAGATCATGGTTGGCATTTAGGAGATCAATCAATATGGGGCAAACACAGTTCTTTTGAAAATGCTTTAAAAAGTACATTTATTGTTAAAACACCTAAAATGAAAAAGCCTGGTGTGTCAACAGCAGGTCTAGTTGCAGCTGTAGATATTTATCCCACTATTTGCGATTTGACAAATATTCCAAAACCTGATGGAGTGGATGGGAAAAGTTTTATTTCTGTTATAAAGAATCCGGAGAAAATTACGAGAAAAGCAGTGTTGAGTTATTGGAAAGACATCGTTAGCATGAGAACGGAAAGGTATCGATTGGCTGTTTTTAATGATGGAAAGAAACAAGAAATAATGTTGTTTGACCATATGAACGATCCGAATGAAACGATTAACATTGCAGATGAAAATCCGGAAATAATTAAAAAAATGTGGCCAAAATTGAAACAGTTAAATAAAGGTTATCTTCCAAATTTAAAGTAATAAGATATAGAAGATAAAATTTTAATTTGTTTGTTACTTAGAAAAGAAAAGAGTCTAATATGAAAAAAATACTAATCTTATTGGTTCTGATATTAGGTGTCAGGTGTGTACAGGCACAATCAAAAACAGAAATGTCAACAAAAGTGGAAAAGGCAAGCCTGCTTTTTTCTGATGATTTTAGTACAGATTTATCTGATTGGGTGGTTCATGAAAAATTTAATGGTGCATTTTCTGCAGAAGATGGGGTATGGGTTACCAAAGAAATTGAAGGTGCTGGGCATGGTTCTACTGCTAGGATATTTAGAGAGTATAAGGATATTGTTGTTGAATTTGACTTTCAATTTGATGGAGGTAAACGATTTAATATCGTTATGGATGATACTACTTGTAAAACAGTTTGGGTAGGACATGTTTGCAGAGTATCATTTTCTAAAACAGGCTTTATGGTTCAAGATGATAAAACTGGAATCATGAATTTAACCCTCCGAAATCAGATTAAAAATGACCCAAATAAAAAGAAAGAATTAAAAGATTTTTTAGATTCTAAAAAATCTTTTGTCAAAATGAATTTTAACCAAGGAGAATGGTATCATGTTAAAATCATTAAAAACAAGGATGTTTTGGAGTGTATCGTGAAAGATAAAATTGCCCGTCTCAAATCAGAGGGTATAAATCATCCGATATTGGATAGGTTTGGCCCAACCATTACAGGGGCAAATATTCTTTTTGATAATTTAAATATATGGGGGATTAAAAAAGAATAGTTTGTTTATATAGGCTTTAGTATACTGTGTGCTTATAACAAACTCAATAGTTATGTTAGACTAAAAGTTTTGTTCTTTTGTGCTAAGTCAAGCAAATTCTGACTTCTCCCTGTCTTTTTATGAGTTTTGTGAATTGTGAAATTTTTAATTTTGGAGTTCACAGTATATATTCATTTTGATGATGAATGCCCTTCATCAGTTGCTTGTTTTATGAATATATGTATACTGTTATTTGAGTTGATTCATATATGATAATAAAATAATCATTTGTTTTATATATGAAACCTTAAATTTTAGATGTTTACCAAACTAAATTTCTAAACCTTGCAAGGTCATTTAGATTAGTTTTTCATCCATTTTGGGTGATCTAACCACAAATTAATCCAAAACAAAATGAACAAATCTTTATTACAAACGTTAGTTTGGTGTGTCTTGTTTTTAAGTCATAATATACATGCCCAAGCTCCTATTGATTTTACAAAAATTGATCAATCTAAAATCACTTCAAATGATGCCGTTGTTTGGCGTCAATTCGGTCCAGGTGGTTCTGGAAATAATTATTATCTGTATTGGCATCCCACAGATCCCAATGTTGTTTTTCAAGGTCCAAATATGATCAACGCCTATAGGTCTTTGGATCAAGGAAAAACTTATGAGGGCTTGCTGGACTATGATGGACCAGGCTATAAAACAGATGAAAGAGGACCAGCAGAGATGACAACTCCGGATTTTTCATATCAGAATCCAGATTTCGGGTTTTGTTCTCGTGAAGGGAGAAGTTATATATTTAAAACAACAAATAAAGGAGCTACTTGGACGCGTGAAGATGTTATGTCTGCAAATTTCGAAGGCCAGCTGTTAAATACTATTGAGGTAGATCCTACAGACGACAATATTTGGTATGTAGGATCTGGTAGTATAAGAGATTGCAACCACTACTTTCATTCAAATGAAAAACCACATGGTTTTAGTTCAAGTCCACATGCTGCCAATCATATTGGGAAAATATGGAAAACAACCAACAAAGGTGCTACATGGAATGAAATAACACCCGAAGGTATGGATCCGAGTGCCCAGATTACAAGAATATTTGTACACCCTGGAAATCACAATACTGTTTTTGCGGCAACTACTTTTGGGTTTTACAAAAGTACAAATGGAGGCCAAAGTTGGACGGTAGATTTAAATTCTGGTTTGGATAATAATATCATCCGATCTATGGATATGCATTATAATGAAGTTACTGGAAAAGTAACCTTATATGCTATTGATTTGGTAAAATATATTCCAGATGGAAATACCGTTACTTATAACGGTGGAGTTTATAAAAGCTCCAATAAAGGTGGCACTTGGCAAAAGATCAATAATAATATGCCATTACCACAATCTATTTTGAAAGATTATACTGTTAAGAAATTATATTACAAACTGGCTTTAGGGAAGTGGTTTGGACTTTCAGAATCTCAAGCTGCTATTGCATATCCTGATTTACCGGATTCACTTTTACATTCGGTAAGTATGGTAAGGGTAAACCCCAAAGACCCTAATAAGATTATTGTTCTTAACAATTATAAGTCACAATATACGTTTAGCGGAGGAATGATGTGGAGATCTGATAATGGAGGAGCAGATTGGTTTGTTACATTCAGAAATGGTAAAAATTGGCAAGATAAGCACAGAGCGATTTGGGAAGGAAGAGGGAATCCGGTCTCACACAATGTTTCTTTTAGAGCACAGCATGAGTGGGAATTAAGAGATAATTACGATCGAAAGGCAGGAGCAACTGTAGAATTTAATAGTGATGGTTCCAAAATAATGTTTCAGGTAGCAAAGGTCGTTTGTATTTCAGATGATAATGGGAATACTTGGTTAGAAAATGATGAGGTTGATGCTTCTACAGATGGAAGTGAACATTGGGTGGGAGCAGGAAATAGTAATATGCCTGGTTCAGATATCGTACAAGATCCAAGATTAGAGCATCTTTATTTATGCTCAGGAGAAAATTCTATTTTTAGAACTACTGATGATGGTGAGAATGTGAGAGCAAATGCACAGGCGGTGTATAAAATTAACATTCCTAATAAAGTAGCACCTCAGGAATGTTCTGTTTCTACAATGGTAATTGATCCAAATGATGTTAATACTATGTATTCTGTACATTTTAGACAAAAATATCAAGGTCAATTGATGAAAACGACCGATGGTGGACTAAATTGGGTTGAACACGGAAAAGTACTTGATTTTCCAGAAAATAATACAAATGCAAAGATTCATCAGTCAAGTTTGATTATAGACAAAGAGGATACCAATATTTTTTACCTGTGTATCCCGTCAAAACCTGTAGATGATGTTGTAAAAGTAGATGTTGGAGATATTGTTGATCCTTTTGGAGTGTATAAGTCAGAAGATGGCGGTGTTACATTTACTCAAATTAATAATGGGTTTGAAAACGTACCAAATAACAAGTTGAATGTGCTTAAGATGAGAATGGATCCTACGGAATCTGGAACTCTTTATGCAACAGTAAGTGGAGCGAGTGGTGGTCTTTATAAGTTAAGCAAAGGAACAAATACTTGGGTAAAAGTAAACACGCCTACGGGAGTTACTGATGTGAATGATTTATTTTTCACAAATGATAAACTGTATATTACTTGTGGGTCTCCATCAAATACAAATGCTGCTGTAGGAGGGGTTTTTGTAAGCGAGAATAGAGGAGGTTCTTGGAAGCAACTATTTAAAAGTAGAAATGCAAATCATATAAGGGTTGCAAGTTATGATGAAAAAGTTCTTATGATGTCAATCCCATCTCCAAACATGATAAATCCAGGAATTTACAGGTCTTTAGATTCTGGCGAAAATTGGGTAAAACTGAATGTAGGTAATTCACAGTCTGATCGAATAGTTGATTTGGAGATTGATTTGAAGAAGAAAGGAATCTATTGGGTTACTACATATGGAGCAGGTTTTTATAAAGGCATTGATTCTGAGTTAGCAACTAGCACTTCAGAAATTTCAAACTTGAGAGGGCCTGATAGTGTTTCAGCAGGAGATGAAGCAAGAGTTTCTGTAAGTTATGATGCTAAGGAGAAAGTAGATTTACATTTTAGATTGGTTCAAAAAAATCCATGGTTGGTCCTTACGGAAGGTGTTAAAAGTGGAGTGGCTATTGGAGTCGGTTCAAAAGGTATAAATCTTGAGGTTCCAGATGATGCTAAAAATGGAAAGCATGTTTGGCAAGTAGGGATAGTTCCTTTTGGAAAGTCATGGTCTGCAAAATTGAGTCAAATAAACATAGATGTTGAGGTAGAGACTTTAAACGATTTGGTAGCTATCCAGAATATCGGAAGCGATAAGTTTATAACCTATGATCCAGCCACTTTAAAATTATCCTGTTCCGCAACTACAATTGGAACCAATGAAACATATGAGTGGATTGATTTGGGCAGTGGACAAATTGCTTTAAAAGCAAGTAATGGTAAATATGTGAGTTCAGAGAACGGAACTAAAACAATAACATGTAATAGAACTGATGTGGAAGCTTGGGAAACCTTTACTCTTATTGAAAAAAGTAGTGATGTATATGTTTTTCAAGGAAATAATAATTTGAATCTAGGAGCTGGTATGCGGTTTAATAAAACGAATTCAGGATCTTGGCAGCAATTTAAAATAATACAACAGGGTACGGTATCTGCAAAAGGTGTTGAGAAAAAGGGTAACGCTGAAGTAGAAGGTGTACATGATTTTGAGTTTAGAGTGTATCCAAACCCGGTCTCTAATGGGACACTTGGGGTAGAGGTCTCGAATTTTCAAAAAGGAGCAGAATTAAGTTTGTTTAATGATAAAGGTCAGTTAGTTCTTTATCGCGTGTTAAGCGATGAAAAATCTAAGATATCGCTCGAGTCATTGTCTAAAGGTTTTTATATAGTGCGGATTGTAAATAAGGATAAAATGGTTAATCAAAAATTAATAATAGAATAAAAAAACAACCCCTTCTTGCAAATTCAAGAAGGGGTTTAAAATTATTGGGAGATAGGTTTGCTAAAAATGTTTTTTTGATATAGGTAGAGTGCTTTGAATTTTTGTGAGTCCATAGGTGTTGACATTGAAAAAGAGTTAAAAAAATATGAATATATTTGTGCTATTATTGTGAAAAAAAATCACACAAAAAATCTAAGTTAGAAGTTTGAAAGAGAGTTTATTCAAAGTGAAGCTTGTGTTTTTTGTGTAATGATATAAAGGAGGTTTTTGGTCCTTGTTAAATTATAGATATAGTATGAAATTTTTAGATAAAAGAAGTCCCATTGAAGTATTATTAGTTTTATTTTTTCTTGTAGTAAGTTTTGTCGCAACGAGCCAAAAATCACCAAATATAATTTTGATAATGACCGATGATCAAGGATATTTCGACACTGGGTTTAACGGTAATGGAACTATAATGACGCCAAATTTGGATGCTTTGGCAGCACAAGGTATTATTTTCGATCGTTTTTATTCTGCATCTGCAGTTTGTTCGCCAACGAGGGCTAGTGTAATGACAGGTCGTAATCCATATAGAACAGAAATTCCGGATGCTAATTCTGGTCATTTGAAAAATGAAGAGTTAACTATTGCTGAATTGGTTAAAGAGAAAGGATATGTTACTGGACATTTTGGTAAATGGCATTTAGGGATTCAAACGAAAAAGGTTATGGATGCTAATAGGGGAGGAAAAGAAGAAAATTTTGCTCATTATAGTATCCCTAGTATGCACGGTTATGATACTTATTTTTGTACTGAATCAAAAGTGCCTACGTTTGATCCAATGGTATATCCAAAGGAGTTTTCTGAAGGAGAATCTTTAAAATATGGATGGACAGCTGTGGCTGAAGGTGAGAAAACTAAAAACTATAATACTGCATATTGGGAGGGAGAGGAGCAACAATCTAAAGGTGATTTTGCTGGTGATGATACCATGATAATCATGGATAAGGTGATTCCGTTTATTCAAAATGCTGTAATGGATAACAAACCTTTTTTTACTACAATTTGGACCCATACGCCACATTTACCAGTTGTAACAAGTGAATACTATAAGAGTAAGTATTCATTATTATCAAATGAAGAACAATTGTATTATGGATCCATCACTGCTTTGGATGATCAAATAGGTTGTTTGTGGGAGGAACTTGTGGAGCAAGGTGTTGCTGATAATACCTTACTTTGGTTTTGTAGTGATAATGGACCTGAAAAGAATACTCCAGGTAGATCAAAACCATTTCGTGAAGGAAAAAGGAGTTTATATGAAGGAGGGTTGAGAACTCCTTCTTTTGTGGTTTGGTGTAATGGAGTGAATGGAGGAAGGCGTGTTAGTTTTCCTGGGGTTACAAGTGACTATCTACCAACGATAACCGCTTTACTTGATATTGAATACCCGAAAACTCGACCTTTGGATGGTGTGAATCTTATGCCGTTTATAGAAAATGATACTTTGAAAAGAGAAAAACCAATAGGTTTTAAATATAAAGATCAAATTTCATGGGTCAACCATCGATATAAGTTAATCTCGAAGAACAAAGGAGCTACCTATCAACTGTATGATTTGATTAAAGATAAAGAAGAACGTTATAATATTTTGGCAATAGAGTCTGGTATTGCTGTAGAAATGATGACGGAATTAGAAGATTGGTTGTCTTCTGTGGAAGATAGTGCAGGAGGGAAAGACTATATAGAGTGATTTTTTACTGTCTTTAGTGTTGATAAGATTAAAAAAAATAGATGGAATCCACCTTTTGTAATAAAGGGTGGATTTTTTTGTAAAGTTTCATGTTTGCGTTTTTCGGTGTTTAATAGCAGATACTATTAAGTAAATCGGTTATAGTTTCAAGTACTGTTTCTATTTATGTAAAAAAGATTTTGTTTTAAACTGCATGTTTTAAGTGATGTAGGTTTTGGGAATAAAATAATTTTAAAAAAAGCGATTTTTTTCATTGTTGTAAGGATAAAAAGATCTAGTTTTGCATCCGCTAAGGAAAACAGCTATTGTTGTTTTGGGATGCGAAGAGTTCTTTAAAATGCTGGTGAAATTTAAGATTAAGAGTTTTAAAAAATAAATTAAATTTTATTTTTTTATAACGAAAAAAGGTTTTAGATTTGCAGCCGCTAACACGCCAAGCGTTGTTAGAGAAAAAGAAACAAACCAGATCTGTGATCTGACGTTCATTGAAAATATTGAAATTGACAGCGTAAAATTAAAGATTAAATTACGTGTTTTTAGTAACACGAATTCTGATTAGAGTAAGCTAGTATCGTATAAAAATAAGTCACTTTGGTGACTAAAAAAAATAACGATGAAGAGTTTGATCCTGGCTCAGGATGAACGCTAGCGGCAGGCTTAACACATGCAAGTCGAGGGGTAACAGGGAGAAGCTTGCTTTTCTGCTGACGACCGGCGCACGGGTGCGTAACGCGTATAGAATCTACCTTGTACAGAGGGATAGCCCAGAGAAATTTGGATTAATACCTCATAGTATAACTGAATGGCATCATTTAGTTATTAAACATTTATGGGTACAAGATGACTATGCGTCCTATTAGTTAGTTGGTAAGGTAACGGCTTACCAAGACATCGATAGGTAGGGGTCCTGAGAGGGAGATCCCCCACACTGGTACTGAGACACGGACCAGACTCCTACGGGAGGCAGCAGTGAGGAATATTGGACAATGGAGGCAACTCTGATCCAGCCATGCCGCGTGAAGGAAGACTGCCCTATGGGTTGTAAACTTCTTTTATATAGGAAGAAACACTCTTACGTGTAAGAGCTTGACGGTACTATATGAATAAGGACCGGCTAACTCCGTGCCAGCAGCCGCGGTAATACGGAGGGTCCGAGCGTTATCCGGAATCATTGGGTTTAAAGGGTCCGTAGGTGGACTAATAAGTCAGAGGTGAAATCCCATAGCTCAACTATGGAACTGCCTTTGATACTGTTAGTCTTGAGTTACTTGGAAGTAGATAGAATGTGTAGTGTAGCGGTGAAATGCATAGATATTACACAGAATACCGATTGCGAAGGCAGTCTACTACGAGTATACTGACACTGATGGACGAAAGCGTGGGGAGCGAACGGGATTAGATACCCCGGTAGTCCACGCCGTAAACGATGGACACTAGTTGTTGGGATTTATCTCAGTGACTAAGCGAAAGTGATAAGTGTCCCACCTGGGGAGTACGGTCGCAAGATTGAAACTCAAAGGAATTGACGGGGGCCCGCACAAGCGGTGGAGCATGTGGTTTAATTCGATGATACGCGAGGAACCTTACCAGGGCTTAAATGTAGGATGCATTAGCTAGAGATAGCTATTTCTTCGGACTTCTTACAAGGTGCTGCATGGTTGTCGTCAGCTCGTGCCGTGAGGTGTCAGGTTAAGTCCTATAACGAGCGCAACCCCTATTTTTAGTTGCTAACAGGTTAAGCTGAGGACTCTAAAGAGACTGCCGGTGCAAACCGTGAGGAAGGTGGGGATGACGTCAAATCATCACGGCCCTTACGTCCTGGGCTACACACGTGCTACAATGGTATGGACAGAGAGCAGCCACCTGGCGACAGGGAGCGAATCTACAAACCATATCACAGTTCGGATCGGAGTCTGCAACTCGACTCCGTGAAGCTGGAATCGCTAGTAATCGCATATCAGCCATGATGCGGTGAATACGTTCCCGGGCCTTGTACACACCGCCCGTCAAGCCATGGAAGCTGGGAGTGCCTGAAGTCGGTCACCGCAAGGAGCCGCCTAGGGTAAAACTGGTAACTAGGGCTAAGTCGTAACAAGGTAGCCGTACCGGAAGGTGCGGCTGGAACACCTCCTTTCTAGAGAAAGAGATGTTAGGTTATGAAAATTAAGAATTGTTTAATTCTTTAATTGCTGTTCAATTTTATATTATATACAAGACTAAAAGAAACAGAGTCTCGTAGCTCAGCTGGTTAGAGCGCTACACTGATAATGTAGAGGTCGGCAGTTCGAGTCTGCCCGAGACTACTTTTTTTAAAAAGAGTTAGGTATATAACATATAGGAAATTTTAGAAGTTGAGTATTCGTTAGAAGTCTAACGACTAACTACCCAATACTAGCTACTAGTAATTTTGGGGGATTAGCTCAGCTGGCTAGAGCGCCTGCCTTGCACGCAGGAGGTCATCGGTTCGACTCCGATATTCTCCACAAAAGTCAATTGACAATTACCAGTTGACAATTAGCAATTTTATAATTGTTATTTGTTATTTGAGAATTGTTTATTGCAAAGAGTTCATTGACATATTGAAATACTGATATCGTATGATATTAGAAGTTATATTTTAGAAAAACTAAAATTAATAACGAGCTATAATACAAATAGAGGCATGCATAGCATGCAAACCGTAGAAGGTATTTAGTTTAGGACAGGTAGTAATACTTTGTTTCTGATACTATTTACATTATACAAATAATAGAATAAAAGAGCAAAAAGTACAAAAAGCTAAGTAAGGGCGTATGGCGGATGCCTAGGCTCTCAGAGGCGATGAAGGACGCGATAAGCTGCGATAAGCTTCGGGGATTTGCACATAAGAATTGATCCGAAGATTTCCGAATGGGACAACCCAGCATGTTGAAGACATGTTACTCCGCAAGGAGGGCGAACCCGGTGAACTGAAACATCTAAGTAACCGGAGGAAGAGAAAACAATAGTGATTCCGTTAGTAGTGGCGAGCGAACGCGGATTAGCCCAAACCAAGCTTGTTTCGGCAAGTTTGGGGTTGTAGGACCACGATATTTGATGTTAATTGAATCAGAACAAACTGGAAAGTTTGGCCATAGAGGGTGATAGCCCCGTACGGGTAAAATTAATTATTGATAGTGGTATCCTGAGTAGTGCGGGACACGAGTAATCCTGTATGAATCCACCGGGACCATCCGGTAAGGCTAAATACTCCTGAGAGACCGATAGTGAACTAGTACCGTGAGGGAAAGGTGAAAAGAACCCTAAGTAAGGGAGTGAAAGAGATCCTGAAACCGTACGCCTACAAGCGGTCGAAGCACATTTACTGTGTGACGGCGTGCCTTTTGCATAATGAGCCTACGAGTTACTGTTTCTAGCAAGGTTAAGTGATTCAGTCACGCAGCCGTAGCGAAAGCGAGTCTGAATAGGGCGTATAGTTAGTAGTAGTAGACGCGAAACCTGGTGATCTACCCATGGGCAGGTTGAAGCTGTAGTAACATACAGTGGAGGACCGAACCCGTTGACGTTGAAAAGTCTTGGGATGACCTGTGGGTAGGGGTGAAAGGCCAATCAAACCAGGAAATAGCTCGTACTCCCCGAAATGCATTTAGGTGCAGCGTTGTGGTTTAGTTTATTAGAGGTAGAGCTACTGATTGGATGCGGGGGCTTCACCGCCTACCAATTCCTGACAAACTCCGAATGCTAATAAATATACACAGCAGTGAGGGCATGGGTGCTAAGGTCCATGTCCGAGAGGGAAAGAACCCAGACCATCAGCTAAGGTCCCCAAATATATACTAAGTTGAACTAACGAGGTTCGATTGCATAGACAGCTAGGATGTTGGCTTGGAAGCAGCCATTCATTTAAAGAGTGCGTAACAGCTCACTAGTCGAGCGATCGAGCATGGATAATAATCGGGCATAAGTATATTACCGAAGCTATGGATTTATGATTTATCATAAGTGGTAGGGGAGCATTCTAGTTGCGTTGAAGGTGTTCTGTAAGGAATGCTGGAGCGTCTAGAAAAGAAAATGTAGGCATAAGTAACGATAAGGCGGGTGAGAAACCCGCCCACCGAAAGACCAAGGTTTCCTCAGCGATGCTAATCAGCTGAGGGTTAGTCGGGACCTAAGGCGAACCCGAAAGGGGTAGTCGATGGACAACTGGTTAATATTCCAGTACCTGCTCACGTTAAAAGTGACGGATTCGTATAGTTGTTGCGTACTGACAGAATAGTACGTTGAAGGGAGTGGTAACACCCCGATAGTACACTGAGACTTCGGTCAAGGTGATAATACAGCGAAGCGAGTTCCAAGAAAAGCGAGTGAAGCAGCCCGTACCCTAAACCGACACAGGTGGTTGGGAAGAGAATTCTAAGGTGCTCGAGTGATTCATGGCTAAGGAACTAGGCAAAATCGCCCCGTAACTTCGGGAGAAGGGGCGCCCATCTATGATGGGCCGCAGTGAATAGGTCCAGGCGACTGTTTATCAAAAACACAGGGCTCTGCTAAAACGAAAGTTGATGTATAGGGCCTGACACCTGCCCGGTGCTGGAAGGTTAAGTGGAGGAGTTAGCTTCGGCGACGCTCTCAAATGAAGCCCCAGTAAACGGCGGCCGTAACTATAACGGTCCTAAGGTAGCGAAATTCCTTGTCGGGTAAGTTCCGACCTGCACGAATGGTGCAACGATCTGGACACTGTCTCAGCCATGAGCTCGGTGAAATTGTAGTATCGGTGAAGATGCCGATTACCCGCTACGGGACGAAAAGACCCCGTGAACCTTTACTATAGCTTAGTATTGACTTTGGATAAGTAATGTGTAGGATAGGTGGGAGACATCGATCATGCGTCGCCAGGCGTATGTTAGTCGTCCTTGAAATACCACCCTTTGCTTGTCTAGAGCCTAACCCTGCGAAGGGGACAGTGCTTGGTGGGTAGTTTGACTGGGGTGGTCGCCTCCAAAAGAGTAACGGAGGCTTCTAAAGGTACCCTCAGCACGCTTGGTAACCGTGCGTAGAGTGCAATGGCATAAGGGTGCTTGACTGCGAGACTAACAAGTCGATCAGGTTGGAAACAAGAGCATAGTGATCCGGTGGTTCCGCATGGAAGGGCCATCGCTCAAAGGATAAAAGGTACTCCGGGGATAACAGGCTGATCTCCCCCAAGAGCTCACATCGACGGGGGGGTTTGGCACCTCGATGTCGGCTCGTCACATCCTGGGGCTGGAGAAGGTCCCAAGGGTTGGGCTGTTCGCCCATTAAAGTGGCACGCGAGCTGGGTTCAGAACGTCGTGAGACAGTTCGGTCTCTATCTGTAGCGGGCGTTAGAAATTTGCGTGGATCTGACTCTAGTACGAGAGGACCGAGTTGGACTAACCTCTGGTGTATCTGTTGTTCTGCTAAGGGCATTGCAGAGTAGCTACGTTGGGAAGGGATAAGCGCTGAAAGCATATAAGCGCGAAACCCACCACAAGATGAGATTTCTTTAAAGGGTCGTGGAAGATTACCACGTTGATAGGCTATAGGTGTAAAGGCAGTAATGTCATAGCCAAGTAGTACTAATAACCCATAGGCTTTTGTACAAAGAACTTCCGCTAGGCAACTAGCGGGAGGGAAACTCTTTATACATTCTATTACTCAATTATTATAGCACTTCTAATTTGAATATTATATTTATGGCATCTCTGATGCATTTCAATATGTTAATTATTAAATACTGGTTTAAGAAATTAGACTAACAAAGACCTTAAGGTGGTTATTGCGATAGGGCTCACCTCTTCCCATTCCGAACAGAGAAGTTAAACCTATCAGCGCAGATGGTACTGCCTAACCGGTGGGAGAGTATGTCACCGCCTTTTTTTGAAACCTCAATCAGTAAAATGATTGAGGTTTTTTTTGTGATAAACTTAAATAATGCCGGTTTCTGATATTCTTTGTAAAGGCTACTGGATTCTTTTGTCCTTATTTCTATCTTTTGTTTTACTATTTAAATCATTTGTTCAATTTGATTTCTTATGGAATTCTTTAATTTGTAGTATCCAAAACACTACAAATGCGTAATGCTATAATTTTTCTTTTTTTATTTATTGTGAATTGTGTCACAGCAGGTGGTAGTTTAAAAAAGTTAAGTAGTGTAGAAGGACTGTCCCAAAATGATGTAAATGTTATATACCAGGATAGTCGTGGTTTTGTATGGATAGGAACCAATGATGGTTTGAACCGTTATGATGGTTATAATTTTAAAATATATCGCAAAATACTTAGGGGAAATAACGGGTTATGTAGTAACATTATAAACTCAATTGTAGAAGATTCTTCTGGTAATTTATGGTTTGGCTCTACTTCTAATGGAGTCAGTAAATATGATGTTAAATCTGAAAAATTTACAAGTATTATAAGTGATTCAGATTTATTAGATTCTAATACCGCTGATGGTTCCTTAAAACTTTTTATTGATAGAAATCAACAGCTTTGGGTAGTCAAAGGGAATCTTATTCGAATAATTGACATTGATACTGGTTTGATTCAAAGTGTTTCATCGATTGGAAATGTAGCTTGTACTTATCTTTCCATAAATCAATTGGAAGATGGAACTATAGTAATTGGAAGCTCTATCGGTTTATTTTTAATCAATGAATTTAGTTTTGAATTATCCAAATATATTGAATTTCAGTTTCCTATAATTGATATTACTTTATGGAAAGAACATCTATTTGCTGCCAACAAACATGGTGTGTTTCGCTATGATCCTGATAAAGAAAAAATGGTTCGACTTGGGGGTATTTCTGGTTGCAAAGAGCTGTTGATTAAGAATAATAAGCTATTTGTAAGTTCTGTGTCTAAAGGATTAAAAAGTTACATTCTTTCGGAACGATTAGGAGGTGTTAATTATAAGTCCGATAATAAATTAAATTCCATATGGAATGAGTTTGATTTTTCTATTGTATCGTCAGTATTAGTGGATCAAACTGGTTTGATTTGGATTGGAACTAGTGGAGATGGGGTGTATCTATATAATCCAAAAGGTTCTTTCTTTAATCATTTTACTTCGGAAGAAAAAGAAGGAAGTCTATCGCATAAAACGATACGCTCGGTACTAGAAGATTCTGAAGAGAATCTATGGATCGGTACTGAAAATGGTGGTTTGAATTATTTGTCAGCTGAAAAAGGGTCCAATTATGAAAGTGGCTTTGTGCAGAAAGCAAAAGTGGATGACTTTGTTACGGTACTTCATTTAGATAAAGTCAATGCTCGTGTTTGGGTTGGTACGCCGTCTGGGGTGAAAATATTTGATGTTTCCACATCCAAGGAAGATAAAAGATTAAAAAAGGCGTTACCGCAGATCAATTCCATTTTTTCAATTTTAGTAGATGTTGATGGTATCATTTGGATTGGTACCTATGGTAAAGGTTTATTTAGAGTGAAGTCTAGTGGAGATGGGCAATTTATTACCTCACAGTTTAGTTCTAGGGATGAGGAGGGTAATTTCCCTTCTAATATTGTTAGAAGTTTGATAGAAGACCATAAAGGAAATATTTGGGTGGGTACCGCTGATGGTTTGTGTAGAATTCCCATGGATTTAAAAGTTACAGATACTCCCCGGTTTGATGTTTTTAAAAATATTAAAAACGATATCTCAAGTTTAAGTTTTAATTATGTATTACCCTTGTTTGAATCAACTTCAAAGGAATTATGGATTGGAACTTTAGGGGGAGGATTAAATAAATTATGTTATACAAAGGAAGGTGAAATTTATTTTGAAACATATAGTACTGCCGAAGGTTTGCCAAATGATGCAGTCAAAGGAATTTTGGAAGACGAGTTAGGGAATCTTTGGCTTTCAACCAACAAAGGTTTGAGTTGTTTTAATCCTATCAAAAAAACAATTCGGAATTTTGATATGAGTGACGGTCTTCAGGACTTTGAGTTTAGGGATTTATCTTGTTATAAAAGAGGCTCTGGTGAAATGGTATTTGGAGGTGTAAATGGGATAAATACTTTTTTCCCAAATAAAGTGACCATCGATACGACCTCGAATCCAGTGGTATTTACAGATTTAGAAATTTTAAATAAGCCAATTACGGTTGGGGATAAATTTAATGGTAGGATTATCATAGACAAGTCTATTGATTTTGTTCAAAATTTGAAACTTGGCTATGCTGAGAACAGTTTTACAATTTACTTTTCTGGATTGCATTTTGCATCCCCAGAAAAGAATCAATTCAAATATAAATTGGAATGCTTTGATAAAGATTGGGTATCTACTACTTCATTGTCTCGTTTTGCCAAATACACCAATATAAGCCCTGGAAATTATACTTTAATGGTACAGGCTACCAATAACGATGGTTATTGGAGTACTACGCCCAAAATGATTAAAATTACAATAGCTACACCTTGGTGGTTTTCTACTATGGCAATAGGAATGTATTGTATCATGTTTGTCATTGGTTTTTGGTTTGTAAGGAGATTTACCATTATCGGTATTCAAAGAAAAGCACAATTAGAAATGGAAAGTTTTGAAAAAGATAAAATTCAGAAATTGGCCAAGCTTAAATTGAAATTTTTCACCAATATTTCTCATGAATTTAGAACCCCTTTGACTTTAATCATTGCTCCTATCACAAAATTGATTAAAGAAACTTCCGAGTCGACAGACCCAACTAAAGTGGAAAGTTATCAGGTGATTTATAGAAATGCGAATCGTTTGTTGCGATTGATAAATCAGTTGTTAGATATTAGAAAGTTTGAACAGGGAAAAATGAGATTACAAGTTGCACCGGTCGATATTATTGCCTGTATTCAAGAAGTTGCTAAGTCTTTTTTGTTTTTAGCTAATGAAAAGGAAATTGATTTTAGTATAGATTGCCAATTAAAAGAATTGATAATTTGGTGTGATCAGGACAAATTTGAGAAAATTTTAATGAACATTTTATCCAACGCATTTAAATATACTCCAACAAAGGGAGTCATTTCCATTATGATTAGAGAGAAAATCGCTACAGTTGAGATTTCTATTAAAGATAACGGTATTGGAATAGCCTTGGATCAACAAAAAAACGTATTCAATAGATTTTATCAAACAGAAACAATAGCTGAGTTAGAAGCCGAGGGTTCTGGGATTGGACTGTCTTTTACCAAAGGGTTGGTAGAAATGCATCACGGAGAGATTTTATTAAAAAGCAAAGAAAACATTGGATCTACTTTTATAGTTTGTTTGAAAAAGGGGAATCAGCATTTTCAGAATAATGAGTTAGTGGAACTTCAAGAAAGACAATTGAAAACTAAAACAGCTACTAGAATACATAATGGAGCATTGCCATCTCGTTTGGATGTTGCAAAAGAAACAAAAGAGTTTTCAGTTTTAGTTGTAGAAGATAATGCTGAGCTAAGAAAGTTTATAGTTGAAAATTTATCGATCCATTATAATGTTGCAGCTTCTGAAAATGGAAAAGAGGCTTTACTAAAATTAAAACAAGTCAGCCCTGATATAATTGTTAGTGACGTTATGATGCCCGTTATGGATGGTTTTGAACTTTGTGAGACGGTGAAACAAGATGTAAATTTTAGTCATATTCCTTTGGTCTTATTGACAGCAAAAATTGCTAGTGAAGATAAAATTACAGGATATAATCTTGGTGCAAATAGCTATGTAGAAAAACCTTTTGAACTTGATGTTTTGGTTGCCCAAATAGATAACTTGTTGGATCATAAGAGACAACTACGAGAAAAATTTCAAAAAGATATTGAAATCAATATTTCTGAATTTGTTACTACAAAGGTGGATGATATGTTTTTATCAAAATTATTGCAGAAAGTGGAAAATGGATTACAAGATAAAAACTTTACAGTTCAGGTGTTAGCTGGAGAATGCGGTATGTCTCAATCAAATTTAAATAAAAAACTCAAAGCACTTACAGGAAAAACCACCAACGCTTTTGTTAGATCTATTCGTTTGAAAAAGGCGGCTAGTTTGTTACAAACTGGAAGGTATTCAGTTTCAGATGTTACCTATGAAGTCGGTTTTTCGGATCTGAAATATTTTAGAAATAGTTTTAAAGATGAATTTTCGGTGTCACCATCTGAATATAAAAAAATGAAAATTTCTGAGGAATGATAACATTGGGTTTTGTTTAAATACCTAAAAATCAATACGTATTTGAATATACCCCCTGTTTTGAATTGGTTTTCTCCCCCATAAAATATTTTTAGAACTATTAATTTGGCTACTATAATTAACTAAGAATAAATTATGAAGGGTAATGTTTGGGCTAATCAATTAACTATTTGGTTTTTATTTTTTTTCGCTGTTTTGACGGCACAAGAAAGTTCGGTTTTAATAAATATCAATAAAGAATTTAATAGCAATTCAATTCTATTAAAAACTAGATTAAGAGAGCTAAATAGAGATATTAATAATTTTGGAATTTTATTAGATACTGAAATAACCCATAAAAAATTGTTAACAGGTTATAGGTATGAGCAATTTTATGATTGGGATTTGTATTTCGAAAATATTTATATGTCTTATTATGGGATTTCAAAATACAATTTCGATAATTTAGAAGGCTTTTTTACAATTCAACATCCTGATGGATTTATAAAGCGTTCTTTTGGTCCCAAAAATTTTGGAGCGGATCATCATTTCAAGCCGTTTATAGCCCAGATTATAGTCCTAGGTTCTCGTCAAACAAAAGACTGGACTTGGGCTAAAAAATATTATAGTCAAACCCAGTTATATTTAAAACATTGGTTTGAATACGATACTGATAAAAACGGATTAGCTTATTGGTCTGGACAACAAAAAGGAAAATGGTCTGGAGCGGCGGACCATAGTGGTATGGACAATCAAAATACCAGAACTATTGGATTGAGTGAGGGGGTGGATTTGAATTGTTATCTGGTAAGGGAATTACAAGCAATGGCGATCATTGCAGAAAATATAGGAAGGGAAAAAGAAGCTAAAGCATATAGAAAGCATTCTGAAAGATTAAAAAAATTAATCAACAAATATTTATGGGATGACAAATCAGGCTTCTATTACGATAGAAATGAGGAAAATGGAAACACAACCTTTGTGAAATCCGTTTCGGGTTTTACGCCAATTTGGGCGGGAGTGGCCTCTAAGAAACAGGTAGCTCGAATGGTAGAAGAACATTTAAAAAATCCCAAAGAATTCTGGACAAAATTTCCAATTCCGAGCTATGCGTTAACAGAACCAGATTACCGACAGAATTATCAAGGGCAAAAAGGTTGTAATTGGAAAGGGTCTACTTGGATTCCTACCAATTATATGGTTTGTCATGGACTTATGAATTTTGGATATCAAAAATTGGCAAAAGAGATAGCTCATAAGACCTATAATATGGTGTTGAATAATAAGAACACCCGTGAGTTTTATAATGCAGAAACGGGTGAAGGTTTAGGAATGAACCCCTTTTTTGGTTGGTCATCTTTGGCTTATATACTGCCGCTAGAATTGGAACTGAACTATAATCCTACGGATCTTAATCAGTTAGAGATTTTGAAGTTGTCAGAACATATTGGCGTTAATATTAAATAAAAAGTTATGAGTTTGAAAGTTTTTAAATCAATCGTTTTAGTTGTTGCAGTTTCAATTGAATTTATTTCCGCTCAGAATCGAGTTGCAAAACGGCCGAACATAATAATTATTAATGTTGATGATTTAGGTTATGGAGACCCTAGTTGTTATGGCGGAAAATTATTTGAAACTAAAAATATTGATCGACTAGCAGAAGAAGGTATTAAATGTACGAATGGTTATGTTTCATCCGCAGTATGTTCACCAAGTCGTCATGGTTTATTAACTGGAGCCTATCAAACACGTTTTGGTGTGCAATGGAATCATGATACTTATAAGCTACCTGGTCAAAAAGATAAAAAGCGAAATTCATTAATTCCAAGTGGACACCGGTATATCAATCAAGCATTTTCCGAAGCGGGTTACATTACAGCAATGGCAGGAAAAATTGGGATTCCTACGTATCCAAAAACAACTTTTGATTACGAATTTTCATTAACTTCTGCAGGCTGCAGTTATTTTCCGGATAAAAAAGGAGGTTACGGAGGAGTAGACGGTTATCCAAAACCAAAAAAAGGCTGGACTATGACAAAATGGGGGCCAGATAAAAAAGGAGAGGAATATATAACTGATCGATGTGGAAGACAAACTATTGAATTTATAGAGGCCAATAAAAATAAAGAAAATCCTTTCTTTTTCTATTTAGCTTTTAATGCGCCACATACACCTTTACAAGCTAAAAAAGTGGATAGAAAACGTGTAAAACATATTAAGTCAGAATCAATGAAATTGTATGCTGCGATGGTGTTGGCAGTTGATGATAATGTTGGATATATTTTAGATTATTTAGATAAAGAAGGATTACGTGAAAATACCATTGTCGTATTTTTAAGTGATAATGGTCCTATGAACCCCGTTCATTTTGAAGAGCCTTCGTGGTGGCCAGATAATTCCCCATATCATATTATGGGACAACGAGGTGGACTATCAGGCTACAAGGGGATTTTTAGAGAAGCTGGTATCCGTATTCCATATATTGTTAGTTGGCCGGGTCATTTAAAACAAAACGAGACTTATGAAAAAACAGTCAGTACTTTAGATTTATATCCTACCCTATGTGCTGCAGCAAATGTAAAGTTGCCTGAAAATACACAATTAGATGGTGTAAATATTTTACCATATCTACAAGGAGGCTATGCAAAAGAAGAACCGCATGACTATTTATTTTGGTATGCAAACCGAATGGGGGCTGTAAGAAGTGGAAAATGGAAATTATACATTGAAGATAATAAACATTATTTGTTCGATTTAGAAAATGATGTATCTGAAACAACAAATGTAAGTCGAGAAAATCCGGAAGTAATGCAAGATTTATTTGGTGCTTTTATAGCGCACAGAAATGAAATGCCACCCTTAAGAAACCCATTTGTTAGACCCTTAGACCTTCCTTCGGATGCCGTTAGAAATTTGCATCCGATAGATCCGAAATAATAATTAATACTTAAAACAAATGAATAATAGTAACATCATTTTATTTTTATTAAGCCTTATGGTACTAAGCACTAGTTGCCAATCTAAAAAGGTTGCTAAAAAACCCAATATTCTATTTTGTATTGCTGATGATGTAAGTTTTATACATACTTCGATAAATGGAACCTCAGAAATTCAAACACCTAATTTTGATAGAGTTGCAAAGAGTGGTGTTTTATTTAACAACGCCTATTGCAATGCCTCATCTTGTGCTCCATCAAGAGCTTCTATTTTAACAGGAAAGAATATTTGGGAATTAGAAGAAGGAGGTTTGCTTTTTGGAGGGCTAAAAAAAGAATATCAAACCTTTACAACTTTATTAAAGAATAATGGGTACACGGCAGGATACAGCGGGAAAGGATATATGCCTGCAAACAAAAAGGCACCTTATCAGACAGAGCCTTTAGCAAAAGAATTTAATACGGTAAAATACAAAGCGCCTAAATATGTGTCTAGTAAAGATTATGCAGGTAATTTTGAACAGTTTTTGTCACAAAGAGAAAAGGATACGCCTTTCTTTTTTTGGTATGGTTCTCATGAAGCTCACAGAAAGTATTCCCCTGGCATTGGCCTTAAATCCGGAATAGATATCTCTAAAATAAAAGTTCCCGGATTTTTACCAGATACAGAGATCGTAAGGAGTGATATGGCAGATTATTTTTATGAAGTACAATGGTTTGATACTCATTTGGGAAGAATGATTAAGGCGCTTGAAAATTCTGGAGAATTAGAAAATACAATAATTATAGTAACAGCGGATAATGGAATGCCATTTCCAAGAGCAAAAGCTAGTTGTTATGAATACGGTACTCATATGCCTTTGGCGATTTGTTGGGGAAACAAAATTAAAGGAGCTACAAAAGTTGATGATTTTATAAGTTTTATTGATTTTGCTCCAACTTTATTAGAAGCGGTAGGGTTGGATATTCCTAAAGGAACAACAGGAAAAAGTTTTTTGGATGTTTTGCTATCCGGAAAAAGCGGACAAGTAGATCCTAATCGAAATAAAGTATTTACAGGTTTAGAACGACATGCTTACTGTAGACCAGAAGGGTTAGGCTACCCTATTCGTACCATAAGAAAAGGCGATTGGTTGTATATTATAAATTTTGAGTCGGATAGGTTTCCTGCTGGAGATGCAACATTTAATTCGGTACATCAAGGCTATTATGGCGATATTGATTCGGGCCCAACGAGAAAATATTTGATAGATCACCAAGAAGATTCGGAAGTACGTTATTATTTTGATTTGGCGGTAAAAAAACGTCCTAAATATGAATTATATGATATTAAAAAGGATCCTTTTAATTTAAAGAATCTTGCTTATGATGAGGATTATAAAAATTTATGTAATGACTTAAAATCTGAGCTTTTTGAATATTTAACTAATACAAATGACCCGAGAATGATAGGCAAATCACCTTGGGATGATTATCCGTATTTCTTCAAAGGTTTAGAAAAAAAACACTTGAAACCGATCGGTAAAAGAAACAGCAATTAAAAATATTAAATAAAGAATATGAAATTTAAAACAAACATGCTTTTGGTAGCCGCATTAACTATGGTAACAATTGCAAGAGGACAAAAAGAATTTAAGCCAGAATGGGAGAGCTTAAAAAAGCATAAAGTAACTCCAGAATGGTTTGCTGATGCAAAACTAGGAGTATATTTTCATTGGGGAGTTTATAATGTTCCAGCAAATGGAAATGAATGGTATGGTAGATTTATGTATGAAAAAGACCGCAGAAAAACCTGGGGAAAAGATATTTACGATTACCATACAAAAATTTATGGAAGAGATATTCATTATCATGATTTTATACCCCAATGGAAAGCAGAAAATTTTTCAGCAAAACGTTGGGTGGATATGTTTGAAAATATGGGAGCTAAATTTATTGGAACTATAGCAGAACACCATGATGGGTTTTCTTTATGGGAAAGTGAGGTGAACCCTTGGAATTCATTTGACAAAGGTCCTAGAATAGATGTTGTAAAACAAATTTCACAGGAGGTAAAAAAGCGTGATTTAAAATTTATGACAACCTTTCATCACGGTTTTCATATGATGTTTTTCCCTAAAAAAGAAAACAGTGCACTCAGACCCTTAAGTGAGCACAATGCGGTTTATAAAAATCCAGAAGTTCCACAAGACCCTAAATATCGTGCACTTTATGGTACCATGTCTTATCAAGAGGAGTGTGATATTTGGTTAGGGAAATTAGATGAAGTAATAAATGAATATTGTCCAGATTATATATGGATGGATTTTGCCCAAGGGTACATTCAAGAAGCGCATCGTCAACAATTTTTAGCCAATTATTTTAACAAAGCTCAAGAGTTGAATAAAGAGGTTGTTGTTAATACAAAAGGTGATTTTTTTCCTACCGATGTCGCAGTTGTTAATGTTGAGAGAGCAACTATGGAAGATATCACACCTTTTGTTTGGGTAACAGATTTTCAATTAGGAAGTTCTTGGGGATATAATAAAGATAAACGTACAGCAATAAATCCGAATAAAGCCATTCGAATACTTGCTGAAGTTGTTAGTAAAAATGGAGTAATGATACTTGCTGCTGCTCCTATGGCAGAAGGTGTAATTCCTGCGGAACAAGCAAAAGCAATGGAAGGAATTGGTGCTTGGTTAAAATTATATGGAGAATCTATATACAACACAAGACCTTTTGTTGAATTTGGACAAGGACCAACGGAGTTAAAAAGAAATCCAAATGACAATTGGAACGCTTATGGTTCTATAAAAGCAGGTTTGAATAATTTAAATAGTGAAGATGTTCGATATACTAAAAATGGTAAAAATGTTTATGCAATTCAATTAGGGTGGCCAGGTTCTAAAAAGGAAATCACATTAAAAACGTTTGGCGGAAAAGCTAAGGATTTAAAAATAAAATCGATAGTTGTATTAGGCTCAAAAGAAAGAATTAAGTGGAAAAAAACTTCAAAAGGATTGGTGGTTACTTCTCCAAAAAAGAAGCCTTCTGAAGGAGATGCTGCAATTGTTTACAAAATAAAATTGAAATAATTTATTATGAAATATAGAATCGGAATTTTCATTTTTTGCTTTGTTATTGGATTAAAGTCCATGAATGCGCAAAAACAACCAAATTTCATCGTCATTTTTACTGACGATCAGGGGTATGAAGATTTAGGTTGTTTTGGATCCAAAAAACTTAAAACCCCTAATATTGATCAATTGGCGAGAGAAGGGGTAAAATTAACTAGTTTTTATGTGGCCTCATCCGTGTGTTCACCGTCGAGAGCGGCATTACTAACAGGAAGAATGCCAAAACGAGTTGGAGTTCCGGGTGTTTTGTTTCCAAGGAAAAACCAAAAAGGATTGGATCCGAAAGAAATTACCATTGCAGAATTACTGAAACAGAAGAACTACAATACAGCCTTAGTTGGAAAATGGCATTTGGGACATGATAAAAAATACCTTCCATTAAATCAGGGATTTGACTCCTACTTTGGTATACCTTATAGCAATAATATGTCTATCGCGGCTGGCATTGATGTTTCTCCGAACATTGTGTTAAATGATGATTATACATTAGAAAAAATGCACTCAGATATGAAGTTGGTGGATGCTGCTTCAGGAAAAGAAGCTAAAAAGATTTTAAAAGACAAACCACCTCTTATGCGTGGAAATCAAATAATAGAATACCCAACAAATCAAAGTACCTTGACTGAGAGATATACAAAAGAGGCTGTTTCATTTATTGGAAAAAATAAAGAAAAACCCTTCTTTTTATATTTAGCCCATTCTTTTCCTCATGTGCCAATTTTTGTGGGGGATAGGTTTAAAGGATCTAGTGGTACCACTCCGTACTATGATGCTCTTCAAGAAATAGATTGGAGTGTTGGAGAAGTAATGAAGGCAATACGAGACAATGGTTTGGATGAAAATACTATTGTAGTGTTTACTTCAGATAACGGTCCGAATAGTCATGGTTCTGCAAAACCTTTGAAAGGAAGAAAGTTTGATACCTATGAAGGTGGACAAAGAGTTCCAGCTATATTTTGGGGGCCAAAGAATGTCAAATCAGGATGGGTTAGTGACCAAATAACTTCTTCTTTAGATGTTTTTCCTACGATTGCAAGTTATGCAGGAGTTTCGGTTCCAAAGGATAGAGTTTTTGATGGATATGATATTTCTAATTTTTTAAAAGGAAAGTCAAAAGTTTCCCCTCGTAACGAAATGTTTTTTTATGGATCAAATTCAACAAAAATTGATGGCGTAAGAGTTGGAGATTGGAAATATGTGATTAATGGTTATAGAAAATCTTCATGGCGGAAATTAAGTGAGGATGATAAAATACCAAAGCTTTATAACCTAAAGAAACAGATTTCAGAAAAAGAGAATCTTATTGATGTATATCCAGCTAAAGCTCAAGAGTTGATTGCAAAAATGAATGAATTTGATATTCAAATAGAAAAGGATTTAAACAAATAAAACTTTACTCCTTGCTATCTATGAAATATAAGATGATTTTTTTGCTAATTGTGTTTGCTATAGGTGCCTGTACTTATGGGCAAAACAGGCCAAATATTATTTTAATAATGGCCGATGATATGGGGTATTCTGATATCGGTTGTTATGGGGGAGAAATAAAAACACCAAATTTAGATCAGTTGGCCCAAAAAGGTATTCGTTTTACACAATTTAAAAATAATACTAGATGTTGCCCCACTCGAGCAGCCTTGTTAACAGGTTTGTACCCTCATCAAGCGGGTGTTGGAGGAATGGTAGGCAATGGTTACGGAGATCTAAGCAAGGCAGCAGTTACACTTGCTGAAGCTTTGAAAACGAATGGTTACGCAACTTATATGACGGGTAAATGGCATGTAGCAGATTCTCATACGATAAATGATACCCATAATTGGCCAATACAAAGAGGGTTTGATAAATTTTATGGTACGATTAACGGGGCTGGTAGTTACTTTGACCCCTATACTTTAACAAGAAATAATACGCCAATTCATGTAGAAAAAGAAGAAGAATTTTATTACACAGATGCAATATCAGATAGAACGGTAGCCTTTATTGATACCCACATGAAAAAGAACTCGGATGCTCCTTTTTTTTGCTATGTAGCCTATACAGCTCCCCATTGGCCCTTACATGCAAAACAAAAAGATATTGCAAAATATAAAGGTGTATTTGACAAAGGGTGGGATGTATTGAGAGAAGAACGTTTAAGGAGAATGAAGAAAATGGGGATTGTTCCTAAAAATACTCAATTAAGTGCTCGGGATTTTCGGTCAAAACCTTGGGAGTCAATAGAAAATAAAACTTGGGAATTGCAACGAATGCAGACCTATGCTGCGCAAATAGATAATATGGATCAAGGAATAGGGAGAATTATGGATCAATTAAAATCTGCTAATGTATTGGATAATACGGTGGTTATGTTTTTATCTGACAATGGTGGTTGCGCAGAAACATTGCAAGGAGTTGAAAATTGGGTGAGTGAAAAGGAAGTGACTCGTACAAAAGAAGGTTTTAAGGTTGAAGCTGGCAACGTTGCAAACATTACACCAGGACCCGCAACTAGCTATATGAGTTACGGTCCTGCATGGGCAAATTTAAGCAATACCCCATATCGAAAATTTAAAAAGTCTGGTCATGAGGGTGGGGTTTCAACTCCTTTTATATTTCATTGGCCTAAAGAAATAAAAAAAGGAAATATCATACAAAACCAATTGGCTAGTGTTATTGACATTATGCCTACAATTTTAGAGCTGTCAGAAACAGATTATCCGTTGTTTTATAAGAATAATAAAATAATTCCTTTAGAGGGGCTCAGTCTAATGCCTTTACTACAAAATAAAAAATTGAATCGTGATGAGTGGTTTGTGGAACATGGTTCTAACAAAGCATATAGAAAAGGAGCATGGAAAATTGCATGGTCAAAAGATAAGGGGGATAAAAAATGGGAGCTTTTTAATTTAGAAAAAGACCCTACTGAAAAACATAACTTGTCAATGAAATACCCAGAAAAAATGAACAAAATGATAAGTGTTTGGAAGGAATGGGCTAGCCGAGTGAACGTAACCAGGAAAAAATAAATCTAATGAAAAATAACCTAAAATTTTTATATATCGTTTTTACATTTTTGATACTTACAGCTACTGTAATTGCTCAAAAAACAGATTTTATTATTCATACAGACATGCAAACTGGAGGGATTCAGAAAATTATGAATAAGAATGATAAGTATAATATGAATTGGATTTTTACCACTGATGGAAGTGAACTAGAATGGTTTACTTCTGAATTTGGTTGGGGATTGGGGTTTGTTACTGTTGACCTGGAAGGCAAAAAGGAGACTTTTAAATGGAACTCAGTATCTGATATTTCAGAAAAAGATGGGAAGACTGTCTATACCTATAATTTTCCATATTTTAATATGATTATCACAAGATCATTCAATAATCAAGGAGAACTTATAGAGAATTTTAAAATTGAAAATACCGGTTCAAGCGATTTAAAAGTTGTTGATATGGGGATTTACACACCGTTAAAAGATTGGTATGCTGGGGGCGCGGAAGTTTGTATGACAAGCCGTTGTAACGTCCATATTTGGGCTGGAGGATATAATTCCTCTTATCTAAATGCCATTAGGATGGGAACAGAAGCCCCTCATTTAGGACTGGTGGTTACTGATGGAAGTATCCGTCATTACGAACTAGTTAATACGAGTACCATGCCAAGAAAAGTTGCAGGCTCTAATCTGCGTGGCGGAATTGCATTAAAAGTTGCACCAGCTACAGTGAAGCCTCATGATTCCTATGGGGTAACATGGAAAGTGTTTTGGCATAATGGATATGAAGATTTTTATCAGAAAGCTATGGCTAATGGAACTGTTATTGCAGAGGCAGATAAATATTTTATTCCATTGGGTGAAATTGTAAAACTAAGATTTAAGTCGCACAAAAAGTTAGAAAATGTGAGTTGCACTGTTGAAGGAACACCCATTAAATTTAAGCAGACGGACAATCTAATTACTGCCGAATTCAAAGCAAAAAAAATAGGAGACAAAGTTGTAACCCTAAATTATAATGGCAAAAAAACCGTAATCAATCTATATTTCTCACTTCCCACAAAAAAGTTATTGAAAAAAAGAGTCGATTTTATCATCGATAAGCAACAAATGAAAGATAAATCTGATTCACGTTATGGTGCTTACATGGTATATGATAATGAAGAAAATGAGATATATCAAAATATACCTTTTAAGGTTGACCACGATGAAGGAGCAGAACGTTTAGGAATGGGGGTGGCTATTGCAAATTGGTTACAACAATTTCCTAATTCAAAAAAGAAATATAAGGAGTCTTTAGAAGAATATTATCAATTTGTACGCTTTAAATTACAAACACCAGAATACAAAGTATATTCCACAGTTGATCATACAAAACGTCATAGAGGGTATAATTATCCATGGGTAGCGGCTTTTTATGCGGAGTTATATAAGCAAACTAAAAATCCAATTTATATCGAAGATTGTTATCATACCATGAGAAAATGGTATCAAGAATTTGGCTATGATTTTTATGCTATATGTGTGCCTATTAAAAAAAGTATCGATTATTTAAGAGAAGCAGGGTTTAATGACGAAGCTGAAATTCTTTTGAATGATTATAAAATGGTAGCTAAGGAGTATGATAAAAATGGAATTAATTATCCAAGTCATGAAGTGGTTTTTGAGCAATCAATAGTATCACCCGCAGTTAATTTCTACTTAGAACTTTATCATATTACAAAAGACAAACATTATTTAGATGAAGGCGAAAAACATCTTAAAATATTAGAAGCGTTTAACGGACAACAACCTGACTATCATTTGAACGAAATAGGTATTCGTCATTGGGATGGATATTGGTTTGGGAAAAGACAATCATGGGGAGATACCATGCCTCACTATTGGTCGGCATTAACAGGAAGAGCCTACATTCAGTATTACGTGGCTACAGGAAACGAAGAATATCTACGAAGAGGAAAAATATGTTTAGAAAACAACCTATGTAATATTAGAAATAATGGAACAGGAGCTGCTGCTTATATCTATCCAGAAAAAGTGAACGGTGTAAAAGCTGAGTTTTACGATGAATTTGCCAATGATCAAGACTGGGCATTGTTCTTTTTTCTAGAAATGAATGAAATATTAAAGTGGAACTAGAATAACGAGTTAGTGCACAAACCCAAATATGAACCAAATTATAATAATGACTACTTCTAAAATAAAAAACATAGTTCAGATAATAGTGCTGTTTATGATAATTTCCAATATCAATGCTGAGACTAGAACCGCTGATGCAAACAATATCAGTCAGATTATTAATTGGATGAAAGATGGTGTCACCACAAAAATTTTCTTTCCATCTGGGATTTATAATTTCACATCAACTATTAGTTTAGAAAATGACAATTTAATTTTAGAAGGCAGTGGTAATGAGCAAACTATTCTTCGTTTAGCGGCAGTAAAAAACGCACTTATTGATGCTAAAGGGAATAATTCAAAAATTAGCAAACTTACCTTGGACGGAGGGATGAATCAAAAAACATGGGGAAATCCAATTTTTAGATTTAACAAAAGTAAAGGGCATCATTTTGAAGAGGTTTTGTTTACCAACTCAAAATGGATGGGAATTGGAGGAATCAATGCCTATCCAACGGATGGATTAAAGCTTATCAAATGTGAATTTAGTAGTATCAACTTAATGTGTCTCCAAATTTTTAATCGCAATACAAACAAACGAAATGGGGAAGTAATTGTAACCGTAGATAAAGTGATTGTAGACGAATGTATTTTTCACGAAGGCTATGAAACAGCTATCTCTTCAGACAACGGAAATGACAGAGAAGATCCAGGTGATGGAATCGGAAGAAGATATACCGAAAGTACCAGTTTGAGTGGGACAGAAATAACCAACTGTATTTTTGAAAAAAGCAAACAGTTTCATATCGCCATGGTGCAAAGTAAAGATGTTGTCATACAAAATAACATTTTTTATGGTATGACTGACGATGCTGGTGGAGGGTGCCAACCTATCCATATGGAGCAATTTACTCATAATATAGAAATCTACGACAATAGCTTTTATATGGACGATACCGTAGAGCAAAAATATATGTATATTCATGTGAACGGTACTGAAGGTCACAAACGAGTAACACAGCAACAACCAAGTAATACTTATGCCACTTGGACTTACAATGTTTACGGAAGTAATGAACGTAGAGCAAATACTAGCTGTGCAAAACAAGGAAATATTAATAAAGATTGTAAACGAGATGTGCACGCCTATGGACCAAGAAATATTTATGTTGCGGGAAATACATTTAACTCTTCCACTAAAGTGAGTCATTATGTAAGTGTTCATGAAGGAGAGAATATACAAATTGGTACCAAAAAAGATGGTACTGTAGCTTTAAATAATTTTATTGGAGGAGATGAGAATACTATTAAAATTCATTTTGGAGGGAATGATCAAGGAACGGGAGATGTTTTAATTAAAGCAGGTCAAAATATTGTTGCTTCCAATATTGAGATAAAGGATGTGTATTTTGATTTACCTCCAATTAGGGAGGAAAAACCTATTGAGATTGAAGTAAAGCTTGATACTCCTGAAAATGAAATCAAGGAGCAGAAATTATCTATTTACCCTAATCCAACTAAGGGAATTTTAACTTTTATAACACCTGTGGATATTGAAAAAGTTAACATTTCAAATTTGTCTGGGAGTATTTTAAAAACTTACCAAAAAAAGGAAGTAAGCGAAAATATTTTGAACATAGATTATTTGAACGCTGGTTTGTATGTAATCAATATTCAACTTGAAAATGGTGTGCAAACAACAAAAAAGTTAATCATTGAGAATTAGATTATACTATGGAGAAAAGAGAATATTTTAGAAAAACTCAAATAAAAATAATAACCTCATTGCTAATTTTAATGCTAAGCAATTTAGGTTTAGTGATGGCTCAGGAATTAAAAGAATCTAAACACTATAATTTTGATCCAACCAAAACTGAAGAGTTGAGGGTACGAGATGGTTTACCCAATTTCTTTCAAAAATTAAAAGCAGGTGAAGATGTTAAAATTGGTTATATAGGAGGAAGTATCACCAACGGTGGTTTATGGAGAACAAAATCATTAGAATGGTTTAAGAGCGAATATCCAAAAGCCAATATTACGCAGGTAAATGCCGCAATTGGAGGTACAGGACCGGATTATGGGGCTTGTAGAATTAACAAGCATTTGTTAGTTCACAATCCAGATATGGTATTTATTGAATACCGTGTAAACAATGGTGGGGCTTTTAACGGAAGAGCTTTGGAAGGATTAATACCGCAAATATGGAAAAGCAATCCAAACACTGAAATCTGCATTGTTTATACCATTTCTAAAGGTATGATTGCAGATATTCAGAAGGGGAACCAAACGAATGCAGGAAAAAATATGGAGCCTGTTGCCAATCATTACGGAATAACTTCCATTGAATTTGGTTTGGAAGTTGTAAAGTTGCTAAGCGAAGATAAACTTGTTTTTCAAAAAGGAGACAGTCCGATAAATGGGAAAATACTCTTTAGTAAAGATGGAACCCATCCATTAGAAGCAGGTCATGATATTTATAGAGATGTCTTGGTTCGTTCTATGAAAAAAATTGAAAACCACGGAACTCCTGGACTAAACGCCATTCCTAAGCCTTTTCAAAAAAACATTTTTTCGAATGCTTCTTTAGTTCCAGTTTCCAAAGCTAAATTTTCATCCAAATGGGAAAAAGTGGATTTAGGGACTGATATTCATATCAATGATAATTTGACAGATAAAAACGGAGGCTATAAAACGTTGTTTGAAAAAGCTAAAAAAACCGAAGTAATTGGTGAAAGTTTCACCCTAAAGTGGGAGGGTTTTATACTTGGACTTACTGCAATTCTAGAAGCCAAAGGTGCTATTCAATTGGAAATTTCAACAGATGGTGCAAAACCAAAACTTTTCGATTTAAAATCACGCAATGGTAAAACTCAAAAAAAATATATTTTTTTAGATGAAGTTGCATCTGGTTCGCATACAACAACCATAAAGCTTGTGAAACTTGAGAAAGGTAAAGTATTTCAAGTAGGGCAATTTTTAGTGGTTAAAGAATAATAATTAATATGAAAAAAAAGATTCACCTAGCTGTCTTAATATTACTCTTAACAATGAGTTTTCAATCCTTTTCACAAGAAAAGGAAGAGACTTGGCATATGCCTGATTTAGAAGTGGATTTTAAAGAATATAAAGAAGGTGTATATGTAGAATTAAAAGATTCTATCCCGATTCGAGGAACATTATATAGAATCCGTGTCCCGGAAAATTGGAATGGAACCCTATTAAACGATTTGGATTATTATAAATCTGCCAATTCCCCACGTAATGTTAAATTGTTAGAAATGGGTTATGCATTGTCAGGTACTAAAAGACGTCCTGGCCGAATGAAAGCTTATGATCCAGCTCATGAAATTCACGATTTAATTTCAGTCTTGGACATATTTGAAGCTCGTTTTGGAAAACCAGCGAAGACCATTCAAATTGGTTGTTCAGGAGGAGGAACTGTAACAATTGCAATGGCTGAAATACATGCAGATAGAATTGATGGAGCTATTGCATTATGCGGAGCAACAAGTCCATGGATGGCAAATACTCATTTAGATGCTTTATTTGTTTTAAAAGCTTTGTTAGCTCCAGAGTTGCCTCTTGTTAATTTACCCCTTAGAGGAAAAGAAACGGAACGGATAACTTTAGCATGGAAAAAAGTAGTTGAAGAAGCTCAAAAGACGCCTGAAGGGAGAGCAAGAATTGCTTTGGCTATAACAATAGGTCAATGGCCTGCTTGGGGAGGAAAGGGAAAAGCACCCGTACCCAATCCTGACTTAAAAAACACAGAAGATTTACAATTTAGTATGTACAAAAGTTTATTAGGTTTACTACCTAGCCGTGGAACTTTTGGGACTACAATGATAGAATTGGCGGCTCCCGGGCAGATAAAATTCAATACAAGCGTTGATTATCATTTATTTTATAATAATGGAAATGATTTGTACAAAAAAGCGGTTGAAAATCTTTATAATCAGGCAGGTGCAAATTTAAAATCAGATATAGATAAAATAAATGCATTTCCACGAATAAAAGCCGATGCTTCGGCAAAAAAATGGTGGAGCAAACCTGGTAGAACGCACGTGGGTGAACCGAAAATTCCATTTTTACGTATGAGTACTTGCGGTGACGGTTTGGTTTACCCATCAATGGTAAAAGGTTATGAAGACTTGGTGGCAAAAAAAGGCTATTCAGAATTGCTTAGAACTGCTTATGTTAATAGATGGGGGCATTGTGCTTTTTCCGTTGGTGAATGGTTGGCTGCTATTGATACAATGGTAAAACGTATTGAAACTGGTGAGTGGCCAAGTACCCAACCTAAAGCCATGAATAAATTGGCAAAATCACTCGCCCCAGATAGCAAGGCTGAATATTTTAATTATAGAACTGTAAAAAAATACAATCGTACTTGGGTGCCTGGAGTTGAAGACTTTCTTGGAAAAGACTAAAGTTAAATTTTTAATGAGAAAAAGTAATAGATGAAAACAAAATATTATGAAGAATAAAATAAAATTTCAATTCTTAATTATATTATTTTTTGCAACTACTTTAGGTGCAAAAAACATTAAATTATATAACAATATTTGTATTCATGACACTACAAAATCGATTGCTGTTTCATATGCACAGAAAGCATTAAAGAAAGATTTTCAACGAAAATTTGGAACTACGAAATCACAAGAAAAAACGATTGATATTTTTTTTAAGATTGATGAGAATTGGGATGTATTTGATAAATACAAAATTGAAATAAAAAGTGGTGAAATAATTTTTACAGGTTCTGATGAATTAGGTTTGCTACATGGAATTTATACTTTTTCAGAAGACTATCTTGGAATAGATCCGTTTGTTTATTTCACTGATATTGTTCCACAACCTGTTCATTTTATTAAAGTGAATACAGGTACGATAACTTCAAAACCTTATACTTTCAAGCACCGTGTGTTTTTTGTTAATGATGAAGATTTGATTGTAGGGTTTCAAATGGAAAAACTAGAATATGGTTTTAACCTTGAGTTTATGGAGCACCTTTTTGAAACCATGTTGCGTCTTAAAATGACAGGTGTAATCCCTTCAACTTTGGTACTGTCGGATGAACCTCACCTAAAACTGGCATCGGATATGGGTTTATACATCGCCCAACATCATGCAGAACCGGTAGGAAGTGTGCCTTTGTATTGGCCCAAAAACATTCCCTATTCTTGGACTACGCACAAGGAACATTTTGTGAAATTCTGGAGAGATGCGATAGAAAGACAAAAAGGAAAAAACGTAATTTGGACTTTAAATTTTAGAGGACACTTAGATGGTCCATTTTGGAATGACGATCCGAATGTTTCTCATGATAGCCCACTCACCGATAAGGCCAAAATTGTAAATGAGGTGATTCAAACCCAATACAATTTAATTAAGGAAATTATCGGTAACAAAGAACCGTTGGTATGTGGATATTTATGGAGTGAACTGGGAGGAATGTACCGAGAAGGTTTGTTGAAATTTCCTTCCCAGACAATGATTCTATATTCGGATCAAGGCTATGGTGAGTTTCCTAAAGGAACTTGGGAATCTACAAAAAAAACGGAACTAGGTAAAGGGGTTTATCAACATGTTTCTTACCATAACCGTAAAACACATTTGCGCATCAATACCATTCACCCTGATATGTTACATCGAGAAATGGACAAAGCCATAAGTCATGGGCTTACAGATATGATTGTGCTTAATGTGGGGAACTTTAAAGAAAAAATATTTGGCATTCAACAAATGGTAAATTATATGAATGATTTTGATAGTTATAAAAAATACACCACAGGTACCTATTATTTCGATTGGTATGTTAATAACAAGTATCATACAGATTCACCTGCTGTAATTCAGAGTTATAAAGATTTTTTTACAAATCAGTTTCATTTGGGGAACCCGAATCGTAAGCCAGGAGATGAATGGTTTTTTTATTATGTAGAACAATTATTGAACATGGCTTACCAGAAAGAATTCAATAATAAATTTGTCAAAAAAGAATTTCCTGGAAATGGTAAAGAGCAGTTTTTAAAACAAAAAGATTTTCAATCTAAAATGAATTTTCTTCTAAATGCCTATACTAAAATATACCGTTCTGCTGAATCAAAATGGGAAATTTCAGTACAACACGCTCTAGAAGCTAAAAGCGAATTATCAGGTAGTGCCTTAAATTTTTATACTATTGATATGGCTTTGCCTACTGAAAAAATGTTTCATTTAACAGGTATGGTTTCTGATTTTACGGAGTCTTTAGATTACTACTTAAAAAAAGATTATCATAAAAGTCAATTGAGAGCTTATGCCGCTCTAGAACATGCCAAAAAAGCCAATGAAATTGAAGCAAAAATAGAACAAAATGGTTCTGGAAAATTTAAAAATTGGTATCGTTGGGATGAAACGGCTTTAACTTTTCGAATCGAACTGGTGCTAGAAAACTACTTAGTCCATATAAAAGATCTCAAATATTTCAATTTGGAATATAAAAACAGAAATAGTAAAACACCTGGTATTCAGCATAAATATCAACCCTTCTTTGAAAGTGAATATCAAAAGGAACTTATTTACATGAAAAATGCAAAGTAAACAATTTAGAAAAAATAAATATATGAATACAAATAAAATGAAATCGATTATTGCAGCAATCACTTTCTTAGCTTTTTTTAGTACGGAGGTTTGTGCGCAGAAAAGCAACAAGCCAAATGTAATAGTGATTTTAGCGGATGACATTGGGACTGGAGATATTTCTCATTATAGGAAATTGCATAGCGACAATATTATTCTGGAGACTCCAAATATTGATAATCTAGCAAAAGAAGGAATGTATTTCACAAATGCGCATTCTCCTGCAGCACTTTGTGCTACTTCTAGGTATTCTATAATGACAGGGAATTATTGCTATAGAAGTCAACTTCCTTGGGGGGTATGGTCTGGAGTTACAAAATCAGTAATTAAAGAGGATCAAATGACTTTGGGAAGGTTAATGAAACAAGCAAATTATAATACAGCCTTTTTGGGGAAATGGCATATTGGAACTGCTTTTGGTGGAACAAAAAATCCGAATGAAATTTTTGACACTAAAAAAAGAGAAAAAAGTAATCCTAGACTGCCCATAGATATTACAAAAATTCTTTACGGACCAAAACAATTAGGATTTGATTATAATTTTGTGCTTCCAGCAGGAATTCAAAATGTTCCTTATGCTATTTACGAAAACGATCATTGGTTTAAACTGAAAAAAGATTCCCATATCAAAGTGATTGATAAAGAATATATGGATGGTTTAGGAACGGATCATTTTAACAAACCAGGATGGGGTGACTCCAATTGGAATCCTAGTGAAATAGGCCCACTCTTAGCAAGTAAAGCGGTAGCTTATATCGCTGAGAATTCTCATAAAAAAGATCCGTTTTTTATGTACTATTGTTCTCAGGCAGTGCATACGCCTCATGCTCCTCCGGTTGAGATTAATGGAGTAAAAATAAAAGGAACCACACCTTCCAAGCATATGGATATGATTAAGGAGCTGGATCAGCAGGTAGGAATGTTAGTTTCAGAGTTAAAAAAACAAGGTGTTTATCAAAACACAGTCATTATTTTTACTTCTGATAATGGAGGTTTGCAAGTAGATAAAAATACCGCTAAATCAGGGCATAAGGTTAGTGATATTTACAGAGGATCAAAAAACACGCCTTATGAAGGTGGACATCGTGTACCGTTTATAGCAGTTTGGCCAAACAAAATTAATAAGGAGATAATATCAGATAGACCGATCATAGGACTAGACGTTTTAGCAACACTGGCGGGTATTACAAAACAAAAGCTAAACAAAAAAGTAGCTCAAGATTCTCATAACTTACTTCCGCTTTTTAAAGAAAGTAAAAAGGCAAAAACACGTGATGTATTATTAATTCAAGGGGGAGCAAAAAAGGAATTTGTTATAAATGATAGAGGTTGGAAATTGATCATTCAAGTAAATAAAAAAACAATGGCTTTTGATGATAGTGAACCCATTGCATTATTTAATTTGAATGATAATATTACTGAAGACGAAGCAAAAAATTACATCAACAATCCTAAATATAAAAATAAGGTGAACGAGCTTTTTAATAAATACAAAAAAAATATCAGCGAGGGCCATTTTACAGGGAATCATAAACTTTAATATTGCTGTATGAAACATGTAATGAAATCTGTTTTATTTTTTTTTCTAAGCTTTTTATCTTTGATGAATTTCGCGCAAAAAAAGCCAAATATTGTTTTGATAATGGCGGATGATGTTAGTTGGAATTGTTTTGGAGCATACGGAGCCGAAGACTATAAAACTCCTAATATAGATGCGTTGGCAGCAAAAGGAATGAAATTTAACCACTGTTATTCTATGCCTATCTGTACTCCCTCTCGAGTAAAAATAATGACTGGGAAGTACAATTTTAGAAATTACACTCATTTTGGATATTTGGATCCTAATGAAAAAACGTTTGGACATTTAATGAAAGAAGCAGGATATAAAACTGCTATTGCAGGAAAATGGCAGTTGAATGGTTTGTATCATAAGGCAGAAGGCTGTTCTGATAAAAATCGCCCACAGAAAGCCGGTTTTGATGCGTCTTGTCTTTGGCAAGTGACAACAGGAAAAACAGGTGAAAATGGAGGTGAACGTTTTTGGAGTCCACCTTTACTTCAAAACGGAAAATTTTTGACAATTGAGGATAATAAAGGGAAATATGGTCCAGATATTATGTCTGATTTTGTCTGCGATTTTATTGAAGAAAATAAGGATACTCCTTTTTTTGTTTATTACCCTACGGTTTTGGTACATAGTCCCTTTGTTCCTACACCAGCTACTATTGGAAATCAAACAAGAGGTCAAGAGGCAAATAAAACCCCTAAGAATGAAGGGCAAAAGAAAGTCAATTATGTTGCGATGGTAAATTATTTAGACAAGCTGGTAGGAAAGATTGTACAAAAACTTGAGGAGGTGGAGCAACTGGAGCATACGTTAATTTTGTTTACATCAGATAATGGAACGGCTTCTATTACTTCTAAATGGAAAGGTGAAAATATTAGAGGAGCTAAGGGGAAAACGGTAGATATGGGAACTCATGTCCCTTTGATAGCCTATTGGAAAGGGAAAACACCTAAGGGATATGTTAGTAATGATTTGATTGATTTTACAGATTTCTACAGTACTTTATCAGAAGCAGCGCATCATAAACCAACAAATAATGAACCTATTGATGGTCGAAGTTTTTTACCGCAATTAAAAGGAAGCCAAGGAAATCCAAGAGATTGGGTTTTTTGGTATTATCAGCCGTATTGGGGAAGTCCTGAAAAATTTAAAGGAGTAAAATTTGTAAGAAATCAAACCTATAAGTTATACAGTACAGGAGCTTTTTTTGATATCGAAAATGACATTCATGAAAAAAATAATTTAGAAGTAATAACAAATAATCCATCGTTAAAAGGAACTCAGAAAGAATTGCAAAAAATTCTTGATAAAGCACCTCCAGCTCCTATTGTAAAGGGAGGAAGGAAAGCCAAAACAAGAAAATTATATCCAGAATGGAAAAATATCGTAAATCCAAATGACTAAAGAACAAAAAGTAATGACCATGAAGAATATTGTTTTCAAAAGAATTGTCTGGGTACTCCTGATGAGCTACATGCACTTTGGAATATCGCAGGAGAAAAGACCCAATATTATTTTTATCCTAACAGATGATCAATCTTATGGAATGATGGGCTGTACAGGAAATACAATAATAAAAACACCACATATAGATAAACTGGTAAATAAAAGTGTGCTGTTTACCAATGCGCATGTTAGCAGTGCTATTTGTACTCCAAGCCGAGTTTCTATTCTGTTAGGTCAATATGAACGTAAACATGGCGTAAATTTTAATTCAGCCACAACCGTTTCAAATGAAGCATGGGAATTTTCTTATCCAGTTTTAATGCGTAAATCAGGTTATTATACTGGCTATATTGGGAAAAATCATTCTCCAATAGGCAAAGGTGGTTATGAAAATGGTTTGATAGAAAGTAGTTTTGATTTTTGGTATGCAAGTCATGGAGGTGTTTATTTTTATCCGAAGGAAAAAAGAGAAATTTTTCAGGATGCCATCGCAGACACACAAGTAGAAATTTTAGAAGAGGGGGTTAATCAATTTTTAGATCCGAATGCACGTCGATTGGACGGAGCGATTAGTTTTTTAGATAGCCGACCAAAAAACAAACCTTTTTTGTTGAATTTGAATTTCAATATTCCCCATGGGGCAACAACGGGTACCATGCGTCAAAAGGCAACAGATGATGCCATTTACAGGACACTTTATAGAGATTTAGAAATTCCATTACCTGAAAATTATATTGCAAGAGCCGACATAAAAACACCTAAATTACCTCCAGAGATTCATCATGCAAATGATCGACAAGCGGGTTATAATTATGTAGATACTCCTGAAGGTTTTAGAGAAAGGTATATACGACAATTACAGTGCCTTACTGGGGTTGATAGATTGGTAGGGAAACTTCTTAAAAAGCTAAAAAAATTAAAACTTGATAAAAATACCATCATCATTTTTACCTCTGACCATGGTTTGTTTATGGGGGAACAAGGTTTAGGAGGAAAGTCATTGTGTTATGAAAAAACAACACATGTACCCATGTTTATGTATAATCCCAAACAGAAGAAAGGAATTAAAAGTAATGCTTTAGTGCAGACGATTGATATTGCACCAACAATGCTTGCATTGGCTGGTGTACAGATTCCTGAAACCATGCAGGGAAAAGATATTTCGGGTTTTATAAAAGGTAAGGATCCTAAAGTAAGAGGGTATTTATATACAGAAAACCTTTGGTCTACCACCTTTGGAAACCCTAGATGTGAGGCGGTTCAAACGAAAAACTGGAAATACATACGA
This sequence comes from Flavicella sp. IMCC45668, assembly GCF_057219105.1. Lineage (NCBI taxonomy): Bacteria > Pseudomonadati > Bacteroidota > Flavobacteriia > Flavobacteriales > Flavobacteriaceae > Flavicella > Flavicella sp. IMCC45668. The sequence continues at coordinate 2,875,484 of NZ_CM170114.1, forward strand.
TACTATAAAAACAATAATATTTCTTCGAGAAAAAAAGTTGAACTAGCAAAGGAATATGGTATTTCTCAAAGGGTGATGCTCTATGAAGTACACGCAAGTCAAGTCGCTATTTATAGAAATTTTATTGAAGGCCCAATCAACGGCGAGGAACCCGTTTACGAGGAATTATACGATTTAAAAAATGATCCTCATGAACTTCACAACGTGATTGAAGCTCCTGGAAATAATAAAATTTTGGAAGAATTGAGAGATGCTTGGAAGGTTGAAATTAAAAAAGCCAGAGGTAAAGGAAATCCAAAAGTATATAGTTATTCTAATATCAGGTCAAAAGTGTAGAGAAGAGGGAAGTGGATTTTTATTATTTTTTTTGAGACGAAGTTCTGTTATTAAGGTTAAAATGAGAGTTAAAATTATTCGGTTTGCACATTTGTAGTAACAACCAAAACATTTGATACCATACCTAGAGCATGTTTGTTGCATCTTTGGAATTACTAAAATAACAAAGATGAAAAACACAACAACAGCTTGGGTACTTACATTGTTTCTTACAATTCAAGTAGCTATCGGACAAAATCAAAAACCTAATATATTGGTCATTTTAGCCGATGATTTAGGGTATGCAGATTTAGGTTTTACAGGTGCAAAAGACATTAAAACACCTAATTTAGACAAACTAGCAAAAGGAGGGGTTATTATTAAAAACGGTTATGTTACACATCCTTATTGCGGACCATCGAGAGCTGGGTTAGTAACAGGGAGGTATCAAGCACGTTTTGGAATGGAGATTAATTTAACTAATTCTCCTTTTGATATGTATAATGGTTTACCCCTAGAAGAAAAAACATTTGCTAGGAGGTTACATAAATCTGGTTATAAAACTGGGGCTATTGGAAAATGGCATTTGGGAGGTTCAGATACATTTCACCCTAACAATAGAGGCTTTGATTATTTTTATGGTTTCTTATCTGGAGGACATTCCTATTTTCCAGAAAATGTAAAGACGCACATGCCTTTGATCAATCCGAAAAATAATAAACCTCATTATAGTGCTAATGAAGGTAGCTATTGGCCTTTGACTAGAAACAATAAACCTGGGGAGTTTGAAGAGTATTTGACAACCGCATTAAGTAAAGATGCAGCAAAATTTGTGACCAGTAGTAAGGACCCTTTTTGCTTGTATTTGGCCTATAATGCACCTCACATGCCTTTAGAAGCTCCAAAAGAAACGATAGAGAAATATGGTCATATAAAAAATAAAAGAAAAAGAGTCTATTCTGCTATGGTAGATGAATTGGATAAGGGAATTGGAATTGTTGTGGAGGCACTTAAAAAGTCGGGTAAATACGAGAATACATTGATATTCTTTTTATCAGATAATGGAGGACCTACTAAAAAAGGTGATGATTGGGCGAACAATGGTAATTTCAAAGAGGGTAAAGGTAGTATGTATGAAGGAGGGTGTCATGTTCCTTTTATAGTGCATTGGCCAAAAGGAAATTTCAAGGTTAAAGAATTTGATGGTTTAGTATCTGCTTTGGATATTGCAGCAACATCAGTAGCTTTAGGAGATGGAGATACCTCTGGAGAAGCTTTAGAAGGAACAAATTTAATTCCATATTTACAAGGGAAACAAAAAGGGTCACCTCATGATGCTTTGTATTGGAGAATGCAGGATGGAATGGCTTGGGCAGTAAGAACGGAAAAAAGTAAATACCTCTTGAGAAATAAGAAAAATGCAAAACCTGAGTTTTTTGATATGAAAAAAGACCCGTATGAATCGGTGGATTTAGTTTTGAAAGAAAAGAAAAAGAAAAAGGAACTAGCTGAACTTTGGAATGAATGGAACAAGGGAAATAAATCGAATATATTTTTGCAGTCGGGTAATTATCAAAAACTTAGATTGAAAATGTACAAGGATTTATATGATAAATTAGAAAAGAAAGCGGCTGAGAAAGAGTTACTTGAAATTGAATAATATGAAAATAGGTTTTAAAAACACAGTACTTTTTATTGCGTTTCTCTTATGTATTTATTCAAATGCTCAAAATAAGAAGCCAAATATTTTGGTTATCGTGGCAGATGATTTAGGCTATGCCACCACAGGAGTATATGCGGGGAAAGCATCGAGGTGTAAAACACCAAATATTGATCAAATTTCAAAGGAAGGAGCTCGCTTTACAGATGCATATGTAACGGCATCGGTTTGTGGGCCTTCTAGATCTGGTTTGTTAACGGGTAAATACCAACAGCGTTTTGGTGTTTATGCTAATTATGATAGTCAAAAAGGACCCGGAGTACCTGCTTCTGAAAAAGTGATGGGAACTTATTTCAAAGAAGCAGGGTATGCTACTGCTGCCATTGGGAAATGGCATGTAGGTGTAAAATTAAAAGGACAACATCCATTAGATAGAGGGTTTGATACTTATTATGGTTTCAACAGTGCTCAAACGGATTATTTTAATTCTCCAATTTTATTTGAGGGCAGAAAGAAGGTTAAAAAGCATAACTATTTAACTTTTCAGTTTACAGATGTTGCCATTGATTTTATTGAAAAGAATAAGGTCTCGGAGGAAGAGAAACCTTTTTTTATGTATTTAGCGTACAATGCAGTTCATGGTCCGAATCAAGCGCCTAAAGAGTATATTGATAAATATAAAAACCAGCCTAAAGGAATTGCCAAACAAATGGCCATGGTACATGCTTTGGATGATAGTATCGGACGTTTGATGAAGTCACTGAAAGAGATGAATTTGGAAGAAAATACATTGGTGTTTTTTTTAAGTGATAACGGAGGTTTGCCCAATTGGTGGAAAGGAAGTAATGAACCTTGGAGAGGTTTTAAACGAGAGCAGTGGGAAGGAGGTTATCATGTTCAGTTTTTGATGAAATGGCCGGGGAAAATTCCTTCTGGTGTTGTTAGAAATGAAATGGTTAGTTCTTTAGATGTTTTGAAAACAAGTTTAGCCGCAGCAAATATCAAACCATCCAAGAAAGATATTCTAGATGGTGAAAATATTCTCCCTGTTTTTAAAAGTGAAAAAAAGAAAGAAATTCACAAAACACTATTTTGGGCAGGGTCTCATGTTGCTAGATCAGGGAAGGAGTATAAACGAGGAATGAAATTACCTTATAGACAAGATGATCCACCGCCTGCATGGGCCGTTAGAAAAGGGAAATGGAAATTGGTTCAAATGTTAGAATACAATGCTCCCATGCTATATGATTTGTCTAATGATCCAAGGGAATCAAACGATTTAGCAGCATTATATCCTAAGAAAGTGAAAGAGTTTTCTAGAGAATTTAAGCAATGGTTTAAAGATATGGAAAGCCCTGTTGCTTGGAATGTTTCTTATTTTAAACAGCTGCAAGCCATTGAATAATTAGAATAGTTTTTTGAATCCTTGAAGTGAGTTTTTTTCATAATTTCTTCAGGGATTCGATTGCTTTTTGGTTTTATTCAAAAGGAATAACTTTTAAAGTTTCTAAATTTAAATTTGTTCTTTCTTTTCCTTCCGCTTCAAAAACTGCCGTAAAATTTTTATTTCCGATCGAATACCTTTTGTTGAAAGCTTTTAAAGAGTCAATATTGGTGAATTTTTCAACGGTTGCTTTGACACCTAAATCATGATTAGAGAAGAATAAAAAAACTTGATTGTTCAAAGGACCTTTAAATTTTGAAACGATTGCAAGATCTTTATCCCCTTCACTACCAACATCAATTCTAAAAAATTTTGATTTATGAGTTATTGGGTCGATATAAGATATTTTATTTTTTTTGATATTAAAGTTCGGATTGGAACCGTTGAATAAAGAAATAAATTTATTCTCATTTTTCAAGGGACCAGTATAAATGATGTTGGTACGTTTGATATCTTCTACAGAAATTGATGAAGAAAAACGAATGTCAAAAGAATTCTCAAATTTGGTGAATAATTGAGTTAAACAATGAGATGAAATTACACCCATACTAGAAGAATAAGAATAATCTGATGGGCTAGTAGTATGTTCCAGTTCTGGTTTTTCTGAAATCAGATTTAAGTATTGATGAATGTTATTGATGTTATAGGACCTTGTCCATCCACTAGATCCTGTAATTGTTTTCCCTGCAATTCCAAAAACATCTCCTACAATTAACGTTGTTTCTTTTTTATTTGTGAAAAAATCTTTCCAAATTTCAGGATACGTTTTAAAGTAGGTTGTTACTAAAAATATGCTAGTTACAATCCCCAATGTGATATAGGGAAATGCTTGAATAAAGTGTTTTTTTGTAAAAGAGGGTTTGTTCTTTGTTTGGTTTTCAAAATCAACATGGTATTGGCCTTTTTCGATAGTTAATTTCCATAAACTGTTTTGACCATCTGTTTGATAATATTTATCTAATTTTTTTCTCAGGTGGTACATGTTTACCCTTACTCTAGGGTTGTTTCTATCAAAATTTGATTTCTCTCCAAAAAATTCAAAATCGATAACATCTTCTTTAAGATAAGTACCCTCAATGGTAGCTTTTACTAAATATCTTAAAAGAGCTGAACTTTTTGGGGACTTCTGAAAAACTTTGCTCTCTAAGATGTTTTCAGTAAGTTCAAGTTTTTTTTCGTTTGAAAGCATTGCTAATTAGGTTTGTACGGTTTTTTTGTTTTTGAATTTAACCGTTACAAATACAGTTAAAAATTGGTTAAATATACTGTTTTTAATCAAAATGAAGTATTTTAGAGCCTAGGTTTGATACAAATACGTGTGCGAACACAAATTTTCCTGTCAAATTTTTTATTACTTATATTATACACAAAACATAACTTCAACATAAATAAATCAATGAGAAAAAAGATCATCTTTTTAATTTTAATCGCGATCGGATTAAATTTAAATGCGCAAAAATCAAAAAACCTTTTTAATGGTAAAAATCTTAGAGGTTGGGAGGTTTTAAACGGAACAGCAGAATTTAGAGTAGAAGATAATGTAATTGTAGGAGTTTCTACAATGAACACGCCTACTACATTTTTAGCGACCAAAAAAGAATACACAAATTTTATTTTGGAGTATGAATATATTATCGGAGAAGGATTGAATTCTGGAGTTCAGATACGAAGTCATAATACGAAAGAGAATCATTTTTATGGATTACAAGTAGAGGCAGATGATAGCGAAAGAGCATGGTCTGGAGGATTGTATGAGCAAGGTAGAAAAGGATGGCGCTATCCTTTAGAATATAATCCTGCCGCAAAAAGTGCAACTAAGAAAAGTGGAGAATGGAATAAAGTAAAGGTGATTGCCTATGGAAACCATGTGGCTACTTGGATTAATGGTGTCAATGTTTCAAATCTTTTAGAGGAAACGGTTGAAAAGGGAATTTTTGCTTTACAAATACATTCTATTGGTAAAAATAAAGAGAAAGAAGGAAAGCTTAACAAATGGAGAAATATCAAAGTGACGGAACTTAAATCTGCCCCAGATTTTGGGGTGTTAACGGCTCCTCAGGTTAGTTATTTACACAATGAATTAACAGAAGCTGAAAAGCAAGCAGGTTGGAAGTTACTATGGGATGGAAAAACATCTGAAGGTTGGAGAGGTGCTAAACGAAATGATTTTCCAGAAAAAGGATGGTCTATGGAGAATGGTATTTTAACAGTACATGCCTCTGGAGGTGGCGAATCTGAGCATGGTGGTGATATTGTTACAACTAAAGCTTATAAGAATTTTGAACTAGAGTTAGACTTTAACTTTACGAAAGGCGCAAATAGCGGAATAAAATATTTTGTTGACACGAATTTAAATAAAGGAAAAGGTTCCGCAATTGGTTGTGAATTTCAAATCCTTGACGACAAGCATCATCCCGATGCTAAAAAAGGAGTGAATAGTAAAAGAACGATAGGGTCTTTATATGATTTGATAAAAGCAGATTCCAGAATTCATGTGAAAGGTTTAAGACCTTTGAAATATGTAAATGGAGGTGCTAATTATAATAGAGCTCGTATTGTTGTAAATGGATCAAAAGTAGCACATTACTTAAATGGTTGTAAAGTTGTTGAGTACGAAAGAGGAACACAGCAATGGAAAGCACTAGTGGCTTATAGTAAATATAGCAAATGGCCAAATTTTGGTGAAGCATCTGAAGGTTTGATCTTATTACAAGATCATGGAGATGAAGTACATTTTAAAAATATTAAAATTAAAGAATTGAAATAATTCCAAAAAAGCATTTGAAATGATAACAAGAAGAGAATTTGTAAGAAATACTGCGTTAACAACTGCCGGAATAGGATTGGTTAGTGCAACGGGTTTTTCAAATATATTAGGAGCTAACGAAAGAGTAAATATTGCTATTTTAGGTTGTGGTGGTCGTGCACATAGTTTGGCTAAAGCCATTGGGCAAAGTGGGAATAGTAAAGTAACGCATATTTGTGATGTAGATAAAAATAGACTTGATAAATTTCAAGGATATGTTTCTAATACAAATGGAAATACACCTGTTAAGGAAAAAGACTTTAGAGTTTTATTAGAAAATAAAGATATAGACGCTGTTGTAATTGCAACGCCAGAGCATTGGCATGCACCGATGGCAATTATGGCAATGCAAGCAGGAAAACATGTATATGTAGAAAAACCGTGTAGTCATAATCCTCATGAAAATGAATTATTAATCGCTGCTCAAAAGAAATATAACAAACAATGCCAGATGGGGAACCAACAGCGTTCTTCCAAAACATCAGCTATCGCTATGGTAGATATCAAGGATGGTATTATTGGAAAAGCTTATGCCGGAAAGGCGCATTATAGAAATGCTCGTAAATCTATTGGTGTAGGAAAACAAGTTGAGGTTCCTTCTTTTTTAGATTGGGATTTATGGCAAGGACCTGCTCCAAGAGAGTCATATAGAAATAATGTACATCCTTATAATTGGCATTGGTTTAAAACTTGGGGAACGGGTGAAATACATAATAATGGAACTCATGAAATAGATATATGTCGTTGGGCATTAGGTGTAGATTATCCAACAAGAGTAGTTTCTGCTGGTGGACGTTTGCATTATCAAGGAGATGATTGGGAGTATTATGATACACAAATGGCAAGTTATGAATTTGAAGGTGGGAAAATGATTACTTGGGATGGTAGAAGCTGCAACGCATACAAACCAACTGGGGGTCGTGGTGCAACAATTTTTGGAACTGAAGGAACAATTGTTTTGGATAGAGGAAAATATGAACTGTTCGATTTAAAAGGAAAGAAAATAAAAACACTTAGAGAAAATCAACAAGGTACTTCAAATGATACTGCTGATACTCGCGGGTTTGACGGTTTAACGGTGAATCATATGAGAAACTTTGCGAATGCAATTTTAAAAGGAGAAGCGTTAAAGTCTCCTATTGCAGACGGAGCCATTTCAACTCAATTGTGTCACTTAGGAAATATATCTCAAGCCTTAGGTGAAAGTTTGGATGTAGATCCCAAAACAGGAAGAGTAATTAAAAATAAAAAAGCAAAAAAAATGTGGAAAAGAGATTACGAAAAAGGTTGGGAGCCTAAACTGTAATAATTCCATTAAATTATAAAGCGTATTTGTTTGTTTTAAAATGCAATTGAATACGCTTTTTTTGTATTTCCATAATAACCAACTAAATTTAAAACCATGACTATTAAATTTATAAACCTAGTTGCGCTCGTCTGTATTTTGATGGGTTGTGATGAACCTATAAAGGAACCAAGTTCAAAAGAAATAAAAACCATTGCGACAAAGGTTGCAGATTGGCAAATTGAGACTTTTGAAGATATGGGTACTTACCGTGCACTGCCAAAAGGAGAGCTTAAAAAATGGCAGAATAGAAATCGATACAACGATTTGGATTGGACCTGTGCAGCCTTGTATGCCGGGATGTTTGAGTTTTCTAAAATTACTGGAGATCCAACCTATACGAAATGGTTATATGGGATAGGAAAAAAGAATCAATGGAAATTACATAAAAGAATGTTTCATGCTGATGACCATGCTGTTGGACAAATGTATTTGAGTTTACATACTCTTTTCGGTAAAAAAGGGCTTATCAATCCAACGAGGAAACAATTTGATGCCATCATGAAAAGTGAAAAAAAAGATGATTTACATTGGACATGGTGTGACGCATTATTTATGGCTCCGCCGGTTTGGGCAAGATTATCAAAAGTGACCAAAGATGAGAAGTATTTAGAGTACATGGATCAACAATATCATATGACCTATGATTTGTTGTGGGATACTGAGGAGAAGCTTTTCTTTAGAGATAAATCTTATTTGAAACAAACCGAAAAAAATGGTAAAAAACTTTTTTGGTCCCGTGGAAATGGATGGGTGTTTGGTGGCTTGGCATTGATGATTCCAGATTTTCCAGAGAATTGGAACAAAACCCCTTTCTATATAAACCTGTTTCAGGAAATGGCGAGTAGTTTGAAAAATACCCAAAGAAAAGATGGAACCTGGTCTTCAGGTTTATTGGGTGGAGAAAGGGCTTACCCTATTAAAGAAGTGAGTGGTTCTGCTTTTTTTGTGTTTGGTTTGGCATGGGGAATCAATAATGGAATTTTAGATGCAGAGGTATATACACCGGTAATGTTAAAAGGTTGGAATGCTCTTGAGAAATGTGTTTCAAAGGAAGGTATGGTTGGATATATTCAGCCTGTAGGAGCTGCTCCTGGAAATAGTTTTAAAGAGTATTCAGAAGTGTATGGAACAGGGGCATTTTTAGCGGCAAGTTCAGAGGTGTATAAATTTATTAAACAGAAAGAACTGTCTTCTCATAAATCCGAAAATACAAAGGAAATTACCTTTATGAAAGATGGTGGTTGGTGTTGGTACCAAGACCCAAGAGCTATTATAAATAATGGAAAATTAGTTATCGGAGGTGTAAGTGGTCAAAATGGTGATGTAAAAGTGAGTGTTTTTGATCTTGATAAAAAGACGGATGAAGGTACGGTAGTTTTGGATAAAAAATTTCAAAGAGATGACCATGATACGCCTGCGTTTTATGCAAGACCGGATGGGAGTATACTTTCCGTTTGGGCAAGACATGCGAATGAGAATAAACATTATTATAGTATTTCTTCCTCCAAAAATTATTTAAAATGGTCAGATACAAAAACCTTTCTGCATGAATATTCAGGGAGAGGTGGTGTCACTTATATGAATTTACATTATTTGGAAAATGAAAAAACTTTGTACAATTTCTTTAGGGACGGCCCTTCATTTAATCCTACTTATATGACCTCTAAAGATCATGGTTTGACCTGGGGAAATAGAACTCACTTTATTGCTGATGATGTTGAGGGTAGACAGCGTCCGTATGCTAGGTATATACAAAAAGATGCGAATACGGTTGGCGTTTCTTTTACAGATGGTCACCCAAGAGCCTATGGGAATAGTTTGTACTATGCAGAGTTTAAAAATGGGACCTTCTATAATGTAGATGGTTCAAAGATAAAAGTAGCGAATGGTGAGCCATTGAGAACCCCAGAAGCTGAGAAATTGTTTCTAGGTAGTGAGACAAAGAAAAAGCCAAAAGGATTTGAAAGTGTGCCAAATAGTGCGTGGACCTGTGCTATGGGGAAAGATGAAAATAACAATCCGCATATTGGGTATACTTTGTATTTGAGTAATGATGACCATCGATTTAGAATTGTTTTATGGGATGGATCAAAATGGATAGATAAAGAGATTGCCTATGCCGGAAAATGTTTATACACTATGGAAAGTAGTTATACGGGGTTAATGACTTTTGATCCTGAAGATCCAACACGTGTTTATATTTCTACCGATGTAAACCCTAGTACGGGAGCCCAGATGAATAATATTCATGAAATATATACTGCAAAAATAAATGCCAATGATGATATTTCAAGTATTCAGTGGAAAGCACTTACAAAGGATTCTGAATTCAGAAATATCAGACCTATTTTACTTTCGGATGAAGGGCATAAAGTGTTAATTTGGTTAAATGGACCTTGGGATTCTTTTGTGAATTATCATGCTGATGTAAAAGGTTTGATTATAGAATAATATGAGAAAAATACTATTTATATTAGGTTGTTTTATGCTAACTACAAGTGGAATAGTTAGTCAACAAAAACAAAATATTTTATTGATTTGTGTGGATGACTTACGTCCTGAATTGGCTTGTTTTGGAGCGGAATATATAAAATCACCACATATTGATGCATTGGCCAAAAAAAGCAGAGTGTTTTTGAATCATTATGTAAATGCTCCTAGTTGTGGTCCCTCTAGGTATACCTTGCTTACAGGGGTTTATGGACCACCAAAGAATGATGCTTTGTTTTTGAGATCAAAAAAAGCAAAACAAGGTTTGAGTTCACCTAGTATGCCTGAATGGTTTAAGGATGCTGGGTATACTACTGTTTCGATTGGAAAAGTTTCACATCACCCTGGTGGTCTGGGTGGAAAAAATTGGGATGATCCTAATGTTGTTGAAATGCCCAATGCGTGGGACAAACACCTGATGCCTGTGGCAGAATGGAAACATCCAAGAGGAGCTATGCATGGTTTGGCTAAGGGAGAAATAAGGGTGAAAAGTGGAGAAATGGACGTGTATCAAAGTGTTGCCGGAGACGATTTCTTATATCCTGATGGAAGCATCGCAGAACAAGCGATAAAAACATTAGGTACTTTGACTCAAAAACAAGAGAAACCTTTCTTTTTAGCAGTAGGGTTTATTAGACCTCACTTGCCATTTGGAGCTCCAGAAAAATATTTGAATTTATACAAAAACACTACGTTACCGGAAATTCCAAGTCCACAGAAACCAATAGGAACATCTACCTGGCATAAATCAAATGAATTTATGAAATACAACCGTTGGGGGAAGAATCCTAATGAAGATAAAATATTTGCAGAGCAAGTTAGGTTGCATTATGCCGCTTGTGTGAGCTATGCAGATGCCCAGGTTGGTAAGCTGTTAAAGGAGTTAAAAAGAACAGGTGCAGATAAAAATACTATTGTAGTTTTATGGGGAGATCATGGATGGAATCTTGGCGATCATGGCATTTGGGGAAAACATAATTTATTTGAAGAAGGGGTGCATTCTCCGCTTATGATTTCCTACCCAGCTCTTAAAAAGAAAGGAAAGAAATCAAATTCAGTTGTGGAAACGATTGATCTATTTCCTACTTTATGTGAGTTAACAGGAAACAATGTTCCGGAATTTACGGAGGGTAAATCGTTGCTTTCTATTTTAAAGAATCCAAAAAAGAAAGGTCATAATGCCATTTCGTATAATCCAAGAGCAACTTCACTTCGAACGGATAGATATCGCTTTACGAAACATAAAACAGGTGCGGTAGAACTATATGATCATGAAAAGGATCCTTATGAGATGAAGAATATTGCTTCAAATAATGAAGAACTGGTGGAAGAGTTAACGGTTCTTTTGGAGGCTAAATTAAATAGAAAAAAGTAATAATAAAGTTGCAGTCTATATAAGGATCAGTTGTGAAGGGTTTTGATTTTTAATTTTTTCTTTATCTAGGCTAAGTTTTTGTCTATACAAATTGGTAAATAGTGTAGGTATTGTATAATCGGATTCAAAGCTGCCAATTGTTGGTTTAATTATTTTTGGAATCAAGAGATTTCTTTTTGATTTTACAGATAATAAATAAATTCAACTTAATATGTTCAAAAGCTTTAAATTCCCGTACAAAGGGTTGTTGTTAGTTAGTTTAATTGTAACCTTTTCTTGCGGTTCAAGGGATTCCGAATCGATTGAACCATCGCAAAAAGGTTTTCCGAATCGATTGCCAATGACAAAACCAAACAGGGAGATGAGTGCGGCATTGAACAGATTATACGATGCGTATCCTGCACCAAAACCCCAAGCAAATGAATTGTTTTCTCAGTTTAAATACACAAAACTTGAGGGATTTGATTATCATAATCATGATGGAACCATTAGCAGAAGAGATCCGTCAAAAGTCATTTTTCATGAGGGGAAATATTACGTTTGGTATACCTATAGAAACACACCTACTCCGCCTCAAGGGGCTGCAAAGAGCACAGACAGAATTCCTTCTTCTGATTGGGACTTAGCAGAGATTTGGTATGCCACTAGTACTGATGGATTTCATTGGGAGGAGCAAGGAGTTGCCATTAGTAGGCCAGAGAAACCTATTGTAGGTTGGAGATCTGTCACAACAACGGATATATTGAAATGGAAAGGGAAGTATTATTTGTACTACCAAGGGTTTATGGAGGCAAGTGGTAAACGAGGAGATGATTGTCCGGTTGCAGTTTCTTATGCAGATTCTCCAGAGGGACCTTGGACACCCTACAATAAAATTGTAATTCCAAATGGAGCGAAAGGAGAGTGGGATGAATTTTCAATTCATGATCCGTATCCATTAGTTTATAAAGGAAAAATATATCTATACTACAAATCGGATTTTGGGGTAAAAGGAGATTGGATAAGAATGCAAGGTCTTGCTACAGCAGACAATCCCTTAGGTCCTTTTACGAAACATCCCTTGAATCCAGTCATTTCTTCGGGGCATGAAACTTCTTTATTTCCTTTTAAAGGAGGAATTGCTGCAATGGTTTATAAAGATGGTAATGAGCATAATACAGTTCAGTTTGCTGAAGATGGAGTGAATTTTGAAATTGCAGCTATTACAGAGATGATGCCTTACGCAGCAGCTCCATTTGTGCCTGATGCTTTTACAGATACGAAAAACGGTAGAGGGATTACATGGGGAATGGCACATTTTATAGGAATGGGGGGCAGAGGAAAATTCCATTCCATGCTAGCACGTTTTGACTGTGATTTAAGTCAGGATATGAATGATCATGAGATGAAAGAGCCAAGAGTAAAATATACTCCTGAAGATTACTTTAAACGAAGTCTAAGCACAAAACAGAAAAAACGTATTCAGAAACAAAATGAAGCTCTTATTGGGAACTAAATTTTTGTTGGATTGAATAGGTTGATAATCTACGTTCGGAGCTAGTTTTGAAAGGTGAATCTACAGAATCTGAGACCCAAATTAAATCCTTAGGTATAGGTGTTTATTTAGTTAGCGTAGCGGATTATAAAGGGAAATTGATGAAAATATAATTAGCATACAATTCCCCAGTTTTTATAAGTTGGTAACATAGGCCTCCAAGCTGTCTGAACGTTTCAAACCTATTTTTTTTCTGATTCTAGACCTAGATATATTTACACTATGGGCTTCTATGTTTAAAATTCGAGCCATTTCTTTGGTTGTGAATTTAAGTTTGATCAAGGCGCAATGCTTTTGTTCGGTTGGGGTGAAGTTCGGGTGTTTTTCTTTGAGCCTTGTGTAGAATTCAGAATTTACTTCCGTAAATCTTAGGTTGAATTCATCCCAGAGGTTTTCGGCCCCCTTTTTGTATTTGTTATTTAACGATTTGTACGAACTAGGAGATTTTTCTTTGAGTACGTTTAAAAGATCATCAATGGCGCTGTCCTTATCAATTAATTGCAAAGCATAAGAGGTAAGTTCTTTGCTTTTTAGTTCCATTTTAGCTTCGCTTTTTTGCCTGATAAGCGTTGATTGCAATTCTGTTTGTTTTTTTTCAAGAATAGTTTTTTTAAGTTTTAATCTCATTTTTCCTATGATAATAATTACTAGGGTAATGAGGATTACCAATGCTAATACGATTTTTAAAAGAAATTGAGTTTCTTCCTTTTTTTCAATAATTATGTTTTTTTCATCAAGAAGATGATCTTTTTTACGAATGGATTCTAGGTAGCTATTTTTAATTTCGAACAGATCAGAATAGGCATCGGTTCTAGCTCCATTGATACTGTCTTTGATATAGCTCCGTTCTCTTAACAGGTAATAGGCTTTTTTTGCCTTTTTCTTTTTCATGTATTGACCCGCTAATTCTGACATTACCTTGGGTTCTAGTATGGCATTAAAGTGAAGTTTGCGAATTGCCTTTAGACTTTGTTCGTAATAATAAATAGCACTATCCGTGTTTTTTTTAGCTTTGTTTAACTCTCCTAGAGTAAAATATACTTTAGATTTGTGTCTGATATCTTTTTCATCTTGATTAGCTTTTAGCTTGTAAAGAATTTTAGCTGCTTCTTTGGGATCTTTAAGTGCAAGAAATAAATTGGCTCGTTCTATGTTTGATGATAGATAAACATAATTGTTGTTCGCTATCATATTCTTTGAAAATTCCAAAGAATCTAAATAGGTTAGTGCTTTTAAGTAGTCACCTTCATTTCTTTTTCTCGTTGCTAAGTTTAAGTAGTTTGCATTCAGCTGGTTTTTGTCACTTGCCTTGTTAATAGTTACTTTCTTTGAGAAGTTTAATGCCTGTTGGAAATGATAAGTAGATTCTTTAGGTTTATTGAAAAAATCATACAAAAAAGATATTTTTCTATGGATTACAGCTTTTAAGGAGTAGTTGTTAGTTTGTTCTACATAGTATAAACTTTCCCAAAGTAGTTCAAAAGCTTTGCTTGTTTTTCCTTTTGCTTTTTTATAGTCAGACATTTGATATAGTGTCTGAGCTGCCTTTTCATAGTTGTTGTTGTTTTTAAAATATTCATAACATTTGCTATAAATATAATAAGAATTGTCAGGGAAATATGAGTATTGAGTTGTGGCGGTTGAAAGCTTCTTAGTATAGTATGTTAAGGAATCATTTTCTTTATTTTTTTGGCCTCTAATACTTAGTGTGGTACATAGACTAATAAAGATAATGAGGTTAATCTTGTTGAATTTCAATTACTTGTGGTTTTTTGGTTAGTTTGAGTTTCTGTTGACAAATATACTAAGTAAAAACCATCAATATACTTCAAAAAAAATATTGTATACTTTTTATATATTTTTTTAATCCATAAATTCAGTGTTTTCGGTTCCGTTTTTTTTCTCAGTTTGTTATTCGATAGCGTTAAAAAACAAATCTCTCAAATTTTGTTGTACAAAACATGAGAGATTGTGTCATTTTAATTTTGAAACTTGTTTTTTAGCGCTGCAATCTACCGGTTGTATTTCCTGCAAGTATACTATTCACTTCTTCAACAGTTGCAAAATTTACATCTCCTTCATAAGTGTGTTTTAAAGCACTTGCCGCTGTTGCAAATTCCATCGCTTTATAATCATCATAATTTTGTAACGCATAAATGAGTCCAGCTGCATAGGCATCACCGGTTCCAATTCTGTCTACAATGTGCGTGATGTCAAGGTCTTCAGTTTCTCTGAACTCTACGCCGTTCCACATGCGAGATCTTATTTTGTGCCATGAAGAATTTAACGAAGTTCTTATTTTGTCAAATACTTTTTTGATAGTTGGAAATGTTTTCATCAAGTCTTTACTTGCAGCAATAAAGTCCTCTTCAGAATAGCTGTAATTAGTCCCTAATACTTCATTTATTTCATTCACACCACCAATAAAAATGGTAGCATATTGTAATAGATCTTTTAAGACTATTTTAGGATCTGCTCCATATTTCCATAATCCACTTCTATATGTTGGATCCGCAGAAATTTCAAGTCCTTTTTCATGTGCTAACATTAATCCTTCTTTCAGTGTTTTATAGGCGCCTTCTGACAAAGCAGGTGTAATTCCAGTCCAATGAAACCAATTTCCCTTGCTTAAAGAATTTTCCCAATCTACCATTTCTGGTTGAATTTCAGAAAAAGAAGAATGCGAACGGTTGTAGGAAATAGAACTAGGTCTCATAACCGCTCCAACTTCTAAAAAGTAAACACCAAGTGGTCTTTTTGATCTAACAATACATCTTGTGCTTACACCAAATTTTCTTAAATATGATATTGCCGTATCCCCAATAAAATCATCTGAAATACAGCTAATGTGTTTTACTTTTCCTCCAAAATTTGCTATAGAAATACCGACATTAATTTCAGTCCCTCCAAAGTAAAATTCTACAACATTATTTTGAATGAATTTTTTGTTTCCTCTTGGAGAAAGACGCATTAGTACCTCTCCAAATGTAATTACTTTACCCATAGTTTGTGCATTTAAGGTTTCAATTTACGCATTTGTTCGTGGAATTAATATATCTAAGTTCATTTATTCGATTTATACATTATACGAAATACTCAACCGATTATCCTATAATTTCTATTGTGTTTTTTTATGATAAAGTTAATGTGCTTATTACAGTTGTTATTTTTTAGAATCTTATATTTACCTTCCATTCATTAAAAAAGCTATAAATGAAAAATTTATTTTCAAAATCATTTTTAAGAAGTACTCTGTTTTTATTTGTAACTATTGCATTTTTCGTAGTTGGTTGTAATACAACTTCCAACATGAAAAAAGGAGTAAAAACGAATGAAAAAATTTCTAGTATTCCTATTGATTCTAATGTTGTAAAAGGGGTTTTGTCCAATGGAATGACCTATTATATTCAAAAAAATGCAAAACCAGCTCAAAAGGTAGAATTGCGTTTGGTAGTAAATGCAGGTTCTATTTTGGAAGATGAAAAACAATTAGGATTGGCTCATTTTATGGAGCATATGAATTTCAATGGTTCTACACATTTTAATAAAAATGAACTAGTAGATTACCTGCAAAGTATTGGAGTTAAATTTGGAGCTCATCTAAATGCATATACTAGTTTTGATGAGACGGTTTATATTCTTCCGATTCCTTCGGATGATGAAGAAAAATTGGAAAAAGGATTTTTGATTTTAGAAGATTGGGCTTTTAATGCATCCCTTACAGAAGAGGAGATTGACAAAGAACGTGGTGTGGTATTGGAAGAATATCGATTGGGTTTAGGTGCTGAGAAAAGAATGCTTGGAAATTATTTGCCAAAATTAATGTATGATTCTAGGTATGCAGAAAGGTTGCCTATAGGGACAAAGGAGGTACTAGAGAATTTTACTTATGAAGATTTGAGAAGATTTTATAGAGACTGGTATCGTCCAGATTTAATGGCTGTTGTGGCAGTAGGAGATGTAGAGGTGTCGGTTTTGGAAGAAAAAATAAAATCGCATTTCGGTAAATATAAAGCTCCAAAAAATGTAAAAAAGAGAGAAGTTTATAATACCCCGAATCATAAGCAGACTTTTGTGGCTATTGAAAAAGATGCAGAAGCTTCAAGATCTGTAGTACAAGTGTATTATAAAGATCCGGATTTAGCAAAAAAGGTTGCTACGGAGCAGGATTATAAAGAACAGTTGATCAATAGTTTGTTTTCAAATATGATCAACAATCGATTTGATGAGTTAAGAAATAAAGAAAATCCACCTTATGTTTTTGGAGGTGCAAGATATGGAAGTACTTGGGCAAGAAATAATAAGGTGTATCAAAGTTATGCTTTAACAAGTGAAGAAGGGCAATTAAATGCTTTGAAAGCTTTAGTAGTTGAAAACGAAAGAGCATTGCGATTTGGTTTTCAACAAGGGGAGTTGGATCGTGCAAAAATTAGTATTACCAACAGATATGAACGTGCTTATAAAGAACGTAATAAAAATGAATCTAAGAGCTATGCAAATGAGTACATCCGTAACTATCTAAAAGAAGAAATTATTCCTGGTATTGCTTGGGAGTTTGAAATGGTAAAAAAATATGTGCCAACCATAACTTTAGAGGATTGTAATGGGTTGTTAACGAAGTACATTCATGAAGATAATAGGGTAGTTGTATTTACGGGTCCGGATAAAGAAGGAGTTCCTGAGATTACTGAAGCTGAGGTGTTGGGTGTATTGGATAATGTGAAAAACATGGAATTAACTCCGTATGAGGATGCAACTGTTGATGTTGATTTGATGCGTGGAATACAGCTTAAGAAAGGTGTGGTTTTAAGCGAAACAACGGATAGTATCAATGAAATCACCAGGTTAGAGCTTAATAATGGAGCTAAAATTGTATACAAACAAACTGATTTTAAGGACAATCAAATTGTATTTACAGCATTTAGTTATGGAGGAACCTCTTTGTATTCAGATGAAGAGTTTTTAAAGACCGATATTGCTAATTCAGCGTTAACTGAAGCAGGTGTAAACGGTTTTTCTAAAACAGAATTAAAGAAAATTCTTACAGGAAAAGGGGCAAGTGTAACCCCAACGATTCATACCTTAAGTGAGGGTATGCATGGAAGTGCAACTCCGAAAGATTTTGAGTACTTGTTTCAGTTAGTACATTTGTATTTCACCAAATTAAACAATGATCCAAAGGCATATAATTCTCATGTTGCTAAGATGAAGGCTTATTTAAAAAACGCTTTATCTGAGCCTAGAACTTTTTTTGGTGTTGAGGTGGATGCCTTTTTGAATAGTGAAAATCCTCGCTATGTTGGTTTTCCAACGGAAGAGAATTGGGCTAATACAGATTATAATTTAGCTGTTGAGAAATATAGAGAGCGCTTTGCAGATGCAAGTGATTTTAATTTTTATTTTGTTGGGAATTTAGATCCGCAGGTGCTCAAGGATTATGTTGAATTGTATATTGGAAGTTTGCCTAGTACTAAAACAAATGAATCTTTTAAAGATAATGGTTATAGACCTTTATATGGAGAGCTAGAAAAGCATGTCCAAAAAGGAACCGAACCAAAAAGTTTAGTGAAAATTCAATTTAGAGGAGAAACAACATATGATGCCGAAGAGGATTATTACTTAAAAAGTTTAGGAGAGGTTTTGTCGATTAAGCTAATTGAGAAGTTACGAGAGGAAGAAGGTGGTGTTTATGGTGTAGGAGCTAGAGGCGGCATGTCCAAAAATCCTTATGGATCTTATCAATTAACCATTAGTTTTCCTTGTGGACCAGAAAAATTAGAGATGTTACAAAAAAGTGCTTTAGAAGAGTTGCAAAAAATTATTGATAACGGGCCACAAGCTAAGGACTTGGCTAAAGTTAAAGAAACGCAATTGTTAGAGCATAAGGAACAAATGAAAAAGAACAGATTTTGGTTGAATAGAATTAAAAATGCGGATTTCAATAAAAAAGAATTAAAGGATCCGAATTTAAAAGTTGATAGAATCAATGATTTGAAGGCTAAAAACATTCAGGATGTGGCTAAAAAATATGGGATGAAAAACAAGTTTGTTGCTACGCTAAACCCAGAAACAGTAGTTAAAAAATAGTATATGGAGTACAATATTAGATTTGGTGTAAAGGAGGATATGGGTGCAGTTTGGTCTTTGATAAAAGAATTGGCTGTATTTGAAAAAGAACCCGATGCTGTGGAGGTAACCGTGGCTGATTTAGAAAAAGATGGCTTTTCTGAACAGCCAAAATTTCAAGTTTTTGTTGCAGAGCTTTCAGGAGAAATTGTTGGTATTGCCTTGTTCTATTATAGGTACTCCACATGGAAAGGACCAACAGTTCATTTAGAAGATTTGATTGTGAAAGAGGAAAAACGAGGTTTGGGAATTGGGAAAGCTTTGTATAATGAAGTAATGCGCTATGCCTTTGAAAAAAAGGTGCGTAGAGTGGAATGGGATGTTTTAGACTGGAATACAAATGCGATAGATTTTTATGAAAAATCTGGTGCCATTATGTATAAAGATTGGAATGCTGTAAAAATGTATGAAAAAGAATTGGCTGCCTATATAGAAGTTATTGGACGTTAGTTTTATTCTTCGATGTCAATCGGTTCCCAAAGTTCAATTTTGTTACCATCTAGATCGAGAACCCAAGCGAATTTTCCATAAGAGAATATCTCAGGTTTGTCAATTATTTCAACTCCCGAATTGGCTAGGTCTATTAGTAATTGATCTAAATCTTTTACACGAAAGTTGATCATGAATTCTTTAGAGGAAGGATTGAAATAGTTTGTCTCCTTTGGGAAGGGAGACCATTGCGTGCTTGCCGGTTTAAAAGTTTCATCTTTCCACCAGAAAGTACTTCCGTAATTATCTGTTTCTAAGCCCAAATGCCTACGATACCATTCTCTAGTGGCTTGTGGGTTTTTCGTTTTGTAGAATACTCCGCCGATCCCTGTAACTTTTTTGTTGCTGGTTGGTTCAGGTTTTGGTTTTGTGTGAATGTTAAAAAAATGAGCTGCAACTTTATCTACGCAAGTTTGTGCCAGTTTTATTTTAGATTCAACTGTCCAGCCTGCGACATGAGGAGATAATAAAACATTTTCGGATTGAATTAAATACTCGAAAGCAGGTGGTAATGTTTTGTTTTCAAATAAGTTTTCAAAAGAACCTTTTTCGTATTCTAAAACATCTAGACATGCTCCAAGAATTTTTCCCATTTGCATGGCTTGTACAAGATGGTCTGTAACAACAGCACTCCCTCTGGCTGTATTAATCAAGAAAAAAGATTTTTTAAAATGAGAAATAATATCCCAGTTTATCATCTTGTCTGATAGTTCGTTAAATGGAGTGTGAATACTTAATACATCTGCTCGTTCTTGGATTTCTGTAAGCGTTGTTTGTCTGCAATTTTCATCCCCTACATTTTCTTTAATGTCATAACAAAGTACTTCAACATCAAAACCTCTTAGTTTTTTGGCAAAGGATTTTCCCATATTTCCGTAGCCAATCAGTCCAACAACTTTACCATCTAATTCAAGTCCTCTATTTTCTTCACGCAGCCATTTCCCTTCTCTAATTTGGTTGTCTGCTTGTTTGATTTTATTAAAGAGAGCTAATAGCATTCCTAGCGCATGTTCACCTACAGCATTTCTGTTTCCTTCTGGAGCAGAAATTAATTGGATGCCTTTTTTGGCAGCATATTCAATATCTATACTTTCTAGTCCTGCACCAACTCTAGCAATGAATTTTAAGTTATGACCCTTGTCTATAAATTGTTTGTCAATTTTAAAACGACTTCTGATAACAACTCCTTCATAGTTATGTATTTTGGATTCTACCTCTTCCTTGTTTGAGGTAAAATCTTCTTCATTAGAACATCCTAATTTCTCTAAACCTAATTTTAAAACAGGATGATTGCTATCTATATGTAAAACTTTCATGTGAAATGTAGGAACGAATATGTTAGTACTGTTCTGTTTTGTTAGGGAAATCTTGTGATTTTACATCTTCGCTATATTGTTTAAAAGCATTTGACATATCATCATATAAGCTCAAATATCTACGTAAAAATCTAGGATTGAATTCATGTGTCATTCCAACCATATCATGAGTAACTAAAACTTGACCGTCTACACCTGCACCTGCACCAATACCAATTACTGGAATTGAAATCTCTTTGGCAACCTTTTCTGCCAAGGCAGCGGGTACTTTTTCTAAAACAATAGAAAAACATCCTAGTTGTTCAAGTGCTTTTGCATCTTTTAAAAGTTTGTCTGCCTCTTCTTCTTCTTTAGCTCTAACGGTATAGGTTCCGAATTTGTAGATAGATTGTGGTGTTAATCCAAGGTGTCCCATTACAGGAATCCCAGCTTTTAATATTTTTTTTACAGATTGTTTGATTTCTGTACCACCCTCTAATTTAATAGCATGTGCGCCAGATTCCTTCATGATTCTGATGGCAGATCTCAAAGCTGTTTTAGGATCTGACTGATAGCTACCAAAAGGTAAATCTACCACCACCAAGCTTCTTGCGCATCCGCGTACTACAGAGCTCGCATGGTAAATCATTTGATCTAAAGTAATAGGTAATGTCGTTTCATGTCCTGCCATTACATTTGAAGCAGAGTCTCCAACTAAAATGGCATCGATTCCAGCAGCATCCACTATTTTTGCCATAGTGTAATCGTATGCGGTTAGCATAGAGATTTTTTCACCGTTGTGTTTCATTTCAATCAGTGAATTGGTAGTAACTCTTTTGTACTGTTTTTGTGCGGTAGACATGGTATGTTTAATTAAAAGTCAGATCGCAAAAATACGGAAAGATTTATGAAAATTGCACAAGGCATTTCAAATAGCCAAAGTTTTTAAAAGAAAATCGGGATAACCATAATGATTATCCCGATAGAAAAATTTAGTGAGTCGCTAATTTTTTCTTCTTTTTATTTTGTTTTTCCTTTTTGGGATATAATTCATCTATAGTCCAATAAGTATCTCTCAATTTTGTTTGATTTCTGATTCTATTCAGTTTCCAACCTGTCACAGGAGATGCATCATTAAGCTCTAGTCTTATATAGGTAAGCACTGCTGCAAGCCAATTGTTGTCTTGATGTCCCATTGGAGCCATAACTCCGGCATATTCTTTTCCATCAATAGGTCCGGTTAATCCGTTGATTACAATTTTTGAGGTTATTTCCCAGTTACCAGTAACACGAGGAGATCCTACTAAACTTGGAGCTAGACCTTCAATTCCTTTTCCGTCTCCTCCATGACAAGAAGCACAGATAGATTTAAAATTTAGATATCCTTGAACCACGGATTTACGTACGTTGACGTTTTGTAAAATGTATTTTTTCTTAAGTTCTTCGATTACTGGAGGTACCTCTTTAAGCCCTTCTCTTGCAGTAGTTGCGATCACATCATTTCCAAACTCCCTATAGGCTATGGTTCGCATTGTTTTTTTTGCATTTTCATGAGAGCTAGATCTAAGTGACAGAAGTACCTGTAAAAGAACCTCTTTATCAGCATCTTTTTTGAGAGCATCTACTGCTGCAAGAACAGTTTCGTTATTCTCTTTTAAAAAGGATTCGCTAATTCTCACGGCCGTTCTTCGTACTCTAGCATCATCATCTTTAAATTTTTCTAGTAATAAGTTTTGATCGATAGCATCTAGACCTTCTAAAGTCCAAAGTGCATGCATTTTTTGTAATGGGTTGTTGCTGTTTTTTACAATTTCTTGTAGTGCTGGTACAACCGAATTGTCTCCCTTGATTACAATTAATTTTTGAGCATTCATTCTATACCAAGCGTTAGGGTGTCCTAAAAACTCAGTCAATTGAACAGGAGTCTTGTCCAAAAGTTTTACGGTTTTGCTTGGTGTATAATCGTCATGAACAATTCTATAAATTCTACCTTTTCCTATGTTTTTATCAAGTTTTTTTCTTTCCACAACAGGTCTTAAAAAACTTCCTTTTCTAACCCAATTCCCCTCTTGAATAATTCCACGATACATATCTACGATATACAAACAACCATCCGGACCTGTTTTAGTTTCTACCGGTCTGAAGTTCATATCGGTTGAGGCTAAAAATTCAGTTTCATGGTAAGGGTTGCTTAATACTTTTTGACCCTCAACGATATTTACTTTTGCACGGCGAATTAAGCGTCCTACAGGTTCAGGAATAAACAAGTCGCCATAAGCAGGTAAGTTGTCTCCTAAAAAGATAGATTGTCCACAGCTTGCGGTAAAGTGATTTAAGGTTCCATCTTCTCTTAATCGTTTCATTCCTCCTTGTACATCTGGAGTACCGATGATAGGCCATACCTTGTCAAAATCAGGTTCCCATTTACCAGGCATTTCAAGATTACCATAAGATGGGTGTTGCTGGTATCCTAAAGCCGGAACCTCACTACCTGCGCTTGAATAAAAAATTTGACCTTGTTCATCTTGTGTCAATCCCCATTGTCCTGCTGGAGCATCAGCCAAAGTATCTGTTACAATTTTATTTCCTTTAAGTTTATATCTAATAGATCCTTTTGATAAATACATGAAATTATCAATACTATAAATCATGCTTGCAGGTTGGTGCTCAAGATTAGAATTATCTCTTTTGGGGATTTTGTGCATTAATTTTTTTTCATCTGCTACCCCGTCACCATTGGTGTCTCTGTAGCCCCAAAGATCTCTCTGAAAAGTACCTCCAACAATCAAACGGTCATCTAAAGGAAGTATAACTCTAGGTAAGATAATACTATCGATAAAAATTGAACTTTTGTCCATTTTTCCATCTCCATTAGTATCTTCAAGTAATTTTACTCTACTCCAAGGCTTGTATTGATCCGTTCCATCAATGTCTTGCATATAAGTTAGCATTTCGGCAACATATAATTTTCCATCCGCATCCCAAGCCATTGTTACAGGTTCATTTACCATAGGTTCACTTGCTACCAGTTCTATTCGATAGCCTTCTGGTAAGTGCATGGTTTTTAGGGTTTCCTCTGGAGAAAGAAAGTCAACTACAGGATCTTTTATGATTTCAGGTTTCTGGTATATTTTGCCTTCTACTATTTCCTTTTTATCACAGCTGGTGGACAAAGATGCCATTCCAAGCAAGGAAAGCATTGAAATTGAAAAGTAAGTGTTTAAGAACTTCATTGGGTATTGTTATTAAAATTGTAAATCGGTCTACTAAAGTACAGAATTTCAAAGTTTTTTATGTACAAAATAAGTCATTGAAGAATCTTATACATATTTTGTATAGATACAATGCTATCAAAAAGAGGGGAAACGCGACCCTATGGTTTTTTACTAGGATTAATTATTCGTTTTTACTGTGGATAAGTAATTTGAATAATAATTGTTAGGAATTGAAGTTTCCTTATATTTAGCCTCTAATAGGATCGTAACTAGTACAAACTATGGCATCTGAAAAAATACACACTTTAGACCCAGATAAATGGATAACGCTGCATTCAGATTATCTATTTAATTACACTATATCTAGGGTTAATAAAACTGAGATTGCGAAAGATTTGGTTCAAGAAACTTTTTTTGCTGCTTTGAAAGCAATGAAAAATTTTGAAGGGAAAGCAAGTGAAAGGACTTGGTTGGTAGCCATTTTGAAAAGAAAAATCATTGATTACTATAGAAAGATAAATTCAACCAAAGGAAAAGCGGAGGTGAGAATGAATTTCTATAATGATGGTGAAAATGAAGGAGATTGGTTAGAAGAAAGGGTTCCGCAGACTTGGGGGAACGATGCAGATAAAGACATTGAAAATGCTGAATTAGGTGATGCTTTGTCAAAATGTATCGATAAACTACCAGAGAAGTATGCTATGGTTTTCAGAATGAAAACATTACAAGATTTTGATACGGAAGAAATTTGTAAGGAGCTAGATATTACATCGTCTAATTTGTGGGTAATAATCCATAGGGCTAGGACTCAGTTGAGAAAATGTATGGAAGATAATTGGTTTATTAAATAAGAGTATTCATGGCAAAATTTAAAATAACTTGTGATGAGGCCACTACTATATGCGACAAATCGCAATATGGAAAGGCGACGATAATGGAAATTATTAAGTTAAGAATCCATTTTTTAGGATGTAAACTTTGTTCAATTTATACCAAGCAGAATAATCTGTTGTCTAAAATTTTGAATAAAAATAAAGGAGGAAGTGCCATTTGTAGTCTGTCTGAAGAGGAAAAAGAACAGATGCGTATTTTGTTTGAAAAAGAAAGTGCAAAAATAAAATAAGTTTGTAGCGTTATATGGATTTTTTACCAGAGAAATTGGATGATTATGTAGTTGATCACTCTCAAGCAGAACCGCAAATTTTAAAGGAGTTAAATAGAGAAACTTGGCAAACGGTTTTAAATCCACGAATGCTGAGTGGTGGATTTCAAGGAAGAGTACTTTCTATGATTTCTAAATTAATACAACCTAAAAATATTTTAGAAATAGGTACCTACACGGGCTATTCCGCTTTGTGTATGGCTGAAGGTATGCAATCAGATGGTGTTTTGCATACCATTGATAAAAATGAAGAATTGTACGATTTACAAAGAAAATATTTTGATAAATCAGAATATGGAACGCAAATTAAGCAGCATATTGGAAATGCATTAGAAATTATTCCTACAATTCAAGAGAAATTTGATCTTGTTTTTATTGATGCAGATAAAGCAAATTATTCTAATTATTTCAATCAAATTATTTATAAAATGAACTCTGGAGGTGTCATTCTTTCAGATAATGTTTTATGGAGTGGAAAGATAATTGAAAAGTTGAATCCGAAAGATGTTGATACAGCAGCTTTATTAGAGTATAATAAATTAATGAATGAAGATCAACGAATAGAAACGGTATTATTACCAATTCGAGACGGATTGACATTAAGTAGAGTGAAATAATTTATTGAATTGACAAATGCAGTTTTTGTTGCAGTTGTTTGAGTAGAGCGTTTAATAAAATAATTAAAATTGTCTTTTGATGGGACCACTCATGTCCTCAAGATCTTCTTTTACTGAATCAATCTCTTTTTTGATGTCTTTGGTAACATCTAAATCAATTCCGTTTTTTTCTGCACTTGTGTTGATTTCTCTCTTGATGTCGTTTGTAGCATCTTTAATTTGACGCATTCCTTTTCCAAGTCCTCTAGCAATCTCCGGAATTTTATCTGCACCAAATAACATTACTACAATAAGTAGAACTACCATTACTTCCGGTGCTCCAATAAATAACATCATAATTTGTATAATTTGTGACAAAGATAGTAATAAGGCATGAGAAAATTTGAATAATATTTTGAATTGATGCTCTACAACTTTACTCATTTGCAGATGAAATAAGCCAAGTTGCAGATTGCATTAGT
Organism: Flavicella sp. IMCC45668; assembly: GCF_057219105.1. NCBI lineage: Bacteria > Pseudomonadati > Bacteroidota > Flavobacteriia > Flavobacteriales > Flavobacteriaceae > Flavicella > Flavicella sp. IMCC45668. The sequence continues at coordinate 2,901,821 of NZ_CM170114.1, forward strand.
ATGCTTTTAGATTTTAGAATAAATTTGTTGTATCAATTTTGAGTTTGTACTTATGAAAAAATCGGCAATAATTTTATTACATATCGGTGTTTGGCTTTGCTACTTTATTGTTGCAATGGGGTTGATGGCTGCTTTTTTCCAGGGAAATGAAAATCCAGAAGAATCTTTAATGGAAAAGGCATTTGGAATTATTACCATGTTTGGTTTGATTCCATCAGTTTTTTCTTTTTACCTCTACTATTTTTTTCTGTTTCCAAATTTCTTTAAGAAAAAGCAATATTTTGAAACCTTGGTTTACGGACTTGTAATTTCTACCATTGCTGGATTGATTGGTTATGGAATGTTGTCTTTGTTTGTTGATGCTACTTGTTCACAAGAAGAAGAAGATGCTTTTTTTGGAATTGTAATTTTCATTTCCTTTATAGCAACCATAAGTGGAGTTATTGCCTTGGTGATCCAGGGATTTATTACTTGGTTTCAGGATATGAAGTTGAAAGAAGCATTGATTGAAAAAAATCATAAAATAGAATTGGCGTTGGTAAAGTCTCAGCTAGATCCGCATTTTTTGTTTAATACGATTAATAATATTGATGTGTTGATTTTAAAAGATCAAGATGAAGCATCAAATTATTTGAATAAATTATCTGATATCATGCGTTTTATGCTTTTTGAAACCAAAACCGAAGAGGTGTTGCTGTCAAAAGAAATTGAGTATATCGAGAAGTATATAGAGTTGCAAAAAATAAGAACTGCTAACACAGATTATATTCACTACAGTTTGGAAGGGGATGCGAAGGACAGAAAAATTGCCCCAATGGTGTTTATTCCTTTTATAGAAAATGCTTTTAAACATTGCACCAACAAAAAGTTGAGCAATGCGATACAAATAAAAATTTCTATTGATACAGATTGTATAAAAATGTCTTGTGTTAATAAATATGATCCGAATAGAAAAGTTAAAAAAGGAAGTAACGGCTTAGGAAATGAACTTATTGAAAAAAGATTGCAGCTGTTGTATGAAAATAACCATACCTTAGAGGTTCTAAAAGATAAAAGTACCTATTCTGTAAACGTTAGCATTTGCCATGAATAAATATAGCTGTATCATTATTGAAGATGAGCCACTTGCTTTAGAGCGTACCAAGTTATTTGTTGAGAAAATTCCGTTTTTAAATTTAGAAGCTACATTTGATAATGCTTTGATGGGGCTTGCGTATCTAAAATTACATCAGGTTGATTTGTTGTTTTTAGATATTAATATGGACGAATTAACGGGAATAGAGTTGTTAGAGAGTACCCAACTAAATTGTCAAGTAATTATTACCACCGCTTATCAAGAGTATGCTTTAAAGGGGTACGAATTAAATATTACAGACTATTTATTGAAGCCTTTTAATTTTGATCGTTTTTTACAAGCAGTAACAAAAGCTTTGGGCAATATTCAGCAAAAAATACCTACGACACTAACACAAGATTATATTTTTGTGAAGACAGAAAATCGATTGGAAAAAATAATGCTACAAGATATTATTTTTATTGAAGGAATGCGTGATTATCGCAGAATTCATACTATAAATAAGCGTATTATGACTTTGCAAAATTTTAAAGAGTTGGAGGCAATTATTCCATCTGACTTGGTGTGTAGAGTACACAAATCCTATATGGTTTCTTTGCATAAAATTGATTCTATTGAACGCAGTAGAATTCATATCGGTAAAGAAATAATTCCTATTTCGGATACTTACAAAACTGAATTTTTTAATAAAATTCATAACACTTAGTGTTATTTTAGTTTTTGTCATTTTCTCTTTATTGCGTGAACTGAGCTTCACCAATCTGTTGATGTTTACAGAAGATTCGTCTTTCTATTACTGTTAGAGTATCGTTTCTTGAGTTGCTGATTAAAAAAGCCGTTTTGCAGACACTATTTTCTACTTTGCATAATTAAATTGAGAGAGTTGTTAAGTTGTTAGATATTTGAATAACAATAAAAAATCTAAAAGGTATGGAAACAACTACAATTCAAGAAATCAAAGAAAAATGTGAAACAAAAAACTCTTATAATTCATCCATGAGTTGTTTGTATGGGATGGGGATGTTTGGAGCTGCCTTTTATTTTCTATCCAATGCCACTAGTTTTGGAGCAGGTGTAATAGGGGTGCTTAAATCTATTGTTTGGCCAGCGGTTTTGGTATATGAAGTGTTTTCAAAATTAGGGTTGTAATTAAAATAAATAGCGCTATGAGTTTGATGATTTTTAAAACCAATATCAAATCGAGAAGAAAAGCAAGAATGTTTGGAGCCATTTTTAGAAGGCATCCATTTATTTATTCTTGGTCTATAGATTTTGAAGATAGGGATAAGGTATTACGCATAGAATCTTCTAATGATTTGCAAAGTGAAACGGTTGTGCAAATGGTAACCAATCATGGTTTTGTTTGTGAAGATTTGCCAGATTGATTGTTTTAGTTTTTGGGTTATCTTTTTTGTCTTTTTTTTAATTGTTGAACTAGTTCAACAAATTGTTCAATGAAAAAAATAAACTTTGTGGTTCAAAGAAACCAAAGTTAAAAACAGAACAATTTTTATAGAATGATGAATTTATTTAAAAGTCTAAAAAGCTATTTTGCGATAGCTGTATTTCTGATGATGTCCTTCGGATTAAAAGCACAAATTACTCACGATATTTCCGACGAGCAAGCTTTGAATGCTGTTTTGGTGGCTAAGAAAAAAGCAGAAGCTTCCAATGTTTTAGTTAATATAGCAGTTGTGGATGCAGGTGCCAACCTGAAAGCATTTTTACGAATGGATGAGTCTTATTTAGGGAGTATTGATGTAGCTATAAAAAAAGCAGAAACCGCTCGTTATTTCAATATTGATACAGGTAAACTTGGAGAATTAACGCAGCCTGGCGGAATTATTTATAATATCGAACACTCTAATGGAGGTTTGATTACCTTTCCTGGTGGGATTCCAATAAAAGATAAAAATGGTAAAATTATTGGAGCCATTGGTGTTAGTGGCGGGACTATCGAACAAGACAGAGAAATAGCAACTGCAGGAGCAAAATCAATCTTAAAATAATATTTAAATCAATCAGATTATGAATCAACTAATGAAATATTTGTTTCTTACTACAATACTTTTCTTTCAAGCAGGAATGGTAACCGGACAAGAAAAACCAACTTTATATAGAACAGATTTTAAAGATCTTTCTGCACAAAACACAGTAACAGTAACTAGTTACAAAAAAGGTGGAAAACAGTTTGTTTATGCCGGTGGTTTTGGAAATATTGATGTTTTTAGCATGGATAGTTTAGGGGTATTGACATCAATAAGTAACCATGAATTGTACATGAAAAAAGGACCTGCAAGAGGTATGGTTGCAGATAATATTCAGGGTAATGATTTTCTTTTTGTAGCAAATAAACATGGAAACGCTATTGAAACATTTGCAATTGATGACAAAGGTTCTCTGAATCGTGTTGCCTTAAAAGAAGATACGGACCAAACCCACTTGGGTACTGCAATTACCTTACAGGTGGTTCATATGAAAAAAGCATCGTACTTATTTGTTGGAGGTTTAGAAGAAACACCTGGATTGAGTTCTTTTAGAATTGAAAAAAATGGAGAGCTTACACATATTCAATCTATGAAAGATGATGAAAAAATTCATACGGATGGAATTATCGGGATGTATATTCATAAAATAAAAAGTCGTACTTATTTATACACAAGTGGTTTTCAAGATAACGGAGTAAGTAGCTTTAGAGTTTATGAAAGTGGAAAGTTTAAAAATGTAAATAACATCGATGATAACGAGACAGATCGATATTTGACAGGAGCTTACCCGGTAACAGGTGTTCAGTTAGGGAAAAATTATTATGTGATTGTTGGGCATAGACATCATAAGTATTACAAAAGAGGAAACTTTATCAAAAAGAAAGATTTTGTGTACCATGGTGATGGTGTCAGTGTTTTTAAAGTGGGTAGCAACGGTGCTTTAAAACCTCATTTTGTATTGAAGGATGATGAGCAAACAAAATTATCAGGTCAAACTAGAATTGAAATAATTTCCACCAATAATAACGAGGCTTTATTGGCTGTAGGAACTAGAGATGATGCGAGTATTCAGTTATGTAAATTATCTGAAGATGGAATTTTATCTCCCGTGAATTATTTAGAAACTGGCTATTCTATTTACTATGGTTTGAATTCTTTGAACGTTGGTGGAACAGACTTTTTAGTAGCAGGTTCCTTTCGTTTTGGATTGAAAAAATTGGTGAGTTACAAAATAGCACCTGAGAAAACAGAAAATAAAGCCAAAGTCTTAAGGCATTTGGTGAGCTTAAAATTTAAAGAATCAGTTAGTGAAAAAGAGGTGCAAAATGCGTTGGCTCTCTTCGAAAATCTTAAAAATGAAATTCCAGAAATTTCTAATTTAGAATGGGGGGCTAACGACAGTACTGAAGGTCATACCAAAGGTTTGCAATATACTTTTACGTTAACTTTTAAAGATGTACATGGAAGAGAGATTTATTTATTTCATGAAAAACATCAAGCTTTAGTTAAAAAAGTAGGACCGCTATTAGCAGATGTATTTGTGTTTGATTATTGGACCAAAGAATAATTGCTTTCAAGTAGAATTTTGAACTGCATAGAATTTCTAAAAAATAAAAATTATGGAAAATTTAAAAAATAAAAAAGCAATTATCACAGGAGGTGGAAGAGGTTTGGGAAAGGCCACTGCCTTGGCTTTTGCAAAAGCAGGTATTGATGTTGCGATAACAGGAAGAAATGAAGCCGCTTTAAAAAATACCGTTAAAGAATTACAAGAATTTGGCGTGAATGTTGTGTATTCCGTATTTGATGTTGGCGTGTATCAAGAGGTGCAAGTTGCAATAAAGGAAATAATAGCAAAACTTGGGACTGTTGATATTTTAGTGAATAATGCTGGAATTGCTTCTATCGGTTCTTTTAATGATATGCCTGTCGCAGAATGGACTCAAATTATTCAGACTAATGTTTTGGGAATGTACCATGTTACAAAGGAAGTTTTACCCTATTTAATTGAAAAAAATCAAGGTGATATTATCAATGTTTCTTCAACTGCTGGTTTGAATGGGAATCCAAATATTTCTGCTTATTCTGCTTCAAAGTTTGCGGTTATCGGAATGTCTGAATCTTTGATGAAAGAAGTTCGAAAGAATAATATTAGAGTTTGCACGCTAACTCCAAGTACTATCGAGTCTGACATGACGGTAGAATTGGGAATCGCTGCTAAAAACTCTCAAGAATCTGTTTTACAACCTGAGGATTTTGCTGATTTGATTGTGGCTGGGCTAAAATTACCTAGAAGAGCGATGTTGAAAGGAGCATCCTTATGGTCTACAAATCCATAAAATATAATTGGTTTAAGCATATTTTGGAACTACAATAGGAGGGTAAATCTTCCATTGTAGTTTTTTTGTTTTGAGGGAACTCCTTTTTTAGGTTTTGCTATATTTGAAGGGGAAATTTAAATTTAGATTGCAATGGAGCAAATGGGTAAAATTACAATGGATTGGTTGACAAATTGGCTTTTGGGATTAGGAGCAGATCCTAAATCTATTCAGTTAATTGAATTTGTGCTGATGGTATTTGTTGTGGCAATCATTGCCTTTGTAGCTGATTTTATTGTTAAGAAAATTCTACTTGGTTTTATTGAGTCTATTGCTCGAAAAACAAAAACTACTTGGGACGATCTATTGGTGGAAAATAAAATATTTACCAATCTGGCTCACATAGCACCTGCTCTAATAGTTTATGTAGCCACACCTTATGTTTTTCATGATTTTCCTAGTTTGACACCCTATGTGTTACGATTTGTAAATGCTTATTTTTCGGTTATTTTCATCATTGTAATTGTCCGGTTACTAAACACACTAAAAACCTTTCTAGAGACTAAGAAAATTTTCAGAGAAAATCCGTTAGATAGTTATTTTCAATTGGTCAAAATAGCTGTTTATATCACTGGAGTTATTGTGGTATTATCTTTTTTACTAAACAAATCTCCACTTTATTTCTTTAGTGCTTTGGGAGCTATGACTGTGGTTTTGTTATTGGTTTTTAAAGATACCATTCTAGGATTTGTTGCTAGTATTCAGTTGGCAGCAAATGACATGGTGCGATTAGGAGATTGGGTTTCCATGCCTAATTATGGTGCAGATGGAGATGTGATTGAGATGAAATTAACAACCATAAAAATTCAGAACTGGGATAAAACTGTTACCACCATTCCAACCTATGCGTTTATCTCTGAATCTTTTAAAAATTGGAGAGGGATGTCAGAATCTGGTGGGAGAAGAATTAAACGTTCCTTGCATATAAAAATTAGTAGTGTTGCTTTTTGTAATAAAGAAATGTTAGAGAGGTTTGCTAAGTTTCAGTTGATAGAAAATTATATTCAAGAGCAAGGAAGGAATATTGAAAGTTACAATATAGAAAATCAGATAGATAAAACCCATTTGATAAACGGGAGGCATTTGACCAATATTGGCGTGTTTAGAGTTTATGCAGAGGCCTATGTGAAAAATATTCCTGATATCAATTTAGAGATGACTTGTATGGTACGTCAATTAGCACCTACAGAAAATGGTTTGCCTATTGAAATTTATACTTTTAGTAGCCGAAAAGAATGGGTAATCTATGAAGGTATTATGTCTGATATGTTCGATCATTTATTAGCAGCAGTTCCAGAGTTTGATTTGGAAGTTTTTCAGAATCCTACAGGGTCAGATTTTGAAAAGTTACGAGCTTAGCGTGTTAATTACAAATTTCATGAATTAAATGTATCGAATACAGATACATGGGAATTTTGGGTATCTTTACTAGCGAAAAAATAAAAATTGCTAGATGATTAAAAAGCTATGCCTTGGCCTATTGATGGTATTGGTAATTGCCTGTGAAAAACAAGCAACTGTAAAAACACCAATATCAAATTTTAAAAATTTTATTTATAGTACTACTAGAGGGGTTATTTCTAAGGAGGCTCCTGTAAAAGTGTATCTTTCTAAAGATGTAACACTTTTTGAGGTCGGGCAAGAAATTCCGATTCATATTTTGGAATTGACTCCATCCGTAAAAGGAAAGTTAATTCTGTCTAGTAAAAAATCTTTGTTATTTACCCCTGATCAGGATTTGAAATCCAAGCAAAAGTATAGCTGTAAATTGCAGTTAAGTAAATTGTACGAAAATGTAGGTAAGGAATACGAAAATTTTCACTTCTACTTTAAAACAAAATCGCCAAATTTTTCTATTAAAATGAAGGATTTGCAATCCTATACGCAATCTTCTCAATATGTAAAAGGGCATATCGTCTCTGCAGATGTGATTACTTTAAAACAAGCTAAATCTTTGATACATGCTAATCAAGAAGGGAAAGATTTAAAAATAAATTGGTACGACACCAAGGATAAAAAAGACACTTATTTTGAGTTTGTAATTGATAGTATTGAACGTGGTATTGAAGATTCTAAAGTAGAGATTCAATGGGATGGAAAACCTATCGGTGTTGACAATAAAGGGACTTCCAAGGTTAAAATTCCTGGGAAAAATAATTTCTCGGTGCTAAGTATTTATGTTCGTCAATCTCCCGAGCAGCATCTATGTGTAAATTTTTCTGATCCGCTCTTGAAAAGTCAAAACTTAAAAGGTTTGGTGACTGTAAAAAATGCAGCCAAATTGAAATATGTAATAGAGGGGAATTTATTAAAAGTATATCCTAGCAAGCGTGTTGCAGGGAAGGTAAATGTAACCGTGTTTAGCGGAATTAAAAATGAAAATGGGTACAGGTTAAATAAACGTTTTTCTGATGCTATTACCTTTGAGCAGTTGAAGCCTCAAATTCGTTTGATTTCAAATGGTTTGATTTTACCAGATTCTAAAAATCTGAAATTCAATTTTAAGGCCGTGAATTTAAAAGCTGTTGACGTCAATGTTATCCAACTTTATTCAACAAATATTTTAAGTTTATTGCAAAGAGATGATTTAAGCACTTCCAATAGAAATAATTTAAGAGCTTCAGGAAGAAGTATTCTAAAGAAAACCATTCCCTTGGTTCAAAATGATATTGATAATGATGGGAAATGGAAAAATTATGCGGTAGATCTTCAGTCATTAATACGTGCAGATCAAGGATCGGTTTATCGAGTAGAATTATCGGTTAGAAAATCTTATTCTTTGTATGGATGCGAGGGGAATCCATTAACAGAGAACTATCAAATTCCGGAACAAGACTTAATTCAAAAAGCGAATGAGCAGGAAGGGGAGGATGCTTACTGGGATTCCTTTGACTCATATTATTACCATGATGAAGATTATGATTACAATTGGAGAGATAGAGATAACCCATGTACCGAATCTTATTTTTATGGAGGGAAAAAAATTGGAGCCAATATTTTAGCCTCTAATGTTGGGGTTATCGTTAAAAAAGGAGTTCGTAATTCTTATTTCTTTGCCGTTACAGATATCCTTACAACTAATGTATTGGCAAATGCACATATAGAATTGTACAATTACCAAAAGCAATTAATCGCCAATGCCGATACAAATGGTGAGGGGATTGCAACAATCCTATCTAAATCTAAGGCGGCTTTTGCCATAGTCTCTTCAGGAGCTAGTAAAACCTATGTAAAGCTGAATGATGGAAATTCATTGTCATTAAGTAAGTTTAATGTTGCCGGAAAAAAAATCAGAAAAGGTTTAAAAGGGTATTTGTATGGAGAACGCGGTGTGTGGAGGCCGGGAGATACCATTCATACTTTTTTTGTTTTGAATGATACAGATAACCCTTTGCCATCCGGACATCCTGTAAAAATTGAGGTAACAGATCCTCATGGGAAGTTGAAATATCAAACGATTAAAAATGATGGTGTCAATGGTTTCTTTAGGTTTGATATCCCTACAACGGATAGTGATGCTACAGGAAACTGGAACGCTAAAGTAAAGGTGGGAGGTGCTACTTTTTATAAAACCTTAAAAGTTGAAACGGTTAAGCCAAATCGATTGAAGATTAATATCAACTTTGAAGATGAGGTGCTTTCAACTAAATTGCCAATAAAGGCAGAGGCTGAGGTAAAATGGCTTCATGGAGCGATTGCAAAAAATTTGAAAACTGAAGTGAAAATGAAGTTGTCTTCTTCTTCAGAGGGATTCGAAAATTTTCCCGGATATATTTTTAAAGATCCAATAAAAGAATTTCAAACAGAGGAACTTACCGTTTTTGAAGGGAAGGTTGATGCCCTAGGGAAAGCGAAAATAAATAAGAAGATAAATTTAAAAAATACGGCACCAGGTAAGTTAAAAGCAACTTTTTTAACGCGTGTGTTTGAAAATGGTGGTGATTTTTCATCGGATGTCGTATCAAAAGACATTGCTCCTTTTACGACTTTTGTGGGTATGAAATCTCCTGAATCTAAACGATATGGGAATTCCTATGAAACTGATAAAAATATTCCCTTTTCGATAGCTACAGTCAACCATAAGGGAGTACCCGTGTCAAGAAAAAATTTAATAGTAAAAGTGTATGAGATCAGATGGTCTTGGTGGTGGAGCTCTAATTCTGACAACCTCGCTACTTATGTGAATTCTGAACATAGATATTTGTACAAAACGATTAAAGTAAGTACAAATGATAGAGGTACGGCGATAGCCAATATCAATATTCCTAATCGTAAAAGTGGACGTTATTTGATTCGCATTACAGATCCGGTAAGTGGACATTCAACGGGTAGGACAGCATATTTCTTTAGAAATTGGTGGTCGAATTCTACAAAAGGAAATGCTGAATCGGCAACGATGTTAGTGTTTAATTCTGATAAAGAAAAATACAATGTTGGTGATGTTGCAGAAATTACCTTTCCGTCTGGTTCAGAAGGGAATGCTTTGGTGAGTGTTGAAAATGGATCAGAAGTATTAGAAACACAATGGGTAAAAACAGTGAAGGGACAAACAAAAGCAAGAATAACCATAACTCCAGAAATGTCTCCTAATGTTTTTGTAAATATTTCTTTGTTACAGCCTCATGCAACAACACAGAATGATTTGCCGTTGCGATTGTATGGAGTAATTCCAATTATAGTCGTGGATAAAAACACAAAACTGGAACCTGTAATCTCTATGGAAGATGAGTTAAAACCAGAGACCACTTATGCGGTAAAAGTAAGTGAAGCTAATGGAAAAAGGATGACTTATTCCTTATCTGTGGTAGAGGAAGGTTTGTTGGACTTAACTCGTTATAAAACACCTAATTTGTGGAATGTATTTTATACACGTGAAGCTTTAGGGGTTAGGACATGGGATATTTTTGATGATGTAATGGGGGCTTTTGGTGGAGCAATTAGTCAAGTTTTTGCTATTGGTGGAGACGAAGATGGGAAGAATAAAAAGGCAACGAAAGCGAATAGGTTTAAACCTGTAGTTTCTGTACTTGGACCCTTTGTGTTAGAGCCAGGTGAGACCAAGCAACATAGAATAAAAATGCCAAATTATATTGGTTCGGTAAGGACAATGGTAGTGGCAGCAGATAATGCTGAAGAGGCCTATGGAAAAGCAGAAAAAGCGGTACCAGTTAGAAAATCTTTGATGGTTTTAGCTTCGCTCCCGAGAAAATTAAGTCCAACCGAAAAAGTTACCTTACCAGTAACAGTATTTGCCATGAAAAGTGCTGTTGAAAATGTAGAGGTTAGTTTAAAAATTAGTGATGGAATTGAGATCATTGGGCAATATAAAAAGGTAGTTCGATTTGATGCACCAGATGAAAAAATGGTTTATTTTGATTTGGAGGTTTTAAAAGGACAAGGGATAGAAAATATTCAAGTAATTGCAAAAAGCAATGGTGAGGTTTCAACACAAGAGATTGAAATTGATGTAGTCAATCCAAATCCAAAAACAAGTAAATATATGGATTTGGAAGTTGGAGCTAATGAAACTTTAAATGCCGATTTTTCTTGTATTGGAGAGAAAGGAACCAACAAAGTTGATGTGGAAATATCTACAATTCCACCTATGAATTTTGCATCGCGAATGGAATATTTAATAAGATATCCACATGGTTGTGTAGAACAAACAACCTCAAGTGTATTTCCTCAATTGTTTTTAGAAGATATATTTGATATTACCGCTGATAAAAAAACACAGATCAAGTCAAATATAGAAGAAGGTATTGAAAGGCTTGGTGATTTTCAATTGCCAAATGGAGGCTTGTCTTATTGGATTGGAAATACCTATGTGAGTGATTGGGGAACCAGTTATGCAGGGCATTTTATGATTGAGGCTCAGAAAAAGGGGTATTCTTTACCGCTTACATTTATGAGTAATTGGTTGAGATATCAAAAGCAAGCTGCTAGAGAATGGAGGTCAAGTTATAAGTACTGGAATTCTGGAATGACACAAGCATATAGGTTATATACGCTCGCACTAGCCGGAGAGCCAGATTTGGCTGCAATGAATAGGCTAAGAGAGTATCCTAAAATTTCCAATATTTCAAAATGGAGATTGGCAGCGGCTTATGCTTTGGCAGGTCAAAAAGAGGCGGCTTCCAAATTAATAGCTTCAGCTTCGGTTGATTTTGAAATTAAACAAAGAGATTATTATACCTATGGTTCTTCTTATAGAAATAGAGCAATGGCTATGGAAACTATGTTGATCATGGAGGGTAGTGAGGTGCATGATATGGCAAAAATTATTGCAAAAAGATTGTCCTCCGATCATTGGATGAGCACTCAAACAACGGCATATTGTTTACTTTCGATGGCCAAAATGGTCATAAAAAATGGAGGGAAAGATTTGAATTTGAGTTATACTATTAATGGTCAGCAAGAGTCGATTGTAACAAAAAGTACCGTGGCTCAACGTAGATTGGAAGTTCTAGAAACACAGCCAAATAAATTTTCGATTACAAATAATATAGGAAATACATGTTTCGTGAGAATTGTGAATTCAGGAACATTGTCATTGGGAACTGAAATTGCGACTTCAAGAAACCTTAAACTCTATGTGAAATATGTAGATTCTAAAGGGAATCCTGTTTCATTTGAGAAACTACGTCAAGGGACTGATTTTGTTGCCATGGTAACACTCACAAATCCAAATACAGAAAGAGTCAATGATATTGCATTGAGTCAAATTTTCCCTTCTGGTTGGGAGATTGTAAATACTAGATTTACTGATTTTGGTGAGGCAACTGATAATCAATGCGATTATACGGATATTAGAGATGATCGTGTTAATTTTTATTTTTCAATGAAAAAGAATGAGGTTAAAACGTTCACGGTTCGTTTGAATGCTGCTTATTTAGGAAAGTATTACTTACCAGGTGTTCAGGCAGAGGCAATGTATGATAATGATTACTTCTCTAGAACAAAAGGGCAATGGATAGAAGTAGTGAAATAACTGAATAAACGAAATTGTATCGGGTGTTGATGGGTCGTGTCTCGAAAAAGAATTTGGTTGTAATCTTTGGGTTTATACTCTTAATAGGGTATTATTTTTCATTGCCAGCAGAGGTTTTTAAGAATCCAAAATCTACAGTAATTCAAAGTAGAGAAGGAGTCCTCTTGGGAGCAAAAATTGCCGATGACGGTCAATGGAGGTTTCCGGATATTGATAGTATACCCTATAAATTTGAACATTGTATTTTACAATTTGAGGATGCTTATTTTTATAATCATGTTGGTTTTAATCCTGTGTCTATAGCAAAAGCTTTGTGGGGGAATGTTACAAAATCAGGTATAAAAAGAGGTGGTAGCACCATTACACAACAAGTGATTCGTTTGTCTAGAAAGGGGAAAAACAGAACCTATTCAGAGAAATTCTTGGAGCTTATTTTGGCAACCCGTTTGGAGTTTCGCTACTCTAAAAAACATATTTTAAAAATGTATACTTCAAACGCTCCCTTCGGAGGGAACGTTGTGGGTTTAGAAGCTGCATCATGGCGTTATTATGGTCGTTCGCCTTATCAATTATCTTGGGCAGAGAATGCTACTTTAGCGGTATTGCCAAATGCACCGAGTCTTATTTATCCTGGTAAAAATCATGATAAGTTAGTGGTTAAAAGAAATAGACTTTTAAAGAAAATATTAGATAAAAAAATAATTGATTCGATTACTTATAGTCTTGCTATTCAAGAGGAGTTGCCTAAAAAACCACATGCATTGCCTTCCAAAGCACCCCATTTGTTAGAGTATATGGCAATTAAACATAAGGGGAATTCTATCAAAACAAGTATCCCAAATCAATTACAGGTGAATGCCAATGAAATAGTAAAACGGCATTATTTAAAATTAAAACAGAATGAGGTTTATAATATGTCTGTTCTGATATTGGATGTTCATACGCGTAAAGTTTTGGCGTATGTTGGGAATACACCAACAGATGAGGAGCATCAGAAAAATGTAAATGTAATACATAAACCTAGGAGTACAGGGAGTGTGTTAAAACCTTATTTGTATGCAGCTATGTTAGATTCTGGAGAAATGTTACCCAATACCTTAATTGCAGATGTTCCAACTGAGATAGCTTCCTATAATCCTAAAAATTTTAGTCTAGAGTATGATGGGGCTGTGCCAGCAAGTAGAGCTTTGGCTAGGTCCTTAAATATTCCAGCGGTTAAAATGTTACAGAGTTTTGGTTTAAGTAGGTTTTATGAGTATTTAAAAAAGTTGGATTTAAAAGATGTCAAGCATGATTCTGGATATTATGGCTTGACTTTGATATTAGGAGGAGCTGAAAGTAATTTATGGGATCTTTGTAGAGTTTACGCAGGTTTTTCAGGAACGATAAATCACTATTCGAGTACTTCAGGTAATTATTTTGCAAATGAGTTTGTAGATCCGGTATTTAAAGAAAAAGAAAGGGTGAATTTTGGAAAAGCCTCTCCGCAGAAAACGATTTTTGACGCAGGTTCTTTGTTTCTAACTTATGAGGCTTTGAAACAAGTGAATCGACCTACAGGTGCAGAGAATTGGGAGTTTTTTGATTCTTCTAAAGAAATAGCATGGAAAACTGGTACAAGTTTTGGATATAGAGACGCTTGGGCTATAGGTAGTACCAAAGATTACGTAGTAGGTGTTTGGGTAGGAAATGCAGATGGAGAAGGACGGCCAGGTTTGTTGGGTGTGTCAAGTGCAGGACCCGTGATGTTTGATTTGTTCGATCTGTTACCTCAGTCTAATTGGTTTTCAGAACCCTATAATGCCTTGGAGCAAGTTATTGTATGCAGAGAAAGTGGAAGTTTAGCTAAGGAAATTTGTCCTAATAAGGATACGTTAATGGTACAATATAAGGGAGTTGATACTGAACCTTGTCCCTACCACTATTGGGTACATCTTGATAAAAATGAAGCGTATCAGGTAAATTCTTCTTGTGAAAATATTTCTGAAATAACTCATAAAAGTTGGTTTGTATTGCCTCCCTTAATGGAGTATTATTTTAAAAAGAAAAATCCTTTTTACAAACCTTTGCCTAGCTATAGAATGGATTGTTTGGGAGATAAGAAACGAATAATGGATTTTGTATATCCTAAAAATAAAGCCAAGATCTATTTGCCAAAGGGATTTGATGGAGCAAAAGAAGAGTTGGTAATGAAGTTAGCCCATAATATTCCTGAAACTAAAGTTTATTGGTATTTAGATGAGCAATATGTTGGGGAAACTAAAAGTATTCACGAGAAATCAGTTCCTGTTACTATAGGCAAGCATGTAATCACAGTAGTTGATGTGTTGGGGAATGAGAATAAGTTGTTTGTGGAGATTTTGAAATAGATTTATTTAAATTTCTTCATTCTCCTATCATACATCACAATACTTCCTGCGACGGATACATTCAAACTCATGGGGGTATCAAATTTTACTAAATGATGAGATTTTTCAATAGCGAGTCGAGACATACCGTGGTCTTCAGCGCCTAAAAGATATACACAACGCCTTGGATGTTCAAAGGTTTCTAGGGGCACTGCTCGTTCGTCTAATTCTACACCCACCAACATGGCTCCTTTTGGTAGCTGTTTGTAAAAATCTTCAAAGGTATCATAATGAAAATAAGGCATTGCTCCAACTGCTTTGTGGGTGTCGCAGGCTTGTTTAGCGTATCTATTCCCGATGGTAAATATATAGCTGGCCCCCATGTTTTGCGCAGATCTCCATAAAACCCCTAAATTCTCTGGCGTTTTACCATTTTGTATTCCTATTCCGAAAAAGCCTTGTTCTAAATTATCAATCATTGTTCTTTTTTGTAAATGTTAGGGAGTGAGATGTTAAACGAAACTGCAATAATTCTAATCAATATGATCGAACTTATAGGGATGATTTGTAGGTAAGGGTTAGGTAGTTTTAAAAACACCAATAACATGTACAATGCACCTCCAAATAAACTTGCTGTGGCATAAATTTCTTTTTGAAAAATAACTGGAATTTCATTTACAATAATATCTCTAATAACTCCACCAAAAACACCTGTTACAGTCCCCAATAATACACAGATAAATGGGTTTAAATGATAATCAATTCCAATTTGAACTCCGGTAATTGTAAATAATCCTAGGCCAATAGCATCATAAAAAAATATAGGTTTGTGAAAAAAATGAAGTTTGCTTCTAAAAATCATTGCAATAAAAGCACCGCTAACAACAGCATAAATAACATGTGTGTCAAATAACCAAAAAACATCTCTATCCGCCAATAGCATGTCTCTTACCGTTCCGCCTCCAACAGCGGTAACAAAGGCTACAATCAATACACCAAAAGGATCTAGTTTGTTTTTAAGAGCGACTAAAGCACCTGAAATGGCAAAAACAAAAGAACCCATCACGTTTATATGTCCGATAATAATTTCCATTTAGCGTTTTTTCATGATGGTTGGATAACGTAGTGGACTATTTTTTAGTCAACATTCTTTTGATTTCATTAAGTTTCATCAAAGCCTCAATTGGGGTAAGTGAATCAATATTAGTTGCCAAAATTTCTTCTTTGATATCCTCTAAAAGCGGGTCGTCTAATTTGAAAAAGCTCAGTTGTAAATCTTCTTCTTCTTTCGCAGCACTTAACTTATTTTTAATATCATCTCCCGTATGATTTTTTTCTAGTTGTTTCAGCATTTTATTAGCTCTATGGATAACCTGTGTAGGCATTCCTGCTAATTTTGCTACATGAATACCAAAACTATGCTCGCTTCCTCCTGTAACTAATTTTCTTAAGAAAATAACAGTGTCCTTTAATTCTTTTACCGATACATTAAAGTTTTTTACTCTCTCAAAAGTATTGGTCATATCATTGAGTTCGTGGTAATGGGTGGCAAACAAAGTTTTCGCTTTGGTTGGGTGTTCGTGTATATATTCTGCAATAGCCCAAGCAATAGAGATACCATCATAGGTACTTGTACCACGACCTATTTCATCTAATAGGATCAAACTTCTATCGGAAACATTGTTTAGGATACTGGCGGTTTCATTCATTTCTACCATAAACGTAGATTCTCCCATTGAGATATTATCACTGGCTCCAACACGTGTAAATATTTTATCAACAACTCCAATTTTTGCATTTTGAGCAGGAACATAACTTCCCATCTGTGCTAATAATACAATCAAAGCAGTCTGACGAAGTATGGCTGATTTACCCGACATGTTTGGTCCCGTGATCATAATAATTTGCTGAGACGTTCTGTTTAAGACCACGTCATTTGCGATATACTCTTCTCCGGCAGGAAGTTGCTTTTCAATTACAGGGTGACGACCATTTTTTATTTCTAGATCCGTTGTTTCATCCAGTAAAGGCCTCACATAACTGTTTTCTGTAGCAATTGTAGCAAAAGAACTCAAGCAATCTATTTGTCCAATCAATTGTGCATTCAGTTGCATTTCTTTGATGAAACGAGTCAGATACTGAATTAAATTAGCATAAATTTCTTGTTCTAGTTTTGCGATCTTTTCTTCAGCTCCTAGAATTTTTGTTTCATATTCTTTTAATTCTTCTGTGATGTAACGTTCGGCATTTACAAGCGTTTGCTTGCGAATCCATTCTTCAGGAACTTTGTCTTTATGCGAATTACGAACTTCAATATAATAGCCGAATACGTTGTTGAAAGCTATTTTTAAAGAACTAATTCCGGTACGTTCAACTTCACGTTGCACCATGTTGTCTAGGTAGTCTTTTCCTGAAGTAGAAATTGCTCTTAAATCATCCAATTCTTTAGAAACTCCAGCTGCAATACTATTCCCTTTGTTGATGTTTACGGGCGCTTCTTCAAACAAAGTAGCTTCAATTTTCGCTCGAAGTTCTTTGGTGTCATTTAACTGTTTTCCAATGTTCTTTAAAGAAGCGTTACTGCTTTTTTCTGCGGCTTCTTTAATTGGGATAATTGCTTTTAGAGAGTTTTTTAAAAAGATTACTTCTCTAGGATGAATTTTACCGGTAGCCACTTTAGAAACCAGTCTTTCAATATCGCTAATTTGCTTTATTTGATAGGTAACTAAATCATAGAAATCAGGAGTATCAATAAGATACTTAACAATGTCCTGACGTTTTTTTATTTGTTCGATATCTTTCAAGGGCAATGCCAACCAGCGTCTTAACAATCTTGCTCCCATGGGAGAAATGGTTTTGTCGATTACCTTTAGTAGGGTTACTGCATTGGCTTCCGTTGAGGCATATAATTCTAAATTGCGAATCGTAAAGCGATCCATCCAAACATAATTGTTCTCTTGTATTCTTTGGATGGATGCAATATGTTCTACTTTGTTGTGTTGTGTTTCTGACAAATAGTACAGAACTGCTCCAGAAGAAACTATTCCCTCTTGTAAATCATCAATACCAAAGCCTTTTAAAGAGTTTACTTTAAAATGATTGTTCAGACTTTCATTGGCAAAATCAGCTTGAAAAACCCAATCATCTAAATAAAAAGTATGAAAGTTCGTTCCAAAAACTTCATTGAACTTTAGACGATTTTGTTTTTGAATCAGTACCTCACTTGGTTGAAAATTCTGCAATAATTTATCAATATATTCAGCAGATCCTTGAGCGGTGAAAAATTCACCTGTAGAGACATCTAAAAAAGAGATACCAACCACTTTTTTTCCAAAATGAACCGCTGCTAAAAAGTTATTACTGTTGGATTGTAAAACTTCATCGTTAAAAGAAACCCCTGGTGTTACCAATTCTGTGACCCCGCGTTTGACAATTTTTTTTGTCATTTTAGGATCTTCTAATTGATCACAAATAGCAACACGCATACCCGCTTTTACTAATTTTGGCAAATACGTATTGAGTGAGTGATGTGGAAAACCAGCTAAGGCTGTTTCACTCTCACTACCTGCTCCTCTTTTTGTGAGGGTAATGTTTAAAACGCGAGCACATTTAATGGCATCTTCTCCAAAAGTTTCGTAAAAATCACCGACTCTAAAGAGCAACATTGCATCAGGGTATTTAGCCTTAATGGTGTTGTATTGTTTCATTAAAGGAGTTTCCTTTTTTGCTTTCGTTTTTGCCAAGATATTCGCTTTTAATTCTGTGAAGTGCGAATTTACGTTTTTTGATTCTGTGGTGCAAAACTTTCAGATAGGGTGACTAGAATTACTCTGTTTATCTATGATTATATAGAAGAAATAAAAAACCCTCTTTAATTAAAAACTAAAGAGGGAAAATTGCTATGAAAAAGATGTAATAGCCTAACTATTACATTTGTAAAATTACGTTATAATGGTTTTGGTCCCTCGTATATTTCGATGAACGGCACGAGTTGGAGGTTGAAATGAACTTTTGTAGGGGTGAAGTCCTTTTTAGGGTTGTTTTATTGGTGAGTTAAAGTGTTGTTTGGAAAAAGTGGGGCTTAGTATTTTATAATTCTAATGGCCCATTATATTTGTTCATGGTATTTCCAATTCCGGCCGTTCCAAATTCTTTAATAAGGTTGGCTCCCTTGAAAAGGAGTTCTGGCATATATCGATTTTCTTCTTTAGACCATTCTCCTAAAACATAGTTAGACTGTTTGCCTTTTGAGAAATTTGCACTTACACCAAATCGAAAACGTGGATAGTTTTGATTTCCTAATTTTTCATTGATATCTTTCAAACCATTATGTCCACCCGCACTTCCTTTTGCTTTTAATCTGATGGTACCGAAATCTAGGTTTAGGTCATCTGAAATAACAAGGATGTTTTCTTGGGCAATTTTTTCTTTTTCCATCCAGTATTTTACGGATTTCCCACTTAAGTTCATGTAAGTAGAAGGTTTTAGTAGAATAAAAGTTCTTCCTTTGAATTTAAAGTTCCCAATATCACCAAGCTTATCTGTAGAGAATTTGATATTTTCCATAGAGGCTAATTCATCCAATATTTTGAATCCAATATTGTGACGAGTGTTTTCATATTCAGCTCCTATATTCCCTAGTCCTACAATTAAGAATTTTTTCATAATAGATGTTCTGTATTTCAATTTTCAAAATTAACAATAATGGTGAGATATGAATCAAAAAAAGGTTCCTTTTGAAATTTCAAAAGGAACCTTTAAGTTATAATGCTTGAATAAATTTATTCAGCAGCAGCTTCTTCAGTAGCTTCTTCTTCAGCTTCATCAGTTGGAGCCTGTGCAGCTCTAGACATTCTTACCTGAGCAACAACAGTGTTCTCTGGGTGTAAGATTGTACAGTTAGGAATTTCAACTTCTCTTACAAATAATTTGTCTCCGATATTCAATTTAGAGATATCAGCATCAATTGTATCAGGTAAGTTTCCTGGTAAAGCCTTCACTTTTAATTTACGGTTAGGGAAACGTAAAGCTCCACCAATCATAACCCCTGGAGAGTTCCCAACTAAAGTAACAGGGATTTCCATAGTAACTTCTTTATCATCGAATAATTGATAAAAATCAATGTGTAAGATTTTGTCAGTTACAGGGTGAAATTGAATGTCTTGTAAGATACAAGTAGCAGGTTTTTCACCTTCCAATTCAATCGTTGCAGTATATACATTTGGAGTATATACCAAGTTTTTAAAAGCTTTTTCTTCAGCTGAAAAATGAATGGCATTTTCTCCTCCGTATAATACGCAAGGTACCTTGTCAGCATTACGTAGTGCTTTTGTAGCAGCTTTTCCTACGCTTTCTCTTTTCGATCCTTTGATTGTAATAGATTTCATTATATATATATTTATTAATATTCTTAATTAGATGATAAACTGGTCGCTAATTGACTTGTTATCTTGTACTTTGTGCATAATATCCGCGAACAAAGGCGCGCAAGTTACAACTTTTATTTTAGAACTCTCTTTTCTTAATGGAATTGAATCAGAAACAATCAATTCTAATAATTTAGAGTTTTCTATTTTTTCATAGGCATTTCCAGAAAGTAATGGGTGAGTGATAATAGCTCTTACACTTTTAGCTCCTCTTTCCATCATAACATCAGCAGCTTTTACAAGGGTTCCTCCTGTGTCGATCATATCGTCAACAAGAATCACATTTTTCCCTTCAACTTCACCAATAAGTTCCATCGTGTCAATCACATTCGCTTTTAAACGTTGTTTGTAACAGATAACTACTTCGCTTTGCAAATGCTTAGAGTAAGCATAAGCTCTTTTAGATCCTCCCATGTCTGGAGAGGCCATTGTGATATTATCAAGTCCTAAGCTATGGATGTAAGGCATGAAAATAGTTGAACCAAATAAATGGTCTACTGGTTTTTCGAAAAATCCTTGGATTTGATCTGCGTGTAAATCCATAGTCATAATTCTTGTCGCTCCAGCTGTTTGTAATAAGTTAGCAACTAATTTGGCTCCAATAGCAACACGAGGTCGGTCTTTACGATCTTGACGTGCCCATCCAAAATATGGCATTACAGCAGTAATGTGTCTAGCAGAGGCTCTTTTTGCAGCATCTAAAATCAATAGCATTTCCATTAAGTTGTCAGAATTTGGAAACGTAGATCCAATAATGAAAACACGACGACCACGAACAGATTCTTCGAAAGCTGGCTGAAACTCACCGTCGCTAAATCTTGAAATATTAATGTTTCCAAGTTCCGTTCCGTAATGTTTTGCAATGCTTTCTCCTAGTTCAAAACTTTGCGAACACGCAAATACTTTTGGTGCTAATTGATTGATAGACATACTATAATGTGTTTGTTTAATTAAATGTGATTTATTGCGGTTGCAAAAATAGAAATAATTTAAGAGCCTACCTCGATATTTTTTAATAAAAATGTTTGTAATTCAATTTTTTTTATAAATTTGCAATCCAATTGCGAAAAGCCTTGGTGGCGGAATTGGTAGACGCGCTGGATTCAAAATCCAGTTCTTTCGGGAGTGTGGGTTCGATTCCCACCCAAGGTACAAAAGCCTCATTTGACTAAAGTTGAATGAGGCTTTTTTTTTGTAGTATTTTGATAGATTGGAAGTGTTTTATAGTCAGCTTTTTGAAATTGTTTAGGTTTGGGTTAAAAGTTGTTTTGGTCCTTTAGCTTAATAAAAGGTCTTTTCACCTTTAGTTATGGTCGCTTCACAATAAAACTCTAAAAAAGAGGTTGTTTGAACTATATATTTGTTATGTCATAAGGCAAAAAACATTTAAATAGATACAAGATGAGAGGAAAGGTGATAAATACAGCAGAACTACAAATAGTAGAGATCATTATTAAAAACTGTTACAGAAAGCTGGAGACTCATAAATTAGAAGCTCATCTGTATTCAATGTTTGATACCAAAAAATTTGAAGATGCAAGACCTATTGCTGAAGAGTTGTTAGGATGTGTTAATGAGTATATGTATTCTTCTGAAGAACCTGTTGTGAATATTGATTTCAAACGTGGGATGGATGAACTGAACTTTTGGTGTATGCGATTGACAAAAAGGTTGAATGGAAGGGATGATGTAGAATGCAAGGTGGCAGTGGAGTTGTTGATGGACTTGATAAATGACATCAATTCTTGTGAAGTTAGAATGAATGATAATTTGGCACGGTTGGGTTTAGTAGCATAGACTTTTATGTGTATGCCCAATATGTCAGAAATAAATTGTAGATATTTAAACCCTTATGGATTTTTGTTCATAAGGGATTTTTATGGTTAAAGTTTTGTAGGGGAGTTGAATAAGATTATTTTTGCGAAAATAATTATTTTCTTGAAACAGGTATTTTCATATATTTTGCTTTTCTCCTTGGTGATACGCCCTCTATTTATTGTAGGGCATATAGCTTACTATGAATTGAATATAGATTATATCACAGAGAAGTTTTGTGAAAATAAAGAAAAACCTGAGTTACAATGTAACGGTAAATGTCATTTAGCGAAAGAGTTGAGTGTTGTAGCTGTAGATGTTGAAGCTGATTCTGGCAAAGAAGTAAGTTTGATTAGTTCTTATAAATGCTTTACTCCTTTGTTTTTTCAAAAGATTAAACCAGATTTTCTTAAGTTAAAATCATTGTTTGTTACTTCAAAGGATAACATGTTTCGTTATGATGATAGTTACTCATTTCACAAAGAGCTAAGTCTTTTACGACCTCCAATTGTATAGTTTTTATAAAAGAGTAAGATGTTTTAACGTCTTATGGTATCTCATGGAGCTTCTGTTTCATTGAGAGGAATACTTATTGTTTAAAAACAAATACATTTAAAATGAAAAACTTAAAAAATATATTTTTAGGAGGGGTTGCCTTCTTGTTGATTAGCGCATGTTCTGGTAACGATTCAGAAATGGAGCATAATAGCGGAACTCATGTGTCTGCAATAATAAAATTAGATCATTCTTTGGCTATTGGAGATGAATTTACCGTTCAACAACAGATGGATGGTGAGGATCAGACATTAATTTTAGATAAATTCAAATTTCTTATTTCCGATGTAGTTGTGAAAACTGCCGACGATCAGTTGATTGAGATTCCGAATAATATTGCAGGGAGTTTGATTGATTTATCAAAAGCTGATGATAAAGAGGTGCAAGTGTATCTTACAGAAATTCCATTTGGGGAATATAAATCAATCTCGTTTGCAGTGGGAGTAAGTGATGAGGTTGCCAGCGGGAGTGCTGATGATCAAACAAAGCTCTTTGAATTGGCTCAAGCTGATATGAATTGGAGCTGGAATCCGAACTCTTATATCTTCTCTAAAATTGAGGCTACAAACAAAATGAATGTGATGGATCATATGGCAAAATCAGAAGATTTGGCTGATAATTTGTCAATTCATATTGGTAAAAAAGGAGATTTCGATGGGTATAGAACGGTGACGATTGACTTTCCTCAAAACATAACTATAAAATCGGAGGTGTCACCAAGTGTGCATGTGAAGGTGAATATTGAAAAGCTTTTTGTGCCTAATAATGGTGTTTCTGTTTATTTGGGAGCTGTTAGTAAAGCTGATTTTGCAGATAACTATCCAGGTATTTTTGAAATCCATCATGTGCATCCATTAAATGGAGCTGTGGTGTTAGAAGATGTTGAAATGGATATGGAAGATCATACAGAAGAAGGTTCTGAACATAATCACTAAATGCTAATTGCAGTTATTGGTTGTTTATTGATGATTGTTATCTTTTATTATGAGGTACCTAAAAATATTTAGTGTAGTTGCGTTGCTGTTTATCAGTTGTGATAAACAGATGGAGCAAGATAATTCTGTTTTTGAGATTGAGCTTGAACAGCCTGTGAATTTCCCGTCCCCCACCTATGATTTAATTGATAATCCGATTGATTCTGAGGGTTTTGTGTTGGGGAGAAGACTTTTTTATGATGTGAGATTGTCGGACGGAAATTCTATTTCTTGTGCTGAATGTCATAATCAAGCTTTCGCTTTTACACATCACGGACATGATTTAAGTGAAGGAGTTTTGGTGGATCAGTTTGGGGTTAGGAACTCTCAGCCTATCCAAAACTTAGCTTTTATGGATGCTTTTACTTGGGATGGTTCGGTAGAGTTACTTTGGAGACAACCTGTGGTTCCAATAACAGAACAAGTTGAAATGAACGAGACTTTGGAGAATGTAATAAATAAACTGAAGCAGGATGTGAGTTATCCTCTGGAGTTTGAAAAGGCTTTTGGAGAGGACGCGAACGTTGTAAATTCGGTAAATATGTTAAAGGCTTTGGCTCAGTTTATGGGAGCAATGGTTTCTAGCAATTCAAAGTATGATAAATATGTGCGTGGTGAGGCTGGTGGAGAGTTTTCCGAGTCAGAGAAGGAGGGTTTACAGTTGTTCCGTCAAAAATGTGCAAGCTGCCATGCGGGTGAGTTGTTTACAAATCAAGATTTTATAAATAACGGGATTGGTGTTAATGCCAAGTTACCGGAGGAGTTGGGAAGGTCAAGAGTTTCAAGTTCAAATCCAGATTTGACCTTAGAGGAAGGAAGATTGCATTCAGATTATTATAAGTTTAAAGTGCCTAGTTTGAGGAATGTTGAAAAAACTTTTCCTTACATGCATGATGGTCGGATTGTTTTGTTAAAACAGGTCTTGGATTTTTATGATACAGATACTTATCCTTTTGTTCAGAAAATGGATAATTTGGATCCAAGGTTAATTCAAGTGGTGGATGGAAAAGAAGAGTTAGGGATCCCTATGACAGAAGAAGAAAAAGAGTTGATAGTTTTGTTTTTAGAGACTTTGACAGATGACGAATTTTTAAATGATACACGTTTTGCAAAACCTTAAATTTTCTTTGATATTTTTCTTGATGAGTATTACAGCATTTGCTTGTGATGTTTGCAGTTGTGGTTCTGCTAATAATAGTGTGTTTACAAATGCAATTCATGGTAATTTTATAGGAATGAGCTATAACCATATGTTCTTTCAGTATAAAGAAGGTGTATTTGAGGATAGTCCTGTTGCTGATGACAGAATTAACACAGTAATGGTTACTGGGCAATATCAAATCAATGATAGGATTTTGATAAACACAATGCTGCCATACCGTTTTAATTATCGTTATACCAGTGAGCAAGATGTAAGTGTAAGTGGTCTAGGAGATGTTTCTATCTATGGTTTGATTAGTGTGTTGAATAAGGCAAGCAAACATGTTTTAAAGTTAGGGGTGGGGCTAAAGTTGCCCACTGGAAAGTTTGATTTGCAAAGCTCTCAAGATAATAAAACATCTTCAACACAATTAGGTACGGGTAGTTTAGATGTTGCTCTTCCTTTACAATATGCTTTTGGTTTTGGTGATTTTTCTTTCAATTTGAGTGCAGTGTATTTTGTTAAAAATACCAACAGCGAATCTTTTAAATATGGAAACCAAACTCAGGTAAATACAAGTATAGCTTATGCAGTTCTCATAAATAAAGGTTTTATTATGTCTCCATATGTTGGTGTAAATTATGATCAATTCAAAGCTTCTGAACGTTTTGAAATTATTGATCATCGCACCTCAGGGTATATGACAAATACCAATTTTGGAATTCAAATGGAGACAGAAAGAGTAATTATGGGGGTGAATTCTCAATTGTCTCTAGATCAGAATTTGATACAGCATGAAGTTTTCTTTAAGTATGGATTAGGACTTTTTGCCTATTGGAGGTTTTAAAGTTAGACTCAAAATAAAAAACCGTTAGAAGTTATCTAACGGTTTTTTTATGCTTAAGGTATGGGTTTTGTTATACCAATTCGTTTGCGATAAGATACTCTGCAATTTGAACTGTATTTGTAGCTGCTCCTTTTCTTAGGTTGTCAGCAACAATCCACATGTTTAAAGTGTTTGGTAAAGATTCATCTCTACGAATACGTCCCACAAAAACTTCATCTTTATCATGGGCGAAAGCCGGCATTGGATAAGTGTTTGTGTCAAGATTGTCTTGTACTACAACTCCTGGGAAATCATGTAATAACTGACGTACTTCAGCTTCATCAAAATCATTTACAAATTCAACATTTACTGATTCAGAATGTCCACCAGCAGTTGGGATACGCACCGCAGTTGCAGTTACAGCAAAAGAATCATCTCTTAAGATTTTCTTAGGTTCTTTTACCAATTTCATTTCTTCTTTTGTGTATCCATTGTCCATGAAAACATCACAATGAGGAATTGCATTTCTGTTGATAGGATAGTGGTAAGCCATTTCTCCTTTGATTCCTTTCGTTTCGTTTTCCATTTGTCTTACTGCAGCTACTCCAGTTCCAGAAACAGACTGGTATGTAGAAACAATCAAACGTTTCATTTGGTATTTTTCATGCAATGGAGCCAAAGCCATCACTAATTGAATAGTAGAACAGTTTGGGTTTGCAATAATTTTATCTTCTTTAGTTAGAACGTCACCATTGATTTCAGGAACTACCAATTTTTTAGTAGGGTCCATTCTCCAAGCAGATGAGTTGTCTACTACAGTTGTTCCAGCTGCTGCAAATTTAGGAGCCCACTCCAAAGAAGTATCTCCACCTGCAGAAAATAAAGCAATATCAGCGTTCATTTTAACAGCATCCTCTAAAGTAACTACTGTGTATTCGTTTCCTTTGAAGGGTAATTTCTTACCAGCAGATCTTGCAGAAGCAACAGGAATTAATTCTGTTACCGGAAAATTTCTTTCAGCTAAAACTTTTAACATTACAGTTCCTACCATTCCAGTAGCACCAACTACAGCTATTTTCATTGTATTTAATTTTAATATTTGAGAATGCAAATATCGTACTTTTGTAACTTATGAATCAACAAGTTGTATAAAAATCACACCAGATGTTTAATTTTTTTCATATTTTAAGTTTTTGGGAGGTAATTTTAACAAAGTTTAAACCTTTTAATTGTATAAAGGTCTTAAGAATGAAACCGAACTTTTGTCTTATGAAATTACTTTATATCATTATACTCAGCTTTGTTTTTATAACGGGACAGCTCTCTTCTCAAATTGCCTCGAAAAACCCCAATATTATTATACTCATGGCAGATGATATCAGTCCGAGAGAGTTTCCTTGTTATGGTAACAATTCTATAAATACACCTACAATTGATATGCTCGCAAGAGAAGGTATGCAGTTTAAAACGGCTTGGGCTACGCCTAAATGTCAGTCTACAAGAGCGATGTTGATGACTGGAAAATATGCTTATCAAACCGAATGGTATCATGGTTCTATGAGGCCTAGTAAAGAATCAAAAAATTGGTCGTTGTACACACATACTCTTTTTTCAGATATAACCAATAAGGCTGGATATGTGTCTCTAATGGCAGGGAAGTATCAGTTAAATGGTGAATGTAATAAGCATGGTTTTGATGAGTATTTTATTACTGGTGATGCTAAAAAAGCTCCAGAGAATGCTGGTAAATTTTTGGATGGTAAAAAAGGAAAGAAGAAAGCTTCTTGTTATTGGAATCCCTTTGTTTCTATTCATAAAAAAGATTCAAATAAAGTTGAGTGGGTGCAAACATCATCTGATGATTTTGGCCCTGAGATGGAGTTAAATTATTCGTTGTCTTTTATTGATAGAGCTACTAAAAATAAACAACCCTTTTTGGTGTATTTACCTGTTCACTTAGGGAATAAAAACAGCGAACAGGCATTCCCTAAAACGCCACTTTACAATAAAGAAGATCAAAGGCTTAATGTCTTAAGCGAAGCTTCAATGGGGGCACATGTGGAGTATATAGACTATATGTTGTCGCAATTGATACATAAACTAAAGTTAAACGGGGTTTATGAAAATACTTTATTTATAGTTACAACAGATAATGGTAGTGCAGGCTATGGTAAAAACGATGTTACAGCTCAAAAGGGAGTGCGTGTTCCTTTAATTATCTCTGGTGCTTTTGTAAAATCTAGTGGGCTTGTTGAGGGGTTAACGGATTTAACAGATGTGTATGCTACTATTGCAGAGATTTGCAACCAACCAACTGATGGTGATGGGAAAAGTTTATTGGCTTATTTGAAGGGAGAAGCCAAGATGCATAGAGATTGGATTTATAGCAATCTTACAATTCATCAAATGGTGAGAACAAAAAATTTACTTAGAGATGGTAATGCTGATTTTTGGGCTGTTGAAGATGTAGGAATTGAGGAAGGATTGAAAAAGTTAAAAAATGTACCTTATAATCTCAAAGAAGATTTAGCCATAATAAATAATGTTCTTAAGGATATAAAAGCTCCATCAAAAGACGGTGACATGTATAAGAAATATCTTTTGAAAGAAAGTGGTGAGCCTAAAAAATCAAAGACTAAAAAAAGTTCAAAAAAGAAATAATTATGAAAGTTTTTGTCAATAATTCGATTTTATGTTTGATGTGCTTGTCTTTAAGTTTACACGGAATAGCTCAAAATAAGAACGTTAAAAATGCACGAAAAAAAGTGATGAATGATGATAAAAAGGAATTAGATAATCTTGCAGTACGTTCCTTTTCATGGCTTACAGGTACTTCGACAGACAACGACTATGTATCTGTGGGGAAGGTGGCTCATTATTTTGGTGTAATCAGTTTGCGTTTGGATAGTGGACATACGCTGAGTAGGGGAGGTTTTGGCAAAAGTGTTTTTCAACTTTTAAATGATTCTCAAAAAGAAAAAATGTTATCGTTGCTTGAAGAACTTAAGGTCCCTTTGGCAGAGTATCACAAAAATCACAATGAAATTAACAGGCAATTAGAAAAGTTGTTGAGGCGCGAATCATTTAATCTTAAAAAATGCAAAGAGCTTTCAGAAAATCAATCTGTGGCAGAGGGGGAAATAGGTGTTATTTCAGCAAAATATTTTTACAAAGTATACAATTCTTTATCAGAAGAACAGTTGAATCAAATAAAGACTATGCGAGCTAAAATTTTAGCCAAGAGTTTTGAAGATTCAAATAAAAAGGGAAAAAGTAAACAAAAAAACTTCTCTCATGAAGATCAGTTGGAATTGTGGAATTTATGCACCCGTTTTGGTGCTTGGATTACTGGAGAACAAGATGATGTTACTTTTTCTACCACTGGTAAAACAAGTCAACATTTTGGGTTTGTAAGTGTTAGAGTTGGAAGTGGACATGGGGTTACTAGAGGTGGAGTTAGTAAGCAAGTTTTAAGTGTTTTAAATGACTCACAAAAAAAAGCATTAAAATCTCATGTTAATAAGCAGAAATCTAATTTGACACAATTTTATTCATTGAGGAAAGATTTGACAATTGCCTTGCGAAATTTGTTGGTGTCAGGAAGTCTCAATGAACAAGAAATTCTTACTATATCGAAAAGTATGGGGAGTATTGAAGGGGAAATGACTTATGATCAAGCGTTGTTATATATTGAGTTGAGGGAAAGTTTATCTCAAGAACAAATTGCTTCTTTTTTTGAAATGAGGAGCGCTTTTTTACCTTTCACCGATGCTAAAAACACAACTAATAACCCGTTGGTAAGAGGAGAAAAGATATTTGGTTTGTGCGCCATGTGTCACTCTTTAAAAGAAGGTGAGAATTTGATAGGGCCATCTTTGTATAGAATTATAAATAGACCCGCTGCAACGGTTGAGGGGTATAATTATTCTCCAGCCATGGTGTCAAAAAAAATAGATTGGACTAAGGAAAATTTAGATAGTTTTTTAGAAAATCCTAAGAAGTTTATTCCTTCCACGATCATGCCTTTTTCAGGAGTTGAAAGTGTATCAGACAGGAATGCGTTGATTTTTTATTTGGAGTCTTTTAAGTAATTATCTCCCCCAATTGCTACCAACGGTAAATTGCCATGTCCATTGCTCTGGGCCCTTGGCAATATCAATACCAGCATGGAGTCCATAGTCTTTTGCTAAAAAATATCGAAAACCACCACCTCCTGCGGCTTTTATGTTCTGTCCAAAATCAGAATAAGTTTCCATAGCATCACCGGCTCCAATAAAGCCTACTAAACTCCAACGCTTATATAGGTTCCATCTCCACTCAGTTTCTAGGGTTAGTACATTGTTTCCTTGATATCTCAACACTGGAATTCCTCGAAGAGAAATAAAAGGAAGTGCGTAAAAAGGAGTTTCGTCTGTTGTTGATTGAATTTGCATTCTGTATGATGAGAATAATTTATTTTTAACGACCGGTAGGTATCCGTAGGTTCTAAAGTTGGTATCCCAATAATCTTGGTCTCCACCAAAAATCTCAGAGAATTTTCCTACTTCTAAAACAGATTTGATTCCTTTGGCAGGTGTTAAGGTGTTGTCTCGTCCGTCAAACTCAAATACCCCGTGCAGCCCTGCATTTTCTATTTGCCCTTCAATAACATCTAGATCAGGAATATTGATTCCAGTATTAAAAGAGATATGATTGTTAAAGTATGTGTAGTTTAATCCAACAAAGAGAGGGGTGTCTTTTTTAACTCGAAATAGAATTTCTTGAAGCGTTAAAAAACCCTGCATGTTAAATTCATATTTTTTATCAGTGATACCACCAAGTCCTGGGCCGTAAAAAGTTAAGTTAGGAGATACAAACCCTAAAAAACCTAAATAGCGAATATTGTCTTTGTAATAAGATCCTTTGTGCCCAATAAAACCAGCCCAAGTTCCGTTTTCTGTATAAGCTCCCCCTCCGAAAGTAATGGTTGGAGAGAGTCCTAAGGGACGTGTGTCACCTTCTTTTTTCTTGTGAAAATAGGAAAGAACTAGTCCTCCACCATAACCAACTGCAGGTTCTGTAATGATAATTGGTACAGGAAGAAATCCTGCTGTAGAATTTAGAAAATTACTAGCATCAAATTGATCGTCACTAGCGTGTCTAAATAGGTGTTTTTTTTCCTGAGCAGAACTATTGATTGTTATGGAGTAAAACGCAATTAGTAATAGGAACGAAATTGACTTTTTCAAAGCAGAGTATTTTCGAAGGTTCAAAGCAAAAATACTTAATTATGTTGAACCAAGTAGTATTTAGTTTTTTAATAAAATACTTTATAGTCTTTTCTTATTATATCGATACAAAAGCGTATTTTTGCAAATAAAATAAGTTTAACATAAATTAGTATAGCATGCAACTGTACAATAAGTTAAGCGCGGAAGAACGCGCACAATTAATAGATGAAGCGGGGAAAGACCGTTTGACAATTTCTTTCTATCAATATTTCAAGATAGAAAACCCACAGCTTTTTAGAGATAAATTATTTTTAGAATGGGATGCCCTTGAGGTTCTTGGAAGAACCTATGTTTCGTATGAAGGAATCAATGCGCAGATATCTGTTCCTGCAGAGAATTTTTTAGAGTTGAAAGATCAATTAGACGCGATTTCTTTTTTGAAAGATATCCGTTTGAATGTTGCTGTTGAGCACGATAATAAATCTTTTTTAAAGCTAAAAGTTAAGGTTAGAAATAAAATTGTTGCAGATGGATTAGAGGATTCAAGTTTTGATGTTACCGATATAGGGGTACATTTAAAAGCTGAGGAATTTAATAAGATGTTAGAGGATCCGAATACAGTTTGTGTTGATATGCGTAATCATTATGAAAGCGAGATAGGGCATTTTGAAGGTGCAGTGACTCCAGATGTAGATACTTTTAGAGATTCTTTAGATTTGATTGAAGAAGATTTGAAAGATCATAAAGAGGATAAAAACCTTTTAATGTATTGTACAGGTGGAATACGTTGTGAAAAAGCAAGTGCCTACTATAAACACAAAGGTTTTAAAAATGTTTTTCAGTTAGAAGGTGGGATTATCAATTATGTACGTCAAGTTGAAGATTCAGGGATAGAAAATAAATTTAAAGGAAAGAATTTTGTTTTTGATCACAGAAGGGCAGAACGTATTTCTGAAGATGTAGTTTCTAATTGTCATCAGTGTGGTGAGCCTTGTGATGTGCATGTAAATTGTGATAACCAAGCTTGTCACTTACTCTTTATCCAATGTGCTTCGTGTCAAGAAAAAATGAATACCTGCTGTTCTGAAGAATGTAAAGATATTGCAGCACTTCCTTTTGAGGAGCAGAAAGAATTGAGAAAAGGAAAAGGAAATAGCAATAAAATTTTCAAAAAAGGAAGATCTGAAGCCTTGAAGTTTAAAAAATAGTATCATGCAAAAAATCGAATTGATGGCGCCGGCCGGGAATTTTGAGTCTTTGCAAGCAGCTATAGATAATGGAGCAGATTCTATTTATTTTGGGGTGGAGCAATTGAATATGCGAGCTCGCGCTTCCATAAACTTTATTCTGGATGATTTGGAAGAAATTCAACAACGTTGTGAAGCAAAAGGTGTTCGCTCGTATTTGACTTTAAATACCATTGTTTATGATCATGATTTGTCCATTGTTAAAACACTGATCAAGCGTGCGAAAGAAGCCAATATTACGGCTGTTATTGCCATGGATCAGGCGGTTATTGCTTCGGCAAGAGAAGTTGGGATGGAGGTACATATCTCCACGCAAATAAATGTAACTAACATTGAAACGGTTAAGTTTTACGCAATGTTTGCTGAAACCATTGTTCTTAGTAGGGAGTTAAGTTTGCGACAAGTTAAAAATATAACAGCGTTAATTGAGAAAGAACAGATTAAAGGCCCTTCTGGTCGATTGGTTGAGATAGAGATTTTTGGTCATGGTGCCTTGTGTATGGCTGTTTCTGGAAAATGTTATATGAGTTTGCATTCTGCTAATTCCTCTGCAAATAGAGGAGCTTGTAAGCAGAATTGCAGAAAAAAATATACTGTTATAGATCAAGAAACGGGTTTTGAGATGGAGCTGGATAATGAATATATTATGTCTCCAAAGGACTTGTGTACTATTGATTTTTTGGATGAAATTTCTGATGCTGGTATCAAGGTGTTAAAAATAGAAGGTAGAGGAAGAGCACCTGAGTATGTAGCAAGGGTAATTCGTTGTTATCGTGAGGCTATTGATAGTTTAGAAGCGGGTACTTTTAGTAAGGAAAAAGTGATTTCTTGGATGCTAGAGCTGGAAAAAGTTTATAATAGAGGATTTTGGTCTGGCTATTATTTAGGACAAAAACTAGGGGAATGGAGTAAAGGTTCTGGGTCTCATGCTACTCAGAAAAAAGTCTATTTAGGAAAAGGTATCCACTATTACCCAAAAGTTAGGGTGGGGGAATTTAAAATTGAAGCTTATGATGTTGCAGTGGGTGATACCATTTTAGTAACAGGTCCAACCACTGGAGCTCAAGAAATGGAGGTAAAAGAGCTTTTTGTTGATGAGAAACAAGCTGAAAAAGCCCGTAAAGGAGAAACATTTACTTTAAAGGTTGATTTTAAAATCAGACCTTCAGATAAATTATATAAAATAGTAGAAAACGTAGTGGAAGCATAATGGTTGTTATTACACTTCAAAGGAAAAAATGCATCGGTTGTAATTATTGTGTTGAGTTAGCACCTGGACAATTTCAGATGTCTAAAAAAGATGGAAAATCTGTATTGTTACATAGTACAGAGAAAAAAGGTTTTTTTACTATAAAAACTCCAGATGAGTCAATTTATGAGATTTCCATGGAGGCAAAAAAAGCTTGCCCTGTAAAAATAATTGATGTAAAACAAGTCTGAGTTTCGCTACTTTAGTATTGAAAAAATAGATTTAACAAAATAAAAACTACAGAACGTTTGCATGCGTTCTGTAGTTTTTATTTTTATAGTATCTTTACGAATTCAAGGAAATTTGTAAACGATTTTCTAAGGCTAAATAAATCAGCTTTTTAAGCGTTTACTTATTGATTATAAATATACATACTGGCAGTACTAAAGTCGGTATCCAAAAGAGAAACTTATATATGGGCTGTACTTCGTGCTCTACAAATAAATCCGGAGTTCCTGGAGGGTGTAAAAGCAATGGTGCTTGTGCAACTGGGAGCTGCGATAAATTAACTGTTTTTGATTGGTTGTCTAATATGGCATTACCAAGTGGACAAAAACCTTTAAATATTGTTGAGGTTCGTTTCAAAAACGGAAGAAAACATTTTTATAGAAATACTAATAATTTTCAGTTAACTATTGGTGAGATTGTTGCTGTGGAGGGTTCTCCAGGTCATGATATTGGAACTGTTTCTTTAACCGGTGAGCTTGTGAGAGTTCAAATGAAAAAGAAAAAAGTTGCTGAGGATAGTGATGAAGTGAAAAAAATATATCGAAAAGCGAGTGTCAGAGATATAGAAATCTGGCAAGCTGCTCGAGATAAAGAAATCGAAACCCAACGACGTGGACGAGAAATTTTAGGTCGATTAGGTTTAAAGATGAAGCTTTCTGATGTTGAGTATCAAGGAGATGGAAATAAAGCTACTTTTTATTATACCGCAGAAGATAGAGTAGATTTTAGACAGTTGATAAAAGACCTGGCAAGTGCTTTTAGCATTCGAGTTGAAATGAAACAAGTTGGTCTACGTCAAGAAGCTGCTCGATTAGGAGGTGTTGGTTCTTGTGGGCGTGAGTTGTGTTGTTCTACTTGGTTAACAGATTTTAGAAAAGTAAATACTGCTTCTGCGCGTTACCAACAGCTTTCTTTAAATCCGCAAAAATTGGCGGGTCAATGTGGGAAATTGAAATGTTGTTTGAATTTTGAATTAGATTCTTATTTAGATGCGTTGAAAGGTTTTCCAAAGCAAGATGTTGTTTTAGAAACTGAAAAAGGGCGTGCAACTTTTGTGAAGATGGATATCTTTAAAGAGTTGTTGTGGTATGCTTCAAAAGAAGAAGGTTTTAAGTGGTATAAGCTTACTTTAGAACAAGTTCAGGAAGTGATTGCTATGAATAAAAATGGTGAAAAATCACCAAGTTTAGAGGAACTTGAATCAGAAACTTTGGTTGCCACAAAAATAGATTTTGAAAATGTGGTAGGACAAGATAGTCTAACACGTTTTGATAAGCCTAAGACCAAAAGTAAAAGAAGAAATAAAAAGAAAAAACCTGGACAGGGACAAAATCAACAGGGAAATTCTGGACCAAGAAAACAAGGGTCAAGAAAACCAAATAGCGGTCAGCAACAAAATAAAGAAGGTGGGCCAAAAAGAAAGCAGGGTAATAAAAATTCAAATCCAAATCAAAAGGATGCGAATGGTAATCCAAATGCAAAACAAAATGCAAATGGTTCAAAGCAAGGACCGCCTAAAAAGCGTCGTCCACAAAATAAAAACAAGCAAAACCCTAATGCAAAACCAAATCCAAATGCAAAACAAAATGCAAATGGACCAAAGCAAGGAGCGCCAAAACCTGCGGGAGCCAAAACAACTGAGGCTGGTGTGAAGAATGAAGGAGGAACTAAAAGACCGAAAAGAAGTAATAATAGGAGAAAAAAACCTAATCCAAATAATAAACCTAATCCCAATGCTACAAAAGACGCATAAATTTGGTGCTGTTTTATTGCTGTTTGTCTTGTTAATTAGTTGTGATGAGTATCGCGTGTATGACAAGTATGCATCGGTTGGAATTGATGGATGGGAAAAACAAGATTTTGTGAGTTTTGAATTTGAGATAGCAGATTCTTTACAAGATTATAATTTATTTATTCAATTGAGAAATACAAGTGAATATGAATATTCCAATTTATTCTTGATTACAGAGCTTCAATATCCAAGTGGATTTCATGTTGTGGATACTTTAGAGTATAAAATGACGGATTCCTTTGGGAATTGGTTAGGGACCGGCTTTACGGATATTAAAGAAAACAAACTTTTTTTTAGGGAGAATTTTAAGTTCTCAGAATTAGGAGAATACAATATTAATATTCAACAAGCGATGCGTAAACGTAATGAAATTGAGGGTTTGCAAAGCGTAAAAGGAATATCGAATGTTGGTTTTCGTATTGAAAAGGAAGCTGAATTAAAAGAGTAAAACTGCAATTGTTATAATAAAATTGAAAAAGTTAGCTATATGGCTGAAAAGAAAAATAAAAAAGATAGTACTTCCAATTCCTTTAGAAAATATACAATTTGGTTTTGGGCGTTGATTTTTGGAGGGTTAATATGTATCTCTTCTCTGTTTTTATTGGCTTCGATGGAAGTCTTTGGTGAATTGCCAACGTTTGAAGAGTTAGAAAATCCTGAAAATAATTTTGCAACCGAAATTATTTCAATTGATGGTAAAACCCTTGGGAAATATTATAATGAAAACAGAACACCGGTAAAATATAAAGATTTACCTAAAAATCTTGTGGATGCATTAGTTTCTACAGAGGATGAAAGGTTTTATGAGCACTCTGGGATTGATTTTAAAGGAACTTTAAGAGCTGTAGTGAAACTTGGAAAAGGTGGAGGTGCAAGTACCATTACCCAACAGTTAGCAAAACTTTTGTTTACAGAAGGTTCGGGTACTAGAAATAAGTTTAAAAGAATTATTCAAAAAATAAATGAGTGGGTGATTGCCGTTCGATTGGAAGAACAGTATACCAAAGAAGAAATTATTACCATGTATTTAAACAAGTTTGATTTCTTGTACAACGCAATTGGTATTCGTTCTGCTTCTAGAATTTATTTTGGAAAAGAACCTATAGATTTAAAACCTGAAGAGTCTGCGGTTTTGGTTGCGATGTTGAAAAATCCAAGACAATACAATCCGAATAGAGCAATTTCTAAAAAGAAATCTTTGGCAAGAAGAAATCAAGTATTGTTTCAATTGCACAGAAATAATAAAATCTCGGAGAAAGAAAAAGATTCATTGCAGCAATTACCAATGGATATCGATTTTTCGCCAGAAGGTCATAGTGATGGTTACGCAACTTATTTTAGAGAGTATTTACGTGATTACATGAAAAAATGGATCAAAGAAAATCCAAAAGCCGATGGAACTTACCATAATATTTACCGAGATGGATTAAAGATATATGTGACTCTAGATTCAAGAATGCAACGCTATGCAGAGGAGGCAGTTCAAGAACATGTTTCTAATTTGCAAAGAGTATTTTTCAAAGAGCAAAAACGCAACCCAACAGCCCCTTTTTATGACCTAGAAAAAGAGGAGATTGAGGCGACTATGCTTCGCGCAATGAAAAATACCGATAGATATCGTTTGTTGAAAAAGGCTGGTAAGTCAGATAAAGAAATAAAGAAAGCGTTTGCAACGAAAAGAAAAATGAAAGTTTTTTCTTGGAAAGGAACTATTGATACTGTTTTTACACCGTACGATTCAATTAAATATTACAAACATTTTTTACATAGTGGTCTGTTGTCTATTGAGCCTCAAACAGGGCATATTAAAGCTTGGGTAGGTGGAATCAATAATAAATATTTTCAATACGATCATGTAGAGCAAGGAAAGCGACAGGTAGGGTCTACATTTAAGCCTTTTGTATATGCATCAGCCATTGATCAATTACAGTTATCTCCTTGTGAAAAATATCCAAATACGATGTACACAATCCCTAAGGAAGCTTATGGTATGGATGAGGATTGGACACCAAAAAATTCAGGAGATAGTTATGGTGGTGAGTTGACATTAAAACAAGCTTTAGCGAAATCCATTAATGTGATTACAGCAAGATTGATTCATATGGTTGGACCAAAAACGGTGGTAAGATTAGCTAAACGAGCGGGTATTCATTCTGATATTCCGGCTTATCCTTCTATCGCTTTGGGGACTATTGATGCAAGTTTGTATGATATGGTGGGAGCGTATTCAATGTTTGCAAACAAAGGATTGCGTGTGAATCAAATGATGTTACTGAGAATAGAGGATAGAAATGGTACAGTCTTGCAGGAGTTTACTCCGAAAACAGAACAGGTTTTGAGTGAGGAGTCTGCTTATGTAGTAGTAGATTTGTTGAAAGGAGTTACAGAAGCAGGTTCAGGAGTAAGGTTAAGAGGTAAGTGGGGGAAATATCCAGATAGTATTTCTACAGGATACCCGTATCAGTTTGAAAACCCTATTATGGGTAAAACGGGAACAACACAAAATCAATCAGATGGTTGGTTTATGGGAGTTGTACCGAATCTTGCCACTGGAGTGTGGACTGGAGCCGATGATAGGGCGACCCATTTTGAGGGAATTGTGCAAGGTCAGGGAGCCACGATGTCTTTACCTACTTGGGCATTGTATATGAGAAAATGTTATGCAGATCTAACTTTAAATATCAGCAAGGAAGAATTTGAAAAACCAGAGCATATTGGGATTCAATTGGATTGTGAGGCCCCCCCTCTTATTGATGAAGAAGGAGTTGAGATTCCAGTTGAAACTGTTGAGGAAGAAACGGAGTTTTAATATATATATAAGAAGTATTAAAAAAGTGTAAAGAAGAATCTTTACACTTTTTTTGTATTTTTAAATCACTTCAAAAAATCAAAAATGAAAGAGTGGACGCCTTCAGAGAAAGTTTTTAAGAACAGTAATATTTATAAGACTATGGAAGAGCTTTCCATGAAAACTTATGAAGCGTTTTATAATTGGTCTGTGACTTATAAAGAATCTTTTTGGAAAGAGACTGTAGCGCGTTTAGGAATTGTATTTGATCAAAACTATAGTGCTATTGTGGATACCTCTCAAGGAGTTGAGAATGCACAGTGGCTATATGGAGCTAAACTCAATATTGTAGATAGTTGTTTTCAGAATGATGATGATGCGGTAGTTTTAATTCTAAATGATGCATTTGGAGGAGTTCAAAAAATTTCTCAACAAGAATTGCTTCACAAGGTGAATTCAGCAGCAAATGGCTTTTATGAAATTGGTTTGAAAAAAGGAGATACCGTTGCTGTTTTTATGGTGATGAATTTTGAGGCGGTGGTACTTTATTTAGGGGCAATCAAAGCAGGATTAAAAGTGGCAACGATAGCGGATAGTTTTTCTGTGGAGGAAATTTCTGTACGTTTAAAAATAACCAAACCTAAACTGTTATTTACACAAGATGGTTTTAAAAGAGGTGGACGAACCCATTTGCTGTATGACAAATGCAAAAATTTGGTTAGGTGTGTTGTAGTAAATTGTTTGGGAGAGCCAGTAAGATTAAATAGCCAAGATATTGAGTATGCTGATTTTTTAAGTTCTGAAAAAGAATTTATTTCTATGAAAGTAAAACCAGATACCATTTCAACAATTCTATTTTCTTCAGGTACAACTGGTGAGCCAAAGGCAATTCCATGGGATCATACGACACCTATAAAATCTGCTAGTGATGGTTTTTATCATCATAATATTCAAAAAAACGATGTGGTATGTTGGCCTACTAATTTAGGATGGATGATGGGACCCTGGTTGGTATTTGCAGCATTGATAAATAAAGGAGCAATAGCTTTGTACTCTGGTAGTCCTTTAGAAAAGAATTTTGGAGCGTTTGTACAAGATGCTAAAGTGAGCATGTTAGGTTTGGTGCCGAGCATTGTCAAATCATGGAAATTGAATATCTCTATGGAAGCGTATGATTGGAAATCTATACAGTGTTTTAGTTCTACGGGGGAAGTTTCTAATCCGGAAGAGATGGAATATTTGATGGGCTTAGCGGGAGGGAAACCTGTAATAGAGTATTGTGGAGGTACGGAAATTGGGGGAGGTTATATCGCGAGTAGCATCGTTCAAAACAATATACCAAGTCAGTTTTCTAGTCAAGCTTTAGGAGGGGAGTTTGTTTTGTTGGATGAGAAGGGAATGGAAAGCGAAGAAGGAGAAGTTTTTCTTGTGCCTCCAATATTAGGGTTGTCTACCCAATTGCTAAATAGAAACCATCATGAGGTTTATTTTAAAGACGTGCCAAAATATCAAGGTAAAACACTAAGAAGGCATGGAGATTCCCTGCGTAAACTTCAAAATGGTTATTACAAAGCCAATGGACGTACAGATGATGCTATGAATTTAGGGGGTATAAAGGTGAGTTCCGTTCAGATTGAATCTGTTTTAAATACCTTAAGCTTTATTAAAGAGTGTGCAGCTGTGGCTGTTTCTCCCAAAAATGGTGGACCTAGTGCCTTGGTTGTATATTTTGTAGCTCAAGATACTATTGAGAGAAAAGAAGCGTTAAAAAAAGTACAAAACTGTATCAAAATAAAATTAAATCCTTTGTTCAAAGTGATAGATTTAGTGAAAATTGATAACTTGCCGCGCACTGCTTCAAAAAAGGTAAAGCGAAAAGAATTAAGAAATACATATCAGAATTTAGACAACTAACATGAAGGTAATATCATACAATGTAAACGGAATTAGAGCAGCTCTTAAAAAAGGGTTTATGGATTGGTTGACAGCAGCAAATCCTGATGTTTTATGTTTGCAAGAAATTAAGGCACAGGAAGATCAATTGGATTTAAGTGTTTTTGAAGAGGCTGGTTACAAATATAATTATTGGTATTCCGCTCAAAAGAAAGGTTACAGTGGAGTTGCTATTTTATGTAAAGAAAAACCGAACAACGTTGTTTTTGGAACTGGGATTGAATCCATGGATTTTGAAGGGAGAAATTTACGAGTAGATTTTGATACAGTTTCTATCATGAGTTTGTATTTGCCTTCTGGAACTAATTCAGCGAGACTTGAATTTAAATTTAAGTTTATGGATGAATTTCAAGAGTATGTTACAGAGCTTAGAAAAGAAGTTCCGAATTTGATTATTTGTGGGGATTATAATATTTGTCATGAAGAAATAGATATCCATAACCCAAAAATGAAAGGCGTTTCTGGTTTTTTACCTGAAGAGAGAGCCTGGTTAGATACTTTTATCAATACTGGTTTTATAGATAGTTTTAGATTCTTTAATAAAGAACCAGATCATTATAGTTGGTGGAGTTATAGAGCGAATGCTAGAAATAATAATAAAGGTTGGAGAATTGATTATCATTTGGTGACAGAAACTCTTAAAGATAGATTAGAAAGAGCTTATATTTTGCCAGAAGCAAAACATTCTGACCATTGTCCAATTGTTGTAGAATTAAAAAAATAAATAAAATGTTTAAAAAAATCACCCTAAGTATTTTAACTGCTGCATTGGCAGTATCTTGTGTCTCTAAAAAGGTTTTTGTTGATTTAGAAGATAAATACAATCAGTTAAAAGATGAAAAAAAGGAGTTGTTAGTTCAGAATGATGAATTACAGTTGAACAAAAACAAAAACAACGATTACATTAAAAAATTAGAGGCAAAACAAACAGATTTATTGCAAAAAAATAAAGCTTCACAAAGAGAAGCGGATGCTTTAAGGAACTCTTATATTGAGTTGAAAAAAACGTATGATATGTTGGCTTCAAAAAGTTCTACAGCTTTGGAGCAAAATGCTGTTGAAAACAGAAAGTTGCTTTCTCAGTTAGATGAAAAAGAAACGAAATTAATGGAGGAAGGAGCTCGTTTGAGAAAATTAGAAGGTGAACTTTCTGCTCGTTCTAGTAGAATTGATGAACTGGAGAAATTGATTGCTGAAAAGGAAGCTGCGATGCAAGACTTGAAGAATACAGTTGCCAATGCTTTAAAAGGATTTGAAGGGAAAGGATTGTCAATTGTAAATAAAAACGGGAAAGTCTATGTTTCTATGGAGAATAAATTATTGTTCAATTCAGGAAGTTGGGCCGTTGGAGAAAACGGAAAACAAGCTGTTAGAAAATTAGCAAAAGTATTGTCAGACAATCCAGATATTAGTGTTTTAATTGAAGGGCACACAGATAACGATCCTTTCAACGGACCTGTTATCAAAGATAACTGGGATTTATCTGTAAAAAGAGCAACTGCCATCGTTAGGATTCTTGAGGATGCCAATGTAAGCGAAAAGCAGATTACTGCAGCTGGTAGAGGAGAATTTGTTCCTGTTGCGAGTAATAACTCAAAAGAAGGAAAAGCAAAAAACAGAAGAATTGAAATTATTTTATCTCCTAACCTAGATGAAATTGCCAAATTACTTACTGAGTAGTTTATATTAAATACCAAACATGAAACCTATTAGAGTAATTACAGCTTTCCTTGCGATTGCTTGTATCAATTTGTCTTATGGACAAGAAAAAGAAGTAGACTCGGTTACAGTTGTTCAAGATTCTATACAGGTTGAAGTTACTGCAGTACAAGATACTATTGTCAAGGAATTAGCAGTCAATCACCCAGTTGTGATTGATAGCTTGTGGTTAGAGCTAATGTACAGTTCACCATTATATGAAGCTTTGCCAGTTACCTTTGATGGGGAAAATTCTAAAGTTTCCATAAATGATGTAGAGCTAACTACCGAGTTGTTAAAGGAACGCTTAGAGCACTTAAATGAGCAAACGCCATTTAATTTAGAGTACAATCCAGAGTTGGAACGTTTGATTAAATATTATTTGAAAACTCGTTCTAAGTACTATCCAAAAATGATGGCAAGAGCCTTGTATTATTTTCCAATGTTTGAGTCGTATTTGGATAAATATGATATTCCCTTGGAAATAAAATACCTAGCTGTAGTAGAGTCTGGTTTGAATCCAAGAGCTAAATCATGGGTGGGAGCTACAGGAATGTGGCAGTTTATGTATCAAACGGGAAAGCAGTTTGATTTAAATATAAGCTCCTATGTAGACGAAAGACAAGATCCCGTAAAATCAGCTGAAGCAGCATGTAAATATCTTGAGGTGTTGTATAAAACTTTTAATGATTGGGATTTGGCGCTTGCTGCATATAATTCTGGTCCTGGAAATGTTTCCAAAGCAATTAGAAGATCAGGAGGACATCGAAATTATTGGAATATCAGACCTTTTTTACCTCGAGAAACAGCAGGGTATTTGCCTGTCTTTTATGCGAATATGTATATTTTTGAGTATGCTAAAGAGCATAAAATAGCACCAACAACACCTATGGTACATCATTTTGCAACGGATACCATACGGGTAAAAGCAACCTTGACCTTTGATCAATTGAACGAAACTTTAAACGTTAGTAATGAAATGTTGCAGTTTCTAAATCCTGAGTATAAGTTGGATATCGTTCCTTATGTAAAAGGGAAGAATTATGCGATACGATTGCCAATGCAAAAGGCGGGAGATTTTGTTGCAATGGAAAAAGAAATTTATGCACTCGCGACCAAAGAAGCTGCAGAAAGAGAAAAACCATTGCCACAGTATTTTGAGATGAATCAAAGGATCAGGTATACTGTTAAAAGTGGTGATTATTTAGGGAAAATTGCAAATAAGTATGGAGTGCGTGTTTCAGATATAAAAAAATGGAACGGCATGCGTACAACAAATTTAAAAGTGGGACAAAGATTGACTATTTATCCTAAAAAATTAAATTTTACGGTTTCTAAAGCTGCATCAACATCTTCAAAAAAAATTGAAAAAAAGGTTCCGGCAAATGGGAAAAGAATGGAGTATATTGTGCAAAAAGGAGATTCTTTATGGAGTATTTCTAAAAAGTATGAGAAAATTACCGTTCAGCAGATTAAAGAATGGAATGGAATTTGGGATGGGAATAGTATCAGTCCCGGAAAAAAAATTATTCTCTATAAAATCTAATGAATACCAATCTATGTAAACTATGAAAAATATATTTTTAGCATTAAGTCTAGTAACAGTATTGATTGCTTGCGAATCGAAAAAAGAAGAAAAAAGAGTTTTTTTAGATTCCAATGGTAGAATGAATCATGTTTTAATTGTTATGGATAATAGCAAGTGGAACGGTGACGTAGGGATTAAATTAAAAGAAATTATAATGACCCCTGTGTTAGGGATGCCTCAGCAAGAAAATCAGTTTGATGTGTCTCATGTTGCGGAGTCCTCTTTTGGAAAGATGTTTAAAGCAAGTAGAAATGTGTTAATTGTTGATATAGATTCTATAAGTGATTTTCAAACGATGCAAAATGTTTATGCGAAACCACAACAAATAGTAAAAATAACAGCACCAACGGATACGGCATTGATAGAAATGTTGGAATTGTATCAGGAACAAATGATAACGTCCTTTAAGAATTTTGATATTGAGAATGTGCAAAAAACTCATAGGAATAAATCGTATGGAAAAACATCCTTTAAAACATTGAACGATTTGGGTTTAGAAATGACAATTCCAAAATTTTTTAAAAAAGTAGATGATACAGGGGAGTTTTTGTGGTTACGTCAACATTTATCCGGTGGTATAGCAAAAGGAGACGGGACTTCTAATATTTTAGTATATAGCGTTCCTATGCCTGCTTCTAAAAAAGGTCTAGTTCAGAGAATCTCTAACATGAGGGATACCATAGGGAAAAAGTATATTCCTGGAAGAAAAGAAAATATGTTTATGGTTACAGAAAAACTATACACACCAAGAGTTTTTCAAACAAAGATGGGAGAATTTCCTTGTTATGCAACCTATGGGAAATGGGAGGTTTTAAATGATTTTATGGCAGGTCCATTTTTAAATTATGCCATCGAAGATACTGCGAATAATAGGTGGGTTGTTATAGAAGGATTCGTTTATGCACCTTCTGTGAATAAAAGAGATTATATGTTTGAGTTAGAGGCGGTTTTGAAATCGATTGACATCAAATAGCATTAATTCAGTTTAAGCAAACTTCTTAATTCCTTTTGCTCAAGTAGATAAATGATTGAAAGGAAGATTAATAGAAAACAACTATTGACAAAATAATTTCCCTTGAAGTAATTAAAGGATAGGGTGGAAAGGGCAATGGTTGTTGTTAGGTATATAGAAATTCTAGTAATATCATAAGGTACAGGGTAGTGTTTTTGTCCGATTATATAAGAGATAAAAAGCATGCTACCATAAGCGGTAACCGTTGCCCAAGCGGCTCCCATAAAGCCGATTTTTGGAATTAATAGATATAACATTGAAATGGTTATTGCTGCTCCAAAAACAGAAATATACATTCCATAACGAGTTTTATCAGTCAGTTTATACCAAATAGATAGGTTGTTGTAAATTCCTAAAAATAAGTTTGCAATTAGGATCAGAGGCACTATAGAAATTGCTTGGTAATATTCTTTTTTACCTAAGAAAATTGCCGCGATAAAATCAACATAAGAAATAATTGTTAATACAAACAAGGCACCTATGATTACAAACCATTTTAATATAATAGCATAAGTTTTAGGAGCATTTTCTTTATTTGCTTGATTGAAAAAAAAGGGTTCTGCACCTAGTCTAAATGCCATGATGAACAAAGACATGATTACGC
The DNA here is from genome assembly GCF_057219105.1 of Flavicella sp. IMCC45668. NCBI lineage: Bacteria > Pseudomonadati > Bacteroidota > Flavobacteriia > Flavobacteriales > Flavobacteriaceae > Flavicella > Flavicella sp. IMCC45668. The sequence continues at coordinate 2,946,707 of NZ_CM170114.1, forward strand.
CAATTTTGTAAGCGCCTGCATAGGCACCCATAACCTCTTTTCCTAACCAGTCTTCTAGGATCAATTTGTCTAGGTTTTCGTTTGTGGTATAGGCTAATCCAGCAATCAAAATAGGCCAAGAATAGCTCAGCATTTTTGCTAAAATATTTTTGTCAAAAGAAAATTTGAATTTAAATATTAACGGTAGTACACAAATAAAAGTTACACTACTTGCAATTAAATTTGCGATAAAGATATAGCCCTCCTTAAAATTTGGGTCAAAAGAATTTTCTAGAAATAAGATGTTGTTTGATCCCTTTTTAGGTAGATACCACAAAAATAAAAGATTGAAAATTGTATAAACACCAATATTTAAGAGTCTGAATAAGGTGTATTTTTTCGATAATCCACTAACTCTTAAGTAGGCAAATGGAATTACAATAAGGGTGTCTAAAATGGAAATCCAAACTAATAATGAAAAATAGATGGGGTTAGAAAAACCTAAGGCATTTGAAATATTATCTTTAAATAATAACAATGCAATTAGCGCCATAATGCTAGTGCATAAAATAGAACAAAAAGCGGTAGAAATTACTTTGCCTTTTTCTTTTTCTGAGTTAAAAAAGCGAAAAAATGCCGTTTCCATACCATAGGTCAATATGATGTTAAAGTAGGCTGCCCAAACATAAAAACTTGTGTTTACACTATATTCACTTGGTGTTAGTGAACTAGTATGTAGTCTTACAAGTAATACGTTGATGGCTTTGGGTAAAACTGCGGCAATACCATAGATGATAGTGTCTTTAAAAAAACGCTTAAAAGTACTCAATTGTAACTGTTTGAATTCGGTTCAAATATAGTGATATTTAATGCAGAGTTTAGGGTAAGGAATCCTAATAATGCTATGATTTGTTGCATTAAAATTCTTACTTTTGGTCTTTGCATTAATTGAATTAATATATGAGTGAGTCTTTAAAAGTAGCAGTATTTGGTGGTGGAAGTTGGGCCACTGCAATTGTAAAAATGCTAAGTGAGAATCTTTCAACGGTGGGCTGGTACATGCGTTCTGAGTCTTCTATTGATTATATTAAAGAAAACAAGCACAATCCTAATTATTTATCTTCGGCAGAATTTAACGTAAGTCAGCTGTTTTTGTCTGATGATATCAATGAAATGGCGGGTTATGCAGATGTGTTGATTTTTGCGATTCCTTCAGCGTTTTTAATGTCTGAACTTTCTAAGGTAACCGTTGATTTGACTGATAAAATAATATTTTCAGCGATTAAGGGAATTGTTCCTGAAACCGGTTTAATTGTAGGAGAACATTTACATATTCAACATCAAATTCCTTTTGAAAATATAGGTGTAATTACTGGACCTTGTCATGCTGAAGAAGTTGCCATGGAACGACTTTCTTATTTGACAATTGCCTGCCAAGATGAAGAGAAAGCAAGTGTTTTAAGTGAAGTGATTTCAGGGGATTACATTAAATGTAAAATCTCTGATGATATTATTGGAACAGAATATGCTGCAATGTTAAAAAATATTTACGCAATTGCGGCTGGTATTGCCCATGGTTTGGGATATGGAGATAACTTTCAAGCGGTTCTAATGTCTAATGCTATTAGAGAAATGAAAGGCTATATTAAAAAAGTTCATAAAATGAAGCGTAACATTAATAACTCAGCCTATCTAGGAGATTTATTGGTTACCGGATATTCTACCTTTAGTAGAAACAGAATGTTTGGGAATATGCTTGGTAAGGGATACACTGTAAAAGCTGCAATGATGGAAATGAGTATGGTTGCAGAAGGGTATTATGCTGTAAAAAGTGCCTTTGAGTTAAATGAAACTTATAAAGCAAGTACTCCTATCATTGATGCTGTGTATAATGTAGTATATCTTAAAAGAAGTCCGAAAAGACAGTTTAAACTTTTAACGGATTTCTTAGACTAATTAAAACTGTAAACAAGAAGGGTTTGGTGATTTAACATCATAGATATAAGTTAATTCTCCACTGGCTTTGTCAATTAAGAAAATGGCAATATTGCTAGATTTTTTGTTTGCAACCAGTAAAAAATTTCCTTTTGGTCCTAGTGTGAAGTTTCTTGGCCAGTCTCCATGACAGCTAATAGATTGTATTTTTCTTAAAGAGCCATCCTTTTTATTTCTTTCAAAAACTACAATTGTGTTTTCTCCACGATTAGACCCATACAAGAATTTTTCATCGTTAGAAAGGTGAATGTCCGCACAAGAATTTTTTCCTTTATAATTTTCTCCTAAGGTAGAAGTATCATTGATTTTTTTATAGTCAGTTCCGTTGTTTTTTAAGGTACTGATAGTCGCTCCATATTCATTAATTACATAAATAAAATCGGCATTCTTTGTCATAGCAAAATGTCTTGGTCCGCTTTTATCTGCCATTGTGATGGTTTGTTTAGGAGTATAAATAGAATCGGAAAAAGAATAGCGTTCTAGGGTGTTGATTCCTAAATCCGCGATAAATAGATCGTTTTTGTAAAATTGCGCAGAATGGGTGTGTGCTTTTATGCTATCGTTGTTAAGATTGACTACTTGTTGAATAGTATCGATTCTACCATCATTTAAGATAGAAAATAAACTAAAGGTCCCTCCCGTATAATTTGAAACTACTAATTTATCCCCTTTGGAGTTTAAACTTAGATGACAAGGGTTTGCCCCATAAGAACTTATTTCAGCGTTTTTTTCAAGCATTCCATCACCCAAAACTTTAAAAGAGGCTATGGCTCCACTATTGGAATTAAGGTAGTTTTTTGACTCACTAACAGAATAGACTGTTTTTTTATCTGAACTAATGGCTAAATAAGATGGACTTGTTGCTTTTGTAACGAGTTTACCATTTTTTAAGGCTCCGGTTTCACTATTGAATTCAAAAGTATAAATACCTTCACCTTTTGAATCTCCATTTGTGTACCCACCCACATATAGTGTTGTTGTGTTTTGAGCAAACGTTAAAAGTGAAGAGCAAACAAAAAGTGTACTTAAAAATAATTTTGTAGCGATAAGTCTCATTCTTTAGTTTAAAGTGGGTTATAAAAAATAAAGATAGGTAATCTCATTAAGATTGCCTAAGAAACCTGTAAACATTGAGTTAAAATAAACCAATGGTGATTTTATTTAACAACTACACCCACTTTTTTTAACAAAGGAATCATTCTAAGTGTACCCTCTTTAACGGTTCCTTTTTTAAAAGTGAATGTTTTGTCATACATTTTTGATCCTTCGAAAAAAGTTACATCAAAAATATTGTTTAGACGCAGCACTGCAGGATTTATATATTCTACTTTTGCGTAGGATTTTGCAGGTAATTTGTCTATTTTTTTTCTAAGAACTGAGGTTTTTAGTTTGGTAGTTTCTTCATCACCTTTAGAAACTATCAAAAACATTTCTAGATCTACTTCTTTATTGTTTATGATATAGGCATTCCAATCATCGCATTTAAAATCCTCATTGTATTCTTTTACAATGGCCATAAATACATCTTTCACTTCAGGAATAATGATATCTTTTTTCATTAAAGAACAGATTTAAATTGTTCTAAGAAACGTACGTCGTTTTCGTAAAACATTCTGATATCTGGAATTTGGTATAATAACATAGCAATTCTTTCAATTCCCATTCCAAAAGCATAACCACTATATTTTGTAGGGTCAATGTTGGCGTTTTTCAAAACATTAGGATCTACCATTCCGCATCCCATAATTTCTAACCAACCAGTTCCTTTGGTAATTTTATAATCAGTTTCAGTTTCTAATCCCCAATAAATATCTACTTCAGCACTAGGCTCAGTAAAAGGAAAGTATGAAGGTCTCAGTCTTATTTTTGATTTACCAAACATTTCTTTAGTGAAATATAACAACGTTTGTTTTAAATCGGCAAAAGAGACATCTGTATCAATATATAGTCCTTCAATTTGATGGAAAATACAATGAGCTCTTGCAGAGATGTCCTCGTTTCTAAAAACCCTACCCGGAGATAAAGTTCTAATAGGAGGAGTGTTGTTTTCCATATACCTAGTTTGTACTGATGAGGTATGTGTTCTTAACAATAAATCTGGATCTTTTTCAATAAAAAAAGTATCCTGCATATCTCTTGCAGGGTGATATTCTGGTAAGTTTAATGCCGTAAAGTTGTGCCAATCATCTTCAATTTCAGGACCTTCAGAAACAGTAAAACCAATTCTGTCAAATACTTCAACAATTTGATTTCTAACAATAGATATTGGGTGTCTAGCACCTAAATTAATCGGTTCAGATGGACGTGTTAAGTCGCCATAAAAACTTTTTGATTCCGTTGTGTTCTCAAATGAGTTTTTAAGTTCGTTTACTTTATCCGTAGCAGCTCCTCTCAATTGATTTAAAGCTTGACCAATATCTTTTTTAAGATGATTTTCAACATCTTTAAAGTCGTTAAAAAGATCTTTTAAAACTCCTTTACTTCCAAGGTATTGGATTCTGAATTGTTCTACCTCTTCTTTGGTAGAAGCATTAAATGCTTTTACATCACCAATCAGCTCTTTTACTTTATCTAACATTGTATCTGAAATTAGGCTGCAAATTTAAAAAAAGAAAAAGACCTGTACTATTTTTTTGTGTGAATAGTAAAGTTGTTATTGGAATAGAAAATTTTAGTTTCTTCCTTAAAATTAGGATATTTCTCTAAAACGTTTTTCTTGAAACTAAAATTTTGTGTTATGATATAGTCGAAATCCCACTTTAATGAATTTTCAATATTTGTGTAGGTGGGTTTCATAACGCAATATCCTTTTCTATTCATATTGATAAAAGCCAGATTCGGACTATAGGAATCAATAAGTAAAATTTTAGATGTTTGGTGGATTTTTAAACTGTCTAATATGTATTCACTGTTAGAAAAGTTTTTACGTGTTGTTTCTAAGGGGTCAACAATTCTTTCAGCATATCCGAAATGATACACTATTCTATTCAATATTAACATTGAAATGAAAACTATAGTAATTTTCTCTTTCGTTAAATTGAATTCGATATAATTTGAAGAAGCTAAAATCCAAAAAATTAAAATAGGAAAAAAGGTGTCGAACATATAGTATTCATGTGCAACAAACTGTTGAATCATTAAAAATATATAGATAAATACTCCTATGCTACAAATAGAGAGATAGATTAAATTGTCTTGTGTTAAAATCTTTTTTTTAAGTTGAGGTTTGTTTTTATAAATCGATATTAAAATGAGTAGAAGAATGATATAATGAACTAATGTAAAATACCTCCAACTTTGATGGTAGAAAGTACCAATTAAGGAGTCAAATAATTGTTGGATATTTTGTGCCGGAAGTGGATAGTTAAGAAAATTTGAACCGAATAATTCGAATAAGTAATATTTATTATAAATAAAATAAAAAATTACAACTACTATAGAAAGGATACTTAAGATGATTTTTTTCCATTGAATTTTTTTACCAATAAAGGCTAGAAATATATAAAAGCAAGTGAGTCCAATAAGGTAAATTAAAAAAGGAAATCTAGTTAAAGATGCCAGTGTGAGTAGTCCTAGGAACGTTAAAAAATACCGAGGTTTATTAGTTTCATGAAAGCGTAAAAAAGTATAAAGAGCAATAAAAAGTAGAGATAAACCTATTTGGGAAGGTAGAAATTGAATAGCATAATAACTAAAGGCAGGAGATAAAAAAGTAAATAAAGTGATGGAAAGACTAAAATAAAATGATTTGGTGATTATTATTGAGGATTTGAATAAGTAATAGAGACCTAATAAACTAAACAAAAGCATATAAATTCTAAAAATAAATGTATCCCTAGTATTCAAGATCTTCATTAAAACTGCAACTAAATAATGATGAATAGGAAAGTCAATTGCTGTAATACCTGATGGCTTTTCTATTGTTTTCGTCCAAAAATCTTCAGTACTGTTTAATTTATTTGCGGCAAATTGAGGGTTTAGGCAATAGGTAGTTGGATGAAAAAAATCGAATCCATTATCTATAAATCCAAGACTAATCGCGAAATGATCTGCTAGTGCCCAAGCATGTCTATCTTTAACAGGAGTATTAATCTTACCAAAATATAAAATAAAGGAAGTTATTAGTAGAATTATAATAATGGTACTATTTTCTTTTTTCTGCATGCTGTAAAAATAGCTCAAAAATAAATGAAAGAAGTCCTAAAAATTTTCTAAGGAACTAGTTAAATTTTCAACAAATTGTTTCAACCTTATTTTTCTAAAAAATATTTTCTGTACTTTGGGTAACGGAATTTTAAAGAACTAAACATTATGCAAGAAATAATTGACGAATTTATGGATTTGGTAAGGCAAAGAGATGGGAATCAACCAGAATTTTTGCAGGCAGTACAAGAAGTAGCCGATACTGTTATACCTTATATCAAAAGTCAAGATATATATAGAGGGCAACATATTTTAATGCGAATGGTAGAGCCTGAACGTGTGATAACCTTTCGTGTGTCTTGGGTAGATGACAATGGAATTATTCATGTAAATAGGGGGTATCGAGTGCAAATGAATTCGGCAATTGGGCCTTACAAAGGAGGTTTGCGTTTTCATAAATCTGTAAACATGAGTATTCTAAAATTTTTAGCATTTGAACAGGTATTTAAAAATGCCCTAACAACACTTCCCATGGGAGGAGGAAAAGGGGGATCTGATTTTGACCCAAAAGGAAAATCAGACAAAGAAATAATGCGTTTTTGTCATGCTTTTATGAGTGAATTGTCTAGGCATATTGGTCCGAATACGGATATACCTGCCGGTGATATTGGTGTAGGAGCAAGAGAGATAGGTTTTTTGTTTGGCGCTTATAAAAAATTGAAAAATGAATTTACCGGTGTTCTAACTGGAAAAGGACTTAGTTGGGGTGGATCCTTAATTCGTCCAGAGGCTACAGGTTATGGAAACGTTTATTTTGCTCAAGATATGTTGCGAGAACAACAAGATTCTTTTGAAGGTAAAAAAGTAGTAGTATCAGGTTCAGGGAATGTTGCCCAATTTGCAGCGGAAAAAGCGATTCAATTGGGAGCAACGGTCTTGTCTTTATCTGATTCTTCTGGAAGTATACATGATCCTGATGGGATAAGTGAGGAGAAACTTGCTTTTGTCATGGAGTTGAAAAATGTTAAAAGGGGGCGCATATCTGAATATGTAAAAAAATATCCTTCTGCGATTTTTATGGAAGGAGAGAAACCTTGGAGTATTGTTTGTGATATTGCTTTGCCGTGTGCCACTCAAAATGAATTGGACGGAGAAAATGCGAAAACTTTAATAAAAAATGGATGCATTTGTGTTAGTGAAGGAGCAAATATGCCTTCAACACCAGAGGCAATTCATGCATTTCACAAAGCGAAAATTTTATTTGCTCCAGGTAAGGCATCCAATGCAGGTGGAGTAGCAACTTCTGGTTTAGAAATGACCCAGAATTCTTTACGTTTTAAATGGTCCAGAGAAGAAGTTGATCAGAAATTGAAAGAAATAATGCAAGATATTCATGAGTCTTGCGTAAAGTATGGTAAAGATGAAAATGGTTATGTTGACTATGTTAAAGGTGCTAATATTGCCGGTTTTGTTAAAGTTGCAGATGCTATGCTAGCTCAAGGAGTTGTGTAATTATTAATTTATGAAACTAAAAAAAGGCTACTGAATTCAGTAGCCTTTTTTATTTTTACATCCCTACAAGTTTTAGGGCTTTTTCCATGAGTTCTGGTTTGCTTTTAAAATATCCCATTACAGTAGATAGTAGTTTAGGATTTGAAGTTATATAATCCATTACTTTCTTTTTTGAAGTTGGATTTTTAGCAATAACCTGAGAAATTTCTTTCTTTGTTCCCTCATTGTTTTTTAAATAATTGATAGCTTCATTTGTTAATTCAGGACTTTCATCCAATTTAGCCGCTATTTGCTTTTGAGTTTCCGGCTGGTTAAATAAGGCTTCCATTTGAGCTTGATTTGTTGAACTAGAAATGTTTTTCGATAATCCAGATAAATTCTGAGCAGAAAGATTCGAAAGGCCAGTTAATAAAAAAGCAACGAATAATAATTTTGATATTTTCATGATTAAATTTTTTAGATCAATGCAATGTAATCAATCTAAATTAGCTGTGTGATAGACCTTTGTTAAGCTATTTGAAAAAAAATTAGAAAACTAAAGTAGTTTTCTAAAGAAACCAAGTTAATTTACTTCCTAGGAATAGTGAAAAATTATTTTTTTACGAAAAAATAAAAATCATTTTAATTATGAAAATCTCCTTCTTTTTATGGAGTTTTAATTTAAATTATTGCGATTTTATTTTTTTGATTTATTGTTGTTTAGTTTCTGCTAAGGATATGATCAGCCTGTTTTATTGAGAAAAATCATCATGTAAATAAAACAACACATATGGTTTAATTTACTGAAAATCATATGATTCCCTTCATAAGACATTTGTTTTGGTAGCGTAATGGAGATGATTGCTACATTGGAAAAGTATTTTTTTAACCTAGAATACATAAACCAAAACCAAACTAAATGAACAAATTTAAACTAACCAAAAAACTATTGTTTTTTGTGATGATGGGTATTTTGCCATTTTCAATTTTTTCGCAAACAGTAACTATTGACCAAAGTGTACAACGATTTCTTGGAGGTACTTCAGAATTAGACCGAACCAAGTATTTTACAATTCATTCTGCTACAACTTCCGATGCGGAAATGAATCAGTTTTATGCCGATTATAACGTATCTAGAGGTCGAGGTTTCTGGGGACCGTTTTCCTATGCTAAAGGTCAAACGGGGAGTGTCGCGAATTATCCTGCTTACAAAGGAGGAGGTACACAAGTAAGAAATGTTTCTCGATTTATTTCAACTGAGCATCCTGGAAATATTTTTGTGGACGGTATGGATGCTAATGCTGCTGGAAATTGGGCTGCAGAGTATTGGAAAAATTTTACGGATGATGCCGGAAGACCGGAATATTTTGAAGCGATGAATGAGCCTTTTGTACATGCTTCAGATTATTATTCAGGGAATTGGAATTTAGCAGAAGAAGCTAGAATAAAATTGCAAATGGCACAAGTGTATAGTGCAATCGGTGCAAAAATTCATGCGGCTCCAGAACTTGCAAATATGAAGGTATTGGGATATTCATCGGCTTGGCCATCCCTAGAAATAAGTGATTTTGGTCACTGGAATGATAATATGAAAATGTTTATGGATACGGCTGGTGCTAATATGGATGGCTTCTCTACGCATTTATATGATGGTGTAAATGTTACCGGACAAGACAATCTAAGATCAGGTAGTAATTCTGAAGCAATATTGGATATGATTGATGCATATAGTTATATAAAATGGGGAAATGTTAAAGAACATGCCATTACAGAATATGGAGGAATTGCGAGTGGTTATAGTGCTGATTATTCTGATATTACAAGCGCTCAGACAGTAAAGTCATTTAATCACATTATTTTTAATTTATTAGAGAGACAGGATAATTTAGCTATTTCTATTCCATTTGCTACAGATAAATCTACATGGCATTTAACAGCTGCAAATAATTATCAACCTTATGGGGCGGTTTTGTTGAGGCCCACAAATTTAGGTAGCGCAACTCCTTCAGGATGGACCTATACTCCTAAAGTTTATTTTTACGATTTATGGAAAGAGTTTAAAGGGAATAGAATTTCAGTAAATACTGATAATCCTGATATTCAGGCACAAGCCTTTGTGGATGGAAAAAAAATGTATGTAGCTCTAAATAATCTGGATAATTCAAATAAAACGGTAAGTTTAAATTTTCAAGACGCTTTTGCAGGTTTTCAAAATGTGAGAGTAAAGAAAATGAAAGTTTACGCAAACCAAGCTCCTGTTTTTTCTAATAATTTGCAAACTTCTGCTCCAAGTAGTTTAACTTTAATTGGAGGAGAAACGGTTACTTTAGAATATACTTTTTCAAATAATATTGTATTTGATAATGCTATTAGAAGTAAAAAATATTACACATCAAAATATTTGCAACCGATTGCAAGTGGCAATCAGATGAATTTTGCGTTTAATAATGTTACTACAGGAACGGGTAAAGCTGTTTTGCGAATGTCTATAGGAAGGAAACATAATGTTTCAAAAGCTCCTGTAGTTAAGGTAAACGGGACTACCATAGCAGTACCAAATAATTGGAAAGGTTATGATCAAGCAAATAGAGATGATTTTTTCGGTACGATAGAAATTCCTGTTCCGATGAGTTTGATTCAGTCAAATAATAATGTAGCCATTACTTTTTCAGATAATGGAGGTCACGTTTCTTCATTGATTTTGCAAGTAGAAAAATATGATACTCCTGTGTCAACTGGCCAATCTGCTTATCCAAATGGGGTTGCTCATTCGGTTCCTGGAACAATTGCATTGAAAAATTACGACAATGGAGGAGAGGGTGTTGCATATCATGATACTACTAATGGGAATTCTGGAGGTTTGTATCGTACAAATGAAAAGGTAGATTTAGGATCTGGTGATGGAGATGCTGTTGTGGGGTGGACCGTAGCTGGTGAATGGCAGGAATATACCGTAAATGTTGCTACCGAGGGAGATTATTTATTAGATTTAAGATATTCAGCTCCAAATAATGGCGGAAGCGTTAATGTTGCTTTTGATGGAGTCAATAAAACAGGTAGTTTGGCGTTGCCTGCCACAGGAAATTGGACTACTTATTCCAATATAACAAAGTCTGTTTCTCTTGTTGCTGGAGAACAGGTTATTCGTGTTAATACAGAGTCGGCGGGAATAAATTTAGCAAGTCTGAACTTAACACTTCAAGCGGCTGCTGTAAACACCATAAATTTAACAGCCCCAACAACAATAGCGCCTGGTAGTACCTATACCGTAAGTGTGGCATATGAAGCTTCTCAATCTAGAGATGTTGTTGTAGAGCTATGGAATTCAGGGTGGTTGGGACAGGCTACTGTTACGGTTCCTCAAGGTTCTGGAACAACAGATGTTACCTTAAATTTAACTACACCAACTACAATCGGATCTGGATATAGTTGGAAATCAAGTATAAGACCTGTGGGTGGAGATTGGACTACAAGTTTGGCTACGGATAATAGTATTACTGGAGTTTCAGTAGCTGCTGCTCCAACTGTAAACACGATTAGTTTAGATGCCTCATTAGCCATTAATCCTGCAAATACGTATACTGTTGCGGTAACATATCAGGCGTCTCAATCTAGGGATCTTGTTGTTGAGTTTTGGGACTCTGGTTGGCTTGGTCAAGCAACTAAAACAGTACAGGCAGGTAGTGGAACAACGAACATTACCGTTCCGTTAAACGCCGTGCCAGTTGTTGGAACAGGGTATAGATGGAAATCAAGCATAAGGCCTGTGGGTGGAGATTGGACTACGGCAATAGCTTCTGATAATAGTATATCAAATATTGCTGTTATTGAAGGAAATACAGATGCAGTATTATGTGGGAATATGCCAAGTGTTATAAGTTCTGGTACTTCTTATTCAGTGGATCTTCCGTACTCAGCTACACAGACTAGAGATGTTGTGGTTGAACTTTGGAATTCAGGATGGCTAGGATATGGTTCCACAACGGTTACTTCGGGAACAGGGGTAGCAACCATAAATGTAAATGTGAATTCGGCACCAATAGTTGCTAATAATTATTTATGGAAAGCAAGTATCAGACCTGTTGGAACAAACTGGACCTCAAATATAGATGCTTGTACTCAAAATGGAGTATCCGTCGCTTCATCGGCTAAAGAAGGTGCAAAACAAATTGTTTCAGAAGCAGTAGCCTCTGAGTTGAGAGAAACGAAAGTATTTCCAAATCCATTTACAGATAAACTACATGTTTCTTTAGAAAACGGGCATCCATATAAAATGGTGTCATTGATTGATATTCATGGGCGTGTAATAATGGTTGAATCTGTCGAAGGGAAAAATAGTTTAGAAATAAATACCCAGAACTATAGTTTAGTTGCTGGTATGTATTACTTAAAACTCGCAGGAAATGAGGATCAAAAGATTATAAAGATTACAAGTAAATAATTAGGGTGTTTTTAAAAAGGGTCGGTGATTTTTCACTGACCTTTTTTTTGAAAAATAAAAGAGGACTATGATAGTCCTCTTTCTTTTTTTATTTGTTCGTAAGCTTCTTGAATTTTTAAGAATTTATCTTGTGCTCCTTTCACGTGTTCATCTCCTAAATGTTTGACTTTGTCAGGATGATGTTTTTTGACCATTTTTCTATACGCGGCTTTTATCTCTTTGTCTGTTGCTGATTTTGCAATTTCTAGAATCTTATAAGCACTTTCAGAATCATTATAGAACATGGCTTTGATAGATTCAAAATCATGTGGATTGATACTTAAATATCCTGCGATTTTATGTAGCATATCCAATTCATCGGGTGTTACTATTTCATCCGCCTTTGCTAAAGCAAATAAATAATGCATCAATTGTAATCGAGACGCATGTTGCATTTGTTGCCTGATTTGTAAAGATATTTGACGTACTGATACATCATTATTTTTAATGATTCCTTTGAATAATCGGAATGCATGATTAGCTCTGTCTTTTCCATACATTTTTACAAAGTACGCTCTAACAAAATCTAATTCACGTTGGTCTATTTTTCCATCTGCTTTTATTACAAAAGATGAAAGTATTAGTAAACTTACTTCAAAATCACCTGAATGAGTATTGTTGTCGTGGTTTGCTGCTTGTCGTCTAAAATCTTGAATGTCAGATTTGGTAAAACCATCTATTGCATTCCCTACTATAAATCCTAGCAAAGCACCTATAGGACCTCCAAAAGACCATCCCAATCCGGCACCGAGCCATTTTGTAAAACTTGCCATTTTATTAAATTTTAAGACACAAAGATACTTTTATTGTTGTAGTAGCTATTTTAATTTAAGTTAAGATAGTCTTAAAGAAGTAGTGAAATCTATTATACAAAAACCTTTTTCTAACATAAACGAAATCTATGATACAGAGGTGATCGATTGGGATGCAATCCTTATCTTTGTCGCATTAAAGTTTAATATTCAAAAAAATATAATATATGTATCCACAAGAATTAACTGCGCCAATGGAAGCGCAATTGGTACAAGCAGGTTTTTCAGCATTGAAAACTCCTGAAGACGTAGAAAATACATTGAAATTAGAAGGATCTACATTGGTAGTTGTAAATTCTGTATGTGGTTGTGCTGCAGGTACAGCTAGACCAGGAGTAATTGCTTCTATTGAAGGTGAGGTTAAGCCAAACAATTTAGTGACTGTTTTCGCAGGAGTTGATGGTGAGGCTGTTGGAAAGGCAAGAGAGTTTATGGTTCCTTTTCCTCCTTCTTCGCCAGCTGTAGCTTTATTTAAAGACGGAAAATTAGTTCATATGTTAGAGCGCCATCATATTGAAGGTAGATCTGCTGAAATGATTGCTGATCATTTAAAAGAGGCTTATACTGCTTACTGCAAATAAGAATTTGAAGGAAATAAAAAAGGGGATTGATCATATCAATCCCCTTTTTTTATGTCATTTTTATGTTTAGAACTGTTTCCCCACGGAGATACCAACTCTTGGAACGATACTAGCAGAATAGTCTGTATTAAATAAATTTCTACCAATACCTGCATGTATATCTGCAACAAACCCGCTGGCAGTTACATATTTTCCTCCAAAAGAAAGTCCTAAAGCAAAATCCGTATAGCTAGGTGAATCACCTATTTCCAATTTAGCAGGGTCTTTGTCACCTCTATTTAGGCAACCAAAAAATTCTCCGAAATAATCAAAATTCCCCTTGCTAAAAAATGTTTGTCTGTAATATGGAGTCAAGGTAAATTCTTGCTCGTATCTAAAACTAGAGGATTCACTAGCAAAATTGAACATAGCAGCAATCCCTATGGAAGATTCTGTATTTAAATTATGCTCAAAAGTAACGTCTAGGGCCAGTAAAGCCAAAATATCAAATACATCTACTTTAATCTCGTTTGTTTGTGCAGAAGACATTTTAAAGACCAAAGCAAAAAGTAATAGAGCGATCGTTTTTTTCATTAATTTCAATTAGGTTGATAGTCAATTTTTATCTGACAAATGTACTATATAAAAATGGAAAAAAAATAACTTTCCTTAGGTTTAGATTCTTAAAAAACAGCTCTTAATTGAATACTTCCGGTATGAATTGTATTCGCGGTTTCACTTTTTCTACCATTATAGTTTATATTTAAGTGTAAGTAACTGGTCAGTTTTTTTTGTGCAATAAGGTTCCATACAAAATTATCCCCTGGTTGCAGTCCTTCTAGCATTTCATAAGCAATAGGGCTGTTTTCAATACCATTAAAATTGTTTTTATAAAGGTTGAAATCTGCAATGATTGCCCCTTTTGTTGGGTGGGCATATTGATAACTAGTTCCTATTTTATGTAACTCTAAAGTGGAGATGCTAGTAGGTTCATCCTTGTCTTTATATTCATATGAAAAAGAAAAATTGCTATTAATAGAGAAGGAGTAAGTGATGATTGGTGTTATTTCTTGACTTTTTATTTTGTAGTTTCTTTCATTATAATTTTCGCTCTTACTTTCAGTAGATTTATGACTTAATTTGGCATCAAGTAACCAAAATGCCCCTAGTCTGTGTTGAAAATTTAGTTGTCTTAACAATTGGTTATTTTCTTGAAACCCTATTCCTAGATTTGTTTTAGTTCTAGTGTTTGAATAAATATAGGTGGTGCTGTAGTTTTGTAGCCCCCTTCTAAAGAAAAAGCTATTTTTAATTGTTTGCAATAAGCCTATAACTGAAGGATTGTTGGTGTCAAAGGGATTTAAGTCAAAGCCGTTTCCGTTGCGTTGTTTTTTTGTGTCTATCAAAACAAAGGATTGGTTGGAAAACTGAGAAAGGGTTTTTCTGAAATCTTCTTTGTTTTTCCATTGATTCGGGGTAATGTTAAAGGATTGACTAAATTTAGTTTGATTCACACGTATATAAGTTACTGTTGGTAGCGTGACACGTAGGTAATCTGCTTGATCTGCAAATTTTGCTATTTCAAATTCTTCAAATTCTTGTATTCCATTCCCATTGTAATCTATCCATGTATAAAACCCTTGGCCTGGTTCCGTTTTGATATAGGCAAATTGTTGTTGCGGGGAAGTACCCGATGAGGTTTCATAGATAGTATTCCAACTGATAAAATTCTTAAAAAGACGTTGAGAATAGTTAAGCCTTGAGTTTAACATATTGGTATCATCTTGAAAAATATTGTCAACGGTTCTGTAGTTGATATAAGCTCCTACTTGGGCATTTTTTTGTTGTACCAAAGTAGCATTTATATAATAACTTTTAGAGTTGTTAACACGGGTAAGGACTTCGTTTTGAACACTATCATTCTCTCTAAAGTCTACACCGATTTTTGCGTATACCTTGGTGCTATCACCAATTCCTAAAAAAGCTCCATAGCTAAAATATTTCTGACTATTTAAGTCCAGTTTATTTGTACTAATGTCTGTTTGCTTATTATTTTCAGTATCTAAGATTCCGCCAATCCATGTTGTTTTGAAATATCTTTTAAATGTTGCGGCAGCTTTTAAAAAACTTCCCTTTTGATTGGTACTTTCATTATGCAACAAACTTGCCTTGGCATTTATCGTTGTATTTTTAGAATTGATTCCCCCTTTGAATTTATGTTTGTATCCTGTAAATGAATTTTGAAATTTTAGGGATTCAAAATTGTAGGAAAATTCGCTGTTATTTTTGTTAGAAACTAGAATTTCTGATCTCAGGAATTCTTGAGTGCCTGTTGGATTTACTAAATTCCAATCTCGATTAAATTCTACATTATATATCCTTTGAATACTTGTGAAATTTTGTTGAAGATAATCAAAGTCGATGTTACTTTTTACAAGCCATTTTTTATCAGTATAAACTTGTGTCCAACCTGCTTTGGCTGCAATTCCTTTATTATTTTCGTTGTCTAAATCGGAAAATAAATTCTGATTATTATCGCTCAAAGCAATTTCAGATTTTAAGATAGTTTTGCTGGTAGGACTGTAGTTTGCTTTGGCTACCGCTACTTGAAGTTTGGTAGGGGCAACGAGTTGAATGACGGGCGCATAATTTCCCATGTTTGTTCCTGCGTATGAAAATATTCTTCCCACGGCAGTGGTGTTTTCAAGTTGATAACTTCCTTGGTTTTCTCCTATATAACTAAAGGTAACCGAATATAATGTGTCTTCGGGATTTTGAGAAAACTCATAGATTTCTATTTCATTTTGTATCGTTTTTTTATAAAGGATTTTATTTTCATCGTATTCCGTTTCAAAACCACTTTCAGAAATCATTTTAGTAGTGTCGTTCCCTGCCTCTGCTAATATTTTTTTTTGGTCTTCCGTCAGGTTCTGTTGCAATGGTTGGTTTTTTGCATCGCTTTCTGTGTAAAAATATCCGCCAATTTCTAATTTCTCACTCTTATGTGAGGCTTTGTTGTAGCTTACAAAACGGGTGTAATTTCTATCGGAATATTGAAATTCTGCTGTTATTCTCATGTTAGAAGTAACGGGGAAGGTAGTGGTAAAAATTATTTCTGCAGTGTTGTAATCTATGGTATAATCGTTTTGATCTCCTCTTTTTAAAGGACGGCCGTTAACATAAATTGTTTCACTCCCAGATAGAATAACAATAAAAGTTTCTCCATTAGGACCGAGTAATTTATAGGGGCCTTGGTTTCCATCTACCCCTACAAATTGATGTCTTGTAAATCTACCTCTTACCAAAGCACCAGATGCTTTAAAATGGTTTTCAGAATCTTTATGGGTAGGAGTAATATCAACAGAAAGTCCCGCAACTTTTTTATCAAATTTTAAAAAATTAGTTTCGTTATTGTTTAAGTTAATGTCTCCTGCTTTCAAACTCCATTGATTGGTGAATAATTCTATAAAAATCCTATCAAACTCTTCTATTTGTTGTGAGTATCCGTTCTTTTGAATAGGGATATTACTGTCAGAAATAGAGGCTTTGATGGTAACATCTTTAGAGAGTTTACCGGAGATTTGTAAATCCAGGCTAGAGTTTGTTACCGCATCTTGATTGTTTCCTACAGTTAAACCACGTGCTAAACTTCCTTGGGTATATAGACCTTCAAAGGGAGCTTTTCCTTCATCTTTTTCGGGTGTATAACGATAAAGGTTTTCATTGTTGCTAGAACTCGGAACAATTACCTGCTGACTCATGGGGGCATAGGTTTCAGTTAAAAAGTCAGGATAGGCTGTGTATTCAATTTTAATGTTGGAATAGCGCTTAGCATCTATAACCAAAAGAGCAGTTTCGAAATTTATTTCATAGTCAGCGGAAGGAATAGTGGTTCCATTCGAAATCAGTTTGAAATTTACGGGACTGATACTTACTTCAGAAATATAAATACTATCGGTTTGAAGAATTAATTCTTTCGATTTTGCATTTGAAAATTTGGTTTGAGCAGACACTGTCAAACAAAGAAATAAAAAAAGTAAGGGACCAAATTTATGCATGGAATATGATAACGCTCAGATAACAAATTTAGTTTAAAATTTGAAGTCAATTACAGTAAGGAATAATTTGAAATTTGGAAAAAAATATTTTCTAAAAATATTGAGGACTGCAATGTTGTAAGGTGAAAATAAATGTATAAGGTACGGTTTTAAGTGTCTTAAAATCAGTATGTAATGTTGGTTTTTTGTTTTATGAATTAAAAAAATAATATATATTTGGCGAAACTAAAAAACTGGTAAACCAAACTAGTTAACCAAAAACTAAACTTAATAAAATGAAAAAAATTAAACAAAATGAACTGCGTAGTATCACGCTAAGTTTGATGATCCTATTTTCTCTTTCTATGATAGGACAAAATCCTTCAGACTTGATGAGGAATTGTAATGGTTGGAAAATTACCTACCCAACAGGGGAAGAAGACAAGACGCTTTGTGGAGAATCTAACAATGAATTCTTTTTTGTAAACGATTCTAACGATGCTATTGTTTTCAGAGCTCCCATTCGAAATGACAACGGAACAACTCCAAATTCAGATTATATAAGATCAGAATTGAGAGAAAGAGAAGAAGATGGTTCTTCAGATATTTATTGGACTACAGAAGGTTCTCATATGCTCTATGTTGAACAAGCTATTACGCATTTACCAATTGAAAAATCTCATTTGGTAGCTACTCAAATTCATGGGAATAAGGCAGATGGAATAGATGACTCCATGGTGATGCGTCTGGAAGATTCTCATCTTTTTATTTCTTTTAATGGAGGTAAGTTAAGAGATGATGTTACCATTAAAACAGATTATAACTTAGGAGATAAACATGAAGTTATTTTTCATGTATTGGATGGAAAACACTACTGTTATTACTCAGAAGATGGGAATCTTTTGGAGTCTTTTAATAATGGTACGGCTGATGCTTATTTAGTGAAAGCTGATGGAAACGATTATGTTATGGATTTAAATTATGACCAAACTTATTTTAAGGTTGGGAATTATACACAAAGTAATCCGGAGAGGGAAGGAGACTCTACAGATGATCCTGACAACTACGGTGAGGTTTTAGTTTATGATTTTACTGTGCAGCATGGAGATGCTGTCCCTGAGAATATTGCCGTAACCGGTTTGGTATTCGGTACGAATTCCATGGATATTGTTTTGGGTAGTAGCGAACAATTATCCCCTGCAATTAGTCCGTCAAATGCTACAAATAAGAACATAATTTATACCTCGTCAGATACATCTGTCGCTTTAGTTAATTCTAGTGGAGTAGTAACAGCACTTTCAGAGGGAACTACCATCATTACGGGAACAACTCAAGAAGGAGGATTTGCAGATTCCATTAGTATTCTAGTAAATGCACCTACTGCTGGCGATGATGTTGCATTGAATAAATTGGTCTATTCTACAGGCTCTGCAGATGGATCAAATATTGATTCCAATTTAGTTGATGGCGACCTTTCTACAAGATGGTCAGTGTCTGGCTTTCCTCAAGAAGCTATCGTTGATTTAGGAGCGAATTTCACCATCGGAAGTACAGAATTGGTTTGTTATTCAGATAGAGCATATCAATATGAAATTTCTATTTCGGATACTCAGAATGGTAATTATACTACAATTGTCGATAGATCTTCCAATAGCACACCGGGAACTGAAACGAGCCCAATTAAAGATGTGTTTTCTTCTGTTTCAACAAGGTTTGTAAAAATACGTGTTACTGGAGCGGCAAGTTATCAAGGTACTTGGGTAAGTTTATTAGATTTTAAGATTTTTTCAGAAAGCGACCAAGAGCCACCTGTGGAGGTTGCCGCGCCTTATGATATTCCTAAATTCCAAACTTATTTGGAACTATGCAAACTACAGTCTCCGTTAAGTAATACTGAAGCGACAACATCCTTTATTATAAATGGTTATTCATCAGCGTCTTTTTTTGTTGCTGATTCGGATAAAATTGCCTTTAGTCAAACACGAGATGCAAATGCTACAAAAGTAAGATCAGAATTGAGGTATGAAAATAATTGGTTGGTAGAGAATCAAAATAGAAGTCTTCATGCTAATTTAGATGTAAAAATTCAAACATGTGAGCAATTGACATTATTGCAAATTCATGATGATGCAAATGCAGGGAATGGTCCTAACAAACCTTTGTTAAGAGTTTATAGCCTAAACGGTAGTTTATTTGCAGCGGTAAAAACAGATTCTGAAGGGGTTGCAACCACGCATATTCCTATGGGATCCTTACCTAACGGATATTTTGATTGTGATATTTCATTAGAAGATGAGAGACTGCTAGTTTCTGTAAATGGTAGTGAATTTGTAAACAGAGATATTTCTTATTGGTCTTTCCCTAGTTACTGGAAAAACGGGGCATATCTTCAAGACCCTGGTGAGGCATTGGTGTATTTTAATGAGCTTTCAGAGACAGTTTCACCTGTTATTGTTGAGCCAGTAAAATTGAATGTAGCCTTGAATAAGTCGGCAGTTGCCTCCGAGCAACAATCTGAAAATCCTGCGTCAAATTTATTGGATGGCGATGCTGATTCTAGATGGTCTGCCCAGTATTTTCCTCAGTCTGTAGTGGTAGATTTGGGTGGGTTTTATACCATCAGCGGTACAGAGGTAATTTGTTTTAGTGATAGATCATATCAATTTATAATTGAAGCTTCTACCGATAATAATAATTATAGCTTAATTGTCGATAGAAGTAACAATACAACGTCAGGTTCAAATGACAACCCTATTTCTGATGCATTCTCTAATACAAATGCAAGATATGTTAGGATTTCAGTTACGGGTGCAGATAAATATTCAGGAAGCTGGGTTAGCTTGGAAGAGCTTAGAGTAATGGGGTATTCAACATTGAGTTCAAAAGAAGCAGACCAAAATTTGGTACTGAAGGAGGAAGAAGCAAAGGATGAAGTTTTAATTTGGCCTAATCCGGCGCAAAATTCTATTCATATTTCTGGTTATGAAAATTTACATACGATACGAATTTATAATCAATTAGGATCGATAATTGTTGACAAAGCAATTGCTTCAGAAACAATAGATATTTCTCAATTAGCAACAGGAACATACACTGTTATTTTAGTGAGCGATACAGAAACAATTTTAAAGCGAATTGTAAAAATTTAAGGTAGCCATGAAAAGAAAAAGCAGGTGTTTGTATGGACACCTGTTTTTTTATTTTTAGGTTAAAACAAGGCTTGTTGTTTGAGTTTGTTTTCATGATTTAGCAACCATTCTTTTCTTTCTAATCCCCAGGCATACCCAGTTAAGGAACCATCTGAACCGATGATTCTATGACATGGAATTAAAATGGCTAATAAATTTTTTCCATTGGCATTAGCAACGGCTCTAATAGCTTTAGGTTTGTTTAAAATTTTACTTTGTTCAGAATAACTCATTGTTTTTCCATAAGGTATTCCCTGTAGGCTTTTCCATGCCTTTCTTTGGAATTCTGTTCCTTGTGGATTTAATTTTAAAGTGAAATCAGTTCTTGTTCCATTAAAATATTCATTCAATTGTTGGACACATTCTTCTAATACTTTTGGAATTTCTTTTGTAACAGGCGATTTTTTATTTGAAAAAATTACTGAATGAATTCCTTCTGCATTTCCATTGATTTTTACAATTCCTAAAGGAGTGTTGATTTTTATTTTTTCTAATTTCATAGCCAAATATTAAATACCAAAAATATCTTTGGAGTTTTGTGTGGTAATGTTTGCAATTTCTTCAAATGATAAACCATAGATGTCTACCAATTTATCAATCACATTTGTTAGATAACTACTTTCGTTTCTTTTACCTCTGTATGGAGTTGGAGCTAAGTAGGGAGCATCTGTTTCTAAAACAATTTCAGAAAGAGGAATTTCATTTAAAAATTTGTCTATTTTTCCATTTTTAAAAGTAACAACACCACCGATACCTAATTTCATGTTTAAGGAAACCGCTTGTTTGGCTTGTTCTAAATCTCCAGTAAAACAATGGAAAATTCCAAATAAGTCATCACTTTTTTCTTCCTCTAAAATTTCAAAAACTTCGTCAAAAGCATTCCTACAATGAATGTTAATTGGCATCTTTCTCTCTTTTGCCCATTGTATTTGTGTTCTAAATGCAAGTTGTTGTTGTTTTAGGTATGTTTTGTCCCAATACAAGTCAATTCCAATTTCACCTATGGCAAAAAACTTTCTTTTATCAATCCATTCTTTTATCAAGGCTAACTCTTCCGCTACATTTTCTTTTACATGTGTTGGATGCAGTCCCATCATTAAAAATATATTTTCAGGAAATTGAGCTTCAAGATTAAGCATTGCTTGTGTATAGTCACTGTCAATTGCTGGAATAAAAAATCGACTTACCCCTGCATCAATAGCACGTTGAATAACTGTTGCTCTGTCTTCGTCAAATTGTTCGCTATAGAGGTGTGTATGTGTATCGGTAATTATCATTTTAGTCAGAATCTTGTTGTTTTGCAGAAATTTTGTTAATTTCTGGTAGTAGTTCTCAAAGTCATTAATATCTTTGGTAAAAATACTCTAAAATGTCAAGCCTAAAAAAAAGCATTTCCAAAAAAGGATACATCCATATTCCATTAAAAATCACTAAAACCAATCATATGATTGTAAAGGCAAAGCTAAATGGTGTGAAAGGTAGGTTTATATTAGATACAGGTGCATCAAATTCTTGCATAGGAGTTGACGATGTGGAAAAATACGGAGTGAAAACAATTGCATCCGATATTAAAGCTGCGGGAGCGGGAGCTACAGGTATGGAAACTTTACAGTCGGAAAAAAATCGATTGAAAATGGGGAAATGGAATACCAAGAAATTCAATTTGGTGGTTTTTGATATGTCTCATGTAAACCAAGCCCTTGAAGAGCACAATGCAAAACGAATAGATGGAATTATTGGAGCAGATGTTTTAATCTCTGGACAGGCTCTTGTCGATTACAAGAACTCTTGTTTTTATCTGAAAAAATAAACTTAAGAAACCTCTTTCAATCTTTTCCCCTTTTGATGATCAAAGTGATCGCTTTTAGAGCTACCGATAATTTGTGAGGAATAAATCCCAGAATGTCCAGAATATAAATACGCGACAACACAAGCAATCCCAATAAATACACCTGCTTCTATTCCAAATAGTTCAATTCCCATCATGGTACAGGCAATTGGCGTATTTGTGGCTCCAGAAAACACAGCAACAAATCCCATTCCGGCTAATAATGCCATCGGTAATGGCAAAAATAAAGCTAAGGCATTTCCTAGGGTTGCCCCTATAAAAAATAGCGGTGTCACTTCTCCTCCTTTAAACCCTACACCAATAGTAAAAGTGGTAAGTAATATTTTCAATGCGAAGTCGTAGAAAGGCAAAGGATTTACAAAGGCTTCTTCAATAGTGGGTACTCCTAATCCGATATATTTCGTGGTTCCCATTAAAAAAACACTCAACGCAATGATAATTCCACCTGCAAAAGGCCTAAGTGGAGGATACTTTATCTTATTGGCAAAACCTTGAAAAAATGGAATTCCCTTGGAGAAGGTTCTCCCTGCGATTCCAAAAATTATTCCTGCAAAAATCGCAACTAAAAAACTGATAGTATCTATTTCTGGCACCAAATCTATTACATAATGAGAGTGGTGTACACCCCAAGCTAAACAAACATAATCTGCAACAACGGCTGCTAAAAAACTTGGTACTATGGCTTCATAGCGCATGCGTCCAACAATCAATACTTCTAAAGCAAATATTGCGCCTGCTAAGGGGGTTCCAAATACAGAAGCAAAACCCGCGGAGATACCAATTACGATAACAATTTTTCTGTTTTCGTGACTGAATTTAAATATTTTAGAAATTTGATCAACCAAGGCCCCACCCATTTGAATGGCAGTTCCTTCTCGACCCGCTGATCCTCCAAAAAGATGCGTAAGAACGGTTCCTATATAAACTAACGGAGCCATTTTTAATGGAATGATCTTTTCAGGACTATGTATTTCGTCAATTAATTGATTGTTCCCTTTTACAACACTTTTACCCCAATAATGATACATCAAGCCAATAACAAGCCCTGCTAACGGTAATAAAGCAATGATCCATTGATTTGCTTCTCTATAATCCGTAACAAAGTATAAGGATTCTAGTAATAGAGCAGATGCAGAACCTACAAATATACCTGATACAATAGCTATCAATAACCACTTTAATAAGTTTTCTGTGATGTTGAAGTAGATTTTTAACAGTGTGTTCTTTTGAAATAATTCCATAGGTCAGGTGTTCAACTTTGTGGCAAATATAGCCAATCAGAATTAGTTGTTTTTATATAGAAAAAATAAAAAGTCTGAGTAAACCACACCCAGACTTTCGAAACCTAACTTAAACTCACATTTTATGTGTTTTCTAATCATACTAAAGTTAATGAATAATTCGATCGAACAGGGTTAATAAAACTATACATGGACTTTACATTAATAATTTTTTTAGAATTTAATCTTTAATATTGTTTTGTTAATTTCGTCAGTAAAAATTATTCAAATGACAAATTTAAAGGGATTGTCAATGTTATTATTAGTCATGATAACACTGGTAAAGGGTAATTCACAAACAGCAGGATTAAATTTAGGTGATGAATTGCCAGAATTTTCAATTTCAGATGACACTGGAAAAAGTTGGAATTCAAAAAAACAATCAGAAGGGCAATTCTTAGTGGTTTATTTTTATCCTGCGGCGATGACAGGTGGATGCACAAAACAAGCTTGTGCCTATAGAGATGATAAAAGAGAATTTTGATGCCTTGAATGTTAAAGTTGTTGGCATAAGTGGGGATGAGGTAAAGAACTTACAATATTTTAAGCACTCTTATAACCTTAACTTTCCATTGTTGTCTGATAATTCAGGTTCTGTGGCAAAATCTTTTGGAGTTCCCACAAAAGATGGCGAGAAAAGTTTAAAGAGGGACTTAGATGGCATAGAAGTATTTTTAAAAAGGAGCACAACTACTGCTAGATGGACATTTGTATTTGATACCCATGGGGTTTTGATTTATAAGAACAACGCTGTAAAAGCGGGAACGGATAGTAATGAGGTTAAAAAAATAATTAAAGCACATAAAAAAAGCCTAACAGAAATATTCTATTAGGCCTTTGAATTTTAAGGAAATTAAGCTTTTTATTTGTTTGGTTGAGGAGTCATTCTTAAATAAGGTTTCACCTCCGTATATCCTTTCGGGAAAATGGCATCAATATCTTCAGTTTTAATTGCAGGTACTACCACACAGTCGTCTCCATCTTGCCAGTTAGCAGGTGTAGCTACTTTATGGTAAGCTGTTAATTGTAAAGAGTCAATAACACGAATCAATTCATCAAAATTTCTACCAGTAGAAGCAGGATAAGTTATGATCAACCTAATTGTTTTATCTGGAGCAATGATAAATACAGAACGAACCGTTAAGTTGTTGTCTGCATTTGGGTGAATCATGTCATATAAGTTAGCTACTTTTTTGTCCTCATCAGCAATGATAGGGAAGTTTACCGTAGTGTTTTGTGTTTCATTGATGTCTTTGATCCATCCTTGGTGAGATGCAACACCATCAACACTTAAAGCAGCTACTTTTACATTTCTTTGGTTGAATTGATCTGTGTATTTAGCTACTGTACCTAATTCTGTAGTACATACAGGAGTATAATCAGCAGGGTGTGAGAATAATAATCCCCATCCTTCTCCTAACCATTCATGAAAATTGATTGTTCCTTCCGAAGTTTCTGCCGTGAAATCTGGAGCGACATCTCCTAATCTTAACGTTGCCATAGTTGTAATTTTTTTAATTGAATGGCTAATTTAAGATATATAGCGAACAATTGTGTTAAAAAATAGAAAAGGTTCTAAGTCATAAATTACAAGGGTGCAATTTGAGATTCTAATTTCTTTTCCTTGTCTTTTTTATTTAAAATTTGGGAAGCAATAAAAGTTATTCTTTTACCAGAATAATCATCAATATCATCAGTTTCAAAATGGAAAATTAATTTTTTGTTTTCTAGAAAATAGATATACCAATCAACTTTATGATCATTGAGTTTTTTAATATCTGGTTTGCCATATTTTTTCACGACAGAGTCCATTAGTATTCCATCATTGTTTGTGAAGTTACCTAAACCAGAAATATTGTACTTGTATTTGTTGTAAACAATTTCTTTATTGGTTCCTTTAAAGTGTGTTCGTTGGAATCCAAAAATATTAATACGATTTATTTTATTCGTTTTTGTGAGTATTTCAAAACTTATTCTTCCTTCATCAAATCTCCAAGCTTCGTAGGTATTTGAATATCGATATACATTAGGTTTTGAATTGTATATTTTTTTTAGAATAGTTGCATTGTCACCAAGTTTGATACCTTCTATAGTTTCAAAATTCTTTGTGCCGTGTTCAAAAAAATGAACGTTGATCTTCTTATATGTTTTCTTTTTGTTAGAAATCATTTCTAGATTTATTGTGTCTGAAACTTCTATTTTACTTGAGATTTCAAATGAATTATGTTCAATAGGTTTTATTTTTATGTGTTTGTTTTTAGAATAAATATTGATTTTATCATAGTTGGTGGTTGGATTAAAGTTTATGTGATTACCAACAAAAACATAAATATCATCCATCATTTCATAGTTTTCTGATAATTTTTTAAGCTTTACCGATGAACACGAGGATATCAGAAATAAAAAGACACAAGAAAGGGATAGAAATTTGTTTTTCATTTTTTCTCTAAAAATATGAAAATTGAAGAATATGAACTATTCTGTCAGGTCAAATAAATACGTGCAAGCTTGAATTTGTATTAAGTAACTTCAAATAAAAGCAAAAAAAAATCCCATATCATTCGATATGGGATTTTTTATATAAAAACTTAGAATTTTATAATTCCAATGCTTTTTTAGGATTGTTGTTCATTAACAATTCAATTGGGTTTTCAATTGCTTCTTTGATTGCTACTAAGAAACCAACTGATTCTCTACCATCAACAATTCTATGGTCGTAAGATAAAGCTACGTACATAATTGGTTGAATCACCACTTGTCCGTTTACAGCCATTGGACGCTCAACAATGTTGTGCATTCCTAAAATTGCAGATTGAGGAGGGTTGATAATAGGTGTAGATAACATAGAACCAAATACACCACCGTTTGTGATTGTAAAAGTACCACCCGTCATTTCATCTACAGTGATTTGTCCGTCACGTGCTCTTAAAGCCAAACGTTTAACTTCACTTTCAACACCTCTAAATGATAAGTTTTCAGCATTTCTAATTACAGGTACCATCAATCCTTTAGGTCCTGATACAGCAATAGAAATATCAGCAAAATCATTTTTGATTTGGAAATCTCCATCAATCATAGAGTTTACATCTGGATACAATTCTAAAGCTCTTGTTACAGCCAAAGTAAAGAAAGACATAAATCCTAATCCTACACCATGTTTTGCTTTGAATTCTTCTTTGTATTGATTACGTAAGTCAAAAATAGGCTGCATGTTTACTTCGTTAAAAGTAGTTAACATAGCAGTTTCATTTTTTACAGATACTAAACGCTGCGCAACTTTTCTACGTAGCATAGACATTTTCTTGCGCTCTGATCCTCTACTTCCGTTAGAAGTACCCATAGCAGGTGTTGCATTCAATGCATCTTCTTTGGTGATTCTTCCATCTTTTCCTGATCCAGATACTGCAGCGTTAGAAATTCCTTTCTCATCAAGAATTTTTTGGGCAGCTGGAGCAGCAGTTCCCGTAGCATAGGTTGCAGGTTCTGCAGATTTAGGAGCTTCTGCTACTGGAGTCACAGCTGGAGCCTCTTCCTTAGTTGGAGCAGCGGCTGGAGCTTCTGATCCACCTTCAGGTTTAGCAGCATCCATGTCAATTAAACAAACAACAGCACCAACTTCTACAGCGTCACCTTCTTCAGCTTTTAAAGTGATAATTCCACTTTCTTCTGCAGGTAATTCTAAGGTAGCTTTGTCTGAATCTACTTCAGCAATAGGCTGATCTTTTTCTACGTAATCACCATCTTCAACTAACCAAGATGCAATTTCTACTTCTGTAATTGATTCCCCCGGAGAAGGAACTTTCATTTCTAAAATCATTGTTACTAATTTTAAATTTTTGTCCTTTAATCAAGAACAATATTGTTTGTTAATTTTGTTACCCTTTGACAAGCTCTGGGTTTTTATTTATGTACGCTGAGCTTGTCGAAGCGTTTTATTTGAATCGAAGACTAATAGGTCTTTCGAATATTATTTGTTTTTTTCTGGATTGAAAACCATATCAATCACAGCTCTTTGTCTTCTTTTAAATCTCGCAGAAGAACCCGCAGCTGGCACTGAATAGAATTTTCTTGAAGCCACTGTTAATTTTACTTGTGTAAAGCGTTGTAACATATAACTCCATGCTCCCATGTTTCTAGGCTCTTCTTGTGCCCAAACGTATTCTTTTGCGTTTGGATATCTGTCGATAGCCTCTTTTAGTTTTTCTTCATGCAAAGGGAAAAGTTGTTCAATTCTTACCAAAGCAACATCATCACGTTCAGTAGTTTCTCTCTCTTCCAATAATTCATAATAGAATTTACCAGTACAGAAAACAACTTTTGTTACTTTTTCTGGTGCAATTGTATCATCGATAACTTCTTGGAAACCTCCATTAGCAAAGTCCTCAATAGGATTTACAGCTTTAGGATGACGCAATAAACTTTTAGGTGTAAAGACAATTAAAGGTTTTCTATGCTTGCGTTTCATATGACGACGCAACAAGTGGTACATGTTGGCTGGTGTAGTACAATCAGCAACAGTCATATTATCTTCAGCACATAATTGTAAGAATCTTTCAATTCTAGCAGATGAATGCTCAGAACCTTGTCCTTCATAACCATGTGGTAATAATACTACAATACCATTTTGTAATTTCCATTTATGCTCAGCAGCAGAAATGTATTGGTCAAACATAATTTGTGCACCATTGTTGAAATCTCCAAACTGAGCTTCCCATATGGTTAAAGTATTTGGGTTTGCCATGGCGTACCCGTAATCAAATCCTAAAACTCCATATTCTGATAATAATGAGTTGTAAATATACATCTCACCTTTGTTTTTTGGATTTGTATTTATTAGGTTGATTCTGTCTTCAGTATTTTCATCACGTAAAATTGCATGACGGTGGCTAAATGTTCCACGTTCTACATCTTGACCAGAAATTCTAACATTATATCCTTCTTCAAGAAGCGATCCATAGGCAAGTGTTTCACCCATACCCCAATCAAGAAGATTGTTTTCGAATACCATTTTTTCACGACCTTTTACAATACGCTCTGCTTTTCGAACAAACTTCACACCTTCTGGTACAGTAGATACTACTTTTGCTATCCCTTGCAGGTTTTCAACCGGATACGTTGTATCAATAGGAGAAAGCATTGCTTCAAGGTTCTCTCTAACAAATTCTTTCCAAGTATGTTGCATAAAAGGAACTACTTTAGAAGTAGAATCTCCTTTCGCTTTTTGGAATTGTTCTTCCAACATACCCTTGAATTCATCCTTTATTTGCTTGGCATATGCTGCATCAATTGATCCTTCGTTGATCAATTTTTCAACATATATATCTTTTGGATTCTTGTGTTTTGATATTGTTTTATAAAGATTTGGTTGTGTAAATCTAGGTTCATCTCCTTCGTTATGACCATATTTACGATATCCTAATAAATCAATAAAAATGTCTCTCTTGAATTTCATTCTAAATTCAAGTGCTAATTCTACAGCATGACAAACAGCTTCTACATCATCCGCATTAACGTGTAATACAGGAGATAAAGTAACTTTTGCAACATCAGTACAGTAAGTACTAGATCGAGCATCTAGATAGTTAGTGGTAAATCCAACTTGGTTGTTAACTACTAAGTGTAAAGTACCTCCGGTTTTGTAACCATTTAGTTTACTCATTTGAGTAACCTCGTATACAATTCCTTGACCTGCAATGGCAGCATCACCATGTACTATAATAGGTAAGATTTTAGAATCATCACCGTTGTATTTTCTGTCGATTTTTGCTCTAGCAATACCTTCAGCAACAGGAGCTACAGTTTCTAAGTGAGATGGATTAGGAACCAAGTTCATTTTCATCACTTCACCATTTTGGAAAGTCTTACTACGAGTAAGTCCCATATGGTATTTTACATCTCCATCAATATGTTCATCATCGAAATCTTTTCCTTCGAATTCAGAAAATAAATCACGAACAGGTTTTTTGAAAATATTTGTTAAGGTACTTAAACGACCTCTATGTGCCATTCCAAGTACACATTCTTTTACACCAAATTTTTCTGCAGCATCTCTCAAGGCAACAGAAATAGCTGGTATTAATGCCTCTCCTCCTTCAAGAGAAAAACGTTTTTGACCAACATATTTAGTTTGTAAAAAATCTTCAAAACCAACTGCTTGATTTAGTTTTGAAAGAATGTATTTTTTAGAATCTATATTATAACTAGGGTGGTTGTTGTTTTTATTCAAACGATCTTGCCACCATTGAATTTCTTCTGGATTACGAATGTACATGTATTCTACACCAATAGAATCACAATACATTTGCTCTAGATTAGAAATGATTTCAGAAAGTTTTGTTGGTTTTAACCCAAGAATTTCACTTGCGCTAAAAACAATATCTAAATCTTCCTTGGTCAAACCAAAGTTCTCGATCGCCAAGGTTGGTTTGTATTGGCGTCTTTCACGAACAGGATTTGTCTTAGTGAACAAATGCCCACGAGATCTATATCCATTTATCAATTCTATTACACGAAACTCTTTGTTTACATGTTCTGGAATGTCAATGTTAGTGTTTTCTTCACCTGTTAAAGAATAGTCTTCATTAGCAAGGTCGTAACCTTGGAAAAAACTTTTCCAACTTGGTTCTACGGAATCAGGATTTACTTGATACTGATCGTATAAATCGGCAATGAAGCCGGAATGTGCTGCGTTTAAGAACGAAAATTTGTCCATATTTTATAGAATACTCGGTATTTTATTAAAAACCTTAGCAAAAGTACAACGTTTTGGCCAAAAAACCGTGTATCGGTTATCGATTTGTTAATAATGTAAATAAATATAACAGATTTTATTTTTTCTGTTAATTTACATATTAAAAATATGCGATTTGACCATATTTAAATCTGAGCTATGAATAAATTACTATGGTTTTCCAGTTGTAGATCTTTCTAATTATCCTTTAAAAGGTCTTGTTTAATAGTTCTTTTTCGGTGTAGACACCGTTTTTGGGTTTTATCAATCTGAGTTTTTTGATACTTTGTTTGCTCGTTGTTGCTTTTTTGCCAGCAAAGTTTTGTTGTAGGTAATTGATAAGGTTGGCAATGTCATAATCATTATAAGTTACATTGTTAACCAACCCTGGCATAGTTGCGCTTAGATTGTATAGTTTACCATTCACATGTATGGGGCCAGAAAGTCCATGTAAAATGATCAACCCTAGTCTTTCAGAAGGTCCAGATACAAATTCTGAGTTTTTAAGAGGAGGAGCTAGGCTGTTGATTCCTTGTCCTTTTGTTCCATGACAAGTGGAGCAGATGTTTTTAAATATTTTTTCACCAGCTTTTAACGACGCTGAGTTTTTCCTGTTTTTTGCTCTTTGGTGTTTTATGTCTTTCTTTTCGGCAATGGTTTCTTTAATTAAGTAGTTTAGTTGGCCTTCTGATTTTTTTTCTTTCTTCATGTAATTTAGAAAGGCTTCTTCATGGTTTCTTAAACTAGCAATAATGGCCTCGTCATAAATACTATTTTTAGGGTGTTTTTTATGAATGTTTTCTAAAATTGGGAATGTTTTTTCTTTCGAATGTGAAATCCAATTTCCCATAGAGTTTGCGATATAGATGTCTAATGAGGGATTGTTTATAGAAGTCAATCGGGAAAGACATTCAATAAATTCGTTAAGGTTTTTGTTTGAAGCATAGTTCTCAGCAAGAACGATAGCATGATTTAAGGTTTCTATGTTGTTAACATTTTCTAATACTTTGGCTAAGAATTTAAAGTCGATAGCATGTAATCCTTCCAAGGTTTGAAGTGCGTGCGTTTGTGCGTAGGGATGTTTTTCAAATACCATTTTCTTTAAAGCAGGTATGGCAACTTCTTCAAAACGGTAAATTAATATTTGTTGAGCGCGATCTCTTAACCAACCATTGGAGTGTTTTAAAAGCGAAACCCAATCCGGAACAGTTAACCTATCTAAATTAGGAATCTGTTTTTGGTCGCTGTTTTTTGGTGAGACTTTTAAAATTCGACCCATTCCTATTACTGTATCGAGTTGTCGCTTAGCGTATAGGTTTTTAAGGTAAGGTGTAAGGAATGCTTTGTCTTGAATAATTCCTCTATGCATGTCCACTATATAAAGATTTCCGTTTGGTCCGTTGAAAAGATTGACAGGTCTAAATCCTTCGTCAGTTGAGGCAAGAAATTCTTTTTTAGGTATTGCTTGTTTTCCTGTTATTTTAATTTTGTTAAAGTCAAGGATGTTTCTTTTGATTAGGTTTGCTTCTGGTGCGCACACAAAAGCATTCTGATTGTAAGAGGCAGGAAACTGATCACCTCTATATATCATGGGTCCACATGCTGCAGTGATATTAATAAGTATACTGTCTTTGTCTAATCTTCCGGGAATGTAGCCTCTGTTAACAGCAGTCGAATGCAACGGAAATACTCTATTGTTGTTTATAGTTCTTTGACCAAGTGATGCTGATAGTAGTTGGTGTTTGTTTTTTGAAGTTGTGTTTGGCAGTACGTAATCGCCAATTAATTGTGTAGAATTATTGTTGTAATAAATTCTTCCAAAATTATCATGTGTTATTCCCCATTGTCCTCTAAAACGAGTATGTTCTTTGATCCATTTACCATTTTTTCTTTGGTATCTTGCACTTGATTTAGCGTTGTAAATCCAGTTATCAATATTCATCATCAAACCGTTGGGTTGATGCTCTACATTACCACCGTGTGTATAATGAGCATCTACTAAAACCTTATTAACGGGTTTGTCATCTAGTATATCAACGAACCACAAATTAGGTGGTTCTGCGTATAATAGACCTCCATAAACATGTGCAATGGCTCTTGGCAAAACTAAGTTGTCAATAAAAACTTTGGTATGGTCTGTTACACCATCGTTGTCATAGTCCTCTAAAATGGTAATTCTTCCATTTGGCATTTCTTCTCCAGTACCTTCAAGGTTTTGCATGTATCCACGCATTTCAACAACCCAAATTCGGCCTTTGTTGTCGAAATCCATGGCAATAGGAGCTTCAATAAAAGGTTCTGAACAGATAGACTTTAATTCAAAGTTCTCCTCGATTTTGTATGAGTCTAAAGAAACTTTTGGTTCATCATAATCTTTAGGTGAGCAGCTATAAAAGGCAATTGTAATAAAGAGAAAAAATACGGATTTTGGTAGTTTTTTTGAAATTCTAATAAAAATCATGGAGGTGTTTCAGTTTGCAACAAAGATAGGTAATTTCAATGTTAGCTTAGCTTAGCTTGTTGTTTTTTAGATGATTGAATTAACAATAATTATGCCGAATAGATTGTAACGATGCGTTGAATATTTGTTCTTGTTTTTTAATCGATGTTTTTTCGATAAAAAATATAGATTTTTTAGTTTTTTTTCTTGTAGAAATTAAAATATAATCTATATTTGCAAACGCAAAACAGAAATGGTTTGCCTTCTATATGAAACTCCTCCTTAGCTCAGTTGGTTAGAGCATCTGACTGTTAATCAGAGGGTCCTTGGTTCGAGCCCAAGAGGAGGAGCAAAAGTTAAAAGAGCTACATGAAAATGTAGCTCTTTTTTTGTGTTCTCAATTTAAAATATCTCTTATATGCATTTTAAAGTTTTGAGGTAAAAATATTTATACAGAACGATTAAATTTTTGAAAATTTATGTTTTTCAAAAGGGAATGTTTTTTTAGTCAATGGAGTGATAAAATATTTGGTAAAACATTTTTCACAACGGTATGCTTTTATAAAAGGAATTGTTTTTAAAACTCGATTTCGTTTGATTCGCATTCTATAGGAAGAATTGCATTTTGGACATTTTTTCATGGTAATAGGGTTTGTTATAGAAACACTTTGAAATTAAAACACCCTACCTAAACATATGTTGATTTTATATTTTTTTATTTTCTTGTTGCAGAATTTAAAATAATAGTTATATTTGCACTCGCAAAACAGAAATGGGTTGCATTCTATATGAAACTCCTCCTTAGCTCAGTTGGTTAGAGCATCTGACTGTTAATCAGAGGGTCCTTGGTTCGAGCCCAAGAGGAGGAGCAAAAAACAAAAGAGTTACACGAAAGTGTAGCTCTTTTTTTATTTATAAAAAAACCTCACCATAAATGAGAGGTTTTTTGGTTTAATGTTTTGATATCTTATTATTGAGCTTGCACTTCTAAATAGCGTACATCATTTAATTTTAATGAGATTGTTGAATTTAACTTTTCTCCATCAAGTAAGTCTGTTATTTTAATTTCATTAAACCCGTCTATTGATAGTGAAATTTCCGTACTTGATTTTCCGGTGTTAACAAGGCAGACCACATATTTGTTGTTTTCTTTTTTTAATGTTCTCCAAAAACAGCCTCTTTTGTCAAGTTCTTTCTTTTCGGTGAGTTTTAACTTGTTTTTGTTTCCAATCGATTTTAGTGCCGTAGATCTTATTTCACTTGTAGTGTTCTTGTAGATTAATTTCCCGCCTTTTTTGACGTTTAAAGGTTTTGTTCTTTTGTGTCCATATTCATTTTTTAATAGACTCTCTTGGTCTACTATTATGGTTCCTCCCGCATTTAAGTAGCTTTGTAATGTCTTAAATTCTGAATCCGTTACAAAAGGGGTTTTGTAGATTAATGTGACATCCCAATTGTTGTTATCTTGTTTGTTGATGATGTTTTCTGTAGCAAAGCCAATTGGTAGTCCATCGAAGAATAGACTCTCATATAAATCCAAAGTATGCTCCATATGGTCGAGAACGTTGATTGCAGTAGTTTCAGAATGGAAAATTCTAATTGGTTTTCGGCTGTTTTGAATTTTATAAATGTCATGAGCATATGCATTCATATCATAAAATACATTCCCAATTTCGTTTACTATTGCAGGTTGGTGTATTAGGCTCGCACCATAACCGTTATCTTTACCTTGACTTGCTTTTCTGATAGAACCATCTGTTTCTCTTGGCCAATACCAAATTTGACTTGCATTTTCGCCTAACAGGTACGCTAACCAAAAGGCTGATTTTACATATTCTGGCTGTAGGTACAAGTCTCTAAACCCAGAGGTTGAAACATAATGGTTTTCAGAGTTGTAATTGATTGAATTTGGTTTTACAGAGCTTAAGAAGTCAAACGTTAAAGCCATTTCCGCCCAATTAAAATTATAGCGCTCCATCCAACGTTCAGAAACACCACTCATCAATTCTTGATTCATATCTGCATCGTTACCAATGATTTCTTGAAGTTCTTGCAGTGCTTCAAAATCTAAACCTGCGTCTCGTGTTTGTCTCGAACTAAAAAACAGTGGTATTAATTTAATGTGAGTCCTTGCGTCTGGATCGTTTTCTTTGATGGTTGTATGAATAAACTTAAACCATTCGGTTACACGAGTGTTGTTGAATTTGAACCAGTCATATGCATATGGTGTCCCAACTTCACTGTTTTTAATAGGAAACTCAATTGCGTAATTTCCTGGTTCATTTGGGGAATAAGTACCTGCAATATCAGCGTAACCTGTTAAATATTTAACAGTGTTTGTGCCATACCAGTTTTTATTTAGTCTTTTCAATCCTTTTTTACCAGTTCCATAAATTGTTTTTAAATGTTTTTCAAACTCTTTCATGGTATAGAAAGAAACTAAATTGTTGTTACAAGTGTTACTTTTGTTGCATTGTTTTTGCTGATTTCCTGTAGTGTTTGGTGTAAAATAATTTTTTTCTATGGATGCCCAATGAGGCTCGTTAGCCATCATATAAGCAAAATTTCTTGTCGCAGTCTTTTTATATTTGGGGATGGAGTTTTCTAGAAGATTGCTTACTAATTCTTTGGATTGTGGATTATTAATGTCGTAAGTAGTAAAAAGTCTTGCTCCTGCATATATTGATTTCGTATCGTCTTTTTTGTTTAGGTTTTCGTCACGTATATAATTCGGAATTCCTCTATGGTCGAGAAAGACTCTAGTGATGTTTTTATTTTTTTTAATCTTTTTGTTGAGGTTATTTGTGTAACCACCGTTAAGCGATCCGTCTTTTGTTACATATCTTCCTGTTAAAAATAAGTCTTTAATGGAACCATGATAATCAGTTGTTTTTAGTTTGGTTGATTTTTGGTTGTTTATGTCGGCTAAAACGTATTCAGGTTTAAAGGTATATGTATGAAAGAAAGTCGGAATGTCTTCACCGTTTACTTTCTCTACAATTATATCTTCGTTATCTGTTTTTTTGATTCTGATGTTCTCGAAATTTACTGTCCTGTAATTTGGTCGTTTTAACGTGCCATTTGTCAATGAAGAAATATCAGAAATAGCTTGTCTTGTAATTTTTAAAATCTGCTCTCTGTGTTGTTGTGGTAAATAGGCGGCAGCAGCATGCGCATCTCTTCCTTTTTTATCTTTTTTGTTTTTCCAATAAGTTCTAACAAGTTTGAATTGTTTAGCGTTTAAATCAACATTATTTTCGTCCCAATCCGAATAACTTAAGAATATTTCTGCAGTACGCAGTGTCATTTTTTCTTTTTCTATATTAAGGCCAGTCTGTTCTGCTTTTGAAATTATTTTTTTTAATTCGTTGATGTTATCTACAACTTGTTCTCTAAGATCTTGAGATTGCAAGATGCTTGAAAAAAGAATTAGTATATAATAGAATTTTGTTTTAAGGTGTTTTACAACCATGAGTGGTAATTTATGCGGGTGGTGATTTATATTCATATGATTATTGTTTTTTAATTAATTTTAATATGTTATTCGTTGATGGAATTTTAATAAAATAAACGCCTGCAGCTAAATCTGAAATATCAAATGTGGCTGATGAATTTATAACATTTAACTTTTGGTTTGAAACTACACTTCCTTGTATGTTGTAAACAGTTATTTGTAGCATATGTTCATCCGTAATATTGTTGATTTGGAACAAGCCAGATGTAGGGTTTGGAAAGATTGAGATTGGGGGTTTTGCAATATTGGTTATTTTTCCCTCACAGGGTTGGTTGGTTGTAAGCTCTAATTTGTCTATTGATTCTGTTTCTATTGAGAAGTGTTTTTGGTTGGTAGAGAAAACTTTTTGCTGGTTAACAAATACATGGTAGGGAGCAGTACCTTCAATAATATCAAATTTTGTTTTATTGTTTTTATTTGAAATAGCAGCCTCTAATTTGTTGCTTTTTTTTACAATAAAACTATATTCTTTATGTTGTTGATTGTCTCTGTTTATGATGCTTACCTTGTAATTATCTGGAGCTAAGTCTTCTAATGTTAGTTCTTTAGTGAAAATAGTTTCTGTATTGTTGAATTTTAGTTTGTAGTTGCCAACTTGGGTCGCTTTTATTTTAAGCTTTCCGTTTTTAGCATCTGGACATGTTTCTGGAAATATTGATAAAATATGATCGTTTTCAGCAGTAACTTCTAAAAATAGAACTTGTTCAGGTTCCATTAAAAAAATTCCAGTTAAATTATTTCCGTTTAAAAGATTGGTGCAAATTACAGGAGAATCATTGTCTTTAATTCCTAAAGTTATAGATGCTTGAGTTTTACCAATGTTCACCAAGCTAATCACGTTTTTCCCTTCTGGAGTAACAATGGACCTCCAATGACACCCTTTTAAACCCAAATTGTTGGTTTCTTCTACTGTTAATAAAGGGAGCATGTTTTGAGTGTTGACGACTTCTAATGCTAGAGCTTTCATTTCTTCGTAACTTGAAGTGCTTTGAAGGATGCCTGAGCCCTGTTCTAGCTTTTTTGTGTGTAATTTACCATATTCGTTTTTTTTCAGGCTGATGGCATCAACAATAATATGTCCTCCTTGATTGAGGTAATTTTGTAGTGCGTCTAATTCATCTTCGGTTACAAATTCTGTATTTGCAATTAAAATTACCTCCCAGAGCTTGTTGTCTTGTAGGTTTATGATGTCTTTAGTCGCAAACCCTAATTGAAGTCCTTCAAAATATAGTGATTCGTAGAGTTTAAAGGTGTTTTTCATATATAACTCTCCCTCGTTTATTGCAGAGGTTTGAGTATTGAAAATTCTAATAGGTTTGGGTAAGTTTTGAATTTGTGTAATTTCTTCAGAATAAGAATTTAGATCCATCATGGTAGATGTCACTTCATTGATTATTTGGGGTTGTTGGTTTATAGTACCGGGGTAGTCTTTGGAGACCATATTTTCTCTTGGAGAACCGTCTTCTCGTCTTGACCAAAACCAACACTGATCTACATTTAAACCATGTAGATAGGCTAACCAATAAGTCATTCTTGCGTAACTTGGTTTTAGATAGAGGTCTCTAAATTTAGTAGTAGAGAGAAAGTGAGTTTCAGAATTGAATATTATTTTGTTAGGACTAATGCTACTAAAAAAATCATAGGTTAATGCGATGTCTTTCCATTCAAAATTATATCGATCTTCCCAGTCTTCTTTGGGTCCCCACATATGGCTGTTGTAAGATTGAGCATCATTTCCGAGAATGTCACTTTGACGTGTTAATGTTTCGATATCTAATCCGTGATCACCTTGATTTTGTACCCAAAAATGAGGGATTAACTTTATGTGAGTTTTTGCTGATGCATCATGTTTTTTAATTTCGTTTTGTAAAAATTGGAACCAATCGTTTACCCTATCCATATTGAATCTTTGCCAGTCATACCACATTGGTGTACCTTGTAAGCTTCTAAATATGGGGATATCAATAGTTACACTAGAAAAGTCTACAAAATTAGTTTCCCATTCTGTGTTTAGTTTATTAATAGTTTGATGTTTTTGTGTCAACCACAATTTAAATTTTTCATGGGTGTAATCTGACACAGGACCCGAAGCCCAAACATTTTTATTGGGTTCTTTTGTGGTGATAAAATGAGGCTCGTTTGCTAACATATAACCTAACTGAGCGTAATTTTTTCCAGCAATTTTGGGTATTGTATTTTGGAAAAGGGAGCTAAAAAGTGTTTTTGCGCCAGGATTGTCAATATCGTAAGCCACAAAGGTGTCTTCTCTCATTCTAAAATCAGGTCCATATTGCTGTTCTGTCCAATCTGGAGTAGATTTATGGTTGATAAAAATATTACCAAAAGTACCAGAAGGTTTAGTGTTTAAATTATTAGTTACGTAAGATTTGATGGTTCCGTTTTCGTCATCTGCAAAAGTTGGACTTAAATAAAAACCGTCTCTTGCTCCAAAATATTTTGTTAATTCTGGAATATAGGGTTTCCATGTATAATCAATTAAGAATACGGGTTTGCCATTTTGTAAAATTTTGTTGTCTGAAATAGTCAGGTTGGACCAGTCTATTTCTGGGATGTCTTTTCTTTTAATGTCACCACTAATGATTTTTTGCAAAACGACAATTGCTTCCTCAAGAATAATTAAAATATTTGATCTTTCAAGATCTGGCAAGTCTTGAGCCAGTTGCACGGCATCATCTTCAAAATAAGGTAAGGATGCAAATAAAGTTTGATTCGTATCGATATTATTTTCATCCCAATTGGCGTATTTTAAAAAAACTTGGGCAACACTAATGGTCATTTTTTCTTTGGTAGCATCAAGTTCATTGTTTTCAGCATGGGCAATTAAGGTTTCTAGTTCTGTAATTTTTGCGAGTATTTCATTTTCAGTTTGCCCAATAATACTTTGTTGGGTGAACAAAGAAAGTATCACCACTAAAAAGTGGACAAAACTTCTTTTAAAAATATGATTAGGAGTAGGTGTTTTCATTTGGTTGTTTCTAAACGAGTTTTAATTTCATATCAAATTTAATTTTTGGGTAGGTCATTTTTGTACGAATCTATCTATTTTTTGTACGATTAAGTCATTTATAATCTTTTCAATTAGGCTTGTTTGTGTCTTACTAATATTTTTGTAATAGGTGTTCTTAGGATGCTGAATTATCAAATAAACCTTAATTTTATAAAGATGAAAGTTGTATGTACTTTAGTTGTTAATATTTTTGTTTTTGCGCTTTTTTTATGTTCAAATACTGTTTTTTCTAAGAAAAATCCTATTGTTAGTATTACAACAGAACACACTGTTCTCAAAGTAAAAACTGCTGTTTTTAAAAATAAAACTCATATTATAACGAGTAGTTATGATGGTGTTGTTTCGGCAATAAATTTTAAAGGAGACTTAATTTGGGAACAACCCTTATCAGGTTTGATGAATCATGATTTATGGGTGGATGATATCGATGGAGATGGAAATGAAGAGGTGATAACAGCGAATGCCGATGGAAGCATCTTTTGTATAAATTATAAGGGAGATTTGATTTGGAGTTTTAAGCAAAATGATTCACCTATGATTTCTGCTTGTGTAGTACATCCTAAAGAAGGTTTGGCTCCATATATTGCTTGTGGAGGAAATGATCTTAATATCTACTATATCTCAAACAAGGGTGAGTTGTTAACTGAAATTCCATCAAGTTCATATCCAACTTTGTATAAGCCGAATAAAAAATGGCAAGATGATGGAACCCTTCCCTATAATGTACATACGGTTAATTTTTTAAGACCCTTGCCGCAACCAGATGGTTCTGATATTTTATTGTTAGATGCAATATTGTCGCATGCAGATAAATTAAATATGTATTATTATTTCAAACCAAAAGCAAAAAAGCCATTTAAGTCTAAAAAGATTTTTCATGGTCCGGTTGGAGATATCACGGTATTTGAAAATCCACTATCTAAGGAGTTAGAAGTGTTATTAGGAACATCGGGCATTATGGAAAAACATGATTTGGGGATTTTGAAGCCAAGTAATAATGAAATACAGAAAATAAATTTTAGTGTAAATTCTAAGCAAAAGTTAGGTTTTGGTTATAGAGTTACCCAAACGGAAGTAATTCCCGGTAAGGATACTTTTGAATATGTTTCCCTAAAAGGGGAGTTTATATTTATTGCAAAACCTACAGCTGATTTTAAGGAAATTGAGGTTTTAAAATCTACTTTTTCGTATAACGATATTCATCATGATAAGTTGAATCAAAAATTAATCTTGGCAAGTGCGCAAAGTGGAGGAAATCAAGTTCATATTGTTGATTATACACAAAAAACATGGAAAAAAGCATATGAAGAATTAATGCCAGGAGGTAATATTGCATCGATTTTGAAAGAAACAGATGTTGTGAAAAAGAATCTGAAAAAGTATTCTAGGTCAGAGTATGAGAGACAGTCCCTAAAGGTAACTATAATGTCTCCTCCTACCAAGAACAAGTTTACCCCTGAAATGCAACGAATAAAAGATCGTTATAAAAATCTTTCTTTTATGGGGTATGCATTTCTCAAAGATGTAGGTACTTGGGATAGGTCTCATATTGAAATTTCTTCGTTTAGAGATATTAGAGATGGCCGTAAGAGGTATAATAATAGTGCTGATAAAGTTGCCCAAAATTTAATTTCAAAATATAATGAAAATGGTTTGTGTACTTGGGGAGGTCATGGTGTAGATCCTTATTATTATGGTAAAGAAACTATAAAAAAGGTGATTGATGCAGGTAATGGTAAGCCAACTGTTTGGGTTTGGCCAGAGTTGACAATTTTGCATAAAAAAGATTTTAAATATGCCTTGGACGATTTAATTTACCCTCTGGCTGATTATAGTAAAACACATAATGCAAAACAGTTTATTCGAAGTAAACATATTTTTTGGCAATCGATTATTTATAAACCAGAGTGGTCACGTTTTTTATCTGGTGAATTTGCAGATGTATTGATTCCATCAATGGAAGAAACTCAAGATGTAGCCATGGAATTAAGCTTGGCTAGTCGATTGGGGTTATGGTCCAGTGGGGTAGCAAATAGTTGGGGTACACGATGTGCTAGAGATAATCCAAGTTTTATGAGATCAAGGCAGTTCTCACATCAAAATTTACCAAATCATTTTTTACGAAATGCAATTTTTCATGCTTCTTATGGTGCATCATATATTAATAATTTTAATATTGATTCTGAGTATTCAGAGTACTTAACTGTATTGTGGGAGTTGATAGGTAAAGGTGCATTGTATGTTCCCAAACGGAACGAAATCCTTAGTTTTTCTCCTGTTCATTTGAGTATGGTTAACCCAGATGAAACTTATTTGCGAGAGGGTAATAGTTCTTCAACAACTTTAAGGTATTCGAAAGAAAAAGATAATTATGTTTTCAGTCGATTGAGTAGTGATTGGACAGGAGGTCAAGTTACCTCGTGGGATTTTTCAAGTTATGCTGCTGGAGTAAAAGATAGAAGATTGAATTTTTTAGCCCCGTATTCTAATGGGATGGTTTTGATTACACCGGTTCAAAATGGAGTTTATAAACAAGAAAAAGCCAAGCGTGAAAGATTGGAAGATAATTTACATCCGATGTATAAAAACATACTAAGAGAGTATATTACGAATGGAAAAGATTATTTATCTGCAGACGGAACAAAAACTATGTCAGCCTCTGAGTATTATAATATTATTGATAATGATATTAAAAAAAGTGCTAAACTGTTACCGATAACGGTTACGGGTGATGTGGCTTGGGTAGTGGCTCAAACATCTGACAAGCATTTAAGATTAACTTTAATCGATAATGGATATTTGAATCCAAAAGAAAGCGTAGCTAAGGTTCAGTTTCATACAATTAAGCCGTTAGCGGTAAAAGATATTTTATCAGGAGAAAATTTTAATTTAAATGCAAAAAAATCAACTT
This sequence comes from Flavicella sp. IMCC45668, assembly GCF_057219105.1. Lineage (NCBI taxonomy): Bacteria > Pseudomonadati > Bacteroidota > Flavobacteriia > Flavobacteriales > Flavobacteriaceae > Flavicella > Flavicella sp. IMCC45668. The sequence continues at coordinate 2,989,144 of NZ_CM170114.1, forward strand.
TAGAAATAAAAATTCCTGCAGGGATGTTTAAGTTTATTGATGTGGAATTAGAAGATGCGTTGTGATTTAAAAACTCTTTGTAGAATAAAAAAAGCTCATTAAAACCTTGGTTTCAATGAGCTTTTGGAGGATGAGAATCGTTATTTCTTTTGTTGGAAAAATGAGACATCATCTAAGTAAATAACTAAATCAGTTTTTGGTCTTGGGATGTAACTCACGCTACTCCAAAGTTCATTTCCAACGGCAGGATTTCCTTTAAAGTTGGTAGTTAGCTTTGTCCATTGTCCAACTTTTACTTTTGATAAATTAAAGCTTGCCACAACTTCTTTTCCGTTAGATTGTTGTAAGGTTACAGCGAGTCTTCCTGATGGTTTTCCAGATGGGATATAAAACCATGCTGAAACTGAGTAAGCTTCGTCTGATAATACTTCAAAGTCACCTTCGTTGCCACGATTTGATCTCCATGTTTGAAATTTTCCTGATTTAGGTTGTTTGGTAAAGTCCATTTTACAACTATAATTACCAGAGTGTTTGTGTTCTGAAGATAAAATAAATCCAGGATCTTGAGTCCATGCTGTAACGATATCAGCTTTGCCATTTCTATACGTTACGCCTTCACTAATTTCAAAGCTCCAAGCCTTTTCATTGTATTTAATTTGCGCAGAGGTTGAAAAACTCCCAATGATTATTAATAACATTGAGATACGAAATAATTTAGTTTTCATAATAAAAATAGATTTGTTTGTAATTAAATTTTAAACAAATCTATATACCTGTGTGCTAGAGATTGTACGAAAATATAAATAATATGTATTGAGTTGTACATATCTAGGCCAAAAACAAAAAAATTATTCTAAAGATTTAATATATTTTCCGGGAGGAACACCATACTTTTCTCTAAATATTTTTGAGAAATGCGGTCTGCTTTTGAATCCAGTCATTAAAAACACTTCGTTAACTGAAAGTTTTTCGTGGAGTAATAAATCAGCAGCTTTTTTTAACCTATACATTCTCACTAGTTCTAAAGGAGTTTGGTTTGTTAGTACTTTTACTTTTTGGTAAAAATGAGTCCTGTTTAAATAAAGTTCCTTTGCTAGAGTGTTTAGGTCGAAATTTTGATTGTCTATGTTTTTTTCAATCAAATTGTATAGTTTCTCTAAAAAAGCATTGTCGTTTCTGTTGTTTTGATTGTTTTCTTTGGTTAATGGTATACCTACTTGGTACCTTTCCCTAAGTTGTTTTCGGTTTGCTAATAGTGCCTCTATATTTGCAATAAGGTGTTGTGCATCAAAAGGTTTTCTGATGTAAGCATCCGCACCGTCTTTGATTCCTTGAATGTGATCTTCAATTTTACTTAACGCTGTAAGAAGGATGACAGGGATATGGCTCGTTTTTAAATCAGATTTTACCTGGATACAGAGTTCTAAACCGTTCATTTTTGGCATTTGAATATCACTTATAATAATATCAGGCCATTCGTCTTCCATTGCTTTGAGGCATTCTTCTCCGTTTTCAAAGGATTTTACTCTAAAATATGTGGCTAGCAAATCTGTACAATAGGAACGCAGTTCATAATCATCTTCAACATAGAATAGTACCGAATTGCTGTATTCACCTGACGTATTTATGGGGTTAGTTGTAGTATTGTTAGTGAAAAAATCTTTTGGATAGGTAACTTTTTCTTCTTGTGGCAATTGGGGTATGATAATATTATCTTTATCAAGAATTTCTTTTACTATGGGGAGTTTTAATTTGATTTCTGTCCCATTATTTTTATTGCTAAACGCTTCAAGATATCCATAGTGCATTTCTGTTAATTGTTTGGTGAAAGCTAAACCAATTCCTGATCCTTCGATGTTTTGTTGTGATCTATAAAATCTTTCAAAAATATGAGGCAAATCTTTTTTGTCTATTCCAATTCCAGTATCCGTGATTGAGATGATGAGGTCTTTTTCGTTATAAGAATAGTCAAGTTGAATAGTGTCACCTACATTAGTAAATTTGAATGCATTGTTTAATAAATTGTCAAATATCTTTTCTAGCTTGTCTTTGTCGGCCGAGACAATGATTTTTTTAATTGAACTTGCTACTACAAAGTTTTTTTGTTGATTTAAAGCAAGTTGTTTAAAATCTTGTGTAACCTCTTCAATAAAAGGATTGAAATCAAATCTTGTATAGTGCAGTTTTAAAGCTCTAGCATCACCTTTTTGAAAATCATGGACTTGATCAATAAGTCTTAGGATTTTTTTTGTCTGACGCTGAATTAATTCAAGTTTCGTTTCGAGCTCTCTGTTGCCTTTAAGTTTTGATATTACCAATTTTAAAGGCTCAGAAATGAGCGTTATTGGCGTTTTTATTTCATGCGATACATTTGAAAAGAAAGAAAGTTTTGCTCTGTTTATTTCTTGAATTTTTTTAGTTTCAAGTTGTTCTATTTCTACTTTATGACGGAGAGATTGAATTTTTAAAATAACTTTTAGAATAATTACAAGGATGAGTAGAGAGAATATAACATAGAATAAATACGCGCTCTTCGTTTTCCAAAATGGAGGCGAAATTATTATTGTAATAGTTTTTGGCTCCGTCCATTGGTTGAGGGAGTTTGATGCCTGTGCTGTTAATTGGTATATACCAGGCAAGAGTCCATTGTAATTAATAGTTTTTTTTAATGATGAAACTTCTATGTAGTTGTTGTTTAACGGATGTAGTTTATATCTAATTTTATGGCTTTTTACATTTGAAAAATGCAAGCTTGTTACATCCAAAGAAAAAATATTTTCATCATAATTCAGTTCAATTTTTTTTGAAGTTGTGATTTTCTTGATGAAGAAATCAGTTTTAGAAAGAGAGTCGTTGTTTTGGTAGTTTTGTTGGTGTATTTTAAAATTATCGAATTGAAGTTTCGGCAAAGTTTCGTGGTTTGATATTTCAGAAGGTTTAAAATAACACAGGCCATTCACTCCAGACAACATAAATGTTCCGTTTTTTAATATAGAAACTGTGTACCAAAAATCTTCAAAAGGTAGGCCGTCTGAACTATGGAAATTCCTGAATTTGCCATCATGTATGCTGTATTTGCTTAATCCAATGTTTGTAGGGATCCATAGAACACCTTTTCCTTCGTAAAGGATGTTTTTAACCACATTGTTAGCAAGGCCATTCTTTTCAGTTATAGGGTTGAAATTAGGAATACCGATACTGTTATTCATTTTGCAAAATCCACCCCCTTCAGTTCCAATCCATAAATCATTGTTTGGTATTCGTATTACTGAAGTAATAAAGTTACTAGAGATGGAATTTTTGTTTGGGTCAAATAAAAACTGATCGATTTCTATGTCTTCTAATTTAGAATTCATCGTGTTTTGTAGTCGAAAAAGACCTTCCGATTCTGAACCAATCCATATAATGTCTGATACGGGGTCTGAGTAAATGCAACGTATAAGGCCGAGTTTATGTGTGTCGAAAAAAGAATTGTCACTTAGCTTTTCAATGTTTTTTATATTGTTTTTTGTGTCAATGGATATTTTATAGATTTCATCCCAAATTGTTGAAATCCAGAGGTTCCCAAATTGATCCTCTGTAAAACTTCTTATTTGTACGTTTTCCTGAGGGTTTAGAATTATTTTTTCTGATATAGTTTTTCCTTTTCTTCTTAAGTATAGTTGGGTGTCTCCTAAGAAACTGTACCAAATATTCTGTTTAGAGTCTCTAAATATGCTTCTCACATTTTTTTGTAACCTCTGGTTTAAGTCAAAAGGGAGTGTTTCAAATTGATGCGTTTTCGTATTGAAAGTTGAAATACCTCCTGTATTTTCGGTCAATAGTATTCTATCTTGATCATAATTTGTGAGGAAAGAAATTAAGTTGGATTTAATGCCGTGTTTTTTGTTGTTTTCAGCAGTATAATGATGGAATCCATTTTGCTTTAAGTCAAATTTATAGACACCTTTGTTAAATGATCCATACCAACAATGGTTTTGACTAGATATAATTAATGAACTGGATCTTAGTGTGTTACTTTTGTCTTTGAATTTTAATAGATTTTTGCTTTTTAAAGGTTGAGTGAAGTTTGGTGAAGGAATTTTGATTAATCCATTATTGAGTAGTCCTAGCCATAAGTTTTTATGAATATCCAAACATAGCGTATTGATTTGAGAGTTGGAAAGGGTAGGATTGTTGATTGCTGTATATGAGTTTTGAGAAATATTATAATCTATCGTTTCTAAACCTTTTAGCTTTGCAACTAAAAATTTTTCATCATTTATTTTAAGAAGTGTTCTTGCATAGTTGATGTTTTTCAATATTTTTTCTAAACTGTTTTTTTTAGAATTATATAAGAGAACTCCATTGTTTGTAGCAAAAAGATATTCTTCTTTATTAAGAGTTATACCGCCAAAAAATGAAATTTTTCGTGTCGGATGAATTGATTTAGTATCTTTTTTCTTAATAAAAGAATAGTTGTAGTCGAATATAAGAATACCATTTTTTTCAGTACCACAAATAGTTTCATTCGTGTTTTTGTTAAAGAAAAAGTTTCTTACAATAGGTCCGCTACTGTTTTGATTGGAATAGATTTTTTTAAAGGAGTTGGTGTTATTGTCGTAGAGGGTTATTCCTTCATCTGTTCCAATCCAAATATTGCCTTTAAAATCTTCAGAAAGGGATCTTATTCGGTTGCTAGTTAGTATGTTGAGGTCAACTGTGTTTTTAAAGGTTTTAAATTCGTAACCATCATATAGGCTTAGTCCTTCGTAGGTGCCAAACCAGATATAACCTCTCGAGTCTTCAAGAATACATGTCACACCATTGTGTGCTAAACCATCAGAAATCGTTAGTTTTTGCACATTCTGAATGGTGTTTTTTTGAGCGGATAATGAGAAGGAAATTGCCCATATCAAAAGGAAAGTGACGATATTTTTTAAAGTATTCAAGATCTTGTGACAATAATATTTTTAAATAATTTTTATGTAGAATTATGCTCTGTAATATAATCTATTTTATTTTTTGTCAGAAATTTGAATCTATTTCCTTTTGATATTTGTATTATTCAAAGCTCATTTGTGTGTCGTTTTCTTTTGCATCTATAATTTTCTTCTGAGGAATATTTCCTTGGTAGTTATTGTTTTTAAAGACAATGTTTTTAGATGATTTAACTCTAATAACTGGGTTTTCGGGATGTAATTGAGTAAACGTGTTTGAGTTTGTTATGGTGTTGTTTTGAAAGAGTAGGCCGTCTGTATTTGCTATTTCTAAAATTAGATTGTCAAAATGGTTGAATTTGTTGCCTGTAATTTCAATGTTTTTGAAAGCGATATTTTCGTTGTCATTATCGGTAACAAAGCGAATTACTCCGCGGTTAAATCCGCTGTGTTGACAATCTTGAAACGTATTATTTCGGATAATTACGTTAGCAGCATTTCCTGATTCATACCAATAACCGCTTTCTACTGGGATAAGCAAGGCTTCCATTTCGGTACTAAAATAATTATTTTCTATTGTCGTTTTTACAGGATTAGAGATGAGTAAACCGCGAGCTCTGTTGTTGCTAATATTGCAGTTTTGGATTAGTAGTTCTGGGTAACCATCTAAATTTTCTACAAGATCACCGACCTTCAGGTTTGTAGGTATTTTTGATTCTAGAGTTATAATTTGATAGCGACTATTAACGTATTTAATATCCTTGATTTTATTTTTTTTATTTGGGAAAAAAGAATCCTCAAGTCGTACAAATCCAATCTTTTCATTTGGTTTTCCTATGACAAACCCCTTTTGTTGATGATGCATCATTCTAACTCCGATTTGATAGTCTCCAAGGATGTCAACTATCTTTTGGTAAGTACCATGCACGTTTAAAGCATCATCGAGTTGGTTCTGGAAAGTACAGTTTTTAAGAGTCACTTTACCACTACAACCAACGAAATGAGTGGCATCTGCAGTAGTAGATACCATTCGTCCTTTTGAAGGAGTGATGTTAAAATTGTCTAGGGTTAAATTTGAAGAGTTTTCAGCAATGATACCCATTCCACCTGCATGGTGTATGTTTACATTTGATGCGCTAAAATTTGTACAATGTGCAACTCTAAAGGCTGGTGAAACTCTGTTGACACCTTGTTCCCCCTTCATAGTTAGAATTGTACCAACTGGAGGGAGACCTTTTTTGTGATTGTAGACTCTTACAAGTCCTGGTTTTAATTGTACTACTTTTAATTTATACTCATGTCCAATGTCTTTGTACTCGGGCGCTCTTTTGTCATGATCGTATTTATATTGAATGTTATTTAGCTTAAAATGATGTTTTGTTTTTCCAATTGAGGTAATATCGGTATAAGTTTCTGTGTTAAAAGCGATAGCATTTCTTAATGTATCATATAATATAGATTGACCGAGAGTATGTTCATAGTAGGGCTTTATAAAGTAAATTTGTTCATTCCGTATTTCGTATGGGAAATCTTTCGAAATTTTCATATCAAAAGTTCTGTCTTTTTTATTAGTTGCAACAATTTTCGCTTCACTATGAAAGCTATCGTTCCAGTCTATAGTTAGGTTTTTTACTTCGATATTACTGCTCTTGTTTATTAGAAAGGGAATCATTACTCCGTGAAAAATAAAAGTAGACCCTTGTCCATCTATGGTTAGTCCTTTAAAACCATCTACAGGAAAAGCAGTGTTCACCATTAAATCACAATGGTTGGAGATGTATAGAAAATTTTCAATTCCCTTGTTCGGATAAAAATGATATTCTCCTTTTTCAAATATTATTTTTGAATCCGGTTGGTCCTTTAAATCTAGTATTTTTTGAGAAACTGAAAGCGTAGCATCTTCTGATATTTCAGTGGTAAAAGTGATTGTTTTTGACTTTGGTTTTGATTGGCAGCATGTTAGCTGGAAAAGAGAATAGGGGATAATTACAATAGCCAAAAGGTTTCGAAGTAGAATTTTACGAATCATAAAGATGTTTTTTTAAAACATGTAAAAATGAGGAGTTTGTGTTTTTTAATTGTACGAAAATGTACATGTTTTGTATCAAGCGGTTAATTCGTATCTGGATTTTTTCTGGGCTTTGGGTTTTTATGGATTCGTACAAAAGATTTATAGTTTCAAACATTAGTGGTGAGCTCTAAATTTAAATTTGCCACTTAACTTATAATTAAATATGATGAAATTACAATTACTTTTTTTAACGGTTCTTGTGAGTGTAAAAAGCTTCTCACAAGTTGATGGATTTAATAATGATGCTTTTGGGTTTGAGTTGACGAATGTTGCATGGACGAGTAATGGAAACCATAACGGTGCTACTTCCCCAGGAAATATTGTAGATGCTTGGACTCAAGATGATGGTTTTGAACAGTCAAGTGACCAAAAAAATTCTGGTACGTATAGCTTGTTAGCTGATTTTTCAGAAACAATTCCAGCCACAAGTCCTAAATTACAAACATGGAGGTCTAATACAGGAGGAGAAGGTAAGTATGAATTTCAGTCAGTGGCGAATTATACTTTAAAAGCTTATGTATATATAGATGCTGAATTGACAGATGGTGCAATGAGAATTGCAGTTCAGCAAAATGGTGGACAATATAATTCACTGGCGATTGATTTGTCTTCAATAACACCAAATACATGGACTCCGTTTAGTGTTGCATTTGATCAAAATGATCCAAAAGCTGGATATTGGAGTGATGTGAATTTTACAGCGCTGCCAACGAGTAAAGCCAAAATTTATGTTGATGACATTTCAGTGGTACTTACTTCTGCGCTTTCCACTGAGAATACGTTGCTAGATAATGTAAAAATATTTCAGGATAGAGTTTCACAAAGCTTGCAGGTTGTTGGGTTGCAAAATGCAGATATTCAAATTTATAATTGTTTAGGTGAAGTTGTTAAGATATTTAATTCTAAATCAGATAATTCACAAATTGATATAGCGGATATGTCTAACGGAGTGTATTTCGTAAGAATGAGTTTGGATGGAATAACTAAAACTCAAAAAATTATTATTCAATAATTTGAATTCACTTTCGCTTTAAAAGAGTTACACAGATGTGTAGCTCTTTTTTTATTTGACTAGACAGGTGTTTTTATGTTTACTCAGGATGGTGCCTTTTTTAAGTGGGTTTTATACGGTTAAAAGAACAGTTAAATGTATGTTGTTTTCGGTATGTATTTCTATTTGAGGTACATTTGGTAAATCAACTAACAAATGAACCATTGTATGAAAAACCTATATTCAATAAGTTTCTTTATTTTTTTTATTATTTCTTCTATGTCGAGTCAGGAGATTAATTCTTATTCTGTAAAATCCGATATGCAAAAAGTCGCCAATTGGCAAATGGAACATTTTAAGGATATCTATAGTGATAGAAAAAAGGCACATCATATTGCAGATTGGACAAATGGAGCATTGTATGTAGGGATGTATAAATGGGCTGAGTTATCTGGTGACTCTATTTATTTTGACTGGTTAATGGGAGTTGCTGAAGAGCAGGAATGGAAGTTGCATCATCGAAAATATCATGCAGATGATCACACAATTGGACAGCTTTATTGCAATCTTTATAAAAAGTACGAAGATAAAAAGATGATCGAGCCAACTATAAAGCAATTTGAGTTTATTAGATACCATCCATCACAAAGTAAATTAAATTGGAGCACTCCGTTTCATCAAGATAGATGGAATTGGTGTGATGCTTTGTTTATGTCGCCTCCTGTTTGGGCGCAGTTGTATAAAATAACAGGTGAGCAAAAATATTTAGATTTTATGATGTCTGAATATAAGGCTACTACAGAGTTCTTGTTTGATAAGAAAGAAGGTTTGTATTACAGAGATGAAAGGTTTAAGACTAAGGAAGATCATGGTACTAAAGTGTTTTGGGCTCGTGGAAATGGTTGGGTTTTTGCTGGTCTTGTAAATATTTTGAATGAATTGGATACCTCTCAAAAAGAGTACAAGTATTTTCTGAAAATCTATAAGAAAATGGCAAAAAGTTTAGCTCAGATTCAAACAAAAGATGGTCATTGGGCTATGAGTTTGTTGGGGCAAGAATTTTATCCAACCCCAGAAACCAGTGGAACAGCCTTTTTTACATATGGCCTTGCGTGGGGAATTAATAATAGAATTTTAGATGCAGAACAATATACACCTATCGTTAAAAATGCTTGGTTTTCTTTGGTTAGTCACATCACAGAAGATGGGATGCTGGGATATGTACAGCCAATCGGAGCAGCCCCGGGTCAGGCTTGGCCAGATAAAACAGAGGTGTATGGTACGGGTGCTTTTTTGAGTGCAGGTTCTGAGGTTTATAAGTTGTTTCGTTAATATCGATTAGAAAACAAGGATTTTTCAATTCGAAGCGTTATTTTTAATAATATTTTTGAATTTAGAAAAATGAATCAAGATTTTAATAGTCGAAGTACCCTTATAAATTATGATGCCAATTCGTATGTGAAAACTCAAGTATTGGATGTAGATGCCATAAAATTGCCTGCAGAAAATGACAAGATACAGTGGTTGAACACTTATGGTTTTGATTTTAAACAAGATTTTATAAGGGTCGTAAAAAACAATAACTTAGATGATTTTCTTACTAAACTTTTAACAGAAGATATTCATCCGAATAAAGTCATTGAGTTAGATGATTTATCCTTGATTACCATTAGAGTCTTAAAAACGGATGAAGATTCATTTGACGCAGAGCAAATGGTGTTCATTGCAGCTCATAAATATATTTGGTCTATTCAAGAGAAACCTGGAGACCACTTTGGGTGGATTCGGCAACGTTTAGAATCGAATAAAGGAATGGCTCGTAAAAAAAATGCAGATTATCTTTTGTATTTGATTTTGGAGTCTATTGTGGATAATTACCATGATGCTTATGAAGATAGATCGGAATTAAAAGATATTAATTTTTCTAATGTAAAACCAACCCCGGAATTTACAGTAAGTGTAGAGCGAAGAAAGCAGGTTTTATTTAAGTTTAAAAAGGCAACAATTAGCTTACGAGATATTATAATTAAACTAGAGAAGTCTACATTAGAAGAGTATGAAACTAAATATTTTAGTGAGTTAAAAGAGCAGACAAATAATTTAATAGGCGAGATTGATTTTGAAATACAAGAACTAGAAAGTAAAATAAATTTAATTTTTAGCATTCAAGGACATCGTCTTAATGAGGTTATGAAAACACTGACTATTTTTTCAGTAGTTTTTATTCCATTGACATTTATTGCTGGGATATATGGAATGAATTTTGAAAATATGCCAGAGCTTAAAAGTGAGAATGGATATTTTATTTTGTTAGGTGTAATGTTGGTTGTGTCTCTTATAAGTGTGGTCTTTTTTAAAAGAAAAAAATGGTTTTAATATGTATATTTGCGGCCTAATTAAGTATACATGAACGATAAAATTTCTATTACCGGATTGGCATCGGTTTCTAGTTTAGGAACGAATCCTGAAGAAATTTGGGCTAACTACTTAAAAAACACCTCCTTTTTAAGTGTCAAAGATTTTCAAAAATTTCAATCCTATGTTGGTGAACTACCTCGTTCTTTGGAAAAGGAAATAGAGGAATTAAGAAATTCTGATGCTAAGTACAAAGGTTTAGATAAAACAGTTTTATTTGCAATCTATACTTCAAGAAAGGCATTGTCACAGGTGGCATGGGGTGAAGATTTTGGTGTAAATATAGGATCTTCTAGAGGGGCTACCGAATTGTTTGAAAATTATTACGATAGTTTTATTGAGAATGAATTTGGTAAAACAGCTACGCTAACTTCCCCAACTACAACTTTAGGGAATATTGCTTCATGGGTTGCCCAAGATTTACAAACATCGGGTCCTGATATAAGTCATTCAATTACTTGTTCCACCGCTTTGCATTCGGTTTTGAATGGAATTGCTTGGATTCGATCAGGAATGTCAAAAAATTTTTTAGTAGGTGGTAGCGAAGCAGCAAATACAGCATTTACAATCGCACAAATGCGAGCTTTAAAAATTTATGCTCCAATAATTGGAGAGGAACAGTATCCTTGTAAAGCCTTAGATTTTAATAAATCCATGAATACAATGGTTGTTGGAGAGGGAGCTGTTGCAATGTGTTTGGAAAAAGGCGTTTCTGAAAAAACCTTGGCTGTAATAGAGGGAATAGGATATGCCACAGAAGAGTTAAAACATAATATTTCCATCTCAGCAAATGCGGACTGCTTTCAAAAATCTATGAAAATGGCATTGACTGAAGCTGGTTTAACAACAGTAGATGCAGTTGTGATGCATGCACCAGGAACTCTCAAAGGGGATAGTTCTGAATACAATGCTATAAAAAAGGTTTTTGGAAAAGAGATGCCTTCTCTAACAACAAACAAATGGAAAATAGGACATACGCTTGGTACATCTGGTGTTTTAAGTATGGAGTTGGCTATTTTGATGTTGAAAAATCAAAAATTTATAGCAGTGCCTTTTAGTGAGATGTCAAAAGCACCAAAGAAGCTAGAAACCATACTTGTAAATTCTGTAGGCTTTGGTGGAAATGCGGTGAGTATTTTGTTAAGTTCTAAATAATACTTTTCCTGCTTATTATGATTCAAGTCATAATAAAGACAATTTTATTACGTACTTTTGAACCTTTAAATTAAGAAAAATTATGAGTGAAGTAAGACATAATTGGACGAAAGAAGAAATTCTTGACATATATAATAAACCATTAATGGAGTTGTTGTACGAGGCAGCTCAGGTACATAGATTACATCATGATCCTAATGCGGTACAGGTGTCAACTTTGTTATCGATTAAAACAGGAGGCTGCTCAGAAGATTGTGGGTATTGTCCGCAAGCAGCAAGGTATCATACGGATATTGATGGAAATGAATTAATGCCAGTACAGCAGGTAAAAGCACAGGCTTTGAGAGCAAAAGCGGGTGGTTCATCAAGAGTTTGTATGGGAGCGTCTTGGAGAAATGTTAAAGACGGACCTGAATTTGATGAGGTGTTAGAAATGGTGCGTACCATTAATAAATTAGATATGGAAGTTTGCTGTACTTTAGGTATGGTTACGGAAAATCAGGCAAAGCGTTTAGCTGAAGCTGGTTTGTATGCATACAACCATAACTTAGATTCTTCAGAAGAGTATTATAAAGAGGTGATCTCAACAAGAGGTTATCAAGATAGGTTAGATACTATTGATAATGTTCGTAAAACAAATGTTACTGTTTGTTCAGGTGGTATTATTGGAATGGGTGAAACAATTGAAGATAGAGCAGGAATGTTAGTTGCTTTGTCAACTTTAAATCCTCAACCAGAATCTACTCCAATTAATGCATTGGTGGCAGTTGAAGGAACTCCGTTAGAGGAGCAAAAACCAGTTGAGATTTGGGAGATGATTCGTATGGTAGCGACTACTAGAATTGTGATGCCTGAGACACAAGTGAGATTGTCTGCTGGTAGAACTCAAATGAGTCAAGAAGGACAAGCAATGTGCTTTTTTGCTGGTGCTAATTCAATTTTTGCTGGTGATAAATTATTGACAACTCCAAACCCGGATGTTGATGAAGATATGAAGTTGTTTGCGAAATTAGGCTTAAATCCTATGAAGCCTTTTACTAAAAAGGTTCAACCAAAATCAGTAGAAGCAGAAGATTCTCAATTACAAGCCAAAGGAGAAAATCCTAAATGGACACGTCCTGAACATAAAATTGAAAGAAACGAAGAAGCTAAAGCTAAAGCAAAGGTTATTAGAGCTGAATTGAAATAAGAATTCTTTTAAAGAATATAAAAGCCCAACAAATTATTTTGTTGGGCTTTTTTTATGGAGTGATCGCAAAAAAATCCTTCTTATTTTGGATAAAAAGAATTTTTTTGTTTGATGTTTTTTAATGAAATAGCTTAATTACATCATTAGCGTTTGCAAATAATAACAAGGCCATTAATACTACAAATCCTGTTATTTGAGCGTATTCTAAAAATTTATCAGAAGGTTTTCTACCTGTAATCATCTCATACAGTGTAAATACTACATGTCCTCCATCCAATGCAGGAATCGGTAATAGATTCATAAAACCTAACATAATTGATAAAAAAGCGGTAATGCCCCAAAATGATTGCCAGCTCCAAGTAGATGGGAAAATACTTCCGATAGAAATAAATCCACCTAAACCTTTATATGCACCAGTTTCTGGGTTGAAAACTTTTTTAAGTTGCTTGATATAGTCAGTTAAAGTTTTAACTCCTTTTGCTGTTCCTGCAGGAATTGCTTCCGCCAAACTGTATTCTTTTGTCTCTAGAGAGTAATATCCTAACCTTTCCATGTCCGCTTCTGGAAGACTTCCAAGGCTAACTCCAATTTTTCCGTTTTCATCTAAGTCTACAGATAATGTAATGTCTTCTTTTTTTCTTTTAACATCTAGTGTTACTGTTTGATTTTTGAATGCAGTTAAGAGATCGCTAGCTTCATCAAAATATTTGATTGGAGTTCCATTTATTGCTAAGATTAAATCTTTAGGAAGTAACCCACTCGCAGAATTTTTTGATTCTGGTCCAAATCCTCCTATGACAAAAGGTATTCTTGGAGAAATAAACGGTCTAACACCTTTACCTTTTTCAATTAATTTTGAAATAAAATCTACAGGGACTTGTTTTTCAATAGTTTCTCCATCTCGTTCAATAACGAAAGAAGTTCCATTGATAAATTCACCTGGTAAACTAGAGAATGCTTTTATTTTATTTCCGTCAACGGTTTTTATTTTATCTCCTGTTTTTAAACCTAGCTCAATCCCTAAAGAGTCGGTAACCCAAATACCATCTTTTACATTGTCATTAGGCAAATAACTTTCTCCCCAAGTAAATAATATTAAGATGTAAATGGCAAACCCAAGAATAAAGTTTACAATCACTCCACCCAACATGATAATCAAACGTTGCCAAGCCGGTTTAGATCTAAATTCCCAAGGTTGTGGAGGTAGTGCCATTTGTTCCGTGTCCATGCTTTCATCAATCATTCCTGAGATTTTCACGTATCCTCCTAAAGGAATCCATCCGATTCCGTAAACTGTATCACCAATTTTTTTCTTAAAAATAGAGAACTTGTAATCGAAAAATAAGTAGAATTTCTCTACTCTCGTTTTGAATAATTTGGCTGGAATAAAATGTCCAAGCTCATGCAGTACAATTAATAATGATAGACTTAATAAGAATTGTGATGCTTTGATAAAAACTTCCATTATGCTTTTTTAGGTATAAAAATCGAAAGCAAATGTACAATTTTAAATAAAGGCTTTAAATTGATTTGTAGAAAGAATTGCCTTCAGTTAAGTTAAATTGTGTTAAAGAGGCTGTTTTATCAAATAAAAAATAAATTACTTCCAAGGAGAATCGTAATTTTGACAGCACGTATGGATATCAAATATTTTAAAAAATCAATTCCAACACTTTTAGTAATGTTGGTTTTTAGTATTGTAGGAGTGTATGTCTTTTACAAATTATTAACACCAGAAAAACGATTACCGATATACAGTCCTATTGATGTCAATCCACGATTGGTGGATGCTTCACTGCAGCATGTGAAAAAAAATCATAAAATTGCTGATTTCAGTTTAGTGAATCAAAATGAAGAGAATATTACTCAAGAAACCTTTTCTAATAAAATCTATGTAGCGGATTTTTTCTTTACGCGATGCGGAACTATATGTCCCATAATGACCACGAATATGGTTGAGATTCAAAATGCCTTTTTAAACGATCCTGAGGTTTTGTTGTTGTCACATTCTGTAACGCCTGTGATGGATAGTGTTGCTGTTTTAAAGGAATACGCAACATACAAGGGGGTGGTTGATTCAAAATGGCATTTAGTGACAGGTGAAAAAAAGCAAATTTATAATTTGGCAAGAAAAAGTTATTTTGCGGTTCTAGATGAAGGTGATGGTGGTGCCCAGGATTTTATACATACAGAACAATTTATTTTAGTTGATAAAAAAAAGAGAATTCGAGGGTATTATGATGGGACTGATGCGAAAGAGATCCAAAGAATTATTGATGATATTGAAATTCTAAAAAGAGAATAAAGCCTTCATTCGTATCACAATAAAAACAACAGAAAACTTATTTTAGAACGATTCTAATTTAATATCTTTGCACACTACTTAAAACAGTGTTGTTTTATAAAATAGCAAAGAATTGATACATACCGTTGCAAACTTACAAAGAGGAGAAAAAGGCATTATTGAAGAGTTGTCTTTTGATGAAATACCGTTAGCGTTAATGGAGATGGGGTGTATTCCTGGAAAGGAAGTAACCCTAATTCAGTTTTCTCCCTTGATGGATCCTCTATACATTCATGTGAACGGAAGTCATTTTGCAATAAGAAGAGAGACAGCAGAACGTATAATTCTTGTAAAACGTTTGTGTGATGAGCTCTAAAAAATTAAATGTAGCCTTAGTAGGGAATCCAAATACAGGAAAAACTTCTTTATTCAATCAGTTAACTGGTTTGACGCAAAAAGTAGGTAACTATCCTGGGATAACAGTAGATAAAAAACAAGGTACTTGTAATTTGTTAGATGGTAGTTCAGCAATTATTACGGATCTACCAGGTACTTATAGTATCAATCCAACTTCCTTAGATGAAAGTATAGTTTTGGAAACTTTGTTGAATAATGAAAGCAAAGAATATCCGGATTTGGTAATTGTAGTTGCTGAAGTTGAGAACTTGAAAAGGAATTTATTGTTGTTTACCCAGGTAAAAGACCTAAAGATTCCTACCATTTTAGTGATCAACATGGTGGATCAAATGGAGCGTAAGGGAATTTCTTTGGATGTAGCCGAATTAGAGTCCGTATTAAAAACTAAAATTGTACTCACAAGTGCAAGAAAGAAAGAAGGGATTGATACCATAAAACAAGCGATTTCTAATTATCAAGAGTTTGATGTTAATCCGCTTTTTTCAATTTCAGAGAAAATAGATCAAGAGTATTTTAAAGAAGTGAAATCAAGTTTGCGAGGTTTTTCTTTGTATAAATCCTGGCTGTTAATCACACAAAAAAATCATGTTTCTTTTATTTCTGAAGCATCTAAACATATCATTGATAAGTTTAAAGTAGATGGTGAGAAATTAAAAAAATATCAACATAAAGAAACCATTTATAGATACCAATATATAAATGAGATTTTAAAAAAGACCTATAGTGTCGATAGAACCAAGGGGACGGACTTGCGTAGTAAATTAGATAAGGTGCTTACTCATAAAATATTTGGGTATGTAATTTTTACGAGTATCTTATTGTTAATGTTTCAATCAGTGTTTGATTGGGCTTCAGTTCCAATGGATTATATTGATGTTTTCTTTTCTGATCTGAGTGGTTGGTCAAAAGAACATTTGCCTGAAGGTGTTTTGTATGATTTGATTTCAGAAGGTATTATTCCAGGTATTGGAGGTATTGTAATATTTATTCCTCAAATTGCTATTTTATTTCTATTTGTAGCGGTGTTAGAAGAGACTGGGTATATGAGTCGTGTAGTGTTTCTAATGGATAAAATTATGCGTCGCTTTGGAATGAGTGGGAAAAGTGTAATTCCTTTGATTTCTGGAACTGCTTGTGCAATTCCAGCGATTATGGCGACCAGAAATATTGGGGGGTGGAAAGATAGGTTGATTACTATTTTGGTAACTCCATTTACAACATGTTCTGCGCGTTTGCCGGTGTATGCCATTATTATTGCTTTGATTATACCAGAAGGCAGGATTCTTGGGATATTTAGTATTCAAGGTTTAGTGTTGATGGCTTTGTATGCTTTAGGGTTTGTCTCTGCAATAGTGTCTGCTTATATTTTAAATAAAGTATTGAAAGTTGACAGTAAAAACTTTTTTATTGTTGAAATGCCGAACTACAAATTACCTTCTTTGAAAAACATCTTTTTTGATGTGTTGGAGAAAACAAAAGCATTTGTTTTAGGAGCAGGAAAAATAATATTAGCAATTTCGATAGTTTTATGGTTTTTGGCGTCTAATGGGACAGATGATTTTAAAAACGCTGAAAAAATAGTAACAGAAAAATCGGTTGGGAAAACTATAAGTCAAGAAGATCTTGAAAGTGAAATAGCCTCATTTAAGTTAGAAAACTCTTATATAGGTGTGATGGGGAAAATAATTGAACCAGCAATTTCTCCTTTAGGATATGATTGGAAAATTGGAATTGCACTTATTAGTTCTTTTGCCGCAAGAGAAGTATTTGTTGGAACTTTATCGACAATTTATAGTGTAGGTTCTGATGATGAAGGTACCATTAAACAACGTATGGCTGCAGAAGTAAATCCAGAGACTGGTGAGAAAAGATTTAATTTTCCTGCTGGGATGTCTCTTTTAGTATTTTATGCTTTTGCTATGCAATGTATGGGTACCTTGGCAATTGTTAAAAGAGAAACAAAGTCATGGAAGTGGCCAGTTTTTCAATTAGTAGGAATGGGACTTTTGGCTTATGTTTCGGCCTTAATAACCTTTGCTATTTTAAAATAATTCAATGATGCAAGAGGTATTAGTGTATATTTTTTTAGGATTGGCCATGGTTTTTCTTTTAAAAAAGTTTATTTTTAAAAGAAAGAATGATGGAGATTGTGATTCTAATTGCGGATGTCATTAAAATTTATATCTTGCCATTCGAAAAAATACTTGAAAAATCCTTTCTGAACCCCGAGAAAGCGATCTATTTATATTGCTATTGATTAAGATGTGTTTTATAACCACTAAAAAAAAACAGATCATGATTAGAAAAGACGTAAACGAAGAATGGAAAGATCTTCAGTTGGAAGAGGGTTTGTATACCAAAAAAAAGAATAGAATATCTAGCCTTGGGAGAGTAATCTCTATAGATGAGGATGGTAAAACTCAGCTTCTAAAAACAACACCCACAAATGGGTATCCAATGTTGAACTCATATCAGAAATCCAATGGAAAAAAATCTGGTAGGTATGTTCATAAATTGGTTGCGCAACACTTTTTAGAAAGAAAAGAAGATGAGGTTTTTGTAATTCATTTGAATTATGATAAGTTGGACAATCGTGTTGAAAATTTGAAATGGGCCACAAAAAGAGAGAAAGAATTACATCAATTTAGTGGACCTACTCATATCAATAGAAAACCAAGACTTCATTCTGCAAAACTTACAGAAGCCAGAGTGCGTTTGATAAAGAGAAAAATTAATGACCCAAATAGAAAAACCAGAATGAAAATGATAGCCAAACAATTTGGTGTATCAGAGATGCAATTGTATCGAATTAAATCCGGAGAAAATTGGGGTCACGTTACAGATTATTAGGGTTTTGACTTTAAGAATCGCATGAAATTGTTTTGATCTTATATTTTTCTAATTGTCCTTGTCCCCAGGTACCGATACTTTGAATAAATGGAATTAATAATTTACCTTCGTTGGTCAATGAATATTCAACCTTCGGAGGTACCTCCAAGTATACTTTTCTGTTGATAAATCCGTCGTTTTCTAAATCCTTTAAAGTTTGTGTAAGCATTTTGGTAGTACAGTCTGGAATGGCTCTTTTAAGAACTCCATAACGCATGATTTCTTTACTGTGGAGTTGCCATAAAATCCTTGCTTTATATTTCCCTCCTATTCTTTTAAATGCGTAATCTATGGCGCAGAAATATTTTTCTTCTTTTTTGTTCATTTTATCTTATTGATAATCAGTAATACAATCTTTTTAGTGTGTAGGGTACTTTAAAGTACATACTTGACATGTAGATACCAAAGATATAGTTTTGTTCGTATAAAATGAATCTAAAAAAATGAATTATGAATGAATTATCGGGAAAAAAAGTTGTTGTTACTGGAGCATCTAAAGGAATTGGTAAAGAGATTGCAAGGGAGATGGCTAGAAAGGGCGCCAACGTTGTAGTAAATTATTTTCAAAGTGAAAATAAAGCTGAATTATTGGTTAAAGAAATTAGAGAGAATGGTGGAATTGCAATTTCGATTAAGGGCGATGTTTCAGTTCAATCAGATATTACAAGATTATTTGATTTGTCAAATCAAGCGTTTGGAAGTGTAGATGTTCTCGTAAATAATGCAGGTGTTTATAATTTTGAGCCGTTGGATGTATTGAGTGAAACAAGTTTTAATGAACAAATGAAAATTAACGTTCTAGGACCGATAATGTCTTGTCAAGAAGTTGTTAAATATTTTGATAAAAATGGTGGGGCTATTGTTAATATTAGCTCGGTAGCGGCGGTAAAGCCAACTGTTGGAGCTGCCATTTATACTGCAACGAAAGCTGCGTTGAATGGAGTTACTTCGGTTTTAGCTAAAGAGTTAGGAGAGAAAAATATTCGGTAAATTCAATTATGCCTGGTTTGATAAATACTGAAGGAACGCAAGAATTAGGAGTTATCGGGAGTGATGCAGAAAAATATATGATTGCAAACACCCCATTGGGAAGAACAGGGGAGCCCTTGGACGTTGCCAAAGTTGCTGTGTTTTTAGCGTCGGGTAATGCAGCTTGGATTACCGGACAACATATAGCTGTATCAGGAGGTTTTTAATTTTTTTTAAAACTAAAAAGTTCCTATTTAATTGCGGGTGAAAAAAAGCTGTTTTTCGTATCTTTGAGTAAAACTTATCGGGTATGGAAGACATGCTTTTTTATGATAGAATGCAATTCGCATTTACAATTACTTTCCATTATTTATTTCCGCAATTAACCATGGGGCTTTCCCTGATTATTGTTTACTTCAAGTGGCAGTTTCTCCGGTCTAAAGATATCAGGTACAATGATTCAGCAAAATTTTGGATGAAAATTTTTGCTATTAACTTTTCCATGGGAGTGGTTACAGGGATACCAATGGAATTTCAGTTTGGAACCAATTGGGCTAAATTTTCTGAATTGACAGGTAGTGTTGTCGGTCAAACCTTAGCAATGGAAGGAATGTTTTCCTTTTTCTTAGAGTCCTCTTTTTTAGGGCTTTTTTTATTTGGAGAAAAATTACTCGGGCATAAATTGCATTTTTTAACGGGATTTTTAGTGTTTCTAGGTTCTTGGATGAGTGGTTGGTTTATTTTAGCAACCAACGCATGGATGCAGCACCCAGTAGGGTATGAGGTTCTTGAGAACGGAAAATTTGTATTGACTCATTTCTCAGAACTTTTCACCAATCCATGGTTGTTGCCAGCCTATTTGCATAATCAAGCAGCTTCACTAGTTACGGCTTCATTTGTTGTGGCAAGTATTGGAGCGTTTTATGTTTTAAGTAATAAGCATAAAACATTTGGTCCTTTGTTTTTGAAAACAGGGGTTGTGTTTGGTCTGCTTTCCTCTTTTATTGTTGCTTTTCCTACGGGGGATATGAATGCTAAAAATGTGGCAAAATACCAACCTGCCTCTTTTGCGGCAATGGAAGGTATCTTTCATACAGAAGAAGGTGGTGCTGAAATTGTTCTGATAGGGCAGCCTAATATGAAGGAAGAACGTTTGGATAATAAATTTGCAGTACCAAATGTGTTAAGCTTTTTGACATATCAAGATTGGAATGCTGAGGTGAAAGGATTGAATGAGTTTGATAAAAATGATTGGCCTACAAATGTTCCTGGCTTGTATTATTCTTATCATATAATGGTAGGATTGGGAACTTTGTTTATTGGGTTAATGGCATTAGCACTGTTTTTATCATGGAGAGGGTTGCTGGTCAAAACAAAATGGGTTCTATGGGCTTTGTTGTTTGCGGTTCCGTTTCCATATATAGCAAATATTACGGGTTGGTATACTGCTGAACTAGGAAGGCAACCATGGTTGGTATATGATTTAATGCGAACTGCTTCCGGTGCTTCTCCAACGGTTTCCTCAGGGAACACATTGTTCACGTTACTTGGTTTTGTTGGGTTGTATCTTTTGTTAGGCTTGCTGTTTTTAATTTTGATCGGAAAATTGGTGTATAAAGGACCTGAAACTGCTAAATCTTAGTTTATGGAATTATTTTGGTATAGTGTACTAATTGGAATGTTGGCTGTTTATGTGGTCTTTGATGGCTATGATTTTGGAGCTGGAATTGTTCATTTGTTTTTTGCAAAAAAGGAAGAGGATAAAAAATTAATCACCAAATCAATTGGGCCTTTTTGGGATGCCAATGAAGTTTGGTTAATAGCTGCAGGCGGTTTGTTGTTTTTTGCATTTCCGTTATTATATGCATCTGCTTTTAGCGGGTTTTATTTGCCTTTGATGATGATTCTTTGGTTGTTGATATTTAGGGCTATTGGCTTGGAGTTGAGAGGACAAATAGAGCACCCTATGTGGTATGTAATATGGGACAAAGCCTTTGGTGTTTCTAGCTTGTTGTTGGCGTTGTTTTTCGGTTTAGCATTGGGGAACGTAGTAAGAGGTGTGAATTTAGGAGGTGTAGAAAATGGGGTTTCAACTTATGAAGCATCCTATTTTTTTCTGCCTTTGTGGAACAATAGTTTGGATCCTCTTGCAGAACGCTTAGGAGTAATTGATTGGTTTACCTTGTTGTTAGGGGTGATTGCAGTAATTTCTTTAACCATCCATGGTGCCAATTGGGTAATCTTAAAAACAAATTCATCTTTGAATACTCGTTTGAAAAAAATGATTTTCCGATTGAATTTTGTTTTAGTGGTATTTTTGATACTATCAGTTTCTACCTTGGACATCGTTCAGCCAAATATTTTTGATAACTATTTGGAGTATCCTGTATTGTGGGTGTTTCCAATCCTTACGATACTTGGTGTTGTAGGTCTTTTCAGAATTGAAAAATTCAAACATGAAATTTCTGGATTCGTAAGCTCTACCTTATTTTTATTTGGTGGTTTTACAACAACAGCGGCTGCTATGTATCCAGTTTTATTGCCCTCTACAAATGACACAAATAATTCGCTTACTGTCTTCAATACGATAACCGAAGGGTACGGTTTGTCTGTAGGATTGAATTGGTTTCTTATCGGGATTATCTTAGTGGTGCTTTATTTTATTTTGCAGCATCGCGTTTTTAAGGGAAAGATGGATGCAATTGATTATGGAGATCATTAGAGATGACAAAAGAAGAAGTGTTACATAGACTTGAGGTTCTTGGGAATCCGGAAAAAGTTGCTTTCAAAGCTAAAAAATTTGGAGTTCAAAGTGCTACCAAATGTTTAGGTATTTATCAGAAGGATTTAAAATTATTAGCTAAAGAGATTGGAAAAAACACCAAACTTGGAGTTACTTTATTCGATACGGGAATTTATGAAGCTAGGATTCTATGCAGTAAAATATGCAAACCCTCGGAGGTTTCTGAGGAATTGTTAGAGTCGTGGGTTCAAGAATTTGATACTTGGGAGATTTGCGATTCCTTCTGTATGGAATTGATTAAATATCATAAGTTGGCTATTACGAAAGCTTTTGAATGGAGTAAAAGAGAAGAAGAATTTATCAAAAGGGCGGGGTTGGTGTTAATGGCAGTATATGGTTTTGCTGATAAAAATGCTGATAATAGTGTTTTTGCATCTTTTTATCCGGTGTTGTTAAGAGAAGCTAGCGATCCTAGAAATTTTGTAAAAAAAGCTGTGAATTGGGCTGTTCGGCAAATAGGAAAAAGAAATCAAGATTTAAGAAAATCTGCAATCGCACTAGCAGAAGAAATTGCCCTAATAGAAAATCCTTCAGCGCAATGGATTGCCAAAGATGCGTTGAAAGAATTAAAGGGAGAAAAGTTAAATGTATTGGATTATCCAAGGGCAATTTATAGGCCTTAATAATCGGGTTTACGTCTATTTGCTTTTTTTTGACTGTGATTTTTTTTATTGTTTAATCGTTTGGCGATAGAAGCCCTTGTTGGTTTTGATGCTTTTCTAACTTTTTCCTTTTTCAGTCCTTCTAAAAGAATCTCAAAAAATCTTTTAATTATAATACTCTTGTTTTTAAACTGACTTCTACTTTCTTCACATTGAAGTAAAAGGATTTTTTCCTTTGTGAGTCGATGTTTGATAGAAGTTTCAAGTCTACTTTTTTCTGAATCTGAAAGAGCGTTGGAGGCATTTAGGTCAAAAATTAGTTCAACTTTGGTAGCAACTTTATTAACATTCTGTCCTCCTGGGCCACTACTACGTATGCCTTTTAGTTTTATTTCCGAAAGTATGAGTTTGCTGTTCATTTTAAGAAAATAAAGAGTTTAAAATATCTTGATTTTCTTCAAAAGCAGTTCCAATAACTACCATATCAGCTCCGTTCTTAAAAGCTTTTTGAATAGACTCTTTTGTGCGTAATCCGCCACCCACAATTATAGGAAGCTTAGAGTTTTCTGAAACCGATTGAATAATTTCTTCGCTAACAGGAGTTTTTGCTCCACTTCCAGCTTCTAAATAAATTAGTTGTTTACCTAGATATTCTGCTGCTAAGGAAGTATCTGTGATGAGTTGAACAGCTGTTTGACAAATAGGTTCTGTTTTGCTAACTTTTTGTGTACTCGTTTGGGTATTACCATCAATCAAAATATATCCTGTTGGTATGATTTCAATAACGTTTTTCTTGAAGAATGGGACCGACCTAATCTGTTGTTCAATCAGATATTCAGGGTTTCTTCCAGAGAGCAATGATAAAAATAGAACTGCGTCTGCTTTGTTCGTAAGTTGCTTGTGATCTCCAGGAAAAAGCACGATTGGAATGTTGGTGGATTCCTTTATTTGTTGCACAAATAGATCTGTAAGGTTCGGTGCTACCATGCTTCCTCCAACAAAAATATAGTCAACTTTGGCGATATCTATATTTTGAATTGTGTTATCAAGAGTTTTAAAATCTAGCTTATCTGGATCCAATAAAACAGTAATTAGTTTTTTCTTGTTTTGTTTTGCTGTAAGGATGTCATTGATGATTGGACTTTCCATGGGATTAATTTAAAGGAGTTGCAAAAACCAAAGTGAATCCATCAATAAAATCAAACTTGATAGTATACTGCTTGTTCCAAGGTTCTTTTTTGATCCAGCCTGTTGTCTTTCCGTCTTTTATATCAAAAGCATCGATAGGTAAATGTTCTTTAAAAAGTAAACCACCTTTAGGATGGATTTTAAATAGACTTTCTTTGGCTCCCCACAGTACTGTCAATTGTTCAATGATGTTCTTTTCTGTTAGGAAACTAGTTTCAGTTCCTACAAACTTATGTGAAATACGTTTGATTTTATCTCTGTTTTTTTCAATATCAATTCCAACAGACTGATTGCTGATTATGATGGTTGCATAAATAAAAGAATGACTTATGGAGATATGTTGACCGTTTTTTAAATTGGGTTTCCCATTTTCAGAATAAAAAAGATCATCATCAGAAAAACCCGCTGTTTTTAGAAGATGTCGCACGCTTAGGAAGCCTTTTTGATGCATTTCTGATCTCATGTTATTTATGCGATCGATACTTTCTTCCGCTAAAAAAATAGTTTGCAGTTCTTGTAAGGTCTCGGTAATTTTCCAGACTAAAACCGTGGTATTTTCGTCAACTGTAATTGTTTTTACTAAAGGCATTTATATTGTCAGAGGTATTTCGTAATTTTGCATCCTAATTCACAAATATAAGAACTATGAGTTCAGAAACGTCAACATACACAAAATTTAAGGTAAAAGACATTAGTCTAGCAGACTGGGGTCGTAAAGAGATTCATTTAGCGGAAGCAGAGATGCCTGGTTTGATGAGTTTAAGAGAAGAATATAAAGGTCAAAAACCTTTGGCGGGTGCTCGTATCGCTGGATGTTTGCATATGACTATTCAAACAGCTGTGTTAATTGAAACATTAGTTGATTTAGGGGCTGAGGTAACTTGGAGTTCTTGTAATATCTTTTCTACACAAGATCAAGCTGCTGCTGCAATCGCTGCTGCAGGAATTTCTGTATATGCATGGAAAGGATTGTCAGAAGAAGAGTTTGATTGGTGTATCGAACAAACATTGTTCTTTGGTGAAGATAAAAAACCTTTGAATTTAATTTTAGATGATGGTGGGGATTTAACAAACATGGTTTTAGATCGTTATCCTGAGTTAGTTCCTGGAATCAAAGGATTATCAGAAGAAACTACAACAGGAGTTCATAGATTATATGATAGAGTAAAGGCTGGAACATTGCCTATGCCTGCTATTAATGTTAATGACTCGGTAACTAAGTCTAAATTTGATAATAAATATGGTTGTAAAGAATCTGCAGTGGATGCAATTCGTAGAGCAACTGATGTAATGATGGCAGGAAAAGTTGCTGTTGTTGCAGGATATGGAGATGTAGGTAAAGGTACTGCAGCTTCGTTAGCAGGAGCAGGAGCAAGAGTTATCGTAACTGAAATTGATCCAATATGTGCTTTACAAGCAGCAATGGACGGGTTTGAAGTGCGTAAAATGGATAATGCTATTTCTCGTGCAGATATTGTAATTACTACTACAGGTAATAAAGATATTATTGTTGGTCGTCATTTTGAGGCATTAAAAGACAAGGCAATCGTTTGTAATATTGGACATTTTGATAATGAAATTGATATGGCGTGGTTAAACGGTAATCATGGAGCTTCAAAAGTAGAAATCAAACCTCAGGTAGATCAATATACTATTGATGGTAAAGAGTTCTTAGTCTTGGCGGAAGGTCGTTTAGTGAATTTAGGTTGTGCAACAGGACATCCTAGTTTTGTAATGAGTAATTCATTTACAAATCAAACATTAGCTCAGTTAGAGTTGTGGTTGAATGGTGAAAGCTATAAGAATGATGTTTATATGTTGCCAAAGCATTTAGATGAAAAAGTGGCGCGTTTGCATTTATCTAAAATTGGTGTTGAATTGGATGAGTTAAGCCAAGAGCAAGCTGATTATATTGATGTAAAAGTTGAAGGGCCTTTCAAGCCTGAATATTATAGGTATTAATAGATTAGATTTCTTAGATTAAGAAGTTTCTTCTAAAAAGTTTTAAACGCTCTGGGGTATATCCTCAGAGCGTTTTTTTATTTTATTTTTGTTTATTGTGTTATGGATTTTATTTTTTTTAACAAATGTTACCAAATAGTTGTGATTCCTAGTAAAATGGAGGTAAAATTGTTAATAACTTGTTAATTTTTATTGAAACCCCTATCTTCGTTTTAAAATTGATCAACTAAAAGAGTTTTATGGAAGGAGTTTCCGAACACCATTTCAAAAATGTCAAGGGACTGACGTTTTTGTTTTTCTTTATATTTTTTATATCAACTAGTTTTTATTCAGGTGTTTATGGGCAGAATTGTACTGTGAATGCGGGTATCGATAAAACAATTTGTGAAACAGAAACTCTTACCTTAGAGGGAGTTCTTGGGGGAGCTATTGACTCCTCTTTATGGGTTCAAACAGGGGGTCCTTCCGTGATTATTGAAAACCCTACGAATGAGGTTACGGATGTAATCGGAACTTTAGGAGGGAATGTCTATACTTTTATGCTTACTGCAGTTTGTGGAGATACGGTTGATGCGAATCCACAATCTGTTACGATTACAGTAAATGCAATTCAAGATGCGGTTGCTGGTACAGACGTGGAAGGTTGTCCAGGAACCTATACTTTAAATGCTACACCAACAGATCCTAATATTGTTGATGTGTCTGGGAAATGGACAATTGAAGGTGCCAATAATGCTGGGATCACTTTGACAGATGCTTCTTCAGCAACGTCACAAATAACCTTGTCCAATACTTCTATTGGTACTACTGTATTAAGGTGGACAGTTGAAAATACCACTACTCTTTGTAGTACATTTGACGATATTCAAGTAACAAACTTTGGTGGTGAGCCTATTGCTATTGCTGGAAATGATAAAACTTTATCTCAGTGTTACACAACGAGCACTGGAACTAATTTAGATGGATCGATAGGAGGAGATGGTACGGGATCTCAAATTGGTGTATGGTCCTTTGTTTCTGGACCTAATGTCCCAAATATAGCTGATGAAAATGATGCAAAAACTCATGTTTCTGGTTTGATAGAAGGAACTTATGTTTTTCGTTGGAGTGTAATAGGTCCTTGTGCGACAGGTAAAGATGAAGTTACAATCATAGTTCCTGCAGCTACACAAGACATAACGGATGCAAAAGTTTTGAATGGAAATCAGCGTTTTTGTGATCCAAATATTACAAGTGCTGTTTTGAGAGGTGAGCAACCTTCCTACGCAGGGGAAACTGTGCAGTGGACACAAGTAGGAGGACCTACCTTACCTGCCGGCTCAATTGTTAGTCCAAATAGCCCAACTACCGAAGTGATTAATTTAGATGGTTCGCTAAGAAAAACATATACATTTGAATACAAAATAATGGGTGGCCCTGTAAACCCTAATTGTAGTTCGGAAGCGGAAGGTAAAATACATTTTAATGCACCTGATGTTTCTATTGAGGTAAATGGTGGTAGTGATATGGTACTTTCCATGGATCAAACTAGAGCGGTAGTCCCTTTTACGCAATCAGGAGGAAATAGGACACGATACGAAATTATTGCAGCTCCAGATCCGTCTGGTTTGGTATCGTTAAAAGGTGCTGGGAGTTCTCCTTTAACGCTTGATTTACTGGCAGGAGAAGGAGTATATACCTTAAGATTGGTTAGAGATTCTTCAGGGGAAGTTTTAACGGATTGTAATGTTGCTTCAGATCAAATTAATATCGTTGTTTCGTTAACACCGACCGATGGAAATGCTGGTTCTGATTCGGTATTGAACTGTGGACAGACCTCAACAACATTGGCAGGGAATCCGATAACAGTTGGGACGGCAACTTGGTCGCAGGTTAGTGGACCAAATACAGCTGTTTTTTCAGATGTTAATATCCCTAATCCAGAAGTAACGGGGTTGATCCCTGGAGAATACGTATTTAGGTATTTAGTTACCGGAGGGCCAAACTCTCAAGATTCTTTTTCTGATACCAATGTAACCTATGCAATTCCACCAGTAGCAAATGCAGGTGTTGATGAATCCATTTGTGCTGGGACACATGTTCTTCAAGGGAATGCTTTAGAGTCTGGGCAAACAGGAAAATGGACAGTCACTCCTAGTGCAGGCGTAACTATAATTGATGATACAATTCCTGAGGCTATTGTTACCGGTTTGGCAAAGAATGAAACGTATACTTTCACTTGGACAATTTCTACATTGAAGTGTGGTGACGATTCTGATGATGTAGTACTTACAACCGATGTGTTAAACTCTCCTTCTGTCGCGGATGCTGGAGTAGACCAATGTTTGTCATCTGGAAGTACATCAGGTGTTCTAACAGCAATTGAAACGGAGACACCTTTTAGTGGAACAGGGGTGTGGACTTTTGTTTCTGGACCGACTACGCCTGTCATTACTTCTACGGGGGATTTTACGGCGAATGTAACAGGAATGACACAAGATGGCGATTATGAATTTAAATGGACGGTAAGTACATTGATTTGTTCAGCTGAAACTTCAGATACTTCAATAATTACGGTTGCACCTGATGCTAGTTTAAATATCGATGCTGGCCCTGATCAAACAATATGCGGTGATCAGGTGGTAATGGCGGCAAATACTCCAGCAACTGGTCTTACAGGGAAATGGGAACAAACCTCTGGAAATGCTGGCTGGACAGTAGATGATATTACAAGTCCAACAGCAATATTTACCAATTTTGTAGATGGTAACTATGCTTTTAATTGGGTGGTGTCTAAAGGAACTTGTGAAACTGCGGATGATGAAATGAAATTCTCCATTAGTACAGGGCCTACAGTAGCAACTGCTGGTCCAATTGCTGATATTTGTAATGGAACTTCAACTACCTTAACAGGGAATGTGATTACAGAGGGAGTTGGTACATGGTCAGTAGTATCCGGTCCAAATAACCCAAATATTGCAGATATAAACGATCCAGTTTCTGCAGTTTCAAATTTAATATCAGGAGCATATACTTTTAAATGGACAAGTAGTAATGGTATTAATTGTCCGAATTCTGAAGCAACTACAAGTTTTACGGTTGCAAAAGAGGTGAATTTAGATGGAAAGGATCAAGATTTATGTGCCGCAACAACAGTATTGCTGGAGGCGAATCCTGGTGCTCAAGGAGTATGGACACAAACTGCTCCAATAAATACACCGGTAATTTCCTTAAATACTACTTCGGACCAAACTGCGATTGCTGAGTTAGACCCAAATATAACAGATACTTATGTGTTTACTTTTACAGCCAATGCTTCTGGAGTAAGCTGTACAAGTTCTGATGAATTAGAAATAAAAAACACCAAGCTACCAGATGCTCCAAATGCAGGTCCTGATCAAAGTATTTGTACGGATATGGGAACAACGGTTACCATGGCAGCAACTGGAGAACCTGGAGAGTGGATCTTGGTAAGTGGACCGAATACACCAACTATTTCAAGTACTACAGATAAGGATGCAGTGATCTCTAATTTAATTGAAGGTTTGTATATTTATGAATGGAACGTGGGTAGTACACCATGTTTAGAATTGAAAGATGTTGTGCGTATCAATGTATATGATCCTCCTTTAGGAGCTGATGCTGGGCCGGATCAAACGGGTGGTACCGCAGCTTGTCAAGTATTACCTCAATTAGATGCCGAAAATCCGACTAATGGTATTGGTACTTGGACACTGACAACGGATCCTTCTTTGGGAACTGGTATCATTATCGATAGTCCAAATGACCCAAAATCTACCTTAACAATTAATGATCCCTTTAATTTACCGATTGGGAATTATGTATTTACCTGGACTGTTTCAAACGGAAATCCTGTTTGTACAGATATTTCGGATCAAGTGACTCTTGAGTTTACTGCACCGCCTGCAACGGATGCAAATGCAGGTTCTGATCAAGAATTATGTGATGTAAATGCGACAACTTTATTCGGAAATTCTATTAGTTTTGGTACTGGACAATGGACTCAAGATTCAGGTCCGAATACAGCAGTAATAGCCAATCAATTTAGTTCTGAAACAGGGGTTTCTGGATTGATAGCTGGAACGTATGTGTTCAGATGGACAATAACAAGTGGAGGTTGTAGTACTACAGACACTGTAGAAATTATTATTTATGATGATACGGTTGTTGGAGTATTAGATGCAGGTCCTGATCAAATTGTTCCTCAATTTGATAATATATTTATGGATGCCAATGATGTGTCTCCAGCAGTAGGAGAGTGGCAATTTAAAAGTGGTCCTTCAACACCTATTATCATTGATGTAAATGACCCGAAAACTCAAATTACAGGAGTGGTTCCTGGGGTATATGAGTTTAATTGGACTGTACGATTGGGTATTTGTCCTCAAAAAGAAGATGCTGTTTTAATAACAGTTGTGGGGGTTACGGATGTTGCAGTGGATAAAACTGTTGATATTCCTAGTCCAGTAGTGGGATCTACAGTTTCTTATGCTATTACTTTAACGAATAAAGGGATTAATACTGCAACCGGAATAGAAATAAAAGATTTACTCCCATCAGGAGTGAGTTTGGTTCCAGGTTCTGTCGATAACGGAGGGGTGTTTAACTCTGGTGGTAATTCTATTTTATGGAGCAACCTGTTGTTAGACCCAGGAAAGACCTTAGTATTGAATTATAAAGGTATTGTAAACAATCCTAATGGATCTGTAGATGAATATAAAAATACCGCCAGTCTTGAGAGTCTTAATGAAATTGATGCAGATCCAAGTAATAATATAGATTCTGTTACAATTACTCCTTCTGTAATAGCGGATGTTGTTTTGTCGAAAGAGGTTTCAAATGCAAATCCTAATGAAGGGGATATTATATTCTATACTATTAAAATAACAAATAATTCTATCAGTGAGATTACCAATGTAGTGGTAACAGATAATTTACCTACTGGTTTGACTTATATAAATGGAATAGGAACCGTTTCTGTATGGACTCCACCAACATGGGATATTGGAACGATGTTACCAGGAGCAACGGAAGAATTGATTTTAGAAGTACAAGTTGATGCAGGAACTTCAGGTCAAACACTTACAAATACGATTAGTAATACGCAAGATCAGGTGGATCAAAATATTACTTTGGATGACGATTCTGCAACGATCATTGTATCTAGTTCAGATTTAGTAACCAAAAAGAACGTAAATAAAACTTTGGTAGTTGAAGGAGAAACTATCTGGTATACTGTAAACGTTGAGAACAAAGGACCCGATTTGGCGACAAATGTATCATTGGTTGATGTTCTTCCTGCTGGTGTAACTTATTTGAGTGATAATTCAGGTGGTTTTTATAATGCTGGTAATGGACTCTGGACAATAGGTGATATAGAAAATGGAAAGTCTGCAGAGTTAAAAATATTTGTAAAAGTTGATGCAGGAACACAAGGTCAGAAAATAACCAATTTTACCACCGCTGCAACAGGTGATCAAGCGGATCCATCTACTGATGGAGATGATTTAGAAGCTGAAATAATTGTAGATAGTGAAACAGATGTTGTTATTACCAAAACGGTTGATAATGCAACGCCAAATGAAGGGGATATTATTACATATACAATTAGAGCGGAAAATAAAGGGCTTGTAAAAGTGACAAATATTGTAGTAACGGATTTCTTACCAAACGGATTGACGCATATTTCAGGGAACCCTTCAGAGGGGACATGGATTACTCCAGAATGGTCTATGGCAGAAATTGTTCCGGGTGGAACAGAAGAGTTAACGTTACAAGTTCAAGTTGGAGCAAGTACTGCTGGACAATCGTTAACAAACACAGTTACAAATGTTCAAGATCAATTCGATTCTAACGTTACTCCTGATGATATGGAGGAAACCGTAGTGGTAACTTCATCCGATCTAGTTACAGTAAAAACCGTAGACAATAATGCTCCAAGTGAAGGAGATGTTGTTACTTTTTCTATCAAAGTTACCAATAATGGAGGGAGTGACGCCACTGGAGTAGGTTTAGTAGACAATTTGCCATCTGGAGTTACTTACATTTCAGATGATTCTAGTGGAGCGTATAATAGTGGTTCTGGTATTTGGAATCTTGGGAATTTGACAAATGGTACTTCAAGTACTTTAAATATTAAGGCTTCGGTAAATGTTGGTACTGCAGGTTCGGTAGTAACAAATACTACAACAGCGGCTATTGGAGATCAAACAGATCCAACAAATGTTGGAGATATTCTTTCTGCGGATATCCATGTTGATAACGCAACGGATATTGTATTGTCTAAAGTTGTAAATAATTCAAATCCAAATGAAGGAGATGCAATTATTTATAACATAGAGGTTACAAATAATGGAATTATAGATGCAACAAACTTGGTGATTACAGATGTGTTAGATCCGGGACTTGTTTATGTGTCCGGAGTTGCTTCTGAGGGGGTTTGGAATTTTCCAACTTGGACATTAAATACTTTAGGTGCCGGTGTGACAGAGACACTATTGGTACAAGTAATTGTTGCTTCAGGTACATCAGGACAAACATTGACGAATACTATAAGTAACACACAAGATCAATTGGATAATAATGCAACTTTAGATGATGATTCTGAATCAATTTTGGTGACTGCAGCGGATCTTGTAACTGTGAAAACAGTAAATACTGCAACACCACAGGAAGGTGATGTTGTGACCTATTCTTTAGTAGTCACCAACAATGGACCAAGTGATGCAACCAATGTTACTGTTGTTGATAAGTTACCAAATGGATTGACATATATTAGTGATGATAGAGGTGCGTTTTATGATCCATCTACAGGGGTATGGTTTATCGGAGATTTAGCAAATGGAGCTACTACAACTTTAAATATTAGTGCTACTGTAGATTCAGGAACAGCCGGAAGTTCAATTGAAAATATTGCTATCGCTGCTATTGCAGACCAAACAGATACAAGTAATGTAGGCGATCAATTAAAAGCAGTTATCTATGTTGATAATGAGACGGATTTAGTATTGTCTAAAGTAGTAGATAATGCAAATCCAAATGGTGGTGATAAAATTAATTACACAATTGTAGTTGAGAACAAAGGTCCAATTGAAGCAACCAATGTTGTTATTACTGATTTATTACCTACTGGTTTAACTATGATTTCAAGTACACCAAGTTCAGGTGTTTATAACAACCCAGATTGGAGGATAAGTACTTTATCTGTAGGAGAGCAGGAGACCTTAAATCTAGAGGTTTTGGTTAGTGATACTGCAGATGGACAAGTGTTGACTAACACTATCAGTAATTCTCAAGATCAGTTTGATAACAATAATACCATAGATGATTTAGATGAGACTATTGTGGTTGCCTCAGCAGATTTGGTAACACAAAAGACTGTTGATAATGCCACACCAGAAGTTGGAGATGAGGTAAATTATACCATAACAATTAGGAATATAGGACCAGATGCAGCAACGAATGTGAGTTTGATTGATCATTTGCCTTTAGGAGTTACTTATGTAAGTGATGATGCGGCTGGAGCTTATGATGCTAATACGGGTATTTGGACTGTTTCTTCAATTGGCAATGGTGCTATTGAAACATTAAACATTAAAGCTACCGTTAATGCGGGCACGGGTGGAACAACTATAACGAATACTACCACTGCTGCAGTAGGTGATCAAACAAGCTCTTCAACTATTGGGGATAGACTGAATGCTGTGATTTATGTAAATAATGAAGCAGATATTGCTGTGAGCAAAGTGGTTAATAATGCGAATCCGAATGAAGGGGATCTAGTTGTATTTACAATTGAAGTTCAAAATAATGGACCAATTGAAGTTACTGGCTTAAAGTTGACAGATATTATTCCTAGAGGACTTACATTGATATCGGGAGTTCCAAATGAAGGGGTTTGGAATAGTCCGATTTGGAATATTGGAACTTTAGCAAATGGAGCCTCTGCAACAATGCTTTTAACCGCCAAAGTAAACCAAGGTACGGCAGGTAGTGTTATTACAAATTTTGTGAAAAATACTCAAAATCAATTGGACACAAATGCGACTCCAGATGATTTAGAAGAGTCTATCGTTATTGCTTCTTCAGATTTAGTTACTACTAAAATGGTGGATAACCCATCACCAGGAGAAGGAGATACTGTTACCTATACGATCAATGTTGCGAACAACGGTCCTTTCGATGCTACGAATGTGAATTTAGTAGATCTTTTACCAAACGGAGTGTCGTATGTAGCAGATGATTCAGGAGGGGATTATAATTCTGGTTCAGGTATATGGAATATTGGTGCTTTAGGGAATGGAATGTCGGTGGACTTAAATATCCAAGCAACGGTAGATCCTGGTACGGCAGGAAGTACCATCATTAATTTTACAACTGCGGCTTCTGCAGATCAAGCTGATTTATCAACAACAGGAGATGTACTTGAAGCTTCTATTTTTGTGGATAATGAAACAGATATAGCACTTACAAAAGTTGTGAATAACAGTACTCCGAATGAAGGAGAAACGATAAGATATAGTATTACCATTTCTAACAACGGGCTCATTACTGCAACGAATGTATCTGTTACCGATATTTTGCCAGCTGGATTGACTTATCTTTCTGGAATTCCTTCAACAGGAATTTGGAATTCTCCTATATGGACAGTTAATTCTTTGCCTGCTGGAGCTTCGGAAGTATTAATTATCGATGCCAAAGTAGATCAAGGTACAGCTGGACAAAATTTAACAAATACAATTAGCAATACACAGGATCAATTGGATACAAACGTTACACCAGATGATTTGGACGAAACCATAATCATTGGAGCATCGGATTTGGTAACTGTTAAAACTGTAGACAACGCAGCTCCAGATGAAGGAGATACGATTACCTACAATTTGACGGTAACTAATAATGGGTTGAGTGATGCTACAGGTGTAAGTTTGGTAGATCATCTACCTTTTGGGGTGACTTATGTTAGTGATGATGGAGGAGGATCTTATTCAGATGCAACCAGTGTTTGGTTTATAGGTGATATTCCTTTTGGAAGTTCTGCAAGTTTGAATATAGTTGCGACAGTTAATGCTGGTACGGCAGGAACTTCTATTGAAAATAATACTACTGCTGCTAAAGGAGATCAAGCAGACCCTACAAACGTGGGGGATGTATTATCTGCAACAATTTTTATTGAGAATAAAACAGATATTGCGCTGAGTAAGGTTGTTAATAATTCTACTCCAAATGAGGGGGATACAATAATTTATACGATTAAAGTTTCTAATAATGGTACTATTAAAGCAACGAATTTAGTAGTGGAAGATATTTTACCTGTAGGAGTAACTTATATTACAGGAACACCAACCTCTGGTATTTGGAACAACCCTTCTTGGAATTTAAATTCATTAGATCCAGGAGAAACAGAAACACTTTTCTTATCTGTTAAAGTTGATGCCGGGACTGCTGGTCAAAGTATTTTAAATACGATTAGTAATACTCAGGACCAGTTAGATACCAATGCAACGCTAGATGATTTAGAAGAAGAGATTATTGTTGCTTATTCTGACTTGGTAACTGTTAAAACTGTGGATAATCCTACACCAGATGTTGGTGATACCGTTACTTACACGATAAGTGTTTCAAACAATGGTCCATCAAATGCAACGAATGTTTCAATTGTTGATCATTTACCA
This sequence comes from Flavicella sp. IMCC45668, assembly GCF_057219105.1. Taxonomy (NCBI): domain Bacteria; kingdom Pseudomonadati; phylum Bacteroidota; class Flavobacteriia; order Flavobacteriales; family Flavobacteriaceae; genus Flavicella; species Flavicella sp. IMCC45668. The sequence continues at coordinate 3,024,672 of NZ_CM170114.1, forward strand.
AATGGGGTAACTTTTGTCAGTGACGATAGTAACGGAACCTTTGATGCAGTATCTGGGATTTGGAATATCGGTAACATAATAAATGGAGAGGTTAAGGTATTAAATATTCAAACTACTGTAGATGTTGGTACTGCTGGTAAAACGATCACGAATAGCACAACAAAAGCACTTGCAGATCAAGCAGATCCTATAACTACAGGCGACTCTTTGGAGGTTTCTATTTTTATTGAGAATGAAACAGATATTTTATTGACTAAAATTGCCAATAATTTAACACCAAATGAAGGAGATACCGTCATTTATACAATTGAAGTTGAAAATAAGGGACTTATTGATGCTACTAATCTTGTTATTAGGGACATCCTTCCTTCTGGATTGACTTATGTTTCTGCAGTTCCTACATCAGGAAACTGGAATGCTTCCTTTTGGACTATAAATAAATTGATAGCCGGTGGTTCCGAAAGATTATTTATAACGGTAACAGTTGATCCAGGAACAGCGGGTCAGATTTTGACAAACTCTGTAAGCAATACTCAAGATCAATTAGATAATAATGCAAGTTTAGATGATTTAGAAGAAACGATTGTTGTAACCGCTGCTGATTTGATCACAGTGAAATCTGTTGATAATACAACTCCAGCAGAAGGAGAAACGATCACATATTCTATTTCGGTAACGAATAACGGAACTAGTGATGCAACAGGGGTTAGTCTTATAGATGTATTACCAAATACGGTTACTTATTCAGGAGATAATAGTAGTGGTCAATATAATAATGCAACTGGAGTATGGGATATTGGAGCATTAGCAAATGGTGATACGACCACATTATTGATACAGGCTATAGTTCAAACAGGAACTGCAGGAACGACCATTATTAATACGACTTCTGCAGCCAAAGCGGATCAGGCAGACCCATCTTCTAATGGAGATATCTTAGAGGCCGCAGTTTATGTTGACAATGAAACTGACATTGTATTAAGTAAATCTGTCAATAACAGTACGCCAAATGAAGGTGAAGATGTCGTGTATACTATTATCGTTGAAAATAAAGGCTCGATCACAGCTACAAATGTTGAGATAACGGATGTTTTACCGACAGGTTTAAATTATGTTTCGGGTACTCCAACGGCGGGAAGCTGGAATTCTCCAACATGGACCTTAACTGCATTAGCACCAGGTGCGATAGAGTATTTATCTCTAAAAGCAAATGTTGGGCAAGGAACTGCAGGTCAATCATTGACAAATACAATTTCTAATACCCAAGATCAATTAGATATTAATGCAAGTCCAGATGATTTAGATGAAACAGTGATTGTAGCTTCTGCGGATCTTGTTACCGTTAAATCGGTTGATAACCCTTCACCAGATGAAGGAGAGGTTATTACCTATACCATAAATGTTACCAATAATGGTTTAAGTGATGCAACTGGGGTAAGTTTGATAGATCATTTACCTCAAGGAGTTGTTTATCATTCTGATGATAGCGGAGGTAGCTTTAACTTTGGATCTGGAATATGGAACATAGGTTCCATTGCAAATGGAGCGTCCGTTAGTTTGAATATTGAAGCGGTAGTTTCAATAGGATCTGCCGGTACAACTATTATCAATACCACAACGGCGGCTATAGGAGACCAAACGGATGTTACCACGGTTGGCGATCAATTGCAAGCGGTTATTCATGTGGATAATGAGACTGACATAGTTTTAGAGAAAAATGTAGATAACGTTTCTCCGGACGAAGGTGATACCATTTTGTACAGTGTGAAAGTATCAAATAACGGAACAGTACGTGCTACAAATATGGTTGTTACAGATATGTTGCCTACCGGTTTAATCTATGTTGCAGGTACAGCTTCTGCAGGTAATTGGAATTATCCTAATTGGTCAATTAACGAATTGGATGCAGGAGCTACAGAAACCTTAATACTGCAGGTTAATGTTGGATCTGGTACTGCTGGCCAAACGATCACAAACACGGTCAGCAACACACAAGATCAGTTTGATACCAATGCAACACCAGATCAGCCATCTGTTTCCGTAACTGTTTCTTCAACAGATTTGGTTACTGTAAAAACTGTGGATAATTCTACTCCTGATGAGGGGGATACAGTGAATTATACTATTGCTGTAACGAATAATGGAGTGAGCGATGCTACTGGTGTTATGCTGGTAGATAATCTTCCGAATGGGGTTACTTACTCAAGTGATACTGGAGGAGGAGATTATAATGCTGGGTCAGGTGTTTGGATGATAGGGGATGTGTTAAATGGAGAGACAAAGACTCTTAGTATAGCAGCTACAGTTGATGTTGGTACTGCTGGTTCTACTATTTTAAATAAAACAACTGCTGCGAATGGTGATCAGGCGGATCCTACGAGTACTGGTGATATTTTAGAGTCTGCGATTTACGTTGATAATGAAACCGATATTGTACTTTCAAAGGTTGTTAATAATGCTACACCAAATGAGGGAGAGCATGTTATTTATACGATCAGGGTTACTAACAATGGTACTATTGATGCAACTAATTTAGTAATTGAAGATGTATTGCCTGCAGGTCTTTCTTACGTGTCTGGAATTCCAACTGAAGGAATATGGACAGCTCCAAATTGGTTTGTAGGAAATTTAGCAGCCGGAGATACCTATACTTTATTGCTTAGAGTATTGGTTGAGCCAGGTGCATCAGGAAATAGTTTTACAAATACAATTTCAAATACTCAAGATCAGTTAGATAATAACAATACTCCTGATGATTTGGAAGAAACTATTGTTGTTACAGCATCCGATTTAAGAGTTTCTAAAACGGTAGATAATGCAAGCCCAGTAGAATTAAGTACTATTAACTACACAATTTCTGTTACAAATGATGGACCTAATGATGCGACAGGAGTTAGTATAACGGACGTTATTCCTGCGGATTTAAGATACCTATCGGATGATAGTTCTGGGATGTATAATAGCGGTTCTGGTTTATGGTCAATAGGAACCCTAGCAAATGGTGAAACAAAAACGTTGGTTATTTCCGCTATCGTGAGAATAAATACTGTTGGGAATGTTATTGTTAACACAACAAGTAATTTGACAGCAGATCAGAATGATCTAAATGCTTCAAATAATATTGGTAGTGTAACGGTAGTTCCAGTGAGGGATGTGGATCTAAAACTAACAAAATCTTTTAGTAATGGTACGGACGTAGCGTCTGTTGGAAATCAAAAAACTTTTGAAATTCATGTAACAAATGAAGGGAAGTCGATTGCAACGGGTGTTCAAGTGACGGATATTTTACCTTCTGGGTATAAATTTATCAGGTATAACTCTACAACGGGTGTTTACGATTATAATTCAGGAATTTGGGATGTTGGACAAGTATTACCAGGTGCTACTGTTATTTTGACGATGGATGTTTTAATTTTGGGTACAGGTGATCATGAAAACTGTGCTGAAATAACAGCTATGAATGAAACGGATTTAGATTCTACTCCTGGGAATGGAGATCCATCTGAAGACGATTATTCTTGTGTAGATATATCTTATATCACTTCATTGAACTTAGGAGTGGAAAAAACAGTGTTAAATAATAATCTGACACCTTTTGTTGGAGATGAGGTTACATTTAAAATTCAGATAAACAATTATGGTCAATTAGATGCTCTAACAGTTCAGTTAATGGATGTTTTACCTTCAGGATTTACGTACTTGGCATACAAGTCTTCTACAGGTGTGTATGATGCTGGTACAGGGGTTTGGACGATCAATACATTGTCTAAAGGTAGTAGCGAAATCTTAACAGTAGCTGCAACAGTAAACGCAGTAGGTGATTATGAAAACTGCGCTACGATTATTGGGTCGTCTAATATTGACACTAATCCGGCAGATGATGTGAGTTGTATCACCGTTACTCCAGTTTCTTTGGTAGATCTAGAATTGGTAAAACAGGTAAGTGATAACAAACCGACAGCAGGAGATGAAATTGAGTTTTTAGTCCGATTGATTAATAAAGGACCAAGCATTGCAACAGGTGTTACTGTAGAGGATGTATTACCAACTGGTTATGAATATATATCGTCAAGTGCATCTCTAGGAACTTACGATGCATCTGCGGGTATTTGGAATGTAGGTACACTTCAAGTTTCAGTAGAAGAAGATTTGACAATTATGGTTAAAGTTAAATCTACCGGAACATGGGATAATACAGCTCAGGTAGAAACTTGTAACGAACAAGATGTTGACTCAACACCAGGAAATGACAATCCTGATGAAGACGATCAGGATACTGTGGAAGTTGATGTAGATATTGATTTCTTTATCCCAGAAGAGTTTACTCCAAATGGAGATGGGTTAAACGATACTTTTGAAATTACCAATTTGTCTGTATTATATCCAAACTTTAAGATAGTAATTGTTAATCGTTGGGGTAACAAAGTATTTGCTTATGAGCATTCTGGAGATCCAAATGCTGAGGCTAAGTGTTGGAATGGTTATTCTGATGGTGGAGTAAACTTAGGCTCTGGAGATGTACCAGATGGAACATATTTCTACACGATTGAATTTAATAATAATGATAGAGCACCACAAACAGGATGGGTGTATTTAAGAAGATAATCATATATGGGAAAGTTTAGAATTTTAATCATAAGTGTTCTGCTATTAAGTGCTCTAGATTCTATAGCGCAGCAAGATCCTCATTATACCCAGTATATGTATAATATGACTGTGGTGAATCCTGCATATGCTGGATCTAGAGGTATTCCGGTACTTACTTTATTAGGGCGTACACAGTGGGTAGGTGTAAAAGGCGGAGCTAGAACTGCCACCTTATCATTAGATGCGCCAGTTGGAAGGGCAGTAGGACTAGGTTTTTCAGTGATTCATGATGAGATCGGGCCTGTGAAAGAAAATAATGTATATGGTGATTTTTCTTTTACTGTGTTTACAGGAGAAGAAGGAAGGTTGGCTTTTGGTATAAAAGCGGGTGCAACATTTTTAGATATTGGTTTATTATCAACCGTAACTCCTGGCGATCCTTTGAATGTTCCTGTAAATCAAATTTCACCAAATTTTGGGGCAGGAATTTATTATTACACAGATAAGTTTTATGCCGGTTTGTCTGCACCAAATTTTTTAGAAACGAAACATTTAGGAGACGATAGTGGAGTGGCTAGTGTTGCTTCTGAAAAAATGCCAATATTTTTAACTTCAGGATATGTATTTGATGTAACGGATGAGTTTAAGTTAAAACCATCTACTATGATTAAAGGAACGTCTGGTGCACCAATCTCTGTTGATCTGTCAATAAACGCGATGGTTCAATCTGTGTTAGAGTTAGGATTGTCATATAGAATAGATGATTCTATTTCTGCCATGATAGGAATTCAGGCTTCTGAAAAATTGAGATTAGGGTATGCTTATGATTACTCAACAAGTAGTTTTGGTGTCTATAATTCGGGATCACATGAATTGATATTGACTTATAGCTTTAGCCGACGTAACATGAAAAGTCCTAGATTCTTTTAATACTGATATTTATGTTTAAAAAAAATATATTCTTTTTATTGATCATCTTGGTTTCTGTTACTTCTTTTGGACAGGAACAGGAATGTGTGGTGAAAAATATTAATATCAATTCCAAAAATCAGGATTTTGGTATGATTCATTTTTCAGATTCTTTAGTGTTGTTTTCTTCCTCGAGAAGAGACAGGTCGATTAAGCAAAGAAAATGGAGTGGAAACCATCAGCCTTATCTTGAGTTGTATAAAGCAAAATTAACAAAAGATGGAACGTTTGATTCTGTTGCTAGATTTTCGGAAAAGGTAAATACCAAATATCATGATGCTGATTTGGTATTTACAAAGGATGAAAATACAATTTATTTTTCTCGAAGTAATTACTACAAAAAGAAATATGTTACGGATACTTTAGGAAGAAATTTAATCGAACTGTATCGTGCTGAAAAGGATTCGGTAGGAGAGTGGGAGATTTTTGAAATGCCATTTAACAATAGAAATTATCAAACGGGACACCCATCCCTTAGTGATGATGAGACAAAATTATATTTTGTTTCTGATATGCCAGGAGGTTATGGGAAAACAGATTTATATGTTGTAGATATAAACCCTGATGGAAGTTATGGCATTCCGAAAAATTTAGGACCAAATGTGAATACCGAAGGAAAAGAAATGTTTCCTTATGTGTGGAAAAATGAATTGTATTTTTCAAGCGATGGTTATCAAATTGGACAAGGAGGTTTAGATGTTTTTATGGTTGATCTTGTTGATCATCTGCCAACAAAATCAGTTGTTAATCTTGCCAGACCCTTGAATAGTTATAGTGATGATTTTGGCATTGCTTTTAATAAAACCAAGAACAAAGGTTATTTTTCTTCTAATAGACCAGGTGGTAAAGGGGATGATGATATATATACTTTTAAATTTGCTTGCAGTCAGATTATTAAAGGTATTGCACATGAATTTGAAACCGAAGTTGATACTATTACAACGGTTAGGTTATTCACAAAAGATAATAAACAGCTAGATGAAACGATTGTTTATAGTAAGGGAGATGAGGCTTCTTTGGATAGTACTCTTGTAGTAGGGAAGGAAAAAGATAGTATTTATAAATCTCAAATATCTAGTGTTGTTTTAGATAGTGCAAGAGTGTTTTTGTTGGACGAGAATAATTTTAAATTAGATAGTGTAGTAACGAATGCGAAAGGTGAATTTCAGTTTGCCGTGGATTGCAGCACAAATTATAGGTTAGTAGCAGAAAAAGATCAGTATGAAGGTACAGAGTTATCTGTGAAGACAACAGAAAATAATTTAGATACGATAACAGCTGATTTATTTTTAACGCCTTCCGATATAATTTTGACTAGGGGTGAGATGATGCTGAGAGTTGATCCTATTTATTATGATTTTGATAAAACAAATATACGAGCAGAGTCTTTTAATGCTGCGAAACGCGTAGTGTTATTGATGCGTAAGTACCCTCATATAAAAGTACATATTAAAGCGCATACTGATAGTAGAGGACGTGCAGAATATAATTTAAGTTTGTCTGAGAGAAGAGCAGCTGTTTTAAGAGTTGGTATTATTCAAAGTGGAATTGATGCAAGTAGAATTAGTTCTAAAGGGTATGGAGAAACTCAGCCAATCAATGCCTGTTCTGATGGAGTAAAATGTACCGAGGAAGAACATCAACAAAATAGACGAATCGAATTTGTAATTACAAATCCGGATGAGCATGAAAAGCAAACCGTTGAAGAAATGATGCTAGAAGATTCTAAGAATTTAGATATTGAAGTAAGCAAAGAGAAATAACAAGTTATTTAGTATAAATAAAAAACTCCTAGAGAAATCTAGGAGTTTTTTTGTGATTAAATATCTACACGTTCAAAATAACTTTCTAAAAAGTCGTCAACCTTTTCTTTTAAGATATTGATAGAGATATCTTCATCCCTAAAGATGGTTAAATTTTCTTTAACTCGATTTCTACTCATACTTTCTTGAACTTCTACAATCCGTACTCCTTTTATTTTTTCTAATAAGGTTTTAAGTTGCGCGTCAAGAGAAATATCACTTAAATATATTTTTATAGTTTGTTCTTTGGGAGAATTTCTGATTTCTGATCTATATGGTAACATAAGCAAATAAATTTAAGAGGTTCATACTATTTGTTACAATTCTGCAACTGTTCTAAGTTAAGATTTTTGATTAAAAATTACAAGTGTTACTTTTTTTTGTTCTTCTGAGGTTCCTGTCTTTTTATAAATTAATAACAGCTGTTTTTTTGTTTATCAAAAATGTTATTTAATTAAACAAAAATATTTATCTTTATAATATAATTCAAGAGAGATATGAATTTACAAGATGAACATAAATTGAGCGACAGAGAATTTGATAGAATTATAGAAATGGCATGGGAGGATAGAACTCCTTTTGAAGCTATTTATTTTCAGTTCAAACTTCAAGAAAAAGAGGTTGTTAAAATAATGCGTTCTTATTTAAAAGAAAGCAGTTTTAAAAGATGGAGAAAGAGAGTGCATAGTGGTGTTAGTAGTAAACATTTAAAGAAAAGGTCTTCAGAAATGAAGCGGTTTAAATGTTCAAGACAACGTTTTATTTCGAGTAATAAAATATCCAAGCGATCATGAAAAAAAGTGGCGTAAAAAAAATAATTTTCCCTACCGATTTTAAGTCTATTTTAGATAGAGTAGAAGCGATCGATCCTATTTCCTATGGTGAAACGCGAAACTATGTAAACGGAGCAGTTAGTTATATTTCACCGTATATTTCTCGAGGAGTAATTTCAACGAAATTTGTTTATCAAGAGTTGTTGAAGCGTGAACTTCCGGTTGAAAGGGTTATGAAATTTATCCAAGAATTGGCGTGGAGAGATTATTGGCAACAGGTTTGGAAAGATAAAGAAGATGGTATCAACTATGATATGAAGACTCCACAAACAGATGTAGTTTCATATGGTATTTCATCGGCACTACATACAGCTAAAACGGGTATAAATGTGATTGATAAGGCTATTTCAGATTTATATAAAACGGGATATTTGCATAATCATGTACGTATGTATATTGCATCGATTGCTTGTAATGTTGGAAAAAATTATTGGAAAAAACCGGCACAATGGATGTATTATCATTTATTAGACGCGGATTGGGCAAGTAATGCTTTAAGTTGGCAATGGGTGGCAGGTTCGAATAGTAAAAAGAAATATTTTGCGAATCAGGAGAATATTAATACTTTTTGCTTTGATGATCAAAAACAAAGTTTTTTAGATGTATCCTATGAAGATTTTGACAACTTATCAATACCTGAAGTGTTACTTACAAGTACTATTTTAAGGTTAAGGACTCCCTTACCAGAAAATAAAAAAATTGTTTTAAATCCTAAGTTGCCAACTCTGATCTATAATTTTTACAATTTAGATCCTCTTTGGAAAAAAGAATTGACCTTAAATAGGATTTTACTCCTAGAACCATCAGTGTTTAAAAAATACCCAATATCTCAGAAAACTTTAGATTTTGTGTTGTCTTTAGCTCAGAATATTTCTGGAATACAAATTTATGTAGGAGAGTTTGATGCTCTTGTAACAGAATATAATTTGGAAAAAATAAGATTTAAAGAACATCCTCTAAATAAACATTATAAAGGAATCAAAGAAGAAAGAGATTGGATGTTTTCTGTGAAAGGCTATTATCCATCATTTTTTGCTTTTTGGAAAAAATGTAAAAAGGAATTAAGCTATTGAAAAAGCAAAAGATAAATATAGTATGGTTAAAGCGGGATCTTAGACATCAAGATCATGATGCGTTGTATGCGGCGGAAGAACAAAAGATCCCTTATTTGGTAATTTTTGTTTTTGAACCGAGTTGTATGAGACAGCAAGATACAAGTCTTAGACATCTACAATTTCAGTATCATTCTATTTTAACCTTAAATGATAAGTTTAAAGAGTATGGAAGGAGAGTTGAGGTGTTTGAAGCAGAGGCGTTGCAAGTATTTGAATTTTTAAATTCTAAGTATGCTATTCATCAAATTTTTAGTTACCAAGAAAGTGGTACTCAGTTTACTTGGAATAGAGATAAGAATGTGAAAGTTTTTTGTGATATTCAACATATTTTATGGAAGGAGTTTCAGCGAGATGGAATTATTAGGGGAATAAAAAACAGAAATCAATGGACAGAGAAATGGCATGCTACCATGCACGCTCCCATAAAGGTGAATAAATATTCAATTTCGGTATTGAAATTGCTTGAGCATCCTTTTCCTTTATCACCAAAGTTACTTTCTGAATTGAAAAATTATTCAAAGGATTTGCAACCAGCTGGAGAAGATTTTGCATGGAAGTATCTTTATTCTTTTGTTGCCAAACGAGGGTTTGATTATCATAAAAATATATCTAAACCAACAGAAAGTAGAGTCTCTTGCAGCAGACTATCTCCCTATTTAGCATGGGGTAATATAAGTGTAAAACAAGTTTTTCAATTTGTAGGGACACATCCAAATGGAACCGCAAATGACAGGGCTTTCTCAGGTATGTTAACCAGGTTGCATTGGCATTGTCATTTTATGCAAAAATTTGAAGTTGCTTGTTTTTATGAAACACATTGCATAAATATTGGCTATGAATTATTAGAACATAAAAAAAATGATTTTTATGTAAAATCATGGGAAGATGGAACGACAGGATATCCATTAGTAGATGCTTGTATGCGAGCATTAAAAAAAACGGGTTGGATAAATTTTAGGATGCGAGCCATGGTGGTTTCTTTTTTGACTATGAATTTAGACCAAGATTGGAGGTTAGGTGTTTATTATTTGGCGAGATTGTTTTTAGATTACGAGCCTGGTATTCATTACCCTCAATTTCAGATGCAAGCGGGAACCACAGGTGTTAACACGGTTAGGCTGTATAATCCGGTAAAAAACTCCAAAGAGCTAGATCCTAAAGGTGTTTTTATAAAAAAGTGGGTGCCAGAATTAAAAAATATCCCAGAGGCCTATATTCATGAACCATGGAATATGAGCATGATGGAACAAATGTTTTGTGAGGTTCGTATTGGAGCAGATTATCCGATGCCAATAGTTGACTTAAAAGTAAGTTCAAATGCTGCTAGAGAAAAAATATGGAACCATAAAAAACATCCAATGGTTCAATCTGAGAGAGTTAAGATTTTGGAGGTTCATGTGAATAAAAGAATATGAAAAAACATCATTTGCCATCAAAGATATGTAAGGTTTGTAATCGTCCTTTCTCATGGAGAAAAAAATGGTCAAAACACTGGGATGATGTTCTTTATTGCAGTGAGCGTTGTAAACGAAATAAAAAGAAATGAAAGAAATAAATTTAGTATTTCCGCATCAATTATTTGAAGATTCTGTTTTGATAAATAATCAAGCTCAATTCTACCTTGTAGAAGAGTTTTTGTTTTTTAATCAGTACTCATTTCACAAACAAAAAATTGCATTTCACAGAGCTTCAATGAAACAATATCAGGTGTTTTTGAAATCAAAAAACTGTAAGGTTACCTATATAGAATCTAGTGATAGAAATGCAGATGTTCGAAATTTGATTGAGGCTATAAAGCAAGAAGGGATTTCTTTAATTAACTACATAGATCCTACAGATGATTGGCTTCAAAAAAGATTGATTAATCAATGTGAGTATTATAAAATTGAACGTAAAGTATATGATTCTCCTTTGTTTATAAATACAGATGAAGAATTGAAGTTATTCTTTAAAAAAGATAAGAAAAAATTCCACCAAACTACTTTTTACACACAGCAAAGAAAGAAAATGAATATTTTATTGGATTCCATTGGAAAGCCAATGGGTGGTAAATGGACTTTTGATAGTGATAATAGAAAGAAATACCCTGCAAAAAAAACACCTCCAATAGTCATGTATCCAGATAGTAATCGTTTTCATAAGGAGGCAACTAACTATGTGGAAGATAATTTTTCTTCAAACTTAGGCGAATTAACAGAGTATGTAGCTTATCCTACAAGTTATAAGGAATCTGAGATCTGGTTTCAGCAATTTTTGGAAAACAGATTTTTAGAGTTTGGCCCCTATGAAGATGCTATTGTTTCAGATAATTCCATTTTAAATCACAGTGTATTAAGCCCTATGTTAAATACAGGCTTGTTGAGCCCCAAAAAAATTATTGAACAAAGCGTTTCTTTTGGGATAAAAAATGATATACCAATTAATTCTATAGAGGGGTTTGTAAGACAAATTATAGGATGGAGGGAGTTCATTAGAGGAATTTATATTGCCAAAGGAACTGAAGAACGAACGAGAAATTTTTGGAATTTTAATAAAAAAATTCCCGATTCGTTTTATAGTGGAAATACCGGGATTCCACCTGTAGATCAAACGATTAAAAAACTTTTAAAAACAGGCTATTGTCATCATATTGAGCGGCTCATGGTTTTGGGGAATTTTATGCTCTTGTGTGAATTTGATCCTGATGAAGTTTATAAATGGTTTATGGAATTATTTATTGATAGCTATGACTGGGTTATGGTGCCAAATATATATGGGATGAGTCAGTTTGCTGATGGAGGTTTAATGTCTACAAAGCCATATATAAGTGGAAGTAACTATTTGATGAAAATGAGCAATTATAAAAAAGGACCATGGCAAAAAATATGGGATGGACTTTTTTGGAGGTTTATGGATACGCATCGAGCATTTTTTGTTAAAAATCCAAGGTTACGGATGCTAGTGGCGATGTTTGATAAAATGCCTGAGGAGAAAAGAAATGAGCATTTAAAAATTGCAGGAGAATATTTAGGAACCTTAAAAGAATAAAGAGAGATGGTTTTTGACACAACTTATAGAAATGACGAATTTGACGAGGAAAGCGTGCGTTTGGTAGGCAAACCTTTCTCCTTTTTACAGAGAGTAAAAATGGGAGGGATTGGTTCTTCAAGATTTATGATAGCTTCTTTAAGTTCAAATTTAGATTTAGGAAAACTTCAATTCTCTGAAATAGATTATGGAAATATAGAATTACGTCCTAATGGAATTATTGTGCATTATTCAAGAAAATTGGAGCGATTTAGTTGGGTAGTTCCTTATTATAAATTAGTTGTTTACAGTACAAGTAATTTTAGTATTCATGCCGATGGAAATTTTGTAAAGTTTTTAAAAAATAATAATTATAAAGCGAATAGAAAATTTATTTCTAAAATGATGAACTTAAAAATTTTGTCGCTGAAATTAGAATATTATGGGTAATCTTTTTAGTGTGTTGAGAAATTTTGTAACTTATTGATGCTTATGAAAAAGAAAATTCACATTATTGGAGGTGGAATAAGTGGACTTATTGCTGCCTTAGTTTTAGAAAATCATGGATATCATCCTGTTTTAATTGAGTCTAGTGATCGTCCTGGTGGAAGAATTAAAACAGATAAAGTCAAAGGTTATCAATTAGATCGCGGATTTCAGGTATTGTTAACAGCTTATCCCGCAGCAAAAAAATATTTGGATTATGATGATTTAGATTTACAACATTTTATTCCCGGTTCCGCAATTTTTAAGGGCAAGTCAAAAAAAATTATTGGAGATCCATTTAGGAATTTTAGCTTGTTACTACCAACTCTTTTTTCAGGGATTGGCTCTGTTTCTGATAAATTGAAAATATTAAAATTAAACAACATTTTGAAAAAGATATCTATCAATGATATTTTTTTAAAAGAGGAAAAAACAACTTTACAATATTTAAAGGATTTCGGGTTTTCTGATCAAATTATTTTTGATTTTTTTAAACCATTCTTTCGTGGAATTTTTTTAGAAACGGAATTACATACTTCTAGTAGAATGTTTGAGTTTGTCTATAAAATGTTTGCAGAAGGAAATGCTGCGTTGCCTAAGTCGGGAATAGAAGCGATTCCTAAACAGTTGTTCTCTAGGTTGAAGGATACAGAGTTTTTATTCAAAACAATGGTTACATCTATTGATTCAGGTAAAATAACACTTTCAAATGGAGGAATAATTGAAACGGATTATACAATAATTGCAGCAGATCCAGGTAGAATAATGCAAAGCCTGAACAAACAGCCCAAAAAATGGAAATCTTGCGATACGTTATATTTTGAAGCAGATAAGAGAAGCATTAAAAAACCATTGATCGGTTTGGTGGCCGAAGAATCTTGTTTGGTGAATAATGTATTTTATCCAACGAGTCAGTTGCAAACTGCCATTGGAGGAAAAGAATTATTATCTGTTACCATTGTTAAAAAACATAATTTATCAGTTTCAGAATTAATCGAAAAAGTAAAAAAGGAACTTGATGAATATTGTAATATTTCTTCTTTAAAATTTTTAAAACATTATTTTATTGAACATGCATTACCCGATTTAAAGAGGATAAAATACACGATTAAGCCGGAAAACACTAGGCTGACAAAAGATGTGTTTTTAGCGGGAGATACATTGTTAAACGGTTCATTAAATGCTGCTATTATCTCTGGTGAAAAGGCTGCATTAGGAGTTATAGAGGCAATTGAAAAAAGTTAATATAATTTATATGTGATGATTTTTTAATAATCTAACTTTCAGGATAGATACGTCGGTTTTTAGTACTATTTTTGACTTTTGATAGAATTAAATTTCAAAAGTTTCCTTGATGAAGAGTACAAAGTCGATTCTATATATGATATTTAGTGTAATTGCATTTTCATTAATGAATACAGTAGTAAAGTATTTAAATGATTTTAGTGCATACCAATTACTTTTTTTCAGATCTATTGGAACTCTTTTTTTTACAATTCCTCTTTTGTTAAAATCAAAAGTGTCTATTTTAGGGAATCATAAAATTTTATTACTCTCAAGAGGTTTGGCAGGTGTGATTTCCCTCACATGTTTTTTTCAGTCATTAAATTATTTAGCGTTAGGTACTGCTGTATCTTTAAGATACACGTCGCCTATATTTGCAGCAATTTTTGCTTTTTTGTTTTTAAAGGAGAAAATAAAACCGATCCAATGGTTTTTGTTTTTGGTTGCATTTTCTGGAGTTTTGGTGATCAAAGGTTTTGGAGGCAATGTTAATACCATTGGTCTAATGTTTATTTTAATGTCGGCTATTTCTCTTGGGTTGATTTTTGTTTTAATTAGAAAAATGGGAAATTCCGAACACCCTTTAGTAATTATCAATTATTTTATGGTAATGGCTTTTACGTTTGGAGGGCTAATGTCTATAAATATCTGGAAAAGTCCATCCTATCAGGAATGGGTAATGCTTTTGAGTTTAGGTGTGTTTGGTTATGTTGGACAGTTGTATTTAACAAAAGCATTTCAGTCTGATGAGACCAGTGTGATTGCTCCATTAAAATATTTGGAAGTTGTGTTTATGATCGCCATTGGTGCTTTATGGTTTGGTGAAATTTATAATTTATGGACTCTGTTAGGGGTTGTAATGATTATGGTCGGACTAATCTATAACGTATATTTAAAAAAGAGTAGGGCCTAACTTAACCAGCCTTCTCTATCTAAACTTCGGTATTGAATCGCTTCAGATATATGGTGAGATTGGATATTGGTTGCTCCTTCTAAATCTGCAATAGTTCTACTTACTTTTAAGATTCTATCATAGGCTCTTGCTGATAAATTTAATTTTTCCATGGCGTTTTTTAAAAGCTCTTTTGATTTGTTATCTAGAGCACAATATGTTCGAATTTGCTTCACAGACATTTGTGCATTGTAATGAGTATTCTTTAATTCTACAAATCTTTTAGTTTGTGTAATTCTTGCCCGTATCACTCGCTCTCTAATAGTAATGCTAGGTTCTCCAGTTCTAAGTTCTGTTAGTTTTTCAAAGGGTACAGGTGTAACCTCTACATGAATGTCAATTCTGTCTAAAAGAGGACCAGATATTTTTCCAAGGTACCGTTGCATCTCATGAGGTGAGGAACTCATTGGACTATCTGGATCATTAAAAAATCCACTTGGACTCGGATTCATACTCGCAACTAACATAAAGCTACTTGGGTAAGTTACGGTAAATCTTGCTCTTGAAATGGTAACTTCTCGGTCTTCTAAGGGCTGTCTCATTACTTCAAGAACAGTTCTTTTAAACTCTGGTAGTTCATCTAAAAATAGAACGCCATTATGGGATAGGGAAATTTCCCCAGGTTGAGGATATTGACCTCCACCGACTAAGGCGACGTCTGAAATGGTGTGATGAGGAGAACGGAATGGCCTTTCGTTCATCAAGCCAAAGTTGTCTTTTGTTTTTCCTGTTACAGAATGAATTTTTGTGGTTTCAAGGGCCTCTTCCATAGTCATAGGTGGTAGTATGCTAGGTAATCGTTTTGCTAGCATTGTCTTTCCTGATCCAGGTGGACCAATTAAAATAATATTATGTCCTCCCGCAGCAGCTATTTCCATACATCTTTTGATAGATTCTTGTCCTTTTACGTCGGAAAAATCAAACTCAGGATTGTCTAAGGTTTTGTTTATTTCTTCTTCTAAATTTATGCTAGTCTCTTTAAGGTTTGTCTTACCATCAATAAATGAAATTAATTCTGTTATATTTTCGATACCATAAACTTTAAGTCCAGAAACGATTGCTGCTTCTTTGGCATTTTGTTTTGGTAATATAAAGCCTTTGAAACCTTCTTTTTGTGCTTGAATCGCAATCGGCAAAGCCCCTTTAATCGGTTGCAAGCTTCCATCAAGAGAAAGTTCTCCCATGATGATAAATTCTTCTAAAAAATTTGAGCTAATTTGATTAGAGGCAGCTAAAATCCCAATAGCTAACGTTAAGTCATATGAAGAACCTTCTTTTCTCAAATCGGCTGGAGCCATATTAATGGTTATTTTTTTGCCAGGCAACTTGTAGCCTATGTTGTTTAAAGCAGCAGATATCCGATAACTACTTTCTCTAACCGCGTTGTCAGGGAGCCCTACTAAATGGTATCCAATTCCTTTGTCAATATTTACTTCTACAGTGATTGTGGTTGCTTCAATACCGAAAACGGCAGAGCCAAAAACTTTTGTTAGCATAGTGTATTATTTAGCAATTTTGTTTGCTCTTAAGTAGCATAACACTTATCACTTAAAAGCCCTTTTCTATTAAAGATAGCGAATTTTTAAGTCAAATAATAGAATGAAAATTAGAATTACTCATAAGGATTAGGTTTTTTAGAAAACATAAATCGTAATAAAAAACTAACTTAGCCACAGAATTAAATTATCCCAAAAAGCATATTCATGAATAAGAGAATAACTCTTAAAGAAATTGCCAAAGAATTCAAAGTCTCCATTGCAACGGTGTCAAAGGCCTTAAAAGACAGTCATGACATTAGTATTGCAATGCGTATTAAAATTCAAGAATACGCTAATGAAAAAGGCTATATGCCCAATATTTATGCTTTAGGATTAAAAAAGTCAAAGACTAAAACTATTGGACTCATTCTTCCTAATATTTTAAATAGATATTTTGCAAAAGTGTTTAGTGGGGTTGAACGGGTGGCAAATGAGTATGGTTATAATGTAATTATTTCTATTTCACATGACAGTTATGCTAAAGAGGTTGAAGCCACAAATTATTTTTTAAAAGGTACCGTAGATGGTTTTATTGTTTCTCTTGCAGAAGAGACTCAAAAATTACAACAATATGATCATTTTAAAGGAGCAAAAAAATATGGGGTAGACATGGTTATGATGGATAGGGTGACAGATGAAATTTTATGTGATAAAGTAATTGTGGATGATTTAAAAGCGGCCCATGAAGCTACTTCTTTTTTTATTGAAAATGGAAGAAAACATATAGTTATTGTCTCTATAATTAGTCATACCAGTGTTGGGAAACTCAGAATTCAGGGCTATAAAGATGCTTTAAAAGAAGCAAATATTTTGGTCGATGAGAACTTGATTTTAAGAATTGGAAAAAATGACGATTTAGAGACGCTTTTAAAAATTGTGCTTGGAAGTAGAAAAGTAGATGCCATATTGTGCTTAGAGGAATCTGCAACTATTGACACTTTGGAAATATTAAAGAAAAGTGGTTATGGAGTTCCGAAAGATATTTCCATTGTAGGGTTCACTAATGGGGAGTTAGCACAACATGCTACACCTAGGGTTACCACGGTTAGTCAGCATGGTGTATATATGGGAGAACAAGCGATGCGTTTTTTAATTGATAGATTGACTAAAGAAGAAGATGATGATGAGGTGAAACATCCGAGAATTAAAACCATAAAAACGAATATTATGGAAAGGGAGTCAACCATGCGAATTGATTAAAATAATTGCCTTTGGCATTATTAAAGTTTTAAGCATAAAAAAGCATTAACCTTATGTGATTTACATAGGATTAATGCTTTTGTGTAAAAAATAAAGGCTATGTTATTTTCTTTTTATAACCTTTTGAACAGCCTCTACGATAGCTTTGTCATTTAAGCCATATTTTTCCATCAATTGTGCAGGTGTACCAGATTCACCAAAGCTATCCTTAACAGCAACAAATTCTTGTGGAATTGGATTGTTTTTAGCTAAAACACCAGATATGCTTTCTCCTAAACCACCAATGTAATTGTGTTCTTCAGCGGTAACAATACAACCTGTTTTTGCTACAGATTCCAATACTGCATTAGCATCTAAAGGTTTAATCGTGTGCATGTTTAAAACTTCAGCAGAAATACCTAATTCTTCCAGTTTTTCAGAAGCTTGTAAAGCCTCCCAAACCAAATGACCTGTTGCAACAATAGTTACATCTGCACCTTCTGTTAACTTGATAGCCTTACCAATCACAAATTTATTTTCATGAGAGGTTTCAGTATACTTAGGCATGTAAATAGGTACAACTGGACGACCAAAACGTAAATAAACAGGTCCTTCATGTTCAGCAATTGCAATAGTAGCTGCTTCCGTTTGGTTGTAGTCACAGGTATTGATAACGGTCATACCTGGCAACATTTTCATCAAACCAATATCTTCTAAAATTTGGTGTGTTGCACCATCTTCACCCAAGGTCAATCCTGCATGTGATGCACATATTTTGACATTTTTATCTGAGTAAGCAACAGATTGACGAATTTGATCATAAACTCTACCAGTAGAGAAGTTTGCAAAAGTACCTGTAAATGGAATTTTTCCTCCAATGGTAAGTCCTGCAGCAATACCAATCATATTTGCTTCAGCAATTCCTATTTGGAAAAATCTGTTAGGGTTCTCTTCAATGAATTGATTCATTTTTAGTGAACCGATCAAATCAGCACATAAGGCTACCACGTTTGGATTCGTTCTTCCTAATTCTGCTAATCCTGCTCCAAATCCAGAACGAGTGTCTTTTGATTCTGTATATGTGTATTTTTTCATAATCGAATATTAATAATCTCCTAAAGTTTCAGGGTTTTGAGAAAGTCCATTAGCTAATTGTTCATCATTTGGGGCTTTCCCATGCCAAGCATGCGTATGCATCATAAAATCAACTCCGTTACCCATAATGGTATGCAGCAATATACATACTGGTTTTCCTTTACCTGTTCTGGACTTGGCGTCTTTAAGACCTTCTATAATTGCAGCGACGTCATTTCCTTTTTCTACGTGTAAAACATCCCAACCAAATGCTGTGAATTTTGCACCTAAATCTCCCATGTTTAAAACATGATCGGTAGATCCATCAATTTGTTGACCGTTAAAATCGATAGTTGCAATTAAATTATCAACGTTTTTAGCAGCTGCATACATAATAGCTTCCCAGTTTTGCCCTTCTTGTAGTTCTCCATCACCATGTAAGGTATATACTAAATGCGGGTCATTGTTTACCTTTTTAGCTTGAGCAGCTCCAAGAGCATTTGACAATCCTTGACCTAATGAACCAGATGCAATTCTCACTCCAGGCAATCCTTCATGAGTTGTAGGATGCCCTTGAAGACGTGAGTTTAATAGTCTAAATGTAGCCAATTCTGAAACTGGAAAATAGCCTCTGTGAGCGAGAACACTATAAAATACAGGAGATATGTGACCATTAGATAAGAAAAAAACATCTTCGTTGATTCCATCCATGTCGAATTCACCTTCCTTTAGTTCCATAATTTCGTTGTACAAAGCAACTAAAAACTCTGTACATCCTAAAGATCCTCCTGGGTGTCCAGAATTTACTTTATGAACCATTCTCAAAATATCTCTACGAGTTTGAGAAACAATATCGTTTAATTCTTGAATTTCCATATTAGTTTCCTTTGGCGTAATCTTCTAAGAATTTTGCCAACCCACTATCTGTTAAAGGGTGTTTTAATAATCCTTCAATTGCAGATAAAGGCCCCGTCATAACATCAGCTCCTAATTTTGCACAATTCATAATGTGCATTGTATGTCTTACAGAAGCCGCTAAAATTTCTGTTTGGAAACCATAGTTGTCATAGATGTGTCTGATTTCTTCAATCAATCCCATTCCGTCTGTAGAGATATCATCTAATCTCCCGATAAACGGAGATACATAAGTTGCTCCAGCTTTTGCCGCTAATAATGCTTGTCCGGCAGAGAAAACTAAAGTAACGTTAGTTCTTATTCCTTTTGAAGAAAAATATTTACAAGCTTTTACACCGTCTTTGATCATTGGTAATTTAACTACAATCTGAGGGTGTAAGGCAGCAAGTGCTTCTCCTTCTTTAACCATACCTTCAAAGTCTGTTGAAATAACTTCAGCAGAAACATCTCCGTCTACGGCTTCACATATATCTAAATAGTGTTGTAATTGGTTTTCTTGACCTGTAATCCCTTCCTTAGCCATCAATGATGGATTTGTAGTTACTCCGTCTAAAACTCCTAAATCTTGTGCTTCTTTAATTTGTTCAAGATTTGCTGTATCGATAAAAAATTTCATTGTAATTCTATTTAATTGTTTTGGTTTGTTTTCAAACCGATGATTTAATTTATTGTTTTTTGTCCCAAAGACTTTCCATTTCTTCCAGAGTTTTACCTTTAGTTTCTGGTACATATTTTAAAATGAACAATGCTGCTAAAACACTCATAATTCCATAAATCCAGTAGGCAAATCCATGATTGAATTTTTCTGTTAGGTAAGAATTATCATTCATCATAGGGAAGGTTAAGGATACTAAATAATTAGAAATCCATTGAGCCGCCACGGCAACAGCCAAAGCTCTACCTCTAATTTTATTTGGGAAGATTTCTGCCAATAATACCCAAGCAACAGGTCCCCAACTTACTGCAAAACTTGCAACATATAACATCATGCAAAAAAGAGCAATGTATCCAGATGCTTCAGCGAAGAAAACAAATCCTAAAGAAAGCATTGCGACTGCCATACCTACAGCTCCAATAATCATAAGAGGCTTTCTACCGTATTTGTCAACCGTTTTTACTGCAATAATTGTAAATAAGAAATTAACAATTCCTACGATTATTGTCATTAACAAAGCACTATCAGTTCCTGATGAGATTGTTTTAAAAATTTCTGGTGCATAATAAAGAACCACATTGATTCCAACAAATTGTTGAAAAACAGATATCAAAACTCCAATAATAATAACCAACCAACCGAAAGACAATATATGTCCGCTTGTCTTTTCGTTCATTGAGATTTTTATTTCTTCAAGAATTGAGTTCCCTTCTTTTTCTCCATTAACTTTAATTAGTACATCCAAAGCTTCTTCAGGTTTGTTGCGTAGCATTAAAGATCTTGGGGTATCCGGAACTAAGAATAAAAATCCAAGAAACAAACCTGCTGGAATTACCTCTGAAGCAAACATCCATCTCCAACCAATCGCATTCAACCACTCATCAGAACCACCTGCTCTAGATATGAAATAGTTTACAAAGTATACTACCATAAAACCTCCAACGATAGCAAGTTGGTTAAAAGAAACCAATTTACCTCTACTGTCGGCAGGTGCAATTTCTGCAATGTACAATGGTGAAAGCATAGAGGCAAGTCCTACTCCAATTCCTCCAATAATTCTATAAATGATAAAAACAGTAGACAAAGTATGATCTCCTTCTCCAATAGGAGAGATTAACATTTCTGGCATTGCAGAACCTAAAGCAGAAATTAAAAACAAAACTGCAGCAAGGATCAATCCCTTTTTTCTTCCTAGTTTTTTACTGATAACACCACCAAAAACACCACCGATTACGCAACCAATTAAGGCACTAGAAACTAAAAATCCCTTAAAGGCACTTGCGGCTGTTTCACTTAAT
The DNA here is from genome assembly GCF_057219105.1 of Flavicella sp. IMCC45668. Lineage (NCBI taxonomy): Bacteria > Pseudomonadati > Bacteroidota > Flavobacteriia > Flavobacteriales > Flavobacteriaceae > Flavicella > Flavicella sp. IMCC45668. The sequence goes on from NZ_CM170114.1 coordinate 3,046,365, forward strand.
CCTTTTGGGATTACGAAAAAGTGATCTAATGAACCTACCGTTCCAGAGATTACACCCGTGTCATAACCAAATAAAAGACCACCCAAAGTGGCTACTAATGTTAGTTTTAAAAGATAGCTAGAATTTGCTTTATCCATGTGTTTTGAAGTTTAAGTTATAAGTAAAGTATAAAAAAACAGGGTGTTTGATAATTCGAACACCCTGTTGTATAGTTGTTAAATGTTTTCGTTTACAATATTTTCAAATAGTTCTTGTTTACCACTGATGCTTGGTAATTCACCATTTTCTTTTGCTATTGAATAAAGATCTTCGAAAGATAATTTCCCTTCTTCGAATTCTTTTCCTTTTCCTGAGTCGAATGAACTGTAACGATTTTCTCTTAAATCATTGTATTTCGATTCTCTCATGATTTTGTCAGCAATAATTAATCCTCTAGCAAAAGTGTCTGCTCCACCAATGTGAGCTAAGAAAACATCCTCTAAGTCTGTTGAGTTTCTTCTGATTTTGGCATCAAAATTAACTCCTCCTCCTTGTAATCCACCAGCTTGTAAGAATACCAACATTGCCTCAGCAGTTTCTTGAATGTTGTTTGGGAATTGATCTGTATCCCAACCATTTTGGTAATCACCTCTGTTCGCATCAATACTACCTAACATACCTGCTTGAGCAGCTACATCCATTTCGTGTTGCATTGTATGGCTCGCTAAAGTTGCATGGTTTACTTCTAAGTTGATTTTAAAGTCATCTTGTAAGTTGTGCTTGTTTAAGAATCCAACTACGGTTGCAGCATCAAAATCATATTGGTGTTTTGTAGGTTCCATAGGTTTAGGTTCGATAAAGAAATTTCCTTTAAATCCTTTTCCTCTAGCATAATCTTTGGCCAAACCTAAAAATTGTCCCATATGGTTTAATTCACGTCCCATGTCCGTATTTAATAAAGACATATATCCTTCACGTCCACCCCAGAATACGTAGTTTTCACCACCTAATTCCATGGTAGCGTCTAAAGCTAATTTTATTTGACCACCTGCTCGTGCTACAACATCAAAATTTGGATTTGTAGAAGCACCATTCATGTATCTTGGGTTAGAGAAACAGTTTGCAGTTCCCCATAATAATTTAACACCAGAAGCTGCTTGTTTTTCTTTTAAGTAAGCAACAATTTCTTTTAATCGTGCTTCAGACTCTTCAAAAGTTGCCCCTTCTTGAATTAAATCAAAATCATGGAAACAGTAGTAGTCAAATCCCATCTTTGTAATAAACTCAAAAGCTGCATCTGCTTTGTCTTTTGCTGCTTGTACAGGGTCTGCATTTTGATCCCATTCAAAGCTTTGCGTACCAGGTCCAAATGGATCAGAACCTTGCCCGCAGAAAGTATGCCAGTATGCGATAGAAAACTTAAAGTGTTCTCTCATTGTTTTACCAGCAATAATTTGGTCTGGATTGTAGTATTTGTAAGCTAAAGGGTTTTTTGAATCTTTCCCTTCAAATTTAATTTCTCCAATTCCTTTGAAGTACTCTTTACTTCCGATTGTTAACTTAGACATATGATATAATTTATTTTGTTATTTTTTTTTAAGTAAATTTTCTAATTCTTCTTTCCAAGCATTGTAGGCTTCTACATATGGAGTTTTGTTTTTTAATGGCATGTAAGTCATAACATGGTCATTTTGTGTAATGTTATCCCCAAATTTTTTGAAATCTCCATCTGTCAATCCTGCCGCTCTTGCTGCTCCAACAGATCCTGTTGTATTATAGATTTCAATTTCATGGCCTATTAGAGTGGCTACCGTGTTCGAGAATATTTCAGAACGGAAAAGGTTGTCATTTCCAGCTCTAATAACATTGATTACTGCGTTGTCATTTTTCAATATATCCATACCATAAACAAAAGAGAATGCAATACCTTCTAGTGCTGCACGATACATATGACCATCTGAATGTTTATTGAAATTTAAGTTGCAGTAGTGAGAACCTACATTTTTATTATTTAAAATTCTTTCAGCTCCATTTCCGAAAGGTATTACTACAAGTCCCTCAGAACCAACAGGTACTTCACCTGCCTTATTGTTCATTTCTTCATACGTTTCTGCCGCAAGGTTATCTTTCATCCAGCGGTATTGTATTCCAGAACCATTGATACACATTAGTTTCCCTAAGATTTGATTGTCTTTAGAGTAATTTACATGTGCGAAATTGTTTATTCTAGAAGATTCTTTCGATTTTTTAGAATTTGTCACCGCATAAATAACTCCGGAAGTACCTCCTGTTGCAGCTACCTCTCCATGGTTAAATACATTTAATGAAAGTGCATTGTTAGGTTGGTCTCCTGCTCGATAATTTACTGTAGCGCCAACAGGTATACCAGATTCCTCAGCTCCTTTTTGGTTAACAGCTCCTTGATTGCTAAAATTTTCAACAATATCAGGCGTTAATGATGGATCAATACCATAGTTTTCTAGAAGAAAATTAGCTACCGAATCTGCTTCATAATCCCATAGTATCCCTTCGGATAAACCATTTTTTGTAGTATTAAAAACTCCTGTTAATTTGTAGGCGATATAATCTCCAGGTAACATGTACTTGTAGATCTTGTCATAGGTTTCTTTCTCGTTGTCAAGAACCCACTTTAATTTGGATGCGGTGAAATTTCCAGGCGAGTTCAATAGTTTTGTAGCACAAACATCTTCACCGATTGTTTCAAAAGCTTTATTCCCAATTTCTATGGCACGACTATCACACCAAATAATTGAGTCTCTTAATGGAGCTCCGTTTTTATCAACAACAACTAAACCATGCATTTGGTAAGAAATACCGATTCCAGTTATTTTGCTAGCATCAATTTTAGATTCCTTAATTGCTCTTTTTGAAGCGATACATGCATACTTCCACCAAGTATCCGGGTTTTGTTCTGCCCAATCTGCATGAATAGCATTAATTTCCATTTCGCTTTTTGGTTCGTGAACTGCTGCTAGATTTTCTCCGGTATTAGCGTTTACAATCGCAACTTTTACAGAAGAACTTCCTATGTCAAATCCTATATAATACAATGCTGTTATTTTTAAAAGTTAGTGAGTCAAAATTAGAGCATACCGAAGTTTTATTCAATAAAGAAGCTGGAATTGATAGGTTTGGTGATGTTCCTGTAAGAAATATTAATGTGTATATAACCCTCTTTTTTATTGGTGTTTTAGGTTGTTTCGAGTTTTACTTAAACCTTTAAGTAGAATAATGGTTGTGCTAAGGTATTGGCTTTACTGTGTAAAATAGCATTGTCGATAAAAATGAATAGATTTGCGTTAAATACTTTTATGGTTCTATGATAACAATTAAAGAAATAGCAGCTTTAGCCCAAGTCTCGCCCGGAACGGTAGATAGGGTTATTCATAATAGGCCAGGTGTGTCAAAAAAAACAGCAGAGCGTATTAAAAGCTTATTGAAGGAGCATCAGTTTAAATTAAATGATGTTGCAAGTAAATTGGCTAACAGAAAAAAATTTCAATTAGCTACTTTACTGCCTAAATTTGATGCACAAAATGCCTTTTGGAAATCACCTTATATGGGGGTCTTGAAGGGAAAAGAAGAGGTAGGTTTTTATGGTATTCAGACCTCAAATTTTCAGTTCGATCAATTCGACGCAGCTTCCTATTTAGCTCAATTTGATGCGTTAATTGAAAGTAAACCAGATGCTGTTATAGTGGCACCTATTTTTAAAAACGAAACGGAAAGAATAGTTGCGAAAATGGACAAGGAGGATATACCTTATATTTTTTTAAACATAGATATTGAGGGGCATAATAATTTGAGTTACATTGGGCAAAATTCAATCAAAAGTGGTAAGCTAGCGGCCAAATTAATGGATTTATGTTCTCGAGAAGAAGATGAGTTTTTAATAGTAAAAGTTAGAAAGAACATCAATAATTACACAGCGATATCGGAAAGGATTTCAGGTTTTTCAGGTTATTTTAAAGAGATTAACTCTACGACTACGATTCATAGTTTGACTTTTAATTCTTTAGAGGATAGAGAATTGTTGACAAAGGAGATAGGTGCATTTTTTAGAATGAACTCCAAAATAAGAGGGGTGTATATGCCTTCTAGTCAGATTGCTTCTTTGGTAGCTTGTTTTTCAAATGAAAAGTTGAATCAACTTTCTGTAATTGGGCATGATACTACTGAACAAAATTTAGCGGCATTAAATGAGGACAAGGTTTCGTTCTTGATTTCTCAGAAGTCTTTCAATCAGGGATATGACGCTATAGCAGTGATGTCTGATTTTTTGTTACAGCATAAAATTCCTGTAAAAAAAATATATTCTCCTTTAGAGATAATCACCAAGGAGAATATATAAGATTTATTAGATGTAGGCTACTTCAAATTTTTCCTTAGCCGTCTCGCAAACACTACAAACATAGCTGTCTGGTAGGTCTTCGAAAGCTGTGTTAGGAGTTATGTTTACACTAGTGTCTCCAAGTTTGCTATCATATATAGTCATGCAATCTGGGCATTGGTGTACTGCTGTTTTTTGAGATACAATTTTCTTTGCCTTTTTGTCTTCTTTTTCTTGAGGCGTGTCTCCTAATTGGTCAAAATACATTTTACTCAACTCCATTAATAACCCTGGAAGTTCTATTTTATCTACATCTTGAGCATAGACAATATAGTCTTGGGTATTTGGATTAAAGTTTTTTGAGTACAAGACGTTGAACGTTGGGCGAACTTGGAAGTTTTTTACAATAGACGGTGTTTTGTTTTTTTCTACCATTGCCGTCGTAAAGTAGGCTTTGTTCTCACCAAAATTACTTATACCAAAGGTCATCCCGTAGGTGCTAATGTCATTTTGATCAAAACTCTTTACAATGAATTTTTTTAAATCAAGGGCAGTTTCATCTGCAACTGGGATATGCCAATTCATTTCCAAAGATGAGTGTCTAACGTTGATACCTCTTTTCCCAAGAAATTTTTCAAGTGTTAGTTTATCTTCTTTGTAAATACCCTTTACAATAAAAGATTTCCATGAAGTAATACATATTTTTCCAACTTTATGATCTAAACAGAAATCAGAGAAGTCCTTGAGGAATTTTAAATCATATTTATTATTTCTCCAATATAGACCCAACCAATATCTGTTGATCCCCATTTTGTTCATTCCTTCATAATAAGGAAATGGTTCGTAAGGAATTTCTAAATCCTTTTCTATGGTTCTATTGTTAGTCTCGAGATTTGCATTTACAAGATCAAATAATTCTTCAACATCATCGGCATCTGTGTGTATTTCTTCAATCTCTTTGGAGATTTTATGTATGTCAAAAGTGAAAATGAGAACTGGGTAAAATACAGCTTCTTCCCAGTGCGGTAATTTTAAATTTAGGTACCAATAGTCCTCATGTTCAGAAGCAATAAAATTCAATTCACCGCTAAACAAAGGAACAAGCTGTTGTTTAGGGTCTGTAATATTGATTTTTAGTTTTGGATTGTATCGAAAATTCTCTAATATGTAAAGATACTTTACCCCGTTTAACCAAGGTGTATTTTTAAAAATATCTGAAGAAACATAAGAACAAACTATGTTTTGATTTTGTGCATCGGTAACAGAAGCCATAGTCAGGTCAGGAAACTGATCTAAAATAGACTTGTTTGTTTCCGTTACAGGAAAGTTAATGTCTTGACGTGAACCAAAAGATATGTCGTCTAAACCTAATGCTTCTGCAAGTTCAATTACTCTTTTCAGTTCACCAGGTGATAAAACACCACCTTTAATGAAAATACGTTGTAATTCGTTTGTCATGATTTTATCTTTTAAGTGGCTTATGCCAATTGTGTTTGTGTTACTTCTTTTAAAATATCTCTAACTTCAGGTTTACAGCTTCCACAACCTAGTCCTGCTCCAGTAGATTTGCAAAGAGCTGTAAATTCAGTGCAACCACCTTTAATAGCTTCTTCTAAGTTTCCTTCACCAACTTGACTACAAGAACAAATAAGTTTTCCGATTACAGGGACCGAGTTACTTTGTCCTCTTAAAAGCTCTTCTCTTTTGTCAGATAATTCTGTACGATCTTCAATTAAACTTTTGAATTCTGCAAATTCACTTTTGTCACCCATCATTACGGCTCCAACCAATTTATCGTCTTTAACGATACATCTTTTGTAGAAACTTTTACTCACATCCATCAATAATATTTCTTGATAGCTAGGGTCGTTTTCAGGATATTCAATATTTCCAATACTACAAAGATCAAGGTCTTCAAATTTTAAAATATTCATTAAAACGGAACCTTTGTAAGTACTATTTAGGTCTCCTAAAATAAATTTGGCTGCGATGTCGGCTTGTTGCTCAGCGGCAGACGTAATTCCAAATAGATTGTTGTTGAATTGTGCGATTTCTCCCATTGCAAAAATATTAGGGTCGCTAGTTTGTAAATATTGATTTACCACAACACCTCTCTGAGAGGTAAGTTTACATGATCTTGCTAATTCAATATTTGGAATTGTACCAATTGCATATACTATAGCATTAGCAGTAATCGTTTTTCCTGTTTTTAAATTGATTGATAAAGAGTTGATTTCATCATCTTCAAACACCGTGTTTACTTCGTTATCAAAATAAGTTTGAATACCTCTTTCTTGTACGTCTTGCGCTAGTAGTCTACTGGCAACTCTATCTAATTGACGTTCCATTAATCTTGAGGCTCTTTGAACGATAGTGATGTTAACACCTCTTTTATTCAAGGCTGCAGCTAATTCAAGACCTAATAAACCACCTCCAACAATAACAACATGTTGTTGGTTGAAAGGCAATCCTGTTTGATCTAAGTAGTTTTTAAGACCATCAGCGTCTGCTTTGTTACGCATGGTGAATCTACCAGGTAAATCCAATTGTGCATCTTTAGGTACAAAGGCTCTACTTCCAGTAGCCATGATCAGTACGTCATAGTTGTGGGTCTTATCATTGCTATCAGTAATGGTTTTGTTTTCTCTGTCAATAGCAGTAATTGAAGTGCTGGCGTGTAATTTTACTTTTAATTTGTCAAGTTCTCCTTTTTTGATTTTTTGAAGCTCTTCCCAGGTCATTTCCTCACTCACATACTCTGGTAAAAGTACCCTGTTGTAAAAAGGAGTTGGTTCCATAGAGAAAACTTCTAGATCATCAGTTTCATTATTTTCTCTATAAGTTTGAACGAATCTATACGCGGCCGCACCACCACCAATAACGCATATTTTCTGTTTTTCTTTTTTGTATTTAGATACCTGAACCGCACAATATTTAAAGTCAGGTTCCTTAGATATAGGATCAATTAAATTATTGGTTAGGTTGTTTGCTCTACCGTGGTCACTGTTTAATAGTTTACCGAAATGCATTGGCATAAACACAACACCAGTTCTGATATCATAGTTGATTTGAACGGTAACTCTAACTTCACCTCTGGTGTTTTTAACAACTACAATATCTCCTTCCTTAAGGTTTCTGTTGTGGGCATCCACACCATTCATCTCAAGATAAGGCTTTTCTATATGTGTCAACAAACGTTGTACTTTACCTGTTTTGGTTCTTGTGTGCCACTGATCTCTAATTCTTCCGGTGTTTAGGATAAGTGGGTAATTAGTACTGGTTTGTTCTGATTTGTTTTCCGTATTTGTAGGGATGTTAAATGCAGCTCTTTCTGTTGGTGTGTCAAATTTATGGTCTGTATACAATCTAGCAGTTCCTTTATGTGTGCTATGCGGAACAGGCCATTGCATGGTTCCTTCTTCAATAAGCCTGGCATGAGAAAGTCCAGATACATCAATATTTGTTCCTTTTGTTAAAAGACAATGTTCATCATAAACTTCACTTACTGTTTTGTAGTTAAAACCTGGGAAGTCCATTTTTTGAGCGAATCTCCAAAGTATTTCTGCATCGGGAAGTGCTTCTCCTGGTGCATCTATTCCTTTAGGTAAATAGCTTACACGTCTTTCTGAGTTGGTCATGGTTCCTTCTTTTTCTAACCAACCAGCAGCTGGTAGAAGAAGATCTGCAAATTCTGCGGTTTCAGAGTTGTGAGATATATCTTGAACTACCACAAATTTTGCTTTTTTCAAAGCGCGTTCAACTTTGTTTGAATCAGGCAAACTAACTACTGGATTTGTACAGATAATCCAAATAGCCTTAAGCTTTCCGCTATCAAGAGCATCGAACATTTCGGTTGCTGTAAGACCTGGTTTTTCTGATATAGGTTTTGAACCCCAAAACTCAGCTACATCTTGTCTGTCCTTAGCACTTGCTAGGTTTTTATGAGCAGCCAAAAGGTTTGCCATTCCTCCAACTTCTCGACCTCCCATTGCATTCGGTTGTCCAGTTAAAGAGAAAGGTCCAGAACCTGGTTTTCCGATATGCCCGGTTAAAAGAGAGATGTTTAAAAGCGATACATTTTTATCAACACCAATAACGCTTTGGTTTAATCCCATGGTCCACATGGAAATGAATCCTTTAGCGTTTCCAATATATTGAGCCGCTAATTTTAGATCAGACAAAGAGATACCGCAAATTTTGGCAGCATCTGCCAATGATGTTTCTGAAACTGCTTTTTTCAGAGCTTCATAGTTGTTTGTATGTTCTTTTATAAATTTAGAGTCTACTCTTTTTTTATCAATTAACCTTTTTGCGATGGCATTATTTAAAACAACATCAGTACCTGGTAAAATTTGTAAATGTAAATCTGCAATAGCACAAGTTTGTGTTTTTCTTGGATCTACAACTATTATTTTCGTGTTTGGGTTTTCTTCTTTATGCTTTTCGAGTCTTCTAAAAAGAATAGGATGACACCAAGCTGGGTTAGCCCCGGTAATTAAAAAAGTATCAGCAATCTCAATATCATCATAGGCAATAGGCACATTATCGTCTCCGATTGTCTTTTTATATCCAACAACAGCAGAACTCATACATAAACGTGAGTTTGTGTCTATATTGTTTGTCCCAATAAATCCTTTGGTAAGTTTATTTACGAGGTAGTATTCTTCAGTTAAACATTGGCCTGATACATAAAAACCAACGCTATCAGGTCCGTGTTTTTTTATGATGCTTTTGAAAACAGAGGCAGCTCTATCAAGCCCTGTATCCCAACTAACCTTTTTCATTGGATGGTCCTTGCTCCATCTCATTTCAGGATATTTGATTCTGTCAGACATGTCCTGTGCAACATAATGTAAATTCATACCTTTTGAACAAAGCATTCCTTTGTTTGTAGGATGATCAGGATCTCCTTTAACTTTTAAGGTTCCATCATGGTTTTTATCTACAATTATACCACAGCTTACACCGCAATATGAACAGGTAGTTTTATAGGATTTTGATATTGACATATATATATGTTTTTTCTCAGTTTATAACATTCTACCAAAGTAGAATTTGCATCAGTATTGTTTAAAGTCTTAAAAGCTTTGAAATACTTACTTATGCAAAGTTACAAAATTACGTAGAAATACGTAGCTGAATACGTAATTTTTATCTAAATAGGAATATCTGATAAAATCCTTGCTAATTTTATGATAATTGGCAGGTTTATTAAGAAAAGCCTAATTCTTTGGCCTTAGAAGAGAGTTCAATTAAGTTTTTTACATTCAATTTTTTCATTAAATTGAATCGGTGTGTCTCAATAGTACGCTTACTTTTACCTAAGCTATCAGATATTTCTGTGTTGGTTCTTCCTGAAAGAATGAGTTGTAAAATCTCAACTTCTTTTTTTGTTAATCCGTGACTGCTAGAGGGGGCAGCAGGTTTTTTAGGAGTGCTTGTTGCATTTTGTAGAAAGTTAGAAACAATCACATTAGAGATGTCTCCGCTAAAATATTTACCTCCTTTAGAAATGGTATTGATTGCCTTTATAAATTCAGGTTTGCCAGTATCTTTTAACAAATAACCGCTTGCTCCTGCCTTGATTGATTTTAAGATATATTCTTCAGAATCATGCATTGACAGAACAATAGCTTTTGTGTCTGGTGCATATTTATGCAGGTGACCTACAGCTTCAATACCATCCATGATCGGCATTCGAACATCGATTATTAAAAGGTCTGGCTGTAATTCTTTTGCAAGATCTAAAGCTTCTTGGCCATTGGCTGCTTCACCAATAACTGTCAGAGAATCTTCTTCTTCTAGCAAAGATTTAATACCATTTCTTACTAATAAATGATCATCTGCTAATAGGATTTTGATAGATTTTTCCACGGTCATACAATTTTATTTCTGATACAAATATAAGTCAAGTTCTGAGTATTTTAAAATATAATACGTATAAATTTAAGTAGTTAACGCAGGTTTTGGTTGATAATACCAGCAACGGTTGTTGGTTTTTGGATTTAAAAATGAGAAATTATTTTCTTTTTTTACTTGATAACTAGGCTTTTTGCTTGTGTTCTTTTTTCTCTAAAAGAGGCATTTTTATGAGTTAGATGTTGTTTGTAATCGGGTGTTGTAAGGTTTGAATATAGATTTTAGCAGAAACAAATATGATAAAACTCATAAATAAATACGTATTAATACTTAGATTCGTCTATTAATACGTATGTTTGCATCTTTCTAAATAAAAAAACTATAATGGAACAGGCATTCAATTTAAAGAAATCAAACAAAGTGCTTTTTATGAACACTTTTGCGTTTACCATATGTTTTGCCGTATGGATGTTAAATGCCGTATTGGTAACATTTTTAGTAGACAACCAAATATTCGATTGGACTTCTATTGAAATAGGTTGGTTGATTGGGATTCCGGTTTTAACTGGGGCTGTAATGCGATTGCCGGCAGGAATTTTAACGGATAAGTTTGGTGGGAAACCGGTTTTTACCGTGCTCCTTATTTTATGTGCTATTCCAATGTTTATGTTATCATTCGTAGATTCCTTTTTTGCCTATGCTTTATGTAGTTTGGGTTTTGGATTAGCAGGTACTAGTTTTGCTGTGGGAATAGCCTTTTCATCGGTTTGGTATCCTAAAGATATGCAGGGTACGGCATTAGGAGTATTTGGTGCTGGTAATGCTGGTGCTGCCATTACAACTCTAGTAGGGCCAAAATTATTGTTTTATTTAACCGATGGGAAAACAAATTTAGAGGGATGGAGAACATTTCCTAAGATATATGCTGCCGTATTAGTGATAACTGCCTTATTATTTTTCTTTTTAACAGAAAATAAAAAATCAACCGCGGCTAAAAAAACGTTGAAAGGACAATTGCAACCATTGAAAAATATCAGAGTTTGGAGATTTGGTTTGTACTATTTCTTAGTTTTTGGTTGTTTTGTTGCTTTTGCCGGATGGTTAGTGCCTTATTATACAAATGTTTATCATCTTGATTTAGTTACTGCTGGTATTTTAGCTTCTTGTTTTTCATTGCCTTCGGGGTTGATTAGAGCTGCTGGAGGATGGATGTCTGATAAATGGGGTGCAAGAAAAGTAATGTATTGGGTGTTAGGATCTACTGTGGTGGTAAGTATTATGTTAGTCATTCCAAAAATGGATATTTATGCTGATGGAAAGGGAGTGGTTTCTAAGCAAGCAGGGGTGGTTACAGAAGTAACTGGTGCGTATGTGAAGGTTGAAGATCAGGTCTATAAAATTGCTGAGAAAACTGATGGTTTTGATCAGGTTGATAATGAGATTCATATCCTGCCGATCAAAGAAACTTGGCAAGAAGCATTGGTGAAAGTAGGAGATAAAGTTGATAAAAAGCAATTGATAATTAAAGGTAGTACCCATATATATTTTCAAGCTAACATTTGGATATTTGCTATTCTTAGTATTATTATTGGTTCTATCTGGGGGATTGGAAAAGCAGCGGTATATAAGCATATTCCAGATTATTTTCCGAACGAAGTTGGTGTTGTTGGAGGAATGGTAGGTGTTCTAGGAGGTTTAGGTGGTTTTATTTGTCCTATTTTATTTGGGTATCTGCTGAAAGGTACTGGACTGTGGTCTAGTAGTTGGTTGTTGATGTTTTTCCTCGGAACAATTTGTTTGATTTGGATGCATAACGTGATCCAGAATATGATGAATAAAGAGGCTCCTAAATCAGCAGATAAATTTGAAAATTCATAAAAATAAATAGTAAATTTTAAGTGGTTTTATATTTACTGCCGAAGTAAGAAATTACTTCGGCTTTTTTTATTTTAAATATTTAGCAATCCATTCCTTTTCGGAAAGAGCTGTGAATTTTTTTTGAGCACTATATGGATCTTTACCACCGTTGAAATAGGCCTTTAAACTTGCTGTAGAAATAGTATCCTGCATTTTTTCCGGAACTTTATATTCATGATTTCCATGAAAATCATGACATTGTAAACAGGTATCCCATGCTTTGTTTTTTATTAAAGCGGTATGCGAAGTATCTAAAGGATCATTTGTAACAGTTAGGTCTTCATGACAGTTCATACAGTAATTGGTTTTTTTGATAGTGACCCTTTTACCATTATGTTCAGAGTGACACGTATTACAATCTGCACTGTTTACTTTTTCAACTGCTTTTCTAAATTTGGGTTCTAAAAATCTATGCGTTGGATGTCGATCGTTATCTCTATCATGGCAGGCTAAACATTTTTTAGTTTCCACATCAATAGAACCGAACTCAGTTGCATTTTCTCTTAGTCCCATTCCATACTGCATGTTTGATTGTACTTGTTGCCAAAGAGTTCCTTCGGCATCTGAATGGCACGTATTGCAAGAGAATTCTTCGTGTCCAGTGTTCATAGGTCCAATACTCACATAGTTTTCATTTGATTTTAGGGTAAGTAAAAAAAACAGAATTCCTCCAATAAGGAAACCGGATAGAATTCCTATTGTTTGTCTTTGACGTAAGGGGTTGATTTGAAATTTTGACATGTTTAACTAGGAATTTCGATGGTAACTTTTTCTGTCTCGGGGTAGGCAACACAAGTTAATAGTTTACCGTTTTTTACTTCTTCTTCCGGTAATAAATGCCCTTTCATTAATGATATTTGTCCTGATGAACACTCCGCTTTACAGGAACTGCACATTCCTGATCTGCAGGAATAGGGAATTACTATGTTGTTTGACATAGCACCTTGGAGAATAGTTTTATTTCCTGGGATTTTTATGTGATGTAATTTTCCTTTGTAATTTATAGTCACATCACTAACTAAATTTTTACGATCGATTTTTAGTTTTGGAGGTTTGAATGCTTCAATGTGAATTTTACCTGGAGAAATTCCGTTCGATTTTAAAATTTCTTTGGTGTTGTTCATATAACCAGCAGGTCCACAAATCATGTATTTATGTTCTTCAGAAAAGCTAACTTCGTGTTTTAAGAAAATTTCTTCAACAATTTCATTTGTGATAAATCCAGAATAATGTTTCGTACTAGAGCTATCACTCAAAATGTGTTCTAGTTGAAATCGATCAGAATGTTTTAATTGTAATGCTTCAAGTTCTTTTTGGAAAATAATATTCTCCAAGTTTTTATTTGCATAGACCATGATTACTTTAGAATCGGGCTCTTCACTCAGCACTGATTTTAAAATAGAAAACACAGGTGTTATTCCGCTACCTGCGGCAAAAAGTAAATATTGTTTTTTGTTTTTTTTATCAGGTTCAATAAAAAAACTACCCATAGGCTTTTCTATGGCAATTTTCTCTCCTTTTTTTATCTCGTTATTGAGGTAGTTTGAAATAAGTCCTTTTTCAACTTTTTTTACTGTGATTCTTAAATCCGAATCCGTGTAAGGATTGCTGCTAAAGGAATAGGCTCTTTTTTCTTCAACTCCGTTTAAGGGAATTTTTAGGGTCAAAAATTGACCTGGTTTGTATTTTATTTTGTTGAAAAAACGATTGTTTTTGAAACACACGGTTACCGCTTCATCCGTTTCTTTGATAATATTTGTGATGGTTAACTTCATGAAATTATTTCTTATTTATAGTAGAATACAGTTCCCATATGAAAGAAAAGTAAAACGGTAATACACATAGATATGGCAACATGCCCAATCATCCAACCTTTGAAAATCCAATTTTTGGTTGACTTAATTACGTCCAGATTCAAAGTTCCTAAAAGAACATTGACTAAGAATAAATAGCAGAATAGCGCTAAATATCCAAAACCGAATCTAGTACTGTGTAAATACAACAAAATAGGACTAAGCACCCCAATCCATTTATGGATATTGTTAATTATTGCAGCTTTAGACTGAAATTTTGGAATGATTCTGCTAAAGGTTAAAAACCATTGAATCAAAATAAAAAGAGCCATTACTAAACCAGACCATCTTTTATACATCTCTTGTTGTTGTAAAAGCTCAAGAGATGTAATTTTGATTTGAAATATTTCTTGTATTAAATAAATACAGAAAAGACTACTACCAAGTATGGTTATGTATTTTGATTGTTTCAAGGGAGTATAATTTATTTTAATAAAACGGCCATGGTTTCAGCTGAAGCTAATTCGCGCACACTGTCCAAGAATACTTCTGGAGTTGGTAAATATTTTCCACCGGCAGAAGGCCATTTTTCTCCAATTACTGGTTTTTCACTTGATTTGAAAGCGGCAATTTCAGCTAGATAATCTTTGTATACAGCTTTTGTACCATTTCTGTAGGCTTTAAGTACTGCAATTGTTGCATCATAACTTAAAGAGTCTGTTGGATATTGCCATGTAGTAGCTCCCATTACGTCACCCAATTTCCAATCACTTTTTGTTGTTTGTTCGTGTTTGTTATGACATGAGACACAAGCTCCAGCTCCGGCTACATCTGCAAACATTGCTGTGTATATTTTTTGATCTTCATCATAAAAATGCTGTGGTTTTCTGTCTTTTTTAATTTGTTTAAATAATTCACCTTGTTTTCCTTCAAATTTATTGGCTTTGTTGATAGGGAAATCAGATCCTAAATACAGTCCGAGTGGAACTTCACTTTTTCTGATGTCGTTGGCAATTCCTCTCAAGAATAAAGCAGGTAATGGTCCAGCTTCAACATCTTTTTTTTGCCAATCTTCATCAAATTTTAAACCTTGTTTTTTCCCGGCTCCTACAATCGCTTTGGTGTAAAGTGTTCTGGTGATGTCATTTTCTTTTGAGACCATTTCTAGAACTTCTGCAACAGAAAATTCTAATTTTTCTTTAACGGCTGTTTTGCTTTTTTCTGGAACACCACCACAAGAGATTAAAAATGCTGGAAAACTTATTATAAAAGTGTAAATTAATTTTTTCATATGTTGTTGATTTTGGGGGTTGATATGTTAATTTTATTCGTATGCAGCTTCAATCATGACACCTGCCATAACTGTGTAAACTTTGGTCCATGCTTCTTTTACTTCCGGAGTGAAAGCATCTCCAAGTCCAGCCTCTAGCGTTCCTAATAGAGCAGCACCAACGGTATCGTAGTGTGATTTTTCAACTTTATAAGCAACATGTCTTTTACCAAGATCTTGCAATACTGGAATCAACTTGTCTAAAGCAGAAAGCCCTGCTACAGCACTTGCAAGCATGGTCATAAGTTTGTTCCCTTGTTCGGCCATAGCTCCTTCTTTTTTTGTAGGGAAAAGAGGTTTTAGCTTAGGGTCAAGTTCAAAAAGTTTGGTATAAAAAATTTCAGCAGCGGCTGGTGCAATTGGTTTGACTAATTCAAAAGAATCTTGAACTAACTTTGTTGTGATTAAGTCAATTGGTGCTTCTTCAACTGCTATGTCTTGTTCGGGTTTATTGAAAAGGTTTTTGAAAATTTTTAACATGATAATTGTTTTTTTAGAGTTCGTATGAATTGAATTATAATTGAATCGATTGTGAAATTTTTTGGAAATATTGAAACCAAGCTAGTTCTACTTCTAACGTAAAATCTTCTTGAAGACTATTTGATAGAGACGCCATAAATGCTGTTCCAATAAAATCAAAGAATGTTGGTTTTAATTTTTTTGCACGTACAACTTTTCCAAGGTTGTAAAGAATTGGTTTTAGTTGTTGAAAGTTGTCGAGATAAGAGATGGTTGTTTTAAGAATATTCATAAAAAAGGCGCTTAGCTCTTCCATGGATTCGTTAGTGTTGCTTGAATAAAATCCTTTTAAATTCGGGTCAAGTTCTAACAGACGATCATAAAAATAGGTCGCAGTTCCTTGTCCGTGTGGCTTTAATTTTTTAAAAGATAATTGAACGATATTTATGGTGTTGGTTTCCATTATAGAATGTGAAAGCGTGGTTTTAATTATGTATTTTTATACTTGTAAAATTAAATCGAATGGATGATTTGTTTTATGAGATGTAACAAGTGAAAATGTCTTTTTATTCAATTTTTATCCGATAAGAATGCTTATAATTTTCTGATAAATAGCATGTTTTTATTTCTAAATGGTTGCTGTAGAGTAGAGGTAAGTTTTAATTTTTATGATAGTAATATGGAAAGAAGTAACCTAGGGTTCACTGAGATTATGGTGCAAGAATTTTCAGGGAAAGCAATTAATTTGTTAGAGAAGTATAAAGGTGCCCCCTTGTTACTGTTGTTTTATAATAATCAATGTTTAGGGTGTACCGGTCGAGCGATTCCTCTGGCATATGAGTTCAGTTTAGAATTTACTGAATTACAAGTTATCGGAATTCATTCTAACTTTTCAGAAGGAAATATTACGGAGAAAGAGATCAGGAGTATTTTTACTTCAAGTGATTTACCCTTTCCAATATATGTAGATAAAAATCACGAATTGTATGACTTTTTTAATGCTGAAGGTACTCCTCATTGGATTTTGGTTGAAAAAAGCGGTAAGGTGTTTCGGTCAATATTTGGGTCACAAAGCAATTCTAAAAATAGATTGTTTTATGCTTTAGAAAGTCTAGTTTCTTAAAATTAAAGCAAAAAAAAACCGCTTCTAAAAGCGGTTTTTTATGGTTTGATTTCTATTTGTTTTTCTTACAAGAAAGAAGGTTTGATAGTTAACATCAACCAAGCCCAGTTTTGTAAGCTTTTTGCAGGTGGATTTCCAACAGGATTAGGGAAATCGTCGCTTTCAAAGAATTGAGAGTAACCTCCTGCCAAAGAGAACTCTTTGAATTTTTTAGAAACAACTAAATCAATTTCTTGACCTAAAGAATTTTTAGTTTGAGATTGCTCAGAGAACATATGTCCTTTGATTTTCAAGTTGTAAGTTTTAAATATTTTTGTTGCAGCAGTTACATTTAAGTCTACTAAACCGTTTGCATTAGCATGGTTTCCTACGTAGAATCTATCCATCAAACCGTTGAATTTGTGGTTGGTTCCATATAAAGGGAAGAATCCAACAGAAGTATCTGTTTTACCAGAGATTACCTCAGCACCTAATCCAAACATTGTTTTTTCAGTTGCTTTAAAGTTTACATCCAAACTAGCTAAGTAAGCAGCTTTAACAGCAACTTGACCAATTCTTTCTCCGTCTTGAATAAACGCGTTACCACTGAATGAAAGTGCTCCTGGTTTGTAGTCGAAGTGTAAACCTCCTGTAAATAAGTTAGAGTTCTCTGGTCCAACATTTGCATCTTGGAAAGTGTTATGTAAAGCTAAAACACTTAAGTTTAAAGACTCATATTTTTTGTTAACTCTTAAAAAGGCGATGTTTTTATAAGAAAACAATGCAGAAGTATCATATACATTATTTGCTCCATTTGTGTTGTAACCAAAACCTGCATCTAAAGAATATCCATTGTTAGCATACTTCACGATACCTACATCGTGCGTTCTTGCTTGCTGAGCCCATCCTAGACCTCCTAAGATTCTTTGGTCATCGTAAGAAAGAGGCTGTCTACCTAGTTTGAAAGAAGTAAGTTTAGAAAATTTGATATCTGCCCAAGCTTCTTGCATTCTTATTTTTCCATTACCAGTAGCTGAGATTTGAGGTCTGTCACCAAAAGTAAATACTTCTTGAACAGAAATGTAAGCAGTATATGTTTCTGCTGCATACTTAGCTGCTAAAGCAACTCTAGCATCTGTTATAATGTAACCGTCGGTACCTTCCCTACCAGCAGTATTTACACTTCCTTTAGTTAGATCGGTAGCATCTTTAGGTTGGTATTTATAGTTAAAACCATCTCTCCATTCAGATCTTGGTCTAAACTCTCCATTTAAAGAAAATTGGGCCATTATAGATGATGTTGCTAACATCAATAAGGCTACTAGGGTAAATTTAATTTTCATCTTTTGTAATTTTAATAATTGATTGTTTTCGATTTTGTTTCATTAGATTTATAGGGCAAATCTATGTGTTTGATAGCTTCTAAAACATGACTTATAGCAGTTTTTAACCTCTTTTTGTATCGTTAAGATACGTAAAACTACTTAATGTTCTAAAAAGTCAATCATGTGTTTACGGTATTTGTAGTAGTCATCATGGGCAAGTACTGCTTTTCTGGATCTTGGTCTTTTAAATTCAATAGGTAGAATATCTCCAATTTTAGCTCTAGGACCACTTGTCATCATCACAACTCTATCCGATAAGAAAATTGCCTCGTCTACATCATGTGTAATCATGATTGCAGTAATTTTTTCTTTATTCCAGATTTCTATTAGTACATCTTGCAATTCTCCTCTTGTTAATGAGTCTAGCATTCCAAAAGGTTCGTCTAATAATAATACTTTTGGTTTGATGGCAAAAGCTCTTGCAATACCAACTCTTTGTTGCATTCCTTGGGAAAGCTCTGAAGCTCTTTTATGAAAAGAACCATCCAAACCAACTTTACTTAAATAGTATTTACAGATGTCTTCTTTTTCTTTTTTACTTCCATGAGGAAAAACTTTTTTAACACCTAGCATCACATTTTCCATAGCAGTCATCCATGGCATTAAACTGGGAGCTTGGAATATAACCCCTCTGTCAGGCCCCGGTCCTTTGATAGAAGAGCCTAGAACAGATATCTTTCCTCCAGAAATTTCATTCAACCCTGCAATCATAGAAAGCATGGTTGTTTTTCCACATCCAGAATGACCGATGATAGTAATAAATTCTTCTTTTCTTACTTGTAAATTCAGATCTTCCAAAACTACGTAGTCACCTTTTGGAGTAGGGTATACTTTTTTTAAGTCCTTTAAATCTAGCATTACATCTTTACTAGCAAACTTTTCTTGTAATATTGTTTTTGTTTCCATTTTAAAGTTCTTTGAGTTTATTTAGGAGATCTAAAATCCCATCTTAAATCTTTTGGTTGTAAATCTGGTAGCTCATAATTAAATTCAGAATTTCCAGATCTTTCATTACCAATATCCATCAGGTATTCAATAATGGCATTCCTTGTTTTTTTGTATTCAGGATTGTCATTTAATTCGGTCTTATCCCTAGGTCTTTCAATATTGATTTTAAATTCAGGACCTAAAGTAGCTTTGGGACCAGGTCTAAGCGGAATAATTCTATCTGCCATATAAATTCCTTCATCAACATCGTTGGTGATTAATAGGGCTGTTCTTTTATTTTTATTCCAAATATTCAATATTTCATCCTGTAAATTACCTCTCGTTAAAGCATCTAGGGCTCCTAAAGGCTCATCCATAATGATCATTTCAGGATCCATAGCAAGTGCTCTCGCTACAGATACTCTTTGGCGCATTCCTCCAGATAATTCTTTGGGTCTTTTATGAGTAGCATGACTTAAACTTACCATGTCAATATATTCTTTGATGCGCTTGTCTAAAAAAGAATTGTTTTCCTTTGGGAATGCTTCTTTTACTGCCATTTCAATATTTTGATATACTGTAAGCCAAGGTAAAAGGGAATAGTTTTGGAAGATAACACCACGTTCATGGCTAGTATCTTCTATTTGTTTTCCTTTAAATAATACTTCTCCAGAAGTTGGTTTTTCTAGTCCGTTAATTAGGTTTACTAAAGTGGTTTTTCCACTTCCTGTAAATCCAACAATTGCTACAAATTCACCTTCTTCAATGTGTAAATTTATGTTGTCCAAAACCTCTGTAAGATTTTCGTTGCTTCCGAAAGATTTTGATATGTTGTTTAGTTCTAAATAAGCCATTTGCTGTTTTTTTAAAGTTCGAATATTGTTGAAGTCCATTTGTGGGTTCAACGGTTAAGCATTCTTAGATTCCTTCGTTTTTATCGAATGAAATGAATTTTTGAATGGTTAACATTATTCTATCCAATAAGAAACCAATGAAACCAATTACAAACATGGCAACAATAATTTTTGAGTTAGAATCCATGGCTCCATTTTGGAATTCTTCCCATACAAAGGAACCTAAACCAGGACTTTGTGCTAACAATTCAATTGCAATTAATACCATCCAAGCGACAGAAAGAGTAATTCTTAAACCTGTAAATATCAAGGGTAAGGAGGCTGGCAAAATAACTTTGAATATTTTTTGGAAAGTTCCAAGTTTTAAAACTTTTGCAACATTTAAATAGTCTTGATCTACCGTTGAAACTCCCATGGCAGTGTTTACTAATGTAGCCCACATAGAACAGAGACCAACACTAATAAATGAAATTACAAAAGAAGTGTCTCCTGTAGAATCTTTTGTCAACGTTTTTACAATCATAAATACTAGCAATAACCAAACTACAGGTGAAACTGGTTTTAGTATTTGTATTAGCCAGTTGAATGAATTACGAAGTGTATCGCTCAAACCAATGATGATTCCAATAGGAGTTGCGATTAATAAAGCTAATAGAAAACCTGCGAAAACGGTTTTGATACTTGTTTTAATTTGATCAACAAATGAGGGTCTACCAGTATAAGTAATAGGTGCTTTTCCTTCAGCAATTCTTTTTTCATTTAAAGTTGCAGTTTTTTCTTTAAATGCTTTTTTGTCCTTGCTAATTTCTTTATGATCTTCAAGTAGAACTAAGAAAGAGGCCCATACTTGAGAGGGAGAGGGAAGCGTATTTGGTTGACACGAAAGATCTCCAGATTCAATACAAGCTTTTATTTTATCTGCTTCTGCTTGCCCTTGGTCTTTTAATGTTTTTTCAATTTTATAATTTGCTTCTGTGTTGTAAAGAGATTTAGATCCCGTGTACCATACTCCTAGAAATAATAAAACCGATGCGATGGGTGCTATTATTTTTTTTAATACTGCTATGGTGTTTTTTTTAGAATCTTCTCCACTAGCAAGACGTACTAGAGGCTCAAGAAAACCAAGACCTATGAATCGTAATACTTTTATGATAGAATCTTTCATTTTGTTGTCGTTTAATTTGTTGAAACTAGGTTTCAAATGAATTTTGATAAATTAACACTTGAAAGGATGTAGCTTTCAAGTGTTAATTTTAGGTGTTGTAGTTTATTATTTACTGTCTTTGTTACCAATTTTAAAGCTATTGATGTATCCAATAGGATCTTTTGCATCGTATACTTTTCCATCGATGAAGTCAGTCGTTGCTGGCTTGTATCCATCAGTTTTAGGAATATCTGTCGCAGGGATTTTACCTTCTTTAGCAAGCATATTTGCAGCCTTTAACCAAATGTCTGGACGATAGATGTCTTTAGCTTTATCAGCGTACCAAGCGGCTGGTTTTTCAGTTGGGATTTGTCCCCATCTTCTCATTTGAGTTAAGAACCATACAGCATCAGAGTAGAATGGGTAAGTAGCGTTGTATCTGTAGAATACGTTAAAGTCTGGCATTTCTCTCTTATCTCCTTTCTCGAATTCAAATGTACCCGTCATAGAGTTTGCTAATACAGCTTCATCAGCTCCAACGTATTGAGACATTGCTAAGATTTTAACAGCTTCTTTTCTGTTTCCAGGAGTATCTAACCATTTACCTGCTCTAATTAAAGCTTTTGTTACAGCTACGGCAGTGTTAGGGTATTTAGTTACAAATTCTTTAGTCATAACAAATACCTTTTCTGGGTTGTTTTTCCAGATATCATAATTTGTAGTTACAGGAACACCGATTCCTTTAAAAACTGCTTGTTGATTCCAAGGTTCTCCAACACAGTAACCGTAAATAGTTCCTGCTTCTAAGGTAGCTGGCATTTGTGGTGGTGGTGTTACAGATAGTAATACTTCTGCATCAATTTGTCCTTGAATGTTGTTAGCAGAATACATTCCTGGGTGAATTCCTGCTGCTGCCAACCAATATCTAATTTCGTAGTTATGAGTTGATACAGGGAATACCATTCCCATTTTAAACGCTTTACCGTTGTTTTTGTATTCTGTAATTACTGGTTTTAAGGCTTCAGCACTGATTGGATGTACAGGTTTTCCATCAGGTCCTTTTTTAACATTTGGTTTCATACCTTCCCATACATTGTTAGAAACAGTAATTCCATTTCCGTTTAAATCCATAGAAAAAGGTGTAACTAATTCTGCCTGACGTCCAAATCCTGCTCCAGCGGCAATAGGTTGACCCGCTAACATATGAGATCCATCTAATTGTCCATCAATAACTCGGTCTAGGATGTTTTTCCAGTTAGATTGAGCTTCTACAGATACGAATAAACCTTCATCTTCAAAAAATCCTTTTTCCTTTGCAATTGCTAAAGGTGCCATATCTGTAAGTTTTATAAAACCAAAAGTTAATTGTGGTTTTTCAATTTCTAAACTTGCTGATTTTGCTTGAGGTTTCGTTGTTGCTTCTTTTTTCTTTGTGTCTTTACCTCCACATGAGATTGCAAGAAACATACTTGCAAGTGCTGTAATTTTAATGGCTGTTCTTTTCATGTTTTCTATTTAATAAATGATTATTTTAATCTGTGTTTGTGTATGTTTGAATACATGACAAAGATAGATTCAGTGTATAATTTAAACTGTGCGAATACACAGTGGTTAACAGTCTTTTATACTTAGAAAAAGCGGAGTAAATACAAAAACTAAACTGCGTTATGGTAGGTTCAAAAATGGGGTTTTTGGATTTTTGTATAAAAAAACTGCGCTTTCTTTTAAGGTGAAAGCGCAGTTTTTAAAACATAGATCGGGGTATAGTGTCAAGAATTTAATGTGTGTTTAGAAATTTCTTTTTTAAGGGTTTCCAGGTTTTTAATCCCTAGTTTTCTCCCTTTAGCATTGATTAGATTTTGTTTTTTTAGACCAGATAAAATTCTGATTACTTGTTCTTCTGTAGTTCCTGAATATTCTGCATATTCTTTTCTGCTTAAGGATACGTTAAAAAGTCCATCCTTAGAACCAAATTTTTTATCGATATAAATAAGGGAGTCAATAACTCTTTCTTTTACGGACATCTGTGCTAATTTTCTAACGCGTGTTTCACTTTCGCTAAGTTCATCTGCATAGAATAACATAAAATCAAATGTAAGTTCAGGGATGTTTAATAAGATAGATTTTAGATCTTCTTTAGAAAAATAACATAAGGTGGAGTCTTCTAATGCTTGTGCAGATATTGAGTAGTATTTTGAAGAGCCAAAACCTCCTCTATGACCTATTATATCACCATCTTTAGCAAATCTCACAATCTGCTCACGTTCATCTGCTCCTGTTTTGGCAACCTTAACTTTTCCTTTGTAGGTAAAAAATAATCCATGCGCAGGTGTACCTTCCATAATAAACTGCTGAGATTTTTTACACTTAATGGTGTGTTTGTTCTCTAAAACATTAGTGATTTTATCGTTTAAACTATGTTTTTTAATAAGGCAATTTAAGTTTTCGCATTGTGTACAATCTGCCATGGTTTTGTTTTTAGGGTTTGTTTCTACAAAGTTACTTTGTTGCATTCGTAAAAAACATGACGAACACAGGGCTAATTTAGTTTTTTAATACATAAGTAAAACTGCGTTTTTGTAGGTATTGAAAGAATGAAGAGAAAAAAAAGCTCTTTGAAAATTTTCAAAGAGCTTTTTTAAGTTTTAATTATTGTATAATTAAGCTGCTTTAGATAAAGCCTCTAGTCTATTTTGTTCGTCTATAGCGGCTTTTTCGTCAGCTGGAGAGAATTTAATAAGGAACCCTAAGAAACCAACAGCAGAGACAATAAATCCGAAAGTGAAAAATGCATCCTGTAAAGTAGCTCCACTTCTTAATAAGTATTGAGCATATAATACGGCTCCTACATTACCACCTGCTCCTACAATTCCAGAAACAGCTCCAAGGGCTTTTCTGTTTATGAATGGTACTACAGAGTACGTTGCTCCTTCTGCCATTTGAACGAATAGTGAGAAGAATACCATACTTGCGATTGCAAATCCTAATACATTCATTTGAGAGAATAGTAGTAAAGCAATTCCTTCTGCGATCACTACATAAACTAAAATTTTAACACGACCATTCAATCCTGAGTTTTTAGAGAATTTATCAGCAATCCATCCACCAGTTGATCTGGCGAATAAGTTCATTGCTCCAAAGAATAGAACCACAAATCCTGCTGCCTCTTGGCTTAAACTAAATTTTTCTTGATAATACGTTGATGCTTTTCCAGTAACGAATAATTCCATTCCGAAACAACCTGCATACATAGCGAAAAGAATCCAAACTCTTTTATCTGATGCTGCTGCATAAAATAAACTTTTTTCACCTTTTTTAGATTGAGGTCTTTCTTCTGGTAAGTCTGTATAATTACCTTTTGGACAATCTGTTGTGTATTTCCAATATAAATATGCTACAAATAACATGATTATTGCTGGTATATACATAGCGATTCTCCATGATTCAGTTGCTTCAGCTAATCCGAAAGCTGCTACGGCCGATGCGATTAATGGCATGGCTGCATTTGTAACACCACCTCCAAGGTTACCCCATCCAGCAGTAGTTGCATTTGCAATACCAATTACGTTTGGTGCAAACATAACAGAAGTATGATATTGAGTAATTACGAACGAAGCTCCGATTACCCCGATAGCCAAACGAGAAATTAAGTAAGTTTCCCAAGAGTAGGCAAATGAAGATCCAGCAACAGCGATAGCTCCAAAAATTAATAGGTAAACATAACTTTTTCTTGGTCCTATTTTATCACAAAGATTTCCTATTCCTAATCTAGCAAAAATTGTAACCCCCACCGATGCAATAAAAGCAAGTGTTGTTTGTGCTTTTGTTAAATCTAAATCAGGTGCAATAGTAGATTTCATTAATGGTGCATGTGAAAACCATCCGAAAAAACAAAGGAAGAATGCAATCCAGCTTAAGTGGAAGGTTCTCATTTGAACGGATTTAAAATCCAATAGGTTGATTTTTGTTGCTTTTTCGTTTTGTAGCTTTACTGTTTTCATCTGTGTTGGTTTTATGAAAAAATTATACAGCAAATATAGAGGCCTAGCTCAGTTTGTTTTGTGGGTAAAATTCAAGTTAAAACAAGTTTTTAAACGGTAAATAAGCTGAAAAAAACAATAAAAAAAACTGTCAAAAAACATGTTTTTATTTTAATTGACAGGTTGTTAGGTGGTTATGTTTTTGTGTTTTGACTATTTAAAATCTGATTTTTAAAGAGAGGGTAGTAAGAGGTATTCTTAAACAGTGATTTAATGTGTTTTTAAATCTGAAAATTCATTGGTTTATTTATTGAATTCCCAACCAAAACCACTGGAAAAAATATAATCATATTGATTTCCTTCAATTGCGGGTTCGTTATCGTAATTCAAAGTAAAAGAAGTTTTAATATAAAAGTCATATGGCAAATCATATTTCATGGTTAGATTGTAATCCACCCTGACCCTTCCAAATTCAGAAATTGTTGGACTGACCTTAACATCTGTTGTTAAACTAATATCTTCAAAGTTATACATGTTTAGATTTGCGTTGATGAAAGTTTCTGTAGATTTTTTGTTTAAACTTTCATCCACATATGTCTCGAAGTTGAAGGCAATACCAGTTGAGAGTCCTAGATATAGTTTAGGAGTACTGGCTAATAATTTTCCCATACCTAAGTTAGGGGTATAACGTCCATGAAGTGCTTGTTCAGTATTTGAAAGATAAGTTAATTCACCAATCATATACCAAGTTTTAGAGATCAACCTCCGGACGTCTGCTTTTGCATCTGTCCTTTTGATGTCTTCTACATCATCTT
Source organism: Flavicella sp. IMCC45668 (assembly GCF_057219105.1). Taxonomy (NCBI): domain Bacteria; kingdom Pseudomonadati; phylum Bacteroidota; class Flavobacteriia; order Flavobacteriales; family Flavobacteriaceae; genus Flavicella; species Flavicella sp. IMCC45668. The sequence goes on from NZ_CM170114.1 coordinate 3,072,260, forward strand.
GCTGAGAGTTTAAAACATTTAAACTTCCATTGGTTACCCATAGTTCTCCCACATATCCTAATGTTGCATTGACGGTGGTTTGTTTTTTACCTTGTGCTTTGGTAAAGTCGTAACCAAAGTCGACACTTCCCGAGAATCTTTTACGTCTATCTTCACTAACTTCCTGGAAGGCTATAATTTCAGAGATTTTAAAAGTTTCAACGAGATTTTTGTTTGTTTCAATGGTAACAATTCCAGGTTTGATAGTTCTAACTTTTCCAAAGCGTCGTCTACTTTTAGTAAGTGTAATAATACATTTTTTATGAATGTAAATACTTGTGACTTTGTCAAATTCAACGCGAAAATCTTTGTCGCTATAAGAGGTTTTGAAGACGAGTACGCCTGTATCAAAACTTTCAACAGTTCCAACAAGTATATCTTTGTTTTTTAGTTTAAGAGTATCTTTTTGCCCATAAAACAAAGTTGTTGAGAGTAAGAATAAAAAGATTAATCGTTTCATGAGTTCGCTAACACGTTTTTATCGTCGTCGACCACCCCCCATGGATGGGCGTGATCTATTTTGAGATCTATATTGATTGTAGTTTGTATTACCTCTACTTCGGTTATTGTGAGATCTTTCTAATTGTTGCCTTTGTTGTTTTTGGTAATCGTTAGTTTGAGGTCTTGTTTGTTGCCTAGTGTCAGGTTTAGTTTGAGGTCTGGTCTGAGCTTTGTTACCAGCGTTGTTGTTTCTTTTTTGTTGCCAGTTTCCATTTTTATCTCTTTGATGAACATTACCGGCTTTATCTGTGTAAAGATTGTTGCGGGTATTTTTGGCTTGGGTTGGTCTGTTTCCTTGTGCTTTAACAGGTCGGGTAGTTATTCCTGGTCTGTTTTTACCATTTTGTGTTCTGTATACATTGTTAGAGTTTCTTTTACCATGAGCGTATCCCGCAGCATAGCCTCGTCTATATCCATTGTGATATCCGTGTCGATAACCGTGTCTGTAACCGCAAGGTCCCCAATAGGCACGAGAATGGAATGACATACTCATCCATCCATAACTAACCCCAACAGAGAATCCCCATCCAGTATAAGGGTTATAATGCACACCAAAACCATAAGTCACGGGTCTTGGGTAGTAATACATTCCGTACCATGGTCTGTAATAGTAGCCAGAACCATATACAATTACTCCACCATACATGTAAGAGTGGTAATAGCCTGGGGTGTAACCAACATAAACAACTTCAGGTGTTGATTCATAGATGTATACGTATTTTACATTGTAAACAGGTGAACTCGGTGGAATTTTTTCAACTTCATCTGGTCTCTTTGTGGATACGATCCAAGGGCCTTGTGCAGAATTGGATTGAAACCAAACTGCATTGTCAACTACATAATAGATGTTGTTGATATATAAAACTGTACTTTCAGTATTGATGGCATAAGAAAGATTTGTTCCTTCAACTTTATCAAATTTTGGTTTCCCATCATAGGTCACCTTGGTGGTTGCTTCTTTTCTGTTTACTTGAGCAGTCTGAGGTATTTGCTGTTCGTATATTGCTTCTTTAGCCTCATCAGTACCTGGTACACTAACTCTTAAACCCGAAACTTTTTGATCATCTGCAGGAATGGATAGGAATGTTTTGGGTAAAGATTTGGGTTCAACAAAATTCCATTTCTCTTCTTTTAAAGATTTAGTAGCATACCATCTACCATTAAGTAAAAGATAGTGCGTTTGACTTTCTATTTCTAGTAATAAATCACTTTCTGTATTACCAACTAATAATAGTGTTGTGTTTTTAATTGGCTCATAAGCCAAATCACCTTTTGTAACCACAAGTTCTGCGGCTTTCGTGGTGATAATAAGTTTTGGGGGAGTAGTTTCTCCTTCTTCTATCTCTGGGTTTTGTTGTGAACTTACATTTTTATCTGCAAGATTTTCTATGTCTGAAGGAACTGAATTGGTTGTCTTCCAATCCGTATCATAAAGATCATCTGTTTTATACCAGAAATTATTTCCCTTAAGATAGTAGGTGTTTTTCTTTTTTACGATGAAAAAAGGAGTGTTAACGATATACTCAATTTTTTTACCTTCTACTGTTTTTAATTTTGGTTCTCCATCGATGCTTACTAGAACAGTTGGCTCTTGACGGAAGTAGATTTTTGGGGGTGTATTGTCTAAATTTTCTGAGATTTCTTTTTCTTCAGAAACGGTTTCTAAACTAGCTATAAGTTTATCGATAGAAATATCGATGTTGATCTTTTCTAAATCTTCAAGAAGTACTTCTTTTAATACTTCGATGTTTTTATCGTTTTCAATATCTGGGAATTTGATCTTAAGAATATCGATAGATTCTAAACTAGCCATTCTTGTTTCCAGATCTGTATTTAATCTAGCATCAAACCACATGGCACCAAACAAAAGTTTATCTTCTTTTGTTTTGACAGAAATTGCCATTCTACCTTTTAATATGTTTTCAACCAAAGTTTCATATTGAGGTTGATATAAAGTTATTTTGTAATTACCTGCTTTGATCACACGAGGCCAGGTTAAACTGTTTTCCTGCGCGTTGATGTGTTGCGTTAAAATTACTAAAAGTAGAATGACAAGTTTTTTCATGGTATTTATTTAAGTCTATATACTAATCCACCACTGAATCCTCCAATTAAAATGTTGCTAGATCCTGATACTCCGGCACCTCCGGTTCCGAAATACACACCTCCCCATTGGATAGGAATCATTAAGTTTCCTTGTACGTTCAATCCCCATTGTTCATTGAACATATAGTTTACACCGGCTTTGATAGTACCTGCTAAATACCATTTTGTGTCAATTGGGTAGTCAAAAATAGCTTCATTGGCATTTTCTGAATTGAAAATTGCAGCACCAATACCTCCTCCTACAAAAGGACGTAATTTGTCTTTTGTAATGTATTTAGAGGCTCCGATAGTGATCCAATCCATATACAAATCTGTAAGGTGATCTGTTTGACCATTTTCTCTTCTGGTTATAGATGAAGAATGACGCGTATAACTTACTTCTGTCATTACACCTTGAAACATGTCAACTCCTAAGGTAAAACCAAATTGATCACTTTCATTGATTTTTACATAATTGTTGTAACCGTAATTTGATTTTGATCCAAATTGATAACCGTAAGATGCAGTTAATTCAACAGTTTGAGCCTGAATACTTGTTAAAGTAAAAACAGCAATGGCTGTTAGAAGTACGGATTTTATTAAAACTGATTTTTTCATGATGTTGTCTTTTAAGACTTTAGTTGTTAGGGTTTAACGATTTAAAAATAATAAAAATGAATTTCTGTTTAGAGATTGATTCTTATTATTTTTAAATCGATACGCTATTAAAAGTATATTTCATGAATGTAAAAAGTGGTATTTACATTCATGAAATATGGTATGTTGTGTTATTCAACTTTTTCTAATTCACCTATAAATGGTACATTTTCGTATACAGCAGTTTTAGATAAGCTTAAGAAGTAATTTTCAATTTGTAAAAATTGAGCTGCAGCTCTAGGTCCACCTGCTTTTTTTAGTTTTTTGAAATATTTTTCTATGTTTTTTGCATTGTTTTTACTCTGTTTCAAGCTTCTTTTACAAAGTTCTTCAATTTTTTCATTAGAAAGACTTGTATAGTTTTCAGCGTAGTCAGTAATCAAAGCAATTCTTTCAGATCGCAATTCTTTTCTGTCTGCTTCATAGGCTTTATAGATATCCCAGAATGCCTCTTTGTTTTCAGAATCAACCGTTATAAAATCTTTTACAATGGTAAGTTTGTCTACACCAAATAGTGCTTGAAAGAAATCAGTGTCATTAGTGTCTTGTTGCGCAAGCATAGCTAATGGAGATAACATACAAGCGATAATTAGTGAATAGAATTTGTTCATGTTTTTGATTTTTTTAAATTATTGTTTATTGATTTTCTTTTGTTTTAAAAAATAAGTTTGTCAGTGCACCCTTTTCCATAGAATCTCTAATAGCGATAATCACATTATAGCTCCCAAGTGAAAAAAATGAAGCAATTAAAATTAATCTAAATTGCATAGGGTCTCTATGCTCATGGATTGATTTTATGGCTTCAATGAAGTTGTTTCCTTCGAGTAATGTATGGATTAGATTTTCTAGAAAAAGAACAAAAGTCAATACCAAGGTATAGATAATAGATTTGAATAGAACATTTTTATACAAGGCTTGACGAATGTACACTTTACCTAAAGGTGTTTTGTCTAAAATGATAACCACTTTACTCATTACTAAAGCACCTACTAAAGCTGCTGAAAATCCATAAAATTCAACTTTTACTTGAGCAAGGGTAAGTTTTTTTATTAGAATCAATACTCCAAAACAAAGCAAGAAGTAAGCGGTGACTAAAAGAATTTCAATAAATTCTTTTTTTAATTTTTGAACAAAACTCATAGTAGTTTTATTTAGTGTTTACCTTTTTCAAAGCAACAGCAATGGCTTCTGCGTAGGTTAAAATAAATTCTTGACCTATGTGAACTTTTTCAAGTATTTTAGGGTCTTTTACGGGGATAGTCATGTAGTTTCCGGCAGGACCTCTAACGGTTGCTATCATATAAGGTCTGTTTAAAACCTCAATAGTAACAATTGCTTTTGCAACTGCTCCAACAACTGCCCCTGGGTCTACACCTTCTGGAGCTTTACCAGCTTCTGAAACTATTTGCAATGATTCCGCGCGTTCGGCTAAAGTAGGTTCTCTAAATTCTGCTTTGATATAAGTCCAATAGTCAAAACTAATTTTGTCATCCACAGAGATTTCATCAAATCGTTTGATTTGATCTCCTGCTTTAATGGTGTTAAGGTCTCCCTCTGGCCCCATTAAAGTAAGTTCTCTAGTTTCTTTATTGATTTTTGTAACAGTACCTTCGCTTGAAACTAAGTTCCATCTTTCTCTAGAAGGTTGTTCTTCTTGAATAACTTGTGCAAAAGAAATTTGCACAAGTATTATTAAGATTATCGAAAAGAATAAATGTTTCTTTTTCATAGTATAGTTCTATGTGTTTTACCACTCCCAATATAAACCAGCTCCAATATTAATACTGGCTAAATGGTCTATATTAAAGTAATCGTTTTTGTTTGTTGAATAATTGTAAGTAGCATAGGTTGCAATTCCGAAAGTTTCATTTACTTCAAGTTGTAAACCTATTTCTGGTTTTACCAAGAATCCCCAGTTACTCTCACTGATTACGTATATATTAAAATACGAATCTTGCTCTGAGTATACCGTTCCGATTCCCAATCCAACATAAGGTTTGATGTTTCTTTTGTAAATAAAATAGTATCCGTTTACAGCAATTGGTAAGGTGTAAATATGTCTCACCATATCGGTATGAACCGCACCACTACCATCAGGTCTTTCATATACCTGAGGAGCATAATATTCATTAAATGAATTCCATCCTAAGGAGGCACCCACGGCTAAATTACCACCATCTACAAAATGCTTGTAATCAAATCTACCACCACTATAACTGTTTTTTCCTAAGAAATCATTTCCAGAAGGTATTGCCATTTCCCAGTTTAAAACAAACTGATCCTCAGCAGTCATGGTATAAGTGTAAATTTCTCTATCAGGCTGAGGTCCATCAGATGGCCATGGAGAAGTTACAGTTGTCGTTGTTGGTGTTTGTGCTTGTATGAATTGTCCCATACCAAGCAATAAAAGAATTATAAATTTTTTCATGTCAGTAGGTTTTAATTGTTTTTGATATAAGGAGATTGATCAAACGCTTGTGTTACTCCTCTTTCTGCTCTGTCAATATTTGTTTGATCGTAAGAGCTTAATACTCCAAACATGGCTGCGTTCCAAGCCGTTGGAGTTCTACCTACGTTGTCTTTATTGGTTAAATCTCCAATCTCAACACTTAAAGTACCAGTGTCGTATTTATAGTAAGAACAGTATGGATAGTAGTATCCACCACCACCCCAACCCCATGGAGGCCAGTAACCTGGGTAACCACCCCACCAACCCCAACAAGTTTGGCCAGTGTTGGTTACTCTAATAATAGCAGTTGCAAGTGCAATTTCTGCCGTTCCATCGGTTACATCAGATGTTATTTTCGTTCTGGTATAACCACGATCATCCATGTTAGATTGTATTTCTGCAATCACGGTAGTTGCTACTTGATCTTGACCAACCACTAAAATACTATCGTCTTTGATGCTGTTGGAAACAAGGTAAATTGTATCAGACAAGTAATACGTATTAAAATCTGTAAAGTCTACTTCTAAATCCACGTCTGTAGCGACTACAAGTTCAGAAGAAAGTCCACCAAGATCTGGGGACTTGTAACAGGAGTTCAAAAGTACTAATGCACAAATGAATCCTAAAAATTGAATTGTTTTTTTCATTGTTTATTTATTTTGGGTGTTTCTCTATTTAATTAAATCTATAGTTTAAGGATAGTAAAAATGATTTTCTATCTCCAATCAATCCTGCTTCAGATCGTATCATCCAGTTTTTGTTATGCTGGTACTGAGCTCCAACAATTCCATTCCAAGGTTGTTTTACACTTTTGTCAATTCCGTATTTAACTATTCCTTCTCCGTCAGCTTCATCAATTGCTTTTATAATTGGTCCGATAGTTTTATCTGCAATCGCTTGTTGAGCAAGAGTTGCTTCATTGTCGTACCAATCATTGTAGTTTGCAACGATTTCATCCGCTTTTTCCCATGTTTCAGGAGGTAAAGCATCATTAAGTTTTAATTGACCTCTAGTTTCAGAGCTCAATTTAACTCTCATTGCACCCACCCATAAACCTACATTTCGATAAGGTTTAGAAGAATGAACAAAATTATGTCCAAACCTAAGGCCTAAAGTAGAAACTTTTACTGATTTATCAAGTAACTCAGGTTTTGTCCAAGAAAGGTTTCCGTCTACTGCAATCCAAACAGGTCCCACACCACCTGCGGCAGTTGCTCCAAAACCAGCGGTTCTTACACCTTGCTCTACAACTGATTTTAATCCTAGTGGTTTATTACCAATTTTGTCTAAGTTTACTTCGGTTGTTGAATTTCCAACACCGAAAATACCGTATACATTTAAGAAAGGGAACACCCATAAATCTGGTCTAACCATAAATGTTTCTGCGGTGCTATAATTATTTCCAAAACCAACAAAGTCAATTTCCGTTAAAGGAAAATCTTGATTTTCATTTTGGAATCCTAATTGAAGATTGTCTATGATAAGTCCTTGTTTTACCCAAAAGTAATTTGCCATGATTCCAACAGGGTAAGGTATGTCGAAACCTTGTGAATAGGCAGCTTGTCCCCAAATAGGAAATACTTTATCGTAATCTATTTGTTTGATGCTGTCTGTATATGCCTTGTGTATTGGTAATATTTTTTTAGATGAATATTGTGCTTTTACAGAATTGGCTGTAAAGCAACATACAAAAAGGATTATTATATATTTATAGGTGTTTTTCATGTTACTCTTTCGTTTGTTTTGCTTTCTCTTCTCTTTTTTTCTTTGCAGCATTCGCACCGATAGGTACATTTAGTCTTAAGAATAAACTATTGTTTTTAGTACCTGTTTTGTTTTTATATACGTCAACTAATCCAAAATAGTATTTGACTCCAAGGGTCATTCCATCATTTTTTATCAATCGATATCCTGTTCCAAGGGTTATACCTGCGTCAATTTTATTTATTGCGTCGGAGTTCGTATGTCTTATTCTAATATCTTCGTTTGCGTCACTATAATTAAATTCAACGAAACCTTTACGCATCCAACCAATTTGTGGACCTCCTTCAAAATAAATTCTATTTTTTAAGCTGTATTTTAAAAGTATTGGAACGATAAAATAATTTAATTCTTGTTTGTAGTCTCCTGGTTCAGGTTCAGTAGGTATTCCTAAAAATGTTAAGTCTTCTGCACTGAGGTTGTTTGCACCAAGTGTCGACTTAACTAACACTCCTGTGTCTAAATGTAATCTTTCTTTAAGTGTAATATCAAAATAAAAACCTAAGTTGTAGTTTCTTACGCTTCCATTGTTTTCTAAGTTAGAAATATTCGCCCAATTGACCCCTCCTTCAAGTCCAAATTCTAATCCTTCAGAATTAAGTTTGTCTCCAAAGATTAAACTCAATAACACCTGTGAGTGTATTGTATTACAAAATAATAGGAATAAGAAAAGGACTTTAAGATTTTTCATAGGTGTTCTTTAGTTTATAGCCAATTTACAACTAAAGGTTCTGCTAGTTCAAAAGTTCCTTCTGTTCCTTTTGGGAAATGAATAATGGTACCAGGTTGAAGCATCCCAACAGCCGCACCTACTGCTGCACCTTTTCCGGCTCCTTCACCGCCATCAAACGCTGCACCTACACCCGCTCCAATCGCTGCTTTTCTCAAGGTATTTCTTCCGTTTCCTTGGGTTTCAACTTGTTTCCCTTCTGTTTTACATTTCTGAACAAAATTGTCCACAATAAAACCACCAACGGTAATTGCAAATTTGCTACCACGTCGTTTTGTGTTTTCTGAAACAAGTACTTCCATTTGTACTAGTGTACCTTTAGGTATTAATATTTTTCCTTTTGAGGTAATGTCTCTGTCCAATTCTACAAAAAAATGATCACCTGCTTGAAAGTTTTTAGCATAAACATCCTTCATCGCTTTTACAAAGATGATAGTTCCAGCAGGCAATGTTGGATACTCTTTGGTGTCGTTTTCAGTTTTAGGAACTTCCGTGGTTTGGGCTATGGTTTGAAAATTGGGAGCGCTAAATAATCCAATGGAAAGTGTTAAAATGTATATGTATGAGGTTTTCATGATGTTATTGTTTTAATGCTTTTGCAATTTCTTTTACATATTCTTCTGCAGCTGTGTAAACTGTTTCTGGATCATCTACTGCTGAAGTTACTACTGCAACAAGTTGTTCTGTTGAAGCTAGGTCTAGATTAAAGATAACGGTTTCAAGTACAAAAGATTTTCTGATGTCAGTGTAAGTTTCACTAGGAACATAGCTTTGATATGTAGGATGTGAGTATGGATGGTTGTAATACCCATAAAAACCACCATAGTATTGTGGGTATAAAGAGCTGTAACTACCACCGGTGTAATAACCACCATGTTCTGTGGTCACCGTTTTTTCACTTCTTTTTTTGACACTTGTTAGGATAATTGCATTGAATCCAAGGCTTTTGATATTTGCAACGAGCTCCTTGCGTTCTTCAGCTGTGTATTCACGTTGGTCGTTGAAAATTGGAATTTTCATATAGCTAGTACTCGCTTTAATTTTTCCTTTTTTTAAATGAGCAACCATCTGTTCTTCAAATGCACCTCTTTTTTTATTGTCTTCTGTTCTTGTTATAACAAGAATATTTTGATCAACAATAGTATTCAGTTTGTCCGATTTCCAAGCGTTTATTACTTCTACACTAGATTTACATGAGGATAAAATGAGTAGTAAAGAGGCTAGAAGCGTTGAGAATTTTATTTTTTTGATCATGTTAATTTTTTGTTTTTTAGTAAGTGACTGCAAGTCAGCTCTTCATCGTTTTATGATTGCTTATGAAAAATCAATGTAAAATAGTAAGAATTATTTAAATATATAATGATTTGCAGTATTTTGACTGTCAATTTTTTTTGAACAAAAGTATTTATAATTTTAGATGAAGGAATAAACCTAGGTTAATATTATGTTGTTGTTTTTGTAAATAAAAACACCTCCTTCTTTTTTATGAGAAGGAGGTGTGTAGTGATTGTTATTTTTTGAATTAGCTATCTAAAAAATAGTTATGTTCTGATATTTCTTTTTTAAGTAATGAAACATCCGCAATTCCAAGTTTTTTTCCTTTAGAAATAACGAGTTTTTCTTTTTTTAAGGTGGAGATTATTCTTATAACCTGTTCCTCTGTAGTTCCTGCAAAATCTGCAAAATCTTTTCTAGGGAGTTGGATATTGAAGAATCCGTCTTCTGATTGACCAAATTTTCTGTTTATGTAAAGGAAAGAGTCTATTACTTTTTCTCTAACAGTCATTTGAGCAAATTTTCTCACTTTAGTTTCTGATCTATTCAATTCTTCTGAATAGAATAACATTAAATCAAAAGTTAGGTCTGGGATTTCATGAAGCATTTTCATTAAAACTTCATTGGTGAAATTGCATAAATGTGTTTCTTTTATAGCTAAAGCTCCAATAGGGTAGTTTTTACCAGTTCCGAAACCTCTGTGTCCAATTATTTCACCATCATGCGCAAATCTTACAATTTGCTCTCTTCCATATATCCCAGTTTTTACCACTTTAACTTGACCTTTTCTTACGAAAAATAAGCCATGAGCAGGAGCTCCTTCCATGATAAATTGCTGCGATTTTTTACACTTAATATTGTGTTTCTCATCCAAGTATTTTTCAATATTTGGGTTTTTGATGTTTTTTTTAATTAAACAATCTGTGTTTTCGCATGTGATACAATCTGACATAATTGTTGTGTTTTGAGTTTCTGGTGGTAAAATTACGTAAATAATTTAATAAACTACGTATAAATACTTAATATATTGTATTTGATTATGATTTTTGTGTTGGATCTTATGGTGATTTGTCAGTAAAAATCTGAAACCTCTGGTGTATTGGTTGCAGTTTAAAACCAGTTTTTGAATTTTTGGACCTATTTTATTGGATGGGAATATTGTTGCCTGAGTTTTTTGCGATTCTGTATGAAGATAAATTTTTTCAAAGGGGAGTTAGTTGGTTGCAATTTGATATTATCGTCTTTTAAGTAAAAGAAATAAGTTTTAAGTTGTTGTTGGTTTACTTTCTGTATAATAGGTAAAACTGCGATTAGTTAGGTTTTAACTATGTATTATATAATATTAAAACATGTTTAATGTTGATTTGATAAAATCAGAACCTATATATTAAGAACAATGAATAATTTTGTTTTTTACGTAAAATTAATGAACGAAACTACGTATAGTTACGTAATTTTACGTAGTTTTGCTGTGTAATATAAAACACATAGAATATGAAAACGATTTTAGTTATAGGAAACGGTATGGTAGGGTACAAATTTTGCGAAAAATTTGTAGCGAAAGCAGATCTAACTGAATTCAAATTGATAGTATTCGGTGAAGAGCCAAGACCAGCATATGATAGAGTGCATTTGAGCGAGTATTTTGCAGATCAAAATGCAGAACGATTGAGTATGGCACCTAGATCTTGGTACGAAGAGAATGGAATAGAGTTGATTACGAATGAGCGTGTGACAGATATTCATAGGTCAAATAAAACAATTACTACGATTAGTGATAAAGAATATTCATACGATTATATCATTTTAGCTACAGGATCTTCAGCTTTTGTACCACCAATTCCTGGTGTTGAAAAAGAGGGTGTGTTTGTATATAGAACTATTGAGGATTTAGATGCAACGATGGCATATGTTGCTGAAATAAAAAAACAAAAGCCTGATGGTAAGGCTGCTATTTTGGGTGGAGGTCTTTTAGGATTGGAAGCTGGAAAAGCAATTATTGATATGGGACTTGATGTTTCTGTTGTTGAGTTTGCACCTCGATTGATGCCAAGACAATTGGATAATGATGCGAGTAAAGTTCTTCAAGGAAAGTTAGAAGATTTAGGAATTGATATTCTTTTAAATAAAGGAACTCAAAATATTGAAGGTGACGGAGCAATTACGGGAATGAAGTTTTCTAAAGAGGAAACTTTGCCTGTTGATATGTTGTTAGTTTCTGCGGGGATTCGTCCAAGAGATGAGTTAGCAAAAACATGCGGATTAGAAGTTGGTACAAGAGGTGGAATACTTGTAACGAATGACATGAAGACTTCTGATGAGAATATTTATGCAATTGGAGAGTGTGCTTTGTTGAATCAAATGATTTATGGTTTGGTAGCACCAGGTTATGATATGGCTGGGGTAGCAGTAGATCAAATCTTAGGAGAAACAGAGGCTTCGATGCCAACATCTATTGACATGTCAACAAAATTAAAACTGAGTGGTATTGATGTTGCAAGTTTTGGTGATGCATTAAATGAAAGTAAAGAAGGAATTAGTATAGTATACGAAAACAAATTCCAAGGAATATATAAAACCATCAACGTTTCTAAAGACGGTAAATCGTTATTAGGAGGTATTTTGGTTGGTGATGCAAGTGATTACAATATGTTGCATCAAATATTTTTAAATGGGTTGGCTATTCCAGAAAATCCAGAGGACTTGATTTTAGGTTCTAGAGGAGGAGAAGGAGCAAGTATGGGGTCTGTGTTAGATTTACCAGATGAAGCTGTTGTTTGTTCATGTGAGTCGGTAACCAAAGGAGCAATATGTTGTAAAATAGAAGAAGGAGTTGATACTTTAAAAGGATTGGCAGCGGACACTAAAGTTACTAAAGGTTGTGGAGGTTGTAAACCAATGGTACAAGATATTTTAGATGAGACTTTAAAGGCTTCAGGTAAAACTGTAAAACAAAATATCTGTGAACATTTTGATTATTCAAGACAAGAGTTATTTGATATCATTTCAACAAAAGGAATTAAATCATATGATGAGATTTTAGATTCTCATGGAAAAGGAAATGGTTGTGAGATTTGTAAGCCTGCATTGGCTTCGTTATTTGCAAGTATTTATAATGAAACAGCAAATGAGCAAGAAACTATTCAAGATTCAAATGATAGGTTCTTGGCAAATATTCAAAGAAATGGTACTTATTCCGTTGTTCCTCGTGTAGCTGGTGGAGAAATTACTCCTCAGCAATTAATCGTATTAGGGGAAATTGCTAAGAAATATGACTTGTATACAAAAATTACAGGGGGGCAACGTATTGATATGTTTGGGGCTCGTTTAGATGAGTTGCCAAAAATATGGAAGGACTTAATTGATGAAGGTTTTGAAAGTGGACATGCTTATGGAAAATCTTTAAGAACTGTAAAAAGTTGTGTAGGTTCTACATGGTGCCGTTATGGAATGGATGAAAGTGTAAGTTTTGCTATCGAGGTAGAGAATAGATACAAAGGAATCCGTTCTCCGCACAAATTTAAAGGTGGGGTTTCAGGATGTATTCGTGAGTGTGCAGAAGCACGTTGTAAGGATTTTGGAATGATTGCTGTAGAAGGTGGATGGAATTTATATGTTGCAGGTAACGGAGGAGCAAATCCTAAACATGCAGAGTTGTTAGCAGAGAAAATAGACAACGAAACGGTTGTGAAGTATGTAGATAGATTTTTGATGTTTTACATCAAAACAGCACTACCACTACAAAGAACGGCAGCATGGTTAGATAAACTAGAAGGAGGTATTGAATATCTTAAAGATGTTGTAATTAATGATAGTTTAGGAATCTGTGAAGATTTAGATAAAGAAATGGCTGGATTGATTGATACTTACAAGTGTGAGTGGAAACAAGCCATAGAAAATATTGAGATACAAAATAGGTATAGTCATTTTGTAAACTCTGAAGAGATTGACGAAAATTTAAATTTCGTTCCTTTAAGAGAACAAAAAATGCCTGAATTGTGGAATGCATAAAGATAGTTTGATTTCTATGAATGGAGGAGCACAATAATTCAAAAGCAAACTTTTGATAATTTAGGTTGTTTTTGAATTGTGATCCTCTTATAGAACAGATTGTAATAGTGTATTAAAAGAGTAACAGTAATTAATCCCTAAGAGGGGTAAAAAATAAAAATTATGTCAGCAGTATTAGAAAAGTATTTTACAACTAACGTTGATGAAGTAAAAGTTTGGTTTAAAGCAGCTCCAGTATCTAAGTTTCCTGAAAATGGTGGTGCATGTGTGAAATACAATGATAAGCAAATTGCCGTATTTAATTTCACTAGAGAAAATAAGTGGTATGCTTGCCAAAACTTATGTCCTCATAAGATGGAGATGGTTCTTTCTAGAGGTATGATTGGAGATGACTGTGGGACACCAAAAGTGGCATGTCCGTTGCATAAAAAAACATTCTCTTTAGAAAATGGAGAGAATTTGAATGGCGATTTAGATTCTATTGCAGTTTACCCTGTGAAGATAGAAGATGGATTTGTGTATTTAGGATTTTCTGAATAGATATTTAGCCAAAGATTTTTTGTTTTAAAACACCAAGAAGATCTAAATTAATTTTATTTTTGTAAAAGATTCAGCACCTTTGTGTTGGATCTTTTCAATTTTTAGAACTATGGTATCAGCAAAATTTCAAGAAGCAATTAATTTATTTGATCAGGCAAACGCAAATGATCCTAACAAAGAAATTTGGGAGGGTAAAGAGCATCCTAAAGAGGTACTTTATGGTCAGCGTATGACTGAGATGTTAAATGGTTTTGATGCCAAGGCTTCTGAAGAAGTTCAACTTGCAGCACGTTGTCAACATATTTGTCGATGGGAAATACCAAGAGACTCTTATGAGATGAACAGACCAGGATACCTTACATGGAGAACGGAATTGAAAAAATTTCATGCACAAAAAGCTTCTGAAATTTTAGAGACAGTAGGGTATGGTATAGAAGTTCAAGAAAAAGTTTCCTTTTTGTTGCAAAAGAAGCAGCTGAAAAGAAACGAAGAAACTCAAACCATTGAAGATGTTATCTGTTTGGTGTTTCTGCAGTTTTATTTTGATCCATTTATTGAAAAACATTCAGAAGAAAAGATTGTGGATATTGTTCAGAAGACTTGGAAAAAAATGTCGGAAAAAGGACATGATGCTGCACTACAATTATCTTATTCTGATCAAGGATTGGCTCTAGTTAAAAAAGCCCTTGGTTTGTAATAGAATTCTCAATTTGAAGGAATTCAAATACAGTTGTATTCTTTTTTATACTTTTGCAAAATGCAGAAGAATAAAATTGAATACACAAATATCCCTTTACTTTTAAAAAGACTTTTAGTACGGTCTTTTCTGTTATTGGCAGGTTTGCCAGTATTTTTGTACATGCTTTTGAATTTTTTTCAAGTGGAATTTTCATTATCGCTGTTAGCCGTACTGTTTTTTGTGTTGATTATTCTTGTTTTTGTAAAGCAGTATTTTCAAAAAATAATTCAAATTCTCGTCAAATCAAATATTTATAACAAAGAGCAGATAGCGGAGTTGAAAGAGCAGTACGAATTGAAAGAAATTGCTTACCAAGAGTTAGAAAGTTTGAATTTTGTTGTTGATAACGCAGCCTTATTTGCAAGTACGAAATTGGATGGTACTGTGCTTTATATGAGTAAAAAATTTTCTGATTTATTAAAATTAGAGAAAAATGATATTCGAGGCTCCATAGAATTATTATTAGCCCAAAAAGAAGGACAACAACAAAAATTGAAAGATGTTTTTTTAACAACTCGTCAAAAAAGTTGGATTGGTGAAGTTGAACTGACCTCAAAAACGGGTGAAAGTTTATGGATGGAGATTTCTGTCATTCCTATGAACAGAGCTCATGGAAAACAAAGTTTGTTTATTCTTGGAAATAATATTACTGAAAGGAAAGAGACTCAGGAAGAAATAGATAGAATAAAGCAAGAAGAATACGAAAGTAAAGTACAGCTGCAGAAAGATCAAGCGAGTCAGATTGTTGAAGCACAAGAAGGTGAAAGAAAGCGTATAGCCAAAGATATTCATGATGGTATTGGTCAAATTCTTACCGCATTGAAGTTTAGTGTAGAGTCAATAAATTTAGAGAATCCTGAAAAGGCAGAAGAAAAATTAGCAGATTTAAAAGTAGTATTTGGACAATTAATAAAAGATGTTAGAGCTGTAACTTTTAGTTTGACACCTCCTGAATTAATAGATCATGGGATTGCTCCAGCATTGCGTAAAATGACTCAGGAAATATCTAAACTTTCGGGGAAAAATATATTGTTTGAAAACAAAACAAATTTTAATGAACGTTTTGATTCGTTAACGGAAACAAACTTATACAGAGTAGCGCAAGAAGCAACAAATAACGCTTTGAAGTATGCTGATTCTACCTATGTTTTAGTCTCTGTAACGCATACTAAGGATCTTTTAAGCATCATGATTGATGATAATGGAAATGGATTTGATACCAGTCAGATGATAAACTCGGAGAAAGGTTTGGGTATGGGGTTGTTTTTTATGCGTGAGCGTGTAAACTATGTAAATGGTCGTTTGTTTATTAATTCAGCAATTGGTGAGGGTACCAGGATAACTATTAATATTCCTTTGTAGGTTGTTTTATAAGCGTTATATTTACGTTTATAAAAATGCTATGTTTTCAGAGAAAGAAATAATAGTGTTTGTTAACTTAAACCTATAATTATATGAAAATTTTTAAATCTATGTCAATATGGCTTTTTGCTGTATTGGTATTAGCTTCGTGTTCTGAGGATTCCGGAGAGGAGTTGGAGTCCATGACTTTTAGTGGAATTGAAGTGTCAAAAGAGATGACATTCATCGATGAAACAATTACGTTAACGATTGATGGATCTGGGTATTCAGAAATTGAACTTACGTCAAATAAACCTTCAAGTATCGAATTTGAACGTATTGCAAACGGAGTTTATGAAATTAGTTCTGATGCATCGGTAGTAGGAAAAGTGTATGTGGCTTTAAAAGATTCTAACGGAAATTATTCTGATGAAGTTCAAACTGTAAACGTTGGGTTTTTTGAACATGGAGTAAAGGATGGAAAAATTGTTGAGGGGATTAAAGTTGATGTAGACAAAAAAGAAAAAATTCTAAAGTTATTAGGTGAACCATCTTATACCTCTACGTCGGATGACAAACGATATGAATATTTAAGTTATCATTTGATAGGGCTTAGTCTATCGTTGAATCGAACTACAGAAGTTGTTAGTCATATTAACATCTTTAGTTCAAATTACTATACACCGACGGATAATGGTAATGTTTGGTTTAATGATTATCCTTATGATTTGCCATATGGGTGGAGGATAAATAGCTCAACTATGTCCAGCGTTATTGAAGAACTTGGTGAGCCAAACTTAAAAAGTAGTTCAGAAGGCTCAGAATTAAGATCTTACAGATTTGATAGCGTTAGTTCTTGGGTTCGTTTTTATAGCGATACCGAAGATGGTTATTTTGGAAAAGTAATCAAATCATGGATGATTTACTAATAAAAAAGGGACTACAAATTGTAGTCCCTTTTTTTATTCTAACTTTTGCAGTTGTTGTATAATATCATTGGATAATTTGGTTTTCTTATCAACATGATTCAGTATTTCTTGAACCGTTGCATTGCTTTTGAAATCACCTCTCACACTCGCAAAATCTTTTTCACGTTCTTTAAGGTTTCCGTCTACTCCAAAACCAACTTGCGTAGATAAAGAGAATTCTTTTTTTGCATCTTCATAAAGTAAATTGTCTAGTTCAACAACAGAATTGATCCATTGTTTAACAATGTCAATTACATTTTCTGGAGTGATCTTGTTTAATGATATATTAAAATGTTTTTCTAGAAGTGAGCTAGCCCAATTCCATTCATATTCATAATAGTTACTATGGATTTCCTCTAGCTTTTGTTGAGCTTTTTCCAGACTATCAATAGTTTTATTTTCAATATCATTTAGGAAACTGTCTAAGCTTTCAATAGGGCAAATCATACCACTAACATCTAGCCATTTCCCTTTTCCGATATCTGAGTTGGGTTGAAGAATAGAGATGAGTTCTTCTTTGTTTTGGATAGAGTTGTTTTGAATTCTACTAATGATTGAGTTTCCAAGAAATTTGTTAATGACAATGGTATAGATGTTAATGCCTTTTTTTAGAGAGCTTGCCTTTATTTTCATCCCAGCATAGCTGTACTCTTTAGCACCGTTTCCAGACAATCGTTCAAGGTCTTTTAATGTTTGTAGGCCTCCATCTATTTTATGAATGGTAAAGGGGCTAAGTAGATTAAAATTGATAATATCTGTTCTGTGGTTTGTGTCGCGATTGTCTCGCTTTGGCCATTTTTGAGCATCTCTAACAGTTCCAACACTTCTTAAATTGATTCCAGGTATTAGAATACTGTCGTTTTTTGATTCAATCAAATAGGAGAATGGTAGGTTTGATGAGTCCACATTTTTATAATGTCTTCCTGATACCAAAGTAAAAGCACCCACTTTTGAAGGCCATAAAATATATGAGTTACTGGTTGTTTTTGCACCTCTTTCTAGAATCCCTTGATGAATTGGCCCTAGTTTGTACATGTGGTTACTTTGGTTGGATCCACTACCTGCATTCATGAATGAAAACATTCCAGCAATAAGTAACGTAGATTTATGGTGTGTAACAGTATATGGTCCTGCAAATATAGAACATGCTTCTCCATTAAACCCTTGACTATTTGCGAAAAATAGGGAATGTTCTGCTGAGTAATGTTTGTCTAAAATACAACCTTGTCCCACAAAACAATTAGATACTATTGTAGCGTTGTCAATGGAGCTGTTACTTGAGATGATAAAATTCTCTGCCATTACTTCAGATCCTATATAAACAGGAGCATCTTGGTAAGAATTGATGCTTCCGTTTTTTAAACTAGCGACACCTTCAAGTTTTGCGTTTTCTCCAATATTGGTGTTTTTTATAGATTTACAGTTTAGAATTCGTACATTATCTTTTATGGTTCCAATGTTTGATTCAATAGCATTTGTGTAGTTATTGATCATTTCCTTTAAATTGGAAATTAAATCATCTCTGTGTCTATATAAAGCCAGGATATAAGCAATTTGTGCAGAAAGATTATCGTAAATAGGGATTTCTCGTCCACCCCCTTCGTTTATCGTTTCTACTATAGTTCCGTTACCAAAGGTAGAGGTACCATTCACGGCAATATGACCTACGTTTTCGATAATTACATTGTTTCCAATGATATAATTTGCAATATAGTTCTTTACATTTTTGATAAAAGGGTTGTCTCCAATATTGCAATTGTGTAAATGCGCATTGTATATACCATTATCTCTTACAACTCCGCCAAAAGAAGTGTTTTCTCCGCTAATTGCACCTAACTTAACGTTGCTGCTAAAAGTAACATGTTGAATTTTTGAAAGATCAGTTTTATCAGTAATCCAAACTGTTTCCCAACATTTAGAGGAGCAGCCTTGAGATTTAAGCTGCGTAATTTGTAATTCTGTTAAATTAAGGTATAAATGATTGTCAGTCATTTCTTTTTGAAGGTTATTCAAAGATAATGAGGTCATGTTGATTGGTTTGAGCTAATTCATTTGAATGGATATAACTCCATTCAGAGGATAAATTTACAATTTTATTATCACAATTACGGGAATGAATAACTAGGTTTTAATGCAGAGCTCTTATTGTTGCTTTTTGACCGCTTTTGTAAAGGTTGCCTTTAATCTATTATTTATTATTTTTTGTGGTTTTGTGGATGTGTTGTAGTATAACTCAGAAAAAGCTACGATGTCGTTATAAACGATACTGCAATTCTTTTGTGAGTCTTCGTAAACTAATAATTTTTGGCAAAAGGCATCTAAGCCAATTTTTGGTGTGGTAACCATGGCTTTACCTCCAGGCGCAGGTCCTCCAAATAGTAACAATTTAGTAGGCCTAATCTCGATATTTAAGTTTTTAGCTTCTTTTTGAAAATCAATAGCTCCAAACCACTGTGTGTCATTTTGCGACAATACAATGTTTTTTAAATTTTTCACCGTCGTTTCGAAGTTGTAATCAGATTTAATGCTAACTATTCCGAAATTTTTTGTAACGTTCTTAGTGACCGTATTTGAAATTAAATTAGTTGGTAGATTGGCTAGAATTTGATTCAAACCTTGATTGTAACTTTTTAATTGGCTTAAAGGAATATCATGTCGTTTAGAAATAAATTCAGCAGAGGTATAGGCAATATTTACACCGGTTGTGTCTTTTTCTGCATAGCAAAGAATTTTAAACGGAAGGTCTAAAGCAGTCAATTGATTTTTTTTGATCAGGGCTGTATTAATTTCTGGTGATGAAAATATGGTAGCTATGGAAGGAGGGGTATAGACCCCTTTGTCTTGCGCCATTTTATGATGGTCTAAATTTGCGATCAACGTGTATTTAGTGATGTTTTTATTTAATGTTTTTGAAATAGCACTAACTTTATTAGAAATGTATTTTTTTTCTTTTTGAGGTTGAGTGTTTTTGCATGATGCTAAAAAGATAAACAGACATACAAGGAAGAAATTTTTTATGAGTAAAGTCATAGCAGGGAATTTTAAAGTTTTTATTATAGACTCTTAAAAATAGTGATTTTTTCCATTGTGATATTGGAATAAAATGACATTTGTCATTATTGGTTTGTTCATTCCTGTTTAATTTTGCTTTCGTAAAATTAATTGTATGAATGAACTTTTAATCAGAAAATATAATATCCCAGGGCCTAGATATACAAGTTACCCAACAGTTCCATATTGGGATAAGGATGGGATTTCGATTAAAGATTGGAAAAGAACGGCTAAATTTTCATTTGATGAAACCAATAAAACAGAAGGAATAAGTTTGTATATACACCTTCCGTTTTGTGAAAGTTTGTGTACTTTTTGTGCGTGTCATAAAAGAATTACTAAAAGGCATGAGGTTGAAAATCCGTATATTGAAGTTTTGTTAAAAGAATGGCAATTGTATGTTGATTTATTTGAAGAGATTCCGGTTATAAGGGAATTGCATTTTGGTGGTGGTACTCCAACTTTTTTTAGTCCTGGAAATTTAAATAGACTTTTAACGGGGATATTTAGTTCAGCCAAAAGGCATGTGAATTATGAATATAGTTTTGAAGGACATCCTAATAACACCACACGGGAACATCTGCAAACATTGTATGATTTTGGTTTTACCAGAGTAAGTTTTGGAGTTCAAGATTACAATATTAAAGTACAAAAAGCTATTCATAGAATTCAACCGGCATCAAATGTTGAGAATGTCACGAAACTTGCTAGAGAAATTGGGTATACTTCAATAAGTCATGATTTGGTTTTTGGTTTGCCATTTCAAACTTTAGAAGATGTTTTGAATACCATCCGTAAAACCAATGAGTTCAGGCCAGATAGAATTGCTTTTTATAGTTATGCCCATGTGCCATGGGTCAAAGGCGTTGGGCAACGTGGTTTTGATGAAAATGATCTTCCTGATAATGAAGTGAAACGTTCACTGTATGAATCTGGTAAAAAGTTATTGGAAGATTGTGGTTATAAAGAAGTTGGAATGGATCATTTTGCGTTGACAACAGATTCTTTATTCACTTCTATGAAGACTGAGAAATTACATCGAAATTTTATGGGGTATTCTGCCCATAAAACACAGTTGATGGTTGGTTTAGGAATGTCTTCTATTGCGGATTCTTGGTATAGTTTTGCACAAAATGTAAAAACAGTTAAAGAATATCAAGAGTTAGTTGGTAAAGGAGAGTTTCCTGTTTTTAAGGGGCATTTGTTAAGTGGTGAAGATTTGATCATTCGAAAGCATATTTTAAATATTATGTGTCATTTTAAAACAACATGGGAGGACGAATCCATGCAGTTTCCAGAACTTTCTGAAGCATTAAAAAGATTAGAAGAGTTAGAAAAAGATGGTTTGGTTGAGGTTTCTGAAAATGGGCTAATAGTTCCTGAAAAAGCCCGTCCTTTTGTTCGGAATATTTGTATGGCTTTTGATTTACTGCTCCAAAGATCTTCAATGAGAAATAATTTATTTTCTAAGACGATTTGAAGTTTATATGTTATTTTTGGCGAATGAGAAATTGTTAACTCTCTTTGAAAAAGAAAATAATTATATGAAAAAAATGTTCGTTGCTTTTGTGCTTTTACTAGTACTCAAAGTTAATAGTCAACACGATGCTTTTGGAGTTAATTTAAATATTGGTGTTTCAAAAATAACTAATAGCATTTTAGATGATTATGGTACAGAGAATAATCTAGGATTGGCAGGAAGTATTGGTCTGTATTATGATCATTATTTTAATGAGCATTCTTTTTTAGAATTGAATCCATTATTTTCTTTATTGAGCTCGAATCAAGTTCATGGTGTTCATAGTGTTTTAGGTTATTTAACCAACGAAGAAAGAAAAATTCAAATGAGATCTTATTATTTATCTATTCCTCTAAAGTATGGTTATGAATATAATAGTTTTGTGTACTCGGGTGGAGTTTATGCTGGGTTGAATGTAAGTAGTTTTGTTACTGGGGATGATTATTTTAATCCAGGTGAAAAAAGCACTTTTGAGGTTCCTACATATGATCAAATTGATTATGGTGTTGTTCTAGCAATTGAAAAAATATTAAATAATGGGATGGTCTTAGGTTTGAATTATTCTCATGGATTGGCTAATATGTATGACAACGGTAGTTCAGATCAAGAATTTAAAATTAAAAACAGACAGTTAACCTTAGGAATAAAATATGAGTTTTATAGAGTGGTCCATTAACCATTACTATTGAAAGTATCAAACAGTTTTTTCCTTGCATAGGAATTGTCGTACCTTTGCAAAATGCAAGAATTACGTTTGTCAAGTTGGTTGCCAACAACCAATAAGGAGGTTAAGTTAAGAGGATGGTAAGAATTAGATGTAATTCTTTTTAGTGGAGATTCGTATGAATGGTATTAGATTTTTTTAAGATAATTTAAGTTGATTAAATTTATGGAGTATCAATTTTATTTTTAATCTCAATAGATAGATTCAAAATTAAAAAATTATGGATAAACCAATAGTAAATATTCTTTGGACAGGTGGATGGGATTCTACTTATAGAGTAATAGATCTTTCATTTAAAAGAGTTATCATTCAACCATATTACCTGAAAGACAATAGAGCTTCTGAAAAAATGGAATTATCTGTTGTCAGAAAATTATCAAATAAAATCAAATCGAGAAAATCTACACAAGCTACCCTACTTGATGTGATAATTATTGAGATTTCTGATAGAAAGCACAATGATGCATACTCTCAATCATACCATGCATTAGACCAGTATTGGAAAAATAGATCTGGTGGAAAAAGTATAGGTAGTCAGTACGAATGGCTGTCTATTTTTTCAATTGATGTCGTAGATTTAGAATTGGGAATAGAAAAAGGTAGTAAGGTAATCACAACTATAAACGAGTTTGGGAGCCTGGAAAAAGTGTCAGATTCTTTCAAAGGTGATTACTATAAGTTGAAAAAAGAAGATTCTTCAGTTGATTTACTCAATGTTTTTGGAGGTTATCATTTTCCATTGTTAGATTTATCTAAGAAAGCGATGGAAAAAAATGCTAAAAAACATAAGTTTTTAAAATTAATGAATCGAACATGGTTTTGTCATTCCCCTTTAAACGAAAAGCCATGTGGTCAGTGTAATCCATGCTTTCAAACAGCTGAAGCAGGTCTGAAAAATAGGTTTGATAAAGTAGCACTTAAAAGATATGAAGCTCGAAAACATAATAGACCTATTCAAAAAAGTTATCTTTCGAAATTAATAAAAAAAATAAAATCATTTTACCGGTAGCTTCATAATATAATTTTTCATTCATTAAAACAGTTTTTTCCTTGCATAGGAATTGTCGTACCTTTGCAAAATGCAAGAATTACGTTTGTCAAGTTGGTTGCCAACAACCAATAAGGAGGTTAAGTTAAGAGGATGGGAAGAATTAGATGTAATTCTTTTTAGTGGAGATGCTTATGTAGATCATCCTTCCTTTGGACCTGCTGTTATTGGACGTTTGTTGGAAAGTTATGGGTTGAAAGTAGCCATAGTTCCTCAGCCTTCTGTACATGACAATCTTCAGGATTTTACAAAATTAGGGAAACCGAGATTGTTTTTCGGTGTTACATCGGGAGTTATGGACTCTATGGTGAGTAACTATACCGCAAGTAAAAGACAACGAGATAAAGATGCCTATACACCTAATGGTGACAAAGGTTTTAGACCTGATTATGCAGCTACAGTATATAGTAAAATATTAAAAGATAAATTTCCTGATGTTCCTGTTTTAGTCGGTGGTATTGAAGCTTCTTTGCGTAGAGTTACTCATTATGATTATTGGACAGATAAATTAAAACCATCAATGTTGGTAGAGTCTGGTGCCGATATGCTGGTGTATGGAATGGGAGAACAGCCCTTAAAGGAAGTTGTTACTTTGATGCAGAAGGGTGTTCCGTTTGAATCTTTGACTACGGTAAAGCAAACTTCAATAGTTCGTCCTAAAAAAGCAGGTCTTCCAGTAAATAAGAATTGGAAGGATAAAATTCTTAGCTCACATGAGGCTTGTGTAAAGGACAAGAAAACTTTTGCGGCAAATTTTAAAACGATAGAACAAGAGTCGAATAAAACTTATGGGGCTCGAATATTACAAGATTATAAGGATAGTACCATTATTATCAATCCTCCTTACCCTACGATGATAGAAAAGGAAATTGATGCATCTTTTGATTTGCCTTATACTCGTTTGCCTCATCCAAAATATAACAAGCGTGGTCCTATTCCTGCGTTTGAAATGATCAAATTTTCAATCAATACACATCGTGGTTGTTTTGGTGGTTGTAGTTTTTGTACTATTTCTGCTCATCAAGGAAAATTTATTGCCAGTAGAAGTAAAGAATCTATTTTGAAAGAAGTAGACCATGTAGCGAACATGCCTGATTTTAAAGGGTATTTGTCTGATATTGGTGGACCGTCTGCGAATATGTATCAAATGAAAGGAAAGGTTCAAGAAATTTGTGACAAGTGTGTGGCTCCTTCTTGTATCAATCCTGTAATTTGTTCAAATTTAGATACATCGCATGCTGCAATGACTGATTTGTATCAGTCTGTTGATAAGCATCCTAAGGTGAAAAAATCTTTTATTGGTTCTGGAATTCGATATGATATGTTGGTTCCTGAATTTAATAAAAATGCCTGCCCAAAAGAATTGGAAGATTATACAGAGGAAGTTATAACAAATCACGTTTCTGGTAGGTTAAAGGTAGCTCCAGAACACACTTCTGATCCTGTTTTGAAATTGATGAGAAAACCATCATTTTCAAATTTTCACCAGTTTAAAAAACTATTCGATAAAATCAATCTTCGTAAAAAATTAAATTTACAGTTGATTCCTTATTTTATATCAAGTCATCCTGCGAGTGAGCTAGAAGATATGGCAAATTTAGCAGCGGAAACCAAAGATATGGGGTTCAAATTAGAGCAGGTACAAGGTTTTACACCTACACCTATGACAGTTGCTACTGTGATATACTATAGTGGTTATCATCCTTATACCTTGGAGAAGATGAAAACTCCAAAAACAAAAAAAGAAAAAGATGAGCAACATCGTTTCTTCTTTTGGTATAAAAAAGAAAATCAAGATTGGATTCGAAAAACTTTAACGAACGTTGGACGTAAAGATTTGGCGGATCGTTTGCTTCCGGATAACCCAAAGTTTCATAAAAACAAAAAGAATTTTAAGGTTAAAAATACCTTTGATGATGCAGTGGATACTCCAAAAGGAAAAAGGCGTGGAAGCAAAGGCAAAAGAAATCAGGGTAAACAAGAATTTGTTAGTGTTCTAGGAAAAGGAAAGAAAGGGAATGCTTCTGAGAGACCTAATTCCAAAAAAAGGAAACCTAAAAAAAGAAGGTAAGTTTATTTATCGTGTCGTTTTTTCTAGTGTGCTTTTGAACTTTTAGAGTTTAGGCGTAATTTTATATTATAGAACTTATTTATATTTACGTTGTATGAGAAAAATTATAATATTATTATTTGTTTCTATTTCGTGTTTTGCTCAAAAGAGTGAAGTTCAACCAGATTTATCAAGTCCAAGAACAACAATCTATACCCATCTTTATTTTTTACAAGAAAGTAGTTTTGATAAATCTAAGGCAGCAAAAACTATATATGGTTTGCAAGGTGCCGCAGCAGAGGACTGTGCGGTTAAAATAAAACAGATTTTAGATGGTAAAGGTCTAAGAGTTGATATTAATATTTTACCATCGAATCCTAATTATTTAGATACTTTGAATGGTTTTGATTACAAGAGTAAATATGTTCTTTTTCCAAATCAAATGCCGCAGGTATATGTAGAAAAAATAAATGACCATTGGTATTATAGTGTAGAGACGATTGCTCATGTTGATGATTTGTATAGACAAGTGTATCCATTAGGAACAGAGCTTTTAAAAACATCAATACCCAAAGTGGGGCATAATGTGTTTTTTGGATTTGAACTGTGGCAATACCTAGGTGTTGTGGTAATGTTGGTTCTTTGCTTTGTGTTATTTTTTGTTTTCAATAAAATTGTATTCTCACTTTTAAAAATTATTGAAAAATCGCTTGTTAGATTTTCACATAGTAGTTTAAATGAGTCTTTGCAAAAGTTATCAAGACCTGTTGCGTTGTTGTTAGTTTTTTATGTATGTGAATCCTATGTTCCGGTGTTTCAATTTTCATTAGATATCAATTCTTTTGTATTGAATGGAATTCATATTGCTCAAACTGTTTTTTGGATTTATGTATTTCTACAATTTGTAAATGTGGTGATGGATATTTACAGTTCTTATGCCTTGAAAACGGAAAGTAAGTTGGATGATCAATTAGCTCCTATTTTACGAAGGATATCAAGAGGTGTGGTGATCATAGTTGGTATTCTAAAAATGTTGACCATTTTTGGGGTAGATCCTACTACCGTTATTGCAGGTGCTTCTATCGGAGGATTGGCCGTGGCATTGGCATCTCAAGATACTGTAAAGAATTTGATAGGTACGTTTATGATTTTTTTAGACAAACCATTTCAAATTGGAGATTGGATTGAAGGTGGAGGTGTTGAAGGTACTGTAGAAGAAGTTGGTTTTAGGTCTAGTAGGATCCGTGCAGCCGATACTTCTATTTTTACAATTCCTAATAGTAAACTCTCTGAGATTGTGATTAATAATAAAGGGCTTAGGTTGTATAGGAGGTATAATACCACTTTAGGTATTCGATATGATACACCTCCAGAATTAATAGAAATTTTTGTTAGAGGAGTGCGCGAGATTATTGATAAACATCCGGATACTCGGTCAGATTCGTTTAATGTTGAGTTCGTTGGTTTTGGAGATTCTGCTTTACAAATATTGTTGAATGTTTATTTTAAAAGTCCAGGATGGGCAATTGAGCAATCTTCTAAACATATGCTACATATGGCTCTTGTAAAGTTTGCCAATGAAATTGGTGTTGGTTTTGCTTTTCCTTCTCAGACAGTTATGATCGAGGAGTTTCCTGAAAAAAAATCTGTAAATTTAGAGTATAGGGTAGATAATGATAAGGCAGACGCTATTTTGAAGGAGATTTTAAAAGATTTTCCAGCTTCAGAATAGTTGTTTTTTATATTAAAAAAAGCCCCAAAGTCTTTTGATTTTGGGGCTTTTGACGTTTATGAAACTATATTAGATGTTCATTGAACCTCAAATAGAGTAATGCATATTACTTTTGAACGAACCAATTTATGAATACCATGATATTTAAATTTAAACTTTTATTAGTAGTTCTTCTAAGTAGTCCATTTTTGTCCTTTGCGCAAGTTACTACGAGTACTTCTCCTAATATTATTTTTATTTTAATAGATGATTTAGGGTATATGGATACTGCTGTATACGGTTCTACGTTTTATGAAACTCCTAATATAGATCAATTGGCTTCAGATGGTATTCGTTTTACGCATGGTTATGAGGCAGCTCCTAGGTGTGCGGCTTCCAGAACCTCTATCATGACGGGGAAATTTGAGGCTAGACCCTCAGTTTCTTCAGGTATGTATTTGCCTAGTGATAATCATGAAAAAGGCTATGCTGAAACTACTTGGGCACAGGCCTTGAAAGATCAAGGCTATAAAACATTTTTTATTGGAAAATGGCATTTAGGACATGATGCTAGTCATTATCCTGATAAATTTGGTTTTGATATTAATATTGCAGGGTGTGATTTAGGTTCTCCACCAAGTTATTGGTACCCTTATACTGATGGAGATGATGTATTGCCGGATTTATCTACCGGTGGTGCCGAGGGTGAATATTTGACGGACCGAATTACGCAAGAAGTGGAAGAGTTTATAGATGACCATGTGTTGAATTCTCCAACAGTACCATTTGTTACTATGATTTCACATTATGCCGTGCATACCCCTTTAGAGGCAAAAGCCGCTGATGAAAGTTATTTTCAAACAAAAGCTGATAATCAAAATTATACAGGTCCAGAAACTGAAAATCAATTGACGGCACAAGCTAAATTAAACCAAGACAATGCAGCTTATGCAGCCATGATAAAAAGTATGGACGAAAGTGTTGCAGCGATTCGACAAAATTTGATTGATAATGAAATAGAGGATAATACAATTATTGTTTTTACTTCAGATAATGGAGGGTTGTCAACTACAGAAATTGGTGGGACAAGGGAGTTGTCTACTTCTAGCAAACCTTTACGAGGAGGAAAAACTTGGTTGTATGAAGGTGGAGTTCGATTGCCTTTGATTATTTATGGACCTGATTATCGTTCTGGAGTTGTAGAAGATACCCCTGTAGTAGGGACAGATTTTTTTCCTACTTTTTTAGAAATGGCTGGAGTACCATTGTTGCCAAGTCAACATTTAGACGGTGAGAGTTTTCAAGATATATTATTGACAAATGCGAATGGAGGTGATGCAAATTGGGCTCGAAATAAATCGATTGTTTGGAATTTTGACTATTCTAGTACAGGGACGGCAAATGTAAGTATGGCAGCAATAAGAAGTGGAAATTATAAATTAATTGAACATAAATATGACAATCGTTTTGAGTTGTTTGATGTGGTCAATGATATTGGTGAGAATACTGATTTGAGTACCACAAATACAACAACGTTAAATGCATTAAAAGATTCCTTATACAGTTTTAGATCTGAAGCAGGAATTACACACAGGGTTACAAATTCAAGTTTTAAAACTACAAATACCTATTTGTATGAAAATATGAACACAGAAACAGGATCTGGTATTGTAGAAGACTTTGGATGTGCTGCACCTTCTGCATCGGATAAAATTATTTTTAATGCAGGATTTGAATGCTGGTATGACTTGGATTGGACTTTGCTAGTGGATGCATCTCAAGCGGCGATATTTTCTGATTCAGAATCTGCTTCTAATACCGGAGATTCAGGGGCTCAAATTGTTGTTACGACGGGTGGCTCTCTTGGAAAAGTAAAATTAATTAACACCCCGAATTACAATAATTTTAATGGAGCAACCGTAACAGTAGGAGCGTATATTAAATCACCAGATGCTGCTCGATTTAAGTTTCAGATAAAAGTAAGTTATACAGATGATACTTCAGAAACCTTTATTTCTTCTACTAAATATACAGGTACCAATGAATATGATTTGTATTCAGATGAATTTTTGATACCCGAAAAAGATACGGAATCTATAGAAGTTCGTTTGCAGTGCGGCCAAACTGTTGGAACAATTTTAATTGATGATTGGTATAGTAAAGCAGAAGGAGGAAGTTTGAGTGTCCCTTTGATAGAAGAGGATTTAGTAATTGTAAGTCCTAATCCTACCCGAAATTTTATTCATTTTAAAGGACCATTAATTACGCAAGAGGTTTTGTTAATTGATAGTACAGGAAAGTTATTAAAAAAGAAATTAGGAGATGTGGAGTCTTTGGATGTACAAGATCTCTCTATAGGTGTATATTATTTAAAAATATTCTTTGAGAATAATACATATACAACAAAACGATTTATAAAACATTAATCGTCTTTATTTAGGTTTATTTAGTTTCGTAAGTGCCGAAGTATTATACTTCGGCATTTATGTTTTATTTGATAAGGTTTTCAAGGATAAAGTCTACTCCTCTTTCATCATTGCTAAGGGTTTCATAATTTGCAATTTCTTTAACGTTCGGATGGGCGTTTTTCATGGCGTAACTAAAGTCAGCTTTTTCAAGCATTTTTAAATCATTATTGTAATCACCAAAGGCCATCGTTTCTGCTTGAGAAATATGTAACGATTTTTGAAGTTGTGTCAAAGCATTTCCCTTGTTGGCTTCTAAATTAGATATATCTAACCAATTTTTTCCTGAAACAATTACCTGCATTTCATCTGCAAGATGTGCTACTTTTGGTAGAATATGGGTTTCAGAACAATCAGGATGGTAAAAAGCAACCTTAAAAAAGGTATCCTCCTTTACTTCTCTTAAGTCGTCTACCAATTGATAATTAGAATAAAACTGACTAAAAGTTTCTGCAAATTCTTTATTGGATTTTTCTATGTAGGCATATTTTTTTCCGCAAAGAACAATACCAAGTCCGTCAATGTTTTTTACAAATTCTATGGTTTTAAGTAATTTTTCAATAGGCAATTCAAAGGTGAATAATTCTTTCTCATCTTGTTTTGCAAAAGCTCCATTTTCTGCAATAACGGTTATGTCTTTTTTGATGGACGTAAATTTGCTAATGATACTGTGGTATTGTCTTCCACTAGCAGCTGCGAAATGAATGTTCTTTTCTTTTAGCTTTTTATGGATTTCAAAAAAACGATCACTTACCTCATGATTTGAGTTCAGTAATGTTCCATCCATATCAGTTACCACTAATTTTACTTTAGAAAAATCCATAATTTTTATTTTTTGTAAAAGTACAGCTCTTAACTGACCTAATTCACTATTGAAGGGTTAATAAAAAGCAAAATATTATACGGTAATTTGTGAATTGGTTGTTAGAAAATAGAAATATTGTATCTTTGCCTCAGATGAAAAAAGAAGTAACATATATTTTAAACTTTAGGACACGCTTGACAAGGCGCTGTCGCTGTATGCGCTTGGCATAATGAGACCATTTTAGAAATGGAAATTAGGTTCTAAACCTAAAATTAAAGTTTTATTTATATTTTTTTTATCAAATTCAAAATGCAATTCATTTTACGTTTTTTTAACAACAAATTTCAGAGTATCTTTGCGCTGCTTTTAGCACGCTTGTATTCTTTAGGTTTTCGACGCCCATTGGGGCGTTAATTGATTAGAAGATAGGTGAGTCCATCTTTTTGGAATAAAGAATATGTGTTAGAAATAATTATAAGACAAGGAGTTTAGAGTGAAAATTGTAACAACAAATAGTTCCCACAACAAGTATGCAGAGATAATTTGCGATACCATAGCTGATTCTGCAAAGGTTAGAGGTACCGGTATTGCCAAAAGATCTCCTGAATATATTGTTAAGAAAATTGAGAGTGGAAATGCAGTAATAGCTCTTGAAGGAGAGAAATTTGCAGGATTTTGTTATATAGAAACTTGGAGTAATAAAAAGTACGTTGTGCATTCCGGTTTGATAGTACATCCAGATTTTAGAAATCTTGGTTTGGCTAAAAAAATCAAAAAGAAGGTGTTTGATCATTCTAAAAAAATGTATCCTGATGCTAAAATTTTTGGGATTACAACAGGTTTGGCAGTAATGAAAATCAACGCTGAATTAGGTTATAAACCGGTTACTTTTTCTGAGTTAACGGATGATGAAGCATTTTGGAATGGTTGTAAAGCTTGTAGGAATTATGATATTTTGACAAGAAACGATCGAAAAATGTGTCTGTGTACTGGAATGTTGCACGATCCAAAAGCAGAACAATCTCAAAAAGAGGTAAAAAATAAAGTTTGGACTCGTTTAAAGAAGATCAAACAAGCCTTGTTTTTAAAAAAATAAATAAAAAAATGTTTTCATCTTAGGATGTAAAACGCAAAGAATATATCATGGATAAAGTAGTTTTAGCATACAGTGGAGGATTGGATACATCATATTGTGTGAAGTATTTAATCAACGAATTGAATTTAGAGGTACACGGTATTTTGGTGAATACTGGTGGTTTTAGCGAAGAAGAGTTGGAAGTTGTAGAAAAGAAAGCCTATGATATGGGAGTAACTTCTCACACCAATAAAAATATTTTAGAAGATTACTACGCAAAAGCGATTAAATACATGGTGTATGGTAATGTGTTGAAAAACAATACTTATCCTTTGTCTGTAAGTGCTGAACGTGTTTTTCAATCTATTGAGGTTGTGAAATATGCGAAAAGCATTGGTGCAAAATATATCGCTCATGGTAGTACAGGAGCAGGAAATGATCAAGTTCGTTTTGATATGATTTTTCAAACAATTGCACCTGAAATAGAAATTTTAACTCCAATCCGTGATTTAAAATTATCTCGTCAAGTAGAAATTGATTACTTGGTGAAACACGGAGTAGATATGAACTGGGAGAAATCTAAATATTCTATCAATAAAGGTATATGGGGTACTTCTGTAGGTGGAGTTGAAACTTTAAAATCTAAGGAAGCGTTGCCAGAATCGGCATATCCAAGCCAGCTGAAAAGAAATGATGAAGAGGGGGTTACTTTAACCTTTGAAAAAGGACAATTTGTTGGCTTTAACGGAGTAAAGGATACAGCTGTAAATAATATTTTAAAATTAGAGGCTATTGCTTCTGAGTTTGCAATTGGTAGAGATACACATGTTGGAGATACCATTGTGGGTATTAAAGGACGTGTAGGTTTTGAAGCTGCAGCAGCTACTGTAATTATCAAAGCTCACCATTTGTTAGAGAAACATACCTTGTCTAAGGCACAACAGTTAACAAAAGAGCCTTTGGCAAATACGTATGGAACCTATTTTCACGATGGTCAATATTTAGAGCCTTTGATGCGTAATATTGAGAAATTCTTAGAAGATTCTCAGAAAACAGTTACTGGTGATGTGTTTGTAACATTACGTCCATACCATTTTATGGTAACAGGTATTGATTCTGAGTTTGATTTAATGTCTTCAGGATTTGCGGATTATGGTGAAGAAAATAATGCTTGGAGCTCTGATGATGCAAAAGGATTTATTAAAATTTACGGAATGCAAAACAAGATTTTCTATCACGTAAATAAAGATTTATTAGACGCATAAATTAAGAACCCTGAGCTTGTCGAAGGGTTTTTCTATAATTGTCAAAAACGAAAAAAATGATAAAAGCAGGAATAGTTGGAGGAGCTGGTTATACAGCTGGTGAGTTGATTAGATTGATAAATAATCACTCCAAAGTTACATTAGATTTTGTTTACAGTACTTCAAACGCTGGTAACAAATTGTATGCGGTACATGCTGATTTGCTAGGTGATACAGAGCAAAGTTTTACAGATACTATCAATGCTGATGTAGATGTGTTGTTTTTGTGTTTGGGGCATGGTAACTCTACTGCTTTCTTGCAAAATAATACGTTTTCTGATGCAACAAGAATCATTGATTTATCTAATGATTTTCGTTTGAATGCAGACGCTAATTTTGAAGGAAAAGATTTTGTATACGGTTTGCCTGAAGTAAGTAAGGAGGAAATTAAAAAAGCAAATTATATTGCGAATCCTGGTTGTTTTGCGACTTGTATTCAATTTGGATTGTTGCCTTTAGCAGCAGCTAAAAAATTAGGAAATGATATTCATATCAATGCTACTACAGGAGCAACAGGAGCTGGGGTTTCTCCTTCTGCGACATCTCATTTTCCTTGGAGAGATAATAATTTCTCAGTATACAAGCCTTTTACACATCAGCATTTAGGTGAAATAGGTGAAACATTAGAGGCTTTGCAAGGAGCAAAAACTGGTGAGCTATTGTTTATTCCGAATCGCGGTAACTTTAGTCGTGGAATTTTTGCTTCTATTTATACAAAATTTGAGGGTACTTTAGAAGAAGCGAAAGCATTGTACACTGAGTTTTATAAGGATGCACCTTTTGTACATATAACGGATGTACCAGTAAGTATGAAGCAAGTTGTAAACACGAATAAATGTGCTCTTTCTTTGATCAAGCATGGTGATAATATTTTAATCTATTCCGCAATTGATAATCTTTTAAAAGGAGCTTCTGGACAGGCAATTCAAAATATGAACTTGATTTTTGGATACGAAGAAACGGAAGGATTGAACTTGAAAGGAACAGCGTTTTAATAGTATCAAGTACAAAGTATCGAGTATCAAGATTTTGAGATACCTGATACCTGATACCTGATACCAAATACTAAAAAAAATGAAATTATTTGATGTATACCCATTATACGATGTAACTCCTGTAAAAGCAGAAGGTTGCTATGTTTGGGATGATAAAAACGAAAAATATTTAGATTTATACGGAGGGCATGGTGTAATCTCTATTGGTCATACCAATCCTCATTATAAAGGAATGATCGAAAAGCAATTGAGCAATATTGCTTTTTATTCGAACGCAATTCAAAACCCATTGCAACAAGAATTATCCAATAAATTAGGAGAGTTGTCTGGTTGTGGTGAGGAGTATGAATTGTTTTTGTGTTCTACAGGAGCTGAAGCAAATGAAAATGCTATAAAAGTAGCTTCTTTTTACAACAAAAAATCTAGAGTAATTGCTTTTCAAAATGGGTTCCATGGTAGAACATCTGCTGCGGTATCTGTAACGGATAATAAAAAAATTATTGCTCCAGTAAATGCTCATAATCCCGTAACAATTTTGCCGTTAAACGATATTGAAGCGGTAAAGAATGAGATTGAAAAAGGAGATGTAACGGCTGTTATTGTAGAGCCTATTCAAGGAGTTGGTGGGTTAGATGAGCCAACAACAGCGTTTTTAAAAGCGGTTAGAAAAGTAACTGAAGAAAATAATGTTTGCTTGATTTTAGACGAAGTTCAATCTGGTTACGGAAGATCAGGTAAATTTTTCGCACACCAATTACATGATGTAAAAGCAGATATTATTCCTATGGCAAAAGGAATGGGGAATGGTTTCCCTATTGGTGGAGTATTGATTTCAAAACATATTGAATCTTGGTATGGAATGCTCGGGACTACTTTTGGAGGTTCTCATTTAGCATGTGCAGCTGGGATTGCAGTTTTAGATGTGATTAAAAAAGACAACCTTATAGAGAATGTAAAAGAAATCAATACATATTTCAAAGAACAAGTAAAATCATTAAAAGGCGTAAAGCAAGTCAAAGGTCAAGGATTGATGTTAGGTCTAGAATTTGATTTTGAAGTAGGTGAATTGCGCAAAAAATTAATTTACGACGAAAAGATATTTACAGGAGGAGCAATGAATAAAAATTTATTGAGAATATTACCACCTTTAAATGTTACAAAACAAGATATTGATGTTTTTATAAGTGCTTTGAAAAAATTACTTTAAATCTAATCAACGATAGAACTAAGCCTCATTCAATTTATGAATGAGGCTTTTTTGTTTCATAGGGCCATGTTTTAGAATAAATATACGCAGCTATAAAAAAGATGAACGGAGAGCAACAAAATTACTCCTGAAATTTTTGTTCTTCGTAGGTAACATAATTACTAAATTTTAACCTATGAAATTCCCAACACTTTTTTTGAAGCCATTACTATTTATGATAACACTATTAGTCAGTGTTTCAATATTTGGTCAAGATCTTGAAAAAGAAGCTAGGCAAGAAATTAAATCTCTAGAAAAATTAATTAAAAAAGCTCAGAAAAAAAATATTGATGTCCTTAAAGAAAAAACAACGATTCGAACTGCAGAGATATTTTTGGAATTTGCTAATTGGGATGAAAAGAACACTGATATAAATGAAGATGCATTTCAAAAGGTTACATCTTATAAAAAAGATGCTCATAAAATGAGTTTGGAATTGCCAGATTTTGAGAGGCAAGATGTCTTATTGATGCTTAAAGAAGCTAATTCTTATTTAAAATTACTTTTAAAGAAAGAAGTGTTTAGAAAAGATAGTCCAAAAGTTGATTGGAAAAAAGCAAAAGTAGAAGAAGATCAAATAACCTATAACGGGAGACCTGTTTTTTTAGCGGATTATACATGGAAACCTAAAACTAAAAAATTAACCGAATATCATGGAGATCAAGATGGGTTTTTTCTTACACCTTCTTACGTGGTTAACGAAAAAGGTGATTTTTCTCCTCGAAAAAAAACAGAATTAGAAAGCAAAGGAGAGGGATCTTTAGGATTTATTTTTATGAATCATAAAGGGGTGCCAAAATGGGCAGAACAGAAATATGGTCCTGGTTTTAAAATGCGAGAAGATACTTATACTACCTACGATATTGATAATCCTGGTGCACGTGTGTTGCAAGAAAAATTACTTGCTGCAGTGGTTCCTTATACGGCAGGTAAGCAATTTTCAGGATTGGGGTATATGTTGTGTAATGAGCCTCATTTTTATACACAGAATGATAAGAAAAAGGGAAAGTTGCCATGGGCCTCTGGAGGTGTGTCTAACTATACAATTGATAAATTTAAAGTATGGTTACATAAAAAGCATGAGTCCATAGATTCTTTGAATTCAGTTTGGGGAACAAATTTTAAAAGTTTTGATTCAGTTCAAATTGAGATTCCTATTGATATCAGCAATAGAGGATCTGCTATGTGGTATGATTGGTCTGTGTTTAATATGAACAGAGTTACAGAGTGGTATAAATTTTTGAAAGAAGAAATTCAAAAGTATGATGCAGAGGCAAAGGTGCATTTAAAAATAATGCCAAATTTATGGACTGAAAATCAAAGAGTTCATGGAATTGATTTGGAGGCCTTAACGGATTTAAGTGGTATCATAGGAAATGATTCTGGAGCTGAACACAAAAGAATTTGGCAAAAGAAACCTCATGAATGGGAGGCTCATTATAGTTTTGGATGGAGAGAATTGTGTATGGGGTACGATTTTATGAAATCCGTAAGTCCAAATAAAATCAACTTTAATTCAGAATTACATTATTTGTCGACTAACAGATCTAGAGATTTATATCAAGATCCAACATATGCTAGAGCAACTTTTTGGTTAGCACACACCTATGGAATGACCGCAAGTCAGATTTGGTACTGGCCTAGGAAAGAAGATGGATCTTTGAATACTAAGAAAGATTTGAAAGGGTATGCGGGTTCTAATAATCAGCAGCCTCGTGTTACGAATGAGGTGGCCATGACTTTGATTGACTTGAATGCTTATGGTGAGGAAATTATGGCGATGCAACGTCAGAGAAAACCGATTCGTTTGTTTTATTCTAAAACTTCTGCAATAAATAAAACGCATCATATGGATGATTTGTTTGAGTTATATGAGTCTTTACATTTTGAAGGGACATCTTTAGGTTTTGCAACAGAGAATATATTAAAAACTCAAAATTTTTCTAATTGGGATGTAGTAATGGTTTATGACACCGAGTTTGCTACCTCAGATGAGGTACATGCGCTACAAAATTATCTAAATAAAGGTGGTGTTGTATTTATTGATGCAAAGAGTTTGAAAAAGGATGAATATGGGAATTCTTTACCTAAATTAAAAAAGAGTAACGGACAATTGTTAGAGCTAGATACTCTAGAGTCATTTAAAAAAGAAGGGATTCAATTACTTGAAAATTTTGGTTCTTTGTCTGGTTTAAAAGTTACAGAGACGAATTCTGTAGGTACAAAAACCTGCATTTGGAAAGTTGTTAAAAATTCAAAAGGGAATCAAGTCCTATCTGTTGTCAATGTTGGGAAGGCCGACGCTACTTTAAACATTACTTCCAAAAATGATGGGGAATTGGTTTGTATGGATTTATTGAAAGGTGTAGAGGTGTCATCTAATCCAGTTTTAAAACCGAATGAAGTGTATTTTGTTGAGGTGGTTTTAAGAGATTAATAATTGACTATGAAATATAAATTCCTTCAAGTTATAGCTGTTTGCTTATATCTAAACATCACCAATGCTCAAATTTTTGAAAAGGACGTTCAAGTTGTTTTGTTAGCGGGGCAGTCTAATATGGCGGGAGGTGGAAATTATGATAACCTTAGTCCTTTAAATCGTCAAAGAATAGAAAATGTACAAGATAGGGTTTCAGTGATTTTTAATGGTTCGAAACCTTATCCTTTGTCTTATTACAATAATAAACCTGGTAAAAAGTACAATTTTACAAAACGATTCGGACCAGAGTTGTTTATTGGTGTAACCTTGGCGGAAAAATATCCTGACAAGAATTTTTTGTTGATCAAACGTTCTCAAGGAGGAACTTCTTTATATGGCGCATGGAACCCTAAATGGAGTTCGGAGAAATCGAAGGAAGTTGAAAAAGGAGATTACAAACAAAACTTGAAGTTGTATCAATTGCATATCTCGGATATTCTTGAAGGAATTCAACAGTTAGAAAAAGATAATAAAAGCTATCAAATCATTGGTTTTGGCTGGATGCAAGGTGAAAATGATGCAGCCTATGAAGTTTCTGCCAAGAGCTACAGAAAAAATCTTAAAAATTTAAAGGCAAGTTACCAACGCGATTTAAAACTGAATGAATTGCCTGTTGTTTATGGTCAAATTAATTCACGATATGGTGATTTTGATGGAGGACCCGAAATGGTTCGAAATGCCATAATGAAAACTGCAAATTCGGATTATTGTGCGGATTTTATTGCAACTAAAAATGATATTCCATGGAGTGATTACCCGAAACATTCTGATAATGTACATTATAATGCAGAGGGACAACTTCGTTTAGGAACTGTTTTTGGTGAAAAACTAATCTCATTAAATAAAAAAATATCAGCAAAAGAATTTAAAAATATAACAGAACTCGTTCCTGGAGTTGTTTTGAAATTCAGAGCAGCAGGAGATATGAATATGATATATCATGTCTATATTCCAAAACAGTTATCGGTTAAAAACAAAAAGTATCCTTTAATTATTTCTTTTAGTCCTGCGGGTGAAGGAAAGAAAATTCTTGAAAAGATGAAATTGGGAGCGGAAGAAAATGAGGTTATTTTGGTGGGCTGCGATAAGTTGAAAAATGGCATGTTAGATCAAGAATTAGAGCGACAAATGGAAGATGAAGTATTGGCGTCTATTCTTAAAAATATTCCACATGATGGAACTCAAGTGTTTTTATCTGGATTTTCGGGAGGAGCCATGCGTTCGTATCAATTGACTACTAGAATCGATCAAAATATAAAAGGTATTATTGCTTTTGGAGGTTGGCTTGGAGGTAATGAATATCAAAATAAGAATTACCAAAAGAGTTTAAAAGTTGCTATGGTAAATGGCAATAGTGATAAAGGAGCTAATAAATGGAAAGAGATAGATGCTAAAACTTTAAAGAAACAAAAAGCTGAGATTAAGTTTTTTGAGTTTGAAGGTGGGCATCAAATGGCACCTGAAAAGTTAACTTCTGCAGTTATGAATTGGATTTTAAAATAAAAGTTGATGAGAGAGTTTTATGTATTAGTGTTATGTGTCATGAGTTTTTCTTTTGGTTTAGCTCAAGAAAAAGAAGTACATGTAGTTTTGCTTGCCGGACAATCAAATATGGCAGGTCATGGAGATTTTGATGCACTTACTACCGAGCAAAAAAATAGAATACGTGCTATTCAAGATCGAGTGTTATTCGCAGTTTCTGACAATCCAAAGTTAGAGCCAAAACCTATTGCTCCCAGGGAAAGTAAAGCTTCGGAAAAATATAATTTCACCAAGCATTTTGGACCCGAAATGTTTATTGCGGTAACCTTAGCAGAAGCGAACCCAAATCAAAATTATTTGTTTATTAAAAAAGCAGTAGGAGGAACTTCTTTGTACGGAGCTTGGAACCCAAACTGGACCAAAGAAAAATCGAACTTTGCAGAAAGAGGAGAGGCAAGAAAGCAATTGCAGTTATATAAGGCACATCATAAACAAATTCATAGAGAATTGCAGAGGATGCAGGATAGTGGAACTTCATATAGAATTATTGGAATGGCTTGGATGCAAGGAGAGAGTGATACCAATAAAAAAGAAACAGCTGGGCATTATGAGCAAAATTTAACTAATTTGATTGAAGGATACCGTACTGAATTTAAGGTACCTGATTTACCTTTTGTATTTGGTCAAGTAAACCCTTTGCCACGAAAATTCAAGGAAGGGCCACAAATTGTTAGAAATGCTATGCAGCGTGTAGCAACTAAGGATCGCTTTGTGAAGATGATTGCAACACCAGAAAACTTACCATGGGGAGATTTTCCAAAACATGTAGATAATCTGCATTATACTCATATTGGTCAAGTTCGGTTAGGTAGGTTAATGGGCAACTTTTTGTTGAATTAGAAAAGATCTCTTTTTGCAATGGGCTGCTTTCCTAATTAGAGCTTTTTAATTGTAGCTTATCAAGCTTTGATTTTGTATTTTTGGGGCTTATTAAATAAAAGAAGTCCATGAAACATTACATGTCCATTCACGATTTACCAAGTATCAAGGATACGGTGAAAGAAGCGATTGAATTAAAGAAAAACCCTCTACAATTTCAAGATTTAGGTAAAAATAAAACCATTGGTTTGTTATTCTTTAATAATAGTTTGCGCACGCGTTTGAGTACTCAAAAGGCTGCGTTGAATTTAGGAATGGAGCCAATTGTAATGAATTTTGGAGCAGAAGGTTGGCAGCTAGAGTATGAAGATGGCACAATTATGGACCAAGGGAAATCTGAGCATATTAAAGAAGCGGCTCAAGTAATTTCTCAATATTGCGATGTGATTGCGATTCGTGCTTTTGCAGGATTGGAAGATAAGCTAAAGGATGAAGCTGAGGAGGTATTAGAAAGTTTTAAGAAGTATGCTACTGTACCAATTTTGAATATGGAATCTTCAGTAGGACACCCTTTGCAAGCTTTGGCAGATGCCATTACCATTGAAGAACATAAACCTGAAAAAAAGAAATTAAAAGTAGTATTGTCTTGGGCTCCACATCCGAGAGCTTTGCCACATGCTGTAGGAAATTCTTTTGCAGAAATGGCACTGGCGCATGAAGATGATTTTGAAGTGGTTATTACCCATCCAAAAGGATATGAGTTGAATCCAGAAAAAACGAAAGGAGCTACGATTGAATACGATCAAAAAAAGGCTTTTGAAGGTGCTGATTTCATCTATACTAAAAACTGGTCTTCGTACAATGACTACGGTAAAGTGGCTTGTACAGATGAATCATGGATGATTTCTGGGGATAAAATGGAAGTAACTGATAATGCAAAATTTATGCATTGTTTGCCCGTTCGTAGAAATGTTGTTGTTGCTGATGAAGTGATCGATTCTGAAAATTCTATTGTTATCAAACAAGCGAATAACAGAACATATTCAGCTCAAATCGTATTGAAAAAAATATTAGAAAATTTAAAATAGTCTTTTGTTTTTAGGATTCTTATTAAAATGAACATCAAAAACAAAGATTTTATCTAAGTATATGGAAAAACTAACCATTGTAAAAGTAGGAGGTAACGTAATTAACAATCCAGAGGCTCTAAACAGCTTTCTAACGGATTTTGCAGCTTTGCAAGGAAATAAAATTCTTGTACATGGAGGAGGAAAACGTGCAACACAATTAGCTGCTGATCTAGGAATAGAGGCAACAATGATCAATGGAAGACGTGTTACAGATACAACCACTTTGGAAATTGTAACAATGGTATATGCTGGTTTGCTGAATAAAAACATTACAGCAACGTTGCAAAAGTTTGATTGCAATGCGTTAGGTTTGTCTGGCGCTGATGGAAATTCAATTCAAGCGCATAAACGTATTGTAAAAGATGTTGATTATGGTTTTGCAGGAGATGTAGATAGTATAAATGCAGGAAATATAGCAACTTTTATTGAAGGTGGAATGACTCCTGTTTTTTGTGCCATTACCCATGATACAAAAGGACAGTTGTTGAATACCAATGCAGATACGATTGCTTCAACTATTGCAGTTGGAATGTCAGAAAAGTATGAGGTTTCTTTGATTTATACTTTTGAAAAAAATGGAGTATTGACTTCTGTTGATGATGATGATTCTGTGATTACTGCTATTGATACTCCAAAGTATGCACAGTTAAAAAAAGATGGAATCATAGCGGATGGAATGCTTCCGAAAATGGAAAACTGTTTTGAGGCTTTACAAAAAGGAGTTTCTGAAGTTATCATTGGAAATCCAACGGTAATATTAAACAAAGAACAATTGTTTACAACTCTAACGTTGTAAATGAATGTTCTCGATATAATTTAGAATTTGTTACGAAATATTTGAACTGACAGGATGAAATGTCACTTCGAGTGATTTTGAAATATGAAAAATTGTATCGAGAAGTAATTGAAATATAATTATGTTAGAAAAATTACAAAACGACGCTTTAGAGCTTTTAAAATCTTTAATAGTTACTCAATCCTTTTCTAAGGAAGAAGATCCAACGGCGAAATTATTATCAGCCTGGTTAATTGAAAGAGGAATTGAAGTTAAAAGAGATTTGCACAATATTTGGGCAGTAAATAAATATTTTGATGATAGTAAACCTACTATTTTATTGAATTCACATCATGATACTGTAAAGCCCAATGCAGCCTATACAAGAGATCCATTTGAAGCAACAATAGAAGACGGTAAATTATTTGGACTTGGTTCCAATGATGCCGGAGGGTGTTTGGTAGGTTTGATAGCTGCATTTGTGTATTTTTATGAGAAAGAAAATCTGAAATATAATTTTGTTTTGGCAGCAACTGCAGAGGAGGAAATATCAGGAGAAAATGGAATTGCTTATATGCAACCGATTTTGCCTAGAATTGATTTTGCTATTGTGGGAGAGCCTACATTATTGGATTTGGCAATTGCTGAAAAAGGGCTTGTTGTATTTGATGGTAAAGTTACTGGAACTCCTGGTCATGCTGCACATATTCCGAATGATCAGAATCCTGTTTTTATGGCACTTAAAGACTTAAATTGGTTCAATTCTTTTGAGTTTCCAAAAATATCAGAGTCTTTAGGAAAAGTAAAAATGACTGTTTCTCAAATCAATGCGGGAAAACAACACAATGTGGTTCCTTCAGAATTAAATTTTGTTGTGGATTGTAGGGTGACAGATGCCTATTCTAATCAAGAAATAGCTGCTATAATTAAAGAAAATACAGAGTGTGCGGTTACACCAAGATCATTGCGTTTAAATTCTTCATTTATTGATCCCAACCATGAGTTTGTAAAAGCAGGATTGAAATTAGGTAAGAAAACCTATGGATCTCCAACACTTTCTGATCAATGTAGATTGACATGCCAATCGGTAAAATTAGGGCCAGGAGACTCTTTACGTTCGCATTCTGCAGATGAATTTATTTATGTGCAAGAGGTAAAGGATGGAGTTCAGTTTTATATTGATATTTTAAGAGAAATCGTATAGGGATAGAAACGATTTTTATTTTTTAACAATCTTCTGAACGGTTGTTCCTGTTCGGTTTTTTACTTGCAGGTAATAAATACCAGAATTTAACAGGTTTAATCGTAGTGTTGTTTCTTTACCGATAAAGGTGTCCGAAATAAGTAGTTGGCCGTTTGCGTTATACAATTTAATAAGGGATTGTTTTGCAGAAGAGTTAGTTAAATGTATGGTAACTAAATCCTTGAATGGGTTTGGGTAAATTTTTATTTTGATATCGGAAATAGAATTACTACTTAGATTATCCCCTGGTTCAAAAGAAGAACTTGTAAGATTGGAACCTGAATTAAATACTCTATTTTTTAATGTTTCTGTATTTCCTTCCCATGCTCCAAATGTAGGGCTTATTTCGGTTGTGACTCCCTCAATAATAGATCCACCTGAGTTAAATGAAGATTCTGGTAATAGCCTGTAGTTTTCAGTGGAGATATCTACATAGTGATCAGAAGCGTTTGTAATAAAACCGTTGTTTTCCGCTTCAATATGATAGCCGTATTCACTAGCGGCTTTTGTAGTAAATTCATCTAAATCTGTTTCAGTAACGCTGCCAACACTACTTGGAGCTCCTTCTAAGAAGAGGTTGTTTTTTAATACCATTGCGTTTACGTCAGCATTTTCTGTTCGATGCCAAAAGCCAATAAGGCTGTTGTATTCCCAAGCAGTATTATTGAAATATTCTATTTTACGGTTTAGTTTTCTGTCCCTTGGTCCTAAATAGGCAAAATAATTGATGTTTCTTGTAGTCTCTGGTGTACCATCATTTTGTAATCGTACACTGGTATATTCGTCGTTGTTATCGTATAATAAATTATGATGCGCCGTGTAA
The DNA here is from genome assembly GCF_057219105.1 of Flavicella sp. IMCC45668. Classification (NCBI taxonomy): domain Bacteria; kingdom Pseudomonadati; phylum Bacteroidota; class Flavobacteriia; order Flavobacteriales; family Flavobacteriaceae; genus Flavicella; species Flavicella sp. IMCC45668. The sequence goes on from NZ_CM170114.1 coordinate 3,116,160, forward strand.
TTATCTACATCTTCTAAATAAAAGGCTACAATGTATTTTTTATTACTCCAATCTTGTGGATCGTAGGCGGGTATCCCAGTTAATCCATGTATTTTATTGTAAGCAATAATTGTTTCGTTCATGTCTAAGGCATCATCTTTACCGGTACTAGTAAACATAATGGTTCCAGCATCTTCACCCATTGACATGGCACTGTCAAAATCATTGTCTGTGATTTTTGCATATACAGATTCTGTGGTTCTAATATGAAAACGTGATGCTTTTCCAAAGGTATTATGAGTTACCTCAGTATTATTTCCATTGTTCTCTAAGGATACTGTGAATTGACCCATCCAACCAATTTCTTCTATTGTACAATTGTTTATTTTAGAATGATCAGAGCCCTTAAGAATGATGATTCCACTTCCCCATGTATGACCGATGTAACAACTTTCAAAGGTTGAGTAGTCCGAGTTATCTACTAAAATACCCTGACGGAGCACTCCATAAGTTCTTCTATAAACATAGGGTGTCATATAGGTAAACTGACATTTATAAAAAGTAGTGTTTTGTGCATTATTTATTTCAACCTCACCGCACCTCATGTCAAGATAATTAATTGTCACATTGTTTGCTTCAATTTTCATTACATGTTGTCTTCTTTTTATTTCAAAGTTTTTATTTTCAACGGTTCCACCCTCAGGTTTATAATAAATAGTATTTTCATTTTTTTTGTAAAACCATTCCCCTTCTTGATCGAGCAATGATAAATCCATCAAATATCCAAATCCCTCAGGTAGATCAACAGCACCTTCTTGTCCCCATTTATTTCCTTGTGTATTGAAACTTTTAAAAGTTACCAGTCTTTCACCGGCTTTTGTAATTTCTCCTCCATCTTGTGAGTAGGAAAAAATATTGTTTCTTAGTTTTCCAGTAAATCCACGAATAAGTGCCTCATCCGTAAAATTAACATCAGGGAGAATTGGTGTTCCATGATGTGAAGAGAAACTAACTTGTCCAGTTTGATTTGTACCTTCTGGCTTACTAGCGTCTAAAATAACGGCAAAACCGCTTGTTTGATTTCTAGGAGCCATCATTTCTTTGTGTGACCCTGATATGTAATCCTTATAATCTGTGTTGTTATTTGGAAATCTAGCAATTTGTTTATGTTGATGATTGACAAATAATTGTGTAAAATCTGTTTCTACTTGATCTGAATTTAAGGTGAGTTTAAAGACTCCTGGTTTTGTGGGATCCGCAACCCAACTATTAGCACCATACCAATTTGCACCAGAAATAACCACCTTGTCATTTTCAAAAGGTTGAATAGTAATATTATTTACGTCTACTACAATAGTTTCTCTATAAAACCCTTGATGAATAAGCATTACATCTCCTTCCTCAATTAAGTTGTTGCTAAAAACATATTCAATAGTTTTGTAGGGAGCGTTTTCAGACCCTCTTCCCGATAATGAGTTTATCCCATCTTTTGCAATATGAATTTCTGTGGCAAGTATTTTTGAACTAATAAATAAGAAAGAAAAAATGAATACATATTTCTGAAACATAGAATTGGTTTTTTGGTCAGATACAAATATCAAAAATCCTATTCGGTAAATTAAAAATTGCCATTATACATAATGTTTACTCTTTTCATAAATGTAAAATATTGTGTCAAACTAACTTGATTTTAACTTATTCATAGTTTTATTTTGTCAATTACTAGGGTATTAAGAATCCAGTTTTATCTTGGTAATTGTATATCTAACAGGTTTATAGCTCCAATTGTTGCTTCTGCCGTCTGAATAATATTTTTTTCTTGGTAATGTTTTTATTGCTAACTACGTCCTTTTAAAACTTTAGTGTAAACTCGAATTTATACTCCTTTATTGGAAGTAAATATTGTTTTAAGGGTTCAGGTCCGCAGCTCGCATTTCCTAACCCTAACATTTCAGCATCTAAACATAAAATGATTTCTTTTCTAGCTTTTAAGAAAGCGGGTCTACTTGCTTTAATCAAATCACTAGCATCATAGTGCAAAGCGGAGAAAATAAAAGGTTTATTTGAGCTAATAGAAATACTCGGTCTTTTACGATTTTTAAATGAAAATGCTAAAGAACGAATATCAGAACGTGCTCCATTTTCTTGTGGAACCAAATATGGGGTGAATAAATTTGTAACCGTTGATGTGTAATTCCCTAAAAAAGCTGATTCGTTACGGTCTGGGTAGTTTTCTTGAGGTCCCCTTCCGTACCAAGTTACATTTTCTAAGCCATCAACCAAAGCTAATTTAATTCCTACTCGAGGAAGTGTTTTAAGTTTTTTACCTTTGTTGGTATAACTTTATTTTTCAAGATAATTTGGCTTTTGCCAGTAATGTCATAGATACATTCGTGCGTAAAAGTCAGTGAATCTGATTTGAATTCTTTTACAATTTTCACAGAAACAAGAGATTCATTTACTTGTTCCGATTTGATTGAGAGTACTTTTTGAGTTAAATTTTCGAGCTGTGCCTTCTTCCAATCGTCTTTGTATGGTCGGTCATTTTCTGTTGGAGCACGGAAAATATTTAAAGTAGGCCCTTTAATGTTTCCTGTTTGGGATATCAACTCTTTTTTGTTATTTAGGATTGAATTAATCGTTCCTGTTCTTTTATCAAAAATAATTTTTAGACCTTTACTATTGGTGATGATATGTTTCTTGTCTTCGCTTATAGTAACGGTTCCAGATGCTTTATTTAGGATGGTTCTTTTCTTTTGTAAAATGAATTCTTCTTTTGCTACTTCATGTCCAGCTTTGGCCCAGGAAGTCGGTTTTTTAGAGCGTAGCTAAATTGAAGCACATATTCTGAAGTGCTTTTGAAGCTTGGAAGATTCAAGGAAATTTCTTTAGTTTCCTCAGGTGCGATATCCAAGGAAGTTATTGCTTCTCTTTTGATATTTTTTTAAATTGAAATACTTCAAATGCTATGGTTTTAATTTATAAACCCTTATGTAGTCAACAAGAGTTGTTCTTTCCTCTTTGGTTCCGGTTGCAACCTTGCTTCCAATTTCAGGAATAGGGTTCCAATCATAAGCTTCAATAGAAAATTGTAAAATTAAATCTTGATTGAACGGAACTGGAGGTGTTAATGTGTAAACATATTCGCCATCTAAATAAAATAATAACTCGGTAGCACTTTTCCAATAAAATCCATAAGTGTAAAAGCGTTCATAGTTTTTAGTAGGTGGAGCCATTTTCTTTTGATCTCTAACCTGTTTTACACAGGGAGATCCACGATGAATAGCATTGGAATGCATGATTTGATCCCAGTCATAAGCCCAGTTATGAGTTTGCTCTGTTAACCTACCAACGGATTCTGTAATGTCAATTTCATTTTTATTTTCGCAGGTTCCTTTGTGGCAAAGCCAGAAACCCCCTCCCATTTCGGTTTTATTCATTTTCATTCGACATTCGTAATAATGTCCGATAGATGTTTTTTTGAAAGATCTTAAGATGCCTCCATGATACTTGTAAGTGGATTTCCCTATAGTAACAGGCTTTGGCAATTCTCCAACTTCTATGGTTAAATATCCATCTTTGATACCAAAACTCTCTTTTTGAAAAAGGGCAGGTGCTCTACCAAGCCAGTTCAATTCATAATGTTTTTCAGGATCCATGTTCCATTTTTTAGTATCAATTTTTTTACCGTTAAACTCGTCACTTAACTTTTTAACTTTAAGCCATGTTCCGTTTTCTAATTTGGGAGGTTGACCATTTATGCTGAAAATATTGCAGACAATGATGATTTTTAGAATCGTTAGAGTTTTGTGTAAGTTCATCGTTTAAGGTTTATAGAGTGTTTTGCTAATTTAGCTGTATTTCAGTTTTTTAAGAAAGGAATCAACTTGTTAAAAAATGCATTGCTTGTTTCTTTTGTTAGGTTTTATATAGACAACGAATTTCTTGGTGTTCATAATTCTTTACAATTGTTATACTAAGCAGCCTTAAATACAGAATAATGAAGCTAGGTTTTATAATTTGAAACTTCTTTGATAAAATAGAATTACGTTTTTCTCTTTCTTATTGAAACAGTATCTTTGCCGTCATACAAAAAGTACATATATGAAACTTTGGGATAAAGGATACGCTACAGATAAAAAAATTGACATTTTTACAGTAGGAAACGATAGAGAGTTAGATTTACAATTAGCAAAGTATGATGTTCTAGGGAATATTGCACAAACTAGAATGTTAAACTCAATTGGTACTATTACTGATGAAGAATTGGAAGGTTTGGTAGCGGAATTGAATGCTATCATGAAAACTGTAGAAGATGGAACTTTTACCATTGAAGATTCTTTTGAAGATGTGCATTCTAAAGTAGAATGGTTGCTAACAGAAAAGTTAGGAGATGCTGGAAAGAAAATTCATACTGCTCGTTCTCGAAATGATCAAGTTTTATTAGATGTACATTTGTATTCTAAAGAAGCAATTTTAGAATTGAAAGATTGGGCCAAAAAATTATTTGATTTGTTAATTGAATTGGCTGAAAAATATAAGAATCATCTTCTACCAGGGTATACGCATTTACAAGTTGCAATGCCTTCTTCTTTTGGAATGTGGTTTTCTGCTTATGCTGAAAGCTTAATTGATGACGTTTATTTTTTAGATGCTGCCTATAAAGTAGCTGATCAAAATCCTTTAGGTTCTGCTGCTGGATATGGGTCTTCATTTCCTATAGATAGAGAAATGACAACAAAAGAATTGGGTTTTGAAGCGTTAAAAGTAAATTCTGTTGCGGCTCAAATGGGACGTGGGAAACTGGAAAAATCTATTTCTTTTGCAATAGCTAGTATTTCTGCTACGTTGTCTAAAATGAGTATGGATATTTGCTTGTATATGAGTCAGAACTTTGGATTTGTTACTTTTCCAGATGAATTGACAACAGGTTCAAGTATCATGCCTCATAAAAAAAACCCAGATGTATTTGAGTTGATTCGAGGTAAGTGCAATAAGTTACAAGCGTTACCGTATGAGTTAACTTTGATTACTAATAACTTACCAAGTGGTTACCATAGAGATTTACAGTTGGTAAAAGAAGGGTTGATTCCTTCAGTATCTACCCTGAAATCTTGTTTGGATATGATGGTGTTTTCTTTGGAGAATATTATTATCACAGAAAATATTGTTGCTGATGATAAATATAAATATATCTTTAGTGTTGAAGAGGTAAATGCTTTGGTACAAGCAGGAACACCCTTTAGAGATGCCTATAAAATTGTGGGTGCTAAAATCCAGAATGGTGAGTTCAAACCTGATTTAGATGTAAAGCACTCACATATTGGAAGTGTAGGGAATCTTAGATTAGATTTGATTAAAGAAAAAATGGAGGCATTGTATAAATAACCTTCCTATATAAATAAAAAGCACCCTTGGTATATTCCATAGGGTGCTTTTTTGTTTTTAGCCATTGTGCGAACCATCGCAATAAGGTTTGTTCTGGCTTTTTCCACATCCACAAAGTGCGCTTTCACCGGATTTTTCGGCCTTAAATCGTAAAGGTGGTCCTCCTCCTTTTTCTTTATGTGTACCATCGCAAAACGGCATCGTTTCTGAATGACCACAGGTACAGTATGAATAATTTCTTCCCTCTTTCAATTCTACTACAGGCATAAATAAGTGTTTTAGTTTGTCTAAAAATAGCTAAAAAAGGTTTTAGAGAGTTTCTAAATTAGTGAGATCCGTCACAATAAGGTTTGTCCTGACTATGTCCACAGGTGCATAAAAAGGTTTTTGTGTTTTCTGGAACTTTAAATAATAAGGGTTTTTTATCTGTTCCTTTATGACTTCCATCACAATAAGGGTATTCACTTGATTTTTCGCAAGTGCAATACGCATATGCTTTGTCTTTAATGAGGTAAGCGGCAATGGGAGTAGGGATGGGTTTTTTCATAATTCTTAAAATGAATAATTTAAATGAAGACCTGTATTAAAGTTTGACAAACCAATGGCATTATCTGAATCTAATGAATAAGATTGTTTTTTAATTTCGTTGTCAACGGTAATATTGCGAATTGTTGCAAAAAATAATCCTAAATTGACGCCCAAACTAAAATTATTGGAGATAACTCTGTGGTATCCTACGCTTAAATCATACCCCAACGTTGCTCCTGTGATTTTTATTGTAGTATCAATACCTGTTTTTTCCATGTATGAAACATAACCTAGAGTTGATGTTACAAAAATTTCATTTTTACCATTACCTAGAGGATAATTGGAATAGCTACTCAGGCCGATAAAATTAATATGTTGTTCAATATTATATGTTCCATATTCAGTTGCTCGTCCATCATAAAAAGTAGTCTGAATATTATCAATTACGCCTCCGTAGTAAGTGTAGTCGTATTTTACTCCTAAATTAAAATCTTTGTTAAGTTTATATAGACTTGAAATGGAAAGTATGGTACCTGTTTTAACAGCTTTATTGTATTCTTTGTTAAAGTCAGTGCCGTCTTCCGTGACTCCAATTCTAAAAGCAACACTGGCATTTAGGTTGAAGATAAATCGATTATTAAGGTCCTGTTTTTCATATGTACTAATATAATATGTACTATGTTTATTTGAATTATATGGAACTCCTAATGAATCAATAGTATTTGTGTCACTTTTTAGTACATCTGCATAAAATTGGTGACATGATGAACGAAAGATAGAAGGTTCTAAATGCTGTTTCAATCCGATAATATTTCCTCCATTTGCTCGAGCACTGTCTTTTACAATCTGTAGCATTCTGTCATAGGAGCAATTTGATGTCATTCCTGCATCACGGACAGATACAAAACCAAGTAACTCATCTTTTGAGTTATCTCTACTTGCATATTGATCGAGATCAAATATTTTTAAAGTATCGGTCTCAGATAGACTAGGATATCTTTTTGTGAATTGACTATTGATTTTTGGACTACAAGAAACAAGAAGGGTAATTACACTTAGTGCAAGTAAAATTTTTGATAGCATTTTTTTGTTTGCGAAAATAAAAAAGGTCTATGACAATCATAGACCTTTTTTAATATTTGTGATAATTTTGTTAGAATGAAAAATTGATTCCGAAATTAAGTGAATATGCAATATCATTATTACCACTAAGATAACCAAGTGAGCCACTAGTGCTAAGTCCAAAAAGGTTAGAAAGTTGAAATTGACCACCTAACTTTGCAGCAAGATACACTCCTATATCTGAATAGGTTTCACCAAAATCATAATAATCATGGGAAATATAATTGACTGAACCTATTCCAAAACATGGGCCGTAATAAAAACCTTTCCCATATCCTTCGGTGTAGAATTTCATGTTTAATCCAATAGTAGTACCAACGTGTCCAGAGCTATTAATATGGTAATTAATAGGGATTTCATAACCGGTTTTACCGGTTTTAGTTAATCTTTCGTATGAAATGTAGCCTGGTCCGTTTTCTGCTATGGTAAGAATATCTATGTTTATTCTGTTCCTTCCGAAGTTCTCCGTTTCCTTCTTTCTTTTGGTAGATTTACTTTCTTCAAAAATTTCATTTTCTCCATTCTGATATAATACCATATGGATGTCTGTTTTCTCAATGGTGAAAGTAGGTCCTTCAAGATTTGTGTATTTTTTATATTTTAGATTATCTACATTTACTTCTAGGATTTTGGCTTCAATGTTTTTTCCAGATTTAAGAAATATTTTATCTTGAGCGTTTATAGATAACGAGAATAGAAATAATACGACTATACTTAATAATTGTTTAATCATTTTCTTTTTTCGGCTAAATTAACTTTTTTTATACGAATATAATGTTAAGCAGTAAAAAAGGTCTATGACAATCATAGACCTTTTTTAATATTTGTTCTGATATATTAAATATGCAATGCTCTATCATCAGTAGCAGCTAAACAGGCTTCTTTTATTGCTTCTGTATAGGTAGGATGCGCATGCGACATTCTTGAAACATCTTCCGCAGATGCTCTAAATTCCATGGCTACTACAGCCTCAGCAATCATATCAGCAGCTCTGGCTCCAATCATATGAACTCCTAAAATTTCATCTGTTGTTGCATCTGCTAATACTTTTACCTGTCCGTCAATATCCATACTGGCTCTAGCTCTACCCAAGGCACGCATAGGGAAACTTCCTACTTTGTATTTTACACCTTCTTCTTTTAATTGCTCCTCTGTTTTTCCTACAGCGGCAACTTCTGGCCAAGTGTATACTACACCTGGAATTAAGTTGTAGTTGATATGTGGTTTTTCTCCAGCTATAAATTCAGCAACCATAGTTCCTTCTTCTTCTGCTTTGTGGGCTAACATAGCACCTTTCACAACATCACCAATGGCATAAATATTTGGAATGTTTGTTTGCAAATGTTCGTTCGTTTCAATTTGACCTCTTTCTGTTGTAACGATTCCGATATTGTTCAATCCTAAACCATCAGTATAGGGTCTACGTCCAACAGAAATTAAAGAATAATCTCCTTTAAATTCTACCGGATTTCCTTTTTTATCATCTGCCGTAACTACAACTTCATCACCTGTATTTGTTACAGAAGTTACTTTATGACCAACAAAGAATTTAATACCTTGTTTTTTTAATGATTTTTGTAATTCTTTAGATAACATTCCATCCATTCCAGGAACAATTTTAGGCATATACTCAATCACAGAAACTTCAGCTCCTAATCTTGCATATACTTGCCCTAATTCTAGTCCAATTACTCCACCACCAATTACGATAAGATGTTTCGGTACCTCTTTTAGTTTTAAAGCTTCTGTAGAGGTTATTACTCGTTTTTTATCCAAAGAGATAAATGGTAATGTTGAAGGTTTTGAACCCGTAGCAATAATAGTTTTTGCAGATTCTATTTTTTCTACAGATCCATCAGGTTTTGCAATATTGATATGTGTTGTGTCAAAAAAAGAGCCAACACCTTCATATCTGTCGATGTTATTTTTACTCATTAGGTAATCGATTCCTCCTGTCGTTTGTGCAACAACTTCTCCTTTACGAGCAATCATTTGTTCGAAATTTAAACTCAATCCTTCTACGCCGATACCATGTTTTTCAAAATGTTTGGTCGCATCATGGTAATGGTGAGAAGAATCTAATAATGCTTTAGAAGGAATACATCCTACATTTAAACAAGTTCCTCCAAGAGTTGAGTATTTTTCAATAATTGCAGTTTTCAATCCTAATTGAGCACAACGGATTGCAGCTACATATCCTCCAGGTCCAGCACCAATAACGGTTACATCGTATTTAGTCATAATGAATGTTCTTTAAATTACGATACAAAATTAAGAAAAACCAATTAACAGGGTTGTGTAAATTTTGTAATAATTGCATGTAAATTATACAAATCTGTTAGAAATAAAACCAACATTTTTCATATTTAGAACTGTATTTTAAAAGTAATTGAATTTTCCTGATTCAATATCCAGCGAGTAATGGAGTTTTGTTATTTAAATTATTGGAGAAGTTTATGAGTCCATTTTTGAGTTACTATTGTAAGAGGTTAAAAACCTTTGCTTAAGGCTTTGTTTTAACTTAAGTGCATTGTAATTTTTACTTTAAACGTATGTTTTACAGGATGTAAAATGGAATGCTATTTCATAAATTCTTGTATTTGTAGTAGAGTTTTGTAGTTTTACACTTCTTTTTATTTTTAGATTTATTAACTTATCATCTAAAATCAAAACCTTACTTTTTCGTTTTATGTTTAGAAAATTTCCTTTATTATTGGTTTTCACTTTCGCGCTATTTGGTTCAGTATTTGGACAAAATAATATTGATTTTGAGAAGCTAAATGCGGAGAATGGGATTTCGCAAAGTATCATTTATAATATTGATCAGGATCAAACTGGGAATATTTGGATGGCAACTGAAGAAGGTGTCGTAAAATATAATTCTGTTTTTGCGGATACTTATTCCAAGCAAAAAGGTCTGCCAAAGGAAGCGGGGAATCGAGTAAATACTCTTTTTATAGATTCTAAGAATAGAGTTTGGTTAGGTATTGATAAAGGAATTTGCTTGTATGATGCAAAGTATGATACCTTCAACTATATTATTCCAAAAGGAAAGCTTAGACCAAATTTGGTGAAAAGTATTTGTGAAGATTTAAATGGTAGAATTTGGATTGGAGCCTATAATGGACTTTGGCTGTATGACCCTGTCTCTTCAGAATTTGTGAATAAAACGATTGATATCAGTAAAGATAGAATTGGGATACAAACTGTTGCTACTGGTGTTAATGGAAAATTATTGCTAGGAACTGCTAGAGGTTTGATGGTTTATAATATTCAAAAAGAAAAACTGCGTCAAGTATCTAGAAAAAATTTGAATATTATGAGTATCGCTAGAAATAAAAGCGATTACTTATTGGGTACAAAAAAAAGAGGTCTTTTTAAAATTGACAATAGATTTCAAGATTTAAATAAAATTGAAAGCGTTGAGGTAACGAATCCAATTCGTGTTATAACTAAAGACAAAACAGGTGACTTTTTAGTTGGAACGGATGGTGCTGGAGTGTTTGTTTTAAATAATGATTATAATTTATTGAGTCATTATTTCCATAACGAGGACCGGTTAAACTCTCTTACAAGTAATGGGGTATATGATATTATTATAGATCGTCAAGGAATTATTTGGGTGGCAACTTATGGGGGGGGACTTAATTTTCTTGATAAGTCAAAAATGGTTTTTAAGAAATTAAAACACGAACCGAACACTGAAAACAGTCTAAAAAATAGTTTCACACGCTCTATTGAGGTGGATGCTTTAGGAAGGCGTTGGTTTGGTACCAAAAATGGAATTAGCATTTTAGATCCAAAAGCCAATAAATGGACGCATTTGAAACAAATAAATGATATTGTTTTAACCCTAGAGAGTGATGGGGATTTCATATGGGTTGGAACTTTTAATGAAGGCGTTTTTAAGGTAAATATTCATAACCTATCCGTAGAGTCCTTAGACCTTGAGCTTAAAAAGGTATATGTCATTTTTAAGGATAGTGACAAAAACATATGGTTTGGGGGGATAGAAGGAGAGTTGTTGAAACTTTCAAAATCAGGAAAAGTAAGTAATTATCCAATCAGAGATGTGCGCTCTATTATTGAGTTTGGAAAAGCTATTCTGATAGCAGGGAGAAATGGGGTGAGTGTCATTGTAAATGATAAAATCACAGATTATAAGGCACTTCGGGATGTGCACAAAGATTTAAATTTGGCAACAATCAATGTGTTAACCCAGTTCACGGAAAATAAAATATTGATTGGTACAAATGGGGGTGGTTTATTGATGTATGATCATGAAAAAAAAGAAAACTATAAAATTTCTGTTTCTTCTGGATTGCCATCTGATATCATTCAGGGGATCATTCCCTATAATGAAAATGAAATTTGGGCGAGTACCACTAAAGGTTTGTCTCAAATATTAATTAAGGAGAAAGATACAGTCATACATGTTTTTGATAAAAATGATGGTTTGTCAAGTACAGATTTTAATTATGGAAGTTTTAAAAAAATAGATGACAAAACCTTTGCGTTTGGAGGGGTGCAAGGTGTAACTATTTTTAACCCTGAAGAGATTGACAGTAAAAAAGCCAATTTGCCAAATGTTGTCTTTGATGAGTTTAGTGTTTTTAACAAAGTTATTTCACCAAAAGACTCTTTGTTAAAAGGACACATCAATACCGTAAAGGATATTCAATTAAAATATTCTGAGAATTCTATTACCTTAAAATATTTAGGGGTTTCAAACCAAGCTTCATCAAAAGTAAAATACTCATGGAAGTTAGAAGGCTTTTCAGAAACTTGGTCGTTACCAGAAATAAACAGACAAGTAAACTTTACAAATCTTAGTTTTGGTGATTATGTTTTTAGGGTAAAAGCTTCTAATGGTTTTGGTGAATGGGGACCTGAACGTTCTATAAATATTACTGTAATGAGACCTTGGTGGGCTACCACAACTGCTTATTTTGTCTACTTTATGTTAGTTGTTATTGTTTTTGTGATCACCATTTATTTTACCCAGTTTATTGTAAGTAAACGCAATGCAGATGAACAAATTGAGTTTTTTAATAACTTAACGCATGAAATTAGAACGCCATTAACAATTTTATTATCCTCTTTAGAAACTTTTTCTGAAACTCCAGAAAAAGAAGCGAATAGTCAAGTCAAAAAAACAATTACAAGATTAAATGCTTTGTTTGAGCAAATGTTGAATTTTAAAAAATCAACAGTTAATAAACCAGGTCAAAATGTATCTAAGCTTCCTTTAGAAAAACATATCAAAGAACTTGTTTTAAATTTTAAGCCGCTGTTAGAAGAGTATGATATTAAATTAACGATTGAGAATAAATGGAAAAATGAAGTTTTTTATTTTGATAAAGAAACTTTGAATAAAATTGTTTTCAATCTGGTTTCTAATGCGGTAAAGTATTCTAAAAAAGAAGGAACCATTGATGTGAAATTGAAAACGACCCTGAAAAGTCAATTGCAAATAGAGGTAAGCGATACAGGTATGGGGATTCCTAAAGACCAGCAGAAATTTATTTTAAAAAGATTTTATAGAGCTCGAAATGTGGTAAATAGTCAGAAACCAGGGACAGGCTTAGGTTTGATGATGGTTAAAAATCTTGTGGAAGCTTCAGGTGGAACGATAAGTTTTGAGAGTGAAGAAAATGTTGGAACTACTTTTAAAGTTTGTATTCCTAATAGAGAAGAAGGTTATAAAAAATCGGTAGTGTTAGAGGAAAGTTTTCAAAAGGAGTTCACGATTAATGACCAAGGCGATATTGATGCTTTTAGTGATCGTAAAATATTGATTGTTGAAGATAATAACGAGTTACGTTCTTTATTAGCCAGAAGTCTTGGTACTTATTTTCAAATTTACGAGGCATCCAACGGTCAAGAAGGTTTAGAGCTAGCAGGTCAGATTTTTCCAGATATTATACTAACAGATTTAATCATGCCAGAAATGGATGGGATGCAAATGGCAAAACGACTGTTGGACGATATCAATCTAAATCATATTCCTGTATTTATGATGACTGTATTAAATAATTCTGAATTAAAAATTGAAAGCATAGAAAGTGGAATTTCTGAGTATATAGAGAAACCATTAGATATCAATTTACTTTTGGCTAAGATTACAAATACTTTGAGTTGGCAAAAAAAGTTGCGTAAAAAGTATGTGCATCAATCTGAAAAAGATACTGCCACACAATACAGAAATTCTAAAGACGAAAGTTTTGTGACAAATTTAGAGGCAACCTTGTTGCATAATATTTCAGATACTTCTTTTTCGGTTCATGATTTATGTGAAAGTGTTGGAATGAGTAGAACTTCGTTGTATATGAAACTTAAAAATTTAATAGACCTGTCTCCTCAAGATTTTATCATTCATACAAAATTGAAGTATGGAAAAAGTTTGCTGATAAAGGGAGGGATGAGCGTAAAAGAAATCGCCTACCAGTCAGGTTTCTCAAATCCAAAGTATTTCAGTACTTCATTTAAGAAGTTTTATGGAGAATCTCCAACAAGTTTTCTTAGTGGTTTAGAAGATAAACCGTCTTAATTAATTTTTTAGTTATTAAAAATTGCGTTATATTTAATAAGGTTAGCCCTTGTTTTATAGTAGGTTGACGATTATTGTACCTATTCGGATGCTCCTTGCACCACGTTTATAGATAGGTGAAGTAAATTGCTAATCTAAACTAAACCAATTTTTAAACTATGAAGAATATTACAAGTATAGTTCTCGTATTATTTGTTTCGATTTCTGCTGTTGCACAGATAGCTGTGCATGGAGTAGTTAAAGATAACACTGGAGAGCCTTTACCAGGAGCAACCATTCTAGAAAAAGGAGCACCAAATGGAACCACCTCTGATTTTGATGGAAATTATGAATTAACCGTAAGAGATAAAAGTTCGGTTTTAGTGATTAGTTTTGTGGGGTTTGAGACCCAGGAGATTAGAGTAGAAGATCAAAAAGTAATAAATATTCAACTAACTACAGGATCAGAATCTTTGGAGGAAGTTGTGGTGATAGGATATGGAAGTTCTTCTAAGGCTGATATCACAGCATCTATTGCAACGGTAAAACCTGTTACAGATGATAAAGCCGGGGTAGCTGTAGTAGAAAGCTTACTTAGAGGTACCTCTGGGGTGAATGTAGTATCTAGCGGAGAGCCTGGAGCCGCTGTTTCTATTAATATTAGAGGAGTTTCAAGTTTAACAGGATCAAATCAACCACTTTATGTAATTGATGGAATTGTAATGGATAGTTCGCAAGAGTCATTGACAGATCCAACAAACTTTCAAGGGGCTAGTAAAAGTGGTATCGGTGGGGTTGCACCAGAAGATATTGAGTCTATTCAAGTTTTAAAGGATGCATCTGCTACGGCAATATATGGTTCTTTAGGAGCAAATGGAGTGATTCTGATTTCAACAAAAAAAGGAAAATTGGGAGAGCCTACATTTAATTTTTCTACAAGTACAACCGTTGGAACAGCAAATTTACCATATGATATTTTGAATACTGAAGAATATGTTGCCTTTACAAATGATAAATATACTGCCCATCCGGATTCCAACTCAGGAACTGAATATTTATATCCAGAAGGAAGGTTTCCTTTTGAAATCCGAGAAGATGGTTTGTATAATTTTGTATCAAGAAATGATGATGATAATAGCGGTGATTTAGATTTGATTGGAATTTATGAGCCGATGAATTGGACAGATTTGTATAGAACTACTTTTTCTACAAACTCTAGATTTACTGCTTCAGGAGGTACGGAAGATACAAAGTACTATAGCTCTGTTGGGTATTTTAAACAAGAAGGAGTTTTAGCGAATGCATATTTGAACAAGTTAGATTTAAATTTAAATGCAAGTCACAGATTCAATAAAAAATTAAAAATTGGAGGGAAAATATCTTACACCTTAACTGAGAATTCCTTGCCAGGGGTAAGTGGGTCTAATGCAGGAGAAACAAATTCTGTTTACAGACATATAAATGATAATTTTCCGCTTGAGTTGAGAGAGGATTTGGCACCATTAGATAATGAGAGTTTTCGTTTGAATCCAAGAGGCTGGGTAGATGACTATGACAATATCTCAACAGAGAATAGAGTGCTTGGAAATTTATCTGTAGAATATAAGTTGAGGAAAGACTTGATTTATAATTTTAGAGTAGGTGCGGATTATAGAAAAGGAGTACTTGATATTTGGCAAGGAGTGGGCACAAATCAAGGATTGACAAGAGAAGGAAGGTATGCAAAGTCTAATTTAAATCGATTTTCTTATAATTTAGATAATACCATTACTTACAAGCCTAAAGCAATTGGCGACCATAGGTATACCTTATTAGGAGGGATAGTTTACAATAGTACAGATTCAGAAAAAAATTATACCAGAGCTTCTAATTATTCTTTAGAGGGGCAAGAAAATAGAGGTAGAGATTTTTATGGTGCTTCAATTATAGAACCTACGGTTTATAATTATGGACCAGAGAGAATGATATCTTTTTTAGGAAGAGGAACTTATGGATTTAAAGATCGCTATAAAGTGTCTGCCTCTTTA
The DNA here is from genome assembly GCF_057219105.1 of Flavicella sp. IMCC45668. Taxonomy (NCBI): domain Bacteria; kingdom Pseudomonadati; phylum Bacteroidota; class Flavobacteriia; order Flavobacteriales; family Flavobacteriaceae; genus Flavicella; species Flavicella sp. IMCC45668. The sequence goes on from NZ_CM170114.1 coordinate 3,131,733, forward strand.
AGATATGATGGGTCTAGTAAGTTTATTGGTAAAAATAGATATGGATTATTTCCGGCGATAAGTGCCGCATGGGAAATTCATAAAGAATCATTTATCGAGGATGCTGATACAGCAATCAATCAATTAAAGCTGAGAGTAGGTTACGGTGAAACTGGGAATCAAAGGGTAGGGAATAATTTAACTTATGTGAATTATAAAATTTCTCCAGAAGGATATGCAGCGGCAAATAAAGATTTACATATTGCCTACGAAAAAACAAATATTGCAAGTAAAGATTTGACATGGGAAACACAAAAGCAATTCAATACAGGATTGGATTTAGGGATGTTTTCAAATCGTCTTTCTGTAACAATTGATGCTTATAATAAACAATCAGATGATTTATTAAACACACTTAGTATAGGTGGAAGTTCTGGAGATGATACTATTGTTGTGAATCAAGGATCTCTTAATAATCAAGGAATAGAATTGGCAATTAATGGAGATGTGTTCAGGAGTGATAATTTTACTTGGAATTTGTTTGGTAGTTATTCTATGAATAGAATTGAAATTCAGAATTTAGGTCTTGTTGAAAGTGAATTTGGATCGGCAGGAACTTTTGTTGGCTACTATGGAAGACCTATTCAAGTTGCAAATACCAACACAGTGCCGATGAATGTTTATTTAGAAGGACAGGCTCCAGGATTATTTTTTGGTTTTGAAACCAATGGAATTGTTACAGCCGATGATGTGGCGAATGGAAATACGCAAGTTGAAGGTTTTTATAATATTGTTGATAAAAATGGAGACGGACAGATTACAGATGCTGATAAAACCATCATTGGAGATCCTAACCCAGATGCTATTTATTCTTTCGGAACGAATATTTACTATAAAAAATGGTCGTTCAATGCGAATTTTTACGGTGTTAAAGGAAATGATGTTTACAATGCAAATTTCTTAACGGAGAATTATAGTGCTGAAAATAGATGGAATAATGTAAGAAGGGACTACTTACTAAATCGATATAGTAGTAAGAATCCAGGAGGTACTTTACCGGATATAAATCTTCAGAAAGATGCCCTTAGTAATGCGGGTGTGTTAGATGTTGCCGTTGCAGATGGTAGTTATTTAAGATTACAGAATATAAGTTTAGGTTATGATTTTACACTTAGAAATAGTGGAATAAAATCTGTCAAAGTATTTGGATCCATGAGTAATGTTTTCACAATAACTAAATATACTGGAATGAATCCAGAGATTGCTTCATTGCGTTTTACTCCTGGAGTGGCTGGTGTGGATATTGCAAGTCCGCCTATTCAGAGTACTATAACTTTAGGTGCATCATTAACATTTTAAAATTGAAAATCATGAAATATATATATATCCTTATAATCGTTCTAGCACAAGCATTTGTCTCATGTGATCAAATTTTAGATGTAAGTGACAATCTTGCAGAAAGTGGGGCTTTAAATAAAGAATTGTTATACTCTTCTGAAGAAGATATTGAAGGTGTTGTAAACGGTGTCTATGCTAAATTTGCTTCAGAGTTTTATAGTGGAGGTAACTTTTTTCAAATGACAAGTGCACATACTCCTTATTTTTCAAGTTCAGGATCTAAAGGAGAGCAATTCGGAACTTTTAATATTTCTCCCTCATTGAAAAATTTGAATGATACATGGGTAGAGATTTACAGTTGTGTTGATCATGCAAATCATTTGATAGAGAATCTACATAAGTTAGCACCAGGTTTTTCAACTACAGAAAGAAACTTGGGGCAGGCACATTTTATTAGAGCCATTACTTATTTTGATTTGGTAAGGGTATGGGGAGAAGTACCTTTAAGAACTGTTCCAGCAGAGCAAGGAACTTTGTTTTTACCAAAATCATCAAAACAAGAAATTTATGACCTTATTATCGCGGATTTAACAATTGCTGCTGATTTGTTACCTTCTGAAGAATATATACCTGGTAGGCCATTATCATATGCTGCAAATGGATATTTGGCAAAGGTGTATATGAATATGGCTACAGAATCAGGTTTGTCAGGTTCGTCTAATGATTACTGGGAGTTGGCTTACACTCATGCTAAATTAGTTGAAGATTCTATGAAATATAGTTTAGTACCTAGTTATGAAGATTTATTTGCTGAGGGAAATGAAAATACTTCTGAAAGCATTTTTGAAATTCAATATACCGCCGGCGGAACTTCTACAAAAAGTGGTCAACATTCTTTTATGACGGCTCCAGCAAAATCAATCTATAACCAAAGAGATTCAGGTGGAAACTTAAGAGTGAATAGATTGGCTTTACATGATCACTATATAGATTACAATATCGCAACAACAGATGTACATCCTGATCCTAGGAGAACGGTAGCATATGTATCTGAACAGTATACAGAAATTGTGGCTCCTTTCAAGGTTCGAAAGATTTATCCTACTCAGTTTTCGGGTGGTTTCGCAGTGAATTGGATCAAAAAATATCAAGAAGTATCTAATACGAATATCAATTCTAATAGAAATAGAATGGTTTTTCGTTATGCAGATTTATTATTGATGTTAGCAGAAATTGAAAATGAAAGAGGGAATTATCAATCGTCTAAAGATTATGTAAAGTTGGTTTTAGATAGAGCTAATTTAAGTTTATATACCCTTTCAGGGATTCAAGGTTTAGTAGGTGGAGATGATTTAAGAGATAGAATTCTAAAAGAAAGAATTTATGAGCTTTTAGGAGAAGGGCATGAATGGTTTGATTTGCGAAGACAACAGAATTCAGGGGTTTCATTTTTAGAATCAAGAATTGATAGAAGACAGGTTTTAATGACAGGTGGTGATCAATTTGATACTAAAAACAAAACACAATTCCATAGCATTTGGAACCCAGATTTATCTTTTGTTACGGATGATGCCGCTGTTCTTGAAAAGAATATGAGGTTTCCAATTCCTTCAAATGAAATCATCGGAAATAATGCTTTAGATAATAGTGACCAGAATATTGGGTATTAGAATTATCAAGGTTTTTGTAGAATTAGCACTTGTAATACAGGGTTTTGACGAATACTGTACCTATTTTGATACTGCGTGCACCTCAAAATTACTCCAACAAAGTAATTTAGTGGTCAAGACCAATAGCTATTTTGATTGTTCTGTTTTATAAAAAAGACAATTGAAATAATTTAAAGAAATAAGAAGATTTAATTATAGAAAAAACAAGAAAGGATGAAGATCATAAAAAGAAGTTTTCAAGTTATGTTGCTACTATCAGTAGTATTGATGTCTTGCGATTCTCAACAAGAGAAAAGTAATTTAGACTATACATCTACAGAATTAAGTGCAGAAGAGAGAGTGAAAGATTTAATGTCTAAAATGACATTGGAAGAAAAGGTTGCTCAAATGTGTCAGTACGTAGGTTTAGAACATATCAAAGCTGCTCAGAATGATCTTACAGAAGAAGACTTGGATGTCAATGATGCGAGAGGATTTTATCCTGATTTGAGTATCAATGATTTGGTAGAAATGACCAAAGCCGGTAAAATAGGATCTTATTTACATATCGTTACCGTTGAAGAAGCAAATTATTTACAATCATTAGCAATGCAATCAAGATTCAAAATTCCTTTATTGATTGGTATTGATGCCATTCATGGTGATGGATTGTTTTCAGGAGCTACCATTTATCCTTCCCCAATTACACAAGCCGCTACTTGGGATGATGAGTTACTATACAAGGTAAGTGCTCAAACAGCAACAGAAATGAGAGCAACTGGTACGCATTGGGCTTTTACTCCGAATATTGATGTATTAAGAGATCCTCGATGGGGCCGTACCGGTGAAACTTTTGGTGAAGATCCTTATTTAGTAGGGAATATGGGGGTTGCTACAATTGCAGGAATGCAGTCAGATGATTTTTCAGGTTCTGATAATGTCATTGCTTGTGTGAAACACCTTGTTGCAGGAAGTCAATCGTTAAATGGTTTGAATGCATCTCCAACAGATGTTTCTTACAGAACCTTAATGGGAATATTTTTACCACCATTTAAGAGAGCTGTGCAAGAGGCAAATGTTTTTTCTGTGATGACCGCTCACAATGAAGTAAATGGAATTCCAGCGCATATGGACAAACATATGATGACTGATTTAATGAGAGATCGTTGGGGATTTGATGGTTTTTATGTTAGTGATTGGAACGATGTTTCAAGGATAGATACTTGGCATCATGTCGCAAAAGATTTTAAACAAGCAACAGAATATTCCGTTGGAGCAGGATTAGATATGCATATGCACGGTCCGCATTTTGCTGAATATGTAATTGAATTGGTAAATGAAGGTAAGTTACCTGAATCTAGAGTTGATTTAGCTTGTTCAAAAGTATTAGAGGTAAAGTTTAAACTAGGGTTATTTGAAAATCCATTCATAGAAGAAGGTTCATACAAGGAAGTATTGTTCAATAAAGAACATCAAAAAGCTTCTTTAGAGCAAGCGAGAAAAGGAATTGTTTTACAGAAAAACTCAGGGTTTTTACCATTGAAAAAAGGAGCGAACAAAACCATTTTCGTAACAGGTCCAAATGCGAATAACCAAACAACCTTAGGAGATTGGGTATCTCCTCAGCCTGAAGAAAACATCATCACGATGTATGAAGGAATAAAGAAATTAGGAGAAGAAAAGGGTTACAAAGTAAATTATTTTGATTCTGGAGATAGATCTAGAAAAATGAAAGATGCTGATATCAATAAAGCAGTTGCTCTTGCAAAAAAGGCTGATATCACGGTATTGGTATTAGGAGAGAATTCTTTTCGACATGATTGGCCAAACAAAACAACGGGAGAAAATATTGATCGTGCGACTTTGAAATTATCAGGGAAGCAAATGCAATTAGCGGATAAGATTCTAGCATTAGGAAAACCAGTGGTTGTGGTTTACGTAAGTGGAAGCCCAATTGCAGAACCAAGTTTAGAGAAAAGAGCAAAAGCGGTTATCAATGCATGGGAACCAGGTGCTTTTGGAGGGCAGGCTACTGCTGAGATTTTATTTGGTGAAGTGAATCCAAGTGCAAAATTACCATTGACTATTCCAAGATCTGTAGGTCAGTTACAAATGGTATACAACCATAAACCAACAATGTATATTCATAAATATAATACTGAGAAGAAAACTCCATTACATCCTTTCGGTTTTGGATTGAGTTATACAAAATTCGAAATTTCAAAACCGGTAGTATCATCTAGCGTTGTGGGCAAAGAAGCTCCAATTGAGGTTTCTGTTGAGGTATCTAATAAAGGGAAAATGGCTGGAGAAGAAATTGTGCAGCTTTATATAAGAGATAATGTGAGTTCTGTAACAAGACCGGTTAAAGAATTAAAACGTTACCAAAGAGTAGCACTTGAACCAGGAGAAACAAAAACAGTTACCATGGAGTTAGATGCTGAAAGCTTAGCTTTTTATGATATAAATATGGAGTATTGTGTCGAGCCAGGAAGTTTTAAAATCATGGTTGGAAACTCATCAGCGGATAAGGATTTAAAGGAAACTTCTATTGAAGTTAAGGAACGAATTATATTAAAAGATTAATTATGAAGCATCTTAGAGAAATTAAATCAGCAGTATTTTTTGTTGTAGCGATAGCTTTTGTCTTCGCAAGTTGTGGGACCTCTAAAACAAAAAAGAAAGAAAAAAGACCTAATGTGATTTACATTATGGCCGACGATTTAACTACGCAAGCTATAAGTGCGTATGGTGGAATTTATAAAGATATTGCTCCTACCCCTAATATTGATAAAATAGCAAATCAAGGAATGTTATTTCAAGATGTGTTATGTACCAATGCCATTTGTGGACCCAGTAGATCTGCAATTTTAACGGGTGATTATAGCAACGTAAATGGTTATTATAAAAATGAAAGCGGTGGTAGGTTTGATGAAAACAAATGGACTTTCCCACAAGAATTTCAGTCCAATGGATATGCTACAAGTCTTTTTGGTAAATGGCACCTAGGATCAGAGCCGAAAGGATTTGATTCATACAAATACCACGCAGCAGCAGGTCAGCAAGGACACTATTGGGATCCAAAATACAACGAAAACGGAAAAGAAGTCGTTGAGAAAGGATATGCAACAAATATAAGCACTGAATTTGCACTGGATTGGTTGGAAGAGAACAAAGGTTCAGAAAAACCATTTATGATGTTGTTGCAATACAAAGCACCTCATAGACCTTGGGAACCAGATCATAAATATGAAACTTTATGGGATGATATTGAAATGCCATATCCAGTTACCTACAATGATACCTATGAAGGTAGAGAGTTAACGGCAGGGGATTCAGAAATGACGATGGAATATTTCAGTAGACGAGATATGAAAATGAAAAGACCAGAAGGGTTGAAAGGAAAAGAAGGGGTGAAATGGGATTTTTATGGTGCAAAACCAGGAGAAATTGTAACGCAAGAAGGAATGACCTTTGAAGAAGGAAGAAACTGGAGATATCAGACTTACATCAAAGATTATTTGGCTTGTGTGAAATCGGTAGATGATAATATTGGTAGAGTATTAGATTATTTGAAAGAGAACAATTTAGAAGAAAATACGATTATTGTTTTGACTTCTGACCAAGGGTTTTATTTAGGAGATCATGGTTTTTTTGATAAAAGATTTATTTACGAAGAATCTTTAAGAATGCCTTTTATAGTGCGCTATCCTAAAAAAGTAAAAGCGGGAAGTGTAAATGAAGATATCATTACAAATGTTGATTTTGCACCAACTCTGTTGGAATTAGCAGGAATAGAGAACAAACAAAAAATGCATGGTGAAAGTTTTGCAGCTTCACTAGAGGGTAAAACACCTAAAGATTGGAAAGATGGTATGTATTACCACTATTATGAATTTCCATTTTGGCATCATGTACAACCACATTATGGTATAAGAACAGAAAGATACACCTTGGCACATTTTTACTATAGTATTGATGTATGGGAATTATATGATTTGGAAAAAGATCCAAACCAGATGAATAATATCATCAATGATCCTGCTTATAAAGAGGTTATTGTTGACCTGAAAGCACAATTAAAAACATTGAAAGCGGCCGTAGGAAATGATAAATCTTTAGAGGAGTATAGAAAAATTACCGACACTGATTTTGGAAGTATCATAGACCATCATGGTGAAGCTTCAGTTCAAGATTTATTAACTAAATAAAAGCAATATGAAAATAACTAAGTTTCTTTTAGTAGCTATAGTACTCTCTCTAACTTCTTGTAAAGCTCAGAAAAAAAAGGAGAGTACCATCCATGAGCAAAAAAATATATTGTTCCTGGCAGTAGATGATTTAAAACCATTGATTTCCGCTTACGGTGAAAAACAAATGCATACACCTAATTTAGATCGTTTGGCAAAAATGGGAGTTATTTTCAAAAACGCTAATGTACAACAAGCCGTTTGTGGTCCTTCTAGAGCAAGTATTATGACAGGTATGTATCCTGACAATACTAAAGTTTGGGATTTACATACAAATTTTAGAGAATCGGCACCACAATTAAAATCCATGCCAGAATATTTAATATCTCAGGGGTATGAAACAACTGCAGTGGGGAAAATTTATCACAAAGGGTCTACATCAAAAGGGCATGATGGTAAGAGCTGGTCTATAGCTCATACCTTACCAGAAAATTTCCCAAAAGAATACGGGAAACCGATGTATGCTTTTTATCAAAAACCAGAAACCAAAATGGCTATGGCCGAGCTTAAGAAACAAGCATTGGCTAAAGGTTTAAAAAAGTATGGTAAGCAAAGTAAGTTTGTTTTTAAAACATTGAAGCCTAGCTCGGAATGTATTGAAGGGCCAGATGAAATGTATCAAGATGGTTTGTATACGATTGATGCTATTAGAAAATTGGATGATTTGATAAAAACAGAAAAACCTTTTTTCCTTGGTGTAGGATATCAGAAACCACATTTACCTTTTGTAGCACCTAAAAAGTATTGGGATTTATACAAGAGAGAAGAAATTGAATTGGCGCCGTTTCAAGAATTGGCTGAGGGAACGCCGAAAGTTGCTTATCATTCCTTTGGAGAAATTAGAGCTTTTTCTGATATAGATAGTAGTTTAGGGATTGGTGATAAAATGCCAGTTGAAAAACAGAGAGAATTGATTCATGGGTATATGGCCTGCGTGTCTTATGTAGATGCGCAAATAGGAAAACTGTTAGATGCTTTAGAGGAAAGAAATATTTTAGAAAATACGGTTATTGTATTATGGGGAGATCATGGATACCATTTAGGGGATCATACAGAATGGTGTAAACATTCAAATTTTGAACAAGCCACTCGAATTCCTCTTATGTTTGCTGGTCCAGGAGTATCTAAAAATAGACAAGAAGAGACTCCTGTAGAGTTGGTAGATGTATTTCCAACCTTGTTTGAATTGGCAGGAGTAAAAGGAACCGAAGTAGATGGAAAATCGTTGGTGCCTCTTTTAGATGGAAACCAGAAGACAAGCCTTGACGTTACTTATGCGGTGAGTCAATATCCTAGAGGGAAAGATAAAATGGGGTATTCTATTCGAACAAAACAATATAGATACACAGAGTGGCACGGAGCTGCTTATAAAAGCTATAAAACGTATAAGGACTCTAATATTATTGGTAGAGAACTATATGATTATGATAAGGACCCTAATGAGACAAAAAATTTAGTCAATGAAAAAGAATATAAATCGGTTGTGGCCGATTTAAAGTCTAAATTGAAAAACCACTTAAACACCATTGAAAAAAGATGAGATTTCCTAAACTAATCCTATTGTTTTTGTTATTCGTGCAGTCAGTTTTTGCACAGGAAAAACCAAATATTGTAATGATAATTGTTGATGATTTCGGTTACCATGATATTGGATATCACGGGTCTCAAATACATCAAACACCGGCCATTGATAATTTGGCTAAAACAGGGGTTGTTTTTCAAAATGGATATAGTAGTTATCCGAGGTGTACACCTTCTCGTTATGGAATGTTTACAGGAACATATCCTGTGAATGAAAGTAAAGGTTATTTAGGAGGAATTCCCTCTGAAAAGAATTTTATACATCAGTTCAATAAAGCAGGATATAAAACATCTTACACAGGTAAATGGCATATTGGAGGAGAAGAAAGTAGCCCAACAGGATTTGGGTTTCACCAGTCTTACGCTGCAGGTCATGCCGGAGGTGTAGATACACGTCATTATCCTTTTAATACCAAAACATTAGAAAAAGCTAAAGCTAATGAAGGGAAGAAGAAAAAAGGTCACGGTGAAAAATATCCTGTGTTGAATGTTACAGAAGATGGAAAAAAAGGAGATTATTTATCGGATGTATTGACGGATGCTACCATTGGATTTATTGAAAATAGAGATAAAAAGAAACCATTTTTTACGGTTCTGGCTTATTATGCAGTACATACGCCTATTGAAGCAAAGAAAGAAGATGAAAAAAGAAATCAAAAAGAAATAGATGCTTTTGATTATGGAGATGGTCCCGAATACATAAAGGAAGGTGCAGGTAGAAGAAAAATGCGTCAAGACAATGCTGCCTACGCAGGGATGGTTGAAAATGTTGACGAGAATATTGCAAGAGTTGTGGCAACATTAAAAAAGGAAGGGTTGGATAAAAATACCATCATCGTGGTGACGTCTGATCATGGAGGTTTGTCAAATGGAGGTCATAAAGGGCAGCGTTTGTTAGCTACTACAAATTTACCTTTCAAAGCAGGAAAAGGATGGTTGTACGAAGGTGGAATCAGGGTGCCATATATTGTTAATTGGCCAGCAAAAATTACACCGAAATTTGATACTGAGTCGATCGTTTTAGGAATGGATATTATTCCGACTTTGTTGGATTTGTCTATAAATAAAAAAGTAGAAGGCATTGATGGAAAGAGTTTTAAATCAGTGCTAGAGGGTAAGGAAAAATGGAATGATAGAACGGTCTATTGGAGATCTGTCAAAGCAAGACCCCATAGTACAGGTGATGGAAAAACGGAGGTCGTTAGATCTGGTGATTATAAATTACTTTATTTTAAAGATACCGATAAAGTTGAATTGTATAATGTGGTAAAAGACGAAGGAGAATTAAATGACCTAGCAGCTTCTGAACCAAAAAAGAAAAAGGAATTGTTAGAATTGTTAAAAGGATGGAAAAAAGAATATTTAATTCCATCAAAAGTAAAGATATACCCACCTAAAAATAAGTAATGTATCAACTCATAAAAGAATTTCATATTGTTTTTTTTCTAGTTTTGTTTGCTTGTAGCGTCAATCAAAAAGGAATCGCACAAAAAAATAATGAAACTAAAAAGGTGTTTTTCTTCGCAGGTCAATCAAATATGGAAGGAAGAGCCGATGCGGATAAAATTTCATCAGAGGACTTTCAAAGGTTGGAAGCTGTAAAAAATAGAATACAGTTTTACTACAATGATCAAAAAGTAAGTCCGTTAAAAATTACTTTAGGAAATAGTTATGTTCAAAAAAAATTTAAGGTAACCCATGTTTTTGGACCAGAAATATTTTTTGGAATTGAACTTGCCGAGGCTTATCCTGAAGAAGAATTTGTTTTTATAAAAAGATCACAAGGAGGGACTTCTTTGTATGGAGCGTGGAATCCTAATTGGACTGAGGAAAAAGCTGCACTAACCAACGAATTAAAGACCCCTAAATTATACAGTGAGTTTATTTCTTTAGCACACTTAGTTCTAGATCCTTTGAAGAAATCTGATTACCAGATATGTGGCATGTTATGGGTGCAAGGGGAAGCAGATAGCAATACGAAAAGAGGAATGCAACCAAGCGAAAGTTATGGGCAAAATTTATCAAATTTAATTCATTCAGTTCGCGATGAGTTTGGAGTGCCTGAAATGCCATTTATGATGTTTCAAGTTGGGAATGGTAAAGTGGTTGAAGGAATGAAAAAGGCTTCTAACGAGGATGTTCTAGTGGGATTGATTCCGCAATCGAATAATAAAAATTCTAAAGACTTTTATCCAAAGAATCCACCACCGATTGGGCATTACGTAACAAAATCTATGAAAAGAATTGGTGTGGAATTTTATAAGTTGTATCAAGCAGATTTTGCGAAAGATTTTTTCTAAAAACAAACAGCAATGACTTTAAAAAAGAGCTACTTTCAACTGGTTTTTGTTTTTGTGTTGGGGGTTTCATGTACTTCTCAAAATAGAGAAGAGGGTGACAACGAACCAATGATGGAGCTTGAAACCGATTTATTGGTTGGAGCTACCTTAAACTACCATGAGTTAGGCACGCAAAAAGAAATTTTATTTTCAAAACATTTTAAATATTTGACCCCAGCGAATGCAGCTAAACAGTCCGCGGTGCTCTCAACACCAGATAATTGGAAATGGACTAAAATTGATGCGTTTTTAGACTTAGCTAAAGCAAATAATTTACAAGTTAGAATTCATGGCCCTATCAGTCCACAAGCTTCCAAATGGGCAAAAGATGATATTAGAACACCACAAGAATTACTAGAAAACATGATACAGTTTATGACTGCATCAGCAAAAAAATACAACGGAATTCCAGAAGTGAAATGGATGGATGTGGTAAATGAAACTATTTTAAAAGATGGTTCTTGGTTTGGCCCTAAAGAGGGTGTTGACAAGTGGGAAAACCCTTGGCTTCACATCGGTCTAGATGATGCTGGTTTTCCAATTTATATTTTAAAAGCTTTTGAACTAGCAACCGAACATGCTCCAAATGTGAAATTGGTATACAATCAAAATTCAGGAATGGAAGAGGTGATGTGGGATAGAGTAAAAGAAACCATCTTATACATTCGATCGAAAGGGTATCGGGTAGATGGAATTGGTTGGCAAGCTCATTTATTGTTAGGAGCCAAAAGAGAAGACTTTGTTGATAACACGGCAGCAACCATGGAAAAGTTGGCCGATTTGATCGACTGGGCACATGCCAATGATTTAGCATTTCATGTTACAGAGTTGGATTATTTGATCAAAGAAGGAGAAGATAAAACTGCAGAAAGATTAATTCAAAAAAGGGTATACCAAGCTTTAGTAACTGTTTTACTTGAAAAAAGTAAAAACGGAGAAGTAACTTTAAATCTATGGGATTTGGGAGAACGCTATAAATCGGGAACAGGACATTTTCAATCTATTTATGATGAGAATTTTGAGCCTACTCCGGCCTATGACGTGATTATTCCATTGTTGTCTAGAGAGTAATATTTGATTTTTTATGCACTAAGTTGCTGCAATCATTTGTTTTAGGTATTTTAATAATTCTAAAAATTATTAAAATGAATCAAAGGTTATGAAGTTTTTTATAATGGAAAGCGATCCTTATGAAATGAAAAATATACCTAAATAAAAATCAGTGGAGGCATGGATGAAGAATAGTGGCGCTGTATTAGAACTAAAAACGCATTGAGGCTAATAAAGTAGTTCGATTTTATTGGAATTGACGATTATTGAACCTAATTAGATTTCTAGAATAACCTCTTTTTTTATACTATTAGGTAATTTGCTGTCAACTAAATTAATTTTTTAATTATGATTACACAGATGAGATGTTTTGTTTTTTTATATGGATTGACTTTTCTTTTTTCTTGTAAAGGAAATCAGTCTAATAAGAACATACCAACTGTACAAAAAGCACCAAACATAATTGTCATTCATGTCGATGATTTAGGATACCATGATTTAAGTGTACATGGTTCTAAAATATACCAAACCCCACATATAGATAATTTAGCTAAAGAATCTTTTGAATTTACGAATGCTTATGCGAATTACCCAAGATGTGTTCCTTCAAGATTTGCCATGATGACAGGTAAATATCCAATTCAAGACGGTGATGTTCCAGATGATGGTTTTGAAATGACAGACGTGTCAGCGGATGAAAATTTTATCAATCAATTTAATACTGCAGGTTACCAAACTGCTTATTTTGGTAAATGGCATTTAGGACATGATTCACACGGTCCAAAAGGTTTTGGCTACAATTATTCCTTTGCCGCTGGAGCGGCAGGCTCTCCTATTAGTTTTTTATACCCTTTTAATACACCAAAAGGACATAATAGAAATGTAAAAAAGAAACCCATTGTTGATATAGAGGAGCGCAGTAAAGAAGGTGATTATTTGACAGATAATTTAACAACTGAATTTATTTCCTATCTAAAAAATGTCGACAAAAACAAACCTGTAATGGCGGTGTTGGCTTATTATGCCGTGCACCAACCTTTAGAGGCCAAAGAAGCAGATGTGAAACGAAATCGAAAAGAAATCTCTCAATTTGATTTTGGAGAAGGACCAGAATATATTTCGGAAGGACCAGGACGAACAAAAATGAGACAAGACAATGCAACCTATGCAGCAATGGTCGAAAATTTGGATGTGAATATTGGTCGAATTATGACTAGCTTGATGCAATTGGGTTTGGATGAAAATACAATAGTTGTGTTTTCATCAGATCATGGTGGGCTGTCTAATGATGGTTATAACAAACGCGGTTTGGCTACGAGTAATGCTCCTTTACGTGCTGGAAAAGGATGGTTGTATGAGGGAGGAATAAAAGTTCCTTTATTTGTTCGATGGAAAAACCATATTCAACCTCAAAAAGAAACTACTTCAATAGCTATGTTGATGGACGTATTTCCTACCTTATTAGATTACGGAACAGGTAAAATTGTTTCAAACGTAGATGGAAAGAGTTTGAAGCCCATTATAGAAACTAAAAAATCAAACAAAAATCGTATTGTTTATTGGCATTCGTCAAAAGCAAGACCAAAAAATACAGGTGATGCAAAGTCTTCAGCTATTAGAAAAGGAGACATGAAATTGATACACTTTTATGAAACCAATACTGTTGAATTATATGATTTGTCTTTAGATCTTTCTGAAGAACATAATATCGCTACGCAACAACCAGATGTGGCGGATGAATTATTGAAAAAACTAAACCAATGGAAAGAAAATTTTTAAGAAAGATATGTTTGATGGCTCTTTTTGTGATGGTGGGTAGCAGTATAACTGTATGCGCACAAGAAATCTTGAAAAAAGGAAAGGATATCACAAACACTAAAAATTTAAAATATACCCGAACAAATAAGGAATACGGAGAGGTCACATTTATAAAAAAAATGGAAGATTTCGAAGATGTATTGGCAATAGAAACCAAAGTGCGTCCAAAGTTTATTTACAAAGCTTCAACTTCGATTCCTGTAAAAAAAACGGAGTTAGAAAAAGGACAGAAAGTTTTGGTGTCCTTCAAAGCAAAAACGGTTTTTTCTGGATTAGAGACGGGGGAAGCTAGATTTTTATGGGTGCTAAATCAAACCGGAAATTATAAAGGAAATATCAATTCTACCATAAGTTTAGCAAAAGAATGGAAGCAGTATTATATTCCATTTGAGGTCAATCAAAAAGTAAAAAAAGACGACTTAAGGATGGCCGTTCAGTTTGGGTATCAACCTCAAAAAGCTTTGTTTGCGGACATTCATGTATTGGTTTTCGATAGATCTGTTCCCTTGGAAGCATTGCCAAAGACCAAAATTAAGTATGTCGGTATGGAAGACGATGCTGTTTGGAGAAAAAAAGCATTCGAACGAATAGAGAAAATTAGAAAAGGAGATGTGCTATTGAGTTTTAGCAAATCAGGAGAGCCATTGAAAAATAAAAAAATTGAAATCAAGCAAATTGAACATGAATTTTCATGGGGAGCAACTGTGAATGCGGCAGATATTTTGAATGATCAGAATCAATTAAAGTATTTGTCAAGAGATTTCAATGAGATTGTTTTTGCCAATGATTTAAAAATAAAAAGTTGGCATCGTGAAAAAAATAGAGCTAGAACGTTAGCTGCTATAGAAGAGGTTTCTAAAACCGATTTAAACATAAAAGGACATGTTTTGATTTGGCCAGGTTTTCAGTATCAGAACAAAGAGGTTCGAGAAATGGAAGATCAACCTGAAGCTTTGAGACAACTAATAAGAGATCATGTGGTGAATATTACAGAGACTACAAAAGGGAAAATCTCACATTGGGATGTGGTGAATGAGGCTTATACGAATAAAGACTTTCAAAGAATAACTGGTTCAGAAGAAGTTTTATATGATGGCTTTCGGATTTTAAAAGAATTGCAGCCAAATGTAGGGAGGTTTACCAATGAATACGGAATTATTAGCAAAGGAGGAATCGATTTTGAAAAACAGCAATGGTATTATAATTACATCAAACGCATAGATAAATATACCGGTGGATTGGTGGATGGGATTGGAATCCAATGTCATATTGGGTCTGATTTAACACCTCCAGAAAAGGTGGTTTCTATCCTTAACTATTATGGTACACTTAATAAAAAAATCAGTATTTCTGAGTTTACTATGGAAATTAACGATGCAGAGATACGGAAACAATACACCTCTGATTTTATCATAGCAGCCTTTAGTCAGCCAAATGTAAGTGAGTTTTTATTTTGGGGTTTTCATTCAGAAGGAAATCCAAAGGCAATTTTATATAACAAAGATTGGTCTTTCGCTCCAATGGGAGAGGCTTTTTACGAATTGGTGCATCAAAAATGGCAAACAAACATTACAAGTAAGACTTCAAAAACAGGAGAATTACCTGTGAATGGTTTTTATGGAACTTATGAGTACTCATACAAAGAAAATGGCAAAGTGAAAAAGGGAACCTTTGTTTTGAAAAAAGGAGGTGCGACAGAAATAAATATTGAATTGTAATGAAAAAATTGATTTTAATAATAGTTGCGTGTATTTGTATCGCATCACATGGTCAGGTACAACAACCAAATATCCTATGGATTGTATGTGAAGATATCAGTCCAACGCTATCTATGTACGATGATGCCACTGCTAAAACGCCTCATTTAGATGCTTTTGCTAAAGAAGCCATGGTTTTTGATAATGCTTTTGCAACAGTGGGAGTTTGTGCTCCTTCTCGCTCATCAATTATCACAGGGATGTATGCCACAAGTATTGGAACCATGCATATGAGAACTGGGATGGATATTCAATCTTGGGGGAAAAGAACCTATAAAACAGGGATACCAATTACAGATATTAACGGTGATTCTATCATTCAGTATGCTGCAGTAGTTCCGGCTGAGGTTAAATGTTTTCCGGAGTATTTGAGAGCAGCGGGTTATTTTTGTACGAATAACCAGAAAACTGATTATCAATTTGCAGCTCCGGTAACTGCTTGGGATCAAAATAATAATAAAGCACATTGGAGAAATGCTCCAAAAGGCAAACCATTTTTCTCAGTTTTCAATATAGATCTCACCCATGAGAGTAAGTTGTGGAAACACGATAAGTTACCTTTAACCGTAGATCCAGGACAGGTAAAAGTTCCGCCTTATCTTCAGGATACCGAAATTTCTAGAAAAACCATTGCTAGAAATTATAGTAATATTGAGTTAATGGATAAAAAGTTCGGTGCTATCGTTGCGGAGCTTAAAAAAGATGGACTGTATGACAATACCATTATTTTCTTTTATAGTGATCATGGAGGACCCTTACCTCGACAAAAAAGAGAAATTTTAGATTCTGGTTTGAAAGTTCCTTTTATGGTCAAAAGCCTCAATTCAGAAATAAGTGGTAGAACAGATCAAATGATTTCTTTTGTGGATTTAGCTCCAACTATTTTGAGTTTGGCGCATCTAAAAACCCCTAAATATATGGATGGTCAAGCCTTTTTAGGAGGATTTAATACTAAAGAGAGAGTGTATGTTTACGGAAGTTCAGATAGATTTGATGAGTTTACAGATAGGATTCGTTCTGTTAGAGATAAGCAGTATTTGTATTTAAAAAACTATTACCCTGACTTGAAAAAGTACAAGGATGTTGGCTATCGAAAACAAGTACCGTTGATGGTTGATTTGCTGTCACTAGCTTCTAAAGATGAGTTGAATAATTTACAGTTGATTTGGTTTGGTGATAAAACAACCGAAGAACTTTATGATTGTAAAGCAGATCCCTTTAACTTAGAAAATCTTGCGGAGGATCCTGCATATAAGACTCAATTAAAAAGGATGCGGAAAGCACTAAAAGCTCAAAAAAACAAAGATTTTGCAGATATTTCAGAGTCAGAAATGATTGCACAAATGTGGCCTGGAAATAAGCAACCTCAAACAAGTACTGTAATCGTGAAGCAGAAAAAGAAAACGATACAACTTTGCACAGAGACCAAAGGGGCATCGATTGCTTATTATATAGCCAAAAAGAATAATTTAAAATTAGATTTTAATAGTGGTTGGCAATTGTATACGAAACCTTTAACATTAGAAAAGGGTGTTTATCTATATACAATGGCAGAGAGAATAGGGTTTAAGGAAAGTGAAATTTTAATAACTAAAATCAATTAACCATGAGGTTTATCAGAATTGTAATTGCTGTGTTGCTAGTTTTTATGTCTTTTCAATTTGTTCAAGGTCAAGATAAAAAGCCAAATATATTGATGATTTGCGTAGATGATCTTAGGAATAATATTGGAGTCTATGGCGATGAACAAGCAATAACTCCGAATATTGACCGGTTAGCCAAACGAGGAGTGGTTTTTAGAAATCATCAAGTTCAATATGCCGTATGTGGTCCTTCAAGAGCAGCGTTGACGACAAGTTTAATGCCGGAAGAAACTGGAGTGATTGGTTTTAAACCAATCCGAGCGAAACTAAACAATGTGATTTTTTTACCTCAATATTTTAAAGAGAACGGATATACTACTGCGGCAGCCGGAAAAATTCATGATCCGAGAACGGTAGGTGTTAAAGGACAAAAATCAAAAGATGGCGATGATATCGCTTCTTGGTCTATCCCGTATTATGCCCCTAAAAACGGACATCATCCAAAAAACGTGGCCATAGATGCAGTGGATTTACCTGATGAGAGGTATACCGATGCAATGATTCGGATTGAAGGATTGAAATTGTTAGAAAAAGTTGCGAAAAAAGACGATCCATTCTTTTTAGCAATCGGATTTAAAAAACCACATGAACCCTTTATTGCTCCAAAAAAATATTGGGATTTGTATGACAACACAAAATTCAAAATAGCAGCCAATCAAGCGGCTCCAATTGGAAGAGAAGATTTAAAAAAATATGCGCCTCATGGTAAAGATGTCCAAAACAATATGGATAAGAAAACCGGTTTGGTCAATGAAAAATTTCAGTTAGAGTTGAAAAAAGGCTACTATGCCTGCACTTCGTTTGTAGATGCTCAAATTGGATTGGTGTTAGATGAGCTGGAAAAATTAGGGCTTTCAGAGAATACAATCATCGTGCTTTGGGGGGATCATGGTTTGTTTTTAGGAGAACATGGTCGTTGGAATAAACACTCAAATTTAGAAGTGGCTTCATCATCTCCATTGATTATTGTAGATCCTAGAAATTCTGAAGCTAGAGGGGAGACTTTTTCTGCAGTTTCAACCGTTGATTTGTATCCTACTTTATGCGAGTTATCTGGGTTGAAAATTCCGGAACAGCCTAAAAATAATTCCAAATCAACAGGAAGAGCTTTAAAGGGTAGAAGTTTAGTGCCGATTTTGAATGATAGAAATGCACAAGTAAAAATAGGTGCAGTTACCGTGTATAGAGGACAACGTGGAATAGGATACGGGTACCGAGTAAAGGGAAAATATCGTTATATCGAATGGGTGAAAAAAGGAAAAGAAAATTTCTATGAATTGTATGATTATCAACTGGACCCTAATGAAACGATGAATTTAGCTGTGGTTTCTAAAGATACCTACGAACCGTTGCTTCATAAATTTTCAAGAGATATTAGAGCGCATGGAGAAGGTGCTGGTTGTATGGCTTTACTGAAAACGGCACCGTATAAGATTTCTTCCAAAAACGAAAAAAATATTTTAGTTAGAGATGCTGATAATGATGGAACTCCGGATGATGAGGAAGGAACCATAGACAGCAACAACAACGGAATTATGGATTATTTAGATAGTGCTGTACATTAATTAAACTGACTTTAATGAAAAAAATGTTTTTTTTAGGGCTTCTGATTTTTACTGCCTGTAATACTCCTGTTTCTGAAAACACCTTTTCCAAAGAAAATTTAATTCCATGGTCGATTGTTGGTTTTGATGTTAAAGAACGGACTCCTAAAGAACGAATTGAAATGATTCAGAATTTAGGATATAAACAATACGGTTACGGTCATAGAGTTAGACATATACCTACCATGGCGAAAGAATGGAAACTTGCTCAAGAAAAAGGAGTTAAAATCCATAATGTTTGGTTGTATATAAATTTATCAAAAGATGCTCCTGATGCGCTAAGAGCACAGAATGAAGCAGTATTTGAAAATTTAGAAAAAACAGGTTTGCACACTCAGGTTTGGGTGGGTATGGATCCAAAATTTTTCACGAATGTCTCTGATAAAGTTGCATTTGAAAAAGCGAAAGCTATGATCGCTTATCTTTCTGCAAGAGCTAAATCTTTAGGGTGTAAAATAGCATTATACAATCATGGTGGATGGTATGGGAATCCTAAAAATCAACTTCAAATTATTTCTCAATTCCCAAAAGGTGAAATAGGGATTATTTATAATTTCCATCATGCTCACGAAGATGTAGAAAATTTCAAAGAAAACATTCAGTTGATGTATCTTTATTTGTGGTGTGTGAATTTGAATGGAATGAAAAAAGAAGGCCCCAAAATAATTACAATTGGTGAAGGGGATTTAGAAAAAAACATGATACAAGAATTGATAGATCTTGGCTATAAAGGGCCTTGGGGTATTTTAGGACATGTAAAAGGTGGAGACCCAGAAGATATTTTGGAAAAAAATTATAAAGGTCTTCAAAAAATGTTTTTGAATTAAAACTTGTAAAATAAAGCTACAACTGCTTTGTTTGCTTTTATGGCTTCGTTTTTTGTTAAGTCTTGAATATATTTTGCATTCATGAAAAAGTGTTTTCCCAACGGGATTCCAGCATCTATACCAATTCCAGAAACAGAAGATTTGTCGTTGAAAATAGGTTCTGAGTTTACGTATTCTGGACTGATATTCGCATTATAGTATCCTAGTAATCCTACGGTTTTTCCTTTCGTGAAATGTCTAGAGAAATTTGCTTCTACGATAAATGCATCCCCAAACTCTTTTTCGCTAGTTCCTTTTTTGTGTCTGTATTCATAAATAATTCCTCCGTTTAAAGAATACTTGTTTTCATTATAATATCTGGTTGCTTTTAAAGAAAACAAATGTCCATTCAGAGGTAGATCTTGTCCATACATAAATGAATAGCTTCCTTGGAGTTTTAAGTTGTCTAGATCCCATGACAACTGAATTGGGGTAAAAGCGGTAACAGGTAAAAAACTCGATGAAAAGTTGTCATTGAAAATTACAGGTTGTGCAATTCCTATTGTATATTTTCCTCCAAGTATTGAATATCCGGTGTTCCAAGAAAGGGCTGTAACTGTAGGATTGATTTTGCTAGAAAATAGAGCTATGGCACCTACACTAACACCATCTCCTGAATAGGTTGCCGCGTTTGCATTGGTTGCACCTCCAAGACCAGGAAGTGTTAAGGATCCAAACATTTGAGCATTGGTAAATTGAATTCCGAATAATAAGATTGCTAGATAGATTAGTTTTTTCATGGTATAGGTTTTAAAATAGGTTCTCTATTTATAGTAGCGTAATAGTTTGTGAAAAACCCTAATTTATAATTGAAAAAAGTCCGTATAAAATATACGGACTGATTTTTTTAGTTAATTATACATTATTCTCTAGTGATTGGTTGGTAACTACATCTCAATCCACCACCAAAGTAATTTGCTTTTTTGTAAGGGATTTCATGCACTTCAATTCCCATTTCTCTTACTTTTTTTGCGATTTTCGGAAAAGCATCTGACATAAGAATGGTTTTACTGTTTACCACAATTCCGTTGGTAGCCATAATTTGAGCTTCTTCAGGTTTTGCTGTTACCCATTCTCTGTTTTTCAATTTTGCTGGCAATGCATCAAAGTCGATAAAATCTTCTTTACAGATTATTCCTTGGTTTTCGTTAATCAACATCATCGCACAGTCTAAATGTAAAACGTTTTTATGCAAAGCGATTGCGTGTACTTTATAACTATTTCCTAAAGTTTCTTGTAACCATGCGATACCTTTTTCGTTAGAAGCATTTCCACTTATTCCAACATAAATATCTTTTCCGTCTACAAAAACATCTCCACCTTCGATGTACATATTGTCTTCATGGTAGCCTAATTTGTTTGCAGGCATGCTAATCACTTCACCGTTGTAATTTTTAGCAAGGTCTAAAGCAATTCTTCTATAGTTTGCAGATTCTTGTCTTCTTTGTTCTGTATACATATTGGTAATGATAAATTTATTTCCAATGGTGATAATAGGGTCTCTAGAGTATACTTGAGCGGTACCTGTTACCTGAAACTCCATTTCGTCTGGTCGTCTAACCTTAACTCCTAGTTCCTCCAATTTTTTAACTAGATTCTCGGTTTCGATATGATACTCTTGATCATCTTCTGGATATACGTCAGCAAGTGATTGTTCTTGAGATTTTGCCATGTATTTAAATGCAGCATCCGTTATATAAGGATAATGAGCTCTTACATCGTTGCTGATTTTAGGAGTATTAAAAGTGTTAGCTTCCCATCTACCAACAACAACTTCTTTAAGTTGATTCCATTCTGTATTGTTTTGTATCATTTTGCTAGAATTTTTTTCGTTTAATGGATTGTTAAATGCTGTTAGTACTCCTGCTCCGATTACTGTTGCGATTGCTATATTCTTAAAAGTTTTCATAATGTATAGTTTTTAATTAATTATTGTCTTCATAAATAATAGCGTGAGAAGCAGTAAAAAACCCTAAAAATATTTGTGTTTTTTTTATTTTTTATCTGTAACGCCTCTGTTTTTGTGTTTGTTAGATGTTTTCTGAACTTATTTTGACAAATATGAAACCTAAATTTTAAGCATGTTTTGCAATTTTGTGTCAACCAAACCAACCAATATGTTTTTTAGTTTTTGCAGCCATAAAAAAAGAATTATCCTACCTCTATATATATGTGTTTGCTCATTATTAGGTTGTTCTAATGTTAGTTCACTAGAAGAAACATATCCTACCCCAAAAAAACATATTGGTTTTAATATGCGTTGGGGAGATACTCCCGTAATCACAGAAAAATTGGTGTCAACTATCTCTAAAATGGAGCCCACTATGTTGCGATACCCTGGGGGAACTATGGCGCATAATTTTAATTGGGAAACCGGATTGCCAAGTGAGCCTACCGTTAAGGATATTGAACATAAAATTGAAGACGTGAAGTTGTTGGCAGATGGTACGAATACCCAAATTATTTTTGTGGTTGATATTGTGAAAAGTACCATGGAAAATCAATTGAAAATGTTGGAAGCTGCTAAGGTTCCTGTGAGGTTTGTGGAGATTGGAAATGAGTTGTATTCCGATCATTATGAGGAAGTTTTTCCTAGTGGAAAAGCTTATGCTGATACGATTAATAAGTGGGTCCCTCGAATCAGAAAAAAGTTTCCCTTAGCAAAGTTTGGAGTTTCTATGATAGGAAGGCAGGCAGGGAATGAAAGAAAACAAAATTGGAATCAAGATGTGTATTCCAATATCAAAGTAGCTATTGATGCTCTTGTTTATCATTTGTATGTGCATGTAGATGAAACTGTACAAGATAGAATAGACCGATTTTTACCCCATTATATAAAGGATGAGAATAAAGAATTGTGGGTAACCGAATATGGAGCTCAAAGTCACTCGATTGAACAAACTAAGGAATTAGCGGATTATGTGGAGTCTATTGCAACTATTTCATTAAGTCATGTTTTGATTTCACGTTCCGGGAGGTACAGCAAAATTGATGAGGAATCTGAATTGACAGAAGAAGGAGCCTTTTTTGTGAATAGGCGAAATAAAAACAACCAATATTAATTTTAAACCAAAACAATTATGAAGACTATCAAAAGAATTTTAGCAATCGCAGTAATTCTATTATCATTAACGAATGTAACTGCACAGAAGAAGACGTTAGAAGATAAAGCAAATGAAAAAATAGTTCAAATAGATAAATTTATTATTTCTGAAAATGAGAACTTGGGCTTAGAGGAAGAACAAAAGGAAAAAATGCTTGCCTATCAAGTAGGCATGCTTAAGGAAGTAAAAGATATAAAGTCGCAGGGGTTATCAGAAGAAGAAACCAAAGTAAAGTTGAAGGCTTTATATAAAAAAGCATACAAAGAAATGATTGTTGGAGTTTTAAGCAAAGAGCAGCAAACAGCCTTGAAAACTGCCAAAAAGAAAAATAAGAATTCATAATTACCCCCAACCGATTTTTCTAAAAGCGTTTTGTATATCATTGCAAGACGCTTTTTTTTATGAAATTATTTTTTTAACTTAAGTATCAGTATAATAGAATGTTAATTAAATAATGGCTTATGAAAAAAAATACCTTTTTTATTGTTTTATTTGTTTCTTTTGGTTTGGCTGCGCAAGGTACTTATACATTTGATTTTGAGAATTCTGATCCCCCAAATGATGTATGGACTGTAAACTCAGGATTGACTTC
The DNA here is from genome assembly GCF_057219105.1 of Flavicella sp. IMCC45668. NCBI lineage: Bacteria > Pseudomonadati > Bacteroidota > Flavobacteriia > Flavobacteriales > Flavobacteriaceae > Flavicella > Flavicella sp. IMCC45668. The sequence continues at coordinate 3,155,303 of NZ_CM170114.1, forward strand.
TACAATCAGTGATGGAGATCTAAATTTAGCATTAACAGAATCTGCTTCGAATCCCGTTTTTGGGACTACCACAGCAAATATCAATGCTGAGCTGTATCGATATGTAGCTATTTCTTTGAAGAACCCTTCTGCTGCCGGACCCACTTATTTACGAATGTCTTTTCCTAAAGAAGGAGGAGGTAGAAAATACATTAGTTTCGATATTCCCAATTTCCATTCAGATTACAAAACTCATGTTTTTGATTTGAGTAGCGAATCGGATTGGGAGTATACGATGAATGATATCAAGTTTCATTTTAAAAGCGCTGGAAATGCAGATTATAATGCTGGTGCTGGAGTAGAAGTAAATGTGAGTGAAATTGTATTTCATGAAGTGAGTTATAGCGGATATGTACAAAACCCTGCCTTTGAAAATGAGTTAACGTCTTGGAGTTTAGATACGGCAACGGCAACGGAATTCTATATCTCTGAAGGTGAGGGTGTAAGTGCAAGTAAGGCAGCTGAAATTGCTTTTGATGGAACACTTTCAAGTGGTGATATCAAATTAGAAAACAACTTTACCTATGAATTCGAAACCGATATTCCTGAAACATATACATTAGCCTTAGATTACTATCATAAAGCAACGGGTACGGCTGCAGAGGTACAAGTTTGTTTTAAGTTAAATTATAGTGACGGTATCGGAGGAACAAAAACCTTTTATCAAGGATGGGTGAGTCCTGGTGCTACTTACGCAGTTTCATCTTCTAACAGATTGCTTGATGATGGTGACTTAGCGGATAATACTTATAAAAGTGTTACTGTGTTTTTTAGGGCCAAAGGTGGAGATAATACTACCATAGCGTATTTAGATGATATTGTTACAAATATAAAAGATGAAAATGGCGATGAAATTCTTTCGATTTCCATGATCGATTCTAGAAAAGAGTCATTCTTGATATATCCTAATCCGGTGAGAGATGTATTGCATGTAAATACAATCTCAAAAAAAATAGAAATTTACGATGTTGTGGGGAATTTGATAACAAGAAAAGTTAATACGGATCGTATTGAGGTTGGATTTCTAAAAAGCGGAGCCTATATCCTTAAAAATCAGGATGAAAACGGGGCAATTATCTCCAAAGTTTTTGTGAAAAAATAACGAAATTATCATTTGTTAAGAGCCGCTATCCCAGTAAGATAGCGGCTTTTTGTTGTTGTGACAATTTGTAAACCATATCGGACATTAATGAAACCTGATAGTCATATTTGAAGTCTAATTTTGAAATATCAAATCAACTAATTATTAAATATTACTATCATGAAAAAAATTACACTTTTACTTTTATTAATGACCTCTTTGTTAGGGCATGCACAAATATCAAATGGAACGTTTGATTCTGATATTTCTGGATGGGTTATGCAGAATACTCCAACAGTATTTGAACATGATAATACTCTTGGGAACCCAGGAGGTTCTTTTAAGATTACAACTGCGAATGCTACGAACACAGGAATTAAATCATCACCAAATTCGGCAATAGCAGCTGGAGATTATATCATGAAATTTCAAGTTTATGGTACGGCGGGTGATAAAGTTCAAGCAGCTTATTATCAGGCTACTAATGGAACTGTTACAGGGTTAACATATACCATCCAACAAACAGGTCAATGGGAAGATTATTCTACAACCTTTACAGGTTTAAATGCTGAAAATGTAAATGTGAGAATTATTGGAAAAACAGCTGAATCAACTTATAATTTAGATAATGTCACTTTTGAAATGGCAAATACAGAAAATGGTTATGTCTCAAATGGTGATTTTGAAACGGGTAGTCTAGCTAATTGGACGCATACAGTTGATACCGAATCTTCAATGGGGTCTGTAGCTGGTTATAATAGCTCTGTTGCAGCAGCGGGATTGACTTTTTCTGCAGCACAAACTTTAGTTACGTATATTGATAACGATGTGTATGATTTTGGAGAGACTGTTTATCCAGATAATATCAATGTAAATTTATATGTTAAAACTTCAGATATTAACGTGAATTTTCAGATTGTTTTTAAACTATTTGATGCCAATGATATTAATTTAGGTTCCTTGACAACAGGTTCTTCAAACGCAACTGGTGTAAATTGGGAGCCATTGTCTTTTAATAAAACTAATGATATTGGAGGTTTTAACAAGATTCAAGTTCGTGTAAAGATTAAGGATGGTGCTCCTTTAAATGGAACAGTTGCTGTAGATGACGTGGTCTCTAGTTTTTCTTATGTTACTTTAGGACTAAATAACTCTCAAAAACAAAATATATCATTAAACTTATATCCTAATCCAGTACAGGACGTTCTTAATATTACCTCAGAGGTTGCTCAGATTTCTGTTTATGATATCCTAGGTCAGCCAGTTATTTCCTTTTCAAATGTTAGTAAAGTAGATACTTCAAGCTTAAAAAGTGGGTCGTATATTGCTAGAATTACAACACTAGAGGGGGAGATTGTTACGAAAAGATTTTTTAAGAAGTAGGAATTACTTCTAGTATAAAAAAGCATCACCAAATGGTGGTGCTTTTTTTTGTTTTGACCGAAAACAAACCTATTGTGACACTTATGAGACCTTTAAAAAGCAGATTCCTATTAGTTTTGAAGAGTAAACTAAACAATTAATTAAAACCAATATATCATGAAAAAAATTACACTAATTTTATTATCAATAGTTGCTTTTAATAGTAACGCTCAACTTTCGAATGGAGGTTTTGATACCGATGCCAGTGATTGGACGGGTCAAAATAGTGCTTCAATTTCATATGCCGGAGCAGAAGGGCAACCTGCTGGTGCTTTGTTTGTTGAGTCTGCTTCTTCAACAACTTCAGGTGCAAAAGCATCAAGTTTTGCTGTTGCAAATGCTGGAGACTATATTGTTAAGTTTGATGTAAAAGGAGATGATGGAAGTAAAGTTCAAGTTCAAATTTGGCAATCAGGTCCTGGTACCACAACAGGACTTACTTATACGCTTTCAGGAACAGGTTGGCAGCAAGTATCATCTACAATAAAAGGTGTGTTAAACTCAACGAATGTTAGTTTAAGAATAATCTCTAAAACAGCAGATAAAGATTTCTATATTGATAATGTAACTTTTCAAGAAGCTACAACTGAAGATATGTATGTGAGTAATGGGGATTTTGAAAATGCTTTGACAGATTGGTCTCATAATACAACAACAGATTCAAGTTTAGGAACCGTTGTAGGTAATGGAGGCGGAACAGGAGCTGCCTTAACTTTTAGTCAAGATCAAACTGTTGTTACCTATTTTGATAACGCAGTGTATGATTTTGGTAAAGAAGTTTCTACGGATAATATTGAAATTACCTTTGATGCAAAGTCAACGAATGCCTCTGTTCAATATCAAGCTGTTTTTAAATTGTTTGATGATGAAGATAACACATTAGGGTCTTTGTCTTCTGGTACTACAACAATTTCTGCTGATGGTAACTGGCATTCAATATATTTTAACAAACCCAATACCATTATACCATTTTCTAAAATTCAAGTTAGAATTAAAATTAAATCAGGTGCTGTTTTAAATGATGTGGTTTCAATTGATAATGTAACCTCAAATTTGTCTTATGTTACTTTAGGTCTTAATAATGGTCCAAGACAAGATTTATCGGTGGAAGTATATCCGAATCCAGTTCATGATGTGTTGCATATTTCAAAGGAAGTTGCTGTTGTTGAATTGTATAATGTTTTAGGACAGCATATTGAAACCTATCAAAATACCAATGCTATAGAGACTTCAAATTTGCAGAGTGGAAGTTATATAATTAAGCTTGTTGCAGAAGATGGACGTAGTGCCTCTAAAAGAGTATTCAAACAATAATATAAGTTTCATAACCTATAAAGTAGCACCGTATCATGCGGTGCTTCTTTTGTTTTTGACTTATTTCAAACCCTTGTTGACAATGTTTAGACCTTCTCTGAATACTTGCTTGCTAACTTTGAGTCAACTTAAACCCCATAAAATTTTTAATATGAAAATCATCTCTAAATTAATTTTCTTTTGCTTCTGTGTCACAGGAATGGCGCAACTAAAAATTCCTGAAATCAAACCTGAAGTGTTAGTTTACAAAACGGTGGATTCTATTCCGCTGCATTTATATATTTATAAACCTGAAAATTTTGATGCTAGTAAAGTTTATAATTGTATGGTTTTCTTTCATGGTGGAGGATGGAACGGAGGAAATTATAAAGCTTTTAAAAGACAGTCTTCTTACTTAGCGAGTAGAGGAATGATTGCGATTTCTGTTGAATATAGAATTTTTAATGAGCATAAAACAAGTCCCTTTGAAGCAGTTAATGATGCAAAATCAGCCATTAGGTATGTACGTGAAAATGCAGAGAAACTTCATGTGAATCCAGCTAGAATTGCCTCAGGCGGTGGTTCTGCAGGAGGGCATTTGGCAGCTGCCTGTGGTAATGTGGAAGGATTGGAAGAAGTTGGTGAAAACCTTTCGATAAGTTCAGTTCCAAATGCCTTGGTATTATTTAATCCTGTATATGATAATAGTAAAAATGGATATGGGTATGGGAAAGTAAAAGAGCGCTATAAAGAAATCTCTCCTTTGCATAATATTTCTAAAGGAGCCCCTCCAACTATTGTGTTCTTTGGAACCAAAGATAAAACTACACCTGTGAGTTCCTCTTTGGAGTTTGAGAAAAGGATGAAAGCTGTTGGCAGTAGATGTGACTTAATTTTATATGAAGATCAACCACATTCATTTTTTAATAAAAGTCCATATTTTGAGAAAACTGTTATTGCAATGGACGAATTTTTAGTCTCATTAGGATACTTATCGAAAAAATAAATCAAACTACTTATAACGATATCGTTTAAACCAACCACACTTAACTAAATGAAACTTACCAAATATATATATATGCTTTTTATGGTGCTTTCTAGCACTACAAATGCAAGTTCAATTGCTGATTTAATTCCAGACAATACAGCAACCCATACCGCTGTAAAATCCGGTTCTTGGTTCACACCTTCAACCTGGAGTACGAATACGGTGCCAACCTCTGGGGCTATTGTTGTAATTCCATCATCATATAGTGTTACTTATGAACAAAGTTCTGAGGAGCATATTTTTGCCATTAAAGTACATGGTACCTTTACAATGTCGCAAACAAATAGTGCAGCAACTACTAAATTAATAGTCGATACCTTTAATGGTACTATGATGTCTAAGATCTATATCCATGCCAATGAAACTACAGATGGGGATATAGATATTGTATTCAAACCTTTCGATATTGAACAGCATAAAAATGACGTAGAGAAAATTTATGATTTAGATTGGAATTCAAATGCAAAATCACATTTTTCTGATCAACAATTACATTATAAAGTAACCTATAAATTAACTACAACGGGAAACGTTGATCGATTTGATACTGCAGCAGAAGGAAATGCGAATACTACATTGTCAGAACATTCATCTGTTGCAATCGATGATGGTCCGGGAGTATATGGACGTTCAAGTTGGGATGCAGAACAGCTTTCTTTAGGACTTGCAACGATGGGACAAATTCAAGTACTTGGAAAAACAAAAACAACAAAAGTGAAATTGGCATCTGATGCGGCGAAAGCGCAGAAAACTGTCAATTTGGAGTTTGCTCCAGAAGGTTGGGAAGTCGGTGATGAACTGGTTATTACAAGCGGCGGAAACATAGATACAGCTTCTCGTGGGGTAGATCAAAAAACTATAGGTACATTAAACGGTACTGTATTAAATACTGCTGCGAATATCAATTTTAATCATGAAGGTAATGCTTTACAAGGATTGCATTGTTATATAGGAAATCTATCTAGAAATATAACTTTTTCGTCAGCAGATATTTCAGAGGTTTCAAGAAGAGGTCATGTAATGGCAATGCACAACCCATTGGATGTTCAGTTTCGATATGCACTTTTTAAGAATTTAGGAAGAACAGATAAGTCCAGAGTTGCAGATGATTTTTTGTATGATATGTGGTTGGAACCAAAAGTTTTTACCTCTAAACTGTCAGCGTTAGGACAAGAGTGTATGCAGTTAAAAAATGCAGATGCTAATAAAATAACAAACAGTAGAGGTAGGTATTCTATTCATTTACACAGGACAGGTGCTACTAATGGAACCAATGCAGCACATGTAGAAGGAAATGTTGTTTGGGGAAATCCAGGATGGGGAATTACGCATCATGATTCTCATGCTGAGATTGATGATAATATAGTTTATGAAGTGGCAGGTGCGGGTATCGTTTCTGAGGCTGGAAATGAAACTGGTTTTTGGGATGATAATTTGTTGGTTAAAATAACAAAAGCAAGACCCGGAACTGAGGATGCTTATACACCTGTAGAAGGGGAGAATTATTTTGATCCTGATTTTTATCATTCTGCATTGTTTTACGATGACTATTTGTTTAGAGGAGAAGGATTAGGAATGAGAGGTCGTGCAGTTGTTTGCAGAAATAATGTAATAACAGATTCTAATTTTGGAATTGGGGTTACAAATATCAATCCAGTATTAACGAATCTTCATAGAGTAGATCCTGCTGCTTTAGCAGAGCTTAGACCAAGCCATCAGGTAAATCATTTTCCGTTAGATGTGGATGGATTAAGTATAGAAGAAGATGGAGTAATGCCGGTTGAGGTTGCATTAATCGTGGAAAATACGGAGGTTATAAATACTTATAATGCAATGAACTCAATAGAAAGAGATATGGCTGTAAATCATGAGTCTAGATCTGTGTTTGATGGATTCAAATCATGGGGATGTAACATTGGACTTCAGTTAACCTATCAAGCGGATTATTCATTTAAAGATGTTTATATTTCTGGTAAAAATGAAAATTCACGAGCTATAGATTTGTGGAAACATTCTTCTAATCATTCTTTTGAAAATATCAAAATTGAAAATTGTGCAGCAGCAATAAGGGTATCCAAAGTTGTTGGATTAGGGACAGATTATCTTAATTTAAAGACTAGGAATAATGGATTTACACAATGGAGTTTTATCAATTATAGTGAGAGTAATGTAACAGAACATTATGAAATTGAGTTAGATACTGATGGAGGAACTTATAATTATACTGAACATTGCGATAATATAGTTTATTTAGATACTGAAGATGTTATGAGTACAAGACCTTTGGCATTTACCGTTACAGAAGAGGCTGATTTAGAAATTGACATAGCAAGTAATGATTTTAGATTTGAAGTGGATGGTTATATTTCTGACGCAATTGGGTTTTATAATTATGGAATTAAATCGGCATGGGCCCAAGGATCTTTAAGATTTGATTACCCTCAGCGAATTTATGAATTTGCATCTCAGGTAAAACTAGAAGAGTACCTGACAAAAAATGGAGTATATAAAGATGCTGCTAATGGAGATCAATTGTATTTTATTATCGAAGAGTCCGTTCCAGATAGAGTGTCATTTGAGTATAAAACAGTACCAATACGCGTGCAAATTTTAAATGCACCTAATACGGTACCCTATACAAATGCTACTTATGAAAGTGCGATAGCTTTGTTACCTCAAACGCAAATAATCAGTTTAGGAAAAACAGTGAGTCAAAGTTCTACTGCTACTGATCAGACCTTTGAAGGAGTTACAATTGAAACCCCTGCATCAAAAGCAATTGATGGTAATATAAATGGAAGGTTGCATGCTCAATTTTATCAAAAAGGGTTGGTTCCTGTTGGGTCTTCTGCATATACAAATATAGAATCTGAGCCATGGTGGGATTTGGATTTAGGTGAGAATTTTGATATTGAATCTTTCGAAATTTGGGGTACTCAAAAAATGAATGGAGCGAATAAGGGAACGGTATCAGATGATTTTAAAAACTTTTATGTTTTGATTGATGATGAGCCTTTTGGAGATGTTGATTTAGCAACTGCCAAATCAAACGCTTTGGTGTATTATTATAGAGGAACCGCAGGATCTAGGTTGTTTTCCAATGTTAATGTAGGAACTAAGGCGAGATATATTCGTGTTATGGGAGAAGGTTCTAGAAGGTTAAGTTTGGCAGAAGTTAGTGTTTTAGGAAAAAAGGAAGGAGATAGGTATTGTGATATTTTAGAAGAAGGAGGAATTGTAGTGAATGGCGATTTTGAATGTGATTTTGATTCAAATTGGGATTTTGCTGTTTCAGGAACAGCTGAGGCAACAAATTTTGATGGAGCTTCGGAGTCGTATGAAGGAGATCATAGTTATGGAGTTAATGTTACAACAGGAGATGGACATAACAAAGTTTCTTTAAAAAACACCATTTATTACAGTAGTTTAAAGGATAAAACACTTCGAATAAAATGTTATGCAAAATCACCAAACGCTGGAGCCACGTTTAGATATCAAGTTTCTGTCAAAAATACTCTAGGAGTAGTAACAAATAAAACCTCACCTGTAATGAATTTAGGAAGTGATTATGCATTGTTTGAATATGATATAGATATGGATGAAGATACCCAAGAAGTACAATTAAAAATTAACCTTGGAAAAGATCCAGGAACCTATTATTTCGATAATGTAACCGGGATAATCGATGATCCTTTGTCTGTTCCGTTTGAGAAGAATGTTAGTCAGAAGTTTTCATTTTATCCTAATCCTGCACAGGATAGACTGTTTCTTAAAAATTATGAGGGTTTAGAAGCGTTAGCCATTGTGAACACCACAGGACAAATCGTTAAAAAATATAGAATAACGAGCAATGAAATATCTTTAACGGGTTTACAAGAAGGTGTGTATTTGCTTCTAGTAACCACCAAGGAAGGTATTCAGTTTACCAAAAAGCTGGTAGTTTTAAATTAAAATGATTGTATGTATATTGAAAGAAGCCTAGGCAGAAACCTAGGCTTTTTTTATTCTGAAATTTGATGTTTAAAATTCTGATGCAGTAGTGTACTTAATTCTTGAATTTTACTTTTGAATTTTGGATTGTTGGCAATATTAATATTTTCGTCAGGGTCTTCACGATGATCAAATAATGTTTTAGCAATGGTAACATTGGTTTTTGTATTGATATACTCTGTATAACTGAAGGATTTTGTTTTTAAGGTAAATCCATTTCCTTTTTTAGTAAAAACAAAAGTTTTATTAGTTGTAGTGTTGTTCTTTAATATAGGGTAAAAACTTTTCCCGTCTAATTGATTTTGTGGAGGATTGATGCCGCAAATCTCTATTAGTGTTGGATATAAATCAACCAATTCAACCAAATTATCAACTGTTTTATTTTTAGTTTGGGGTGTTTTTATGATTAGCGGTACTTGCGAGGTTAATTTATGATTGGTGAATTTTGCCCATTCACCGTGCTCTTCAAGTAAATATCCGTGATCAGATACTAAAATAACGATAGTGTTTTTTTCAAGGTCAAGTGCTTTTAGTTGTTTGAGAATTTTTCCAATTAGAGCATCAACATAACTAACGGTGGCATAATACCCATGTATCAGTTGCAATGAAGTTTGGCTGTTAACAGGTCCTTTTTTAGGGATGTTTTGATAAGCTCTTAATTCATAAAAATTACCTACTGCGATATTAGGTATATTTTGTTGTTTAAAGTTATTATAAGGGTGTTTGATGTCTTCATTATGGTATAAGTTCCAGTAAGTGTCTGGAGCATTGAAAGGCAAATGATTTGATATAAAGCCTGCGGTAAGAAAAAATGGCTTTTTGGATTTTTTTAGTTTTTTAAGATCTCTTAAAACTTTTTGAGTCATTTTTCCATCTATGTAAGTTGAATCATGAACAGTGGCTTTCTCATATGCGGGGCCGTTGCCAGTATTTTTATAGATGTTTTTATTTTTAGTAGTTTGATAATCCTTCCAAATCGATTGCCAGTATTCAGTTGGACTTAGGTTATTGGTGTTTTTATCAAAAGCATAAGGTCTGTAAATTTCGTCCCAATCATCTGTATTGTCATCTAAATGATGGTATATTTTTCCGTTGGAAATAGTTGTGTAACCTGCTTTCTTAAATAATTTAGGAAGACTTATTGCGCTAGGAACTTCTTTGGAAGCAAAAGTATTATAATTTAAAAACCTATGAGAAGTTGGGTACATTCCAGTAAGCATACTTGCTCTTGAGGCTCCGCATACCGGAACGTTGCAATAGGCATTTTTAAAAAGTATACCCTCGGAGGCAAGAGCATCAATATTTGGAGAGCTTATATGTTTACTGCCATAACAATTAAGTTCAGGACGTAAATCATCCATATACAATAACAAGACATTTTGTTTTGTTTTGGGTTGAGCGATGGTAAGCTGGAAAAACCAGATAAATGCCAAATTGAATAAAACTGAATAACGCATAGAGTTGAATTAATGATTGTTACCCAAAAATATAGACAAACAAACTTAATAGGGTTTTCTCATTGTCGATATGGGTTTCATGAGCAACAAAATTATGGAACAGGAAAGCCTAATGCAGCTCCAAATCCTACTGTATAAAGCCAACAGCCATAAATGGCATGTTCTAAAGATACTAGCCATAAAGATCGGGTTTTTGCATAGGTAAATGCGAATACAAGACCACCGATAAAAGTAATTCCACTCACTAATATGTTATTAAAAAAAATATGACCCAATGAAAATACCATCGCATTAGAAATGATTAGCGCTGTGGGATTGGGGAATAATATCTTATATCGACTAAAATAAAAACTTCGATAAATTATTTCTTGTGGAATCACTGAAAGAAAAGAATAAACAGCGATAAAGGTAATCCACATTTTTGGATTGGCACGGATTACATTAAATAGATTCTCTGGATGCGTTGTTTTTAAATAAGCAATGGTTATGAAACTTAGAGCCAAAAAAATTATACCAATTTTAAGGCCAAGTTTTTTTTGGTAAGTGATCGAAGGACTTTTTAGGAAAGGGTATTTGGATTTAATTAAATAGGTAATTAAAAAAATAAAAAAGAATAGTCCTAAACCAATTTTTATAAAAATAGGATAGTCAAAACAAAATGAAATAGGAAGAAGAATGAATAAAAGTAAATATTCAATTGCCAATAATAATTTATTCATAGTTTTTTACTTTTTTGACTTATTAAAAGTAACAATTTTGTTCTGTTTAAAAGGGTTTTTAATAGAGTTTCCTCCAAAACTGATTTTTGGTAGTTTGGAGTTTGTCAAACAGCAATAAAATATTTGATTTTAACCTATTAATTATATGTTTTTGTAGTAGCGGTTAAAATAGTACATATTGTAGGCAAATTCGACAAGTTGTTTTTTTTAGAATGCCTCTATATTTGAGGTATAATTAAAACAAATAATTATGAAAAACACAATTAAAAAATTAATGGCAATGAGCATGCTGCTAGTGGGACTAGTTGCAACTGCTGAGAATGTAGATCCGAAACCAGTAATGGAAGTAACGTCTGTAAATGCAGACAGATTTGTGGTATTTGTTGAAGAATTAGAAGGTACAATGGTTATTCAAATAAAAGATGATATGGGAGTGTCCATGTATAGAGAAAAGGTTAAAAGTGGCGCTACTTATAAAAAGATGTATGATCTTTCAACAATACCTGAGGGTACTTACTACTTAAAAATTGTTGATGATGTTCATAGTAAGATTTATTCTATTGAAAAAAAATATGATCGTTTGGAAGTAAAAGTAAACTTTGAATCTCCTAAGATTGATAAAAAAGTACTCGCAATATTAATGGATTAAAAATACGTTTAGTTTAGTTTAGTTTAATTTGGTAAAGAGGGACAACAGTGTTGGGTTGTCCCTTTTTTATGTTTTAGGGTTTTTGAATATGTTTACTATTGTTATTTTTTCTACAAGAACAAATGAAAAATAGTAATGAATTATAAAAATGGTTTAAATAAGTTTGGAAGCAGGGAGGTCATTAATTGGTTTCCCTTTTTTGTTTTGTAATATATCTCTCCAAAAAGATTGGTTATCAAGTTCATTTAAGTGATGATAGTGGTAAATTTTATTTTTTTTCTCCAAAATGTGTAGTCAAATTTTCAAACTATTACTGTCCGAAAGATTTCTAAAAATCACAACCTGCTTATTCATAGGTTTTGTGCTGATTTAATATTTAAAAATGTTTGTTTTTACCCTGTTTTTTTATTGTTTTTGTGTTTTATGTTAAAATAAAACATATTTATGACAATAATCATGTGTTGCTTAGGATTAAACCCTTGTATCTTTGAAGTATAATTGAAAACAGAAAATTATGAAAAACACAATTAGAACAGTAATCGTAATGAGCATTCTATTAGTGGGAGTACTGGTAAATGCAAAGAATGTGGACCCGAAACCAGCAATGAAAGTACAGTCTGTAAATGCAGAAAAATTTACATTTTCAATGAAAGAAGTGAAAAGTGAAGGCTTACTTCTTATAAAAGATGCATATGGATTTGTAATTTATTTTGAAGATATGAAAGCCGGCACTAAGTTGCAAAAAACATATAATATTTCTAGCCTACCAGCAGGTATATATTATTTAGAAATTATTGCAGACGGTTATTCTAAAGAATACTCAGTGAAGAAAACGTACAATGAATTATCAGTGAAAATTGATATTCCTACTTATAATATGAATAAAAAAATGTTAGCAGTATTGTAGGTTACAAAAGAGGTTTAGTTTAGATAAAGGGAGGTCAGTTTATGATCTCCCTCTTTTTTTGTAAAAATTAGGGTTTTTGAATGTATTTAACGCTATCATAAATGAAAGCAATTTAAAAACAATTATATCATGAAAAATTTTATCGTAAAAACCATTGGAATTGGCATCTTGCTGTTGGGAGTAGCAGTAAATGCAAACACTATTGAGCCGTCTGAGACTGTAAGAGTAAGAACAATTGATGTTGATCATGTTTCATTAGCAACTGTACCCATTGAACACAAAACTAAAATTCAAATAAAAGATACCGAGGGTGTTGTTTTGTATGACGAAGAGTTGGAGGTTGGCAACACGTATAGAAAAAAGTTAGATATGACAGAGTTGCCTTCGGGCGTTTATTATTTAAAAGTAGTGGATGGACAAAATGCAACTGTTTACAAAGTTGAAAAGGGATATGAATCTTTAGAAATAGATAAAAAATACGCATCTCCTACTATAGATCAAGATATGCTGAACATTTTAAAAGATTAATGAGTTTAATATGCAAGAAAAAGGAATCCTTTCGGATTCCTTTTTTTTGTTTTAGTAATGAACTTAAATAAATTCGACTTAGATATGCATAGATTATAATTTGATTTTTATGAAATTTATTGGTTCTACGGAGGAGTATTTACATCTGGAAATTGTTACATCTGATACGTGTTCTGTATTAAAGGAAGTTGTAGAAAGTAGTTTGACCATTCTATGGTTTCAACAAGATGAAAACCATATTAAAATTGACGGAAAACAGTATGTGTTTCAAAAAAATCAAATTTTATACCTAACTGAATTTCATAAGGTAGAAGTAGCGAAAATTGATGAAATAAGATTTTTAAGATTCAATAGGCCTTTTTATTGTATTCTTGATCATGATATTGAGGTGAGTTGCAAAGGCGCTTTGTTTTTTGGAGCTTCACAACTTCCTGTTATTACCATAAAAGGTAAAGAATTAGATAAGTTTGAAACTTTATGGAAAATGTTTTTAATTGAAATGGAGGAAAATGATAGTCTTCAAATTGATATGCTGCAAATGATGTTAAAACGGTATTTAATTTTAGGAACTCGTATATACAAGCAAAAAGAAAAGTATCCAGATTTGATTGAGAATTCTGATATAGTAAGAGAATTTAATTTTTTAGTTGAAAAAAATTTTAAAACAAAACACAGTGTAGCAGATTATGCTGCATTATTATTTAAGTCACCAAAAACGCTCTCAAATATTTTTGCAAAAATGGGAGCTAAAACTCCCTTGCGATATATACACGATAGAAAGTTGTTAGAGTCTAGGAGAATGTTGATCTATACGGATCTAACAGTTAAAGAAATTTCATATGATTTGGGGTTTATGGATATACAATCTTTTAGTAGATTTTTTAAAAAATATGAGGGAGTTTCACCCACAGAATATAAGGAAAAACAGCACTTGGGAAAAATTGCTAACTCCTAGGGAATTTTGACCAACTTCTAAAATAGGATAGCGTCGCATCTTTGCAGTGTAAATAATTAATAACAATTAAAAAACTATAAAGATGTCACAATTTAACGTACCAACTAGGGAGGAAGTATCTCCAAAGAATCAAGAAATATTTGACTCCTTAAAATCAAAATTAGGCTTTGTTCCGAATCTTTATGCATACTATGCTAAAAGCGAAACTGCTTTGGCGGATTATTTAAGTTTTCAAAACAGAAAAACTTCATTAAAAGCAAAAGAAAAAGAAGTCATTAATTTAGTAGTAAGTCAAATAAATAACTGTAAATATTGTTTGTCTGCACATACTGTAATTGGTAAAACGAATGGATTTGATGAGAATCAAATTCTTGAGATTAGAAGTGGTTCTGCTTCTTTTGATGCCAAGTTAGATGTTTTAGCAAAAACAGCAAAAGCGATTGCGGAGCATAAAGGAAGAATTGACGCTGTGCAAAAGGCGGCATTTTTTAACGTTGGGTACACAGAGGAGAATTTAATTGATCTGGTCGTTGTTGTGGGAGATAAAACAATCAGTAATTATATTCATAATCTAGCTGATTTCCCGATTGATTTCCCGGTAGCTCAAGAATTAGTAAAAGAATCATTAGTATCATAAATAACATAAAAAAAAGTAATATCATGAAAAAATATATCCTATTCAGTTTTATAGCAGTTGTAAGTTTATTCTCAAACAATAGTGCTGCTCAAAAAGCTAAAACCGTTAAATTAGAACAAACCACCGGAGATTTTTCTGTGCATGGATTGGTCTTATCTGAAGGAGATTACATCTTTGAAATTGCAAATAACGGAGTAGATCACGAGGTAGGTTTTGTAATTGCACCTGAAGGTAAAACGGATCAAGCACATCATATCAAGGAAGCATATGTAAAAGAAACTATAAAAAACGGTAAGGTGTCAGAAACTTCTGTTGTTACTTTAACTAAAGGGAAGTATGTGTATTTCTGTCCTTTGAATCCAACGCCACAATATACCATTGAGGTTAAATAAATGGTATTAAAAAAAAAGAGTTTCTGTAGCTTATCAGAAACTCTTTTTTTTAATGTTTTTTCTTCTTTGAATTGGCTTTTAACATTTCGGCATAAGTACCGGTTAAAAATATTTGTTTGGATTTTGTAGAAGCATGCCTGTCAAATAATATTCCATATTTCTGATAATGATTGTCCTGAGTTGCTTCTTTTTGAATTTTTTTCAGTTGTTTGTCGTATAATGAGCGCATTTTTTTGAGCTGATTTTTATAGTCAGGATCTTTTGCTTTGTTGGTCATTTCTAAACGATCTTTTCCAATGTAGTAAAGCTCTTCTGTAGGGTTCATATGTTTGTCTCCGTATTGCCAATAGATATATTTCCAATCTTTGGTAACAACAGACATGGCCTGTATTTCATCATTCCCCCACATGTTAGCAAGTGCCATGGATTCTCTTTTAAATTTTTTTGGTTTTTCAATGAGTGTTTGAAGCTGTTCACCATCCATGGTTTTTAAAGGCTTTAATCCTGCATAATTTAAAATAGTAGGGGCCATATCAATATTTCCAGTAACAATTTCTCTTTGTATTCCTCTTTGGTTTTGAGGACTTCTTGGATCAAAAATTATCAAAGGTGATTTAGAGGCCTCTTCATAAGGAAGTACTTTTCCGGCCAAACCATGAGCACCACAACTATAGCCATTATCGCTTGTAAAAATGATAATTGTATTGTCTGCTAGACCTTGTTCTTCTAAGGCTTTTCTAATCATTCCCAAGGCATAGTCTACCCCATGAATTAATTGATTGTATTTAATGATTGCAGTTTGATAGCTCGCGTCAGAATCTCTCCAGAAATTATAGCTGTTGTATTGCCTTCCTGATTTTGCTTGAGGAGAGAGATGTGTCGCATTTTCTTTACCGTAATTTTTTGGTTTTTGATATTCTTTTCCTTTGTATACGTAATCAAAATAAGAATCTGGCGTAAACGGCAAGTGGGGAGCTTTAAAGCTGATGGACATACAAAACGGTTTGTTGGTTTTTTTTGCTTCAATCAAAAAATCTTTGGCCCAAGCGCCGTATGCACGTGTACTATGAGGGTATTTTTTAGCATATTTAGCAATATGTACGTTTTTTTCGGTTTTATAATTGGTTTGACCGAGTCCACCTGCCCAAACATCATAGGAATCGGTTGGTAAAACATCCCATGATTTGTCATCCCAGCTATCTCCATCAGACACTGCCATTCCGAATTTTCCGGCAAACCCCGTGAAATATCCTGCCTCTCTTAGTAAAACCGGGTATGATTTTTGGAATTTTTTTGTACGAAGCGGACCGTGCATAAAATTACAACCTGTTTTGTATTCATACATACCGGTTAATATGATTGCTCTACTAGCCATACAGATTGCAGTGGTATTGTAGTGATTTTTGAATAATACCCCCTCTTGTGCTAATCTATCCATATTCGGGGTCAATACTTGGTCATTCCCATAACAGCCCGTTGCAATACTTGTTTGATCATCGGATAATAGAAAAATAATATTAGGTCTTTTTTGAGCCGTAAGTTGAACTGTCACAAAAACGATACATAATTTTAGAATTGTATTTTTCATATGCTGTTATTCTTTTACTTCATATTGTTTGCGTAATTTTTTCAATTCTTTTTTTAGTTGAGAAATTGTTTTTTTCATAGAATTATCGCTATAAATATTGTTCATTTCAGAAGGGTCAGCAATTAAATCATAAAGTTCCCATTCCTCACCATTCGGTACATCTTCTCCATAAAAACGAATTAGTTTGTATTGTTTGGTAGAGACACCTTCATGTCGTCTTACGGCGTGTGATCCGGGATATTCATAGTAATGATAGTATAACGATTTTCTCCATTTTTTAGGAGTCTTTCCATTCATCAAAGGAACAAGACTTTTACCCTGCATTTCTTTGGGGATTTTTATATCGGCAATATCTAAGAAGGTTTCTGCAAAATCTATATTTTGAACCAGATCAGTATTGATGCTTCCTGGTTTAATAGTGCCTGGCCATTTTACGATTAAGGGCGTTCTAAAAGATTCTTCATACATAAATCTCTTATCAAACCAGCCATGTTCTCCCATATAGAACCCTTGATCTGAAGAGTACATTACAACCGTATTTTTATCCAATCCAGATGCTTTTAGATATGCTAAAACCCTTCCTATATTTTCATCAACACTCCAAATGCAACGCAGATAATCTTTAAGATAAATTTGATATTTTAATCGAGTTAATTCTTGTCCGCTTAAGTTGAGGTTTTTATATTTTTCTAACCTAGCATCAAAACGATCGTCAATACCTTGTTTTTTATGCCATTCTTTTTCTAGAGGAGCCATTTTTAAATCTCTATCTAGTGTCATGTCATGTAAAATACTCAAAGTTTGTTTGTGTGCAGCAGTAGTTCTACTGGCGTAATCATCGTGTAGGTTTGCGGGTTCAGGAATTTCCATTCCCTCGTAAAGTTTCATATGTTCTCTTTTAGGAACCCAAGGTCTATGAGGTGCTTTATGGTGCAGCATTAACATAAATGGTTTCTCTTTATGTCTTTTGTTTTGCAACCAATCTAGAGATTTGTCCGTGATAATATCGGTAGTGTATCCTTCGTATTTATTTTCACCTTCCTCTGATTTTAAAACAGGATTTACATAAGAACCCTGACCAATTAAAACCTCCCAATAATTAAATCCTTGCATGTCACCATCGAGATGTATTTTTCCAATCATGGCCGTTTCATAGCCATTTTTTCTTAGTGTCTTTTGAAATTGATCTTGATCATGATTGAATACAACCTTTTTAGTGTTATTGTATTTACCATGCATATGACTCATTTTCCCTGTAAGTAATGTAGCTCTGCTGGGTGCACAGATAGAGTTTTCTACGTAGCATTTGTCAAACCTCATACCTTCATTTGCTAGTTTGTCAATGTTTGGTGTCGGGTTGAGCGCAGCTAAATGTCCACCATAGGCACCAATGGTTTGATAAGAATGATCGTCAGAGAAAATCCAGATGATGTTTGGCTTTTCGTTTTGAGCAGTACTCAAACAAAATTTTGTCAAAAAAATAAAAAATATTGTAAGTCTCATAGGTAGGAATTAAAAGTGATTACCAGTTGGTTTTTTACCATCTCTAGTATCATTGTATTTTTTTAATAAGTAGTTTACTTTTCTTTGATATCTTTTGTTAGAGATAAGGTTTAATTCTTCATGTTCTCTAACATTATTATTCAAATTGAATAGGGCAACAGGAGTTCTGGTTTGATCCGTTTTATCTTTTTTGTCAAATTGAATAATTAACTTCCAACCGTTTTCAATAATCATAGTTTGTTTTGCGGACCCTCCTTGAAGCATCACATAGGGATGGGTTTTGGCTTTTTTATTTTGTTGTAAAATAGGTAGTAAATTATATGAATCGATTGCCTGATCATCTTCTAGTTTTATTCCTGCAATTGCTGCGATGGTTGCAGAAATATCCAGTCCTAATACAGGTTTGTTAGTTTGTGCGTTTCCTTTTATTCCTTTTGGCCAAGAAACGATGAACGGAACACGACTACCTCCTTCATAAGGATCATTTTTGCAACCTCTGTAAATATCACTAGGTTCGTGTCTTGCATTCCAGGTATCTCCATCTATATGCAGGCCTCCATTGTCAGAGGTGAAGATAAATACTGTGTTTTCATAAATTCCTTGTTTTTTAAGTTCTTGAACTAACATTCCCATCTGAACATCAAGTTCTTTAATCATGTCCATATGTTTTGAAGGAGTTGTACCTGCGATTTTGATGCCGTTAAGTTCGTCGGCAGGTGTGTGTGGACTGTGTACTGCTTGCGAACAATAGTACATAAAGAAAGGTTTGTCCTCTTTCGCTTTTTTAGAAATATAAGATACCGCTTTGTTAGCTAAAAGTGGACCTATTAATTTAGGGTTCCATTTTGAATCCCCTAGGCCTTGGTTTTTGTTGAGTTTTAGGCCTAGGTTTTCCATATACATTTTATTAATAATTCCAATTTGTGAATCTTTATACAAAGGGAACCATTGGTCGTTTTCATAAACTGCATAGGGTACATTTTGAATTCCCGATGGGAGGGTAAAGCTATAGTCAAATCCATTTTGCATTGGTCCACCTCCAATAATTTTTTCAATGTTTAAATCAAGGTCAATTTTATTTTTGTTTCTAGTTCTATAAGGTTCGTTTGCATTGGAATATTTTCCGAAATCGGTTCCCAAATGCCATTTTCCGATAAATGCAGTCTGGTAAGCTGCTTTTTTCATTAGTCTTCCGAGAGTTAATGTTTCAGGTGTAAACACGTTTTCTGCATATCCACTCCATACACCCCATGGTAACGGGCTTCTATAGTTATGATTTCCTGTCATAATCGCATATCTAGAGGTTGCACATAAAGCAGCGGGAGCATGAGCATTTGTGAAAAACATTCCTTCTGTTGCTAATTGATCAATGTTTGGCGTCTCTATTTTGATAGCATCTGAATGTAGACTCCTGTATTTTGAAATATCACCAGATCCAACATCATCTGCAAGAACAACAATAATATTTGGCAATTTTTGAGCAGATACTTGAATACTCATGCATAGCATAGGAAGTATTAGGATAAAGATTTTTTTCACAATAGTATTGTTTTAATATTTTCTTTAGCAAGATACAGTTCGTCCTTTGAAAAGAGTTGCTACGCATCTAACAAAAACTAATACATAACGTGTTGATGCTAGAACAAATGTTCAAATTATAGTATGAGTATAGTGTTTTGCTATGTTTTTAGTGATTGTTAAAATCAAAGTCCTAAAAAAGTTTGAAAAATTTGATTTTTAATTAGGGGTTTTCGGGATGTTTTACACTGTTACTAATAAGAACTAAAAAACATAAAAAAATGAAAAACTTAAGAATTAAATTTTATTTAGTAATGCTAATGCTTTTTGTTTTAGCGTCATGTGGAAAAAAAGAAACAATGGAAGAGTCTAGAAATGGTATCCATATTAACGGAACATTTCACAAATTTGAAACGTTGTGGATTCATGATGAAAATACAGAAAATAATACGGCAAGTGATATTGGATTTAGATTTTTTAATATATCGGATTCTAAAATTCAAAGTGGCAATGAGGTAACCGGTGTAACGCAATTGTATTTTGATATTTTAGATACAAGTTTGAAACAAAAGATGTATTCTAATGTTTTGGATTATAAACTTGAAGTAAATGGTAGGCTTAAAGATTTGAAATATTCAAATGGAACAGTTTTGTTGTTTGATGAAGATCTTGAGTTGAATGCGAATAGCACCACGGTAAGTATTGAAAAAATCTCAGGCAATCAAATAGAGCTTAATTTTTCTTTTGTTAGAAAAGACGGGAAGACTTATTCAGGCTACTATAAAGGAAAGTTTGTAAATAAGCATTGAGTTATCCTTTGTTTTATGGAAAACAAAATAGTTTCTAAAATAAAAAAACCTCCTAACAAAATGTTAGGAGGTTTAGTACTCGAGATGGGACTTGAACCCATACGGACCTTACAGTCCACTGGATTTTAAGTCCAGCGTGTCTACCAATTCCACCACTCGAGCGAGTGATTTAATTCGGGTGCAAATATATAACATTTGTTTCATATAAAAGCTTTTTGAGCGTAAAAAAAAAATTTTTTTTGCTCCTCAAATTAAGTACAATTGAAAAGGATAGAATCTGAGAAATTATCTTTTTGCTAACTTTTGTTGGAACTTAAATCTAATGTATTAGTTTTGTGAAGGAAACCTAGTTTTATAAATGTCTTATGAAAAAATATTTATTTCTTACCATACTTTTTTTTGCAGGATTAACGCAATCTGTTCAAGCAAGATCAAAGCCTACATTGACATTTAAAGAAGGAGCATCACATATTATTTTATTAAAAGCCTCGGCGGTAAATAATGCCATCCAAGTTGTTTTTCAAAATGGCGAGGGAGGACTTTTATTTACTGAAACTCTTGCAAAAGGCTATTCGTATAAAAAAAAATACAACTTATCAGATTTTTCTGATGGTGTATTTTATGTAAAAATAGTTGAAGTGAAAAATGTTCAATTTTTTAAGGTAGAAAAAGGTGAGCAAAATAAAATCACTGAAATTGATAAGCTACCTTTCGAATAGTGGATTAGACTTTTGCGTAAGATTTTTTTTCAGCATGATTGTTTTTCCAAGCAATCCATTTCTCTCCCATGGTGCGTCGCATTATATTTTCTACGGGCATCATAACAGCAATATTGTAAACGGCTTTGGCTAAGTATTTCGGTGTTTTGGGGATACTTCTTAAACTCATAGAAAAACCAGGTGTGATATATTTCATATAATGCCAGTAACCTTCAGGTATATAAAGCATGTCACCATGCTCTAAATTTGCAATATGTCCCTTTGCATTTTTTAGTTCTGGCCATTTCTCGGTATCGGGATTAGAGAAATCAATATCACTATGAGTTCTTAACGTATTGGGCAGTTTGTATAGATATTTCGATTGTTCTTGGTCAAATAAAATACATTGTTTTTGACCTTCGAAATGAAAGTGAAAAATATTGGCTAGGTCTATATCATAATGCATATAGGTATATGATTTGTAACCGCCAAAAAATAGAGTAGGCAAACTTTTTAAGAAAGAAATTCCTAAATCAGGATATTCAAAGTCCTTTTGAAGTGAAGGGATTTCTTTTAAAATATTCCATAAAAATATACGAAAATCGGTAGGTTTTTCTTTTAATAAGTCTACGTATTCATTCATTTTCATATAGGCATGTGGCTGATTGAATTTTTTAGCCTCAATAGGTCTACTGTCATGCAGAGGAACTTGTTTGTCCCCTGCAATTTCTTTCATATAATCAAGATTCCATTTTTTATACGCAGGCCAGTCTTTTGAAAATTTCTTTACCACAACAGGTCGTTGTTTTTTAAGATAATTTTCTACAAATTCTTTTTTTGTGATTTCTTCTATAACTGGAATTTTTTCAAGATGTAACTTCATGAAATGCGTAGTTTTTGGGAATTCTGTAATAGGCTATAAAGTTACCTTTTTTTTGAATAAAATCAAGAATATTCTATCAATGTGAAGTATTATTGGTTTCTGGATTTGTATCACCATGCAGAATTATTTTTCCTTGAATACTTGAGCCCTCCGGAGTAGCATTTTTAAGGAAGTACCTTGAATTTGCCATTTTTTTGCTGTCTAAATTTATTTATGGAGCGGTAATAGGATGTTTTATTGTTGTTCAATAACTTAAGGGTTAGGGTGTTGCGTGGGTGTGTCCGAGATAGAAAAAAATATTAAATTGCTTGGAATTAAGGTTGCTAATAAAATGGAACAAGAAGATGGTAAATTGAGAGTGCCAGTTTTAGAAGAAAAGACTTATGATTTTGCTTAGGACCTTAGAATAAAAATAATGTTATGAGATTAAAGTATAGAAGTTTTAGATTAACAATCTTAATTTTGCTGGTCGGTTCAAGAGTTATTTCTCAAACTATGGATCATGTATATTTTACAACAGGATTTAAAATGGGTGAAGTGACGGATACTTCTGCTGTTTTCTGGACACGTTTATGTAAAGAAAAATTTCCCAATCCTATCACTCATGAGAGAAGAGAGGCTCCTTATAGAGCTCCACTAAAATTTAACAATAGTGCCCCTGTAAAAGAGATGGACGGTGAGGTTACCGGTGAATTTGGAGAGGTGCGTGTATTGTTCATGAGTGAAAAAGATACTTTAGAGTTTGGATGGGAGTTTGTGTCCGTCCTGGAGGATTATACGATTAAGAAAAAAATTACGGGTTTGAAGCCAAACACTCGTTATAAAGTAAAAGTCTTTGGAAGGAAGTTCAAGGGACGGCCTAAAAAAGGGGTTAAAAAACCTGATACTCCCATTTCTACGGTGTTCGGAAGCTTTAAAACGTCTCCCAAAAGCGATGTTGCTGTTCCTGTGTATTTTACTTCCTCAACATGTCAATATTTTTGGGATTATGATGATAAAGATCGTGGGTTTAAGATTTATGATGCCATGTTTGACAAAAAACCGGCTTTCCATTGTCAGACAGGAGATTTTGTATATTATGATAAACCTGGGCCAATGGCTGTTACAGTTGAACAAGCAAGAATGAAATGGCATGCTATAAATGCTTGGCCAGGTTCTGTTCATTTTTATAATCATGTTCCATTGTTTCTTCAGAAAGACGATCATGATTTGTTAAGTAATGACGCTTATCCCGGAATGAAACCTTTTGGTGAAATTACCTATGAAGATGGTTTGAGAATATGGTATGAACAAGCTCCTTTGGTTGGTGAGCCATATAGATCAATTCGATGGGGAAAAGATATAGAGGTGTGGTTGTTGGAAGGTCGAGAATTTAGATCCCCTAATTACTTAAAAGATGGTGTGTCCAAAACGATTTTTGGAAAAGAACAAATAGAATGGTTTAAAAAGTCGGTTGCTGCTTCTGATGCAACTTTTAAAATTTTAATGTCTGCAACTCCGGTAGTTGGTCCTGATAGAGATTCAGGTAAAAGTGATAATCATGTAAACAAAGCATTTAAGACAGAAGGAGATTGGTTGCGAGCGTTTTTGATGAAAAACGGTATGTTTGTTGTCAATGGAGATCGACATTGGCAGTATGTGTCTAAGGACGCGGAAACAGGTTTGTTGGAGTTCTCACAAGGGCCAACTAGTAATGCACATGCTCAAGGTTGGTCTCAGTCAAATAAAAAACCAGAACATAAATTCTTAAGAGTTCAAGGAGGGTTTTTAGGGGTCAATGTGTATCGAAAAAAAAACATTCCCATAATTGAGTTTATTCATTATGATGTTGATGGAAACGAGGTGCACAAAGAAGTGATTGAAAAACAATCAAGAATTGATAGAGAATAAAAAAGCCTGTCAACAAAAAGTTAACAGGCTTCGTACTCGAGATGGGACTTGAACCCATACGGACCTTACAGTCCACTGGATTTTAAGTCCAGCGTGTCTACCAATTCCACCACTCGAGCATTGGAATGATATGGAGCGAAAGACGGGATTTGAACCCGCGACCCTCACCTTGGCAAGGTGATGCTCTACCCCTGAGCTACTTTCGCATTTTTTATGCGAGTGCAAATATAAAATTTATTTCAAAAGTTCGCGTCTTTTTTTAGCTTTTTTTGACTAGATTATTTTTACTTTCTCTAGTGGTATGGGGTGTAAGAGCTAAATTCTATATCAAAAGATTTGTTTAGTAAATCTAGATGGTTCTTGCAGAAGCTGTTGTGGGAAGAGAGGGCTTTTTGGTTTTGATGTGTCGTTATTTGCGCTTTTATCAAGTATTCTATAGCTGGTTTAGAAAGGGAATCTAACGTAAGCCATAGTTTTGCCAAATAAATAATTTTATTCCATTCTTTATTGAGGATACAGCTTTCAATGTTTTTATGAACATTAGATGTTAAATTATCCTGTAGTGGTCTTAATAATAAATCAAAATTATGCGTGTAAATAGTTTTGTCAAATGTTAATTTGTGTAACTGCTCAATGGTATTCCATTGAGAAAATAATTGATCTATTGAAAGGATATCAATAAAAATAGCGTCAGAAACTTCAATCTGCCATGTTTTGTTCTTGTATTCTAATGTGAGTCCTTCAATATTTTTTAAAATACCTCTAAGTCTATGGATGTTTGTACTTCTATTGTTTTTTTGTTGAGAGTTTGTTTCATTGGGCCAAAGGGCTTCAGACATTTCGGTAGAGCTGATATGACGTTTGAAAATTTTAGGGTAGATTAAAATAATTAAAAATAATCTAATCAGTGTAGGAGCAAATTCATTTGAGAAATTTTCTGAATTAGCATTGTAGGCTCTAAACTTCTCTAAAAAATAGATCGCATTTTTTAAGGGTAGTTTAGGGAGTTCGTGAATTGCAGGTTTGATTGAAATTTCACTAGTTTTGTTGATGAGGTTCTTCTTTTTTCGAAAGGGTTTTAAACATACGAGTGTTAAAAAAACGATTAAAATAATCACAGAAACCGTTAACGTTGTTGTGTACTGTTGCTTTGAGGAAATTTCAATATTGTTCTTATAGATTTTTTCAATTTCAGCATCTGATAATTTTCTATCCCATAAAGCAATTTCTTTAATGTTTCCATCGTAATAATTGTTCCAGAAACTTTTGCCTATTTCTAAATAAGTGGCTTTTCCAGTATTTTGATAAATCTGTTTGCTGTCTGTTTTTTTTCCATTGATATAAAAATCAATAAGGTGATTGTAATTTAAAGATATGGCTAAATGGGTCCATTCTTTGGTGTTTATGTTTTTAGGAGGATTCGCTAAGATGCCATAATTTAAAGGAACGCTAAACCATAGCTTGCCCGTTTTTGGTAAATAGCGAAGTGAAAAATCGCTATTTCCTACAAGAGCCATTATTCTATCTTTGTCGCTAGGTTTTACCCAAAGAGAAATAGTCTGTTGATGGCCAAACTTCACATTTTCGAATTTTAGATAAGATGTTTTATGCGTAAACAGCGCAGATCCAATTCCATTATTGTCGCTTTCGAAGGAAATATTTTTTTCACTTATTAATTTTGATTTTGTTGCTGCCTTGTTTTGAAGATTCGTTTCAAGAGGAAGGTACAGGTTAAGTGCAAAATCTATAGCTGGAGATTTTAAGGAAGTCATGTAAACCTCCATCATTTCTTTTTCAGAAATGGCGCGATTCCAAGTTTGTAATTTGTCTAAAAATCCTTCTGCATTAGTATCATACTTATCCGTTCCTATATATGTTTTTCCTTTTCTCTTCCACCAATTGTTTTTGATGCTGTCTTGTAAAATACAATCACCATTCAAGAAAATTTTTAATCGACCCTTTGTGTTTAAAGTAAAGCCTATATGTTGCCAACGATTTTCAGAAAGAACGGCTTTTGTTTCTGTGTCTTTTAAGTTGAAATGATTGAACTGTATTTGTTGGTTAGAGAGATACCGCAGGTAAAAATTATTTTCTTCTCCATAGATAGTTCCTGGATGTAGTTCTATGTTTTGTGGTTTGATCCAAAAAGCAACAGAAATATTTTTATCGCGTTGGGAGTTGATAGAAAGTGGATTCGTTTTGTTGTTGAATTTCACAACTTTTCCTCGGGTTTCATCCTCTGCAAAAACGCTTAGGTTGATGTCATTGTTGTTTGCTATTTCAAAAAGATTTTTGTTAAATGTCAAGTCATTTTCAAAATATTGTGCATAACCACTAAAGTCAATCCATAATATAAAGAGCAAGGATGATAAAAAAGAAATTGGTTTTAGGAACATAGAATCAAGAAAATCCAAATATAAGGTTGGTATAAAAGTAAAATATTTAAACTAAATGCACAATTTGTAAAATATGGGTAATTTTATGTTGAATAGGAATCTTGTTATACGGTAGAAATAGAACTAAATGTTATCAAGAAAAATCTGCAAAATAAAAAAGCCTGTCAACAAAAAGTTAACAGGCTTAGTACTCGAGATGGGACTTGAACCCATACGGACCTTACAGTCCACTGGATTTTAAGTCCAGCGTGTCTACCAATTCCACCACTCGAGCGTGGCGATTTTGATTGCTCAAATTCGGTTGCAAAGATACATGATATTTGTTACTAGAAAACAAAAAATAAATATATTTTTTAATTAATTGAATCACTGTTGTTTATAGTGTTTTTGGCTTTTTTTTATAGGAGTAAGAGTACTTGATATTTCTTAGAGCTTATCAATTTTGGAATTTTTGATGGTCAATACATAAGAAAGAAATATCTTTGCAAAAATTTTAATTCAAGGAAATGGGATCCGTTGTTGAGGAAGTAGAGCAAAGTGAAAAATCTTCTACGTTGGTGAGTGATTTTAAGCAGCTTACAAAGATGGGCTTGTCTATGAGTGTTGTGTTTTCATCTGTTGCAGGTTATCTGTTGGCAGTTGATAATGACTCCATTTCATATTATGTGATTTTTTTACTTGCCATAGGGGGCTATTTTATGGTGGGAGCTTCCAATGCTTTTAATCAAATTATTGAAAGGAATACAGATGCCTTGATGAAGCGAACAAAAAATCGTCCAATTCCTGCAGGAAGAATGTCTGTGAGAACGGCATTGGTGATTGCGGTAAGTTTTACAATTTTTGGTATTGCAATTTTATACTCAATCAATCCTAAGAGTGCTTTGTTTGGTGCGATATCAATTTTTCTATACACAAGCGTTTATACTCCATTAAAGCCTGTCACTCCTTTGTGCGTTTTTGTGGGAGCATTTCCAGGGGCAATTCCTTTTATGTTGGGTTGGGTTGCTGCAACAAATAATTTTGGAGTAGAAGCTGGTTTTTTGTTTTTGATTCAGTTTTTTTGGCAGTTTCCTCATTTTTGGGCTATTGGATGGTTGCAAGATGAAGAATACAAAAAGGCGGGTTTCAATATGCTGCCAATGGGAAAAAAAGACAACGGTGCAGTAAGACAAATTATACTTTATACAATTATTATGATTTTAGTTTCTATAGCGCCTGTTTTAAAGTTAACAGGTAGTTTTTATATATATCCATTAACAGCTGTGGTGATATTTATGTTAGGAGCAAGTATGTTGTTTTATGCGGTAAAGATGTTGAAGGATCATAGTAGAGAAATGGCAAGAAAATTAATGCTTTCAAGCGTATTGTATATTACGGTTGTGCAGGTGATATATGTGATAGATAAATTTTTACATTAAAGATAATTAGTGACTATGGACAATACTGTAGATTTAGAATTAAGAGAAGGTAGAAGAAAAGGAGCAAAACCGATGATGTGGATTTCAATGGTTAGTATGACTATGATGTTTGCCGGGTTAACAAGTGCTTATGTTATTAGTAGTAACAGAGAGGATTGGGTGAGTTTTGATTTGCCAACTGCATTCCAATGGAGTACCATTTGTATTCTATTGAGTAGTGTGACTTATTTTATTGCAAAGAAAACTGCAAAAAAAGGGAATAAAACAATGACAACAATCATGTTGTTGATCACTTTAGTCCTTGGATTAGGGTTTGTCTATGGTCAATTTCAAGGATTTCATGAGTTACAAGACATGGGATTGTATTTTACAGGACCCAAAAGTGCGGTGTCATCTAGTATGTTAATGGTAATTGTTTTTGCTCATATTTTACACGTTTCGGTAGGGTTAATATCTTTATTAGTAGTGTTTTACAAGCAGATTCGAGGGTTGTATACAATGGACGATACTCTAGGGTTAGAGCTAGGAGAAATATTTTGGCATTTCTTAGATTTATTATGGATAGGCTTATTTTGCTTTTTCTATTTTAATACTTAATTAAAATTGTTATTTTTGCCAACTAATTAGAATTATACATTAATTAAACGAAATTTATGGGAGCAAATATTGCTGATCAAAATGAAGGTAAAACGTGGGACGGTGGTTCTACAAGACCTATGGGAGCTAGTTATGGAAAAATGATGATGTGGTTTTTCATCGTTTCTGATGCATTAACATTTTCAGGATTCCTTGCCGCTTACGGTTTGACAAGATTTAAATTTATTGACGTTTGGCCTATCGCAGATGAGGTGTTTACTCACTTTCCGTTTATGCATGGGACACACGCTCCGATGTATTACGTTGCTTTGATGACGTTTATTTTGATCTTCTCTTCTGTAACAATGGTATTGGCAGTGGATGCAGGTCACAACATGAATAAGAAAAAGGTGACTTTTTACATGTTCTTGACAATTATTGGAGGTATTATTTTTGTTGGTTCTCAAGCATGGGAATGGAAAAATTTCATTCAAGGTTCTTATGGAGCGGTTCAGTTAAAAGATGGTAAGATTGTTCAATTTGCAGAAAATGGACATCAAATTGCCTTAGCTGACTTTGTAACTTCTCATCCTAAAGAAAGAGTTGATCATACAAGACATAATGGTTTGTGGTTTGAATCAGGTGATGCAAACCCTACTTATACAGTAGAAGAAGTAGTTGCTTCTTTTAAAGCAAATCCTCATGTAAACTTAAGAATTGAGAAGATTGATCCTGAGACTAAAAAGAAAGTAATAGTTTCTAGAAGTGAAGGATTGAAATATTTATCTCAAGCAGCAAGAGTTGTTGAAGGAGCTAATCTAGAAGTAAACGAATATGGAAGTAGTCAATTCGCAGATTTCTTTTTCTTTATTACAGGTTTTCACGGTTTCCACGTATTCTCTGGAATTGTACTTAATATTATCATTTTCTTTAATGTTATCATTGGTACTTACGAAAAAAGAGGTCACTACGAAATGGTTGAAAAAGTTGGTTTATACTGGCACTTTGTCGATTTAGTATGGGTATTTGTATTTACATTCTTCTACCTAGTTTAATAATTAATAAAAAATATAGCAGTTCGTTTTTTCGAATCTGATAAATAAATATAAAATGGGAAACGCAGCAGATCATAAAGCATTAATTTGGAAAGTTTTTGGAATACTTTCTGCAATTACAATTGTGGAAGTAGCATTAGGTATTGTTAAGCCAGAGTTTTTATTTACAACTCAGTTTTTAGGTACCTCTTTATTAAACTCTTTATTTTTAATCTTGACAATTGTTAAAGCTTACTATATTGTTTGGTACTTTATGCACTTAGGAGATGAGAAAAAGAATTTTAAATACTCTATAGTATTACCATTAGTTATTTTGATTCCTTATTTGGCTACATTGCTAATTATCGAAGGAAGTTATGTACATGATGTTTTAGCACCTTACATAAACTGGAAATACTAATACCTAGTATGTAAAAAAATAAAAGAAAAAGGTGGTTTATCCGCCTTTTTTTGGATTCAATAAGTATTGGATCCTTTAAAGATATGATTCTATTATGAGTGAAAAATCCAATCAGACCAAAAAAATAATAATACTGTTCAGTACATTTATTGTTCCGTTGTTGTTCTTCTTGTTTTTGGCTTCCGGTAAAGTGAATTTTAATAAACTACCTATCATAACAGAAAAGGTTTCTAATCTTAAGGGAGAAATTCCTTTTAGGAATAAAGTATCAGTGCTGTCTATATTAGGGGAGGAGCCTAGTGTGGGGACTTATCAAAATATATTGAATCTTTATCAGGTGATTTATAAAAGTACCGAGAAGTATAAAAATTTTCAAGTCATTACTATTGTTCCTAAGTCAGGAAAAAAAAATATTGAGAGGCTACAAAAGGAATTGTCGAAAGTAGGAGGTGTTGATTTGCCGAAATGGCAATATCTAGTACTTTCTGAAGAACAGATTCAAGATCTTGTAACCAGTTTTGGTATTCCTTCGGTATCTTATGATACATCTGTTGGTTTAGAGAAGGTTTTTATTATTGATGAATCAATGAATTTGAGAGGTAGAACGGATGATGAAGACACCGATTCGGGTTTGCTTTATAGTTATGATACCAAATCAGTTTCTGTTTTAAAGAATAAGTTGAGGGAAGATTTGAAAGTTGTTTTTTATGAATCTAAGTTTGCCGTTAAAGAACCTAAATTGAATTAAATGAAGAATAATTATTCTTATGCAGGAGTTGCTTTTATTATCTTGATTTTTGGAATCTGGGGAGTAAATGAACTGGGGAAAAGAACCCAAAAAAGATCGCTTGTGAAATTTGAGAAAGTGCCGGATTTTGAATTTGTAAATCAAAAAAATGAAGTAATATCGAATTCTTTTTATCAGGGAAAGGTATATGTGGTTGAGTTCTTTTTTACGACTTGTCCTACCATTTGCCCTATCATGACGCAAAACACTGTATTGTTGCAGAATAAATTTTATGGCAACCCAAAGTTTGGAATTGCATCGATAAGTATTAATCCAAAACATGATACACCGGAGGTGATGAAAGCTTATGCGGATGAAAAAGGAGCAACCATGGAAAATTGGAATTTTTTAACAGGTGATGAAAGTGCAGTGTTTTCATTTTCTAATGAGGGTTTCAAACTATACGCAGGTAAAAATGATGATGTAGAAGGTGGTTTTGAACATTCTGGTCTGTTTGCTCTAGTAGACAAAGAGGGGTACATTCGTTCAAGAACAGTTAAAATGGGTGATAATGAAAATCCTATAAAGTTTTACGATGGTTTAGATATTGATGCAATAGAGATGTTAAAAGAAGATATTAAATTATTATTAGAAGAATAAGTTATGAGTGCAGAGAAAAAATATAACAAGTTGATTGTGGTATTGTCAGTCGCGATTCCGTTGGCGGTAGCAGTTTTGTTTGGTGTGAAGATTGATTTAGAGTTGCCTGTGTTTTTACCGCCTATTTATGCTAGCATCAATGCAATTACTGCCTTACTGTTGGTTTTGGCTGTATTGGCAGTAAAAAAGGGGGATATCAAGAAACATGAATTGATAATGAAAATTGCCATTGCTTGTTCCTTAGTGTTTTTGGTGTTGTATGTTTTGTATCATATGACTTCAGACTCTACTAAATATCTAGGTGAAGGTTTTATGAAATATGTGTATTATGCAATATTAATAAGTCATATAGTGTTGTCTATAGCTGTGATTCCTTTTGTGTTGATTACGTATGTACGTGGAATAACCAATCAAATTGAATTGCATAAAAAGATTGCGAAATATACCTTTCCTTTATGGTTGTATGTTGCAGTAACAGGTGTTGTTGTGTATTGGATGATTTCACCTTATTACATTTAAACGTTGACATGAAAAAAGGTCTGGTTTTTATCCTTATGATGCCTACTTGGTTTGCTCAAGCACAGTGTGCTATGTGCAAAGCTGTTGTAGAAAGTGGTGATCAAGGAATGGCAGAGGGTGTTAACGATGGAATTATGTATTTAATGATATTTCCATATATCCTTGTTGCGGCTCTTGGTTATGCTTTGTATAGGTATAAAAAGAAACAGGCTAAATAGTTTCTTAAAAATAAAAAAGCCCTATCAATTTTGATAGGGCTTTTTTGTTTTTAAGCGTTGTATTAAAGTAAACCGGCTCTTTTTAATAGAGCATCAGAATTTGGTTTTTTACCTCTAAAGGCAACATATAAATCCATTGGTTTTTGAGTGCCTCCCTGTGAGAGAACAGTTTCTTTAAACTTTGTTCCGATTTCTTTATTGAATATTCCTTCTTGTTTAAAATATTCAAAAGCATCAGCGTCTAATACTTCTGCCCATTTATAGGAGTAATACCCTGCAGAATAACCTCCTTGGAATATATGAGAGAAAGAAGTGCTCATACAGTTTTCAGCTACGTCTGGATATAATTGTGTATCCGAAAAAGATTGTTGTTCGAACTCTTTTACATCCAGTTGGTCAAAATTAATTTCGCTTTGCGAATGCCATGACATGTCTAATAATCCAAAGCTTAATTGACGTAAAGTTTGCATTCCTTCTAAAAAGGTTGCTGCCTCCTTAATCTTGTTGATTAAGTTCATTGGAATTATTTCTCCAGTTTCATAATGTTTAGCAAACAATTTTAAAACATCTTCTTCATAGCACCAATTTTCAAAGATTTGACTTGGTAGTTCAACAAAATCCCAAGAAACACTTGTTCCCGATAAACTAGCATATGTGGTGTTTGCTAGCATTCCATGTAAGCCATGGCCAAATTCATGGAATAGGGTAGTTACTTCGTTAAAGGTGAGTAAAGAGGGTTTTGTAGCTGTCGGTTTGGTAAAGTTACAAACGTTTGAGATATGGGGTCTACTATTAACACCGTCTTTAATAGACTGTGCTTTATAAGAGGTCATCCATGCACCGTTTCTTTTTCCTTCTCTAGGGAAAAAATCGGCGTAAAAAATTGCAACGTAATCGTTATTTTCATCTGTTACCTTGTAAGTCGTTACCTCCTCATGGTAGGTGTCAATATCAAAAACTTCCTCAAATTGTAATCCGAATAATTTATTAGCAACGGTAAAGGCACCGTTTAAAACATTCTCCAGTTTGAAATAAGGTTTTATCGCTTCTTCATCAAAATCAAATAATTCTTTCTTTAGTTTTTCCGAATAGTAAGCACCGTCCCATTTTTGCAAATCAGTGATTCCATCTTTTTGAGCAAATTCACTTAACTTATCAAATTCTTTTTGAGCGGCAGGCTTTGCCTTGTTCAGAAGTTCATGAGAGAAATTTAAGACAGTTTCAGGTGTTTCCGCCATTCTCTCTTCTAACACATAATGAGCATGCGTGTCGTATCCTAATAATTGAGCACGTTTATGTCTTAAGCTAACAATTTCTTTTACAATTTCTTGATTGTCAAATTCATTTCCTTGAAAAGCCTTTTTACCAAAAGCAATGGCCATTTCTTTTCTTAATTCACGGTTGTCTATGTAAGTCATGAAAGGAATGTAGCTAGGGTAATCAAGTGTAAATAACCAGCCTTCCTTTTCTTTTTGCTGGGCAGTTTGCTTAGCTGCTTCTAGTGCGCCTTCAGGCAATCCTTTTAATTGTTGAATATCAGTGATGTGTAGCTCAAAAGCATTTGTTTCAGCTAAAGAATTTTCGCCAAATTGTAAAGATATTTTAGAGAGTTTCATGTCGATCTCTCTTAGAGTATCCCTGTCTTTACCTTTTAAATTGGCTCCGTTTCTAGAAAATCCTTTGTATTGTTTTTCTAAAAGCATGGTTTCTTCTCTAGTAAGATTTAAGTTTAATTGATTGTCATAAACTGATTTTACTTTTTGAAATAATGTTTCATTCAGTCTGATGTCATTTGAAAATTGAGATAAAAGAGGCGAAACCTCTTGCGCAATTTTCTGTATGGTATCGTTGGTTTCGGCAGAATTTAAGTTGAAAAAAATACTTGAAATTCTGTCCAGTAGTTTTCCTGAATTTTCTAATGCCTCCGTTGTATTTTTAAAATTAGGCGCATCAGTATTTTTTGTAATGCTCTCAATCTCTTGTTTTGCAATGGTAATTGCTTTTTCAAAAGCAGGTTTGAAATGCTCGTTTTTTATTTTAGAGAAAGGAGCTGTTTCATATGGTGTGTTGAATTCTTTTAATAGTGGATTCATGAATTTTAGGGTGTTTTTTTATTGAGATCTTCTCCAGGCATCTACACCTCCTTGAAGACTTTTTATTTTTTTATTTGGGTATTTTTCTAATAGTAATTTAACTCCAACAAGACTTCTTTGTCCAACTTGACAGTATAGAATAATATTGTCCTTATTGTCGAAAAAATCAAAACGTTGTTGCAATTGATGTAATGGAATATGTTCTCCTCCAATGTTGAAGTTTTCACGTTCCATTAACTTTCTTACATCAACTAAAGTAATATTATCTTTTTTAAGTTCCAATGTCAATTCACTGCTTGAAATTTCAAGACTAGATTCTTTTTCTATTCCACAGAAAATATCATAATCAATCAATTCTTTGATTTCTATTGTTGGATTTTTCGGGAATTTTAAAATGTTTTGTTGAAGGTTTAAAGCGTTCATGGAGAGTAATTTTCCACTAAGAACATCCCCTAAATCGCATATTATTTTTATCGTTTCATTTGCTTGTAGACAGCCAATAATTCCGGGTAGCACTCCTAAAACTCCAACATCGGAACAATTCGGAATACTGTTTGCGCTAGGTGGCTCGGGAAATAAACATCGATAGGTAGGTCCATTTTTATAATTGAACACACTTATTTGACCTTCAAATTTAAATATGGCACCAAACACCAAGGGACGATTTGTTAAAACCGCAGCGTCATTTGTTAAATATCTTGTTTGGAAATTATCGGAGCCATCAACAATTATATCATAGTCAGAAAATAGTTCTAAAGCATTTTCAGAAGATAGAAAACTGATGTAGGTGTTAAATGTAATAAAAGGGTTTAGTCTTTTTAATCTATCAGCGGCAACTTGTGCTTTGGGTTTGCCGATATCGTCAATAGTGAATAAAATTTGTCTTTGTAGATTGCTTTGGTCTACTGTGTCGTTATCAATAATTCCGATGGTTCCAACTCCTGCTGCTGCAAGATATTGTAGTATTGGACATCCTAACCCTCCAGCTCCAACGACTAAGACCTTGCTGTTTTTTAATTTATTTTGACCTTCTACCCCAATAGAGTCCAGAATGAAATGTCGATTGTATTGTTTTTTTTCGTCAGTTGAAAACATAATAATTGCTCTGTTTAAGTAACAAGTATTCCATGTTTGATTAGTTTTGTTAATCCGGAATTCTTATTTCAAAAGTACCTATTTTTTACAATCTATTGAAGTGTTAGCGTGTCTAAAAAAAAATGTGCATAAAACTTTAGTTTTAAGGTAAATATTTTGTAAATTGCAAGCGTAAATTTCTATGAAAGAAAGTCTTACGAACAGCTATCAAAGTTTGATGTTTATTTTAAATCAAACTATGGATTGAATACTACCCCTTGTTTTAGTTACGGAACAAAACTGTTTCAAAATTTAAAAGTTAAATGTAGTATTATGAAAGCTCAAAACCACCCGCTAAACTCCGAAAAATCTTTAGGAAATGGAATTATTAATTCTATTCAAGAGTACCTTCATGAAAAAGGAGAAGGTTTGAATTTATTTGAGAAAGTTATGTTGACCCTATATAGTATGATGACAATGTTCTTCTTGTTTTCTGCTGTTTATTTGGTTCTTACCAAAGGGTTTAAATTTTAAGAATTTAGCTGCTATTAAAAGCTTATTTGAATATTTATATAAAGTCCAAATTGCATAAGATGCAGTTTGGGCTTTTTTATCCCTGAAATTTAAGTAATTGTTTTTGTTACTTAAGCTGTATCGGTTTTGTATATCCGATAATTGTTGTTATATTTGCACCGTAAAATCGAGATTATTGCAAATGAAGGGGGACTTACAAGTCTCCTTTTTTTATACTAGAAGATGAATAAAGAGCTTGTTGAACAATTAGTAAATGACGCATTGGGTGAAGATAGCCCGCTGTTTTTAATTAGTTTAGAGTTGTTGCCAGATAGTAAAATATCAATAATTATTGATGGTGACCAAGGAGTTCCACTTAATGAATGTATTAGGATAAGTAGGGCTGTTGAAGGTGAGCTGGATAGAGAGGAAGAAGACTTTAGTTTAGAAGTGAGTACTCCAGATATTACAAAACCTTTGCTAGTGTTTAGACAATATAAGAAAAACATTGGTAGAACCCTTTCTGTGAAAACAGCAGAAGGTAAATATGAAGGAAAGTTGGTTGAAGTTATTGGAGAAGATATAGTGTTAAACTGGTCTGCAAGAGAACCAAAGCCAATAGGAAAAGGTAAAGTAACGGTTGAGAAATCTGTAACTTTAGCATATAATAGTATAGTAGAAGCAAAAGTGAAGCTAATTTTTTAAGTAGTAAGGTGAAATGGAAAATATAGATTTAATAAATTCATTTTCAGAGTTTAAAGATGATAAGAGTATTGATAGGGTAACCTTGATGTCTATTTTAGAGGAAGTTTTTAGAGCCGCATTAAAACGTAAGTTTGGTTCTGATGATAACTTTGATATTATTATCAATCCAGATAAAGGAGATTTAGAGATTTGGAGAAATAGAGTTGTTGTTGCTGATGGTTTTTCAGAAGACGATAATGAGGAAATTGAATTAAGTGAAGCTAGAAAAATTGAGCCTGATTTTGAAATTGGTGAGGATGTTTCTGAGGAAGTGAAATTATTTCAATTAGGAAGAAGAGCTATTTTGGCTTTACGTCAAAACTTGATTTCTAAAATATACGAGCATGATAGTACAAATATCTTCAAGCAATTTAAGGAGTTAGAAGGAGATTTGTATTCTGCTGAAGTACACCATATAAAGCACAATGCTATCATTCTTTTAGATGATGAAGGAAATGAATTGGTATTGCCGAAAAGTGAACAAATCCGTTCAGATTTCTTTAGAAAAGGTGAATCTGTTAGAGGGGTAATTAAAAGTGTTGAGTTAAGAGGAAACAAACCAGTGATCATTTTGTCTAGAACGGCACCAGGATTCTTAACGAAATTATTTGAGCAAGAAATTCCTGAGGTTTTCGATGGTTTGATTACTATTGAAGGAGTAGCAAGAATACCAGGTGATAAAGCAAAAGTTGCTGTGGATTCTTATGATGATAGAATTGATCCTGTTGGAGCATGTGTCGGAATGAAAGGATCAAGAATTCATGGAATTGTTCGTGAGTTGGGTAATGAAAACATTGATGTAATCAATTATACTAAAAATACAGAATTATTTATTGCAAGAGCTTTGAGCCCTGCAAAAATAGTTTCTATGACTATCAAACAAGAGCCAGAAGAAGGTAAAAAAGGTAGAGTAGATGTGTTTTTACGTCCTGAAGAAGTGTCAAGAGCAATTGGTAGAGGAGGAGTAAATATCCGTCTTGCAAGTGAGCTTACAGGTTTTGAAATTGATGTGCAAAGAGAAGGTGTTGAAGACGAGGATGTTGAATTGACAGAATTCTCTGATGAAATAGAATCATGGGTAATTGAAGAATTCAAAAAGATTGGTTTAGATACTGCTAGAAGCGTATTGGATAAAGACGTGGATGAGTTAGTGAAGAGAACAGATCTAGAGGAGGAAACAATTTTAGATGTTCAAAGAGTTCTTAGAGAAGAATTTGAATCATAAGTACCGTGAGTAACGAGTTTCGTGAGAAACGCAATTTAAATAGATTATAGAATACAGAATAGTTGGCTAATTTATGAGCCAAAATAGATTAAGTAACTATTCAACAATTAAATAGATATGGCTGAAAATAAAACAATACGACTCAACAAAGTTCTTAGGGAACTTAACATATCATTAGATAGGGCTGTTGAGCACTTGGCAAGCAAAGGAGTGGAAGTAGAGGCAAGACCTACTACTAAGATCTCTAATGAGATTTATGAAGTCTTATTGGATGGTTTTCAGACTGACAAGAATAAAAAAGCTGCTTCAAAAGAAGTAGGTGAGGAGAAGAAGAAAGAAAAGGAAGAACTTCGTTTGGCACAGGAGGCTGAGTTGGAGAAAAAACGTCAGTTGGATGAATCTCGTAGAGCTGTGGTAAAGGCAAAAGCTGAAAAGCTTGAGTTAAAAACAGTTGGAAAGATTGATGTTCCTGGTGCAACGAAAGCAGAGGAAAAACCAGTTGTTGAAGAAAAGAAAGAAGAGGTAAAGGAAACTGAGGCAAAACCAGTTGAGGTTGTTGCAGAGGAAAAGCCTGTTGAAGAGGTAAAGGTAGAGGCGAAAGTTGAAAAGCCTGTTGCTCCTGTTAAAAAGGAAAATATTGCTCCTAAAGCAATTGATCAAGCTCAAGAATTTGTGGAAGCGAAACCAACGCCTAAAAAGCAAGAGGTTAAAGAAGAAGTAAATCCAGAAGAAGCTGAAAAATTAACAACGCAATACAAAAAGTTAGATGGTCCTAAATTAACAGGTACTGTAATTGACTTAAAACAATTTGAGCGTCCAAAGAAAAAGAAGGAAGAAGCGAAACCTGCTAATGGTGGTGCTGCTAAAGCTAAAAGAAAAAGAATTGTAAAACCTGCTAATCATTCACCAAGACCTGGCGGTGGCGGTGGTAATAGAGGTAACTTCAATAAAGGTAGAGGAAGGAATCAAAGACCTGCTCCAGCCGTTAAGAAAGAAGAGCCTACAGAAGCAGAAGTACAAAAACAAGTACGTGAAACTCTTGAGAGATTACAAGGTAAATCTAGTAAAAACAAAGGAGCGAAGTACAGAAGAGATAAAAGAGATTTACACCGTCAACAATCTGATATTGATCAGGAGTTAGCGGCTCAAGATAGCAAAATCCTAAAAGTTACTGAGTTTGTAACTGTAGGTGAAGTTGCTACAATGATGGATGTATCTCCAACTCAAATCATTTCTGCATGTATGACATTAGGAATGATGGTAACCATGAATCAAAGATTGGATGCTGAAACGATTTCTATTGTAGCGGAAGAGTTTAACTATACTGTTGAATTTATTGGTGCAGAAGTTGAAGAAGGAATTCAAGAAGAAGTAGATTCTGAGGAAGATTTAACTACAAGAGCTCCAATTATTACGGTAATGGGACACGTAGATCATGGTAAAACATCTTTATTGGATTATATTCGTAAAGCAAATGTTATTGCTGGGGAGTCTGGAGGAATTACACAACATATTGGTGCTTACTCTGTGGAGTTATCAGGAGGTCAAAGAATCGCATTCTTGGATACACCGGGTCACGAGGCCTTTACTGCCATGAGAGCACGTGGAGCGCAGGTTACCGATTTAGTAATTATTGTAATTGCTGCTGATGATGATGTAATGCCACAAACAAAAGAGGCAATTAGCCATGCACAAGCTGCAGGGGTGCCAATTGTTTTTGCTATAAATAAAATTGACCGTCCAGCTGCAAATCCTGATAATGTGAAGCAACAATTAGCTTCTATGGATTTATTAGTTGAAGACTGGGGTGGTAAAATTCAATCACATGATATCTCTGCGAAAACAGGACAAGGTGTTGATGAATTATTAGAAAAAGTATTGCTTGAGGCTGAGATTTTAGACTTAAAAGCGAATGCTGATAAAAGAGCGACAGGTACTGTTGTTGAGGCTTTATTAGATAAAGGTAGAGGGTATGTTTCTACAATTATGGTGCAAGCGGGTACTTTAAAAATTGGAGATTACGTATTGGCAGGTAGACATAGTGGAAAAGTGAAAGCGATGTTTGACGAAAGAGGTCATAACATTCAAGTTGCTGGTCCTTCAACTCCTGTTTCAATGTTAGGTTTGGACGGAGCACCGCAAGCAGGTGATAAGTTTAATGTATTTGAAGATGAAAGAGAAGCGAAACAAATTGCAACGAAACGTTCTCAATTACAAAGAGAACAATCTGTAAGAACACAGAAACATATTACCTTAGATGAGATTGGTCGTAGAATTGCATTGGGTGACTTTAAAGAGTTGAACATTATCTTGAAAGGGGATGTGGATGGTTCTGTAGAGGCATTGACGGATTCATTCCAGAAATTATCTACAGAAGAAATTCAAGTTAATATTATCCATAAAGGTGTCGGTGCGATTACTGAATCTGATATCTTATTAGCATCTGCTTCAGACGCGATTGTAATTGGATTTAACGTACGTCCTTCTGGAAATGCTAGAATTGTTGCAGATACCGAAGAGGTTGATGTAAGAATGTACTCAATTATCTATGATGCAATCAATGACTTGAAAGATGCAATGGAAGGAATGTTGTCTCCAGATATGAAAGAGGAGATTACAGGTACGGCTGAAATTAGAGAGGTTTATAAAATTTCTAAAGTTGGAAATGTTGCCGGATCTATGGTCTTAACGGGTAAAGTATTTAGAACTTCTAAAGTGAGAGTTATTAGAGATAGTATAGTGGTGTTTACTGGAGAGTTTGCAACATTAAAACGTTTCAAAGATGATGCTAAAGAAGTAGCAAAAGGATACGATTGTGGTATGCAAATCAAAGGATTTAATGATATCAAAGTAAATGATATTATTGAAGCTTACCAAGAAGTAGAAGTGAAGAAGAAATTGAAATAAAATTTCTAATCTTATATAATAAGCCTGATTCAAATGAATCAGGCTTTTTTGTTTTTCAAAGGATTGTAATAAGAGGAACCTCTAGAGAATTACGAGCTGCCTATTGCTATGATAGCTACTTGGGAAATTGTAGAGAGTCAAATGATTTTCTTTTTATATAAAGTCATAATAATACCAATTAGAAATAATAATTATTCATCTTGAAATATCATTGTGATAAGAATACCTAATGTCTTCTATTTGTGGGATAGGAGTATTATTCGTTTCTGCTCTTATAGTAGTGATTTTGCCATGAAATATAGCTCATAGATAATCATAAAAAAACCTGATTCATTTGAATCAGGTTTTTTTATCATATTAGTTTTTTGATTACTTTAATCTCCAAACTCGAACCCAGTCATAAGAAGTTGTTCTTTCTTCT
This sequence comes from Flavicella sp. IMCC45668, assembly GCF_057219105.1. Classification (NCBI taxonomy): domain Bacteria; kingdom Pseudomonadati; phylum Bacteroidota; class Flavobacteriia; order Flavobacteriales; family Flavobacteriaceae; genus Flavicella; species Flavicella sp. IMCC45668. The sequence continues at coordinate 3,196,255 of NZ_CM170114.1, forward strand.
TCGGTACCGGTCATCCCACCATCTGCTGGTACAGGATTCCAATCATAAGTTTCTACCACCATTCTGATATGCATATTGATATCAAAATCTGCTGCTGGTGTAACTTTTTCTGTTAATACTCCATCTAAATAAAACCAAACTTCGGTTTCACTTTTCCACCATGCTCCATAAACATGATAGTCATCGTAAACCATACCTTCATTTAAATCGGTGTTGGTTCCTTTAATTCCTTTTACATAATCACAACCCTCAGGGATATTTCTGCTGTGGGTATTTGAGTGCATAGATCGGTCAAAATGTTGTGCCCATTTACCTGTGGTGTTAATTTCACCAACACATTCTTGGATATCCAACTCTATAGTTCTTTTATTGCATCCTGATTCATTACGTCCCTCATTTATTAGCCAAAATGTAGAAGACATAAAAGTTTTGTTTGCTTTCATTCTAGCTTCATAGTATCCGAATTTAGAAGGGGCTACAGAACCTACATATCCACCACCATGTGTAAAGGTCTTTTTGTTTTTAACAATTGGATTGGGTAATGTATAGGCAGTTATTTTCAAAGATCCATCTTCTACTTTTATATTGTCTTGCATAAATAGTCCAGGAGGTCTTCCGATCCATCCACCACCGGTAACCCATTTGCTTTTGTTTAATGAAGAACCTTTAAATTCGTCCGATAAATTTTTAACAAGTTTCCATTTTTTGTCTGTTGGTTTTGGGTCATTTCCTTTTTCAAAGGTTGGTGCCTTTTGTGCAGATAGAATGGTAGTGATTGCAAAAACACTGAAAGCTAAAATTGTTTTGATTGATTTTTTCATTGTATAAGATTTTATAATTCTAAAATACTTGTTTCCTATGATTCACATAATGAGGGATGGTTTTATTTAAACGACAGATGATTTTATGTTGAATGGAAATTAGGGTCAACTGTTGGTTAAATTTAAGGATGTTTTTTTCGCGGAACTTAGTTGTGTCTATGAAAAAAAAATTAAATTTGATTTATAAAAAATCTTTAGACTATGAGAACAATTTTATTTTTAATATGTAGTGTCGTGTTTTCTATTTCTTCGTTAAGCGCTCAAACAGATGCAGCTAAGGGAAAGAAAATTTTTAATGGCAATTGTGCCGCCTGTCACAAACTTGATAAAAAGTTAATCGGCCCTGCCTTGGGGAAAATTTCTGAGAGAAGAAAAAAAGAGTGGACTGTTGAGTTTATAAAGGACAGTAAAGGACTAATGGCAAAAGGAGATAAAGATGCTATAGAGATTTATGAGAAGTATAATAAAATTCCAATGATGTCTTATTCTTATTTAAGTGATGAGGAAATTTTAAATGTGATTTATTATTTGGACAATGCTAAATAGAAAAAAAGACCATTCGTTAGAATGGTCTTTTTTTATTACAATACCCTTGCTCCAGGATATTCTTCTTTGATTTTATTCAAAACCCGATCAGCTTCAATTCGTGTTTTAAAAGAAACGGTTTGAACTTTCCATTCGGGTACTTTATAGATTCTCTTTATTTCTATTTCAGGAAATATTTCTTTGAACTCTTCCATCTTTTGCAAAGCCATTTTTTCATTTCCGTTGTATAATTGAATGCAAAATCCTTGTTTTGCCTGTTTATTGTAAGCTCTCTTTTTTACTAAAAGAGTTTGTAAACTTGCTTCTGTTGATGTTTGAGATACACCTATAAATGGTAAGCTCAATAAACTAACAATAAATAAAATTCTATTTTTCATAAAGGGTCTTATATAATGCAAAAATATAGTTTTGATTTTTATCTTAATGTATGATAGTGTTAATTTATAAATATTTTCTTTGATTATTGAAGTGATTGGATTGAATAACTGTAATAATGAAAGCGTTTTTAGTTAAGAATTGATTTATATCATTTCACCTTTATTTTATGAAAATATCGTATAAATTCCTTGTAGTTGAGTATATTATATAAGGCTATTTTCAGATATTTTATGGTAGAGTCCAATTGAGTGGAAAGTGTTGAAAATGAAGACGCTTAAACGATTTCGATAGGTTTAATATATTGGAACCTATAAGTTTAGATAACTTTATTATTTAGAATTACTATAAATTAGTTCTTAGCTTCCTTTTTTAATTTACAATTTTGGTAATAAGTAGTACTTTTGCTCAAAATTTTGGGGAAATAAATTCGTATCAATAACGGATTGTTTTATCTCAAATTAAGATAGAAAATTTATATTTTTAAGTATGAAAAGTGTGAAAAAACACAGTCAAATCGGGAGATTAGTAGTTGCTAGTCTTACTTTCTTATTTCTTTTTACCTTTAGTTTGTCTGCGCAAGGAGATGCAAAAGCTGGTAAAAGTTTGTTTAATGCTAATTGTGCTGCTTGTCATAAATTAGATAAAAAACTAGTAGGTCCGGCATTAGGGAAAATCTCTGAAAGAAGAGAGATGGATTGGTTAAAAGCATGGATTAAGGATAATAATGCCTTAAGAGCTTCAGGTGACGCGGATGCAATTGCGATTTATGAAGAGTACAAAGGTTCGCCTATGACTGCCTTTCCTCAGTTCGCAGATGCTGATATTGAAAACATTGTGGCTTACTTAGATGCTGATCCTGTGAAAAAAGCCGGTGCTGCTGCAGTTGCTGCTGCTCCAGTTGAAGTAAAGGAATCAGGCTCTTCTAATGTTATTTCATATGTTGTTTTCTTAGTATTAGCCGGGTTAATTGTATATGTTTACTTTAAAAGTGATAACGGTTTCTTGAAAATTGTTGCTACGATTATCTTGTTGTTCAATATTGCTTATTTTGGGTTTACGGCGTTAATGAGTATTGGAGTAGATCAAGGATATCAGCCAGTTCAGCCGATTGCATTCTCTCACAGGATACATGCAGGGGATAACAAAATAGACTGTCAATACTGTCACTCTTCTGCTAAAAACAGTAAGACTTCAGGGATACCTTCTGTAAATGTATGTATGAACTGTCATAAAAACATTGGAGAAGTAGCTGAAGAAACTGCAACTGCTGAACATTCTAAAGCATTCTACGATGGTGAAATTCAAAAGTTGTACAAGGCAGCTGGATGGGATTCAGAGAATCTAGAGTATACAGGTGAAACTGAGCCTATCGTATGGACTAGAATCCATAACTTACCTGATTTTGCATACTATAACCATTCTCAACACGTAACTGTTGGAGGAATCAAATGTCAGAAATGTCATGGTCCTGTTGAAGAAATGGAAGAAGTTTATCAATATTCTCCTTTGACTATGGGATGGTGTATCGACTGTCATAAAGAGACCAAAGTTAAGATGGAAGGAAATGGATACTACAAAAACATACATGAAGATTTATCTAAAAAGTATGGTGTAGAAAAAGTGACTGTCGCTCAAATGGGAGGGAAAGAATGTGGAAAATGTCACTACTAATCAATTATTAAGTTTATAAAATACCTATATATAACATGGCATCTAACAAAAAATACTGGAAAAGTGTTGAAGAACTAAACGAAAATAGTTCGATTGTTGCTAAGCTTGAAGAAAAGGAATTTGTATCAGAGATGAGTGCAGATGAATTTTTAGGAGATAAAGAGAGTTTAGAAGAATCTTCTACTTCTCGTCGTGACTTTTTAAAATATGTTGGATTTTCAACTGCAGCTGCTTCGCTTGCTGCTTGTGAAGGTCCCGTTAGAAAATCAATTCCTTATGTTGTAAAACCGGAAGAAATCACTCCAGGTATCGCAAATTACTATGCGAGTACTATTGCTGATGGTTACGATTTTGCAAATGTTTTAGTGAAAACTAGAGAAGGAAGACCAATTCTTATCAAGCCAAACAAATTGGCAAACGGAACAACGAATGCAAGAGTACAGGCTTCTGTACTTTCTTTGTACGATAGTTTACGTTTAAAAGGACCTAAAGTAAATGGAAACGATTCTTCGTGGTCTGATGTTAATGCACAAGTTAAATCTACATTGGCTGAATTAAAAGCTTCTGGAGAAAAAGTTGTTTTATTGACGGGTACTTTAGCAAGTCCATCTACAGAGAAATTGATTGCTGATTTTACTGCTGCTAACGGAAACGTTGAGCATGTTCAGTACGATGCAATGTCCGAGTCAACTGCTTTGGATGCGTTTGAAGAAGTATACGGAAAAAGAGCATTACCTAATTATGATTTTTCTGAGGCAAAAACTATTGTTGCTATTGGTGCAGATTTCTTAGGAGATTGGCAAGGTGGTGGTTTTGAGAAAAGCTATACAGAAGGTAGAAATGTTGAGGCAGGAAAAATGTCTCGTCATATTCAGGTAGAATCAAATATGTCTTTGACAGGTTCTAATGCTGATAAAAGAATTGTAGTAAAGCCATCAGAGCAAATTTATGCTTTGATCAATTTATATAATGCTGTAACTGGTGAAAACTTAACTTCTAAAGCAACCTCTAAAGATGGTGCTGTTTTGAAAGCTGCGAAGCAATTAAAAGCTGCTGGAAAGCATGGAGTTGTTGTTACAGGAATTCAAAATAAAAATGCGCAGTTAATCGCATTGGCATTGAATCAATACTTACAAAGTGAGGTGATTGATACGGCTGCGGTAAAGTATACAAGACAAGGTTCAGACGTTGCTGTAGACTTATTAATCGCTGAGATGAATGCTGGTAAAATTGGAGCAGTTATTACTTATAATACAAATCCAGTTTACACGTTAGCAAATAGTGCTGCCTTTGTAAAAGGATTGAAAAAAGTAAAACTTTCGGTTGCTTTTGCTTCTAGCGAAGATGAAACTGCAAGTATTACACAATATGCATTGCCAACTCCTCATTATTTAGAAGCTTGGGGTGATGTTCAAATCCAAGAAGGATCTTATAGTTTGACACAACCAACTGTAAATCCATTATTTGATACGAAACAATTTCAAGATTGTTTGTTAGCTTGGTCTGGTAGTGAACAATCTTACTACGATTACCTAACAAACGTATGGAATTCTGATATTTTAGGAGGTACTTCATGGAATCAAGCATTACATGATGGGATTTTTTCTAAGGAAGTAAGTGCTTTAAAAGCAAATAGTATTGATGTAGCGAAAGCTGCAAAAGCATTAAAATCTTCTGTGCAAACAGGAGCATTTGAATTGACTTTATTTGCGTCTACTGCAATTGGTGATGGTCAACAAGCAAACAACCCTTGGTTGCAGGAGTTACCAGATCCATTAACTAGAGCATCTTGGGATAACTACTTATTGATTTCTCAAGCAGATGCTGATGCTCAAGGGTTCACAAACCCAGTTAGAGATAATGGTGCTATTGACGGTCAATATGCAAATGTTACTGTAAATGGTGTTGTAGTTGAAAATGTACCAGTATTGATTCAACCTGGTCAAGCTAAAGGTTCTTTAGGTTTGGCAGTTGGATATGGGAAGACAAAAGCTATGAAATCTGAAATGCAGGTAGGTGTAAATGCTTATGCTTTATCTGTTGATAATAAAAATGTTCAGGTAGCAACAATTGAGAATGTTGGAGGAACTCACAAGTTTGCTTGTGAACAATTGCAACACACTATTGCTGGTAGATATGAAATATTAAAAGAAGTATCTTTTAAAGATTATAGTAATACTGATTTAGATCCGAAGGAATCTTGGAATCAAGTGAACAAAGTATCTTTAAAGCACGAAGAGGTTGAAGTTACTCAAGTTGATTTATGGGACGATCAAGATCGTAGTATAGGACATCACTTTAACCTTTCTATTGATTTAGGTTCATGTACTGGATGTGGGGCTTGTGTTGTAGCATGTCATGCTGAAAATAATGTACCTGTAGTTGGTAAACACGAAGTACGTGTTGGTAGAGATATGCACTGGTTGCGTATCGATAGATATTATTCTTCTGAGTTGGATGCGGACTCTGCAGAGAGAGAAGAAAACGTAAATTCTACTTCTGATGAAGTTGATACGTATTACGCTTTAGAAGCTCCTGCTGAAAATCCACAAGTATCTTTCCAACCAGTAATGTGTCAGCACTGTAACCACGCTCCATGTGAGACGGTTTGTCCAGTGGCTGCAACATCTCATGGTCGTCAAGGTCAAAACCAAATGGCATACAACAGATGTGTTGGTACAAGATATTGTGCAAACAACTGTCCTTATAGAGTACGTCGTTTCAACTGGTTTAAATACAACGAAAATTCTGAGTTTGATTTCAACATGAATGATGAGTACGGAAAAATGGTATTGAATCCAGATGTTGTTGTTAGATCAAGAGGGGTAATGGAAAAATGTTCTTTCTGTATCCAATCTACGCAAGCGGTTATCTTAAATGCTAAGAAAGAAGGTAGAAAAGTTGCTCCAGGTGAATTTAACGATGCAGTAGCATGTTCTTCAGCTTGTACAACCGGTTCTTTAGTGTTTGGTGATGTAAATGAGTCTGATGACGAAATCGTTGCTAAAAAAGAGGATAAAAGAGCTTACCGTTTGTTAGAATCAATAGGAACAGACAACAATGTACTTTACCAAGTGAAGGTAAGAAACACGGAAGAAGCATAAACTAAATTAATTAAGAAACAATATATAAATTATGTCGTCTCATTACGAAGCACCTATTAGAGAACCATTAGTATTAGGGGATAAAAGTTACCACGATATTACGGTTGATATTGCTAAGCCTATTGAAGGGAAAGCAAATAAAAATTGGTACATAGCATTTACAATTTCATTAATTGCCTTTTTATGGGGTATAGGGTGTATTACCTATACTATTGGAACAGGTATTGGAGTATGGGGATTGAACAAGAACATTGGATGGGCTTGGGATATTACTAACTTCGTTTGGTGGGTAGGTATTGGTCACGCCGGTACTTTAATCTCAGCAGTATTATTATTATTCCGTCAACGATGGAGAATGGCCATTAACCGTTCTGCAGAAGCGATGACTATCTTTGCGGTTTTCCAAGCAGGTTTGTTCCCGTTAATTCATATGGGACGTCCTTGGAATGGATACTGGGTATTACCTATTCCAAATCAATTTGGATCGTTATGGGTAAACTTTAACTCACCGTTACTTTGGGATGTATTTGCGATTTCTACCTATTTATCTGTATCATTAGTTTTCTGGTGGACTGGTTTATTACCTGATTTTGCGATGTTAAGAGATAGAGCTGTAAAGCCTTTCCAAAAGAAAATTTATGCTTTGTTAAGTTTCGGATGGTCTGGTAGAGCAAAAGATTGGCAACGTTTTGAAGAGGTTTCTTTGGTTCTTGCCGGTTTGGCAACTCCTTTGGTACTTTCAGTACATACAATTGTATCTATGGACTTTGCAACATCTATCAACCCGGGATGGCACTCGACAATTTTTCCTCCTTATTTCGTTGCCGGAGCAATCTTCTCTGGATTCGCAATGGTGCAAACGTTGTTGGGAATTATGAGAAAAGTTACAAATTTAGAAAACTACATTACACGTTTACATGTTGAATACATGAACTTCGTTATTATGTTAACGGGTGGTATTGTGGCTGTGGCCTATGCTTCTGAGTTCTTTATTGCTTGGTATACAGGTTCTCCGTACGAAAACTTTACTTATATGTCTGTAGGTGCAGCAACTGGTGCATATGGTTGGGCATTCTGGTCATTGATTTTATTTAATATTTTGATCCCTCAGTTATTGTGGGTAAGAAAGTTTAGAAGAAGTTTTATCGCTTCATTCTTAATTTCTATTGCGATTAATATTGGAATGTGGTTTGAGCGTTTTGATATTATTGCGATTGTATTAAGTAAAGGACATTTACCATCTACATGGACTCGTTTTGAGCCTACATTTGTAGACATAGGTATTTTCATTGGAACAATAGGATTCTTTGGAGTATTATTTTTACTATATGCTAGAACATTCCCAGTAATTGCTCAGGCAGAGGTAAAATCTATTTTGAAGGTATCAGGAGAAAATTATAAAAAATTAAGAGACGGAAATCATGAGTAATAAAGTAATACACGCCTTATATAATGATGATGACATCCTGATGGATGCCGTTAAGACAGTAAAAGAAAAACACATTCATATTGAGGATGTCTTTACACCTTTCCCAGTTCATGGATTGGATAAGGCTATGGGATTGCCTCATACAAAACTGGCAATAACTGCTTTCTTATATGGATTGACTGGTTTGAGTTTTGCGATTTGGATGACTAACTATATGATGATTCAGGATTGGCCACAAGATATTGGGGGTAAACCTAACTTTAGTTGGTTTTTAAACATGCCTGCATTCGTGCCAATCATGTTTGAATTAACAGTGTTTTTCGCGGCCCATCTAATGGTAATTACATTTTACATGAGAAGTAGAATTTGGCCATTTAAAGCAGCAGAGAATCCTGATGTAAGAACTACAGATGACCATTTCTTAATGGAAATCGCTATACATGATAATGAAGAGGAATTAACGTCTTTGTTGAATGAAACAGGTGCAGTTGAAATTAACGTAATTGAAAAGCAATAAGGAGATGAGAAATACGATCACTAAAATAGCAGCAATTTTATTTGTAGCAATCGCGTTTATTTCATGTAATGATAAAACGAAGCCTCAAGTTCAATATATGCCAGATATGTACACTTCTGTTGCTTATGAACCTTATGGTGTAAATTCTGGATTTGCTAATGGGATGGATTCACAATCACCTGTAGAAGGAACTATAGCAAGAGGACAAGTACCTTATGACTATCCTAATTCTAATGAAGGATATGATGCAGCCAAGAACGAATTAAAATCTCCATTAACTGAGTACACTAAGAACAGTGAAAAAGGGAAAGCTTTGTACGGAATTTATTGTGCAGTATGTCATGGTAAAAAAGGTGACGGTCAAGGAGATTTAGTAAAGAGAGAAAAGTTTTTAGGAATACCTAATTATAAAGACAGAGATATTACAGAAGGTAGTATTTATCACGTAATTATGTACGGAAGAAACTTAATGGGGTCACATGCTTCTCAATTAACAGGAGAAGAGCGTTGGCAAGTTGTGAACCATGTTCAAAAATTAAGAAACGATTTATTAAAATAATCTTTAATAAAGATTGAATTCGAATTATATGTATCAGTTTTCAGGAAAATTAAAAACAATTGCATTGGCATTAATGGTTATAGGAGCTGTGGGAGTGATCTCAGGTTTCTTATCAACGCCTAGTTCAATTGAAGAAGTAAAAGAGCACTTGCATCATGCAGAAAATGCTCATGGATCTCACGGTAAATCGCATCATGCAGACGCTGATGCTCATGTAGAACATCATGCAGAAGCAGTTCATGACGCTCATGGTGAAGCTCACGAAGAAGTGGCAGCACATGGAGAGGAAGATCATGGAGATAGTCATGCAGAACATGTATATCATCAATTAAAGAACAGACCTTGGGCGGCGTTTTATGTAGCTTGTTTGTTTTTCTTTGGAGTAACACTTTTAGTATTGGCGTTCAATGCAATTCAAAGAGTTGCGCAAGCAGGTTGGTCAATTGTTCTTTTTAGAGTTATGGAAGGAATCACAGGAAATTTATTACCTGTAACATTGATTTTACTCGTTATCTTATTATTAGGATCAGCGCATGTCCATCATTTGTTTGTTTGGATGGCGCCAGGAACTGTGGATCCAACGGCAGCTAATTATGATGCCATTATTGATGGAAAAAGCTGGTGGTTGAATGTGCCGGGTTGGACAATCAGATCTATTGTATATATCGTAGGATGGAACTTATACCGTCATTTGTCTAGAAAAGCTTCATTAGCTGAAGACAATGAAACGAATTTAGTTAGCTATAAGAAAAACTTTAAAATGTCTGTGGCGTTTTTAGGATTCTTCTTATTCACGGAATCTATGATGTCTTGGGATTGGATTATGTCTTTAGATCCTCACTGGTTTAGTACGTTATTTGGTTGGTATGTGTTGGCTACTTTCTTAGTATCTGCAGTTACGGTAATTGCGATGGTTACTGTTTACCTAAAATCAATAGGACACCTAGAGTATGTAAATAATAGTCATATTCATGATTTAGCTAAATTTATGTTTGGTTTCAGTATTTTCTGGACATACTTATGGTTCTCTCAGTTTATGTTAATTTGGTATGCTGATATGCCTGAGGAAACAACTTATTTTGTACAAAGATTTGAAGAGTATAAGTTGCCTTTCTTGATGATGATACCTATGAACTTCATTTTCCCAATCTTATTGTTGATCAACAGTGATTACAAGAGAATTCCAAACTTTGTTATTGGAGCTGGAGTTGTCGTATTGTTGGGTCATTATACAGATATTTTTATCATGGTAATGCCGGCGACTGTTGGAGGAGAGTGGTTCTTTGGAATCCCTGAAATCAGTGCAATATTATTCTTTTTAGGATTGTTTATATACGCTGTATTCTCAACAATTGCTAAAGCACCTTTATTAGCTAAAGGAAATCCTTTCTTACATGAAAGTGAAACTTTCCATTACTAATATATATTAAACTAATAATTATAAATAAATAGAACATATGCTAGCTTTATTTTACATCTTTTTAGCTGTTGCAGTAGCCCTAGGGATTTGGCAAGTGAATAGATTGACAAGTTACGGGAAGGTAATTTTAAGAAATGATAAAAACGAGGAAGTTACGGCGATTTCAAAATTAGAAGAAAACCCGTTAGCGACTGAAAAGGATAATGATTTACACGGAAAGTTATTCATGGTTTTCCTTATAGGTTTTTACGTTTTAATGACATATTGCTTATTCTTTTTGAATGATTTGATGTTACCAGAATCTGCTTCTTTTGAAGGAGAGAATGATGATAACTTATTTTTGATTTCTTTCGTTATGATAGGAATTGTTCAGTTTGCAACGCAAGGTTTGTTATTTTATTTCGCTTATAAATACAGAGGGATCAATAATAGAAAAGCATTGTTTTATGCTGATAGCCATAAGTTAGAGCTTATTTGGACAACAGTTCCTGCGATTGCCTTGACTTTATTGATCGGATACGGTTTATATACTTGGAATAATGTAATGGATTTGTCAGATGCAGAGGATCCAATCGTAATTGAAGTATATGCACAACAGTTTAACTGGCAAGCTCGTTATGCAGGTGCAGATAATACTTTAGGTAGGGGTAATGTAAGAAACATTGAAGGAATAAATACTATGGGTATAGATATGACAGATGCAAATTCTGCAGATGATATCCCTGTAAGAGAATTGCATTTACCAAAAGGTAGAAAAGTGGTTTTTAAATTCCGTTCTCAAGATGTTTTACATTCAGCTTATATGCCTCACTTTAGAGCTCAAATGAACTGTGTTCCTGGAATGGTAACTGAATTTGGATTCACTCCAAAATTTACAACAGAGGAAATGAGAGTTCAAGAGGAGACGGTTCGTAAAGTAGCGCGTGTAAATAAAGTAAGAAAAGAGAAAGGTGAAGATCCTTATGAGTTTGATTACTTATTGTTATGTAATAAAATTTGTGGAGCATCTCACTATAACATGCAAATGAAAATTGTTGTTGAAGAGGAGGCAGACTTTTACAGTTGGTTGAAACAACAAAAAACAATCGCAGAAGTAGTTAAATAAGGATAATTAAAGAATAAACATTTTCTTTCCCTTAGGGGATAAAAAAAATAAATTATATTATGTCAGAACATCATCATAAAGAAACTTTTGTAACTAAATACATCTTTAGTCAAGATCACAAAATGATTTCTAAGCAGTTCTTGATTACCGGTATTATTATGGGTGTAATCGGAGTTCTTATGTCTATGTTATTCCGTTTGCAAATTGCATGGCCGGAGCATTCGTTTTCAATTGTAGAAGCTTTTTTAGGACACCACCAGACGGATGGAGTAATGGATCCTGATATGTATTTAGCATTGGTAACAATTCATGGTACAATCATGGTTTTCTTTGTATTAACTGCTGGATTGAGTGGAACTTTTAGTAACCTTTTAATTCCTTTGCAAATTGGAGCACGTGATATGGCTTCTGGATTTATGAATATGATTTCATACTGGATGTTCTTTATTTCTAGTGTAATCATGGTAATTTCATTGTTTGTTGAAGCTGGACCAGCATCAGCAGGATGGACTATATATCCTCCATTATCTGCGTTACCACAGGCTATTCCTGGATCTGGGATGGGTATGACATTATGGTTAGTTTCTATGGCAATATTCGTAGCATCGTCATTAATAGGTTCTTTGAATTATATTGTTACTATTTTAAATTTACGAACAAAAGGAATGAAGATGACAAGATTGCCACTAACAATGTGGGCATTCTTTATTACAGCAATTATTGGTGTTGTTTCTTTCCCGGTACTTTTATCTGCAGCTTTATTATTGATTTTTGACAGAAGTTTTGGGACATCGTTCTATTTGTCTGATATTTTTATTAGTGGTGAAGTATTGCATTATCAAGGAGGTTCACCTGTATTGTTTGAGCACCTTTTTTGGTTCTTAGGTCACCCAGAGGTTTATATTGTATTATTACCTGCATTAGGAATTACTTCTGAAGTAATAGCAACCAATTCTCGTAAACCTATATTTGGATACCGTGCAATGATTGGATCAATTATGGCTATTGCATTTTTATCTACAATTGTATGGGGTCACCATATGTTTATTTCAGGAATGAATCCTTTCTTAGGTTCAGTATTTACATTTACTACCTTATTAATTGCGATTCCTTCTGCTGTAAAGGCTTTTAATTATATTACAACCCTATGGAAAGGTAATTTGCAAATGAATCCAGCCATGTTGTTTTCTATCGGATTGGTTTCTACGTTTATAACAGGAGGATTAACAGGGATTGTTTTAGGAGATAGTGCTTTGGATATTAATGTGCATGATACTTATTTCGTAGTAGCTCACTTCCACTTAGTAATGGGTGTGTCTGCAATTTATGGAATGTACGCTGGTGTGTATCACTGGTTCCCTAAAATGTACGGAAAGATGATGGATAAAACATTAGGATACTGGCATTTCTGGATAACTGCAATTGCGGCTTATGGAGTGTTTTTCCCAATGCATTTTATTGGATTAGCTGGTTTACCACGTAGGTATTATTCAAATACTGCATTTCCATTATTTGATGATTTATCAGATGTAAATGTTGTGATTACTATTTTTGCCTTGATTGGTGGTATAGGACAAATTATTTTCTTAGTAAATTTCTTTATGAGTATTTACAAAGGTAAAACTGCAGTTCAAAACCCTTGGAAATCTACAACATTAGAGTGGACTACTCCAGTAGAAGGTATTCATGGGAACTGGCCAGGAAAAATTCCTACGGTTGAGCGTTGGGCTTACGATTACAGTAAACCTGGTCATGATGAAGATTTCGTTATGCAACATGTGCCATTAAAAGATGGAGAAGAAGAATCTTAAATGATTTTAATGAATATATTAAAAGCCTTTCTTAATTAGAAAGGCTTTTTTATTTTGTATATTATTGGACCTATTTTTAATGAAGCTATGAAAATAATAAAAACACAAACGTTACCAGAAGTTGGAGTAAGCCATAATAAAGATATTATGAAAAAAGTATTTATTGGAAGAAACGAAATTCCTAAACTGATGATGTTTGGTTCAGCGACCTTTTTACCGGGTCAGTCGGTTGAAATGCATAAACACGATACTATGTATGAAGTTTTTTACATTCAAACAGGAAAGGTTGATTTTATTGTTGAGAAAAGGAAAATTACTTTAGTTGCTGGTGACTGTATTACAATAGATCAAGGTGAATATCATTGCCAAATGAATATATATGATAACCCGGTAACATGGTTGTATTTTGGTATAGCTACTGACTGAAATGTAATCCATTTAAATAGGGAGTTTGAAATTTAGTAGTATTTAGTGAAAATATTACATAAATGGGTGTATTTCGTGTGTGAATGGTTTTAAAACGGTAATAAACGGAACTTTTTTGTATATTGTTGGCATAAAATATTAATTATGATCATTCTACCCCTAAACTTGATTTTAAAATTAGCTTCTTTAGACTTTTATTGTAACTCCTTGGTTTTTAAATACCCCTAGTATTTAGAGAGTACTTAGTGACTTTTTTATTTCTCTAAAGTCATAATATCAAATTTTTAATTAGTTATCTACCCCTAACTTTTCTACTATGGCCTACCCCTGCCAAAGAAGTAAATCACTGTATGTTGTGTTTTACTTTCTAATCCCGTTCTTTCTATTTTCTAATGAATATAGGATTTTTGACTATGCCTTAAATGAAGGAATGCATTCTTCTTCTTTATCTGAATCGATTGAGGAGATTGATGGTAATGTGGTTTATTTTAAATCCAGAGATGAGCTTTTAAATTCTAAAAAGCTTTACGACACAGCAGTTAGTGTTAGTTTTCCAAAATTTATGAACGTTAGTGCTTTTGGATTGTCATCTGCAATGTTCAGTTACGTGTCGACAACTCCATTTGATAATGGTGTGACATTTAATGAGGATAAAGAATTCTTAATACCAAATACAAATGAAATTGAAAACAATCCGTTGATGCGTTTTAAGCCGGATCCTGCTTTGGGTGTTGCTGTATCCGGTAAAACAATAAGTAATGGCCAGCCTTGGGCAACAAGTGTTGTTTTTGATCATAAAGCATCAACTGGTAATGTTACACTTTGGTCTCAGACCTATAGTCAAACAGCTTTCCATCAATTTGGGAAAGTAGCCCTGTCAATTGATAATAATAGATTGAAATTTTATTATGGGGATGAGGTAGCGAATCTACAATGGAATTCAAATACAAACTTTACAGATGGAGTCCGATATCATGTTTATGTAGATTATAATGGAGGCTCAACTAGAGGTTCAGATCCTATTCCTTTTAGGATACGAATCGTTGATTCTTTTGGTAATGTTACAACTCCTGATGGAAATTGGAGTGTTTTCAATGGTGGATATCCGACAAATGGAACATGTATTACTGCGAGGTGCGGATCCAGTGAGAGGATCTATGGATATTTTTATGTTGGTACTAATTATCTAACGAGTCGTATTACAGAGGATGCTGTGGATGTGTTTAATAGTAAAATTTATTCTATAGTGTTGACCACATTAACGACCAATACCACCTTGCCTACGGATACAGAGATTACAATGTTCACATTAGATCCTTTAAAGTGGCTTGTAGACTACAAAGAAGGTAAACCATGGAGAAAGCCAAATGAAAATGCCTCTACTTCTAATTTTATTTTAAATTCATCTGATGCTGCTGATGGTGCTCAAGGCACAAAAGTTTGGTTGATGGGAGATGGCCTATTTGACAGTGCAACCAATATTGAAAATCAAGTAGCTTATGGTATTTCTTCTCAAGATTTATCAACAGATACCGTATTGCCTCCCTTTGAAGGAGTGGCTCCAAAATTAACGGATCCTGGTGTTCTTAGTGTAAATGAAAACATAACAGGATCTTTTTATACGGTAAAGGCAAATGTTTCAGGTGTAAAATATTTTCTTGGACCTGGAGATAACAACCGTTTTATACTTGACCAAACGACAGGCGAACTTAGTTTTAAAAATATTCCAGATTATGAAAACCCGGTAGATGTAGGAAATAATAACGAATATGAAGTAAAGATAATTGCAAGAGATTCCTTTGGTGTTGAAGTTGAATTACAACTAAAGATAGTGGTTCTAAACATAAATGAATTAGATATTGAATTTGATAACATTGGCAAAACTTATGGAGATGCTGATTTTAATTTAGCTGCTACTTCAAACTCTGGTGGTTTAATAACTTATAAAATACTTGTAGGTTCTAGTTTAGTGGACGGATATTTTGATACAAACTTAAGCGGTTTAAATAATTCAAGTGTAAGTATTGGAGATGCAGGTACAATTACGATTCGCGCAATGGTGGAACAGAATGCTGGAATTGATGCTGGCTTTAAAGATGTGATACTTACCATTGCTAAAAAAGAAATTACAATAACACCAAACGTTGGACAGACTAAAATTTATGGTGTTGCTGATCCAACGGAATATTTGTTTACAACCTCTACCAATTTGAAATCGGGTGATGATTTTTTCGGAGGTCTGACAAGAGCATCAGGAGATACTGTGGGTACCTATGAAATATCTAAGGGTGACTTAAGAACTACTAATGATGCAAATTATAATTTGGTATTTACTTCAGGTGTCGATTTTACGATTACACCAAAAGAGATTTCTGTAACCCCTAGAATTGGCCAAACTAAAGTATTTGGAAGTTTGGACTCAATTTTAATCTACGACGTTGTGCCAGCCTTGGAATCAGGAGATGTTTTTACCGGTAGTTTAAATAGAGAGACAGGAGATGATATAGGGAATTATAAAATTACGCAGAGTGATTTGACTGCCGGCTCTAATTATATTCTTTCTTTTACTACCGGTGTTGATTTTAGTATAACGCCAAAAGATATTTCTATTATACCAGTATCAGGACAGACAAAAGTATATGGAGATTCGGAACCGGTTTTGACCTATACTGTTTTCCCAGGATTAAATACAGGCGATTTTTTCACCGGAGATTTAGTCAGAGTATCAGGAGAAAATTCTGGAGATTATGCTATTGGACTGGGCGATCTTAGTGCAGGTCCCAATTATAACTTAGTATTTGATTCGGGAATTGATTTTACTGTTTTACCATTAGAAATTCTTGTAACTCCGCTACCAGGACAGACAAAAGTTTATAAAGAAAATGACCCTGTTATCTTGAATTATAGTGTTTTTCCGGATTTAAATATAGGCGATTCTTTTACAGGTGAGTTAAGCAGAGTTTCAGGAGAAAATGTCGGGAATTATAGTATTACTTTGGGTGATCTTAATGCAGGGTCTAATTACAACTTGGTGCTTGCAGCAGGAAATGATTTTAAGATTATACCAAAAACAGTTACGGTGACACCAACGACAGGTCAATCTAAAGTTTATGGCGAAACCGAACCGGTTTTTGAGTATACCATTTCTTCTGAATTAGAATTTGGTGATGTTTTTACAGGTAGTTTGAGTAGAGCATCAGGGGATGATATAGGTAATTATGAAATTACGCAGAATGATTTGACTGCAGGATCTAATTATAACTTGATTTTTACTTCAGGAGTTGATTTTACGATTACTCCTAAAGTTATTTCGGTAACACCTGTATTAGATCAATCAAAAATTTATGGAGAAACAGATCCTGTTTTGATTTATAATGCTTCCCCTTCTTTAAATATTGGTGATTCTTTTTCAGGAAGTTTGACGCGGGTGTCAGGTAATAATGCAGGGAATTATGCCATCGGTCAAGGTGATTTAAGTGCTGGTTCAAACTATACCATCATATTTAATTCTGGCATAAATTTCACGATTGTACCCAAAGATATTATGGTAACTCCTATTACCGGGCAGTCGAAGATTTATGGTGATACAGATCCCAATTTTGCATACAGTTTATTGCCGACATTGGAAATAGGAGATGTTTTTTCTGGACAATTATCAAGAGTATCTGGTGAAAATATTGGAGAATATGAAATAACTCAAGGAAGCTTCAGCGCTGGAACTAATTACAACTTGCTTTTCGTTACGGGTAAAAATTTCAAGATAGATACTAAGGTAATAAGCATCAAACCGGATACCAATCAATCCAAAGTATATGGGTCAGCGGATCCCATCATAAGTTTTACCACAATTCCGAGCTTGGTAGGCGGAGATGTTTTTACGGGGAATCTTACAAGAATCCCAGGTGAAAATATTGGAGCTTATGCAATCAACCAAGGATCATTAACAGCAGGAAGCAACTATACATTAGTTTTTGACCCCAATATTGATTTTAGGATCAATTCAAAAGAGATATCCATAACACCTTTAGTAGGACAATCAAAGGTATTTGGTACAGTAGATCCTATTTTAAAATATTCAGTTGCTCCTTCCTTAGAATTAGGAGATGTTTTAAGTGGGGATCTATCAAGGGTATCTGGTGAAAATATTGGTTTTTATGCTATTTCTCAAGGAACGTTGAATGCTGGAGCCAATTATACCTTGGTTTTTAATGAAGGTGTTGATTTTAGAGTTGCTCCTAAAGAAATACGAGTAACTCCACTATCTGGTCAATCTAAGGTGTACGGACAAACTGATCCAATACTTTCCTATAGACATACTCCAGATTTAGAGCCTGGAGATAATTTTACAGGAGATTTAGTTAGAGTATTGGGCGAAAATATTGGCGAATTTGAGATTAGCCAAGGAAGTCTTAATGCCGGATCTAATTATTCTTTGGTTTTTGAATCAGGTATTGATTTTACAATCATTCCAAAAAACATAACAGTCACGCCTGTTGCTGGACAGTCGAAAATATATGGAGATCTAGATCCAAGTATTTTGTTCAATGTGTCATCTGCATTGGAATATGGAGATGTCTTTTCGGGAAGCTTAGGAAGAACTATTGGTGAGGATGTTGGCAGTTATGCAATCACCAATGGAGATTTAACAGCAGGTCCTAATTATAATTTAATATATAATTCGGGGGTTGATTTTAATATTTTACCGAAGGACATTGTCATCACCTCTTCTTCTGGTCAAACTAAAATATATGGAGAGATTGACCCGAAATTTACCTATGATATTATACCAGATTTGCTGTCGGGTGATTCTTTTACAGGTGGGTTAAGCAGAGTTTCAGGAGAAATCGTAGGGAATTATAGTATTACTTTGGGTGATCTTAATGCAGGGTCTAATTACAACTTGGTGCTTGCAGCAGGAAATGATTTTAAGATTATACCAAAAACAGTTACGGTGACACCAACGACAGGTCAATCTAAAGTTTATGGCGAAACCGAACCGGTTTTTGAGTATACCATTTCTTCTGAATTAGAATTTGGTGATGTTTTTACAGGTAGTTTGAGTAGAGCATCAGGGGATGATATAGGTAATTATGAAATTACGCAGAATGATTTGACTGCAGGATCTAATTATAACTTGATTTTTACTTCAGGAGTTGATTTTACGATTACTCCTAAAGTTATTTCGGTAATACCTGTATTAGATCAATCAAAAATTTATGGAGAAACAGATCCTGTTTTGATTTATAATGCTTCCCCTTCTTTAAATATTGGTGATTCTTTTTCAGGAAGTTTGACGCGGGTGTCAGGTAATAATGCAGGGAATTATGCCATCGGTCAAGGTGATTTAAGTGCTGGTTCAAACTATACCATCTTATTTAATTCTGGCATAAATTTCACGATTTTACCCAAAGATATTATGGTAACTCCTATTACCGGTCAGTCGAAGATTTATGGTGATACAGATCCCAATTTTGCATACAGTTTATTGCCGACATTGGAAATAGGAGATGTTTTTTCTGGACAATTATCAAGAGTATCTGGTGAAAATATTGGAGAATATGAAATAACTCAAGGAAGCTTCAGCGCTGGAACTAATTACAACTTGCTTTTCGTTACGGGTAAAAATTTCAAGATAGATACTAAGGTAATAAACATCAGACCGGACACCAACCAATCCAAAGTATATGGGTCAGCGGATCCCATCATAAGTTTTACCACAATTCCGAGCTTGGTAGGCGGAGATGTTTTTACGGGGAATCTTACAAGAATCCCAGGTGAAAATATTGGAGCTTATGCAATCAACCAAGGATCATTAACAGCAGGAAGCAACTATACACTAGTTTTTGACCCCAATATTGATTTTAGGATCAATTCCAAAGAGATATCCATAACACCTTTAGTAGGACAATCAAAGGTATTTGGTACAGTAGATCCTATTTTAAAATATTCAGTCGCCCCTTCCTTAGAATTAGGAGATGTTTTAAGTGGGGATCTATCAAGGGTATCTGGTGAAAATATTGGTTTTTATGCTATTTCTCAAGGAACATTGAATGCTGGAGCCAATTATACCTTGGTTTTTAACGAAGGTGTTGATTTTAGAGTTGCCCCTAAAGAAATACGAGTAACTCCACTATCTGGTCAATCTAAGGTGTATGGACAAACTGATCCAATACTTTCCTATAGACATACTCCAGATTTAGAGCCTGGGGATAATTTTACAGGAAATTTAATTAGAGTATTGGGCGAAAATATTGGCGAATTTGAGATTAGCCAAGGAAGTCTTAATGCCGGATCTAATTATTCTTTGGTTTTTGATTCAGGTATTGATTTTACAATCATTCCAAAAAACATAACAGTCACGCCCGTTGCTGGACAGTCGAAAATATATGGAGATCTAGATCCAAATATTTTGTTCAATGTGTCATCTGCATTGGAATTTGGAGATGTCTTTTCGGGAAGTTTAGGAAGAACTATTGGTGAGGATGTTGGCGGTTATGCAATCACCAATGGAGATTTAACAGCAGGTCCTAATTATAATTTAATATATAATTCGGGAGTGGATTTTAATATTTTACCAAAAAAGATTTTGATTACTCCAACATCAGGTCAGTCAAAAGAATATGGTCAATCTGATCCTGTTTTTGAGTATACTATTTTTCCTAATACTGTTGATTCTTCCGAAATAAATGGAGATTTATCAAGGGTTTCAGGTGAGAATATTGGAGCTTATGAACTATTACTGGGGAGTTTGTCGGCATCAAAAAATTATGAAATTCAATTGACTGCTGGTGTCAATTTTAAGATCCAACTTAGGAATCCTAATTTGGAGGTAAATGATATTGTCAAGACTTATGGGGATGCTGATTTTAAGTTAGATGCTGCCTCAGATTCCAAAGGAATGATTACTTACAGTATTCTTGGGGATGGAAATGGAACAACCTTATCAGGTGCTAGGAATGAGATTATCTCTATTGGAAATGCAGGAAATGTTATAATTAGGGTGTCTATCACTGCAACTACCAATTATTCTGAATCCTATAAAGATATTCAACTTACCATTGACAAGGCAGTTTTAAGTGCCAAAGCAGAAAATGTATCTAGAGTTTATTTAAGTGATAACCCTGATTTTACAATTATTTATAATGGTTTTGTGAATGGAGACACCGTTGCGGATATTGATGAGGAACCTACCGCGAAGACCATTGCTACTTTCGATTCAAATGTTGGAGAATATTACATTGTTCTTTATGGTGGGATGGATAATAATTACACCATAGAGTCTGGATTGTTCAGTTTGGGTGTATTGACCATTGTTCAAAGAATACCATCCATTGTGTTTTCAAATATTAGCAAAACCTATGGAGATCCTGATTTTAATTTGGAAGCAACCACAACTTCTGTTGGAGAAATTTCATACAGTTTTGTTGGTGATGCTATTGGAAATACATTATCTGGGGTAGGGAATGATATCTTTTCTATTGTCAATGCTGGTTCAGTAAGAGTTAGAGCTACTGTAGAGGGGACAACAAATTATGCGACCGTATATAGAGATATAACCGTTACAGTTGATAAAAAAGATTTAATAGCAAGAGCGAATGATATATCAAGACTTTATGGAGAGGAAAACCCAGAGTTTACTATCGATTATGAAGGATTTGTCTATGAGGATAGTGAATCGGATCTTGATGAAATTCCACTGGCAATCAGTATCACCGATAAGTATTCAAATGTTGGGGAGTATTTTATTTTGTTATTCGGTGGATCTGATAATAACTATAATATTATCACCAGTGTATTAAACCCAGGGGTTTTGACCGTTCTTCCACAGAAACCGATTATAGATTTTGAAAATATCACAAAAACATATGGAGATCCAGATTTTGATTTATCTGAATTGACAGATTCTGATATTTCTATTAAATATACTATCGTAGGAGAAGAAAACGGAACGACTCTTTATGGCGCAAACAATCAAAAAGTAGCCATAGGAAATGCTGGAGCTGTTAAGATAAAGGCTACCTATGGAGCTACTGCTAATTATGAAGGGGTGTCTCAAGAAATCATATTGATTGTTGAGAAATCTAAAATAGGAATAGATTTAATTGAAGTTTCTAAAGAATATGGGCAGTTAGATCCTGAGTTTGAATACACCCTTACTTCTGGAAATGTCAAAGAAGGGGAAGAGTTATTTCTTTCCAGGGTAAAAGGTGAAAATATTGGTTCTTACGCTATTTACCCGAGTATTGCCAATTCGAATTATGAAATTACTTATAAAAAAGCCAACTTAAATATTACAAAGGCTATTGTGACTGTTAGAGCCAAATCACAAACTAAAATATATGGTGAAAAAGATCCGGAATTTGATTTTGAATTTGAAATAGGTGCGTTGTCTAGTTGGGATACTTTAGAGGTTACAAGAGAGCCTGGAGAAGATGTAGGGATTTATAAAATCTTTGCGACACTGGATGGTAACAATTATGAACTGACCTATATTGGTGCAAACTTAGAGATTACAAAATCAATTATTACGGTAGAAGCCAAAAGTCAAGTAAAGACTTATGGCTCTCCAGATCCAAAATTCACCTATCAAGTAACCTCAGGGTTGTTTGTAGAGGGAGATGTTTTTGAAGGAGAATTGATAAGAGAAGAAGGTGAAGTGCTAGGCATATATCCGATATATTCTACTTTATCACATCCAAATTATTTAATAACCTATATCAGCTCTAATTTGACGATTATTGTAGGAGAACTGATTATTGAATTGGATCACTTAACAAAAGGATTCGGCACGGTAGATCCAGAATTTACCTACAGAATAACTTCAGGAGATTTTGATAATTCCACAGATCTTTCTGCTCTTATTAAAAGAGAATTAGGGGAAGACGTAGGAGTGTATAAAATCAGCTTGGACTATACCAATGCTAATTATTCAATTACGATTGTTGAGGGAACTTTAACCATCGAAAAAATTGTGCCAGTTGTGGCTACGATGGATGCTTCAGAAGTTTCAGGTAGAACCGCTATGTTTGAAGGGAAGCTCATTTCAAATGGAGGAAATGAGGTTATAGAACAAGGATTTATGTTAGGGTTTGTCAATTCAAATTTGGTTGCTAAAAATTCTTCTGTATTGGTAAGAATTGAACTAGATGCTAATGATCCATTTAGAAGTGTTGAAGATAATTTGAATAGTGAAACCACTTATTACTATAGAGCTTATGCAATCAATTCAACAGGAATAGGATATGGTGAAATTAGAAGTTTTACAACGTTGGATATCACCGCTCCGAATCCACCAACTGTGTTACAAGCGGCTACATTTACTTGTCCAGACAATAGAGAGGTGACTTCTGATAATAATTTCATTATTCATGGAACTGCCGAGCCAGAAAGTGTGGTAGAGGTATTTATGAATGGAGATTCAAAAGGATACGCAAATACGGATATTGCTGGAGACTGGAGCTTAGATATGAGTGAGGTAACTCAGGCTGACGGACGATATGATTTTACGGCGACTGCCACAGATTTATCAATGAATACAAGTACTATGTCTGATACCTATTCGATTCTTATTTCTACGGTTAATAGTGATTTAGATGATATTCCTGATCACTGTGATGAGGATGATGAGAATGACGGTTATCTAGATGCGAACCAAATTCAGGAAAAGGTTGGATATGGAATTTCTCCAAATGGAGATGGTGTTAATGATGTGTTGGTTATTAGAGATATTGAAAATTATCCGAACAACCAGTTAACTATTTATAGTAGATCTGGAGCTCTTGTGTATAAGGCTAATTCTTATGACAATACTTGGGATGGACGAAATATGTTTACCAGTGGAGAAGCTAAACTTCCGGAAGGTTCTTACTTTTTTGTGTTGGATTTAAAGACATCAGGAAAGCATATTGTACAAGGTTGGATTTACATAACATACTAAAAGATTGGAGATGACTAGAAGTAATAGAAAAATAAAAAATGTGAAACTTATAATAGGTGTTATTTGCATTGCAGCATCCTTAAAAGTCACGGCGCAACAGGAACCAAATTTCACCATGTATAATTTCAATTTGAACATTATAAATCCAGCCTATGTTTCGGTTAAAAAGCATTCAGAAGCAAGTTTGTCTTATAGAAGTCAATGGACGGGAGTTCCTTATGCACCCAATACTTCTGTTTTGTCTTATGTAGCTCCTATTCATGATAGATTAGGCTTTGGTTTGTCGGTTGTAAACGATGAGATTTTTATTTTGAATAAAACAGATGCTGCCTTTGATTTGGCTTATGAAGTGCAGTTTTCAGATGAGTATTATGTACATTTCGGATTGAAGGCAAGTTTGAGTTTTGTGGACTTGAACTTAACAAAAGCTGGAGCACCGGATAGGGATAAAAAGTTTAGTCAGAATGAAAGTTATGTAACACCCACAGTGGGAGCTGGAATATATTTGTCACATCCAAAATATTATGTAAGCCTTTCTAGTCCTAGTGCCTCTAAGGTAGAGCGTTATTCTTTAGAACCTGGATCGCCTGAAATAGTTGTGAATTATTTACATCTATATCTTGGAGCGGGTTATATTATACCAATAGAAGACGAGATAACAGTAACCCCTGCAATTATGAGTCGTTTTGTTGCTGGGGCAACCACTACTTATGATTTTTCGGCAACTTTAGATTATAAGCAAAAAATAAAAGCAGGTTTGAATTATCGTTGGAAAGAAGCCGTTTCTCTTTTTACGATGTTTTCTTCTAAAAGTAATTTTAATTTCGGATTTGCATATGACATGAATGTTTCTGAAATAGCGAAGGTAAATACGCATGGTTCCTTGGAGTTTTTATTAAAGTATAAATGGAATTAAATAAAATTAATGATTCTTCTGTTTTCAAAATATAAAAAGCAATTCAACGAATGGTAAGAGTCTTTAATGAGCTATAATTTTTAGTATCTTCGTGCTATCTAAGCATCGAATGAATGAATGAAAATTTAAATCCAGAAAACTCTAATTTCTCGCATGAGGAAATGGATGTAGAGAAAAAACTAAGACCTTTAAGTTTTGATGATTTTACAGGACAGGAACAAGCACTTGAAAATCTAAAAATATTTGTTGAGGCAGCAAATAGAAGAGGAGAGGCTTTAGATCATACCTTATTTCATGGTCCTCCAGGTTTGGGAAAAACAACCCTTGCCAATATTTTAGCAAATGAGTTGAATGTTGGAATCAAAGTAACTTCTGGACCCGTATTAGATAAGCCGGGTGATTTAGCAGGTTTACTCACAGGTTTAGATGAGCGTGATGTTTTATTTATAGATGAAATTCATAGATTGAGTCCTGTCGTTGAGGAATATTTATATTCTGCAATGGAGGATTATAAGATTGATATCATGATTGAATCGGGACCGAATGCGAGAACGGTACAATTGAATTTAGAACCCTTTACACTAATTGGAGCCACTACAAGGTCTGGTATGTTAACAGCTCCAATGCGAGCTAGATTTGGTATTAGCAGTAGGTTACAATATTATAAAACAGACTTGTTAACAACAATTGTACAGCGAAGTTCCGCGATTTTAAATACTCCGATTAGTATGGAAGCAGCTATTGAAATTGCAGGCAGAAGCAGGGGAACACCTCGTATAGCCAATTCATTATTGAGACGTGTGAGAGATTTTGCAGAAATAAAAGGGAATGGATCTATTACCATTGAAATAGCAAAATTTGGATTGGAAGCATTGAATGTGGATGCGCATGGGTTGGATGAAATGGATAATAAAATTTTGACAACTGTTATTGATAAATTTAAAGGAGGCCCTGTTGGTTTAACGACACTAGCAACTGCAGTTGGAGAGAATGCCGAAACCATTGAAGAGGTGTATGAACCTTTCTTGATTCAGCAGGGTTTTATAATGAGAACTCCAAGAGGTAGAGAAGTTACAGAGCTTGCGTATAAGCATTTGGGAAGAACAAAAGGAAGAACCCAAGGAGAATTGTTTTAAAGATTGAAACTAGAGCATAAATGAAAAAGTACCTGCCAATATTACAATGGATATCAAAGTACAATAGTAGTCTGTTAAAGAAGGATGCTATTGCTGGGATAACAGTTGGAGTGGTGCTGATTCCACAAGGAATTGCTTATGCATTGATTGCTGGATTGCCTCCGATCTATGGTTTGTACACAGCTTTGATACCTCAATTGGTTTATGCAGTATTGGGAACCTCACCAAGAGTGGCTGTTGGGCCTGTGGCAATGGATTCCTTATTGGTGGCGGCTGGAATTGCTTCTTTAGCAGTTGTTGGTACCGAAAATATTGTAGCCATTGCTATTTTGCTTGCATTTACCGTGGGGGTCATACAGGTACTCTTGGGGGTGTTGAAGTTGGGGTTTATTGTCAACTTTTTATCAAGACCCGTAATTAGTGGGTTTACATCTGCCGCCGCGATTATTATTGGGGTAAATCAATTCAAGAATTTACTAGGAATACCGATACCTAGAAGTAATAGAATTCATGAAATTTTGATTCATTTTTATCAAAATGTATTGGATACTAATATGCAGACTTTTGCTATTGGAGCTGGAGCAATTGCTATAATTTTTATTCTTAAAAAAATTAATAAAAACATACCAAGTCCTTTAGTGGTTGTGATTGTTGGGATTTTAATTCTGAAATTTTTTAATAATACTTTTCAGGAAGTTGCAATTATCAAAGAAATTCCTTCAGGATTGCCTTCGTTTGATGTTCCCGATATTAGTTATAAAAATATTATGGAAATGCTTCCTATAGCGATTACCATTGCAATGATTGGTTTTTTAGAAACAGTTTCCATAGGGAAGTCCTTGGAAACAAATAAGGATATCATTCAGGTAAAACCCAATCAAGAATTAATTGCGATTGGGCTCGGAAATGTTCTAGGGTCATTTTTTAAATCTTATCCTTCTACAGCGAGTTTTTCAAGATCTGCTGTAAATCAAGATGCAGGTGCAAAAACTGGTTTTGCAGCTTTCTTCTCTGTAGGAATTGTAGCTTCGGTTCTTTTGTTTTTAACCCCCATGTTTTATTATTTACCAAAAGCAGTATTGGCAGCCATAATAATCGTTTCTGTTTTAAAGTTGATAGATTATAAAGAGGCAATGAGGTTGTGGAATGTCAATAAAATTGATTTTTGGATGCTATTGGTAACCTTTATAGGAACTTTGTTTTTTGGTATAAAGGAAGGGATCGGAGTCGGTGTGAGTTTATCTTTAGTGATGGTGATTTTTAGAACATCTAAACCCCATGTTGCAGTTTTGGGTAGGATTCCGAATACTAGTTTTTTTAGAAATATAAATAGATTTGATGATATGGAGGTAAATCAAGAAGTTTTGATTCTTCGTTTTGATTCTCATTTATATTTTGCAAATACCAATTATTTTAGAGAACGTTTGGATGATTTGGCAACTGAAAAAGGAGAAGCTTTGAAGCTGATTATTTTAGATTGTGAATGTATTAACGGTTTGGATAGTACAGGAGCAGCCATGTGGAATGATCGAATTGATTTTTATGCAACACAAGGCATAGAGATTCACTTTACCAACGTTAAAGGGCCTGTAAGAGATGCAATGACAAAGGCTGGGATTATTGAGAAAATTGGAATAGAAAACTGTTTTATGAGCAACCATGGGGCGTTGACTTTTTACGAAACAGGGAGTAGAGAAAGTCAGAAAAACTTATCATCCTATATACAACAGGCTAATCAATAGAATTAACAAAAGATTATTTTTTTTGGTTTGTAAGGAATCGTAGTTTTGTAGGACTTTACACAAAACTTTAATTATTCTTATGAGAAAATCAATTTTTACCTTGGTGCTATTAGTTATTTCTATGGTATTTACCAGTGATTTAGAAGCGCAAAAATTTAGTTCAATGGATAAGAGTCCGTTGGATGTAGCAACATTTCCTAGTAGTCACAGGGAATCTAATAAAATCGTGAAAGTTATATATTCACGTCCGTTTTTAAAAGGCAGATCCGTAGCATCTTTAGCTCCGAATGGAAAAGTTTGGAGAACAGGAGCCAATGAAGCTGTAGAAATTAGATTTTACGAAGATGTTATTTTTGGGGGTAAAGAGGTAGAAGAAGGGATTTATACTTTATTTACAATTCCAGGAGATCAGGAGTGGACTTTTATTTTAAGTAAAGACCATAATGTATGGGGTGCATATAGTTATAAACAAAGTAATGATGTTGTGAGAGTTACTGGGAAGGTTTCTCAGAATACCTCTAAATTAGAAAACTTTTCTATCGCTTTTGAAAAAGACATGACTTTATGTTTAGGTTGGGGAACTACTTTAGTAAAGTTGCCGATAACTTTAGAAGATTAATAAAAAGATATTCTGTAAAAAAAAGCGACTTTATTAAGTCGCTTTTTTTATGGGTTAAAGTTTCAAGTTTAGGATTTTTAACTTTCAGTTAAGAACTGTACTTTTGCAACTTAACTCAAAATAATAAGGGGCTTGCCCCCTTTCAGACATAATGGATTACAATTTTAACGAGATAGAGGCCAAATGGCAAAAATATTGGGCTGAAAATCAAACTTTCAAAGCTAGCGAAACAACGGATAAACCAAAATATTATGTTTTGGATATGTTTCCTTATCCTTCAGGAGCTGGGTTGCATGTTGGTCACCCCTTAGGGTATATAGCTTCAGATATTTATGCTCGTTACAAACGTCACCAAGGATTTAATGTACTGCATCCTCAAGGATATGATTCTTTTGGTTTACCAGCGGAACAGTATGCAATTCAAACAGGACAGCATCCTGCAATTACTACCGAAACTAATATTGCAACCTACAGAAAACAATTAGATAAAATTGGTTTTTCATTTGATTGGTCTCGTGAAGTACGTACCTCTAGTCCTGAGTATTATAAATGGACACAATGGATTTTTATCCAACTGTTTAATTCTTGGTATAATATAGCTTCTGATAAAGCGGAGGATATTACTGATCTTATCACAGTTTTTGAAAAAGAAGGAAATGCAAATATTTCAGCTTCCGTTGATGAGGATATTTCAGTGTTTACAGCTGAAGAATGGAAGACATTTTCAAAAGCAGAACAAGAGTCGATATTGTTAAAATATAGGTTGACTTATCTATCAGAAACAGAGGTGAACTGGTGTCCAATATTGGGAACTGTTTTGGCAAATGATGAAATCGTCAATGGGGTTTCAGAACGTGGTGGACATCCGGTAGTTCGTAAAAAAATGAAGCAGTGGAGTATGCGAATTTCTGCATATGCACAACGATTATTAGATGGATTAGTAAATATTGATTGGCCACAGCCGTTAAAAGACTCTCAAACCAATTGGATTGGAAGATCGCAAGGTGCAAGTGTGTTTTTTGATGTAGAAAGTTCAAAGGAGAAAATAGAAGTGTTTACCACTCGTCCTGATACTATTTTTGGTGTAACATTTATGACTTTGGCCCCTGAACATGAATTGGTGTCTCAGATTGTAACTGAAGCTCAAAAAAAGGACGTTGAGGCATATATTGAAGCGACATCAAAGCGTTCTGAAAGAGATAGAATGGCAGATGTAAAAACGATTTCTGGAGCCTTTACAGGAGCCTATGCGATTCATCCTTTTACAGGAGAGAAAATTCAAATATGGATCGGAGATTATGTACTAGCAAGTTATGGTACAGGAGCTGTAATGGCGGTTCCATGTGGAGATCAACGTGACTGGGATTTTGCAAATCACTTTGGAATCGAAATCAAAAATATTTTTGAAGGTGTTGATGTTTCAGAAGCTGCTTGTGAAGATAAAACTGCGAAAATTGCCAATTCAGAATTGCTATCTGGCTTGACTGTCAAAAAAGCAACAAAGTTGGCTATTTACGAAATGGAAAAACAAGGCTTTGGAAAAGGGAAAATAAATTATCGTTTGCGTGATGCTGTATTTAGTAGACAACGTTATTGGGGAGAACCTTTTCCTGTGTACTATAAAGATGGTATGCCAGTGATGATTGAAGCAGAGCATTTACCTATAGTATTGCCAGAAGTAGAAAAGTATTTGCCTACAGAAGATGGGAAACCGCCTTTGGGAAATGCTGAGGTTTGGGCTTGGGATATTGAAACCGCTGAAGTGGTGAGTGTAGATAACATCAACAATAAAACCGTTTTTCCGCTAGAGTTAAATACGATGCCTGGATGGGCCGGTAGTTCTTGGTATTTTAACAGGTACATGGATCCTTCAAATGATGGTGAGTTTGTAAGTAAAGAGGCTGTAGAATATTGGAAAGATATCGATCTGTATATTGGAGGTTCTGAGCATGCTACAGGACATTTACTTTATGCTCGTTTTTGGCAAAAATTCTTATTTGATAAAGGGCATCTTCCTGTTGATGAGTTTGCCAAAAAATTAATCAACCAAGGAATGATACTTGGTACAAGTGCTTTTGTGTACAGGCTAGAAGGGACTAACAAGTTTGTCTCAAAAGGTTTGATTGGAGATCAAAAAGTACAGGCAATTCATGCCGATGTATCTTTAGTGAATAGTTCAGATGAATTAGATGTAGAAGGATTTAAAAATCATGCTTTAAATAGTGATTTTAAGGATGCTGAGTTTATTTTGGAAGATGGGAAATATCTTGTTGGAAGAGAAGTAGAAAAAATGTCTAAATCTAAATACAATGTTGTAAATCCTGATAATATTTGTGAAGAATATGGTGCAGATAGTTTGCGTTTGTTTGAGATGTTTTTAGGGCCTTTAGAGCAAGCGAAACCATGGAAAACATCTGGTATTTCTGGAGTGCATTCTTTCTTGAAAAAATTATGGAAGTTGTATCACAAAGGAGAGGTGTTTACCGTTACAGAAGGAAAAGCAACTAAGGATGAATTAAAGACATTGCATAAAACAATAAAAAAAGTACAAGAAGATATTGAGAACTTCTCTTTCAATACTTCGGTAAGTACTTTTATGATTGCAGTAAATGAATTGTCTTCATTGAAATGTAATAAACGTGAAATTTTAGAACCTTTATTAGTTTTGGTTTCTCCTTATGCACCTCATATAGCAGAAGAATTATGGAGCAAATTAGGTCATGATACCACGATTGCTACAGTTGAGTTTCCTGTTTTTGAGGCAGCACATTTGGTAGAAAGTACTAAAGTGTATCCTGTTTCTTTTAATGGAAAAATGCGTTTTACTTTGGAGTTGTCATTGGATCTATCTAAAGATGAAATAGAAAAAGTAGTGATGGCTCACGAAAAAACACAGGCTCAGTTACAAGGAAGAACTCCTAAAAAAGTGATTATTGTTCCTGGTAAAATTGTAAATATTGTAGGTTAATCTAACTTAAAAAATTTTAGTTATGAAATGGATGAGATTATTGTTTGTGTTGACTTTTGTTGTTACTTCGTGCGCGACAGAAGATGAAAAAATGCAGAAATATATTATAGGAAATTGGGAAACGGTTTTTGTGAAATTGGAATTTCCTACTTTTAAAGGAAGAGATACTTTGGTAGAGTATGATATAGATTTTGCAAATCCACATGATCCCAGAGCACAGCGTCAAGGGAAATCTTTTTCTACCTATAAAGTGGATGGAACTTTTAAAAGTTGGACTGAAAAAAATAAAAGACAGACTGGGCAATCGACAACGGGAAAGTGGAGAGTTACAAAAGATTCTTTGTTTTATGATTTTGAACAAGGACCAGGAAAAAAAGATGTAACTGTTTCTTTTGGTTTAGAAAAAATTGAAGACGGATTTGCTATTACAGGATTGCAAGATAGAGATAATGATCGCGCAAAGGATGATACTATTTATTTAGAAACCGTTCGTTTGCCAGATACACCTGAAGAATAAAATGGAGGTAATTCCAGTTGAGATCGAAATTATCGGTTTGGTAGCTGCCAGTTTAACGACGGCCTCTTTTGTTCCTCAGGTATATAAGATTTGGAAAACTAAATCAGCCGAGAGTATCTCTTTGGCTATGTTTTTGATGTTTTTTGTAGGTGTGTTGTTGTGGTTGGTTTATGGTATTTTTATAAAAAGCCTTTCCATGACTATTGCTAATACCATCACAGCCTCTTTAGCATTGGTTATTGTTTATTATAAAATTAAGTTGAAGGATTAATTTCGTTTATGAATTTCAAAAAATTGTCTTTACGTATTAGAATATTTTTGTCGATGATCTTATTGATTTTATTGACCTATGTTTTGATAGCTTTTATGACAATTTATCAATACAACGAACAAACTATCAACTATAATAAACGTCGTTTTGCTAGAAAGGAAAATGCAACACGTTTAAGTATAAAATATGAGTTAGATAATACCAGACATCCCCTTGAGACAAGTGAACTTTTTGATTATTTTAAGGAGCCGATTCTTGAAATTGTAAAAGTTCATAAAGTAAATATCAACTTTTACGATTTGCAAGGAAAACTGTTGTTGAGTTCTAAAGCTATTGCAGCAAAAGATAGTGTTTATGATCGTTCAGATTTTTTAAAACCATATGAGTTAGGCAAACTTAATATGGAAGAAAGGTTTGTAGAGGGGGTTGAAATTGAAAATGGTAAAATTTTACAATCTTCCTATAGTTATTTATATAACAAGGCGAATGTACTTATTGGTTTTTTGAAATTACACTATGTTCAGGATAATTCCGTGCAGGATAGAAATTTAAATGAGTTTTTACAGCGATTGGCTTATGTCTATTTTTTCATGTTTATCATTGCAATTAGTTTTGCATATTTTCTATCTAGTTATATTACACGTTCTTTAAAAACTATTATTGAAAAAATTGAAACCATTGGAAAGACGGGTTTACAAGGAGGAAGTGAAAAAATTGAATTAGGCGCAACTTCTAGAGAAATCTATAAACTAGTATCAGCATATAATAATATGATTGATCAGTTGGAGGATGCTGCGAAAAAATTAGCTAGTTCTGAAAGAGAGCAAGCATGGAGAGAAATGGCAAAACAAGTTGCGCATGAGATAAAAAATCCATTGACTCCGATGAGGTTGACAGTTCAAAGTTTTGAGCGTCGTTTTGATCCGAATGATCCAGAGATCAAAACAAAATTGAAGGAATTTAGTGAAGGGATGATTCAGCAAATTGATGTGATGAGCTCCATTGCTTCTGCTTTTTCGGATTTTGCGAAGATGCCAAAACAAAAAAAGGAAGATATTGAAGTTGTTTCTGTGATAAAAGTTGCGTTGGATATTTTTGAAAATGAAAATATTTCTTTTGAAAGTGATACCTCTGAAATTCATTTGCATATGGATAAAACACAATTGATTCGCGTTGTAACGAATCTATTGAAAAATGCCATTCAGGCGGTTGTCGATGTAGAAAAACCTATCATAAATGTGAGGGTTTCTAAGAATTCTTCTCAGTTTGAATTGAAGGTTCAAGACAACGGAGAAGGAATTGAAGAGGAACTTAAAAACTTGATTTTTGAGCCAAGATTTACCACTAAGAATAGTGGTATGGGATTAGGGTTAGCAATGTCTAAAAAAATCATCGAAACCTATAATGGTGAGATTGATTTTGACTCTGTGTTAGGTGTGGGTACTACTTTTTCTATTAGAATTCCTTTGAAATAGTTTTTTTCTGCTCATAAGTTCTAGTATATTTATGGAAGTTGTATTTATAAATGTACTATTATGAGCTTTGAAAATGTATCCATTCAAAAATTAGATTCCTTTATTGCAATAGTGACGATAGAACGACCTAAAAAATTAAACGCACTAAATAAAGCCACTATATCAGAATTAAATGATGCTTTTGTTGTTTTGGAAAGTGATGCTGAGGTGCGAGTTATTTTGCTTACAGGTTCTGGTGATAAAGCTTTTGTTGCTGGAGCAGATATTTCAGAATTTTCTAATTTCACAAAGAAAGAAGGTACATTACTGGCAAAAAAAGGGCAGGATTCTCTGTTTAATTTGATTGCTAACTTTTCTAAACCTGTGATTGCTGCTGTCAATGGTTTTGCCTTAGGTGGTGGGTTGGAGTTGGCAATGGCTTGTCATTTTAGATTGGCTTCAGAAAATGCAAAGATGGGATTGCCGGAAGTTTCTTTAGGTTTGATTCCTGGCTATGGAGGAACACAACGTTTGCCGCAGTTAGTGGGGAAAGGCAGAGCTATGGAAATGATTTTAACGGGGAATATGATTTCTGCTGAGGTTGCAAATTCTTACGGTTTGGTGAATTCAGTTGTACAGCAAGAAGAGTTGATTTCGGCTTGTGTTTTGATAGCTAAAAAAATTATTCAAAATTCTAGTAATTCTGCCAAAGTTGCAATTCAAGCTGTAAATGCAGGTTTTGAAAATAATATCGATGGTTTTGAATCCGAAGTAGCACTGTTTGGAAGTTGTTTTGGAACAGAGGATTTTATTGAAGGGACTACTGCTTTTTTGAATAAACGAAAACCAAATTTTGAAGGTTGATACTTTTTATCGAAATTGATGTCCAATATATTGTTAAGATTTTTGGATTTAGATTCTACATGCGGAGTCTCCATCAAAGTGATTGGTCACAGGCGAACTTTACTTCAGTCCCTCCCACTCACCATAAAATTGCTTCAAGTAGTGTAGCATAAATAAATGTCTCTCCTCTGCAATTTTTTTCCCAGTAGCTGTATTCATTTTATTTTTTAATAGTAAAAGTTTCTCGTAAAAATGATTGATACTTGGAGCAGTAGAGTTTTTATACTCTTCTTTTGTCATGTTTAGGTTTGGTTTAATTTCTGGATTGTAAATAGCTCTTTGTTTAAAGCCACCATAGTTAAAGCACCTGGCAATTCCTATAGCTCCAATAGCGTCTAGTCTGTCAGCATCTTGAACTACTGCAAGTTCTTTTGAGTGGAAGTTAGATGTAAAGTTACCTCCTTTAAAGGAAATGTTTTCAATGATTTTTATAATGTGCTCTATGTTTTTTTTATCTAGGTTTTGAGATGTTAAAAAGTTTCTTGCAGTTTTTGGACCTATTGTTTCGTCACCGTTATAGAATTTTGAATCAGCGATGTCATGTAGTAGTGCAGATAATTGAATAATTGTTAAGTCTACTTTTTCGGTTTGTGCGATTAATAGAGTGTTTTTATAAACACGTTCAATATGAAACCAATCATGTCCACCCTCTGCATTTTTAAGTTCTTGTTTTACAAAATTAATTGTGTTTTCAATGATGTTATTTCTATTCATGGGGTAAAATAACGGAAATATTCTGAATAGTGGGAAGAATCAAATTGGTATATTTGCATTTCGATAATTGAATTGGAATAGAATGTCTTATATATTGAATTTTGATACAGCTACAAAAAATTGTTCTGTAAGTCTCAGTCAAGATGGAAAGGTTGTTGCCTTAGAAGAGTTAAATTCTGTAGGGTATTCACACGGAGAAAAGTTACATGTGTTTATTGAAAATGTTCTGAAAAAAGCAGGTATTACATTTTCAGATTTAGCTGCAGTTGCTGTGGGGAAAGGGCCGGGGTCCTATACAGGTTTGCGTATTGGTGTATCGGCAGCAAAAGGAATTTGTTTTGCGAAAGACATTCCTTTGATTTCTATTGAAACATTAGATATTTTAGCGAATTCAAATCCTATATCAGAAGGTGTAATTGTTGCTATGTTGGATGCAAGAAGATTAGAAGTATTTAGTGCTATTTATGATAATGATTTGAATAAAGTACGTAAGACAGAAGCCCAAATAATTGAATCAAATTCGTTTGCTGATTTTTTATCAGCAGGGAAAGTTTATTTTGTGGGAGATGGAGCCGAAAAATGCAAGGATATTATTAGTCATGATAACGCAGTTTTTATTGATGGCAAATTTCCATCAGCGAATCAAATGGCTACTTTGTCACATGCCAAATTTGAAATTCAAGAATTTGAGGATGTTGCTTATTTTGAACCCTATTATCTTAAGGATTTTGTAGGTATGAAACCAAAGCCTAGGAAATAAGTTTAAAAAAACGAAATAAAATTATGAGTGATTTTAGAGAGATTAAATTAACAAATAAAACAATACTGGTTACTGGAGGAGCTGGTTTTATAGGGTCGAATCTTATTGAAGTGCTGTTGCAAAAAGGCAACAAAGTTGTTTGTTTAGATAATTTTTCCACTGGAAAAAAGGAAAATATTTCAGGCTTTGAGTCAAATGTTCAGTTTAAATTAATTGTTGGTGATATAAGAAATTTAGAAGATTGTCAAAGAGCTGTAAATGGTGTTGATTATGTTTTGCATGAAGCGGCTTTAGGGTCTGTTCCGAGATCTATTTCAGATCCAATTACTACAAATGACGTTAATATTTCTGGATTTTTAAACATGTTGTTGGCATCAAAAGAAGCAGGAGTTAAAAGATTTGTTTATGCAGCAAGTTCCTCTACTTATGGTGACTCCAAATCATTGCCAAAGGTAGAAGAAGTAATTGGTAAACCTTTATCTCCCTATGCTATTACGAAGTATGTAAATGAGTTATATGCAGATACATTTTACAAAAACTATGGTTTTGAAACAATAGGATTGAGGTATTTTAATGTATTTGGTAGGCGTCAAGACGCTGATGGTGCATACGCAGCCGTGATTCCAAAGTTTGTTGGGAAATTCATAAACCATGAATCACCGGTGATCAATGGAGATGGAAATTATTCAAGAGATTTTACATACATAGATAATGTAATTCAGATGAATTTATTGGCGTTGGTAACGGAAAACCCGGATGCTGTAAATCAGGTATATAATACAGCTTTCGGAGAAAGGGCTACATTAAATGATTTGGTAGGCGCTTTAAAAGATAATTTAAGTAAATTTGATGCAAGTATTAGTGAGGTGCCGATAGAATATGGTCCGAATCGTGCAGGAGATATTCCTCACTCTTTGGCAAGTATAGATAAAGCTAAGAGATACTTGGGATACAATCCAAAATATTCTTTGGGAGAGGGCTTAAAGGAAGCAGTAACGTGGTACTGGGACCAAATGAAAACTTTGTAGATGAAAAATTACGCATTGATAGGAGCGGCAGGTTATATCGCACCAAGGCATTTAAAGGCAATAAAAGATACGCGAGGTAATTTGTTGGCAGCACTAGATAAATTTGATAGTGTGGGGGTGATGGATAGTTATTTTCCAGATGCGGATTTTTTTGTCGAGTTTGAACGTTTTGATCGGCATGTAGAAAAATTAAAAAGTGAAAAAGGAATCATGCTTGATTACGTGAGTATTTGTACACCAAACTACCTTCATGATGCTCATATTCGAATGGCTTTAAGAAGCGGAGCGGATGCTATATGTGAAAAGCCTTTGGTTTTGAATCCATGGAACTTAGATGCTTTGATCAATATTGAAAAAGAGACGGGAAATAGGGTTTATACCATTTTACAATTGCGCTTGCATGAGAGCATCATCGCATTGCGCAATAAAATCAAAAATGGACCGAAAGACAAAGTGTATGATGTAGATTTAACTTATTTAACCTCAAGAGGTCATTGGTATTTTACTTCCTGGAAAGGTGATGTCTCGAAATCGGGTGGGATAGCCTCAAATATAGGTGTTCATTTCTATGATATGTTATCATGGGTTTTTGGAGATGTTAAAGAGAATTTAGTTCATTTGCATACGCATGACAGAGCATCAGGTTATTTAGAGTTTGAGCAGGCACGAGTGAAATGGTTTTTATCAATTGATCATGAAGCTTTACCTGAGGGAATAAAAGAGAAAGGACAAAGAACTTATAGGTCAATAACCGTTGAAGGAGAAGAAATTGAATTTAGTGGTGGTTTTACAGAGTTACACACTAAAAGTTATCAAGAGATATTAAATGGAAAAGGATTTGGTTTAGAAGATGCAAGGCAATCTATTGATATAGTTCATGTTATTAGAAATGCTGAATTGAGTAAGAAAGAGGAAGGTAAGTATCATAAATTCGTTGACTTACCTATTTCCAAGCATCCGTTTAAAAAATAAAATATTTGATGATAGAAAGAGAAAAGATTGCCATTATTGGATTAGGATATGTAGGATTGCCATTAGCAAGGTTATTTGCTACAAAATATCCAGTTGTCGGATTTGATATTAATAAAGAAAGAATCAGTGAATTAAACTCTGGTATAGATGCTACCTTAGAGGTAGATGACGTCATTCTTCAAAAAGTTATAAAGCATGAAAACAATTCAGAGAACGGATTGTTTTGTACTTCTGATTTGAAGGAATTGGAAAATAGCAACAATTATATTATTACGGTTCCGACTCCCGTTGATAAAAATAATAGACCTGTATTAACTCCGTTGATAAAAGCGAGTGAAACAGTTGGTTCTGTGTTGAAAAAAGGCGATGTGGTTGTTTATGAATCGACAGTATATCCGGGTGCAACGGAAGAAGAATGTGTGCCAGTTTTAGAAAAAGTTTCTGGATTAAAATTTAATGAAGATTTTTACGTTGGATATTCACCAGAGCGAATAAATCCAGGAGATAAAGAACATACGGTTGAGAAGATTTTAAAGGTGACATCAGGTTCAACAACTGAAATAGGTTTGCAGATTGATGCGTTGTATAATTCAGTCATTACTGCTGGAACATTTTTAGCTTCTAGTATAAAAGTAGCCGAGGCCGCAAAAGTTATTGAAAACTCACAAAGAGATATCAATATTGCATTTGTCAATGAACTGGCTAAGATATTCAATAAAATGAATATAAATACACATGATGTTCTGGAAGCCGCAGGGACGAAATGGAACTTTTTACCCTTTAAACCAGGACTAGTAGGGGGACATTGTATTGGAGTTGATCCTTATTATTTGGCTCAAAAAGCCCAAGAGTACGGATATAATCCTGAAATCATTTTGGCAGGGAGAAGGATGAATGATGGAATGGGGGATTATGTAGCTTCAGAAATTGTTAAGCTTATGATTCAGAATGAAATAAAAGTAAATCAGGCTGAGATTCTAATTCTTGGAATAACCTTTAAAGAAAATTGTCCAGATGTTAGAAACACCAAAGTGGTAGATGTGATTTCTGCATTAAAGGAATACAATACTAATATTACCGTGTACGACCCATGGGCAAACCCAGAAGAGGTAGAGCATGAATACGGAGTTGTTTCTGTTAATGAAATTCCAAAAGCAAAATTTGATGCAGTTGTATTAACGGTTGCGCATGCTGAATTTAAAGAAATTGAATTTATCTCTTTAAAAAAGGAGAATTCAGTGATATACGATGTGAAAAATATATTATCCGAGGACCTTGCAGATGCCTCTTTATAAGTTAAATAAAATAAAATAAAATAAAATAAAATAAAATGTCAAAGAAAATATTGATAACTGGTGGAGCTGGATTTATTGGGTCACATGTTGTGCGTTTATTTGTGAAAACCTATCCAGGATATGATATTTATAATTTAGATGCGCTAACTTATGCCGGTAATCTTGAGAATCTTACGGATATTGAAGGTGTAGACAATTATACCTTCTTAAAGGGAGATATTACCGATGAAACCTATATAAATGAATTGTTTGCAAAATATCAGTTTGATGGTGTCATTCATTTGGCTGCGGAATCACATGTAGATAGGTCTATTACAGACCCCCTGGCTTTTGCAAAGACCAATATTTTAGGAACTATGATTTTGTTAAATGCTTTTAAGAGTTTATGGCAAGATAACTGGCAAGATAAATTATTTTATCATGTTAGTACGGATGAGGTATATGGAACTCTTGGAGAGACTGGGTTGTTTACAGAAACTACTTCTTATGATCCAAATTCTCCTTATTCGGCTTCAAAAGCAAGTTCGGATCATTTTGTGAGAGCCTACGGAGAAACTTATGGAATGCCCTATGTGATTTCCAATTGTTCGAATAACTATGGTGCGAACCAGTTTCCTGAAAAGCTGATCCCTTTATTTATTAATAATATAATTAATAATAAGGCTTTACCAGTATATGGAGATGGAAAATATACCAGAGATTGGTTGTACGTAGTTGATCATGCCATCGCAATTGATTTGGTGTTTCATAAGGGAGTAAACGAGGAAACTTATAATATTGGAGGTTTTAACGAATGGCAAAATATCGATTTGATTAAGTTGTTGTGTGCTCAGATGGATGAGAAATTAGGAAGAGAAAAGGGAGCTAGCGAGGAGTTAATTACGTATGTAAAAGATAGACCTGGGCATGATTTACGTTATGCAATTGATGCATCAAAAATCAACAAAGAGTTAGGATGGAAGCCTTCAGTTACTTTTGAACAAGGATTATCTAAGACTATAGATTGGTATTTGTCAAATTCCGTTTGGATGGAACGAATTGTGAGTGGAGCATATGAAGAATATTATAGCAAACAGTACAAATAAAACAATCATGTTATAATTTTATTAAAAGTTAATATTAATACAGTATTATGAAAGGAATTATTTTAGCCGGTGGGTCAGGAACACGTTTGTATCCATTAACAAAGGCAACATCAAAACAATTGTTACCCATTAATGACAAGCCGATGATTTATTATCCGTTATCTGTATTGATGTTGGCAGGTATCAAAGAAGTATTAATCATTTCCACCCCAGATGATCTTCCGAATTTCAAAAAATTATTAGGAACTGGAGAAGATATCGGGATGCAGTTTTCATATAAAGTACAACCTTCTCCGGATGGTTTGGCACAAGCTTTTCTATTAGGAGAGGAGTTTATAGGGAGTGATGATGTGTGTTTGGTGTTAGGGGATAATATTTTTTATGGTCATGGTTTTACAAAATTGTTGGCTTCTTCTTTGAAAAATGTAGAAGAAGATGGTAAAGCAACGGTTTTTGGTTATTATGTTCAGGACCCGGAGCGTTATGGAGTGGTAGATTTTGATAAAGCAGGGAAGGCTTTGAGTATCATTGAAAAGCCAAAGGAACCTAAAAGTAATTATGCTGTTGTTGGCTTGTATTTTTATCCAAATTCAGTAATTGATGTCGCTAAAAAAGTAGTGCCAAGTGATAGGGGGGAGTTGGAGATTACTAGTGTGAATCAAACGTACTTAGAGCAAGGAAATTTAAAAGTGGAAGTGATGGGGCGTGGTTTTGCTTGGTTAGATACAGGGACGCACGAATCATTATTAGAAGCCTCTAATTATATCCAAGCTATTGAAAATAGACAAGGATTGAAAGTAGCTTGTTTGGAGGAGATTGCCTATGAAATGGGTTATATTAATAAAGAAGAAGTGTTGAAGTTGGCAGAGCCATTGAAAAAAAATGGCTACGGTCAATACTTAATTAATAGAGTGAAAAGAGAAAATGAAGTTTACTAGAACAGAAATTCCAGAGGTGGTTATTTGTGAACCACAAGTTTTCGGAGATGAAAGAGGTTACTTTGTTGAAACCTTCCGACAAGATAAACTGGAAAAGTTTATTGGTTATAAAATTGATTTTTGTCAGGATAACGAATCTAAATCATCTTATGGAGTTTTGAGGGGCTTGCATTATCAATTAATGCCTCATGCTCAGACTAAATTAGTTAGGGTTATTAAAGGAAGAGTTCTTGATGTGACAGTTGACATACGAATAGGTTCTCCTACTTTTGGAAAGCATGTGACTGTTTTGTTAACTGAAGAGAATAAAAAACAATTGTTAGTTCCAAGAGGGTTTGCTCATGGTTTTGTTGTTCTAAGTGAAGACGCTACTTTTGCCTATAAGGTGGATAACTACTATAGCCCAGAATGTGATAGGGGTATTGCTTTTAATGATGAATTTTTAGATATTGATTGGGAATTGTCAGTGGATAAAATGAAATTATCTGAAAAGGATAAAAAGCAGCTGGCATTTGCAAATGCTGAATATTTTGATTTTAATGAGAAGTTGTATCATTAAAGTTGAGACTTTGAAATCGTGATGCCGTGAAAAGGTGATGTGTCAAATAGTGAAATCCGACCTCTCGGAAAAAGTGAAGTAGTGAAACCGTGAAGTCGAGATATGTTGAAAATCGTCCTCACGAATTCTCGGCCTCCCGGAAAGTAAACTAAAAATAACAAAAAGAATGACGCATAAAGATCTTTATGTTTGAAAAAAGAGTATCAACTTAGTGGTTCTTGTTTATAAAATATGTGAAAGGTTGGCTGCGCATCAGAAATATGGATTGATATGTCAGGTGCAAAGAGCTGCTGTCCCGGCGTCACGATCTCCCGATTTCCCGAATTAACGACTTCCTGGAAAACAACCCTAAAAAAAACGAACAAATGACAAACATATTAATTACAGGTGGAAATGGACAGTTAGGGTCTGAAATAAAAGGTTTAATCCCTGCTTACGCTGGTTATAATTTTTATTTCACCGGTTCAAATGATTTAGATATTACGAATCATAGTTTGGTAAAGGAGTTCATTGTAAATAATTCTATAAATGTTATTGTAAATTGTGCTGCATATACAGAAGTGGACAGAGCTGAAGAAGAAGTTGAATTGAGTGATGCAGTCAATCATTTGGCGGTTCGAAATTTTGCAGAAATTGCAAAAGAAAATAGAATTAAGTTAATTCATATTTCGACGGATTATGTCTTTGATGGTGAAAATCATAAACCATATGCTGAGGTAGATGTGACAAATCCACAATCTGTTTATGGAAGAACTAAGTTGTACGGTGAACTTTCGATTCAAGAGATCAATCCAGAAAACTCAATTATTATTAGAACGTCATGGGTGTATTCAAGTTGTGGGAATAATTTTGTGAAAACCATATTACGACTCGGAAAAGAAAGAGATGAATTAGGTGTGATTTTTGATCAGGTGGGGACTCCCACAAACGCTGAGGATTTGGCAAATGCAATTTTAACAATGATTCCCCAAATAAAAAATGATACTGTTGAATTATATCATTATTCTAATGAAGGGGTCTGTTCTTGGTTTGATTTTGCAAAAGCTATTTTTGATATTATGGATGCAAAAGTAAAAGTAGATCCCATTGAAACCGCTCAATATCCAACACCTGCAAAAAGACCTTTTTACAGTGTGATGAATAAAACTAAGATTAAAGGAGTTTTCGACCTAGAGATTCCCTATTGGAAAGACTCTTTGAAAAGAATGCTTGGAAAATGAATTCTTAGTTCATCCAGATGCAAAGTCAAAGTAAAGAGAAAGGAAGGTGACGTTTGTCTTTGGCTTTTTAAACTAAACTCCAAGAGAACATATTGCCGCGGTAGTATACTTCTCACAATGGCAGAAACACAATATTCTATATTTTCATTTTAGTTTATCTCTTTATATCTATAGGAATTCATGAATGCGGAGCATTTATTTGATACGAGACAAAACTAGTTTTAACCTTTTTTCTTTA
Source organism: Flavicella sp. IMCC45668 (assembly GCF_057219105.1). Classification (NCBI taxonomy): domain Bacteria; kingdom Pseudomonadati; phylum Bacteroidota; class Flavobacteriia; order Flavobacteriales; family Flavobacteriaceae; genus Flavicella; species Flavicella sp. IMCC45668. The sequence goes on from NZ_CM170114.1 coordinate 3,239,314, forward strand.
GCTTTCGTATTTGTCTTTATCATGTTTAATGCAAGATTTCCAAGGGGTTTAAATATGTGTTTTATTGGTTGTATAGGTGTGTTTATAGTATTATTTATGCCATTTGTTCGAATAGTTCAATGTGAATTCCGTTTATGAAAAATGTGATGTAAAGCCTTTTTAATGAATTGCTTAAATGAAGTACTAACATATGTTAAAATAATACCCTATTTTTGCAAAATTAAACCAATACTTAGCTTATGAAAGTTGGAATTACCTTTAGTGCCTTTGACCTTTTACACGCAGGGCATATCACGATGTTAGAGGATGCCAAACGTCAATGTGATTATTTGATTTGTGCGATTCAAACAGATCCTACCTTGGATAGACCTGAAAAAAACAAACCTGTTCAGTCAGTGGTAGAACGTTATATACAGTTGAAAGGCTGTAAGTTTGTGGATGAAATTGTGCCTTATGCTACAGAACAAGACTTAGAAGATATTTTAAGATCTTTTAAAATTGATGTTCGTATTATTGGGGAAGAATATGCCAATAAGGAATTTACTGGACGTGCCTATTGTGAAGAGAAAGGAATTTATTTGTATTTCAACAAAAGAGAACATCGTTTTTCAAGTAGTGGTTTGAGGAAAGAAGTACATGAAAAAGAACAGTTAAAGAATAAATAGAGATATAGTAAATCACTGAATTATCGATTCACTGATCAATTTAGGAATATAAAAGAAATATTAAATATGAATATTGTAGTAATCGGATCTGGTTATGTTGGATTGGTTTCTGGAACTTGTTTTTCAGAAATGGGAAACAGGGTAACTTGTGTAGATATAGATCCTGAAAAAATAGAGAAATTAAATAATGGAGTTATTCCAATTTTTGAACCAGGGTTGGAAACTATGGTGTTAAAAAACATAAAGAAAAAAAATTTGTTTTTTACTACAGATTTAGGTTCTGTGATTAAAGATGCGGATATCGTATTTATAGCCGTTGGTACTCCCATGGGAGACGACGGGTCAGCTGATTTACAGTATGTATTGGCGGTAGCAAAGTCTATAGGTCAGACAATGCAAAAAAGATTGGTAGTGGTGGATAAGTCAACCGTTCCTATTGGAACTGCCGATAAAGTAAAAGCAACTATTGAAAAGGAGTTACAAGTAAGAGAAGAAGTCATTGAATTTGATGTCGTTTCCAATCCTGAATTTTTAAAGGAAGGAGCGGCTATTGCAGATTTTATGAAGCCTGATAGAGTTGTGATTGGTTCAGAAAGTGAATATGCAACTGAAAAGATGAAGCAGTTGTATCATCCTTTTTGCATGTCTCATGATCGTTTTATCGCTATGGATGTGCGTTCTGCAGAGATGACAAAATATGCGGCAAATGCTATGTTGGCTACGAAAATATCCTTTATGAATGAAATTGCCAATATTTGCGAAAAAGTTGGGGCTGATGCCAATCAAGTTCGTATTGGTATTGGTTCGGATGCAAGGATAGGATATAACTTTATTTATCCGGGTGCGGGATATGGAGGCTCATGTTTTCCAAAAGATGTAAAGGCCTTGAACAAGATTGCCGAAGAACATGGACATAAAGCAGAGTTAATCCAATCTGTAGAGAAAGTAAACGACGCTCAGAAGTTGGTGATTGCTGATAAAATAGTGAAACGTTTTGGAGAAGACTTGACTGGAAAGACTTTTGGTCTTTGGGGCTTGGCTTTTAAACCTGGGACCGATGATATGCGTGAAGCACCAGCCATTTATATAGTAAAAGAATTGGTGAAACGAGGGGCAAGGGTACAAGCTTATGATCCTAAAGCAATAGAGGAAGCGAAAGACTGTTATTTAAAAGGTGTAGAAAAGATTTCATACGTAAACGCTAAATATGATGTGTTAAAGGAAGCAGATGCCTTGATATTGTTAACAGAATGGAAGGAATTCCGGTCGCCAGATTTTGAAGAGCTCAAAGAACAGTTGAATTTTCCAATCATATTTGATGGAAGAAACCAATACAATGCATTTAATTTGGAAGACAAAGGTTTTGAATATTATCAAATAGGTAAAAAGTAGAGGGTCTAATTTTAGATTTGTCATTTCGAGTGATTTTTGTCAGAAAATTGTATCGAGAAAAATGTTAATCTGAGATTTTTATGTAACCCAAGGAATGACCTATTATAAATAGATAAGTAAGAGAAATATAATGAAAGTACTAATAACAGGAGCGGCAGGATTTATCGGTTTCCATTTAGCAAAAGCTTTGTTGGGAAAAGGTCATGAGGTAGTGGGAATAGACAATATCAATGATTATTATGATGTGAATTTAAAATATGCTCGACTGAATGAGTTGGGTGTCGTTAAAAAGAATGCTGAGATTTTTCTAAAGAAATCGGAAAGCGAAAAGTATAAATCTTCTTTTCAATTCATAAGAATGAATTTAGAAGATCGTCAGGCATTGCCGGATTTATTTGCAGCACATCAATTTGATGTGGTAGTGAATTTAGCCGCCCAAGCAGGGGTTCGTTACAGCATAGAGAATCCTAATGCATATATTGATAGCAATATTGTAGGGTACTTGAATATTTTAGAATGTTGTCGTCATAATAAGATCAATCATTTATTATACGCCAGTAGTTCAAGTGTATATGGTGAAAATAAAAAGGTTCCATTTGCAACATCGGATAATGTAGATCATCCTATTAGTTTGTATGCTGCCACTAAAAAGAGTAATGAATTGATGGCACATACCTACAGCCATTTATATGGTATTCCAACAACAGGGTTGCGATTTTTTACGGTGTATGGTCCTTGGGGAAGACCAGATATGGCGATTTATCTTTTTGCAGATGCGATAGCTAATGATAGAACAATAAAAGTTTTTAATAATGGTAATATGAGTAGAGATTTTACTTATATTGATGATATCGTTAATGGGATAGAGATCTTATTGCAGAATACACCAAAGAAAGAAGGAAACAAACCTGCATATCGAATTTCAAATATAGGAAATGGTAGTCCAGAATCATTAGGTGATTTTATAAAGGCCATAGAATCAAGTTTTGGTGTAGAAGCAAAAAAAGAATTTTTACCTATGCAAGATGGTGATGTACCTCAAACTTGGGCGGATGTTTCTGAGATTGAAAAGTTAGGTTATAAAAGTACTACAGAGATTAAAGAAGGAGTTGCTAATTTTGTAAATTGGTTCGTTGAATACAATAAGTAATTGATATTTCAATTCTTTGCATAAAATTTATAATTTTCATAGAAATGGATGAAGTAAAAATAATTGATTTACCGAAAATACTTGACCCTAGAGGTAATTTGAGTTTTGCTGAGTCGGAAAATCATATACCTTTCGAAATTAAGAGAACTTATTGGATTTATGATGTGCCAGGAGGGGAAATTAGGGGAGGACATGCATTTAAAGAACAGCAAGAATTAATTATAGTTCTTTCAGGAAGTTTAGATGTTGTAGTCTTTGATGGGGAGAAAGAGACAAAATTCTCATTAAATAGATCTTATTATGGTTTGTATATTCCAAATAAATTTTGGCGACATATGGAGAACTTTTCTACAAATACGGTGGTGATGATAGTTTCTAGTACTTTGTTTGATGAACATGATTATGTAAGAGATGTTGAAGAGTATAAAGTGTTAAAAAAATGAAAAATAAAACTGTTTTTGATGCTTCTGTTATTGAACTTTCTAAAGTGAGTAATAGAGCTGGTAATATTACTGCAATTGAAAATAACGTTGAAATTCCATTTGAGGTTAAAAGAATATTTTATTTATATGATATTCCTGGAGGAGAGAGTAGAGGAGCGCATGCACATAAAGAATGTCATCAGTTTTTAGTAGCTGTATCTGGCAGCTTTGAAGTGCAGTTAGATGATGGAAAAGTAAAAAAAACAGTTATGCTCAATCAACCATATAGAGGTTTACATATTCCTCCAGGAATTTGGGCATCCGAGGTTAATTTTTCATCTGGTTCAATTTGTTTGGTCCTAGCGTCTCATAATTACGAAGAGAGTGATTACTTGAGAGTTTACGATGAATTTATAGAGTATAATAAATGAAATATTTCTGTCATAGTTTATCTGAGGTACAATCTAAAAATATAGGCAAAGGAACTTGTATTTGGCAGTTTGTAGTAATTTTGGAAAGAGCAATTATTGGAATAAATTGTAATATAAATTCTCATGTTTTTATAGAGAATGATGTTGTTTTGGGAGATAATGTAACGATAAAAAGTGGTGTTCAGATTTGGGATGGTATTGTTTTAAAGGATGATGTTTTTATTGGACCTAATGTTACGTTTACGAATGATATAACACCACGTTCCAAACAATATCCTGAAGTTTTTAAAAAGACGACTGTACGAAAAGGAGCTTCTATTGGTGCAAATGCTACCATAATTGCGGGAAATGTGATTAATGATTATGCGATGGTTGGTGCTGGTTCTGTTGTAACGAAAGATATAGGTAAAAATGAATTATGGATTGGTAATCCAGCCAGGTTTCATGGCTATGTTTCGGACGAAGGAGCGTTATTGAATAAAAATTTATTAGATAAAAAATCCGGGGAACAATATATTTGGCGCGGTGGAAAATTAGAGAAAAAAAATGATTAAATTTTTAGACTTAAAGAAAATAAACAGCCAATATAGTATTGAGTTAAAGGAGGCTGCTAAAAGAGTTATTGATTCTGGATGGTACTTGATGGGTGAAGAATTAAAAGAGTTTGAAAAGAATTATGGATTTTATTGTGGTTCTAAATTTACGCTAGGTGTTGCAAATGGTTTAGATGCGTTAAGATTAATTTTTAGAGGATATATTGAACTAGGTATAATGAGTGAGGGTGATGAAATAATTGTCCCAGGAAACACTTATATTGCTTCCGTTCTTGCAATTTCTGATAATGGGTTGATTCCTATATTTGTAGAACCTAACATTGATACTTATAACTTAGATTCAAGTCTAATTGAACAATCAGTAACAAGTAAAACTAAGGGGGTTTTGACTGTACATCTTTATGGTCAGATGTCTATTGACCAAAGAATGTTAGATGTTTGTAAAAAACATAATTTAAAATTGATAGAAGATGGAGCACAATCCCATGGGGCGTTTTTTAATAATAAAAAATCTGGTTCTATTGGAGATGCCGCTGGTCATAGTTTTTATCCTGGAAAGAATTTAGGGGCTTTAGGTGATGCAGGTGCGGTTACTACGAATGACGCAGAACTAAGTGTTGCTATACAAGCATTAAGGAATTATGGTTCTTTAAAGAAATATGAAAATACCTATAAAGGATTGAACTCTAGATTGGATGAAATTCAAGCAGCATTTTTGAATGTTAAGTTGAAATATATCGATGAAGATATTAAAGGAAGAAGATTTGTCGCGAATTATTATTTAGATAACATCAAAAATAACAAAATCCATTTACCAACCGTAATTAATGATATTGGTCATGTTTGGCATCTATTCGTGATTCAAGTTTCTGATAGAGAGAATTTCGAAAAGCATATGATTGAAAATGGTGTTCAAACGCTTATACATTACCCTTTGCCTCCTCATAAACAATTAGCTTATGCTGAATATGCTAATTTATCCTTTCCTATTACTGAGGCTATCCATAATACAGTTATAAGTTTACCTCTAAGTGCAGTACATACTTTAGAAGAGTTGGATATAATCATAGATGTATTAAATAATTACTAATGAGCCAGAGTTTTAAACTGATAATTTTACAGTTATTTAGTCTAGGATTAGGGTTTTTCTCTGTTTTTTTCGTGGCAGGTAGAATTCCTTCTGGTTTATATGCAATTGTTGGGGTTTATGAAATTATAGTCGCCATATCAAGGGTTTTTTCCAATGCCGGATTAGAAACATTTGCCATAAGAAATGTTTTGTTTTACGAGAAAAATGGGCAGTTAAATAGGATTTCTGAATTAATAACACAAAGTTTATTTCTCCGGGCTGTATTTGCTTTGGTTCTTATGATCCCTTTGATTTTTTACGCCAAATATATTTCCATTGAAAAGTTTAATGGTGATTATTTTTTACTGTTCTTTTTAATGATTTTATCGTCTGTTTTTGTATCACTAAATGACTCTGTGGTGTTACTTTTAAAATCGTTTAACAAATATTTCTCGGCTGCATTTGTTGGCTTTTGTGTTAATATTTTAGGTAGATTTATTGCGATTTTCGTTTTTTTATATTTGGGATTTGATGAATACATCTACGTTATTATCTCATTACCAGTATTCATTACCTCTATTGTTATTTTTAAGCTTCGGAAATGGATCTCATTTAAGAGATACATAATTAAAGAATCTATTATTCATAATTTGAAGTTGTCAAAGCATTTTACCGTTTCTTCATATATAGCATATGTATATAATATGCTTGATCAATTGTTAGTTTCTATATTTTTTACAGCCGAGATACTCAGTTCATTTACTTTAGGTAAGAGAATATTAACTATTTCCAAAACTATTGTCTCTAATGTTTTTGATCCAATGATCCAGAAATTAGTTAGTATAAAGGATGATTTAAAAGTTTTTCAAAGTGAAATTGGCTTTATAAATAAAATTAAAAATTATATGATAGTGGTAATGATAGTTACACTACCTGTGTTAATTTATTACATTGCTGACTTGTTGGTTTTGTTAAATTTATCTAGATATTTATATCTGGATACTTTTATAGTTTGTATTTATATTGGTATTCTGTTCTTTATTCAAATGAAATTAAAGTACATGATAATAATTTTATTTTATGATTCGATATACAATATTAAATTATCAATTATCATGGCGGTATTTGCAAGTATTACCTTCTCATTTGTTATTTGGGTTGACGTAAAATGGGTGTATTCTTATTTAGGACTTACCTATTCTCTTGTATGGATATACTGTGAGTACATGTATAAAAAAATTGAATTAACGAATATTAAATAATATATAATAATGAGAATATTATTAATAGGAGAAGCTAGTTCTTTACATCTTAATTTAAAAAAAGGTTTACTAGCACTTAACCATGATGTAACTCTGTTTTCTTCAGGGGATGGTTTTAAAAAGATTAAATCGGATATCACTCTAAAAAGAAGGAAATCAAAGGTAGGTACGCTTTTATATTACTATGAGTTAGTGTTATTAATTATTAAATTCAAAAATTTTGATATTGTACAATTCGTGTCATCTGAAGTTTTTCCGTCTAAATACGGCTTTAATAGATTGTTGATTACAATTTTAAAGCTTCGAAATAATAAACTTTATGTTGTTGGTGCTGGTTGTGTAGATACTATTACTTGCGACTTTTTTGAAAAAGGTTTTAAATATAAAGAATTTTATAGTGCTATAAAAAATCACTATAAAGTAGTTAAATTATGGGGGCAAACTAAGAAAGGGAGAGCTTTTAATAAATGGTTGTTTCGTGAAATAGATGGATATATTCCTATTATGTATGAATATGCTGAAGGTCATAGAAGGGTTAGTCAAGATAAGTTAAAGTCAACTATTCCTATTCCAATGAAACTCGACGAATTTAGTTATCAGACAAATCTTGTTAAGGATAAGGTAATTATTTTTCATGGGATTAGTAGAAGAGAAGTAAAAGGAACTGATTTTATCTTAAAGGAATTAAATAAATTAAAAGACACATTTCCGGACAAAGTAGAATTACTAATTGTTGAGAAAGTTAAGTACACGGATTATTTAAAACTTCTGAGAAAAGCAAATATTGTAATTGATCAAACATATTCTGTTTCTTCAGGTGTCAATGGGTTAATTGCTATGGCTTTAGGGAAGGTTATGTTAGGCGGGGGGGAAAAGGAATTCCTAAAAGAATTTGCATTAGATTCATCTCCAATGGTTCCTGTTGGAATTAATAAAAATGATATATTTAATGCTTTGTCAGAGTTAATTCATGATCCTAAAAAAATTGAGCTATTGGGTTTTGAGTCTAGAAGATTTGTTGAGAATAATCACGATGCAACGGAAATTGCTAAGAAATATATAAACGTTTGGAATGAAAACTAAAATTTTATTTGGAGGTGATTTTGCTCCTATTATGGGGTTTGAGGATATAGCTCTGAAAAAAAAGGAATTCATTTTTAATGACGCTCTAGAAGTGATTAATAATGCAGATTTGAGTTTTGTTAATTTAGAATGCCCCTTAACTTTATCGAATAAGAAAATTGAAAAGAATGGACCATGTATTAAGTCTATTCCTGGAGCTATAGATTGTTTAAAGCCGTTTTCTGTAGTTGGTTTGGCTAACAATCACTGTCTAGATTTTGGAGCAGAAGGATTAAAAGATACCATTGAGTCTTGTGAAAAACAATCCATACCTTATGTTGGAGCTGGATTTGGTGATGATAGGCATAAACCTTATTATTGGTCTAGTCCTGAACTGACAGTAGCAATAATTGCTATTGCAGAAACTGAATTTAATTCTGAGGATGGTTTTGGAGCAACTTTAATTAATCAACGCCGTAATTTGGCATCGATTAAAGAAGCTAAAGAGAATTCGGATTATGTAATTGTTACGCTTCATGGAGGGAATGAGTATTTTAATTTACCGCGTCCAAAATTAAGAGAGCTTTGTAAGTATTTTATTGATTTAGGTGTAGATACAGTTATTTGTCATCATCCACATGTTCCAGGAGGATATGAAATTTATAAAGATTCACCAATAGTATACTCTTTGGGTAATTTAATTTTTGATACTATTGTAGATAGTAAGGATTGGAATTATGGTTATTTCTTTCAGTTAAACTTGGATAATAATGTATTGTCTTCTTTTGAACTAATTCCATACGAGCAAAGCGTTGATAAGGAAGGGGTTAGGCTTCTTTCAGGTAAAGAAAAACAAACTTTTTTATTAGATATTGACAAGCTGCGAGATATTCTTGAAAATAGAGAAGATGAATGGATGCAATTATGGGAGAGTTTTTTGAGTAGCAAGAAAAACATGTATTTTTCGAAAATGTTTATTCCATTTTCTTTCTTTGGAATTAATAGATTACAAAATATGTTTCCTTTTATTAATAGATTATTAGTAGGGAAAAATAAACTGAAGAAAATGAATATCTTAAGATGTGATTCACATCTAGAAGCTCTAAATACACTCTTAAATAGAAAAGATCATGATTAAAGAAATTAAGAAATCGGATTCTGCTGTTAAGATTTCAGCTCCGATAAGTGGGAAATATTCTTATTATATATACCAATTAGAGGATTTAATTCTTTATTCTACCTCTATTACTGATATTCTGAATGATAAACGAGTAAAAAGTAAGTTAAAGGTGTCTTCTAGAGGTATATCTTTTTTACTACAAAACGGAGTGGTTCCATCACCTTATACTGTTTATGAAGATTTGTTTATCCTTCAGGTTGGAGATTCTTTAACAATTAGTAGCCATGATTTAAAATTGGAATTTAGTCATTCATTTCCTTATTCTAATGATAATAGAATGGAGAGCGTGAATTTTGAAGAAAAATCTTTAGAGTTTTTAGAACTTATAGCTGAAGAAACGGTTCATCAGATTGATGGAGGTAGTCATAATAACAATAATTTCTTATTTCACAGTGCAGGAAAAGATAGTAACTCTATTGCGTTAGCTTTGGCAGAGGCAGGGAGTCAAAATAAAATTTCTCTAATCACGCAGAAATCCAAAGGTAAAAATGATGAAAGTGAAATAAGCAAAGGAATTGCTAAAAAACTTGGTTTTAAACATATTATTCTTAACGAGATAGACGACTTAACCGTGTCTCATAAATCACATATTTACAATTATTTTGAAAAAATGCCACTTCCTGTTGTGGACAGTGTGACTTTGGCCTATCCCCTTTATCATTATCAAAATAGTGATTTAGCGCATTCTAATTTGATATTCGGAGATGGTAATGATGGCTATTTGTATTCGCTTCCTACGGCAAGACAGAAGATGCTTTATGATTTTAGCTCATTTAATTTTATGAATGGTTTTTTTCGAAACACGCTTCGATCTGAGAGTCTTTTTAGCCCCTTGCAAAAAACTAAATTAGAGCTATTTGGGCTTGATGGGCTTAGTAATTTGGATGCGAATCAAATATTTAACGAATTTAGTAGTACTCGTAGCTATTGGAAAGATGAGCTTTCTAAAAGGAATAATTTGAATATTATTCAGATGAAGTCTGACATCTATGCCACTAAAGTGATTACCGGTAGAATGATTCGCAAACTTCAAAACTTTGCTGACGTATATGATAGTAATTTAATTATGCCATTTGCATCTTCTCGGATTAAAGAATTCTTTGAAAAGCTTCCTTTAGATTTGATTTATAAAGAAAAGACGAATAAAAATAAAATATTTCTAAGAGAAGTTTTAAAAACTAAGTTAGAATTAGATTCAGATAAAATTGGTAAAATGGGTTGGACTTTTGATGTTAGTGGAATAATTATAACTAATTTAAATTGGATAAAAAGTGAGATTTTTGAATGTGTATTGTGGGATGATAAACAAGCTGATGTACTAATCAATAGATTTTTGTCAGTTGCTAAGTCAGAAAAAAAATATTCTAAATTTTCTGCTAAAATGATTTATCGTATATTTTTAATCTCAATTTGGTATAACCATAATCAATATATAAATAGATAAATTATCATGGGAAAATAACATGGGAAAAATTAGTAATAATAGTTTTCGAATAATAATTGATTTTTTATGAACTATTGGGTTTTTAATAGGATTTTATACCTGTTTTCTGTTGGTGTTGGTCTTTCGCTTTTAATAGGTAGTTATGGAGTTGATATAATTGATCGGATTTCATATGTATCAATGATAGAAAATTTCCCCTTGTTTATAGAACAAAGGATTGATATGTCGAACCTCATTTCAACTTTGTTAAACGAAAGTCTCTGGGTTTTTTTAATGGGGCTTTGTTATTACTTGAAATTTGATACGGAAATATACATAATTTCAATATGCTGTTTGTCATATTTCATAGTTATGAAAAATGTTATTCGATCTACGAAGCATTTTTACAGACTCTTGCCAATTGTTTTATCAGCCGGGTTTTTAGTTAATTTCATTACCCATATAAGGCAAGGTGTCGCATTATCGATTCTTGTTTTTTCTGTTTATTTGCTTCCCAAGCCAAGAATTAAGAGACATATCCTTTATTGGGTTACACCGCTAATTCATAATAGTTTTTTATTTATTACTATCTATTTTTACAGTGAACAATTTGTGAATGGAGTTAAGAACGTTTCTAAAACAAGACTAGTTTTAATCGGGGTATTGTTTCTATTAGTGTTATTGTTTTTTATTTCTTTTGCCACTGAAAGACAATCACATTATGTTTCTAATATTGGTGATGAGACTAATTTAGGGATAGGCTGGCTGTATTGGTTTTGCTTGTTTCTTTTGGTTCAAGGTTCTAGTTTAAGATGTTTTAAGTTAGACCTTTCTAAAGAGGCTTTATTTATTTTAGTTTATTTGATATTATACCCTTTAGTACCTACCATTGCAGGAAGACTGATGGAAGTATTTGTTTTGTTTATTTTTATTTGGTTGCAAACAAGAATTAAGAGTCCACTGTACAATCTATTTGCGGTTGCATATTTTATAATGTCTTGGATTAGTCGCTATGATGAGTATTATTTTGGTTTTGGGGCATAAGTTTTAAAAAATATATTTAGTTTGAAGAAAATAAAAGTTTTGTTTATAGTTCCCAGTTTAGCTGGTGGTGGTGCTGAAAAAGTTATACTAACCTTAGTAGATCATATCGACACTAAGAAATTTATACCGATATTAGTTGTGGTTAATAAGATAGGTGCACGTGCGGGTTATGTCAATAATAGAATAGAAATAATTGACTTAAAAACACCTAATGTAAGAAAGGCAATATTTAAGATAATTGGATTGTTGAGGAAAAAAAATCCTGATGTGGTTTTTTCAACACTTAATCATTTGAATTTGTTGATGGCCATGATATCAATTTTATTTCCGAACATTAAATTTATAGGCAGACAGACAAAGAAAGCATCAATAACTTTTGGTACAGGTAAGTTTAAAGAATTCATAGGGAATAAATTAACGTTTTTTTTGAATTTACACAATATTGTAGTAGCCCAATCGATTGCTATGAAGCGGGATTTAATGGCTTGTTGTAAAATAAAAGAAAGTAATATTCAGATTATAAATAATCCAGTTGATATAGATGAAATACAATCAAAGAAGAAAGAAAAGTGCGATTATTTTGATACTACAAAAATTAATCTGATTTCTTCAGGTAGATTAGTTGCTTCAAAAGGGTTCGATAGAATGTTAAAGTCTTTTGCTTTTTTAGATCAGGAAAAATACACACTTTCTATTATGGGAGATGGTGTCGAAAAACAGGGTTTATTAAAATTGTGCAAAAGTTTAGGTATTGATGATAATGTTAAGTTTTTGGGGTTTAAAAAAAACCCCTATAAATATGTTTATAATGCTGATATGTTTTTAATCACATCTTATAGTGAAGGTTTTTCGAATGCTGTTGTTGAGGCATTGGCTTGTGGTAAATATGTGATTGGATTTAGTTTTTTTGGTGATGAAATTATTCAAAATGGTATCAATGGCGATATTTTATTGGTTAATGATAATTATGAGTTTTCTAAATTAGTAGAAAAAAAATCGAAAGAGAAACATAATGAATTGATGATTTCGAAAACTATTGATAAGTTAGAAGTTACTAAGATAGTTAGGGAGTATGAATTAATGTTCGAAAAAATAAGTCAATAATGGAAGAAAAAAAGAAAATTACCTTATTTACTATCTCTTTGATAAAAGGGGGAGCAGAGCATCAATTGGTTAAATTGGCGGTCCATTTGAAAAATACAGGAAATGATGTTACTATTGTAGCGCTATTACCACAGCATGATTTTGAAGAAACTCTAAAAGAAAATGATGTAAAATATAATCATATCCCGTTTAAAAAAGGATTAGGTTTATTTAGGTTGAATGCTTTTTTTAGAAAAGAAAAACCAGACTTGTTGATTTCATTCATGTTCGGTGCGAATACAGTTGCACGAATTATAAAGCTAATTAATAAAATTCCTTTAATAACGTCTGTTAGGAATAACGAAATAGATAAAAAGTTCCGTTTCCTGTATAGATTTATGCATAAAATAGATACAATTTCTACATTTAATTCGGAATATTCATTAGCGAAATTTATTTCGGAAAATTTAACAGTTGCAGAAAGATCTCATTTAATAAATAATTCCATTGCTATCAATAGAAAGTTGGAAAGTGGTAAAGTTGTAGGTGATCATTTTAGTCTGATTAGTATGGCACATTTTAGACCACAAAAAGATTATCATACTTTATTCTATGCGATTAATATTTTAGTGAAAAAGGGAGTAAAAGTAAAACTGACTGTTTTGGGGCATTTATATAATGTAGATTGGCCGGAACAGTTTATAGAACAGAATGGATTACAAGAGGAAATTAATGTTGTTGGTTTTGTGAAAAATACACAAACGTACATAAACGAAAGTCATTGTGTAGTCTTGTCATCTTTGTGGGAAGGAACTCCAAATGCATTGTTAGAAGGAATGGCAAATAAACTACCAGTAATATCTTCTGAAATTCCAGGTTGTAAAGAATTAGTTGAAATTTCAAAATCCGGTTTGTTATTTGAAGTTCAGAATCCTGAAGATTTAGCTAACAAAATAGAAGAACTTGTAGAAATGTCTGATAAAGAAAGATTGTTTTTAGCAGAAAATGGTTACCGGCACGTTATAGAAAACTACGCTTCTGATATCGTATATCATAAATGGGATATGTTAATTGATAATGCTATAGAGGGATGATAAATAAAAAATTGAAAGTAGCTTTGATAGAAAATTTTGGAGCGGATTTTGTAGGAGCGCGACTACGTTTTGCAGTTTATTTGAGAAATAAAGGTGTTAATGTTACCGCAATTATACCTAAAGACGGACATAAAGAAATAATTGAAAAGTCTGGAATAAAGGTTCTTGAGGTAGGAGCTAATATTAGAGGAAAAGGTTTTGCTACTAAGTTGGATTATGCAAAAAAACTAAAAATTATTTTAAAAGAAAATAATTTTGATATTGTCCATTTTTATCGTTTGCAACCAAATTTAATAGGGACTTTTGTAGCAGGTAGAAACACAAAGTCAAAGATAGTAAACCATGTCACTGGACTCGGAGTTGCATTTACAACAAGGTCATTGAAAAATAGAATTTTTCAATTTGTGATCAAATCACTTTATAGCTTTAATAATTTTAGATTTAAGCCCTATACAGTTTTTCAGAATGAGCAAGATAGTTATGAGCTAGGTTTAAAAAATAAAGTTTCTGTTATAGAAGGTAGCGCTGTAAATGAAGATAGATTTAACACAGAAAATAGTCCAACTAAAGTTCATGAAAATCTTTCATTAATTCAAGAATTAGGGATTGCTTCTGAAAACGATAGCATGACATTCATTTTTGTTTCAAGGTTACTCAAGGAAAAAGGAGTTTTGGAATTAATCGAAGGAACCAAACAAGCTATTAAAGAATCCTCTAGTACCATTAATTTATTGTTAGTGGGGTGGAGTGATGTAGAAAATCCTTCTGCAGTAAAGCCGACGGAAATTGAAAAGTTAATAGAGGATTATCCTTCTATTCAGTTTTTGGGCAAGCGAAATGATGTAGAACAGCTTATAGCCCTAAGTGATGTAAGTATTTTGCCTACTTATTACAGGGAAGGTACTCCTCGATTTTTATTAGAGTCAATGGCTATGGGCAAACCTATTGTGACCACTGATATGCCAGGATGTAATCACTTAATTCCGAATGGAAATAATGGAGTGCTTATCAGGCCAAAAGACATTCATCAAATAAAAAATGCTATTCTAGAGTTTCGAACTAAAGATTTAGTTACAATGGGAAAAGAAAGTGAAAAATTATATAAACGACGTTTTTCAGAAGAAATAGTATATTCTTCAATATTAAATTTATACAATTCTATCCTGTAATTATGTATCAAGTTGGAATTTCAGGTATAACGGGCTTTGTAGGTGTTAATTTAAAATCCTTTATAGAAAATACGAATATATCTGTTACTGGTGTTTCTAGAAATACGGAGAATACCAATATATCGTATGAGTGTTTATCCAAAGAAATATGGAATACGCAAAATGCTTTTGTGCATTTGGCAGGAAAAGCACATGATTTAAAAAACACCTCAGAAGAAAAAGACTATTTCGAAGTCAACACAGAACTAACTAAAAAATTATTTGATCAATTTCTAGATAGTACCTGTGAGACTTTTATTTATATGAGTTCTGTAAAAGCTGTAGCAGATCAGGTGTATGGTTATTTAGATGAAGAAATTGAACCGAATCCAGTTACCGCTTATGGGAAATCAAAACTAGCTGCAGAAGAGTATATTTTGAATCAAAATTTGCCAGAAGGCAAACGAGTCTATATTTTAAGACCCTGTATGATTCATGGACCAGGTAACAAGGGGAATTTAAATTTGTTGTATAATTTTGTATCAAAAGGCATTCCTTATCCTTTCGGGAAATATGAAAATCAACGTTCTTTTTTATCGGTTCAGAACTTATGTTTTGTAATCAAAGAGCTCATATTGAATAGATCTATTGCTTCTGGAGTGTATCATGTAGCCGATGACGCTACTATGTCGACAAAGCAGTTGGTAACTATTATTGGTGAAGTTATTGAGAAACCTGCAAAGGTTTTAAACCTACCTAAGTCGTTGGTGAATTTAATTGCAAAATTAGGAGATGTACTACCTTTGCCGATCAACAGTGAGCGAGTTCAAAAATTGACAGAAAATTATTGTGTTTCGAATGTCAAGATAAAAAGGGCAATTGGCAAGGAGTTTCCGTTGACAGCAGAAGAGGGGATTAGAGCAACGGTTGAATCTTTTTTGAAATAAAGGAAGTCCAAAGGCTAGAAGCTTAAAGCCGAAGCGTCTCAAAATCTTCACCTCAAAAGAATCACTACAAGATACCTGACACTAGGAACAAGCTACAAAACTCCAAAAGCTGAAAGCGAAAGCAAAAAGAAGGAGGTTTGTTACAGAATTTACATTTTTATTTTTTTGCATCACGTACAAAAGGAAATTAACTTTGTTGATGATTCTACAGATACGGAAGCGAGTTCAGTTTAACGGCAGGTATTTCAGTGATTCCAAACAGTCGATAAACGTCATTCTCTACTTGAAAGGGAGTCTGCTCGTTGATAATGTAGGTGGAATAAAATATAAGACGGTCAAATGTCACTTCGAGTGAAATTATGAATGAAATGAAGAATTTAATATCGAGAAGTTTTTACGCCAAAATTTGCATAGTTCGCGATACAATTCTCCCTTGTCGAAGCACGGTCACTGAGGCCCTCGAAGTGTGTTCACTGACAGAGCGTCATACCAAAATCGTCTCCGACATGCGATGACAATTTAAAAAAAGGCATTCCGGTCATTAAATAAGAGATTGCTTCACTACGCTTGGAGTTACGTTTGAATTGTTCAGATTTCCGTCATTGTGAGGTAAGTATGACCGAAGCAATCTCCTAACAGTATGTCAAAGACTAAGCCAAAGTGGATAGCCAATTGTCACTTCGAGTGAAATTACGAATGAAATGAAGAATTTAGTATCGAGAAGTTTTCAGACCTATATCTTTATAGTTCTCAATACACTTCTCCTTTGTCGAAGCACTGGAACTGACCGAACATCATACCAAAATCGTCTCCTAGATGCTATGACGAATAATCAGAAAAAATATTCTATTGCGTATTTCATGAGGATTTTGTCCTAAGAAAATCTTTGTAGTAAATTCAATCTTATCAAACGTTTTGCAACCGTGTGAGCATGTTTTATTCCTAAAAAAAATCGCCGGACTGTTTTTTATTAGTACAGTCATAGATCTTGCAGTCGAGTATCATTTCAATGAAAAAGGCGTAAACTAAAAAGCTGTTTGAGAACGTAGTTCGAGTTCTTTTTTGTTAGTCTTTAAATTGTAAAATGATCGATGAAAGATCAGGACTTGACTTTTTCTTTCTTTTGTGTCAGAACAAAAGGAAAAAATAGAATATTGTGTTTCTGTTATTGTGAGAAGTATACGACCGCGATAATATGTTCTCTTGGAGTCTAGTTTAAAAATAGCACAAGGTCAATTAAGATCTTTACCCTTCGACATACTCAGGGTACGTTGGATAAATTCAAAGTCAACTCCCCACCAACGATCAATTACCAAGAGCTAAAGGCTCAAGGCTAAAAGCTCAAGGATCTTCACCAATTTATTGAGTCACTATTTTACGCTCTCACTTTTTTCGGGAGGTCGTTTTTCTGCACACCGTGCATTTTGTTTTTCAGGACATTACTATTCCACACCATCACAGTTTCACTATCTCGCCACTTCACTCTTTCATGTCATCCCGCGCTGCTAGTTATTAGAAATAGATGTTTTAAATTAAAAATCGATGAAAATTAGTTACCTTTGATATATGTTACAATTAGATAAGAATATTCAAAAAGTTAAAACACTATGTCGAAAGCATAATGTTGAAAAATTATATCTTTTTGGATCTGCTACAAACGAAAACTTTACTCTTAAAAGTGACATTGATTTTCTTGTGAGTTTTGATAAGAAAAATTTAAATCAATATTTCGAGAATTATATTTCTTTCAAAGAAAAATTGGGGAAATTATTTAAAAGAGATATCGATTTGATTGAGGAACAAACTTTAAAAAACCCGATTTTAATTAATTCTATAAATAAAAACAAAGAATTAATTTATGGATGAGAGAGTTTTAAAATGGATTTATGACATCGATTTTGCACTAGATGAAATTGAATCATATTTTCAAGGGAAAGAAAAAAACTTCATTGCATACAGAAAAAATACAATGCTTAAAAGAGCAATTGAAAGAGATTTAGAAATAATCGGAGAAGCTGTAAATCGAATTCTAAAAAGAGATCCCTCATATGAAAATAGTATTTCTGATGCCAAAGCAATTATTGGATTAAGAAATCAAGTTATCCATGCATATGACAGTATATCCGATGAGAATATTTGGTCAATAGTAATAAACCACATTCCTAAACTAAAAAAGGAAGTTGCCAAGATAATAAAGGGAAATAAGTAAAGACTTCACTTCGTTTGCAATGACATTTGATTTGTATAAGTTTCCGTCATTGCGAGGGAGTTTACCACCGCGGCAATCTACTCATTGAATAAAAGGTTGTTTCACTTCGTTCGCAATGACGTTTAGATTGCATAAGTTCCCGTCATTGTGAGAGAAGCATGATTGAAGCAATCTTATGAAATTAATCTAGGTTTTTATGTTTTTACCCTTCGATATCGCTTCGAGGGTCTCGATGTCCAGCTATGGTTACGAAGGAAAAAGTCAATGTCAAAGTCTATGCCCGACTAACTAACAATCAAATTTCCACTTCAAATATCAAAACAATTAATCAAGACTAAAATAAAAATCAATCATAGAAATTAGTTACTTTTGTCGGGATTAAAGAAAATAGCTAGATAGATAATGGAAACATACGGGATTGTTGCAGTTTTACTGATAGTCATATCAATCATATATATGAAAACCGCAGATAAGTTTAATATCATAGATAAACCGAATCATAGGAGTTCACATACCGTACCAACCATTCGTGGTGGTGGAAGTCTTTTTTTATTTGCACTTTGGATTTATTTTATCATATCTGATTTTTCTTATCCTTATTTAGTTTTAGGAGTGTCTTTAATTGGAATTGTTAGTTTTATTGATGATATTAAAACCTTGAGTTCAAAAGTGCGGTTTCCTTTTCAATTGACCGCGATACTACTGGTGTTTCAAGAAGTTGGTGTATTTGGGAACCCGTTGTGGAGCTTGGTGTTGTTGGCCATTGTTGGGGTAGGGTTTATCAATTTTTTCAATTTTATGGATGGTATTAATGGAATTACGGGTTTATATAGTTTAGCCGTTTTGTTCGGGTTCTATTTTATAAATCAAAACACTTTAGTGATCGATCAAGATCTTTTAAGAATTGTCATGATGGCTTTATTAGTATTTGGTTTTTATAATTTTAGAAAAAAAGCACGTTGTTTTGCGGGTGATATTGGTAGTATTTCCATAGCTGTGATTTTGTTTTTTATAGGTATTTCTTTAATTAATACTTTGAATGCTCCAGTAATAATTTTATGCGCAGTGCTTTATGGCGTAGATACTATTGTTACTTTATTCTATAGGAAATATTTGGGAGAGAAATTGACAGAACCCCATAGACATCATATATATCAGAAATTGGTAGATGTCGCGAAAATTTCTCATATGCAGGTTTCTTTTATGTATTTTGGACTTCAACTTGGAATTAATTTTATAGTTTATACAATGTATACTAAAAGTTTGATAGAACAATTAATTACCTTCTTTGTCGTTGTTGTAATGTGCGTGTCTTTGTATGTATATTTATTTAAATATTTAAAATCAAAATAGTTAAGTGAGACTTAAAAAGTATCAGTCAATTTTTGAAAATAGCATCTCTCTTTTTGCTTTAAAAGGAATAGATTTAGGCTTGACTATTGGTTTGATTCCATTTCTGATTGTGAAAGTTGGGATTCATAATTATGGGGTGTATGCTTTTGCCATGTCTTTAGTTTTATTTATGGTAAATGTATTAGGTTATTGTTTTAATCTAACAACAGTAAGAGGAATAGCAAAACATAAAGGAGATATTGATAAATTAAATCTAATTTTTAACCAAGTAATTTCTGCAAAAACTGTATTATTAATTGTAATATACATTGCAGTTGTATGCTTGATTATTACTGTTCCAAAATTTAATGAATTTAAAGACCTCTATTTCTTCAGTTCAGTGCTAATATTTGCAAATTTTTTTTCAATCCATTGGTTTTATTTGGGAATTGAAAAAATGAAATATATCGCTTTTATTAATTTTATTAGTAAAGCCATTTATGTAGTGCTAGTTGTTTGTTTTATTAAAGATGAAACAGATTTGTTGTGGATACCTGTTTTCGAGGCTTTTGGGGTTTTTATTGTGTGGAGTATATCATTTTATTTAGTCATAAAAAAATATGGATTTAATTTAAGATGGGTTGGTCTAAAAAGAACAATTAGTTATTTAAAGTTGAATTTTAGTGCTTTTATTAGTTTGTTGTTGCCATCTACATACGGTATATTGTCTGTTTTTTTAGTTGGAGCGATGGGAGTTCCAGTTCAAACAAGTTTGATGGAGGTTGGAGTGAAATTTACAGGGGCATTTTCAACGATTAACAATATTTTAACAAAAGTGTTCTATCCGATTGTAAATAGAAATTCTTCTTTTATGAGAACTGGTAAGTTTGTGTTATTAGTGTTAGGAGTTTTACTTAGTTTAACTATGTTATTGACAAGTGAATATTTATTATCTCATTGGTTGTCCTTTGATGATGTAGAATATTTAGAACTCGTTCAAAAGATTGTTGTAATACTTTCTCCCGTTCCTTTTTTAATGAGTGTTGTATCTTCATATGGTGTAAATGGATTAATGGTTAATTTTAAAGATAAAATATTCGGTAAATTAACGATGATTTCGTCATTAACCATGTTAGTTTGCTCCTTGTTTTTAGTTCGTAATATTGGAATGTATGGAGGTGCCCTTTCTTTCCTTTTTGGTAAGGTTATCTATGCGTTATTATCTTTTGCATATTCAAAAAAAATGAAAGATGTCTAAATTAATATTTAAAAGCAGAAATATTTATCTATTCTCTGTGTTAATCTTATTTACAATGGTCTTTTTATTTAGCAACACAGGCTCAAGATATAATCTACTTGTTCTTATGTTGTTTTTTAGTATTTGTATAATTTCTTTGATAGGAATTTTTTTTACAAAGGATCAAACGTCCATTTCCTTTAATAAAGTTTTTTGTCTTTTTAACTATTTCTTTTTTGGAATAGCTCCGATGGTCCAATTTAAAAATGAAACCACTTTTCAATTGGATGTTGTGCTTGAGTCGAATCTATATGTGACTATGGGTTTGATTATTTTTATAATTATGTCTTTGTATGTTTTGGGTTATAACAAGCTTTATAATAAGTTGTTGTTTTTTAGGAATAAAATAATTTCTAAAGAGTTTAATTTAACACATGATAATATTTATGTATTATATTTGATATCATTGAGTACATCATTGTTTTTTTTGATTTTAATAAAATTTAATTGGGGTTTGTTGATTTTTCGTCCTTTTACATTTAGATTGAAAGAGAATACCTCCTTCGGGTTGATTGGATATGCATTCTTATTGATCATAAGATATATTCCTTTTTTCGTCCTAATGTATCATAAGCTTATCATCAAAAAAAATAACGTACATACCTTTTTTCTTGGATTAGTGTTTTTGATTGTGTTATTTCCAACGTCTCTATCAAGAGGAGTGATGGCAGTAATATATATTCCCTTATTAGTTGTTTTTATACCTTTTTTAGAAAAGAGTGTGAATTTTGTTTTGCTTTTTTTAATTGGAATGCTTGGGGTTTTTCCATTATGGAATAGTTTCCGGCATCTTAAAGAAGGGAGTTTCAAATTTGAATATGAATTATTCAATTCAGGTCATTTTGATGCATTTCAAAATTTTTTGCTAGTGATTGATAATAAGTTAATTACCAATGGAGAGCAGTTAGTAGGAAGCCTATTTTTTTTTGTGCAGGAAGGGCAATGGAATAATAGACCACCTGGCTCTGGTCATTTGTTAGGTGATGTTGTTGGGTATTCTCACTTGAATGTGGCTATGCCTTATTTTGGAGAAGGTTTTGTGAATTTTGGATGGGTTGGTTTATTGATTTTTACCGTTTTTATCGTTTTCTTTAATGCGTTCTTTGATGCTTTGTATAGAGGAAAAGAATTAGGTGCTTTGGTTAAATTAAGTTTGTTAGTTTTGATGATTTGGGAGTTTTATTTGCTTCGAGGTGATTTAATGAGTTCCATAAAAATGCTTACAAGTTTTATGTTAGGACTTCTGACTTTTGTAAGTCTGTTATTGTTCTTTAAGAAGCGAAACAAAATGATTGAATAATATTGATATAAAAATAAAATTGGATTTGAAAAAAATTGCCATTGTTGGAGCAGGCGGATTAGGTAGAGAGGTATTAGGTATTTTAAAATGTATTAATTCGGTTAAACAAACTTGGGATATTGTTGGTTTCTATGATGATGGAGTAGCATGCCATGAAATAAACGGTGTGCAGGTGTTAGGAGGACTAGAAGAATTAAATGCGGTTAAAACAAGAATCTATATCATTGTAGCTATTGGGAATCCTAAAATTAAGAAAGTTATAGTCGATAAGTTGAGTAACCTTAATATTATTTTTCCAAATATTTTCCATCCTTCGGTGGTTATTTATGATCAGACATATGTCCATTTTGGAAAAGGGATTGTTATTGGTGCAAATGTTGTGTTGACGACAAATATTAAAATTGGCGATTTTGTATATATCAATACAGCTTCAGTGGTAAGTCATGATGTAGTTGTTAAAGAATATTCTATATTAATGCCAAATGTTTGTATCTCCTCTAAAGCTACAATTGGTGAAAAAGTATACTTGGGTAATAGCGTAAAGATAGATTACCCCGTGGTTATTGAGGATGACTCGATGGTTCCAATGGGAACTCTAATGACAAAACCAAAATGTTGAAAAATTACAAAGTGAAATTGTCAGTTCCGATTATGGAAGGAAAGGAACTAGAATACATGTCAAGGGCTCTTTCGGAAAATGAAATTGGACCAAGGGGAACTTATGTTGATCTTTTCAAAAAATATATCTCAGAATTTGTAGGGGTAAAGAATGTTTCTTTGTTGAATTCGGGTACTTCGGCAATTCATTTGGGATTAAAGGTTTTGGGAGTGGATAATGGAGATGTTGTAATCTGTAGTACATTTACATTTGCAGCTAGTGCCTTTCCAATTGTTTATCTTGGAGCTGAACCCGTTTTTGTAGATTCAGAAAATGAAACATGGAATATGTGCCCTGACCTATTGAAAAAAGCCATTGTTTCTGAAATCAATAGAGGTAACAAACCCAAAGCCATTGTAGTAGTTCATGCCTATGGAATGCCCGCAAAAATGAAGGAAATAATGGAGGTAGCTCGTTTTTATGATATACCGGTATTGGAAGATGCTGCGGCTGCGATGGGTTCAGAATATAATAGTGTTAGGTGTGGTGTTATGGGAGATGTAGGAGTGTTTTCTTTCAATGCCAATAAAATTGCAAGTACTGGTGGAGGGGGAGCGTTGGTAAGTCAGAATGAAAGTTTCATCAAAAAGGCTGAGTTTTATGCTGCTCAGTCAAAAGATACTGCTAATTTTTATTTGCATTCTGAATTGGGGTTCAATTATGGAATGTCAAATATTATAGCTTCTATTGGCTGTGCGCAAATGGAAAGTTTAGCAGGACGCATTCAAGCGAGAAAATTGGTGTTTGAAAATTATGCCAAGGAGCTTCATTCAATTAGCTTCCAAAAGGAATTGGCTAATACGATATCGAATAGATGGTTGACTTCTGGATTATTACCATCAAAGGAGATTGTTGAGAAAATTGTTGATTTGGCTAAAAAGAATCACATAGAAATAGGTCGGGTTTGGAATCCAATGCATTGTCAACCATTTTTTAAAAATTCTCGTAGTTATTTAAACGGATGTTCCGAGGATATTTTTAAAAAAGGTGTAACTTTGCCTAGCAGTGAAAATTTGAGTAGGGATATTCAGCAATTTATTGCAAAGATTATTTTAGACCAAACAACCTAATGATTAGATCATACTTAATAAATTACGCTCAGAAAAATGTTTCGAGATGGCTTGTCTTATGGATTGATGTTTTTTTGATCATTCAAACATTTTTTATTGCGTATTTTATCAGATTCAATTTTTCTATAAACTTTGATGTATATCAGTTGTTTATGGAAATGCCGTTGATCATCGGTCTTGCTTTACTGAGTTTTTTATTGGCAGGTTCTTATAAAGGAGTAATTCGACATACGGGATTAAGAGATGCTTTGAACGTATATGTAGGGGTGAGTCTTTTGGCTATATTGATGATCATTACGGTTTTGATCAATCGGTATTATGAATTTCATTTAGAATTTACGATTCCGATAGCGATTATTGTTATTCATTATCTGTTGAATATCATTGTTTTAATTACACTGCGCTTTCTTTTCAAATACGTGTATCGTAGGATTGCCTTTGAATTGAAAAAACCGAAAAAGGTTTTGATTTATGGAGCGGGTGAAATGGGGATTATCATGTATTCTACCCTGCAGAAGGATACTGACAATGCATTGGAAGTAGTTGGTTTTATTGATGATAATCCCAAAAAAACAAGTAAAAAAATTGATCGACTAACCGTCTATAATTCATTAGAGATTACTCCTGAGTTTATTGTAGAGGAAGAGGTAGAAGAGGTTGTTATTGCTATTCAAAACATCAAGCAGAGTAGATTGATTCAGATTGTGGATGAATTATTGTCTCTAGGGGTGAAAACCAAAATTGCTCCACCAGTTGCTAAATGGGTGGATGGAGATCTTAATATAGGACAAGTACAACAAGTAAAGATTGAAGATCTGTTAGAAAGAAGACCGATAAACTTAGATAATACAGAGGTTTTAAGGGAGTTAAATCAGAAAGTGGTTATGATAACTGGAGCGGCAGGTTCTATTGGTAGTGAGATATCTCGACAAGTTTGTACTTATAACTGCAAGCAGATTATTTTGATGGATCAATCAGAATCTGATTTATATGATTTAGAACAGGAGCTAAAACGAAACAAATTTCAAAATGTGAATGTATTTGTTGCGGATGTTAGAGATTTGAATAGGATGGATGCTCTTTTTAGAGAATATCAGCCTCAGGTTGTTTTTCATGCTGCTGCTTATAAACATGTGCCTCTAATGGAAGCGACCCCGTATGAGGCAGTGAAAATTAATGTGGGTGGGACAAAGAATATAGCGGATTTGTCTTTGAAATATGGTGCAGATAAATTTGTAATGGTGTCAACAGATAAAGCTGTGAATCCGACCAATGTGATGGGGGCTACTAAAAGAATTGCAGAGATGTATGTATCTGCGATGAATAAAAAAGCGAATGGCACAACAAAATTCATAACCACTCGTTTTGGTAATGTTTTAGGATCTAATGGTTCTGTGATTCCGTTGTTTAAGAAGCAGATTGAAGAAGGCGGGCCTTTGACCTTAACCCATAAAGAAATTACGAGATATTTTATGACTATACCAGAAGCTTGTCAATTAGTAATTGAAGCTGGTGTTATGGGGAAAGGTGGTGAAATATTTATTTTTGACATGGGTGAGTCTGTTAAGATTTATGACTTGGCGAAAAAAATGATTCAGTTGTCAGGTTTTAAATATCCGGAGGAAATAGATATAAAAATCACTGGATTACGCCCTGGTGAAAAGTTGTACGAAGAATTGTTAAATGATGGTGAAAACACCATGCCAACCCATCATAAAAAGATAATGATTTCAAAAGTTAGAGAGTTAGATGATGATCTTGTTTTGAAAGAAATTGAATTATTGTGTTTTGAAAACAAGTACATAGATGCTGAGAAAACCGTATCGAAGATAAAAGATATTGTACCAGAGTTTTTATCTCAAAACTCTGAGTTTAGCAAGTTAGATGTTTAAAAAGTATAAAATATTAATATTAAAATGTATTTTCGCATCGCGTGAAAAAAAGAATATGAAAATTATAAAATATATATTGACGTTGTCTATGTTTGCAGTGATTCTGTCATCTTGTGCGTCTAGAAAAGATTTAGTGTATTTTCAAGGAGTAGATACCGCGGCAATGGATTCGATTAATCGAAACTCGAATTATTCACCTGTCTTAAAACCCGATGATCAGTTATCGATTATTGTATCGTCAATTGATGGGGAGGCAGCTTTGCCTTTCAACCTGCCTGCCGCAGCTGTCAATATAACAGGTTTAAATGCAACAGGGAATCCTCAAATACAAGCTTATTTAATTGCCCAGGATGGAACGATTGAATTCCCGCAATTAGGAAAAATGCATTTGGCGGGTTTGACACGATTGGAGGCAATAAAATTATTCAAATCTAGATTGACCCCTTTTTTAAATGACCCAGTGGTAACCATTCAAATAGTAAACTTCAAAATAAGCGTTTTAGGAGAAGTAAAAAAACCAGGTACGTTTCCTGTCAAGAATGAACGAATTACTGTGATTGAGGCATTAGGTTTGGCTGGGGATACTAGTTTATGGGGGTTAAGAAATAATGTTTTGGTGATACGAGAGAATGAAAATGGAAAGCAATTTGAACGTGTAGATTTGACATCACCTGATTTGTTTAAGTCATCAGTTTATTACCTGCAGCAAAATGATGTGGTGTATGTAGAACCAAATAAACCGAAAATTAACAATTCCGCTACTAGTTCTACTACCGGAATTATCATATCCATTACTTCTCTAGCGATTACTGTAATTTCCATTTTATTGCGTTAATAAAAACTATATGAATACTCAACTTAACAATTCAAATTATAAAGTGCAAGCACAAGAGGATGATTCCATTAACTTAAGAGATGAATTGGAAAAATATTTGATCCATTGGAAGTGGTTTATCTTTTCGGGTTTTATTGCTATTGTATTAGCTTTTATATATGTGCGTTATGCAACGCCTCAATATGAAGTAGCTTCTACTTTATTGATCAAAGATGACGAATCATCTTTGAGCTCTGAATTGTCAGCATTCCAAGATTTAGGCATGTTAGGAGGGGGGAGTTCCAATATGGATAATGAAATTCAAATTTTGAAATCTAGGTCTTTGGCGGAGACAGTGGTAAAAGATTTAAAACTCAATATTTCCTATTATAAAAAAGGTCGAGTTAAAGAGTCTGAGATTTATGGAGATAAAATTGAGTATAGATTGGTAACCCTAGATTCTACTGAGGTCTATAAACAGTTAGATACCGTCAATTATTTTGAAATCTCTGATATGAATGAGATTACGCTGTATGATCAAGACAAGCTTTATCCTAAAAGTATTATCTTGAATGAAATATTTACAATTGGAGACTATGCTTTTATCTTAAAAAAGGAGGAAAAGGTTGTAGGAAATGTAAATTCTAAAACGAAGAACTTTCGAATGAGTTTTAAACCTACCCGTAAAGTGGTGGATGGGCTGGTCAAGGGAATTCAAATAGAACCAATTGACAAGCAATCAAGTGTACTTAAGCTTTCTCTGAAACATGCTATTCGAAAAAAGGCGGAGGATATTATCAATACCTTAATAATAAATTACAACAACGATGCCATAAATGATAAAAGTGATGTTGGAGAGCGAACCTCATTGTTTATAACAGAGCGACTGGTGAAGATTGAAGAGGAATTAGATATTGTTGATAAGCGTGTTGAGTCTTATAAAAAGGATAATAAATTAACGAATGTAGAAGAAGAGTCAAACTTGTTTGTGGAACAAGTATCTGAAAATGAGAAAGCGTTATTTGAAACAACGACTCAATTAAGATTGCTGGATTTTATGGATGATTACATTCAAAAGAATGGGAGTTCTTATGAATTGTTACCCGCCAATTTAGGATTTCAGGATGCTTCTCTTACTGTTTTATTAGAAAAGTACAATAATGTTGTATTGCAGCGAAATAAAATATTATATGGTTCGAGTGCAGAGAATCCTATGGTGAAGAATTTGGAATATCAGTTGGATAGTTATCAAGTGAGTTTAAAGGAAAGTTTGGTGAATTTAAAAGCCTCGTTAAATATTACGTTGCGTGAATTAAATAGACAAGATAGAAGGTTTAATGATAAAATAAAGGGTATTCCAACAAAGGAAAGAGAATATAGAAATATTCAACGAGAACAAGGAATCAAAGAAGCTTTGTATTTGTATTTGTTACAAAAACAGGAGGAAACGGATATTTCTTTGGCAGTCACGACATCTAATTCTAAAGTTATTGATGTGGCTTATGGATCTGATAAACCAGTTGCACCAAGGAAAATGATTATTTTATTGGCTGCCATGATTATAGGAATGATTATTCCTTTTGGGGTTATATATATCAATGATTTGTTGGATAACAAATTGCATACAAGAAAAGATTTAGAAGCAATGTTATCCGTTCCAATTTTGGGAGATATTCCATTAAAGGAAACGAAAGAAAATATTGTGATTACCAAAGATGGTAGATCAAGTACAGCTGAGGCCTTCCGTTTATTACGTACGAATTTAGATTTTATGCTATCTAGTACTAAAAAGGAAAAAGGGAAAACCATATTTCTAACTTCTACCGTAAGTGGTGAGGGGAAATCTTTTGTCTCTATTAACTTGGCTTGTACACTTGCCTTGTCAGGTAAAAAGGTAGCCTTATTAGGAATGGATTTAAGAGCCCCGAAAATTACCGAATATATTTCTGTCTATAACGGAAAGGGAATCACTAATTATATTATGGACGAGTCTTTAGGGTTGGAAGATTTGAAAATAAATTTACCGAAACATCAAGGGTTGGATATTTTCCCTTCTGGGATTATTCCGCCAAATCCAGCAGAATTGTTGATGCACCCACGTGTAGATGAATTGTTTGCTAAAGTGCAAGAAGAATATGATTATATTGTAGTTGATACGGCGCCAGTCAATTTGGTGACAGATACTTTAATGATCAGTGATCGTGCAGATTTATTTATGTACGTAACTCGTGCTAATTATTTAGATAAACGTTTGTTAGCTGTCCCTCAGAATTTGTATAATGAAAAACGTTTGCCTAATATGGCTATGTTAATTAACGGAACTGACTATAAAAAAGGATATGGTTATGGTAACTATGGTGCGTATGGTTATGGCCATGTAGAAAAAGGACCGTGGTGGAAAGAGTTATTTAAAAGAAAAGCAAATGCATAATAAAAAAAAGCTGAATCAATTTGATTCAGCTTTTTTTTGTTTTGAAAGGGGTTGTTTTAAATTGGAAAGAATTTGTCCCAGCACTTATAATCAAGTATCGTTTTAAAAAAATATCTAACAGGATGCTATTTTTAATTGGGTAGCATTCGTCATGGAAGTCACAGCCGAGAGTCAACGTGTTTTGAAATACGTAAAAAGAAAAGTTGTTTGAACGAAGTGAGTTCTTTTCTTTTAGAATTTTAAAATGCAGTTAGACCGGTGAGACTTTAAGACTAGACTTTTTTCTATCTTTTTTGGTCGATGCAAAAAAGATTATAATAAACAAATAACTATAGACTACAGAATTTTTACTAGAACTTGGAGACGAGAAAGATTTCAATAAAATAATCTTCTTTGGGTTAGTATGTTTAATTAGAAATAACTTAGAATTGAGTATCATTTCAAACAAAAGGCTAAAGCTAAAAATCTGTTTGAGAACCAAGATGAGTTCTTTTTAGTTGGGCTTTAGTGTTGTATATTGTTCTATGAAAGTTCATTACTTGATCTTTTGCTTTGTTTTGTATCAAGACAAAATGAAGAGATAAACATTAAAATAAAGAATTAAATAATTTATATTATTTCAAAGTTTCTTAGAATATATACCTCAAACTTTCTAGAAATCACAAACCTAATTCAGTCAACTTTGATTAAATTTGCAACTTGAATTATTTGATCAAAGCATAGTTAGTTTTGATTGATATCTGATACCTTATCTGATGAAAAAAATCTTAGCATTACTTTTTAGTACTCGATTGATGGCAGTGTTGTTTCTTGTGTATGCAGCAACCATGGGAATTGCAACGTTTATAGAAAATGATTTTGGAACTCCAACAGCCAAAGCTTTGGTTTATAATGCATGGTGGTTTGAGTTGATAATGCTATTGTTTGCAATTAATTTCTTCGGAAATATTTTTAGGTATCGTTTGTATAAAAAAGAAAAATGGTCTGTATTGTTATTTCATGCAGCCTTTTTTTTAATTCTTGTTGGAGCTGGTGTCACTAGATATATCAGTTATGAAGGGATCATGCCTATCAAAGAAGGTGAGACTTCCAATGTGTTTTTTTCGGATAAAACTTATTTAAAGGTAACCTTAGATGATAATAAAGATCAGCGTATGTTGTTTGATCCCGTATTACTATCTGCTTGGGGGCAGAATAAATATGGTTTTGAAACAGATTTTAGAGGTCAGGAGGTAACGTTTGAATTGCAAGAATTTATTCCAAATGCGGCTACAAGTTTTGTAGAAAGTGATCAAGGTGAGTTGTACATTCATTTTGTAGAATCAAGTAGTGGAAGCAGACATGATCATTATATCAAAAAAGGAGACATAGAAAATATCCATGGAGTATTGGTTGGTTTTGCACATAAAGAAAATGCTCTTGTCAATTTTGAGTATGAAAATGAAGAGCTAAAAATGGAGTCTATGTTTGAAGGAACTTTTCTTCGTATGGCAGATCAGTTGAGAGGAAAGATAGAAAAAGATACTTTATCTGAGTTTAAATATTTGACTTTACACAATATTGCAGGAATGAGTTTTGTGGTTCCTAAACCACCATTAACTGGGGCAATGCAGTTGGCTAAAGGAAATAAGGATGAGTTTCCAGAGGATGTTTTAAAGCTTTTAGTGAAAAGTAAAGACGAATCTAAAGTGATTCAAGTAAGTGGCGGACAGTATACCACAAATGCACCCGTTCAATTTCAAATGGCGGGTTTGAATTTTAGGGTAGCCTATGGTGCTAAAGAAATCACACTTCCTTTTCAAATAAAATTGAGAGATTTCCAGTTGGACAAATACCCAGGGTCGGAAAGTGCGATGTCTTATGCTAGTGAAATTACGGTAATAGATCCATCTGAGACTTTTGATTTTAGAGTTTTTATGAATAATATTTTAGATTATAAAGGATATAAATTTTTTCAATCAAGTTATAATATTACTCCGCAATATGAGGAAACTAGATTATCTGTTAACCATGATTATTGGGGAACTATGATTACTTATGTAGGGTATTTTTTATTATATGCCGGCTTGATGTTAATTATGTTTGTTAAGAATACACGTTTTTCTTATTTGCGTCATAAATTGGAAAAGATAAAAGCAAAAAAGGCTTTGTTGTCTTTGGCTGTTCTTTCAATGTTGTCGTTTCAAATCGGTGCACAAGAGCATACAGCAGATGATGGACATGATCATAGTGGTCATAACCATGCGCAAGAACACAAAGCAAAAGAGGATGAGAATCATATAAGACACAACCATGCCCAAGAAACACATGGTAAAAACCCGGAAGAAGATCATACTGGGCATAATCATGGGGATTCAGATCAAGAACATAGCAATCATATCAATGAGATCACTGCAAAGCAAATAGATTCTATTTTGAATGCGAATGTGGTATCTATAAAACATGCTGAAGATTTTAGTGCCTTGGTAATTCAAGATGCTGGTGGACGTATGAAGCCAGTGCATACCTTTGCTTCTCAATTGTTGAGAAAAGTTAGTAAAAGTGATACGTACAATGGTTTGGATGCGAATCAGGTGTTTTTGTCAATTGTAGAAAATCCTAGGTTGTGGTTTCAAGTACCGGTAATCTATTTGGAAAGAGGGAATGATAAATTACGTACTGTTTTAGGAATTAAAGATGTCAAACAAAAATATGCACGTTTGATTGACTTTATTGATGATGAAGGAAGGTATAAAATCAAAGCCGATGTAGAAGCGGCACAGAAAAATAATATCAAAAGTAAATACCAAAAGGATGTTATCAATGTAGATAAACGAGTTGGTTTATTGTATTCTGCAATTGGAGGTGGGATCTTAAGAATTTTTCCGATCCCTGAGGATGAAAATAATACTTGGGTTTCGCAACCAGAATTGTACAATGCTCCGTTTAGAGGAATTGACTCTGTTTTTGTGAAACAAATTTTACCTGTTTATATTCAAACACTGCATGAAGCAAAAATTGCCAATGATTATGAAGAGGCTGGTAAAATTTTAGAGGGGGTAAAAAACTTCCAGAAAAAATATGGTGCTGCTGTTTATCCTTCTGACGATAAAATTAAATTTGAAATCGCGTATAATAAATATGATGTGTTTAAAAAGCTTTTTAAATACTATATGTATGCCGGATTACTGTTGTTTGTATTAGTGATTATTCAAATATTTAAAACAAGTAAAGTATTAGAGGTTTTATTAAAAATTTCAGTGGCGATTGTTATCTTGTTTTTTGCAATGCATACGGCAGGATTAGCAGCGAGGTGGTTTGTGAGTGGACATGCACCATGGAGTAATGCTTATGAATCGATGATCTATGTGGGGTGGGCGACTATGTTATTTGGACTGTTGTTTGGTAAGGATTCTACGCTTACGATTGCGGCAACTGCGTTTTTAACAGCAATGATTTTGATGATAGCACATTGGAATTGGATGGATCCTGAAATTGCAAACTTAGTTCCGGTACTGAATTCTTATTGGTTGATGATCCATGTGGCAATTATTGTCGCAAGTTATGGTCCTTTTGCCTTAGCTATGATTCTTGGTCTCTTGGCCTTGGTTTTGATGATTGTAACGAACAAAAAGAACAAGAAAAAATTAGACAATACGATTAATGAATTGACGGTGATCAATGAAATGTCAATTACCGTTGGTTTGGTGATGTTAACCATTGGGAATTTCCTTGGTGGTATGTGGGCCAATGAAAGTTGGGGACGTTATTGGGGATGGGATCCAAAAGAGACTTGGGCTTTGATTAGTATTATGATTTATGCATTTGTGCTGCATTGCAGATTGGTTCCGGGATTGAGAGGAAGATTTACCTATAATATTTTATCTGTGTATGCTTTTGCATCAATTATGATGACATATTTTGGTGTAAACTTTTATTTGTCTGGGTTGCATTCTTATGCAAGTGGTGATAAAATTGTAACCCCAAGTTTTGTGTATTATTCTATTTTAATAGTGGCTGTACTCGGAATTCTTGCTTATAGAAAGCATCTTAAATTTTATAAAAAAGGAAAATAATAAATCAGAATGAAATATCTAAAAAGAGGTTTTATTCTTTTGAAAAATATGTAAATTCGCAACTTCATTTAGTACGCTAAATGCATAAATTTAAAAATAAATAAGTATTACAATGTTTAATAAGTATATAAAAATAGTTATAGCAGTATTAATTACAGTTTGGGCTGGATTTCAATTTGCAGATGAAAATATTGGAAATGGAATCATGATTCTTTTGTTAGCAGGGGTATTTGTGTTTTTCTTTTTCAAAAACGAGTTTTTATTGTTAGCCTTTTTGCAAATCAGAAAACAAAACATGGCAGGAGCTCAAAAATGGTTGGCTTTTATTAAGAATCCAGAAGCTGCTTTAAGAAAACCTCAAGAGGCTTATTATTATTTTTTACAAGGGTTGATGGTGACTCAAACAAGCATGACACAAGCAGAAAAGATGTTTAAAAAGGCATTGAAACTTGGGTTGTCAATGGATCATGATGTTGCAATGGCAAAATTGAATTTAGCGGGTGTTGCCATGCATAAAAGAAGAAAAAGAGAAGCAACTACTTTGTTGAATGAAGCTAAGAAATTAGACAAGCATGGTATGTTGAAAGATCAGGTAAAAATGATGAAAGATCAAATGAAAAGAATGTAATTTTTTTTATCTTACAATATATAGCTCGCTTTATGCGGGCTATTTTTTTGACGACTATTTTGTATATTCGTAAAACCGTTAAACTTAAATTAGATTATGACGCGCATTAGAAACAGAAGAAAGCCGAACCAAAAAAGAGCTGTTTTATTAACTATTTTATTAGTAGTAACTATTTTTTTGTTATGGAATGTTGATGGGTTGATCTCCGGTATATTCAACTAAAATAAATTATTTTTTCAGTTGCCTTCCTTTCCATTCAAAATTTGTGATTTGAGATAGGATAAAAATTCCAGTGCTAAACACAGGGTAACAAAAACTGCATAGTATTACATATCCAAAATTTATTTTTTCTTTAAAGAAGTTAGTAGTTTTCTTTAATAAAATAAAGTCGATAATAAATTTAAAGCCAAATAAAGACAAGGCAATTTTCCAATCGATACCTAATAGAATTAACAGTAAACTATTCGTTAAAAATACAATACTGCCTACTGTAATCCCTATCTTGTTTTTATAAAGTGTAGCTTTTGCAGCCCATCTAATTTTTTGATGATATACTTTTTTCCAAGTGCTTTCCGGAGCGGTATAAACCAAACCATTAACAGAATTTAGATAGCCAACTTTTTTAGCGTTGCTATGCATTATTTTTTCTAATAAAAAAATATCATCTCCGCTGGCAACCTCAGAATTCCCATGGTAACCATCTAGGGATATAAATATTTCTTTCAAATAACAACTGTTGGCAGCATTACTCATAAAAGGCGTTTTGTTGGCAAAAGAACCGAGGGTACTTCCTTGTAAACTTAGAAATTCTATATACTGGAATTGATTTAAAAAGTTAGACGCCTGTTTTATGCAAACAGGTCCAGTGAGATAGTGATATTTTTTTTGAGTTAGCAGTGTGTTATAGGCTTGAATCCATTTGTTAGAAAAGCTGCAATCAGCATCTGTAGTCAAGATGTAGTCGAATTTAGCTTGGTGTACCGCTGTAGTCACAGCTTCTTTTTTGCCTGAGCCTTGATTTTGCAGTATGCGAATGTCAAGTTGATTTGTTTGTTTTTGAAATTCGTTTAATAGGAGTAGACTAGTATCTTCTGAATGATCATCAACAAAAATAATTTCAAAATGTTTAGGGTTGTATGCTAAGTTTTCTAAGCTTGAAAAAAGTTCGGTTAAATTTTCTTGCTCATTTCTAATAGCAATAACAATAGAGAAAGTATTTGATTGTGGGTGAACTTTAGCTGGAATTTCAGCTGTTTGGTAAATACCTTTTATAAAACTGCCTATAACTGCACCATAGGAGATCCCAATAAGACTACTCAATAGTACCATGCTGCAAATGTGAGTTTAGTTTATGAGTGCTAAGAAAAATACCTCCTATAATGGCTGGAATGACAAAATTGAAAATCCACATTATAAAAGCCGTAGCTAATATTATTTCATTGGTGATAGATAAGGGTTTGAATAGAAATAAAGCTACAGAACCTTTGACAACAAAATCAAACAAGGCAAAACTTGGTATGCATGACGATATAAAATAAATAAGCCAGATAATTGGTAATAGGGAAATGAAACTAGGGCTTGCTCCCAAAAGCTTTAAAATGAACACGTATTGAAGTGAGAAAATTATATATCTAATGCAACTGGTCAATGCTGTTTTTAAATGGATTTTCTGATTTAAATTGAGAAAGAATTTAAAAATGTTTTTTTTCTTTTGGAGGTAGAATCCCGCAGTCAAACTAATTCCAAAAAATAAAAAAATAAATAGAATACCTTGTGTTTTGAATAATTGATATGGGTAAAAAAGAATTCCGAATAGTCCAAAAACACTAGTGACTAGCATCTGGTAACCATTACCAATAAAAGTGAGTTGCAGAATTTTTTTTCTATGTTTTTTTGAAAAAAAGAATGCTTTTGCTCCATATTCACCAATTTTATTGGGAGTGATGATCGCAATGGTATGTGCAGTTAAACTTTGTTTCAAACTGTATAAAAATGAAATAGGATAAATTGTAGAAACTAAGTTTTTCCATTTTATAATTTCTACAACCCAATTGCAAGAGGAAATGAAAAATAAAATTAAAATAGTTACAAGAGATAGTTTTGGTAAAGGGCTATTGAAAGCATCTATTTTTTGATAAATACTATAAAATGCAAGTGCTAAAATTAAAGCTTTTAGAAAGCCAAAGCCAATAGATTTAGAAAATGAGTTTGGAGTTCGCAATTATATAGTTCTTATTAATAGAAAGCCATTGGCCTCTTTTTTATATCTTCGTTCTAAGTTACAAAGAAAACTGAAATAAAGTTTATTTGTCATCTTTCGGATAAAAAAATACCACTACAATTTGAGTACAGAGAGAATTATTTTAGGAATTGACCCAGGAACCACTATTATGGGCTTTGGTTTGATTCGCGTTGTAAAGAAAAAAATGGAGTTTATTCAAATGAATGAATTATTACTTCAGAAATATGAGGATCCTTACACGAAATTAAAATTAATTTTTGAGAGAACTATCCAGTTGATTGATACTTATCATCCAGATGAGATTGCAATTGAAGCACCCTTTTTTGGAAAAAATGTCCAGTCTATGCTAAAGCTCGGAAGGGCACAAGGTGTTGCAATGGCGGCAGGTTTGTCCAGAGAAATTCCGGTAACAGAATATTTGCCTAAAAAAATTAAAATGGCCATCACCGGAAACGGAAATGCTACAAAAGAACAAGTAGCATTGATGTTAAAAAGTACTTTGAACTTAAAAACCTTACCTAAGAACTTAGATGCAACCGATGGTTTGGCAGCAGCAGTTTGTCATTACTATAACAGTGGTGTTGTGGTTGGGGGTAAAAATTATAGCGGTTGGGCCTCTTTTGTAAAAGCAAACGAAGGCAAAGTAAATAAAGCCAAATAAATTATTTCTTAGATTTTTTTTGAGCAATAATAACTCCCCAAATAATTAAGATAGCCGCAATTCCTTGTGAAAGACTTAGTTTTTCGCCATCTAAAATTCCCCAAGCAACTGCAACCAGTGTAATTAAATAGGAAACAGAAGCAGAAAAAACAGGACTTGATATTTGGATCAATCTATTAAAAAGTAACATGGCCATACTAGTTCCAACAGCAGCTAAAATAAAAACATATCCTAAAGAAGTGTAATTAATTTGTTCCGTAATATCTCTTCGAAAAAAGCCAGAAAAAAGAAGTACAAGTAAGGCAAAAGGAATTAAAATAGAAAATGTGGCAGCTGTGATACTAAGGGTGTCTAATTCTTTAAATTTTTTTTTGATATAGTTAACACTAAAAGCGTACCCTGTGGCGGCAATGAATATGAGAAAAGCATACAAGTGATTTTTACTCGGATTGGCTATTGCGTTTTGATACAAAAGAATTAAAGTACCGCTTAATCCAATTAAAACTCCAAATGCTTGTTTTTTGGAAAAGCTGAAATCAAAAAAGAAAACCCCTAAGATCATTGTAATTAGTGGTGTCAGAGAATTTAAAACTGCAGCAATGGAGCTATCAATTTCTGTAATGGCATAAGAAAATAAAAAAACGGGAAAAAAGGTTCCGAATATAGCAACTATAAAAAGAGGTTTCCAATGTTTTTTATCAATGTGTTTGAATTTTTTTATTCCAAGAAAGAATAAAATAACCCCAGCGAAAATAATTCTTAACGCTCCTATTTCTAAAGGAGTAAGTCCTAAAAGAGCTTTTTTAATTAAAATAAATGAGCTACCCCATGTTAAAGAGAGAATAAATAGGAGAAGCCATTTGATGTTTTTCATAGTATCTTTGTAATCTAAATGTAAAAGTGCGTAATTTTTTCGGATAATAATCATATTCTATCTAAATTGCACGAGCTAAATATTCTATTATGAGAGTTATAAAAATTATTTGTTTGGGGTTGCTTGTTTCTTTTTTTACAGTTTCATGTAAAGAGGCTTCAAAAGGAGCAAAAGAAGGAGTAGAAAAATCTGTTAAAGGAGAGAGCCTAAAGAAAATTGAAGTTGGTATTGAGGGGATGACTTGTCAAATAGGTTGTGCAAAAACTATTGAATCTAAGTTATCTAAGATGGAAGGTGTTCGTTCTGTTTCTGTTTCTTTTGAGGATAAATTAGGGAAAATAGTATATGATGCAAATAAAATTTCTGATGACGATATTAAAAAGAAAATAACTTCAATTGCTGGAGGAGAAACATATTCTGTTAGTTCGATAAAACAAGTAAAAGACGCATGTTGTTCTGCTGATTTGAAAGAGTGTACTATGAAGTGCAGTGAAACTTGTACTGAAAAAGATTGTGCTAAATGTGCAGCTGTTCAGGCAGAATGTAAAACCAAATGCGCTACAGAAAAGCAGTCATGTTGCAAGGAAAAAGCGAAAACTTGTGCTAAAAAATGTAGTGAATCTTGTACAAAAAAGGATTGTGATAAATGTGCGGCGATGCAGGCAAACTGCAAAACTAAATGTGAAAGTAAAAATAAAAGCTGTTGTTCTGCTGATTTGAAAGAGTGTACCATGAAGTGCAGTGAATCTTGTACAGAAAAGGAGTGTGCTAAATGTGCAGCTGTACAGGCAGAATGTAAAACTAAATGTGCCACAGAGAAACAAGCATGTTGTAAAACAAAGGAAAAAAAGTCTTGTGCAAAAAAGTGCAGTGAGTCGTGTACTAAAAAAGATTGTGCTGCTTGTGCAAAAGCAACGGAAGATTGTAAAGCAAAGTGTGCGGCTAAAAAATAAAAATTATTTTTTTTTGCGTAAAAGACCATCCTTTTTAGGATGGTTTTTTTATGACATAAAAGTAAGTTGGAAATAGCAATTCATTTCATTAATCCGTATTTTTGTGGACGTAGAAAATTAAAATTATTTCTTTTGAAAAAGCACTTTAAAAGCATTGTAAAAGCAGCATTGATTTCAGTATATGTTATTTTTATTGCAGGTTCAGTTGTTCGAATGACAGGTTCTGGAATGGGATGCCCAGATTGGCCTAAATGTTTTGGTTATTACATTCCTCCAACGGATGAGGAACAATTAGTGTGGCATCCAGAAACAGGGTATTCAAAAGGAACAATAATAATTAGGGATGAGGCCTTGATTGTGGCAAAAAATGAGTTTAAAACAACTCATGAATTTGCAGAAGAAAATTGGGAACCCTATACCAAACATGAATATGCAATTTTCAACGTGTATCACACATGGACGGAGTATATTAACAGATTAGCTTCTGTATTATCTGGATTTGTATTTCTGTTTTTAATTGTGGGTGCACTTAAATTTTGGAAAGAAAATAAACGAGTGACTCTTTATTCTTTTGGTGCGTTTTTTTTAATGCTGTTTGAAGCTTGGTTGGGTAAAACTGTTATTGATTCTGTTTTGAAACCTTCTGTAATCACAATTCATATGGTGGCTGGTTTATTGATCATTGCACTGTTATTAAAAGTACTACATATTTTGTCTGAGAAAGAGGTGGTTCAAAAACCTTTTAATAGGATGTTTCATAATTTATTGGGCTTTTCTATTGTGTTGTCTGTGATTCAAATTGCTCTCGGTACTCAGGTGAGACAATTTGTAGATGAACAAGTAAAGTTATTCGGATTTGAGAGTAAACAAATGAGTTTGTATAATCCAAGTCTGAAGTTTTATATTCATAGGTCTTTTACCATCTTAATTGTGTTGTTGAATTTCCTTATTTATTGGAAAAATGAAACTTTAAAATTAGAATTTAAGCTTCCTAAATATATTATTGCTTTATTAGTGTTTGAAGCACTTTCTGGAATTTTAATGTATTATAGTGATTTTCCATTCGGAACACAGACAGTACATTTGTTATCAGGTGCTTTGTTGTTTGGAACTCAGTTCTATCTTTTTATGCAAAATGGAAGTCTAAAATCCTTTAAACCTTAGTGTTATAATTATTGTGTTTCACTCACTTATTGGAATAGAAACCAAGGAATAATTACAAATCTTTTTTCTAACTTTGCAAAAAAATATTTTTTATGTCAAATTCTTTTGGAAAACTCTTTAAAGTAAGCACTTTTGGTGAATCACACGGACCTGCAATTGGGGGTGTAATTGATGGATGCCCTCCAGGGGTAACGTTAGATTTTGAGGCTATTCAAAAAGAATTAGATCGTAGAAAACCAGGACAATCTAAGATTGTAACGCAAAGAAAAGAACCAGATGAAGTAGCGTTCCATTCAGGAATATTTGAAGGAAAAACTACCGGAGCTTCCATTGGTTTTTTGATCCAGAACACCAATCAAAAATCAAATGATTATTCTCATATAGCAAATACGTTTAGACCATCTCATGCGGATTATACTTATGATAAAAAGTATGGTAATAGAGATTATAGAGGTGGTGGTAGAACATCTGCTCGTGAAACTGCCAATTGGGTAGTAGGCGGGGCAATTGCGAAACAGGTAATTCCTCAGATTAAAATTAATGCCTATACTTCTGCTATCGGAAATATAAAATTAGACACCCCTTATCAAGAGTTGGATTTTGATAAAATTGAATCTAATATAGCGCGTTGTCCTGATGCTCAAAAGGCAGAGGAAATGATTGACTATGTGTCTAAAATTAAAAAACAAGGAGATACTGTAGGAGGTGTTATTTCTTGTGTGATTCAAAATGTACCTGTTGGACTAGGAGAGCCTATTTTTAATAAATTGCACGCTGCTTTAGGTCATGCTATGTTATCTATCAATGCTGTAAAAGGTTTTGAATATGGTAGCGGTTTTGATGGAGCAGAAATGAAAGGGAGTGACCATAATGATATCTTTAACACGGATGGAACTACAAAGACCAATATGTCAGGTGGGATTCAAGGTGGTATTAGTAATGGAATGGATATTTATTTTAAGGTAGCCTTTAAGCCTGTTGCAACTCTGATTCAAAAACAAATGACTATTGATAAAGATGGTAATGAAGTGGAGATGATGGGGAAAGGAAGACATGATCCTTGTGTAGTGCCAAGAGCAATCCCTATTGTTGAAGCAATGGCAGCAATGGTAATGGTTGACTTTATGATGCTAAATCAAGCGAGTAAAATCTAGTCTTTTATTAAAAAATCTTGTTTGCTTACATCTCTATTGATTAGAATAGATTTTGTTTGAAAGTCAATTTTATTGTTTCCAGCAACCATTAATAAATTGGTTGGGAAGAGTAGTCCTTCAATTTCAACATAGTTGCCAAAGAATAGTTGCTGTAAAAAGATAGTGCCATCTTTTTCTTGGATGCTAACACCTTTTCTTTTCAATCCAGAATTAACGGAATAATACACTTTTGTATTGTCAATTTTTAACACGTGACAATCACTTTGTTCTACTTTTTCTATTCCTAAATATTTGGCTGTTTTCAAATAGTCAAATTCAGGAAAGATACATCTGTTTTTTTTGTGACGTTTTAGTTCTTCTTTTGAAAAGGGGATTTCGTCTGATTGTTGGAGAGTGATTCCTTGTTGGCCATCAAATGTGCTTTGAGAAATAATTTTCCCATTAAGTTCCATGCTTGTAAAATACATATTAGGAAGCATCATTTTTTGTTTTAAAATAATTTGAGAGTTGTTTAAGTTTCCGATAGCTTCCGAAGAAAAGGAATGAATTTGTTTCGCCCTTTCTTCACCTCCTATGGCATGGAAATATTTTTCCACGATAGATTTTATTTTATTTTTTTGAGCTAGTACATTGTTGCTAACTAATAAAATAAATAAGATGGAGTAAAGTGAACGCTTTGTTGTCATATCAGTTGAATAGGCTGTAAATATATAAAAAACTGCAAGGATTATGGTTGTTGAATCAAAGGATGGTGAAAGATACAACTGAAAGTCATTAATGTTGTGTTTTTGAGTGTATTGACTAGGGATAAATTTGATGGTTTTTTGTGTTGCATATTTGTAGAAAAGAAGTATATTTGCACTCGTTTTAAACAAAACAAAATAAAATAATAAACATATGTACGCAATTGTAGAGATAGCAGGGCAGCAGTTTAAAGTAGCAAAAGACCAAAAAGTATACGTACACCGTTTACAATCTGAAGAAGGATCAAAAGTAACTTTTGATAACGTTCTTTTAGTTGGAGAAGGTGAAAATGTAACTATTGGCGCCCCAGCTATAGAAGGAGCTAAAGTAACAGCTAAGGTATTAGGTCACTTAAAAGGTGATAAAGTAATCGTTTTCAAAAAGAAACGTAGAAAAGGATACAAGAAAAAGAACGGACACCGTCAGTTCTTAACTGAAATCCAAATTGATGGTATCGCTGTAGGTGGTGCTAAGAAAAAAGCAGCAGCTAAGAAAGAAGTAGCAGCTGATGAAGCAGCTCCTAAAAAAGCAGCAGCTAAAA
The DNA here is from genome assembly GCF_057219105.1 of Flavicella sp. IMCC45668. Taxonomy (NCBI): domain Bacteria; kingdom Pseudomonadati; phylum Bacteroidota; class Flavobacteriia; order Flavobacteriales; family Flavobacteriaceae; genus Flavicella; species Flavicella sp. IMCC45668. The sequence continues at coordinate 3,281,259 of NZ_CM170114.1, forward strand.
AAGCTCCAGCTAAAAAGGCAGCTCCTAAAAAAGAAGCAGCAGCTAAAAAAGCTCCAGCTAAGAAAGCAGCAGCTAAGAAAGAAGAAAAGTAATTAACAACCCTGTTTTAAATAGGTAATAAAATTAAGAAATTATGGCTCACAAAAAAGGTGTCGGAAGTTCGAAGAATGGTAGAGAATCAGAATCGAAACGTCTAGGTGTAAAAATATATGGTGGTCAAGCGGCAATCGCAGGTAATATCCTTATCCGCCAGAGAGGAACTAAACACTACCCAGGTGAAAATGTTTACATGGGAAAAGATCATACTTTACATGCTAAAGTTGATGGTTTAGTGAAGTTTACTAAAAAGAAAGATAATAAATCTTACGTGTCTATTGAAGCTTTTGAAGCTTAAGATATAAGATTTAATTAAGACTTAAAACTCCCTTCCGATTCGGTTGGGAGTTTTGTTGTTTTAGTTTGTGAACGTTTTTTTGTGTCAAATTAAGACGAAATATATACATTAGCAGCATGCAGTTTTTATATAATAATATCATTTTTTTAGTAGGGCTAGTTCTGAAATTGTTGGCTTTGGTTAACCCTAAACTCAAATTGTTTGTAGCAGGGCGAAAACAGGTTTTTTCTGTAATTGAAAAAAATATTTTAGAGACTGATAAAGTTATTTGGGTTCACTGCGCTTCTTTGGGGGAGTTTGAACAAGGAAGACCGGTAATTGAGAAGTTAAAAAAAGATTTTAAGGAGTATAAAGTAGTGTTGACTTTTTTCTCTCCATCTGGTTATGAGGTTCAAAAGAATTATGAATTAGCCGATGTCGTGGTTTATTTACCATTGGATTCAAAACGAAATGCGAAACGATTTTTACAAGCGGTGCATCCTTCTGTTGCAATTTTTGTTAAATATGAATTTTGGCCTAATTTATTGGCGGAGCTGCAATCTTGTAAAATTCCAACAATTCTAGTTTCTGGTATTTTTAGAAAAGATCAGTTGTTTTTTAAATCATATGGTGGTTGGATGCGTTCCAAATTGAAGGCGTTTTCTTTTTTCTTTTTACAAGATCAAACGTCATCAGATTTACTTACTTCAATTGGTTATGACAATAATTTGGTATGTGGTGATACTAGATTTGATCGTGTTTATGATATCATTAGTAGAGATAATAAATTAGATTATATTGATGAGTTTGTTGGAGATTCAACAGTGTTAGTGGCTGGTAGTACTTGGCCGGAAGATGAAGATTTATTGGTGAATTATATTTTGAATGATGCAAAGGAAAATGAAAAATTTATCATTGCTCCTCATAATATAAAACCGGAAGGAATCGCTAGGCTGAAAAATGCCTTGCAAAATTCATCCGTGTTGTTTTCTGAAAAAGAAGGACAATCGTTGAAAGAATTTAAAGTATTTATTATTGATACGATTGGTATTCTTACTAAGATTTATGCGGTTGCTGATATTGCTTATGTAGGAGGTGGTTATACAAAAAGTGGAATCCATAATGTTTTGGAGCCAGCAACTTTTGGTGTTCCTGTGGTGATTGGTCCAAACTATAGAAAATTTAGAGAAGCGAAAGACCTTGTGTCTTTGGGTGGTGTTATTTCTACAGACAATCAAGAATCTGTTACGGCCATCTTGAAAAAGTTTTCAGATAACAAAGACTTAAGAAAGGCAAAAGGTACTATTGCTTTAAATTATATCAAGCAAAGCTTAGGGGCTTCTAATAAAATAATGGATTATCTAAAAAAGGTGTTATAGATAACTGTGAAATCTGTAAAAATTAGGGGTTTAAATCGGTTGATGTTTCTTTTCAATGGTTCAATTTATAAACCCAATATTTCTGTCGTTACTTTCTTGTTTATATCCTTTTAAATTTTGTTGTTAGTTCTTTTTGTTAGAACTTTACAAGCTTATAGAACCTTAGAAAATGGAAACTTTAGTAGATTCTTTTGGTAGACAAATTACCTATTTGCGCTTAGCGGTTACAGATCGTTGTAATTTACGATGCACATACTGTATGCCTGCAGAAGGAGCTGCAATTGTAGAGCGAAAAGAATTGTTGACATTTAAAGAGATGTATCGAATTACAAGGGTATTATCTGAATTAGGAGTAAACAAAGTTCGCTTGACAGGTGGGGAACCTTTTGTTCGTAAAAATTTCATAGATTTTATAAAAATGCTTTCGTTTAACGATCGTTTAGATGAAATAAATATGACAACGAATGGTGCTTTGATTGCTGAGCATATTGAAGAGTTGGAGAAGTTAAAAGTAAAAACGATCAATTTAAGTATTGATAGTTTGGATGCAGGAAATTTTGCTAAAATAACTCGAAGAGATGTGTTTGATAAAGTTTGGGAAACTTATGAGTTGTTAAAAAAGAGTAGTTTAAAATTAAAATTAAACATAGTAGTTCAATCAGGTGTCAACACTTCCGAAATAAACGATTTTGTTGCACTGACAGAAAAAGAAGCGATTGAAATACGTTTTATAGAAGAGATGCCCTTTAATGGAGTAGGGAAACGTGCTACTGAAGAAGTATGGAATTTCAATAAAATTTTGAATGAAGTAAAAACTGGTTTCAAAGAGGTTGAAAAACTACCAGTTTTAAAATCATCTACTTCGCATACTTTTAGAGTTAAAGGATTTAAAGGGGTGTTTGGAATTATTCCTGCTTACACCCGTACCATTTGTCACGATTGTAATAGAATTAGAATTACATCAACAGGTTTGTTGAAAAACTGTTTGTTTGACGAAGGGGTTTTCAATGTGCGAGATTTTATCAGAAAAGGTGCTGATGATGCTGCATTAAAACAATTATTTATAGATTTAGTTTCTAAGAAACCAAAAGATGGTTTTGTTGCTGAGGCAAATCGTTTGAAAAATAAAAATGTTTCCGAAAGCATGTCTTCTATCGGTGGATAACAGAATTATTATGGGGCAAGAAAGAACTTCAAGAAGAAAAATAACCATACTAATTTTGGTTTCAGTTGTGTCAATGTTGATTTTTGCAAATTTCGACCTGACTAAAGAAATACATATTCCAGTTGGTGAAAAAGATTGGTTGTTACCTGTGCCAGCCTTGTTTCCTCTGCTATTTGTTTTTTTATATGGGAACCTAAAGTATTTGAAATTCTCGTATGCAGAAGGTAAAAATATCATTCAAAAAGTAATATTTGGCTTATTAAATATAGTCATAACGGTTACTATATTTTTAGTAGGATTTTCTTTTTGGAAACACAGTCAGGGAGATATTGATGTTGCCTTTTTTGGAGAGATAAAAAAAGCGTTTCACTTAAATTTCAGAAATTTATATTTTTGGGTGTTTTATCAAAGTGTATTGATGGCCTATGGATTGTCGATTTTAAAAATTCTGGTGAGCAGGTTAAAAAAGTAATGCAGCAAATTTAATTGATTCAAAAAAATGTTCATGATAGAAGTTATACAAGCAAGTGAATTGATCTTAGAAAATTCTCAAGATTACGGTATAGAATCGGTACATTTTATGGAATCTTTAGGTAGAGTTTTAAAAGAGGATATTCTTGCTGATAGAGATTTTCCTCCTTTTAATAGAGTTTGTATGGATGGGATTGCTGTCTCTTTTAAAGTATTTTCTGAAGGACAGAGATCTTTTGAAATTGAAGAGGTTCAAGCAGCTGGAAGTCCTCAAAAAAAACTAAAAGATGCTTCAAAATGTTTAGAGGTAATGACCGGTGCTGTTTTGCCTTTAGGGGTGGATGTCGTGATTCCTTATGAATTGGTATCAATTGAAAACGGAATTGCAACCACTGGACTGGATGAAGTGAAATTGTTACAAAATGTTCATTTAAAAGGAAAAGACAAATCCAAAGGCGATTTGTTAATTCCTAAAAATAGAATAATTTCAGCTGCGGAAATAGGTGTTTTTGCTACTGTAGGAAAAAAAGAAATTTTAGTAGCAAAACAGCCAAAAGTACTTATTGTCTCTACGGGTGATGAATTGGTTGAAGTAGCTGAGAATCCCTTAGAACATCAAATTAGAAGAAGTAATGTATACAGCTTGCAAGCCCTGTTGTTAGAGCTAGCTATTCCATCAGACACAAAACATTTGTCAGATGATAAGGAGGCTTTGCTAAAAGAAATAGGAGCTGCAATAAAGCAATATGATGTGCTGCTATTCAGTGGAGCGGTATCCAAAGGAAAGTTTGATTTTATTCCTGAGGTGTTAGACGAAATAGGGGTTGAGAAGTTGTTTCATAAAGTAAAACAACGTCCGGGAAAACCTTTTTGGTTTGGGAGGCTTGCCTCATCAGATGTTGAGGCATCTCATGGTGCTGTGGTTTTTGCTTTTCCAGGGAATCCAGTTTCAACGTATGTGAATTGTTTGAAGTATTTTTATCCATGGTACCAAAAGTCGGTTTATGGCAAAGCTGATACAACAAAATATGCAAAATTGGGAGTTGATTTTAATTTCAAACCTAGTTTGACCTATTTTTTACAAGTTCAATTGAAAAATAAAGAGGGAGAACTTATAGCATATCCCTTAACTGGAAATGGTTCAGGTGATTTGGCTAACTTAACGGAAGCCGATGCTTTTTTGGAGTTACCAGGTGATAGAACAGCATTTCAAAAAGGAGAAATTTTTCCTGTAATAACTTATCGATAAATTGTTTGATGCCGGGGGCTAATATTTAAATAAAAAAACGTGAAGAATTTTACTCATTTAAGCAATAGTGATCAACCTAAAATGGTAGATGTTGGTGCTAAAAAAATCACAAAAAGACAAGCAACCGCTAAGGCTACTATGTTTTTAGGTAAAGAAATAATATCTTTATTCGAGAATGAAGAATTGAAAACGAAAAAAGGCCCCGTTTTTCAAACAGCAATCATTGCTGGAATACAGGCAGTTAAAAAAACATCGGAATTGATTCCTATGTGCCATCCGTTGTTAATTCATGGTGTAGATGTAGAGATTGAAATATTAGATGAGGAATGTATTGAGTTGTTTTGCACAGTTAAAATAGAAGGTAAAACAGGGGTAGAAATGGAGGCTCTTACAGGAGTTAATATTGCAGCACTTACCGTATATGATATGTGTAAATCAGTTTCGCAAGATATGGTAATCAAGGAAGTAGTATTAGTAAAAAAATCTGGTGGGAAATCGGATATTAATAAAGGATAAATGAAAAAGCATAGCAAACACGCAAAATTAACACTTAGAAATAATGGAGATTTTGCTCCAAATGAAATTGCATTAGTAGGTGTAAAATGCAGTGTTATAACAGATCTTGTTGCAGCAATTAGTGAAAAATTATCAGAGAAAATAAAAATAGCCTATGCCGATGCTTCTCATGGGAAGGATAATACGGCACCTGTTTTTGATACTTTTACATATCATTCTTCTGGAGATACAGTGATTTCCTCTGATATCAAAAAAAATAAGTTCAATGAGCGAGTTCGTTTTTCAAATTATGATCTTGTTTTAGTTAATGGAAACCATTTTCCTGCGCAAAAACAAATAGTAATATTAGATCCTGAGAAGGAAAACTCTATAGAAAAAAGAATAGAGCAATTAGATGCTGTTCAGTTTTTTGTGACCACGCAAAATGGCCTAGAGGTATTTAATGCCTTAAAGGAGAAAAACCCAAACTATACAAGCTTACCAATCTATTCTTTAGAGGATTTGGCATCGATTACTGAGCATATAGTAAAACTGGTAGCATCTGAAAAACCAAAATTGAATGGTTTGGTGTTAGTTGGTGGCAAGAGCACAAGAATGGGTACGGACAAAGCTCAACTTTCTTATCATGGAATGCCGCAAAGTGACTTTGCTGTAAAGTTATTAGAAGAGAAAGGCTTGGAGACATTTGTTTCTGCAAGAGCACATCAAAAGATAGATAATCATAAGACGATTACAGATGCTTTTATTGGTTTAGGTCCTTTTGGGGCAATATGTTCCGCTTTTATGAAAAACCCTAATGAGGCGTATCTTGTTTTGGCTACAGATTTGCCTTACGTTTCGGAAGAGGTGATTGAGAAATTGTTAGAGCATAGAAACCCGAAAAAGATAGCTACTGCTATTAAAGGGAAATCAGCTAAATTTATGGAGCCTTTGATTACTATATGGGAGCCTAAATCATATCCAATATTATTGAGTTATTTAGCCCAAGGATATTCTTGTCCTAGAAAAATATTGATCAATTCTGAAGTTGAAATAATTGAAATTGACGATGAGTTGATTAGAAATGTAAATACACCAGAAGAATTTGAAACAGTAAAACAAGAGTTGAAAACTTTAAATTAATACCAGATGATTTTAGAAAAAAGAATTCCTTTAAGTTATTGGTTTAAAATTATCCGTTTTGATATGCTTATCATAGGGATATTTTCTTCTTTCGTGTTTATACTGTCTCTGTATCTACAGCATCTAACAATTCCATTTTCTATTGTTGCTTTTTTAGGAACTGCCATTTCTTTATTACTTTCTTTTAAGTTAAGTCAATCATATGATAGATGGTGGGAGGCCAGAAAAATTTGGGGAGCTATAGTGAATGATTCCAGGAGTTTTGTAGTTCAGTTGAAAAATTTCACTGACGGTACTGATTCTGACTTGGTGCGTAAAATGGGGTTCCGTCAGATGGGTTGGTGTTATGTTTTAGGAAATGATTTGAGAAGATTAGAGTCTTTAGAAATTGCTGAAAAATTTGTTTCAAAAGAAGAATTAGAGGTGTTAAAAACTAGTAAAAACAGGGCATTAACTTTGTTGGATTTTCATAACAAAGATTTACTAGAACTTCATAAATCAAAAAAAATTAATGACTATCAGCAAATACAAATAGATAGTACTATTGTGCGTTTGTGTGCTTCTATGGGAAAAGCTGAACGAATTAAAAATACGTTTTTCCCAAAAACATATAGAATGACCTTGCATTTCTTTATTTATATATTTTTAATATCACTGTCTTTGTCCTTGACAGATTTACATAATGTGATAGAAATTCCATTTATGATGGTGATTTCTTTACCTTTTTTTATGCTTGAAAAAATAGCTTTAACCATTCAAGATCCATTTGAGAATAAACCTGCTGATACCCCTGTAACGAGTATTGCAAGGACGATTGAAATCAATTTAAAACAGCTTTTAGACGAGGAAGAAATTCCTGAAAAAATTGTTTCGGATACCTATTACTCTCTTTAAAATTTTATGCAAACATCTCCATTTGATTTTTATTCAGCAGAAAAAAAACATTTTAATGAATTATATGTAACTGTTCAAAAACAGTTGAAATCATATAGTTTGATTCGTTTCATCGCTTTTGCGAGCACTGTTTTCTGTATTTATTTTTTTTTAGGGAATGTTCAAATAATGTTAGGTTCGGGAATTACTGGAGCTGTTATTTTTGGCGTATTTCTGAAAAAGTATTGGACTAAAAAAGAAGAAAAGCAGCATCTGTTTCGTTTGATTGAAATAAATGCCTGTGAATTATCTGTATTAGAAGGTGATGTTTCTGGGCTAGATACCGGAGAACGCTATAAGAACCCAAAACATGCCTATAGTTTTGATATAGATGTGTTTGGGAAAAATTCGTTTTTTCAGTTTTTGAATAGAACGACTACTACTGCGGGAACCGAAAAATTAGTCTCTTTTTTGAATGAAAATAATATTGAAGGGATAGAGCAAAAACAAGAAGCTATTCAGGAGTTGAGTAGGTTGTCGAAATGGCGACAAGAGTTTGCGGCTTTAGCAAGTTCAGTCCAAACAGAAATTGAGCCAAATGAAGTAGTTCGTTGGTTGCAGCAACATCCTATTTCGTTACCAAAAATTGGTAAATGGCTGCCTGTGGTTTTTTCAACCGTATCGCTGTTACTGATTTTAGGGATAAGTTTTTTGAATATTTCGTTTAATTTTTTAACCATATGGTTTTTTGTTGGACTCGCAGTTTCTGGGGTCTTTATTAAAAAAGTCAATCATTTGTATCTACGTGTTGGAAAGGTGAAAGCAACGTTTCAGCAGTATTATAAATTGTTAGAAGTGTTAGAGAAGAAAGAATTCTCTGCAGAGAAATTAAAGGAAATGCGTTCTAAAATTAATAATAATCATGAAAAAGCATCTAAAACAATGGCTGTCTTTTTTGATTATTTAAATGCATTAGATCAACGTAATAATGTGATTTTTGCCATTTTCGGAAATGGTTTGTTGTTATGGGATTTTAAACAAGCCTATCATGTAGAACAATGGATGGAGGTAAATAAAAATAAGGTAAAAGATTGGTTTGAAGTCATCGCCTTTTTTGATGCTTACAATAGCCTAGCAAATTATGCATTTAATAATCCGGCATTTACATTTGCGACTATTTCTTCAGAAGAATCGGTTATTGAGGCGACAGGTTTAGGACATCCTTCTTTGTTGGAGTCAAAAAGGGTAAACAGTGATTGTGTGTTAAATAAACAAGACTTTTTTATAATCACAGGGGCAAATATGGCAGGGAAAAGTACTTTTTTAAGAACGGTGTCTTTGAGTATTCTCATGTCAAATATGGGATTGCCTGTTTGTGCAAAACAGATGACTTATAATCCCGTAAAACTTATAACAAGTATTAGAAATAGTGATTCGTTATCTGATGATACGTCTTATTTTTTCTCTGAATTAAAACGATTAAAATATATTGTTGAAGCTCTTAGGGATGACAATTATTTTATCGTTCTGGATGAAATATTAAAGGGAACCAACAGTACAGATAAGGCTGAGGGGTCTCAAAAATTTGTCGAAAAATTGGTCGCTTCGAAAGCTACTGGCTTGATTGCTACACATGATTTAAGTTTGTGTGAAATTGAGAGTCAGTATACTGAAATTCACAATTATTATTTTGATGCAGAAATAAAAAACGATGAATTGTTTTTTGATTATAAATTGAAAAAAGGAATATGTCAAAATATGAATGCTTCTTTCTTATTAAGGAAAATGGAGATTGTATAGTTTAGAGTCAGGAGTCAAAGTATTCAAATCGTTAAAATCATCATTCCTATGTCTTGATTCTAGAATCATTAATCTTTTTTAGGGATGTGCATTTACCCAGACCTCACCATCTTCAAAATGTTCTTTTTTCCAGATAGGGACCGTTTCTTTGAGTGTATCAATAGCATATTGACAAGCTTCAAACGCAGCAACTCTATGGGCCGCAGAGACAGCAATTATTACAGGGATGTCTCCAATTTGTAACATTCCTTCTGCGTGATGAATTGCAATTTTAAACACTTCAAATTTCTCCAGAACTTTTTCTGCAATTAACTGCATTTCTTTAATTGCCATGGGGCCATAGGCTGAAAAATCTAATTTTTCTACCGCTTTTCCTTTGGTATGATTTCTTACCGTTCCTACAAATATATCGATCCCGCCACAAGTTGGATCCTCCACAAAGCTATAGCATTCTTTAAGAGAAAGTTTATCTGAAGTTAATTTTATAGAAATAGGATTCATTCGGAAAAAGATTATAAGTTTTAATATTTAGAGGTAATAATTCAATTAACCACCACTTACGGGTGGAATTATGGCGATGGTGTCTTGCTGTTGAATTATTTGTTCCTCTAAGGCGTAAGCTTCATTAAGAGCAATTGCGTACGTCGTGTAAGTTTTTAGTTGGGGATAGTTTGCAATCAAAGATTCTTTAAAATCTCCAATAGTACTACCGCTGTTTATTTCTATTGAAATGTTGCTTTCTCCAATTAAATCGGCAATAATTCCAAAAAGTAAAACTTCAATTTGCATTTGTCTTGTGTTTTTACAAAAATACTTTTTAAAAGTGATTCACACAAAGCGAGAGTTCCTTAATTAATGTATTTTTGTGATACTTTGACTGCAATTGAAAGACATACAAAACTTATAAAAGAGAAGGCTTTAGAGTTTGGCTTTACAAGTATTGGAATTTCCAAAGCTGGGTTTTTAGAAGAGGAAGCACCCAGATTGGAGGAGTGGTTGAAGCAGGGTTTTCAAGGAGAAATGCAATACCTTGAAAATAATTTTGACAAACGATTAGATCCTACTTTGCTGGTAGAAGGGGCTAAATCGGTTATTTCTTTGAGTTATAATTATTTTCCAGAGGAGGTTCAAAGCCAGGATTCTTATCATGTAGCTAAATATGCATACGGGCAAGATTATCATCATGTGCTCAAAAAGAAATTGCAGGATTTGATGCTTTTTATTCATGAAGAGATTGGTGAAGTGGGGGGAAGGGTTTTTACCGATTCTGCTCCTGTTATGGAACGAGCTTGGGCACAAAAGTCAGGTTTGGGTTGGAATGGAAAACATTCTTTGTTGATTCAAAAGCATCATGGTTCTTTTTTCTTTTTAGCTGAAATGATATTGGATTTAGATCTAGTTTATGACCAGCCTTTTAAAACCGATCACTGCGGTACCTGCACCAAGTGTATTGATGCTTGTCCGACTGCCGCCATTTTGCCTAACAATACAGTTGATGGAAGCAAATGTATCTCATACTTTACGATTGAATTAAAAAATGAATTACCTACAGAGGTAAAGGGTAAATTTGATGACTGGATGTTTGGCTGTGATATATGTCAGGATGTATGTCCATGGAATCGCTTTTCAAAGCCGCATTCTGAGCCATTGTTTAATCCTCACCCAGATTTATTACAAATGTCTAAAAATGATTGGGAAGAAATTACAGAAGATGTTTTTAGAAAAGTTTTTAAAAAGTCTGCTGTAAAAAGAACAAAGTTTACCGGTTTGACAAGGAATATTGAGTTTTTAAAAGACGAATAGGTTTGCATCTTTTATTATTTCATCAATATTTTCAACTCAGAAAAAGGTTAAAAAAATTCCATGTAAACAATTATAAGGATTAAGAAAATGAAAAAATATTATATTATCTTATTACTGCAGCTGTTTAATTTTACTACGTATGCTCAAAATGATTCTTTTCTTAATTTCATTGCTGATTTAAACGAAATTAACCTTGGTGATAATCTTAAGGAGGTTATGTTTTTGGAAAACAACTTAATAGCTGTAGATGAATGGAATTTTGTGTTTTTACAGTTGGATAAAACATCATGGAGTAATTCATACTATTGGAATTTCCAAGGAGAGAAATACGATGACGGTACCTTAGGTAAAGTAGAAGTTGGTACTTTTAACCCATCGATATATGTACATGGAAAGTTGGGTTTAAATTCGGAATTTATTACAATATTTTTTACAATTTTTGAAAGTCCTTATCATATATCTTCGGGACTTTTAAATTATTCTAAAGAGGGTGATATTTTGTCAGGAATTGATTTGTTCTTTTGGGAATCGAATGACCCTAGTACTTTTAATTTACGTTTAAATATAGAAGATTATTATTTTAGTATGAATGGTGAAGTATTTGTTAATAAGAGTATAAGTGTAACGTATTTATTGGATGATGTAGTTAGAAGGTTGTTCGTTCTTGACGAAACTGGACATTTTAGAGAAGTTAATCAAGTATTAGAAAATTTCCCTGATAATTATGATAATTCAGCATATGAGTTTTTAAGGTTGCCATAGTTTTTCTTCTGCTTCCGCGAGAATCTTTCTCGTGGCTATTCTGAGCAAGAAATAAGAATTTAAATTATATAAAAAGCTTTTACAGAGATGTAAGAGCTTTTCTTTTTTCGATTTCTTCAAAGGAGTGACCCTCAACTACGGACTTTAGAGACGAAGATTATTTTATTTTTTTTCAAAGATTTATAAATATAGTTTTTCGTCCTAAGAAAGTCTTCGTAGTAAATTCAACCGGAAGAAACGAGGAAAACAAGATGCTGTTTGAGCGTAGCGAGTTCAGCTTGTTTCGTTTCGAGGATTAGAATTTCAAGAAAGTTTCTTCAGACTAGATTTTTGATTACTTTTCATTATAGATGTAAAACTCTAATTTTTTCTTTTTTTGATTTCTTCAATGGAGTGATTCTCAATTACGGACTGTAGAGACGTAGAATGGTTAAAATTTTTCAGAGATTTATAAATGTAGTTTTTCGTCATAAGAAAGTCTTCGTAGTAAATTCATCCACAAGAAACGAGATAAACAAGGTGCTGTTTGAGCGTAGGGAGTTCAGCTTGTTTCGTTTCGAGGATTAGAATTTCAAGAAAGTTTCTTCAGACTATATTTTTGGTTACTTTTCATCAATGGAAAAGTAATATGAAATAAGCTTTTTCATTACAGTTGTAAAACTCTAATTTTTCCAAGATCGTAGATTTGCAATTTGTGTGATTAAACTTGCGATAAATAAACTACCCAGGCACCACACTAATTCCAATATTATTTCTCAACACACTTTTTTATGAGCGATTACACAAGCAGAGATGGTAAATATCTGTTGCTTTAAATTATATAAAATAGTCGTTTTAAAAATAACGACTGAGAGCTGTAATAAAAATAAAAAGTATTTGAGTTAACTCCTGTTTTTAACTTCCTAAAAGATTAAAAAACTTCTGAAGTTTCTATTCTAAAATGAATATATTTGTTGGTTAATTAACCTACGAAAAATCGCATGTCTGAATCTAGAAAAAGAAGAGAAGCTTTATTATATCACGCAAAGCCAACACCCGGAAAAATAAAAGTAGTTCCTACAAAAAAGTATGCAAGTCAAAGAGATTTGTCTTTAGCTTATTCTCCAGGGGTTGCTGAGCCTTGTTTGGAGATAGAAAAGGATCCAGAAAATGCTTACAGGTATACTTCTAAAGGAAATTTAGTTGCGGTAATTTCTAACGGAACTGCAGTTCTTGGTTTAGGAGATATTGGACCACTTGCAGGAAAACCTGTAATGGAAGGGAAAGGATTGCTTTTTAAAATATTTGCTGATATTGATGTGTTTGATATTGAGGTAGATGTTACAGATGTAGATAGGTTTATTGATACCGTAAAAGCTATTTCTCCAACTTTTGGTGGGATAAATTTAGAAGATATTAAGGCTCCTGAGGCTTTTGAGATAGAAAGAAGACTGAAAGAAGAGTTGGATATTCCGGTGATGCATGATGATCAGCACGGAACAGCTATTATTTCTGCAGCAGCATTAAAAAATGCAGCAGAGATAGTAGGTAAAAATATTGAAGATTTAAAAATTGTAGTGAATGGGGCAGGGGCAGCAGCAATTTCTTGTACCCGTTTGTACATGGCACTCGGAGCCAAGAGAGATAATATTGTTATGTGCGATTCCAAAGGAGTCATTCGTAACGATCGTGAAAATTTAACTTCTCAAAAAGCAGAATTTTCAACAGATAGAGATTTGAATACTTTAGAGCAAGCAATGATTGGTTCTGATGTGTTTATTGGATTGTCTAAAGGAGATGTGGTAACACCAGAGATGTTGTTAACCATGGCGAATGATCCAATTGTTTTTGCAATGGCCAATCCAACGCCAGAAATTAATTTTGACTTGGCGGTTAAGACAAGAAAAGATATCATTATGGCTACAGGTCGTTCTGATCATCCTAATCAAGTGAATAATGTTTTAGGATTCCCTTTTATTTTTAGAGGAGCTTTGGATGTTAGAGCTACTGGAATTAATGAAGAAATGAAAATGGCAGCGGTACATGCTTTGGCAGATCTTGCAAAGAAAACCGTACCAGAACAAGTAAACCTTGCATACAATCAGTCAAACCTTACGTTTGGTAGAGATTATATCATTCCAAAACCTTTTGACCCTAGGTTGATTTATGAAATTCCACCAGCAATTGCGAAAGCAGCAATGGATTCGGGAATTGCAAAATACCCAATTCAAGATTGGGAAAAATACAAGCATGAGTTGATGGAGCGATTGGGGACTGGGAATAAAATGGTTCGTATGCTGCATGATAGAGCCAAATCAAATCCAAAACGTTTGGTGTTCAATGAAGCGGATAAGCTAAATGTAATGAAAGCGGCACAAATAGTGCATGATGAAGGAATTGCCATTCCAATTTTATTAGGAAATAAAGCCATCATTCAAAAACATATAGAAGAAATTGGCTTTGATGGTGATGTGGAAATCATTGATCCAAAAATTGATGAGGAGAGACCGCGTAGGTTTAAATATGCAGAAATTTATTGGAAAGCAAACCAACGAAAAGGGGTTACTTTAGTGGAAGCTCAAAAAATGATGCGTGAGCGTAATTATTTTGCTGCCATGATGGTAAACGAAGGAGATGCTGATGCCATGATTACAGGGTATTCTAGGAACTATTCTAGTACGATAAAACCTTTGTTTGAAACTATTGGAATGATGGAAGGAGTATCTAGAATTGCTGCAACAAATATGATGTTGACAAAACGTGGACCTATGTTCTTATCGGATACAACCATCAATATTGATCCAAATGCAAAACAATTGGCTAAAATTACACAGTTAACAAGTAGCGTTGTAAAAATGTTTGGTTTAGAGCCAGTGGTGGCAATGTTGTCGTTTTCAAACTTTGGAGCGTCACCGTCAATACATCCTAGAAAAATTGAAGAAGCCGTACAAATTTTGCACAAATCGAATCCTGATTTAATAGTGGATGGACCGATACAAGCAGATTTTGCCCTAAATTCTGAAATGATGGAAGATAAATTTCCTTTTTCACTATTGGCCGGAAAAAAAACAAATACCTTAGTTTTTCCAAACCTTGACTCTGCAAATATTTCTTATAAAATGATGAAGGAATTGAACGGAGTAGAGTCTATTGGACCAATTATTCTTGGTTTGAAAAAACCAGCACATATTTTACAATTAGGAGCAAGTGTTGACGAAATGGTAAATATGGCTGCAGTAGCAGTTGTTGATGCTCAGAATAAAGCAAAAAATTAAAACAAACCGTAAGAATCAGAATCTAACAATATGATTACACAGTTAAGAGGGAGATTAGTAGAGAAAAATCCAACGTATGTTGTGGTAGATTGCAATGGGGTTGGGTATTTATTACATATTTCATTGAATACCTTTAGTGCCTTACCATCAGAGGAGTTAATTACAATATATACACATCTTTCTATCAAAGAAGATGCACATACCTTATTTGGTTTTGTGACCAGATTAGAACGTGAAATTTTTAGGTTATTGATTTCTGTATCAGGAGTTGGGCCAAGCATTGCTAGAACCATGTTGTCTTCTATGACTTCAGAAGAAATTCAACAAGCAATTGCTTCGTCAAACGTAGCTTTGATACAATCTGTGAAAGGAATTGGAGCAAAAACAGCACAAAGACTTATTTTGGATTTAAAAGATAAGGTGGTTAAAACTTTTGATTTAGATGAAAATGAACTTCCGGTGCACAATACTAATAAAGATGAAGCGTTATCTGCTTTAGAAGTACTTGGATTTGCAAGAAAAATTTCGGAAAAGGTATTAGATCGTATACTGAAAGAAGACAGTACATTGTCTGTCGAAGCATTAATTAAAAAAGCATTGAAAAGTTTCTAACCAAACTTGAGAAGACTTTTACAAAAATACAGGGGGGTAATTTTGTTGTGTTGTACCGTGTTTTTATACACTGCAATGTCAGCACAGATAGCGCCTGTCGTAGAGTCAGATTCTATACCTCCTAAAAAAGAAACGGGAGATAGTATGTTTCTTAAGCTGCCTACCACTAAGGAGGTAATTTATGATCCGGCAAGTAAGCGTTATATGATAAAAGAAACTGTTGGTGGTGTTGAGGTAAGTACTCCATTATTTATGTCTACTTCTGAATATAAGGAGTATCGCCTAAACCAAGACATGCAGTCTTATTATAAGGATAAAATTAGTGCCTTAAATAGTGATAAAAAGGGAAGTGAAGAGGCGCAAAAAAACTTGTTGCCTACTTATTACGTGAATTCAAGTTTGTTTAAAACTATTTTTGGTGGAAATGCGATTGAGGTAAATACCCAAGGATCTATTGATGTTCGTTTGGGAGTCTTGTATCAAAATATTGAAAATCCTCAGTTGTCTCAAGAAAATAGAAGCAACACTACTTTTGATTTTGACCAACAGGTAACCGCGAGTATTGGTGCAAAAATTGGAGAAAGACTTAAGGTTACCGCCAACTATGATACCAAATCTACCTTTGATTTTCAGAATCTTGTGAAAGTAGAATTTTTGCCAACGATGCAAAATGGCTTTGAATCTGAAAATGCGGATGATATTGTTAGAAAGATTGAATTAGGGAATGTTAGCATGGATGTTAGCAACAATTTAATTTCTGGTTCTCAGAGTTTGTTCGGTATCAAATCTGAATTACAGTTTGGAAAAACAACAATTACCTCTGTTTTTTCAGAACAGAAATCAGAGACAAAAACAGTTACGGCTAAAGGAGGTTCTTCTTTAAATGAATTTGAGTTACAGACAACCCAATATGCTGCGAATAAATATTTCTTCTTGTCTCATTATTTTAGAAATAATTATAATGATGCCTTAAAGAATTTTCCTATCGTTAACAGTTCTGTAAACGTAATTAAAGTTGAGGTTTGGATTACCAACAGAGGTTCTGCAACAGAGGATGTTAGAAATATTGTTGCCTTGACAGATTTGGGGGAAAACGGAAGAGATTTTTATGATAATACACTTTCTAATATTACTAATGCAGGTATTACAGAACTAACACCAGAACTTCCAGATAACAATGCCAATACGCTGAATTCTGTTTTAGCTCCGGGTTCAGGCATAAGGCAAATTGGTACCGTGAGAACGGAATTGATCAATTCGGGAATGATTAATCCAACCCAAGGATCTGATTATACTATATTAGAGAATGCTAAAAAATTAAATCCCAATGAATATTCTTATCATCCGCAATTAGGGGTACTTACCTTGAATAGAAATTTAACGGATGGAGATGTTTTAGCGGTAGCCTTTCAATATTCTCTTACCGGTGATGAGCAAGTGTATCAAGTTGGGGAGTTTTCTACAGATGGAATTGAGTCTTCTGAGAATTTAGTAGTAAAAATGCTGCGTTCAGAAATTAAGGAACCTGGAAAAAGAATCTGGGATTTGATGATGAAAAATGTCTATTCTTTGGGGGCTTATCAAATGCAACCGGAAGGATTCTTATTGGAACTTTTGTATAAAGACGATCAGACTGGGGTTGCAATTAACTCATTGCAAAACGCAGTTTCTACGTATAATTCTAACGGTACTGAAGTAGTGGTAAGCGATCGTACATTATTGAATTTAATGAAACTGGATAGTTTGGATCAGAATAATTTCTTGAAACCTAAGGGGGATGGGTATTTTGATTATGTAGAAGGGATTACCGTAGATTCTGAAACGGGAAGTATTCATTTTCCAACGGTGGAGCCTTTTGGTCGAGATTTAGAGGCAAAATTGACGGATGCGGCAGATGATCAATACCTTTTTAAAGAATTATATACCGAAATTCAAGCCGTTGCACAGAATAATTATCAAACACGTGATAAGTATTTGATCAAAGGATATTATAAATCAGATGCTAGCAATGGGATATCATTAGGTGCATTTAACGTTCCAAGAGGTTCGGTTACAGTAACCTCAAATGGAATTGTGCTGACTGAAGGTGCTGATTATGTAGTAGATTATCTAAGTGGTAGAGTTCAGATTATCAATCCAGCGATTGAGGCCTCTGGGGCACCTGTTCAGGTTTCCTTGGAGAATAATACTTTGTTCAATCAGCAAACAAAACGATATGTTGGAATTGATGTAGAGCATAAGTTCTCTGAAAAATTTCAAATGACAGGAACTTATTTGAATGTTAATGAGCGACCATTGACACAAAAAACGTCCTATGGATCTGACCCAATTAACAATACCATGTTGGGACTTACTTTTAACTATGATTCAGAAATTCCGTGGTTGACTAAAATGGTAAACAAATTGCCATTCCAAGACACAGATGTTCCATCACAGTTAACTGTGAGAGGAGATTTTGCTTATATGTTGCCTGGTACGCCAAGTGGAATTGATCAAGATGGAGAGGCAACTACCTATATTGATGATTTTGAAGGAGCTCAAATACCATTGAGTATCATGGATGAAAATTCATGGAAAATTGCAAGTAAGCCTTTGAACTTCGATAGTTATGATTTTGGGCCAGATAGTGAAGACCCTTCTTTGGAATATGGTGAGAAAAGAGCTGATATGGCTTGGTATTCTATTGATAGATTGTTTTACGGTAACTCTTCGCTTACCCCAGGGAATATTGATAATGATGAACTTTCTAGAAACGAGGTGAGCAGGGTAGATTATAGTGAGATTTTTCCGGCAACGGATTTAGATTTTACGCAATCAACAACGCTTTCTACGTTTGATTTATCTTATTTTCCAAAGGAGAGAGGTAGTTATAACTATGATATTACCAATTTAGATTTTGATGGTAGTTTGGCAAATCCTGAAGATAGATGGGGAGGGATAACTAGAGCCTTAACTACTACAGATTTTGAAAGAGCAAACGTTGAATACATTCAATTTTGGATGCAAGACCCTTACGAAGGTTATTCTATTCGTCCAGAAGAAGGAGGACCGCAAAATCCTGCAGCGGTTGTGAAAGAGGGTGAGTTATTTTTCAACTTAGGAAATATTTCTGAAGATGTTTTGAAGGATAGCCGTAAAGTTTATGAGAATGGATTGCCTGGTGCTGGAGAAGTGGATAACACAGAAGAGACCGTTTGGTCAAGAATTCCTAATAACAATACCTTTTTATATGCCTTTACCGAATTGGATGAGGATAGAGTTTTGCAAGATGTTGGGCTAGATGGTTTCAATGATGCAGGTGAGACTCGTTATCCTAATACCGGATCTGAGGATAGATCCACGGATAATTATCATTTCTTTAGAGGAAGTGATTATGATGCGCAAAACGCCTCAATTATAACAAGATATAAGGATTATAATAAAACAGAGGGTAATTCACCTACCGCCAATTTGAGTACAGAATCTTATCCAACTTCTGCTACAGCAGTGGCTGATGCCGAGGATATTAATAAGGATCAAACAATGAATACGATCAATGCGTATTACCAATATAAAGTATCCTTAAATGAATCCGATTTAGTTTTAGGTAGAAACAATATTGTAGATATCAAAAGAACAAAAAGAGAAACACCGGATGGATTGGAAAAAGATGTAACATGGTATCAATTTAGAATTCCAATAAGTGGTGGGGTCCCTATTAATGGGATTTCAGATTTTAATTCCATTCGTTTTATGCGTATGTTCTTAACAAAATTCAAATCACCTGTAGTGTTAAGATTTGGGCAATTGCAGTTGGTAAGAGGAGATTGGAGACGATATGAGAAAAACGTGCATGGTGGAGTTCAGGTGCCAGATGATGATTTGGATGAGGTGGAATTGAATAATTTTACTACGGGAGTGGTAAACATTGAAGAAAATGCAAGTAGACAACCAATTCCTTATGTGTTACCTCCAGGAATACAAAGAGAACAGTTGCAGGGAAGTACAAGATTGCAGTTTCAAAATGAGCAATCTTTAGCAGTGAAAATAAATGATTTGCCTGCTGGGGAAGCACGTACTGTTTATAAGAATATGATTTCTGATTTGAGAATGTACAAAAGATTAAAAATGTTTGTACATGCTGAAGGAATAGGTTCTGATTTGGATGATAATAAGATGATGGCTATCATGCGTTTGGGGTCTGATTTAAATGATAACTTTTATCAAATAGAAGTGCCCCTGAAGGCGACTTTGTTTAGTCAGTCTACCAGTGAAGAGGTATGGCCTGCCGAGAATAATTTTGAGGTTGATTTAGAAAGTTTAGGATTGCTAAAGGTAGAACGTTACGCAGACGAAACTTCTCCGAGTGCCACAGAATTATATCCGTTGCCTGTTGCTGGGGAAGAGCCTGCTTATAGAATAAGAGTAAAAGGAAACCCGAATCTGGCAAATATCAAAACCATGATGATGGGGGTACAAAATATTTCTGATGTACAACAAAGTGCTGAGATTTGGTTTAATGAGTTGCGTGTTGCTGGTTTTGATAATGAAGGAGGTTGGGCATCTGTGGTAAGCGCAAATGCCAATTTTGCTGACTTGGCGGATGTTGCGTTAACGGGAAGTATTTCTACCATTGGGTTTGGTGGAGTTGAGGAGAGAGTCAATGAAAGAAGTCAAGAAGATGTAAAGCAATATGGAGTCTCTACAAATGTGAATGTAGGGAAATTGATGCCAAAAGAATGGGGAGTTAAAATTCCTTTGAGTTATTCTATATCAGAAGAATTTAAAGATCCTAAATACGATCCTCAATTTCAAGATGTGAAATTTGAAGATGCAAAAGATATTAACGAGAATAGCAGTAGTGCTAGAGATTATACTAAAAGGCATAGCATTAGCTTGATAAACGTTAGAAAAGAACGCGTTGGAGAGTTGAAAAAGAAACCAAAGCCTTATGATGTCGAGAATTTTTCTGTTTCTTATAGCTATAATGAAGAGAACCATAGGGACTATAATGTGCAAAAGCATTTAGTTCAAGATGTAAAAACTTCAGCAAATTATGCTTACAATATTCCTGCAATGCCTATCGAACCTTTTAAGAATTCTAAATCATTAGATAATAAGTATTTTAGGATAATTAAGGATATCAATTTCAATTTGTTACCATCAACGATTGGTGTGAATAGTAATATTACTAGGAGTTATAATGAACAAGCTTCTAGGAATTTAGTTACCGGAGGAGCGTTGCCGACTTTACAACAAAGAAATTTCTTATTTGATTGGGATTATAATATTGGTTACAACTTAAGTAAAAACTTAAAGTTTAATTTAAGAGCAGCAAACAATCATATTTATGATGCTTTTGAAAATACTGATGAAGCGGAGAATGTGCAGTTATTCTCGAATTTCTTTAATCTTGGGCGTGCAAATAACTACAGCCAAAAATTTGATGCCAATTATCAAATACCGATTAACAAATTGCCATACCTTGGTTTTGTAACGGCAGATTATAGCTATACGGCTGATTTTAATTGGCAGGCGGGCTCACAGTCTTTTCAATATGAAATTGGGAATGCGATTCAAAACGCAAATACGCATACTATTTCTTCTAATTTAAACATGACCAAGTTTTATAAAGATATTGGTTTGAAGAGTTTGTTTACGCCAAGTTCAAAGAAATCTAAAAAGAAGAAAAAATCGAAAAAAGATGACGGTGCACCAAAATTTGCAACCCCATCTGCGCCTAGAAGAATTGGAAAGAAAAAGAAGACTAGTACTGGTGAAAAGGTGTTGAATGTTGCCTATGATTTGGTAACCATGATTAAAACAGGTAGAATTAGTTACGCAGATAATAATGGTATGTATTTACCTGGTTACAAAGAATCCGTCGGCTTTTTAGGACAAACGAGAAGTGGAAGTGGAAGTATGTCTCCGACCTTTGGATTTGTATTCGGAGATCAAAGAGATATTAGGCAATTGGCATTAGAGCAAGATTGGTTAACAACAAGAAATGTAAATATCAATGGTGTTGAAGATGAGAATTATTACTCTAAAACCTATACCAATACACACTATGATAAACTAGATTGGTCTTTATCGGTGAAACCAATAAAAGATTTAGATATCAATATCAATGCAAATAGAATTACCACACGCAATAAATCACAACAAATTGATGCTGTGAGAGATTATGGTAATGGAACCGTGGAATCTGGTTTTGATAGAAGATTTGAATATACTCAGCTTACAGAGACAAGTAACTTTAGCATGACGTATAGTATGTTTAAAACTTCATTTGATGGAAATGGAGATGATACCTTTCAACAATTTTTAGATAATAGAGCTACAATTCAACAACGACTTGCAAATGAAAGCGGATTGGATCAGACAAAATATGGATTGAATACCCAAGATGTGTTATTGCCTTCTTTTACTTCTGCCTATTCAGGTGGAAGTGCTGAAACAGAGAAATTAAGTCCGTTTAGAAATATGCCTATTCCAAACTGGAGGTTGAGTTATAAAGGGTTTATGCGGGTCAAATGGTTTAAGAAAAACTTCTCTAGCTTTGTTGTAACACATGCTTATAAGTCTTCTTATACGATTGCAAATATGAGTAACAACGCACAGTATATTGAAAATGGTGGTGTGCCTCCAACTGATATCAATGGGAATTATTTATCTAAAGTTGTCATCTCTACAATCGCTTTAAATGATGGTTTCTCACCGCTTGTAAAGTTAGATATGAGATTTAAAAATAGTTTGTCGTTTAGAGGAGAAGTAAATAAAGATAGAACCTTGGCATTGAGTTTTAATAACAATTCGTTGTCTGATATACGAGGAACAGAGTATGTGTTTGGATTGGGTTATATTTTAAAAGATCTTAAACTGAAAGGAGCTTCAGGTAGAAGAAAAGCAATCAAGGGTGATTTGAATATGAAAGCGGATGTTTCATACCGTCAAAATTTAACAACTATTAGATCGATTGATACCCAAAACACGCAAATTACAGGAGGTCAAAATTTATTTTCATTGAAACTTTCGGCAGATTATAATTTGAATAAAAACTTAATTGCCACCTTCTATTACGATCAATCCGCAACTAGGTATGCAATTTCAACATCTTTCCCAAGACAATCTATCAGTAGTGGAATCAGTATTACCTATAATTTAGGAAACTAAAGAAAATAATTTCTAATATAGATCTGTTGTTTCTAATTGCATTTTTTGTTAAGAAGAACAATATATTTTATACTTTTGCTGTTCATACATAAAAAAATAATATTAAATATACATAGCAATGAATTTACCTGAAAACTTAAAATACACAAAAGATCATGAATGGATTCAGATTGATGGAGATGTCTTAACAATAGGAATTACAGATTTCGCTCAAAGTGAATTAGGTGATATTGTTTATGTAGATGTAGATACCCTAGATGATACTGTAGAAGCAAATGAAGTGTTTGGTTCAGTAGAAGCTGTAAAAACCGTTTCTGATTTGTTTATGCCAATGACTGGTGAAGTGATTGAATTTAATGAAGGTCTAGAAGATGCTCCGGAATTGGTAAACTCTGATCCTTATGGAGAAGGATGGATGATTAAAGTAAAAGCGAGTGATTTAACACAGATAGAGGACTTATTGGATGCTAGCGCTTATAAAGAACTTGTACAAGGCTAATGCCATTATAATTGCGGTTACTTTAACGGCTATTGTGGCTTATCTAAGTTTGTCTAAAATTAGTTCTATTACGCCAGTAATAAGAATTGATAATGTAGATAAATACCAGCATTCGTTGGCTTATTTTGGATTGACACTTAGTTGGCTTTTTGCTACTCAAAAAATGAATACAAAACCATCCTTTAAATTTTGGATGGTTTTCTTGGTTTTTCTATTTGGTGTTTTAATGGAGGTGTTACAACAAGAATTGACAACTTATAGAACTGCCGACTTTTTTGATGTTTTAGCAAATACATCTGGAATTATCATAGCCTATGTGTTTTTTCAGAAAATAGTATTTAAAGAATTTAAAAGATTTTTGAGGGAATGATTTTCCGTTCAATTACTAAGTCTTTAAGAAATTGTAAAAAAAAAGTGGAAAAGCATGTTAATTTATAGGCTTAGGTTTGCATAAGTCGTATTTAAATTATTAAATTAGCGAACTCATTAATTATTTCAACAAATGGAAGTAAAGAAAAATCCTAAAGCTGATCTCCAGAATTTCACAAAGTTGTTTATTCAACTTGGTTTGGTGTTAGCTCTATTTATTGTGTATGTTTCAATTGAACACAAGACTTATGACAGGGTGATCGCTGACTTAGGTACAGCATCATTATCTGGTGAAGAAGAAGAAGAAATGGTAATTACATCGCGTCCGATACCGGTGAAACCACCACCACCACCACCACCACCACCTGCACCAGAAATTATTGAAATAGTTGAGGATAAAGAAGAAATTGAAGAAACAGTTTTGGAAACAACAGAAACCGATGAAGAAGAAGAGGTAGTTGTTGAAGAAATTGTGGAAGAAGTAGAAGCTGAAGAAATAGTAGAGGATGTACCTTTTGCTATTATTGAGGATATTCCAGTTTTTCCAGGTTGTGAAAAAGGAACAAAAGCACAAAAGAAAGCATGTTTTTCTCAAAAGATTAGCAAGCATATCAATAGAAAATTTAATTCTAGTTTGGCATCTGATTTAGGTTTGTCAGCAGGAAAGAAAAGAATTTTCGTAATGTTTAAAATTGATCAAACAGGATCAATTACAGAGATTCAAGCAAGAGCTCCGCATCCAAGACTTCAGAAAGAAGCTGAAAGGGTTGTAAAAACTTTGCCTAAAA
Source organism: Flavicella sp. IMCC45668 (assembly GCF_057219105.1). Taxonomy (NCBI): domain Bacteria; kingdom Pseudomonadati; phylum Bacteroidota; class Flavobacteriia; order Flavobacteriales; family Flavobacteriaceae; genus Flavicella; species Flavicella sp. IMCC45668. The sequence continues at coordinate 3,305,449 of NZ_CM170114.1, forward strand.
TGACTCCTGGTAAACAACGTGGACGACCAGTAAGTGTACGTTACTCTTTACCTATTTCATTCTTAGTAGAATAATTAAGATTTTTAATCATAGAAAAGGCTATCTGAAAAGATAGCCTTTTTTTTGTCTCATACTTTTTGAAATAGTGGCACGCTTCTTGAAATTCAATTTTAAAACCTTAAAATTGAATGATATGAGAACAGAAAAAAAAGAGTCAGCCTACACACAAAAACGATTTAATGAAAAATTAGAAAAAAGTTCAAAAATGTTTACACTGCTTGGTTTGGTTACCGCCTTGTTTGTAGTTTATGTTTTGATTGAGTACGAAACAAAGCAAATTGAAGTGACTGTGATGGGAAATGCTGAATTAACGGAAAAAGAAGAGATGGTAGCTCCGTTAGTTTTTAAAATAGAGGTTCCAGTACAGAAAATGCAACAAACGAAAACTATTGCAGCAGTAAATAAAGCTATTGAGATTATTGAAAAGGTAAAAGTTGTAGAAGATGACACTCCATTGCCTGAGAAGTTAGTTGAGGTAAAACCGGAGGAACCAATAAAGGAAATAACGGATATAGTTGAGATTGTTGAGCCAGAAGAGTTTTTTGAAGATGTTCCGATTGCATTTGTAGAGGAAGCTCCTGTTTTCCCTGGTTGTGCCGGTAATAAAGAAGAACTAAAAAAATGTTTAGCAAAAAACATCCAGAAACATATCAATAGAAAATTTGACGTTGGTCTTGGTCAGGAGTTAGGTTTGTCGTCAGGCAAGAAAAGAATATTTGTAGTGTTTAAAATAGATAAGAACGGTCAAATATCAGACGTGATGACAAAAGCACCACATCCTAGGTTACAGAAAGAAGCGGAAAGGGTGGTAAAAGCTTTACCAACGATGAAAGCAGGAAGGCAAGGAAATAAAGCTGTCGGGGTAAGGTACTCCATACCCATTACTTTTGAGGTTCAATAAATAATGTTTGAGTAAAAGGAGGTTGCTAAAAGGTAACCTCTTTTTTTGTGCGTAATAATTTGTATTTTCGCTCTTAACGTTAGTAAATTAACTATGAAAAAGGATTCAAATTATTTTTCCCATGAAACGGCTGTTATAGATGATGGTTGTCAAATAGGAAACGGAACTAAAATATGGCACTTTAGCCATATTATGAAGGACTGTGTTTTAGGTGAGCGTTGCAATATAGGCCAGAATGTAGTGGTTTCTCCCCAGGTTGTCTTGGGTGAAAATGTAAAAGTCCAGAATAATGTTTCTATTTATACTGGGGTCATCTGTGAAGATGATGTTTTTCTTGGTCCTTCCATGGTATTTACAAATATAACAAACCCGAGAAGTGCCATTTTACGTAGAGATCAGTATGTTAAAACTAGGGTTAGGCGTGGCGCTAGTATCGGGGCAAATGCAACTATTGTTTGCGGTAATGAAATTGGTAAATATGCACTCATTGGAGCGGGAGCTGTTGTAGTTAAGGAGGTGTTGCCTTATGCTTTGGTAGTTGGCAATCCTTCCAAACAAATAGGTTGGGTGAGCGAATATGGACATCGTTTGAAATTTGATGAGTATAATGAAGCCATCTGTCCAGAATCTAATCAGAAGTATATTTTGAAAGATAATTGTGTTATAAAACAAGCTAAGCAATAGTATGAAAAGAATTTATATTACATTTTTATTGGCGCTTTGTCTACAGCAGTTAACTGTTGCACAAACTCAAAAATTCCCGGTTTATAAAGCTTGTGAAGGGAAACCGTCAAGCGAATTAGAGTCTTGTTTTAATACGACCGTTAAATCTGACGTATTGGAGAAGTTAGAGGTACCTGAGATCATGGTAAAGGATAACTTTAAGGGAACGGTAAATATATTGTTTTTTGTAAATAAGCAAGGAGAGTTTCAAGTGGTGCATGTAAATAGCCCTTATCCAGAGTTGGAAGCAGAGGTAAAACAAACTTTCAATGCGTTAGAGAAAGCGAAACCTGCACAGTTTAACGGACATGCCGTTGAAATGAGTTTTTCGATGCCGTTGCATTTCCCGGATCCGAAAATATCAAGAGAGGAAAAAAGAAAAGAAGAAAATGATAAAGTAAGTTTTTCAAAACCTGTGGAAACGGCAAAGAAGGAATTGACACCTGGTAGAAAAACGGTTGTTTTAGAACATCAAAGTAATTTAAATATTCCTCTGAATTACTCGCGCTATGTAAATATTGAAAGAGACTATATTCAAGGAGACAATGTGCATACTGCTGTAAAGCCTTACACTTATAACAGGGTTTTAGAGTATACAAATTTGGATGCAGAGAAGATGCAATTTCTAAAAAAGAAATCTTCATGGCTAGGAAGAAAATTGTGGAATGAGCATTTGGCTCAAGTGGAAGGAAAAGATTTTTGGTTTACGGCAGATCTGTTGTTAGACTTGCAATTAGGGAAGGATAATTCTGATGTGGATTATACTTTTTTGAATTCTAGAATTTTACAGGTTCAAGGAGAACTTGGTTCTAAATTTTCTTTTTCTGCAACAATTTATGAAACTCAAGGTAGATTTGCACAGTATGTAAATGACGAAATTGATTCTTTTGAGAAAGAAACATTTTCCTCGGATGGTTTGGTTTTAGGACGTGGTAAAGCCAAAGGGTTTAAAGAAAACTCTTATGATTTTCCGGTTTCAGAGGGGTATATTGCCTATCAACCTAATAAATTTTTTGTATTTCAGTTAGGTCAAGGGAAAAACTTTATTGGTGATGGTTATCGTTCCATGATGGTATCAGATGTAGCTGCTCCTTATCCGTATTTTAAAATTACAACGAGTTTTTGGAAAATTCAATATACCAATTTATGGATGTGGATGACGGATATTAGAAATGAAGTTAGGGTTGGTGATGCACATGCACGTAAGTATGTGTCTTCTCATCATTTGAGTATCAACATTAATAAAAGATTGAATATTGGTTTGTTTGAAGCTGCCATAACGGATAATACACGTACAGGTGCCATAGAGATGGATTTTTTAAATCCGATTATATTTTATAAGTCGCTTGAATTTAATAGAGGAGAGGATGCTGGTAGCTCAGTCTTGGGAATCAATGCAATGTATAAGTTGTCTAAGAGTTTTTCAATGTATACGCAGCTTGTTTTGGATGAATTTACTTTGGAGGAAATTAAGGCACAAAATGGATATTGGGGAAATAAATATGGTTTTCAACTAGGGGCTAAATATTTTAATGCATTTAAAGTTAGAGATTTATATTTACAATTAGAATACAATTTACTTAGGCCTTATACTTTTTCTCATGGTACACCTATTTATAATTATGGGCATTTTGGGCAACAAATTGCGCATTCTTGGGGAGCCAACTTTAGAGAAATGGTGTTGATAGGGAAGTATTCTAGAGATAGATGGACTGCGAATCTAAAAATGATTTATGGACTAAAAGGTTTTGATCCAGAAGGGACTAATTTTGGAGGGGATATTTATAAGTCCTATGATACAAGAGAGCAAGATTATGACAATTATATAGGTCAAGGGGCAAAAGCAATGATCTTAAATACAGATTTCCAGGTTTCTTACTTGGTAAATCCATTGACGGATTTAAAAGTATTTGCTGGTGTTATTTACAGGAACTTTTCACCTGAAACAGCTACCACAGAGTTTGAAGCTAATCAAACGACATGGTTTACCTTTGGGGTAAAAGTAGATTTATTTAACTGGTATTTAGATTACTAATTATTTCTAGAAAGTCCTTCTTTTAACCAATTCAAATAAGTATCTGTGTCGGTGTATTTTTCTGGGTGATTCAGAAGTTTCATGTCTGTCGTTAATTGTACATAAAAGGGTTGTGAGGCAGTGGCAAAATTAATAGCTTGTAAAGTTGCCCATTTTGAGCCTACTGTTTTTATCTTTTTTATTTTACCATTTTGTTTTTGGTAATCAAATTGCATGGTTTCCGGAAGTAGTTTTCTATCATCTACATATAAAGAAATAAGGACAAATTTTTCCAATTCTTCATAAACCTCTGAGTCGCTCCAAACATTTTCTTCCATTTTTCTACAGTTGACACAAGCCCATCCTGTAAAGTCTAACAATATAGGTTTATTCGTTTTTTTTGCATATGCCAAGCCTTCTTCAAAATCTTTAAAACAGTTTAAATCAAGAGGGCAATCTGTTTTTGTTTCGTAAATGCTATAAAATTTTGGAGGCGCAAAACCACTTAATAAAGAGAGGGAAGTGTTAAAGAACAACCCAGTAATTAGATAAACGGTAAATAAACCAGAAGCTAAACCAGTAATTTTTCTACCGTTACTTAATTTTTGAATTGGTCCGTCATGAGGAAATTTAATTTTCCCAAAAGAATAAAGTGCAAGTCCTGCAAAAACAACGATCCATATAGCGATAAAAGTTTCTCGTTTTAAAAGTCCCCAATGTTGTACCATATCTGCATTGGATAAAAATTTTAACGCCAGTGCCACCTCCAAAAATCCGAGTGTTACTTTTACGGTATTAAGCCACCCACCTGATTTAGGTAAGGTGTTTAGCCAGTTAGGGAAAAGAGCAAAAAGAGTAAATGGTAACGCAAGAGCAGAGCCAAAACCAACCATACCAAAAGTAAGTTGCATGGCACCACCGTCTGAAGATAGTGCTCCTACAAGCAATGATCCTAAAATTGGACCTGTACAAGAAAAAGAAACTATTGCTAAGGTCAATGCCATAAAAAAGATTCCAATAATTCCTCCAATATCGGAAGCGGAGTCCATTTTGTCTGACCAAGAATGTGGGAGTGTTATTTCAAAATAACCAAAGAATGAAATTGCAAAAACAATAAATATGATGAAAAACCCAACATTAAGCCAAACGTTAGTTGATATACTGTTTAGTATTTCAGGGTCTAGTGAATCTAAAAAGTGAAATGGTAAGCTTAAAAGAAGGTAGATAAAACTAATAAAGAAACCGTAAAGAATAGCACTAGAAACACCTTTTTTCTTTGAGCCAGATTGTTTTGTGAAAAAGGATACCGTCAATGGAATCATTGGAAAAACACATGGTGTAAGTAGTGCAATAAGACCACCAAAAAAGCCTAATAAAAATACTGCCGTAAGTCCTTTTTCTTTAGGTTTAGAATTTTCGTCTGTGTTTAAGAATTCAGATTTGTTTGAAATGTTTAAGTCTAATTCTTTTGATAATTTTATACTACGCTCATTTATGTTTACAGAGGCTAAGGGATTTGTGTTTTCTTTTATTTGAAAAACTAAGTTTTCCCCTGGTTCGAAAGTACAGGCTTGATCATCACAAGTTTGGTAGGCAGCGGTAACCTGAATGTTGTTTATAGAATTGTTCAGTAATTGTATGCGTTGTTCAAAAACAGCTTCTTTTTCGAAGAAAGATGTTTCCATTTCAAAAATTTCTTCATAAGAGGTGTGTGTGTCACTTTCTTTTGTTTCTCCAATAAGTTTATAATCAACACCAACTTTTTCAAATGTGAATTCTGTTGCGAGTGGACCACCTTCAGGTAGGTGTTGAGAATATAAATGCCATCCAGGTTTTAAAGTTGCAGTAAAGGTTAATGTATATTCTAACTCTGTTTCTTGAGTTGTTTTAGTGTCCCATGAAATAGTGCTTTCTTGACCAAACGTAGAAAGCATAATTCCTAAAAATAAAAACAGTGTGAATAGTTGTTTTTTCATAGTGTCTGTGTTTTTTTGAAATTAATTTTTATTCTGTGTAATTAATTTCTAATATTTCGGTTGTTTTATCCGTTACCTTATATCTGTTGTCCATCCGCATTCCAATGATCCAAATTATGGCATCACCATCACATAAAAGCCATTGATTTTCCTTTTCAACTAAAGATAATTTAGTGTCTTTGAAAAATTTACTGAGCTTCTTTTTACCTTGCATTCCTATTGGGTGAAAATAGTCTCCTTTTTTCCACTTTCTTACAATAAGTGAATTGTTTAACAGATTTTTATCAATGTACACACTATTAAGGGTGAGCGCTCCAATCTTTTTTCTAGGATGAAAAGATAGTTTGATTGGAGTTGAAATCTTGTTAGTGTCTTTTGGAATGGGAAAAGATGTTGTTTGTTTTTCTGAAAGCTTACTAATTAATATTTCTTCCCTGTTTTTAATTAGTCTATGGGTTTTAGATAATAGTTGTTTCCCTGATTGAGCTTCTAAAATGTTGTGAATGTCCTTCCAATTCACAAAACCATAAGGCTTTAAGATTGGATATAGGTTGGTTTTTACATCCCCTAAGTCCTTGATTTTTTTAATTGAAAGGCTCAGGCTTTCGTCTTTATTTTTGTGAACTAAATTTTGATTGAGCTCAAATGTTTTTTTGTGAATTAATTCTTTAGATTCTTTTAAGTTGCTTATGGTAGAATCAAAAGATTTGAAAAAATTTGGATTCAATTCTTTCAGGACGGGTACAACCTTATGTCTAATTTTATTTCTGAAATATTTGGTAGAACTGTTGCTTTCATCTTCTCTCCAAATAATGTTATTTCTTTTAGCATATGCTTCTATCTCAGCTCTAGAAAAAGCAAGTAATGGCCTTACAACTGCTCCATTTTTTTCAGGAATACCGGTAAGTCCATCTAAGCCTGTTCCTCTTGTGAAATTAATTAAAAAAGTTTCAAGTACATCGTCTTTATGATGCGCTGTTAGAATATAATCGAGATGATGTTTTTTTTTGATTTTTTCAAACCACTCATATCGCAATTCTCTTGCTGCCATTTGAATAGAGATCGTCTTTTTATCGGCATATTCTTGCGTTTTAAATTTGGTGGTATACACATCTGCATTTAAAAAACTTCCAAGATTTTTGACAAAGGTTTCGTCTTTGTCGCTTTCTTTACCTCGAAGTAAAAAATTACAATGCGCTAAGGAGAATTTATAATTTGATTGTTTAAATAAGTGAGCCAAAACTGTACTGTCCAAACCTCCTGAAGAAGTAATTAAAACATTACTTTTTTTTAAAAAAGGTAAATTTTCATCAATGTGTATTTGAAATTTTTTTAGCACGATGTCATAAAATTAAAATTGTAATCGGAAACATTGAATGTAAACCAAATATAAGTTATAAAAATAAGAATGAACCTTAGTTAGATTAAAACTTGTCTCATAGCCTTTGCCTTTAGTAAGCATTCCTCAAGTTCTGTTTCTGGTTTGGCTAATGAGGTTATTGCACTTCCGACTGAAAAGGATACGTATTTTTTTTGTTGATTATATAAGATGCTTCGAATGATTACGTTAAAATCGAAATCTCCGTTAGGAGTAAAATATCCTACAGAACCAGAGTATAATCCTCTTTTCGTTTCTTCTTCTTTTTCTATGATTTCCATGGCAGCAATTTTTGGCGCACCAGTCATGCTACCCATTGGAAAAGTATTTTTTATGATATCAACAGGATGAATGTTTTCTGTGGCTTGTGTGCTAATTGTTGAAATCATTTGATGCACTTGTTTAAAACTATATATACCGCAAAGTTCTTCTACTTCAGTTGTTCCTTTTTGAGATATTCTAGAAAGATCATTTCTAACCAAATCCACAATCATTACATTTTCAGCACGCTCCTTAGGGTCTGTTTGCAATGTTGTTTTGAGTTTCTGATCCTCTGATTTGGAATTGGATCTTTTCGCAGTTCCCTTAATGGGTTGTGAAATTACTTTGGTCCCTATTTTTTTTAGATATCGTTCTGGTGAGGCGGAAAGTAAAAATTGATGCTTCAATTTTAAAAAAGTAGCAAATGGGGGTTTTGAAATTCTATTTAAATTATGATATACTTTCAGTGGATCTATCTCGGTGTTCTCAGAATAGAATTCTTGACAAAAAGTAGCTTCGTATATGTCACCCTGATGAATGTTATCAAGTATATTTTGAACTTTCTTTAAATAGCTGTCTTTTGAAAGTTTCAATTTTAAATTTGCTTTCGAATTTGTGGCTTGAACATTCGAGTTGTAGGTATTGCAGATCGTTGCAAAATCTGAATCTAAGTCCTTTTTTTCAGATGCAATATATTTAAATGTCGCTATATGACCAGAGATGAAAATTAATTTTTTCGGTTGAAAGAAATAGAGATCCTCAAAATCTAAAGAGTCTGAGTTGTTTGATTGTAATTTTTCAATGTCATTCTTTAGATCGTAACCTAAGTAGCCAAAAATATAATCTTGTGTTGATGTTTGGTAGGTTTTTAATTTTTCAAAAGCATTGTTGTATTCTGTTTTTAAAAAAGAATGTTCCCCAATCGCAATGATAGCTTCGTGTTGTGCATATTTTTCGTGGTGCTGATTTGAATCACACCAAATAACAGATTCAAATTGTTGAGACCAAGTTAAAACTTGAGTTTTAAAGAGTTCAGAATCTTTGAGGATGTAGCGACTTTCTACCCTTTGCATGTAGCTTTTGAAAAAAAATTATGAATCGCAAAGTTAGGATTAAATTGTAAATGATTAAGTATATATTAATAAATTCTAGTCGTTGTAAACTATTTTACTATTTTTGGTAATTCTGTAATTATTTCAATTTTCGGAGACGAAAGAAGGGTTACAGCTATTTAAATACCGTTTATGTGTACAGTCACTTACTTGCCAAAGAATAATGGCGATTTTATATTTACATCTAATAGAGATGAACAACCAGAAAGAAAAACCATAGCTCCTCAGTTTTATGGAAAGGAAGGAGTTCACTTTTTGTATCCGAAGGATGAGAGAGCCGGTGGAACTTGGATTGCTTTATCAGAAGAGGAGAGATTGGTGTGTTTACTGAATGGTGCCTATGAAGCACATGAAATAAAAGGCCCATATGCCTACAGCCGTGGTTTAGTTGTGAAAAAAATTTTAGAAGCTGAGAACGCAAAATGGGCTGTAGAGGATTTGGAGCTAGAAGGGGTAGAACCGTTTACTTTAATTACTCTTGATTGGTCCTTTATGCCTATTTGTATTGAGATGATTTGGGATGGTGTAAAAAAAGATATTAGAATTTTATCACATAGTTCAAAAATTTGGTCTTCATCAACGTTGTATGATAAACCGATCAAGGCGTTACGCGAAACTTGGTTTAAAGAATTCATAGAACAACATTCGGAAGCTTCTTTTGAAGAGATGTTAAAATTCCATCAAAATGATAGTCTCGGAACTAAAGATATTGCTGTTAAAATGAAAAGGGAAGGTGTTGAAACAACCAGTATTACTTCTGTGGTCAAGGAAGGTGATTCTTTGTTTATGTATTATGTAGATGTTTTAACAGGAAAAGAAACTAGTATTGATTTGATGTCATATAAATCACAAATTTCTATAGATGAATAAAAACGACGGGTTTATAGTGATATTGGCGTATCCAGATGTGATTGTAAGGATTGCAAACGGAGAATTAATAAGTAAAGTATGGCCCTTGTTTGGTATAGGAGGACAGCAAAAGGTAATGGCAGGACATGCCGCTATGTTGTTGGTGTCTAAAGAAACAGGTAAGGTGAATTATTTTGATTTTGGAAGGTATATTACATCAGATACCTTTGGTAGAGTTCGTTCAGAGGTAACGGATAATGAAGTTGCCATTCCATTCAAAGCGATCCATGATGGAGAGACGATTGAAAATCTTGAAGAAATTCTTTTATTTTTAGATAAACACCCTGAAAAAACCCATGGAGAGGGGAGGTTAGTAGCTGGAGTTAATTCTGAGATTGATTACGATAAAGCCTTGGCATTTGTTTTGGAATTACAGAATAAAGGTGAGGTTGCTTATGGGGCTTTTAAAAAAGAAGGTAGTAACTGTGCTCGATTTGTAACAGATTCGATTCTAGAATCTACCAGTAATAAAAAAATTATTAGAGATCTTAAAATAACTTACACGATTACTCCAAGCCCTGTGAGTAATGTGATAAAAGGAAGTAGCTTGAATGCTAAAAAGTGGCAAGTAGAAAATGGTGTTATTGAAGAATATCGAAATAGTTCCATTTTAAGAGAATATAAAAAATCATTATTTGCTAAAGTTTCGCAAGAAGTGGATGAAGTAGGTTCGGTTATCGCAGATACTGAAAGTTACAATTCTTCTAGCGCTCAATGGCTTGGTGGTATTGGTAGTGGTGCTTGGTTTGAGATTGTTAAAAATACCGATAGTACTAATTCTTATGCTATTACCAGAAGAAATCGATTGGGTGAAATTGATTTAGAGGGGGATTTTGAACTCAAAAATCCAGGTTTCTCTATTGATCAAAAATTTGAATTTCAATACGGTTCAAATTGTAAAGAATGCAGAATTAAACAAAATGAGAAAATCTTTGTTTTTGAAAGAATAATGTCAGCGTCAGCTTAGTTTAATGTGTCTGCAACGTTTAGCTGAAAAGCCGGAATTTGAACCTTAAAATGTGATTTGGAATCGAAATTAATCATATTGAAGTATCCTTTCATCGCACCAATCTTTGACTGCAAAAGGCAATTAGATCTATAGGTGTATTTTTCACTTGGTTCAAGAATAGGAATCTGACCGACAACACCATCTCCTTTCACTATTTCTTTTGCGTTTAATGAATCAAATATTTCCCATTTACGAGAAAGTAATTGAACGGTGTCGTTTGTTTGATTTTCTATCGTGATAAAATAACTGAACAGAAACATTCGATTCTCATTTTGAGAATGAATGCCTTCATAGTTCGTTAGCACTGATATTTTGATGCCTTTTGTTATCTTTTCTACCACTTGTAATAATTTTACCTATGCTAAATATAAGTAATTTTGATGGGAAATTTATGCGAAATATATGGATTTTAACGTTTGTTAAGTTATGAAACTATGAAGTTTAGTTTTTACTATTAATGGTAGTAGCTCCCACAATCCGTCCAATTCTTTCACCAAAAGGTTTATAGTGTACAAGTAGGGTGTAGTTGTTTTCTGTTTCTTGAAACGAACCTTCTATAGCTTCAATGTTTAAAGACTTACCATCTTCTTTTTGTACATAAGTATAGTTGTAAAAACCTTGTTTGAATAGCATTTCTGTTTCTAGGTGTTGTGTTTTTTTATTGAAAATCAGACGGTTTTCTTCAGTGAATGCGTAGTTGTTAAATGCTCCATAAACATATATGTTTTCGTTTTCCAAGAGTTCATTATTGGCTTTTAAGAAAAAGTGAACATTAGTATATTCGCTATCTAAACTAGATTCATAACCATTTAAAGTACGTATAACAAAGCCGCCATTAATATCTGGATAATAGGTGTAAGGTAGAAATTTTCTTAAAATGTTCGGGTACAAATAGGTTTGGTAATAATGATCTTCCAAAGCGGTTCTAGCAATATTGACATTGGTTCCATTGAAATTTTTTGTATCAAAATTTAGATATTCATTTCCGCCTGGAAAACTCGTTTCAATGTTATAGTTATATACGATTTCGTTTTTTTTATAATATTGGGGTTTTATGTCGTATTTGATGAGGTTCCAATCGTTATTTTGAACAATTTGTATCTTAATTTCCTTAGAAGGATTGTTTATCGTAACGTTTGGATGGAGAATGGAGAAATTAACAACTTGGTTTCTATCCTTTATAGTTTGTTGAGGGTTTATTTGTTTCAACCTTCTATCTCTTTCTATTTTTGCTGCAATAACGATCCTCGATTCATAATATACAAATCTACGTTGGATACAGATTTCATCGTTGTCGTTTAATATTGTCAATAAAAAATTACCGCTAATTTTTATTCTAGTGTTGATGTTTGGGATTTCAAACTTATGATGTGTGTAGGATTGATAAGTGCCAAATGAGTTCTCCAAGTCTTGTATTTCAAACGATTGGAACCCGTTGATGTATTCTGTGCTTTGAAGATTAGATATGTTCCAATCATAATCACAATGTTGGATGTAGTATCTGTAGTTTTTTTGATCCGCTTCTAGGTCGTCAAAAGCGAATTTTAATTTGGTTCCTAGTGGGACTATTGGGTTAAGGTTTTCCTCTGTGTTAAAAGTAACTGTCTTTATAAATGCAGCAGTGTAGTTCTGCGCATAACCATTAAGAAATATTAAAAATACTCCCGTGGAAATAATAAATAGTTTGTATTTGTTCAAAGTCTCGTTTTGATTGCTAAGAACCAAAGATACTAATAAATTGATGTCAAATGAATTTTTAATATGTTTGGTTTTGTTGAAATAAATTTAAGGATTTTGATGTTTTGTTGATTTAAATTTAACGAATATTTGATTTTACAAAACATCTTCAAATCCTTATTTAAATCAATTATAAATAAGGTAAGAGGTTAATATAAAGGGGCTTATTTGCCGTAAAAAATTTCTAATTTTTTAAATTTGCATTGTTTTAAAACAGATTAACTTAAATTCTAAATATGTCAGAAGACATTCGAATAAAAAAAGGCTTAACCATTAAGCTTAAAGGCAAGGCAGAAGAGACAGTTTCTGCAGCTCCTCGTTCTGGGATTTTTGCAATTCAACCAAAAGATTTTCATGGAATAACTCCAAAACTGACTGTAAAGGTTGGTGCTGAGGTTTCTGTGGGTGATGTTTTGTTTTATTCAAAATCAAACGAACAAATTAAATTTACTTCACCGGTTTCAGGAACGGTTAAAGAAATTACAAGAGGTGCAAAAAGAAGGATATTAGCGATTGTTATAGAAGCTAAGTCTGAAGATGAATTCAAAAACTTTGGTAAGGAAGATCCATCTGGACTTTCTAAAGAGCAAGTACTAGCTAAATTATTAGAAAGTGGTTGTTGGGGATTTGTAAATCAACGTCCGTATGACGTGATTGCTAATCCAGCAGATGAAGCCAAAGCTATTTTTGTATCTTCTTTTGATACCGCTCCTTTGGCTCCAAATTATGCTTTTGCATTGAAAGGAAAAGAAGAGGCATTTCAAACAGGTTTGAATGCATTGGCAAAACTTACAAAAGGGAAAGTGTTTCTTTCTGTAAATGAATCTGCATCTTTCTTTAGTAAATCTCAAAATGTTGAGGTGGTTAATGTTAAGGGAAAGCATCCTGCAGGAAATGTGGGAGTTCAGATTTCTAAAGTTGATCCTATCAACCAAGGAGAAAAAGTTTGGACTGTAAATGCTCAAGATGTTGCCATCATAGGAAATCTGTTCTTAACAGGAGAATACAAACCAGAGAGAGTTATTGCTTTGGCTGGTTCTGAGGTTAATACACCTCAATACTATAGCGTAACAGCTGGTCAAGGATTGGATAGCTTGTTAGAAGGGAAAATTAATAAAGATAACGTAAGAGTTATCTCTGGTAACGTATTAACAGGAGATAAAGTCGCTACAACGGGAGATTTCTTAGGGTTCTATGATAATGTTGTCTCTGTAATTCCAGAAGGAAACACGCATAGGTTCATGGGATGGATTCCTTTCGTAGGAAGTGGTAGTGTACATAGTGCTTCTAAAACATCTTTTTCTTACTTATCACCAAACAAGGAGTATACTTTAAATACAAATTTACAAGGTGAAGAGCGCGCTATCGTGGTAACAGGAGAAATGGAAAAAGTAATGCCTATTGATATCTTTCCAATGCAGCTGTTAAAAGCTGTGATGGCTAAAGATATTGAGAAAATGGAAAATTTAGGGATTTATGAAGTAGCACCTGAAGATTTTGCATTGATTGATTACACAAGTTCTTCTAAAGTTGAGGCACAGACAATCATCAGAGAAGGTTTAGATATAATGATAAACGAAGTAGGATAATGAAATTTATTAGAAATACATTCGATAAGTACAAACCACTTTTTGATAAAGGGGGTAAGTATGAAAAAATGGCTCCAGCTTTTAATGCTTTTGATACGTTAATGTTCGTACCAAATCATACAACAAAACAAGGAGCACATATTAGAGATGGTGTAGATTTGAAGCGTATCATGGTAACTGTAATCTTTGCAATGATTCCAGCACTTATCTTTGGTATGTGGAATGTTGGATACCAACACTTCTCTCAATTAGGCGAAACAGGTACTTTTATTGAGTATTTAGTTTATGGTTCTTTTAAGTTTTTACCAATGGTTGCTGTTTCATACGGTGTTGGTTTAGGAATTGAATTTGCCTTTGGAGTATTTAGAGGTCATGATATTAACGAAGGATATTTAGTTTCTGGAATGTTAATTCCATTGATTATGCCAATCGATTTACCGCTATGGATGTTAGGAGTATCTGTTGCTTTTGCTGTTTTAATTGGTAAAGAAGCTTTTGGTGGTACAGGAATGAATATTTTGAATCCTGCTTTAGTTGCACGTGCTTTTGCTTTCTTTTCTTACGCTCCCTATATGTCAGGAGATAAAGTTTGGGTGGCTGACGCGAGTACAGTAGATGGAATTTCAGGTGAAACTATTTTAGGTACTTTGGCTGCGAACAATGATGTTTCGTACAGTGTGTTAGATATGTTCTTAGGATACATACCAGGTTCTGTTGGAGAAACTTCGGTTTTAATGATTTTAATTGGTGCTGCCTTCTTATTATTTACAGGTGTTGCTAGTTGGAGAATTATGCTTTCAGGTTTGATTGGAGCTTCTGTAATGGGATTAATATTTAATAGTCTTGGAGCAACTTTGTTACCAGATAATGGATTGATGAACTTTCCTTGGTGGGAACACTTAATGGTTGGAAGTTTTGCTTTCGCTATTGTGTTTATGGCAACAGACCCTGTGTCTGCAGCACAAACTGACAAAGGAAAATGGATTTATGGATTCTTGATCGGATTGTTGGGAATTATGATCCGTGTATTTAATGGAGCATATCCTGAAGGTTTTATGATGGCAATCTTATTGATGAACGTTTTTGCTCCTACAATTGATCATTATGTTGTAGAAGGAAATATCAAGCGTCGTAAAAAACGTTTAAAAAATAACTTAGAAACGGCTTAAGACATGGATAAAAATAGCAACGCGTATACGTTTATTTTTGCAATTATCATGGTAACTGTTATTGCTGGTTTGTTGGCTTTTACAGCAACTAGTTTGAAACCATTGCAAGAGAAAAACGTGAAGGCAGAAAAAATGCAGAATATATTAGGAACGATTGGTGTAACTGAAGTTTCTAGAGATGATGCTGAAGTAGAATTTAACAAATATATCAAACAACAATTGGCTCTAAAAGCTGATGGTACTGTTGATACGGAAGCAGATGCTTTTACGTTAAGTTTGAAAAAGGAAGTTAAAAAAAGTGATAATGACCAACGTTTTCCGTTATATATTGCGGAAAAAGATGGAAAGACTTTCTATGTAGTTCCTTTATATGGAGCTGGTTTATGGGATGCAATTTGGGGTTATGTTGCCTTAGATGGTGATAAGAATACAATCATTGGTGCGAACTTTGGACATAAAGGAGAAACTCCTGGATTAGGTGCAGAGATTACAACGGATTGGTTTCAAGCTCAATTTGCAGGAAAGACTTTATTAAAAGATGCAAATGCTGGTTTTACAGCAGATAACTTTGTTTCTGTAAAAACAGTAAAAGGAGGAGCTAAAACTGGTGACGTTCATGGTGTTGATGCAATTTCGGGAGGTACAATTACTTCTGATGGTGTTTCAAACATGGTACAAGAGAGATTAGCACGTTATTTACCTTATTTTAAAAATAATTAATCATGGCAGAGGAAAAAGAACCATTGTTCTCTAAACAAAATAGAGCGTTGTTAACAGATCCATTGGATGATAACAACCCCATTTCGGTACAAGTACTAGGTATTTGTTCTGCATTGGCAATTACAGTACAATTAAAGCCTGCCTTGGTAATGTCGATTGCAGTATTATTTGTAGTTATTGCAAGTAACGTAATCGTTTCTTTGATTAGAAACTTGATTCCAGGACGTATTCGTATTATCGTACAGTTATTAATTGTAGCCTCTTTGGTAATTTTAGTAGATCAAATTTTAAAGGCTTACGCATATGATGTGAGTAAAGAACTTTCTGTATTTGTTGGTTTGATTATTACAAACTGTATTGTAATGGGACGTTTAGAAGCGTTTGCTTTGGCTAATGGACCTTGGAAATCATTCTTAGATGGTGTTGGAAATGGTGCTGGTTACGCATTAATATTAGTATTGGTTGCTTTCTTTAGAGAGTTATTAGGATCTGGAAAATTATTCGGATTTGAAGTGTTAGGACACAAAGCCAAAACGTTAGCTGACTCTACGGGCTTATATGCTTTAGGCTATGAAAATAACGGATTTATGTTATTATCACCAATGGCATTGATCACTGTAGGAATCATTATTTGGGTACAGAGATCTAGAAATAGAAAATTAATCGAAAACTAATAAAATATACAAGATGGATTATATTAATATTTTCGTAAAAAGTATTTTTATTGACAACATGGTATTTGCATACTTCCTTGGAATGTGTTCATACTTAGCAGTGTCAAAAACAGTAAATACAGCGGTTGGTTTAGGAGCTGCAGTAATCTTCGTATTGGTGGTTACCGTTCCTGTTAACTTTTTGTTGGATACGTATCTGTTGAAGCCTGGTGCTTTGCAATGGTTAGGAGCAGAATATGCCTCGATTGATTTAAGTTTCCTTAGTTTCATCATGTTTATTGCTGTAATTGCCTCAATGGTACAGTTGGTAGAGATGATTGTGGAGCGTTTTGCACCTGCTTTATATGGTGCCTTGGGTATCTTCTTGCCATTGATTGCTGTAAACTGTGCAATCTTAGGAGGTTCATTATTTATGCAACAAAAAGATTTCTCTAACGTTGGAGAATCTGCAGTATATGGTTTAGGATCAGGAATTGGATGGTTTTTAGCAATTTTAGCGATTGCTGCAATCCGTGAGAAAATTGCTTATTCTAATGTACCTGCTCCTTTAAAAGGATTGGGAATTACATTTATCATTACTGGTTTAATGGCGATAGGATTCATGAGTTTCTCAGGAATCAAATTATAAACAACTAAGAGTATACACATGACTATAGTAGTAAGTATTATCGTTTTTTTAATTGTAATTTTAATTTTAACAGCTGTTTTGTTGGCTGCAAAGGCAAAATTACTTCCTTCTGGAAAGGTTAAAATAACGATCAACGGAGAGAAAACAATTGAAGTAGAAACTGGAGGAACCTTATTAGGTACTTTAGGAGCAGAAAAAATATTTTTACCATCAGCTTGTGGTGGAGGTGGAACTTGTATCCAATGTGAATGTCACGTGCATTCTGGTGGTGGAGAAGCTTTGCCTACAGAAACACCGCATTTTACTCGTAAAGAGTTAGCAAGTGGGGCACGTTTAGGTTGTCAGGTAAAAGTAAAGAATGATATGGATATTTCTATTCCAGAAGAGATTTTTGGAATTAAGAAATGGAAAGCAAAAGTAGTTTCTAACTATAATGTAGCTTCTTTTATCAAGGAGTTTGTTGTTGAGATTCCAGAAGATATGGATTACAAGGCGGGTGGTTATATCCAAATTGAAATTCCAAAAACGGAAGTGAAGTATTCTGATATGGATATTACGGCGCACCCGCAAGATCACCCAGGTGAACCTGATAAATTCCATGAAGAGTGGGAGAAGTTTAAGCTTTGGCCATTGGTAATGAAGAATACAGAAACCATAGAAAGAGCATACTCAATGGCTTCTTACCCTGCGGAGGGACGTAACATTATGTTGAATGTGCGTGTAGCTTGTCCTCCTTTTGATAGAGCGAAAGGTGGATGGATGGATGTAAACCCGGGAATTGCATCATCTTATATATTCAACTGTAAAGTTGGGGATGAGGTTACAATTTCTGGTCCTTATGGAGAGTTCTTTATCAATGATTCAGATGCCGAAATGGTATATGTAGGAGGTGGAGCCGGAATGGCACCAATGAGATCTCACTTATATGAGTTATTCCATACAATGAAAACGGGTCGTAAAGTCTCTTACTGGTATGGTGGACGTTCTAAGCGTGAGTTGTTCTACTTGCACTATTTTGAAGCATTAGAGAAGCAATTCCCTAATTTTAAAATGCAATTAGTACTATCTGAACCATTAGAAGAAGATAATTGGAAAGTTAAAAAGGATGTTAATGATGAAGGTGATGGATTCGTAGGTTTCGTTCACCAAGCATTGATAGATAATTATTTGAATGATCATGAAGCACCAGAAGATATTGAGTTTTACTTCTGTGGTCCGCCTATGATGAACCAAGCGGTTGTTAAAATGTGTGATGATTTTGGTGTACCACCAGAGAATGTACGTTTTGATGATTTTGGAGGATAATTTACCGATTTAGAATATATTAGAAAAACCTAGTACCTTTGTACTAGGTTTTTTTATGGCAAATAATATCATTATGAAAAAAATTTGGACATCAATTTTATTATTCACCCTTACTATTGGGTTTTCTCAAACAGAGCTAACAGCTGGTGACATTGCTATTTTGCAGATGAATTCTGATGGAAGTCCCCAGGTAACAAAGTTTGTTGCGCTATCAGCGATGGAACAGGGTACCACCATTACTTTTACGGACAATGGTTGGAAGAGTGATGATACTTTTCGCACCGGAGAAGGTGAAGATGTTTGGACGGCCGCATCAAACATTAAGGCAGGTGATGTGATAGAGTTTACTTTAACAAATGTGTCATTGAGTACTGATGGTGATCAACTTTTGGCATATCAAATACAAGGTGGATCAGAAGTATTCTTGTTCGCTGTTAATAACGAAGGGTCTGCAGTATGGCAATCCGATGCAACCACAGAGAATACTTCAGCACTACCGCTTGGATTGGTGAATGGGGGAACTGCTGTAGCAATAAATGAAAGTGATAATATTAAATATAACGGTATATCTGCTGATAGAAAAGGTACGATTGCGCATTTACTAACAAATATTTGTGATGATACTAAATGGAGAAGAAGTAACAATACGGTACAAGATTATACTAGGTCATTAACCTCTAGTATAAGATGGACAGGCACTTGGGAATTTGGTGGAGACCCGAATGATTATTGGTTAACTAGAATTAGAAGTAATTACGATACAGCAACAGATGGAGAATTTTCTTGCAACGAATTAGAAATTAGAAGTGCACGTACATTAACCATTAATTCTGGTGACTTGATAACAGTAAAAAATAGTATTGATAACCTTGGGAATATTGTAGTTGAAGACGATGCTGCATTGATTCAAGTGATTAAAGACGGAGCGAATTCTGGAGTAGGATATACTGTCAATAGACAAACGACCAATTTAGATTCTAAAGGAGAGTATACCTATTGGTCATCTCCCTTAACGAGCTCTACTTTGTTAGAGGCGGTGGATACCCATTTGTATTATAGTTTTGATAGCAGTTCTCAAAATTGGTCTGCTGAAAGTTCTGGTTCCATGATGAATCCTGGGTTAGGGTATGCTGCTACTGGTCCTGGTTCCGGTACTTATCCATTGCAACATTCAGCGGCATTTACAGGATCAGCCTTTAATAATGGGGATATTTCTGTGAGTTTAGATTACTCCGATGATGCCGATGATACGAATGATGCACATTTAATAGGGAATCCCTATCCTTCAGCTTTAGATGCGGATGCATTCTTAACTGCTAACACGAATTTAGGAGGAACCTTATATTTCTGGACCCATAATAGTGATGATACGGCGGGTGATAATGTTGTGGATGATTATGTATATTGGAATGGTATGGGAGGAATAGGAACCTGTTCGGGGTGTACAGCTCCTGATGGAAATATTGCTTCCGGACAAGGTTTTTTCGCCCAAGCAATTGCAGAAGGTTCCATAACATTTACGAATGATATGAGAATAGCAACAAACGGACAGAATAGTCTATTCTACAAATCGAGCTCAAAAAAAACAAGTCCTAAAGAAGACAGGTTATGGCTTAATATTACTGCTGGGGTTAAGTTTAATCAAACTTTGTTTGGTTACGAATCAAAAGCAAGTGATGGACTAGACCGCCTGTATGATGCAAAAAGAACCATTGGAGGATCTGGCTTATGGATCAATACACTTTTGGAAAATGAAACTTATGCAATTCAAGGAAAAAATAAATTCGTTACATACGATGAATTAAATCTTAGCTTTGAAACGGATCAAACAGGAGAGCATATAATTGATATTGAACAGTTGCAAGGAATTTTTGATGAGCAAAAAATTGTGTTGGTAGATAAAGAATTGAACATCAATCACAACCTGAAAAAATCTCCTTACTTTTTTAATGTGGATCTGGTAGGTTCTTATTCAGATCGTTTTTTGTTAGAAATAGGGAATAAAAAGAAACAGGACGCTGCCTCTAATGAAAAAGTAAAGATATATTTGAAAAGAAATATCTTGAAAGTCCGTTCCAATAAAGAAATTGTAAAAATTAAGGTGTTTGACACGAATGGGAAAATAATGTACCAAGTAAATAAAGCCAAGAAAAATTTAAATATTAAAATAAAAAAGCTTCAGGAATCAAATATTTTTATTGTTCATGTACACCTGGAATCTGGTTCTTTAATCAAGAAAAAGATTTTCAACGAAAATTAATTAGCCTCAATTCAATACATGATAGTTTAGGAATAATTTACGACCAAGCTATTAGCAAAAACTTCACAACTATTAAAGATGCAGACAAACTCTAAATATTCATCTATTTTATTATACGAAGCTCAAATGAATCCGATCAATGAGATTGTTTATTTTGGCAATGACAAGAATAAAATAAAAATTAAAGATTCAGTTGTCAGAGTTTTGAATAAAAACTCCGACAATGAAATTGTATTGTTAGAAAGTGGTTTAGAAATTCCTATTGAAAAAATTTATAGAATCGATACAGAACTTTCCCCTTTCCATTCCGATGATACTTTTAGTTGTGACTGTGTTTAAAATAACCGCAGCTTAGGAAAGTGAGAACGAACCTGTAGTATCTTCGAGAAACTTCCAAAGTTCAGTCTGTAATTCACGATTTGTGATGGATGAATTCATTGGCTTTTGGTCTGTAATTTTACCTAAAGTTTGTTTTTCTGGAGCACCCAGAACATCACCATTTGTGCCAATTGCGCCATCCAATGCTTTGACAAATTTATCAGCTCCATCTGCAGGACTTTGTGCTTTTCCAATCAGGCGCATAAGACCAAATCCGATTTTTTCCATAACCCATCTTTTTATTGGAGTCATTTTGGATAATCCGTTCGTACCATATGTCAATCCAGGAGAGAACCATAAAATGTCAAAATTTCTGTTTTTAATTTCCGATATTTTAATAGTCCATATAGCTCCTAATAACTTTGATACTCCAATAGCATTCATTGGATTGTAGGTAGCTTTAGATCGACCCTGTAGGTACTCTTTAAATTCAAGAATACTGTTGAATGTAGGTTTTTGTATCATTCCAGGTATTCCTCTTGCACCTTCTCCTCCGGCATAAACAACTCTTGCTTTGTCTGCAATTAATTTTTGTTCGATCAGATTGTTTAGCACTATATGAGCTCCGAATAAATTTTGGAAACTCGTTTTTTCAATCTTAGTACCTTGGATCTCTATTGTTGGATATTCTGTATCAATGATGATTCCGCCTGCGGCCAAAAATATCACATCATATTTTGTTCTTGGAAGATTTGCAATGGTTTTTTCTAGTGAGTTTTTATCCAACATATCAAACCCACCAATTGGTAATAATTTTATTTTTTGACTTTCTTTTGCTGCTGAGAGCAAAAGATCTTTGGTTTGTTGTGCTTTTTCTAAAGTTCTACAACCCAAAGTAATCTTTGTTGCACCTTGTCTTATTAAAGCTTTGATAGTTTCCAAGGCTAAACCTCCGTTTGCACCTATGATCAGTATATTTTTGTTTGAAAGTTCCATATTATGAATTTAAATAAGTTTGTATTTTTTTGTGAAAGGATAGAAGAATAGATATTATCGCAAAGACGATTCCTATATATGCCCTTATAGGCAATGAGATAAGGATTGTAATTAAAAAAACGGTTCTAAAAAGAATTACATTTTTATTTAGTATTGAGTATACCATTAAAATAAAACTGGAAATATATCCGATGCCAGTGTATATGAAATAAATAGGTTTCAATCCATCGATACTTATATTTTTAGAGGTAAAAACATAATAAAACACGAAAGGTAAAAGTGCTAAGATTGCGTTTAGGATAAAGACAATTCTCAATTGAATGGGTTTCTGTAACATAATTAAATTTATTTAGAGGTTGAATATTTCTTTTTTATTTGTTTAAAATTATCCTTGTTGACCTTTTCTCCGGTGGTGGTGTAATGTTCTACGGCTATCAAATAGTCATCAATTCCCTTTTTAAATTTTCCTTTGGCCAAAGCACCAAGAAAAGCGGGGTTGGTTCTATAATCCATTTTAAATTCGATTTCAGAAGTAGTTGCATTAATAGCGTGAACGGTGTAGGTTGCTTTGGTATAAGTTGGATCTAAAGGAATACCTTCGGTATGTAGAATTTGTACTGTAAAGCTGTGATTTTCGGGGTCAAAATTGAGTTGTTTTTCCTGAATGTATTTTGTTCCCTTCTCATTCAGATTGCATACTCTTACGGCTCCTTCACCTCCATAGGTAATGCTTCCTTGATTGTAATTTGAACTCACAATTTTAGGATGTGAATTCGCAATTGCTCCAAAATCATCTCCTACTACTTTCCATACAGATTCAATGTCGGCAGGAATTATTCTTTTTATGGTAAAGGATCTAACTTTTTTTTGTGCAAATGTTGTAAATGACAAAATAGAGATAAGAAGTACGATTGTTTTTTTAATTGTTGTTTTCATGATGTTAGTTTTTAGTTATTATTTATGTATGATGACCGTTCGTCATATTTGAGGTAAAAAAAATTATTTTCTTAAAAGGTTGTCAAAAATTGAGGTATAAAAATCATTTAGAGGTTTTTTGGAAGCAGTAGATTTCATTCTTACTAAGGCACCGTGCCAACTATTTATAATAAATGCTCCAGCGCTATCCGCATGGATCACTTTAGAAACTTCATCCTGGTTTTGGGCTCGTTTTATAGTATCAACAATGATCGATTCCATTTCATCGAATTGTTTGTCCATAATTTCTCGAAATTTTTCATTTGTATCAGCTAGTTCTGCAGAAAAATTGCTGAGCATGCAGCCTTTGTCGTACTCGTTTTTTGAAACAAAGCTATCAATCATATTTGTATACATAGACTTAAGTGCATCCAAAGGACTTTTGTCACTAAGTTGTAAAGATCGTTTATGCCATTGAACACCACCATCTGTATAATTCTGTATCACTTCAAGTCCAAAAGCTTCTTTGCTACTAAAATGATTGTAAAAAGATCCTTTAGGTATTTTAATACTATCGGTAATCTCTTTGATTCCGGTAGCATTGTAGCCGTTCAAGAACATGAGATCCTTGCCTGCTTTTAAAATATCTTCCCTATATATCTTTCTTTTCATGTTACAAATATAATGACCGTTCGTCATAAATAAAAATTATTTTACAATTATTTTACATTTTTAATGTTTTGTTTATGAAAATCAAACACTTAGGTAATCTGTTTGTTATTAATTTGTAATGTTAAACATACTTGAAACAAAAGAGTGTATGGTGAAAAAAAAGAAAAGAAGGATCGATATATTAGTATTATCAGATATCCATTTAGGCACATTTGGTTGCAACGCTAAAGAGTTGTTACAATATTTAAAAAGTATCAAACCTAAGAAAGTTATATTGAATGGAGATATAATAGATATATGGCAATTTAAAAAGAGCTATTTCCCAAAATCACATATGAAGATTATCAAACATATTTTTGGTTGGGTTTCTAATGGCGTAGAAGTAGTTTATATTACTGGTAATCATGATGAAATGTTAAGGAAGTTTGCTGGATTTTCAATGGGTAAACTGTCTATTCAAAACAAATTAGTATTGGAGTTAGATGGAAAGAAAGCTTGGTTTTTTCATGGAGATGTTTTTGATGTAACGATGGAGCATTCTAAGTGGTTGGCTAAATTAGGAGCTGTCGGTTATGATGCTTTGATTATGATTAATTATGTAGTAAATAGGTGTTGCGAATTTTTTGGCAAGGAAAAATTGTCACTTTCCAAACGCATTAAAGATAAAGTAAAAGGTGCTGTAAAGTTCATCAATAATTTTGAAAAAACGGTAACAGATATTGCTATGGAAAAAGGATATAAATATGTTGTTTGCGGCCATATACATCAACCATTGATGAAGGAGTTTACGGATGATAAAGGCAATGAGACCTTGTACTTAAATTCAGGGGATTGGATCGAAAATTTAACATCACTCGAATATACTGATGCTGAATGGAGATTATTCAAATATAACCCTACGGATTTTGTCCAAACAAAAGAGCAACACGAATTAGAGTTATATGATACCTCTGATCAAACTACAAAGGAATTGTTTGAAGGATTGTTAAAGGAGTTTAATCTATAGTTACTATGAAGATATTATATGCGATTCAAGGAACAGGAAACGGTCACTTGAGTAGAGCTAAGGAAGTAATTCCAGCACTAAGATCTAGGGTAGAAGTAGATATTTTAGTGAGTGGAACACAAGCTGATATAACATTGCCTTTTGATGTTAAGTATAATTACAAAGGTCTTAGCTTTATTTTTGGCAAAAAGGGAGGAGTAGATGTGTATAGTACGATTGCTAGTAACAGTATTAGAAGTGTCTATGCAGAAATTAAAGATTGTCCTGTTCATGAATATGACTTGGTAGTAAATGATTTTGAACCTATTTCTGCATGGGCGTGCAAATTAAGAGGAGTCAATTGTATTTCTTTAAGTCATCAAAGTGCATTGCTATCTGATTTAGTGCCACAACCCGGTTATAGGGATTTTATTGGTTCGTTGATTCTAAAATACTACGCTCCCTCCATTCAAAATTTTGGCTTCCATTTCAAGAAATACGATTCTAGTATTTATTTACCAATAATTAGAAGGGCGATAAGAGAAATTCAGCCAACAGTTGATAAGCATTATACGGTTTATTTACCTTCTTATAGTGATGCAAAAATCATCGCGGTACTTTCAGAAATTAAAGGGGTTACTTGGGAGGTTTTTTCAAAACATTGTAAAACACATTATAAAAAACGTAATGTAGTGATTAGACCTATTGATAGTAAAAATTTTGAAAATAGTATTGCATCTAGTATCGGTGTTGTTTGTGGAGCAGGATTTGAAACCCCAGCGGAGGCGTTATACCTTAAAAAGAAGTTGTTAGTGATTCCAATGAAAGGTCAATTAGAACAACATTTTAATGCAGCTAGTTTAAAGGATATTGGAGTCCCGGTATTAAAAAAATTAAAGAAAAAAAATATCTCAAAAATAAAAAAATGGGTAAAAAAAGGAAAGGTGGTTGAAGTGGTTTATCCTGATAGAACTCAATTAATAGTGGACGCAGTACTTTCTAAATATATCATTGCAACTGAGCTTTCTAACAAACTTATGCATGAAATATAATTAATTGAATTATATAAAAAAAGCCATCTAATTGAATTAGATGGCTTTTTCTTTGCTAGAATGTTATTATCCAATAATTTGAATATTTGTAAATTCTTTTGAAACAATTAAAGTTCTGTTCTCGAACTGAACTTCTTCTAAGGATACTTCCTCATTGTCAATTTTAATTGATTTTACATCAAATGGTAACCCAAATAAATTGATTTTAAAAGTTTCATAGGTCGTAGTATATTTTCCTTGTTTATGCTGTCTCAAGGTTAATTTATTATCACTTCCTATCAATTTGAAATGTCTTAAACTATAACGACCTTTGGTGTAGTCATATCCATCATTTGCATCTTCAAAAAGATCTGATTCTTCTTTACCGTTTTTGAAGTAAACGTCTAAAGTCATTTCAGTAATTTCTTTTTCACCAACGTATTGTTGAACTGGGTACTTAGGTATTACAGCTCCTGCTTTAATAAAAATTGGCATGTGGTGTAAATCAGCATCTACCCATGTTTCTTTTCCTCCTGAAACTACTTCTTTAGACCATTTATTATACCATTCACCTCTCGGAATATACATTCTTCTTCCTGTAGCGTTTGGTTCGTTGATTGGACAAACTAAAATTTTGTCACCGCAAATAAATTCATCTATTCTATAGTGTGTTTGTGTATCTTCTTGGTCAAATAAAACCAATGATTTTAACATAGGTTCTTTCAGTTCAGAGTATTTGTAGAAAGAAGTATATAAGTAAGGTAATAACTCATATCTAATTTCAATAAATTTACGAACTACATCTGTGATTTCTTCATCAAAAGCCCATGGTTCTTGATCACCATGATCCCCAGATGAGTGTGTTCTACAGAAAGGGTGGAAAGCTCCTAGTTGAATCCAACGTGCATATAGTTCACCATTTGGTTGTTCGGCAAAACCTCCAATATCAGAACCAGCAAAAGAGAAACCTGAAAGGGCTAAGCGTTGTGCTTGTATGTTTGCAATTTGTAAATGCTCCCAAGTAGCCACGTTATCTCCCATCCAAGTAGATGTGTAACGCTGCGTTCCTGAATAGGCAGAACGTGTAATTACAAACGGTCTTTTTGGGTAGTTGAATTTTTTCAACCCGTGGTATGTTGCTCTCGCCATCTGCATACCATAAATGTTGTGCGCTTTGTTATGACTACAAGGATTTCCATCATAATCATGTCTAACATCTGAAGGGAAAGTTTTACCAGGAACGTCCATAACAGCAGGTTCGTTCATGTCATTCCATACACCTTTAACACCAATATCTTCTATTAGTTCTTTAAAAAGTCCAGCCCACCATTCTCTTACTTCAGGTCTTGTGAAATCTGGGAAATAACATTCTCCAGGCCATACTTTACCTTTCATATAAGGTCCATCAGCTCGTTTACAGAAGTAATCTTTATCTAAGGCTTCTTTAAATACGCTATATTCATTATCGATTTTGATACCTGGATCAATAATTACAACCGTTTTAAATCCATCATCGGCTAGTTCTTTAACCATACGCTTAGGATCTGGGAAATAATCTTTACTCCACGTAAAGCATCTAAATCCTTCCATGTAATCGATGTCTAAATAAATAGCATCACATGGGATTTTTAAATCTCTAAATTTTTGAGTAATCTCTTTAACGTTAGATTCAGGATAGTAACTCCATTTACATTGGTGGTATCCCAAAGCCCATAATGGAGGTAATTCAGGTGTTCCTGTTAAATCTGTATAACTTGTTACAACGTCGTTCATATCAGGACCATAAATGAAGTAATAGTTCATTTCACCTCCCTGTGCCCAGAAACTTGTAACATTTCTTCTTTCATGACAAAAGTCAAAGTATGTTCTAAAAGTATTGTCAAAGAAAATACCATAAGATTTCCCGCTGTGCAGTCCAGTATAAAATGGAATGGCTTTGTAAATAGGGTCCGTATCTTTACCAAAAGCATATGAATCTGTTGCCCAGTTTTCAAAACGTCGTCCTTTTAAGTTAATGTGTTGAGGCTTATCACCTAAACCATAGTAACTCTCGCTATTTTGAGCTGTTTTACTCATTTTAACGATATCACCACCTAGTTCATAGCTTTCTTCCCAATGAAATCCTTTTTCGTCTTCACAAATTAAAGTATTGTCGTTTACGTCAAAAATCGATTTACGTAAATCACTTTTATGAATGTGACATATTAACTTCGAAGTTGTGATGATGTACTTTTCGTCGTCATCAGAAATTTCTAAATGGTTGTAACCTGTATTGGCATCATTTGCAATAGCATATGAAAAATCATTATCGAATTTACCAACAGTTGTATATCTAAAACGCAATACACTATCACGAAGTACTGTAAGTTGTAATATTACATTGTTTGATGTAGAAAAATGTAGTACATCTACATCTTTTTTATAGTCTATAATGTTCGCAGGAAATAGATCCCCTTTGTATTCTAGTTGAGTATTTAAAATCATAATTACTAGTAATTTAATAAGTTGCAAAACTACTTAAAAAAATAAAAGAAGTAGTTAAATTTAGTTCGAATTTAACATTGTTTTATTGTTAAGAATTCGATACTCAAAATTACTATTTCACACTCTAATTTTGATTGTTTTTCAGCAATTAAAAGAATGTGAAATAGCAGGTTTTATTTGGTGATTTTAAAGAAAACTACTCCCAATGGTGGGATAGTAATTTTTGCAGAATTAGATTTAAAATTCCATGGCTCTTTACCGATTTTTATTTTCTTCGGATTTTTAACGCCACTACCTCCAAACTTTTTGTCATCACTATTTAAAATTTCAACTAGATTACCTGGTTTATGAATTCCTAAAAGATGATTTTCTCTTGGGACTGGCGTGAAGTTACAAACGACCACAATATCATTTTTTTCGTCGTGTCCTTTTCGAATAAACGAAATGATAGAATCTTCAAAGTTTTCATAGTTGATCCATTCGAATCCTTCTATTCCGAAAGCTTTTTCATAAAATGCAGGGGTCTTTTTGTAAATTTTATTTAGCTCTTTTACAAAATCCTTCATTTTGGCATGTTGTGGATCTTCTAGTAAATTCCAATCTAAACTATTGTCAAAAGCCCATTCGTTTTCTTGTCCAAATTCACTACCCATAAACATTAGGTTTGCTCCTGGGTGTGCATACATATATCCGTATAATAGACGTAAATTAGCAAGTTTTTGCCACTTGTCACCAGGCATTCTACCTAAAATGGAGTGTTTACCATAAACCACTTCATCATGAGATAATGGCAGCATGAAATTTTCTGTAAACGCATATGCCAAACTAAAAGTAATCTTGTTATGGTGGTATCTTCTATTAATAGGGTCTTCTTGGAAGTACTCTAAAGTATCATGCATCCAACCCATCATCCATTTCATCCCAAAACCAAGTCCACCTAAGTTTTCTGGTTTTGTGACCATTGGGAATGCTGTAGATTCTTCAGCGATAGTTTGTACACCTTCAAAACTAGCGTAAACTTCAGTATTGAAGTCTTTCAAGAATGAAATAGCATCTAGGTTTTCTCTTCCGCCATACATGTTAGGTTCCCATTCACCATCTTCTCTTGAATAATCAAGATATAACATAGAAGCAACAGCATCAACACGTAATCCATCAATATGATACTTATCTAGCCAAAAAATAGCATTACTAATTAAGAATGATCTTATTTCATTTCTTCCGTAATTGAAAATCAAACTTTTCCAATCTTGATGATATCCTTTTCTTCTGTCTGGATGTTCATATAAATGAGAACCATCGAAAAATCCAAGTCCATGATCATCAGAAGGAAAATGAGAAGGTACCCAATCTAAGATTACACCAATATCATTTTGATGCAGTTGATCTACTAAAAACATAAAATCTTTAGGAGAACCAAATCTAGAGGTGGGTGCAAAGTATCCAACCAATTGATAGCCCCAAGAAGGATCATATGGGTATTCCATTATCGGCATAAACTCAACATGAGTATATTCCATTTCTTTAAGGTAGCTGACTAATTTATCAGCTAATTCTATATATGATAAAGGTCTGTTTTCCTCAACATTGTACATCCATGATCCTAGATGTACTTCTAAAACTGCGTAAGGTTTGTCTAGTCCATTTTTATCTTTTCTATAGGAAAGCCAATCTTTGTCCTTCCATTTATAATTTTCAATATCATAGGCTACTGAAGCAGTTCTCGGTGGTTCTTCACAAGAGAATGCGTAAGGATCCGCCTTTTCAGTAATAATTCCGTTGTTGTTACTGTGAATTTTGTATTTGTATTGAACACCCATTTTAAGGCCAGGAATGAAACCTTCCCAAATTCCTGAACCATCCCATCTTACATTTAAGAGGTGGTCTTTAGAGTCCCAAAAATTGAATTCTCCAACTACGTAAACATGGTTTGCAGAAGGGGCCCAAACGGCAAAATAAATTCCTTCTACACCGTCTACTTCTGCAGGATGTGCACCAAATTTTTCATATAGTCTATAATGCTTACCGGCTTTGAATAAATTAATATCAAATTCAGTAAATAGACTAAAAGCTTTTACATGACTCATATATTGTGAGTTTTATTAAATAAAACAGCAACCTATTGGTTGCCGTTTCGTGTGAGTTTATATTACAGTACCACTTTTGATAACAGCTTTACTTTTGATTACAACAATTCCGTCTCTGACGGTGTATGTAGCAGTATCTATATCCTTTAAGTGAGGTCCGCCATTTATTCTAACATCGTTTCCGATACTTGCATTTTTATCTACGATACAGTTATTGATATAACATCTGTCTCCAATACCGATATAGGGTTTGTCTTTTTCGATACACTTTGCAATAACCTCTAAGCTTTGGTAATTATCACTACCCATTAAGTAAGAGTTTGAAATGGTAGTGCCAACTCCAATTCTACTTCGAATTCCTACAACAGAACGTTCAATACGACTCGCGCTAATAATTCCACCTTCTGCTACTAAAGTTTTCTCTAGAGTGGTACCTGTGATTTTTGTAGGAGGAAGAATTCTTGCACGGGTTAAAACACTTTTAGATTTGTCAAATAAATCAAAATCTGGAATAGCATCAGTCAAACCGAGATTGGCATCAAAGAAAGAAGCGATAGTTCCAATATCTGTCCAATAACCTCCGTATTGGAAACTCATTACTTTATGTTTGTTTATAGATTGTGGAATGATTTCACCTCCAAAGTCTAAAGTATCTTCATTTTCTTTTAATACTTTAGATAAGAAACCTCTACTGAAAATATATATCCCCATAGAAGCTAAGTAGTTTCGTCCTTGATCTTTCATTTCTTGCGATACTTCAGAAGACCATTCTGAAAGTTCGTCTGCAGATGGTTTTTCCACAAATGAATCTATAGTATTGTCTTCATTTGTTTTCAAAATACCAAATCCGGTGGCATCTTTTGCTGTAACTGGTTGGGTAGCAATTGAAATTTCAGCATTACTTTCTTCATGCTGTTTTACCATTTCATTGAAATCCATTTGGTACAATTGATCACCTGATAGTATCAAAGCATAGTCCCAGTCATGGTCTAAAAAGTGATGCATAGATTGTCTAACAGCATCTGCAGTTCCTTGGAACCAACTACTGTTTCCTGGTGTTTGTTCTGCAGCAAGTACATCTACAAAAGCATCATTGAAAAAACTAAAATTATACGTATTCTTAATGTGTTTGTTTAGGGATGCTGAGTTAAATTGTGTCAATACAAACATTCTATCAATTCCTGAATTGATACAGTTTGAAATTGGAATATCCACCAATCTATATTTACCAGCAATTGGTACAGCTGGTTTAGAACGAGTTGATGTTAGAGGTTGTAATCTGGATCCTTGCCCACCACCTAGAATGATTCCTAAGACCTTTTTTTTCATAATGTTTTTGTTAGATTAGTTTGTTGTATAAGTCAATATAGTTGTTTGCAGCACTGTCCCAAGAATGGTCAATTTGCATAATTTGTTTTCTGATTCTTTTAAATCTTGGTTGATCCTTGTAGAGTTCAATAGCTCTTTCTATTGCGATAACAGCTTCGTTTACCTCTGTGTTTTCATGACAGATCCCAAAACCATTTTCTTCTGAAATGTCCACAATGGTGTCTTTTAAACCACCGATGCTTCTAACAATTGGAATAGTTCCGTAGCGTAAAGAATACATTTGGTTTAATCCGCAGGGTTCTACTCGAGAAGGCATTACTAAATAATCTGCACCGGCATAAATTATATGTGAAAGAACTTCGTCATATCCAATATATGTATTGTAATTTCCTGTATGTTTTTCTTTTAGAGCATTTAGTTGATGTTCTACAGTTGGATCTCCTGAACCTAAAACTAGAATATTGGCATCTAGGGTTTCGTTCTTTAGGATGTTGTCAAAAATTTCTGGTAATAATTCAGCTCCTTTTTCTCCAACCAATCTACCAATAAAGGCGAATAATGGTTTTTCAGGGTCCAAGTTAAATTTATCACATAAGAACATCTTATTGTTTCTTTTACCTGAAAGAGAAGTTTGTTTCGTAAAGTTTTTAGAAATCATTGGGTCTGTAGCCGGGTTCCAAACGTCAGTATCAATACCGTTTAGAATTCCAGTAGATTTTCCTTTCTCATTGTCTAGTAACCATTCTAAACCATTGGCTGCACTCCTTAGTTCAATTAAATAACTTGGAGAAACTGTTGTAACTGCCCAGGAACATTTGACGGCTGCAGCAAGAGGATTGATCATTTGTGCCCATTCTAACATTCCAGAATAAGAAAGATCATATTCAGGGAAATAGTTTAATTTATCAAATGAAAATTGCCCTTGATATTGTGCATTATGAATAGTCAATATGGTTGGAATATCTTTCAATGGTTGAAATTGATGTGCATAGGTCATCATAAAAGGAATCAATCCGGTGTGATAATCATGACAATGTACAATTTGTGGCTTGTTTTGGAATTGTAGAATCCATAATAAGGCTGCCTTTTGAAAAGCCATAAAACGTTCTGTATCGTCATTATAGCCGTAAACATTTTCCCGGTCCATAAGTCCAGGGATTTTGATCAAATATAATGGATAGCCTAATTCTTCATTGTCTAATTGCAAAACTTCGAAATCATACAAAAGACTACCTAAGGAAACATTGTTTCTATGGTCTAATCTAAAACTATTGTTTTGTGTGAATTTAGTGTTGTAAAATGGCATTACAACAGCAGTTTTTTTACCTGCTTTATTTTGGTATTTTGGTAGTGCTCCAACAACATCAGCCAGTCCTCCTACTTTTGCAATAGGGTAGCATTCAGCACTAATATGTATTATTTCCATTCATAATTATTTTTGATGTCTAAACTTACGTATTTTTTTTATAAAACTTATTTTATAGATATGCTTTTTCTAACCATTTGTTAATTTGTTTACATGTTGCTGTTATTCAGTTGTTTAAAGGTCTTTTTTCTTATTGGTTTTGAATGTGATTTGTAATAGTCTGTATAATAGCATTTTATTATCTGCTATAATTATATGTTTTTGTATGGTAAAGTCATTTTTTTTGAAATATTGGTTTTTAAAATTCTTAAAAGTGACTTTTTGGTTTTATATATGAACCAAAAAGTCATCATTTATAAAACAACCTGAAAGGTTATTGGTAAAGAGTATTTTACCCTTACAGGCAATCCTCTTTGTTTTCCCGGAGTCATTTTGGGTAATGTTTTTACCACTCTAGTTGCTTCTGTTTGTAATCTTGGATGAGGAGCGCGGGATTGAACTTCTGTTATATTACCATGTTCATTTATGGTAAACATCACAAATATTCTTTTTTTGCCTGGAGGAAGGCCTAACTCATTGGCAAGTTCAGCATCAAACTTTTTGTTAACATGTTTACGGACTTTACTGGAAAAACATGCTTTTTTTTCTGCTTTATTACCTTTTTCACAGCCAGGAAAAATCGGAATGTCTTCAATAATAGCAAATGGTACATCCTCAATAATTTCCTCGTATTCTGCAACCTCATTTATATTCTCAATATCCTCAGACGTTATGACTGCCTCAGTTTCATCGGTTTCTGTTGATTCGATAATGGTTTCGGGAACATCTGCCACATTTTCAACAACTTTGATGATTTCTATCATTTTAGGAGGTGGAGGTGGGGCATGTTTGATTGGAGGTGGTTTTCGATGTGTGATAACCATTTCTTCAACCTGTTCAGAAGTGATTTCGACACTACTAAACGTTGCAATTTCTCTTGTGTAAGTTTTGTGTTCTAGGGCTACATAGGTAAAAAATAAAGTCAAAACTAGACCAATAAGCATAAATTGTTGACTGTAGTTCTCTAATCTAGCACGTGGGTTCTTTTTAGTGTCCATAACGCTGAGATTTAAAAGATTAATATGTCTCTAAGTTACGAAACTATAAGGGTAAAAACACTATAAAAAGACTAAAAGATCTTATTTTTAATCTTTTATCAAGGAAACATTGTTTACGTTGGTAATTCCATTTGGAAATGAAAAAAACCTTATATTTTTTTAAAAAAAATATAAGGTTTTTTGTTGTTTTAGTCATTAAGTTTTAAAACCGCCATAAAAGCTTCTTGTGGAATTTCAACATTCCCAACTTGTCTCATACGCTTTTTACCTTTCTTTTGTTTTTCAAGTAGTTTACGCTTTCTAGAGATATCTCCTCCATAACATTTAGCTGTTACATCTTTACGAAGTGCTTTAGTTGTTTCTCTGGATATAATTTTGGCTCCAATTGCTGCTTGGATTGGAATATCAAACTGTTGTCTTGGAATTAATTCTTTTAGTTTCTCACACATTTTTTTACCAATAGTGTAAGCATTGTCTGCATGCAATAAAGCTGATAACGCATCTACTTGTTGCCCATTTAATAAAATATCAACACGAACCAGTTTAGATTCTTTCATACCAATTGGATGGTAGTCAAAAGAAGCGTATCCTTTTGAAACTGTTTTCAATCGATCATAGAAATCGAATACAATCTCTGCCAATGGCATTTCGAAAATCAATTCCACTCTTTGAGTTGTAAGGTAAGATTGATTAACGATGATTCCACGTTTTTCTATACACAAACTCATTACTTGACCAACAAAGTCAGATTTTGTAATGATTGAGGCTTTGATAAATGGTTCCTCAACACGATCCAAACTAGAAGGGTCTGGTAAATCGGTTGGGTTATTCAAAGGTATAATTTCGTTAGGTGTTTTCTTTTTAAAGGCGTGGTATGAAACGTTAGGTACCGTTGTGATTACAGTCATGTTAAACTCACGTTCCAAACGTTCTTGAATAATTTCCATGTGAAGCATTCCTAAAAATCCACAACGGAATCCAAAACCTAAGGCGGCAGAGCTTTCTGGTGCGAAAACCAAAGATGCATCGTTCAGTTGAAGTTTTTCCATTGAATAACGCAGCTCTTCATAGTCTTCCGTATCTACTGGGTAAATACCTGCAAATACCATTGGTTTTACATCTTCAAAACCATCAATTATTTCAGTAGTCGGTAGTGCAGCATCTGTAATCGTATCACCTACTTTTACCTCTTTTGCAGTCTTAATTCCTGTGATAAGGTATCCTACATCTCCTGTTTTAACAGATTTTTTTACAACTTGTTCTAGTTTTAAAGTTCCAACTTCATCTGCAAAATATTCATTATTAGTCGCCATGAATTTGATGCGTTGTCCTTTTTTGATTTCGCCATTAAGTACACGGAAGTATGTTTCAATTCCTCTATAAGAGTTATATACTGAGTCAAAAATCAATGCTTGTAATGGTGCCTCTGGATCTCCTGTAGGCGCTGGAATTCTGTCAATAATTGCTTCTAAAATATTATCAACACCAAACCCTGTTTTTCCACTTGCATGAATAACTTCTTCAGGGTCACATCCTAATAGATCAACAATATCATCTGTAACCTCTTCAGGATTTGCGCTTGGTAAATCAACCTTATTTAAGATAGGGATGATTTCCAAATCATTTTCAAGTGCTAGGTATAAATTGGAAATTGTTTGCGCTTGAATACTTTGAGCGGCATCAACAATTAACAAAGCACCTTCACAGGCAGCAATAGATCTAGAAACTTCATATGAAAAATCAACGTGACCAGGAGTGTCAATTAAGTTTAGAATAAAATCTTCTCCTTTGAATTTATAGTCCATTTGGATTGCGTGACTTTTAATGGTAATACCACGTTCACGTTCCAAATCCATATTGTCTAATAGTTGATCCTGCTTTTCTCTTTCCGTTACGGCTCCTGTATAATCTAAGAGTCTATCGGCTAAGGTACTTTTACCGTGATCAATATGTGCAATGATGCAAAAATTTCTGA
Organism: Flavicella sp. IMCC45668; assembly: GCF_057219105.1. Taxonomy (NCBI): domain Bacteria; kingdom Pseudomonadati; phylum Bacteroidota; class Flavobacteriia; order Flavobacteriales; family Flavobacteriaceae; genus Flavicella; species Flavicella sp. IMCC45668. The sequence continues at coordinate 3,341,129 of NZ_CM170114.1, forward strand.
TGTTTTTCATACTTCTTGTGTTCTTTCTCCTAAAATGGTTTGCAAAGATAGTTTTTTTGGAGGGAATTTTATTGACAAGTCTTGGTTAATCTTAAGAACCTGAGGTTCTTTTTTAATTATCATGATTAGGGTAATGCACACCTGCCATTTTTCTAATTTTGTCTAATGTTTTGATAAGGGTGAGGCTAAAGTTTAAAGGTAGCATAGGACTTTCTTTACGTCCTTCATCCAAACATTGCATTACGTGTTCGGCTTCATTTTCATAACCGAGTCCTTTGTAATCAAAATGGAGTTCCTTTATGTTTCCTTTTTTACCGATCAATAAAGGGCGGTGTAACTCTCTTGAAATACGAACAGAGCCTTCAGTGAAGTAAAATTCCGAATCATTAAAGGCATTGCATTTAAATCCAGAAGCTAAATTGGCAGAAGCACCATTGTTATATTTAAATAACATTTCTAGATTTTCATCAACCTCAGTTTTACCAAGCTCCACATCAACTTTAATTTCATCGGGTATTCCTAAAGTCATCAATGCTGTGAAAACAGGGTATATTCCTATATCTAATAGAGAACCTCCCCCTAGGTCTTTATTAAAAAGTCTATGGTTTTTATCAAATGGAGCAAAAAATTTGAAATCGCACTTGACATGTTTTAGAGTACCTAATTCTTTAGTTTTAATGAGGTCTAAAACTTTTAGAAAAGCTGGATTGAAACGTGTCCAAAAGGCTTCCATTAAAAAGGAGTTGTTTTCTTTTGCGCATTTGATCATGGCAGAAACCTCCTTTTCATTCATAGCAAATGCTTTTTCACATAAAACTGCTTTTTTGTGATTTAGGCATAGCATGGTGTGCTCTAAATGAAAAGAATGTGGTGTGGCTATGTATACGATGTCTACATTTTTGTCTTTGACCATTTCTTCATATGAACCATATGCTTTTTGAAAATCAAACTCTTTTGCGAAATCTTTCGATTTTTGCATTGATCTTGATGCCGTAGCGTAAAGATTGGCGTTTGGTAGTAGCTTTAAATCCGCTGTGAATTTTTTAGCAATTCTACCACAGCCCAATATTGCCCAATTATATGTTTTCATAAGAATGGTTTATTTTGTGAAAATACGATTTACTTTTAAATCTGCTTTCTCCAAATTTGTTAAAAGCAGGGAGGCATGTTTTAAAAGAATTAGAAAGTTGTATCTTTGCAGCTCTAAAAAAAACATAGATATTTTGGTTAAGATAGGCGATATAGAATTGAATGATTTTCCTTTGTTGTTAGCACCAATGGAAGATGTTAGTGATCCACCGTTTCGTGCATTGTGCAAGGAGCAAGGAGCAGATGTTGTGTATACGGAATTTATTTCTTCAGAAGGTTTGATTCGTGATGCTGCGAAAAGTGTTAAGAAATTAGATATCTATGAAAAAGAAAGACCTGTTGGGATTCAAATATTTGGAGCCAATTTAGAGTCTATGTTAAAGACAGTTGAAATTGTTGAGAGATCAAAACCAGATATTATTGATATCAATTTTGGATGTCCAGTGAAGAAAGTTGTGAGTAAGGGAGCCGGAGCAGGTATCTTAAAAGATATTGATTTGATGGTTTCTTTAACCGAGGCTATGGTAAAACATACCGATTTACCTGTAACGGTTAAAACTCGTTTGGGATGGGACGAAAGTTCCATTAAAATTGTAGAGGTAGCTGAGCGTTTGCAGGATGTTGGATGTGCTGCTATTTCAATTCATGGTAGAACAAGAGCTCAAATGTATAAGGGAGATGCCGATTGGAAACCAATTGCACAGGTAAAAAACAATTCTAGAATGCATATTCCTGTATTTGGTAATGGAGATGTTAATACGCCGGAAGCTGCAGTTAAAATGAGAGATGAATACGGTTTGGATGGTGCGATGATTGGAAGAGCAAGTATTGGAAATCCTTGGTTTTTTAAAGAAGTAAAACATTTTTTTGAAACCGGAGAACATTTACCTCCAGTAACAATTGCAGAGCGTGTTGAAGTAGCAAGAAGACATTTAGAGATGGAGATTGCATGGAAGGAAAAAGAAATTTTGGCAGTTTTAGAAACAAGACGTCATTATGGAACTTATTTTAAAGGAATTCCAAATTTTAAGCAATATAGAATGAAAATGGTAACTTCAAATTCTGCAGAAGAAGTGTATGCTACTTTTGATGAGGTACTTGCGAAATTTGGTGACCAAACTTATGTTTAAAAAAACTATTTTACTTTTTGGGAGTTTACTGCTACTATTTGCATGTGGTACTAAGATTCCTAAAAGTAACATAGAATTTATTTCAAAAAAAAGGCTAGTGGTACCAGAACCCTCTGGACTTACCTTTTATAATGGGAGTTTGTTTGTGGTGAGTGATGCAAATTCTTTTTTGTATCAATTAACAATGGATGGTCAGCTTCAAGAAAAATATGCTGTTCCGGTAAAAGGTTTGGAAGGAGTTACTTATCATGAGCAGCAGAAAGCATTTGTATTACTTAGTGAATCTAAAAGAAGGATCACCTATTTTTCACTACAAAATGGGGTAGGAAATTCCTATAAAATAAAAGGGAAACAAAGTTCAAGTAATAATGGATTGGAAGGGGTTTGTTATAATTCTAAAAAAGAATCTTTGTATGTTCTAAATGAAGCCAAACCGAAAAAACTTTTAAAAGTATCTACGAAAGGTAAAATAAAAAAAGACCATGCCCTTTCTTTTGGAAAAGATGTCTCGGGTATCGTTTTTGATAAAAGGTTGAATGTGTTTTGGGTGTTAAGTGATAGTTCTAAATCCTTGTATAAGATTGATATAAAAGGAGAGTTGCTGCAAGAGTTTCCTTTAGAGATACGTAAGGCTGAGGGGATTGCACTAGATGAGCAGCGTAGATTGTATATTGTGAGTGATGAAACGGCTGAATTGTTTGTCTTTCAAATAAAATAATTATTCTAAAAGATCTTTAGAGATTCTACTACTAGCAATAAAGGCAGCAAAGTAACCTAATAGAGTAATGGTAATTGCAACTAATAAAAGATTGATGAATTTAAATTCAATCGGGTAGGCGATAGAACTAGTAATCATAAAAAGTTGATATTTATTCTGAATAAAGATCAATAGCCCACCAAGTGAAATTCCAATGATCAAACCTCCAAATGTCAATAAAAACCCTTGATAGATAAATATTTTTCTAACTTCTTTTATAGAAGCACCCAAATTGTATAATGTTATAAGGTTCGACTTTTTGTCAAGAATCATCATGATAATAGATCCAATAACATTAAATATTGCAATGATCAAAACAAGTGTAAATATTAAGTAAGCAACGAGTTTTTCAGTATTTAATATTTTGTAAAAAACAGAGTTTAATTGTTCTCTTGATTGAATTTTAAAATTAGGTCCCAGTTTTTGTTTTAATTCCTGAATACAAAATTCTGATGCATTGGAATCAGTTTTAATATCAATTGCAGATATTTGATTTGGGCTGTAGTTTAAAAGCCTTTGGCTTACTGATAAAGGAGTGAATACAAATTTATGATCTAGTTCTTCTGAGATAGAAAATACACCAACCGCCTGTACGTTTGATTTTTGAAATGCTTTGGTTGGGTTTGTTAAATATCCTTTTCCTGGTTTAGGAACTAAAATCGTTAAGGGGTCGCCATAGTTTAAAATTCCAATGGATAGTTTATTGGCAATACCATTTCCAACCAATGCCGTCGGGTTGTCAAAATTTAACCATTTTCCAGAGTATATAAGGGTGTCAATTCTAACAACATTCGTGTAGTTTCTGTCAACACCTTTAATATATGCTATTTGTTCTTTTTTGCCGTGTTTAAAAAATGCACGCTCTTCGATAACTTTTGAAAATGCAAGTATGCCTTTGGTTGAAAGAATTTTGTTTTGGATACTATCGGTAAATTCAAAGGATTTTCCGATAGTGGTGGAAATTCTAATATTTGGGTCGGTGGCGTTTAAAAATTTGGTGCTAAATGTTTTGAGTCCAGAGAATACAGAAAGTACTATAAAGAGCGCTAAGGAGCCTACAATAATTCCAATACTAGCTATTTTTGTAATGATATTAATAGCATTGTTACTGCTCTTAGAAAATAGATAGCGCTTGGCAATGTAGAGCGAAAAGTTCAAATTACGACTTTTTCCTTTTTGGTAAAACTTCTGGGTTTTGAATTGGATTAATATCCTCTCCACGCAAAGAAGCATCAATAGTTTCGATATAATCTAAAGAGTCATCACCATAAAATGTAAGGTTAGGAACTCTACGTAATTGATTTTTTGTTCTTTTGGCTAATTCATGACGAATAGTTTTACTGTTCGATTGAATTCCAGATACTAATTCGTCTCTCTTTTCAGAAGGAAAAATGCTTAAAAAAACTTTGGCTTGACTAAGGTCAGTGGTAACACTTACTTTTGTAACAGAGATTATTACCCCTCTCATACCGTCTTGCGCAGCTGATTGTAAAACATCTACTAAATCCTTTTGGATTACACCACCAATTTTTTTCTGTCTATTTGTTTCCTCCATGCTGCAAATTTAAGGTAATTATTTATAATGGTTCATAGTTTTCTGGTGAAACTGTGTTTTTTGGAATGTGATTTTTGTGGGTTATATTTTAACTTTTTGTTACAAATCTAATTCTGTTTCTTCTGTTTAACTTTTCTCACTTACAATCTAATTTAGTAACTTGCCAACTTTAAAAATTTAATTATGTCTAACTCCTTTGATCGTTATCAAAAACGACGTTTAAGATCTTCTTATTTTTCAGTGATCCTTAGTATAGCTTTGGTATTGTTTGTTCTTGGAGTATTAGGGGTTGTGGTGTTGAAATCATCCAAAATAGCAAACCATTTTAAAGAGCAGGTTGCTGTGACATTGTTTTTGAAAAATAGTGTTGATAAAGATCAAGCTAAAAATTTAGAAAAAACACTTAAGAAAAAGGAATATACGAAGTCTATTTTATTTGTTTCTAAAGAAACAGCAGCGAAGCAATTTAGTGAAGAAATAGGTGAAGATTTTCTAACTTTCTTAGGAAGTAATCCATTAAAAAATTCGATAGATATTCATTTAAATCCAGATTTTATCACTCCGGAAAAAATGAAATTAATTGAAGCGGAATTGACCGAAAATGCTTTTGTTTCTGAAGTCTTGTATGATGCCCCTTTGATAGAAATGTTAACGCAGAATATTCAAAAAATAAGTTTTTGGATTCTAGTAATTGCAGGGTTTTTTACGCTAATTGCTGTTGTGCTAATTAATAGTTCAATTCGTTTGTCTGTTTATTCTAAACGATTTACCATTAAGACTATGCAAATGGTAGGAGCTACGAAAAGATTTATTCGTTTGCCTTTTATTTGGAAAAGTATCAAGTTAGGAATTATGGGAGCAATACTAGCAAGTATTGGTTTAGCTTCTTTATTATATTACGTTGGAAGTGCAATTCCTCAGTTGAATTTATTGGGAGATAAAAAAGATTTGGCCATTGTTTTTTCAGGAGTCTTGTTAATGGGGATTTTGGTGACTTGGATGAGTACGTTTTTTGCAACGCAACGATTTTTAAATTTAAAAACGGATCAGCTTTACTCTTAAAGAGATGCTGGTTGATATAAAATTCATATGAAAGAATTGAAATCAAAAGAAGAATTTTTATTTGGTAAAAAGAATTATAAATGGATGCTCATCGGATTGGCTGTTGTGGCTTTAGGATTTATTCTAATGGCAGGCGGAGGTAGTGATGATCCTGAAGTTTTTAATGAGGCAATTTATAATTTTAGAAGAATTCGTTTAGCACCTACTTTGGTGTTGATTGGTTTTGCAATTGAGGTGTATGCTATATTGGCAAATCCTAATAAATAATTTTTTCAAGTACATATAGAATGGGAATAATTGAAGCTATAATTCTTGGAATTATACAAGGGTTGACTGAGTTTTTACCAGTGTCATCAAGTGGGCATTTAGAATTGGCAAAATTTATTTTAGGAGACGATGCTGTTCCGAAGGAGAGTTTAACTTTTACGGTAGTTTTGCATTTTGCAACTGCGTTGAGTACTTTGTTAATTTTTAGAAAAGAAGTAGCTCGTATATTAAAAGGGTTGTTTCAGTTTTCTTGGAATGATGAAACGAAATTTTGTTTGAAAATTGTGATTTCAATGGTGCCTGCGGTTATCATTGGTTTGTTGTTTGAAGAGCAGTTGGAGTATTTTTTTAGTGGTCAAATTTTGCTCGTAGGAGCTATGTTGTTAATAACTTCTTTGTTGCTTGTTTTGGCAGATAAAGCTAAAACAACGGATGTAGAAACGAGTTATAAATCTGCCTTGATTATCGGTATAGCGCAGGCTATTGCGATGTTACCGGGTATTTCTAGATCGGGAGCAACAATTTCTACTTCAGTGTTATTGAAAATAGATAGAACTCAAGCTGCTAGGTTTTCATTTTTAATGGTGGTGCCACTGATAGTTGGGAAGATAGCTAAAGATGTGCTTGGAGGGGATTTGGTTGTGAATTCTGCAGAGGTATTTCCAATGTTCATTGGTTTTATAGCCGCTTTTATTGCAGGTTTGTTAGCTTGTAAATGGATGATGGCATTAGTAAAGAAAAGTAAATTATATTATTTCTCAATTTATTGTGCTGTTGTGGGTGTCATAGCTATTGTTTATTCTTTAACTAATTTATAATGTTTACCGAAGAGGAATTCAAAGAAGGAAAAGTAGTATTGATTGATAAACCGTTAACTTGGACGTCTTTTCAGGTTGTCAATAAAGTACGTTGGGAAATTCGTCAGCGTTTTAATATCAAGAAAATCAAAGTAGGTCATGCGGGTACTTTGGATCCTCTAGCGACAGGTTTGTTGATTTTATGTACTGGAAAGTTCACTAAAAAAATTGATCAATTTCAGGCGCAGATAAAAGAATACACCGGTGAAATCACGTTAGGAGCTACAACTCCTAGTTATGATTTAGAATCAGAGGTTAATGAAGTATTTCCCACAGGACATATAACCGAAGCACTGATTCATAAAATGACGGAAAAGTTTATTGGAGAAATAGATCAGAAACCACCTATTTTTTCAGCATTAAAGAAGGATGGTAAGCGTTTATATGAATTGGCTAGGGCAGGAGAAGAAGTGGAAGTGAAGTCTCGAAAAGTTACGATTTCTGAATTTGAAATTACAAAAATTGACTTTCCTAAAGTAGCCTTTAGAGTAGTGTGTAGTAAAGGAACGTATATACGTTCTCTTGCTTATGATTTTGGTTTGGCATTAGATTCAGGAGCTCATTTAAGTGCACTTCGTAGAACTAAAATCGGTGATTTTTCTGTAGAGGAGTCTTTTGAACTTGATACTTATATTAAGGAATTACAAGCCTAGATTATTTAAACATGTTTCCGTACCAGCTTTCTGAAGCAGGTATTTCCCAATATTCATCAAACTCTAGTTTGGTAGAAATCGTGTTGTCAAAAACGATAGTTTTTTTGTTTACTCCTTTGTCTTTAATTAGTTTTTTAAAGTCCTTAAGGTCTTTGTACTGGACGTATTGTCCTTGTTTGAAACAGGCATTCATTTTATCCATTAACTCAGTTTCTAGTTCTGATTGTAACTGAATAATAAATGAAATAAGTTGGTTGGTTGTTTCTGTAGAAATCGTAGTTTCTGTATCGGCAAATAAGATAATAAACCGATTGTATTTAATTGTGAATGCAGCCTCTAGTCCTTGGTTTTTTTCTTCCCATTCTAAAATGAAGTCAGTTATCTTTTTTTCAATCGCTTCAATTTCATTTGCATAGATTTTTTTTTGGGATGGGAAAATCCATACTTTTGAGTGATCAGGTAAACCGTTGTAGTCAGATATCATTTTATTGTAATTTAACCACAAAGATATTTCTTTTTAACTGTTTAGCTTAACTTCTTTTAGCGATTTTTCAGCAGATTCAAGATCCGTATAAGTGTGGTTCAATAACGGAGATATTTTACTCGGAACGAAAAGTTGAAAGAATTTTGGTAATTTTCTCGCATCAAGAAATTGACCATGTTTCATTTCTACTACCAAGTAATATTCTGTTAAAGTCTCGGTTGAATGCGAAGAAATATTATAGGCTGCTGATTTAAATTTTTTTCTTGTCTGAATTGAGTAAAAGAATGAAAAAGCAAGTATGCTAAGAAAAATAAAAGGTATCATGTCAAAAGTTTAGTCGTTTAGATGGTTAACATTTGTTAATAACGAACAATATATAGATTTATTGTATAGGACGGAAGTTTTATCATACATTTGTATTGTTAATCATCGTATTTTATTGTTTTGAGGTATTTATTTTTAGTTTTTTGTGTGATTTTTATTTCTTGTAAAAAAAATCAGGATGAAAAAAAAGTGGTTGAAGAAATTCCTGCAGAGAGTTTGGCTTTGTTCAATGAGACTACTACTTTTAGTTTTGATGAAGTGTTACAACCTAAAACAAATGAAAAAGTAAAGGGGTGGGATGAGTATACTACCTTGTCAAAGTTTCTAAGGAAAAACTTTACGACTATATCTCCGGCTTTGGCATTAGAAATGTCTAAGGAGTTAACAGATCTGTCAAAAACAATGAATGATTCTTTAAGAATCAAGGAGCTAAATAATAAAGGTATGTTTGCTCGTTTGAATGTGTTTTATTCAGAGGCTTTGCGTTTGCAGGATATGTCAGAAATTAGCTCGATACAGCCTTCGGAAGTAAAAGAACAAGTAGAAAAAATAGTATTGGTCTTTAACTCAATTAATTTAAAAATTAATTCAGTGTATTTACAGAAAAGTTTTGATGAAAATGTTGATTTTGATGAATCAATATTTGATTTTAATGAAGATGCTGTAGCTCCTTATAGAATTCCTAAAAAACCTCGTAAGTCAAAAGTTAATCGAGATGATAAGCCAGCATTTCGTAAATAAGTTGTGATTCAAAACCTTGTCTTAGTAAAAAATCAATTATTTTTTTCTTCCTTTTAAAAGGGTCGTTTTCTTTTGAGGTTTTTATTTTTTTTAGGATAAGATTGTCTAGGGTTTCAATGTACTCTGTTTGCTCTATTTCTTTTAAAGCAATTTTGATATTGTAGTCAGTGATATTTCGGAATTTTAATTCTCTAATAATTCTGTTTTTACCCCATTTTTTAATTCTAAATTTTCCTCTCGCAAAGCTTTGGGCAAAACGTGTTTCGTTTAAAAAATTCTCAGAGATGAGGTGCGTAATTACCTGTTCGATAATTTCAGGAATCAATCGCATTTTCGAAAGTTTTTCTTCAACCTCCTTATGACAACGATCTTGATATACACAATAGTGTTCTAGGGCTCTTTTGGCTTGCTCGGGTGTGTAGGTTTTGATCGCTTTCATGATTGTCAAAAGTAGTTTAAATATATAAATTCAAAAAAAAACGACTGTAGAATATACAGTCGTTTTTTAAATTTAATTTGTGTTATGTTTATGCGGTTACTGATCTTTTACTGTGGATCCACATTTTTAATTTTGTAACCAATAAGAATAATATAGGCACAATAATTAATGTAAGGAAAGTAGCAATAATCAATCCGTAAATTACGGTCCATGCTAAAGGTCCCCAGAAAATTACATTGTCTCCACCAAAGTAGATGTGTGCATCAAATTCACTAAAGAATGTAAAGAAGTTGATGTTCAATCCAATCGCTAAAGGAATCAAACCTAGTATAGTTGTAATTGCGGTTAGTAAAACCGGACGTAAACGTGATTTACCAGCAGATACGATACTATTGAAAAGGTCTTCAGAATTTAGATAATCCTCATCTGCAATACCAAGTTCCATTTTTTTACGATCAATAAGTAATTGTGCATAATCGAGTAATACAACCCCGTTATTTACAACAATACCTGCGAGTGAAATAATTCCCATCATTGTCATCATAATAACAAAAGAACTTCCTGTGATTACGATACCACCAAACACGCCAATCAAACTTAAGAAAATTGCAATCATGATAATTGCAGGTTTTGAAATTGAATTGAATTGTAGAATCAAAATTAAGAAAATCAATCCAAGACCAGTGAAAAATGCTCCCATCAAGAATGCCATTTGTTTATTTTGCTCTTCAATTTGTCCTGTATAATCCACTGAGATTCCTTTTGGTAATCCTTTGAAGTTTGTCATTTCTTCTTGAATTTTTGTTACGATCGCACCGGCATCAGTGTATCCGGGAGATAAAGCAGAGTATACTGTAACGACTCTTTTCTGGTCTTTGTGTTTAATGGCACTAAACCCTGAGTTGTTTTTTTGTTTAGCAACAGCAGATACAGGAATTTCCTTTATTTGTCCAGTTGCCATGTCTCTAAAAGTAATCTTTTGATTGAATAAGGCACTTTTATTGTATCTATCTGCTTTGTTGAAACGTACATAGATGTCATAATCTTCACCATCTTCTTTATAAACTCCAGCTTTACTTCCAAAAATTGCGTTACGTAATTGTTGTCCAACTTGTCCTGCGCTTACACCAAGTTCACCTGCTTTTTTACGATCTACAACTACTTGCATACCTGGCTTGTCTCTATTTACATCAATTTTCAATTCGTCAATACCAGCAATACTTCTTGTATTGATAAAGTCACGCATTCTTTCAGCTGTTTCAATCAATTCAGCATAGTCTTTTCCTTCAATTTCAATATTGATTGGAGATCCTGCTGGAGGTCCGTTTACATCTTTTTCAACAGAAATCAATACACCTGGATAAATACCTACTAAGGCGGTTTGTACTCGTTGTCTTAAGATTTCGCTATCTTTTCCTCTTCTAAATTTGTATTCTCGCATAGAGGCGGTAATTTTACCTTTGTGCGGCATCTCTGCAGCAGAACCACCATCTGTTTGAGGGTTTCCAGCTCCTTCACCTACTTGAGAAACGGTACTTTCTACTAAGAAATTGTAATCACCGTCCGTGTATTCATCATCATTCAATACTTCAAAAACGCGGTTTTCGATTTGTTTTGTAATGGCATTGGTTTTTTCAATATCTGTCCCTTGAGGATATTCGATGTAAACAATAATTTGATTCGGTTTGTTGTCTGGGAAAAATTCGATTTTTGTCCTTTGGGTTGCAACAGATGCACCGAAGGAAATAAATGCAATAATTAAAAGCACAAAAGTTCCGATAGTATATACTGTACGTCTCCAACCTGTCAAGGCGTATTTTAATTGTTTTTCATAAAAGTTTTCTAGACGAGTAAGTACTTTATCTTGGAACCAATTCGCAACTTTTCTTAGTACTAGTCTATAGAACCATAACATTATGGCTGTAAAGATCATTAAGGTACCTAAAGCGGCATAGCTTCCTCCAGTTAAAAAGATGATGAATCCAATTACGACTAAAATAGAAGAAATTGTAATCATTCTTTTCAAAGGCATCTCTTTGTCCTCAACACTCATAAATTGAGACACTAATACAGAGTTAAAGAAGATGGCAACAAATAAAGATGAACCTAATACCACAGATAGTGTAATTGGGAAGTAAATCATAAATTGACCCATCAATCCCGGCCATAACCCAAGCGGGATAAAGGCAGCCACAGTGGTTGCTGTAGAGATAATAATTGGATAGGCAATTTCACTAATTCCTTTTTTTGCAGCCTCTTTTCTGGTCATTCCCTCTTCGTCCATCAAACGATATACGTTTTCAACAACAACAATACCGTTGTCAACCAACATTCCGAGACCCATAATCAATCCAAAAAGAATCATGGTATTCATAGTGTATCCTAACATTTCAAGGATCATCAATGACATAAACATAGACATTGGAATAGCGAATCCTACAAATAAGGCATTTTTAAATCCTAAGAAAAACATTAGAACTGTAACTACCAGAATGATACCGAAAATGATATTATTTACCAAATCATCTACTTGTCCAATCGTTTTAGAAGATTGATCATTAGAAATAGTTACCTTTAAATCTGAAGGGAAAAAGTCGTTTTTTGCGTTTTCCACAATATCTCTAACCTGGTCCGCAGCTGCAACCATGTTTTTTCCTGCTCTCTTTTTTACATCAAGCATTACTACTTTTTCACCGTATTCTCTGGCATAGGTAGTTTTATCCTTGTCTTGAAAAGCAATTTCCGCTACATTTTTTAGGTAGATAGGGTTGTTTCGTTCGTTTTTGACAACAAAATTCCCTAATTCTTCAGGATCTGTAATTTCTCCAATAATTCTAATGGTACGTCTTTGTCCACTTGTAATAAAATTACCCGCAGACATAGTCGCGTTTCCGTTGTTAATCGCTTGAACAATATCATTGAAGCTAACTTTTGCTGCCATCATTTTATAAATGTCAACAGCTATTTCTACCTCTTTTTCTTGTGCTCCACGGATATCAACTTGTTTGATTTCATCCAAGTCTTCAATTTCGTCTTCTAAATACTCTCCAAACTCTTTTAATTTGTAGATTGGATAATCTCCAGAAATATTGATATTCAAGATTGGGATCTCTTCAGACATACTCAGGTCAAAGGCAATAGGCTCCACCTTTGCGCCATTGAAGGTCGGCCAGTCTTCACTAGCAGTTTCACCGTCAATTTCGTCTTTTACCTTTTGCTTCGCTTGATCAACAGAAATGTTTTCGTCAAACTCAACAATAATCATGGAGTAATCTTCTTGTGAGTTAGAAGTAATTTCAACTAGATTAGAGACTGTTTTTAATTTATCTTCTAGAGGAGTTGTAATTAGTTTTTCTATATCTTCCGCTGTGTTTCCTGGGTAAAGTGAACTAATATAAATTTTAGTTTCTTTGATTTCAGGAAAACTTTCACGTGGCATATTGAAGTAGGCAGATGATCCTAAAAAGAATATCATTACCATTACTACATATATGGTAGTTTTATTGTTGATTGCCCAGGAGGACAGACCAAATTCTTTGTCAACTTTTTTCTCAGTCATTTTAGGTGTTTTTAAGTTGATTTATAGATTATAATTTCAAAGGTTCGTTGCTTAAAATTTTTACAGACTGACCATCTGTAACACTTCTAGCACCTTCGTTTATTATTTCCAAACCATTTGGGAATGAAGTTGTAACTTCAATAATGTCTCCCTGAGTTTTTCCAGTTTCAATAATTTTACGTTTTACAACCGCTTCTCCGTTTGCTTTTTTATTCGCAATAATATAGATGTATTGATCGCCATTCGCATTTTCTGAAATGATGCTCTGAGGAATTAAAATAGCAGCCTCATTTTTATAGTCATTGATTTTAAGCTTTGCAGTTAAGTTAGGCTTAATATCGTGTTTTGGGTTTGGTACCTTTACTTCAACTTTAAATGTACGATTGCTTGGGTTAACATAACTTGCAGCGTGTCTTACTTCAGCTTCTACCGTTTTGTTTAATATTGGAAAATATACTTCTACATGTTTTCCTTTGGATACAGAAGTGATATAACCTTCTGGAACTTCGGCATCGATATACATATCATCTAAGTTTACGATACGCAATAATTCTGATCCTTGACCTGGTGCAATTACCATACCTTCTTCTTTGAATATATCATCTATAATACCAGAAAAAGGAGCAACAATTCTTGTTTTAGCATATTGTGATTTCAATTGTTTAATAGCATTGATATTAGCATAATAATTAGTCTCTGCTTTTAAGTATTCTATTTCAGAACCAATTTGTTGTTCCCACAATTTTTGTTGTCTTTCATAGGTGGTTTTAGCCAATTTTGTTTGGGTTTCTAATTGTGCCAATTGATCCGCAATACCTCCGTCACTTAAGACTGCTAGAAGAGTTCCTTTAGAAACACGTTGTCCTTCTTTCACGCGAATGTCCTTGATAATCCCTGGTACCTCAGGGTAAACTAATACATTTTTCTTAGTAGTTACGTTTCCTTGAAGTTCTACATGATGATTGAAAACGGTTGCTGTACTAGTAAAAGTGGTTACCAAAGGCAATCTCTTCATAGTGTCATAAACCGAAATTGCAGATACTAAGGCTTCCAATTGAATATTAATTTCTTTTTGAGTAGTTTCAATTTCTTTTTTCTTTTCTCTCATTAATGAAAGGTCTTCCGACTTGATAACATCTTCCACAGAGATTTCTGCTTTCTCAGCACAAGAAGTTAGGATGATTGTGCTGGCAATAAATGCGTAAATATATTTCATGATTAAATTTTTAAGAAATTATTTTATGTTTAATAAGTTTTTCAATTCTACTTTTTTGTTGATTACATCTATAATAGATTCGATGTATTGTTGTTGACTGTCATACAACTGAACTTGTACGGTTCTTAAGTCGATACTACTAGCCATACCTTCACGGAATTTAACAGAGTTTTTGCGCTCTATTTTTTCAGCTAATTTTAAGTTTTGTTTTCTGTTTTCGTAAGTTTCAGCTGCTAAAATGTATTCACTTTTTACTTTTTTTAAGTCTAGCTTAAGTTGCTGTTCTGTATCTTTTAAAGTGTTTTCTGAAATTTCCCAATTGATTTTTGCTCTTCTTTTTTGAGATCTAATATTGAACGAAGTGAAAATAGGAATGGATAAAGAAACACCTGCTGATGTAGAAGTCAACCATGATTGCTCGCTATCAAACAAGCCTCCAAATTCTTCATTTAGGCCCTGTGCATTTGTATTTAAAAATGCAGATATAGAAGGCAAGTATTTTGCCTTTTCTAATTTGTATAATAACTCTTTGCTTTCTGTATCGTTTACTGCTATTTTGTAATCTATATTATTGAAAATAGAGTTTTGTTGAAATTCAGATTCAAGGGTAACGTATTCACTGATTAAATTTTCTAGATTGTCACTTAAGGTGATTGAGATTTCAGAATCAATTCCCAAAAGTAATTTTACATATCCGTTAGAAACTTCAGCAAGTACCTCATAGTTTCTCATTGAATTTTGAAGGTTTGTCAATGTCAATTGCAATTGCTCTACACTTTCTTCTTCAGCAAGTCCATTCGCAACAACGGCTGTTGCTTCTTTTAGATTGTCCTCAATGTTTTTGATGTTTTTTTCTAAGATTAAAATACTTTCATCCGTCAATAAGGCAGTCATATATGCATTAACAACAATTTGTTCAATTTCATTGTCTGTTTTTTCTTTGTAGTTTTTAGAGATGTCCAAAAAGACTTTAGAAGCTTGTAAACCTACTATATAAGATCCATCAAATATTAATTGAGTTACGGTTAAGCTAGGCGTTAAATTGTTTGCCGGGAAAAAGAAATTAACCGGATCCGCTGGATTGTTAGGGTCACCTTCAATAGGTTTCTTTATGTTTGCTGTGTAGTCAATTTTACCGCTTAACTGAGGAAGACCGATGGAAATTGCTTCCCACTTTTGCTCTTCGGCAGCTTGGATACCTGCGACAGCATTTTGAATATTCCTATTATGAATTTTAGCATAGGATATCGCTTCGTTTAGGTTGAATGAGGTTTTTTGTTCCTCCTCAATAGTCTCTTGTGCAAACCCTATAAAGGTACTTGCCAAAAATAAATAAAGGATGTTTAATTTTTTCATTTCTAATTGTATTGATTTTGTACTTTTTCTAATGTTAATATTCCTTTTTCTGTTGCAATTCCACGCACGTGGTATTCTAAATATTTTTCTAATAAATAATTCATATTAAATAATTCGGTTGGAAATGTATCAACGTCTTTGATACCCATCATTCCTTTAAAATAAACACGTGTAATAAATTGTATGTCCATTTCTTCTCTAAAGTACCCGCCTTCTACACCTCTTAAAAGATTTTCTGCTACACAGCCTTTCATATAGTCGAATTGTTTTTTTGAGAGGTTTTCGTGAAGTTTTGGATAGTATTTCTGGAGTTGAAATAAAGGAGATGATTTTTCATCTTTTAGATTGTCTAAAACAAACTTTTTTATTTGAAATAGCTCTTCAATCGGGTTGAAATTAGATTCACAAATCACATCTATTCCAGTAGAGATACATTCAAACATGCCAAAGGTTGTTTCTTCTACCAATTTTGTTTTGTTGCTAAAGTGTGTGTAAATCGTTTTTTTAGAAATACTCATTTTTTCAGCAATATCGTCCATGGTAACGCTTTTAAACCCGTAGGTTAAAAACATTTCAGTTGCTGATTCTAATATTTTTTCCTTCATCTTCATTTTATTTGACTTGGCAAATGTAGTAAGGAAACTTTAGAAACCAAAAAAGTTTCCATAGTTTTTTGTGATAAATATCATTTTATGTTTTTTTGAAAAAATGTAATTGTGATAAGCTGGCATTGTTTATTTTTACACAAAATTCAATATTTTGAAATTAGAACAATACAAAGAAGATTTTTTAGCACATTTACAAGAGAAGATTAATGTTGTAGAACCTCAAAACCTTTATAATCCAATTGAATATATTTTGGATTTAGGAGGAAAAAGGTTGCGGCCAATTTTGGTTTTAATGGGAACAACAGCTTTTGGTGGAAATTATAAGAATAGTTTAGATGCAGCCTTGGCTGTTGAGGTGTTTCATAACTTTACATTATTACATGATGATATTATGGATGCCGCCCCTTTGAGAAGAGGAAAGGCTACAGTGCATAAAAAGTGGGATGTGAATACAGCGATACTTTCCGGGGATGCCATGTTGATTTTAGCGAATCAATTGTTGGAAACTTACGATGGAGGAACTTTTAAACAACTTATGCAGTTGTTTAACAAAACAGCATTGGAGGTTTGTGAAGGTCAGCAATATGATATGGACTTTGAGACTCGAAATGATGTAACTGCAGAGGAGTATATTAAAATGATTGGCTTGAAAACATCAGTTTTAGTTGCAGCCGCTCTTGAAATGGGAGCTATCATTGCTGGTGCGACTGCTGAGGATTCAAAAAAAATATATGAATTTGGCTTGAATTTAGGAATTGCTTTTCAATTGCAGGATGATTATTTAGATGCTTATGGAGATGCGGCCACCTTTGGTAAGCAAGTGGGGGGTGATATTATGGAGAATAAAAAAACCTTTTTGTATATCGAAGCTCTGAAACATGCAACACCAGATTTAAAAGAAGAATTAGCACAGTGGTATGATCAATTATTAGATGATAATACAGAGAAAGTACGCCGTGTAAAAGAGTTGTTTAATTTGATAGGTAGTGATAGAATGACCAGAGCTGCTATTGAAAGTTATACTAAAAAAGCATTTGACGTTTTGGATGAGATTTCTATTTCAGAAGCTAATAGCCTTGTGTTAAAACAGTTCGGTCAGAATTTAATGACACGTACGGTTTAATAGGATATTTTTTTGATTATTTTCTTCAGAAAAGTAGTCGGAATTGTAAAATAATGTTATTTTTGCAGACGTTTTAGGTCTCATAGCTCAGTTGGTTAGAGCACCTGACTCATAATCAGGTGGTCCTAGGTTCGAGCCCTAGTGGGACCACTTCTAAAACACAAAGCCTTTCAATTTATTGAAAGGCTTTTTTTGTAAAATAAATAAAAAGCCACTTCCATTAGAAGTAGCTTTTTGATTGCTATGAAAAAAATCAACTCAAATGAGTCGAGGTGTTAAATTAGGGGCGCTGATAAAATCAGTTTATGTTTTTGTTTTCTAGCTCTTGCTTTTCTTAGTAAGCTGTAGAATAATTGTTTTGTAATAATAGTTTTTGAAGGAAGTGTTTTTACTTCATTTAGTAAGTAAGTGCTGTCGGTATACATAATCTTTTGTTTTAAAGGTTATCGGTATCTTTTTTGTAATCTTAATTACGTTTCATACTTAAAGATATAAAGAGATACTTTTTTTAAACCAAAGAATAAGGTGAGCTGGAGGAGTCTGTGGGTGAAGTGTAGTTTTTTTTAGGTAAACTGTTTTAGTGCTTTTCAGGTATTGTGAGTTAATAGTTTAAAAATGGAAGCCTACACCAATAGTTGGGCCTTGGAGGTTGATGTCAAAATCAAGTAGTTCTTCTTGAACAATTGCTTTGTGGTGCGAATAAATAGAGGTCCATCCCAGTTTTGTGTCTACTAGTTTTGAAATTCGATATTTGACATAACTATTGATCATCGTAGAGTTTTTGTTGGAATTTCCTCCCCAATCACCTTGAATTTCTATTCTGAATCTTTTGAAGTTAAATGGAACGGATATTCCAATAAGTGGCTCAAGCCATTGGCTTACTAAATTTATTTGCTCTGATGTTTGGGTGATTTCTGATTCAAACTGAATGTAAATATAACGAAGTCCTGTATAGGGTACAATCTCTATACTCGTATGGTTGTTGAAGTTTTTTGACCATGCAGAGTAACCAAAAATCAATCTTGGCATGGTGCCTTGAGCGGAAAGATAGATTAATTCTTTTTCTAATTCGCTTCTTGGCGGGGTAAAGGTAAAAGTATTGCCAACCGACCCTGAAAAGGCATCTGCTTGAATCCAAAGTTTTTTGTGTTTATAAGAGGCTCTTCCAACAAAATAAAATTCTAGTCCAGGGTCTTTTTCTATTCGCTCTAGTTCTTTTTTGTCTTTTGGTGTTGCTGAGTTAAGGTAAATATCGCCATATGACAACTGTCCTCTAAACCCTGGCACCCACAATGGAATTTCTAAAAGCCATTTGGTGTTAGAGTTTGTGTAAAACTTAGAAGTTGCCTGTGAGAAAACTGCATTCCAAACAAGTAAACTCAAAACAATAAGGGATGTGTTTTTTTTCAATCGCAATGCAAAAATAAATATATCCTAAAAATAAGAATTATTTATTCATTAAGCGGGCAACATATTTGCCAATTACGTCAAATTCTAAATTTACTTCCGTTCCTGTTTCAAAACGATTAAAGTTTGTGTGTTCGTATGTGTAGGGTATGATAGCAACACTGAATTCATTTTTTTTAGAATTTACTACTGTTAAACTTGTTCCGTTGATAGTAATAGATCCTTTTTCAATAGTAACATTGTTTTTATTAGGGTCATAAGAAAAAGTAAAACCCCAACTTCCGTTTTCATTTGTTATCGCGGTACAGGTAGCTGTTTGATCTACATGTCCTTGTACTATATGTCCGTCTAATCGATCTCCAAGTTTCATTGCTCTCTCTAAGTTTACGGAGTCGTTTACTTTTAAGCTGTTTAAATTTGTTTTTTCTAAGGTTTCTTTAATCGCAGTTACAGTGTATTTGTCGTTGTCAATGGCAACAACAGTTAAGCATACTCCGTTATGAGCAACACTTTGATCTATTTTTAGTTCAGAGGTGAATTCAGAAGAAATTGTGATATGTAAATTGTCGTTTTCTTTGATGATTTCTTTTACTAAGCCTTGTTTTTCTATAATACCTGTGAACATAAAATTGTCAATTTAAATGATTACTTTTGATTCCTCAAAAATAAGAATAATAAAGTAGTTGAATGGAGAAAGAGCAAAAAATAAAGGTTGGAATTTCAGTAGGTGATATCAATGGTATTGGTATTGAGGTTGTATTGAAAACTTTTGCAGATAAGCGCATGATGGATTTTTGTACACCTGTTTTATTTGCATCTTCTAAAGTGATTACTTTTCATAAAAACAAACTGAAGTTAGAAGTTCCAGTACAAGGGATTCAATCTTTGGATGCAGTAGTTGATGGGAAGGTAAATTTGATTCCTGTTACTACCGAAGAGGTGCGAATAGATCTTGGGAATCCAACGAAAGAATCGGGGGCGTTTGCATTAAAATCTTTAGATGCGGCAACACAAGCTTTGAAGGAGGGGAAAGTAGATTTGTTAGTGACTGCACCTATCAGTAAAGATAATATTCAGTCTGATGAGTTTAAGTTTGCAGGACATACTGAGTTTTTGGAGGATAAATTAGAAGGTGATAGTTTGATGATTTTGATGACGGATTCTTTGAGAATGGGATTGATAACAGGACATGTTCCGGTAGCAAAAGTTTCAGAAACGATAACCAAGGATTTGATTTTATCGAAAGTAGAAACTATGTATAGTACCCTTGTAAAAGATTTTGGAATTGATAAGCCTAAAATAGCGGTACTAGGTTTGAATCCGCATTGTGGTGATAATGGTGTTATTGGTAATGAGGATGAAGAATTGGTGAGACCTACCTTAAAAGAAATTCAAGAAACTGGAAAATTAGTGTACGGACCTTATGCAGCGGATGGTTTTTTTGGGTCTGGTAATTATAAAGGGTTCGATGGTGTGTTAGCCATGTACCATGATCAAGGGTTGGTGGCGTTTAAAACATTAGCATTTGGAAATGGTGTTAATTTTACCGCGGGATTGAGTGAAGTTAGAACCTCTCCTGATCATGGAACTGCTTTTGAAATAGCGGGTCAGAATAAGGCAGATGCTTCTTCGTTTAAAGAAGCGCTCTTTACTGGATTGAAAATTGTAAAAACAAGAAAAGGCTATAAAACCTTAACAAAGGATAGTTTAAAAGTTCGAAAAAAATATTAATGTGGAAATTTTAATTTCTTTTGTTTATAATAAAATGAAATTTTATATCTTTGCACGCTCAAATTGATGTTCATTATGAAAGAGTTGAGAGATTTTGAAATTTCTTTTATAGGTTTAAAGGAAGCAAAGCATAATTTTGAATATCATATTGATAACAAGTTCTTTGATGCGTTTCAGTTCGATGATTTTGATGAAACAAATATAAATGTGGAGTTGTCTTTTGTGAAAAAGGCTACAATGTTGGAGTTAGACTTTTCTTTTAAAGGTTTTGTGAATGTTCCTTGTGACGTTACAGGAGAGCCTTTTGATATGGATGTCACCGGTGATTTGTCTTTGATCGTAAAGTTTGGAGAGGATTATGATGATGGAAATGAGGAGATTGTTTATTTGCCTTATACTGAACACCGCATTAATGTAGCGCATTATATTTTTGAAATGATTGTTTTGTCTGCGCCAGCAAAAAGGTTGCATCCAAAAGTAATTGATGGCTCTATGGAGTCAGATGCATTTGAAAGATTAGAAGAGCTAAAAGGAAATAAGAGTACAACAAATAACGAAGATACAACAGATCCTAGATGGGGGAAGTTAAAAGATTTATTAATAGATAAAACACAGCGTAATGGCACATCCAAAGAGAAAAATATCTAAACAAAGAAGAGACAAAAGAAGAACTCACTACAAAGCAGTAGCTCCACAAGTAGCAGTTGATCCAACAACAGGAGAAGCTCACTTATACCACAGAGCTCACTGGCATGAAGGAAAATTATATTACAAAGGACAAATTGTAATTGATTCTCCTGTAGTAGAAGCTTAAGGATTTGATAGAAATATAATGAAAAACCCTCTTGAATGGAGGGTTTTTTGGTGTTTTAGGGTGAAAAAAGGCAATTATTGGTTTTTTTTTCATTTATATGTGAAATAAATTTCATTACTTTGGACATCGATTTTTTTTCGTAAAAATTATTCTCGAAAAAGTCTTTAAAAATTATTATTATGGGTAAAATAACTGCAGCAATTACAGCAGTAGGAAAGTATGTTCCTGACTATACTCTTACCAATAAAGAGTTAGAATCTTTAGTAGAAACGAACGATGAGTGGATTTTTACGAGAACAGGAATTAAGGAAAGAAGAATCCTTAAAGATGCTGATAAAGGAACGTCTTATTTGGCAATCAAAGCCGCTGAAGACTTAATTGCTAAAAGAGGTATTGATCCTTCAGAGATTGATATGGTTATTATTGGTACTGCAACGCCAGATATGAATGTGGCTTCAACAGCAGTTTATGTTGCCTCTGAAATTGGAGCAACAAATGCTTTTGGGTACGACTTACAAGCTGCTTGTTCAAGTTTCTTGTACGCGATGTCAACAGCATCTGCTTATATTGAATCAGGTAGATATAAAAAAGTATTGGTAATTGGAGCGGATAAAATGTCTTCAATTGTTGACTATACTGATAGAACTACATGTATTATTTTTGGTGATGGTGCTGGTGCAGCATTATTTGAACCAAATGAAGATGGATTAGGTTTCCAAGATGAGTACCTAAGAGGAGACGCAGTTGGACGTGAGTTCTTGAGAATTGAAGCGGGTGGTTCTTTAAAGCCAACTTCACAGGAAACATTAGATAATCGTCAACACTTTATCAAACAAGAAGGGAAAACAGTATTTAAATATGCGGTTTCTAACATGGCTGATGCGAGTGAGAAAATTTTGAAGCGTAATAATTTAACAAATGATGATGTTGATTGGTTAGCGCCACATCAAGCAAATCAAAGAATTATTGAGGCTACTGCAAGAAGAATAAATTTGGATAAAAGTAAGGTGTTGCAAAATATCCAGAATTACGGAAATACAACTTCTGCTACATTACCCTTATTATTAGCAGATTTTGAAGATCAATTAAAAAAAGGAGATAACATTATATTCGCCGCTTTTGGTGGAGGATTTACGTGGGGAGCCGTTTATTTAAAATGGGCTTATAACTCAAAATAGAATTAAATACTACTTATATAACTAAAATATATTATGGAATTAAAAGACATTCAAAATTTGATAAAGTTTGTTGCCAAATCTGGTGCAAGCGAAGTGAAATTAGAAATGGAAGACATCAAAATTACTGTAAAAACAGGATCTGGTAAAACAGAAACTACAATTTTACAGTCTGCTGTGTCTCCTGCTCAAATGCCAGTTGTATCACAAGTTGTTCCTCAGGCTGAGCCAGTGGCTCCAGCAGCACCTGCAGCTCCTGCAGCAGCAGCTGAAGAAGAGGATTCTAAATTAGTAACAATTACTTCTCCAATCATTGGAACATTCTACAGAAAGCCATCTCCAGACAAATCAAACTTTGTTGAAATTGGAGATTCAGTATCTGCTGATTCTGTTGTTTGTGTAATTGAAGCAATGAAATTATTTAACGAAATTGAATCAGAGGTATCTGGTAAAATTGTGAAAATTTTAGTGGAAGATTCTTCTCCAGTAGAATTTGGACAACCTTTATTCTTAGTTGATCCATCATAATTTTTAGAGCATAATTAAAAACGATTCTTTGTAGTTGTTGAAACTATAATTAAGACTAAACAATATTATTATGTTTAAAAAAATATTAATAGCCAATAGAGGTGAGATTGCTTTACGTGTTATCAGAACATGTAAAGAGATGGGAATTAAAACAGTTGCTGTTTATTCTCAAGCGGATGAAGAAAGTTTGCATGTAAAGTTTGCAGATGAGGCAGTTTGTATTGGGCCAGCGGCTAGTACAGATTCTTATTTAAAAATGTCAAATATTTTAGCAGCTGCAGAAATTACTAATGCGGATGCAATACATCCAGGATATGGATTCTTATCTGAGAATTCAAAATTTTCTGCGCTTTGTGAAGAGCACGGTATTAAATTTATTGGAGCGAGTGCTGAAATGATTGACAGAATGGGAGATAAAGCAAATGCTAAATCTACCATGATTGCAGCAGGAGTACCATGTGTTCCAGGAAGTGAAGGAGTAATTGAAGATTTTGCTGAATGTAAAAAATTGGCAGAAGAAGCGGGTTACCCAGTGATGTTAAAAGCTTCTGCTGGTGGTGGAGGTAAAGGAATGCGTGCTGTTTGGAAAGAAGAAGATTTAGAAGATGCATGGGATTCTGCTAGATATGAGTCGAAAGCAGCTTTTGGAAATGACGATATGTATATGGAGAAATTAATCCAAGAACCTCGTCATATTGAAATTCAAATTGTCGGAGATTCTTTTGGGAAAGCATGTCATTTATCTGAAAGAGATTGTTCTGTTCAAAGACGTCACCAAAAATTAACGGAAGAAACACCTTCTCCTTTCATGACTGATGAATTGAGAGAGAGAATGGGAGAAGCTGCTGTAAAAGCTGCGGAATATATTAAGTATGAAGGTGCTGGTACTGTTGAATTCTTAGTGGATAAAGACAGAAACTTTTACTTTATGGAAATGAATACTCGTATCCAAGTAGAACACCCAATTACAGAGGAGGTTGTGAACTACGATTTAATTCGTGAACAGATTCTAGTTGCTTCAGGTGTGCCAATTTCTGGTAAAAACTATTTGCCAAAAATGCACTCTATTGAGTGTCGTATCAATGCAGAGAATCCACATAAAGGATTTATGCCAGCTCCAGGGAAAATTACAACTTTCCATGCTCCAGGAGGACATGGGGTAAGATTGGATACGCATGTATATGCTGGATATACAATTCCACCTAATTATGATTCTATGGTAGCAAAGTTGATAACAACGGCGCAAACTAGAGAAGAAGCGATCAATAAAATGAAACGTGCTTTAGATGAGTTTATTGTGGAAGGTGTGAAAACAACAATTCCTTTCCATAGACAATTGATGGATCATCCGGATTATGTAGCAGGAAACTATACTACAAAATTCATGGAAGATTTTGAAATGGAAAAATAATAACGAACGGTTATTTAAATATTTAAAGAGGATGTAATTATACATCCTCTTTTTTTTTGGCAAGGTAGTTGTTGCCTCAGATGTTAAATAAAGTTTAAGAAAAGAGTTTTAACAGTAAAAATGAGGTAGCAAAAATGTTGTGAATCTGTGAAAACGATAGAAAAACACATAAATAAGTTAAATAAACACATTATTTTTTTTACAGATTCAACATTTTTTTGTTACTTGCTGAACCTTAGAAGGCATATCAACGGAGAGGTGGCCGAGTGGCTTAAGGCGCACGCTTGGAAAGCGTGTTTACAAGAAATTGTAACGGGGGTTCGAATCCCTTTCTCTCCGCAGTGTTTTTTAAGATTTAACTAATTTAAAACCTTAATTATATTAATAAATTAATTTTATCACAATGAAAAAAGTATTTACAATCCTTACAATTACAGGTGCCTTGTTTTTTGGAGCAACTCAAAGCACGTTTGCACAAGCAGCGGAATCTGTAGAATCAGAAACTTTTCACCAAGTATTAAAACAACGTTTTATAGAAGGTGGTCCATTTTTTATGGGAATTGTTTTGGTAGCTTTAATTTTAGGTTTAGCAATTGCAATTGAAAGAATTATTTATTTAAATATGGCTACAACAAACACTAAGAAATTAGTTGCTGGAGTAGATGAAGCTTTGGCTTCTGGTGGAGTGGATGCAGCAAAAGAAGTTTGTAGAAATACAAAAGGACCTGTTGCTTCAATCTTTTACCAAGGATTAGATAGAGCTGACGAAGGAATTGAAGCTGCCGAAAAAGCAGTTGTAGGTTACGGAGGAGTTCAAATGGGATTATTAGAGAAAAATATCTCTTGGTTATCTTTATTTATCGCTTTGGCACCAATGCTTGGGTTTATGGGAACTGTAATCGGGATGATTGGAGCCTTTGACTCGATTCAAGCAGCAGGGGATATTTCTCCAACAGTAGTAGCGGGAGGTATTAAAGTAGCCTTATTAACAACTGTATTTGGTCTTGTAGTAGCGATTATTCTTCAAGTTTTTTACAACTATATTATCTCTAAAGTAGATGGTATCGTAAATGATATGGAAGATGCTTCTATCTCATTAATTGACCTATTGGTAAAACATAAAAAATAAGAAGAATGAATCAAAATTTAACAAAAATATTAAAAGGTCTAGTAGGCTTAATAGCTTTGGTTGCTGCTTATTTCTTTATTAAGATAATAAGTACTGGTGATGATGCTATTGTTGAAGGTGGTGGATCTTTAGGAATCGTAGGACCAATGGTGTCCTTTTCAATAGGACTATTTTTAGTTGTATTAGGATTGACAGTTTTATTCTCAATTATTGGGTTATTCAAAAAACCAGAGGCATTAAAGAAAACAGCTTTAGGATTAGTAGTTCTTGGGGTGTTCTTGGCTGCAGCATATGGTCTTGCACCAGATGATGCTGTAACAGATGTTACTGGAGAAGTTTTGCCAGGAGGTGAAGCTGGTTCAAACTCTAAATGGGTTAGTACTGGTATTTGGTATACTGTTTTATTAGGAGCTACTGCTGTTGCTACAATTGTAATAGGGGGAGCCAAATCAATTTTTAAATAATTAATATGGCAAGAAAAGAACTTCCAGAGATTAATGCTGGGTCTATGGCAGACATTGCGTTCTTGTTGCTGATATTTTTCTTGGTAACAACAACAATGGATGTTGATTCTGGTATTTCTCGTAAATTATCAGAAAAACCACCAGAAAATTATGATCCGCCTGTGATCAAACAAAAGAATATTCTTGAAATCAACTTGAACCGTAACAATCAAATGTTAGTTGAAGATGAGGAGATGGAAATCAAAGATTTGAAACAGTTTACTATAGACTTCCTTGATAATGGAGGAGGTATTGGTAAAGCGGATGAATACGGACCAGGTAAGAAATGTGATTACTGTAACGGTGCAAAGAAAGATGATTCTTCGGATCACCCAAACAAAGCGATTATTTCTGTTCAAAGTGATAGAGGTACTTCTTATGGAATGTATATCACGGTTCAGAATGAACTTTTAGCAGCTTATACTGAATTGAGAAATAGGTATGCTAAAAAGTACATTACAGGTCAGTATGCAGGAATGAGTTATGATGATTTATTATTGTTATCAGGAAATGATAAAGAGAATGAAGCTTTAAAAGCCGTTATCAAAAAGGTGAAAGGAGCTTACCCTCAGATTATTTCTGATGCAGAACCAACTAAATAATTTTATACTATGTCTAAATTCGGAAAAAAGAAAAAAGGATTACCAGCGGTAAATACTGCTGCCTTACCAGATATTGTATTTATGTTATTATTCTTCTTTATGGTTACAACAACAATGAGGGAAACTGATTTGTTGATCAAACCACCTCAGTTGCCAAATGCTACTGAAGTAAAGAAATTGGAACACAAGAGTTTGGTGAGTACTATTTATGTAGGAAAGGCGAAACCTGAAGACCAAGCGAAGTATGGTTCTGGAGATAAAATTCAGTTGAATGATAAAATTTCAACCGTAAATGATATCGCAAATTTCATATACTCTGAGCAAGAAAAGCACAACCCAGAGGAGATTCCTTATATGACAACTTCTATTAAATCAGATGTTGCATGTGGTGTTGGTACTATTCATGATATCAGAATGGAATTAAGAGATATAAATGCTTTAAAAATTAGTTATTCTACTCGTAAGGGAGATTTAACTGCTAACGTAAAGTAATTTAATTTATTCAATATATAAAAAAGGCATTCGTGTAAAACGAATGCCTTTTTGTTTTAATTTTGTTTTGTATTTTACTATTTAATTTCAAGTTACTATTGAGAGTATTTCTTTATCTTCTTTTATTGAGTACAAGTCTTTATGCGCAAGTATCAAAAGATAGTGTATCTATTGATCCAAAGTATTTAGAAGATCAATTATATATTGGTGTTACGTATAATATTTTTGCTAATACACCTCCTGGCTTTGTTAAAGATGGTTTTGCATATGGTTTTTCGGGTGGGTTTATCAAAGATATTCCCTTTAATGAAAAAAGAAATGTGGGAATAGGTGTTGGTTTGGGCTATGCTTTTAACACGCATATTCAAAATATTGTTGTTACTGGTAATAGTGCAGATGTAAATCAAGCGACGACAAATCAGGATACGTATACTATTAAAACGAATAGTTTAGAATTTCCTATTGAATTTAGATGGAGAACCTCGACACTTGAAAAATATAAATTTTGGCGGGTATATACAGGTTTACATGTGTCATATGTATTAAATTCCTCTTCTATTGGAGAAAGAAATAATGAGTTGATACAGCTAACAGAAGTTTTAAAGCTAGAAGATTGGCAGTATGCTTATTCTTTAGCTGCTGGTTATGGAACGTGGAATTTTTATTTGCATTACACCCTAAATCCGTTTTTTAAAGGGAATAGTGCCTTTAATAATGGTGAAGAGTTGAAAATGAATTCCTTTAAAATGGGATTGATTTTTTACTTACTCTAATTTATAGCCAAAGAATTGCAAAAACTAAAAGTTGCGTTATAAATCCGGTTCCGAAGCCCAAAAAAACTTCATTTAAAGTATGTTCCTTTAATTTAATTCTGGCATTTGCTACAACACCTGCTAAAATAAAAAGAACTGCTATGAACATTGTAATATTAACAGTGGTTTCAATGCTATAAGCTATAACAAAAGCAATGAAACTTGCTATTCCTATCATATGTAGACTTATTTTTAATTTTTTGATGAACAAAAAATATGTAATGGAAAGGGATAAGGAACAGCCTAGGAATAATTGCGATAGAAAAACTAAGTTTGGAATCCTATGAAAAGCTTTCCCTAGGAAAAAAAATAAAATGGTCATGAAAATGATAGGTATTTTTCTTTCCTTTATCTTTTTTACTTCTATAGTGTCAATTAATTTTCTACGTTTTAGAATCATCAACATAATGATTGGAACAAAATAGGTCCCGATAACAACCATTGAAATAATTTTTAACTGGATTGATTTGTCAATACCATGATCGTTAAGCATAAAAAAGACAAGCGTCGCTGCGATGGGTAATAATATAGGATGTAAAACAACCGAAACGAGTTTATGGAACTTATCCATATTATATTTCTTTTCTTAATCGAGCAACTGGAATGTCCAATTGTTCTCGGTATTTCGCCACAGTTCTTCTTGCAATGATATAACCTTCTTCTTTTAATTTTTGCATTAGTTTATCATCGGTTAAAGGCTTTCTTTTATTTTCTTCTTTGACAACGTTTTTAAGGATGTTTTTAATTTCTTTCGTAGAAACATCTTCACCTTGATCGTTTTTCATTGATTCAGAGAAAAAATCTTTGATCAATTTCGTTCCATAGGGAGTTGCCACATATTTGCTATTCGCAACCCTTGATACTGTAGAAATATCCATGTCAATATTGTCTGCAATATCTTTTAAGATCATCGGTTTTAATTTACGCTCATCACCAGTCATAAAGTAATCTTCTTGGTACTTCATAATAGCGTTCATCGTAAGTAACAGAGTTTGCTGACGTTGTTTGATGGCATCGATGAACCATTTAGCTGCATCTAATTTTTGTTTGATAAATAAGACAGCATCCTTTTGAGATTTAGATTTTTCTTTAGACTCTTGATACCCTTTCAGCATGTTATTGTATTCTCTTGAAACATTTAGCTCAGGTGCATTTCTTGAATTCAAATTTAAATCTAAAATTCCATCAATGATTTGAATCGTAAAATCTGGCACAATTTGATCCGTAATCTTAGAAGTTACTGTATAAGTACCTCCTGGTTTAGGGTTCAGTTTTTCAATCTCTGCGATTGCATCTCGTAAATCTTCTTCAGAGATATTATATTTAGCAATTAATTTTTTGTAGTGTTTTTTTACAAAATGATCGAAACTTTTATTTAAAATTTCAATAGCGAGAGAAATAGATTTAGTTTTTGGTTTGTTTTCTAATTGTAAAGTCAAGCATTCATTTAAATCTCTGGCACCAACACCAATAGGATCCATGGTTTGGATGATGTTTATTAGAATTTCTTCCACTTCATTTTCATCTGTATAGATATTCTGTGTGAAAGCTAAATCATCCACCAAGTCAATGATTTCTCTTCTTAGGTAGCCACTATCATCCAAGCTTCCAACAAGGAATTCTGCAATGGTCAATTTGTGATCGTTTAATGAGAATGTATTTAATTGGCTTTTTAGATTTTGATGAAAACTGGCTCCACCAGCATAGGGAATCTGACTTTCCTCATCATCTGCGCTATAGTTATTAGCCTGTAATTTATATTGTGGAATTTCATCATCGCTGAGATATTCATCAATATTTATTTCATCTGTTTCTATGCTCTCATTTCCTAGATCGTCATAATCCTCACCAAAATCATCGTCATGATCATGATCTGAATCCCTTTCTAAATCTAAGGCAGGATTCTCTTCAATTTCCTGTTTCAGCTTTTGTTCAAATGCTTGAGTAGGAAGTTGTATTAATTTCATCAGCTGTATTTGCTGAGGAGATAATTTGTGTAATAATTTTAATTGGAAATTTTGTTTAAGCATGTGCTACAAATATAGTAAATACAAACAAATTTAATCAGTAATCAAATATAGTTTAAAGGAAATTTAAGACATGCTGCACAGGGGTAAAAAGTCAATTTTTTACGATCGTTTATAAACCTATGTTCATTATTATGGGATGCATGATTAATTAACTTATAGTGTTTATCTTTGCGGCATCAAAATTAATGATTATGAATGAAGATAAAAATCTATGGATAGCTGCGGCAATTGTATTTTTTGTTTTGGGTTTAGAGTATTTATTTGCTAGGTCTAAAGGGAAAAGGATTTTTCGTTTTGAAAATACAATTTCAAATTTATTAATGGGTGTTTTTGATAGAATTGCGGGGATTTTTATGGTTCCCTTAATTTTTATGTATTATCAATTTTTATATGACCATGTTCGGATATTTTCAATTCCAAATACGATTGCATGGTTTTTATTTGCCGTATTAATGTCTGATTTCATTTGGTATTTTTATCATAAATCTGGACACCGCATAAATTTATTTTGGGGAGCGCATATCATACATCACCAAAGTGAAGATTATAATTATACGGTTGCTTTAAATCTAACTCCATTTCAAGTCTTTGTACGCGTACTTTTTTGGTCTTTAATGCCAATTATAGGGTTTACCCCAGAGATTGTTCTAGGAACACATTTGGTTATTGGCTTGTATCAGTTTTTATTACACACTACCTTAATTCCAAAATTAGGAATCGTGGAATATTTATTTGTAACTCCGTCTCATCACAGGGTGCATCACGGTAGTAATGAGGAGTACTTGGATAAAAATTATGGTGGAGTTTTGATTATTTGGGATCGAATTTTTGGAACCTTTGCGGAAGAGAAAAATGAAGTAGTATATGGGATTACCAAAGATATCAATTCAAGAGATTTTCTTACTTCGGTTTTTCATTATTATAAAAATTTAGGTTTTCAAATGAAACAATTACCGGCATTTAAGGATAAGATGTTGTTGTTGGTAAGTGGTCCGGATTGGGTTCCTTCTACAGGAGAGCTGGAGTTGATGCCTTTGTATATTGATAAAGGATCTTATGAGTATACTAATTTTTCAGCTTTAAAAAAGACCTACATTCTATTCAATACAATTGGTTTGTTTGCCGTGTTGATTTTGTTCGCCTATTTTTTAAGTCATCTATCTGTGGTTGATATGTTTGGTGTCGCCACGTTTATTATGTTAACTCTTGTGATTACGGGTAGATTGTTAGAGAATAATAAAAACTCCATTCTAGAGCTGATTCGTTTTGGTTTGGTTGTGTTTTGGATATATAATTTTATGGTATTAGGGTACTAATTAAAACCAAGGAAATAAAAAAAGCTCTGTAAGAAATTACAGAGCTTTTTTTATAATTTGAATCTAAATAATATTTTATTTATTTCGTTTTTTCTTCGTGATTTTTCTTTCCAAAGAAAGTAATAAAGCAGGTAAAAGTAAAAGATTAGATACCATAGCAAATAACAAAGTAATAGAAACTAAACCTCCAAGTGCTTTGGTTCCTCCGAAACTAGAAACTAAAAACACTAAAAAACCAAAGAATAAAACGATGGAAGTATAAAACATACTCACACCTGTTTCTCTAATCGCTTTGTATACTGACTTTCTTATTTTCCAATTACTAGCTACAAGCTCTTGTCGGTATTTAGCTAAAAAGTGTATAGTATCATCCACAGAAATACCGAAAGCAATACTAAAGACCAAGATGGTTGAAGGTTTGATTGGGATACCTAAATAACCCATTATTCCACCTGTAACCAAAAGGGGAAGTAAATTTGGGATCAAGGAGATAAAAATCATCCTAAGGGACTTAAACATATACCCCATAAAAATTGAAATCAATAAAATTGCTAACCCTAGGGAAACAATTAAGTTTTTAATAAGGTAATTGGTTCCTTTTAAAAACACCAAGGCTTTTCCGGTTAAGGTAACATTGTATTTTTTTGCATCAAATTCTTTGTCTAAAAACGCCTGAATATCTGTTTGAATTTGAGCCATTTGTTCGGTCCCAACATCTTGCATATAGGTAGTGATTCTTGCATATCGAGCTTTAGAATCTACATTGTTAATTAGTGAGCCAGCTCCAGAATCTTGATTGGAGTTGTTTATGTAATCTAACAAAAATGCCTTTTCTTGAGACGTTGGTAATTGATAGTATTTAGGATTTCCGTTGTAGAAAGCTTGTTTAGAGTATTTAACTAAATCAACGACTGAAGTAGCCCTTGAGAGTCCAGGTATTTCATCGATGAGCGTTGTTAATTTATCAATCTTTTTTAATGTTGATAATTTGAAAACTCCTTTGTCTTTTTTGGTGTCAATCATAATTTCAAGAGGCATGATACCACCAAACTCTTCTTCAAAAAATACGATATCCTTATAAAAAACTTCTGATTTTGGCATGTCATCTAAAAGACTTCCTGAAACTTTTATTTTATATACACCAATAATACTGGTAATGACTACAACAAAAGATACAACGTATATGGTGTTTTTTTTGTTTCTCACCATAAAAACCATCCAATCGACAATTCTTGAAATCCATTTTTGATCCAAATGTTTCAAGTGTTTTTTCTTAGGCAAAGGCATGAAACTATAAAGAGAAGGGATGATAAGAATCGAAAGCACAAAAATGGCCATGATATTTATCGAAGCAATGATTCCAAACTCTCTTAATAAAGAACTATTGGTAAAAATAAAAGTTGCAAATCCAGCTGCCGTAGTGATATTGGTCATTAAAGTAGCATTTCCTACTTTAGAAATAACACGGTGTAAAGATTTCGTTTTATTACTGTGTTTCTTAATCTCTTGTTGGTATTTATTGATAATAAATATTGCATTGGGAACACCAATTACAATAATCAAAGGTGGAATTAAAGCAGTTAGAACCGTTATTTCAAATCTGAATAGACCGATAAAACCAAAGGCCCAAATTACACCAATACTAACAACTAATAAAGTAATAAAAGTTGCTCTAAACGATCGGAAAAACAAAAAGAAAATCAATGCGGTAACCGCTAATGCAAGTCCTACAAATTTACCCATTTCTGACTTGATATTTTCAGAATTCATGGATCTTATGTAGGGCATTCCTGATACGTGAATATCAATATTTGTTTCTTTTTCAAACTGTGTAATAATCGGGTTGAAACGTTCAAAAATAAATTCTTTTCTAGCTTTGGTGTTGACTATTTCTTTGTCAATAAATAAAGCCGTTTGAATGGTCTGGGTTTCTTTATTAAAAAGTAAATTATCATAAAAAGGAAGGTCATTGAATAAATGTTTTTTCAATTTGTCTACCTTAATTTGTGTATCTAAATCATCAATAGATAATTCTTTAAGTTCAAAACTTTTTTTCTCTTTGTTTTTGACTAATTCTTTTAAATCTCCAATAGAAATCGAATATTCAATTTCTGGTAAGGAGTCTAATTTATTAGCGAGCTGATTCCATTTTAAAAATGTATCCGGTTTAAAAATTTGAGCATCTTTAACTCCTAAAACGATCAGGGTTCCCTCTTCTCCAAAAACTTCTAGAAATTGGTCGTATTTAATATTTTCTATATGATCTTTAGGTAGTAGATTGGCTTCTGTATATGAGAGTCTCATATACTTCATCTGACTAGCTAAAAGAGCCGTAATAATAGCTATTGTTATAAGGATTGCAATCTGTTGTTTTAGAACAAATCGTGAGGTTTTAGACCAAAATTTCATGAAAAATAATTTGTGTCAAATGTAAGCATTACAAATTACTTTCAAACCATATTAATTTGCCTTTAAAATGGCAACTAATTTCAGGAATTATACCGCTGAGAATTCTTTTTCAGGAAGTATTACAGTGATTTTAGTGCCTTTGTTTTCTTCTGATTCTATAATTAATTCGCCGTTGCAAATTTTTAAATATTGTAGTATTGTTTTAATACCAAGTCCGGTTCCCTTTTCTTTTTGAGTTCCAGGAGAAGAAAACCATTTTTTATCATTCGTTATCAATTCTATATTTTCTTTAGGAATGCCGATTCCTGAATCTTGGATCATCGTATGTATTTCTGATCCATTTTTTTTTAATTCAAGCGAAATTTTCCCACCGGAAGGAGTGAATTTTAGGGCATTGTGATAAAGGTTCCTAACGATAAATGAATAAATTTCTTTATCTGAGTAAAGCTCTTCTAGTTCTATGTTTTTTTGAATTGTTATCTTTTTTTCTTTTTGAATACTAGAGTAGGTCTCTAGAATAGAGTTAAAAGTTTTTTCTGTAGCAAAGGGTTCTATGGTTACTGGTGCTACATGAATTTGGTTTTTAGACCATCTTAATAAATCGTTCAAGAAAATCAATAAGTCATCGATTCTTCCGGAAATCGAATCCAATCGATCATGTATTTTTTCTTTTGAGCAAGTATCAACATCTTCATGAATGATCTCAATGAAGCCTTGAACTATGGATAGTGGACTTCTAACATCATGCGCGATAATCGAAATTAATTTATTATTAAGTTGGTTGAGCTCTTCTAGTTGTTTTTTTTGGCTGTATATTTTTTTGTGATATTTTGTAGTGAAAAGAGAGATGGGTAATGCGATTGGAATAGGAATGATGATTGCTTTGATAAGCCCGCAATAAAAATCTTCTTCCGGCATAAAATTGTACATAGTAAAAAATACAAGTACGGAAATAATGACGGAGGAGGCAACTATATTAAAAGGAGTGTAATAGTTTTCACGAATCAATTTCATTTTTTTTCTTGCAAATATACATAGGCCATATGCTTAAATTGTTGACATATGTTAATTTACACTTTCAGGAGCACAGGTGGCAGCATTTGTATTGATGTGTAATTGAGCGTCAGTTGGGGAAATGTATGGAATTCCTATTCCTAACCCCCTAAGAATAAATAAAATTCCAATAAGAACTACGAAGGACGGTATAGCTTTTTGGATTTTATTTCTGAATTTTACTGAAAATATCGATTTAAAATAGATTACAAAAGTCATTAATGGTATCGTACCAAGGCCATAAATAAACATATAAACAAAACCATCCTGTGGTGTTGCCATTGCGATGGCTCCAACAAGTGCCATATACACCATGCCACAAGGAAGGTATCCGTTTAAAAAGCCAATCATAAAAAGAGAAAAATAACTTTTGTTTTTAAGTCTTTTACCTAAACCTGACTTTATTTTTCCAATGAAGGAATAAATTGGTGTGGTAATTTGGAACTTTGCAACCAGTGAGGATGGAATCAAAATATAAAGAATCATGATGATTCCTATTAAAACTGAAAGTCTTTGTTGAAACCCTGATAAAAATAGCCCTTTACCAACAAAACCAAAAGCGAGACCTATGCTTCCGTATGCTATAATTCTACCCCAATGATATAAAAATATTTTGAGAATTCTAGGAAAGAAATTTTCATGATGCACTGGCAGAATCATGGCTATAGGTCCGCACATCCCAATGCAATGGAAACTTCCAAGAAGTCCTAGTATAAAGGCAGAGTAAAACATGATTTACATATTTAAACTGTGTTGGAATAGATACTCCTGGTCCTCAACATTCCAATCAATATGGATATTCCATCTTCCACCAATTAATAGATCCTTAGAAATAACTTGTGTTTGGTTGGACATATTGATAGGCAATCTAACGTCAAGTTTTTCATTAGAAGGGCGATATAAATAGATGGTTCCACTAATTTTTTCTTGTTCAATATTATCTGGGAAATGGATAAAAACTCCCTCATTAGATTTTGAAATATTAATATTCTGCTTTAATTTTTTAGCATTGTTTAATTTGTCAATTCTTTGCTGATATTCCAACTCATCTTTATAGTAATCTTTCGCTACTAAGTCATATTCATAAGTTGTATCTGTGGATGTTTTTATTACAAAATACAGTATAAAAGAAATAAATAATACAAAGGCTATTATGATGCCTGTTCCCCAATTAAATTTTTTCATGATCAATGCTTTTTACGTTATCTAAAACTTCTCGGTCCCATAAAATTGGTAGTAGTTGTTTCTATCAGCTTTCCGTTCGAAAATACACCAATTTTTAAATTTTCTTTGGAATCACTTAAATCTTTTCTATCAATTTCTATGAATAATGAACCACCGTAAAATTCTTGTTTTTCTATATCAAATTCTTCTGTTCCTATGAGTTTAATTGTTCCTTTATGTGAAATCAATTCAAAATGAACGTCTTCAATTTTTTGAGAAGTTTTATTGATTAGCTTGTAGGTATATACATTGCTAATAATATTATTTTCTTTGGTTTTGTATAATTCTCCTGGAAGTCTTAAAATAGTAGCTTCTACATCATTTCTCATAAATAACATAGTAATTAATACGGCAATTAGAATAGAGAGAACAACGGTATAGCCTTTCATTCTTAGGTTGAATTCAAATGGCTTTTTGTTTTCAATATTCTCTTCAGATTCGTATCGTATCAACCCTTTCGGAAGTCCTACTTTTTCCATCATGTGATCGCAGGCATCAATGCAAGCGGTACAATTGACACATTCCAATTGCGTTCCATTTCTAATATCAATACCTGTAGGACATACATGTACACATTGTTCACAATCAATACAATCTCCTTTTCCTGAAGTTTCCCTGTCTTCATTTTTTTTGAAAAGTGCTCTTCCTTTTTCCTTTTCTCCTCTTTTGTAATCGTACGCTACATTAATTGATTTATTATCTAAAAGAACTCCTTGTAATCTTCCATACGGACAAGCAATGATGCAGACTTGTTCTCTAAACCAAACAAATATAAAATAGAATACACCAGTAAAAATTAATAAAAGAGACAAACCTTTGATATGCTCTCTAGGAGGATCTGTTATGATAGAAATAAGTTCATCACTACCGATAAAATAAGCTAAGAATACGTTTGAAATGATAAAAGAGATTACAAAAAAGATAAACCATTTTAACAAACGTTTTCTGATTTTTGCGGCATCCCATTTTTGTTTGTCTAAACGAATTTGAGCACCTCGATCTCCGTCAATGGCATATTCTATTTTACGGAAAACCATTTCCATAAAAATAGTTTGCGGACAAATCCATCCACAAAAAATACGACCATAAACTACTGTAAATAAGATAATAAATACAATTCCAATAATCATGCTTATGACCATCAAATGAAAGTCTTGTGGCCAGAAAGGAACACCGAAAATATTGAATCTACGTTCTAAAACGTTAAACAAAAGGAATTGATTTCCGTTTATTTTTATAAATGGTGAAACCAATAAAACAATTAAAAGAAACCAACTTACATAAGTCCTATTTTTATAGAAGAATCCAGACGGCTTTTTGGGGTATACCCATTTGCGTCCCCCTTCTTCTGTCATAGTTCCTAGGGTGTCTCTAAAAGCTTCTTGTTTTTCATCCATACGTATCTAGCAGATTTGATTGTAAAAAAAATCGTTGGTGTTTTATGAGCACCAACGATTTAATTAATTTATTCTTCTGTCCATTTATCTCCTTCTGGTGCTTTGGCATTTTCTGGATTCGTACCCTGCAGGCTCAGAACATAATTGGCGAGTTGTTGTATTTTTTCAGGACTAAAGCTGTTTTTCCAGGCAATCATCCCTTTACCATCACGTCCTCCCTCAGAAATAGTATTGTATACGTTTTTAATACCACCTCCTAAGATCCAATACTCATCGGTTAGATTAGGACCAATAGAACCACGACCGTCAACCATATGACAAGCAGCACAGTTCTGTTTGAATAGTTTTTTTCCTTTGCTTAAAGCGCCAGCATCAGCACTAGCTTCCATATTACTTAAATCAATGGTTTTAACTGTTTTTTTATAAGCTTCAACCTCAGCTTTTGCTAGGGCAACTTGTTCAATATATTCTTCTTCGTTCGTTTGTCCCCCAAACACCTCATAATATCCTAAGTATACGGCAGCGAAAACAATGGTTGCATAGAACATGTACAACCACCATGGCGGTAAATCATTATCTAATTCTTTAATCCCATCATAATCGTGCTCTAAGATGATGTCATCTTCTTCACTAATAGGTTTGGTTTTTGACAAAGCTTGAATAAGTCCTTTCCAATCCTTGATCTCACTTGCTTCTTTTTTAGCTAAATAGGCTTCTTTCTCTGTTCCAGTAATATGATCTGTATAAAGATTTTCAGAAGCTTGTTTGATTTTCTCAATCACTACAAGAGCTAAAATTACTAGGAGGTAAAATACAGCAGTTGTTGGGTGTGAAAAACCTAATTCATCACCAGGTGTCATGAATTCAGTGATTGCAAAAACGACCAAGAATATAGAGAATATTCTAATAAAAGGCATGGGAAGTTTAGTTTTCATATAGGTTGTTTTTTGTATTATCTATAATGTCATTTTTAAAAGGAATCTGACTTACTTTATCGATGTATTCTTTTTTAGAGCTTACCACCCACCAGAAAAGGGCAGTGAAAAAAAGAAAGAATATTACTAGCGAAATAATAGGGTAGATAGCTATCCCTTCAATTTCTGTCATATGATATTTAATAAATTTTAGCATATCTATAAATTTATTTTTGTGAATCTTTAACTTTAATATCTGTACCTAAACGCTGTAAGTAAGCAATTAAGGCAACAATCTCTCGTTTGTGGATTGGTACAAACTCTTCTCCATCAGCTGCTGCTGCTTGTTTTTCTGCTTCATAGTTTTCTACAAAAGAAGGATCTTGATGCAGGTTTTTTTCTACTTGTAAAGCCTGTGTTTGTAACGTTTCTAAAGCATTTGAAACTTCTGTGTCAGAGTAAGGTACTCCTAAGGTAATCATGGCTTTCATTTTAGCCTGCGTATCTGATGTGTCTAGCGTATTTGCAGTTAACCATTGATATCTTGGCATGATAGATCCTGGTGATGTACTTTGCGGATCATACATATGATTGAAATGCCAGCTATCAGAATATTTCATTCCTTCTCTGTGCAAGTCTGGCCCGGTACGCTTAGAACCCCATAAGAAAGGGTGGTCATAAACAAATTCTCCGGCTTTAGAGTATTCACCATAACGCTCAACTTCAGATCTAAACGGTCGAACCATTTGAGAGTGACAACTAACACAACCTTCACGAATGTATAAGTCACGTCCTTCTAACTCCAAAGGAGTGTAAGGTTTTACACTTGTAATCGTAGGGATATTAGAGTCAATCATTAAAGTAGGGATGATCTGAATGGCTCCACCAATAAGAATAGTTACTGTGGCCAACAAAGTTAATTGTACAGGTTTTCTTTCCAGTACTTGGTGCCAACCTTCTCCTAATAATCTTCCTTTTCCAACTTTTTTCAATGCAGGTGCTTCTGCCAAGTCATCTTCAACAGCAGATCCTGATTGAATTGTTTTTACAATATTAAATAACATTACAAATGCCCCTGCGATGTACATAGATCCACCAATAGCACGCATCCAATACATTGGGATAATTTGGGTTACCGTTTCTAAGAAATTCCCATACATTAACGTCCCATCAGGATTGAATTGTTTCCACATAGAAGCTTGAACAAAACCTGCTACATACATTGGTAAGGCATAAAGAATAATACCTAAAGTCCCTATCCAAAAATGTGTGTTTGCTAATTTAGTAGAGAATAATGTTGTTTTAAACATTCTTGGAACCAACCAGTAAATCATACCAAAGGCTAAGAAACCATTCCAAGCTAAGGCACCAACATGTACATGGGCGATAATCCAATCTGTAAAGTGGGCAATTGCATTTACATTTTTTAAAGATAACATTGGTCCTTCAAAGGTTGCCATACCATATCCGGTAATGGCTACTACCATAAATTTTAAAACAGGATCCGTTCTTACTTTATCCCAAGCACCACGCAGTGTTAATAAACCGTTGATCATACCACCCCAAGATGGAGCAATTAACATAATTGAAAAAGCAACTCCTAAATTTTGTGCCCAATCAGGTAAAGCTGTATAAAGTAAATGGTGAGGTCCTGCCCAGATATAAATAAATATCAATGACCAGAAGTGAACAATAGATAATCTATAAGAGTAAACAGGTCTGTTTGCTGCTTTAGGAACAAAATAATACATCAAACCTAAAAAGGGAGTCGTAAGGAAAAACGCAACGGCATTATGTCCGTACCACCATTGTACTAAAGCGTCTTGTACTCCCGCATATACAGAGTAACTTTTCATGAAAGATACTGGTAGCT
Source organism: Flavicella sp. IMCC45668 (assembly GCF_057219105.1). Lineage (NCBI taxonomy): Bacteria > Pseudomonadati > Bacteroidota > Flavobacteriia > Flavobacteriales > Flavobacteriaceae > Flavicella > Flavicella sp. IMCC45668. Next base: position 3,381,169 of record NZ_CM170114.1, read on the forward strand.
CAAAACTGTTGAATATGTGTAATACGGCTACAGTTACAAAAGTTCCTAAATAAAACCATATTGCTACGTACATATGACGCTCTCTACGTTTGATAATCGTTCCAATTAAATTGGCTCCAAAAGCTACCCAAACTAAGGCAATAGCTATATCTATAGGCCATTCTAATTCTGCATATTCTTTACTGGTAGTATAACCTAAAGGAAGTGTAATGGCTGCTGCGACAATAATCGCTTGCCATCCCCAAAAGTTCAGTTTACTTAAAAAATCACTCCACATTCTTGCTTTTAATAATCGTTGTGAGGAGTAATACACACCAGCATAAATTGCATTTCCAACAAAGGCAAAAATTACGGCGTTGGTATGTAAAGGTCTTAAACGACCGAAACTAAGCCAGGAAATACCGTTGGTAAGATTTGGAAATAGGAACATAAGAGCTAGAACTAGTCCAACTGTCATTCCAATAATCCCCCAAAAGATAGTGGCGTAGATGAAATTCTTGACAATTTTGTTGTCATAATAAAACTGTTGTACTTCCATGGATTTAGAATTTGTTAGTTGTTTTTAGAATTTGAATTTGTTTTGGTGGATTTTTTTGAAGGTTTGTCATCAAAAAGCATCCGGACGGAGGGTGTGTAAGAATCTTCATATTGCCCACTTTTAACAGCCTTTATAAAAGCTGTAAAGAAAATTAAGGCTACGATAAGACTGATAGTAATCAGTAAATAAATGATGCTCATACACACTATGATATTTAATGGACAAAAATATTATTGACAGGCATCACTAGAAATGATAATTGTCATGTTTGTGGTATTTGTGGGATAAAATAGAGCATAAATTTTATGATCTTTCTTTTCCATATTTAGCAAACCTTTCAAATATAAACATTTCTAGTTTGTTTTCAAAAGCAGTGGCCGTTTTAGATAGCTGACAATAAGATTGTTTTTAAGAATAATCTTTTGATAATGATTTGGAAATATAGTTGGTGGCTAGGGTAACAAATACAACTACCGATATAGAACTTAGAGGCATTAGTATTGCCGCTATCACAGGTGATAATTGTCCTGTTGTTGCAAAATACAAACCAACAATATTGTATAAGAAAGACAATACAAAACTTGCTTTTATAATTTTAATTGATTTTTTAGAAATCTTTAAAAATAGTGGAGCTTTGTGTAAAACACTTGCATCAATAATGGCATCACAAGCTGGTGAGAAAACATTTACATTTTCTGAAACCGCAATACCAACATTACTTTGCGCTAATGCTCCTGCATCATTTAAACCATCTCCAAACATAAGAATAGAATGATTTCGTTTTTGTTGTTCTTTGATGTAGGTTAATTTGTCTTCTGGTTTTTGATTAAAAACAAATTTCGTTTTCGAAGGCAGTTTTTCTGTGAGGTATTTTTTTTCACCTTCATTATCTCCTGATAAAAGGGTAAGCTTAAACTTTTTTTGAAGGTTTTGAAACATAGAAAACATACCTTTTCTATACTGATTTTTAAATGAAAACCTGCCTGTGTAATTGCCATTTATATTTATATGGACAGCTGTTTCCGTAAGGGTATCTTTTGAGGGAGCGTCGGTAAAATTTGACGATCCAATTTTGATAGAAATATTGTGAAAGGAACCGCTAATTCCTTTCCCAATAAATTCTTCATAATTTAAGTTGTCTTCCAAAGTGGTAATTGTAGTCATACTATCATATAAAGTTCTACTCAATGGATGATTGGAATTTCTTAAAATTGTTTTTATGGATTGCTCTTCTAGCGGAGATAAAGGAATACCATGATAATGTATTTCTTGCTTAGAGGCAGAGGTTATTGTTCCTGTTTTGTCAAAAATAAGTGAATCTATTTCTGCAAGACTTTCTATAACACTCGCATTTTTCAGATAAAACTTATGTGCTCCAAATATTCTTATGATATTTCCCAGGGTAAAAGGTGCGGATAATGCTAGTGCACAAGGACAAGCAATAATTAACACGGAACTAACCACATTTAAGGCAATACTGGTGCTGTAAAACGACCAGTACAAGCCAGCAACAAAAGCAATTGCTAGTATGATATAGGTGAAATATTGACTTATTTTATCAGTTATGTTTTTAAAATGTTCTTGTTTGTCTTTGTTGAAAACATCATTACTCCACAATTGGGTTAAATAACTTTGTGATACTGTTTTGATAGCTTCTATCTCTAGTACACTGTCTAATTGTTTCCCTCCTGCAAAAAGCTTATCACCTGATTTTTTATGAATAGGATTGGCTTCACCGGTTACAAAACTATAATCAATCATTCCGTTTCCTTTGATTATGATACCATCCACTGGAATTAATTCTTGGTTTCTAATCAATAAACGATCTCCTTTTTTTACATCATATATTTGAATGGCTTCTTCCGTTGTATCTGTAATTCTTGTTACCGCAATAGGAAAGTAAGAGGTATAATCTCTTTCAAAAGATAAAAAACTATAGGTTCTTTGTTGGAAAAACTTTCCAAGAAGTAAAAAGAAAACAAGTCCCGTCATACTATCAAAGTATCCTTGACCAATATCGTAAAGAATTTCTATGACACTTCTAATAAATAAAACAAAAATTCCTAAAGAGATAGGGACATCAATATTAAGTATTTTGTGTTTGAGACCTTTGATGGCGGAACTGAAATAATCTCTTGCAGAATAAAACAAAACTGGCAATGCCATAAAAAACATAATCCATCTAAAGAACGATTTGTATTGGTTGAGCCAAAATTCGTCAACTTCAAAATATTCTGGAAAGGATAAGAACATGATGTTTCCAAAAGCAAAACCAGCAACACCTAGCTTGTAAATAAGAGATTTGTCAGTTGTTTTATTTTTTTCTCTTTCTGCGCTTTCCAAACTGATATATGGTTCGTAACCAATAGAACTCAAAAGCAGCACAATTTCTTTTAATGAAATGATGTTTTTATCAAAAACTATTCTAACGGTTTTCTTAGGGAAGTTAACCTGCGAAGATTGAATTTTTGAATTTATTTTATGTAAATTTTCTAAAACCCATATACATGAACTGCAATGGATGTACGGTATGTTTAGCGTTGCAATAGAGGTGGTCTCAGTATCAAACTCAAGAAGTTTAGATACAATTTTTTCATTTTCTAGGTAATCGTATTTACCTTCTATTTTTTCTGGAATTTTACCCGGTGTTTCTTCAAAATCATAATAAGAAGTTAGTTCGTTTTCATTTAGAATTTGAAATACTGTTTTACAACCGTTGCAGCAAAAATTTTTCTCTTCAAAAATTAAAGCGGTGCTAACGGAACAGTCATTTCCACAATGATAACAATTTGTTTTTCCTTGCATGATATATGTTAGAAATTAATAAAGAAACTTCTATATTTTGAAAAAAGTTCTGACTCAAAATTGAGTATGTAACCGTTTCATGAGTGTTTCAAATTTATGACAAAAATCATAAGAAACAGATAACTTCTAAATGATAATTATCATAATTAATGATTATCTTTGTTAGGAAATTTGCAGGTATTATGGGGAATTGTCATCAATGTATTGTTAAGGAGTTTAACTCATTAAAAGCTTTGTCTACAGAGGAGCTAAAATGTGTGTCTAGTCATAAAAATGAAATGAGCTTTAAGAAAGGTGATGTCATTTTTAAAGAGGGAATGATGCTGAATGGTGTGTACTGTATCAAAGAAGGTAAATGTAAACTAACAAAGTTGAGCCCTAATGGAAAAGAGCAAATCGTTAAGTTTATAAAAAATGGGGATATGCTTGGTTATAGATCTGTTTTAGGGGAAGAGCCCGTGAATTTATCTGTCGTTGCTTTAGAAGATATGGAAGCCTGTTTTATTCCTAAAAAAGACATTTTTGATTCTATTCAACAAAATAAAGATTTTTCTAAAGACATGTTTAAAGTAGTGTGTCATGATTTAAAAGATGCAAATGCTACGATTGCAAATATGGCTCAGAAAACAGTAAGAGAACGTTTAGCTGACACTCTTTTGTTTTTGGATGAAACTTTTGGGGAAGATGAAGATGGAAACATCAATATAAAACTTTCTAGAGAAGAAATAGCAAATGTGATTGGTACTGCTACTGAATCTGCGATTAGGTTATTGTCTGATCTAAAAAAGGAAAATATCATATCCTTAACAGGTAAGAAAATTAAAATAGTAAATACCCCAGCTCTAAAGAAAATTGGAAACGGTTTTTAATTATCTTATTTCTTCAATTTTGGCATTTACGGTATAACTTAACCCAAACATCAATGCAACATTGTGATAGGTTGTTGAGGTATTGTTATTGATATCTCCAAGAAGTCTGTTTGCTTGGCTTATTGTAGCCATATTTACAATTTGAGAATCATTTTTAGATAAGCCCAAACCATAATTGAATCCTAAGGAAATTTTAAAGTTTTTTGTTGTTGTCATTAATCCAGTACTTAGGTGGTATATATCCCAAAAAGCCATGTTGGGAACATAGTCCTTGGTTCTGTTTAATTGAGTATCGTCAAAGTGGTTAAAATCTGTTCTAAAACTTAGTAAAAAGTTTAAATCATTTTGAAGTTTATGATCAATAGATATCCCGAAATTTAAAATTTGTTTGCTCGCCATAAAAGGAACTGCATAGGTTGGATCATCACTAAATGATTCTGAAAAATCTTCACTGTTTTGTTTTCTTGAAATCATTCTATAGGAGTTCACTTTAGAAAAGAAACCGACCATGGTGTTGATTTTAGTTTTGTTAAATTGATATTCTAATCCGAGATCAAAAATCCAAGGAGTATTATAAACGCCAGCATAGTTTATATGACTGTTGGCATTATTGGTGATTTTATCAGCAGTGTCAGGAAGTATTTCAGTAGAGCGACGATTGGACTGATTATTTAAAAGTCCTAAGCTTAAATTAGGAGTTGTTATTGTTGCCCCAATTTTAATCGGAGAGAGATCTATGTTGATACCCGGTTTGAAAACAAAGCCGATGCTTCGGAAACTAAAATCTTGCAAGTGATTTACCATGGCAAACTTTGTGGCTGGGATCGGGTTACTAGCGTTGTTTTCTCTTACAGTTGCATTATAAGAATTGATATAATCTTGGATTTTGATCACAACATTCGTTGCCAGTCCTATACCTGTTTTTGGGGTAAGTTGATAAGCAACTGTACCATTAATCCAGTTTTCAGTGGCTCGATTTTGGTATCGTAATTCACCATGAAAAATATCGTTGTTAGAAGTTGAGCTTAAATAATTTCCTTGTGTTTCATGTCTTATATTAAAAGAGAGGTTTGAAATATTTTTTGTGAATACACCAAAGCCATAAACAATTTTTGGATTGCTTTTACTTTGAGTAGAATAACCTATTAATGAAGGTGAAACATCAAGAGAAATCGTTTGTATTGGAATGTCATCTCCAGCTCCATTCTGAATGTTAAAGGCGTCTAAAGTGATTAAATCGGCTTGAGCTTCTATGGCTTGCCCTTTGAAAAAGGCAAGAGCTCCTGGATTGTAAAAGATGGCGCTATTAGAGGAAACATCTGCAACAACAATTCCACCTTTTAAAAAAGAGGAAGCACCATAATTATTGGACCAGTAATTTGTTTCTTGCCCTTTTATAGTGTCAATGCTAAAGAGAAATATTAGAATGAGTACTGTAGGAAATAATTTAGTTTTATTACAAAGCAAAGTAAAAATCATCATTTCAAATAATATTTCTTGTGTTTCTCTTTTATACTGCTATATGTGTATTTGCTACAGTAGGATTTGTTTGATACAAAATACTAAATAGATTTTAAAAGAGGTGTTTTTTTGATTTTTGTATTAAAAAAAACTCCCATAAAAGTAATTTATAGGAGTTTTAAATTTGAATTTATTTTTACTGTTAAGCAGAATTTCTACTTGCATTCGTATTTCCGAAAAGAGATCTAGTAATAATTTTTTCAAATGTTTCTAATCTTTCTTTGTCAGAGATACCTTCTTTATGCATGTCTTGAACAGCTTTTAATGCGTATTGTTGGATTGTTAACAATGGCAATACAATAGAATCACGGACAGCAATAGATGCTTTTCCATCAGGATAATTTTCCATCAATTCAGTATGTCCAGTTAATTTTAATAACAAACGTTTTGTTAAAAGATATTCGTCGTGAATAATGTTCCAGAATGCTCCAAATTCTTCATCTTTTGCCATGTATGAAGTCAATTCAAAGAACGACTTGCTAAGTGACATAACACTGTTTTCTAACAAAGTTTTGAAGAAGTTTGAATGATTGTAGAAGTTTTGAACTTTGTCAAACTCTCCTGCATCTTCATATTTCTTTAAAGCAGTTCCTACACCGTAGAATCCTGGTACATTTTGTTTTAATTGAGACCAACTTCCAACAAATGGGATGGCTCTTAAATCACCAAAGTCCAAAGCAGTAGATTTAGATCTTTTAGAAGGTCTAGATCCAATATTTGCTTTTCCGTAGTATTTTAAAGTACTCATGCGTTCCAAGTACGGAATAAACATTGGGTGTTCTTTAAAATCAACATAAGCCTTATAACTAGTTTCCGCTAGGTCAATCATAACTTCTCTGTCGTGATCTTTCATTTCACCATTTTTAGGATCATTGAAGATAGCGTTTGTAATACCAGCACCTAAAAGTTGCTCCATATTGTACTGAGAAGAATCTAAATTACCAAAGTTAGAACTAATTGTTTGACCTTGGATTGTCAGTTGTATTTCTTGATTCTCAATTTTTGGTCCTAATGACGCATAGAATTTAGAAGTTTTTCCACCACCACGAGCAGGAGGTCCTCCACGTCCGTCAAAGAAAATAACTTTAATTCCGAATTCTCTAGATACCTGACTAAGTTCTTCTTTAGCTTTATAAATACCCCAGTTTGCCATTAAGTATCCACCATCTTTAGTACCGTCAGAGAAACCTAACATGATGTTTTGTTTGTTACCTCTTTTTTCAACATGTGCACGATATTCTGGAATATTGTACAATTGTCTCATAACCTGAGGAGCTATTTCTAAATCGTCAATAGTTTCAAATAAAGGAGCAACATCAACATCTAAACCATCTTCAAAACCAGATAAGTTTAACATTGCAAATGTTTCCATTACGTTCAATGCTGTTTGGTTGTTACTAATAATATATCTGTTAGCACCTCTAGATCCATTTTCTTTTTGAATGGTTCTAATAGCTTGCATAGAACTTAATGTTCTTTGAGCCATTTCTTCGCTAATATCTTCTGGGTTGATATAACCTTTAACTTTGGCTAAAACCTCAATCTGCTCATCAGGAGTAAGTTCTAGATAGTTTTCTGGGAAAATATCAGCACCTTTTTCTTGAATCTCTTTAACAATGTTTGTGAATACATCATGGTGTACACGGCTATCCTGGCGAATATCCATTGTTGCAAAGTGGTATCCAAATATTTTTACCTTATTGATAAAAGTATCAACCTCTTCAATAAACAATCCGTTGTACTGATCTTTGATTGTTTTTTTGATGTTTTGTAGTTTTTCTAAAAGAGCTTCTTGAGAAATTCTGATAGGAGCATCTTCAGAAATACAACTGTCATATAATCTAGTTTCAATATCGCTTATTACATCATGTACACCTTCAAAAGATAATCTTCTTTTGATTTCTCTTGCATCACGGTAATAGTTTTTCAATACTGCTTGACGTAATTTTCTAGCAACTTTAAGAGTTGTTTCTGTTGTAACAAAAGGATTTCCATCTCTATCACCACAAGGCCAGAAACCTAGGTTTATTACATCATTATCAATTGACTTTCCATCAAAAATATGAGTTTGAATGTAGTCGTAAATTTTTCCTATTGATTGGTAGAATACATTTTCTAAATACCAAATTAAGCTGATTGCCTCATCATAAGGAGTTGGTTTCTTTTGAGTAAAGAAGGTTGTTTTTCCTAATTGAGATAAAAGCTTTTTAATAAATGGTAAATCACCCGCTTTGATAGCTTCTTGTAAATCTGTTAAGATAGTCAATACTGTACCAGGGTAAAATTGAGTTGGATGCGCTGTAAGAACCAAGCGAGTTTTAAAGTCTTCTAAAAATTTTTGAAGGTCTTTTTTTACACGCTTAGAAGTAGCTTCTTCTTTGATGTTTCTTAAGGTTCCAATCCCATTCATGTTATTTACATCTGCAAAAGCAGAATCTTCAATGGCATCAAATAATACTACTTGACGCTCAATGTATTGAATGAACTTGAAAATGAAAGAGATTCTTTCTTCTTCAGAACTGTCTGATTTATAAGCATCGAAAAATCCTGTAACTATTTCTGTTGGTGTTTTTCCTTCTTTAAATCCTTCTACACATGTTTCGTTGAATAACGGAAGTAGTGTTCCTGTTTTACTAACCTCGTCAAATGGCAACGTCATAAATACACTGTTGTATACTTGATATTTTGCGAGGACATTATTATTAAATCTTGATAATTTCGTCTGTTTCGACATAGTTGAATAATTTTTGCGCAAGATACAAAACACTGTTTAAAATCCCTTTTTTATTCAAAGATTTAAACAAATAGTAACGAATGGAGTAAAAAAACAACAATTTTTATGCAAAATGATTGTTTTCTAAAAAGAATATATGTTATTCGGCGTAATACAGTAATTTAAAGCAATGTCTGTTGGAAGTGTTTCTTGGATTTGCTCAAGTGGTTCAAAAAATGAGAGTCCTATTTTTATGCAATTGGTATCTTTTAAAAAACGATCGTAGAACCCTTTTCCGTATCCAACTCTATTTCCTTTTTCATCATAAGCTAAAAGAGGTACAAAAACAACGTCAATTTTGTTTGTAGGCACTTCTATTCCGTCTAAAGGTTCAGGAATATTGTATTTGTTTTTTTTAATTCTTGTGTTTTCAGTTAACAGATAGTTGGTCAGGGTACCGTTAGCAAAATTAGATTTAGCAATAACAACCTCTTTATCCTTAGCGAATAGAATATTTAAAATATGTTCTGTATTTATTTCCTTTTGTTCTTTAATGCTAAGAAAAAGATGAAAATATAGATTTTGATCCCAAAAACCGTCTAATTTTAATTTTAGTAATTGATTTGCAATGGCAATACTTTTATCTTCTAATTCTTGCATAGAGAAATCCGCTCTTTTCTTTTTATAAAGCGCTCTAATTTCATTTTTTAACATGGAAATAAATTTTAGACAAATAAAAGAAAATTAAGTAGAATGTTTCTGAAAAAGCTAGTTCTATTTTTGATGATCTATTTCTTGATTCATCAAGATTTACTTAATTTTGTTCTATGCTGGAAGCCTTAAAATTACAAATAAAAACATTACCTAATTCACCTGGGGTTTATCAGTATTATGATAAAGAGGATCAATTGCTGTACGTGGGTAAAGCGATAGATCTTAAAAAGAGGGTGTCATCATACTTTAATAAAACGCAAGAAAACGGTAAAACAAGAGTGTTGGTTTCTAAAATTAGAAGCGTTAAACATATTGTAGTCTCTACCGAGACAGATGCGCTATTGTTAGAGAATAATCTGATAAAAAAATATCAGCCTAGGTACAATGTAATGCTTAAGGATGATAAAACTTACCCATGGATTTGTATTAAAAAAGAGCGTTTTCCAAGGGTGTTTTTGACTCGTAAAGTAATAAGAGATGGATCTGAGTATTTTGGACCTTATACCTCAGTAAAAACAGCGAAAGCCTTGCTTGATTTAATTCAAGAGTTATTTCAATTGAGAAGTTGTAACTTCGATTTGAGTGAAGATAATGTGAATACAGGCAAATATAAGGTGTGTTTGGATTATCATATTGGCAATTGCAAAGGTCCATGTGAAGGTTATCAATCGGAACAAGATTACAATAATAACATAAAGGCCATTAGAAATCTTATCAAGGGGAATTTTAAAACCTCTTTGGAAACATTTCAAAAAATTATGATTGAGTTCGCTGAGAAAATGGAATTTGAAGAGGCTCAAAAAATAAAAGATAAATTAGATCTACTGGTCAATTATCAGTCTAGGTCAACGGTAGTAAATCCTTCTATAAATAATGTAGACGTGTTTTCCATTATTTCTGATGAAAGTTTTGGTTATGTAAACTTTTTTAAAATAGCCAATGGAAGTATTATTCAATCACATACTACAGAGATTAAAAAGAAACTGGATGAAACCGATAAAGAGCTGCTAGAATTATCGATTATTGAAATTAGACAGCGATTTAGTTCGGTGTCCAAAGAGATATACGTTCCTTTTGAAGTGGATTTGGGAGAGGATTTAAAAGTAACGATTCCTAAATTAGGTGATAAAAAAAGAATCGTAGAGTTGTCTCAGCGCAATGCAAAGTACTATCGTCAAGAAAGGTTCAAACAGATCAAAATAGTTGATCCAGATCGTCATGTAAAAAGAATCATGGCGCAAATGAAAAAAGATTTGCGACTTAGTGTGGAACCAAGACATATTGAGTGTTTTGATAACTCAAATATTCAAGGAACAAATCCTGTAGCAGCTTGTGTTGTATTTAAGGATGGTAAACCGAGTAAAAAGGATTATAGAAATTTTAATATTAAAACGGTAGAAGGTCCAGATGATTTTGCTTCTATGGAAGAGGTTGTTTTTCGTCGTTATAAAAGATTGGTAGAAGAAGATAGTCCGTTGCCTCAATTAATAGTGATTGATGGAGGGAAGGGACAGTTGTCATCAGCCTTAAAAAGTTTGGAGGTTCTTGGTTTAAGAGGAAAAATAGCTATTATTGGTATTGCAAAGCGATTGGAAGAAATTTATTATCCAGGAGATCCTGTACCTATGTATTTAGATAAAACTTCTGAAACTCTAAAAATAGTACAGTTTTTAAGAAATGAAGCACATCGATTTGGAATAACACATCATAGGAATAAAAGAAGTAAAGGGGCCATACAATCTGAATTGGAGCAGTTAGATGGAATTGGTAAACAAACTGTAGAAACGTTATTACAATATTATAAATCTGTAAAAAGAGTAAAAGAAGCTAGTTTGGAAAGCTTATCTTCGGTAATTGGTCCATCAAAAGCGAAAAAAGTAAAAGAGGGCTTGTTAAAGAAACTTAAATCATAAAAATTGCAATGAAAATAATAATCACATTCTTTTTCCTGTTGTTTGGTTTTCTGGGGTTAACCGCGCAGAACATGAATAAAGATGTAAAACCAAAAGTAGGTTTGGTTCTAAGTGGTGGAGGAGCGAAAGGTTTTGCCCATATTGGTGTTTTAAAAGTTATTGAACAAACCGGATTGCAAATTGATTTTGTGGCAGGTACCAGTATGGGGGCAGTTGTGGGTGGCTTATATGCTGCAGATTATTCACCAAAAGAAATTGATTCCATTATTAACTCTTATAATTTTATGGAGTTATTACAAGATAAAATACCGAGAAGTCAATCGGCATTTTTTGAGAAACAATATGGAGAAAAAAGTTTGATTTCTTTTCCTGTCACAAAAAAGGGAAAAATAACATTGCCATCTGCAATTGCGCATGGTCAGTCAGTCTATAATGAGTTGAATGCCTTGTTTGAACATGTGCATGATGTTAGAGATTTTAATGAGTTGACTATTCCGTTTTTTTGTATGACTACAAATCTGGAAACTGGAGAACCCGTTATTCTAGATTCTGGCCGTTTGCCTGAAGCTATTAGAGCAAGTGCATCTTTACCAACTTTGTTAGAACCTATGGAAATAGAAGGTAAAACTTTTATTGATGGTGGGGTGGCTAATAATTTTCCGGTAGATGAAATGCGGGAGCGTGGAGCGAATATAATAATAGGAGTAGATGTTCAAGGAAAACTTGAACATAAAGATAATATTAATTCTGTGGTGGATGTGTTGAATCAGATTGTGAACTTTCAAATGTATGCTAGAGATGAAGAGAAAGTAAAAGAATTAACAATTCATATAAAGCCAAACACGAAAGATTTTTCAATTACATCTTTTGATAAAACTATTGAAATTATAACAGAAGGACAAAGAATTGCTGGTGAGCATCGAAAGGAATTTGAAGAAATTGCAGCACTTCAAAAAAGATTTGGAAAGGAGAAAAGAATTCCAAAAGAGAAGTATCGAAAAACAAGAAAAGTAAACCAAATTAAAATAAATGATTTGTATCATTTCTCTGGAGCTTATATCCGCGGTAAAATGAATTTAGAATTTGGAGACTCTATTTCTTATAAAGATTTAAATTATAAACTTGAGCGTCTTTCAGCGAGTAATGATTTTGATATGGTGACTTATGATTTCCATGAAGTAGGTGATAAGGAATATCAACTAGACATGAAACTTAAAGAAAATGAATATTTGTCTTCTTTTAAATTAGGACTTCATTATGATCCCTTGTATAAATCAAGTGTATTATTAAACTATACAACGAAACATATGCTTATAAAAAATGATATTTTATCAGCAGATTTTATTGTAGGAGATAATATAAGAGCCAATCTTAATTATTTTGTAGATAACGGTATTTATACCAGTTATGGGTTGAACTCTCGTTTCAATACACTTAGTGCTAGTGTAAAGTTTGATGGTACTCAAGTGAATCAGATTAATAAAAATTATGTTGATTTCTCTTCAATGGTTTATATTCAAACTACCTTCAATAGAAAGTTTGCGGTAGGTTTAGGTATTGAACACAAGTTTTTGGATGTATCCACAAAGTCATTAGTGTCTGATGAAATATCAAATCGAAAGTTTTATTTTGAGAAAAGTCATTATTTGAATTCCTTAGCTTATATCAAGTATGATTCTTATGATAAAAAAGCATTTGTTAAAAATGGTGTCTTGATAGATGGGGAATTAAAATATTATATGGCTTCGAGCGATTACAACAATAATTTTGAGCCTTTTTGTCAAGCAAAATTAAAGTTGGCTGCAGCAAAAACTCTTATAGATAAATTTACTTTTCACACCACTGTGGAAGGAGGGGTTACTTTTGAAAGTAATGATACCGGTCAATTTGAATTTGCATTAGGAGGTTTCGGACAGAACATGATTAACAATCATATTCCCTTTTATGGATATGAATTTGAGGATAATGTGAATCATTCTTATTTGAAAGGAGAATTAGAGATTCGTTATGAGGTGTATAAAAAGCATACCATGGCGTTTATAATGAACTATGGTAAGACGGATTTGGATATATTTAATGATGGACAAGTCTTTCAAGACATTTTATCAGGTTATGCATTAGTTTATGGTTATGAGTCGGTAATTGGTCCAGTAAGACTCGTAAGAGACTGGACACCAGATGTTAATATGGGGCATTGGTACCTTAGTGTAGGGTTTTGGTTTTGATTCAATGTTAAATTTTTACCCCAATGTTAAATTAATGTTACGTAAAAGTGTATTTAATGTAAAATGTTTTATATATTTGATGTATAGAAAAACAAATACTATTAATTTTAAATATATCTATTATGAAAAAACTATTGATGACAGCCTTTATTTTTACTTCTTTAGTTTTATCAGCACAGAATGTTGTAAGTTCAGAAGCACCGAAGCCAGTATATGAAGTGGAAGATGGATTGGTAAAGGTTACAAATTTTTACGAAACAGGAGAGATTAGAGAACAAGGATTTTACGATGCTGATAAGAAATTAACAGGAGAATGGATCCAATATGATAAAACTGGAAAAAGAACTATTGTTGCGAATTATTACAAAGGAGCAAAAGTAGGGAAGTGGTTAGTTTGGCAAGGAGACAAATTATTACAGTTAGATTATGAGCAATCAAGGATTGCAAATGTTAGTGAGTGGAAAGACACGAGTACTCTAGCAGATAATTAAAAATCGCTGTAGAACTTTTTGTTTTACAAACCGAAACGCATTAAACGTATCAAATACGTTTAATGCGTTTTTTTTGTTATATTTGCATCTGAAAACCTAAAAAAAAGAAATTTTTAGGGGTTCAATTCTAATAGTATTTAGAATAAATATTGTCTTGGTTGGCTGATTAAATTTGTATTTTTGTGCGGTTATAAAATTTAAAAAATCTTCAGATGAGAAAACTTCAAATGGTTGACTTAAAAGGTCAGTATGAAAAAATAAAAGATCAGGTTGATACAGCGGTAATAGATGTTATAGATTCTACTGCCTTTATTAATGGACCAGAGGTTAGACAATTTCAAGAAGATTTGGAGAAGTATTTAGATGTGAAGCATGTAATTCCATGTGCTAATGGTACGGATGCTTTACAAATTGCGATGATGGGACTTGGGTTAAAACCGGGTGATGAGGTAATTACTACGGATTTTACTTTTGCAGCAACTGTTGAGGTAATTGCATTATTAAATCTTACACCTGTTTTGGTAGATTGCGATCTTAATAATATGAATATTTCAATTGAGGCTATCAAAAAAGCGATCACTCCTAAAACAAAAGCAATAGTACCGGTACATCTTTTTGGTAGAGCTGTAGATATGGATGCAATTATGGCTTTAGCGGAAGAGCATAACTTATATGTTATTGAAGACAATGCTCAAGCTGTTGGAGGAGTTTATACTTCAAAAGAGGGTAAGAAAAAGTTAGGGACTATAGGAGATGTTGGAACCACATCCTTCTTTCCATCAAAAAATTTAGGTTGTTATGGGGATGGTGGAGCGATTTTTACCAATAACGATGAGCTAGCACATACTATTAGAGGAATTGTAAACCATGGAATGTATGAAAGATATCATCATGATGTTGTTGGTGTAAATTCAAGATTAGATAGTGTTCAGGCAGCAATCTTAAGAATAAAATTACCACATTTAGATGCTTATAACAAAGCTCGTCAAAAGGCGGCAATGTATTATTCTGATAAATTAGGTGTGAACCAAAATATTATTGTACCTGTAATTTGTGATAGTTGTGATTGTCATGTTTTTCATCAGTATGTGATTAGAATAACAAATGGGAAAAGAGATGGGTTGTTAGAGCATTTACAGAGTAAACAAATACCATGTGCTATTTATTATCCAATTCCATTGCATAGACAAAAGGCATACTTGGATGATAGATATAAAGAAGAAAATTTTTCTGTAACAAACCAACTTTCTGATGAGGTGATTGCATTACCAATGCATACTGAATTAGATACGGAGCAACAGGATTATATTATAAATACAATTCTCAACTATATTCAGTAGGTATAGGTTGTCATTGTATTAGTGAAATAAAAAATTAAAGGGGTCAAATGTTTCCTTTCTAGTGCTGTGTTTTTAAAGAAGCATTATAACCACTATGAATAGTCACTACGCCCCCTGTTTATAAAATGAAAGCATAGTAATTTTATCAATTACTAAAAATTATAAATAATTATTTAAAATTAAAAGAATGGCAAAAATACTTGTAACAGGAGGATTAGGATTTATAGGATCTCACACTGTTGTTGAATTACAGAACAAAGGGTTTGAAGTAGTAATTATTGATGACTTATCGAATACTACAATTGATGTTTTAGATAGTATCACTGAAATTACAGGTGTTAAACCAGAGTTTGCTCAGATTGATTTAAGAGTTAAAAGTGATGTTCAAGATTTTTTCAATAAACACAATGTTGATGGGATTATTCACTTTGCTGCTTTTAAAGCTGTAGGGGAAAGTATGCACAAACCATTAGATTATTATGAAAATAATCTTGGTTCTTTAGTGTACTTATTACAAGAAATGAGAGACAGAAAATTAGACAACTTTATATTTTCTTCGTCTTGTACAGTATATGGTCAAGCTGATGAGTTGCCAATTACAGAAAAGGCTCCAGTGAAAACTGCAGAATCTGTTTATGGGAATACAAAGCAAATTGGAGAAGAGATTATTAAAGATGCAAGTACTGCACATGGAATCAATACTATTGCGTTGAGGTATTTTAATCCTGTAGGAGCTCATCCATCAATTAAAATAGGTGAATTACCGCTTGGAGTGCCTCAAAATTTGATTCCATTTATCACTCAAACCGCTGCTGGAATGAGAGCAGAATTATCTGTTTTTGGTGATGATTATGATACTGTTGATGGAACTGCTGTTAGAGATTATATTCATGTAGTTGATTTAGCGAAAGCTCATATAGCGGCTTTACAGCGTTTGATTAATAAAAATAACAAAGAGTCTTTTGAATACTTTAATGTTGGTACAGGAAAGGGAAGTTCTGTCCTTGAAATTATCAACGCTTTTGAGAAAGTAAATGATTTAAAATTGAATTATAAAATTGTAGAGAGAAGAGCTGGTGATATTACAGCTGCTTTTGCCGATACAACAATTGCGAATAAAGAATTAATCTGGAAAACAGAGTTGTCTTTAGAGGATGCTTTAAGTTCTGCTTGGAAATGGCAGCAAGCACAAAAGTAATTGTGTAGAATAAATTTTTTAAAAGAGACTGTAAATATTTACAGTCTCTTTTTTTTTGTTCAGTTGTTTGCTTATGATGAGTTTGTTCTAGACAGACCTTTATGAATACTGCATTGTGGCTAGAAAAAAAATAGACAAGTTGCGTATTGTGATTTTTCAACTTTTCTTTTCTAATATATTTGTAGGTCCAATTAATTTAAACTTAAACAAATGATTCAAAATAGAAATTTAATAAGATTAGTGTTTTCACTTTTTTTAGCGGTCATACTTTTTGGAAGTTGCAGTAGTGACTCTCTGGAAGAAAATGAACCATCAACGATTGTAATTGACCCTGATGAGAATGAAGAAGAGGAAGAAGAAGAGGTTGTAGTTATAGATGTTCATACGGCTGATCAAGGATTTCCTTCTTTTGTTTCATTTGATGATACGACTCCTCAAGGAAAAACTTGGGTTAAAGTAGAAAATTTATCTGATGAATTTAATGGAACTTTTGATAGCACTAAATGGACTAAAACGAACTGGAATTATGGAGGGACACCTGTGAATATGCAAAATTCTAACTCAGGAGTTTCTGACGGAACTCTATGGATCAAAGCAACCTTGGATGCTTCAAGTCAAGATCAATGGTTTAAAACATCTAGGGTGCGCTCAAGAACTAAAATTAAATTCCCTATGTATACTGAATGTAGTATCAAAACTGCACATATTTCTGCATTTAATACTTTTTGGTTAAATAATGGTGATAGTAATAATAGAGATGAAATTGATATTATTGAAAATAACTCAAAACCTACGCTTCCACCTACTTCTAGTTTTGCATTAGATGAGTATCCATGGCAAATGAATTCACAGTATTTCATCGTAAAAAATGGAGTAACGGAAAGAGCAAAGGGAAACTCTAGTAATAAAAATTTATCTGAAGGAAATACCTTAAAAGGTGTAAGATGGAATGAGGCATATCATGTGGTAGGTGCTTGGTGGAAGGATGAAAATACGGTTCAATTTTACTTAGATGGTGAACCATCTGGAAGCATCACTACAACTCAAAATTTTACCCTTGAGCAATTTCTTATATGGGATTTATGGACTCAGGATTCTCCATGGGTAGGAGGGCTTCCTGATAAGACTGACCTGTCTGATGATACTATAAATACGATGAAAGTGGACTGGGTTCGAACATGGAAGTTGGAATAATTTCAATGACAGAAATAAAAGAAATAAAAAAACACCCTACATAGCGTAGGGTGTTTTTTTATGGTTGTAAAATTTTTTAAATCTCAGCACTACTTCTAGCGACAGATCTATCAATTTTAGCAAATAAACCTTGTAATACTTTACCAGGTCCTACTTCAACAACCTCTGTTGCACCATCAGCAATCATTGCTTTAGCACATTGAGTCCATTTTACAGCCCCTGTTAATTGAGCAATTAGGTTTTCTTTTATTTCAGATGGGTTTGTTACTGCTTTGGCAACAACATTTTGGTATACTGGGCAAGAAGGTTCATTAAACTGCGTTGCTTCAATAGCTGCAGCTAATTCTTCTCTAGCAGGTGCCATTAATGGAGAATGGAATGCTCCTCCAACAGGAAGTAATAATGCACGTCTAGCACCTTTCTCAGTTGCTAATTCACATGCAGCTTTCACCGCCTCTAATTCACCAGATATTACCAGTTGACCTGGGCAGTTGTAGTTGGCAGCAACTACATCACCTTCAATAGAAGCGCAAATTTCTTCTACCACATTGTCCTCTAATCCAAGAATTGCAGCCATAGTTCCGGCTTGCAATTCACAAGCCTTTTGCATTGCATCAGCTCTTTTTGCGACTAATTTAAGTCCATCTTCAAAAGAAAGAGTATTGTTGGCAACCAATGCAGAGATTTCTCCTAAAGAGTGTCCTGCTACCATATCTGCCTTGAAGCTATCACCTAAGGTTTTTGCTAAAATTACTGAATGTAAAAATACAGCTGGTTGTGTAACGTTTGTTTGTTTTAAATCTTCAGCAGTTCCTTCAAACATAATTTTAGTGATATCGAATCCTAAAATTTCATTTGCTTGTTGAAATAATTCTTTTGCTAATTCTGAATTTGTGTACAAATCTTGTCCCATTCCAGAAAATTGAGCTCCTTGACCAGGAAAAACATATGCTTTCATATTATTTATTTTCAAATTTGACTGCAAAAATAAGCATTGTTTGTGAATTATATCATTTGTACTGTTATATAATGAGTTTGGTTAGATTTCTATAGGTTAATGTGTTTTTGTTATATTCGTATTTATGAATACAAAAGACAGACAGCTGGCCTCTTCAATCTATATGATTTTGGCCACTTTATTTATAACTTCTTTGGTGGTTTCAAACTTAATATTTCAAAAATTTTTTTATTGGAATCCTTTAGGAATATTTCGTTTTGAAGTATCTGTTGGTATTTTACCTTATCCAATAACTTTTTTAATTACAGATATTATTTCTGAAATTTATGGGAAGAAGAAAGCAAATCAAGTTGTTGTTACAGGAATTTTCGCTTCCTTTTTTTCTGTATTAATAGTGTTAGTAGCCAATTATACTCCTGCAACAAGTTGGTCTCCTGTAAATGATGGATTGTTTTCAAAAATATTTGGCTTGTCTCCAATAGCTGTAATGGCATCTATGATGGCCTACTTATTTGCGCAATTCATTGATATTAAAATATTTCATTTTTGGAAACAAAAAACAAAAGGGAAACATTTATGGTTACGGAATAATTTTTCAACTTTTAGTTCTCAGTTTATTGATACGTTTACTGTGGTATTGTTGCTTACTTTGTTTGATGTGCTTTCATGGGATGTTTTTGGCAGTCTTTTGCTTAGTGGATTTTTGTTTAAAGTGATAGTCGCAATTGTTGATACGCCATTGTTATATGGGGCTGTCTATTTGTTTAGGAAAAGATTTAATTTGACGGCAGGAGAAGAATTAAAAGAGATTTTGTAATTTTCTAATAGTTTTCTCTACTAACGTTTATATCTAAAAAATTACTACAATATGAAATCATTTTTTTTATGGGCCACGATTGTATTTGTGTCCACCGTATCCTTTGCACAACAAGAGGGGTTTGATCAACTTTTAAAAAATAATGTAACTCAGGATGGGGTTGTTAATTATAAAGGAATTCTTAAAGAGAAAAATGCACTTGATGCTTATATCGATTATTTAAAACAGACCAAACCACAACAATCATGGTCAGAAGATAAAACAAAGGCTTTTTGGATCAATGCTTATAATGCCTATACCATTAATTTAATTCTTGAAAATTATCCAATTTCTAGTATTATGAAAATTAATAATGGAAAAGCATGGGACATGAAAATAGCGGTAGTTGGTGGTGAAACCTATACTTTAAATCAGATAGAACATGAACAGTTGCGTGCGGTTTATAAAGATCCACGTATTCATGTTGGTGTAAATTGTGCTTCATTCTCATGTCCGCCACTAGCAAATTATGCTTTTACAGAATTAAATGTTGATTCTAAGTTGGAGGAACTTATGAAGAAATTTGTGAATGATCCTAAAAGAAATATGTTAACTCCTAAAAAAGCATCTCTATCTAAAATATTTGAATGGTATCAGGGAGATTTTACCTCAGAAGGTAAATTGATAGATTATATAAAGAAATATGCATCGGTTGAATTATCGAAAAAAACTAAAGTTCGTTTTTTAGAGTACAATTGGAACCTAAACGAATAAAAACACTTCAAATAAAAAAATATGGAAGCTTATTCCCTTGCTGACCAAGAAAAACTATACGCAAAAGTTCAAGAGACTTTGGCAAAATCAACATCAAATCCAATTGTTGAAATTAGAAAAAAGAAATCTGAAGAAGATATATTGTTTTTAGAAAGTTTGCCAATTCTGGGTTTTTCTAAGCAATTACATCAATATTCAAAATTACCTTTTAAAGCAAAAGGGTTGGATATTTTGCAAATAAATGTTGGTTATTTGTGCAATCAAGTTTGTAATCATTGCCATGTAAATGCAGGACCTTCTAGAAGAGAGTTGATGTCAGTTGAAACGATGAAGCACTGTTTAGCAGCGCTAGATTCGGGAGGGTTTTCAACAGTAGATCTTACAGGAGGAGCACCAGAAATTCATCCTGATTTTAAATGGTTTGTTGAAGAAATTTCTAAACGTGAGGTTAAAATTATCGTTAGAAGTAATTTGACGATTCTTACGTTTGCAAAGGAGTATGAGTATTTGCCTGAATTTTTTAAAACGCATAAAATTGAGGTCGTAGCGTCAATGCCTTGTTATACTTTAGAGAATGTGGACAAACAACGTGGAGATGGTGTTTTTGAAGCTTCTATTAAGGGATTGCAACTTCTAAATGAAAAAGGCTATGGTAGAGGAGAAGAATTGAAGTTACATTTGGTATATAATCCAGGTGGACCTTCGTTACCAGGCTCTCAGGAAGGTCTTGAAAAAGATTACAAACGAATGTTGAAGGAAAATTTTGCTATTGATTTTAATCAATTATATACCATAACAAACATGCCTATTAGTCGTTTTTTAAATGATTTAAAAGCACAGAACAAGGTTGAAACCTATATGAATCTGTTGGTAGATAATTTCAATTTGGCCGCAGTGGAAAATGTAATGTGCAGAGATACCATTTCGGTGCGTTGGGATGGTACTATTTATGATTGTGATTTTAATCAAATGTTGCATTTGCCCATCCTAGACAAACAACATCAAAATATTAAAGATTTTAATGCAGATACATTGAAGAACAGAACAATTTCACTGAAAAACCATTGTTACGGATGTACTGCTGGTGCTGGTTCTAGTTGTCAAGGTGTTATATCGTAAGTAGAAGTATGAAACAGAGAATTGTTTTTTTAACGTTGTTGATTGTGTCTACTTTTTCGAATGCACAAACTAAAAAATTCAATAAATTACTTGAAAGAAATTTAAAGGAAACGGTTCCTATAGTTAAGGTATCCGATATTTCTTCTTTAGATAAGTATGTTTTGTTAGATACTCGGGAACAAAATGAGTACGATACAAGTCATCTTAAAAATGCACTTTGTGTTGGATTTGATTATTTTGAAATAGATGCTGTATTGCAAAAATACCCAGACAAGTCTCAACCTATTTTGGTGTATTGTTCTATTGGGATGCGTAGTGAAATGATTGGTGAAAAGTTATTGAAATCAGGCTATACAAAGGTGTATAATTTGTATGGTGGGATTTTTGAATGGAAAAATCAAGCAAAGGAAATAGTGGATAAAAATAACCAACCTACAGAGAAGGTTCATACGTTTTCTAAAGAATGGAGCAAGTGGTTGACTAATGGGGAAAAGGTTTATGAAAAATAATAATCTATTAATTATTTTCACTAGGAATCCTGAATTAGGGAAAGTAAAATCAAGATTAGCGGCTTCGATCGGACCTGAAAAGGCATTGGCTATATATAAAGAATTACTAACTCATACTCGTAATATTGCTCTTGAGGTAGTCTCAGATAAGTATCTTTATTATTCAGAGTCTATTCAGGAGTTTGATGATTGGGATCCAAAAGTGTTTTCAAAGAAATTACAAAAAGGAGAAGATTTAGGGGATAAAATGAAGAACGCATTTTGTGATGGCTTTAAAGCAGGTTACGAAAAAGTTGTGATTATTGGTTCTGATATTTATGATCTTAATTCGTCACATATTACGAAAGCCTTTGAAAAGTTAGATTCTTATAATACCGTTATTGGACCCGCAGAAGATGGAGGTTATTATCTATTAGGTATGAAAGAATTGATTCCTTCAGTGTTCAAAAATAAAAAATGGGGTACTGAGACTGTTTTGAAATCGACCATAGAAAATTTAGAAGGCAAATATGCTACTTGGTTTTTAGAAGTTTTAAATGATATTGATGTAATTTCTGATATAAATCCAGATTCAAATCTGATAGAATTACTATAAAACCCGAGAGGGAAGATGCTCTCGGGTTTTGATGGTTTGTTAATTTTATTTTTTGATAAATTGCAGTGCGTTTCCGTGTTCGTTTTGTATATAATAAATACCTGTCTTTAGTTGTTCAATATTAATTGAAATTAATTCATGTCGACTGTTTTGTTTACTATCCAGTCTATTGATAGAAAAATTGTCAATTCTGTTCCCTAACATATCTAGGATATAGTAATTACCTGTTCCTGCGTTTAATAAATTGATGGTATTTGAAGCTGGGTTTGGATATAATACTGTTTTAGATTGTTGAGCCACAGTATTAGGTACACTTAATTGATTAGATTCTAATATCGTAATATCGGTAAATTCTGTTTGTTGCGCTTGTACGTTGTTCTCATCTGTGTATACTACCCTCGTTCTAATGGTGTATTTTTGATTGTCAGGTAAGTCTTCACTGATTGTAATGTCTATTGGGATGTTAAAATCGAATTCAATCGTGTCTTCAATCAAGGCATTTCCGTTTAACGCAATTGCCTTTGGAATTACTTCTTGGATAAAGGCATTATTGTTTTCGGTTCTTAAAAGCAAACTAAACTGTACAAGGCTGATATGATCTGTTTGTTGTACACGATACGAAACCTTTTGATTTGAAGTTTCGTTAACAGTGAGTTCATTGGTCGCTTTTGTGTCCCAATTGATAAAGCTAAAACCAGGGTTTAGAATACTAACATCTTCAAAGTTTAAGGTAACAATACTTTTACCATCATTGTCTTTTGAATCAATTCTGGTTCTCATTCTATATTTTTGACCAACTGGTAGCTGGTCCGAAGTTGAAATTCCTGTTGGTGTTTTAAAATCAAATTCTATAGTTGCACTGCTGTTTGCTATGGAACCATCCCCTTCAAAGGCAACATTTGTTTGAGGTGTAACAGCGCTTACATAATTATTGTTTAGATCGGTAATTATGAGACCGAATTGTATAAGTTTAATCGTTTCATCTTCTTGTACATTGTAAGAGATTGTTTGCGAGGTTTCTCCATCTGGTGCAAAAGTTTTTATTTGGTTGGTAACCCAGGTAACGGAGTTCCCTTTTATAATATTTACTGACGTATTTTGCGTAGCATATGTTTCCATTCCATTTTCATTTAGAGAACTTATCCTGGTTCTAATTACGTAAGATTGTCCTTCAGGTAGCTCGTTTGATGGAGTAATGGTTTCCGGTACTAGATAGTTAAAAGAAGTTGTTCCTCTTTGTTCAATATTAGCCGCTGTTGAAGGGAAGCTTTGCGGTTTTATAACTTCAATAATATTTGCGTTGGTATCAATAATTAAGAGACCAAATTGGGTAAATTGCGGAGTATCTTTTTCTAAGATAGCATGAGTGATTGTTTGTTCGGAATTTGTGCCGATAGTTAAGGTGCTTTCCGGATTGTCCCATGTGATTTTATTCTCTGTGATTAACTCAAATAGTGTAATTTGAATTTCAGATTTAGTTTTTAGGGTTTCTCCGATACCATTTACTTTAGTATTTAGGGTAGATCGTAATATGTATACTTCGTTATTTGAGAGTTTGTTTGATGCAGTTATACCTGTTGGGATTGTATAATTAAATGTCTCTGTTCCATTGCTTGTAGCATTTTGATTAACAACTTCCAGTTGAGATGCTTCCACTGCTACAATTGTTTTAGTTTTCGTATTTAGGATGGCTAAATCAATTTCAATAGATTCTAATATTTCATTATCAGCTCTTACGCCATAATGGATTTGTTGTTGTGTTTCTTCTCCAAATGAATAAGTGTTGTCTTCTTTGTTAGCAAGGGTTATAAAATTTTCATCAGTTAATCGAAATTTCCATTTAGCATTGTTGTTTAGCTCAACAGGGAGTCTAGATCCATCATTTGGATTTTTCTTTTTAGCGGCAACTAAAGTTACTTTTTCATCATTTAAAGTTGCAATTGCTGATTGTTTTTCGTTTCCACCAGGAAGAATAACATAGTGATCCTCTTCTTTTGTCAAACACCAAAAAGGGAGTCTATTTATAAATGAGGGGATCATTTCAGAATAGTTGTTTTTTTCAAAAGGGAAAAGTTCTGGAAGATTATTGGGATTACCAATAATATTACTTTCAGTAAACGGTACCGCTAATTCTAAAAAGTTATTTGTGTGTAAATTTTGGAAATTATAACTAAACGGTGGTGCAAATGTTACAATCCATTTAGAAGAATTGTCAATTATATCTGATGTGATTACTTCACCATTGCTTCCTTTTGCGGTAATTACTTGACCTGTTTGAGCATTTACAATTTCGTAAGTTCCCCCCGCAAGCAATTGTCGAGGTGATTCTATAAATGAAATATCACTCGCTCTAGGGAAGTTAATGTCGTTTCCTTCAGAGTTTAAAGAGGTACCCTGTTTTAAATTTATTGAGAGACTACCTGTTTCAGCCCTTTCTAGGCCAATATTATTTTTAATAACAATATTTTCAGAAGGTAAATCTCCTGTATTATTGGGGTTACTTCTTGGTATTATAGGTTCATGAATTTCATTCTCATAATACGCTAGGTTGATCCATCTGTTTCCAGAAACAGTTGCAGAAGATTCTGTGAAATTATTGTTTTCAATATTTAAATCACTTGTACCGTAAGCAGAGATAAAAAACCGATAAAGACCCGTGACAATATTGTTGCTTACATTAATGTTTTTGACTGGTTGAAGTTCTCTGTCAAATACCATTATTTTACTTCCATCATCGCTAGTACAATTAAAGGTATTGTTGGTTATTGTAAAATTGCTAGAAAATTCTTCAATATGTATGAGATCTACTTTACCAGAGTTGTCATTAAAAACGTTATTGTTAATAATGACATTTGCACCTCTTGAAGAGGCTCCAAATCCTGTATTGATAATATTGCAATTTTCAATAGTTGAGTTGTTATGGTCCCAAACAATTGGGTAAGACGCATTTCCGGCATCAAAAGATATAGCACGGTCATTAAACTCTATTGTGTTTCCAATATTGCTAGTTCCGTTAGGTGCATTTTTTGGAGAAAAAGTACAGTTTGTCCAGGTAACTTTTGGATGAGAATTTGAATTACCAATCCTATTAAACCAAAATCCAATCACGTTGAAGTTTTCAAAAGTAACATTGGTAAAAGAGCCTCCAATTCCATTTCCAACAGCAATTTGATATCCTCCCCCTGCTATTTTTACATTGTTAAATTCAATTCCAGTATAGCTATCATTGGTCTCTAGATTTTGCTCGGAGCCAGGACCATTTATACGATCAGTATAAGTAGGATGAAACATTTTTAAAAATATATTCCATTTGGTACCGCTCGTTTTTGTCAGTGATATGTTATGTATTTTTATGTTGTCCGATCGGAATGTGATGATTTTACAGTTGGTGAAATGAACCCCAATAGTAGTATTGTCTGCCCCTTTTGCAGGCAAGGTGATTGAATTGTTATGAACACCTCTTAGTGTCACTTGTTTGTTAATTGTTAAAGCTTCATTGTTGAAGTCATAATTCCCTGCTGGAAACTCAATAATATCTCCATTTGTTACTTTTTTTAGAATATTTTGAATGTTTTTCGGAACCGATAGGAGTTCGTCTTTTTCATTTTCGAAATTATATATATGTTGAGCACAAAGGATTTTAGTTAAGAAAATTAGACTCAGAAATAAGATGTTTTTCTTCATTGTTTAAGTTTTTTTTGGTTGATTTTTTTGAGAGATAAAGCTAATTTTTAGAGAATTAGCTCAGTAAAAGTTTGAGAAGGAAATACTCATAAAGAACTCGACTAATCAACTTTTTTTGTTTTATTCATCGGGAAAAAAGTGGACTATAACTAAAAAAATAACTTAGTAATATTTGAAACCTAGACAATGTCTAGTTGGGTGTTTAATGTTTTTTTATGCTATTCTCAGTGTTGTGATTTTTTTGTTATTGAATTGTAATTTTTGATATAAATCCCGACTCATATTTAGGTAAATACCTATAATATGAAAAAAATAATTTTATTAGTTGTTGTATTGATTGGGAGTTTTCAATTCACAAAGGGTCAGTGTAGTAGAGTGGCTCAATTCCAAAATGGGCCGGATATTTCAGTTACAGGAAATGCTATTTTGACATTTTCAATAGATGGAACCAAAACCTTGAGTTTCGATGATACTTTCTCAACTTCTTCAGGTCCTGATTTACATGTGTATTTATCCCAAGAAAATGTAGTTTCTAGTCCAGGAGGTATTTTAGTAACACCAAATACAATTGAGATTGGTGTGTTAAAAAGTCCTACTGGGGAACAAAGTTATGATCTTACCAATAGTACTCCAGCTATTGATTTGGATTCTTATGCATATGTGCATGTACATTGTAAAATGTATGATCATTATTGGGGAGGTGGAGCTTTTGCTGTAGAAACCGGTGCAGATTGTGGTAATTTATCTGTAGCTGATGTTTTGGAGTCGGATTTTTTAATCTATCCAACCGTGATGCAAAAAGAGTTGATCATTTCCTTAAAACCAAATAGAACAGCAAATCTTGCTTTGTATTCTGTTGTAGGAGAATTGATTTATAAAGAAGATGGTTTATCGAAGGAAATAAATTTTATTAAAACCGAAAGTTTACCGAAAGGAATTTATATTTTACAAGTTGAAATAGAAGGTAAATTGCATAGTCAAAAAATTATAAAAAAATAATGATAGAAAAAGTAGAAGCAACCGTTTCTTTTTTGAAAAATGTTGGTATAGAAGATGCTGAGGTTGGTATTATATTGGGTACTGGACTTGGTAAATTAGTTGATTCCATTGCGGTAGAAAAGAAAATCCCTTATAACGAGATTCCAAATTTTTCGGTTTCAACCGTAGAATCTCATGAGGGGAATTTAATTTACGGTAGTTTGGGTGATAAAAAAATCATTGCGTTGCAAGGAAGGTTTCATTTATATGAAGGATATTCATTTGCAGAAATCGTATTCCCTGTTAGAGTTTTAAAATATTTAGGAGTTCAAAAATTGCTAGTTTCCAACGCAGCGGGAGGAATCAATACAAATTATAAGAAAGGGGAGTTAATGTTGATTGAAGATCATATTAATTTGCAAGGAGCTTCACCGTTAGCAGCAAAGGGAATTGAAGCATTTGGCCCTCGTTTTGTTGACATGATTGAACCTTATGATAAGTCGCTTAATGAAAAACTAAAAAATATTGCTCAGGCTAATAAAATTCCTTTGTATGAAGGAGTATATGCAGCGGTAGTTGGGCCTCAATTAGAAACAAGAGCTGAATATAGATATCTTAAAATAATTGGTGCGGATGCTGTAGGGATGTCTACAGTGCCGGAAGTTATAGTGGCAAATCAAATGGGACTGCCTTGTGTTGCCATTTCTGTATTAACAGATGAGTGTGACCCAGATAATTTAAAACCAATAAATATTCCTGAAATTTTGGCTTTGGCAGCACAAGCAGAGCCTAAGCTAGTTACTTTGTTTACTTGCTTGATAGAAGAGATATAAATTAAAGATAATACATACCTAAAATAATAAGAGGTTAAAAAGATATAATATGAGTTATTTAGATACGACACATGATGTTTATAAAGAAGCGGCTTTAACTCCAGATGTTGGACTTTGTTGCACAACAAATCCGATATGGGAGTTACCAGGGTTAAAGATCCCAAAGATCATGCAAGAAATGAATTATGGTTGCGGAAGTACTGTTAATGCTAGAGACTTGACAAACTCACCAAAGATATTATATGTAGGTGTTGGTGGAGGAATGGAATTGTTGCAATTTTCTTATTTCTCACGTCAAAAAGGAGGAGTGATTGGTGTGGATGTTGTAGATGAAATGCTGGAGGCTTCTCGAAAGAATTTTTTAGAGGCTGAAAAACAAAACGAATGGTTTCAAAGCGAATTTGTTGATCTTGTGAAAGGGGATGCATTGAACCTCAATGTAAAAGATAATAGTATTGATGTTGCAGCACAAAACTGTTTGTTCAATATTTTTAAAGCAGACGATTTAAAAAAGGCGATTTCAGAGATGTATCGTGTTTTAAAACCACATGGGCGTTTGGTTATGAGTGACCCTACTTGCGAACAACCTATGAATGATACATTAAGAAATGATGAAAGGTTACGAGCACTTTGTTTAAGTGGTAGTTTACCAATAGCCGATTATGTAAAGATGCTAACTGATGCTGGTTTTGGTACTATTGAAATTAGAGCTAGAAAACCATACAGAATTTTAGATCCTAAAAATTATCCAACTGACGAGCTGATTTATATCGAATCAATAGAAGTTGCT
Source organism: Flavicella sp. IMCC45668 (assembly GCF_057219105.1). Taxonomy (NCBI): domain Bacteria; kingdom Pseudomonadati; phylum Bacteroidota; class Flavobacteriia; order Flavobacteriales; family Flavobacteriaceae; genus Flavicella; species Flavicella sp. IMCC45668. Next base: position 3,409,726 of record NZ_CM170114.1, read on the forward strand.
GCCATAAAAGACCCAATGCCAGAAGATGGACCATGCATATTTACAGGTAAGGCAGCTATTTATTATGGAGATGAAGATTTTTTTGATGATGGAAAAGGACATACTCTTTTAAAGAATCAACCATTGGCCATTTGTGATAAAACCGCAGCAGCATTGCAGTCTTTAAACAGAGATGATATTTATTTTAGTGAATCTACTTTTCACTATGATGGAGGAGGTTGTTGTTAAAACAAGGAGTTATAAGTATCTTTATCCTAGTCATAAACAGACTAGGATTTTTTTTAAATGATAGAGATTTGGAACTTATTTAAATATTCATTCCTTGGATATGGGAATTATCTAATCCAAGATATATTAAATCCCTCCTGGGGGAGTTACTTTTATGCTTTGATAACTATATCTGTTGTGGTTTGGATGTTAGAAGTTTTCTTTCCATGGAGAAAAAAGCAAGGAATATTTAGAAAAGATTTTTGGTTAGACTTGTTTTACATGTTCTTTAACTTTTTTATTTTTAATCTTATTGTTTTCATTGCTTTATCGTCAGCAGCAGAAGCGTTTTTTATAAAAGTGCTATCGTTTTTTACTCTAGATTTAACATCCCTACAAATTGTAGATTTGAATGAGTATCCTCTATTATTGCGGTTGTTTTTATTTTTTATCATTACCGATTTTGTGCAATGGGGAACCCATAGAATGCTGCATAGTACACCTTGGTTATGGAATTTTCATAAGGTACATCATTCCGTGAAAGAAATGGGTTTTGCTGCGCATTTACGCTATCATTGGATGGAAACATTAGTTTATCGGACTATGTTATATATTCCACTTGCGCTCATTGGAGGCTTTCAGGTTGAGGATGTAATATTTGTGCATTTGATAGCCCTAACCATTGGACATTTGAATCATGCAAATATAAAGTTGCATTATGGACCCTTAAAGTATCTTCTAAATAATCCGGAAATGCATATTTGGCATCATGCAAAAGTATTGCCATCATCACATAGGAATGGAGTGAATTTTGGTATTTCTTTAAGCGTATGGGATTATTTGTTCAGAACAAATTATATTCCTGGTAATGGCATGGATATTGAATTAGGCTTTGAGGGAGATGAGGAATTTCCAAAAGATTTTATCCAACAAGAGGTGTATCCTCTAAAAAAGTAAAGACTTTTTTTGAATATAAAAAAATATAAATTTTTAGAATGAAATTTACGATTATAGGAGCATTGATTTTTGGTGTTGTCATGTGTTCATGTGACCAAAAAAAATCTGAAAAAAGAGGAAATAAAGATGTTTCAGTAGAGAGACAAGTAGCGAATTCTTTTCAAAACAAAGGACATGAACTTGTGTTTCAAATGGTCCAAAAAGTGGGAGGTTATGAAAAACTTCAAGAGAAAAGAGATGTAGTATATACTTATACCTATCAAACTCCGGACGGCGCTATTGATATTTCTAAAGAACAGTATTTGTTTGATGGGGAATTGTCTTATGGTAAATACCATAGGCATGAAAGAACCCTGTCTAATTTTAAGGGAGATATTGAACAAGGGTATGATGGAAACGAATTCTGGCTGAAACATAATGGAAAATTAATCCAAGAAAAAGATGCTTTGAAAAGAGTTGCTTTTAATAGACCAACGAATTTTTATTGGTTTGCTATGATGCAAAAATTGTTAGATCCAGGTTTGATTTACGAGTACCTTAAAGAAACTGTAATTGATGGAGTTGCATATGAAATAGTCAAGGTGTCATTTGAATCCGATAAGGAAGAACCGAAAGACACCTATCAGCTTTATATCAATAAAAATACGCTCTTGGTTGATCAATTTCTTTTTACGGTAGTCGATTATGGTAAAATGGAACCCTTTTTGATGCAGGTTGAATATGAAAAAATAGAAGGAATATTAATTCCAACAAAACGTAAATATAAAGCTTCTAATTGGAGTGGGGAGATTACTAGGAAACCTTGGATTTATGTTACCTGGTCTCAAATTGAATTTGATAATGGTCTTTCTGTGGAAGATTTTAAAAAATAAGTTTTCAGACGTTTTGTTTTGTTAAAATATTTGTTGGTAAAAAAGAAATTATTAAAAAGGATGTGTTTATATAAATTCACTAGTGAGTTTAATTCTCAGAGTATTGCATGTATTAAAAGAAATTTAGTAGATTTACATTCGAATTATTAAGAAATAAATTAAACCTTATAACCTATGAGAAAATCATTTATTGCATTAGCACTTTTAGTAGTTACTAGTTCTGCGTTCCTTACATCATGTGCTGAGTCAGTTAAACAAAAAACTTTAGATAAAATTTTAGCACAAAAAACAATTGTTGTTGGTACTACGGGGCAGCAATTTCCATTCTCTTTTAATGGAGCTTCTGGTGAGTTAGAAGGGATTGATATTAAAATTGCAGCTCATTTAGCTAAAGAATTAGGAGTAGCTGTAAAATATGAAGTGATGGATTTTGAGAATTTAATTCCTGCGGTTCAAGAAGGTAAGGTAGATATTGTTTTTTCTGGAGTTTCTATAACTACAGAAAGAAATGCAAAAGTTGTTTTTCCTGGAGTATATTTTAAAAGTGGGAAATCAATTTTAACAAAAAGTAAAAAATTATCAAAAGGTGACGCAGAGCATGTAAATGTTCCTACAGTTACTTTAGCAACAACGAAAGGTACCACTAGTGAGGAGTTTGTGAAAAGAAGATTCCCAAATGCTAAATTGGTATTGGTAGAAAACAATGCAGAAGCAATTGCTTTATTAGGAGCTGATGAGGTACATGGTATCGTAGCTGATTTTGAAACATGTGAAAGTCTTGCTTTTGGATATGAGCAGAGTTTCTTATACTATAACAATATTTCTAAATCTACAGAGAAAGAATTTATTAGTCCTGTTATTGCAGCACATGATAATCACTTTACAAATTTAATAGCTAACTATATTACAAGAATCAATGCAGTAGATAAGTCTAGTGTAATTGATGAAATTTGGTATGATTATACTAAATAGGAAGTATTCATAAATAATAAAAAAAAGCTCCTTTTTAAAGGAGCTTTTTTTATGCTTTGTATTTTAAAAATACTGTCCAATTCCAAACACCATTCCATGTCTGTTTTGGGTTAGACCAACTCCATAATCTATTCTAAAAACGGCATTAACAATCTTTTTATGGATAAATCGAAGTCCAAGGCCAGAGAAGACTACAATATTATCTGGATCAATAAAGTCATCAAGGCCACCCCCTGGAGTACGCCATGATCCTGAATCTATAAAAGCATTTCCTTGTATTGCAAAAATTGAAGTATCTACCACTGAATGTCTGTATTCTGCATTCCAAACAATGGAACCGGTACCTCTATCTATAATATTTCCTACTCCCCGAATGTTTACGTTGTTGTCAAGAGCAAAAGGAGCAAAAGGAGAATCATTATTCGTAGCTAAGCCCACTCTTAATCTTGTGGCAAAATTACCACGTGCTTTGATGCGTTTGTAGTAAAGAAAATCATTCCAACCTATTAAAAAGTTTGGTGATGATACGTTGGTCTCAGAAGTCACATATTGAAAGTTAAAAAGGTCCTTAAATCCAGATACATACTGGTAGTGGTACTTTAAATTATCATGTTGGTATATTAATTTATATAGTACTTTGTCTTCTATTAATTCGGATACAGGTGGAGTAACATCTTCTTGTTTGGGAACATATTTATAGTCTTCTCTAAATATATTTACCCCTGTACTAAATCTATTTTTGGCATTGATTTCATACAAGGCTAATACTTCGTAAGATGTGTTATTGTATTTATAATCTACCGTTCCTTGTTCAAAGAAAACAGGTTCTAAAGAGGTGAAGTTTTGATAACTTATACCTAGACCAAATTTTTTAGAAAACAGATAGGGAGCTTGAAAACTTATTCTGTAGGAGTCATAAATATCCTTTTGATAAAAACCTCCTAGAACCATGCCTTTACCAAATAAATTATATTCAGTTAAACCTATTCTATATGCAACTTCTTCATTGTTGGTGGTATACACGTTGAATAAAGGAATTATTGAAAAGTTTTCTTCAATATCAAAAACAACCTTGTATTCATTTTTATCATTTTTTACAGTTTTATAGCTAGCATACGCTACGGCAGGCAGTCTTTTTAAAAACATGATGTCATTTTCAAGAATAACGGAGTCAAGTAGACTGTTTGCTTTAGTACTAACAACTTTTTTTAGAAAACTTGGTTTTATTTTTTTTATCCCCGAAAATTCAATTTCAGAGATCGTTTTTTCTTGTGCTTTTATAGTGCTAAAACAAAGAAATATAATTAAGAAAGAGTAAGCTATTTTATGCATTTAATTATTGTTGGGAAGCAAAGAATTCTTTTACTATTTGTTCTGTTGATTTATTTTGAACGGTAAATCCATTATTATGAATACCACCAGCTTTAGAGTGATCATCAAACCATTTCCAAAGAAAACCGCCCTGAAACCATGATTCGTTCCAAAATGATTGAAACAATGCATTTAATGCATTTGCTTGTCCGTTTTCATTGAAGTTCTCATGAGTATCAGAAACCCATGGTTGCTTGGCACAATAATCAATACTTCTATAACCGTATTCAGTAAAGATAATTGATTTTTTATGTTTCTTGTGAAAGTTTTTGAGCTCCGTTTTAATTGGGGTCCAAGCTGCAACTAGTTTCTCAGTAGTTGGTGTTCTAGTGTCGTTTAATGGAAAGTATGCATCAATTCCAATATAATCCAATAGAGACCAAAATTGAGGGTTTTTGTAAGAATCCCAATTGGCCGCATATGTGATTTTCCCTTTGTATATTTTTTTTGTTTTAGTGATTAGGTTGAACCAGAATTCTGGTCGTTGGCTGACAAAATTATTTAGTTCTGTACCAATACAAAAAAGTTCCATGTTTGAGTTTTGTGCTAATTCGGCGTAAAACAAAATAAAATTCTCATAATTATTTTCAAGGCTTTTCCAATCTTCTTCATTGGTCATTTTCATATGACCAGTAAACAAGCCTCCTTTGATCCAGATTTGTGGTTTCAACATCCTTTTTATTCCGGCCGTCTTAAAATCGTTTGAAGTACTCTGTACTCCTTCTGCAGTTTCTCCCCACCATTGCCATTTTGTGTTGAATTGGAGCATAGGTTTGTGTTCGGACTGCATAAAACCGAACGGCATCAAGGTTACCCAATTTGCGTTGAGATTGACAACAGGTTGAATGTTTTTAGAGCTTACTTTTTTATTCGAAGCTACAAAACTAACACCGTTAATTAAAGAAGTCCTTTTCTCCTGTGCCTGACAGGAAAAAAGGACCATTGCTATGAAAAAAAATAGTAGTTTTTCTAATTTCATTTAGTTAGATATGAATCGAAGCCCTAAGTTAAGGGTTTCTCCGAAACCTGTATCAGATCCTCTTACAAAATTAGTATAGGATACTTCTATATTCAACGCTCTTGTCACCTGATATTTTCCTCCAATTCCTAGTTGCGTATATTCTTGGCTAAATTTATTCCCTAAATCTATCAAAACATATTGTTGCGTTTGCAGGTATACTGTAGATTTTGATGTTGGAAAATAACTTACAAAGGCACTTACAGGAACCCCAAGACTGTTGTTCGCAAAACCTCCTTCAGAGGTTCCGTTGTTATCATAAGTATCTTCCTCCCCAAAATTAAATTGTGTATCTAATTCAGTAAATAATTGCCATTTTCCGCTTGGGAATGTGTAATCGTAAAAGAATTTTGTTTCCCATACGTAACTTTTTTTGTCTAGGTAAACTCCGTTTTCTGTTTCATGATCTATTAATGGAATAAATACCCCAGTTCGAATAGAAAAATTACCTACATTTTTTAATGGTTGAAAACTAATACTCGGAGCTATGGATGTAAATCCAGCTCTAGAAACACCTTCTTCATTAGCAAAATTCAATGGTGAAAACCAACTTTTGCCTCCAATATTATTTGATTTTACATTAAATACCAATCCTACATTAAAACGCGAGTTTTCACTTACTCCATAAAAGGTTTCAAAGGTTGCCGTAAAGAAATTCTCTCTTGGATGATCGCCTCTAAAGGTGTCTTCTGTTTGGCTATAAAAATTATTAAACCATTTTACGTCTACTTGCCCCTTTTTCAAAAGTTTTGATGGCGTATAGGTTTGAATATTGCTTTCTTGGGCATTTGATATACCCGTTATAAATAATGCTGTGATAAAAATTTTAGTGATGCTCTTAATCATATTAAAAGTTTATTAGGTTCTGGTTAAAAGTATGTTTTAAATTAAAGTCCTTACAAAAATACTTTATTTTTAATCATTCTAAATTGAGTGGTTTTTAGTTTTTGAGTTAAGTTCTTGAAATTGTTTCGACCTATGATTTGTAGATTTCTTATTTTTAAGATTCTTACCTTAATATATCAATAATTAGATTTAGAACCTAAACGAACCTAATTTTATGAAACATATTGTAATAATTGGAAACGGAATTTCTGGAGTAACGGCTGCCAGACATATAAGGAAATTAAGTGATCATCGTATTACTATTATTTCGGCTGAGTCTAAGTATTTTTTTTCGAGAACAGCATTGATGTATGTTTTTATGGGACATATGGAGTTTAAGCATACCCAGCCCTATGAAAAATGGTTTTGGCAAAAGAATAGAATAGCACTTGTAGAAGGGCGTGTTGAGACTATAGAAGTCGAGACTAAAAGGTTAGTTTTAACAGATGGTTCTGATATTTTATTTGACGACTTGATTATCGCTACAGGTTCTAAACCTAATAAGTTTGGATGGCCAGGTCAGGATCTTAAAGGGGTTCAGGGCTTGTATTCTAAACAAGACTTGGAAACGTTAGAAGAAAATGCCAAAGATTGTAAAAGAGCAGTAATAGTTGGTGGAGGGTTGATTGGGATAGAAATGGCAGAAATGTTGCATTCTAGAAATATTCCAGTTACATTTTTAGTAAGAGAAAAAAGTTTTTGGAATGGTGTTTTGCCAGATGAGCAATCAGAGATTGTCAATAAAGAAATTATAGACAACCATATTGATCTTAGGTTAGATACAAGTTTGAAGGAAATTATTTCTGATGAAAAAGGAAGAGCAAAAGCGATAGTTACTGACAAAGGAGAAACTATCGAATGTAGTATAGTCGGTTTAACTGCGGGTGTAAGTCCGAATATAGAATTTATAAAATCATCAGCCATAGACACAAATAGAGGTGTGTTGGTCAATGAATTTTTGGAAACCAATTGCAAAGATATTTATGCGATTGGTGATTGTGCAGAACAACATAATGCAATCGGACAAAGAAGAACCATTGAGGCTGTATGGTATACCGGTAGAATGATGGGAGAAACCGTTGCAAGAACTATTTGTGGAAACACCACAGCATATAAACCAGGGAATTGGTTTAATTCAGCAAAATTTATAGAGATAGAGTATCAAACCTATGGATGGGTTTGGGCACAACCAAAAGAAAATGAGGATCGGTTTTCTTGGAAAGATAGCTCAGGAAAAAAAAGTATCATCATAAGTTTTGATAAAGAATCAAAGGAGTTTTTAGGAATTAATACGTTTGGAATTAGATTAAGGCATGAACGTTTTGATACCTGGCTTACAGAAAAGGCCTCTGTTGAAAAGGTTTTGGAACACCTCAAGGATGCTAATTTTGATCCCGAGTTTTTCAAACAATATGAACAAGAAATTATAGAGAAATACAATACTGATTTTAATGCTCAATTAACAATAAGAGCTAAAAGTTGGAAGAGAATATTTTTAAAAGCATAAATAGAGAAGATGAAAGCGATAAAAAAAATTGGATTATTTATAAGTCTTATCGGATTTGTGATTTTCACAGGTAGTATATTCACTTCAAAAAATTACGTTTCTCAAGAGGCTTTTGATGGATGGATTTCTTCTAAAAATATCAAAAGTGAATATTTTATAGAGCAAGCTCAAACAAGTATTGTTGCAAAAGAGTTGAGCACCTTTGAGTTGTCGGAGAAAATTATTGCATTAGGTAATGCTTCAGATGTATATCAGTTAAGTCAAGAGAATATTGCTTGGGATAAAGTGATGAAACTTAAGTGGAATAAAACTTCTAAAGAATATGTTTATCCTTTGGTAAGAGTTACCACAATTGGTTGGGTTTCTGAAAATCAGTTGCTATTTTTTTGGTTGACCTTTGGTTTGGCTATTTTAGGTGGGTTGATTGCTTTTGGCTCAGATTATAAATTACTGGGGCCAGCAGGAATAAAGAATAACGGAATTATGCAACATGCAGCTACAAATAAAGGTTGGATGGGAATGATTGCATTTATTTATTTTGTTGGGTTTTACATATTGCTATATTTCTTTCCAAATTATTTGATAAACCCAATTTTATCGGTAGATCCAATTAGTAAAAGCTTAAGTGGAAACCCTTCTAGTCAATGGTTTTTATATGGGTTTATGTATTGTTCTGTGATGACAGTTTTTGCGGTACGTATGTTTATTAAATATAGACACAACGCCTATCAAATGGTGAGAACTGGAGTAGTATTGTTCTTTCAAATTGCATTTGCATTTTTAATTCCTGAAATTTTAGTAGCCTTTAATAAACCTTGGTTTGATTTTAAAAATGCATGGCCGTTGGATTATGATTTGTTTTTTGATTTAAATAAAGATTGGGGATTATTAGGTCAAGGTCAAATAGGATTATTTATGTTGGTTTGGGGAATCGTTTTGACCTTGATAGTGGTTCCGATAATGGTCTGTTTTTATGGGAAAAGATGGTATTGTTCCTGGGTTTGTGGTTGTGGAGGCTTGGCTGAAACTTTAGGAGATCCTTACCGTCAATTGTCAGATAAATCTTTGCTCTCGTGGAAAATTGAGCGTTGGTTGATTCATGGAGTTTTGGTTTTTGCGGTTGGGATGACTGGTTTGACGCTCTATACCTATTTTGCTGAAATAGAATCATGGCAAGAAATTGCTTTTGGCATTACGGCATATGATGTGCAATCTAGCTATGGATTTTTCATAGGGTCAATTTTTTCTGGGGTGATAGGTACTGGGTTTTATCCAATTATGGGGAATAGGGTTTGGTGTCGTTTTGGATGTCCGTTAGCAGCCTACATGGGACTGGTTCAGAAATTTAAATCAAGATTTAGGATTACTACAAATGGCGGACAATGTATTTCTTGTGGAAACTGCTCTACGTATTGTGAACAAGGAATTGATGTACGATCTTATGCTCAAAAAGGTCAAAATATAGTTCGTTCTTCTTGCGTTGGTTGTGGAGTCTGTTCTGCTGTTTGTCCAAGAGGGGTATTAAAACTTGAAAATGGTCCTACAGAAAATAGAATAGATCAAAACCCTATTTTATTGGGGAATGATGTAGATTTATTAAAGATGATAAAAGAAAACAAATAGTAGTATTAGTATGTTTCGAATTTTATTTCTGTTTTTTACCTTGAGTATTACAGCTCAAACTTCAAAATTCTATCAGAAAAACAAGGGTACTTCTGGTAGGATTGTTAGTGAGGGGTGGATGCTAAATGGAGAAAAATCAAAGTATTGGTACACCTATCATAAGGATAATTCAGTAGCATCAAAAGGACATTTTGAGGCAGGCCTCAAAGAAAAATATTGGTACTTTTACCGCGTGAATGGAAATCTTGAAAAAGAAGGACATTTTGCAAATGATTTGATGACAGATTGGTGGGTGTTTTATGATATAGCCGGGAGTTTAATTTGTAAGATTCAATATAAATCTGGTAAAAAAGAAGGGTATTGTCTTCAATACAGTTCTGAAAAAATTGTGAAAATTGAAAAGTTTTCATCAGATGTAAAAGTAGGAGAATGGGATAGTCTTGAAAGCTTTCAAAAAGAAAACGATCTAAAAGATTTACTATAAAACAGTGCAATAAAATAATGCCGGATAAAAATATTAAGTTGGAAGCAAATAAAAAATCCCTTGGAAAGGATGTATTGATCAAGGTTATTATACCTGCCTTCAATGAAGGAGATGCTATTGCTAATGTTGTTCGTGATGTTCCAAAAATAGTATCAGAAATAATTGTGGTAGATAATGGGTCTACAGATGCTACCGCGTTGAACGCGAAAAATGCAGGTGCTACGGTTTTGTCAGAAGTAAATAAAGGGTATGGATATGCTTGTTTGAAAGGAATGGAGTATATCGCTCAGCAAAACGTGTTGCCTGAGATAGTTGTTTTTTTAGATGGAGATTATTCTGATTACCCAGAGGAATTGGAAAAAATAATTGCTCCAATCCTCGAAAAAAATATTGATATGGTAATCGGTGCTAGAACGGGAGCTTATAGAGAACCTGGTGCTATGACACCACAACAGGTTTTTGGAAATTGGTTAGCAACTCGTTTGATGCGATTGTTTTTCTCTGCAACTTTTACTGATTTAGGACCGTTTAGAGCGATGAAGTATGAAAAACTTCTTGCCTTAGAGATGGAAGATAAAACCTATGGTTGGACTGTTGAAATGCAATTAAAAGTATTGAAGCAAAAAATGACCTACACAGAGGTGCCGGTTACTTATAGAAATAGAATTGGTGTTTCTAAAGTATCAGGAACGTTTAAAGGAACGCTTATGGCTGGGTATAAGATATTAAGTTGGATTTTTAGATATAGTTTAAAATAATGGAAGGTTTATTTTCGGATAATACAATTTATGGAATAGGAGTGGCATTGATGATTGTTTATTTGCTAGCGCTAACTCTAATTTTATCATTTTCTTTTGCTCAATTAAATTTGTTGTTCAATTTTTTGAAATCAAAACGAAAGAAAAATCAGGATGAGAAATATGATTTCAAGGACTCAGATCAGATACCTTTTGTAACGATTCAACTTCCAGTGTATAATGAGATTTATGTGATGGAGCGCCTTTTGAATAAAATGGTGGAATTAGAATACCCTAAAGATAAATTAGAGTTTCAAGTGTTGGATGATTCTACTGATGAAAGTGTTGCCTCTACACGTAAGCAAATAGAAGAACTAAGAAAAAAAGGGCATACTATTGAATATATTCATAGAACAGATAGAAAAGGTTTTAAGGCAGGTGCTTTAAAGGAAGGTCTAAAAATCGCGAAAGGTGAGTTTATCGCTATTTTTGATGCGGATTTTTTACCTGAGTCTAATTGGTTATATAAAACGATTCCCTTTTTCAAGAATCAAAAAATAGGGGTGGTGCAAACCAGATGGGGACATATCAACAGAGATTATTCTTTACTTACAAAAATTCAGGCCTTTGCTTTAGATGCGCATTTTACACTTGAACAAGTAGGACGTAACAGTCAGGGGCATTTTATCAATTTCAATGGTACCGCTGGAGTATGGCGTAAAACATGTATTCTAGACGCAGGGAATTGGGAAGGAGATACGCTTACTGAAGATTTAGACTTAAGTTACAGAGCCCAATTAAAAGATTGGAAATTTAAATATTTGGTAGATGTAGAAACGCCTGCTGAGTTGCCTGTGGTAATTAGTGCAGCAAGAAGTCAGCAATTCAGGTGGAATAAAGGTGGAGCTGAGAATTTTCAGAAAATGATAAAAAAGGTGATGAAGGCGGATAATCTTTGTTTTAAAACAAAAGCCCATGCTGCATTACATCTTTTAAACAGTAGTATGTTTTTAAATGTTTTTATTGTAGGAGTTTTGAGTATTCCTATGTTGTATCTGAAAAATTATTTTGAAGACCTTAAATTATACTTCGTGGCAATGTCTTTTTTTGCTGTGAGTACCTTGATATTTTTTATTTGCTATTGGTTTATGTATAGGGAAATAAAAGGAGGTGGTTTGAAAAATTTCGGAAGTTATTTTTTTATGTTTTTTAAATTTTTCTCAGTTGCAATGGGGTTTTCTTTGCATAATACGGTTGCAGTAACCGAAGGACATTTAGGGAAAAAAAGTGAATTTGTGCGAACACCAAAATTTAATATGCTTTCACTGAAAGATAAATGGAATAAAAATAAATATATTCAGAAAAAATTATCTAAAAGTGTTTTTGTAGAAGGCTTATTGACTTTGTATTTTGGTTTTGGTTTATTGAGTGCCGTATTAGTGGGGTATGTTGGCGATAATAAACTAATACCAAATGAACATTTTGATTTTGGATTATTTCCTTTTCATTTAATGCTTTTTTTGGGCTTTGGTTATGTCTTTTTTCAATCGATAAAATCGGTGAATGAATAAATTATTTCAAATTATTTCTATCAAATCTGTGTTGGCAATTTTACTTAGTACTATTGCTTATCTCTGGATAGCTTATGGGATAGAAAGAAGTTCTTTTTATTTGTTTATTTTCCTTTATTCAGTATGTTTTATCTCATTTTTATATTTTATTTATAAAAGTGAACAAAATAATAAATCGCTATTTTTTCTTTCACTTGGGTTTAGAGTTTTGTTGCTATTTGCAATTCCAAATTTATCGGATGATTTTTATAGGTTTATTTGGGACGGTAGAATGATATGGGAAGGTTTGAATCCCTATTTGGTTTTGCCCGAAAATGATACCTCATTGGTTGCTGAAGGACAGTTGTTATATGAAGGAATGGGAGCAATGAATGGAAGTCATTATACTTGTTATCCTCCGATAAATCAATTTTCTTTTTTGATTCCGGCGATTTTCTTTTCTAAAAACTTACTAGGAGCTACTATAGTGATGCGACTGTTGTTGATTTTGGCAGATATTGGAACTTTTGTTTTTGGGAAGAAAATTTTGAAGCTTCTGAATTTACCTTCAAAATATATTTTTTTATATTTTCTAAATCCTTTTATAATTCTTGAGTTGACAGGGAATTTGCATTTTGAGGGCTTGATGCTGTTTTTTCTAGCAATAGCCATCTATTATTTACTAAAAAATAAATGGCTTTATTCTGTATTGGCTTTTTCTTTTTCTGTTTCGGTAAAATTGATTCCACTATTGTTTGTTCCTGTTTTTATAAAAAGAATTGGTTTTTGGAAAACAGTTGGATATGGTAGTTTGATATTGGGGTTGAATTTCTTGTTTTTCTTGCCTTTTTTAAGTCAGGATTTATATTACAATTTTATGGATAGTATCCATCTTTATTTTCAAAATTTTGAATTTAATGCAAGTATTTATTATATCATTAGAGAGATTGGTTTTCAAGTTAAAGGGTATAATATTATTCACTCTGTCGGGACTGTTACTCCAATTCTTGTGATTGTGGCGTTGGCAATATTATCGATTTTTAGAGAGAATAAAAATCCAATAATTTTATTGGAAACGATGCTTTTTTCTATTTGTATCTACTATTCTTTGGCATCCATAGTGCATCCGTGGTATGTTGCCATTCCTCTGTTTCTTTCCATATTTACTCGCTATAAATTTCCTTTGGTGTGGAGTTTTATGATTGTTTTGAGTTATGCTACATATCAGACTAAAGAATACCATGAAAATTTGTATTTAGTTTTTCTAGAGTATGCTATAGTGTATGGGGTGTTTTTCTGGGAGTTTTTTATCCGAAAAAGGAGTCATAAATCCATAGTCGAGTTGTAGTAAAGTTTCTAAATTGTTAGTTAATTGCTCTGATTGCATCAATATTATCCATTTTTTTTAATTAGAAAGGCTTGAATGGAATAAATAGTTTTGAAAACTAAATTAACTTTTATAAATTGTTATGTTTCAAACAAGGTGCTGTTTGGTAATGAAATTTGGCTAATTATAACTATTTTTGCATCCAGTCATAAATTAATTTATTCCATATGAAAAAAATAACTATTAAAGATATTGCAGCGAAATTTGATGTATCTATATCTACGGTTTCAAAAGCTTTGAATGATAGTTATGAAATTAGTGATAAGACAAAAGCTAAAATTCAGAAGTACGCAAAGAAGAAAAAGTACAAGCCTAATTTTAATGCCTTAAGTTTAAAAAATAGACGAACTAAAACAATTGGTGTAGTAATTCCTGATATGTTGAATTACTTTTTTGCACAGGTTTTTAAAGGGGTAGAGAAAAAGGCGAATGAGAATGGCTATAAAATTATTACTTGTATTTCAAATGAATCTTATGATAAAGAAGTAGAAACCATGGAGATGCTTTCTAATGGAAGTATTGATGGTTTTATTGTTTCTATGTCTAAGGAAACGGGAATGAAAAAATGTGTAGACCATTTTAAAGATATGATTGAAGAGGGAACTCCTATTGTTATGTTTGATAGGGTTGCTAAAGATGTTGAATGTGATAAAGTAGTAGCAGATGACTTTGAAGCCGCAATAAAAACGGTAAAACATCTAAAAAACACAGGATGTAAAAACATTGCTTTTATATCTACCATTAGTGATTTAATTGTTGGGAAAGATCGTTACAAAGGATATTTAGAAGGAATGAAAGTTGAAGGACTTTCTGTCAACGAAAATTTGATATTGAATATCCAAGAAAGCGATTACAAAAAATACGAAGAGATTATTGAACCTCTTTTTGAAAATAATGACATCGATAGTGTGATTGCTTCGAGTGAGCAATCGGCTATTGCAGCCATGAAGATTGCTCAGCGTAAAGGCTATAAAATTCCTGAGAATTTTTCAGTAATTGGATTTGCGAATGGATTGTTATCAAGACACTCAAGTCCGAAATTAACAACAGTGAGTCAGCATGGGGAGCAAATGGGAGAAACGGCTGCGCAAATGTTGATAGATCGTTTGGAGAAAAACGAAACAGATATTCCAACTGTAACAGAAGTGATCAGAACGGATTTAGTTGAGCGAAATTCAACAAAAACGTATTTAGAGTTGTCTAAAAGCAATTAAAAAAAATATGATAAAATAAAAAAGGTTCCAATTTGGAACCTTTTTTATTTTATAAACATAACTGCTTTTTAATCCGAGAGGATTTATAATTATTATGCAATATAATCTTTAGCTTTAGAGATAGCCTCAGTCAAGCCAGATGGATTTTTTCCACCTGCAGTTGCAAAGAACTTTTGTCCTCCACCTCCTCCTTGGATAAGCTTTCCTAATTCTCTAACTATTTTACCCGCATCTAATTCTTTTTGTTCTACCAAGTTTTTAGAAATATAACAAGTCAATAATGCTTTTCCGTTTATTTCAGTTCCTGCAAAAAAGAAAAGATTCTCAATCTCATTTCCAAGTTCATGTGCAATGTCTTTTAATGCACTAGCTTCCATATCTATTTGTGTCGCAAGAAAATTAATTCCATTGATGTCGGTAATACTGTTCTTAAGCTGTGTTTTAAGATTTTTTATTTTTTCTTTAACTAGAACTTCAATTTGTTTTTTCAATGCATTATTTTCATCTTGTAAGCTAGTGATCGCTTTTACTGGATCTTTAGCGTTTTTCAAGGTAGATTTTACATCACTAAAAAGTAGGTCTTGGTCTTTATAATATTTTTTAACCGCATCAGACGTAATGGCTTCTATTCTCCTAATTCCAGATGCAACTGCTGATTCTCCAGTGATTTTAAATTGCCATATGTCTGCGGTGTTTTCCACATGGATACCTCCACATAATTCCATAGAGCTACCAAACTTTATAGAACGCACTGTATCTCCATATTTTTCCCCAAACAAGGCAATGGCTCCTTCCGCAATAGCGTTGTCATAGGTGTTGTTTCTATTCTCTTCAAGACTTAGTTTTTCATGGATCCTAGAATTTACAAAATTCTCTATCTCCGTTAATTCATTCGCAGAAACTTTAGAGAAATGAGAGAAATCAAAACGCAATGAAGCTTGATGTACATAAGAACCTTTTTGTTCTACATGAGTCCCCAATACGCTTCTTAAGGCCTGATGCAATAAATGAGTAGCGGTATGGTTGGCCGCAGATCTTGATCTATATTTAGCATCCACAACAGCGGTGTAAGTTGCTTGTAAGTTTTTAGGAAGGTTCTTGGTCATATGAATGATCAAGTTGTTTTCCTTTTTTGTGTCGATTAAATAAGTTACATCTCCATTAGCAGCTTCTAAATAACCTTTGTCACCAACTTGTCCTCCTCCTTCTGGATAGAACGGAGTTTGATCAAATACCAATTGAAATAGTTGACCGTCTTTTTTACTATCAACTTTTCTATATCTAGTTAGTTTTACTTCTGCAGTAATGTTGTCATAACCGATGAATGATTCATTTGTGCTTTCAGCAATTATTTGCCAGTCTCCTGCAGTTACCTGAGCTGCAGCACGAGATCTGTCCTTTTGTTTTTGTAATTCAGACTCAAAACCTTTTTCATCTAATTGATATCCTTTTTCACTTAAAATCAAGGCCGTCAAATCAATTGGAAATCCAAAAGTATCATACAATTCAAAAGCTTTTTCTCCAGAGACAGTAGTCCCCTCTGTTTTAGAAATGATATTATCTAACAACAATAAACCTTGATCCAAAGTTTTTAAGAAAGATTGTTCTTCTTCTTTAATTACATTGGTAATTAGTTGTTGCTGTGCTTTTAATTCAGGGAAAACTTCTCCTAATTGGTTGCTTAAAGTTTCTACCAATTTAAAAATGAAAGGCTCTTTTGTGTTTAAAAAGGTAAACCCGTATCGTATCGCTCTTCTTAAGATTCTTCTGATTACATAACCAGCTCCATTATTGCTTGGTAATTGTCCATCAGCAATAGAGAACGCTACCGTTCTTACATGATCTGCGATTACTCGAATAGCAACACTTACTTTTCCATTTGATTCTGTTGGAATAGAGCTTTTATCGTATACAGAATTTGTAATGGTTTCTATCTCTCTAATTAAAGGAGTAAAAACATCTGTATCGTAGTTAGACTGTACATTTTGCATAGCCATACACAAACGTTCAAATCCCATTCCTGTATCAACATGCTGTGCAGGAAGTTTTTCTAAAGAACCATCTGCCTTTCTGTTGAATTGCATAAATACAAGGTTCCAAATTTCTACTACCTGAGGGTGGTCCATATTGACTAAATCACGTCCAGATACTTTTGCCTTTTCTTCTGGAGTACGAATATCAATGTGAATTTCAGAACATGGTCCACATGGCCCTTGCGCACCCATTTCCCAAAAGTTGTCCTTTTTATTTCCCATAATAATTCTATCCTCAGGTACAATAGCTTTCCATAAGTCAAAAGCTTCTTGATCTAATTCAAGTTTATCATCATCAGAACTCCCTTCAAATACACTTACGTATAAAGAGTCTTTGTCTAATTTTAATCGATCTGTTAAAAATTCCCATGCCCATTCAATTGCTTCTTTTTTAAAGTAGTCTCCAAAACTCCAGTTTCCAAGCATTTCAAACATGGTATGGTGGTAGGTGTCCATTCCTACTTCTTCCAAATCGTTGTGTTTACCAGAAACACGTAAACATTTTTGTGTATCCGCAACTCTAGAATTTGTAACCTCACGCTGCCCTAAAAAATATTCTTTAAATTGGTTCATACCCGCATTGGTAAACATCAATGTTGGGTCATCTTTTAAAACGATAGGTGCAGAAGGAACAATTTTATGTGATTTTTCTTCAAAAAAGTTTAAAAATTGCTGTCTTATTTCTAATGATTTCATGTGTTACTATTCTTTATGTGAACAATTAAAAAAATGCTAATTCCCCTCGCTTATTGAGTAGTTATAAAACATTTTGTAAATTTGCATTTGTTCTGTTTGTTTTTAAGCGCACAAAAGGGCTTGCAAATGAGGATACAAAAGTACTATATTTAGCAATATGGCAAAAGTAAAATTTTATTACGATTCAGAAACCCTTTCTTATCAAAGAATAACGGTAAAAAGAAGCACTAAAATAAAGAACGGTTTGCTATTTACAACCGCTGTTGGTTTGATTGCTTTCCTTGGTTTTATTGGATTTAGTTATGTGATTAAATCTCCAAGTCAGTTAGATGATGAGCGCGAGTTGGAAAACTTAAAATTGCATTATGAACTATTATCTAAAAGAATTGATGAGGGGACTTCTGTTCTAGAAGAAATTCAAGAAAGAGATAACAATATTTACCGAGTTTACTTTGAAGCAGAGCCAATCTCGAAAGAAGAGCGTATGGCAGGTTTTGGAGGGATCAATAGATACAAGTCTTTAGATGGGTTTGAGAACTCAACGATGATTAAAGATGTAACCAAAAAAATTGATGTTTTATCTAAGCAACTAGTAGTGCAATCAAAATCTCTTGATGAAATTATTGGAATGGCTAAGAACAAAAAAGAAATGTTAGCTTCCATACCAGCAATACAGCCTGTTGCGAATAAAGATTTAAAGAGAATGGCTTCTGGTTTTGGCTATAGAATTCATCCAATTTATAAAACAAGAAAATTTCATTGGGGAATGGATTTTTCTGCTCCAAAGGGAACACCAATTTATGCTACAGGTAATGGAAAGATTGAAAAGGTTACAAAGTCTAAACGTGGTTTTGGAAATTATGTGAAAATTGATCACGGTTTTGGTTACAAAACATTATATGGTCATATGGAGAAATATACAGTTCGAAAGGGACAGTCGGTTAAAAGAGGTGATTTAATTGGGTATGTTGGGACTTCAGGGACTTCCACAGCGCCGCACTTGCATTACGAAGTAGTTAAAGGGAATAGAAAGGTAAATCCGATTTATTATTATTTTAATGATCTTACCCCAGAGGAGTATGATATGATGTTGGATATGGCGTCAAAAGAAAATCAATCTTTGGATTAATGGAAGTTGATTTACCAGAAAAAAGATATTACAAAATAGGTGAGGTGGCGAAAGCTTTTGATGTGAATACCTCTTTGATCCGCTTTTGGGAAAAAGAATTTGACATCATCCAGCCTAAAAAAAATGGAAAAGGAGATAGAATGTTCACGCCTGTGGATATTAAAAATTTTAAATTAATTTATCATTTAGTTAAAGAGAAAGGTTTTACCTTAGACGGAGCTAAGAAAAAATTAATAGCAGAGCCTGAAACCACTAAAAAAAATCTTGAAATTATTGAAAGATTACAAAAGGTAAAGGCAGAATTACTCAAGATCAAAAACGAACTTTAAATTATTTCAATCACATTAGTGAATTGCCAATTTTGGCAAAAAACTGACAAAATATCAGTAAAAAAATAATTGGTATGTATATTGAACCGTTGTGTTTATAAAAAACAAAATTAAATATGGATAAATTAAAAAAGTGGTTGCCTTTAATTATTGTAGCTGTAGTTCTGTTTTGGGGATATAGTTCGTTTAAGGGCTTTAATAATACAGCTGTTACGTATCAAGAGGATGCAAAAACAGCATGGTCAAATGTTGAAAGTTCATATCAAAGGAGAGCTGATTTAATTCCAAACTTAGTAAATACTGTAAAAGGATATGCTTCGCATGAAAGTGAAACTTTAGAGGCTGTTATAAAAGCCAGAGCTAGTGCTACAAGTACTAAAATTGATGCAAGTAATTTGACTGAAGAAAATATGGCTTCTTATCAAAGAGCTCAACAAGGATTAGCAGGAGCTTTAGGGAAGTTAATGGTTGTGGCAGAAAAATACCCTGATTTAAAAGCGAATACTAATTTTTTAGAGTTGCAAAGTCAATTAGAAGGAACTGAAAACAGAATTAATGTGGAAAGAAATAGGTTTAATGGATTGGTAAATACCTATAATAAACATATTAAATTATTTCCGAATTCCATTTATGCAGGACTTTTGAATTTTGAAGAAATGAGTCGCTATAAGTCTGCAGAAGGAAGTGAAAAAGCACCTGAAGTAAAATTCTAGTTATGCCAAATACAGAATATCATTTATCGGAGCAAGAGGAGTTAGATGTGGTAGGGGCGATAAAATCTGCTGAACTGAATACTTCAGGAGAAATAAGGGTGCACATTGATCCAAGTTCGGATAAAGATGCCTTGGAAAGAGCCAAGGAAGTGTTCTTTGAATTGAAGATGAATGAAACCGAGCAGCAAAATGGTGTGTTATTTTATTTAGCTATAAAAGAGCACAGGTTCGCTATTTTAGGGGATGCTGGAATTGATAAAGTTGTTTCCAGTGATTTTTGGGATACGACGAAAGAGTTGGTGATAAAGGAATTTAAAAAAGGTGATTTTGCAAAAGGCTTGCAGCTAGGAATTGAAGAGGCAGGTAAAAGATTAAAAGAGTTTTTTCCTTATCAAAAAGATGATATTAATGAATTGCCTGATGAAATTTCAAAAGGGTAAATAAAATAAAAATAAGAATTATGAATACAGATGTTTTATTACAAAGAGAGCAAATAGAAGCAGCTTTTATTTCAAAGGTATATGGTTGGATGAGTGCTGCATTGGTTATTACAGGAGTCGTGGCTATGTGGGCTGCATCAACACCTGCAGTATTGAGTGCAATATTTCCAGCATCAGGAAGTATGCTTCCTTTTTATCTGTTGATTGGAGCAGAGTTTGGTGCTGTGATTTTTCTATCAGCAAGAATTAATAAAATGACGGCAGAAACAGCAGGAATAGTGTTCTTGTTATATTCTGTTTTGAATGGATTGACGCTTTCTATGGTGTTTTTAATTTATACAAGTTCATCAATTGCATCAACGTTTTTAGTAACGGCTGCAACCTTTGGGGTGATGAGTGCTTATGGATACATGACAAAAAAAGATTTAACTTCTATTGGAAACCTTGCATTTATGGCATTGATTGGTTTGATTATTGGTTCCGTGGTGAATATATTTTTACAGAGCGAAGTAATGTATTGGGTTATCACTTATGCAGGTGTTTTAATTTTTGTAGCCTTAACAGCATATGATACTCAAAAGATTAAAAGAATGGCTTCTTATGCGGATGATGCAGAGGTTTCAAAAAAGAAATCGATTTTAGGTGCTTTGACCTTGTATTTAGACTTTGTAAATCTATTCTTGTATTTACTTCGTTTCATGGGGGACCGTAAATAAATTACATTGATTAATAGCTAATTTCAGTCATTTGAAAGTAAAAAAAATAGTACCCATCCTTTTGTTTGTTATCGCCACGATAACCGGTGCATATTCTCAAAGTGGTATTCCGGATGCTCCAAAAAAGCAGACAAGTCTGTATGATTATGCGAACTTGCTTTCTAAGAGTGAACAGCAGAGTTTAGAGTATAAATTATTGCGCTATTCTGATTCAACTTCCACTCAGATTGTGGTAGTTACAATGACTTCAATAGGTTCTAACCAGATAGCAATGTTTGCTACGGAGTTGGCTCATAAGTGGGGAATTGGTCAAAAGGGTAAAGATAATGGAGTATTAATACTCGTAGCAAAAAATGAACGAAAAGTTAACATTTCCACGGGTTACGGAGTTGAACATTTGCTTACAGATGCATTGTCTAGGAGAATAATAGAAAATGTGATTACACCTAGATTCAAGTCAGGGAACTTTTATGCCGGTTTAGATGCTGGAAGTGAATCTGTTTTTAAAGTGCTTAGTGGTGAGTTTAAAGAAAATAGAAAGAAAAAATCTACATCTAATGAATCCTCTAAACTGAAAGGTTTTTTTATTTTTATCGTATTGGTATTGTTTTTTATATTCCGAAATCGAGGGAATAAAGGTGGCGGAAGAGGGGGAAGACGTAATGCTTCTTCTGATATTTTGACAGCAATATTATTTAGTAATATGGGAAGAAGTAGTGGTGGTTTTGGAAGTGGAAGCTCCGGTAGCTTTGGAGGAGGTGGTTTCTCCGGTGGTTTCGGAGGTGGAGGCTTCGGAGGTGGTGGTGCCAGTGGTAGTTGGTAGTTCAGGCTTTAGATGCTAAATCTATTAATTTTGAGATGGTATTGTAGTTTCTAGTGGTTCCTAAAGTTTTAAATTTCTTTTCAAAATATTGATTCGACAATTTTGTTTTTCCATATCCATTGAGGCACTGAATATAAACCATATCGTTATAGACCTTAAAATTATCTCCATGGAGTTGGGTGATTGTTTTTGAAACTTGTTCAGTCTTGTTGATTCCATTAGCTAGAAAACTAAAATACAATTGATTTGTTTCAAAAGAAGGAAAAGGAATGTTTGCAAAGAGATTTTTTAATTCAAGTGCTGATTTTACAATGGCAATAGTTTTTATATCAAAGGTTTCTAGTAGTGTTTTTTCAATTGAAATCTTGATCTGAGAGGCTTGGAATTTACAATGTGGTATTACAATATTGCCACTTTGAATGTAAGTTTGAATTATCGGATATTCATTTTCCAAGGCAAGTTTTAAATCTTGCATTTTTAGTTTGTTTTTTCCTGCGACATTTATTGCTCTTAAAAAAATGATATAATCTTGCATATTTAAATTTTATCAAATATAAAAAAATGCCTTTAGCTGTATGTCTAAAGGCATTTGTAAATCAATCTAAACCAAAGATTGCTTTCTGAGGCTCTACCCAGCAGAAACGTTTCCACCCGAAGATGTTTTTCTTTCAATGTTTTTAGGATTTCCTTTGTGGTTGATACTTCCGCCACTACTTGCTTTTCCTTTTAATGATTCAGTTGCGGTCACTTTAATATGAGAACCGCTACTTGCTTTTGATTCAACATTTTTGGCATTTAAATGATAAGCATTTATGGTGCTACCGCTACTCGAGTGCGCTGAAAAATTAGAAGCTCTACCTTTTAAGTCTATTTGAGATCCGCTGCTTGTACTTGAGCTAAGCTTATTAGTGTTGACTTGTAAATCTATATGTGAACCGCTTCTCGATTGAATGGTTAAATCATCGCTTATTAAAGTGTTTTCAGATAAAACACGAGCACCACTATTTGTTTCTATGCTTGAAATTTGATTCACAGTTAAATAAACATTCCGAGCTTTGGATTTTTTTATATTTGGCTCACAGAATATTTTTAATGTTCCGTTTTTAAGTTGTGTTTTAATCAAAGGCATTAAGTTTTCATCGGTTTCTACTGTTAATTTTTGATTGTTTCCCATGCTTAGGTATACAGAGATTCCCTCATGTACTTCTATTTTTGTAATAGATTCCGTAACGTCTCTTTCCTCTGAAATGACTTTTTTATTTCCTTTAACAGAGTTTGTCTGATTAAAATCTACCTTGCAGCTTGTAAAGATTATAAATAGTGAAAGTAGCAGGGTTGCTTGTTTTGTAAATCGTTTCATAATATTGGTTTTTAGTTTCTAAATAATCTTTCATCACAATCAGTACATTCTAAACCAACAGGTCTCATGATGAAATGATGGTTTGGCAAATCATTGCTAAATATGTCTTGAGTAGTTTCAATATTTCCTAGAAAGCTTTTTGTAGAATTTGTAAAATGAATGGTTGTGTTTTTGGGTACTGCAATGGTTATGGCGATGTTTTGATTTTTATCAAGGCTGTTTTCAGGACTTAAAAAGTAACCATCCAATAGTATTGTTTTATCTTCAATAATATAATTATATTCTAGTTTTTCCGCATTCTGATTAGCAATATTTCTGTCTTTACCAACAGACATTCTTCTAACTTTTACAGAGGCAACATCAGTGTCATTGTATACTACATCTATGGATATGTTATTGCTATACAGTTTTCTGGTATCTTTATCATATACAAATTCTTGGTTGTTATCTTTTCTTAAAAGACTCTTGTATAGGAGCTCTTCATTATTAATTAATTTAATTTTTAGAGTATCGTTTTCTTGATATGCAAACGGCGTTTCTTGTATTTTAAACCCTTTGAAAGCTTTTGCTGTACTATGTTCGATACCGGTAAAAATTAGTGCTAACAAGGCGATAATCCAAATTCCTAATAGGGTTAATGATGTGGCTTTGCTCAATTGTTTTACTGAGGATGAAACAATTCTTAAGCCTAATAAAAATAAGATTAGAAAAGGAAATCCGATAGCGATAAAAATTAATGCTGCAAGCGTCCAATGTGGAATGATTGAGCCATGGATAAAAGAAGGTATAGAAGTAAAGTTGTGTGTCATTCCCATGAATTCTATACTTCCAAAAGAAAAGGCTCCAATAACTAATACTAACAAAATTGCTGCGGCAACAAACATTAGAAGCACTCCAATAACTTTTCCAACAACATTAAATATTGCTAGTATTATTTTGCCTAAAGTGTCTAAAAAATTTTGAAAACCGGTTTTAGCCTTGCTGTAATCTGCATTTTTTATTTTGTCTCCTACATTGTTAAATTCGGTACGGATTTTTTTTTCAATATTATCGATGTTCACCGCTTCCCCTTCCATCTCTAGTTTTTCTGCTGTCGTTCTAGCTTCTGGCAATAGAATCCATAAAATTATATAGATTGGAATTCCAAATCCGCCTGTGATCGTTAACAAAATAAATGCCAATCGAACCCAGATAGAATCAATACCAACATAGTGTCCGATTCCAGAAGCTACTCCACCTAAAAATTTGTCCTCACTATCTCTGTAAAGTTTCTTAGTTGAACTAGCGCTAGTTCCATAATTATTTTTATGTTCGGTATATTCTTCAGTATGATCATCATAATCTTCAGGCTGCCCCATGATTTTTATAATGGCATTGATATCACTTTCATTAATTACCTGTCTTTGGTCTTTGATGGTTTCTGATAACAATTCACTTATTCTAGCCTCAATGTCTGCTATAATTTCATTTTTTCCTTGTGGATCATCACTTAAAGATCGTGCTATGGATTCTAAATATCCCTTTAAGATTTGATAGGCAACTTCATCAATATGAAAAAAGAATCCGCCCAAATTTATGTTGATAGTTTTATTCATCTTATTTGTTTTTTTTGCTAGTAACGATTTGTACTGCGTTAGTTAGGTTGTTCCAGGTTGTGTTTAATTCCTTTAAAAAAAGGGCTCCATTTTCAGTAAGTACATAATACTTTCTTGGTGGACCGGAGGTAGATTCTTCCCATCTGTAACTTAGTAATCCTGCATTTTTAAGTCTTGTTAGTAATGGATAGATGGTTCCTTCTACTACAATCATTTCTGCATCTTTTAATGTGGAAAGAATTTCTGAGGTATAAGCATCTCCATTTTGTAATATGGAAAGAATGCAATACTCTAGAACTCCTTTTCTCATCTGTGCTTTTGTGTTCTCTATCTTCATAAAAAGGATTTTTATTTTAAAAAATTAATTGTCATTGGATACTGGTAAGTTTCCCCTTTCTGTGCTTTTGAAGCAGCAATAATAATGAGACAAATAGTCATTAACTCAAATACTCCATAGATTCCGAAAAATGGGACCATGTTTGGTGAAGCCTTAAAAAATAGAAAAACAAAAAAGGAAATAATTAAACCAAATGCCAAAATACATTTATACAAGCCGAAGGTGATATTAAAGTTTACGGCCTCTTTTCCGTTGCTGTCTAAAAAGCTACTTTCAGTTTTTTGTGCTTTCCATAAGATCAATGGAATGATAACCCCTGCAAATGGAAATAGAAATCCTAACAGGGCTGAAATATGAATTAAAAATGCATTTGTTGCTTCTTTTACTACTGTCATATGATGTCACTTTTATATATTGATGTGACAAATATATACAAACATATAGTATTATGCAAAACATAGTACTTTTTGGTTTTTAATTTAGTGACTTGTTTTTGAGAGGTTTTCCATGTTTAATGGTGTCTCTGTAAGTTTTATTTTTTATAAAATTTTTTTCATTTTTTATTTGAAAGTTACTTTTTTATGGAAAAAGGAACTAAAATTAGTAGCTCATTTCTTTTTTTTTTAACTTACATAAATGAAATTTACCACTACAATTTTAAACCGTTTTGTGTTTTTTAAAATTCCTTCAGCGTACCTATCAGGTGTCAGGGTGAAAACTATTTCAGAAAATAGCATTAGGGTAAAAGTCAGATATCAATGGATCAATCAGAATCCATTTAAGTCAATGTATTGGGCCACACAAGGAATGGCATCAGAATTGGCAACAGGGGTTTTAATGATGAGAAAGATATACGTGTCAGGAGAAAAGATTTCGATGCTTGTTGTTGGTCAAAAAGGAGAGTTTTTAAAAAAAGCAAAAGGGATAATTTATTTCGAATGTTCAGATGATGGTCGTATTCAGCAAGCGATTGAAAAAGCTGTTGAAACGGGCGAGGGACAACATTTGATTTTAGAGTCAAATGGAATTGATGAACAAGGAGATGTTGTGTCTAAATTTGAATATCAATGGAGTATAAAGTTAAAAAAATGAGGAGATTGACGGTGTTGCTTTTGTTGTTGTTAAGTATAAGTTGTTCTACGGAAGAGGAGCGGGGTTATGATAATTTACAAGAATATATAAATCTACATCCTTTAGATCGAGAAAATGATGTCATTGCTTGTGCGGCAAGTGCGAAAGACGGCTCAGGAAATACTTTAGTGTTTTTTTATCCTATTCCGGGCGCTACAGATTATCGTTGTTTTGAAACAAATGATTTAGAAGGAGGGAAAGAAAACTTATTATTATACAGGGAGGTAGATTTTCCATTGGAACCCGTTTTTAATGGGTATCTCCAGAGGTTTGTTCGTGATTCTTCTAACGAAACCTTTTGCATTGTGACTTATTTAGTGAATGGGGAATTGAGAACTTCACAACCCATTCGATTGAAACAACAAACCAAACCAACAGAATGGTCCCAGGAGGTGTCGATTGATTTTGAACAGAATGCACAACCCAAATTTTCTTGGTTAGATGGGCAAATAGATGAGAATGTTATTTATTTTCAGGTGATTACGGATAGTCAAAGTAATTTGTTATCTGGTACTTACACCTATGAAAAAATGTTTACCTATTACCAATTAGATAATGTTGTTTTGAATGTTACTAGAGAGGAGCCGCCAGAACTTTTGTTAAACAATAGTTATAGTTTTACTATGATGGGAGTGAGTGTTGATAATTGGGTTAATTTGGTGATTCAAAATGATTTTCTAATACCTAATTAAAAAATAAATATGAGCGCACACGTTATCGATTACAAAATTGAAGGAGAAGAAATGCAATTTGTTGAAATTGAATTGGATCCTCAAGAGAGTGTTATTGCAGAATCTGGAAGTTTTATGATGATGGATTCGGGAATTTCAATGTCTACAATATTTGGTGATGGATCTGGTCAGTCCGAAGGGGTGCTTGGTAAATTGTTTTCTGCAGGGAAAAGATTACTTACTGGAGAGAGTTTATTTATGACTGTTTTTACCAATACAGAATTTGGTAAAAAACATGTTTCTTTTGCATCTCCTTACCCAGGAAAAATTATTCCTATTGATTTGTCTAGAAATCAAGGAAAGTTTATTTGTCAGAAAGACGCGTTTTTATGTGCAGCAAAAGGAGTTGCGATAGGTATTGAATTCTCTAAAAAATTAGGAAGAGGACTTTTTGGGGGGGAAGGTTTTATCATGCAAAAATTAGAAGGAGACGGAATGGCGTTTGTTCATGCAGGTGGAACTATCACAAAGAAAACATTGTTGTCAGGTGAAATACTGAAGGTAGATACTGGATGCTTGGTTGGTTTTACGGAATCAGTTCATTATGATATTGAATTTGTTGGTGGTATAAAAAATTCTCTTTTTGGAGGAGAAGGTTTGTTTTTTGCTAGTTTGCAAGGACCGGGAGAGGTGTATATTCAATCATTACCATTTAGCAGACTTGCCAATAGAGTTTTGTCAATGGCGCCAAGAACAGGAGGGAAATCTCAAGGAGAGGGAAGTATTTTAGGAGGTATTGGTGATTTGCTAGATGGAGATAACCGTTGATAGTAAAATAGTCGAAGGACGGTACGAAAAGAAATACGAGCATAAAAAAAGGGAACGTTAAAATGTGTTCCCTTTTTTTATTGGTTCTAATTGTATTATTCTTCCGTAGAAGATTTTATTTTTTCAATGAAAGAATTTAATTCTTTACCATATCGAGAGTTTTTAATCTCAAGACTTAGAGAGTTGTTAATCGTATCTAAATATTTAACATTGGCATTGTTCAATACACTTAAGGCTAAATAAGGAGCAACTTCTGAGTCGGTGTTGTTTAACGCAAAGTTTATAGTATATAAATATTTTTTGCGCAATAACGTTTTTGATTCTTTAGCTATTTTATCTATTTTTTCTTGGTTTTTATCCTTGATCGCGTCAAAATTTGCTTTGATCATTTCCAAGTTTTTGTTTTGAAAACGAGATGCAATAATATTGTACTGATCTAAAATTTCTTGATTTTTAGATCCAGAAATTTTTGCATGTAAAAGAAAGTTATCCAAACTGGTGTTGATTGTAATCTCTCCAGGTTCGCCAAAAAAAGGAATCGATTTTTCGCTGTCTTTGTTCAAAGAAAGAAAATGCAATTGAGAAGAGTTGTTGTTTGAACTCAATTCATAAAGTCCTGTTCCTTTTACATAGGTAGAATCAATTGTCGATAAAATACCGTTATCAATTTTTTGAAGAAATAAAGTCCCTTTTTTTAACCCTTTTACTTCTCCTTTTACTACCATAGTATTTTTGTTTGGCTTCTTGTCACAAGACACAAACAATACAGCAGTTAAGAATGAGATGATAATTAGGTTTTTCATATTGGTTTAGTTTAGTTATGTTTTACAAATGTTTCGCAATAGCTTTTGCAACTCCGTTATTATGGTTGGTGTCAGTAACGTCATCTGCAATCGCTAACACTTCTTCTTTAGCATTTTTAACAGCGACACCCATTTTAACGGCATTCAGCATTTCAATATCGTTATAATTATCACCAAAAGCAATACAATTTTCAAGAGATAAATTGTTGTAACTGTTTTTTAGTAAGGTGTTGATACCTGTGAGCTTAGAGATTTCTTTGCTTGCAATTTCTATATAGGTATCTTTAGATCTGTATAAATGAAGTTCATCAGGGTATGCTAAAGTAAGACTTTCCATTACCTTATCAAGTTCTTCCTTATCTCCCATACACATTACTTTGTGCGCGCCTTTATTGTTGGTTTTCCAGTCAACTAAAACTTCTTCGATAGGCTTAATAGTAGGCGTAACTTTGGTGTTGTTTTCTTCTCTTTTTGCCCAAAAATCCATTCCTTCAACGTACCAGTCGTCATTATTGTATAAACTTATATGGAATTTTTTTTCAGTATTCAATCCGGCAATTACCTCTAAAATGGAATGCTCAATTTCTGTAGAATGTATGCTTTTATTGTCTACTAATACAAGCCCTCCATTATAACAAATGATAGGAGTGTTTTTTATATTCAAGTCATCTTGAATATGATACATTGCGCTTGGCATTCTTGAAGAAATTAGAACAAACGGAATGTTGTTTTTTGAAATTCTAGCAACTTCTGTTTTTAGCGCTTCTGAAGGAATTCGTTCTTTGCTTAATAAAGTTCCATCAATGTCTGTAAAGGCAATTTTAAGGCTCATATATAATGTAATTGTTAGTTCTGTGTTTCTTCCTTGTCTCTTTCTAGAATAGCCTTTACAACACCACGATGTACAAATGAGTTGACCACCCGCCATCCCGTTTTTGCATAGCTATTCAATAGGTTTTCAAAGTCTGCATCCTTTTTGATAGGCGTGCTTTTTTGTTTTATGAATTTGTATTCTTTCATGATTATAAAGTTTAGAGTAGTGGGGTATTTATTTGTTTTTTTTTGGAGGCATTGGACCTCTCTTATGTATGATTAAGCCATTTAAAAAATTACGTAAAAATTGATCTTTACACTCCATGTATTTAGGATGGTCTTCATTTCTATACAAAGCGTTTATTTCACTTTTGGTAACCTTGAAATTTACCAATCCCATGATATCTACAATATCGGTGTCCTTTAATTGAAGCGCTACTCTTAATTTTTTTAAGATGTCGTTATTTGTCATAATTCTTAATTGAAATGCAAATATAGTTAATTAGATTTGTAGGTATTCAAATTAATATTGATGAAAGCACCTAACTTTAATTATAGGATTATTTGCCTTTTTTTGATTCTTTTTTCTGGATGTACAATCACTGCGCAGAAAAATAGACCGAATGGTTTCAAGGAAATAAAATTAGAAATTCCTGATGCTTTATTGGAAATAAGATATTTTGGGAATCATAATTTTATAGGTAAACCAATACATGGCTATAATGCGCCAAAAGCCATTCTTTCGAGTGAAGCGATAAATCGATTAGTAGAGGTTCAAAAAGAATTAAAAGAAAAAGGGTTGGGGCTGAAAATATATGATGCTTATCGGCCTCAAAGAGCAGTTGACCATTTTGTAGCTTGGGCAAAAAATGAACAGGATACATTGATGAAAGCTGAGTTTTATCCTAATGTTCGCAAAAAAGATTTGTTTAAACTACAGTATATAGCGGCTAGATCTGGGCATACTCGTGGGAGTACTGTTGATCTGACTTTAGTAAATATGAAAACTCAAAAAGAATTGGATATGGGAAGTCCATATGATTTTTTTGGTGAAATTTCTTGGCCTGATGCTACCTCTATATCGGAAAAACAACATAAAAATAGAATGCTTTTGAGAAATGTTATGTTAGGTCATGGTTTCAAACCTTATAAATGTGAGTGGTGGCATTTTACTTTAAAAGAAGAACCTTATCCAGATACCTATTTTAATTTTCCGGTAGAATAATTAAGTTAAAAGTTCAAAAGTTTTGGATTCCATTTCCACTCCATTAATAACCAAACTTATTTTATGTATGCCAGTGTAATATTTTCGGGTACTAATAATTTTAAAAGAATGTCTTCTGTTATAGTCAAGAGTTTCATTTGTCGCTATTTCTCTTTCTGATATTTTAAATATTTTTTTAGAAAGGGAGCCGTTGGAAAGTAAAAAATGAATAAAGTATTCTAATCTAACTTTTTGGTATTTCTTGCTACTATTAGAAATAGAAAACTCAAAGTTTAGGTATGTGCCAATAGCAACTTTATTTGATTTAAGTTTTATGGAACTCACATCGAAGTTATTGATGTCTCCATATCCGAAAAGTTGCAGTGCCTTTGTGTCTCCTTTTTTCAAAAGAGTTCGTGCTGCATGTTTTACCAACCAGTTCCTATCGTCAGTATACCCATACCATTGATATAAAAGTTTTAGGATTGCATCTGGATGTTCTTTTGAAATGTCATTGATGTTGTTAGCAACACTTCTTCTTACATATAAAGAAGGGTCATCTTTTAAATTGTCTAAAATAGGATATATTGGGCTTGGGTCCTTTTTTAAATAGGGTAGTCCCATTCCCCATGGCAACCTTGGACGGCAACCTTCAGATGCCAATCTTCTTACGGAAGCATGTTTATGATTGCTCCATTCTTTTAATTTTTCAAAAGTTTCTTTAGGATATTTTAGTAAAAATGGCCTAATCGCAAATTCACAACTGGCTAAAACCGTAACTTTTTCAATGGCCGCGAAGGAGGTTTTCAATTCAGGTAAACCATAGACTTCAATATAATCGCATAAAACGAGATATTCAAAAGTGTCTTGTTTGTTTTGGTTTATTCTGATATCCTCTGAAATTGCAGTGATCAGTTGTAAATTTTCAATTGTGTTTTCTGAAAGTTGACCATGAATGGCCGCAGCAATATGTTTGATTCTGGGTTTGAGTTCTAAATGAATCCAGTTTTCATCAAAAATAAATTTTAAAAATTGTTCTGAATCAAAGTTTTCAATATGGTTTTCACAAATTTTTGAGAAAGGCATAACAAATTGTTCATTGAACATGTTTTTTAATGGTTCCGCCATGGTTTCATTTAAAATTTTGAAGATTCTTTTTTTTAGGCTTGAATTGATCTTTTATGTTGCTTGCTTCTTTATTTTAAAACCGATCTAGAAATCACAATTTTCTGAATTTCAGAAGTACCCTCATAGATTTGAGTAATTTTTGCATCACGCATCATTCTTTCTACATGGTATTCTTTTACAAAACCATAGCCGCCATGTATCTGAACCGCCTCTGTTGTTATTTTCATAGAGCTATCAGCGCAATATAATTTAGCCATAGAGCTTGATAGGTCGTAATTCAAGCCTTGGTCTTTGTCCCAAGCAGCTTTTAGACATAAAAACCTTCCTGCTTCAATTTCAACTGCCATATCAGCAAGTTTGAATGCTATTGCTTGGTGTTTGCTAATTTCTTTACCAAAGGCTTTACGCTCTTTACTATATTGTAAAGACAATTCATAAGCTCCAGAAGAAATTCCAAGTGCCTGGGCGGCAATTCCAATTCTTCCTCCTGAAAGTGTTTCCATGGCAAATCTAAATCCAAAGCCATCTTCGCCAATTCTATTTTCTTTCGGAACTTTTACATCTGTAAAAAGTAACGAGTGTGTATCCGATCCTCGAATTCCTAATTTATTTTCTTTTTTACCAACCTTAAAACCTGGTGTGTCCTTTTCTACAATAAAAACATTAATTCCTTTATGGGCTTTTGAAATATCAGTTTGTGCAACAACTAAATAAATACTTGCGTTCCCTCCATTTGTAATCCAGTTTTTTACACCGTTTAATAGATAATGATCTCCCTTGTCAATTGCTGTGGTTTTTTGAGAAGTAGCATCGCTACCAGCTTCTGGTTCACTTAAACAAAAAGCACCAAGAACTTCGCCACTGGCTAAAGGTTTCAGATATTTTTGTTTTTGCTCCTCTGTTCCATATTTTTCCAATCCCCAGCATACTAATGAGTTGTTTGCCGACATAGCAACTCCTGCCGAGGCATCAATTTTAGAGATTTCTTCAATCGCAAGTACGTATGAAATTGTATCCATCCCGCTTCCTCCGTATTCAGGAGATACCATCATTCCCATAAGGCCAAGTTCTCCCATTTTTTTTATTTGTTCATGTGGGAAAGTTTGAGTTTCATCACGTTCAATCACACCGGGTAATAATTCTGATTTGGCAAAATCTCTTGCCGCATCTCTAATCATGATATGTTCTTCTGATAATTGAAAGTTCATAAGCGCTGTTTTTATTTTAGAAAATTCAATATAGTAATTTTTAGAGGTGCATTTAATTTTTAAATCATAATTTTTATCTCAATCAATGTAAAAAACTACATTTGTTTAGGAACTTAAAATTATGCAGAAAACGATTTACGGTATAGGTGTTATGTCAGGTACTTCTCTTGACGGTGTAGATGTAGTGTATGTGAAATTTAAAAATACAGAAACATACGATTATGAAATTGTTCATTGTAAAACCTTTGCTTATTCTAAGTTATGGGTCACATCGTTGAAGGCAGCCTTTGATAAAAAACCAGAGGAGTTAAAAGATTTAGATATTTCTTTAGGAGTTTATTTTGGTGAGGTGATAAATGAATTCATCGATTTATATGAAATATCACATGTAGACATCGTTGCGTCACATGGCCATACCATTTTTCATAAACCAGAGGAAGGGTTCACTTTACAGATTGGTTCTGGTAACGAAATAGCGAAAGTAACAGGCTGTAAGGTGGTTTATGATTTTAGAACTCAGGATGTGCAACTTGGGGGGCAGGGGGCTCCTTTGGTGCCTATCGGTGATGTATACTTGTTTTCAAAATATGATTTTTGTTTGAATTTAGGTGGTTTTGCAAATGTTTCATTTGATCAAAACGGAATGAGAAAAGCATTTGATATTTGTCCTGTGAACATCGTTATGAATTATTATATGAATAGTATAGGGCAGGAGTATGATGACAAAGGTAGCTTGGCAAGTACTGGAAAAATTAATGAAGCTTTATTGGACCAATTAAATAATGACCCGTTTTATGGATTAGATCATCCGAAATCTTTAGGATTCGAATTTGTGCATAATAATGTAATACCTCTTTTGGATCGTTTCCAACTTCCCTTGCAGGATTTGTTGCGAACTTTTGTGGAGCATATTGCCATGCAATTGACAGCCGTAATAAAGGGAAGAAATGAGTCTCAAATTTTGGTAACTGGTGGTGGTGCCTATAATGAGTTTTTAATAAATAGGTTGAGAGCGTTGACTAGTTACGATTGGATAATTCCAACTCGTGAATTGGTAGAATATAAAGAAGCTTTAATTTTTACCTTGTTAGGGGTATTAAGAATTCAAGGCAAGGTGAATTGTTTAAAAAGTGTAACAGGGGCAAAAAAAGACCATAGCAGTGGACAAGTTTCCGGATAAGGTTTTATGTCTTTTTTTTGTGTTGTAAGCTGCTAAAAGTTCGTTTTGTTTATTGATATTTGGTTTTTGTTTGAAAAAATGTAACGTATTTGGTTTTTTGTTGCGTAATGTATAAAGATCAAAAATAAATATTTATAATTTTTTAGGGACTTAATAAGATAGTTTTTAAAATTGTCTTATAATTTTTATCAAAATCATTATTTTGTGTAACGAAATGCATTGCGTAAAGAAAACCTTTTAAAAATGGGGTTAGCTTGATAGAATTTAGTAGTTTAGGCGTTCAAAAATTAACTATTATGTTCAAAAATTTTTTAGGTTCTAGCCCGTCATGGTTCAAAATTACCATGATCTTCTTTTTAATTGTTAACATTCCAATATATTTTGTTAGTCCAACAGTATCTGCTTGGGTATTTATTGGAGAATTTATTTTTACGTTAGCGATGGCGCTAAAATGTTATCCACTTCAATCAGGTGGATTGTTAGCGATTCAAGTATTATTGTTAGGATTAACAACTCCGCATAATGCCTATCATGAGGTAGATCAAAACTTAGAAGTTGTTTTGTTACTTGTATTTATGGTTGCAGGGATTTATTTTATGAAACCTTTATTGATGTATATCTTCAGTAAAATCTTTTCTAAAATTAAATCTAAGGTTGCTTTATCTTTATTATTTGTTTTTATGTCGGCTGTATTGTCAGCGTTTCTTGATGCCCTAACAGTAACTGCGGTATTGATTAGTGTAGCAGTTGGTTTTTATGGAGTATATCATAAAATACACTCAGGATCTACGGATTATGATGGAGACGGTGTGATAGATAAAACACAATTGAGTGGTGAAAATTTAGAACAGTTTAGAAGTTTCTTAAGAAGTTTAATCATGCACGGTGTGGTAGGTACTGCATTAGGAGGAGTTTGTACTTTGGTAGGAGAACCTCAAAACTTATTGATTGGAGAAAGAATGGGATGGGATTTTATTGAATTCTTTTTCCAAATGGGACCTATTACAATACCAGTTTTGTTATTCGGATTACTAACAACTGTATTGTTAGAGTTAACAGGATGGTTTGGTTTTGGTGCTAAAAGACCAGCTATTGTAAACCAAATTATTGATGGCTATACTCAAGCTGAAGATGAAAAGAGAACAGAAAAAGAAAAATACGCTTTAATTGTTCAAGGGGTTGCTGCTGTTTTATTAATTATTGGATTGGCAACGCATGCTGCACCAGTTGGGTTTATCGGATTAGGATTAATTGTTTTTCAAACAGCATTTATGGGGATCATTGAAGAACATGCATTAGGACATGCCTTTGAAGAAGCATTGCCATTTACTGGTTTGATTGTAGTGTTCTTTGTAATTGTTGCAATGATCCATGATCAACATTTATTTACACCTATTATTAACTGGGCGTTGAATCAAGATCCAGATGCACAACCTGGCTTGTTTTATATAGCGAATGGTGCATTGTCCGCAATTAGTGATAATGTATTTGTAGCAACGGTTTATATTAGTGAAGTTCAGGCAGCGTTTGAAGCAGGTCAGATTGATAGAGAGCATTTTGAAAAATTAGCAATTGCAATTAACACGGGTACAAATTTACCAAGTGTTGCAACGCCAAATGGTCAAGCAGCTTTCTTGTTTTTATTGACATCTTCTTTGGCTCCCTTGATTAACTTATCATATGGTACGATGGTGAAAATGGCTTTACCTTATACAATCGTATTAGGTGGTGTTGGTTATGTAATGGTAAATCTAGTATTACATTAGAATCAAAAAAATATTTAAAAATAAAAGGAGCTATTCATAAGAATGGCTCCTTTTTTGTTGCGCTACATTTTAAGTACGAATATTTCTGAATTTATTAAATCAAAAACAATTTACTATTCGTATTTTCGTTTTCTTTAAATACCTAATAAAAAATAATTGAATATGTTATCATTGTTTCAAGAGGCTGTTGTAGACGCTGAAGAGTTAATTTCGGAAGAAAAAACATTATCGATCTATAAATTAATTATGGAAGGTGGCGTAGGTGGTCAGATTATAATAGCCATTTTATTTGTGTTACTTGCGGTAACTCTATATATCTATTTTGAAAGATTTTTTGCTATAAAATCCGCTAGTAAAATTGATAAAGATTTTATGAATCAAATAAAAGATCATGTTGCCAATGGTAATTTAGAGGCTGCAAAATCTTTATGCTCAAATGTAGAAACTCCTGTTGCTAGTTTGATTGAAACAGGTATTTCAAGAATAGGTAAACCATTAGAGGATATCAATACAGCAATTGAAAATGCAGGTAAGTTAGAAGTTTATAAGCTAGAAAGTAATGTAAGTGTAGTTGCAACTATTGCTGGTGCAGCACCGATGATTGGTTTTTTAGGAACGGTAATCGGAATGATTATCTCTATTCATGAAATTGCAAATGCAGGTGGACAAATAGATATTAAGTTATTAGCTGATGGTTTGTATACAGCAATGACTACCACTGTTGGTGGTCTGATAGTAGGGATTATATCCTATATTTCATACAATCATCTGGTTGTTAAAACAGATAAGGTTGTTTATCAAATGGAAGCTAAGACTGTTGAATTTATGGACTTATTGAATGAACCTGTATAAAACTTGTAACAAATGAATATACAAGGTAGAAATAAAGTAGACCCAAGCTTCAATATGTCGTCCATGACGGATATTGTTTTTTTATTGTTGATCTTTTTTATGTTGACATCGACATTAGTAACGGTTAACGCGATTGATGTGATCTTACCAAAGGCAGGTGGGAAAACGGAAAATAAAGGAACTATTGCCGTTTCCATTACGAAGGATGCTAAGTTTTTTATGGATGGAACTGAAGTTTCTGAATTGAATTTGGAAAGTGCAATAAAAAAAGAGTTTTCTGCAGATGATGGAAAAACCTTAGTGATTCGAGGGGATCAAGAGGTTTCGTATAAAAAAATCATGCATGTAATTGATATTGCAAACAGAAATAAAATTAAGATGATACTTGCCGTAAAAGGTATGTAATTTTTATATGAGATATTTAGAAACAAAGCATCAACAAAAATCATTGGTAATAACCTTTGTAATCATGACGTCAATTTTGATGTTGATGTTGTTTTTTGGAATGCGTTATATGGATCCTCCGGAAGAATATGGAATTGCCATTAATTTTGGTACTTCAGATGTTGGTAGTGGACCTCCTAAAGTGCAAGAAACTATTAAGTCTGTTCCAGAGCCTATGCAACCTAAGCAGGAGGTTACAAAAGTAGAAGAAATACCATCGGAAGAAGTAAAGGAAGAGGTGCTTACTCAAAATACGGAAGAGGCTCCGG
The DNA here is from genome assembly GCF_057219105.1 of Flavicella sp. IMCC45668. NCBI lineage: Bacteria > Pseudomonadati > Bacteroidota > Flavobacteriia > Flavobacteriales > Flavobacteriaceae > Flavicella > Flavicella sp. IMCC45668. The sequence goes on from NZ_CM170114.1 coordinate 3,446,978, forward strand.
TGATTCAAAAGAAAGAATCAGTGAAGAAACCTGTTCCCGTTCCAAAGGAGAAACCTAAAAAGGTGGAAAAACCAGTTGTAAAAGAAGCTCCCAAGCCTTCAAAAGAAACTGAAAATGCATTGTCTAATTTACTCAATGGAAATCCTTCAGATGGTGATGTCTCTCAAGGAGAAGGAGATGATACTGACTCAGGTTTGAAAGGAAATGAATTGGGGGACCCTAGCTCATCTAAGTATTACGGAAATGGTGGTTCGGGTGGTGATGGTAATTATAGCTTGAAAGGAAGAAATGCTGTTGGTAAACCTAAAATTAATTCAGATTGTAATGTAGGTGGTACCGTTGTGGTAAGCATTCAAGTGAATAGGTCAGGACAAGTAATCAATGCAACTCCCGGTGCTAAAGGAACTACGGAATCATCACCATGTTTGTATAAAGCAGCAAAAGAAGCTGCACTAAAAACTAAATGGAGTGCTGCTCCAGATGCGCCTTCTGTTCAGAAGGGACGTATTATTTACCATTTTTCATTATCTGAATAACTCACTCTTGTTCTCAAGGTTTAGAGAATCGAGTTCCAATAATTTTCAAGCAATCATAGAATGAATTATCAAGAAACTTTAGATTGGATGTTTGTACAGTTGCCTATGTATCAAAGAGAAGGGGCTGCTGCTTATAAAAAGGATTTATCCAACACTTTATTGTTAGTGGATCATTTAGAAAATCCACATAAGAATTTTAAATCTATTCATGTTGCAGGTACTAATGGAAAAGGGTCCTGTAGTCATATGTTAGCCTCTATATTGCAAGAGGCAGGCTATAAAGTTGGGTTGTATACGTCTCCTCATTTGGTTGATTTTAGAGAGCGCATAAAAATCAATGGTCAAGAGATACCAGAACAGAAAGTAGTAGATTTTATCGAAAAAAATAAATCCTTTTTTGAACAAAACTATTTGTCTTTTTTTGAAATGACCGTTGGGCTGGCATTTGAATATTTTAGTGAACAGAAAGTTGATTTTGCTGTGGTTGAAGTTGGTTTAGGTGGTAGATTGGACTCAACGAATATAATTACTCCAGAAGTTTCATTGATTACAAATATAGGTTTGGATCATACTCAATTTTTAGGGGATACCTTAGAAAAAATAGCCTTTGAGAAGGGTGGGATTATCAAATCTAAAACTCCAGTTGTTGTTGGTGAATTTCAAAAAGAAACATTGCCGGTTTTTGAGAAATTGGCACAAAAATACGAAGCAGAATTATTTTTGGCCTCTAAATTAGTGGATGAAAGTATTCCATCTGATTTGTTGGGAGATTATCAAAAGCACAATAGCAAATCTGTTTTTCAGACGATAAAAGTATTACAAGCCAAGGGACATTCTATTTCGGATGCTGCGATCACCTCAGGAATGCAATCAGTGGTGAAGAATACAAATCTTCTTGGTAGATGGCAAATTTTGGAAGATAGTCCTAAAACTATTTGTGATACAGCTCATAATAGAGAAGGATTAGGGTATACCTTAAAACAGTTGGGAAAAGAGAAGTATGAAAAACTACATATTGTGTTAGGGATGGTTGATGACAAGAACCTGAATAGGGTATTACCTATGTTTCCTAAGGAGGCAGTTTATTATTTTTGCAAGCCCGATTTAGGTAGAGGTTTAGATACGGAGGTTCTAAAACAAAAATCATATGACTTTGGTTTGTTAGGTAATTGTTTTGAGTCTGTAAATGAGGCATATGAGAAAGCAAAAATGAACGCTACTACAAATGATTGTATTTACATTGGTGGAAGTACTTTTGTGGTAGCAGAAATTTTACAATAAAAAGTAAAAAAAAGTTTGGTCACATCGAACAAAGGTTCTATATTTGCAACCGCTAAGGGCAATTAGCTCAGTTGGTTCAGAGCACCTCGTTTACACCGAGGGGGTCGGGGGTTCGAATCCCTCATTGCCCACCAAGTTTGAGAAAGGTTTACACGAAAGTGTAAACCTTTTTTTATGTTGTAAAAAGGAATCTTTTTTGAAGTTAATTTACAAAAGAGATTCCCTTAGTTTTAATGAAATTTATAAGCTTCGTTAAAAATAAAACTTAATTCCCAACATTGCTTTACTTATTCTAGTGTTAGATTCTACGCTTTTAAGATTTACTTGGTAGGTATTAAACTGAAGCCCTAGCTCATAGTCGTCAGATCCTGAATAGCCTATTTTACCTAAAAAGATATTAGAAAACCCTCGATTATTCATTGATATCTCAGGAGTAGAGGAGATTGAGTAACCAAGTGCTACTGCTATTGGGGTGTTGTGATTTTCATTGAAGTCAATATCTCCCAAGATTCCGAAAGAATAGTAAGTGTCCGTTGTTCCTCTTTGCATGGATTCTCCGTGAATTGCGTCTGCATTAAACTGTAATCCGTAAGTTTCGTTAAAAGCATAAGCTCCTCTAATACCTAGTCCAACAGAGGTTGCTTGTATTTTTTTGCTTAAACTTGGGTAAGGTTCTCCGTCAATTAAATCTTCAAGGTATTTTGTTACATCAATAAAATTTCCGGTCAGGTTGTTTGCTTTTACGGTGGCAGACAAAAGTAATTTGTCAGTCTCTTTTATTTTAACAATCCAACCAATGTCACCTCCAGAAACTGTATTTACCCCATCAGCAATAATTGTGGATAAGTCAGAGCCAATTCTACTCGATAATTTCATGGAAATAAATAAGCCTAACCAATCTGTAAATTGTTGTTGGTATTGCAGTTTAAAGTCTACATATAATATTTTTCCTTGAAAACTGAATAGATTAACACCGTTGTAGTCAAAGCCTGGAATTGTAATTAAAGAGGTGCTTCCATATCCAATATCTGTTTGAAGATTTGTGGATATGAAAGCACTTTTTAATTGACTTGTAGATAAGAATTTATGACCATTTAATTCGGGTATTCTTTGATGCGAGTTTTCATTTTGGGCTATAGAAACCTGTACTAACAATGAAAATAAAATAATGGTATAAAGATATTTGTATTTCATAGTAGGTTATTTTTTTGAAGTTCTAAGAGGGATTTCCAATCCAGTAAGTAGTCTAATATTAGAGGATTTTACTCGAGGAAGTAAATCATCTACAATAGATTCTTGGGTTATGTTGTTTAAGCCTTGTGTATATCTTGCTTCAAAAATTAAGGTAGAAATTCCTATTGGAATTCTCATGCCAGCACCGAATTGAATTGAAAAATTCCAAGGTTCTATTTGGGTTTCAATTGGTTTTGAAGTGTCCCCTTTAGCTTGTTGTGTACTACTAAGTAGTTTAGAGGTTTCCAATCCTGCTAGTGCGTAAAATTTTTCATTAGTACTGTTGACTTTTACTAATACGGGTAAGGAGAAGTAATCAAGTTTTACACTGATACTGTCAATAGGTTCGTATTCATCGTCTAGTTTATGGCTTATTTTAGTACCTTCTTGACTATAGGAAGGCTGTATACTCAAATAGATGTTTTTTGATAAATCAAAGTCGATAAAGGCTCCTATATTGAGGCCAGGTTTTGATTTATATTTTGTATTGGCTTGCACATCTCCATTAAGTTTACTTAGATTTAGGCCACCTTGTATTCCAATTTTATGTTGTGAAAAACAATTTGTTGAAATAAGGATAAATAGCAAAGAATAAAATGTAATTTTTCGCATAGCATGAATTAGGTTAGTCTAACTAAATTACTAGTTTTTTTTAAAATAATGGATTGCTTATGTTAAATAATTGGTTGATTCTATAACTCGTAAGATTTACTTGCATCAAGTTTGATGAAAATAAAAAGAAGAATTGTGAAGCCCCATAAGCCAGAACCTCCATAGCTGAAAAAAGGGAGAGGTATACCAATGGTAGGGAATAAACCAATGACCATTCCGATATTGATTAAGTAATGAAAGAAAAATACAGCTGCTATTCCATAACCATAAACTCTACTAAAGGTAGTTTTTTGACGTTCTGCAAGTTGAATAATTCTTAAAACAAATAAAGTAAAGATGACAACTAAAAATGAGGTACCCAAAAATCCCCACTCTTCACCGATAGTACTAAAAATATAATCGGTTTGTTGTTCAGGAACAAAATTTCCTTGTGTGCGATCTCCTTCTAGAAAGCCCTTTCCGGAGAATCCACCAGATTTAATGGTTAATACAGATTGATTAGTGTTGTAGCCAACACCTCTTGTATCTGTATTTTTCCCCAATAAAATATTGAATCTATCTCTATGTCTTTGTTCAAAAATGTTGTTGTAAACATAATCAACACTAAAAATGAAAAAACCACAAATAGCATACACGGCAGAAATTTTAAGCCAGTGGAATTTTAGAGAAATATTTCTATAGAATAAGATGTACAAAATAAATAATGTAAAGATTCCGTAGGTGCAGAGTAGTATAAAGTTAAACCCAAATGCTAGTGTTAAAATAAACAAAGCAATCGCAAATACACCTATGGCTATATAATATATAGGTAGGCCTTCTCTGTAAAGAACGAAAAAGAATGCGGTGTATACAAGAGCAGAACCCGGATCAGGCTGTAGGGTAATTAAGATGGCAGGAAGAAAAATAATAATAAACGCCTTGATTTGATTTTTTACTAATTTAAGGTCGTATTGCTTGTCAGATAATAATTTAGCGAGCGCCAAGACTGTTGCGAATTTAGCAAATTCAGAAGGTTGAAGGCTAGTAGCGCCTAGATCGTACCAGGAGGTGGCTCCATTAATTCTTTTTCCAAATGCAAATAAACCTGCTAAGGATAATAACGAACCTAGGTATATTAAGGAAGAGAAACGTTCATATAATTTGGCATCGATAAAAAGAATCATAATAATTAATACAAAACTTAGACCTATCCAGATCATCTGTTTTCCGTATTTGGTACCAAAGTCAAATATTTCAAATTGTTCATCAGAATAAGTAGCTGCATAAATATTCATCCAACCGAATACGATTAGAAAAAGATATAATAGAACTAAAGTTAGGTCTATTCCAGAAAATATATTATTCCTTTGAGCTCTCACTGTCTGGTTGAATTAATTGTTTTTTATATTCTTCTTCGAGATTTGTGTGCAACATGCGCTGTTCCCAATATTTATTGGTTGTCTTCCCAGTCAGGTATTTTTCTATCATGAGGCTGGTGATGGGAGCGGCGATCATAGATCCGAATCCTCCATTTTCTATATAGACAACAATTGCAATCTTAGGGTCTTTTTTGGGAGCAAAAGCTACAAAAATAGAGTGATCTTCAAATTGAATTTTCTCTCCATTGATTCGTTTAAAATTTTCAGCAGTTCCTGTTTTTCCACAGATTTCAATATCTCTCAACCTAACATGTTTTGCCGTTCCTGTTTTAAAAACATCATGCATTCCTTCAATAATCGGAGGGAAGTATTTTGGATTTATAGTGGTGTGTTTGAGTGTTGTGTAGATGGAGTCAATAGGAGTGTTGTCGCTTGTTTTCTTTAGGATGTGAGGGGTGTAAAAACGCCCTCTATTAGCAATAGCTGCAGTCATATTAGCCAATTGAATCGGGGTGGTTAAAATTTGTCCTTGGCCGATGGCGTTGGAGATGGTGTAAGTAGCTCTCCATCTACCGTCTGGATACCAGCGATTGTATAGTGCTGCATCAGGAATAAGACCTTTTTGCCCTTGTGGTAAGTCATATCCAAGATATTGACCAAGACCAAAACTACGGATATGTTTACTCCACACATTCATACCTTCTGATGCTGTTGGGTATTTTTCGATAATTCTGCGGTAAACGTTGGAGAAATAACTGTTACATGATTTAGCTAATCCTTGTCTAAGTTGTATGGGTTTATTGTAAATTCCACAGTGACAGCCCATGAATTCTGTGTTTCTTGCTCCATATTTGTATCCATGAAAACATCTGAAGGAAGTGGTTGGTGTTATAATTTCTTCTTGCAGTCCCACAAGGCCTTGAACAATTTTAAAAGGAGAACCTGGTGCGTATTGTGCAAGCAGACTTCTATCATACATAGGCTTGTTAATACTGTCATAGAAAAAAATAACTGAATTTTTTGATCTTTCTCTACCTACCATAAGATTAGGATTGTAGCTAGGCATGGTTATTAAACTCAGGATCTCACCAGTACTAGGTTCAATCGCAACAATTCCTCCACGTTTGCCGGCCATAAGTGCCTCTCCGTATAATTGTAGCTGATTGTCTAAGGTTAGTGTTAAGTCTTTTCCATCAACAGGGATTGTATCGTATATGCCTCCTTTGTAAGGACCAATTATTTTATTGAAATGATCACGTTGTAGGTATTTTACACCTTTGGTTCCTCTAAGGAAATTTTCATATTGTTTTTCTACACCTGTTGTTCCAATCAATTCACCTGCTTGGTAGTATGGATTTTTCCTGGCAATTTCATCATTTACTTCATTTACATAACCCAGTACATTTGCAGCAGAGTTATGAGGGTAGTTTCTCAATAGTTTTCTTTCAATAAAAAAGCCTTTGTATTTATGCATTTTCTCTTGAAGATAGGCATAGTCTTCTTTGGATAGATGCGCTAAAAAGACGGAAGGTAACCTCTGAGACCAACGTTTGGCTTTGTGAAAACGTTTTAAGAAATAATCTTTATCAATATCTAATAACTTACAAAACTCGATCGTATCCAATGGTTTTACCTCTCTTGGAATAATCATTAAGTTGTAAGATTGTTTGTTGGCGACCAATAGTTCGCCATTTCTATCATAGATATAACCTCGTTCTGGGTAGTCAAATACCTTTTTAATAGTCGAGCTTTTAAGGTTAGTTCCCGTGTTGGAATGACTAATCACTTGCAGGTAAAACAACTTTCCGATAAAAACGAAAGCCATGGCTATAATGAAAAATGATAAAAGATATCCTCGTTTCATTACAGTAATTATTGGTTCATAAATTTATTTTGTCTAGTCAGTAAGATGGCAAGTACAATTAGGATAATTGTGAATAATCCATTTGTGATTGTCTTAAACAAGATCGTTCCAATTTCCTTTAGACTAAAATATTCTAAACCGAATAGAATAAAATGATGGACTAGTGTAAGTATGGTTACGTACGTTACAATTCTAATTACAGGTTCGTTGTTTAGCTTAAATAGTTTAAAATCGGTATCCTGTGTGTTTAGTAAAAGATTGAGAATTGGAAGACTAAAATAAGCAGTTGCAACAGTTGCCGCAGCATTCACTCCACCAGTGTTAGAAAAAATATCAATGCAGAAACCAAACAAGAAGGAAACTATTAAAAAGTTAGTTCTTTTTGTTTCAATCGGATACAAAAAAATGAATAACAAATAAAGGTTTGGATTGATGAATCCAAAAAAATAAATATTGTTCAGAACTAGGGTTTGTATTAAAACCAGAAAAACAAACCGGAAAGCTATAATTAAGGTGTCTCTAGTCATTTGCTTGTAGTTCTAAGATTTCTTCCTTATCTAAATTATGGATGGCATATACGTATCCAATGTTACTCATGTCCATAAATAATTCCACCTCAATATTGTCATAGCTTTTATTAGAAGCATCAAAACTTTTAACGACACCAATAGGTATGTTATCCGGAAATAAAATAGACTTTCCTCCAGAAACGATGGTGTCACCGATATGTATGTCTGCCTGTCTTTGAATGTCTAATAATTGAGAATATTTATAATCCTGTCCGTTCCATGTTAAGGTACCAAAATAGTTGTTTTTTTTCAGTCGTGCATTTATTTTGGAGTTACTGTTTAGGACGCTTAACACTGTAGCATAATTGCTAGAAACTTTATTAACAACACCAATTACACCTGTATGATTGATGATTCCCATGTCAATAGAAATACCATCTTGACTACCTTTATTTATGGTTAGTATGTTGTTTCGTTTGGTATAACTGTTTTGAATAACCTTGGCAGCAATAAATTTGTTTGTAACTGAAAGGCTATCTAGATGCATCTCAGGCAATGATTGATTGCTGATTAAAGAGCGTAACTTTGCATTCTCTTGAGCAAGTCTTAGATTGTCTTCTTTTAAAACACTGTATTCAAAGAAAGAAGTAGATTTCTCTAAAAGTCCACCAGAAATGGCGTTAGCCGAATTAAAAAAATGACTTTTATGATAACTATGGGATTGTATTGTAAATCCTGTAGCAATAACTTCCAACAATAGGAAAAGCAAGAAATATTTGTATTTTTCAATAAAATAGGCAATTTGCTGCATTGATATTGTTGGCTATAAAAGTTCAATACTGTAAACGTATTAAAACTATTATTATTTTAATAAAACACTTTTGTAAACATCTATTTTCTTTAGAGCAATACCAGTACCTCTAACAACAGCTCTAAGTGGATCTTCAGCGATATATACTGGTAAGTCCGTTTTTTTAGATAGACGTTTGTCCAAACCTCTTAGCATAGATCCACCGCCAGCAAGATAGATACCTGTATTGTAGATATCCGCAGCTAATTCAGGCGGAGTTTTAGATAAAGTTTCCATTACCGCATCTTCAATACGTAAGATAGATTTGTCTAAAGCTTTGGCTATTTCTCTGTAAGAAACTTGTACTTGTTTAGGTTTACCACTAAGTAAATCACGTCCTTGAACAAGCATGTCGTCCGGAGGAGTTTCTAGGTCTTCTGTAGCAGCACCTATTTGAATTTTTATTTTTTCAGCGGTAGTTTCTCCAACAAATAAGTTGTGTTGCGTACGCATGTAATACATGATATCTCCGGTAAATAAATCACCGGCAACCTTTACAGATTTGTCACATACAATTCCCGCTAAGGCAATTACTGCAATCTCTGTAGTACCACCACCTATATCAATAATCATATTACCTTTAGGCTCCATGATATCTATACCTACACCTATCGCTGCAGCCATCGGCTCATAAATAAGGTAGATTTCTTTTGCATTCATATGCATGGCAGAATCACGAACGGCACGTTTTTCTACTTCTGTAATTCCAGAAGGAATACAAATTACCATTCTCAGAGCAGGAGGAAACATTCTCTTTTTTATAGAAGGAATATTTTTGATGAATTCCTTTATCATTTCCTCAGATGCCTGGAAATCTGCAATTACACCATCTTTCAAGGGACGGATGGTTTTGATGTTTTCATGAGTTTTTCCTTGCATCAGGTTAGCTTTCTGACCTGTTGCAATTATTTTCCCAGAAGATCTGTCTCTAGCTACAATTGAGGGGGCATCTACAACAACTTTTCCATTGTGAATGATAAGTGTGTTAGCCGTTCCTAAATCAATAGCAACATCTTCAATCATGAAATCAAAAAAACCCATAGTTCTTTTTGTGGTGTTATGTTAATATAAAGAATGTGTTCACCTGTAGATGAACACATTCCCCAAATTTAGTGAATTAATGTTTAAAATGACGTGTTCCTGTGAAAACCATTCCAATGTTGTTTTCATCACAGTAATCAACAGATAATTGATCTTTGATAGATCCTCCTGGTTGAATCACTGCTTCAATTCCTGCGTTACCAGCAATTTCAACACAGTCAGGGAAAGGGAAAAAGGCATCACTTGCCATTACCGCTCCTTTCAAATCAAAATTAAAAGTTTTTGCTTTTGTAATTGCTTGCTCTAAAGCATCAACTCTTGAAGTTTGTCCTGTTCCACCTGCACAAAGTTGCTTGTTTTTTACAAGGATAATTGTGTTTGATTTTGTGTGCTTACAGATTTTTGAAGCAAATAATAAATCCTCTATTTCAGCATCAGAAACAACACGTTTAGTTACGTTTGTCAATCCTTCTTTAGAGTCAGTAACATTGTTCGGGTCTTGAGCTAAAACACCATTTAATGCAGTTCTGTAGCTGATGTTAGGGAACTCAACATCTTTTTGAACTAAGATAATTCTGTTTTTCTTTCCTTTTAGAATTTCTAACGCTTCAGGTGTGTATGACGGAGCAATAACAACCTCACAGAATAAACTGTGGATTTCTGTAGCAGTTGCTTCATCGATTTCTTTGTTAGCAATTAGTACTCCACCAAAAGCAGAAGTAGGATCACCAGCTAAAGCATCAATATAAGCTTGTTTTAAAGTGTCTCTTTGTGCAAAACCACAAGCATTGTTGTGTTTTAAAATAGCGAACGTTGGAGCTTCTCCTTTGAATTCTCTAATTAAGTTCACGGCAGCATCTACATCTAATAAATTATTAAATGATAACTCTTTACCATGCAATTGGTCAAATAATTCTTCTAAATTACCATAGAAAAATCCTTTTTGATGAGGGTTTTCTCCGTAACGTAATTGTTTAGAAGTATCAAAGCTTTGTCTGAATTGAGGCTGGTCATCATTCATGTAATTGAAGATAGCCGTGTCATAATGACTAGATACAGCAAAAGATTTTGCTGAGAATGATTTACGTTGCTCAATAGTTGTAGCACCATTTTGCTCAGTTATAATATCTAAAAACTCTCCGTATTGGTCCATTGAAGAAACGCAAATTACATCTTTAAAGTTTTTAGCAGCGGCTCTAATCAAAGAGATTCCACCGATGTCAATTTTTTCAATAATATCTTGCTCAGGAGCTCCACTAGCAACAGTTTTTTCAAACGGATAAAGATCTACTATAACAATGTCAATTTCCGGAATTTCAAACTCTTCAATTTGTTTTTGGTCACTTTCGTTTTCACGTCTGTTTAAGATTCCTCCAAAAACTTTTGGGTGTAAAGTTTTAACGCGTCCTCCTAAAATAGAAGGGTACGATGTTAAGTCTTCCACACGAACTACATCAATACCTAAATCTTTGATAAAAGTTTCAGTACCTCCAGTTGTGTAAATAGTTACATTTAACTCATTTAATTTCTTTACAATTGGCTCTAAACCATCTTTGTGAAATACCGAAATTAAGGCAGATTTTGCTGTTTTGCTAGTGCTCATTTTATGTGTTGTAAAATTTTCTGCGAAGTTACTAATATTGTGATGTTTTCGCAACAATAATTCAACACCAAGAACGATTATTTTTCGTTTATATTTTGTCTGACTTTAAAAGTTATTCGAAAGAAAAAAAATCTATCACATTATCTGTGCCTTTCACTTGAATTAAAATTGGTATTTTTGAGAAAATTGTAAAAGGAATTAGTTTGAGTAAAAGAAAAAGTGTTCTCTTTTTTTTGGCGAAATTTTTCGGTTCTTATTTTTTTATGTTTGCCATGTATTCTTATTATTTGCATACAACGCAAAAAAAAGATTTGATATTTCAGTGTGCTCCTATCACGGAAACGGTTGCAGAGCAAACCATTGCTGTACTTCAGTTTTTTGGTTATAATGCTCAAGCGGAACAACATAATCAAGAGCTTTCAGTGAAGTTGATTTTAGATGATGTTTATTTGGCTCGAGTTATAGAAGGATGTAATTCAATTAGCGTCATTATTTTATTTATAGCTTTTATTGTTGCTTTTCCTGGATCTTTGAAAAAATCATTGTTGTATTCCTTAGCAGGGGGAATTTTGATTTATTTACTGAATATTTTAAGAATTGCATTTTTAACTGTTGCACTAGCTAAATTACCAGAGCAAAAAGAGATGTTACATAATTTAGTTTTTCCATCTATTATTTATGGATTGGTATTTCTGTTATGGGTTATATGGGTAAATTATTTTTCTAACTATAAGCAAGTGCGTGATGAGAAGAATAATTAGATATTTTTTAGTTTTTGTTTTGCTGATGGCTTTGGTTTTGGTAAGAGCATTTGAAAATGATATGTTTTATGATCCTTTTATTGTTTTTTTTCAAAATGATTATTTGTACACTTCAATCCCGGAATTTGATTATGGAAGGTTGATTTGGGATTTGTTTTTACGTTACTTACTGAATTCAACAATTTCACTAGGAATCATTTATTTGGTTTTTGAAAAATTAGGCTTTGTAATTTTATCGGCAAAATTATATGTGCTTGGTTTTATATTATTAATTTCTGCCTATGTGTTTCTATTGTCTTCAGGTTTTGAAAATGGATACCTTTTGCCTTTTTATGTGAGGCGTTTTTTAATTCATCCTTTGTTTTTACTGCTTTTGATGGCTGCTTTATTTTATGAGAAAATAGCAGGAGTAAAACCAACCTTGTAATATTTTAACAAGTTTTAAGCTTTTTGGATTGTAGTTTTGATTAAATTTGTAGTGTGAAGAAACAACTGCAAAATATTGGAACAATGGTACTGGCACTTTTGGTGCTTTTCTCTTCATTGTCTTTTGGTATAAGTAAGCATTACTGTGCAGGAGAGGTTTCTGAGGTTTCTTATTTTGTAGTTGCTGAGGGGTGTGAAATGCCTGAGGTGAATCCTGTTTGTGAGACATCAACGACACCAGTTGTTGAAAAAAAATCTTGTTGCGAAAATAAATATCAGTTTGTTGATGGAAACGATTTTCCTTCAAAAAAAATCGCTTCATTAGTTTCCTATGGTTTCCCTGTTGCTGTTATACAGCATTGGAAAATATCATTTTCTTTACTTGAGGAAAAGTTTGATCTTCATAGTTTTTTCCAATATCATTCACCACCAATCCAAAAGGATAGAGTGGTTGTTTATGAGTCTTATTTGATTTGAATATTAGTTTTTTAGGAAAATCTAGTATGAATATTTGCGTTATAGAGGCGCAATAAAAAATCAAAAAGTGAAATATAGTTATATAATTTTACCATTTGTTTTTGTTACCCTAATGTCATTTTCTCAAGAGAATTTGAAAGGTATGGTAATGATTGCAGATGAAGACAATGTTGTTTCTGGTGTGCCAGGAGCTTCATTGTATTGGTTGGGGACAACCGAAGGAACAATAACTAATAATGAGGGGTGGTTTGAGATTGATTTAAATCAAAAATCAAAACGTTTGGTTATTAGTTACGTAGGGTACAAGACAGATACGCTATTGGTTTTAGATAATAAGGAATTGCATTATTTTTTAAAACCTGATACTTCTTTATCGGAAGTAGCACTTAATGTAGCTCGAAAATCAACTTCCGCTTCCTTTTATAATCCCATAAATACCATTACAATTAATGAAACGGAATTGTTAAAGGCAGCATGTTGTAATTTGTCAGAGAGTTTTGAAACAAACCCCTCTGTTGGTGTCAGTTATTCAGATGCAATTTCAGGAATTAAAGAAATTAAAATGTTAGGTCTAACAAGTCCTTATATATTGATTTCTCAAGAAAATATACCTTCTGTTCGTGGAGCTTCTCAAGTTTATGGGATGTCTTTTATACCGGGTACCTGGATTGAAAGTATCCAGGTCACCAAAGGAATGGGATCTGTAGTAAACGGGTTTGAGAGTATTTCTGGACAGATTAATACAGAACTAAAAAAACCGAGAAATGCGAATCGTTTTTTTGCGAATCTGTATGGTTCAGGATCTGGAAGGTTGGAGTTTAATTCACATATTTTCAAAACTATTTCTGATTCTTGGAGTACTGGATTGTTTGTACATGCAAACCAAAGGAGCTTAAAGGTAGATAGAAATAATGATTATTTTTTGGATGCACCATTAGGCTCTCAATTGAATTTATTGAATCGGTGGCAATACGCAAACCCAAAATCTGGATGGGTTAGTTTTTTAGATCTTAAATTTGTGACAGATTCAAAGCAGGTTGGAAGTGTGTTTTACAAACCTAAAGCAGATAAGTTTCAAGGAACAGAATATGGTGGAGAAATTGACACAAAGCGGTTTGAACTATTTACAAAGTTGGGCTATGTGTTTAAGGATAAGCCTTATCAAAGTATAGGAATTCAGTCATCCTATAGCAATCATAATCAGGAGTCTTATTTTGGGTACAATACTTATAATATTGAACAGAACAGTTTTTATTTCAATTCTGTTTTTCAGTCTATATTGTTTAATACGATGCATACGTTTAAAACTGGGGTAAGTGTTGCTCATGATAATTATGTAGAGCAGGTGTTAATGAAAAACTATTTTAGAAATGAAAACTCTATTGGTGGATTTTTTGAGTACACTTATGATAATATTGATAACCTAACCTTGGTTGCTGGTGTAAGAATAGATTATCATACGGTAATGAAATATTTTTACACCCCTAGGATTCATATTCGGTATGAGCCGTGGCAGTCTGGAGTATTTAAATTAGCTGCGGGTAAGGGGCAAAGGGTTGCAAGCATTTTTTCTGAAAATCAAAAAATGTTTGCATCTTCTAGGTCTATTTCTTTGGAAAATTCAAAACGAGGGGCTTATGGATTGAACCCTGAGGTTGCATGGAATTACGGAATCAGCTATTTGCATAAAACAAAAGTGTTTGGAAAGCCCTTCTCTTTAGGGTTGGATTATTTTATCACTGATTTTTCGCAACAAGTAATTGTAGATTATGATCACTCTCCTCGTGAGGTGCTGTTTTATGATTTAAAAGGACAGTCAAAGGCAAAGTCTTTTCAAGTTGAATTGAATTATCAATTGCATCGTTTTTGGGATGCAAGAATTGCATATCAATTAAATGATGTACAAATAGATTATAAGAAAGGGCGTTTACAAAAGGCGTTACAGCCAAGAGAAACTTATTTTTTTAATATAGGATATCAATCAAAGTTGATCCATGAAAAACAATGGAAATGGGATATAACTTATAATTGGCTTGGAGAGCAACGTATTCCGGATACAAGTCAAAACCCATTGATGTATCAATTAGATGCATATTCGGAGCAAACGCAGTTGTTGTATTCTCAACTGACTTATGTATTATCTAAAAATCTTGAATTTTATTTGGGAGCCGAAAATATTTTGAATACTACACAAAAGAATCCTGTTGTGGCTAGTGAAGATCCTTTTGGTGCTTATTTTGATTCAACTTTGGTGTATGCTCCTATATTAGGAAGAATGTATTATGGAGGTATTAGGTATAATTTAAATTAAATGTAAATCATGAAAAAAATAATTTTAATGTTGTTTCTTGTTGTTTCGGCTGGGGCAATATCTCAAGAGGTTCAAGAGAAAAGTAAGAAAAAGAAAGTGGTAATGACTGTAAATGGCAATTGTGAAATGTGCAAAGCCAGAATCGAGAAGTCTTGTTTAAAAACTGCTGGGGTGAAATACGCTTATTGGGATGTCAATTCTAAGCAATTGAACCTTGTGATCAACGAATACAAAACATCTAAGAAGCAAATAGAACAATCTATACTCAATGTAGGGCATGATGTTGATTCCTTGAAAGCAAAGCCAGATACCTATGACTCATTGCATACTTGCTGTCAGTACAGAGATTAATAAGAAAAAAGGAGATTCAAGCAGAATTTCCTTTTTTAGTTATTATGATTTTTTTCCTTTTTTATACTTTTTTCTAGCCCCGTTATTTAATCGGTAGGTGTAACTTAGAACAGCATACATTCCAAGGCTTTCTGTAGTTGTCTCTTCGTAATAGTTGACGCTACTTCTTCTTCTAATGTCTACATTTTTATTTAACATGTCGATCAAAATTAACTTTACAACATTGTTCTTTTTTGGAGTAAATGCATAAGAGATGGCAGTGTTCCAAAGTGGAAGAATTACATCGGTTGCAAAATTTTCATTGGCAGTTTCAGTATCATATGTGTACAAGTAATAATCAAATTGTGTGTTGAAGTTTAGTTGTTTTGTGAAGTCGTAATCAAATTTGGTAAAATAATGTTGTGTAGAGAATTCTCTGTTCAGTTCACGTCTGATTGAAAAATTAGTTTGATTCATGGAGTATTCCGCTCCAATTTTAAAATCAAAGATGTTTTTATTGTGATTTTCAAATCGTAAACTACCAGAGTACCTATTTGCGGTAACATCATTTAAAGTATAGTTGATTAATGAATTTGATTTTTGAAAAGAATTTCTGTTTTTTATGGTGTAGCGAACAGGGAGACGGTTAATTTTTTTACTCAAACTAAAAGAAGTGGATATATTATCTTTTGTTCCGATGTTTTCAAAACTTCTAACTCTATTTAAATCTTCATCAATTTCAATAGTAGGAATTATAGCATCTTTCGTGTGAGATAAATTTACAAATCCATAAAATGTAAGTGCTGATTTATAGTCATGAATATTTACTCTTGCAGATAAGTCATCTCTTTGTTCAGCGTTGATATTTGGATTTCCTTTTCTAATAAATCTAGGGATCAAATCATTAACAACAGTTGAGCTTTGGTAGATATTAGGACTTCGCACAGATTTTTTATAATTCAAACGATATTTTCTACCTGCTTTTGGTTTGTATTGGATGAAAGCTCTTGGGTTGATAAAACTATTTTTTTTATTTATTGATAACTTTTCTAGTTCACCAAAATCTCTGGTGAGGTCTTGGTATTCCGCACCTGCATAAATATTCAGTTTTTCAATATTATAACTATAGCCTAATCTAGATTGATAATTATATTCTTTATGGTTGTATTGGTATTCAAATAAATCTTGTTGGTTGTCATTTGTAATAGTTGTTTTTGATTGAACTACATCTTCATCAATATTTCTAAAGGTATTAAAGGCTTCTATTTTAATATAATGATTGTGTCCTAAAGGTTCTGTGTATTTGATGTTGTAATTGATTGAGTTATTATCTATCAATTCATCTCTATATACTTCGCTTTTAATCACTGATGGAGTTTCAGAGTCTAGATTTCTGGTTGTTTCAGTTTTTTGTTGGTTGAACCTTTTGAGTTTTTCGGTGGTAGCATAGGCACCTACAGCAAAATTTTTTCCTTGGTCATTGAGTTTTTTGTAAAAATTCAATTTTAGGTTTCCTCTATGTCTATTCTGAGCATTGTTGAATTTACTGTCATTCGTAGTTCTTAGAGTATTTTCTGTATTGTAGATTTGAGAAAATTTATTTAAAGTTATCATTCGATCACTGGCATTGTACATTCCTTTTGCGAAATAACTGTAAGTACTGTTTGCTTGGTTTTTGTAGTTGAAATTCAGATTGTGGTTTTTGTCTTTGTTGTCGAAATTACTCACAATATTTGAATTGATATTTGTTTCATTAACCGATGATACCCTGTTGGTATAGGAAGTACCGTCGTTTTGCGATTGGTTAAAAGTGTAATCAGCATTTAAGGATTCTTTCTTTTTGAATTCATGTCCGAAATGGAGTCCAGCAATTTGAGAGTTTAAAAAGCCACTTAAACTTTTTTTGCTGATGTTGCTTTCTTCTCCGTCTGATTCGTCTCCTAGTCCGTCAGCACTTTTAAGAAAGTTTTTAATATTAGAACCTGTAACGTTAATGTTGTTTGTGGAGGCTACGGCAGAAAATTGTGTTTTTGATGAGAACTGGTTGTAGTTACCACTTGCAAAATAACGGTTGTCAAGTCCTATTCCAGCACTTGCTTTTCCAAAACCTCTATTCTTTTTGTCTTTCTTTAACGTGAAGTTTAGAATTACCTGTTTGTTACCATCGCTTACTCCGGTAAGTTCAGATTCGTCACTTTTTTTGTCTATTATTTCTACTTTTGCTATTACATCTGCTGATAAATTTTTCATAACTACCGAAGGGTCTCCTCCAAAAAATTCCTTTCCATCAACATATATCTTGGTAACTTCATTTCCTTGGGCCACCATTTTACCATCAGAATCAATTTCCATACCTGGTAATTTTTCAAGCATGTCTTCAATATTGTCATCATGGTTGACTTTAAATGCTGAGGTGTTAAAAGCAACAGTATCTTTTTTTATTTGAATAGGGACAACAGCTGAAATAGTAACTTCATCTAACAAGCCAACATCTTCTTTCAAAATGATATTGCTTAAATCTATTGCTTCGTTTCTGAATACAATATTTTCAAAGTGAGAAATAAATCCAGTAGAGTGAATTTGTATAAGTAAGGAGTCTCTTGAATCCTCCAATATTTTAAACTTCCCCTCCATATCGGTAGTTGTAAAGTTGATCATTGTGGAGTCCTTTGGATTTAACAAAGCAACGGATGCGTATTCTAGGGGGTCGTTTTCTGGAGTTGCCACTCTTCCGGAAATTATAGGTTCTGTTTGTGCAAGAATAAATTGAACCATAAACAGCATAATGACTGTTAGAAAAATTGATTTATGAAAAGTAAGAGCTGGCATTAATAGGTATTGATTTAAATGTAGTAATTACGGTTGATCGTCAAAATACAAATACCTTGCCATGATTTAAATTTGAGATTGCTGTTGGGTGATTTTGTTTGGTTTAATATATTGAATAAGTGTAGTTTATGAAGTAAAATAAATTCGAAAAAAAAGTGCTTTTGAGATTTCAAAAGCACTTTTTATAATTGTTTTATGATTTTACATCATTCCAGGCATACCACCACCCATTGGAGGGTGTGCATGATCAGCACCAGCAGATTCTGATTTGATTTCAGAAATAGTACATGCAGTAGTCAAAATCATTCCTGCAACGGAAGCAGCATTCTCTAATGCAACACGTGTTACTTTTGTAGGATCAATAATTCCTGCTTTTAACATTTCTACATATTCACCAGATTTAGCATTGTATCCAAAATCAGCTTTTCCTTCTAGTACTTTAGAAATAACTACAGAACCTTCACCACCAGCATTTTCAACAATTTGTCTAAGCGGTTCTTCAATAGCTCTATTAATAATGTTCACACCTGTTTGCTCGTCAGTATTGTCTTCAATTGCAATTGCTGTAAGAGAAGCTTTAGCTCTGGCTAAAGCAACACCTCCACCAGCAACAATTCCTTCTTCAACAGCAGCTCTTGTTGCATGTAAAGCATCATCAACTCTGTCCTTCTTTTCTTTCATTTCAACTTCACTTGCAGCACCAACATATAATACAGCAACACCTCCAGCTAATTTAGCCAAACGCTCTTGTAACTTTTCTTTATCATAGTCAGATGTTGTATTCTCAATTTGAGATTTGATTTGAGTAACTCTCACATTGATTGCGTCAGACTCTCCAGCACCATTTACAACTGTTGTATTGTCTTTATCAATAGTAACTCTTTCGGCAGTTCCTAACATTTCAATGGTAGTGTTTTCTAAAGTAAGACCTCTCTCTTCAGAAATTACAGTACCTCCGGTTAAGATTGCGATATCTTCTAACATTGCTTTTCTTCTGTCTCCGAATCCAGGAGCTTTTACAGCAGCAATTTTAAGCGCTCCACGTAGTTTGTTCATAACTAAAGTAGCTAATGCTTCACCATCAACATCTTCTGCAATGATCAATAAAGGTTTTCCCGATTGAGAGATAGGCTCTAAAATCGGTAATAATTCTTTTAAAGAAGAGATTTTCTTGTCAAATAATAAAATGTATGGGTTCTCTAGGTCGGCCAACATTTTTTCTGTATTTGTTACAAAGTAAGGAGATAAGTATCCTCTGTCAAATTGCATACCTTCTACGATATCCACATAAGTTTCTCTACCTTTTGCTTCTTCAACCGTAATTACTCCTTCTTTACCAACTTTTCCAAAAGCCTCAGCGATCAAGTCACCAATCGTTTCATCATTATTAGCAGAGATAGAAGCTACTTGTTTGATTTTGTCAGATTGATTTCCTACTACTTCAGATTGCTTTTGTAAGTCAGCAACCAAAACCTCAACAGATTTATCGATTCCTTTTTTGATATCTAAAGGGTTGGCACCTGCAGCAACGTTTTTTAAACCTTCAGTAACAATAGCTTGTGCTAAAACAGTAGCGGTTGTTGTTCCGTCTCCTGCAAGGTCATTGGTTTTAGAAGCAACTTCTTTAACCATTTGAGCTCCCATGTTTTCAATTGGGTCGTCTAATTCGATCTCTTTCGCTACGCTTACCCCATCTTTTGTGATGGAAGGTCCTCCGAATGATTTTTCAATAACAACATTTCTACCTTTTGGTCCTAATGTTACTTTTACTGCATTTGCTAAAGCATCAACACCACGTTTTAAACCGTTACGTGCGTCAATGTTAAAATTGATTTCTTTTGCCATTTTAATGTGTTTTTATGTTCTCTATTAAAGATGAATAAATTGAAAAATTAAACGATTGCGAATATATCGCTCTCTCTCATAATTAAGTAATCTGTACCTTCTAATTTTAGTTCGGTACCAGCGTATTTACCGTACAATACAGTATCTCCAACCTTAACAGTCATTGCTTCGTCTTTGGTTCCATTCCCAACTGCAACTACAGTTCCTTTAGAAGGTTTTTCTTTTGCTGAATCTGGAATGATTAATCCTGATGCAGTTTTAGTCTCTGCTGCTAATGGCTCTACAAGTACTCTGTCCGCTAATGGTTTGATGTTTACGTTACTCATTATTATATATGTTTATAAGTTTATATTTTGTTTGCCTTTTACATATCTAAAAATATGCCATTTGTATAAGTCTGACAATATGTAAAAAAAAATGCCAAGGTGTCATTTTCCTTGGCATTTTTGTGTCAACTTGTGTTGATGTTTTATTCAGCAGCTTCTTCCGTTTCTTCTACTTCTGGTAGAGAAGGAGCTTCATCTTCTGTGATTCTGTTATTCAGAGTTTCTTCAATTTGAGAATCTGTTGAGTTTGTGTTTTCTCTAGGAATAGCAAAGTTAGAAAGTAATATCATTGCCATTAAAGCTATTGCTAATGTCCAAGTACTTTTGTCTAAAAAGTTATTAGTACTTTGTACTCCTCCCATAGATTGAGATCCACCTGCTCCTCCGAAAGAAGAAGACAATCCACCTCCTTTAGGGTTTTGAACCATAATTATTAATACTAGCAATACTGCTACAACAAGGATAAGGATTAAAAACAATGTATATGTCATGCTTATTTATTTTTAAGGTGTTCTATTTTCTTGATTTGGTCTGCAAAGAAACCACTTTTTTCTGGATATTTCAAAATTAAAATATTATATGCTTTGATTGCATTGCTATATTTCTTTTGTTCTAGGTAAACTCTAGCTAAAGTCTCTGTCATTAATTCGTTTTCGGAATACGTGTTTGATGGGACAGAAGAGCTCTGTGTGTCTTTAGCGATAGGTTTGATAGTTGGGTTTAAGTCAATGAATTTATCTATTAAATCTTTGTTTTTATGTAAAGTACTATTCTTTTTAGGTTCCCTTATGATAGGTTTTTTGGTGGTAAGTTGTAACCATTGATTGAAAGAATGAGCTTCATTCTGATCAAATTCAAAAGGAGCATTGGCGCCCGTTTCTGTTTCAGGGATTTCTTCAGGTGTGTTCTCGATTGATTTGGTTTGTTCTTTTTGGTGTTGTTGCTCGTCAAATTGAAAACTACTTATATAATCGAAAAGCACACTTCTGTCAATGGTAACAGCAGCGCTGTTTTTAAGTGATTTATTGTATTTGTAATTATTTGTTTGTTTGTATGCTTTTAATAAAACAGCTTGTGCAGCCTGAAAATAGGGGTGTTTTTGAACAAGGGTTTCCAACTGCAAAATCTCTTCTTTACTAAAAGAAGTTGCGTTTTTTTGAATTGTTGAAAACGTTTGAATATCCATTTGTTATGTATTACCAGTTTGCTACAGAAGCATTAAAAATATCTTGGGTGATTCGTTCAAATATTTCATCTAAGGCTCCTTCTAATACAGATCCTGTTAACTGATCATTTGCATCAAAGTCGCTAAAGTGAGTAAAACTTTTTTCGAAATCTTTCTTTTCGTCTAGTTTGTTGTAGAAACGTACATTAATCACAATGGTAAGTCTACTTTGTGCAGCAGTTTGTTCTGCAGTTGCTGTCATCGGTGTAACACGGTAATTTGTAATTTCACCTTCGAAAAATAAATCACCACCTGACTTAACTAAACTCAGGTTTGTTTGTCTTAAAAATAAATCTTGTAAATCTTGAGTAAAACGCTGACTTAAACCAGGTTCAACCAAAGGTGCGTTGTTGGGAAAGTAATTAACTTGTAGCGTCTCTGCATTGCCAGTATCTCCTCCGGTAAATGAGTAAACACCACAGCTAATGATGCTTAGAAATAAAAGCGTGCAAAATATAATAGATTTAATTTTCATTTTTTTTCTTGATAATGATGAGTACAATGTTGCTATTGACGAAAAAACAAATTAACAATTTAACAATGAGAGTTTCAACTAAACTTTCTTATAAATCATATTGTTTAATTTTTCTGTAAAGTGTTCGTTCAGAAATTCCTAGTTCTTTTGCTGCAAGTTTTCTTTTATTTTGGTTTTTCTCTAACGACTTTTTAATCATTTCTATTTCTTTTTCATGTAATGATAAAGATTCGTCCTCTTCAATGGTTTCAGCATATTCATAATTATTTGCAGGAGCCACAGGCTGTTGGATTTGAATTAATTCAATATTAGAATCAGAATTGAATGTATCCTTGTCTTTGTTCAGTTGATCTAGAAGTTGTAAGTTTTCATTTGGCAACTCACCAATGTTTTTGTTATTGATTAAATCAAGGGTGAGTTTTTTTAATTCATTGAAGTCCTTACGAAGTTCGTACAACGCTTTGTATAACACATCTCTGTCTTCAGAAATGCTTTTACCTTCTTGAGATTCGTTTGAATTAATAATTACAGGTAGATTATTGTAGTTAGGAAGATATTGGATGAGCTTATCAGGGCCGATATTTCTACTTTCTTCAACAACAGATATTTGTTCTGCAATATTTCTTAATTGTCTTATGTTTCCAGGGAATCTATAGTTAATTAATAGATTCACAGCTTCTTCATTCAATCGAATGGTAGGCATTCTATATTTTTGTGCGAAATCCGAAGCAAATTTTCTAAATAACAAATGAATGTCGTTTTCTCGATCTCTTAGAGGAGGTAAGTTTAATTCAATGGTACTTAACCTATAGTATAGGTCTTCTCTAAACTTTCCTTTTTGAATAGCCTGTTGCATTTTCATGTTTGTTGCTGCAACAATCCTAACATCTGTTTTTTGAACTTGAGAAGAACCAACTTTTATAAATTCACCGTTTTCTAGTACACGTAGAAGTCTAACTTGAGTCGTCAATGGCAATTCGCCAACTTCATCTAAGAAAATAGTACCACCATCAGCCACTTCAAAATATCCTTTTCTAGTAGAGGTAGCACCAGTAAAGGCTCCCTTTTCATGTCCGAAAAGTTCACTGTCGATGGTTCCTTCTGGAATAGCACCACAGTTTACAGCAATATAGTTGCAGTGTTTTCTGTGCGAAAGTTGATGGATGATTTTAGGAATCGTTTCTTTACCAACACCACTTTCACCTGTTACCAAAACAGAGATGTCTGTTGGGGCAACTCGAATTGCTTTTTCTAGTGATCTGTTTAATTTGTCATCGTTTCCAATGATTTCAAAACGTTGTTTGATGGTAGTAAGTCCTTCCATTAATTTCTATGTTTTTTATTGAAAAGGGATTTCTTGAGCTTCACCTACCGAATGTCCGATAAGCGTGGCAGAAGTGCAATCTTCTATTTTTACTTGGATATAATCCCCAACTTTTTCATTATTTTTAGGAAAAACTGCAACATAATTTTGAGTATTTCTAGCCATCCAGTGTTCTGAAGATTTTTTAGAAGTTCCTTCAATAAGAACCTCTATAGTTTGCCCAACGTATTCTTGTGTTTTTTTGGAACTCAATGCGCGTTGTACTGCAATTACTTCATTTAAACGACGTTTTTTCGTTTTGTCGTCAATATCGTCTTCAAATTTTTTAGCAGCTAAGGTTCCAGGTCTTTCTGAGTAAGAGTACATAAAACCATAGTCGTATTGCACATATTCCATCATGCTAATCGTATCTTGATGTTCTTCCTCTGTTTCCCCACAGAATCCGATAATCATATCTTGAGAGATGGCCACTCCAGGTATTATCTCTTTAATTTTATCAACCAGTTCCATGTATTCTTCTCTAGTATGTTGTCTGTTCATTCTTTTTAAAACAGAAGTACTTCCAGATTGAATAGGTAGGTGTATGTATCTACAAATATTAGGATGTTTTGCAATAATATGTAGAACCTCTAAATCCATGTCTTGAGGGTTGCTTGTGAAAAAGCGTATTCTTAAGGTTGGGAAGTTCGTGGCAACCAAATCTAGTAATTTGGCAAAACCTACGGCGGTTGCTTTTGCAATATCAGAAGCTTTGTCTAAGTCTTTTTTTAGCCCTCCTCCATACCAAAGGTAGCTGTCTACATTCTGACCTAATAAAGTAATTTCTCTATAGTTTTTATCTTTTAAGTTCTGGATTTCTTCAATGATACTTTTGGGATCTCTACTACGTTCTCTTCCTCTTGTAAAGGGAACAACGCAAAAGGTACACATGTTGTCACACCCTCGAGTGATAGAAACAAAAGCTGATACCCCATTAGAGTTAAGTCGAACCGGTGAAACATCTCCATAAGTTTCGTCTTTAGATAATACTACATTTACAGCATCTCTTCCTTCGTTTACTTCTTCTAAAAGATTAGGTAAGTCTTTGTACGCATCAGGACCAACAACAAGATCAACAATTTTTTCTTCGTCTAAAAATTTAGATTTTAATCTTTCAGCCATACAACCCAAAACCCCAACTTTCATATCAGGATTTATTTTTTTGATTGAATTGTATTTTTGAAGTCTTTTTCTGATAGTTTGTTCTGCTTTATCTCTAATAGAGCAAGTGTTGACCAACACCAAATCAGCGTCTTCAATATATTGAGTAGTATTAAAATCGTTTTCAGCTAGAATAGAGGCTACTATCTCACTATCGTTTAGGTTCATTTGACAACCATAACTTTCTATGTATAGCTTTTTTTTGTTTCCTTCTATTGCTTCAGTTAACAAAGGATGTCCTTGTTTGTTCGCATCAATTATTTTTTCAGTCTCCATTCCTTTAGAAAATTTGGATTGCAAAGATACAATCAAAAATACGAATTCTGACATTTTGGCAGAGAAATAAACCGTTAAAAATACGTGAAGAATTAAAAAATATTTGAATTTAAATGGAACATAAATTTGAAATTTAAAAAATCTATCTACTTTTGCAGGAGGTAAGAGTATTGATTTCTGTTTGGCTTTTGGTCGAAAACAAGGGGTATTTTTACAATTTTACGACAACGAATTATACAATTACGATATATGGCAAAGAATTTAGTAATAGTTGAGTCACCAGCAAAAGCCAAGACAATAGAGAAGTTTCTGGGGAAGGATTTTCAAGTAGAATCTAGTTTTGGGCATATTGCAGATTTACCTTCTAGTGAATTAGGAATTAATGTAGATGGAGATTTTCTTCCAAGTTATATTGTGTCAGATGATAAGAAAGCAGTTGTTAAAAAGTTGAAAACTTTATCAAAAAAAGCAGATACGGTTTGGCTAGCAAGTGATGAGGATCGCGAGGGAGAAGCAATTGCATGGCATTTACAAGAACAGCTAAAATTAAATTCTGATAATACAAAACGTATTGTTTTTCATGAGATTACCAAAAAAGCTATATTAAAAGCTGTTGATAACCCAAGGGATATCAATTACGATATGGTGAATGCTCAACAAGCAAGACGCGTTTTGGATCGATTGGTTGGTTATGAGCTATCTCCTGTACTTTGGAGAAAGGTAAAAGGTGGATTGTCTGCTGGTAGAGTTCAGTCAGTTGCCGTAAGATTAATTGTAGAAAGAGAAAGAAGTATTAGAGAATTTAAGACTACTGCGCATTACAAAGTGGTGGCTGAATTTTTAAATAGTAATGGTAAGAAATTCAAGGCAACCATACCAAAAAGTTTTGATTCAAGGGAAAGTGCAGAAGAATTTTTAAAGTCGGCTGCCGATGCAGATTTTTCTATTGCTGATTTACAAAAGAAACCAGCAAAAAAATCTCCTGCTCCTCCGTTTACAACTTCAACATTGCAGCAAGAGGCTTCAAGGAAATTGGGGTATTCAGTTGCTAGAACAATGCAAGTTGCTCAACGTTTGTATGAAGCCGGTTTGATAACCTACATGAGAACGGATAGTTTGAATTTATCTGACGATGCAAGAAAAGAAGCAGAGGAAGAAATTACAAATTATTACGGGCCAGAGTATAGTAATCCAAGGGTTTTTAAAACGAAATCTAAGGGAGCACAAGAAGCGCACGAGGCGATTCGTCCTACAGATATGAAACGTCATACGGTGAATGTTGAAAACGACCAAGATCGTTTGTATGATTTAATATGGAAAAGAACGTTGGCTTCTCAAATGAGTGATGCTCAGTTGGAAAGAACGAATGTTAAAATTGAAAATAATAAAAATGAGAAAATCTTTTCTGCGAATGGAGAGATGATCAAATTTGAAGGGTTTTTAAAAGTATATTTAGAAGGAACAGATAATGAAGAAGAAGAGCAAGCAGGAATGCTTCCTCAATTAGCAAAAGGAGAGGCTTTAGATTATAATTTCATTACAGCAACTCAAAGGTTTACAAGTCCACCTTATAGGTTTACTGAGGCTTCTTTGGTAAAACAATTAGAAGAGTTAGGAATTGGTAGACCGTCTACCTATGCGCCTACAATCTCTACGGTTCAGAGAAGAGGATATATAGTAAAAGGCGAGCTTGAAGGTACAGAAAGGGAATATGAACAATTTACCTTAAAAGCTGGTAAAGTTTCAAATAAGAATTTAACTGAAAAAGTTGGTTCCGATAAAGGAAAATTAGTTCCAACAGATATTGGAAATATTGTAAATGACTTTTTAGTAGCTAATTTTTCAAACATCTTAGATTTTGGGTTTACTGCGAAAGTAGAGGCTGATTTTGATGATATTTCTGAAGGAACTCAGGATTGGACGGCTATGATAAAAGAATTTTATCAAACTTTTCATCCAACCGTAAAAGATGTTTCTGAGAATGCTGAGAGAGAAAGTGGTGAAAGAATTTTAGGTAAACACCCTGAAACCGGAAGGACGATTTTAGTGCGTTTAGGGAAATTTGGTCCCATGGCTCAAATTGGAGATCCAGAGGATGAAGAAAAGTTATTTGCTTCTTTATTAAAAGAACAAACTTTAGGAACAATTACCTTAGAGGAAGCGTTGGAGTTGTTTTTGTTGCCTAAAAATTTAGGTGTTTATGAAGGAGACGATGTTGTTGTTTCTAATGGAAGATTTGGACCTTATATTAAATTTGGAACGATGTATGTTTCTTTAGATAGAGGTGAAGATCCGATGTCTGTTGATATGGCTAGAGCAACTGAGCTTATTGTGGCAAAACAAAAAGCAGATGCACCAATCGCTGAATATGAAAATTTACCTGTACAGAAAGGGGTAGGGAGATTTGGTCCTTTTATCAAATGGAATAGTATTTTTATCAATGTTAATAAGAAATACGATTATGATAATTTAAGTTATGATGATATCGTAGAGTTGATTGAAGATAAAAAACGAAAGGAGATTGAAAAAGTAATCCATAATTGGGAGGAAGAAGGTATTCGTCTTGAAAAAGCAAGATGGGGACGTTTCAATATCATCCAAGGGAAACTAAAAATTGAACTGCCAAAAACAACGGATGCTAAAAACATGACGTTAGAGGAAGTTCAGGCAATTATAGAAGCTAAAAAACCAAAGAAAAAAACTAGAAAAGCTCCTGCTAAAAAAGCAACTGCAAAAAAGAAAACTGTAGCCAAGAAGAAGCCAGCAGCAAAAAAGAAATAGTAACTGTAGTTGCATTTTTTATTTTGAATTTATTTTATATTTTTGAGACGCTTGGTGGATAAAGTGTACCAAGTACAATTTTTTTTAATGAGCTTAGATTTTTTATTACCCCTTGAAGAACTTTTTATAGATGAGATTTTAGAGTATTCTGAAACCTCATTGTCTCGTTTTGTTAAAATTCATAACAAAGAGCAGGGGATGCCGGAACTTGAAAATGTTTCGATTGCCATTATTGGTGTTCAAGATGGTAGAGGAGCTGTTAATAATGATACCACTGGGTATGGAGTAGATGCCATAAGAAAGTATTTTTATAAATTATATCCTGGCAACTGGTCTCAAAAAATCGTTGATTTAGGAAATATTCCCCAAGGAGCTTCAGTTCAAGATACTTATTTTGCTTTGAAAGAGGTTGTTACTTTTTTAGTAAAAAAGAATATTGTTCCATTGATTTTAGGAGGTGGTCAAGATTTGACTTATGCAAATTACAGGGCTTATGATACATTGGAACAACTTGTAAATATTGTTTCTGTAGATTCAAAGTTTGATCTTGGAGCTATAGATTCTCCTTTGAACTCAAATTCTTTTTTAAGTAAAATTGTGATGGAAGAGCCCGCAAATTTATTTAACTATAGTAATATAGGTTATCAAACTTTTTTTAATTCTCAAGATGAAATAGATTTGTTAGAAAGTTTGTCTTTTGATGCATATCGTTTAGGAGAAGCAAAGGATTTAAAGATTGTTGAGCCCATAATGCGAGATGCTGATATTGTGAGCATTGATCTAGGTGCTGTACGTATGAGTGAAGCGCCAGCAAATGGAAATGCAACCCCGAACGGTTTTTATGGAGATGAAATATGTGCTATTTCTAGATATGCTGGGATCAGCGACAAAGTAACCTCATTCGGTATATATGAATTTAATAACCGTTTAGATTTACAAGGACAGACGGCTCATTTAGTAGCGCAAATGATGTGGTATTTTATAGAAGGTTATAGTTTTAGAGCTAAGGATTATCCTTATTGTACCAAAGAGAAATATGTAAAGTATATTGTTCCGCATGAGGATGAGAATATGGTTTTTTATAAAAGTCATAAAAGTGGAAGATGGTGGTTGGAAATTCATTCTATGAATGACAATAAATACAAACGACATGCGTTAATACCGTGTACGCACGACGATTATATTGATGCCACGTCGCAAAAAGTGCCTGAGAGATGGTACAAAGCGTTGAAAAAAATAAATTAATAATTCTGCGTTAACTTATAGTGAAAAGTGCCAAAAAGTCTTGGTTTATGCTTTTTATTCATTGCTTTTGATAAAAAAAAATGATAGGTTTACGCTCAATTACGAAAGACAAGAAGTAAATATGAAAAATATAGCAGTTTATATAGCCTTAATTTTAGTGATATATAGTTGTGGTTCTAACGATAGAGGAGAGGTTGTAGGAAAGTCTTCCGGTAAGAAAATTTACTCTGAAAGACCATTTGGTATGGTCTTGGTTCCTGGAGGAGCTTTTACAATGGGTAGAGAGGATGAAGATCCTTTTGGAGGAATTGGAACAGCACCTAGAACTGTTACGGTACAGCATTTTTATATGGATGAGTCTGAAGTGACGAATAGTGAATATGGTCAGTTTGTAGAATGGGTTCGTGATTCTATTGTGAGAACAGAATTGGCACTTACGGCAGATGAGCGATCTTATCTATTAGATGCAGATAGTGAAGGTGGGGAAGATGGTATTTTTCGTTACAGCTTTAAAGAAGTAGATACAACGGATGCCAATCAGTATGAGAAATACATGATTGATAATTATGGAGGTTTAGGAGATGTGAATTCTTTAACAGAGGGTAGAGCATTGAACTGGAGAATTCCAATTATTTGGGATAAAAATGAATATCCAGATGCTGCTTATTCAGAGGTTATGGATTCCATGTATTTACCTTTAGAAGATTCTTTTGAAGGAGAGAGAATTTTGAATGTTAAAAAATTAAAATATACTTATTCTTGGTTTAATAAAGAAGGAGCTGCAAAAAGTACCACCGGATCTAGAAAGGATTTTATCATTCACGAAGATGTTTCGGTTTACCCTGATACTACTGTTTGGGTAAAAGATTTTAGTTATTCCTACAATGACCCGATTCACGAAGAATATTTTTGGCATGCAGCCTACCAAGAATATCCTGTGGTAGGGGTGAATTGGTATCAAGCAAAAGCTTATTGTAACTGGAAGACGAAAAAGAAAAATGATTATCTGAGATCTAGAAAAACTCCGATTAGAGTTCCTAATTTTAGATTGCCTACTGAAGCAGAATGGGAGTTTGCCGCTAGAGGTGGAATTGACCACGGAACATACCCATGGGGTGGACCGTACACAACGGATGATAGAGGGATCTTTTTAGCAAACTTTAAGCCTGTTCGTGGTAATTATGCAATTGATGGCGCGTTGTATACCGTAGAAGCATATTCTTATGCACCAAACGGGTATGGACTTTATAATATGGCAGGGAATGTTGCTGAATGGACAAGTACTTCTTATAACCAAGGTTCTTACAGAACAGGTTCAAGTATCAACGCAAATATTGAAGATAAAGAAAACAAAAGAAAAGTTATTCGTGGAGGTTCTTGGAAAGATATAGCTTATTTCTTACAAGTTTCAACTAGAGATTATGAATATGCAGATTCATTGAAAAGTTATATTGGATTTAGAACAGTTCAAGATTTCTTGGGGATTTCTAAAAAAACAAAAAAGTAAAAACACAAATAATAATAATTAACCAACCCCTAATAAAAATTTAAATTATGGCACAATCAGTAAAAAGCAAGAAAATTTTAAACATGGTATACGGACTTGGAGCATCTGTCGTTTTGATAGGAGCCTTGTTCAAAATATTACACTTTAGCATGGGACCACTAACAGGTGGAGTTATGTTAACAGTTGGTCTTTTAACAGAGGCGTTTATATTTGCTTATTCTGCCTTTTTTGAACCGATAGAAGAAGATTTGGATTGGACCCAAGTATATCCTGAATTAGTAGGAGGTACTGCTAAAAAGAAGGATCCTAATGCAAAAGGTATTATGGCTGATAAATTAGATGAAATGTTACGTCAATCTAATTTGGATGCAGAATTAGTAGGAAGTTTAGCAGAAAGTATTAAAAACTTTAAAGGAGCTGCAGATAGTATCAATTCTTCAGTAGATACGGTTGCAAATACACATAAATACAATGAGGAGATGGCAGTTGCCGCTGTACATCTAGAATCTTTAAACAGTTTGTATAAAGTTCAGTCAGAGAACAGTGAGCGTCAAGCATTCTTAAATGAGTCTATGTTGAAACATTCTGAAAAATTAGAATCTCAAATGGAAGTATTAGCGAATAACTTGTCTTCTTTGAATTCAGTATACGGTGGAATGTTATCTGCAATGAATAAATAATTAATAACCTTAAAAATTAACAAAGCTTATTAATTATGGCAGGAGGAAAACAATCAGCTAGGCAGAAGATGATCAATCTTATGTACCTTGTATTTATTGCGATGTTGGCATTGAATATGGGTAAAAAAGTATTGTCATCTTTTGGATACTTAAATGAAAAAATAGAATCTTCAAATCAAACCGCAGCAAATGATATTGCAGCAGTTTTAGAAGATTTAGGAACAAAAGCATCTGAGCAACCAGAAAAATATGGTGACTTAAATGATAAGGCGGTTCAAGTGAATAGAATTTCGAATGACTTTTACAACTATTTAGGAGCGGTAAAAGATTCTTTATTAGCGACTATTGATCCAGAACTTCACAAAGATTATGAATCGTTAGATTCTGAAACAGCAGGAGATGAATTTTTCTTTGCTGGTGAGACTAAACTTACAGAAAATGGAGAGTTGTTTGTAGCAAGTATCAATCAATATAGGGAGGATATTATTGCTGTATTGGGAGAAAATATCAAACCAGATGTACTAGATCACTTAAAGAAACGTTTTGATACTAGTGAGCAACCTTTAAAAGATAGTGAAAGAACACAACCGTGGATTAGAAATAGATATGAAGGTTTCCCATTAGTGGCTACTTTGACAAATATTTCTGTAATTCAGGCGGATGCTAGAACTTCTGAAAAAGAGATTTACAATTCTTTATTAGGAAAGCAGTTATCTGCAGATGCTAGTATTAGTGAGAAGACGTATAAGGCAATTGTTATATCTGAAAAACCAGCTTATTTTCCTGGTGAGGAATTTAGTGGAACGGTGGTTTTAGGAAAGTATGATGCAAGTTTGAAGCCAGAAAGGTTAACAATCAATGGAAAGAACTATTCAGAGAGAGACGAGAAAGGGGCTGCTGTTGTTAAGTTTAAAACAGGTAAAGTTGGTGAAAATGATATCATCGGTGAATTTGTTTTTCAGCAAGATGGAAAGCCAGTTAAAATTTCTGTAAAGTCTAATTATCTTGTAGTACCAAAGCCTAATGGAGCGGTAGTATCTGCTGATAAAATGAATGTGGTGTATAGAGGGGTTCAAAATCCAATTACCATTTCTATGCCGGGTATTTCTGATAACAATGTTAGAGCGAGTGCTTCAGGATTAAAAAGGGTAAAAGGAACAAAATATAATTTATTCCCAGGAAAAGGAAAAGAAGTTACCATCAATGTTTCTGGAACTACAAATGACGGTGAAAAAATTTCGTCGCCACCTGTAAAGTTTAGAATTAAGGATATTCCGCCGCCGGCAGCTACTATTAGAAAGCAATGGGGGTCAATAAAAATGCCTAAATCAAGTTTAGCAAAAGCGACAATTGATGCGGCGTTAATAGATTTTGATTTTGATTTGAAATTGAAAGTTTCTTCTTTTAAAATTAAGATCCCGGGTCAGTCTACAGTATTGGTCAATGGTACTCGTTTGGATGCAAGAGCTCAAAAAGCTTTGATGAAAGCCAAAAGAGGTGATGTAGTTAGTATTTTTGATGTGAAAGCTGCAATTATTGGAAATTCTTCTTATCGATTGAAAGGTGTATTGCCTTTAAGTGTAGTAATCTCTAACTAATCATTAGTTAATAGATTTAATAGAAGTATTGTTTAAAAATACATATATAGTATTTTTGTAAGAGGATTAAAATTATGAGAATGATGAGTTTGAAAAGTTATGTACTATTTAGTTTAGTTGCATTGTTGAGTATATCAGCAAATGCACAAGCTGATTTTAATGTACTGAATGCACAAACGCCAGATGAAATAGGGCAAGTGCCAGAGCAGTATCAGGAAGCTTCTAAGGATAGTCCAATACCTTACGGATATGTTAATGAACGTGATATTCTTTGGTCGAAAATAATATGGGAAGAAATAGATTTAAATGAGCGTATGAATATGCCTTTATACTACCCTATAGATTCAGCCAATGTGAATAGTAGCAGGAAATCTTTGTTTTACACGCTTTTAAAAGGAATTAAAACGGGAAAAATTAAAGAAGTTTATGACGATTCGTTTTTTAAATCTAAACTTACGGAGAAAGATATCAATCAAAAATTAACGAGAGTAGATACTTCAGATTATGCTTATGAGTTGATCAATGAAGGAGAAACTAATATTTCAGACTTTGTAGATGAGGTTTCAATAAAATCAGAAGATATTGCCGGTTATAAAATAAAAGGTATTTGGTATTTTGATAAAAGACATGGTGAATTGAAGTATCGACTTTTAGCGATAGCACCTTTGGCGCCAGATGTTCAATTATTGGGTAGAGATGATATTGTTGATGATGAAACGTTACCGTTATTTTGGATATTTTATCCTGATGCTAGAGAAGTGTTGCACAATGCATATGCTTTTAATAATGTAAATCATAGGTCACCAATCTCCTTTGATGATTTGTTGAATTCAAGAAGATTTACTTCTGTGATTTTGCGAGAAGAAAACTTATATGGTAATAGAGCAATTGCAGATTATATTCAAGGAAATGCTTTGTATCAAATTATGGAATCTGAGCGTATTCGTGAACAAATTAGAAATAAAGAATTGGATATGTGGAATTATTAATTCTACCAATTTGTAAATAATAAAAAGCTCTTGTATGTAATTTCCATCCAAGAGTTTTTTTTTAATTAGAGTTTTATGAAAGTGGATTGTGTGATTGTTGGATTTGGATTGGCAGGGATGGCTTTTGCTAAAGAATTAGAAGAAAATGGTAAATCATTTGTTGTCTTTGAAGATGATTCTCAAACTTCTTCAAATGTAGCAGGTGGGGTGTATAACCCTGTTATTTTAAAGCGTTTCACTCCTGTTTGGCAGGGACAAGAACAATTGGATATCGCTTTGCCTTTTTATTCAGAAATAGAAAATAAATTGGGTGGAGTTTATGACTATAAGTTTTCTACCTATCGTGTATTTAAATCTATAGAAGAACAGAATAATTGGTTTTCAGCATCTGATAAACCCTTGTTAGCCCCTTATATGGATACTGAGATCGTTCGTAAAGATTATCAAGGAATTATTTCCGAAAATGGTTTTGGAAGGTTATTTCATACAGGAAGAATAGATACTAAAAAGTTGTTGTCAGATTACAAACAGTATTTACACTCCTCAGAAAGTATTCGATATGAAAGTTTTGATTATGCTCAATTGGAGTTGCAGGAAAATGGTGTAAAGTATAATGGCATTCAAGCTTCTTATATTATTTTTAGTGAGGGATACGGAATGCATAAGAATCCATTTTTTTCAGAGTTGCCAATGAATGAGGCAAAAGGAGAATTATTGACCATTCATGCTCCAGAGTTAGAGGCAGACTTTTTAATTAAAGCGGCTGTGTTTGTATTGCCCTTAGGGAAAGGTATGTTTAAGGTAGGAGCAACTTTTAACTGGAAAGATAAAACCTTAAAGGCTACAAAAGAGGGAGAAAAAGAGTTGTTAGAAAAACTAGATACCTTTATTAATGTACCTTATAAAGTGGTTGAACATACAGCTGGGATTAGACCTACTGTAAAGGATAGGAGACCGTTAGTAGGAGTGCATTCTGATTATAAATCCTTATGTATTTTAAATGGACTTGGTACTAGAGGAGTTATGATTGCTCCCAAAGTTGCTAAGGAACTTTATTTACATTTATTTGAGGGAGCAGAATTAGATCCTGAATCGAATATCAATAGATTTATCAAAAAATAATTATTTCTTTTTGTCTTTATAGGCAACAAATATGTTGATCCAAATAATTCTTGAAAGTCTTAGGCTATAGGGAGTAGAACCTATAAGAATTAGAATTATTGCTAAAAAGGATTCTAATAATTCAAAATTGAAAATTAGGTTCGTTATCAAAAATGTAAGGATAGAAATTCCAACTGATAAAGTATAGGCTACGTACATTGCTCCATAAAAAAAAGATGGTTCCATCATATACTTTAAGTTGCAGTTGGGGCAATTGTCATGGATTTTAGTAACATCCTTTAATTTAAAGCCACCTTTCTCTGTAAAAAAATCGCCTTCATGACATTTAGGACATTTAAATTTTAAAATGCTATATAACTTGCTGCCTTTTTTTAAAAACATAATTTTATTCTTAGGAAATCATAGGAATTAAGATCACTATGATGATGAAATAAACATTTGGTAAAGGTACAAAGTAAATAGCGTAAGCCCTATAATCCTTTGTTAAATAGCTTGGAAACAAACAAAAATTCTATTCTTAAATCGTAAAATTTGTGATAGATTTGCAAAATTCCATTAATATTCTAAAAACACTTATTTATAGATGCTTAACGTTCATAATTTAACCGTTTCTTTTGGAGGGACGGATCTTTTTTCAGAAATCACTTTCAAACTTAATAAAGGGGATAGAGTTGGTTTGATTGGGAAAAATGGAGCTGGAAAATCTACCTTATTAAAAGTTCTTTCTAAAGATATAGAAAGTAGTGGAGGTACCATGGCTTTTGAAAAAGATGTGCAAATGGGGTTTTTGAGACAGGATATTGATTTTGTTGAAGGAAGAACAATCTTGGAAGAGGCCTATCAAGCTTTTGAAGAAATTAAAGAAATAGAGTTAAAGCTCGATAAAATTAACAACGAGCTGGCAACAAGAACGGATTATGAAAGCGAATCGTATAGCCAATTGATTCATGATCTTACTGATTTAACTGAGCGCTATGAGTTATTAGGAGGATACAATTATAAAGGAGATACGGAAAAAATATTACAAGGGTTAGGATTTAAAAGAGAGGATTTTGATAAACTAACGGATACTTTTTCTGGTGGGTGGAGAATGCGTATTGAATTGGCAAAGCTATTACTCCAAAATAATGATATTTTGCTATTAGATGAACCTACGAACCATTTAGATATTGAATCTATCATTTGGCTAGAAAACTTTTTAAAGGGGTATTCAGGTGCGATTGTTTTGGTTTCGCATGATAAAATGTTTTTAGATAATGTTACCAATAGAACCATTGAAATTTCTTTGGGGCAGATATATGATTATAAAAAATCATATTCTGAATTTTTGTTGTTAAGAGGTGAAATCAAAGAAAAACAGTTGCAAGCGCAAAAGAATCAAGAGAAAGAAATCAAAGCGAAGCAACAGTTAATAGATAAATTTAGAGCTAAAGCAAATAAGGCATCTATGGCTCAGTCGCTGATCAAGCAATTGGACAAGGTAGAAAGAATTGAAGTTGATGCCGATGATAACGCAACCATGAATATAAAATTTGCCGTTTCTAAGGAACCAGGTAAAATTGTAGTGGAAGCGGAAAATATGTCTAAAAGTTATGGAGATAAACATGTACTTGAAGATGTAAATTTATTGATAGAACGTAACAGTAGGATTGCTTTTGTTGGTCAGAATGGTCAAGGAAAATCTACTTTGGCAAAAATGATGGTTGGAGACATTCCATTTGAAGGTCATTTAAAGTTAGGACATAATGTTGAGATTGGTTATTTTGCTCAGAATCAATCAGAGCACCTACCTCCTGAAGAAACGGTTTTAGAAATTATGCAAAACGCAGCCACTGATTCTAATAGGGCAAGAGTAAGAGATATGCTTGGAGCATTTTTATTTGGTGGGGACGCAGTTGAGAAAAAAGCGAAAGTATTATCAGGGGGTGAAAGAAATAGATTGGCACTATGTAAATTACTATTATCACCTTTCAATGTATTAATCATGGATGAGCCAACCAATCACTTGGACATTCAATCTAAAAATGTATTGAAAGCAGCGCTGCAAAAATATACCGGTACTTTAATTATTGTATCGCATGATAGAGATTTTTTACAGGGCTTAACGGATTCTGTTTATGGTTTTAAAGATAAAGTAATCAAAGAATATTTAGGAGATATTGACTATTTCCTGGATCAGCATAAATTAGAAAACTTACGAGAGGCGGAAAAAAGAACCGTTGTTGTTGAAAAGAAAGTTTCTAAAAAAGAAGATTATAAATTAAGCAGACAAGAAGAGAAAGAATTAAAGCAATTGAAAAATAAACTTAGTAAAGCCGAAAGAGCTATTTCTGATGTTGAAAAGGAAATTTTGGACATGGATGCTAAGTTGGCTGAAGATTATGAAAAGACAGCTGCGGATCCTGCGTTTTTTGAAAACTATCAAGCTAAAAAAGACTCTTTGGATGGTTTAATGGAGGATTGGGCAGAGTTGGATGAAAAAGTAAATAGCTTTTCTTCATAAAGATTATTGCATTGCAGCCTGTCACTAGCAACATAGAAGAGATTATTTTACCAGAATTAGAAGCTAAAAAAGTACAGCTTTATATAAAACGGGAGGATGCTATTCATCCTGTTATTTCTGGAAATAAATACCGTAAATTATTATACAATATTAATTTTGCTAAAGAAAACGGCTTTACGGAGTTGTTAACTTTTGGAGGTGCGTATTCCAATCACATATTGGCTACTGCTGGGGCGGGCTTTGAGTTTGGATTTAAAACAATTGGGGTTATTAGAGGAGAGGAATTAGGTGTAGATATTGATAAAACATTATTAACCAATGAAACTCTTAGACGTTCAAAGGAAGATTATGGGATGGAGTTTGAATTTATTTCAAGGTCTGATTATAGAGAAAAAGCAAATCATAGTTATTTACAAAAACTAAAAGAAAAACACCCTAATGCTTATATATTACCTGAAGGCGGAACCAATGATTTGGCGGTCCATGGATGTGAAGAAATTCTAGATGAATCTACTGAAATATTTGATTTTATTTGCTGTGCTGTTGGAACCGGTGGTACCATTTCAGGTATTATCAATGGTTCTGAAAAAAATCAGCAAATTTTGGGGTTTCCTGCATTGAAAGGAAATTTTTTGGAAAAAGAGATCAAAAATAATCAGGTACGTACATCGAATTGGAGTTTAGTGTCTGATTATCATTTTGGAGGCTATGCTAAAATAAATGAAGAATTAGTTACCTTTAACAATAATTTTTTCAAGGCCACTAACGTTCTGTTAGATCCGGTTTATACTGGTAAAATGTTTTATGGAATTTTGGATATGGTAAAGAAGGATAAATTTAATCAAGGTTCTAAAATTTTGGCCATTCATACCGGTGGTTTACAAGGGATAAAAGGTATGAATGACGTCTTGGCAAAAAGAAAGTTGCCCTTGTTAATTGAAAAATAGATATGAAATATACTTTAACATTGATTGCTTGTTCCATCTTTATGATTGGTTGTGGTTCGAGCAAAAAAACTACAGTTCAGAAATCAAGCCCTAAACCTGTTTTAAAAGTTGTTGAGACGGATAATAAGGCAGTGAACAAAGAAGTTGTAAAATTAGAGAAAAGACAATCTAGTTTGGATACTAGAACGATTGCTTATATCAGCCATTATGCACCTGTTGCAATGGAGGAGATGAAAAAACACAAAATACCTGCAAGTATTACCTTAGCACAGGGCATTTTAGAGTCGGGTAACGGAGTGAGTAATTTGGCTTTAAAATCAAACAATCATTTTGGAGTGAAATGTCATGACAGGTGGCATGGAGAGTCAGTAAGGCATGATGATGACGAAAAGCAAGAGTGTTTTAGGAAATATAAAAAAGTGGAAAGTTCTTACAGAGATCATTCTTTGTTTTTGACAAGTAGGTCGAGGTATGACTTTTTGTTTGATCTTAAAATAGACGATTATAAAGGATGGGCTAAAGGATTGAAAAAAGCAGGTTATGCAACCGATAAGAAATATCCAGATAAATTAATTCGTATTGTTGAAACGTATGATTTAGATCATTATGATAAACTTGTGCTGAATAAAAAAATTAAAGATTCTAATAAGAGATATGGGAAAGCATATCGTGTAAGAAAGGGAGATACTCTTTACGGAATAGCGAAAAGGTACAGAATGACTGTTGAGGAAATTAAGAAGTTAAATGGGCTTACCTCAAATGACATCGCAATAAATCAAGTTTTAAAACTTGAATAAAAAAATCCCAGTAAGTAAATACTGGGATTTTTTTTATTATGAGTTTGCAGGTTTTCCTTTGTGACCTCCTTTTTGTCTGCCTTTTTGACTAGCATGCTCTTTGTGCATATGTGCTTGAATTTTTTTCCAAGATTCATATTGTTCTTTATCAAGTACTTTTTTTACTCTTGTTTGAAATGCAATCTGTTGATCCATCTTTTCTATCATTTTGGCATAAAGCTCATCGCTAGATAGATTTGTTTTTTGGTCGCCATTTGCTTTTCTTTCATCCATTGCATTTTGCTTATTGGTTGTGGCAACTAAAATTAAAGGATACATTTTTTCTTGTTGTGATTCGGATAAATCTAAAGCGATTGTTAATTTTTTTACAGCAATGGTAGTTTGCTGCTCTACTGTAAATTCAGGCTTTTGATGTTGTTTATGTTTTTTCTGAGCTGTTGAGTTGTAAACAAATCCGATAATGATAGCGAGTGTTAAAATGCTTTTTTTCATGATATAATGTTTTAAAGTTTAATTTTTAGACTCAAACATTTCTCATTAGTTTAATCAGATGTTTTTTTTAACAGAATTTAACAGGTTTTGTTTCTAGAAAAGCCCTTTTAATAAATTTTTCGCTGCTTTTTCGATATCATTTCCTTTTGTTTTGGAACTGTCTCCTTCTTTAGTCGTTTTCTTTAATAGATTATCGATTAATTTATTTTTTTGAGATTCGATAACTTTGCCTGATACAGCCTTAAGTGCACTTGTGAAGTCGGGAACAACGTTTGGATTACTCACTGCTCCATTCATTTTTATTTTCATCGGGACATTCATTTTTTCAACTTCTTCATTTGAAAGACCGGATAATAAATTAGCAGCTTTCTTACCTAAAAATTTTACAGGAATGTTTGTCGTTATTTTATAATCCATTGTATTAGAAAAACTATGTGAACCTTCTAGCTGGATTGGAATTCCATCATAGGATGCAATTTTGAATGGTTTGAAAGAAATAGCGCTATTTTCAAATTTAATAGCTGTTTGAATTTTTTTCATGTCCAATTTTTTCAAGTCAACAAAACTGAAATTATTTTCTAATAAACTCAAGGCATTGGATTTTTTCGGATCTATTTCTTTCACTTCTAATTTTGATAACCCGTCACCATTAAGGCTATTCATATCAGGAAAAAACTCAGCATCTAAAGTACCTGTTAGATCCATAGAGGTCGACATTTTTCCATTGAAAGCTTTCGCAAATGGAGCAATGGATGCAAACAAATCTAAAGTAGCAAAAGAAGATACGATATCAAGCTCTTTCAGAGCCATAGAAAAGTCAAATTTGCTTGGAGTAGGTTTGGTGTCTACATTTCCTTGCAGTGCTATGGTGCCTCCTAGCATTTTGGCTGTGGTATTGGTGAATATTGCTTTTTGATCATAAATTTTTATTCCACCTTTCATGTTGCTAAGTTTGATGTTATCATAACTAACATTTTTAGCAAAAAGTTTTGTTGTAATATCTATATTGCCGGGGATTTTGATAGCTTCTAAATTATCAGGTTTTGACGCTGTTGTTTCTTCTGTTTCTCCTGTGGTATCCGTTTCAGTTAAAAAGTCGAATACGTTAAATGTGTCTGAAGTAATAGAGAAATTTCCTTGTAGGTTCTTATCGTTAAAAACAAATCCCATTAAGTTTTTTAAACTACCATTAGCTTTTAAGTCGCTTTTGGCCGTTGTGGCTTCAAAGTGTTGAAGAATAAATTCTTTTGGTGTGAAATTCAGTCTGGCCTTGTTGATTAAAATAGGATGCGGTAGCATTTCCGTTTCAATTGATAAATCTTCTAGAGAGATATAGCCACTATTTTTGATAGATTCATAAAGTTCTTTATCTAGGGCTTCTTGGGTAAATTCAGATTTTAAATGAAAAGTAGTAATTCCGTGTAATTTTTCTTCAAGGGCTATGGGATATGCTTGATTTAAATTGCCTAGGTTCAAAGTTCCATCTAGTGTCGCTTTTACATGGGGGTTACTCATCAAATTACTGAGTTGGCATTTGGCTTTAAAAATATCTTTATCAATTTTTAAATCAAATTTGTTTACTGAGATATAGGTGTCATCAAGTTCACCGGTTTTGTTAGTGATATGAGTGTCAATATATATGTTCTCTATTGATTTAGGTAATTCAGGATAATGGAAAGAAGCATTATTAGTGGTTAAATTCAAATTAAACTTAGGCACACTATTATCAGAATAAAGTCCTGTAGCACGTCCGTTAAAATTTAACGCACCAATTGCCTCTATAGCATCAAAACTTGATGAATAGGCAGAAGGAATTAACGATAACAGACTTTTAAATTGTGAACCCTTGGAGTCAAAATCAAGATCCATTTCTATCCCTGCGTCAACGGGTTGTAAAAAACCATGAAAAGAGAGTTTTAAATCATTTAACTGGGCTAAGTTTTCTAAAAATTCAATTTTCAGATTGTCTAAATTAAGGTTGAGTTTTGCATCCCAAAGAAATTTAGCATTTTTAATTAAGTTGATGTTGTCAGAATTAAAATTGAAAGATTCAATTGAAGACTTTGTCTCAAGGAGTACGTTTTGAGAAGAAAATAGACCTGTACCTTTGTGGTTGAAATTTTTAATAGCCATATTCAAATGACTTGATTCATCAATATAATTAAAGTTGATATTTTCAAGGCTATAGTATTCTATATGTAATGATAATTCAGAATTAGAGGTGCTAGCTTCTGTTGGTGATGTGTTTTCATCATCAGATTTCATAATATCATAATTAGAAACTCCCCTTTTATTCGTTTTAAGATTGATCAAACTTTCAGCTATTGAAAAGTGGTCAACACTTAGTTTTTTAGATAGTAAGTTTGAGATGGATGTTTCTAAATTAATATTTCCAATGGCCATTAAAGTATCCCCTTTAAATGGTTTTTTATTAGTGATCAAAATATCTTCAAGGGTGATGGAAGCATTTGGGAAATCTGTCAAAAAATTTAATGAAATAGAACCGATATAAAAATCAGCGTTGATAACCTTGTTAACTTCGTTGGTTATGGTGTCATTGATCTGTTTTTTGAATAAAAAGGGAGCAATTAGCAAGGTTAAGAATAGCAATGCTACAATACTAGAAATTATTTTTATGAGGTTTTTCATGTGCTTTATTTTGGCATGATAAAAATACGATGCTGTTATTCAAACAGAGATAACACATGTTAAAAATAATCAAAAAAAAAACCCACTCTACAAGTAGAGTGGGAAAATTGCTATGAAAAAGAAATTGGTGTTAAACACCAACTGGTACAAATATATAAATATTTTGTTATGTGACCATTTTATTTTGATGATTTTAAGTAATCATTAACCTTTGTTTGTTTATAAACGGTTTAAAATCGACAATAAATTGCATAAAATGCGTTTTGAATATCTACATTTATTGCGTATTGTGTGAATTACTTTTCAGTAGGAGCCTAATTAATAGTGTTAATACACTGTTATTTTTATGTAATAAAAAGTATAATTTTTACGTTTTAGAACTGCTATAAAAAGAAAAAGCACTGCTGTAAGGGCAGTGCTTTTTAGAATTTATTATGGGAGTTAAACTAATTCTACAAATAAACCTTCTTCGGTTTTATTTACATTTGCTAAATTATTTTTAGTAAGTCCTTTGATAGTTTTATCCCATTTTTTATTAGATAAACCAGATTGTGTTTTTAAATCTCCTAAAGCAATTTTCTCAGCTTTTTCTATAAGAGCATATACCGCCTTTTCTTCATCGTTCAACTCTACAGTTGGAGCTTTTTTCTCCGGTCTCATTTGAGGGAAAAATAAAACTTCTTGTATAGATTGGTTGTTTGTTAAATACATAATCAAACGGTCCATTCCAATTCCTAAACCAGAAGTAGGAGGC
Organism: Flavicella sp. IMCC45668; assembly: GCF_057219105.1. Taxonomy (NCBI): domain Bacteria; kingdom Pseudomonadati; phylum Bacteroidota; class Flavobacteriia; order Flavobacteriales; family Flavobacteriaceae; genus Flavicella; species Flavicella sp. IMCC45668. Next base: position 3,489,734 of record NZ_CM170114.1, read on the forward strand.
ATCCCATACTCTAAAGCACGCAAGAAGTCTTCATCTATAAAGTTTGAAGCTTCGTCATCACCTCTTTCAGCTAATTTCAATTGTGCTTCAAAACGTTCTCTTTGATCTATTGGGTCATTTAATTCTGAATAAGCATTTGCAACTTCTTTACCGCAAATCATTAATTCAAATCGCTCTGTTAATTCTGGATTGTCTCTGTGCTCTTTACATAAAGGTGACATTTCCTTTGGATAATCTGTAATGAAAGTTGGTTGAATGTAATTTCCTTCACATTTCTCGCCGAACATTTCATCAATTAATTTTCCTTTACCCATGGTATTGTCAACTTCAATACCCATTTCAATTGCTGCAGCTCTTAATTCGTCTTCATTTTTTCCAGTGATATCAAAACCAGTAAAATGTTTGATAGAGTCGGCCATGGTTACCCTTGCAAAAGGAGCTTTAAAACTTACTTGATGTTCTCCGAAGACAACATCAGTAGAACCATTTACTTCTAAAGCACAATGCTCTAAAAGGTTTTCTGTAAATTCCATCATCCAGTTGTAATCCTTGTAGGCAACATAGATCTCCATTGCAGTGAACTCTGGGTTGTGAGTTCTATCCATTCCTTCATTACGGAAGTTTTTTGAAAATTCGTAAACACCGTCAAAACCACCTACAATTAATCGCTTTAAGTAAAGTTCATTTGCAATTCTCATGTACAAAGGAATATCTAATGAATTGTGATGCGTAACAAAAGGACGTGCTGAAGCTCCACCTGCTATAGGTTGTAATACAGGAGTTTCTACTTCAAAATAACCTGCATCATTGAAAAACGAACGCATTGCATTGAACAATTTTGTTCTTTTTACAAAAACTTCCTTTACGTTAGGGTTAACCACTAAATCAGCATAACGTTGTCTGTATCGTAGTTCAGGATCATTGAATTCATCATAAGTATTTCCCTCACTATCCGTTTTCGGTAGTGGCAAAGGCTTTAGTGCTTTACTTAATAATTGAAAAGTTTTTACTTTGATTGAAATTTCTCCAACTTGCGTTTTGAATAATTCACCTTCAATCCCGATAAAATCACCTAAATCTAATAATTTCTTAAATACATCATTGTAAAGTGTTTTATCTTCTCCTTCACAAATTTCATCCCTATTTAAATATATTTGAATACGACCCTCAGCATCCTGTAATTCAGCAAAAGATGCTTTTCCTTGAATCTTCTTTCGCATCAAACGTCCAGCAAGAACAACTTTTTTTCCTTCCTCGTAGTTTTCTTTAATCTGTTTAGAATAAATGTCCACAGGAAATAAATCTGCAGGATAAGGATTAATGCCTAAAGCTCTTAGTTTGTCAAGCTTTTCTCTTCTTACAATTTCTTGTTCTGATAATTGCATGGTACGTATATTTATAAAATGAATTTAATAGCTTGCAAAGATACCGAATGAAAAATGAATTTTAAATAATAAAGCCTAAAGTTTCGTGGTGAACGAGTCACATTAATGAAAAAAAATCATGAATTTTAATTTTTCTTGTTTTGCAAGTGTATTTTGTTATATTTGCAATGTGTTGTTTTGATGTTTTTAGAAAAAAGCATTATGGTTTTTGTTGAAACCAGTGGAAAGCTTCCCTCGTTTAGGGTTGCTTTTTTTTTGCTTAAAACTTAAATATTTCCGCTTTATAGATCCAAAACTCTTCCATAAAGTAATAGAAGAAAAACCCACCAACCACTAGTTTTAACCCTGTAGATAAAATAAAACCAATAAAAGAGCCCATTGCTGCTTTCAAAGCCTTTTGGATATCATTTTTATCCTCTATAAGTTCGCCAATAAAAGCGCCAATGAATGGCCCTAAAATAATACCGACAGGTCCAAAAAATAATCCGACGATTAAACCAATGGTAGAGCCCCAGATGCCTTTTTTGGTGCCTCCAAATTTCTTAGTTCCTACAATCGGAATTATATAGTCTAAAGCAGTAACTATAATAGCAATGATAAGTGTGGTATAGATAAAACTGGTGTTGTTTGGAACTGTATCAGTTCCATAGAGACAAAGTAAACCCAACCAGCCAATTGGAGGTCCAGGGATAACTGGTAAAATAGCACCCAGTATTCCTAGGGTAATAAATAAGAAACCGAATAAAGTTAGTAGTATATCCATAAAAGCAAATTAATAAAAACCAATTATATGCAGAAGCTTTTGTGGGTAAATAATGTAAAAATGGATATTGGTTCTATGTGTTATGATAAAAGAAAAAGTTGTATTTTCACTTACTAATTGACCACAATGATTTTGCGATTACTTTTTGTGTTTTTTATAATAATTACTTTGAATTCATGTGATTATTTTCAAGGTGCTACAGGAAATATATTTTCTAGACACCCGGTTGATACCATTGTGGATTATCATAAAGTTGATGAATATCCAGAGTTTCCCGCATGTAAAGATTTAATTGATACTGATAAAAAGAATCGCTGTTTTATAAATAATCTTTACAATCATTTTGCTAACGACTTGTTAAAGGAAACCTTTGGGGTGCCTGAATGTACCAACGAAATAGTTACAGTTAAATTATTATTTGATGCAAAAGGAAATACCAGTTTAGTTTCTATTGAATCATCGCAGCTAGTCAAAACAGCCATTCCAGAATTGGAAGGAATCATTAATAAGAGTGTGAAATCTTTACCACAATTAAGAGGTGCGATAAAAAGATCGATACCTGTATGTACGGTTTTTGAATTACCTATTGTAATAAAAATGAAATAGGGATGTAATTACATCCCTATTTTATTTAGTTTAAAAGTTTCCAAATGGCATCTTTTAATTCCATAATCCCAATTTGAGCAACAGATGAAAAGAATAAGGTAGGAATACCCTCAGGGAGTTCCTTTTTTATCTCCTCTTTTAATTCATCGTCTAGCATGTCACATTTAGAAATAGCCAACAATCGTTGTTTGTCTAAAAGTTCAGGATTGTGTTTTTTCAATTCATTTAAAAGAATTTTATATTCTTCTTTGATATCATCAGAATCGGCTGGAATTAAAAAGAGAAGCGCAGAGTTACGTTCTATATGTCTTAAAAAACGATGTCCTAAACCTTTTCCTTCAGAAGCACCTTCAATGATTCCAGGAATATCAGCCATAACAAAACTTTGATGATCTCTATAATCAACAATTCCTAAATTAGGCTTTAGCGTAGTAAAGGCATAATCTGCAATTTTTGGTTTTGCTGCAGTAACCGTTGCTAGTAAAGTAGACTTTCCAGCATTAGGGAAACCAACTAAACCTACATCAGCTAAAAGTTTTAGCTCTATTTGAAACCATCCGTCTACACCAGGCATACCCGGTTGGGCATATCTTGGAGTTTGGTTGGTAGCAGATTTGAAGTTCCAGTTACCTAGTCCACCTTTTCCTCCTTCACAAAGAATAATTTCTTGTTGGTCTTCAGTAATTTCAAAAAGAATTTCTTGTGTTTCTACATCTCTTACAATGGTACCTAAAGGAACGTCTAGGTATTTGTCTTCACCATCGGCACCGGTACTTCTACTTTTACTACCATGTCCACCTTTGTCAGCTCGGGTATGCTTTAGAAAACGCAAATGATGTAGCGTCCACATACCTTTGTTTCCTTTTAAAATAACATGGCCACCACGACCACCGTCACCACCGTCAGGTCCACCTTTGGTAATAAATTTCTCTCTATGTAGGTGTGTAGAGCCACCACCACCATCTCCAGAAGATGCGTAGATTTTAATATAGTCAATAAAATTACCGTCAGTCATGATTGTAAGGTTTAAACCTTTGCGTTATAAATGCTTGGGTTATTGTAATTTGTCAATTACGTTTGAAATTAATCCAGTGATATCATCAATAGATCCAACACCATTAATTCCATAATATTTATTTTGTTTGTCGTAATAATCTTTTACAATAGCAGTTTTAGTATTGTATTCGTTAAAACGGTTTCTGATTTTAGATTCGTCTTGATCATCTGCACGACCAGAAACTTTTCCTCTTTCTAACAAACGTCCAACAAGTACATCTTCTTCTACTTCTAAAGCAATCATTCCATTAATTGTTGCATTCTTTTCAGCAAGGAAAGTATCCAATTCAGCAGCTTGAGATTCCGTTCTAGGAAATCCATCGAAAATAAAACCATTAGCAGCTTCGTTTTTCTCAACTTCAGCTTTCAACATATTTATAGTTACTTCATCAGGAACTAAATTACCATGGTCAATATATGATTTTGCTAAAAGTCCTAATTCTGTTTCATTTTTGATATTGAAACGGAATACATCTCCTGTAGAAATATGTACTAAGTTGTACTTATCCTTTAATACTTCTGCTTGTGTTCCTTTTCCTGCTCCTGGAGGGCCGAATAATACGATGTTTTTCATTTTTATTGTTTTGATAATTTGTAAATATCTGGAAGGTTTCTTCCTAAACCGTCATAATCTAATCCATAACCCACAATAAAGTTGTCAGGGATTTCAAATGCGACGTAATCTATGTGTAATTCTTTTTTGAAAACTTCAGGCTTAAAAAATAAACTAACGATTTTTAAATCTTTAATCTGTTCCTCGCCTAGAATTTTATATATTTCTTGTAAGGTAGTACCCGTATCAATGATGTCTTCTAAAACCACAATAGTACGGTTGGTTAGATCTTCATTAATTCCTAGCAGCTGTTTTACTTTGCCGGAAGATTTTGTTTTTTCGTAAGAGGCTAATTTGATAAATGATATTTCACATTCATCTTCAAAAGCTCTCATAAAATCAGCAGCGAAAATAAAAGCACCGTTTAAAATACTTATAAAAAGAGGTCTTTCGCCATTCAAGTCTTTCTTTAGTTGTTTGGCTAAAGACTGTACAGCTAATTGAATCTTTTCACGTTGGATGTAAACCTCGAAGTTTTTATCATGTATCTTTATTGGTTTCATCTTTTGAATCTTTATTCTTCTATTAAAAATAACAGAAAACCGTCCCCAATAAAATTAGGGACGGTTTACCATTCTTAAAACGGTATAAACTATTTAGTTTTTTTTCCTTCGTTTTTGTTAGATGTATCAAACATTATGGGTGATGCCACAAATAATGAAGAATACGTTCCAACTAATACCCCGATAATCAAGGCGAACATAAATCCTTTGATAGAATCTCCTCCAAATAAGAAGATTGCTAATAATACGATTAAAGTAGTTAAAGAAGTATTGATAGTTCTTCCTAAAGTACTGCTCAATGCTTTATTTACAACTTCTGGATATTGCCATCCTGCGTGTAATTTTGAATATTCTCTAATTCTATCAAAAATTACTACGGTATCATTTAATGAGTATCCAACTACTGTAAGTATTGCGGCAATAAATGATTGACCTATTTCCATATCAAATGGCATTACTTTGTAAGCAATTGAGAAAATAGATAATACAATCAATACATCGTGGAATACTGCAGCCACAGCACCTAAACTATATTGCCATTTTTTAAATCTTAATAAGATGTATAAGAAAACGACTAATAAAGATCCTAAAATAGCCCATTTAGCTGCGTCTTTAATATCATCTGCAATTGTAGGTTCTACTTTGATAGCATTAAAGATTCCAACCTTTTGTCCATCAAACCCACCATTGAATTCTTCTAATGTAGTTCCGTCAGGTAAGAAAGCTTTTACACCTTCAAATAAAGCAGATTGAACTTCTTCATCTACACGTTGACCTTCTTCATCAATTCTAAATTTGGTAGTAATTTTTAATTGGTTGCTAGTACCATAAGTTTTAACCTCAGGTGAACTTTCAAATACGTCTTTTAAGCTATTAGCAACTTCAGATGAGTTCATTGGTTGTGCAAAACGAACTACATAAGAACGTCCTCCAACAAAATCAACACCATAGTTCAATCCATTTGTAAATAATGAACCTAAACCTAATACGATGATTGTACCAGAAACAGCGTACATCACTTTACGTTTCTTTAAGAAATCGATATCAATATTTGTAAACCATTTTTTAGTCATTCCTGTATTGAAAGTCAATGTTTGACCTTTTCCAGAATAAGCATCAATAAATAGTCTTGTAATAAAAATTGCTGTAAATAAAGACGTTGCAATACCAATCATCAAAGTAGAAGCAAATCCTTTTACTGGACCTGTTCCAAATACGAATAAAATTAATCCCGTTAATAAGGTAGTGATGTTTGCATCAAGAATAGAAGATAAAGCGTTGCTAAAACCATCGCTAATTCCTTCTTTCAAAGATTTCCCTCTTGCCAATTCTTCTTTGATACGCTCAAAGATAAGTACGTTTGCATCCACAGACATACCTATTGTAAGTACAATACCAGCGATACCAGGTAAAGTTAATACAGCACCAAAAGCTGAAAGTATTCCGAAAATAAATAAAATGTTTACTAACAATGCTACGTTTGCAAAAATACCAGCTTTTCCGTAGTAGAAAATCATCCAAACCAAAACTAAGATCAAAGCAAGAATGAAAGATTGAATACCACTGTCAATTGCTTCTTGACCTAAAGAAGGACCAACAATTTCAGATTGAATAATATGTGCAGCAGCAGGAAGTTTTCCGGCTTTCAATACATTGGCTAAATCTTGCGCTTCTAATACTGTGAAATTTCCTGAGATAGAAGTTCTACCACCGGTAATTGCAGTATTCACTCTAGGAGCTGTATAAACGTAATCATCTAATACTACAGCAACAAAATTTCCAACATTATCTGCAGTCATTTTAGCCCAAAGTTTAGAACCTCTTGAGTTCATAGTCATGCTAACCTCAGGGTTTGTTCCTAATTGGTCGTACTCTTGAGAAGCATTGATAATTACATCTCCTTGGATAGGAGCGATGTCCTTTCTGTTAGATTTAATAGCATACAAGTTGATAACTTCTGTATCCTTGATTGGCTTAGCATCCCATAGGAATTTAACATGTTTCATTTCAGGAGACAACAACTCTCTGATTTCTTTCATGGCTAAGTATTTGTTTACAGTAGCAGTATCAATAACCGCTGCTGTACCTATAATAGAGCTAATTTCATTTTGACTTCTAGGAATTCTAGGGTATAAAACTGAAAATAAATCTTTTGTTTGTTTTGTTGCAGTAGAGTCTTTTACCTCTCCTAATAAATCGTCAATTTCACTTGAAGAATCCTCCGTTGAAGTCGTTTCTTCTTTTGGAGTTTCCTCTTTGAATAATTCAATGATTTTTGAATTTGCAGAGTATAAGAACTGAGCAGTTTCTTGGTTAGAATATACTTCCCAAAATTGCAATTCTGCAGTAGATTGTAATAATTTCTTTACACGCTCAATATCTTTGGCTCCAGGTAATTCAATTAAGATTCTACCTGAGTTTCCAATTCTTTGAATGTTTGGTTGTGTAACACCAAATTTATCAATTCTACTTCTTAATACTTCAAAGGCAGTATTGATAGAACTACTAATTTCTTCACGAATAGCATCTTTAGTTTCTTCATCAGATTTTTGGAAGTTAATTTTCTCTCTTAAAGATTTGTTACCAAAAATATCTGGAGCATTTAATTTATCGTTTCCAGTTGCAATATTATCAAATGCAGCAAAGAATAAATCTAAATATGAATCAGTACTGTTTTTTTGATCTTCTGAAGCAGCTTTTAAAGCTTTGTTAAATGACTCATTTTTAGAATTGTTTGACAACCCAATTAAGATGTCTTTTACAGATACTTGTAGGGTTGCATTAATTCCTCCTTTTAAATCAAGACCTAAATTAATTTCTTTGTCTTTGATGTCATTGTAGCTAAAAGAAACTCCAAATTTATCAAATACAGCAACGTTAGCAACAGAATCTAAATAGGTTCTTTCAAATTTTGCTAAAGCTCTACCGTCGTTTTCTTCGGCATGTGCAATTGCATATTCTTTAGCGTCCTTTTCAACACCTCCCGCTAACCAAGTAAATGATAATTGGTATAAACTAACTATTCCAAAGAGAATTGCGAACAGTTTTATAAGTCCTTTGTTTTGCATTATTTATTGTCTTAAATTTTATAAACGTGCAAATATAGTATTTCAAACATGAAAAGACAATTTTTTGTTGTTTTTAATTTAACCTGCTGTTTTGTTAGAGGTTAGTGATTGTTTCTTGTCTTTTTGACGACTTTTTGGAGACTGAAAATGTCATTTTTAGACTTATTAAGATAGTTTTTTTACTTGTGAAAAATGGGTCGATTTTGACGATAAATTAGGATGAGATACAAATTAAATTTGTTTGTTTTTGTTAGTTGAGTTTCGAATGATAAGTTTTGATTTTAATATTTTCCGACTGTTTTTAGAGGAGTAATTTTTGATTTTATTTAGTAGAAGTTGTGCTGATGTTTGTCCCAATTTCATATCCAGGTTGATCAATACTAGTTAGTGAAGGTTGAATTAACTCATCAACAGGTTCATTATTAAAACCAATGATAGGAATATCTTTGGGGATTTTGATGCCTCTTTCTTTTGCTACTAGCATAACCGCGATGGCAAGTTAATTGCGTTTGGTAAAAAGTTTTGTTTTAAATTAAATTAGGAAAATTACACCTATCGAGTTGGTTGTTGTTTTGCTCAGGACTGTATTTTAATGTAGTCGAAATTATGTTTTGTTCTTTTTTATAGGTAGGTGATTGTGAATCAACTTATTATTCTTTTCATTTCATTTCTGTAGTTGGAAGGGCTCCAACCCGTTTTTTTCTTGAAAATTTTGTTGAAGTGAGAAAAATTATTAAAGCCACTCTCATAGCATATATCAGTAATACTTGTAGGTTTTTCTGCAAGTAACTTTGATGCATGTACTATTCGATATTCATTTACAAGTACTGTGAATGTTTTTCCCGTTACTTTTTTAAGATACCTACAAAATGATGGAGGAGTCATGTTAACTTCATTAGCAATGTCCTCTAGTCCAATGTGATTTTTAAAATTCTTAGTAATGTACTTAAATATTTGATCAACCCTATCATTATCTTGTTGATAGACTTCCATTGCAAAGTCTTGAGCGTTTAATAAGGTGTAGTTTTGAGTGATTGCAAGCTCATGTAAAATTTCTATAAATGTTAAAAGTCTTTGGATTCCTTGGAGGTTTGTGAGGTTGGTGATTTTTGGTCCTACTTCTTTTTTTACACTTGGGTGGAATAGCATTCCCATTTTTGCTCTTTCAAACAATTTATGAATAGCATCCATCTCTGGGAGGTTAAGAAATTCTTTTCCTAGAAAGTCGGGTTTCATTTGAATAGTTGTCTCAGAACCATTGATTGTTAAACGATCTGTGAACCCCATATGTGGCAAGTTTGAACCTATTAAAAGAAGTTGGCTGTTTTTGAAATAGGAGATATGATTTCCTATGTGTCTTTTACCACCGCCATTGTTAACGTATACTAATTCTAGTTCAGGATGAAAGTGCCAGAATTGAAATCTATCTTTAACCGACTCTTTATAGTGATTCATAAGAAAAGAACTACCAAAGTCTGGTTCTATCTTTTTGAGTGTGGGTTTATTAGTTAACATATCTATTTTTTACTCAAAAATAAGTAAAACCAATGTTTCTTCTATGTTATTTTATCGTAAATTATTCTAATGAAAACGTTGTAGGTTAAAATAACACATGTATTAGGCAATTATGATGATGTTTGTAACTGTATTACTGCCGTATCTTTGCAGTATAAATTTGATGATAATTTCAAGTTCATGAAAGGAAAGTTCGGAGTGGTTACCAGCGATTACTTTTTGAATGTTTTAAAGAATTATTTTTCAAAATATTGGTTTAAGTTTAGTTGAAAAAGGAGTAATCGTTTAGGTTACTCCTTTTTTTTGTTTCATGTAAAATTAGGAAGTAGCAGATTCTGTCTACTGACTTATAGATTAGAGTTCACTTTTAAGTAGGTCAAACTTTTATAAGAAATTTATTTCGGAAAGTTTAGTGCAAAAAAAAACACTTCAAATTGAAGTGTTTTTTTGAGCCGATGGAGGGACTCGAACCCACGACCTGCTGATTACAAATCAGCTGCTCTAGCCAGCTGAGCTACATCGGCCTGTATTAAACTTTGTTTCTTTTGTTACCCGTTTAAGACGCGGCAAATATACTACACATCTACGTTTTATACAAGAAAAAAATGGAGAAATTTAAAAGTTTTTTTTAAGTGTTTGGAACTCAGTATTCTTTGTTGAAAATAAAAAAGAGCTACTTTATGTAAGTAGCTCTTTTTGTTTGTTTAAATCGGTAATTTATAATTTATTGAACGTTGTTTCCAGTGTTTTTGGCTTTTATGTGCTTGTTGTATCCAAAAACTAAGTTTAAACCAACGCGAACATTTGCGCCTGTTGCTTCTTCAGGTTTTGTGAATAATGCTTTTAAACTATCGGTAGCAGCATACAATTGTAACGGCCCTAATTTCATGGCAAAGTTTGCCCCGAATAAGAATTCATTGTCAATACCACCCATACTAGTTAAAACACCAAAAGTAGTTTTGTTTAATGTTCTGTTATATCCCAAAGAGTAGCTTGGTTTGAATTCGTCAAAAGCATGTGTGTTAAATGCCGCCAAAGTAAACGTGTTTTTTTCTGTCAGTGCGTAACGAGCAGAAAGGTAAGTTTTCATGTTTAATTTTGTTTCAAACTCTTCCTCTGTTTCGTTCGTATCGAATATTCTTTCTAATTCATCTAGAGCATTGTTTTCAAGTCCGCCAGCGTCATCTCTAAGATCAATTCCTGAATAAGTTTCCCCGTTAGTATCTTCAATATTAAAATTCTTGATATCCTCTTTCCAAGTGATAGATCCAACGTCATTCACAGCGATCTCAAAAGTTAATTTTTTAGTAGCTTTAAAGGTAGCACCAAAATCAAATCCCCAACCTGTGTTTTCTGTAAAAACTTTGAAATCATCTGTTCCGCTTTCATCAAATAGGCTGTTACCTGCACTGTTTACAGTTGCATTTTGAGCAGATAGAATATAGTTTCCTAACTCATCTATTTCTAAAGATGCAGTGGCTCCTTCTTCTGTGGAACTATGCACATAACCATTTAGGTATTTTGCTCTTACAGCAACGGCAAGTTTGTCATTGAAGAAAGTTTGTGTGATACCAATACCAAATTCATTATATCCTGTGTATTCATTGACCTCGTTTAAAGAAAAGCTGTCAGTGATTCCATTCGCAGCAATTCCTAAGAAATCTTTAGAGTACCTCCAGTTGTTAGTAGCTCTAGAGTTGGCAAAGATGGTAAATGAACCTCTTTTTCTTTTGAATGCCATATAGAACAAGTTAACTGTAACATCAACATTCAGATCATTTAGATCGTCTGCTTCATCATAAAGGTTGGCTAGGTTAAACTCCAAATTATTTGTCAATTCGTTTTGCACAAGTAATTCGTTTACTTTAAAACCTGAATTTAAGTTAAATCCTAAATTGGCTACTGGGACAGCAAATGTGAACGAATTCTTAGGGATGTATACGGGTGATACATTTTGTGTTTGAACTACATAATCACCAAGATTGTAGAACGAAAAATAATCCTGTGCATTGATATTGTTAGCAGCAACAACTAAAAATGCTATGTATAAATAAATATTTTTTTTCATCTTTTCTATTTCTTTTTTAGTTGTTCTCTTCTTCGTCATCACCTGTTATCTCTACAGCAACATTTGCTTTAAGGATTACCTTTATTGTGTCAGCACCATTCAATTTAACAGCATCAGTACCTGAATTAAAGGTGATGTCAAAACCAACTTCCGTAGCTTGTTTTAATAATTCCATTTCGCTGAAGCTAAATTCGATCGTATTTGTAGTGTTCGTAGAACCGTTAGATTTTCCAGTTGCATCAATTGGTGCCGCTTCAAAAATATCAATAGATTTAGTAAGTCCATTGGGTGCTCCGTTTTCTTTGAAAATAAGATCAATTGTTCCAGATAAAGGAATATTGTTGACTGTGGTTACGTCTAGTGTAAGTTCATTTAAATCATTAATATCATCACCTAAGTCAAGTTCTATATCATCTTGAGAAATTGTAACATCCGTGAATTTAACAGTTAGCGGTACATCAACTGTAACATCTACAGAAAGACCATTGTTTGTAGTAGCGTAGAAGTTTGCATTTGTTGCGGCTAAAACTGGATTTGCTTTACCAGAAACATTTAAATTGAATCTAGTAGGAGCAGATGACAATAAGGCATTGATATTTGAATTGTCCTTGTCTAAGGTTGTAGCGGTAACTACAGCAGTAGTCGGATCAGAATAAGCTGCTACACCATCAAAAATAATATAATTACTACCTGCTGCTAATTCGTCTGCATCAGTACTTGTATAGGTCAAAGCTGTAGAGGGAGTTCCTACTCCTTTGTCTCCAGCGATACCACTAACATCAATTCCAATAGGAAAACCAAAGTCATTTGTTGCAGAGATAGTCATTGATGCATCTTCAAATGTAATACCATCACCGAAGTCACTAAAGAAATCTAAATCGATTGTGCTATTGTCTACAGAGAATCCTTCTTGTTTGAAATCACCATAAACAACATTAGTAGACGCACCTGTTAAAACAGCGCTGTACGAAATATTGTCTGTTGCAGTCAATTCTTGACCAGCAATAAAAGTAAATTTTGAGGCCATATTCAATACAACACTATTCACGGTAGCATCAAAGGCAGCTCCATCATGTGTAAAGTTTGCATTGTAGTCACTTAAATTAATTGTAAGTTCTTTGCTTTCAGCACCGTTCAAAGTTACAGTACCTTCATATTCGCTATTATCAGTTTTTTTTGTGAATGATGGAATACTCATTTTTAACTCAGCGTTTGCTGCAGCAAAAGTAGAGGTAAAGGTAATTACCATAGTACCGTTGTTAAAGGCGGCACCTGTTAATTCTTGGGTCAATCCTAGGGGGTGAACCACTTTATCATTGTCCGATTTACCTCCAGTCAAGGCAGTTGGTAATGGATCAGGTAAAATTAAAGGGAATGTTGCTGGACTAATATCTGAAGCTGTTACAGGAGTGGCAACAGATGAAGTAATGGTAACATCGTCAATTGATACATCAAAAGCACTGTCATCTCCGCCATTGATACTTTCTGTATAAGAATATGAAAAATTTCCACTTGGATCTTCATCTAAATCTTCTACTTCTAATTCTTCAAAAAGCTCTGACAAAGTATAGGTTGCATGACCCACTGGAAGATTCACTCCGCCCTCCCAGGTGAAATCTTCTATCTCGTTATCGAAATAACTTATATCGCAAGAAGTAAAAATACTTGCTAAAATTATGGCTGACAAGCCAAAAAATTTTGTTTTTTTCATGTAATTTATTTTAAAAGTGTGAGTATTTGGTTATTGGACAAAGATAAGAATTATAAATTAACATAATTTAACAAAAGATATAGTAGTTGCATATTTAGCGTAATCGGTATCTTTGCCGTCATAAATGAGAATTTAACAGATATGGTAAGAAGAATTACAGGATTTTCTAAGTTTTCTAAGGAAGAAAAAATTGATTGGCTGGTAAAAGCATTTTTTAATAAACAGTCTATTACAAAAGAGACGTTAAAAAAGTATTGGAATACGGATGAAAAATTGCAAAGACTACATGATGATTTTATAGAAAATACGATTTCTAATTTTTATTTACCATTTGGTGTCGCTCCAAATTTTATTATCGATGGTGTTGATTACACGATTCCTATGGTTATTGAAGAGAGCTCTGTGGTAGCAGCAGCTTCTTTGATAGGGAAGTTTTGGAGTACAAGAGGTGGTTTCAAAACAACGATATTAGGAACAACCAAAATCGGACAAGTTCATTTTATGTTTAGCGGAGCTCCTTCTGATATTGAAGCATATTTTAAGGAGGTGAAAACGGATTTGTTTGCAAGTACCGAGTCGATTACAGCTAATATGCGTAAGCGTGGAGGTGGAATAGTAGACATAGAATTACGATCAAAGACGGAAGAATTGGAGAATTATTACCAGCTACATGTGACTTTTGAAACAAAGGATTCTATGGGGGCTAATTTTATCAATTCTTGTTTGGAGGCTATTGCTTCTAGGTTTGAAAAAGATGGAATTCAAATAGTAATGAGTATTTTGTCTAATTATGTTCCGGAATGTTTGGTAAGGGCTGAAGTTTCATGTAAAGTAGAGGAGTTAATTCAAGGTACTTCGGAAATAGACCCTAATGAATATGCAAGAAAGTTTAAGACGGCTATTGATATAGCGAATGTGGAGCCTCATAGAGCGGTGACACATAATAAAGGAATTATGAATGGTATCGATGCTGTTGTATTGGCAACGGGTAACGATTTTAGAGCAATTGAATCTTGTGCGCATGCATATGCCGCTAAAGAAGGACGTTACAAGAGTTTAACACAGTGTGAGGTGAAAGATGGGATTTTTAAATTTTGGATAGAGATTCCATTGGCCTTGGGTACAGTTGGAGGATTAACAGCATTGCATCCCATGGCAAAATTATCTTTAGAATTGTTACAAAATCCATCAGCAGAGGAGTTAATGAAAATTATTGCAGTGGCTGGGTTGGCTCAAAACTTTGCTGCATTGAGAGCCTTAACTACAACCGGAATTCAGAAAGGGCATATGAAAATGCATTTAATGAATATATTGAATCAACTGGGAGCTTCTAATGAAGAAAAAGAATTGACGGTTGCTCATTTTGAAAAAGTTCCGGTAACCCATAGTGCTGTTCATGAATTTTATAATACCTTAAAATAATGGAACAGTTTTATAGTAATGGAAAATTACTTTTGAGTGGGGAGTATGCGGTTTTAGATGGAGCCCTTGCTTTGGCTGTTCCCACAAAGTTTGGACAAAGTTTAGAGGTAAGTCCTCTTGATGTTCCTGTATTGATTTGGGAAAGCTTTAACTGTGTGAAACAGTTGTGGTTTCAGGCAGAAATAAAATTGGATAAGTTGTCTGAATTAAGTGAAGAGCCTACATTGGCTACTTTACAAAAGATTTTAATGGTGGCGCAAGAATTGAACCCATTGTTTTTGTCTGATGGCAATGGTGCTTTTGTGCAAACATTTTTAAGTTTTCCTAACGAATGGGGGTTGGGTACTTCTTCTACCTTAATCAATAATATTGCAAATTGGGCTAAAGTTGATGCTTTTGAGTTACTACAGAAATCTTTTGGAGGGAGTGGTTATGACATAGCTTGCGCTCAGAACCAGGTTGCAATTCATTATCAGCTTGGAAAAACAAACCCAATGGTGAACCAGGTTACTTTCTGTCCTGAGTTTTTGGATTGTATTTACTTTGTGTACTTAAACCAAAAACAAGATAGCAAAGAGGGAATTCAATTGTATAAAAACACCTTGGGAGATAAGAAATATTTTGTTGCTGAAATTTCTAAACTGACGGAAAAAATAACTTTGTGTACAGACTACAAAGAGTTTGTTGCTTTATTAAAAGAACATGAAACTGTTACAGGAAATTTTATAGGTGTAGTTCCAATACAAGAGCAATTGTTTGCTGACTTTAATGGTGTAGTTAAAAGTTTGGGAGCTTGGGGAGGTGATTTTGTAATGGCGGTTGGAGATAAATCGACACCAACGTATTTTGAAGAAAAAGGATTTGAAACAATAGTACCTTATAAAGATATGATTCTATAGAATTATAAAGAAGTTGATGCTTATGAATGTTAAAAGAGATGTTGTTATTGTAGGAGGTGGAGCTGCAGGTTTTTTTACTGCGATTACAGCAAAAGAAAAGAATCCGAATTTGTCCATTACAATTCTCGAGAAAGGAAAAGAGGTGCTTCAAAAAGTGAAAATTTCTGGAGGCGGAAGATGCAATGTAACTCATGCTTGTTTTGTTCCAAAAGACTTGACAGAGTTTTACCCAAGGGGTAGAAAAGAATTATTAGGTCCTTTTCATCAATTTATGACTGGAGACACCATGGAGTGGTTTGAAAGTAGAGGGGTGCCGTTAAAAATAGAAAAGGACAATCGTGTTTTTCCACAATCGAACTCTTCTCAAAGTATTATCGATTGTTTTGAACGTTTGGTAGCTAAGTATGACATTGAAGTTTTAAAAAATCATGGCGTCAATTCCGTAAAAAAAGAAAATGAAATTTGGGAGGTTTCAAGTACTAAAGGAGTTTTTGAATGCGATAAATTGGTAATTACCGCAGGGAGTAGTAAACGAGTTTGGGAGTTGGTTTCTAGTTTAGGGCATAAAGTTATAGATCCTGTTCCTTCTTTGTTTACTTTTAATATTAAAGATCCAAGATTAACCGATTTACTTGGGGTATCGGTTCCTCATGCAACGGTTAAAATAGTGGATACAAAATTGGAGTCCAATGGGCCATTGTTGATAACACATTGGGGGTTAAGTGGTCCTGCCGTGTTAAAATTATCAGCTTTTGGTGCAAGGAAATTAGCAGAAAAAAATTATGAGTATCAAGTGGAGGTGAATTGGTTGTCTAAACCCTTAGGTCAGGTGATTCAAGAACTTCATAAAATTAAAAAAGCAAATACGAAAAAACAAATCGGTTTAAGATCTCCTTTTGAACCAATATCTAAAAGGCTTTGGGAGCGCTTGGTTACTATCGTTGGGGTAGATGCAACGAGTAAGTGGGCAGATTTGAGTAATAAAAACTTGGAGGAAATTGCAGGTCAGTTATCAAAAGCAGTTTTCAAAGCTAGCGGGAAAAGTACTTTTAAAGATGAATTTGTAACAGCAGGAGGAATTGCTCTAAAAGAAATAAATTTTAAAAGGTTTGAGAGTAAGTTACATAAGAACTTGTTTTTTGCAGGGGAAGTTTTAAATATAGATGCCGTAACGGGTGGATTTAATTTTCAAAATGCTTGGACAGGTGGGTTTATTATTGGAAATGTTTTGGATGAAAACTAAAACCCGATTTGTATAAAAACTTCGAAAGCACTTGTTTTACTAGGGTTGCTGAAATTGTTGTTCATCAAAAAACTTTGTCTCAGTCCTAGAGCAACCGGTGCAATATTGAAATAAATATTGTCAAAGATCAGCTCTGCTCCATAAGAATTTTGGTTTATTGTAGTTGGTGTTACTATAACGGTTGGATCCTCGTTTGAGCCTTCTGTAGTATAAGTTTTAGTATTTATACTGCTTGCATCAATAAAAGCATTGAATCTAATTCTTTTGAAATACGTTAATCCCCAAATACCAAAATCGGGGTAAATTACAGGTAATTCATAGTTTGCAGAAATTTTTATTACTTGTTCATTTATTATGGCTGTATAACCTCTTGCATATCTAAAAGTGTCAGAGTACCTGTATTGGTTTTCAATAAGTTCTTTTTGTCCGTTAAAAACAAAGTTCAAACTATGGTTTTTTGCTAATCCAGGAAAGAAAATCAAACTATTAAATGATAGTTTTTCTGCTGTTACATCTGTTATGCTTTTATTGTAATTGAAGGTTAGGTATTGTCCCCATCGAGGGGCAACATTTTGCAAAGCCGTTCTTCGAATATTAGAAAGTGTAATACTTGATTCTATAGCTCCAAAATTTAAACCAATAGTATTAGAAATGTCATAATTGTAAGTGTCATGTTGTATGTAGTTAGTTGCAAATGCAAAAGACTGTGAATAGTTTCCTTTGAATCTAGAAATTGGGATTGAAAAACCACCACCATATAATAATTCATCAAATTGAGTGTTAAATGGCAACTCAAATGCACCATAAGTAGAATTTCTTTTAAGGGTAGCCGTTTTTATATTCCAACTAAAAAGTCCTTTTCCGTACCCAACATCAGCACGCAAACTATTAGTTCCTTCATTGATATTGTGTAAAAGGGCAATGTTTCCTCTAAAATCATTCAGAATATTTTGAAACTGTACGTTTGCTCCCCAAGTATTGGTAGAAGTGGTAGAAGTTGTGATTCCCCAACTGTGTAGTTTTGTTCCTTTAAAAAATCCTTTATAATCTTTAGGATCATAGGTTTCTTTTGGAATAGAATCTAGAATGGCATGCTCTATATTTGTAGTTTTTAAATCGTAAAAATTTGAATTTTCTAAATTAGGGATTTTAAAGGATTCAAATTCAGTTTGTAAATTTTGTTCTTTCAGTTGATATCCTTTCGTAGTGAATTCAGCGTATACAATTTTTTTGTTGTCATTTGAGATATCTGGGAAGTAGGCTCCAACTTTTACAGAAGAAATTTGTTCTAGGTTTCTTTTGCCGTTCAAGTCTAAGCTATAAATGTTATCAATTCCACTATAAGATGCAGTAAAATATAATTTGTCTGTTGAAAGTGTGTATTGTCCTATAGTCGCAGTAGTCCAATTAGAAATTTGGATGTTCTTTTTTTGAGCAATATTGTATTTGAAAAAAGCGAGTTTTGAATTTCGTTTTGCTAGGTAAATAATGGACGTATTGTCTTTTGACCATTTAGGAGTACTTAAAAAATCATTGTTAGGATTCGGTAATGTTTCTAATAGATTCCCGTTTGAAGCGTCAATAATATCGATCGTATATTTTATGTTTTCTTGGTATTGAACGGCAGTTATTTTTGAACCGTCGGAAGCGTAGTGAGGAGAGAAATAACGTTTGTTTTTGGTTAAATGTTTCTTTTGGTTTGAATTGTAGTTGTATGTGATGATATCACTATAATTCTTATTGGCATGTCTGAGGTCTTTTTGATGCTCTGTCCAAGTAATATAGTTGTTGTTGATAGAAAGATATTCTTGAGCCGCAATACCAATCGTTGTTAGTTTTTTCTCTTTACCCTTATTTAGCTCTACTAAATAAGGGGTTTCTTTGAAGCTTCTTTTTAATGCAACAATATTTCCATTATTTAAATATTGCGGAAAAGTATAGTGAGTAACAGTATTTGAGTTTTTTGTAGCAACTAAAATATTTTCTGACTTTTCAAGACTGGAATTTTCACTTTTCCATTTTTCTTGCAGTGCTAAGGCACTTTTTTTATACATTTTAGTGGTAGAAAAACCTGTGTGTTTTTTCATTGCACTAGAAAATGGATATAGCCCGAATTTATATCTTCCCGCGTCAGCTAAGATTTTGCTACCCGTTTCTATCTCATAATTATTTCTAATATGGTTGTTAATCATATATCCCAATGGATAAATATTAGGGACAATATCTTTATAAGAACCATTTTGTGCTTTGTGGTAAGAATAAATTTTGTCCTCTAGAAATAATGCCCGTTGCTCTTTAAAGAAGTATGGATTTCTCCCACGACCATTTTCTGAAAGTAGGGATTCGATAAGTACGGCATCTCCCTCAAGATACCAAGATGGAATACTTAAGCCTTGACTAAATGCCCATCCGTTTTGACCCGCAACAATGTGAAAAAATTTTGTCACCCCACGATTTGAGTTAGCATATTGCAGTGCATGTCTGTATTCATGCATCGATAATAAATCTAACCAATCTGGTGTTCCAAGAGAAGATTGGTCTTGTGGACTTATGGCGAAAAACTCTGATCTATAAGGGGATAGAGTTACAAATCCATTGGATATAGTTTGTTGGTTTTGAAGTACAATGTCAATTTTTTTGGATTTGCCTCCAACTGAAATTGTTTTATTTTGATGTATATATTCTATAACATCCGCAATTCTTTGTGCTTGTAGGTTTGTACCTTCAGGAAATATAACTTTTACATTTTCTGTTTCAATAGATTTCCAATCAATATCAGCAGCATGCTTTCCAAGAGTTTGTGCGTTTGATTTAAGATAAAAACAGAGAAAGCTAAAAAGAACTAGGAGTTTTAAAATTTTCATAGCGGTGAAAAATTGTTTTATTGAGCTACTTGACCACGGTGAGGTTTTAAAGCGTCTCGGTAGGTTTTCATGTCAATTTCATCAACAATGATGTAAGCAGTGGCATGCATGTCAGAAATTTCCTGAAAATCAATTTCGTAAAAATTTAATTTTTCAATTTCTGCAAATTCTTTTAAATGTATGCAATGGTGTTTTGCAGTGCCCAGCCCGGCAGGACCTTTAAAATCCCAAATAAGTTTTAGTTTTCTATCCAAAATAAATACCTTCTTAGTAATTGATGTAAACAAAAATAACTAAAAAGGTACTTATAAATTGAGATCTAAATAAATAGATGTTATTTTTTATTAGGGGTGTCCTTTTGAAGCCAAGTAATTACAATAGTGCCAAGTTTAGAAATTAGATAAATAAAAACCCCAAAAACAGTAGGATAAAAACTAATTTTTAATCCGCCTGCAAGAACCTCCTGAGATACGGATGTTTGTTGCATGTAGCTGAAGGCACTTAGTAATCCAATAATTTGTCCGAGTATCCCAAAAGTAAGAGCAAACAAACCAATGGAATTGATTAGTTTAGGAAGTTTGTTTGATGTGTTTTTTGAGGTAAAAACTCTGATCAATAAAAAAGCAATGATTGCTAAGAGCATTAATAAAGAGTACATAAAAAGTGGTCCTCCGTCGTTTAAAAATTTCATAATTATATTTTTAATGTTATACACCGTAAAAGTATTTAGGATAAAGGCTATTGATTTTATTTTGCGACGAATCTAAGAGATCCCAACGGATACTGCAGAATTTCATGGTTATTTGCGTTTTTCTTGTCTGTTTAGTTAAATCACCTTCCAAATACGTCATCTATCTCAAATATTATGTAATTTAAATAAAATACCTTTTCTTGTTGTTATGAATTTAAGACCTATTTTTTTAAAGCTTAATAATACTCTAAGACATGCTTTTTTTTGGGTGTTAGTTTGGCTTTTTTATGTCTATTTTTATAGTTTCAAGTCAGGGAATATCTCTTATATTCTTTTGTTTTCATTGGCATTAATTCCTATTACAATGGGGGCAACTTATTTTGTGAATTATCATCTGATTCCGAAATATTTGGTGCCAAAAAGATATGGGAAATTTATCCTTTATGCTATTTATTCAGTGGTTTTAGTTGCGTATGCTATTGTGTTTGTGATGCTGGGTGGCTATGTGTTTTTAACAGATCTACAGGTAATGGAAATACCGCCTCTAGGTTGGAGCTTGTCTTATATACTGCTAAGTGTTTATTTGGTTGTGATTGTGGTGGCCGCATTCCATCTGTTGAAAATGAATTACGAAGCAAACGAAAAGTTTAAAGATTTACAGCAGAAAATATTAGAAACTCAGTTGCAGGTAAAGGAGCAAGAGTTGCTGTATTTAAAGAAGCAAATTCATCCCCATTTTTTATTCAATACCTTAAATACTATTTATGGTTTTGCTTTAAGAAATGCACAAGAAACCCCAGAGCTTATTTTAAAATTATCAAATTTATTAGATTATATATTGTATCAAGTAACAAAGCCAAAAGTTACTTTGATAGAGGAAGTTGAGCATATAAAGGAATATATTAGTTTAGAAGAGATTAGATTTCGGGATTCTTTGAATGTGTCTTTTTGTTATAAACCCATATCAAAAGTTGTTGAGGTGGCTCCTATGTTGTTGATTCCATTTGTAGAGAATGCTTTTAAACATGGAGCTTTGATAGACGGAAGGTTGCAAGTATTTATGGATTTAGTATTGAGTGAAGATGGTTTTGAGTTTGTGATAAAGAATTCTTTTCTTTCAGAAGATGAAGGGGGAGGAAATACGGGAGGGATTGGATTAGAAAATTTAAAAAAAAGGTTAGCTCTTTTGTATCCGGATCGGCATCGGTTGGAAATAAAGGTGGATGAAAATTGGTTTTATGTGTTTTTAAGAATTGAACATTTGAATAATTTTGAATAAGATGGAAAAAGTAAAATGTTTGATTGTTGATGATGAGCCGATAGCTAGAAAAATTTTAGAAGACTTTTTATCTAAAATTGAAGCTTTAGAGATTGTGGGAAGTTGTAAAAATGCGATTGAAGCATTTAATTGTATTGCTTCTAATAAAGTTGATTTGATTTTTTTAGATGTTCATATGCCAGGAATTTCTGGTTTGTCTTTTGCAAAATCTATAGATAAAAAGATAAAGATAATTTTCACTACAGCTCATAGAGAGTATGCGGTTGATGGTTTTGATTTACAAGCTTTGGATTATTTATTGAAACCAATTTCTTATGAACGTTTGCAACAAGCGGTTTATAAATATCTTGGAGAGTTTAAGGAATTGGTTTCTGTTGAGCCTGAACGTAAAGTAATAGAAAAGACAAATTTTTTCTTTGTGAAATCAGATCGCAAGATGATAAAAATAAATTTTTCTGAAATTTGTTATATCGAGAGTCTGAGTGATTATATAAAGATTGTTTTGTTAGAAAAAACAGTTGTAACCAGAGAAACAATTTCAAGTGTTGAGGCAAGGTTGCCATATGAAATATTTATGCGGTGTCATCGATCCTATTTGGTCTCCGTACCTAAGATAGAGTCTTTTACTAGTGAGTTTGTTGAGGTGTCTAAAAAGGCAATTCCCATAAGTAGATCGTACAAAAAAGATGTGTTGCATAGATTGGAGTCTATTTAAGTAAAACAAGTATCTTTGCTGAAAAATTTTAAGATTTGACTACAAACGATTTTATTGCGAATTCTAGCCAAAATAAGGTAAAGAGCGGTATTACTACATGGAAAACACCCAGTAATATTGCCTTGGTGAAATATTGGGGGAAAAGAGATCCTCAATTGCCAGAAAATCCATCTATAAGTTTTACTTTGAATAACTGTCATACAATTACCTCTTTGACTTTTGAAAAAAAAGAAAAGAAAGAGGATGTATTTAGTTTTAAAATTATTTTTGAAGGGGAAGAGAAACCATCTTTTCAACCAAAAATTCAGAAGTTTTTCGAGCGTATTGCAATCTATGTTCCTTTTATAAAAGAGTATCATTTTGTAATCAGTTCTGAGAATTCTTTTCCACACAGTAGTGGTATTGCTTCATCAGCAAGTGGTATGTCTGCTATTTCGATGTGTTTGATGCAGTTGGAAAAACAATTAAATCCAGATATTTCTGAAGACTATTTCTATAAAAAAGCTTCTTTTTTAGCACGCTTAGGTTCTGGTAGTGCTTGTAGAAGTATCAAAGGAGAACTGGTAGTTTGGGGAGAGCATTCTGAAATAAAAGGTAGTTCAGATTTATTTGGTGTTCCTTTTTCTGGCAAAGTTGCTCCTGTGTTTGAACATTATCAAGACACGGTGTTGCTTGTAGATAAGGGAGAAAAACAAGTAAGCAGCACAGTTGGGCATGATTTAATGCACGGCCATCCTTTTGCAAAAAATAGGTTTGAACAGGCTTATGGTAATATTTCTAAAATGAAAACTATTTTAGAAACAGGGGCTGTATCAGAGTTTATTGCATTGGTAGAAAGTGAGGCACTCACGCTACATGCGATGATGATGACGAGTCATCCCTACTTTATATTAATGAAACCAAAAACTTTGGAAATCATTGAGAGAATATGGAATTATAGAAAACAAAATAATTCTAATATTTGTTTTACTTTGGATGCAGGTGCCAATGTACATTTATTATACCCCATTTCAGAAAAAGAAACAGTACAAGAATTTATAGCAAATGAACTTGCTGGTTTTTGTCAAAACGGTCATTATATCCACGATGAGGTTGGGTCTGGTGCAATAGAAATGTAGAAAATATGAAACTTAAGGGGTTGGTTTGTTTGTTGTTTTTGGCAACAAATTTTATGTATTCGCAGAAAGATACTATTTGGTTTGATACTGATTGGAACGTTCAATTAAAAGATTCTGCAACCTATTACAGGTTGTCAGAGCATAAAGAGGTGAGGTTTAAAGATTCCTATCACTTTGTTGATTATACAAAGGACGGATTAAAGTTAAAAAAAGGAATTTCTTTACTAGAAACATCAGATAAGTTTGAAGGTGAAGTGGTCTATTATAATGAAGGAGTTTATATAAGTGAACGAATTTTGTATAGAAATGGTTCTCCTTATGGTTCTCATAAAATATATTATAACTCAGGTAGATTAAAAAGTGTAAAAACCTATAATTTTGGAGTACTTACCGGGCCTAGTAAAGTGTATTACGAGGATGGTGTTTTAAAAGAATCTGGTGCCTATACCAATAATGAACGTAATGGCGAGTGGAAAGTGTATTATCCAAATCGTAAATTAAAGGAGCAAGGGCAGTATCATAATGGGGTGCGTGTTGGGGTATGGAAAGTGTACTATTATAATGGAACTTCACAAGAGTAAGGACTGTACGTCAGTGGTATAGTAAGGTGATTTGCTACAGATTTTTGTGAAAAGGAATATTTACACCTAAAATAAACTGTTTATTTTTGCTTATCTTTGCAATGCTATGACTAAATTTTAACTTGTATGAAAGGACCTTTATTTTATGCCAAAATTTTATTGTTTGGAGAGTATGGAATTATAAAAGATTCCAAAGGTTTGGCAATCCCTTATAACCACTACCAAGGTGCTTTAAAAATTTCAGAAGAAAACACTCAAGAGGCACAAAAGTCAAATGCGAATTTACAAAAGTTATATACCTATTTATCGGCATTAGATTCTGATTTAGTTCAGTTTGATTTAGAAAGTTTGAAAAAAGACGTTTCTAATGGTATGTATTTTGATTCTAGTATCCCTCAAGGATATGGAGTGGGGAGTTCAGGGGCTTTAGTTGCTTCTATTTATGATAAATATGCATTAGATAAAATTACAGTTCTTGAAAATCTTACAAAGGATAAATTGCTGAAATTAAAGCAGATTTTTTCATTAATGGAATCGTTTTTTCATGGAAAAAGTTCTGGTTTAGATCCTTTAAATAGCTATTTGAGTTTGCCTATTTTAATCAAATCAAATACGAATGTTGAACCTACCGGTATTCCATATCAAAAGGATGGAAAGGCGGCCGTATTTTTGTTAGATTCAAAAATAATTGGTGAAACGGAGCCGATGGTAAATATTTTCATGAACAAAATGAAAAGTGAAGGCTTTAGGAAAATGTTTAGTGAAGAGTTTGCTGCGCATACAGATTCTTGTATTGAAGATTTCTTACAAGGAGACGTAAAGTCTTTGTTTTCTAATATGAAAAGTTTATCAAAAGTTGTTCTTGATAACTTTAAACCTATGATTCCATCAGCATTTCATAAATTATGGAAACAGGGAATTGATTCAAATGATTATTACTTGAAACTTTGTGGTTCAGGTGGAGGTGGATATATTTTAGGTTTTGCCAAAGATTATGAAAAAGTAAAAAAACAACTTAGCGCCTATAATTTAGAGTTAGTTTATAGATTTTAAAATGGATCTATTAGAAATTGCTGAGCAGAACAAAAAATTAAAACGTCCAGTTTTTTACGGTATCATTGGTATGCTTTCTGTCATGAGAGGGTATAATATTTTGGTGGTTGTGGTGGCGCAATACTTGGCGTCTATTTTTATTTTTTCACCAGAGAAACCATTAAAAACGATTCTTTTTGATCCGCATTTATTTATTACAGTATTTGCCACTAGTTTGGTAATTGCTGCCGGCTATATAATAAATAGTTTTTACGACTCTGAGGTTGATAAAATCAACAAACCCATTAAGTCTAAAATAGATAATTTTGTAAGTCAAAAAACAAAGCTTAGAACTTACTTTGTGCTTAATGCTACCGGTTTTATGTTGGGATTTATAGTCTCTTGGAGAGCAGCAGTTTTCTTTGCTGTTTATATTTTTTTAATTTGGTTTTATTCGCATAAGTTAAAAAAATATCCTCTTGCTGGTTTGTTGTCCTCTGCGGTGCTTGCTATGTTGCCTTTTTTTGTTGTATTTGTTTATCATAAAAACATTTCAGAAATAATTTTCACCCATGCGGCTTTTCTGTTTTTTATTATAACCATAAGAGAGTTGATAAAAGATTTGGAAGGAATAAAAGGAGATTTTGTGAATGATTATCAAACCATACCCGTAAAATATGGAGAAAGATTTACAAAAATCTTAATTTCGGTGATCGTATTAGTGTCTTTGAATCCAATTTACTTTTTATGGAAGTATCCAGAGATTGGAGAGATGAAATATTATTTTTATTTAGTATTCGTGATTTTTTTGTTTTTTCCGATAGCTTTATGGAAAGCCGAGAGCATGAAACAATACAATATGTTACATAATATACTTAAATTTTTAATTGTGTTAGGAGTTTTAAGTTTGATGTTGATAGATACTTCTGTTTTGATATCTAGAGTTTTACAGAAAATATAGGGTATTCTTCTTTTCCTAAATTTTCAAGATGTAAATCAATTTTTAACTGTATTTTTGCAAAAAATAAATTTTTTAAAATGAGTACAGAAAGAAACTCGTCGAGAGGACGACAACAACGATCTAATAATTCGGCACCAAAAAGAAAGAATACTTCTCAAGGGAGCTTTGATAAAAAACCTAGTGGATTCAAAAAACGTCCAAGTAAGTTTGAGAAATCGGCACCTGCAAAAGTTGTAAAAAATGATGTTGGAGGAATTAGATTGAACAAGTATATTTCTAATTCAGGTGTTTGTTCTCGAAGAGAGGCAGATGTTTTAATTGCTGCCGGTAGTGCTATGGTAAACGGTAAGGTAATTACTGAAATGGGGTACAAGGTACAATTAACAGATGAAGTTCGTTTTGACGGAACCTTGATCAACCCTGAAACTAAGAGGTATGTTTTGCTAAATAAACCTAAGAATTATATTACCACTATGGACGATGAAAGAGGTCGTAAAACGGTAATGGAATTGGTACATATGGCAACAAAAGAACGCATCTATCCTGTAGGTCGTTTGGATAGAAATACAACGGGATTATTGTTGTTTACGAATGATGGTGAGTTGGCGAAAAAATTGACACATCCAAAGCATAATGTGAGAAAATTATATCACGCTTCTTTAGATAGAAAATTTGCGGTAAGTGATTTGCAAAAATTAAGTACAGGCGAGTTTATGGTTGAAGGGAAGAAAGTGTTTATTGATGATGTAGCGTATGTTGAAGGACAATCAAAATCAGAGGTAGGAATTGAAATCCATTCAGGGAGAAATAGAATTGTAAGAAAGATTTTTGATACTTTAGGGTATAAGGTTGTAAAATTGGATAGAGTTATTTTTGCTGGGATGACCAAGAAAAATATTCAAAGAGGTCATTGGAGACATTTGACAGAACAAGAATTAAATAACTTAAAAATGATATAACACGAATCATTTTAGAGATAATAAAAAAGCCTTTTCCAGCGAAAAGGCTTTTTATTTTTTAGTGATTTTTATTGCATGTAGCATTTCTCTCTTTCCAGGAGGTCCTGGAAGTCTACTTACGGTAAATCCAACAGCAATCATTGCTCTTCGTACACTTCCTTTAGCAGAATAAGTGACTAACACACCATTTTCGTTTAGAGAATTGTACATTTTCTGAAAAATTTCTTCTGTCCAAAGTTCTGGTTGAACGCGAGCTCCAAAAGCGTCAAAATAAATCAAGTCAAATTTTTCAACATCATCAATGTCTTTGATGAATTGTTGTCTTTTTGTTAGGTAAAAATCTTCGTGAATTTTTTGTCTTTTATTCCAATCGAATAGATGCATCTCCTCAAATTTATGAGAAAAATTTCTAGCTTCTAATTCTGAAACATAATTCAATTGAAGAATTTCATCCTCCTGAATTGGGTATGCCTCTACACCAGTATAATCAATTTTTAAGTTTTTTTTGGCAGCCTCTAACAAGGTGATGAAGCAATTAAGCCCTGTGCCAAAACCAATTTCTAGAATTGATAAATCTTTTTTCTGATGTGTTTCTAATCCGTTTTTAATAAAAACATGATAAGCTTCTTGAATAGCACCATGTTTAGAGTGGTACTGTTCGTCCCATTCAGGCATGTGTATGGTTGTGGAACCGTCAGAAGTTATGATGATTTCTCTTTTCAAAACGAATTATTAATTAGGTAACAAATATACCTAAAGCTTTTAGGATTGCTAAAGTTTTGATGTTTTATTTGTTTCCATAAAAATGATGTGTCAATTTGATGCGATAATTCATAGAAGAATATGCCTATTATCAATAAAAGTGTTATTTTTGTAGTCTTGTTTATAACAAACAATTTAGATCATGATATTAGACAAAACAACAGAAATCGACATCCAAAAAGTAGCAGAATCTAAAATCTCACAAATAGATTTTAGTAATCTTTCTTTTGGAAACGTCTTTACAGACCACATGTTAGAGTGTGATTACAAAGATGGTAAATGGCAAGCTATTAAAATTAGACCTTATGGTCCTATTTCTTTAGATCCTTCTGCAAAAGTCTTTCATTATGGTCAAGCTATCTTTGAAGGGATGAAAGCATACAAAGATGAGAAAAATCAAATTTGGATGTTTAGACCCGATGAAAACCAAAAAAGGTTAAATAAATCAGCAGTGAGATTGGCAATGCCTGAATTTCCAGAAGGAATGTTCTTTGATGGTTTAGAAACTTTATTGAATATTGAAAAAGAGTGGATTCAAAAAGAAGAAGGAAGTTCTTTGTACATCCGCCCATTTGTGATTGCAACAGAGTCTGGCGTTTCTGCCAATCCTGCAAAAGAATATAAGTTTATGATTTTATGTTCTCCTGCGCAATCTTATTACAGTGGAGAGGTTAGAGTATTATTTGCTGATACTTATAGCCGTTCGGCAAGTGGTGGTGTAGGGTTTGCAAAATGTGCCGGAAATTATGCAGGACAGTTTTATCCAACAAAATTGGCTAATGATGCGGGGTACCAGCAAGTAGTTTGGACCGATGCAAGCACGCATGAAAATTTGGAAGAAGCAGGAACGATGAATGTTTTCTTTAGAGTAGGAGATAAGTTAATTACGGCTCCAACTTCTGATAGAATTTTAGATGGTGTAACACGTAAAAGTGTATTAACTTTAGCCAAAGATTTAGGAATTGAAGTAGAGGTAAGAACAATTTCTGTTTATGAAATTGAAGAGGCCGCAAAAAACGGAACGTTGAAAGAAATGTTTGGAGCAGGTACTGCTGCGGTAATCAATCCTATTTTAGGATTTAGTTTTAGAGGGACTGATTATGAGTTGCCTAAAACGGAAAATAATTATGCTTCGATTTTCAAAGAAAAAATTACAAGTATACAAACGAAAAAAGCCGAAGATAAATTCGGTTGGACATATAAGGTTAGAGAAATATAGTCCAGTGATAAAATGAATATAAAACTTGTGTAATTCAATTGCACAAGTTTTTTGGGATATAGAAGTGCCTATCTTTTTGATATAAATATTATGAATACTACATTAGAACAAGCTAAAAATAACATGATTTCTAAAGGTTTTTTGGATGTTGAAACTCCAGAAAAGATTGATTATGTTAAAGAAATCCAGAGATTAAAGAAGGAGAAAAATGCTGTTATTTTAGCACATTATTATCAAGAAGATGCAATTCAAGATATTGCAGATTTTGTTGGTGATAGTTTAGCATTAGCACAAGAAGCTGCTAAGACAGATGCTGATATTATTGTTTTTGCAGGGGTGCATTTTATGGCCGAAACTGCAAAAATTTTAAATCCAACAAAAAAGGTTTTACTTCCTGATTTAAAGGCAGGTTGTTCTTTAGCTGATTCTTGTCCTCCAGCTGATTTTAAAAAATTTACAGATGCGCATCCAGATCATAAAGTGGTAACTTATATCAACTGTTCAGCTGAGATTAAAACAATGAGTGATGTTGTTTGTACTTCAGGAAACGCGGTTAAAATTATTGAATCTTTTCCTAAAGATCAGAAAATAATTTTCGCACCAGATAAAAATTTAGGAGATTACCTAAATAAACAAACAGGTAGAGATATGTTGTTGTGGGATGGGGCTTGTATGGTGCATGAAGCATTTTCAATTGAAAAATTATTGGATTTACATGCAGAACACCCAGATGCTGAAATTATTGCGCATCCTGAGTCTCCTGCACATATTCTTAAAACAGCTTCTTTTATTGGTTCTACTGCAGGTTTGTTGAAGTATGCTAGGGAGAGTAAAAAAGAAAAGTTTATTGTGGCTACGGAAGCTGGAATATTACATGAAATGATAAAGCAAGTACCTAATAAAGTATTGATCCCAGCTCCTGCAGATGAAGATAATACCTGTGCTTGTAGTGAGTGTGCTTACATGAAATTAAATACGATGAAAAAATTGTATACCTGTATGCAACATGAATTGCCAGATGTTGATGTGGCTCCTGAAATGGCAGCAAAAGCATTACTGCCAATCGAAAGAATGTTAGATTTGTCTTAATAGATACCTACTTAATATCTCTCAAAGAAAAAAAATGATCAAAACTGATTACCTTGTAATAGGGTCTGGTATTGCAGGATTAACCTACGCATTAAGAGTAGCACATCATCATAAAAATAGTAATGTCATTATTGTTACTAAAGATGATAAAAGCGAATCAAATACCAAGTACGCCCAAGGAGGGATCGCTACGGTTCATGATTTAAATATTGATTCTTTTGAGCAACATATTCAAGATACATTAATTGCTGGTGACGGACTTTGTGATGAAGAGGTGGTTCGTATGGTTGTGGAGGAAGGTCCGGATAGACTTCAGGAATTGATTGATTGGGGAGTTCAGTTTGATGAGAATAATATAGGAGACTTTGATTTAGGTAAAGAAGGTGGCCATTCTCAAAACAGAATTTTACATCATAAAGACATTACTGGTTACGAAATTGAGCGTGCCTTGTTAGTAATGATTTCTAAAACTTCGAATATTGAAATATTTGAGGAACATTATGCAATAGATTTTATAACAGAGCATCATTTAAAGCCTGATTTGCAAAATGAAAAATCTGGGATCACTTGTTTTGGAGCTTATGTGTTAGATAAAAGGGCCAATGAAGTTAAAACAATAGTGTCAAAAATGACTATGATCGCTTCTGGAGGAAGTGGACAGGCCTACACTACTACTACAAATCCGTTAATTGCTACGGGTGATGGAATAGGAATGGCATATCGTGCAAAAGCAGAAATAGAAGATGTTGAGTTTGTTCAATTTCATCCAACGGCTTTGTATCAATTGCCACAAGAGTCACCGGCTTTTTTAATTTCTGAAGCGGTGAGAGGTTTTGGAGCTAGATTGAGAACTGCAAAGGGTGAGTTTTTTATGAAGAAATACGACGATCGTGAAGAATTAGCTTCTAGAGATATTGTTGCTCGAGCAATTGATACGGAATTAAAAGCTAGTGGAGATGATTATGTGTTTTTAGATTGCACCCATTTAAATTATAAAAAATTCAAAAAGCATTTTCCAAATATCCTAGATAAATGTAAGAGTTTAGGTATTGATATTAGAAAGAAATGGATACCTGTTGTTACGGCTGCACATTATATTTGCGGTGGTATTAAAGTGGATGTTCATGGTCAGACTTCTATAGATAATTTATTTGCATGCGGAGAGTGTACTTCCACTGGGTTGCATGGAGCAAACAGATTGGCTTCTAATTCATTGTTAGAGGCGCTAGTGTACTCTCAGCGTAGTTACGTGAAAAGTATTTCTAGATTAGAAAGTATTGATTTAAATGAGAGTGTGCCTGATTGGGATACTGCTAATACCTCCCAAAATAAAGAGAATATTTTAATCACACATGGTCGTTCTGCTGTGCAAAAAATAATGAGTGATTATGTTGGGATAGTAAGGTCTAATAGACGACTAAAAAGTGCTGAAAAAAGACTTAGCTTTATTTACGAAGAAACGGAAGAATTGTATAAGGAATCAATTATTTCTGTTGAATTATGTGAATTAAGAAATTTAATCACTACGGCTTATCTTATTTGTAAATTTTCGATGAAAAGAAAAGAAAATAGAGGAGGCTTTTTTAATAAAGACTTTGTGTAATCTAGTTTTACAATAAAATTATAAAACTAGATGTACCTGTAAGAAGTTCTTTTTCATAGCAATCTTCCCAACGATTCTAGCAATTCGTTTACAGTCAAAGTCAATGCATTTCTCAATGGATTGAAAATAAATAGGATTATTCATACTATGTTTTTTTTGATTAAAAGATGTAAAATTACATCATTTAAAAACATTCTTAGGGGTGCAACAAAGGTACTTGATTGTTGTAATTACAGCAATCCTAATTTATGTCATATTTTGAAACTCACTATTTTTAGGGAGTGTTTTTTTCGGTTGTTTGTTCTTGTGAATTTCGATCAAAAAATGCTGAATGTATGGCAGTGAAATGTGAGGATAGCTATTTGATTTATGAGTTTTCCTTGTTGAATGTTCGTTATTTTTTTGAGAAACTAAGAGTTTAGGATTTCCTCGATATTTGGTTTGAAATAGTCTGGCCCTTTTAACACCTTTCCATCTTCACGATAAATAGGTTTTCCATCCTTACCAAGTTTACTCATATTGCTTCGCTGTATTTCGTTAAAAACTTCTTCAATTTTATGTTGCATTCCATGTTCTAAAATAGTTCCACATAATATATAAAGCATGTCTCCCAAAGCATCTGCAACTTCAACAATATCATTGTTCTCAGCGGCTTCTAAATATTCTTCATTTTCTTCAGCCATTAGATTGAATCGTAACTTGTTTTTTGCTGTTCCTAAATTTGCTATCGGTGCCTCATTGATTCCAAGCTTAAAAGATTCGTGAAATTCTTGTACTGCTTTTATTTTGTTTTTCATTTTAAAGTATGATTTTGAAATTGTTCTTTTTGTAGTTAAAAAGATAATTTTCCTTATTGTTTTGATTATTTTTGCCTAAAATACAAAATTATGTTTAGTAGTGGTCAATTGGCTTTTGCCGGTTTTTTTGTTGTAGCGTTTGTAGCTTTAATGATATGGAGTTATAGAAAAGATATACAGCGTCATAAATTACATTATAAAAATGTAGGCTACAAAGTAGGAATAACCTGTGTTGTGGTGATATTTGTATTTATAGTTCTGAGAATTTTAATACACTAATCTGCAGGTTCTGTTTGATTTAACAGGTCGTGGTCTAAAATGATTTGCCCCTCTTTACTGAATTTTACTGATGAGGTAAACTTGGTGTCAACTAGTAAGTTGTTAAAGGCATATGAGTGCATCTTGTATACTTTTTGGGCATATGATTCCTCGTGATATTGAAACAAGATATAAATATTTGCTTTTAGTTTTAAAAGTTCCTTGTTGCTGTATTTGTGTAAAGGACTGTTTTTATCAATTTTGTGAACGATGGTCCACATGGTTGGTAAATAAGAGACCTTGTCACGTTCTAATTCCAATTGAAAAAAGGATCTTTTGAACGTTCCTTTTTTATCCTTTTCAGTAATAGTTAAAGTAACTTTGATTTCAGGTTCAATCATGATAGTGGTTCGTTTGTTAGCGAGTCTAAACATGAGTGCTCTTTCCTCTTCAAAATCTCTTACTACTAAAGATTTGCTGAATTTTAATGATGGTTTTGGTTTAGAAAATCTACCATATAGTAAACCAGTAATAAAAGAAAAACTCATCAAGCCTGCTAAAGCTTCCAAAGAAGATACTACGCCGCTAAGTATTCCAGTAGGAGATATAGCACCATAGCCTACGGTTGTTATTGTTTGAGCGCTAAAATTGAAAGCATTGAGAAAATTTTCCCACCAATAACCAGATGGTATGGTGAGTTCTTCAATTCCTATCCATAAATAGATGAGGGCAAAAAAAGTGTTTAATAGTATGAATCCAAGACTCACTAATAATAGAAATACTCCCCAAGACAGTCCTAGTAGATAGGTGTATAAGTCATCAAAATTTCTGGATCTATTGAGGTGAAGAACATTTGATCCCCCTTCTGGAGTAATAAAACTCTGTACATTTTCGTTAGAGATGTATCCTAAACCTGGATCTTTTATTTTTTTTGCCATAACCTGAATTCCTGTCCAAGCAAATATAGGAACTTTGTGATAAATTTAATTTTTTAAGCTCTGATGAAATTTGTAAATTATGCTGTAAAATAATGAATTATGGTTCTGAGGTATATCTGTTTTTGCTGTGTTGTGGTCTTTATGGTTTCATGTAAAACTACAAAAGAGAAAGTGTCTTCTCAGGTTGATTCTGAAGAGGTGGTTGTAATTGCAAATGATAGTTTAGAATATGAGATCATTATTATTGATCAAGGTTTTCAAACGTACTTAAATAGTATTGCAAAACCTAGATGGTATTATTCTGACGAGTTTTATAGAACGAAGAATAAATTTTACGTCACAGAATGGAATATTAGAGCTAGAAATCCGCAAAGATATTCACCTAATATATACGAGCAACAAATTGATTATGATGTGAATATAGATTACGGTATAGAAGTAGATTATAAACTTTATAATTATTTCAAGTTTGTGGAATATAAATATAAAGTTAAACCGTTTTAGATTTTATAAATCCAACAAGTAGTGTGACCCATGATCCGATCAAAACCAATCCTCCAAGCGGGGTTATAAACCAAATTGATTTTGCTGGAATACCTCCTATGGTGATTGCATAAATAGAACCAGAAAACAAAAATATTCCTGCTAATAAAGCAAAACTGGTGTAGGTTTTAATCTTCTCAGTTAGTATCTGAGTAGTGTTTATAAATAACAATACTAATACATGATACATTTGATAACGTACAGCAGTTTCAAAACTTTTTAAAGAGTCATCAGACAGAGTTTCTTTCAAAGCATGAGCACCAAAGGCACCAAGTATAATGGTTAGTGTGCCCAGAACTGCGGTCGTAATTAATAAGGTTTTTCTCATCACTGTTTTTGTCTAAATATATGGCAAGATATGTTATAATTATTAGAATCAAAAAAGAATGAATAATGAGTGAATAGTTCTTATTAAGGTAGAAAATAATATGTAAATTTAGAATCTAAAATAGATGAAATGAAATATAATTTTACGATAATACTTATAATTCTAGGGACTGTTTTTGGGGGGTGTCAAAGAAAAGTAGATCAATCAGAGGTAGATCTTTCTGTAAATGAATTTGCAATTCAAATAAGAAATGGAAATAGCTTTTTGTTAGATGTAAGAACGCCGGAAGAAGTGATCACAGGAAAAATTAAAGGGGCAAAAGTATTGAATATTCTAGGACCCGAATTTGAAGAGCAATATATGTATTTACCAAAAGATAAAAAGCTTTATGTGTATTGTAGGTCGGGAAATCGAAGTAGAAAAGCGGTAAAATTTTTAAAGGATAAAGGTTATAAGTCGGTTTATCATTTAGATGGGGGAATGAATGCCTGGAAAAAGGAAGGTATGCCTGTTGGAGATGAATAGGTCTATTTGAAGTAATCTAAGTATTCACTATTTATAAATAATTGTAAAAATGAAATCTGAAAAAGAAAAAATGTTGCTTGGTGAATTGTACAATGCGGCGGATAGTGAGTTGGTTTATGAAAGAATTAATGCAAGGGAGTTATTAAAAGAATTTAATGACTCTAGCGAGAAGGATTTGAAATTGCGTAAAAAAATATTAGCTGCATTATTGCCCGAGGCAAAAGAGGAGATAGAAATACAACCACCATTTTTTTGTGATTATGGCTACAATATTAAATTGGGAGCAAAAGTTTATTTTAATTTCAATTGTGTGTTGTTAGATGTAATGCCTATAGAAATAGGAGCAAGAACGTTAATAGGTCCTAATGTTCAAATTTATACAGCTACCCATCCTATCGCATATAAAGAAAGAGCTTCAGGTTTGGAGTCGGCTAAGCCGATTTCAATAGGTGAAGATGTTTGGTTAGGAGGCAGCTCAGTCATTTGTCCTGGTGTAACAATAGGAGATAGAGTTGTTATTGGAGCAGGAAGTGTTGTTACCAAAGATATTCCAAACGATGTGTTTGCGGCGGGTAATCCGTGCAGGGTAATCAGGAGTTTAGAGATTTGAATCTTGTGTGTTTCTCTACGGCGTTGAGAAATGGATGTATCAGGAATTTACATCTTTAAATAAAAATCTTTTACCAAGTTTTTATAAGCTTCGGTATAGATATGTCTTTCAATTTCTATAGTGAGGGTTTCTTCAATAACAGTCTTTTTTGTTAAAGAAAACTCTAGTAGACTTCTTTTGATTGGACTGCTCTCGTTTCCTTTAACTCTACAGATTCGATTTAAATGTAGACTTTGCTGTTTTGCTAGTCCAATAAATTTTTCCTCTTCTTTGAAAGGTATAATTACTGCAAATCTACCATTGTCGTCTAATAATTTAGATGCAGCATAGGTTAAATGTTCAAAAGGCATGGCATCTTCATACCGTGCTGTTGCTCGTTCACTATTTTCAGATGGATTTGAATCTGTGAAAAATGGAGGATTAGAAATTATCAAATCATAAGTATCCTCAATTTCTTGAGCATATTCTTGTATAGAAGCATGGTAACAGAATAACCTATCAGACCAATTACTGTTTTCGAAATTAGTAACGGCTTGTTCAAAAGCAGGTCCATCTATTTCTACGGCTTCAATTATCTGAGCGTTGCTTCTCTGTGCTAACATCAAACTTATTATTCCGGTTCCTGTTCCTAAATCTAGTACTGAAAATTCATCAGTAACCGTAGCCCAGGCACCTAGTAAAACACCATCTGTCCCAATTTTCATGGCACATTGATCTTGTTCAATTGTGAATTCTTTGAATTGAAAAGGTTTACTCATCAGTAACGGAATAAAATTGTAGGTTTTTATAGGTACATGTCCACCAAACCTTCCGGTGTTTTTAAAAACATGATTTCGTTTTCTCGATCTACTTTTATGATAAATTCATCGAGCATAGGGATTAACATTTGTGCAGTCCCAAATTCAACTTCAAACAAAGGTTGAGCAGTCGTGTCATTTACACCAGTTATTGTTCCAATAGCTCCGTGCTTTTCATCTTCAACTTGGAATCCAATTATTTCATGGAAGTAGAATTTTTTTCCAGTAAGTTTCGGCAGCATGGTAAGCGGTAGGTAAATCCCAGCCTTTAAAATAGCATCCGCATCTTCCTCATTTTCTATGGTTTCAAATCTAACGCGTAGTTGATTCCCTTTTTGTAGCAATGAAGATTCAATAAAAAATGGAATCAAGTTATTGCCAAGGTTGACAAAAACTGATTCCATTTCTTGGTACAATTCAGGTTCGTCCGTATCAAGTTTGATAACGACTTCTCCCTTAAAACTGTGTTTTCTAACGATTCTGCCTAAATAAAAACAATCTTCTTTACGCATATCGCTAAAATGATTTACTCAGCAGCTTTTTCTTCAGTTGCATCTGCTTCTGGAGCAGCTTCTTCAGTTGCTTGAGCAGCAGCTTCTGCTTCTGCAGCAGCTGCTTCAGCTTTTAAAGCATCTTCAGCAGCCTGAGCGTCATCAATTCTTTTTTGGTTTACTGCTTGTTCAGCTGCGAAAGCTTTTGCTTTAGCCTCTGCCTCTGCTGCAGATAATCCATCTTTTTTAGCTTGGATTCTTGCTTCTTTTTCAGCAACCCATGCGTTGAATTTTTCTTCAGCTTGCTCTTCAGTAATAGCTCCTTTACGAACTCCACCAACCAAGTGATTTTTCAACATTGCACCTTTGTAAGATAAAATTGCTTTCGCAGTATCTGTAGGTTGTGCTCCGTTTTGTAACCATTGTACAGCTCCATCAACATCTAAATCGATAGTTGCAGGATTTGTGTTTGGGTTGTAAGTTCCTAATTTTGCTAAGAATTTACCATCTCTTTTAGAACGAGCATCTGCTGCTACGATTGCGTAAAATGGTTTTCCTTTCTTACCGTTTCTTTGTAGTCTAATTTTTACTGACATAATTTAAATTTTAAGGTTCTCGACCTTGATTATTAATGAGCTGCAAAAATACACTTTTTTATCAATACAACGTAAAATTTTATAAAAAAATAATGCTCTGTAATTCAGGTGGTTGTGTTGTGTGTGTCTAGGGTGTTAGATGCAGTATGTTCTTGCAGTAAGTTCAAAACGTTTTACTTCTTCCAGGGCCCACCCGTCTGGCTTGTGGAGTTCTGTCGCTAATAGTTGAGCTATGATTGGAGCCACTGAGATACTTGCCTGTGCGTCTAAGAATAGAAGCCTTGTTCTTCGGGCTAGTAAATCTTCAATGGTTTTCGCTTTTTCGTATCGAATAGAGAATACGATTTGGCCTTTGGTTATTTCGTATTTTGGATGAATTTTGTCTTGATACGATTTCTTTTCTTGAATTAATTTTTTAATTTCTATGGCGTCAGTTCCGTAGACACTTAATTCTTTATGAATCGTAGCGTTTTTATCGTAACCATGTAGTTTTAATGTAGCGGTAGGGGACTTTATTCTTGGCAGCGAAACTAAAGTTGAAGCAGTGTTGATTACATCTTTTGCCATCTTTCTATAGGTAGTCCATTTACCTCCCATGATACTCACTAGTCCACTATCACTCACTTCAATTCGATGTTCTCTTGAAATCTCTGAAGTATTATTGGGGTTTCCAGAGCTAGCTAAAGGTCTGATACCTGTAAAAATACTTTTGATATCTTTTTTTGTTGGGTTTTTGGTTAGGTATTGAGCCGCATGGTTTAATAGAAATTCGATTTCATTTTCTTGAGCAGTTGGATCCAAGGGGTATTTGTTAATGGGGGTGTCGGTTGTACCGATTAATAGTTTCTCATGCCAAGGAACAGCAAATAGTACTCTTCCGTCTTTGGTATGAGGTATCATAATGGCTTTGTTTCCGGGCAGAAATTCCTTGTCTAGAACTATATGGACGCCTTGACTTCCCTTCATTATGTTGGTGCTTTTGAGATTGTCTTTCCTTCTGATGTTATCTGCATATACACCTGTTGCATTTATGATGACTTTTGCTGTTATGTTAGTTTTAGTTCCTGTTTCAATGTCCTCTATAGTTCCACCGTTTATTTTGTTTTTGGACTTCGTAAAGTTGTTGAATTTTGTATAATTTAATAAAGTGGCTCCATGGTTTTCGGCAGTACGCATCATGCTAATTAATAGTCTTGTATCATCAAACTGTCCATCGTGATATAATACGCCTCCTTGCAGGTTCTTTTGCTCTATCGTAGGTAGATGTTTTATCGTTTCTTGTTTAGATAGAAATATAGAATCTCCAAAGCTTTCTTTACGCGCCAGTAGGTCATATAATTTCAGACCAATCCCGTAGAAAGGGCCTTCCCACCAATCGTAATTTGGTACAATAAACTCTAAATCATGTACAATGTGCGGCGCATTCTTTTTTAAGATAGCTCTTTCTTTTAATGACTCCATCACTAAACTAATATTCCCTTGTTGCAAGTATCTTACACCTCCATGAATAAGTTTTGTGCTTTTACTAGAAGTACCTTTCCCAAAATCACTTTGCTCAACTAAAAGTGTTTTGTAGCCTCTAGATGCGGAATCAATTGCAGCTCCAATACCTGTTGCTCC
The DNA here is from genome assembly GCF_057219105.1 of Flavicella sp. IMCC45668. Lineage (NCBI taxonomy): Bacteria > Pseudomonadati > Bacteroidota > Flavobacteriia > Flavobacteriales > Flavobacteriaceae > Flavicella > Flavicella sp. IMCC45668. The sequence goes on from NZ_CM170114.1 coordinate 3,528,962, forward strand.
TCCTCCAATGATAAGAACATCCCAAGTGATGCTTTCTATTTTTTTATTCATGTTTATGATGTGCTAATTGTTGTTGTAACCAAACGGGACGATCTGTTGTAATTGCGTCTGCTCCGAATTGTAGAAATCGTAATGCTTTTTGGGCTGTATTGATAGTCCATATATATACTAGCAAATGATGATTTTTTATTTTTTGAATGTAATTTTTATTAGCAATAGCACCTGCCCATAGATTCAAGCCGTCAAAATTAGCGAGCTTTGCTTTTGAAATGTATTCATCAAGAGGAAGCATCTCTGATATTGTATTGGATGTGTAATCTAAATCCAAAAGCCATAGACATTTAGAATTTGGGAATTTTTGTTTTATAATTGCTAAGGTTTGATAATTAAAGCAGATAAATTCTACTTTGCTGTGATGGACGTTTTTTATTTCTGTAATTAAAAAAGGTATAATGCTATGGTCACTTTTAATTTCAATTACGAGAATACCATGTTTGGGGATTATTTTTATAATTTCTGAGATGCTTGGTATCCTTGTGTTTGCCCATTTTTCAGCTTTCCAATTCCCTACATCTAGAGTTTTTAATGTGCTGAGGTTTTCTTCTTTAACAGTAAAGTTTTGACCTGAAATTTTTGACGTGTTTGCATCGTGGATTGCAACAATTCTATTATCTTTAGTGAGATGAACATCAATTTCTACGCGAATTATATGTTGTTGCCAAGCAAGGGTGATTGCTGGCAAAGTGTTTTCAGGAGCATCATATGAGGCCCCTCTATGAGCAATTATTTTTGAGTTGATGTCTATCATCTGTTACAAGTTTAGTCAATATTCTTGAGACTAGGCAGAGTAATTTGTTTAAAACAAAATAGTTTTTAGTGATGATAAAATAAAAACTATCAATTTGTTTTATGTATTGGTTTTGATGATCTTTGAAGTATCAAAAAGAATAGAAATAATTTAAAACAAAATATAATGAAAAATAGTATTGGAATAGAAAAGGGAAAAGCAGAAGGGTTGGTTGTTAAATTGAATCAATTATTAGCGGATTATCAATTGTTTTATCAGAATGTAAGAGGGTTTCACTGGAATATTAAGGGAAAAGATTTTTTTGAATTGCACTTGAAATTTGAAGAGTTTTATGATGATGCGGTTATTAAAATTGATGAAATTGCGGAAAGGATACTAACTTTAGAAGGAGAGCCGCTTCATACATTTAGTGATTATTTAAAAAACGCCAAAATTGAAGAGGCTAAGGGGGTAACTGATGGAACAAAAGGAGTTGAAACAGTTTTGAAAAATTTTGCCGTATTAATTAGTCAAGAGCGTGCTATCTTAGCGGACGCTGGGGATGCAGATGATGAAGGAACAGCAAGCTTAATGAGTGATTATATTACTGAGACGGAAAAAACAATATGGATGTTGAATTCATATTTACGCTAAAAAATAATTTCTGAAAGAAAAAAGCAATGTTTAGATACACTGCTTTTTTTTGATTTGTTTTTATTTTGTTTAGATAAGTTTGATTTGGTAATTAACAAATGATAATAATTGATTGTTTTTGGTAAATATATGTTAATAAATAGGTTGGTATTTAGTGAATCTTATTTTTTTTGAGCGCTTAGGTCTTATTTTTGCTTTCAAGATGTTTGAGGAGAAATTTGTTCTCAAGGTTTTACTAACAATATTATTTTAGTTTTATGAAAGGCAAGGTATGTTATCAGTGTAATTCTAATGATCGTGTAACGAAGGAATCATTTGTGTTAAGTTTGTTGAGGGTTATTGGTATAAGAAAATACCGATGTAGAAATTGCTATAGTAGATATGTATATCTAAGTTTAGTACATAGGTCATACAAGTTTTAAGATTTGAAATAGTTTTTCCAATTACAAGAAAAAAATTAAAAATATAAAATAGGGTCAGATATAGTCTGACCCTATTTTTTTTGTTTGAATTTTTGAGTAGCCATTGTTGATAAAATTCAAACGGTTGGTCAATAAATATTTGTACTTTTAAACCTTCTTAATCACAGAGCACACCATACTTTTATGTATTTAATATTTGACACTGAAACTACCGGGTTACCAAAGAGTTATAAGGCTCCTATGACCGATATCGAAAATTGGCCTAGATGTATACAAATTGCTTGGCAATTGCATGATGATTTAGGGAATGTGGTAGAGCATGATAATTTTATGGTGCAACCAGAAGGATTCAATATTCCTTTTGATTCTGAGAAAATTCATGGTATATCAACAGAATTAGCACAAGAGCAAGGAATCACTTTGAAAGAAGGGCTAGAGCGCTTTAATAAAGTATTAGAGCATACGAAGTTTTTGGTTGGGCAAAATGTAACATTTGATGTTAACATAATGGGAGCTGAATTTATTCGTGCTGGAATACAACCTAATTTTAAGGCATTTGAATTTGATAGCTTTAATTTAGAAGACTACAACTTTAGTACCAAAGCTCCAGCCAATAGAGCAATGTTTATTGATGATTTAAAGGAAGATGATAAAAACAGCTTAGGGATTTTAGATACCTGTACAGAAGTAACTGCTGCGATGTGTCAGATTCCTGGAGGTAGAGGGGGGAAGTTTAAGCTACCAACCCTAACGGAGCTGCACAATTATTTGTTTGGAGTTGGTTTTGGTGAAGCTCATAACGCAACAGCTGATGTTGAAGCAACAACTCGATGCTTTTTTGAATTGCTAAGGAGAGAGCGTTTTACAAAAGAGCAACTTGATGTAACGCCGGAATATTTTGTTGATTTTAAAAAACAGAATCCAAACCCCATTGAGGTAATTGGATTGAAGCACTTAAATCTTAAACAAGAAAGTGATAAGATAAGAAAACGGCAGTCTGAACAAGAAGGAGCTGCAGGGAAAGGGGTTAATGTAAAGGAAAGTCTTGAACAGTTAAAGAATGTGTCTTTCGGACATTTACATAATCACACGCAATATTCGATATTGCAATCTACTATAGAAATAGGAGCCTTAGTAAATACAGCGGGTAAGTATAATATGTCTGCTGTCGCCATGACGGATACGGCAAATATGATGGCTGCTTTTCATTTTACGAATGCGGTTGATAAATATAATAAAGGTCTTAAAGCAAAAAGAGAAGAAGCTGAAGAGGCAGGAGAAACATTTGAAGGAAAAGACTTAGTTCCTATTGTTGGTTGCGAATTTAATGTTTGTAAAAATCATTTAGACAAGTCTCAAAAAGATAATGGATATCAAGTTGTTCTTTTGGCAAAGAATAGAAATGGATATCAAAACTTGGCAAAAATGTCTTCTACGGCCTTTGTGGATGGTTTCTATTATGTACCTCGTATAGATAGGAATATCATTGAGAAATACAAAGAGGATGTAATTGTGCTTACAGGTAGTTTATTAGGTGAAGTACCTAGTAAGATATTAAATGTTGGTGAAAAACAGGCAGAAGAAGCTTTAGTTTGGTGGAAGGAGCAATTTGGAGATGACCTTTATATTGAATTAATGCGTCACGGTCAAGAGGATGAAAATGTTGTGAACAAGGTATTGTTAAAGTTTGCAGAACAGTATAATGTAAAGACTGTTGCAACGAATAATACCTTTTATATAAGTAAGGAAGATGCAAATGCACATGATATTTTATTGTGTGTAAAGGATGGTGAAAAGCAAGCTACTCCAAAAGGAAGAGGAAGGGGTTATAGATTTGGGTTGCCAAATGATGAGTATTATTTCAAGTCTCCGGATGAGATGAAAGAATTGTTTGCTGATATTCCTGAAGCTATAACTAATATCGAGGAATTGGTAGGTAAGATTACACCATTTACGCTTGCAAGTGATGTATTGTTGCCTGCGTTTGATATTCCGGAGCAATTTCAAGACAAGAAAGATCTTGAGGATGGTGGAAAGCGGGGTGAAAATAATTTTCTTGGACACCTTGTGTATGAAGGAGCAAAGAAGCGTTATGGAGAAATTACACCAGAGATAAAAGAACGCTTAGATTTAGAATTAGATGTTATTGAGAAAACCGGATATCCAGGTTATTTCTTGATTGTTGAAGATTTTATTAGAGCGGCTCGGGATATGGGAGTTTCAGTGGGGCCAGGACGTGGGTCTGCCGCAGGTTCGGTTGCTGCTTATTGTTTATGGATTACCAATATTGATCCAATAAAGTATGATTTGCTTTTTGAGCGTTTCTTGAATCCAGAACGTATTTCCATGCCCGATATTGATATTGATTTTGATGATGAGGGACGTGGACGTGTTATTGATTATGTAATTGATAAGTATGGAGCGAATCAGGTAGCACAGATTATTACCTATGGTACCATGGCCGCAAAATCATCTATTAGAGATACAGCGCGAGTTTTAGATTTACCATTATATGAGGCGGATAGAGTAGCGAAACTTATTCCAGGAATGAAATTGAAAAAGATTTTTGGACTGGATGATAAGGCATTAGCGGATAAATTACGCTCTGAAGAAATTGAAATGGTTAATGAGTTGAAGCGTATTTCAGATGGAAACGATTTGACTGCTGAAACTGTTAATAAAGCTAGAATATTAGAGGGATCCGTTCGGAATACGGGTATTCATGCTTGTGGGGTAATCATTACACCAGATGATATAACAAAGTACGTACCCGTTTCGGTGGCAAAAGATTCGGATATGTATGTCACCCAGTTTGATAACTCGGTGGTAGAGGATGCCGGTCTGTTAAAAATGGACTTTTTGGGTCTGAAGACCCTTACCTTAATCAAACATACTTGTAAAATTGTCAAAGCACGTCATAATGTAGATTTAGATCCTGAGTCTTTTCCTATAGATGATGTAAAAACATATGAACTTTTCCAAAGAGGAGAAACGGTTGGTATATTTCAGTATGAATCTCCTGGGATGCAAAAATATATGCGTGAATTGAAGCCGACAGTTTTTGCGGATTTAATTGCAATGAACGCCTTGTATAGACCAGGACCTTTGGAGTATATACCTAGTTTTATCAATCGTAAACATGGTGTAGAGGAGATATTATATGATTTGCCTGCTGAAGAGTACAAGAATCGTTTGGCAGAAACCTATGGTATTACAGTGTATCAAGAGCAAGTAATGTTGCTTTCTCAAGATCTAGCTGGCTTTACAAAAGGTCAAGCAGATACCCTGCGTAAGGCGATGGGTAAAAAACAGATTGCGGTGCTAGCTAAGATGAAACCGTTATTTGTCAACCAGGCCGCTGAAAGAGGACATGATGAAAAAGCTTTAGAGAAAATATGGAAGGATTGGGAGGCTTTTGCATCTTATGCTTTTAATAAATCTCACTCTACATGTTATGCATGGATTGCTTATCAGACTGCATATTTAAAAGCACATTACCCAGCAGAATATATGGCTGCCGTGCTTACGAATAATATGAATGATATCAAACAGGTTGCCTTTTTTATGGAAGAGTGTAAACGTGGAGGTTTAACCGTGTTAGGTCCTGATATCAATGAGTCGTATCTGAAATTCTCTGTTAATGAAGAAGGAGCAATCCGTTTTGGTATGGGGGCGATCAAAGGAGTAGGAGGGGCTGCTGTAGAAGAAATTATTAGAGAAAGAAAAGAAAATGGAAATTATACTTCCATTTTTGATGTTGTAAAAAGAATAGATTTAAGAGTTGCAGGAAAGAAAGCTGTTGAAGGTTTGATATTGGCCGGAGGTTTTGATTCGTTTAAGAGTACTCATAGAGCACAATATTATGTACAAGATGAGAAAGGAGCTACTTTTCTTGAGAAAGCCTTAAAGTTTGGGAATAAGTACCAAGAAAGTCAAAATTCATCTCAGGTATCTTTATTTGGAGAAGCTTCTGCGGTAACTTTCCCAGAGCCAGATATTCCGGGTTGTGATACTTGGGGAACTATGGAATTGTTGGCTCGAGAAAAAGAGGTAACAGGAATGTATATCTCTGCACATCCATTAGATGATTTCAAAAATGAAATGCGTTTTTGTAATACAACTTTGGCTGCTTTTAAAGGAGATTTAACTAAATATTTGGGACATAAATTAAGTATTGGTGCTATTTTAACAGGAGTAGAGCATCGGGTTTCAAAAATGGGTAAAGGCTGGGCAACTTTTACGGTAGAGGATTATGGAGATAGTCATGAGTTTAGAATTTTTGGAAATGAATACTTGCAATTCAGACCGTTTTTAACAGAGAATACCTTTTTGTATATCAACGCTGTTTTACAACCGGGATGGACAAATAAAGAAACGGGTGTTCAGGGGGAACCGAGATTGAAGTTTACTAATTTCATGTTACTTCATGATGTTATGGACGAGAAATGTGAGAAAATAACAGTGCAGTTAAACATGAACGAAGTAACAGAAGAATATGTTCGGTTTTTGTATGAAGTGTTGTCGGATTATTCTATAGCTGGGAAACAAAAATTATCTTTTACCATACGAGAACAAAGAGAAAAAATTGATTTGACAATGCCAAGTAGAGGAATGAAAATCAATGCATCCCCAGAGTTTTTTAGTCGCATGGAGAAAGAAAATATTCGATATAAAATTAATTAATGGCCGGCATATATATTCACATCCCTTTTTGTAAGCAGGCTTGTCATTATTGTGATTTTCATTTTTCTACATCTTTGAAGAATAAAGAAGCAATGTTGGGAGCAATTCATAAAGAACTAAAGGATAGGTCTAAGGATTTCAAAGATCAGGAGGTAAAAACAATTTATTTTGGTGGTGGAACACCTAGTTTATTGTTGCAGCAGGAAATAGATGCTATGTTAGAAGTGGTTTTTGAGAATTTTTCTGTTTGTGAAACTCCAGAAATTACGTTAGAAGCAAATCCTGATGATTTAAATTTAGGAGCAATAAAGGAGCTTTCTGTGTCAAGGGTGAATAGATTGAGTATTGGTGTGCAGTCTTTTTTTGAGGAGGATTTAAAAATGATGAATAGAGCACACAATTCAATGGAAGCTAAAACTTGTTTGGAAGAAGCATCAAAGTATTTTGGTAATATTACCGTAGATTTAATTTATGGAATTCCCGGTTTAACAGAGGAGCGCTGGCAGCAAAATATGGATACTGTTTTTGATTTAGGGATAAATCATATTTCTTGTTATGCTTTGACGGTTGAGGAAAAAACTGCCTTGGCGAGTTTTATTAAAAACAAAGTGTATCCGCCTTTGGATGAGGCATTGGCTTTAAAACATTTCAACTCTCTAGTTTTTCAGGCTAAGAAAAATGGTTTTGTGCATTATGAGATTTCTAATTTTGGAAAACCTGGTTATTTTTCGGAACATAATTCTTCGTATTGGAAAGGAGATTGTTATTTAGGAGTTGGTCCTTCCGCTCATTCTTATTATGATCAAAAGCGCTTTTGGAATGTCTCAAATAATTCAAAATATATAAAATCAGTACAATCTGGTGAGGAATATTTTGAAAAAGAGGTGTTGTCAGTTTGTGATATGTTTAATGAAACAGTGATGATTGGTTTGAGAACTATTTATGGGGTAAGCTTAGAACAGGTTAAGAACGATTTTGGGTTGACTTTTTATGATTACCTTTTAAATCAAGCGGATGTTTTTATAAAAGATGCTACCTTAGAGGTTGAAGCAGGAATTTTAAAAACAACTCAAAAAGGTAAGTTTTTAGTAGATGGTATCGCCTCTCAGTTATTTTTTATTCAGGATTAATTTGTAAGTAAAGGAGGAGAATCAGGACAGAATACTTGTTCGGAATTGTTATGAAATATTTTAAAAAAAACATACACAGATTAAAAACTGCCTTAAAAAAAGGATTGACACCTCATCAATTGGCATTGAGTATATCCTTAGCAGTTATGTTGACTCTTTTTCCAATATATGGAATTACCATATTGATATTTACCATGATTACGGTTCCATTACGGTTAAATTTGAGTATCATGATTGCGGTTAATTTTTTGATAGAGCCATTGCGATTTATATTGTTTATTCCGCTTATGAAAATTGGGTTAGAAATAATGGGAGAGACAGTTGTGCCGTTTACTTTTGAAACTTTACAAAGGAGTTTTGATGTTAGTTTTTGGAAGACATTGCAGTCTTTCTCTAAAGCGTTTTTGCATGCCTTTGTTGGTTGGGTTTGTGTTGTGATCCCCATGTCTTTTATATTGTATTTTAGTTTGCGAACGATATTTAAACATGCTAGGAAAAAGAAGGCTAGTTTAGGGTTTTAAGTTTAGATAGTTCATTTTTATTATATATTATCAAAACATGTTTTTTTATGAATGTTGAAAAACTAAGAGATTATTGTTTGTCTAAGCCACAAGTAACCGAGGAGTTTCCATTTGATGAGGTAACATTGGTGTTTAAAGTAGCTAATAAGATGTTTGCATTAACGGGATTAGAAAAGCTACCTGCCTCTGTAAATTTAAAATGTGATCCAGAAAAATCATTGGATTTACAGGATTCCTATGAGCAAATAAAACCAGGATATCATATGAATAAAAGGCATTGGATAACGGTTGAGTATACCAATTTACAAGATGCTTTTTTGTATGAGTTGATAGATCATTCCTATGATTTGGTAGTGAGTAGTATGACTAAAAAAATGCGCAAAGAATTTAATTTGTAGAAATCAAAATTATTAACTTAAGTTCTGATGTTATTGAGATGTTTTTAATACATTTAAAATAATATTTAAAAGAGTTGACTTGTGTTTTGGTATCATGAAGATTTAGAAAGGTTGGAGAGAGAAATTGCATTGCTGGATGAAGATCCAAAAATGATATTTTATGGGAGTTCTTCGTTTAGGTTGTGGGATAATTTGACAAATATTTTTAAAGAGTATAAGCCGATTAATTTGGGTTTTGGTGGATCTACTTTAGGAGCATGTACTTGGTTTTTTGATCGAGTATTTGAAAACATCAAAAAGCCTGAGGCGTTTATAGTATATGCAGGCGATAATGATTTAGGCGACAATCGACACCCTGAAGAGGTGGTTCTTTTTTTTGAAAATCTACTTGCGAAAATTAGGGATAAATACGGAAATATTCCTTGTACCTATATTTCTATTAAACCAAGTATTAGTAGATGGTATTTGTCCGATAGTATTAGATATACAAATAGTAATATTAAAGAAATTTGTTTAAAGGACGAGAATTTTCATTTTGTAAACATTTATGATGATATGCTTGATGCTAATGGTTATCCTGATGGTAAATATTTTATAGAAGATGGGTTGCATTTGAGCAAAAAAGGATACCAACTTTGGGCTCAAAAGTTGAAAGAGAAAAAAGAAATATTTCCTGAGAAAATTAAAGTAAAAATGTGATGTAATCCAAATTATTCTAGATATATGCTATGAAAAGAGAATATCATAAATGGTATAGTCCCAATTTAGAAAAAGAAATGGAATTGCTTGTTTTTGGCCATTCTGGAACTAAAGTGCTTTTTTTTCCGCCTCGTATGGGGAGATTTTATGATTATGAAAATTGGAATGTTGTTGAATCTTTGTCGGATAAAATAGAACAAGGTTTTTTACAGTTATATTGTGTTGATAGCGTCGATTTAGAGTCTTTTTATAATAATTTTAGTCACCCCGGCTATAGAATTTTTAGACATACTCAATATGAGAAGTATATAATAAGAGAGGTGGTTCCGTTAAGTGATAAGTTGAATTCTAGTTCTCATTTGATTTCTGCGGGTTGTAGTTTGGGGGCTTATCATGCGGTAAATATTGCCATGAGGCATCCTCATTTATTTTGTAAGGTGGTGGGTATGAGTGGGCGTTATGATTTGACTGAGTCCAAAGGTTATTTTCAGGATTTATTAAGTGGTTATCATGATACAGAGGTGTATTTTAATATGCCAAATCAATATTTAAAAAATTTGCATGATCCTCTGATTTTGAAGGAACTTAGACGTATGGATATAGTTCTTGCAATAGGAAAAGAGGATTTGTTTTTAGCTAGTAATTTTCTTTTGAGTGGCATTCTTAAATCTAAAAATATAAGTCATTGCTTATATGAGTGGGATGAAGAAGCGCATAAAGCCAGATATTGGCGAAAAATGGTAAAAATTTATATTTGATAGGAACTCATAATATTTTCACCTATCTTATTGTCTTTTAATAATATAAAACTTTATTTATGAAGACAAAATTACTTTTTATTTTATTGCTTTTTATTTTTTGTACAACTCAAGCGCAATGGACGGTTGATTTTGAAGATACTGATCCTGCTTATGTATATGTTTTAGGTCAGCAAGGAACAGGGCAGACAACAGCCACGGTTGTTGATAACCCTACAGGGACTACTGGAAATGATACTGGACTCAAAGTTGCTCAATTTACCGTGAATAGTAATGTAGGGTCTTGGGCGTATCCCTTTATTCAATTAAACGGTGGTGGTACTACTTGGAATGATGTTCTTGGGAAGTACTTCCATTTCAAGTTTCTTTCTCCAATAGTATCAGGTGATATAAATTTATATTTATGGATTGGTGGAGTGAAACAGGCGGCTGTGACGTCTAGTTTTACAGAAGGGTCTATGACGCAGTGGAGTGTTGTTGAGTTTGATACTTCTGGTTTGGTTGTTGCGGATGGTTATGTGTCAAGAATTGATATTGAATTTAGTGCAGGTGTTAATTTAGTTGCAGCAGATGTTTATTATTTTGATGATCTCGTGCAAGAAACAAGTTCTATTTTGGGGACGAATATCATAGACGGAGAACAGAAAAATGTTTATCCAAATCCAACTACCGGTGTGTTAAAAGTTTCAGGACTTAAAAAGACTGATTCAGTTTCAATTTTTGACTTTACAGGTAAACTAGTTGGCTATTTTGCTCCTGGTAATAGGATTGATATCTCCGGCTTAAATTCTGGGGTTTATTTTCTAAGAGCTAGTAACGGGGTAAATACTAAAGTGATTAAAATTTAAACTTTCTGATTGTTTAGTTCTGTAAAGTATTTATAGAATAAAGGGATGGTTTCTATCCCTTTTAGAAAGTTGAATACTCCAAAATGTTCGTTGGGAGAATGTATAGCATCACTGTCAAGCCCAAATCCCATAAGGATAGATTTACTGTTTAGTTCCTTTTCAAATAAAGCTACAATTGGTATACTACCTCCAGATCTTTGTGGTATTGGTTCTGTGTTAAATGTATCTTGATATGCTTTTTTTGCTGCTAGATATCCAATCGAATCAATTGGTGTTACGTATGGGTGACCTCCGTGATGAGGGGTCACTTTTATCTTAACAGATTTTGGAGCTAAGCTTTTGAAGTAAGTAGTGAACGATTCAGAGATTTGTTCGTGATTTTGTCCAGGGACAAGACGCATTGATATTTTCGCATGAGCTTCTGATGGAATTACTGTTTTGGCACCTTCTCCGATATATCCACCCCAAATTCCATTCACGTCTAGAGTAGGACGAATGGAATTTCTTTCGTTCGTAGAGTATCCTGTTTCACCGTGTATGTCATTTATGTCAAGTGCTTTTTTATAGTGCTCCAAAGAAAAAGGTGCTTTGGCCATTTCAGTTCTTTCCTCTTTAGAAAGCTCTTCTACCTTATTGTAGAAACCAGGAATTGTAATTCGGTTATCTTTATCCTGCAGTTTAGCAATCATTTGTGTTAATATGTTGATTGGGTTTGCTACCGCACCTCCGTATAAACCAGAGTGTAAATCTCTATTGGGTCCAGTTATTGAAACTTCCATATAAGAAAGTCCACGTAATCCAGTGGTGATGGATGGTTGTGTATTCGAGATCATTCCTGTATCAGAAATTAGGATAATATCATTTTCTAATTTTGTTGCATGTTCTTTTACAAACCATTCTAAGCTCGGCGATCCTATTTCTTCTTCTCCTTCGATCATGAACTTTACATTACAAGGTAGTTCTTCATGTTGAATCATGTATTCAAATGCTTTGATATGCATAAACATTTGTCCCTTGTCGTCACATGCACCTCTTGCGAAAATAGCACCCTCAGGATGGATTTCTGTTTTTTTTATCACAGGGTCAAATGGGGGAGAGTTCCATAGCTCTATCGGATCGGCAGGCTGTACGTCGTAATGACCATAAACAAGGATAGTTGGGAGTTCAGGATTTATAATTTTTTCAGCATAAACAACGGGATAACCTGGTGTGTCACATATTTCAACATTGTCACAGCCCACTTGCTCAAGTTGACTCTTTACAAGGGTTGCAGTGTCCAAAACATCTTGATTGTATGCAGCGTCTGCGCTAATAGAAGGAAGTTTTAAAAGATCAAATAATTCTGATATAAATCTATCTTTTTGGTTATCAATGTATTGTTTTCTGTTTTTCATAGGCTAAAAAAAAATGTTTCTCAAAAATAAGAAAAAAGGAGAGAACTGCTTTGAAGTTTACTAGTATTGTGTATATTTGCAATCGCAATTATGCTGCAGGCGTGGTGGAATTGGTAGACACGCTAGACTTAGGATCTAGTGCCGCGAGGTGTGAGAGTTCGAGTCTCTCCGCCTGTACAAATAAAAAGCTTCTCTGTTTAGAGAGGCTTTTTTGTTTTAAGAAGGTTTTACTTTTCGAATTGAAATCTGTTATATAAGTTGTTTTTCTGTTTTTAAGAGTAAGTTTCTTTTATTGAAATGATTCTAGAGTTTACTCTTTTTGACATTCCAATACTGTTTTTTTGTGTTGGGTAAAAAACTAAATAATTGATTGTAAGCAATCTGTTTTAGAAGATGAATTTTTTGTAAATAAAAAAAACTCTCAAGAAATCTTGAGAGTTTTTTAGTAGCGTGAAGCAGAATTGAACTGCTGACCTCCGGGTTATGAATCCGACGCTCTAACCATCTGAGCTACCACGCCTTTTGCGGGTGCAAATATAGAATAAATTTGAGTTATTGCAAGGAAAAAATAAAAAAAATATCACCTTTTAAAATTATTTTTTTTTATTGAAAAAATAGCATACATTGTGAACATAAGATGTATAAATATGAGTAAGATTAAATTTGAATTAGAATTTCCAATTCATGCTTCGCCAACAATGTTGTATCAATATTTCTCTTCGCCTTCAGCGCTGGGAGAGTGGTTTGCTGATAATGTAAATTCAAGAGGTCCGATGTATACTTTTATATGGGATGGAGCTGAAGAGCAAGCAAAGCGTTTAGTTGATAAAACAGATGAAAGAACCAGATATAAGTGGGTTGAAGATGAAGATCCAGATTCTTATTTTGAGTTTAAAATTCAGATTGATGCTATTACTAAGGATGTTTCTTTGATTGTTACTGATTTTGCGGAAGAAGATGAAATGGAAGAAGCTAAATTACTTTGGGAAAATCAAATAGGAGATCTAAAGTCAACAATTGGGGCATAGAGCTTGTTAGAAAAAATATTAACGCCTTGAACTTCTGTTCAAGGCGTTTTTTTTGTTTAAATTTGTCGCTCTAAAAAAAAGAAAATGGTTAATTATAACGGTGCACTTATTGAGAAAGAAACTTTTCATCTTTCTAAAAATAATAGAGGGTTTGCCTATGGAGATTCTTTATTTGAAACAATTAGAATTGAGGAAGGGGAGATATGTTTTTTAGAAGATCATTATTTTAGATTGATGGCTTCGATGCGTATGATACGTATGGAAATTCCTATGAAGTTGACCCTAGATTATTTAGAAAAACAAATCCAGAATCTTGTGAAACTAGTGGGAGAGGATGTTGTAACTAAAGTAAAATGCACTGTTTATAGAAAAGAAGGTGGATTATATACACCCCAAACGAATGAAATTGAATTTCTTATTGAAGCGTTTGATACGGTTGCAGAGGTTAAAACTTCCTATGAGATAGATTTATATAAAGACCATTATTTAAACTCAGGATTGTTATCTACTCTAAAGTCTTCTAACAGATTATTGAATGTTGTAGCTAGTATTTATGCCAAAGAGAACGATTTAGATGCTTGTGTCTTGATTAATGAGGATAAAATGCTTGTTGAAACAACAAATGCCAATATCTTTTTAATAAAAGACGGTGTGATCAGAACACCAAAATTATTAGATGGATGTATCAAAGGTGTTGCTAGAAAGAAAATTATCGAGATTATTGAAAAAGATGAGACCTTTGAGCTAAAAGAAGAGTCTATTTCGCCTTTTGATTTACAAAAAGCGGATGAGGTTTTTGTTTCGAATGCCATTGTAGGTGTTCAGTCAGTAACTAAATATAGAAAGAAGAATTTTGAAACTTCAGTGGGGAGTAGAATAGCAAAAGCTTTTAAAGCTTTGCCTAAAACTTAATTTAGTTTTGGGTCTGATGGTGCGTTTGCCCAAAGCGTGTATTTGCCACCGATTTCAAGAAGATGATTTTTCCAAAACGAATTGTTTTTTTCTTTTAAAATATTAGGATAACTGTTTTCTATGCAAAACCAAGAGTTGGTGTCCATTTCATCTAGTAGTTGATTGGATGACCATCCCGAGTAGCCAAGGAAAAAACGTATGCTACTGTTGTCGATCTTTTTGTTATTCAGTAAGTCTACTAAAGAATTAAAATTACCGCCCCAGTAAATGCCATTACCAACCTCTATGCTGTTAGGGATGTGTTCTGGTATTTGATGTATAAAATAGAGGTTGTCTTGTTCAACCGGCCCACCTTGATAAACGATAAAATCACAATCAATATCTGGTATTAAATCACGTAGGGTATAGGATAGTGGTTTATTAAGGATAAAACCAATTGAGCTATCTTGAGAATGTTCCGTAAGTAGTACTACAGATCGATTGAAAGAACTATCATTTAAAATAGATGGTTCTGCAACTAAAAGTCTCCCTTTATGAGGTGCTAATGAGTCCATTTATGCTTGGGTTTAGATATGAAGATAGTGAAAATATGGAACAAAAAAAACTTCCTTAGAAAACCAAGGAAGTTTTTGATAAGATATTTTCTTATAATTAGTTTACTGAGTCGCTTAATCCAGCTCCTGCTTTAAACTTAACGATGTTTTTAGCAGCGATTTGAATAGTAGCTCCAGTTTGAGGATTTCTACCTTCTCTAGCTTCTCTTTTAGATACAGACCAAGTTCCCCATCCAACTAAAGCAACTTTACCTCCACCTTTTAAAGTTTTAGTTACGTTATCAGTTAAAGATTCTAATGCAGCTTTAGCAGCAGCTTTTGAGATTCCTGCGTCAGCAGCCATTTCACTAATTAATTCTGATTTGTTCATAATTATAGTTTTAAAAATTAAAAATTGGTTTTATATTTTTTGTTTTGTCTTAACAAATATAGCAGGAATAAGGGTTCGTGCAAGTGTTGGACATAAAAATACCTTACTTTGTTAATAAAAGAGGGGTAATTGTTAATAACACCTGTCTTTTTTACACTATTTCTTCAGTTTTTTATCAGTCCTACTGTGCTTTGGCTCCTTTTTCAAAGGTATAACCGTTAAGTAAACTAGCTGAATCCATGCGCTTTTTCCCTGATAATTGCAGGTCTAAGACTTTTAGATAGCCATCTTTAGTCGCTATTTTTAGGGATTTTTTATCGGTTATTATGGATCCTATTTCTTCGTTGTGTTGTTCAAATTCTTTCTCTACATCATAAATTTTCAATTTTGATTCCTTTGAGTCGTTTATGAAGTTTGTCCAAGCAGCAGGGTAAGGGTTCAATCCTCGAATAAGATTGTAAATCTCGTTTAAAGGTTTTGTCCAGTCTATCTTACAAGTGTCAGTATGGATTTTATAGGCAGCTTTTGTGATTTTTTCTGGTTGAACCGTTGTTGTTACTTTGCCTGATTCGATTAGTTTTAAAGTATCTATCACAAGATCACTTCCAAGGTGCATTAATTTATCATGTAATATCCCTACCGTTTCATCTTCCGCTATGTCTGTTTCTTTTTGAAGGATGATTGCACCCGTGTCAATTTTATCGTCTAGGAAAAAAGTGGAAACTCCAGTTTTTGTTTCACCATTGATAATTGCCCAGTTGATGGGTGCTGCTCCTCTGTAGTCAGGTAATAAAGAGGCGTGCAAATTAAAAGTTCCTAGTTTAGGCATGTTCCAAACAGCTTCGGGCAGCATTCTAAAGGCAACAATAATTTGCAAGTCTGCATTAAGGTCTTTTAATTCCTCTAAAAATAAAGGGTCTTTTAAATTTGTTGGTTGTAGAACTGGTAAATCATTCAGTAAGGCAAACTTCTTGACAGCAGATTCATTTAGTTTTCTTCCTCTTCCTGCGGGTCTGTCTGGAGCGGTAATAACTCCTACTATATTATAGTTTTCTGTAAGTAACTTGTCTAATATGGCCACCGCAAAATCTGGAGTACCCATAAAAACGATTTTTAAATCTTTCATGGTATGAATTATTGGAATGATAATTTCTAATGTTGCAAATATAGAGTTCTAATTGCAAAATTGAAGTTTGATTGACTTATTGTTTGTGAGAGATATCATAATATCCTAAGTCATTTAGTGCAACTAGATTTTGTTCTACTAGTTGTCCTAACGTGTTTAAAATGTCAATTTCTTGATATTGTGTAAGTTTTAAAACGAGTTCTCTAGATGTTGTAGCATTACTCGAATAAAGTAGGGTTAAAATGTGCTGGGCAAGGTTTTTTTCTGGGGTTCTAGTTTTATTCTTTAAACATACATCACAAATGCCGCAGTTTTCTGTTTTAGTTTCTTTAAAGTAGTTGAGGAGTTGCACGCTTCTGCATTTGTTTGTGTTTTCTACAAATGTAGCAATTGCAGAAGCCTTAAAGTCTTTGTTATGTTGTAATCTTGATATGGCTTTTGCAATGGTGTTGATTGTTCTATCATCATCTCGAGCAACTAAAAATTTTAAATTTGCAGAATTACTAGCAGGATAATAATTGATGATTCCATCTTTAGCTAGTTTCTCAAAGTGTTTTAAAACCTGTTGTATGGGAAGGTTTAGTTTTTTTGCTAAGTTGTATTCATTCACTTGAACAGTGTTTTCAAAAATCCCGCCAAATGAACGTAGAATTGTGGTGATGAATTTATCAACTGAAGGGTATTGTTGGGTGTAATTTAAAACTGTATCACTAGAGGTTATAAATTTTAAACTGGTTTTTTTTTGAAGTCCTTCTGAAAACGAAACTATTTGATGGGTAGCTAGTGTTTTCAAGGCGTTATATGTTTTAGTGTAGGGTAACTTATAAGTATTGCAAAATTTATTTATTTCAAAGCTGAATTCTTCTAATGGAAGTTCACCTATGGAAATGGTGTAAAATTGGTTCAATTGAAAATAAATCTTTTTTAAATAATCAATTGTAACTTCTTGTTCTGTATGGTTTTTCTTAAATAAATTAACATCGTTTTTTTGAAGTAACATTACGGCAAAAGCTTTTTTACCATCTCTTCCAGCCCTACCTGCTTCTTGTAAATAATTCTCTATACTGTTAGGGATTTTTAGATGAATAACAACACGGATATTTGGTTTGTCGATTCCCATTCCAAAAGCATTGGTTGCAATTATTGTTGGTGTTTTTTCTGTAAACCAGTTGGTATAGGCAAGTTGTTTTTCATTGTTGCTAAGTCCCCCATGATAAAAAGTGGTTTTAAAACCTTGAGTGTTTAAAACATCGCTTATTTTTTTAGTCTCTCTTCTTGTATTCGTATAAATGATAGTTGGTGCATTTATTTTTGTGAGGATTTGTTTTATCTTAAAAATTTTATCTTCAACTTCAAATATTTGATAGGCTAAATTTTCTCTCTTAAATGATTTTTGAAAAATTTGTGGCGTATCAATTTCTAATTGTTTTGACATGTCTTCCAAAACTTTTGGTGTGGCAGAAGCAGTTAAGGCAATTGTATTTGCATCCGGACATAATTCTTTTAGGATTTTTAGTTCTAAGTAGGAAGGTCTAAAATCGTGTCCCCATTCAGATATACAATGCGCTTCGTCTATGGCAACTAAAGAAATATTCAGTTGTTTTATTTTTTCTTGAATAAATGTGGTTTGCAGTTTTTCTGGAGATAGATATAGAAATTTTATATTGTTAAACTGGATGTTGTCAAAAAGAATAATCGTGTCGTTTTGCGACATTGGTTTGTTTAACGCAACCGCTTTAATTTTTTTTCTATGTAGACTTTCAACTTGATCTTGCATCAAGGCTAGTAGTGGAGAAATAACTAAACAAACCCCTTCTTGAGCTAAGGCAGGAACTTGATAGCAAATGGATTTTCCGCCTCCAGTAGGGAGCAGGGCAATACAGTTTTTTTTAGCTAAAACGGTAGAGACTATTTCCTCTTGTAAAGGTCTAAAGGAATTAAAACCCCAGTATTTTTTTAATATGTTTTTAGTAGTATTCAGTCCTCGTAATGTATATAATTAAAAATACGAAAGTTTTTTTAATTGATGTTTTTTAGAATAAAATCTAATCTGTTTTCGATGCTGTCTAATGGGATTTCAATAACCTTGTAGCCATAATCTTGATAGCTTTTTAATAATTCTGAATGGATTTTTTTTGCTTCATCAAAGGATTCATAGCGTTCGTTGTCCGTGGTGTGTATTTTTTTCCATGGGGGACATATAAAAACAAGATCATACGAATGCTTGTTTAAAAAATCATTAAAATTTATTTTGTGTTTGGAGTCTGCAAAATTTAGATATGCAATGATGTCAATGACACCTCTGTCAAAAAAAACAATTTCAGTTTCGTTTTTATCAGCATTGAAAAATTGTTCAATTCTTTTTTTTAGCAAAATTTCACTAAACATAATAGGAGAATCTAGGAATAAATGTTCAATGCCTTTTTCTCTGGCCTCTAATATAACCTCCCTAGAAATTTCAGGCATGCAATGTTGTCCTTTTGAGATAAGAGCATTGATGATGCTTGATTTTCCTGTACTCGGACCACCAGTAATTATGATTTTTTTCTGCATGTTGCAAACATACTATTTTTACACTTGAAACGTTACTTAACAAAGCTGTAATCTTTGTATTGGAGCGTATTAAAATAAACAAAATCAACATTTCACAAGTCATCGATAATGTGTAATTTTGTGTTCTTTAAAATAAGAGAAGAAATCGTTTAGAAAATACTAGAATAATGAGTAAGCAATCAGAATTTTACGATAAGTTAAAAGAAAGTTTGGATAACGCATCCACTTTTCCGTCAAAATATCTATTTAAGTTTATAGTTCCAACTACTAAAAACCAATTGAAAGAGGTGAAAGATGTATTTGATTTACCAGGAGTAGTGATAAATACCAAAAATTCAAAGACAAACAAATACGTAAGTGTTTCAATTACTAAAGTTGTGAAAAGTTCTGATGAGGTAATTGCTAAATACAAAGAAGTTTCAGGAATTGAAGGTATTATTTCTTTGTGATACTTTTAACACAAAAAGACGTAACCATAGAATAACTTGCAAGATTGAAAATAGAATAGATTTACCACCTATTGTTTGTTTAAAATATGAAAAAATTTATGCTTAAGAAAATTAAAACCATTGCCTTTTTTTTATTGATAGGATCTTCTGTGATAGCACAGAAAAATAGAGATAAAGTTTTATTGAAAATTGACAAGGAAAAAGTATATGCTTCCGAATTTGAACGATTGTTTGGGAAAAATAAAAATTTAAAAATCCAAGGTGAAACCCCGAGTATAGATGAGGATGTTCAGCTTTTTGTTGACTATAAGTTAAAGTTGATGGAGGCAGAAGAGCTTCAAATGGACACCATAGGTTCTTATATTGAAGAGGTGGCACGGTATAGAAATCAGTTGGTGTTGCCATATTTGAATGATGATAGTTTAATTGATAGCCTAGTTTTAGAAGCTTATGATAGAACTTTGTCAGAAATACGTGCAAGTCATATTTTAATAAGAGTTGATAAAAACGCTACGGATACGATAGCTGCTTATGAAAAAATCACTGCGATCAGACAAAGTATTATTGATGGAGCTGACTTTGATGCTGTAGCCAAAGAGAAGTCAGAGGATCCAAGTGCTAAAACAAATGCGGGTGATTTAGGTTATTTTTCTGCTTTTAGAATGGTATACCCTTTTGAAAGTGCTGCCTTTAATACTCCAAAAGGAGAGTTGTCTGAGGTTTTTAGAACGCAGTTTGGATATCATTTCTTAAAGGTTGTTGATGTAAGAGAATCTATGGGAGAGATGGAAGTAGCGCATATAATGATTAGGGATACTACCGCACCTGGAACATCTACAATAAATAAAGTATATGATGAGCTTTTGTCAGGTACAAGTTTTGAAGAGTTGGCAAAAAAATATTCTGATGATAAAAGATCTTCTGTAAACGGAGGGAAGTTAAATAGATTTGGTGTTGGTTCGTTGCCACCTCCATTTGGAGAGATTAGTTTTGCTTTGACACCAGAAAATAAATATTCTAAGCCTTTTAAAACGGCATATGGTTGGCATATAGTAAAATATTTAAACCATTATCCAGTAAGTAGTTTTGAAGAAGTGAAAGAGGAATTGCTTCAGAAAACTAAAAAAGATAGTAGGTCTAAAACATTGTCAAATCCTGTAGTTCTAAGATTAAAGAAGGAATATACCATTGAAATAAATGAAACTGCAAAAAAGGAATTTGAAAACCCTAGTTTTGTAGTTGTAGACTCTTTGAATACTTGGTTGATTAAAATTCAAAATGATACTTTAACGCAAAAAGATTTTTCTAATTATATAATGAATAGAAGAGATCGTACTGCAATGCAAAATTTTAATCCTTTTTTGGATCAGGAGATTTTAGAGTATTATAAAGTGCATTTAGAGGAAACAGATGAGGAATTTAAAAATTTGTTTCAAGAGTATAAAAATGGACTTTTGTTATTTGATTTGATGAAAGAAAAAATTTGGGATGCTGCTCAAAACGATACTATTGGTTTACAAGAGTTTTATAAATCTCACAAAGCAGATTATATCAAGCCAGAATCATTTAATGCGGTTGTTGTGAGTACTAAAATTTCTGAGCAGGTAGAGGCTTTGAAGGAATTAGTTTCTGATTCAGATTCTATTGCAAAAGTTACTATGGCGGTTGAGAAGAAAGAAGGTGTTTTGATCAAGTCTGGTTCTTTTGAGAAAACTAATGCAATTTTTCCTAAAGAGGTGAATTTTGTTGTTGGTGAGACAAATGTATATCAGCAAGGTGATTATTCTGTTATTGTAAAAATATTTGAAAAAGAAGAAGCTGTACAGCAAGAATTTGATGATATAAAAGGGAAGGTTATAAGTGATTTCCAAAACCAAATTCAAGAAGACTGGTTGGCGGGTTTAAGAGCCAAACATGAAGTGAAAATTTATAAAAGGACCGTGAAGAAACTTGCTTCTCAAATGGAAATTTACAGTGAGTAAATATATTTATTACATATCGTTAATTGTAGTTTTTTCTAGTTGTGACTTCTTTCAGTCCACGCAAAAAAATAAGGATTCTAAGTTGATAGCTAAGGTGTATGACCATAAGTTTTATCAAGAAGATTTAGAACTTGTTTTTCCACATGATGTTGCTAAAAAGGATAGTGCAGAAGTTGCAAATAATTTAATTTTGGCATGGGCTAAGAAAAAATTATTGTTGCAAAAGGCAGAAGTTAATATGCCAAGTCAGAATGAGAATTTAGAATTGTTGGTCTCTCGTTATCGTGAAGATTTATTTATCAACTCATTTAAAAAAGCCTTAGTTCTAAAAGAATTGGATACGGTTGTTTCTCATGACGATTTGAAGAAATATTATGAGGAGAATAAAGCAAGTTTTAGAATAAACGAAGAGTTGGTGAAGTTTAAGTATATTGCTTTAAAACCAAATGATAAAAATAAAGCGAAATACAAGCGTTTGCTTTTGTCTAAGTCAATGAATGATTTGTTTATTTTAGATGAACAGACAGATAAAATGCAGAATGCCTTCTTAAGCGATTCTTTATGGTTTCGATATAAAGATGTGCAACGAAAGTTACCGGTCTTGAAAAATTATTCTAATACAACGGTGCTTAGACCTAAGAAATTTATTGCAAAAAGCTACGAGGGAGATCTGTATTATATTTATATTAAAGATGTTTTGAATAGAAATGAAATAGCACCTTTACGCTACGTGTCTAACACTATTGAGCAGATGGTCGTGCAGCAGCGAAAGTTACAGATGATTCATAAAGTAGAGGAAGTGTTGGTAGACGATGCCATGAAAAATAAACAATTTGAAATTTATTAAGATGATAAAAAGAATAATATCACTTTTACCAATTCTTTTTTGTGTGCTGGTTTTACAGGCTCAAAAAATTAAAGTGGATGGTGTTGCCGTAGTGGTAGGAGAAAATATTGTATTAGAATCGGATGTTGAAAAATTCAAGCAAGAGGTTTATAATAATAGTGAAGGGAAGATTACAATGTCTGATTGTGAGATGCTTGAGCAAATTATGTTACAGAAATTGCTAGCACATCATGCTGTTGTTGATAGTGTGATTGTCTCTGATGCTGAAATTGAATCTGGTGTAGAACGAAATATCGCTTATTTAAAACAACAATTAGGTTCTATAGAAAAGGTATATAAAATGTATGGTTTTGATGATGAAGATGATTTGAGAAAAGAATTGCTTCGTATTGAGAGAGAAAATACATTGATACAGAGAGAAAAACAGAATGTGGTTTCAGAGGTGAATGTAACTCCTGAAGAGGTTCGTGTATATTTTAGAAGTTTGGAGTCTCAAAATAATTTGCCTCAATTTGGAGCTGAAATAGAAATGGCCCAAATAGTGATGCATATAAAGCCATCTGAGAAAGAAAATCAAGAGGTTATCGAGAAGTTAAAAGGAATACGTCAAGATATTTTAAATGGGTCTAGTATGCGTATGAAAGCAGTATTATATTCAGAGGATCCCGGGGTTACTCAAAATGGAGGAAAATATACCTTAACTAGAGAAAGTCAGTTTGTAAAGGAGTTTAAGGAGGTTGCCTTTAGTCTGGATGAAGGTGAAATTTCAGAGCCTTTCAAATCTGATTTTGGATATCATATTATTCATCTTGAAAAGATAAAAGGTCAGGAGTTGGATGTACGTCATATTTTAATTCAGCCAAAAGTAACACAAGAAAAGTTGAAAGAGGCAGAAGAGAAAATTACACAAATAAGAGATAGTATTTTAGCAGATGAGTTGACCTTTGAAAAAGCGGTTTTAAAGTACTCTCAAGACAAAGGAACACGTCAAAATAAAGGGATTATTATCAACCCTCAGACTAATGATTCTAATTTTGAATTGACCAGAATGGATCCTAGTTTGTATGGGAGAGTTAGTTCTTTGAAAGTAGGAGATATTACAGAGCCTTTCTATGACGAAACGAGAGAAGGTTTAAAGATGTTCAAGTTAATTGTTTTAAGAGAAAAGAGAGAAGCTCATACAGCAGATTTTACAAGGGATTACGTGAAGATACAGCAAATGACGTTGCAAAAAAAGCAAGAGGATGCTATGGAAAAGTGGTACAATGATCATGTTGTTGAAACCTTTGTTAAGATAAATGAAAGCAACAAAAGTTGTGATTATAAATACCTTTGGGGACAAGAGTTATAAAAAAAAGAGAGCTAACTAGCTCTCTTTTTTTTATGAATCTTTTTCAAAAAAACTGAAGACATTCCCACCGTATCTTTTTTCATAGGAGAAATTAGGGTGGTTGTCTAGTTTTGTTTGTTTTGAGTGCTCAATGATTAATAAACCATCTTCGTTTAACAAGTCCTTTTCAAAAATAACAGTTGCAATTTTAGAGAAGTCTTCATCAGAAAAATTATAAGGAGGATCTGCAAATATAATATCGGCTTTGATCTTCGTCTTGTCAATAAATTTGTAGACATCACTTTTTACAGTATTGATATCAAAGTCAAAATCTTTACAAACTTCGTTGATATATTTGATACATCCATAGTGTTTGTCAACCGAGGTTATTTTTTCTGTTCCCCTAGAAGCAAATTCAAAACTAATGTTTCCGGTCCCGCTAAAAAGATCTAAGACTTCTAAATCTTCAAAATAATACGTGTTGTTTAGGATGTTAAAAAGAGATTCTTTAGCCATGTCAGTCGTAGGTCTTACAGGCAGATTTTTAGGAGCACTTAGACGT
This sequence comes from Flavicella sp. IMCC45668, assembly GCF_057219105.1. NCBI lineage: Bacteria > Pseudomonadati > Bacteroidota > Flavobacteriia > Flavobacteriales > Flavobacteriaceae > Flavicella > Flavicella sp. IMCC45668. The sequence continues at coordinate 3,552,969 of NZ_CM170114.1, forward strand.
CTTCCTTTGTGTTTTCCGGAAATGATTCTCATGTTTAATGAATCTGTTAATTATTTCAAATTAGTTAAAAAGTAAGCTGTGGTTGTGTTTAGACAGGCTAGCAAACTCGGCAGTATTTGGTAGGTTTTTAGCTTTGTGAAATGAAATGTTTCTGATGTAAGTATAAAGAATGGAAAATAATTCCGATTCTTTCTCGATACTACCCATTAATATCAAATGCAATTTTTCTGTGTCAAATTTTAATTGTTCTGCAGTAAAAAGAATATAGTAAATAAAATCTTCGGCGGTTTGAAATTCGAATCTATTAACAACTTGTAGTTGATCCTGTTTATAGGCTACCAATTCAAAATTTCTTTCATTTACATGGATGTAAATTTTATCAGAATTATTGGATGTGTGTAATTTGCTTGTGCTTTCTATTAGTTTGGTAAAACTATGAAAGTATTCAAATGAACCGTATATATTAAATAGGAAGTTATTAATATTTACAAAAGGAATATAAACGGTATTTGCGTCTATACTACTCAGTTTATCGGCACAAATAAAATCTATTGGTAAAACCTTTACCGTATGGTTTAAATAAGATTTTAGGTTGTTTTCGTCGAACAGAGAATCGGGTACTAAGGTTGCCAATTCATTTTGATGTATAACTTCTATCTTTTTATAATCTTGCTTAAGAAATTCATTCTCCTCATAAATCGCTTCTATGTTTTTAAGTAGCGTTTCTGGAGTAAGCGCTTTGCTTTCAAATTCAAAAGACTGAAAAACAATAGTTTGATTTTTTAGTGGCGAATAGACGCAAAAAGAAAATCCATCCAAATTAATTTGGATGGACAATTGAGTTTCTTTTAAATCAGTGTTTTCAACTGATTTACAAATGATATTATTTACCCTTTTTGTCATAAAAAGGAGGCCAGTTTCCGTTTGAATTAACTTCTTCTAATGAACCTACAGATAAAAATGGACCTTTTACCTCGTCACCACCAATAGCTTCTTTTTCTTGTCTTACCAAGTGTGGGTCTAAACCTTCTAAAATTACTGCTTTATCAACTTTGGCAATAAATACAGGAACTTCTAATCCTGCTACTTTAGTGATGTAACCAACTGTAATTTTAAATTCTTCGTTAGTGTCAGGTACTTTAAGCATTTGAGTATAGTCTCTACCTTTGAAAACTGTTTCTTTAACAGATTCATATCCGGTAGTATCCGTTACTTTTTCCTCAACCTCAACCATAATTGGTTGCCATTTAGTTCCTTTGTTAACTTGTTTGATTTCGTTGTGAGTATTAGTAATAGCAAATTCAGCTGAATCTAAAAACTTAATAAGTTTCTCTCCATTTCTCTCGAATTTACCTGTAATCGTTTTATGAGCATCTTGTGCATCACGAATCATTCTTAAATTCTCAATTACTTTTGCATATCGTACCTTTTTTTCAATGTTAAAACGAATTGGTCCCATAATACTATCATAGATAGAATAACCTAAATATCCTGCTACACCAAGTAGTACAATTGAAACAAGCCACTGAAGTTTTAAAGGAATGAATTTCATAATAAGGATGGCTAACAAAACTGCTACTGCAATCCCTGCAATTAAAGTAATTATCATTGTGATTTAAGTTTTAAAAATTGAATTAGACAAATCTACAATTTTTTTTGAACCATAAAAATTTTTAAGGACAAATCAATCCCTATCTTTGCTTTTTTTTGACCCTATGATTAAAACCTCTTCCAATTTTTACAAAGAATTGATAAAAACCTTTCCTTTTGAGCCCACAAGTACTCAAAATGAGCTCTTAATGATGTTGTCTGAATTTCTTTTTTCCAAAGATTCTGATGCTGTTTTTTTATTGAAAGGTTATGCGGGAACAGGTAAAACATCCACAATAAGTACGCTGGTAAATAATTTATGGAAAATTGGTCAAAAACCAGTTTTGTTGGCACCTACAGGTAGAGCCGCAAAAGTAATTTCATTATATTCTAAAAAGCAGGCCTTTACAATTCATAAAAAAATATACCATCCTAAAAAAACATCAAACGGTGGCGTAGAATTTACAAGACAGGTAAATAAACATACGAATACTGTATTTTTTGTTGATGAAGCGTCTATGGTTCCAGATGCACCTAGTAATTCTAAGTTGTTTGATAACGGTTCGTTGTTAGATGACTTAATGGATTATGTATATTCTGGTAAAAATTGTAAAATGATTTTAATCGGAGATACGGCTCAATTACCTCCTGTTAAATTGGAAGTTAGTCCCGCTTTGGATGAAGATAATTTAAGTTTTCATTACAGTAAATCTGTTTCGTTGATTGAATTAGAAGAGGTAATGCGTCAACATAAAAACTCTGGGATTTTGGTAAATGCAACCCAGTTAAGAATGTTTATTAGTAATGATAGTTTTGCTGATTTTCAATTTAATTTGGAATATCCAGATGTGGTTAGGTTAATTGATAGTTATGATATTCAAGATGCGATTCATACCTCTTACGATCAACATGGCATTGATGAAACAGCCATTGTTGTAAGGTCTAATAAAAGAGCAAATCAATACAACCAACAAATAAGAACTAGAATTTTAGATAAAGAAAATGAGATTTCTATTGGCGATCATATTATGGCTGTTAAGAATAATTATTTTTGGTTAAAAGATTCAGCGGAAATTAGTTTTTTGGCAAATGGAGATACCTTTGAAGTGTTAGAAATTTTTAACACAAAAGAATTGTACGGTTTTCGTTTTGCTGAAGTAAAAATACGTTTGATAGATTATCCATCGCATCCTCCTGTGGAAACAGTTCTTTTATTAGATACATTGATGTCAGAGAGTCCTTCTTTGTCTTATGAAGAATCAAATAGGTTGTATCAGGAGGTGGGTAAGGATTATGAGGATATCAAATCAAAATACAAAAAGCTTTTAGAGATTAAGCAAAATAAATATTTTAATGCTATTCAAGTAAAATATTCTTATGCAATGACCTGCCATAAATCTCAAGGTGGGCAGTGGGATACTGTTTTTATAGAAAAACCATATTTACCGGATGGACAAAGTGTTGATTATTGGAGGTGGTTGTATACGGCAATTACAAGAGCAAAAACAAAATTATATTTGTTAGGCTTTCAGAATGAAGATATAGAGGAGCTTTAATTGAATTTATAGGAAATTTGAATACTTCCATAAGTGTTTGTGTTTGCTTCAATCGTTTCTGTTTTTTTTGAATATTTGATCACAGAGTAAGAAAGATCAAATCTTTTTATGCTGTATCTCAATCCAAATTCTAATTCATAGATAATTGAATTGATGCCATAAGTGATAGGGCTATTGTCGTTGAAAAGACTTCCTTGGATGGTTGCGTTGTAAAGTGCATATCCAATTTGAGGTTTGATAAATAAAAATAGCTCGTTTTTTTGATTTTTATCTACCTTATTTAGGTTGCTTGCAAATAGTGAACTGTTTGCGTAATTGTTAAGAGGACGGTTAAAAAGGTTGATTCTACTATAGATATTTGTGTTTATTTCAGAAAATATGGTTCCTAGCTTTAAGGAAGTTGTTGATGTAAAATCGAATCGCTTTTTGACTTTTTTACTAAAGGATTTTAAAAATAAAAACTCCATACCAATTCCTAGTGTATTTTCAATTTGATATTGCCATCCTTCTGCAGGAGAAAAGCCATATAGGTTATGAATTATGTTTTGTAGGTCTTGAGCCATTGCGGATGGGCCTAGTACACCGAGCTCTAAGGTAGATTTTAATCCATAATTTTTATCCGAAAAAAATAGTTGACTGTATTGGGCAAACGCATAGCCAGCATAAGGGCGATCTATTGCTTCTGGGAAATGTGAATTTGCAAATTGAGGTGTATACATTTGCTGACCGATTCTAAATTCATGAATTTTTTTGAGTTTGGACTTCTTACTAAGGTACCTGAAGTATAAAAAGGTCCCATTGGTGTAGTATCGATCGTAATAGGTAGAGGTGTAAAGATCATTATCGCTGATCAGCCCGAATTCTTTCGAAAAAGATTTTTGTGCTTGAATGTGAGAGTTGTTAACCAAACAGAATAGAAGTATCAAAAAATATAAAGCGAAACAGTTTCTCAAAGGCATGGTTTTTAAAATGATAAGATAGTAAAAAATACAAAAAAGCTCTGATTTAGAAATCAGAGCTTTTTTACTAACCAAACTTAATTTATGAAATGAAAGGTAACCACTCCCTTCGAAAAGAGTGTTGCAATTACCGTGCCAAAAAAACAAATTTAGTTAATGTGTTTTTGCGCTTTGTAAGATGAACGTACCAAAGCACTACTTTCAACGTGTTTAAAACCAAGTTCTAAACCTATAGTTTCGTATTTTTTAAATTGTTCTGGTGTAATAAATTCTTTTACGGGTAAATGTTTTTTACTCGGTTGCAAGTATTGTCCAATCGTAACAACATCTACTTTCGCTTTTGCTAAATCTTTCAAAGTTTCGATCACTTCTTCCTCGGTTTCACCCAAACCTAACATGATTCCAGATTTTGTTCTTCTTTGACCATTATCTTTTAGGTATTTTAAAACTTCCAAACTACGATCATATTTTGCTTGAATACGTACCTCGCGTGTCAATCTTCTAACCGTTTCTAAATTATGCGAAATAACTTCAGGTGCTGCTCTTAACAAGCGGTCAATGTTTTTTTCTATTCCTTGAAAATCAGGAATAAGAGTTTCTAGAGTTGTATTCGGGTTTGCCCTTCTGATCGCTTGAATAGTTTCTTCCCAGATTATAGAGCCACCGTCTTTTAAATCATCTCTGTCGACAGAAGTAATAACGGCATGCTTAATTTTCATGATTTTAATAGATCTTGCAACTTTTTCCGGTTCATCCCATTCGACTGTTTCAGGTCGTCCTGTTTTAACTCCACAAAATCCACAAGATCTAGTACAAACATTTCCTAAGATCATGAAGGTAGCAGTACCTTCTCCCCAGCATTCTCCCATATTAGGACAACTTCCGCTGGCACAGATTGTGTTTAATTTATATTTGTCAACTAGGCCCCTTAATTCCGTGTATTTTTTTCCTACTGGCAATTTAACGCGTAGCCATTTTGGTTTTGTAACTTTATTCTCTTTAATTACTTCTTCTGACATAACCTGTTGTTTTAGGTGTATGCAAAGTTACAAATAAAGTATTTTATATGGTGTTGAATATAATCGAAAAAAACAGGCGAATATCTGTCAGATATTCGCCTGTAAAGTTGTTTTTCACAGTATTAATAAAGAGGAATCTTTTGAGAAGCAATTCCCTTGGATGTATTAAGTCTTATAATATATACTCCTTTGGTAATTTTATCGGTTGGTATTTGAGATAAATCTTTATAGCTCTCTATAACAACTCCAAGCGTATTAATTAATTCTATTTCTTGTATGTTTAAAGAATTTGGCTTCTCTATTTTTATGAGTTGTGAATCCGAGTCATAGTGTACAAATAAACCTTCGATCGTTACATTGTCTTCATTAGATAGTGCTTCGTTTTCTTTGAAAACAATTGAGAATCTATCTGAATATTTACCAGTTTCCAATTCTAATGAAATCAAATTATTGTCTGTGATATTAGAGTAGGTGTTATTCAGGTGGTCTTTAAGAAATATAGGGTATTCTACATTCAAATTTTCATCTAACATTAAATAACATTTACCTGAGTAATTCATGTTAATTGTTAAAGGAACTTCAAGGTCTTCTGATATTTCTTCAATCCCGGCGATTACATAAGCTTGTCTAGCGTCGTTAAATTGGAAATAAGCATCAGTACCATCTAAATCAAAAACTTGACTGTCGTAACCCGGATCGTAGTCGAAGCTATTTCTTTCATCAAAGGTTACGGCAATTTGTCTATGTAAAAGAAGCCCATCGTTATTGGTGTACTCAAAACCAAGTTTTATACCTACGATTTTATTTTCTTTTGTTTTTGGTTGTGTCGTTTTTCCTTTGAAAAATATTGAATTCGTTCCGTCAACAGCTATATGTTCTGCAGTTCCATTTGCATGCAGTCTTTGGGAGTTTTTAAAGGTAATTGTTCCAGCTGTTTCGGCACCTTTTACAAAGAAACCTTGACCCACAGGGATATAATCTTTCGGTTGGTCTGTTCCTGCTCCTATTCCACCTGGGGCTGCGCTTTCAACAGTAGCACTTGTTCCCATGGTTGCGGTTCTTGTCGCATATCCTCCTTGATAAGATCCTTGTGCATGTGAACCGTCAGATTGTTGCCAAAAATATAATGTTGAAATAATTGCATTTTCACCTACCGGGTTGTTGTCTTGAAAAAATGCTTCAACATTAAGAGGTGATGGATAAGGGTTACCTATTAATGAATTATGTTGAGCGCTAATAGGGGTTGTATAATCACCATCGTGAGGTGTTCCAACAAACGTGTAGTTTTGTGGAGCACCTGGACTTTTTAAAATAAATGCTTCTCCTGACTCAAATGTACCTGTTTCTTTTTGTTGAATCCAAGAAGTTGAACTGAGTCCGTTAAGGTAACTATAAATCCAATAATTAGCTAGCGTTAATGGAGTGTCTTCTGTTTTTAAACTACCATCTAAATCACTTGCTGAGTTGTAGGATTTAAATACAATATCATCTGGGAAAGTACTTGGTGTAATTGGTGTTGTTCCGTCTTTTAAAACATCACCTACTGTAAAATTGTCTATTTGACCTAACGTTGCTACTGGGGAAGTAAGATAGTTGTATTGATATACCGTTGCAGCAGTAGCAGTCTGTTCTATGTAGAACTTACCTAGTCCTGAAACCATTGAGCTACCAGTGTGTGTTTGGATTAATTGAGCATCACCAATCATTTTTAAATCTCCGTCAAGTTGCAATTCATTGGCAACATGAAGATAATGACCAGAAGTTACACTTAGAGTAGATCCTGGTTTAATCCATAAACATCCAACTTCAACATCAGCAGAAAGGATAGCATCTTTACCTCCATTTGAATCGATAGTTAAAAGGTTACCTGGAGAGTCGTTGTCTGTATCGTCTGGTGTACCTCCGTTAGATCCTCCTGACCAAGTTTCCGAGGCTCCATCCCAAGTGATACCTGTAATTTCGGTAAATGTAAAATATTTAGTTCCATCAAAATCATAAGTTCCTGTCAGTTGGCTTGTTCCATTAATGTTTTCACTACTTAGAGATACATATTCCACATTAGTAGTAAATGTTGGATCATCTGCAATGATAATAGCTATTTGGTCTGAGTTGAGTGTGTTTCTAATAGTTGTTTCGTCGGCTGCAATTTTAACGGTTTCAACATCTCCTGTTTCTACTACCTTCCAAATACGAGACATTCTGTTTGCTGTGCTGCAGAGAATAGATGAGGCTACGGTAGTGTTTGTGATAACTTCTGCGTTATTTCCCCACATCAAAAAATCTTTATCCGTACTAAAAGAGTTGTTATTTGCAGCGTTGCTATCAGCGATGGTGGTTTTTCCAATGGTTATTAGGGCACCATCATTAATTGATTTTGATTGTTTTTGACTAAAATTACGAGTATCATCTCTACCGATTCCAGCAACATTATTGTGATAAGCTATGTTGGATTGATAATTCCAAACTATTGTTGAGCCATTGGATAAGATGTAGTTTCCTTCTATTATCGAAGAATTACTATGGTCTGTTTGATCTAACGTAAAGCCATACTTAATCCCTAAATAAGATTCAATTAGTTGTCTCTCTTCATACGTATGTTCACTAGTAAACAACATTATTTCAGCAATACTACCTTCAATGGTTCTATTATCAATCCCTCTATCTCTACCGATAAAATAATTTGTTGTGTTATTTGATAAATTGCTATCGAAAATTCTAGAATGTAATTCAAAATTATCAGGTCTAGCATGGGTTTTTAAATCTGTATTTAAGCCGTTTACAAAGTTTAAGTCACTGTTGCGTACATCGTTTGGTGTGTATGTTGTGTTAAAAACTTGAGTGTCGTCAGAATGACCGTGACCAATATTATTACTTAAATTAGTGAAAGGAGTTGTCCAAGAAGCTGTTGAAACGTCGTTGTAAACAATATACATCGTTCTAGGATTCATATTTGCACTTGTAATCGTCATTCGATCATTATTTCCAGGAGTAAATGTGATTACTGGATTGAAATTCAAAAGGTTTTGTGTAGAATTAGGCTCTGATCCGCCACTTCCAGTAAAATTATTATCATCCGTAAAAATGTCATTGTTATTTGTGTCACTTTGATCTTGCCATGAGGTGACTTCGGTTCCTCCAATTACTCCGATATCAGCTCTTAGCCATAATGTATTTCCTATACCTGCAGTAATGTCAATTAATTCATCTCTGAAATCTACATCACCTCCAGAATTTAAATCACTATCAGAATCAGGAAAACCAGTCAAGTTATCGATGATACCATTTACATCTAAATAATCGTTAGAAGGGTAGATGTAAGTGTCCAATCCATTAGTTCCAATTACTCCTGTTAAAAGATCCGATAAACCGGCTTCTACTGTGTCGTCTGCGCCTTCACTATCAGAGTCTGTGTTGAGGTAGTCTTCCGCTGTAGCATTCGTTGTGTTGTGTGGTGTTAATCCATTTGTTCCAGTGTAGGCATCATCTAATCCAACTGAATTATATGTTCCTAAAGGAGTGATATAGCTACTAGTGGGTTGGGCTTCTAGGTTATCAGGTATTCCGTCATTATCTGAGTCCAAATCTAAAAAGTTTTGGATCCCATCATTATCTTCATCACAATTTACAAATAAGACTGAAAAAGGAATATTTGTTTCTGTAATGCTAGATGATGAATAAGTTACAGATAGCTCTTCTCCAATTAAGTTTTCATAAAACAAAACTTCAAAAGTATAAATACCCGGAGTTAAGGCTATTGTTCCTGTTTCCTTTCTAGGGGCATGGTTCCCATCATTGGTTACCACCTCAATACCTCCGATATACAATTTGGAACCATCATCCGATGTGGTAGAAAATGTGTATGTCTCAGAGGTGAAAATATTTATATAACCCGTATATCGTATACCAAAAGTTTCATTATCGTCTGGAGTTATTAGTGCTTGTAATGAGGTTACATCAAAATCAGATACTGTCCCTGTTTGTAGACTTCCTGTTGATGGAATGTTGTCTACAGACGGAGAATAAGAACCATCATAAAATTCATAGTTCAAACTTCCTGTACATGGACTACTTTCAGTGGTGTCCAATATTCCATCATTATCATCGTCAATATCATCGATGTCATCTATTCCATCGTTATCATTGTCACCACTGTTAGTGGCGTCCCTGTAATCAACATCACCACCTGCAAGCTTATCTCCATCATCATCAGGAAGGTCTGATGGGATATCTATAGATCCATTTACATCAGTATATGTATCGGGATAATCTGGGCTGTTAGCTAACCCATTGGTCCCTACATTTGTGTTTAATGAAACGATTCCCGCCTCAGTAGTATCATCTGCACCTTGATTATCTGAGTTTAAATCAAGATAGTCGGGGTTATCCGTGTTATCGGTATTAATAGGGGTTAGTCCGCCGGTAGCTGTATATGCATCATCAACACCATCTAAGCTATAAGTTCCGAGTGGTTCAATATAATTTATAGTGGTCTGGGCTTCTACATTATCTGGGATTCCATCACCGTCAGAGTCTAGATCTAGATAATTAGGAATACCATCGCTGTCAGTGTCGGTTGGGTTACTTAGAGGATTGTTGTCTGAGTCTAAGTTTGCATCTTCTATAATGTCATAGATTCCGTCATTATCACTATCGATATCAGCATCATCTGCTACACCATCATCATCAGTATCCGGGAAACCACTGATTAATTTTATAAATATTGCTGAATCATAGGCGCTGTCAGAAACATCTGCGATTGCAAATTTCACCTCATATTTACCCCCAGGTACCAATCCAGTTGCGGAAGCTCTAATTTTTGTTGTAATTCCATCATATTGGATTTGAATATCACTCTCTGTAGCCGGGCTTTGAGGTGCAGGGTTGTTTATAAAATAACTAGCTTGTCTATTGTCACAGATGTCAGGGTCACCTTCATTAGCCCCCGCAACATAAGTTTCATTTCCATCGTTAATAGTTGCAATAGATACCGGATTAATGGTTCCTGGAACTAAAGCGATATTTTCAGTTGTACCATAGGTTCTTACCCCAAACTCATCCTCTTCATAATAGGTTACAAAATAGCCAAAGACATCATTAAAACTAGTACATGCATATTCATTATATTCCTCAGAAGCAAATTGATAATCGATCGTAAGAACGGTTGCGTCATAATCTAACTCAGCATCAAAAGTTAAAATCATTGGATCATTCATACTTCGGAAACCACCAGCTCCATCACTTGCTAGTTGAATAAAATCAGAATGTTCTGCATTGTCAGAAGGAAGGTTTGTGGCATAACTGTTACTAGTATTCCCTGAACTTGAAGCATTGAATGAATTGGCGACACTACCTGAAGTCAGGATAATTCCGTCACTCACTGATAAACCAATATCGTTTCCGTTGGTAAAAGTCCCATATTGGCCGTTTGAACCAAAGGCAATAACAGGTGAAGTAAGGGTAACACCAGGGCCCTCTATGGCTGTCATTAGGTCTGTAGCACTTGCCCCATCCCAATTGACATCTGTAGCAAAATCAAAGGCAAAAACGCCAGCTGCTTTATTTGTAGCATGCGGTTTTGAATTGTTTATTTTTGAAGAAACGGTATGCATCTCTCTTTGTGTGACCTTTTTGTGAATAATTTTATCAATCATACTTCCTTTAAATACAAAAGACATATAGTTGAAAGTGGGGTGTATGATGTCAGTGTTTGGGTCGCTATTCTTAGCAAATAATGAGTTTAAACCAAATAAAAGAATGATGAGATAGGTTGGGGTACTATACTTTTGAAACAAGGCTGTTAGCTTTTTATTAGATTGGTCTAAATATAGCTTTTTTTTCTTTATTCTCAGAGATAAAAATCTAATATAACTGTGTTTGTTACATTTATTACTACAAGGTTTGCGTGAGTTGGTTTTTTTTGAGAAGATTTTTTCGATAAATATTATAATTTAGCGCCACAAAAAATTAGAAATAGAATTAAATTATTAAATTATCATGGGAATTATTTCATTTATTGGCTTTACTGCTTTGGTAGCCATAATAGCTTACTTGGCAACAAGGAAGAACAAACAATCAGCTGATGGCTACTTTTTAGGAGGTCGTAGTTTAACAGGTCCTGTAATTGCTGGTTCTTTGTTACTTACGAATCTATCAACTGAGCAAATTGTAGGGTTAAATGGAGCTGCATTTGATGAAGGAATATTGGTAATGGCATGGGAAACCTTAGCGGCGATAGCCATGGTTGTGACTGCTGTATTTTTGTTGCCAAGGTATCTAAAAGGTGGGATTACTACCGTTCCTCAGTTTTTGGAAAGCAGGTATGATAAATTGACAAAAACCTTAGTTTCAGGATTGTTTTTATCAGGGTATGTAGTTGTATTGTTACCTATTGTTTTGTATTCTGGAGCGTTGGCAGTGAATACAATGTTTGATGTGCCTCAAATGCTTGGAGTAGATGAGTTTACAGGGTTGTATATTACGGTTTTTGCAATTGGAACGATTGGTGTTTTTTACGCTGTGTTTGGAGGGTTGAAAGCGGTAGCTGTTTCAGATTCTATCAATGCAGTTGGACTTTTAATAGGTGGTTTGGCTATTCCTGTTTTTGGGTTGATGGCTATCGGTTCAGGTAGTATTGGAGAAGGATTGGATGTTTTAGTATCTTATTCTAAACCGTTAGGAAAACTAAATTCTTTAGGAGGTCCTGATGCATCAGTGCCTTTCGGAACAATATTTACAGGTATGATGTTAGTTCAGTTATTTTACTGGGGAACAAACCAAGCAATTATTCAAAGGGCTTTAGGTGCTAAAAATTTAGCAGAAGGGCAAAAAGGATTGTTGTATGCAGCATTCTTGAAAATCTTGGGACCTTTAATGTTGGTTTTACCAGGAATGATTGCTTTTTATATGGCACAGCACCCAGAGAGTTTTAACTTTTTTGCAGCAGGAGATGCTATTAATAAAGATCAGGCATACCCATTATTAGTGAAGCAAGTTTTACCAGCGAGTATGGTAGGTTTCTTTGCTGCTGTATTATTTGGTGCAATTTTAAGTTCATTTAACGGAGGATTGAATAGTTCTGTAACTTTATTCGGGTTAGATATTTATAAAGCTCATATTAACACAGAGGCCTCTGATGCAAAGGTGGTTAAGGTTGGTAAAACTTTTGGTATCTTTTTAGCAATTGCTGCTATGTGCATTGCCCCATGGTTGATTAAAGCATCAGGAGGGTTGTTTGCATACCTACAAGAAGTGAATGGATGTTACTCGATTCCTATTTTTACAATTATTGTGGTTGGATACTTAACAAAAAGAGTTCCTGCAATTGCTGCAAAAGTTGGATTGTTTTCAGGAGTTGTATTGTATTCTATAAGTCAGTTTATTATCAAGCCTATGATGGTGAGCTCTGCTGTTGCTGATGCAAAGGCCTCTGGGGTTTCTGATGCGCTAGAATTAGCGATGGTAGAAAGTACCGCTTATCCTCATTTTTTACATGTGATGGCAATCTTATTTGTGTTGAATATCATCATCATGCTTATTATTGGTAAGTTAAAACCGAGAGAAGTTGATTTTGTACAGGAGTATACAGAGCAGGTAGATATCAAGCCTTGGAGTATATTAAAACCAGTTAGTATTGTTATTTTAGTGATAGTAGTCGGAATTTATGTGTATTTTAGTTAAAACTTAAAAACACAAGATAAAAAAGAGCTAGTAATTAATTTTACTAGCTCTTTTTTATTGTAATCATAAACATATGTTGTTAAGAGAAATAAAAATGATATATTAGTGCCGCTTAAACACTAACTTAAATTATATATTATGACAACAGGATTTCATTTTTGGGATTACTTCATTTTTGTAGCTTATGCCATTTTAATTCTAGGAGTAGGATTATGGGTTTCAAGAGATAAAGATGGACATCAAAAAAATGCAGAAGATTACTTTTTAGCAAGTAAATCACTACCGTGGTGGGCTATTGGTACATCATTAATTGCGGCAAACATTTCAGCGGAACAATTTATTGGGATGTCGGGTTCAGGATTTGCCTTAGGGTTGGCTATTGCATCCTATGAATGGATGGCAGCTTTAACACTTATTATCGTAGGAAAATATTTTTTACCGATTTTCATTGAAAAAGGATTGTATACAATTCCAGAATTTGTTGAAAAAAGATTTTCTACCAACTTAAAAACAATTCTTGCAGTTTTCTGGATTGGATTGTATGTATTTGTCAACTTAGCTTCTGTTTTGTATTTAGGAGGTTTGGCTATTGAGACTATTATTGGTATAGACATGATTTATGCCGTAATTGGTTTGTCTCTTTTTGCTGCGGCATACTCTTTATATGGAGGATTATCGGCTGTTGCTTGGACGGATATTATCCAGGTTGTTTTCTTGGTTTTGGGTGGTCTGATTACTACTTATTTAGCATTGAATACCGTTTCTGGAGGAGAAGGAGCATGGCAAGGAATGTTGGCCGTATATGAGGCAGCTCCGGATAGATTTAATATGATCTTAGAAGAAAGTAATCCGCAATATGCAAACTTACCTGGAATTGGAGTTTTGGTTGGAGGATTATGGGTGGCAAACTTGTATTACTGGGGATTCAATCAGTATATCATACAGCGTACTTTGGCTGCTAAATCATTAAAAGAATCTCAAAAAGGTATTCTATTGGCAGCTGCATTAAAGTTAATCATTCCTTTTATTGTTGTGATTCCTGGAATAGCGGCTTACGTAATTGTAAATGACCCTGCGTTAATGGCAAGTTTGGGAGAAGTTGGTAAATTAAATATGCCAAGCCTTGATGCTGCAGATAAAGCATATCCATGGTTGTTACAATTTTTACCAACAGGATTAAAAGGAATTGCATTTGCAGCATTAGCAGCCGCAATTGTATCTTCTTTGGCGTCTATGTTGAATTCAACATCTACCATTTTTACAATGGATATTTACAAGCAATATATAAATAAAGAGGCGAACGATAAGACTACAGTAAATGTAGGACGTATTTCTGCAGCTGTTGCTTTGGCTATTGCAGCTGTGATGGCTCCATTGTTAGGAGGTATTGATCAAGCATTCCAATTTATCCAAGAGTATACAGGAATTGTGAGTCCAGGAATTTTGGCTGTTTTTATGTTAGGATTGTTTTGGAAAAAAACAACGAACAAAGCAGCTATCTGGGGAGCTTTATTATCTATTCCAGTTGCAGTATTGTTTAAGATGACAAGTATGCCTTGGATGGATCAAATGGGATTGACAACCTTAGTAACAATGGCGATTATTATTGCTATTAGTTTTATGCAAAATAAAGGTCAAGATGATTCTAAAGGAATTGATTTGAGTAAAGGTGTATTTAATACTTCGCCATTATTTAATATTGGTTCTTTTGCTATTATGATTGTACTTGTAGCATTGTATGCTATGTTCTGGTAAGAAGAGAATGCTTATAAAACAAAAAGCCACTCAAATGATTGAGTGGCTTTTTTTATAGTTAAAAGTTGAAGATTGTTATTCTTCTACTTCCTCTTCGATTTCTTCTTCTAATTCTTCGCTTTCAGTTTCGTTACTGATTTCTTCAAATGAATCACTTGGTTCAATCGGACGAAGGTTTTCAGGTACTTCTTCATTTAACGGAGCTTCTTCTTCACCATCATAGTATGGGAATACATCAAGAATAGGAGATTCAACAACACTTGGGATTTCATAATTACTTACGGTATCTGTTAAGCTTGCTGCCAAAACATCATAAGCATCTTTTACATCATTTGCTTGCACTAAGATGTATGAATTCGCTCTTTTTTCTGATCCTTTTTCTTCATCTATCGTGATACAAGATAATTTACATTTAAACCATCTATCTCCCGCTTCATTTGGACAAATTTCTGCAAAGTTAGCAACCTTGATATTTGTAATTTTAAACTCTGTTGAAATGTATTGAGCCATTTCCTCATTTACTCTTGCTTCAGCTTCTGTAAAAGACATTGCATCAAATAAATAGGGCTGGTTGAATGTTTTTACTCTATCATCCTCGTCAATTCTGCTATATTTTATTTTACATTCGTACCACATAGTTGTTTGATTTATAGTTAAAAATTTGAAGAGCAAATATAAACTTTTGACCTAAATAGTTCCTGTTAGTAGTCTAAAATATTTATTAAGATTCTGTTTATAAATCACCACCAAGTAATAAAGAGTTTATGTGTGTTGTTTTTGTTGTCTTTTCTCCAGATTAAGGGACTTTTTTTTAGGTTGATTTGAACTTTTATTTCTTTAAGTATATCAGAAAATGAATGCCAGCTACTGTTGTTTTTTGGATGAACCAACCAATCTTGTTTACTAGGTATGTTGAAGGTTGAATCTATATACGGGTTAGACTTGAAATCTTTTATTGAAATATAAATACCACAGATTGCATTGGAGTTTATCTCTGGAAATTCTTTGATTTCAAATGAAAAGGGAATGAATAGTTGTGCTTTGAAAAATATAGCTTGTCGAATGGATGAAATATTAAGCTTTATTTTTTCTTTAGTTTCTTCTTTGAAAAGCAATGGGAATTGGTGAGAACTAAGTTTGTGGATTTTTTTTGAAAGATTGTCGTGCCGGTTAGGACCAATCCATTGATCAAGATTAGACCCTAAAATATTGGGATCGAATAAATAGAATTTATAGGCGATTTCTACATGGAATAAATGATTAGTATTTTTGTTCTGTAAAATTATATCTAGTTCACCTATAGTTCTTTTTTCTTTTTGAATTTGAATATTTTCATAACAAATGGTGTAAAGATTGGTAGTTGTAATTTCTGAATGAAAAAAAACTTCGACTCTTTTACCTAGCATTAAAGATTTACTGATGTTAAATTTCGGAGTTTCTGTGGTTTTAGAAATTTGGAATATTTCCTGCTCAAATGGATTGTTTTCTTTTGTAAAAATTGAAGGGGTATCAAGATAACCTAGGTATTGTAAATTGTTGGTTGTTTTTTCGTCCAATGAGGTACTAGTTTTAGCAAGTTGAATAATCCTAATGTACTACGAAGATAGTTTTTTATCATTACTTTTGTGGTAAATACACAAGAGACAAATGCCTGAGTTAATAAAAATATATGAGGAAAATATCAATCCAAGACAAATACAAAAAGCGGTAGATGTTTTAAGAAAAGGTGGATTGATTATATATCCAACCGATACTGTTTACGGTTTGGGATGTGATATAACAAACAAAAGTGCTCTCCAAAAAATAGCTCAGATAAAAGGTGTGAAATTAGAAAAATCTAATTTTTCTTTTATTTGTAAGGATCTTAGTAATCTTTCTGATTATGTAAAACAGATTGATTCTTCTACGTTTAAGTTGTTGAAAAGAGCATTGCCTGGAGCTTATACTTTTGTATTGCCTGGGAGTAAAACGTTGCCGAATGCTTTTAAAAATAAAAAGACCGTTGGTATAAGGGTACCAGATAATGCAATTGCAATTGAATTGGTTTCTTTGTTAGGGAACCCTATTGTTTCAACCTCTATTCATGATGAGGATGAAGTGTTAGAATACACAACAGATCCTGAGCTAATATATGAAAAATGGCAATCTAAAGTAGATGTGGTTATTGATGGAGGATATGGAGATAATCATGCATCTACAGTGATTGATTTAACAGGAGATGAGCCGGAAGTGATTCGAGAAGGAAAAGGAAGTTTAGAGGTGCTTTAAGCATAGGATGCTAAAATAACGGGTTGATTTTTGCGTTTGGGATTTTGCTGTACCCTTGACTTTTAAACAAAGTTTTTCTGAGAGGTTTCCATGTTTTTAAATATTTTTTGACAAATTCTTTCTCTTGATTGGTGTTTTGAATCAACATAGGAAGTCTGTCTTTTTCAAAATTAATCAGTTTGTTTAGCTTTGGATTTGTTGAAGTGATTTCAAAAAGAAGTTGTTCGCTTTTATGAAAGCCTTTACTCGAGTTGTTAAGCAATTGCTCGATTTCAGAGTCGCTTAATTTAGGTGTTTTAAATCTGTTGTTTTTGGAGAAAACATATTCATTGAAATTATCGATAGCATAATTTAAGGTATCAGCGACTTTGTTGAATTTTATAGTGGCAATAGTGTTTAATTGATTTGCTAATCTATCTTTAGTCATTTGGTTGGTAACTCCACATTCAATAATTCTTAGATTCAATTGTTCAAGTTGTACATCGGTCTCAAGTAATTTATTCTTTTTTATGATTTCCTCAAATGGATAATCCCCCTTTTCATTTAGTTTGTCAAAGTTTTTTTCCTTGAACTCTATTTGTCTTATAGGGTTGTCTAGAAATTGCCAAATTGGATCGAAAGGTATGTGTGTTTTTATGAAATTTTCGGGTTTGATTAAAAAATATTTATCTCTAAAATGTCTGACATATCTATCTTCTTTAATGTAACCTGCTGACCAAGTTGTATCGATAAAATAGTATTCTGAATCAATCTTAATGGCATTCCATGCATGGCTTACATCGGCGATTTCTCCTTTGTAGTTTCTTGTGTAGCCAGATAAAATAAAAGTATTTAAACCTATAGACTTTGTCATGTCCAAAAATAAATCTGCATAGTGCTGGCAAACTCCTGATCTTTTATTTAAAACATAATTTACAATATCTTTTGAGCCTGTGTATTTAGGACGGCTTTTTAACATTTGATAATCATAAGAAATATTATGAGTAATCCATATGTAAATCGCTCTTGCTTTTTCACGATCCGTCTTTAAATTTTTGGTAAGAGCAGTCGCTATTTGGTCAGAAGTTTTAAGAGAATAATCAACTTTTTTTGACGCATTATCAAGAACCAAGAAGTTCGATTGAGAATAGAGTTGGGTATTCAAGCCCAGTAGCAATAGCAGAGCAATTTTTTTAATCATAGCAATAATAAAAAGTAACTGAGAATTATGTCAGTGGTTCTAAAGGTTTTTTGATTTTCTTATGTTTAGAACAAAATGACTCCATACAATACTTGTGGTATTGTAGTATTTTAAATTGTTGTGTTTGAAGGTTCTTTTGGCAATCATTTTTTTTAGATTACTGTAAAAACTGATATGCGATTTAATAATCGCAATCATATGGATTGGTCTTCCTTGCAGGGTAAACCGAATACCAGCAACAGCATCTAGTACCATTCTGATAAAAATAAATAAAATAACTTTGTTGGAGGGTAAGTTTTTTAATAGAGAGTACAAACTGTTTCTGAAATTTAAAAATGTCTTGTAGGAGTTCGCTTCGCTTAAGGTAGCGCCTCCCACATGATAAACAGCAGAAGCTCCAACATATTTAATATCGTAGCCCAAATTGCTCGTTCTCCAACATAAATCAATTTCTTCTTGATGGGCAAAATAATCTTCGTCAAAACCATTTAATCGATGGTAGATTTCAGATTTAATAAAAAAACAAGCTCCAGAAGCCCAATTAATATTTATGGTGTCGTTGTATTGACCTTTGTCTTTTTCTAAAGAATTGAAAATCCTTCCTCTACAATAGGGATAACCAAGAATATCTAAGAATCCACCTGCGGCACCAGCATATTCAAACTTTTTTTTGTTTTTGTAATCTAGAATTTTAGGTTGAATAATTCCTGTATTTGTGTTTTTTTTAAACTCTTTCTGGATTGGAACCAACCAATTTTCTGTTACAGAAACATCAGAGTTCACAAGAGCATAGATAGGTGCATCAATATACTGAAGAGCATCGTTATATCCCTTTGCAAATCCACCGTTTTCTGCATTAGAAACCACCTGAACAGTAGGGAAGTTCTGCTTGATAAATGAAACAGAATCGTCAGTAGAAGCATTGTCTGCTATATAAATAGAGGCACCCTCACTGTGTTTTATTATTGATGGCAAAAACTCTTCTAGTAATTTTTTACCATTCCAGTTTAATATGACTACAGCGATTTTCATTCTTAATAAGTTGCCCGAAAGGCAAATAGCGATTGTTTCAAAAGTTGAATGCAAACATACTTTAAAAAAGCGAGTATTGTTACATGCAACTTAGTTAAAAGAATTAGAAATGTATTATTTGTAGGAAGGTATGTCTTTTAAAAAAGTATAAGCCTCTTTAATAGGGTCGATTTGACAATAAAAATGTGAAAGACCATTGGTAACTACCAAATAATTCGCGTTTAATTTTAGGTTGTATCTTGCAATTTGATCAAAAGTGCTTTGGGTAATTTCAACAGAGGGGGCTTTGCATTCTACAATAATTTCAGGCAATCCTTGTTTGTTGAAAATTAAAATATCTGTTCTTTTTTTTAGTCCATTTACCGTCAGTTGCTTTTCAACGGACATGATGGATTCAGGGTATTTTTTTTCGTTAATCAAGAAAGAAACGAAATGTTGACGTACCCATTCTTCAGGGGTTAAAACGATATATTTTTTTCGAAGGTTATCAAAAATGAATCGCTTATTTTCGCTACTTTTGAATTTGAATTTGCAAGGAGGCAAGTTTAAAATTGTCATAAAACAAAACTAAGTTTTTTATAGGAAAGGCGAAATGCTTTTTCTAAAAAATAGACACGCATGAATGAGGTAAATCAAATTGTATCAGATATAAAAAGTGGTAATGCCAAGCCTGTTTATATTTTAATGGGTGAAGAGTCTTATTACATTGATAAAATATCAGATTATATTGAAAATAATGTTTTGACAGAGGAAGAGCGTGGTTTCAATCAAATGGTTTTGTATGGAAGAGATGTTACCGTTGATGAAATTGTATCGCAGGCAAAACGTTTCCCAATGATGGCAGAGAAAACTGTGATTATTGTGAAAGAAGCTCAAGATCTTTCTAGAACGATTGAAAAACTAGTTTCCTATGTAGAGAATTATCAGCCTACCACGGTGCTTGTGATCAACTATAAATATAAAACGTTAGACAAGCGAAAAAAGTTAAATAAAATTGCCTCAAAAGTTGGGGTAGTGTTTGAAAGTAAAAAGTTATACGAGAACCAAGTAGCAGATTGGATCCGAAAAGTATTAAATGGTAAAAATTACCAGATGGAACCCAAAGCTGCTCAAATGTTGGTTGAGTTTTTAGGGACTGATTTGAGTAAAATAAGCAATGAGTTGGATAAACTTGTTTTGATTTTGCCTGAAGGTACTATCATTAATCCTGAACATATTGAGGAAAATATTGGAATCAGTAAAGACTTTAATAATTTTGAACTTAGAAAAGCTGTTGGAAATAGAAATGTGGTAAAGGCAAATCAGATTATAAATTATTTTTCCAATAATCCCAAAAGTAACCCTACGGTGATGACTGTTTCTTTATTGAATAGTTATTTTACTCAATTGTTAATGTATCATGGTTTGCAAGATAAATCCAAAGCTAATGTAGCTAAGAATTTGGGGGTAAGCCCTTATTTTGTTGATGATTATGTTAGTGCTTCAAGAAATTATCCGATGAGAAAAGTGTCTCAGGTTATTGGTTTCTTGCGAGATGCAGATGTAAAGAGCAAGGGAGTAGGAGCTTCTATTTCGCAAAATGATTTATTGAAAGAACTATTGTTTAAAATTATGCATTAATTTTTTTAAAATGTTTCGCTACTTATTATTACTATTTTTTGTGTTGGTTGTTTTTCCAAGAGTTACAGCTCAACAATCCATAAACCAATTAGATGCTAATGGGAAAAAGACGGGTGTTTGGATGAAAAAATATTCTAATGGTAATCTCCGCTATAAGGGGCAGTTTGTTCATGGGAAAGAAGTTGGGGTTTTTAAATTTTATACAGAGGCTTATTCAAGTAGACCATCAATAATTAAAACATACGAAAGTCAAAATCCAGTATGTAAGGTTCAGTTTTTTACAGACACAGGAGTTCTACAAAGCGTAGGAGGTATGATCGGTAGACAACGAACAGGAAAGTGGCTTTATTATGATGGTACCGGCAAACGCGTCATTCTTGAAGAAAATTATAAAAATGATAAACTTTCTGGAGAAAAAAAGATTTACTATCAAGATGGTACGTTAACAGAGGTAAGTCATTATAAAAATGGCTTATTGGATGGGGAAAGTCTTCGTTATACAGATCAAGGAAAATTGATCGAAAAAGTTCCTTATGTTCAAGGAAAAATCCATGGTAAAATATATTATTATCATAATACTGGTGTTATTAGAGAAACGGGGCATTATGATCATGGGAAACGCGTTGGTCGTTGGGAATTTTACATTGATGGAGAATTGGCAGGGTTTGAAGAACCGAATAAAAAAGTAGTGAAAAAGCCAATTAGCATGGAGGAGATAAATGCAAGAAAGCAAAAAAAATAGTTTCCTTATAGCTTTTTTAGGCTTTTAAACATAGGCTTTTATTCAAATACTATTCCGTATCTTTGCAGTCTTAAATTTTGAAGTAAATGAAACGTGTAGTTGTTGGACTTTCCGGAGGAGTAGATAGTAGTGTAGCGGCCTATTTGTTGCAGAAACAAGGGTACGAAGTTATTGGCTTATTTATGAAGAATTGGCATGATGACTCCGTAACAATATCCAATGAATGTCCATGGCTAGAAGATAGTAATGACGCAATGATTGTTGCTGAAAAATTAGGGATCCCTTTTCAAGTTGTAGATTTAAGTGAGCAATATAAAGATCTTATTGTAGATTATATGTTCCGTGAATATGAAATGGGACGTACACCGAATCCAGATGTTTTATGTAATAGAGAGATTAAGTTTGATGTATTTATGAAAATTGCATTGGATTTAGGAGCTGATTATGTGGCAACAGGTCATTATTGCAGAAAAGGAACTTTAGAAAAAAACGGATCAGAGGTTTATCAATTATTAGCAGGAAAAGATGTGAATAAGGATCAATCTTATTTTTTATGTCAATTGTCTCAAGAGCAATTGTCAAAAGCTCTTTTTCCAATTGGAGAATTAACAAAACCAGAAGTTAGAGAAATAGCGAAAGAACTTGATTTGGTTACGGCTGATAAAAAAGATTCTCAGGGTTTATGTTTTATAGGAAAGGTTAGGTTACCTGAGTTTTTACAACAAAAATTACAACCAAAGGAAGGAGTAATTGTTACCATTCCAGAGAATTCTGAAACTTACAATCAAGAGGTTCCTGATTTTAAAAATAAAGAAGAAGAACTAGCATTTTTTAGTAATAAGTTTACCTATAGTATTTCTGATGGTAAAACCGTAGGAAAGCATCAGGGAGCTCATTATTTTACAAAGGGACAACGTAAAGGTTTAGCTGTAGGTGGAACCGTTGAGCCTTTATTTGTGATAGATACTGATGTTGAAGAAAATGTTATTTATACCGGTGAAGGAAAGAATCATCCTGGTTTATATCGAAAGGTATTATTCGTTTCTAATGAAGAATTGCATTGGATAAGAGAAGATTTAGCATTGAATGATGGAGAATCTCTTGAAGCAAAAGCAAGAATCAGATACCGACAAACACTAGAGGCTGCGACGCTTTATAAAGTGAAAGAAGGTTTGTATGTAGAATTTGAGAATCCTCAATCTGCTATTACTGAGGGACAATTTGTTGCTTGGTATTTAGAAGATGATTTGGCAGGATCAGGAGTAATTTCGTAAAAATAGTATCAATGAAACACTGGATTCAAGCAGCAAGGTTAAGAACACTACCATTATCATTGTCAGGAATTGTTTTGGGGGCTTGTTTAGCTGCTAAGTATGATAGTTTTGATGAGTGGATTTTTATTTTTTCAATTCTTACAACAATCGGTTTTCAAGTATTATCTAATTTTGCTAATGATTATGGTGACGGTGTCAAAGGAACAGATAATGAGCATAGAATCGGACCAGAAAGAGCGTTGCAAAGTGGTGCTATAAGTCCTAAACAAATGCTGAGAGGTATTTATATCACTGTTGTAATCACTTTGATGGTTGCTTTGTGTTTGATTTATTTAGCATTTGGGGTTGAAAATTTCGGTTTTTCAGTTTTGTTCTTTTTTTTAGGACTTGCCAGTATAGCGGCTGCCATTAAATATACAATGGGGAAAAATGCCTATGGGTATAGTGGATTAGGTGATGTTTTTGTTTTTGTCTTTTTTGGATTGCTTAGTGTGGTTGGGAGTTTGTTCCTTTACACAAAAACGGTCGAGGTCAATAGTTTTTTACCTGCATTCTCAATTGGATTTTTAAGTGCTGCGGTACTGAATCTGAATAATATGAGAGATAGAGCATCTGATATTTTATCAAATAAAAATACTTTAGTGGTAAAAATGGGAGCAGTAAAAGCAAAACAATACCATTATTCTTTATTGATTTTAGCCTTTGTCTCAGCGCTAGTTTATGTGGCGTCTGAATATGAAAGCCCAATTCAGTTTTTATTTTTGTTAGCTTTTGTGCCTCTTGCTTTTCATTTTGTGCGAGTTGTTAAAAATAAAGAAGCAGAGGGGTTAGACCCTGAGTTGAAAGTGGTAGCATTGAGTACCTTTCTGTTTTCTTTGTTGTTTGGTCTAGGGCAATTTTTATAAGAGTATAAAAAAAGTTAGTTTCGCCAACCTAATGAAAAAGGAAATTGCAGCTTTATTTTTTTATATGCTTTACATGGTGGCCATGATGCGACCTGTTATGCCTATTTTGGAATATTATGGAAATTACGAATATGTTGCAACTGTTTTGTGTGAAAACAGAGATAAGCCAGCAATGGCTTGTAATGGAAAGTGTTATTTAGAGAAGGAGTTAATTAAGGTAGCAGCGAGTCCTAAGACCCAAAAACAGCAACACCATTCTAGCATTCCTCAAATAGATTTTACTAAGTATCCAGTGTCTCCAATTCAAAATACTCAATATGGGTTTGTAAAGGAGAACTATAAAGTTTCAGAAAACTGGTTTTACTTGATTGAAAAACCTAAACAAATTATAACTTCTATTTTTAGACCGCCACTTGCAGTGTAATTACATACGAATCAACATTTTTATGTGAAAAATAAACCTTCTCATTTTTATATGAGTTAGGGAGGTATTAATTTATATTACACAAAACACAAATGCGTATCATAATATTGAGCTTTTTCCTATGTTTAGGAATAAGCTCGAACGCCCAAACGGCACAAAAAATAACAGCAACAATACTAGATAGTGAGTCTAAGGAACCAGTTAGTTTTGCTTCTATTCAAATACATAACTCTAAGCAGGGAACAATAGCTGATCGATTCGGTTTCTTTCAATTAGAGATGGATACTTTAGCTACGGAAATATTAATTTCTTCTATTGGATATAAGTCCAAAGTTATTAGTTTAAATAATGTTAAAAACACTATTTATTTAGTAGAAGCAACTGACGTGTTGGATGTAGTAATTGTTTCTGCCAGTAGAAACAAACAATTAAGAAAAGAGATTCCGGTTGCAATGTCAACAGTATCATCAAAAGAACTTCAAAATTCTAAACCAGTTTCTATTGATGAGGTTTTGAATAAACAGAGTGGTGTCTTGATGGTTGATTTAGGAAATGAACAGCATATGATGGCAATTCGACAACCTATCAGCACTAAGGGAGTATATCTTTATTTAGAAGATGGGGTACCGATTCGACCGAGTGGAATTTTTAATCATAATGCGCTGCTTGAACAAAATATGGCTGCAGCTAGAAGTATAGAGATTATAAGAGGATCTTACTCTTCTCTTTATGGTAGTGAAGCAATTGGTGGTGCCATAAACTATTTGACAGCGAATCCTAGTCTAATTCCAACGGCAGAAGTAGGGTATCGACAAAATAATTATGGGTATTCTAGATTTGATTTCAAAGCTTCAAATTCCATTGGTAAAACAGGGGTTTATTTCAGTGGTTATAAATCTAAAGTAGAAGATGGTTTTAGAGAGTATGGAGATTATAGTAAAGAGGCGTTTACTGCAAAAGTAGTGCATTCATTTTCTGATAATTTGATTTGGAATAGTTCTCTTACCTATGTAGATTACTTTAGTGAAATGAGCGGAAGTATTTCATATGATAAATTTATAGCTAAAGATTATACTTCAGATCATACGTTTACTTTTAGAGATGCAAAGTCAATTAGAGTAAAAACTGGATTGAAATATGATTGGAACAATAAACAATCAACTAGTTTAACCTTATTCTATAGAGATAACACAATGATTCAGAATCCGTCCTATAGAATTTCTAATAGAACGGAAAACGATTCTTTTACAACAGGAGAATTGAATAACAATAGTTTTCATAGTTACGGCTTTGTTGGGCAACATAATGTAATTGTCAATGATAAATTGAAAGGTAGTTTTGGGGTTAGTTTAGATAATAGTCCAGTGACATATGTGGCAGAAAGGACTTCTGTTTACAGAAATGATCAAGGAGTTTTTGAGAGTTATACTGTATTAGATCAAAAATTGTCGGACTATAATGTAGATTTGATGAATACTGCGATGTATCTATTAGGCGATTATAAGTTTACGGATTATTTTAGGGCAAATTTCGGACTTAGATTTGATCATTTTAGTTATGATTTCACAAATCATTTGGGGATTGATGCGAATTCTTATAAGGCTCCAGATTCTGAAAATACCTATGCCGCTCTAACTCCAAGACTAGGGGTGCTGCTAGTAACTTCAAAAAATAATAGTTTATATGCTAATTTTAGCACAGGATTTAAACCTCCAAGTGTTGGTGAGTTGTATAAAGGAACAGATGTGCCTTTGTTAGAGCCAAGTAGATATAATAATTTTGAGTTGGGTGAGACTTTTGTTAGTTCCAATAGAAGGTTTAACATGGAACTTGCTTTGTATTATCTAAAAGGAGAAAATGAGGTTGTATCTGTGAAGTTTTTAAATGATGATGGCATTGATAGTTTAGAAAATAGAAATGCTGGAGTGACAGAACATTACGGTTTAGAGTATCTGTTTAAATATAGACTTGTTGATGAAATTGAACTTAGAACGAGTGGATCGTATTCCAGACATAAATATGTCTATTTTGTTACAAATACCAGACCCGATAAGGAAGAAGATTTTAGTGGGAATGACATGCCTGGAGCACCGAAATGGATAAATAATGCTGAAGTTAGCTATGAACCGCATTTTTTAAAAGGTTTACGTTTGGGGTTAGAAATGCAGCATGTTAGCCCATATTTTACTGAAGATGCTAATGAAATAGATTATGTAGGATATTCTTTTTTTAATGTAAGAATGGGATATAGAACCAAACATGTTTATGTATGGTCAAACGTAAATAATTTATTTAATACAAATTATGCAACTAGGGTTTCAACAAGTTGGGGTAAAACAACTTATACGCCAGGTACACCCCAGACTTTTAATATAGGAATCTCTTATGCTATTTATTAATGAAAAAAATAATTTTTATCAGTTTGTTTCTGGTGGGTATTTCCTGTAAAAGGAATAAGGGAGCATCGGAAATTTCTCTTGGAGAGGTTTTTGAAATATCAACATTGGAAACTGAAAATGAAGGTGCTTTTTTAGCAGACGGTTTAAACAATGAAAAATTTATTTGTTGGACTGAAGAGTATAGTACGGGCAATGTTTTTGTCTATAAACGGTATAAAGATCATGTGTTTATGGAGAAAGTTGTGGTGCCAACCACTCTTGGGTTACAGTCGCACCATGAAAGTATGGCTAAATTGGGTGTTACAAAAGAGGGACTTATTTTCTGTTTATTTCGCGTGGCAAATCCTACTAAAATGAATAAATATGGAGGGACCCTATTTTATACAACATCAAAAGATAATGGAAAGAATTGGTCCGAAAGGGAGAAGCTAGTGCTTGAGGAAGAATCTACAAGTCAAAGTTTTTTTGATATAGAAAGGATGGAAAATGGTGAATTGGCTATTGTTTGGTTAGATAATAGATTTTCTACTAGAGAGAAAAGAGGGAGTACTCTTTTTTTTAATCACACCACTTTTGATAAAATTGTAGAAAAGGAAACACCTATTGCTTTTAATACTTGTCAATGCTGTAGAACTGATTTGTTGGTTGATGGAGCAGAATTAAAAATTGCTTTTCGGAATATAGTAGGAAAAAACAATCGTGATATGTTTTTTATCAGTTCCTCGGATGGAGGAGTTTCTTTTAATGAGGCAAAACGGATTAGTAGTGATAATTGGGAGTTGGATGGTTGTCCGCATACAGGTCCCTCACTTGCAGTAAGTGGTTCTACTGCTGCGGTATGGTTTACTGCGGGTAAAGGCAATAAAGGCTTGTTTTTTGCAGAAAAAAAGAATAAGACAGCTGGGTTTGGAAAAAGAATTGAAATTTCAGAAAATGGAAATCATCCTCAAATGACATTTGCGAAAGGAAATTATTATGTAGTTTATGATGCCTATTATACGAAAGCAAATACAACCTTTCAACAAATCAAGTTACTTAAAAAGAATATATTTGCATCAGATGAAATTATTTCTTTGACTATGGATGAAACGATGAATTCACATCCTGTTATTTCAAAGATTTCTGAAAATGAACTGCTTGTAGTTTGGACTAAATTAGATGGTAGAAATAAACAAATTCAAGCAATAAAAATTAATATTTAAAGAAATGAAAATTCATACTCGAATACTCGTTTTAATATTTTTTTCAGCAATCTTTTGTGCTAAAGGACAAGATAAAAGATGGTCTTCGGCACGACCCGATGGTCATGCTCCGATAGGTGTTATGGGAGATCATGTGCACCATAAAGGGGAATGGATGGCATCTTACAGATACATGAATATGAATATGTTTGGGAATATTTCTGGTACGGAGGAAGTTGGTTTTGATACTATATTTCAAGAGTATATGGTAGCCCCTCAGTCGATGGTTATGCAAATGCATATGATTGGAATGATGTATGCACCTTCAGATATATTCACATTGTATTATATGGGAAGTGTTTGGAATAATGATATGAGTTTGTTGACACGAACAAAACTAAATTTTCAGACGAATTCAAATGGTTTAGGAGATGTGAAATTGGGTAGTTTGATCCAATTGTTTAATTCAGAGCGTAGAACGATGCATTTGAATGTTGGAGTTTCTTTACCTGTTGGTAGCATCACAAATGACGGGGTGACGCCAGCTTCTGATCCAGAGGAAGTAAGGCTAGGATATGCAATGCAATTAGGTTCAGGTACCTATGATGTAACTTTAGGAGCTACTTACCTTAAGCAATATTACAATATGTCCTTTGGATTACAGACTACCTACCTTTTAAGAACTGGAGAAAATGTGGAGGGATATACTTTAGGGAATACTTGGAAATCAACTTTTTGGATGGCATATTATATTACAAAAAATTTCAGTGCTTCTGCAAGGTTGAATTATGATATAATTGATGCTATAAATGGTGCGGATAAAACGTTTAACCCAATGATAGCAACGGTGTATGATGCTAAAAACTCTGGGAAAAGGCAGTTGAATTTTTCTGTGGGTGGTAATATGGCTCTTTTTAAAGGAGATTTAAAAGGGCTAAGATTGTCAGGAGAATTTGGAATACCATTATATCAATATGTTGAAGGTGTTCAAATGGAGTCAAAGTTTTTGTTTACAATGGGCGTGCAATACGCTTTTGGTGGACATTAGTATAGGTTACTTTAATAAAATTTTGTGAAACGGTAAGATTTAATTCTTGCCGTTTTTTTTATTTTTAACAGCTTTAATATAGTTTTTTTAATTAGATGTACTTGAAAGAGATAGTATTAAAAATTAAAGTAAATTTGATAAAATTCAACAAAATCTTCAGGATTAAATGAGATATCTATTGTTATTATTGTTTTTGGGAATTTCTACGCATCGAGTAGTCTCTCAAAAACCAGAAAAATTATCGTCAAATCAAATATTTGAAAAGTTAGAAGAATTTAATTTTTTAGGAACAGTTCTCTATATTGCTGCACATCCTGATGATGAGAATACCCGATTGATAAGTTATTTGTCAAATCAGGTAAAGGCTAGAACAGTTTATTTATCTTTAACTAGAGGTGATGGGGGGCAAAATTTAATTGGTCCTGAAATAAGAGAATCATTAGGAGTTATTAGAACTCAAGAATTGTTAGCTGCGAGACGTGTTGATGGTGGCGAGCAAAGATTTTCTAGGGCTAATGATTTTGGGTATTCGAAGAATCCAACAGAAACATTAGGTATTTGGGATCGAGAGAAAGTTTTAGCTGATGTTGTATGGGCGATCCGAACCATTCAGCCAGATGTAATTATTAATAGATTTGACCATAGAACTCCGGGTACAACGCATGGTCATCATACTGCTTCTGCGATGTTAAGTTATGAGGCATTTGATTTGGCAGGTGATCCTTCAAAATTCTCATCACAATTAGATTATGTGGATGCATGGAATCCTAATAGATTGTTTTTTAATACTTCTTGGTGGTTTTATGGGAGCCAAGAAAAATTTAAAAATGCAAGTAAGGAAAACTTACTTCAATTTGATATTGGGGTGTATTACCCACAAAAAGGTGTTTCCAATAATGAAATTGCAGCACTGGCAAGTAGTCAGCATTTATGCCAAGGCTTTGGTCGTCTTTCTTCACGTGGTTCAGAAAGTGAATATGTAGAGTTTTTAAAAGGAGATTTTCCTCAGGATAAGTCTAATTTGTTTTCCGGGATTGATACCTCGTGGAATCGAGTAAAAGGAGGAAAGGAAATACAAGAGATTATTGATCCTATTATTGAAAATTTTAAATTTAAAAACCCTGCTGTGCATTTAAAACAATTGATGAAAGCCTATGCAAAATTATCAAGTATTTCTGATGATCATTGGAGGGAGTTAAAAGAAAAGGAGTTAGCTGATATCATATATGCATGTGCAGGCTTGTATTTAGAAGCCTCTTCTAAAGTTGCTTCATCTACACCAAATGGTTCTGTGGATGTGGCATTGGAGATTTTGAATAGATCTCAAAATGAAATTAAATTAAAATCTCTTACCTATCTTCCGAATGGTAAAAAAGAAGAGAAAGATGTTGCTTTATTAGAAAATAGCAAACAGTTGTACAAAGAGAAAATTTGGTTGAAAGCTGAAAAAACTACAAGTCCATATTGGTTAGAAGAATTAGGAAATCTAGGAATGTATACCGTAAAAGATCAGGCTTTAATTGGTCTGCCCAATACTCCAAGAAATATAAAGGTGGTTTTTGAATTGGAAATTGAAGGGGAATCTATCTCCTTTGTGAAAGATGTGGTTCGTCGTTATGCGAAACGAGATAAAGGAGAGTTGTATCAACCTTTTGAGGTATTGCCGAAAGTAACCGTTTCAATGGGGGATCCAGTAGTTGTATTTGAATCAGATGCTGCCAAATATGTTGAGGTTACTATAAAAGCAGGAGATCAAAATGTAAATGGGGTTGTGGAACTTTGTCATGCACAAGGATGGACAGTATCGCCAAGAGAGATAAACTTTTCAATTGAAAAGAAAGGTGCAACAAAACAATTTAAATTTAAAGTCACGCCACCAAAAAATCAATCAGAAGCACAAATTTCGGTGATCGCAAGGGTAGACGGCGAGGCGTATGATAAAGAATTGGTTGAGATCGTTTATGATCATATTCCAACGCAAAGTGTTCTGAAACATTCAGTAGCTAAAGTAGTACGAATGGATATAAAGAAAAAAGGAACTTCTATTGGGTATATTGAAGGGGCTGGTGATATGGTGGCAGAAAGCTTAGCACAAATTGGATATGTGGTTCATAAAATTGATCCAAAAGAAATACAGTTAGAATTGTTAAAAGGGTTTGACGCTGTGGTTGTTGGAATTAGAGCTTATAATACGATAGAGCAATTAAAGTTTAAGCAATCAATTCTGTTGGACTATGTGAAACAAGGAGGGAATCTTGTCGTTCAATATAATACAGCGGGAAGAGGTGGTGTAGATGTTGGGGCTCCCTTTACATTGGAAGTTTCAAGAGATCGTGTTACAGATGAACAGGCTGAAGTAACGTTTTTAAAGAAAAAACATGCTTTGTTGAATAAACCGAATAAAATTACAGGCAAAGATTTTGAAGGATGGGTACAAGAACGTGGATTGTATTTTCCTAATAAATGGTCCAATGAATATACCCCTATTTTAGCAATGAATGATCAAGGCGAACCTTCAAAAGAAGGAAGTTTGTTAGTAGCTCATTATGGAAAAGGAACTTATATTTATACAGGCTTGAGCTTTTTTAGAGAGCTTCCTGCGGGAGTTCCAGGGGCTTATAAGTTGTTTGCAAATATCTTATCTTACAACAAAAAATAGTGATATGGAGAAACCTATTTATAAATGGAAAAAGATTTACACTGTGGTTTTATTAGCCAATGTAATATACTTTGTTCTGTTTTATTTAATAATGAATCAATATTCAATTTAATAACAAGCTATGGAAATTGTGGATTGGTTAGTTTTAGCAGGAACTTTATTGTTCATTGTAATTTATGGTTCCTATAAAACAAAAGGAAGTAAAAATGTTCAAGAGTTTATAAAAGGAGGAAGTGAGTCCAACTGGTGGACAATTGGACTTTCGGTTATGGCAACCCAAGCCAGTGCGATCACATTTTTATCAACGCCTGGTCAGGCTTTTAATGATGGGATGGGGTTTGTTCAGTTTTATTTTGGACTGCCTTTGGCAATGGTTATTATTTGTTTGGTTTTTATTCCTATTTACCACCGGCTTAAGGTGTATACTGCTTATGAGTTTTTAGAAGATCGATTTGATTTAAAGACACGCTCCTTAGCTGCTATTTTATTTCTGATTCAACGAGGCTTGGCTGCGGGAATAACCATTTTTGCACCAGCAATCGTTTTGTCAGCAGTTTTAGGTTGGGATTTAATTCCTTTAAATATCGCTATTGGGGTGTTGGTTATTATTTATACGGTTTCTGGAGGTACTAAAGCGGTTAGTGTTACACAGAAACAGCAAATGGCTATTATTTTTTCGGGAATGTTTATCGCTTTTTATTTAATTTTAGATTACTTGCCAGAAAATATAACCTTTACCAAAGCACTTGAGATTGCTGGAGCAAGTGGGAAAATGGATGTGCTAGATTTTTCTTTTGATCTGAATAATAGGTATACTATTTGGACTGGTATTTTAGGAGGAACCTTTTTAATGTTGTCTTATTTTGGTACAGACCAAAGTCAAGTGCAACGTTACCTGTCAGGAAAATCAGTAAGAGAAAGTCAATTGGGTTTGATTTTTAATGGACTGCTAAAAATTCCAATGCAGTTTTTTATTTTGTTAGTAGGAGTTTTTGTTTTTGTGTTTTATCAGTTTAATTCGGCGCCATTAAATTTTAATCCGAAAGCAACGGAGGTCATCATGAATTCTGAGAATAGCGCTTTATATGCAGATTTAGAAAGGAGTCATAGGGCAATTGAAGAAACAAAAAAAAATCTATTATTAGAAGATTTGTCTACTTCAAATATTACCGAAATAAAAGCGCTAAATAATAGAGATCGAGCTTTAAAAGAAGAAGCGAAAGAACTTATTTTAAAAACGGATGCTGATGTAGAAACCAATGACAAGGATTATGTGTTTATCCATTTTATTTTGAACAACCTTCCTAGAGGTTTGATTGGATTGTTACTTGCCGTAATTTTGTCAGCCGCCATGTCTTCTACAGCCTCAGAGTTGAATGCTTTGGCTTCTACAACAACAATGGATTTGTTTAAACGGAATGCTGTCCATCAGCATGATGATGCTTATTATGTAAAGGCAACCAAATGGTTTACTCTAGCCTGGGGGATTTTGGCGATTTTAGTGGCATGTGTAGCTAATCTTTTTGATAATTTAATTCAGCTGGTAAATATCATAGGTTCTATTTTCTATGGAAATGTTTTGGGGATCTTTCTTTTAGCATTTTTTATAAAACGTGTCCAAGGAAATGCAGTTTTTTATGCGGCTATTTTTACTCAAATCATTATTATTGCAGTCTGGTTTTTAGATTTGTTACCTTATTTGTGGTTGAACCTTTTAGGTTGTATGCTTGTAATGTTGTTTGCGGTAATACTAGAGAAATTTAAGAAGAAAAACCTGAGACCGAATTAAAAAGAGAAAATGAAAAAGATAGCTTTAGTACTACTAATGGTAGTTTTTGGGAGGCAACTCTCAGCACAAGAATCAATTGATATAGTAACTGTTTCTGGACATTTTGGAAGTCCACAACCTTATATCGCAGATGAAAATTCTAGTTATAAAGGTGAGGCCACTGAAAGAGGAGCTATGGTGAATTTGGTTGTACCTGTAGTTTTAAATAAAAAACAGATCTGGTATAATAGCGTCAATTATATGCAGTGGAATGTAAATAACAATGAAACAATGCCTGTAGGTATAGCGAACCCAATTCAAATTCATGGTTTGATTTTAAGAACTGGTTTTATTCAAAAGTTTGACAATGGAAATTCTATTCAAGCTATTTTTATTCCACGATTGATGTCGGATTTTAAAAATATCAACGGAAAACATTTTCAATTTGGTGGAACCTTTATCTATGAAAAGGTTTATAATGAGAATTTGAAAATTGGATATGGAGCTTTATACAATCAAGAAACATTTGGTGTAAACATTGTTCCTTTGGTGAATCTAGAATGGAAAATGTCTGAAAGATGGTCAATGTCTGGTTTGTTGCCTATTTACTCTAAAATTAAATATAAGGTAAACGATAAATTAAATTTAGGGATACATCATTTTGGTTTGGTGACTTCATATCGCTTGGGAGAAGAAGCTTATCAAAATGATTATATTGAAAGACGAAGTATTGATCTCGGACTTTTTGCCAGATATAATTTATTTGGAAATATTCATCTAGAAGGAAGATATGGCTATTCTTTTGGTAGAAGTTATGCGCAATATGACGAAAATGATAAAATTGATTTAGCACTGCCATTAGCAACTATTGGCGATAACAGAACACAAAAAAATGCCAACTTTAACGATGGAACCTATGCTCATATTCGATTGGTATACGCTTTGAAACTATAAAATAAAAAAAGCCCAAATAAAATTATTTGGGCTTTTTTATAAGTGGAGTTTTTATATTTCTACGCCCCATTCTTTTAGTGAAGCGGTATTCATGTTTATATAATCTCTATTATTTGCCTTTTCTGCCAACTCCAAAGATTTTTTTGCTGCTTTAATAGCTCCTTTGGTATCTCCCGCTTTTGCATGAATTAATGATTGCTGTCTGATAACCCAAAATTTAGGTTTCTTTTTTTGTTGTTTTACTGCTTTGTCAATCCATTTTTGAGCAATTTTTATGTCTTTGTCATTGTTCAAGTAATATACTGCAGCAGCATAATAATCATTCGTTTTTGGTTCTCCATTCATAGTAGCTTCAATACTCGCCATTACAATTTTGTCTGTTGGAACTTCAAAGGGAATCGCGATATATGTTTTTTCCCAAATTAATTCTAAATGAGCACTAGCTCCTTTGATTTCGTTAAATCCTATAGCCATAGTCTCGACGTTAAAAGGTACAGGATATGATTTCACGCTAGTTTTGGCAACAACTTTTGTATCGTCCCATTTTTGAGGTGTTCCCCAGTTTTCAGAATCGCTATAAAAAAAGATTTCCCATGAGTCTTTATTTGGTTTTGTGTATAGAGCATAAGTACCTGCTTTTAATTCTTGACCGTCAACAGTGATTTCAGTGTCAATGGTGATTTTAGTGTTGGCATTGGCACCTGTTCTCCATACTTTTCCGTAAGGGACTAAGTCTCCAAAAATTGCTCTGCCCTTTACACTTGGTCTAGAATATTCTACAGTAACAGTGGTCATCCCAACTTTTTGAGAATTTGTTCCTAGCGGACTTGGCTGTGGTGTTTTTACCTGTGCAGTTAATGAGGTTAGCGAAATGGTGAAAAGCGCTAAAATAATTTTTTTCATAATTTTTTAAATTTGTTGATTATTCCTACCAAGATACGGACTTTTAATTAAGTGTTATTTAAATAAAAAGGTATCTTTACTTTACTATAATTATAATAGAATGATATGAAAATTACTTTTTTAGGACACGCAAGTTTTTTAATAGAAATAGAGGAAACTAAAATTATTGTAGATCCTTTTATAACTCCAAATCCATTAGTAGAAGACATTAATATTTCCGCTTTAAAGGCTGATTATATTTTAGTAACTCATGCACATGAGGATCATATTGCCGATGTAGAAAAAATAGCCAAAATTTCGGATGCAGTAGTTGTTTCTAACTTTGAAATTGTCAGTTATTTTGAGAAGTTAGGTGTCTCTGGACATCCTATGAATCATGGAGGAACATGGGAGTTTGATTTCGGGAAAGTAACCTATACGAATGCTGTTCATTCTAGCTCTTTTCCTGATGGAACCTACGGAGGGAATCCAGGTGGTTTTTTGATTGAGGGAGAACACAAAGTAGTTTATATTGCAGGGGATACTGCCTTGACAATGGATATGAAATTAATTCCATTGAAAACGAAATTAGATGTCGCTATTTTACCGGTAGGAGATAATTTCACTATGGGAGTAGAAGATGCTTTGATTGCAAGTGATTTTTTAGAGTGTTCTAAAATTATTGGTTGTCATTTTGATACATTTGGTTATATAGAAATTGATCATGATGCGGCAATTAAGAAATTCTATGATAATGATAAGGATTTAATGTTGTTGAAAATTGGAGAACAAATTCAATTGTAAATAGTAATTCATGTTAAAAGCAACTTTTAAAAAGTATATTTTAAATTTTAAACAAGCGAGTGGGACTTCACGAGGAATTCTCAAAACGAAAGAAACTTTTTTTGTCAAGCTTGAAGAAGAGGGGAAAGAAGGTATTGGAGAATGTGGTTTATTTAGAGGTTTAAGCATTGATGATCGTCCGAATTATGAAGATAAATTAAAATGGGTTTGTGATAATATAGGTTTAGGCAAGGAAACGTTGTTACATGAACTCCATGCGTATCCTTCTATTCAGTTTGGAGTAGAACAAGCTTTTTTATCACTTCAATCTAAAAATATGTTTCAATTATTTGAGACAGATTTTGTTACTGCCAAACAACCGATTTCTATAAATGGTTTGATTTGGATGGGCGATGCTGCTTTTATGCAAAAGCAAATTGAAGAAAAGTTAAATGCTGGTTTTGGCACCATCAAACTAAAAATAGGCGCTATAAATTTTGATAAAGAATGTGACCTTTTAGGTTCTATTAGAGAGCGATATTCCGCAGATGAAATAGAGCTTCGGGTTGATGCAAATGGTGCTTTTTCTCCGGATGAGGCATTGGATAAATTAGAACGTCTTGCTAAGTTTGATTTACATTCTATAGAACAACCTATCAAACAGGGACAAATCTCAGAAATGGCAGATCTTTGCAAGAAAACACCTCTTCCAATTGCTTTGGATGAAGAGTTGATAGGTGTTTTCTCTAAGGCTGATAAAATAGCCTTGATAGATGAAATTCAACCACAGTTTATAATTTTAAAACCGAGTTTGGTTGGAGGGATAAATGGAAGTGATGAGTGGATTTCTATAGCTGAAAAAAATAAAATAGATTGGTGGATCACTTCTGCTTTGGAAAGTAATATAGGTTTGAATGCGATTGCGCAATATACAAGTAAATTAAATACAACAATGCCGCAAGGACTTGGGACTGGTGCTTTGTTTACAAATAATATTGAGGCTCCATTATTTGTTGAAAATGGTAAATTGTGGTATGATTCATCTCTAAAATGGGGTGAAATAAAATTTTAAGATGAGTTTTTTACAGAAAGGGTTTTTAGGAGAGACAAAGTGGTGGAAATATGTGTTGACCCTTGCTCTAGTATTTTTAGGGATGTTTATTTTTTCTATACCTCATAGCATAGCTATTGGAGTAAAAACAGCCTTGGGAGAAGTAGATACGAATCGAATGGAAGATGTGAATTATGTGATGAATTTGTTTGAATCTAATACTGGATTGGTTTATATGATTATACCGTTTGTAGGAGGACTGTTAGGTTTGCTTGTTTCTGTAAAGTATGTACATCAGCAAAGCATAACAAACCTTACCACAGGAAGAGATAAAATTGATTGGAAAAGAGTTCGGTTTTCTTTTTTGATTTGGACTGGGGTAGTGGTAAGCTTTGTAATGATTCAATTGCTTTTATCACCAGAATCCTTAGTGCTGAATTTTCAAATGAAACCTTTCTTGATTTTAGTTTGCATAGGTGTATTATTAATTCCGATACAAACTAGTTTTGAAGAGTATATGTTTAGAGGCTATTTTATGCAAGCTATGGGAGTATTGTCTAGAAATAGATGGTTTCCATTATTGTTTACTTCAGTTGTGTTTGGGGTACTGCATATCTCTAATCCAGAGGTAGCAAAATTGGGCTATGGCCTGATGGTTTATTATATAGGAACAGGTTTTTTTCTTGGGATTATTACACTTATGGATGATGGTATGGAATTGAGTTTAGGATTTCATGCGGCAAATAATTTAATTTCAGCCTTGTTGGTAACAGCAGATTGGCAAGTTTTTCAAACGTACTCACTATTTAAAGATGTCTCTGAACCCAATCTAGTTACTTCAATTCTTCCGTCATTGATTTTATTTCCAATAGCAACTTATATTTACTCGAAGAAATATGGTTGGTCTGATTGGAAGCAGAAACTTTCAGGAGAAATTGATGAACCATTTTTAGAAAAAAAATATGATTCATTTTAAGATACATACTTCCTTTAAATTAAATGGTTCCTCATTTCAAAATTCTAACCATTTAATATCTTTTTTGTTAGAGCATCAGTTAGAGGGAGCTTCTTTTTTAGAAGCTTGGTTTGATGATAAGGAATATATTCTTGCAAAAACCTCGGGATCTACGGGAGTTCCGAAGGAAATACAAATCAGTAAACAGCAAATGCTAAATTCAGCTTCTGCAACAGGAACATATTTTGAGTTATCTCCTGGTATTAAAGCCTTGCTTTGTATGTCTTCTGATTTTATTGCTGGAAAAATGATGTGGGTTAGAGCACTTTTATTAGGGTGGGAGCTGACCATGGTGCCTGTTTCTTCCAATCCGTTAAAAGAAACATCGTTAGAGTTTGATTTCGTAGCGATGGTGCCTTTACAGGTAGAGAATTCCTTAGATCAATTGAAACGAATAAAAACCTTAATCATTGGGGGCGCTGTTGTTTCTAAGGAGTTAGAAAAAAAAATTCAAAATTCAGAAACGGCTGTTTATGCGACTTATGGGATGACTGAAACCATTACTCATATAGCGATTAAGAAACTAAACAAAATAAATAAGGAGGAAGAAAAGCTGTATCAGGCTTTACCAACTGTTTCTTTGTCTTTGGATACAAGAGGATGTTTGGTGATTGATGCTCCTTTAATAGCCAATGATAAAGTGATTACCAATGACTTGGTTCGTTTAGAGTCTTCGTCATCTTTTGAGTGGCTTGGTCGCTATGACTCAATTATTAATAGTGGAGGAGTTAAATTAATTCCTGAACAAATTGAGCACAAAATAGCTAAGGTTGTCAAGACAAAATTTTTTATAGCTGGTGTTCCCGATTCTATTTTAGGAGAAAAAGCGGTTCTTTTTATAGAGCAAGAAAATACCAGAGCTAAACAAGATATAGATGTTAAAGAATTTCTTTCTAAGACAAGTTTAGAACGATATGAGTTTCCAAAAGAAATTTATTTTGTAGAAAAATTCTTGATGACAGAAACGGGCAAGATAAAAAGAGCGGCTACTTTAAAGAAGTATTTATAGGTTGCTTACAAATTCTTCTTGAAAAGCTTCCCACGAAATACTTAAGAAGTTTTGTTGAGAGAAATATTGCAAAATAGGTTCCATCTCTTTAGGTTCTAAATATCCAGCTAGTTTTTGAATCAAACGTTCGTCTTGATCCATAAAAACGGTAGAGGGAAAGCTCATTTCACCGTGAAGTAGGTTTGCGGCAAGTTCATTGTAGCCTTTTCTACCTTGTTTGATAAATTTGTATTCTTTTCCTTTGTAGAAAATTGAGCTAGTCTGCTCAGCATCTAACTTAACAGCATAATAATTTTCATTTATAATAGTAACGATGACAGGATTTTCATAGGTGTTATGATCCATTTTTTTACAATACCCACACCACTCCGTGTACACGTCGATTAATATAGTTTTTGGGTTTTTACGATTTAATTCAATCGCTTTTTCAAAACTAATCCATTCAATTTTTTGTGCCTGAGTTGCTAGGCTATAAAGGAAAAAAATAAAAATAAATTTTTTCATAAAAGGTTATAGTTGCGGATTAATGAACGCCGTGCATCAAAGATTTAATTTTTCTTGTTAGCAAGATTACGATACAACCAGCTCCAACGGGAACTAGTGTGAAAATTAAGAAAAAGGTAGTAAGAGAATATTCAGCAGTAATTTTATCAATCATTCCCCCCATAGACCCAGCTACTTTATTTCCCATACCAATTGCAACATACCACAATCCAAACATTAAACCAATTTTGCTTGCAGGAACTAATTTTGATAAATACGATAGTCCAACAGGTGATAAGGTCAATTCTCCCAAGGTATGTAAAAGGTATGCTAAAATTAGCCAAATAACACTAACAGATGCAGTTTGTGCTCCAGAAGGTATACCGGCAGAACCGTAAGCTAAAAACCCAAAACCAAGTCCTAATAAAATTAGACCGATACCAAATTTAACACTAGCAGGTGGATTGAATTTACTTTCCCATATTTTTGAAAATAAAGGAGCAAAAGCAATAATATAAAACGAGTTTAATATTCCAAACCAAGAGGCTGGGATTTCAGTTGAGCTGTCGTTAAATTGGTTTTTTAGCATCCAAATTACAATTCCCCAAATGATAATAAAACTAGCTCCTAGAAATAAATTTGAAATGGCATATTTTTTAAAAGTCATTCTGAATAACAAGAATAAAACATAGGTTATAATGGCTAGGGGTACAACAGTTATTAAAGTATTGGTAATTCTAAAAACAGTAGCTGCAGTACCATCTAATACTCTGTTGGTATAATCTTTTGCAAAAATTGTCATGGAACCACCTGCTTGCTCAAATGCAGCCCAAAAGAAAACCGTAAAGAAGGCTAGAATTCCAACAACAATATACCTGTCCCTTTGAACTGAATCGCTTACTGTAGTGATTTTTTCAATAGTTTCTTCCTTCGGAATTCTATCTTGTTGTTTTTTTGAGAGTCCAATATTTCCAAAGATATTCTGAGCAAACCAAAATTGTAACATTCCTAAAAACATAAAAATTCCGGCCAAACCAAATCCCCAATGAAAACCATAGGTTTCACCAATATACCCACAAAGCAAAATACCAAGGAAAGCACCTGCATTTACTCCCATATAATAAATGGTATAGGCCCCATCTTTTTTTTCTGGACGATCATCGTACATTTCTGAAATAATAGAAGTCATATTAGGCTTAAAAAGTCCATTACCAGCAATTAAACACGCGATTCCAATATATAAACTCGTTGGCGTATCAAAGGTCATAGCAGCATGACCTGCAGTCATAATTAAGGCTCCTAAAGCCACGGCCCATCGATAACCTAAAAATTTATCAGCTAAATAACCTCCAATAACAGGTGTAAAATAAACCAACATCGTGTAGGTTCCATATAAGCCAAGTGCTTCTTCTCTAGACCAAGCCCAACCTCCATCTAATAATGCTGAAGTTAAAAATAATACTAGAAGGGCACGCATCCCATAATAAGAGAATCTCTCCCACATTTCTGTAAAAAATAATACAAAAAGGCCAGCAGGATGACCGAGTACATTGTCTTTGAAAAATTGATCTGTGTTGTTTTGAGACATAAGGGGTGAATTTAATTTTTTAAATGTTTTTCAAGGTATTTTGTCATTTTATTGAATAAATGTAACCTTGTGTTTTGTCCTTTATAGATCCCATGAGTTCTATCTGGATATATCGCTTGTTCAAAATTTTTATTAGCTTGTATTAAGGCATTTGTCATTTGATACGTGTTTTGTACGTGCACATTGTCATCGCCAGAACCATGAATAATTAAATAGTTTCCTTGAAGTTTATCCGCATGAAATAAAGGAGAGTTTAGATCATATCCATCAGGATTTTCTTCAGGAGTTTGCATGTATCGTTCTGTATAAATACTGTCATAAAATCTCCAAGAAGTTACTGGAGCTACGGCAATGGCTGTATTAAATACATCAGCACCTTTGAGAAGACAATTACTTGCCATAAATCCACCATAACTCCATCCCCAGATAGCAATAGAGTTTTCATCAATATAAGCGTAAGTGCCTAATTTTTTTGCAACTTCAATTTGGTCTATGGTTTCATGTTTTCCTAATTCTTTGTAAGTGACTTTTTTGAAAGCAGCACCTTTGTATCCCGTGCCTCGTCCGTCTACACAAGCCACAATAAACCCTTTTTGTGTTAACATATGGTACCAATAATCATTATAGCCATTCCAAGTGTTGGAAACACTTTGAGAACCAGGACCAGAATATTGCACCATTACCAAGGGGTAGCTTTTCTCAGGTGAAAAATCTTTAGGCTTAAGCATCCACATATTAAAGGTCCCATTGTTTGTACTAATCTCAGAAAATTCTTTTTTTGAAAGGTTGTATTGAGCTAGTTTTTTTGAAAGCTCTAGGTTGTTTGAAATTTCTTTAACAATCTTTTTTCCATTAAATAATGAATAGCTTAATGGTGTGTTTGCATCGGAGTGATTTATGATAGCATAATTTTTTGTGCTGCTAAAATCAGCATCAGAAGTTCCTGATTTTTGACTGATTAGTTTTTTGCTTTTTCCGTTTAAATTAATAGCGTAAATAGTTCGTTCCGTGCTACCATCCTCAACGGATTGGTAAAAAAGTTTTTTTTCTTTGGAGTCAACGCCATAAAACTTAGTAACCTCCCAGTTCCCTGTAGTGATTTGTTTTATGAGTTTTCCACTTGAGCTGTAATGGAATAAATGATTGTAACCTGTTTTTTCACTTTGCATGATAAAACTATTGTTTTTCAAAAAATGGATGTCTGAAATTTTATCGACATCGACATAACAAGTATCATGTTCCTCTAGAATCAATTTGACCGCGCTGTTGTTGCCGTTTACAGTAAACAGTTTTAATTTATTTTGATGTCTGTTTAAGGTGACTACTGCCACATTTTCACTATTGTTAGTCCATTTTAATAAAGGAATGTATTCATAAGAATCTAATTTTATTTCTTTGGAAGCGTTCGATAATAAATCAGCAACATGTAAAGTAACGGTAGCGTTTTTCTCTCCGGCTTTTGGGTATTTAAAAGCAAAGGATGTAGGGTATAAGTTATTGCCAAAAATATCCATAGAAAAAGTAGGAACTTCAGTTTCATTAAATTTTAAATAGGCAATTTTATTACTGTCAGAACTCCACTCATAAGCTTTTACAAAAGAAAATTCTTCTTCGTAAACCCAATCAGTGATTCCATTAATAATTTGATTTTTTTTACCATCGAATGTCACTTGATCGGTGGTGTTAGTTTCTAAGTTTTTTACGAAAATATTATTATTCTCAACGAAGGCTATTTTTTTACTGTCATTGGAAAAGGTAGGTTCTTGAATAGGAATATCCGAAACCTTGATGATTTTTTTAGAGGCAATCTCATAAATATAGAATATTGACTTTGAAGAGTGCCTGTAGATAGTTTCCGTATTAGTAGCTAATAAAATATGTGTTTCTGATGCATTAAAAGAATAAGCATCAAAATAGGCAATATTCTGAAGGTCTTTACTAGAAACAATGGTTTTAACTTTTTTTAGCGTAGCATAACTATATACATCAATATTGGTAGAGCGTGAGCTTCTATCGTAATTTAAAAGACTATAAAAGTCTCCGTTCATCGGACTATAGGATTGTAAGTAGTTTTGTCTAAATTCTCCAGACCAAATTTTTTCATTTGTAATTTGCTGTGATTGAGAGGTTAAAAGAAAAGATGAAAAGATGAAAATGAATCTTAAAAGATACTGCATTTGCTAAATATATTTTAACGCTCAATTTATGAAAAATTAAATGAATAATAATCTCTTAATGTTGAGAAATTCATGGGTTTCCATTAAAGAATCTGATGTTGTTTTTTTGGTACTATTGAAATATAAGTTATGTATCTTTGAATTGAGTGTTGGATCGAAGAATAAATTGAATTTTATGATAATTAAAGAAGTTAGAGGTTGTAAACCAACTTTTGGAGAAGATTGTTTTTTAGCAGAAAACTGTGTTATACTGGGAGAAGTTTCTATGGGAGACCAATGCAGTATTTGGTATAATGCTGTTGTTAGGGGAGATGTACATTTCATAAAAATGGGCAATAAAGTAAATATTCAAGATGGTGCTGTAATTCATGCAACTTTTGAAAAATCACCTACAACCATTGGGAATAATGTTTCTGTAGGTCACAATGCAATTGTTCATG
Organism: Flavicella sp. IMCC45668; assembly: GCF_057219105.1. Taxonomy (NCBI): domain Bacteria; kingdom Pseudomonadati; phylum Bacteroidota; class Flavobacteriia; order Flavobacteriales; family Flavobacteriaceae; genus Flavicella; species Flavicella sp. IMCC45668. Next base: position 3,596,407 of record NZ_CM170114.1, read on the forward strand.
GTTGTACAATTCATGATGATGTATTGGTAGGAATGGGGGCTATTGTAATGGATGATTGTATTGTTGAAAGTAATAGTATTATTGCTGCAGGTGCTGTTGTTGCAAAAGGAACACATATCAAATCAGGATCAGTCTATGCTGGTGTTCCTGCGAAAAAAATAAAGGATATCAGCGACGAATTGTTACAAGGAGAAATTCATAGAATCGCTGAGAATTATATTAAATACGCAGGTTGGTTCAAAGAATAATAAATCTTTGAACTTGTGAAATCTCGTTTGTATTGGTGTTTTTAAAAGCCTAAATAAAAGGAAAAATAATTTTTCAATCGTTCGGTCATTTATGAATTAAGTTTTATTTTTGCGCATGCAAAATAAAGTACTTATTCTAGATTTCGGATCTCAGGTTACGCAGCTTATAGCGCGTCGAGTGAGAGAGTTGAACATTTATTGTGAAATTCACCCATACAACAGTGAAAAATTTAATTTTTCAGATTATAAAGCCGTAATTTTATCGGGTTCTCCTCATTCAGTAAGAGGTGAAGATGCTCCTAAAATTGACTTGTCTGAGGTAAAAGGTAAAAAACCTTTACTTGGGATATGTTACGGTGCACAATATTTATCACATTTTTTTGGTGGAGAAGTTGGAGCTTCTAACACAAGAGAATATGGACGTGCAAACTTATCTTATTTAGATCATTCTAATCCGTTGTTTGACGGAATAAATGAAGGAAGTCAAGTTTGGATGAGTCATTCGGATACAATTTTACATTTACCAGAAAACTGTGAATGTATTGCAAGTACCGACGATGTTAAGAATGCTGCATACCATGTAAAAGGTGAAGATACTTATGCGATTCAATTTCACCCAGAAGTATATCACACTACAGATGGTTCTAAATTGTTAGAGAACTTTTTAGTGAAAATTGCTGAGGTAGCTCAAGAGTGGACTTCTGCAAATTTTGTTGAAACTACTGTCAAAGAAATTCAAGATAAAGTAGGAAACGATAAAGTTGTTTTAGGGTTGTCTGGAGGAGTAGATTCAACAGTAGCTGCAGTTTTATTGAACAAAGCAATAGGAGAAAATTTATATTGCATTTTTGTAAACAACGGATTATTACGTAAAAATGAATTCCAAACGGTATTGAAAAGATACGAAGGAATGGGATTAAACGTAAAAGGAGTTGATGCATCTGCAAGATTTTTAGAGGAATTAAAAGGGTTAGAAGATCCTGAAGAGAAACGTAAAGCTATTGGTAAAGCTTTTATAGATGTGTTTGACGAAGAGTCTCACTTGATAGAAGATGTGAAATGGTTAGCACAAGGAACTATTTATCCTGATGTAATCGAATCAGTATCTGCTGATGGTGGACCTTCAGCAACAATTAAATCTCATCATAATGTAGGTGGATTACCTGATTTTATGAAATTAAAAATTGTAGAGCCTTTGAGAATGATTTTCAAAGATGAGGTTCGTAGAGTTGGAAAATCTATGGGAATAGATCCTGAATTATTAGGAAGACATCCTTTCCCTGGTCCTGGACTTGGAATACGTATTTTAGGTGATATTACTGCTGAAAAAGTAGCCATGTTACAAGAGGTAGATCATATTTTTATCCAAGGTTTGAAAGACCATGGATTGTATGATTCAGTTTGGCAAGCAGGAGCCATTTTACTTCCAGTTCAGTCTGTTGGAGTAATGGGTGATGAGCGTACTTATGAAAAAGCAGTTGCTTTAAGAGCTGTTTCTTCAACGGATGCAATGACTGCTGACTGGGTTGATTTACCGTATAAATTCCTACAAGAGATTTCTAATAAAATCATCAATAATGTGAAAGGTGTGAACCGAGTAGTATATGATATTAGTTCTAAACCACCAGCAACTATTGAGTGGGAATAATACTTTAATTAAAAGTTATTTTTGAATATATTGTGATAGCCATTCTGAAGAAATTTGTAAATTGTTTCTTTAGAATGGTTATTCTATATAAAAGAGATTTTACATGAGAAAATTAGTATTGTTATTAAGCCTTAGCTTTTTTACATTTTTAGCGGCCTGTGGTCAGCAGAAGAAATATATTTCTTACAAGGTACAAAAAGGTGAAAGCGTAAAAGAAATAGCAAAAAAACATGATGTAAAGGCAAAATACATCATGAGGTTGAATCCGGGGTTGAAAAAGAAACCAGCTGCGGATACTGTAATTTTAATTCCAAACGTTAATTATAACGAAGAAGAAGAAAAAGCTAGAGTTGCTGCTGAAGTGGCTGCATCCGAAAATCATATAACACAACCCAAAGAGACTTTATACGGTATTTCTAAACAATACAATGTAAGCTTAGAAGCTTTGAAGGAGTTGAATCCGGATTTATCGATAGCGGGTTTAAAAATAGGAATGGTACTTAAAATTCCTAAAGAGAAAATGCTCACTCCGGAAGAATTAAAACAGAATGAATTAGATCATTGGGCTGAGCATTATGTTTTACATACAGTCATTAAAGACGATACACTTTATAGTTTAACACGTTTTTATAATGTTTCAGAGGAGGAGTTGTTGGAGTTAAACCCTTTGCTTTCTGAAGGTTTGAAATTAGGGTCTGTAATAAAGATTAAAGAAAAAGTTTCTGAGGAAAAATTAAAAGAGTTGGATGCTTTGGTTTTTAAAGATTCTATTGCAACTAAAGACACCATCAATGTTTCTATGTTGTTGCCCTTTAAATTCACAAAAAATGATACCTTATCAAAGGAGCAATTGTTTACAACCAAGAATAATTTGGTTTCTATTATTACCGATTTTTATTTAGGTGCTGATATCGCAATAGACTCAATAAAAAAACAAGGCGTTCATATAGATCTTAAAGTGTATGATTCTGAAAATAATAGAGATACGATAAGAAAAATAATTAAAAGTGAAGAGTTTAAAACTACTGATGTTTTGTTTGGGCCTGTTTTTAATCATCAGGTTAACTATGTGGCAGCTGAATTAAAAGATATTCCTGTTGTTTTTCCATTTTATTCTAGCAAACAAAAATCTTTTGTAAAAGATAATATTGTTAAAACAGTGACTAGTAGAGGTGTTTTAAAGGAAAAAGTATTATCCTATTTTACAGAAATATATACCAATGAAAAAATTCTGGTGGTTGGGGATGAAAAATTGACCTCAAGAAAAGAATTCAAACAAATTCAAAAGTTTTTAAAAGAAAACCACGATTCTATTAAAGAAGTCAATTTTTTACAGCCTGAAAATGGATATATTAGTAAAGATAGATTTGTAGAGAAGGTTGATACTTTAGGAGTTAACTGGGTTATTTTAACTACAAATAATAAAGTGGTTACTGCAGACGTAATTAATAATTTAAAATCTATACCTAATGATGCAGAGGTAAGATTATTTGCTTTTGAGAAGGCAGGTAATTTTGACAAAGTTGATAATAATATGCTTGCTACATTAGATTTTGTGTACGCTAGTTCTGGTGTTTTAGTAGATTCGTTGCCTGGTGTTTCTAGTTTCTATGCGCAATATTTGAAAAAGAATCAAGGATATCCAAGTGAATATGCATCAAAGGGGTTTGATGTGGTATATGACGTTTTGATGAGAATGGCTTCTAATGATTCTTTAAACCTGAGAAGTAGCTTTGATAAAGGAACTTCAAAACGGGTGCGTAGTACGTTTGATTATCATCAGAAAGCTTATGGTGAGCCTGCTTATAATACAGCCGTGTATCTTAGAAAATACAATAGAGATTTGTCTATAGAGTTGTTGCAATTAAAACCAAAGACAGTGGAAACTCCATCTGAAAAACAAGAAGATGTTCCTGAAGTAGAAACTGAAAGTATTGTTACAACTGATGAGAAAAAGAAACCAATAGAAACAATCGGTAAGGAGTAACTCTTATCGATTGAATTCTAAATTATTTTTTAAGATAGGTGCTAGAAGTTTAATATTCTTTTTAGTGCCTATTTTTTTTAAGGTATTCAAATGATTCATATTGTGAGTATCCGACCCAGCAAAATCAATCATTCCTTCTTTCAATAATCTTTCTGCTGCTTTTTGAACTGACTTTCCATAATGTCCGGTTAAAGAAAGTAAGTTCAATTGAAATCTACATCCGGCATCTTTCAATTTTTGATATAGTTCAAAATCTTGGTGGTAAAACATATAGCGCTCCGGGTGTGCCATAATGGGTTTGTATCCCGCTAGCTGTATGTCAAATAGCATTTCATAAAGATTCACAGGAGCTTGTAAAAAAGACATTTCTACTAACAATGAATCTTCTTTTAAAGTGAGTAGATCTCTTGCTTTCAGAAGTTCACAAAATTCTTCGTCTAGCATATATTCAGCAGCAGCATCGAATTTTATGTAAGACATGTCTCTTTTTTCTAATTCTTCTAAAACCAAGTCTAATTTATCTAGAATAGTGTCACTACTATTTTTCCATACACTACCTAAAACATGTGGTGTTGTGATAAAGTTTTGAATTCCGTAACTATCCATTGTAGAAATCATCTCTATTGTATTTTCCATAGATTTTGAACCATCATCAATACCAGGTAGCAGGTGAGAATGAATATCTACAAAGTCCATTGGAAAAACCTCAGTGATAGGGGTTTCTTTTTTGAATAAGTTTAGCACAATCCTTGGTTTAAAAAAATTAAGACCACAAATTTAGGAAATATTATGTGAATTCGTGCAGGAAACAACCTGTTTCATTTGAGGTTCAAAAGTTGCTGTAAAAACTCCATAATTGCCCGATTGTTTTTCCATTCTTAGAATCAATAGCTTCTACTTTCCAAGTGTAGTTAGATTTGTTCTCTAAGGAGATTTCAAAAAAGGTGTCACTGATACCTGTAGCGACCTGTTCAAGGACTTCCTCTTTTCCTACAAACACGTTGTAGGTCAATACATCATTATCAATATCCGCACAGTTCCACTGTAGGGTAACAGTGTTTGAAGTGATGTCAGATTTTGATGCCGGTGCCACTAATTCTGGCATAAAAGGTAGGTGGTTTTCAAGAGGAATGTTTTCTGTATAAAGATTCCAAGTAGTAGAGAACTCACTTTTATTTCCTTTTAAATCAACTGCCTGAACTCTCCAGTAATAAGCCGTTTCTTTTTCCAATGTTAAGTTTTTATGCGTCTCTTGCACTGTGCCACTTTTAACAATTGCATTGAATGAATTGTCAGTAGATACCTCATAATAATAACGGATGGCATCTCCTTCTAAATCGGTAGAATTGGACCATTCAAATGTTAAATCACTAGAAATGCAAAGCAAATTATTTGTAGGATTTAGTAAATCAGGGACGGTGGGTGCTTCGTTGGTATCAGTTGTTTCTACTACTTCTGAATTGTCAGAAGCACAAGAAATAATAAAAAGTATACTGATCAGTAATAAAATATTTTTCATGGTTTACTGTTTTAATATTTTAACGGTATTTGCAGATGCACCGTTTGTGCGAATAAAATAGATTCCGTTTTCAAGATGACTTAAATTGATACTTATGATTCCGTTTTCAATCAGCATTTCTTTTTGGTCAATGACTTTTCCAGTAGTATCCAAAATGGAAATTTCAATAGGACTTGTTATATTATTTTCAAAAGAGAGAATTAAATTGTTTTTTACCGGATTTGGATGTGCTGTGATGTTTGTTTGAAGGGTGATTAACTTTTCAAATTTTCCTTCGCAATTAGTATTTGTTTCAATAGAAATACTATCTCCTTTGTGAGTTTCAATATTGAAATTTTTATCCCTAGTTTCTTTTACTTTAATAGCGTTAACATAAACAGTGTACGGAGCAGTACCTTGTTTCATATCGATATTGGTTATGATGTTTTGACCATTAACGGTATTGCTTGTTTTAGCTAAAATGGTTGTTGCAGCATCGATGGTTAGTTCGTAGCATTGTTCAAAAGTTGGATCTTCTTCTGTATAAATGCAAAACTCATAGGTGTTTGGTGCTATGTCTTCAATATTGATTGAAGTTCTGAAATCATAAATTTGATCATTGAAATGCAATGAAAATTTAGAGTTTCTAATAGAGTTAATCGTAAGTGTACCGTTAGATGCTTCAGGACATGTTTCACTTGTAGATTTTACGCTGAAATTTGCTTTGTCAAGAACAAACAAGGCACAACCATTTTCATCTACGGTAGCTCCCTCAATTGTATTCGGACATAGATCCAGAATGTCATTTACTCCATCATTATCACTATCGTCGTTTTCAGTTCCTCCTCTTGGATCATAAATTTTTGTGGAGGTGTATATTTTGTATTCACCAGCTTCTAGGTTTATGGAGTTTTGTAGTTCAGTAACTTCCAAAACTTCTCCACTAAAATATTCATACCAAGTTCCTGTTTTGGTGAAATTTACTGCAATGGCACTGTCAATGATATCAAAGTTTCCTAAAATTATCACATCCATATTTGCTTCTCTAAGTACGATAGATTTTTCTAGTTTGGATGTGTTTAAAGTATAATCCTCAGTGTTGAAAACAGGGTATTTGTTTTTTAACGCAATCAGGGTACTCCAAGTATCATAAATATGTTTCCTATTTGGGTTGTTTAAGTATTCCCATAAAACAGGCTTTTTTCCAGTCCGTCCATTTTGATCGATGCTAATTTCATACCCTAATTCTCCAAATTGCCAAATCATTTTTGGGCCAGGAATGCTAAATAGAAATGCGCCTGCTAATTCTTGTCTCTCTAAAGCAGTATTTAAATTTTTAACAGAATAGTTTTCTTCTTCTTTTCCGTATTCCAGGTTTTTATACATCATACGTTCTTCATCATGACTTTCCATGTAACCTAATACGGATGGAGAACTCCAATCGCGTTTTTTATAAGAGATCCAATCTATATTTTCACCATATCCCATGGTGTTTTCAGTGTAACTATGGTTTAGGTTTCCCCAAAGTAAAATTCCATAATCAGCAAGTTCTTTTTCTTCTGAATTTTCAGCTAAATGTTCAAAAATCACATAAGGTTTGTCGTCAGGTGCAAAGTCCCATACATGATCGGTATATTCTTTTAATATTGCAATTCTTTCAGAATCATAATCGCTCGCCCAGTTGTTTTCCCCTTCGTAAATAGTGTTAGAGAATCCTTTTGTAAAGTCAAATCTAAAACCATCTATTTTGTATTCCTCCATCCAGTAATCTAATACATCTTTGAAAAAATCTTTCGTATAACTGCTAGTATGGTTAAAATCATAGCCCCAATGTGCGGAAGTATTATCTATAATATTATGATTTTCATTATACCACGGGTTGTCAGAAGCAGGTTTGTTAGTAGAACTATTCCAATACATTTGTAATAGTGGAGATTGGCTAAAGGAATGATTGAATACAACATCCGCTAATACTGCAATTCCTCTAGAGTGGCAGGCATCAACAAAATTCTTAAAGTCGTTTTTTGTACCATATGCTTTGTCTAGAGCCATGTAGAATGAAGGATTGTATCCCCAACTATCATTTCCTTCAAATTCATTTATAGGCATTAATTCTATTGCATTTACACCTAGTGACTCTAAATAATCTAAATGGAGTAGTGCTTCTGAGTAGCTGCTTTTTTCTGTGAAATCACGAATAAGTAATTCGTAAATAACCAATTCACTTTGTTCAGGTCTGTTAAAATTGTTACTGCTCCAATTGAAAGTGGGTTCATTAATTATAAACGTCGAAACATTTCCTGTGGTTAAATCTGTAGGGTAGGATTTTAAATTGGGGTAGGTGTCATTTGTAATGTAGGAATCGTCTATTGGTGTTAATATTTTTTCAGAATATGGATCTGCTATTTTAATTTCATAATCAATCAAATATTGATAGGCAAACTCAGTATTAGGGTCTAAATCAGAAACCGTAATCCAAAAATAATCCCCGTCATGATGCATTAAATAATTTTCATCTTTTGTCCAGTTGTTAAAGTCTCCAAGGAGAATTACATCAGTTTTATTGGGGGCTAAAAGTACAAATGTGACTTCATTGTTGTTAATAGTAATTCCGCTTTTTTCGTTGTTTGGACGTGGGATGTTTTGTGTTGTTGGTTTTACAAATACTGAGATACTCGTTTCTTTTGTCTCATTTTGATTACTAGCGATAGCTTTTATAGTGTGGCTCCCTGCAGTATCAAAAAGATATGACGTGCTTATGTTTGTTGCATTTGATTCTGTGGCAACTGATACGTCATCAACTAAAATTTGTAGTGCTGCGGTGGTAGTTGATTCCGCAGTAAGCGTTATGGTTTGATTCAAATCAGCATTGTGATTATCGTCAGGTTGTATAAAGACAATGGATAACCCCTCGTGAATAGTAATAAATTGATCATCACCATTTTTTAATTTTCCATCTTCAGATCTAATTACAATTGAGATTTCTGAAATTGTTTCACTTGATTCGACATCATAAAATGTGTGAGTATTTGGTGATATTTTTAATCGATAAAGATTTGAATTATTGATGTCTCTCGTAAATTCAGGTTGTGAATTGTTAACTCCCCATGTTCCAATTACTTTTTGCCATTTTACGCCATTTAATGTTACACCTGTATGGGCATAAACTTTCCCAGAATATTCTGCTAGTGGTGTGTTAGAAGCATCGAATACAATGGTTATTTCATTTTCAATAACGGGAATTGATGGTTCTGTTGTAATTTGACTAAAAATGAGTCTTGGAAATACTGCAATGAAAAGAATGAATAAATTTTTCATGAGAGTTGAACTTTAAAATAAAAGAAAATAGAAATAGATGTTTTGGCTCTGCGTAAAGAAATAAGTAAGAGTTGACATACAACTTAAAAAAATACACCTCTTGAAATTCAAGAGATGTATCGATTTTGACAGTTATCGTCTTATTAAATTAAGAATTCTTAAATATTATTGTTTAGTCACCATGTAGGTAGGCGAGCTAGGATTAGATAAATCTAAAGTCATGTTATAAGTTCCTGCTGTTACAGGGATGTTACTACCATCAGCTGTTCCGAAATCAGATCCCCATGTATCATTAGGTCTAAACTTTATTTCACCATCTGTAAGTACCATATCATTTAAGTACCAGATTCCCTCTTGCGCGTAATCTAAATTGAATTTAGTATCAGGTCCGTCCCAACCGTTTGGAGTAGCACTTCCTACAACTCCCCAAACATCGATTGGTTCAATAGAGTATTCAAGTGTATTTGTGTTTACAATAACAAGATAGTTACCGGCAGTTACTGAAATGTTATTATCACTATCAGTATCTAATATTCCATCTCCAGTCGCGTCTCCATAGGCTACTGTCCAGTTGTTGTTTTGTCTTAGTTTCCATTCACCATCAACTAATGTTACCAAGGCTTTCCATCTGTCAGTTGTTGAGTCGTATGTTAAAGGTGTATCAGGTCCGTCCCATCCATTTGGCGTTGCGCTACCAACAAGTCCCCAAGTAAATTCTTCAATAGAATATTTTAATGTAACCTCATTAAAGGTAACTTTATAAGTTCCAGCATCAACCGGTATGTTTGCTCCGTCATCTAAAGTGCCATCAAGGTCTCCATCTCCATAATTTACAGCCCAGTCATTGTCTTTTCTGATTTTTATTTCTCCAACTACAAAAGTTGGGTATGCTACATATTCATTTGCAACGTCTGTTTTGTAGAAAGGAACATCAGGACCATCCCATCCGTTTGGAGTCGCACTACCAACAATACCCCAAGGTGTTGTTAGATCTAGTTTATCCGCATAAGCAGTTAACTCTACAGTAAAAATATTTGAATCCGTGATCAAAGCACCGGTATTTGCCGTTACTTTAAACAAAATATTTGTTGGAGTTTCTGGTGTCACCTCTAATTCTAAGAGCGCTTTATTTAATTCTCCAACCAAAAATGTGTTTGATTCAGTTTTAGTTGAAGCAGCTGTAACAGCAGAACTGAAATCACCATTTTCAAAGTCAATTTGTATTTGATAACTTGCTTGTTCTGTAGGTACTCCATAATCAGGTTTGTTCCATGATATTGTTACTGCTTCTTCAGAAGCATCTTCTTTCAATAATACTACTGAATTGTCCGATGATGCAGCAGTAATTGTAGTGGCACCTGGCGTTGTATCAATAACGGTAAATAGCTCGTCACTAGCACATCCCCCCAGGATAATGGGTAGGGCAAGCCAGTATATATACTTATATAGTTTAGTTTTCATAATAAAATATGTTTTTTTAGTACTGTGGGTTTTGTGTTAAATTGGAATTAACCAAAATTACGTTCGCAGGAATTGGGTACAAATTTCTATGGCTTGAAACGGCAGTTCCGTTTGGAACATTCCCTTTGAATGGCCATAAATAATCTCCTGTTGTAAATCTGTCGTAGCGAATTAAATCTGTTCTTCTGAATCCTTCCCAATATAATTCTCTAGAGCGTTCATCTAGAATAAAATCAAGATCCAATTCCCCTTGAGTAATATTTTGTGAATTATCTCCGTATGCTCTACTTCTTAATTGATTGATGTAATCTAAGGCAATAGCATCATTTCCTCCGCCACCTCTCAATGTAGCTTCAGCGTAGTTCAAATATATTTCGGCCATTCTAATTAGAGGTTGATCGATGTCTGACATTTCTTTAGAACTGTCAGAAGCGGTATAATCTCCATTTGTATCGATATTTTTATGCTTTACAACCGCATAACCATCTTGAAATACAGATATATCTGAAATTTCATAGTTTTGACCAGTTGTGAAAAACATTCCACGACTATCTGTCCATGAAATCGGATGACCGCTTCCATCAAATGAAGCCCCACGGTCAAATTTTGAAACTAAACCGCTCGTTGTTCTATTACCAGCCCAGCCACCGCTACTTCCATAATCCGCAGCATTCATTTCATCTCCACCAATGTTAGCATGAATAAAAAATGTTGTTCCTCCGTAAGTTTGCGTTTGAATACCATCATATCTTATGACGAAAATGTTTTCGTTTTGAGCTCCATTTATATCATTATCAGATAAAAATAGATCTTGGTAATCTGTATGAAGGCTGTAAGAAGAATTTATTACTAATTCAGAATAGGTTACTGCTTCAGTAAAATGATCTTCACCAATCATAGATTGGGCATTGAGATATAAACGCGATAACAAGGCTTGACTAGCAACTTGATCTATCCGTCCATATTCATTTGCCTTTGCATTTGGGAGATCATTAATGATAGTAAGTAATTCAGATTCAATGAATTTAAAAACTTCTTTTCTAGTGTTTTGTTGAGGTAATTCTGTTTTGATTTCAGTTACAATTGGCACATTTCCAAATGCATCCATTAAATTGTAATAATGGTAAGCTCTTAAAAACCTAGCTTCAGCAATCATAGTTTTAACTTCAGGCTCGTCTCCAAGTGTTGATTGAGCATTTGAAATAAACGAATTACAGAAGGATACTGATTGTCCTAATCTATTGTAATAATCATTTACAAATCCATTCTCCGCCGTCCAGTTCATTGCATGGAACTCGGATAAATTACCGTCTCCCCAACCGTTAACTGCGTTATCTGTACACAGCTCTTGGTGTCCAAACATCAGTCTAGTATATTGAGAAGCTCCTTCATCGTCAACAGATAGATCTGGATCCCCGGATGGTCCTTGTTGTCCTGTTATTGCTATGGAATTGTACAATTTAGCCATAGCTCCTTTAGCAGATTCTACGTCTTTAAATACATCAATTTCTGTGATACTGTCCGGATCAATTGGGTTTTGGTCTAAGTCTCCCAGACAAGAACCTAAAGTTAATGCTCCGGTTAGCATTAATATTCCATATTTTATATTTTTAGTTATATTCATTTTCATATCTTAAAAATTTAAACTTAATCCTAAACTATATACTTGAGGTCTTGGGTAGAAATCGTTATCAATTCCACCAGAAATCTCAGGATCAATTCCTGTATAATCCGAAATAATTGCAATATTATTAGCTGCACCATAAATGCGCAGGTTCATATCATTCATCCAGCTTCTCGGAAATGTATATCCTAAGGTGATATTGTCGATTTTGTAAAATGACGAATTAGTTACATAATAATCACTTACCAATGTTTTAGGATTGTTTAATTGGAAGTTAGTGTCAAAATAGCTGGTACTTAAGTTGTTTAAGGTTTTTGGGTTTTGCGTCGCAAAGGCTGCATAACCTTTATCAGAAGCAACATTGTTATAAGTGTAGTTTCCTAAACTTAGCCTACTCACAAAAGCAAAATCCCATGATTTATAGGATAGATTCGTATTTAATCCGATCACAACATCAGCATAAGGGTCTTTGTAAAAATATCGATCATCTTCTGTTATCGCACCATCATTATTTCTGTCCACAAAAACTCCCTCAATAGGTTTGTTATTTTCATCATAAACTTGTTCATATACGTAAAATGAAAAAGGAGCATAACCTTCTTGGTGTCTTTGTACAAAGTTTCCAGTACCTCCTGAAATACCACCGACATTTTGAACAGTTGGCATTTTAGTTACTTCATTTTCATTGTATGTAATATTCGTGTTGATTGACCATTCTAGGTTGTCAGTTTTTACAGGAACAACGTTTAAGGCGAATTCGATACCACGGTTTCTCATATCACCTATGTTGGCAATGATTTCATTTCCAAAATTGGTAAAAGGATCAACTGTTGAACTCGCTATAAGGTCAGTTGTAGTTTTAGAATAGATATCTAAAGAACCATATAATCTTGAATTGTAAAGCCCATAATCAACACCAAAGTTAATAGTGTTACCAACTTCCCATTTTAAATTTTCATTGATCGGTTCTGGTCTGTATGTTGGGTAATATTGGTTTCCAAAGCCATAATTAGCACCATTTTGCGAACCTTGATATCTTGTAAGGAATTGATACGATGCTAATCCATTTACATTACCTACTTGTCCATATCCTAAACGAACTTTTAGGTTGTTTACAACCTCAGAATCTTTTAAGAATTCTTCGTTTGACATGTTCCAAGCAAGTGCGACGGATGGAAAAAATCCCCATCTGTCATCAGGGTTTAATTTGGAAGATCCATCAGCTCTAACGGTTGCTGTTACTAAATATTTATCTGAAAAAGAATAATTAAAACGACCAAAGAATGAAGCTAAAACATCTCTTCTTTTATCAATTATATGATTTTCTATATTGTTATTAGGGTCGATTTTTTTATCAACTGATTTTGTTTCGGTAAAGAAGTAGAAGCTTTGGTATGAATACCCTAACATTGCTCCTATTGTGTGATCTTCACTTAAATCCTTATTGTAGTTAAGATAGAAGTCTAAAAGTTGATTTACATTTTCGTTATCGTAAGTTGATTCATATCCATTATAATCCTCTCTAGCATCTGGCATTTGATTTGAGATAAATACATTTCCTTTACCACTAGAGTGGTCATAACCAACATTAAGGGTCGCTACAAGTTCACTGAAGTTTTTAAACTGATAATCAACTTTGGCATTGGATATAAATCTATTAGCATTTGAAGAGTCATCTTTTAAGTTTAACAAAGCCAGTGGGTTTGTAACCGCTAGATTTGCTCTTGTTGAGTTAGGATTAGTAACATCTTCTCTCCAGTATGAGTATCCTCCGTAAGGGGATGTTGGATCATAGACTGCTTGAGTAGGATCGTATTGAACGGCTGCACCGATTGCATCAGTATTAGCGAATTGATTTTTAATAAATGACCCATTTAAGTTGATGTCAAATTTTAGACGATTTTCCAAAAAAGATGGGTTTAAATTCAATTTTGCAGTTGTTCTATTGAATTCATCTGTTTTTAAAATCCCTTCTGTATTAGTATATCCTACAGAGATTCTCCAAGGAACTGATTTTGTAGAACCAGATACACTCACACTGTTATCTGAGTTTATTGCATTTTGATAAATCAAAGATTGCCAATGATTCGAGCTATTTCCCAATAAACTTGAATATTCAGTACCTTTTTCAGTGTCCACGCCATTAATTAAAGCTCGGTATTGGTCAGCATTCATGACATCTACATAATTGTTTACTGTTGAAACACCAGTAACTGAGTTTATGCTCACTTTGATATCTTGACCTGATCTTCCTTTTTTTGTTGTTATAAGAATAACCCCATTAGCGGCTCTAGAACCATATATAGCTGTTGATGATGCATCTTTTAAAACAGTCATTGTAGCAATATCATTAGGATTGATATTGTTTAAAGCATTTCTTGAGCCTCCAACATTATCATCGCTCAAGGGTACTCCATCTACAACGATAAGGGGGTTTGCAGTAATATTTAGTGACCCTGTTCCTCTAATTCGAATTGTATTACCTGATCCTGGTGCTCCACTTCCTGGAGTAATATTTACACCTGCCACTTTACCTTGAATTAATTGTGCTGCATTGGCTGTTGGACCATCATTAAAGGTTTTTTCAGTCATTAACTCAACTGACCCGGTTAAATCTTTTTTGCGTGCAGTACCGTAACCAACTACAACTACTTCATCCAAAGCTTGTGCGTCGTCTTCTAATGATATGTTTAAATTTTGATTTGGTAAAGCAGCTTGCTCTACGGTTTTAAATCCTACGTAAGAGAAAACAAGAACAACATCGTCGTTGTTAGAATTTATTTCAAAATTTCCATCAAAATCAGTTGAGGTACCTGTTGAGGTTCCCTTTATGATTACGCTTACTCCAGGAAGTCCTTCTCCTGAGGCTTGCTCTACTACCTTACCTTTGAATACATTTTGAGCAAATGCACCAAAACTCATCAGGCAGAGAATTCCAATTGATAATAAATGTTTTTTATTCATACAGATTGATTCTTTAATTAACGTTTAATTTGGTTTGGATTTTAACAATACTTTCACTCTTCACACTTCGAAACTATAATTAAATGGTTGTAATAAAAAAATCAAAAAGGCACGAAAACGTTTTCGTGTTGATAACTTTTGTTACTCTAACGTTGTAGTGAATTTTATTTTAAATTATGCTTTTATTAAAATTAGGTTATTTTTTTGTTAAAAACTCAAAATATCTAGTTTATGATTGTGTTGTAAATAAATATTAATGATTGGTTCAAAATTTAAAATATCATGTATGCCAAGATGATAGATGAGGACCGCATAATCGGTCCATTTAGATTTAAATAACTTATTTTTGTTTTAAAGAATTAGAACCCATTAAACTACTGGAATCTAAATGAAGCCAAAAATTACTCTTAAAGCCATTGCCAAAGAATTTGGCGTTTCTATCTCAACAGTTTCAAAATCCTTGAAAAACAGTAATGAAATTAGTTTAGAAATGCGGGAACGTATTCAAGCTTTTGCTAATTATTATAATTACAGGCCCAATAGTTTTGCTTTAAAGTTGAGGAATCAAAAAACTTTGGTGTTAGGTGTTGTGATTCCAGAAATCACACATCATTTCTTTTCAAAGGTGATTAGTGGTGTTGAGCAAGCCGCAAACCAACGTGGTTATAATGTAATGGTATGTCTGTCTAATGAATCCCATCAGAAAGAGGTGATGAATTTAGCGATGATGGCAAATGGAAGTGTAGATGGTTTGTTAGTGTCTATTGCAAATGAAACACAAAGTAAAGGTGATTTTAAACATTTTCAAGAATTGATAGAAGAAGATATTCCTTTCGTTTTATTTGATAGGGTAGAAGAATCTATAGCTTGTGATAAGGTTGTGATAGACGACACTAAGGGGGGATATAGTGCTACAAAACACCTGATTGATTCTGGGGCAAAACGCGTCGCTATGTTGACAACACCTGACTATGTTGATGTAGGTTTTAAAAGAAAACTTGGATACGAAAAAGCTATAGTGGAAGCTGGCATAGAGGTTGATGAATCTTTGGTTCTACGAGTTGATAAAGACAGGGATATTGATGAGCAAATCAATGCTTTAATTGCTAGAGAGGATTATCCGGATGCCATTTTCGCAGTGAATGAAATCTATGCAGCGATTGCGATCAAAGCAATTCAGAAAAGGGGATTGAATGTTCCACAAGATATTTCTGTAATAGGATTTACGGATGGTTTGATTTCGCAATACGCATCTCCTTCTATAACAACTATGGAGCAACATGGTTTTTCGATGGGAATGCAAGCTGCAAATATGTTAGTTGATAGATTGGAGACAGATGTGCATGCTCCTTTTTCTACAAAAGTTGTTCCAACAACCTTGAAAGTTAGAGAGTCAACAAAATAATTTTATATTTTTTAGAAATACATTTTTCCCGCTTAGAATATAGGTTTTTTGAGAGTTTTAGAAGCCTTAAAATGTTGGTTTTTAAAGTTTTCTTGAATGATAATTTGTTTTTTAAGAAATTTATATTTTATCTTTGTACTTGAACATAGCGTTCATTTTTATCAATATTTCACTCTTCACACATTAAAATATAGATAAAGACGCTACTGTCCTTACTATATTTATATCGCAAAATTTTAAAGTAATTCGAAATCAAATTGATTTGATTTTAGAGTACTTTTTGTTGATAACATTCAATTAATGTTAAATATAGATAAGATGAAGAAAAAAATTCTAAGTTTTTGGGAAATCTGGAACATGAGTTTCGGGTTTTTAGGAATCCAATTCGGATTTGCTCTACAAGGAGGTTTTATGTCAAGAATATTTCAGACGTTAGGTGCTGATGAACATGACATTCCTTTATTGTGGATAGCTGCCCCATTGACAGGTTTGTTGGTACAACCCATTATCGGTTATTTAAGTGATAGAACTTGGCATCCTCGTTTAGGACGTCGTAGACCTTATTTTTTAATAGGAGCTGTTTTAAGTTCAATCGCTTTGTTTTTAGTACCTCATTCTCCTACTTTGTGGATTGCTGCAGGTTTTCTTTGGATTTTAGATGCATCTATAAATATTAGTATGGAGCCTTTTAGGGCTTTAGTGGCTGATAAATTAGATGATTCTCAAAGATCTTATGGGTTTGTGGTGCAAACGCTTATTATTGGTATCGGAACTTGGGTGGCAAGTAATTTACCTTGGTTTATTACCTATTTAGGAGTAAGTAATGAAGCTGCACCAGGAATGTTGCCAATGTCTGTGAAGATAGCTTTCGGAATTGGAGCCTTTGTTTTTATCACTAGTATCTTGTTTACAATTTTTACGACTTCAGAATATCCGCCAGAAGATATGGAGGCTTTTGAAGAAGAGAAGAAGAAGAAAGGAACCTTTATTTCTGATATCAAAGAAAATATTGGAAGTATGCCCTCTACCATGCGTAAGTTAGGATTAGTTCAATTTTTTAGTTGGTTTGCTTTTTTCACTATGTGGAGTTTGGCGACACCTGCTTTAACAGAATTTGTTTTTGATGCTCCTGCTCCGGTTGAAGCTAGGTACAATATGGAAGTTGAATCTGAAGCGGCTGCTTATTTAAAAGCGAGTGGTAGTTACCAAAACGCTGCAGATTTAGTTGGGTCTTACATGGGAATTTATGGATTGTCCTCTATGGGATTTGCTCTTTTAATGGTACTCTATACCGCTAAAAAACGTATTAACAGAAAGTTAGTACATATGACCTCTCTAATATTAGGTGGAGTTGGATTTTTATCGATGTACCTAATTCCTTCTCCATCGTGGTTGATTTTATCTTTTACATTAATCGGAATTGCTTGGGGTAGTATTTTATCAATGCCTTACGCAATGTTATCTAGTTCTGTTGATCCTAAGAAAATGGGAGTAATCATGGGGATCTTTAATATGTTTATCGTATTGCCTCAAATTACTGCTGCTTTGGGTGGGGTTAATTTTGCATATAAATTAATAGGAGACGAGTCTATTTATGCAATGGTTGTTGCAGGTATTAGTCTTATTGTAGCTGGTCTTTGTAATTTACTAATTACAGATAAGAATGCAATTTCTTATCAATTACCAGAATAAGTATGGAAGGAAAAGGATTTATTTTCGATTTGGATGGAGTTATTGTAGATACTGCAAAATACCATTATTTGGCTTGGAAAGAGCTAGCGGATCAGTTAGGGATTAATTTTACAGAAGAGCACAATGAACTATTGAAAGGAGTTAGTAGGGGGAAATCTCTTGAAATACTTCTAGGAGTGGGTGGTGTCACTCTTTCTGATGCCGAAAAGGCTAAATACATGGAGGAAAAAAATACTCGATATCTTGAGTATGTTGCCAAAATGGATGAAAGTGAAATACTACCTGGTATTAAAGAATTACTATCATTTTTAAAAGAAAACAATATTCCGTTTTCATTAGGATCTGCTAGTAAAAATGCAAGAGTAATCTTGGAAGGGGTTAATTTGTTGGATGCCTTTACAGCAATAGTGGATGGGAATGATGTTTCCAAAGCAAAACCAGATCCAGAGGTGTTTTTAATTGCTGCTCAAAAATTGAATTTAAAACCCAATAATTGCATCGTAATAGAAGATGCAGCGGCAGGGATTGAGGCGGCTAAAAGAGCAGCAATGAAAAGTGTTGGGATTGGAGATAAGGATATGTTAGGAGCAGCGGATGTATTGTTAGATAGTACATCAAAACTTACAGTTGCATTAGCAAAGGAATTATTGAATTAAACAAATCAGTTTTATATAAATAAGATTTCAACCTAAAGAAACAGAGATCTTATATAAATAAATGTGAAATATCACATTTAGAGGTTAAACTTTGCCTTTACTAAACCGTAAAAGGCAGTAAAAAAATCTAGAAATGAATCAAAATTATATCATAGAAAACGAATGGTCAATCCTTGAGGAAGGTTTTGATCCTAAGAATGTTACTGCTTCAGAAAGTATCTTTAGTATAGGGAATGGAGTAATGGGGCAAAGAGCCAATTTTGAAGAAAAATATTCAGGAGAAACTTTTCAAGGAAGTTATATTGGCGGAGTTTATTATCCAGATAAAACAAGAGTTGGGTGGTGGAAAAACGGTTACCCTGAGTATTTTGCAAAAGTATTAAATGCTCCCAACTGGATTGGAATAAATGTTTCGATTAATGGAGTGGAATTAGATTTGAATACCGCTAAAGTTTCAAACTTTAAGCGAGAGCTTCATATGAAAGAAGGTTGGTTGCAACGATCTTTTCAGGCGGAGTTATCAAATGGAAATGTGATTGAAGTAAACTCTCTCCGTTTTTTAAGTATGACAAGTTCTGAAATAGGAGCCATTCGATACAGCGTTACTCCTTTAAATTTTTCTGGTGAGATTGCTTATACGCCTTATTTAGATGGTGGTATTAGTAATGAAGATACAAACTACGATGAGTTGTTTTGGGAGGTTTTGAATATTCAACAAGAGGGAAATTATGCCTCTATTTTATCCAAAACTTTAAAAACAGAATATCATGTTAGTACTGGAATGCAAATTGGATTGCGTCTCGGAACAAACAAATTGGAACTGACACCTGAAGTGTTGAGGGAAGAAAAAAGAATTTCATTGACATATACGAAACATGTTTCTGTAAATGAAACTTTTACCATATACAAATATGGTGGATATGTCCATTCTATGAATTATTCTATTGAAGAATTAAATACTAAATCAAAAAAAGGAATTGAGAATGCTTCAGCTAAAGGTTTTGATAAACTTTTTGATGAGCAACTAGCATATTGGGCAAAGGCATGGGAGACTGCGGATATTGTTATTGAGGGAGATGTGAAAGCACAACAAGCTATTCGTTTCAATATATTTCAATTGAGCCAAACTTATACGGGTGAAGATTCTAGATTGAACATTGGTCCTAAGGGTTTTACCGGTGAGAAATATGGAGGAAGTACTTATTGGGATACCGAAGCGTATTGTATACCATTTTACATGAGAACTAAAGATCCTGTTGTTGCACGAAACCTTTTAGTATATCGTCATAATCAGTTAGGTAAAGCTATTGAGAATGCTGAGAAATTAGGGTTTACTAATGGGGCAGCTTTGTATCCTATGGTAACTATGAATGGAGAAGAATGCCATAATGAATGGGAGATTACATTTGAAGAAATTCATAGAAATGGAGCCATGATTTATGCGATAAATAACTATGTTAATTATACAGGAGATTATAGTTATATTCCAGAATTAGGGATGGAAGTAATGATTGGTGTTGCACGTTTTTGGCACCAAAGAGCTACTTTTTCTCAAGATAAAGATCAGTATGTTATTTTGGGAGTTACAGGGCCAAATGAATATGAAAATAATATCAATAATAATTTTTACACTAATTATTTAGCAAAATGGTGTATTGAATATGCTGTTGAGAATCTAAAGAAAATAGAAAAGGAATACAGTCAGGATTATTCAAGAATAATGGAGCTGACAAACCTTACTATGGAAGAAATTGAAGCTTGGTTAAAAGTATCCAGTAATATGTATTTCCCTTATAGTGATAAACATGAGGTGTTTTTACAACAAGATGGTTTCCTGGATAAGGAGTTGATTCCTATTTCTGAGTTGTCTAAAGAAAATAGACCCATCAATCAGAAATGGTCTTGGGATAGAATTTTAAGATCTTGTTATATCAAGCAGGCTGATGTTTTACAAGGATTCTATATGTTTGAAAATCAGTTTGACAGAAAGGAAATAGAGAAACATTTTGATTTCTATGAGCCTTTAACAGTTCACGAGTCATCATTGTCTCCTTGTATTCATTCAATTTTAGCAGCCTCTATCGATAGAATGCCGAAAGCCTATGAGCAATACCTTAGAACTTCTCGTTTGGATTTAGATGATTACAATCATGAAGTTCATGAAGGTTTGCATATCACCTCTATGGCCGGTACTTGGATGGCGATTGTTGAAGGTTTTGGTGGGATGCGTGTTTGGAATGACGAAAGATTGACATTTAATCCGCAAATCCCAAAAGAGTGGAAATCTTATTCATTTAAGATCAACTTTAGAGGAGCGACCCTAAAAGTGGAAAAAACTCAGAGTGATTGTAAGTTTATAAATGAGTCTGATAAAGATGTAACTGTTTATATCGAAAATAATGAGTTTTTAGTTCCTGCTAACGAAAATGTAATTGTTGTTGGAGAGATAATATCATAATAAAATAATAATAATGAATAAACCATTCATTTTAATAACATTGTTAATTTCAATTGTTATGCAGTCACAAATCATTGAAAGAGTAGAACCAGCCAATTGGTGGGTAGGTATGGAGTATAATGAGGTACAGGTAATGGTTTATGGTAAAGGAGTTGCTAATTATATTCCTGTTATAAAAGATAAGTTAGTTAGATTGGTAAGTGTGGAAAAGTCTGAAAATAAGAACTATTTGTTTTTAAATTTAGACTTTTCACAATCTATTCCAACAACCTTTGAAATCAAATTCAAAAAGAAAGGAGTTCTAAATGATCTTAGTATAGATTATGAATTAAAAAAGAGGACTGAAAATTCTAGATTAAGAATGGGGTTTGATAGTTCAGATGTTTTGTATTTAATAACTCCGGATCGATTTGCTAATGGAAACAGTGCTAATAATATAGTTTCTGGATTAAAGGAGAAAAAAATTGACAGAAAAGATAATTATGCTAGGCATGGTGGTGATATACAAGGGATAATTGAGCATCTAGATTATATAGAAAATATGGGGTTTACGGCTGTGTGGCCGAGCCCATTATTAACGAATAATATGCATAAGCAATCGTACCACGGCTATGCAATGACAGATTTTTACGAAGTTGACCCAAGATTTGGTGATATGGAAACCTACAAATTGCTGTCCGAGAAAATGCAAGAGAAGGGGATGAAGTTAATTATGGATCAAGTACTGAACCATTGTGGTTTGGAACATTGGTGGATGAAAGATCTTCCTTTCAAAGATTGGGTAAATTATCAAGAGGTATTTGAGCAAGGAAAGGAATTACCTTACTCTAATCATAAACGAACAACAAATCAGGATTTATATGCTTCTGAAAAAGACGCAGAATTAATGACGGATGGTTGGTTTACACAAGAGATGCCTGATTTAAATCAAAAAAATCCATTTTTAGCAAAATACTTAATTCAAAATAGTATTTGGTGGATAGAGTATATGAATTTAGGAGGAATTCGTCAAGATACTTATCCATATCCAGATAAAGAGTTTATGTCTGATTGGGCAGGAACGATAATGAAAGAATATCCGAATTTTAGTATTGTAGGAGAGGAGTGGAGTTACAATCCTCTTTTGGTAGGCTACTGGCAAACAGGAGCTAATAATAGAGATGGATATGAGTCAAATTTGACTTCTACTATGGATTTTCCGATGCAAAGAAAAATCATTCAAGGTTTAAATGAAAAGGAGACTTGGGAAACTGGTTTGATAAAAATTTATGAAGGTTTGGCTAATGATTTTCATTACGCTACTCCAAAAGATATTATGATATTTTCTGATAATCATGATATGAGTCGTGTGTTTACTCAATTGAACGGAAATGTAATCCATACAAAAATGGCACTAGGTTATATTTTATGTATACCACGAATTCCTCAGATCTATTATGGAACAGAAATTTTAATGAATGATTTTGACAAACCTGGAGACCATGGTTTGGTAAGAACTGATTTTCCTGGAGGATGGAAAGGAGATAAAAAAAATGCTTTTACAGGGGAGGGGTTGACCGCTGAAGAAAAAGAGATGCAAATATTTCTAAAAACCTTATTGAATTATAGAAAGGAAAGTGAAGCAATTCATAAAGGAAAAACAATTCATTTTGCCCCAGAGGAAGGAGTTTATGTTTTGTTTAGAAAAACAGAGAATGAAATAGTAGCAATTATCTTAAATAAAAACACAAAAAGTATAACCCTAGATTTAAATCGGTTTTCTGAAATTGGATTGGAGGGTAAACGCATGAAAAATATCCTATCTAAGAACGAGTTTGTATGGGATAAAGAATTAAATTTAAGTTCAGAAGGGGTTTATATTATCACCACTAAATTGTAATTTTTTGAGAAAATTAATTGTTTTTTTTGTTGTTAGTATTTTTCTTTTTTCTTGCAAGAAGAAAAGGAAGGAAGTACGCATGAAGAACATTTCGGTTCAGTTTTCAGAATATCCAGGAATAATTTCTAGTGGTCATATAAAAAGAATTGATAGTTTTCCTTCAAAATTTGTGAGACCAAGAAATGTAGATATTTGGTTACCGAAAACCTATGGGGCAGATGAGCAATATGCCGTTTTGTATATGCATGATGGGCAAATGTTATTTGACAGTACGCTTACATGGAATAAACAAGAATGGAAGGTAGATGAAACGATTTCAGAACTGATGGATCAGAAAAAAATAAAAAACACTATTGTGGTTGGGATTTGGAACCATGCAGATATCCGACATTCAGATTATTTTCCACAAAAGCCATTCGAATCTCTTGGACAAAAATTTAAAGATTCCATTGTTCATAATTTAAAGAGAGGTACGGAGCCTGTTTTTAATGAAAATATTAATTCAGATAATTATTTAAAATTTATTGTTGAAGAGTTGAAACCTTTTATAGATATTAATTTTTCAACTTTAACGGAGCCTGAGAATACCGTTGTCCTAGGTTCTAGTATGGGAGGTTTAATTTCTATGTATGCAATGAATGAATACCCAGAGGTTTTTGGAAGGGCAGGTTGTTTGTCTACACATTGGATTGGAGCCTGGACAGCTGAAAATAATCCAATACCTGAATCTTTTTTTTCTTATATGAGGGACAATCTACCTTCATCAGAGAAGCATAGAATATATTTTGATTATGGCACTCAAACTTTAGACGCATTGTATTTACCATATCAATACAGAGTAGATGAAGTTTTAAAATCAAAAGGTTATTCAGAATTAAATTATAAAAATTTAAAATTTGAAGGGGAAAATCATTCTGAGAATTCTTGGAGTAAAAGATTAGCGATCCCGTTAGAGTTTTTATTAAAAAAATAAAACAGATGAAATACTTTTTTTTAACCGGTTTACTCTTTGTTGGCTTAATTGTTCAAGGCCAAAATTCAAATAGAATATTTGAAAGTTTTACGCAGGGGAATTCTGAAGTGAAAATTTTTACGAATGACGGTGTTTACTTTTTAAGAGCTCTATCAGAAGAAATCATAGAGACCACTTTTGTTCCTGAAAAAGAATTGCAGATACATGCGTCTCATGCAGTGGTATTGCACCCAAAAAAAGTATCATATAAAGTAAAGGAAACTGAGAATACGTTAGAGTTTTTTACAAAAGGTGTTTCAATGAAGCTTACAAAATCACCTTTTCAGATCCATTATTTTTATAAAGGGGAAAAAATAATATCTGAAGGGAGTGGTTATGTGGATAAGGATTCTTTAGAAGTATTGAATTTTAATTTGGACAGAACTGAAACTCTTTATGGTGGAGGTGCAAGAGCTCTAGGCATGAATCGTAGAGGCCATAGATTAGAATTATATAATAAAGCGGATTATGGATATGAGGCACATTCTAAATTGATGAATTTTACAATGCCGATTGTGTTGTCCTCAAACAAATATTTACTTCATTTTGATAATCCTCAAATCGGATTTTTAGATTTAGACAGTCATCAAAACAACACTTTAAATTATGAAACGATTGGTGGTAGAAAAACATACCAAGTTGTTGTTGGAGATACATGGGAAGCTATTTTAAATTCTTATACTCAATTGACGGGTAAGCAACCTTTACCACCAAGATGGGCTTTTGGGAATTTTGCCAGTAGGTTTGGCTACCATTCAGAGCAAGAAGCAAGAGAGGTAGTTGCAAAGTTTAAAAAAGATGAGATTCCATTAGATGCAATTATTTTGGATTTGTATTGGTTTGGTAAGGATATTCAAGGCACTATGGGGAATTTTGAGTTTCTAAAAGACTCTTTTCCAACTCCTAAAAAAATGATTGACGATTTTAAAAAGGAGGGGGTAAAAACTGTATTGATAACGGAGCCATTTGTTTTGAATTCATCTAAGAAATGGGAGGAGGCAGTAGAGAAAGATATTTTAGCTAAAAATGAAAAGAGTGAGCCGTATGTCTATGATTTTTATTTTGGGACTACTGGACTGATTGATATTTTTAAAGATGAAGGAAAAAGTTGGTTTTGGGAGATTTATAAAAAATATACCAGCTGGGGAGTTGCTGGTTGGTGGGGCGATTTGGGAGAGCCTGAGGTTCATCCTAGTGATTTGATCCATGCAACAGGTACGGCAGATGAGGTTCATAATGTGTATGGGCATTATTGGGCCAAATTGGTTTCGGAAGGCTATAAAATGGATTTTCCAGAAAAACGTCCTTTTATACTTATGCGTGCAGGTTATTCTGGGTCTCAAAGGTTTGGAATGATTCCATGGTCTGGAGATGTTAATAGAACTTGGGGAGGATTGCAATCCCAAATGGAAATTTCTTTACAAATGGGAATGCAAGGAATGGCTTATATGCATTCTGATTTAGGTGGTTTTGCTGGTAATTATGAAGATGACGAATTGTATACTCGCTGGTTACAATATGGTGTTTTTCAACCAATATTTAGACCACATGCTCAGGAAGAATTGGCTTCAGAACCTATTTTTAAAAAGGAAGAAACGAAATTGTTGGCAAAAAAGGCCATAGAATTACGTTATCAATTGTTGCCATATAATTATACACTTGCTTTTGAAAATAGCCAAAAGGGAACTCCATTAATGAGACCATTGTTGTTTGAGGAACCTAATAATACAGCCATGTATACTGTTTCTAAAACATATTTATGGGGACAAGATATTTTAGTACACCCAGTGGTTCATAAAGGACAGAAAAAGGATACTATATATTTCCCTAAGACTAATAATTGGTTTGATTTTTATTCTGATGAAAAATTTAAAGCAGGAACCTCACAAGTTATAAACCTAGTTAAAGAAAATATTCCTGTTTATATTAGAGGAGGTGCTTTTATACCAATGATTAAAACGATTCAGACGACTGAAGAATATTCTTTGGATCAGTTTGATTTGCATTTTTATTATGACAAAGAGGTAAAAGAAAGTAAAGGAAAATTGTATCAAGATAATGGAAAAACACCCAATGCATTTGAACATGGCGTGTATGAGATATTTCGATTTACAAGTAAACTTAAGTCGAACGAAATAGATATTTCTATCAAATCAGAAATAGGTGCCTTAAATAATAGAACGCCTAAAGAGGTTAATTTAATTGTTCACTCGATAGAGAAAACACCTAAAAAAGTGTTGTTGAATGGTAGAAAAATTGAATTTAGCTATGTAGATAAGAAATTAAAAATAGTTGCAAAAATCACTAAAAAAGATAAAATTAAAATATGCTTGTAAAATCGAAAAATATTAAAGCCTTGACCATTCTTTTTATGGGAGTGTTAATGATCTCTTGTGTTGACCAAGGTACAACTAGAACAAAAGTGAAGGCTCCTTTTGTATGGGAGGCTGCGAACGTTTATTTCATGCTTACAGATCGTTTTAACAATGGAGATCCATCCAATGATGTTAATTTTGGAAGGGTTTCAGAAACGGGGGTGTTGAGAGGTTTTGAAGGGGGAGATTTAAAAGGTATCACTCGGAAAATTGAAGAAGGATATTTTGACAAATTAGGTGTAAATGCTATTTGGATGACACCAATAATGGAACAGATTCATGGATATGTAGATGAAGGAACAGGAGCTACCTACGGATTTCATGGTTATTGGATGAAAGATTGGACGGCTTTAGATCCTAATTTTGGGACCAAGGAAGATTTAAAGGAGATGATTGAAACGGCACATGCACATGGTATTCGAGTTTTGTTAGATGCGGTCATAAATCATACAGGTCCGAGTACGGAATCCGATCCAGCTTGGGGAGATGATTGGGTAAGAACAAGTCCAGCGTGTACTTATAAAAATTACGAAACAACTGTTTCTTGCACACTAGTTGAAAATTTACCTGATATTAAAACAGAGTCGAATCAAGAGGTTAGGTTACCTAAAGAATTAGTCGCTAAATGGCAAGCGGAAGGAAGGTTAGAAAAAGAAATAAATGAATTGAATACTTTTTTTGAAAGAACGGGACTACCAAGATCGCCAAGATTTTTTATTATGAAATGGCTTACAGATTATATAGAGGAATTTGGGATTGACGGGTATAGAGTGGATACTGTAAAGCATACAGAAGAGACGGTTTGGAAGGAGTTTAAGAAGCTTTGTAATGACTCATTTAGTTTATGGAAAAAGAATCATCCAGAGCAAGTTTTAGATTCCAACGAATTTTTTACTGTTGCTGAAGTGTACAATTTTAATATTAGTAACGCCACGGCTTTTGATTTTGGAGATAAAAAAGTCAATTACTATGAAAATGGATTTAATAGTGTTATAAATTTTGAGTTTAAATACAATGCTAAAAAGTCTTTTGAAGAGTTGTTCTCGAGATATAGTAATATTTTAACTGGAGAGTTGAAGGGGAAGTCTGTTATGAATTATTTTTCATCACATGATGATGGTCAGCCCTTTGATGCCAAAAGAGAAAAAAATTATGAATCAGCTATAAAGTTGCTTTTAACACCCGGTATTTCTCAAATTTATTATGGAGATGAGTCTGATAGATCTTTGATCGTAGAGGGGGCTAATGGAGATGCTACTTTAAGATCATTTATGAATTGGGAGCAGATAACAAATGATCCTCAAACGCAAGAAAAAATTAGACATTGGGGAAAATTAGGTCGCTTTAGGATTCAGCATCCAAGCGTAGGTGCTGGGAGTCATGAGATGATTTCTATAGAGCCTTATTGTTTCTCCAGAAATTATAAGAAGGGGTCTTACGTGGATAAGGTTGTGATAGGTTTAAACTTAACAAACGGAATTAAAAGTGTATCTGTAGGAAATGTGTTTGAAGAAGGGATGGAATTGATAGATGAATATTCTGCTCAAAAAGGAGTAGTTAAAAATGGAAGTGTGGAAATAGATTCACCATATGATATTGTTTTGTTGGCATTGAAAAATTAAAATATGAAAAAAGTAAGTGTTTGTTTAGTTGTGTTATTGATTTTTTATTCATGTAATATGAAAACATCTAAAAAAGAGTTAACGCCTGAAATAGAGGGTAAAAAAGTGATTTATCAGGTGTTTACACGGTTGTTTGGAAATACAAATTCTACGAATAAACCCTGGGGATCTATTGAGGAAAATGGAGTAGGAAAATTCGAGGATTTTACGATAAAAGCATTAAGTGAGATTAAAGATTTAGGGGTAACTCATATTTGGTATACGGGTGTGTTACATCATGCTATGGTCACAGATTATACCCAATATGGTATTTCTAATGATGATCCAGAAGTTGTAAAAGGAAGAGCTGGATCTCCATATGCAGTAAAAGATTATTATAATGTGGATCCAGATTTGGCTGTAAATCCAGAAAACAGGATGAAAGAGTTTGAGGATTTAATTGCAAGAACACATAAAGTAGGAATGAAAGTGATTATTGATATCGTTCCAAATCACGTTGCTAGAAAATATGAGGGGAAATCTAATCCAGAAGGTGTTTTTGATTTTGGAGCTAAAGATGATTCCAGTGTTGCATATGAAAAAGATAATAATTTTTATTATGTAGAGGGGGAGGATTTCCAAGTCCCAGTTCCCTTAAATAATTACAAACCTTTAGGGGGAGAGTTAAATAAAGATATTGATGGAGCGTTTTTTGAGAGACCTGCGAAATGGACGGGTAATGGTTCTAGACTGGCTCAACCACATTTTTATGATTGGTACGAGACAGTAAAAATTAATTATGGTATAAGGCCGGATGGTACGAAAGATTTTGAAGCTTTACCAGAAGGGTATGCACAAGAGTCTTATAGGAAACATTATGAATTTTGGAAAGAACAAGATGTTCCCGATTCCTGGGATAAATATAAAGATATAGCACTCTTTTGGTTGGCGAAAGGAGTGGATGGTTTTAGGTATGACATGGCTGAAATGGTGCCTGTAGAATTTTGGAGCTATATGAATTCAGCTATAAAGATGGAAAATCCAAAAGCTTTTCTGTTAGCAGAGGTTTATAATCCAAAATTGTACAGAGATTATATTCATAAAGGTAAAATGGATTATTTGTATGACAAAGTAGCGCTATATGATTCAATAAAAGCGATTGTAAAAGGACATGGTAGTACCGATGCTATTCCAATAATAGTGAATGATTTGAAGGATATAGAACATCAGATGTTACATTTTTTAGAAAATCATGATGAGCAACGTTTTGCAAGTCCCGCTTTTGGAGGAGACTCCAAAAAAGTAAACCCAGCAATGGTTGTTTCAGCTACTTTGACAACGTCACCAACTATGATTTATTTTGGTCAGGAAGTTGGAGAAAAGGCGGAAGAAAATGCTGGATTCGGTACCCCCACTAGAACATCAATATTTGATTATATCGGTGTTCCTGCTCATCAACGTTGGATGAATAACGGTGCTTTTGATGGTGCTAAGTTATCTGATGATGAAAAAGAATTGCGTAGTTTTTACAAAAGATTATTGAATTTTACTTTGTCTAGTTCTGCTTTAGTAGGGGAGTATTATGATTTGCACACTTATAATCGTGATATGAATTCCTATGGTTCTAATAAAATATTTTCATTTGCTCGTTGGTCAGATTCTGAAAGACTTTTTATTGTCGCTAATTTTGAAGACAATTCTAAAGAATTTGATTTGATTCTTCCAAAAGTACTGATAGATAAAATGAAGTTGACCGAGAAAATGTATCAGTTGAAAGATCAACTTTATGGTGAAAAAACGAGCTTAATTATAGAAAAAGATTTAGGAAGAATTTCTATTAAATTGGAGGGGTTGACTTCTTTTATTTTTAAAATAGAATAAGGGTTTTAAGCGTAATATTTACGTGTAAAACACATGTTTAGTGGCTTTTTATGTTGTTCGTAGTTTCGAAATCGATATAGTATCGATAGTTGTTGTCAGTTCAAATATGATATAATATATTTGGTGAAAATTAAACGATAACTTATGATTTTAATAGCAGACGGAGGTTCAACTAAGGTAGATTGGATTGCTTTAGATGAAAATAAAAACCAATTGTTTAAGGTTAGAACCCCAGGTTTAAACCCAGCAGTTGTTGAAGAAAAAGTCTTGAAAGAAAGAGTGCTTTCAGCAAAAGAATTTTCTGAGAATTTGGATAAAGTAACCCAAATTTTCTTTTATGGAGCCGGATGTGGAACGGTAGTAGCAACTAAAATTTTAAAAGATCTGTTTGAAGATCTTTTTACCAATGCTGAGGTTGTTGTAGAGGAAGATATGTTAGCTGCTGTTTATGCTGCTACAGGTAGTGATCCTGCAATTGTTTGTATTCTAGGAACTGGATCAAATAGCTGTTATTATGACGGTAAGAATACCCATATGAACACGGTGTCATTAGGATATATGTTGATGGATGAGGCTAGTGGTAATTACTTTGGAAAAAGATTGATTCGCAATTATTATTATAAAACAATGCCAGATCATATTGCTAAAAAGTTTGAAGAATCTTATGATTTATCTCCAGATACAATAAAGCATCACTTATATAAGGAACCAAACCCGAATACGTATTTAGCAGATTTTGCAAGTTTTATGTTTCAGTTCAAGGAGGAACAATATGTAAAGGATTTAATGGAGTCAGGGTTTGATGAGTTTTTTATATCAAGAGTATTACCTTTTAAGAAGGATAAATCAACTCCAATTTATTTCATTGGTTCAATTGCTCACTATTTCTATGATATTTTAGAAAAAGTTGCAGATAAATATGAATTAAATTTAGCAGGTGCGATACAACGTCCGATAGATAATTTAATTAAATATCATAAAGAGTATTTAATCAAATAAATCCAATGTTCGTTCTAGTGCCATGCCTCTTGATCCTTTTATAAGGTAGGTGGCTTTTATAGGGACAAAAGAATTTTGAAACGCTTCAAAGGTGGAATATAATTTTGCTTTTGAAGCGTTTGTTTTGTGAAAATGTTTCCCAATTAAATGAATTTCGTCAATATTTAATTGCTCTACGACATTTACAATCTCCTGATGTTCTAATTCACTTGAATCACCTAATTCAAACATATCTCCTAAAATAGCTACTTTGTTTTCCGCTTTAATATTTTCCAGATTTTTTAAAGCAGCATTCATGCTTGTTGGATTGGCATTGTAAGCATCTAAAATTATTTGCGCAGATTTTTTTCTGATAATTTGAGATCTATTATTCGTTGGAATATAGTCTTCTATTGCAGATTTGATGTCCTGTGAAGGGATTTCGAAATATTCACCTATTGCGATTGCAGCACTAATATTTGAAAAATTGTAGGTTCCAATTAGGTTTGATTTAATTTTTAATCCTTTGTAAGCAATTTCTAAGAAGGGAGAACTCTGTACTAATTTCGAGGTCTGTCCGAATGTAATCCCATTCATTCCTTTTGTCAATTCTACTTGTTTTAGATCGTTTGTGTTGATAAAAACCTTTTGATTGTTGTTTTTTAAGTAGGAGTAAAGTTCTGATTTTCCTTTGATAACTCCTTCTATTCCCCCAAAACCTTCAAGGTGGGCTTTTCCAAAATTTGTAATATAACCAAAATTTGGGGCTGTAATATTAGATAAAAACTCAATTTCTTTTTGATGGTTTGCGCCCATTTCAACAATTCCAAATTCAGTTTGTTCTGTAAATGATAACAGTGTTAAAGGCACCCCAATATGATTGTTTAGATTCCCAATAGTAGCGGTAGTTTTAAACTTTTTGGATAACACCACATTTATTAATTCTTTGGTCGTTGTTTTTCCATTGCTTCCTGTTAAAGATAGAATAGGAGTGTTTAATTGTTTTCTGTGGTAGCTAGCTAATTCTTGTAAGGTAGAAAGCACATCTTTTACTAGGATTGTTTTGTTAGAAGAATCGAATATTTCTTCATCAATCACCGCGTATGAGGCACCTTGTTCCAGTGCTTTCTTAGCAAAAGTGTTACCATTGAAATTAGCTCCTTTTAATGAAAAAAAGATGGTGTCCTTTTCTATTTTTCTTGTATCGGTGGTGATTCCACTGCTTGATTTGAAAAGTTGGTATAAATTAGCTATTTCCATATGATGTTTTATTTACCAAAAAAACCTTACTAATATTTAGTAAGGCCTTTAATGTGTTGTAGTTTTGTGTTACTATTTATTAAATTGTGTTTTTTTAGATTGAGTCATATTACCCACTTTATCCAATGCACATCGGAAACCAATAAATTCGGTTGCCATGTATTGCGGTAAGTATCTCCTTTGTGCAGGGTCTAACCAAAATTCACGATCTCTCCAAGAACCTCCTTTATATACTCTTGTTTTGTCACCAATCAAAGTAGATCTTTTTTTGTCGTCGTATTTAGTTTCAAATTCTCCTGTTTCAAAGTCAAATGAAGTTACAGGATCTAAAGGAGAGTTGTACATTCTAGGAATATTATCGGTTTCTGTTAAATCGATATTATAATGTCTTGAATTTGTTAAGTCTCCATCTCCTAAACTTGAATTATCAGATTGAGTATAATTTGATCTAAGCTGTGCATCTTCTTTTGTAATTGGTTCGTAAATAACCTTACCAGGAATGTTTTTAGTGATTATTCTTCCGTTAGGCAGTGTGTCGTAGATTACATCTTCGTAATCTGCAATAATAACGTTACCATCAGCATCAATAGATTTTTTCATAAATAAATTTCCTCTAACGTAATTGAAATCATTCATTTCAGTATCAATGTGAGGTCTGTATACATCATATACCCATTCGGCAACATTTCCGGCCATGTCATATAAACCAAAAGCATTTGGAGGGTATGACTTTATTCTGTTAGTGATATCTGCACCGTCATTACTCCATCCTGCTAAACCACTATAATCACCTCTCCCTTGCTTGAAATTAGCTAATTGATCGCCTCTACTTTTTGTAGAATTGTTACGTGTATATCTTCCTTTCCAAGGATATTTTTTACGACCTCTTATATTATTACGTTCTCTGTTTTCAATCTGAGCTTTTGCGGCATATTCCCACTCTGCCTCGGTTGGAAGTCTAAAGTCAGGGTATAATATTCCATCACTAGGCTTTACATGACGTCCAGTCATTCCTTTTCTACCAGTAATGGTATCTTTCTTTATGTCAGATCTGGTAATACTTTTTAGTCCTTTGTCATAAATAGTAGGATCTCCGTCAAATAGTAAGTTTGGATTGGAATAGTAAGCTTCAGTGTTAAAATGGTTTTTACCTTCAACTACAATAGAATCTTCATTGAATAAATTTTTAATGAGTCCTAGATCCATTAATATTTTTTCATTCACACGATCCGTTCTCCACTCACAAAAATCATTTGCTTGAGACCAACTTACTCCTACAACAGGGTAATTTGCATAGGCAGGGTGTCTTAGATAAGTTTCACTTAACGATTCGTTACTTCCCATTGCATTTCTCCAAACCAAAGTATCTGGTAATGCAGCTTCATAAATATGACTATAGTCATCTACTCTTGGTGGGAAAACTCTTTCTAACCACTTTAGGTATAATAAATACTCAGAATTCGTAACCTCTGCTTCATCCATATAAAATGAACGAACCTGCATTCTTCTTGGTGTTGTATTCCAATCAGACATGATATCATCTTGAACACTACCCATAGTGAAGGTTCCTCCTTCAACCAATACCATCCCCAAAGGTGTTTTTTGTTCTTTGTATTTGTTGTTGATCGCGAATCCCCCATAATCAGGATCATTAAACTTCCAACCTGTTAAAGTAGAGGTGGTTGAGTTTTTGTTTGAAGTAGATTTTTCACTACAACTCACCATGCTAATTGTTAATAAAGCAATGGCTATATATTTTATTTTAAACAAATTTTGCATATTTGATATAATATTACGGGGTATTCTAATCTTGTCGCAATTTACACTAATTATGGTTTTTTGCAATAAATAGATGTTAAAAATACGAATGTAAAAATTAGAATTTTCGGTTTCAATGTCTTTTAATAACGATTGGTTTATTTCTTTATTATGTCATATCTTGCAGTCCTGAACAAATTTGACTATTTTAACGTAATATGGCAGAAAGATTCATTAAAGTTTTATACGTATTTCTATTGTTTTTCTCTTTGAATAGTTTTTCTCAGAAGACAGTTAGAAAGTCCATTGATTTGGACTGGGAGATGAGTAAGCAATTGGAGGTATCAAACGGTGTGAAGTTGACATATCCACTCGTTAAAGATAATTTTTTAGATGGAAAGGGAGTTCCTTCTTATTATGAGAATTGGGAAGTTTCTGCGGGGGTTACTGCAATAGAGTATTCGCTTGAGAATATAGTCTATGAGGTGGTAGGTGCTAATTTTCTTCAAAATATTTCATTAGAGGCAATACCGTTTTCTGTTAAAAGTACTTTGAATATTTCACATGCAAATGAGATAGGAGGAGTTTCTTTTAGTCTGACTCCTTTGGTTAGAGAAGGAGATATTGTTAAAAAAATCGTCTCTTTTGATTTGGTGTATGAATTAAAGTCAACTGCGCAAAAATCACTTCAGGTTGCTGATTTTTCTGATTCGGTTCTGAAGTCTGGAGCTTGGTATAAAATTTCCATAGATAGAACTGGTGTTTTCAAATTGGATAAAGATTTTCTGAATAGTTTGGGGGTTTCAACGGATGGTTTGGATCCTAGAAATATCAGAATTTATGGTAATGGGGGGAAGATGTTACCAAATTTAAATTCTGAATTTAGATATAATGATCTTCAGGAGAATGCAATTTTTGTTAGTGGGGAGTCTGATGGAGTTTTTCATGATTCGGATTATGTTCTTTTCTATGGGCAAGGGGCACATGATTGGGTTAAAGAAGATGAAAATTCAATTTACCACAGGAAAAATATCTATTCTGAAAAAGCCTTTTATTTTTTGAATGTAGATTTAGGTCCAGGTAAAAGAATTTCTGATGCTACTGAGGTTACAGAATCAACTACTGATGTGGTATCATCATTTAAAGATCATTTGTTTAATGAAGAAGATAGGGTGAATTTAATTGGAGCAGGTCAACAATGGTTTGGCGATTCCTTTTTAGTTCAAAATTCAAGAACTTATTCTTTTTCGCTGAATAATATTGATACTTCAAAAGATGTGTTTTTTAAAGTGCGAGCAGCATCAACGGCAACAACGGCGACTAGTTTAAATGTGTCTGTTAACAATACCGCATTATTTAATTTAAGTTTTTCAGCTATTTCTGGAATTACAAAAGCTAGGGCTTCTGTTAATAGTGGAGAATTAGATGTGAATGATTCATCTATTAATGTTCAACTCTCTTACAGTCAGAATGGAAACCCTGCGGCAGAAGCGTTTTTAGATTATATTGAGGTAATTGGTGATCGTTTTTTAGTTGCTGATGGAAGTCAATTTGGATTTAGAAATTTTATATCTCAAGAGTCATCAAAGGTATTGGAGTATGTAGTTCAGAATAAAAATCAAGTAAATATGATATGGGATGTAACGAATCCTATTGAACCTGAAAAAATATTAAATCAAAGTGCTGGTGATGATTTTCATTTTAAAAAGAATTCTGGTGTTTTAGGTGAGTATCATGTGGTTAGTAATTCTAACTTTTATACACCGCAAATTGTACAACAAGGTACTATTTCGAATCAAAATTTGCATGGATTAAGAGATATTCAATATTTACTTATAACCAAAGAGAATTTTATGAGTCACGCGCAACGCTTGGCAAATTACCATACCACAAATTCAGGACTTTCTACCCGAGTAGTTTCATTAAATCAAATATATAACGAGTTTGGTTCTGGTAGTCCAGATGTTACTGCTATTAGAGATTTTGTGAAGTACTTATATGATAATGCGACTTCTACGGATAATAAAATAAAGTATTTATGTACGTTTGGAGATTCGTCTTATGATTACAAGGATAGAATAACTGGAAATAATAATATTGTTCCTGTGTATTTGGCATATGAGAGTTTTGATTTAGTAAACTCTTACGTTACTGATGATTATTACGGAATGATGGATAGTAATGAGGGGAATATGACTTCTTCTGACAGACAAGATGTTGCAACTGGTAGGATTTTGGTTTCTGATGATGCTCAAGCAACCATCGTAGTGGATAAAATTTTAGCTTATTATAACAGTAGTTATTTCGAAAATTGGCATAATACAATTACCTTGGCAACTGATGATTTAGATAACGCAAGTGAGTTTGTATTTCAAACAGATATGGACGAAATAGCAGAGTCTATCGTTTTGAATAAACCTCAATATAACATCAAGAAGATTTACTCAGATGCTTATGTAAAGCAAGAAACAACAGGAGGGGTGAGATACCCTGATGTAAATGCCGCGATAACAAATTCTTTAGAGAAAGGGACGTTGTTGTTTAATTATTTTGGGCATGGAGGTGAAGGGGGATTTGCCTCTGAAAGAATTTTAACTATTTCTGATATAAAATCATTGGTGAATTTTGAAAAATCCCCTTTGTTTATAACTATTACTTGTGACTTTACTAGATTTGATAATCCTGCTCGTTTTACCGCTGGGGAAGAGATGATTAATAGTAGGATTGGTGGTTCAGGAAGTTTAATCTCTACAACGAGAGAAGTGTACATCTTTTATGGTAGAAACTTTAATAAAATTTTGACTCCAAAAATATTGGGTTATGATGGAAACGACAATACGATTGCAGAAAATTTAATGCACTCTAAAAATGAGGTAAGCCCAAGTTTGGATCAAAGATTTTTTATTTTTTATTTGGGAGATCCGGCCATGAAATTAGCTAGACCAGGACCGAGTGTTGCGATTACTCAAATAAATGGGGTTGATATTAGTCAGCCAAGGGATACGATAAAAGCCTTGTCCAAAATAAATATTTCTGGGGAGGTTAGAGATATTAACGGAGCAGTTTTAACGGGTTTCAATGGTGATTTATCAACGACAATTTATGATAAACCAACAACAAGAGAAACGATAAACAATAAAGGGTTTACTGATAATAGTGGAAATCCATTGATAATGGAGTTTGAAACACAAGAAAATGCCGTTTTTAAAGGAAAGTCTGAAGTTGTGAATGGTGTTTTTAATTTTGATTTTATAGTACCGAAGGATATAAAAATATCGTATGGTGCTGGTAAGATTAGCTTGTATGCCTTCGATGAAACTGGTGGAAAAGGGGGGTATGATTTGGAGACTGTGGTAGGCGGAATTAATGATGATGCTGAAGAAGACTTGGTGGGGCCATCTATTGAGTTGTTTTTAAATGACGAGTCGTTTCAAGATGGAGGTAACACGAGTGCTATTCCTAAATTGATTGCTAAATTATCAGATGATAGTGGAATCAACACGTCCTCGGGCGCAATAGGTCATGCTATTACCGCGGTTATTGATGGAGATGAAGGAAATCCAATTTTGTTAAATGAGTTTTATGAGGCTGAAACGGGTGATTTTACGAAAGGAAATGTAAATTATACGCTTCGGAAATTAGAGCCTGGTTCTCATACCTTAAAATTAAAAGTTTGGGATACATACAATAATGCTTCCGATAAAACGTTAACATTTACAGTGACAAGTAGTGATGAATTTGTTTTGGAAAATGTATTAAATTATCCTAATCCATTTGTTAACTATACGGAGTTTTGGTTCACACATAATCAGCCGAATGAGTTGTTAAATGTAAAAATATATGTTTATACAGTTTCTGGTAAATTAATAAAATCAATATCTGAAGTTGTTCAAACATCAGGAAGTTTATCTAGGACTATTACTTGGGATGGGAAAGATGATTTTGGTGATAAAGTAGGTAAAGGAGTATATGTATATAAATTAGAAGTTACGAATGTTATAAGTGGTGTAAAAGCCGAAAAATTTGAAAAATTAGTATTGCTTCAATAAAGCATAAATTAAATAAATGATATGAAAAGAAAAATAGGGGTATTTTTGATTCTGATAGGTGCAGTGTTACATGTAAAAGCTCAAGCGCCTGAACCTAATCCAATTCAAACAGGGGTTCCATTACTATTAATTTTGTCTGATGCGAGAGCAGCAGGACAGGGTGATGTTGGGGTGGCAACAACATCTGATGCAAATTCGATATACCACAATTCAGCGAAAATGGCGTTTAATACTTCCGAATATTCAATTGGTGTGAATTATACTCCCTGGTTACAGAGTTTGGTTGATGGCTTGTTTGTGGGGGGAGGATCGATTATTAATAGGATTGACGAAAGAAGCGCTTGGGGTGCAGATATAAGATATTTTTCTTTAGGGGATATTGATTTATATGATGATGGGGGAAATAGTACGGGAAGTGCTAATCCGTATGAGTTTTCTGCTTCAGGTTCTTATGCTCTGAAATTAAGTGATTATTTTTCGATGGGTGTTGCCTTACGTTATATGCGTTCTGATTTCAAAATAACAGGAACGGACCAAAATTTAAATACAGTAAATGGTTTTGGCGTTGATGTTTCAGGGTTTTATCAATCAGCTGAAAGAAATTATGGAAGTTTTAATGGTAGAATTAGAGCCGGTTTTAATATTTCAAATATGGGGCCTAAAGTATCATATACCGCGGGTAGAGAAGATTTTATTCCAACTCAATTGAGATTGGGAGGAGGGTTCGATTTTATAATAGATAATTATAATACATTAGCGTTAACATTGCAGTTGTCTAAGCTTTTAGTCCCAACTCCTCCAATTAGAGATGATAGCGGTAATGTAATTAAAGGAAAAGAAGATAATGTAGGATGGGTAGAAGGAATGTTCCAGTCCTTTGCTGATGCTCCATACGGATTTGGAGAGGAAATGCAAGAGATAAACATAGGTTTCGGAGCTGAATATGTTTACAATGATTCTTTTGCATTACGTGGTGGATATTATCACGAAAGTGAAATGAAAGGAAATAGGCAATATTTTACTATGGGTGGTGGTTTGAAAGCTAAAGCTTTTAATATAGATTTGTCTTATTTGGTAAATGCTGCTTCCTCGTATAACCCATTAGAAAGTACTTTACGATTTTCGTTATCATTTGATTTAGGAGATATTTACGATAATTTCTAGATTTTAGATATTTAAAAATTCATGAAATATCTTAAAGCATTCAGTTTTTCTGTTTGTTTTAAGATATTTTTTTGTCGTAATGTTGAGGACATGGTTTATGTGTGTATTTTAGCATTTCTAAATTTAAATTAGTTACTAATTTATGGCGATTTATTCGGTAATTACGGGAACAGGGAGTTCGATCCCTTCAAATATTAAAAAAAACATTGATTTTATCGATCAGCTTTTTTTGAATGAAGATGGATCTTTTTTTAAAAATGAAAATGCTGTGATTATAGATAAGTTCAAACAGATTACGGGAATTGAAGAAAGAAGATATGCAGAAGATTCGCAAAGTGCTTCAGATTTAGCCTCTATTGCTGCTAAGAAGGCCATTGAAAATGCAGGAGTGCATAAAGATGATATAGATCAAATTATTGTAGCTCATAATTTTGGTGATGTTAAAAAAGGAAGTGTTCAAGGAGATACTTTACCAAGTTTGGCTTCCAAGGTTAAAAATAAACTAGGGATTGTGAATACAAGTTGTGTAGCTTACGATTTATTATTTGGTTGTCCAGGTTGGGTTCAAGGGCTTATTCATGCTGAGGCTTTTATCAAGTCGGGTATGGCAAAAAAAATACTTGTAATTGGAACAGAAACACTTTCTAGGGTTGTCGATGATTATGATCGTGATTCGATGATTTATGCAGATGGTGCTGGTGCTGTTGTGATTGAAGCAACTGAAAGTTCTCAAGAAAAAGGAATTATTAGCTATGGTGCAAAAACCTTTACTGAAGAAGAGACGAATTATTTGTTT
The DNA here is from genome assembly GCF_057219105.1 of Flavicella sp. IMCC45668. Lineage (NCBI taxonomy): Bacteria > Pseudomonadati > Bacteroidota > Flavobacteriia > Flavobacteriales > Flavobacteriaceae > Flavicella > Flavicella sp. IMCC45668. Next base: position 3,636,119 of record NZ_CM170114.1, read on the forward strand.
TTCGGAGGTTCTTACAAATCGGACACAGAAGCGAATACTTGTTATATAAAGATGCACGGAAGAAAAATCTACGAGTTTGCCTTGAACAACGTTCCAAATGCAATGAAAGAGGTTTTGGATAAGAGTGGGTATAGGATTGAAGACCTCAAAAAGATTTGCATACATCAGGCAAATGAGAAAATGGATGAGGCAATCATCAAACGTTTTTACAGGTTGTATAAAAGCCAGGTGCCTGAAGGGATTATGCCTATGAATATTCATAAGTTGGGAAACAGTTCTGTGGCCACTGTTCCCACCTTGTTAGATTTAATTTTAAAAGATGAAATGGAAGGGCATCAAATTGAAAAAGGGGATGTAATTATGTTGGCTTCGGTTGGAGCAGGAATGAATATTAATGCCGTAGTTTACAAGTTTTAAAAAGCTAAGCTTCTATAAATTCAATAAGGAATAGTTGGGCCAGATGTTTTGTTATTTTTTCTTTTACTTCTTTCTCTGAAACTTTTCGGCCAAGTTCAGCCTCCATAGAGGTAACCGCTTTACCTTTAATCCCACATGGAATGATATTGTCAAAATAACCTAAATCAACGTTAACATTTAAGGCAAATCCGTGCATACTAACCCATCTACTGCAACGTACGCCAAGAGCACAAATTTTTCTCGCAAAGGGAGTGTCAGTATCAAACCAAACTCCAGTTTCTCCTTTGCTTCGTTCAGCGTTTAAACCGTATTCTTTAAGTGTTAGTATAATTGCTTCTTCTAGAAATCTTAAGTATTTATGGATGTCTGTAAAAAAGTTTTCAAGGTCAAAAATTGGGTAACCAACAATCTGTCCGGGTCCGTGATAAGTGATATCTCCACCACGATTGCTTTTGTAAAAAGTAGCCCCTTTTGCCTCTAGTTGCTTTTCATTTAACAACAGGTTGCTTAGGTCACCACTTTTCCCCAAAGTATATACATGTGGGTGTTCTACAAATAGTAAAAAGTTATCAGTAGGCGTTTCTGTTTTATTGTTTCTATTAAGCATTTTTTTCGCGACAATTTCGTCAAATAACTCTACTTGATAATCCCATGCTTCCTGGTAACCTTTCAGTCCTAAATCTTGTATTTGTACTTTTTTATTCATGTAACAATAAATGCCTATTATAGAGTATGCAAATGTCTGAAAAATAACTGACTTTAAGATGGTTTAGGAAAGACTAGTTTTTTGGTTTTTGTTAAGATTCTGATTTGGATAAAAGTGTATTTTTGTAGAAAACAGAATTGATGTCTATAGAAGTAATTAATATATCGAAGTACTACGGAAACAAGCTGGCACTTGAAAATGTGTCCTTCAAGATAAAAAAAGGTGAAGTAGTTGGTTTTTTAGGTCCAAATGGAGCTGGGAAGTCCACTTTGATGAGGATTATAACTGGGTATATTGACTCTTTTGAAGGAGAGGTGAAAATAGAAGGAGTTTCTATAGAAAAAGATTTGAAGTTCATTCAGAATAATATTGGTTATCTACCAGAATCCAACCCGTTGTACAATGAAATGTATGTGTTGGAGTATTTGACTTTTATTGCTGAAATTCATAAAGTTGATAGATCTAAAATTAATGGATTAATAGATAGAATTGGTTTAACGCCAGAGGTGCATAAAAAAATAAAAGAGTTGTCTAAGGGGTATAAGCAAAGAGTTGGTATTGCGGCCGCATTGATACATGATCCAGCGATTCTTATATTGGATGAACCGACAACAGGTTTAGATCCGAATCAATTGATTGAAATAAGAAGTTTGATAAAGGAATTAGGAGAAACCAAACTGATACTTCTTTCTACACATATAATGCAAGAAGTGGAAGCGGTTTGTAGTCGTGTGCTTATGCTAAATCATGGTAAAGTAGTTGCAGATGAAAATTTGGATCTATTGAAAGAACGTCAAGATCAAGTGATAGAGGTTGAGTTTGATTATCAAATAGAAGAGCGATTCCTTAGAAAAATATCTCATATAAAAGATATTAAATCGCTTGGAGGTTCTGCTTGGCAATTGACATTTGCGATTAAAGATGATCTACGATCAGCAGTTTTTGATTTCGCTACAGAAAATGGTTTGAAAATTATTCAAATGAATACTCAAAATAAAAATTTAGAATCTTTGTTTTATGAATTGACTAACTGATGTCATTCACTTTCATTCTTGCATTCGCAGAAACTCCAGATTCACTAAAATTATTTTGTAGATATTTATAGTATCCAGCAATAGCAATCATTCCAGCATTATCCGTGGTGTATTCAAATTTGGGAATATAAGTTGTCCATTTGTACTTGCTCTCTGTTTCTTTTAGACGTTTTCTAATTTCTGAATTCGCTGAAACACCACCGGCTATCGCAACATGGGTAATTCCGGTTTCTTTAACCGCATTTTTTAATTTATCCATTAAGATTGTTACAATGGTATGTTGTAAAGAAGCGCAAATGTCATAAAGATTTTCCTTAATGAAATTTGGGTTTTCTTTTTCTTCTTTTTGGATGAAATATAAAAAGGCCGTTTTTAGTCCACTAAAACTAAAATCCATAGGTCCTACTTTTGGCTTGGTAAACTTGTATGCCAATGGGTTTCCTTGTTTAGCATATTTATCAATTAAAGGTCCACCAGGATATGGTAAATCAAGAATTTTAGCAGATTTATCAAAAGCCTCTCCAACAGCATCATCTATTGTTTCACCTAAAACAGACATTTTAAAATAATCTTCAACTTTTACGATTTGGGTATGGCCTCCACTAATGGTCAAACATATAAAAGGGAAGGGAGGTTTTTCTGAACCTTCTTCATCAATAAAGTGAGCAAGAACATGGCCTTGCATGTGGTTTATATCTAAGAGGGGAATATTTAGAGATAAGGCTAAAGATTTTGCAAAAGAGGTTCCAACCAATAATGATCCCATTAATCCAGGTCCTCTTGTAAAAGCTATGGCATTTAAGTCTTTTTTGTCGATATTTGCTTTCTGAATTGCTTGTTGAACCACTGGGACTATATTTTGTTGATGTGCACGAGAAGCAAGTTCTGGAACAACACCTCCATATTCTGCGTGTATTGCTTGATTGGCAACGGTGTTTGATAGGACTTTATCATTACAGATCACAGAAGCACTTGTATCATCACATGAAGATTCAATGGCTAGTATATAAACGGGTGTTTTAGACATAATAAATATTTTTAGGCATCCTTTTTGCAAATAGGAAACAAAGTTAAAGCATATCGTACGAATTAGAAAAATACTAACTAGAATTTTAGCAATTGTTTTGCTTTTATTACTTGTATTAGGTGTTTTGCTAGCACAGCCATCAGTGCAAACAAAGGTAGGTTCTAAAGTTTCAGGGTTTTTACAAGAAACTTATGATGCTGATATAACAGTAGATAAAATTAAAATTTCACCTTTTGGAGAGGTTCAATTGTCTGGGGTTTTAATAAAAGATCATCATAATGATACGTTAATAGCAGTAAAAAAGATACAGTCGGAACTTTTAAAAATAAATTCTTTATTAAAAAACAAACTTGTTTTAGGGGAGTCTGAGTTATATGATGGGGTGTTTCATATGAAAACATACGAAGGAGAAGAAACCAATAATCTAACAATATTCTCTCGGAAATTTAGTAAGAACAAAAAAACGAAAGCTAAAAAGCCATTTAAATTATTTTCTCCATATATCGGTTTACATGATGTTGATTTCGACATTGTCAATGAAAATAAAAAGCAGAATTCTATGATTGTTTTTTATTATGGAATTAAAGGTATAGTAAAAGAGTTTGATTTGAATGGGACTCGGGTAGGCCTGCGTGTTGAGAATGCTTCTTTTGTAGATAATCATAATTTGAAAGTCGAGAATTTAACAACTTCTTTTACTTACACTACAAATCAAATGCTTTTTCAAGAGGCATATCTAGAAACTTCACATTCTAAAATAGATACTGATGTGGTGTTTAATTATGATGGGGATGATCTTCAAGATTTTAATAATAAAGTCGAAATTGAAGCGATATTAAAAAATTCAAAAATATCATTAGTTGACCTTAAAAAATTATATAACGAATTTGCTGGGGATGACTTATTAAATGTGAGTTCTACTTTTAAAGGAAAAATAAATGATTTTAAATTATCTCATTTTAATTTAACATCCGGATCAGATTTCAAAATAAAAGGAAATTATCATTTTAAAGAAGCCTTAAGTCAAGGAAGCCAATTCTCAATTTATGGAGTAAGTGATGAGTTAAAGTCGGATTATGGTCAGTTAAAAAATTTAATGCCGAATGTAATTGGAAAAAATCTTCCATCTGAATTGAAAAAAATTGGTGTTTTTTCTGTTTCTGGAGCTACTTTAATAACCAAGAATAAATTGGACCTGGCGATTGATATTAGATCAAAAATGGGAAAGGCTAGTGTTGATTTAGAGCTTACAAATATTGATAATATTGATGAAGCTACTTATGATGGTTATGTAAATGTTACAGATTTTGAATTAGGGAAAATGATTGGAGATCCCTTAATTGGTCAACTTTCTTTTGAAGGGGAAGTAGAAGGAGAGGGTTTTAAATTAGAAAACATAAACACTTCACTCATCGGAATTGTATCTAAGCACCAGTATAAAGGTTATACCTATAGAGGTGTTCAGATTGATGGGGTGTTGCAAAATAAATTATTTAATGGGCATTTGATGATAGATGACCCCAATATTAGTTTTGATTTTACGGGACTAGCTGATTTATCTAAAGAAGACTATGAGTTTGATTTTAATGTTAAAGTGGATCGTTTCGATTTAAAAACCCTGCACTTATTTGAACGTGATAGTATTTCCGTGATTAAAGGGGATATAAATATTGATTTGATAGGGAATTCTATAGATAATATTATTGGTAATGCGAGTTTTAAAAATGCATCCTATACCAATGAGTTTAAAGTTCATGAGTTTGAAAAATTTTCATTAAAATCTCAAAAAAATGAGCATTTAAGAACGATTGAGTTTAATTCAGAAGACATTATTAACGGTCGAGTTCAAGGTGCTTTTAGATTTGCTGATATTGGGAAAATGGTCCAGAACTCTTTGGGAAGCATGATGGCAAATTACACACCTATAGAGGTGGAAGGGGATCAGTTTGTAGAATTTGATTTTGAAATTTTTAGTCCCATCATTCCGGTATTGTCACCTAAAGTCAGCTTGTTGTCAAGTGCTAAATTACAAGGTAAGGTGATCGAAGAAACAAACGATATTAAAGTTTTGTTTTCTACTCCAAAAATAAAAATGAATAATACATTTATTGATAGTATTAATGTCAAATTAGATAATAAAAATCCTGCATTAAATACGAATGTATCCATTAAACAAGTAAAATCACCTCAGTATACGGTTCGGGAGTTGAATTTGTATAATAAAAAGGTAAATGACACTCTCTATTTTAGGTCTGATTTTACCGGAGGTAAGGATAATGAAGAAAGGTACGGTGTAGTATTTTACTATACTATTGATAAAAATAAAGAATCCGTATTAGGGATTTTGAAATCCAAAATATTATTCAAGGACAAGGAGTGGATGATCAATCCTAATGACAACAAGAATAATAAGTTAGTTTTTAATTTTAAAAAGCAGGAATACGAAATAAAAGAAATTGAACTTCTTACAGAAGGGCAACGAGTCAAATTTGAAGGAGTAATTAGGGATTCTACCTACAAGAATCTTAAGATGGATTTCGATAATGTAAATCTTGATGCCATCATGCCAAAAGTTGATTCTCTTTCATTAGGAGGAGTTCTAGACGGTGAATTAAATTTCAAACAAGAGAATGGGATATACAACCCACTAGGGAATTTAGATATTAAAGAATTTACGATAAATGGATCATTACAAGGTGATTTAAATATGCACGTAAATGCCAATGATTCCTATAAAAAATATCAAGTGGATGTATCCTTGCAAAACGAGGCCTACAAACAATTAGATGCAGTAGGTTATATCGATATAGGTCCTAAAATCCCTTTGATAAATTTAGATGTAAAACTGGATGGTTTTTATTTGAATGCTTTTAGTCCGCTAGGGAAAAACGTATTATCTCAATTACGTGGCGTGGCAAATGGAGAGTTTCATGTAGTAGGAGCCTTGTCAAATCCAGATATGAATGGGGTGATTGAGTTGGAAGATGCTGGGTTCACATTTCCATATTTAAATGTTGACTACAATTTGATTAATGATCCCAAAGTTACCTTGAGTAATCAAACGTTCAGTTTTGATAATTTAATAGTTGAAGATACTAAGTATAAAACTAATGGAATTATTAACGGTACCATTAAACATTCTTTTTACAAAAATTGGAATTTAGATTTAAATTTGAAATCGGATAGAATTCTTGTTTTAGATACGGAAGATGGTGATAATGTAAGTTATTATGGTACTGGATTTATTCAAGGCTTGTCCAATATTTCGGGAACTACGAACGATTTAAATATTGACGTAAAAGCAAAAACTTTAGAAGGGACAAAGTTTATCATTCCATTAAACGACGTAAAGGCTGTTGAGAATTCTGGTTTGATACATTTTAAATCTGATGAGAAAAAAGATTTTGAAACGAGTTTATTTGACAACGAGTTTTTGATTGAGAAATTTCAAGGTCTGTCATTGAATTTCGATATAGATGTAACTCCAGATGCTGAAGCAGAAATAGTAATTGACAGAGTTTCGGGGAGTTCATTGCGTGGAACAGGATCAGGGAATTTATTGATTGAAATTGATACCAAAGGAAAATTCAATATGTATGGAGATTACCTTATTGATCAAGGGTTTTATAATTTCATTTATGGAGGACTGATAAACAAACCTTTTGAAATTGAAAAGGGAGGTTTGATTTCTTGGGATGGAGATCCTATGAATGCAAATCTTAATATTAGAGCAACGCATAGAGTGAAAGCAAATCCGAAAGTTTTATTAACGGATTTAAATACAAGTAGAAAAATTGCTGTTGACCTTATTACAGATATAACGGGTAGTTTATTTAATTCTCATGAGGATTTTAGTATTGTAATTCCAAACTCAAGTTCTACGGTAGCTTCTGAGCTTTCTTTTGTTTTGAATAATGACGATGAGAATGCGACGCTTCGCCAGTTTTTCTCACTACTATTAGCAAAGAGCTTTTTTAATGAAGAAAATGTAGCTTCAAGTGGTGGGTCGTTTGTTTCAGGTACAACTTCAGATATTATTTCGGGGGCTCTTTCTGACATATTTAATGAGGATGGAGATAAATTTCAAATTGATCTTGGATATACTTCAGGTGATAAAAGTGATGTTGAAGAATATAATATAGATAATCAGGTAGATATATCCTTGAAAACACAAATCAACGATAAAATATTAATTGATGGTAACTTAGGGGTACCTGTTGGGACTAAAACACAGTCTAATGTTATTGGAGAAGTAAAAGTAGAATTTTTGGTGGATGATGAAGGTAAACTTAGATATACGGTGTTTAATAGACAAAATGAGGTTCAATATTCACAGGAAGAAGAGGGTTACACACAAGGAATAGGACTAGTATATCAAATAGATTTTAGCAGTTTAAAAGAAATGTTTTCAAAATTTGGTTTTGGAAAGAAAAAAAGAAATACTTTTGACAACCTTGATGTAGAACAGATTTCAGATGATTTGATTTTAGTAGTTCCATCAATATTGTAGAAATAAAAAAACATAAATATAAAATGAGTAAGCATACTTTAGTTATTCTAGCTGCCGGTATGGGTAGCAGATACGGCGGATTAAAGCAGTTGGATAAGATGTCTGCAGACGGAGATACAATTATAGATTTTTCTCTTTTTGATGCCATTGAAGCCGGGTTTAAAAAGGTTGTTTTTATTATTAGAGAATCTTTTAAGGATGATTTTAAAAAAATCTATGATGAAAGATTGAAAGGTAAAGTTGAAGTAGCCTATGTATGTCAAGAATTAGAAAAAATACCAGCAGGTTTCGATGTTGATGCAGATCGAGTTAAACCTTGGGGAACTGGACATGCAACTTTGATGATCAAAGATGTGGTAGATGGTAATTTTATTGTAATCAATGGAGATGACTTTTATTCTAAAGGAGCATTCAAAACGATCATCAAAGAGTTAGATAACCTTGATGTCAATTCATACAATATGTGTATGGTTGGGTATAATTTAAAGAATACCATTTCTGAAAATGGTTTTGTCTCAAGAGGAGAATGTTTTGTTAATGAAAGTCAGGAATTGACTAATATTATTGAGAGAACTCATATCGAAGAAGTAGAAGGGCAAATTAAGCGTAAAGACGATAACGGAGAATTTGTTTCGATGTCAGAAGATACTATTGTGTCGATGAACTTTTGGGGCTTTACACCAAAATATTTGGAGCAATTAGAATCAGATTTTAAATTGTTCTTAGCGGAGCGTTCTAAAGAATTAAAAAGTGAGTTTTTTATCCCAACAGTTGTAAATAATATAATTGAATCAGGAAAAGGGGCTGTAAAGGTGTTAACTTCAGATGCCAAATGGATGGGAGTTACCTACGCAGAAGATAGGCCAACCGTTGTTGCTGCGATCGATTCTTTGAAGGAACAAAAGATATATCCAAAAAATCTTTGGGAATAAGTATTATTAGTATGGTGTAACTATTTTGTAAAAAATAAATGCACCGTGTTTTTGTTACTAATTAGTTAATTATAAGTTGTTTCTGTGCTAAGTTTGTATTCGTTTCATAATAAAAACTTATTTTAGTGTTCCTAATATTTAGGACTAGATTTTAGTGATTTAATCAGTAAAAAACATGTGTTTTAGCCGAAAACGTTTTCGTATAAAACTTGTTAATTTACTCCCATAATCTATATTAATAGTAATTTTATACAATATTATAGAAAGATGAATATACAGTTAAAAAAGATAGCAGTTATGACCTCAGGAGGTGATTCTCCAGGGATGAATGCAGCGATTAGATCAGTAGTAAGGACATGTGCTTACCATAAGGTAGAATGTGTTGGTATCTATCAAGGATACCAAGGAATGATTGAAGGGAATTTTGTAAGTTTGAATGCAAGAAGTGTTAATAATATCATCAACAAAGGTGGTACAATGCTTCAATCTGCAAGATCAATGGAGTTTATGACTCCAGAGGGAAGAGCAAAAGCTTATGAGAATTTAGTAGCGAAAGGTATAGAAGGTTTAGTTATTATTGGAGGAGATGGTACCTTTACTGGAGGTATGATTTTTAACCAAGAACACAATTTCCCAATTATTGGAATTCCTTGTACAATTGATAATGATATTTACGGAACTCAATTTACATTAGGATATGATACAGCATTGAATACTGTTGTAGAAGCTATTGACAAAATTAGAGATACGGCCTCTTCTCACAACAGGTTGTTTTTTGTTGAAGTAATGGGTAGAGATGCTGGATTTATAGCATTGAATGCCGGTGTTGGAGCAGGAGCAGAGGAAATTTTAATTCCAGAAGAAAATATTGGATTAGAAAAAATGCTTGAATCACTTATCAAAAGTAAGGAATCAGGAAAAACATCGAGTATTGTTGTTGTTGCAGAAGGTGAAAAAACAGGAAAAAATATATTTGAATTGGCGGAATACGCTGAGGAGAATTTACCGGAGTATGATATCCGTGTATCTGTTTTAGGACATATGCAGAGAGGTGGAGCTCCTAGTTGTTTCGATAGAGTTTTAGCTAGTAGATTTGGGGTAGCAGCAGTAGAGTTGTTGTTGTCTGGATCGTCTAATTTAATGGTTGGGTTTGTTAATAACGAAATAAAATACACTCCATTAGAAAAAGCAGTAAAAGAAAATCACGCAATTGATGAAGAGCTTTTAAGAGTTTCTGAAATAATGACCGTTTAATAAAAGTAGAATAAAAATAAATTAAATTTAGATAAGATGATTAAAATAGGAATTAATGGATTTGGAAGAATCGGAAGATTTGCTTTCAGATCTGCAGTAGCAAGAGAGAATGTACAAGTTGTTGGTATCAACGATTTGTTAGATGTTGATTACTTAGCTTACATGTTGAAGTATGATTCAGTTCACGGACCATTCAACGGTACTGTTGAAGTTGCTGATGGTAAATTAATCGTAAACGGTAATGAAATTAGAATTACTGCAGAGCGTAACCCAGCAGACTTAAAATGGGATGAAATTGGAGCTGAGTATGTAATTGAGTCTACTGGATTCTTTTTAACTAAGGAAACTGCTGGAGGTCACTTAGAGGCTGGAGCTAAAAAAGTTGTTTTATCTGCACCATCTAAAGATGACACACCTATGTTTGTAATGGGAGTAAACAATACTGAGTTGAAAGCTGATGAAGCTATTTTCTCTAATGCTTCTTGTACTACAAACTGTTTGTCTCCAATCGCGAAAGTATTGAATGACAACTGGGGAATCGCAGAAGGATTAATGACTACTGTACATGCTGCAACAGCAACTCAGAAAACTGTTGATGGACCTTCTATGAAAGACTGGAGAGGTGGACGTTCTGCTATCCATAACATTATCCCTTCTTCTACAGGAGCGGCTAAAGCTGTTGGAAAAGTAATTCCTTCATTAAATGGAAAATTAACTGGTATGGCTTTCCGTGTACCAACTATGGATGTATCTGTTGTTGATTTAACTGTAAAGTTAGAAAAGCCTGCTACATACGCTGAGATTTGTGCTGCTATGAAGGCTGCTTCTGAAAACGAAATGGCTGGAGTGTTAGGATATACTGAGGACTTAGTAGTTTCTCAAGACTTTGTTGGTGAAACTCGTACTTCTGTATTTGACGCTAACGCTGGTATCGCATTAACTGATAACTTTGTAAAAGTTGTTTCTTGGTACGATAACGAAATCGGATACTCTACTAAAATTGTTGACTTGATCGAGTACGCAGCTACTTTATAAGCCACTTTTTTATTATACCTATTAAATATCCCGATTTGGAAACGAATCGGGATATTTTTTTTAAAGTAAGATTAATTTATTTGCAAATTGATTATTTTGCAACGAAACAATACTGATTATATGGAAATAGCGATTATAGCACATGATGGAAAAAAAGCTGATATGGTTCAGTTTTTAATGCAGCATAAAGAATTGTTAAAGGCTAAAGATATTAGTTTGATATCTACAGGTACGACAGGTTCAAAAGTAGAAGCAGCGGGCCTTAATGTACATAAATATTTGTCCGGACCATTAGGAGGAGATGCTCAAATTGCAGCACGTGTTGCTGAGGGGAAAACGGGAATGGTGATATTTTTTAGAGACCCTCTAGAAAAACATCCCCATGAACCAGATATTTTTATGCTTATGCGTTTGTGTGATGTTTATGATGTGCCCTTGGCCACGAATCCGTCTACAGCAACCTTGCTGATAAAATCTGTATAATAAAGACGGTAGAATTATTAGTCCTTTGATTTTTTACCAAATAGTTTACTGAAAAATCCTTTTTTCTTTTTCTCACCTTTTTCTGGTTTCTCTTTGTTTTTATTAAATAAATCGAAAAGTTTCTCTAAGGTATTTTCTTCTCTGAAAAAGTCACAGTTACAAGATTCAATAGTCTTTGCGTTAAATTCAGGAAAGCCAGAAGATAGGGACTTATTTACTTCTTTTGAGCTATATGTTTTAGAAATTATTTGACCGGTTATCGGTAGAGCAGCAATAGAGCCTCCACCAGTTCCAGGAGCTAAGTTAATTACGGGATATTTGCATCCTACCCAGGTTCCAATAATAAAATCTGAGTTGAAACCTATAAACCATGAATCACTATAGTTTTGAGAGGTTCCTGTTTTACCTGCCCAATCCCCTTTTACTTTGTGTTTGGTTTTGAGTCGGCTTGCGGTTCCCTTGTCAACAACACCTTTTAAGAGATACTGCATAGTTTCGAGAGTCTCCATAGTTACATAGTCATCCTCTGCAGTATTGTTTTTATTCTTTTGTTGTAAATGTGTATAAATTACTTCTCCATTAGCAGTTTTAATTGAACTTATGTAATAAGGAACTACGGGGGTGCTTTTAGTAGCAAATGGAGTATAGGCTTGAACCAGATTCTCTAAGGAGTAATTGGTAGCTCCTAATGCCGTTGATGGTAGGTCTTTTAATTTTTTCGTTAGTCCAAGTTTATCAACTGTATTTTGTAGTTTGTTATTCCCAACATTGATATAAGTTTCTATGGTTGGAATGTTCATACTCTTGGCAAGCGCGCCAGGCATAGAATAATAGCCTCCATCTGAATGGTCGTAGTTTTCAGGTTTCCAATTGTCATATTGAGCATAAATTTTCACTTCATTATTAATCCAATCACATGGTTTTTGACTATTTTCTAAAGCCGCAGTATATACGAATGGCTTAAAAGTAGATGCGGCCTGTCTTTCACTTGTTATTAGGTTATAGGGTAAATATTCAAAACTATTACCACCAACATATATTTGAACGGCACCTGTTTTTGTGTTCATTCCATAAACTGCTGCACTTACCATTTTTAAATAATGATGTATTGAGTCTATCCTTGATATTTGTTTGTTTGAGGTTTCCCAGTCAAAAATAAGACGTTCGTCTTTCACCTTAGCTGAGTCAATGATCGTGTTATAATTAAGGTTCAGTTTTTTATAGCGTTTATAGTCCTTCGTAGCCTCCCATTCTTTTTCAATAATATTTTTTATTTCTGATTTTTTTTTGAGAATTCCCCAATAGTAATCCATCGATTTTTGAAGTTTTTTCAAATGGATTTTTCTTGCTTTTAAAGCTTCGTTTTGAAGTTCAGAATTTAAAGTTGTTTCAATTATTAATCCATCTTGTTCTAAAATCCATTGAGAGCCGTCTTCTTTAACTTCTTCCTTTAAGATAGCTCTAGCTTTTTGTTTTATTTTTTGCAAATAGTATCCGTTTGGGTTTTCTAGTAATAGATTTTTATAGTTTGTTTTTAAGGGTTCAAGACTCGCTTTTTCGAAAGTGTCTTCAGAAATAAAATTGGCTTTAAGCATCTGGTTTAAAACAACATTTCGTCTGCGTAAAGCATGATCTGGATGTTTCCTTGGATTGTAGTAGGTGTTTGCTTTGAGCATTCCGATGAGAACAGCCCCTTGTGCTACAGTTAAATGTTTTACAGAAGTAGAGAAATATCGTTGTGCTGCTGTTTCTATACCATAAACCCCTTCTCCGAATGGAACAGTGTTTAAATATAATGCAACGATATCGCTTTTATTGTAGATATGCTCTAGTCTATTAGCCAAAATTGCTTCTTTGGTTTTGTTAACGGGCATCGACAAGAAAGAGAAGTTTTTTCGATGAAATAAATTTTTTGCTAGTTGCTGAGAAAGTGTGCTTCCTCCACCAGCAGAGCTGTTTCCTAAGATTATGGTTTTCACTAAAACTCTTAACATAGCAACCTTATCTATCCCATCATGTTCATAAAAGCGAACATCTTCAGTGGCAACTAAGGCTTCAACAATATGTTTTGGAATGTCGGCATAATTTACTTGAGTTCTGTTTTTAAAGAAAAATTTTCCTAAAATCTCATGATCTGCACTATATACAATACTTGCTTCTGACTGTTTTATAAAAGCTAGGTCTTTTGAACTAGGTATTGGACCGAAGCCACCTACCAAAACAGTTCCGATAAACAAGGCAAGTAAAACAGAGCCAAGAAGCCCTAGTTTTAATAGGAAAATGATAATCTTTTTAAACATGTTTCAATTTACATTTGTGCAATCATAGAAATTTCTACGTTTACGTTTTTAGGTAGTCGAGCAACCTGTACCGTTTCTCTAGCAGGAGCTGTTTCTTCGTTAAAGTAACGTCCGTAAATCGTATTTATTTTAGCAAAGTCATCCATGTTACTTATAAAAATTGATGATTTGACAACATTTTCAAAGGTCATTTTAGCTTCTTGTAAGATAGCATGTAAGTTGTCCATAACTTGTGTTGTTTCTGCTTCAATACTATCTAATACAAATTCATTGGTTTTTGGATTGATAGCAATTTGACCAGAAATATATAGAGTTTCTCCTGTTAGTATTGCCTGATTGTATGGCCCTAACGGAGCAGGTGCATTATTTGTTTTTATAATAGTTTTCATAATTCTTTAGGTTTTGTTTAAAAGTATGAAATAATTTAGATTTCAATAAAGAGTAAAAAAAAAGTAGTTATTTTTTATAACTACTTTTTTTAGAAATTTATTCCTCTAAGAGGTCAATATGTCTATCATGGTAGCCCAATAAGTAAAGTACTCCATCTAGCCCAATACTAGAGATTGAACTTTGCGCATTGTCTTTAACTTTAGGTTTGGCGTGGAAAGCAATTCCTAAACCAGCAAGATTTAACATTGGTAAATCATTTGCTCCGTCTCCAACAGCAATAGTTTGGCTGATATCAATACCTTCTTTTGCTGCAATTTCTTTTAAGTATTCTGCTTTTTTGTTACCATCAACAATCTCACCAAGGTATCCTCCTGTCAATGCACCATCTTTAATTTCTAATTGATTAGCATGAACATAATCAATACCCAATTCTTTTTGAAGGTAATGACCAAAATATGTAAATCCACCAGATAAAATTGCAGTTTTAAAACCATAACTTTTTAAGGTGTTTATCAATCGATGAGCCCCTTTTGTGATTGGTAGGTTTTTCGCTACTTCTTTTAGAACATCTTCACTAAGTCCTTCCAAAAGAGCCATTCTCTTTTTGAAACTTTGATTGAAATCTATTTCACCTTGCATGGCAGATTCAGTAATTGCTTTTACTTGTTCACCTACACCTGCAAGTTCAGCAAGTTCATCGATTACTTCAGTTTGTATTAAAGTAGAATCCATGTCGAAACATACAAGTCTTCTATTTCTTCTATATATATTGTCTTCTTGAAAAGCAATATCTACATCTAAATCTCTAGAAATTTGCATGAATTTTGAAGTAACCGCTTCTTTATCTGTTATTTCACCGCGAATCGATAATTGAATAGAAGCTCTTGGATAAGGGTCGTTTTTTACCAGTGACGTACGCCCTGTTAATCGTTTGATGGAATCAATATTCAAATTGATATCAGAAATAACACTTGTAACTGCTGAGATCTGTTCTGCGGCAAGTTTTTCTCCTAGTATCGTTACGATATATCTGTTTTTTCCTTGCGTAGAAACCCATTTCTCATATTTCTCTAAAGTAATAGGTCTAAACTTTGCGGTGATTCCAAGCTCGTAGGCTTTAAATAATAAATCCTTTAATACAGGAGCAGAATTAGATTTGGCTTTTATTTCAAATAAAATCCCCAAAGAAAGTGTATCATGGATATTAGCTTGACCAATATCAAGTACTTTCGCACCATATTCTGCAAGAACACCAGTCAAACTAGAAGTAAGACCTGGTTTGTCTTGTCCTGAAATGTTTAATAAAATGATTTCTTTTTCCATTATATATGAGTTTACTTTTGTTCTTTTAAATTTTAAAATAATCGTTGATCTGGAGCACTTCGTTTTTCGTATTTCAGATCACTTAATATAGGAGATTTTACACCGATGTAAAAGTAGTAAGAAGTTCTTGGACCGAATGGTACCCAGTTAAAGTTAACCTTCCAACTGTCTAAATCTCTTGAAAATCTTAATTGTGTATACGTAAATCCTCTATTTACAAAGTCAAACCCTGAAGACGCTCCGACTTTCCATTTTGGCGTTAATTCCACATCACCGGTAAACATTAAACTGCTATTGGTTATTTCACTTTCTCTATTGGAATTAGAATATGTTCCGGAGTAAGACAGTCGTAGTGTCCAAGGAATTTTATTTTTGTAAAGTTGAACTTTCTCGTCCTTTCTTGTATTGTCATCATCTTTAGAAGGATTATTGAAATCATTTCCTCTAAAGTCATTGGTCATGCTTTGTCCAAACAAATCGGTATTTTGTTCGTTTTGCATTTCGTCTTTTTTATCTTTTTTATCCTCACTTTTGTCAAAGTCTTTATTAGACAGAGAGTAACTCATTGTAAGGTTTGCTCTTGTCAACCTAAAAAGGCTACCATTGTTGTTGATGTTAAAAGTATTGTAGCGTTGTCCATTGGCATTAATTGCATATGGGTCAAGAGTTGCACCAGCATTGATGCTCATTTTATTATTCAAGATCTGTGTACCTGCGGTAACATTTACCGGACTCCATTTTAAACTATCGGCAACAATATTATAAGCGGTAGAAAAGTTTAAGTTATTTAACAGGGTAATCTTTTTGAATTCCTCATCACCGGTTGGTTCCTTGTCTCTTACTTTTGCTTCTAAATTATTATTCAAGGACATTCCTACAGATTGTGATTCATTTTTAGATGGGCTTCCATAAGCTCCACCGTCAAAAGGTGAATATTCCTGATAGTCATATAGTTCATCAGGACCTGTTTGAACAGTTTGATAATAATGACTGAAATCGGGCTTGTAGTTATAAGATACAGACGGACGCATGGTATGACGAATGGCTTTTAGTCCGTTTCCATTAAATTTAAACATACCATAGATGTTGGTTGATATAGAAGCTCCTGCAGAATACTCTCTAAATGAGGTGAATCCATCTATGGTGTCTGTAACTGCCAATTGAGAATCTTCATCATAGTTTTTTTCAATAGATTTAAAATACCATACCTCCTTATAATTTGCGTTTGGAGATAGGGTGAAATATTTCATCAATTTCATATTGGTACTAACGGAAACATCTTGCTGCACTCCCGCTTTTGCCTCATCAAACATTTTAGGTTTGAAAAAATCTTCCTCGCTAACCTCAATTTTATTTTCAGCTTTTAAGCCGTAGTTCAATCCAATTTTTTGAAAAGCATTTTTTTGACTCCCTGATTTTGGAGCAAAAGGGTAAATTCTATCCATATTTAATATAAAGGATGGAAGTGTCATCGAAATTATTTCTGTGTTCGTATTCTGCGAATGAGATGCCGATGCAGTAAAGTTAAAAGGAGTTCCTACAAGTTTTCTATAATAAGAAACAGAAGAACTTAAAGTATTAGTTAAAGAGTTTGCGTTGTTATACTCGTTCAACGATTGACTATAATAGTTACTACTACCTAAGTTAACAGAGGCAGATAGTTTTGAATTCGGGTTTGCTTTGGAATCTTGGGTATGTGACCATCGAATGTTATAATTTTGACTTTTACTATAATCATCAAAACCTTGAACACTGTAGATCAGACTTTCATAGTTGAAACTCATACTACCCGAAAATTTATATCTTTTTTTGTAGGAAGTAGAGGTACTAACTCCCCAACTTCCATTGGAATATATGTCTCCTAAAACAGTTAAATCAAAAAAGTCATTTCCTGCAAAATAATAACCTCCATTTTGCATAAAAAAACCTTGGTTAACAGATTGACCATAGGTGGGTACAACAATACCAGATGTTTTTGAAGTAGTTAAAGGAAGGTAGGCAAAAGGTAAAAACACAGGAGTGGGTACATCCGCAACAACTAGATGCGTAAACCCAACAATAATTTTTTTTCCGGGTACAACTTTTGCTTTACTTGTTTGCAAATAATAATCAGGATTTGGTTTGTCTGATGTAGTAAACCTAATTTTCCGAACAAAGATAGTAGAGTCATTTAGCCTTTTCATTTTTTCGCCAAGGGTATAGATACCATCTTGCTCGGTACTCAATCCATACACCAAGGCTTTTTCAGTTTTAAAGTTAAATACAATAGAATCTTGAGCAGATTCTTCTCCTCCTTGTTTGAAAACTGGCAATTGCGAGTATTCACCTACACTATCTTTAATCCCTTTGGCTGTTACCGTATTAGTTTCGTAATCTATTTTTATATCTCCCGCTTTGATGTTCACATCTTTGTAGGTGATTTCAGCATTGTCGTATAAATATATTTTTTTGTTTACCACATCTTCAATGATATAATCATCAGCGGTATGTTCAATGATTGCATCCACAGCTTCCTTTTCTTGAGGAGGAATACTGTCGTTTTGTATGCTATCTTTCTGAATTAGGTTCTCAGGTGCTGGAATACTGTCAGTTAAACTTAACTTAGGTTCGGGTTTTAAAGGAGGATCATTCTCCTTATCTTGAGCATGGCTTTGCGTTATTCCAAAAAGGATAAAACCTAGAAATAAAAGTATGTGTTTTATATTTGTTCGCAATGCTATATATGCTATTTTTGTCTAATTAGTACGCTAATTTTATAGCGAGCCATAAGTTGCCAAAATTAATTAAAAAATATTGATGAACTTGTTACATTCTCTTAAAATTAACTTTAAAATAGAACAAATTTTTTATTTGCTTTTAATTTTGCAATTATTTGGTTTTTCATCAGTTGTTAAGGCACAAGATAAAATATTTACCGTTGTGTTAGATGCTGGGCATGGAGGTAAGGATCCAGGAAAGGTTGGCTATAAAAAATACAAGGAAAAAGACATTGCTTTAGATATCGTTTTAAGAATAGGAAAAAACCTAAAAAAAGAACGCAATGTGAAGGTTATATATACTAGGAAAACTGATGTTTTTATTGATTTGTGGGAACGAGGTAGAATTGCCAATAGGGCAGATGCTGATTTGTTTGTTTCTGTACATTGCAATGCACATGACTCGCAAGCGTCTGGCTCTGAAACTTGGGTATTAGGATTGCATGCAAATAAAAGAAACTTTGAAGTTGCCAAAGCGGAGAACGAAGTGATTTTGTTAGAAGATAATTATCAAGAAAGATATAAAGGGTTTAATCCGAATTCTCCTACATCAATGATAGGTTTGACCTTGGAACAAGAAGAAAATTTAGATGAAAGTATTTCTTTGGCGAGCTCTGTTCAAAAGAATTTTCACGGCTCGTTGAAACGAACGGATAGAGGGGTGAAACAAGCTGGCTTTGTTGTGTTGCATCAAACTTATATGCCAAGTGTTTTGATAGAAACAGGTTTTTTAACAAATAAAAAAGAGGGAGCTTATTTACAATCAAGTAAAGGGAAATCAGAAATGGCCTTGGCTATTTCAAACGCCATAAGTAAGCATATTCAAGGGGTAAGGTTAAATACGGTTTCTACAGTAAGTCCAACAATTTATATTGATGAAACTCCTGTTGATAATGGAGATAGCCCGTATTTTAAAATTCAAATAGCATCAGGAAAGACTAAAATTAAAACAGCGAGTTATAATTTTAAAGGCTTAAAAGGAGTAACAAGAGTTCCTGTTGCAGGGTATTATAAATATTATTTAGGAAATACTACGAGTTACAAGCAAGCGAAGGACTTGTTAAAAAAGGCGAAAAAAGCCGGGTATAAATCTTCATTTATTGCTGCATTTTTAGGAGAAGATAGGATTCCTTTGCAAGATGCAATAAAGTGATTTTATATTTTTACTAACGGATATAATTAGTAATTTTGCTAGCATATTAGAATAGATTTTATGATTAAGAATTCTAGAGAATTGAAAACAGGAGCAGTTGTTATAATAGTGATAACTGTCTTTATTTGGGGATTTAATTTTTTGAAAGGACATAATGTTTTTGATGGAAGATCCAATACTTATTTTACAAGGTATGCTAATGTTCAAGGTTTAAGTACTGCTAGTCCGGTTACGGTTAATGGGTTTCAGATAGGAAGGGTAGTAGATATTAGTTTTGATGAAGCTCCGGAAAGAAGAGGTGAGTTAGTTGTTAAATTTAGCATTGAAAAATCTTTTGATTTTGGCAAGAACAGTATTGCTAAAATATACAGTGCTAGTTTAATGGGAGGGAAATCTTTAGCAATTATACCTTCATATGATAGTGAAATTGCTGAGTCAGGTGATTTTTTAAAAGGTGAAATAGAATCAGATATTTTTTCATCTGTAGGAGAAAAATTAAATCCGTTGCAATCAAAATTAGAAAGTGTAATTACAAGTGCTGATTCTTTACTGGTAAACATCAATCAAATTTTAGATATCGATTCTAGAAATCATATAAAAAGTACAATTGCTAGTTTGGACGGTGCTATGGTAAACTTAGAAAGGTTAACTTTAAATTCAGAATTGTTGGTTATTGAAAATAGAAAAAGTTTGAGGAGCTCAATGGAGAATGTGGAGCATGTAACGCAAAACTTTTCATCATTATCAGATACTCTTGTTGAGGCGAATATTGGTGAATTGATTGCGAAGATGGATTCTACGATGGCAAATTTAAATTCTATTTCTATGAAAATTGATCATGCAGATGGAACTATAGGGAAGTTTGTAAATGATCCGGCAGTTTATGATAATTTAGATAAGGCAACGAAAGAACTAGGTGAGTTATTAGAAGATTTAAAGTTGCACCCAAAACGTTATGTACATGTCTCGGTTTTTGGAAAAAAGGAGAAAGAATATGTGCCAAACGATACGATTGAGAAAAAATAGAAAATTAAAATAAGGAGCATATGCAATTTATACCTAACATAATTTTTGCCTTGCTAGCTATTGCAAGTATTGGTTTTTTTGTTAAAAATATTTCTAAATTAAAACGTAATATTTTTTTAGGGAAAGCTATTGATAGATCTGACAACCCCAAAGAGAGATGGGCTAATATGGCTAGAATTGCTTTAGGACAATCAAAGATTGTAAAAAGACCTATTTCTGGATTATTACATGTTATCGTTTATGTAGGATTCATAATCATTAATATAGAAGTTTTAGAAATTATACTGGATGGATTATTGGGGACTCATAGATTGTTTTTACCCATTTTAGGAGAAGGTTTCTATGGATTTTTAATCGGAACTTTTGAGGTATTAGCTGTGTTAGTTTTGATTTCAGTCATTGTTTTCTGGATTAGAAGAAATGTCATTAAAATCAAAAGGTTTTGGAATAAAGAGATGACAGCTTGGCCAAAGAATGATGGAAATATTATTCTTTATTTTGAAATGGTTTTGATGAGTTTGTTTTTGGTGATGAATGCAACTGACATTCATTTTCAGGAAATAGGTATTGGAAATCCAATAAGTCAATGGATCCCACCTTTATTCTCAGGAATGTCACCTGAAACTGTTCATTTCATAGAGCGTTCTGCTTGGTGGATTCATATTTGTGGAATTTTTACATTTTTAAATTATTTATATTATTCCAAACATCTCCATATTTTGCTAGCATTTCCAAATACTTTTTATGCGAACCTTAATAGCAAAGGGAAATTCCCTAATAATGCTGCTGTGACCAAAGAAGTACAAACGATGATGGATCCAAATGCAGACCCATATGCAATGCCAGCAGAAGACGATGGAGATCCAGAAAAGTTTGGAGCAAGTGATGTAACAGATTTGAATTGGGTTCAATTGATGAATGCTTATACTTGTACAGAATGTGGTAGGTGTAGTTCAGTATGTCCAGCCAATCAAACAGGAAAAGAGTTGTCTCCACGTGCTATTATGATGAAAACTCGGGATAGATTAGAGGAAGTCGGAAAAAATATGGATGCCAATGAAGGAAAGTTTGTTGACGATGGAAAACAGTTGTTGGGAGACGGGTACATTACTCAAGAAGAAATATGGGCTTGTACTAGTTGTAATGCTTGTGTTGAAGAATGTCCTGTTAATATAGATCCTTTATCTATTATTATGGATATGAGACAATACCTGGTTATGGAGCAGTCTTCTGCACCTCAAGAATTGAATGTAATGATGGGGAATGTAGAAAATAATGGTGCACCTTGGCCATACAATCAGATGGATCGATTGAATTGGAAAGACGAGGCTTAATTAAAGATAGAATTAATTTCAAAATATATAAGTATGAACGTACCTACGATGGCAGAAATGATGGCTCAAGGAAAGCAACCAGAAGTGTTGTTTTGGGTTGGTTGTGCAGGGAGTTTTGATGATAGAGCAAAAAAAATAACCAAAGCTTTTGTGAAAATCCTGAACAAAGCAAATGTTGATTTTGCTGTTTTAGGAACAGAGGAAAGTTGTACAGGAGATCCTGCGAAAAGATCTGGAAATGAGTTTTTGTTTCAGATGCAGGCTATGACAAATATTGAAGTTTTAAATTCATATGAAGTAAAAAAAATTGTGACAGCATGTCCGCATTGTTTTAATACGATTAAAAATGAATACCCTGAATTGGGAGGGGATTATGAAGTAGTTCATCATACCCAGCTTCTGAAAGATTTATTAGATTCTGGTAAAATGACTATTGAAGGAGGTCAGTTTAAAGGGAAAAAAATAACTTTCCACGATCCTTGCTATTTGGGTAGGGCAAATGATGTATATGAAGCTCCAAGAGACTTGATAAGAAAGTTGGATGTAGAATTGGTTGAGATGAAAAAATGCAAAGTGAATGGACTTTGTTGTGGTGCTGGTGGAGCTCAAATGTTTAAAGATGCAGAGAAAGGTGATAAGGAAGTAAATGTACTGCGTACAGAAGGGGCTTTGGAGGTAAAGCCGGAAATTATTGCTACCGGTTGTCCTTTTTGTAATACAATGATGACCGATGGTGTTAAAAATAAAGAAAAAGAAGCCGAGGTTGAGGTAATGGATATAGCTGAGATGATTGCGACAGCTCAGGATTTGTAGGAGTAATAAGAAAATAAAAGAATAAAAAAGGTTCCATAGGGAACCTTTTTTTATTTTAAAGTAAATTAAAATCTTAATAATTTTATTTTTTTAATTTTTCATATTCTTCATTGTAGAGCTCTAGAGTTTCTTTGACAGTTCTATTTATAGAGTACATGTTTTTTATGCGATCATAAGCATTGTTTCCCATAGATTCTCTTAATTCTTTGTCGTTAACAAGTTTTAGAATAGCTAGAGCAATTTCTTTCGGGTTTTTAGTAGGAGCGATGATACCAGAGTCTGTATCAATAAGTTCTGTACATCCACCTGCATCTGTCATTACAATAGGTTTTTTTGAACACATTGCTTCTGTGATAGCCCTTCCAAAGCCTTCTCTATTAGATGTTTGTACATAAATGTCGATGCTTTTAAAAATAGAAATTGGATTGGATTGAAAACCTAATGCATGTATTCTATCTTTTAGAGGGTTGTTGTTTATAAGCAAATCAATGGCATTTTGTTGCTTTCTCATATCTCCGATCAAAAGAAATTGTATGTTAGTGTTTTTTGGAATATATTTTATAGCTTCAATATAATATTCAATACCTTTTACTTTCAGGTAATTAGCAGCTAAACACACAATGGTCGTGTTGCTGTCTGTTTTTAAATACGATAAATCCGCTCCTTTTGTATTTTTAAACCAATTAGGATTGTAGCCTTTAAATATTCTTACAGCTTTCTTTTTATTTGAAAAGAACAATTGTTTTTTAACATGTGTGTATACATAATCACTGTTACATATGATTTTATCTACCCTCGGACTTAAGTAGGTGAAATATGCGCTTGGATCGTGCCAGTGTAAACTGGTCGATCCCATGTAGGTTATTAGTCGAACATCTAGTTTTTTAATGGCAATAATTGTGTTCCTGAGAGCTTTACCGTCAAAAGCATGTATGATGTCAATACTATTCTCTTGAATATATTGTTTCATTCTATTGATATACTGTATATCTACCTTTGCGTTAGGGTAATCTTCTATACATCGGATACCGGCTTTTTCAAATTTATTTTTAATTTCTCCATTAAATTTTGCTACTACAATAATATTTACGTCCTTCTTTTTTAATCCAATTAATAATTCAAGTTGTGCTATTGATATGGTTAGGCTAGGTAAGTAATCTCCGGTCGAAAGTATATTCATAATAGTTTATTTAAAATGTTTTTTAGCCTCATTCCAATACACATCCATTTCAGTTAAAGACATTTCAGAAAGTTTTTTTTGATTTTTTTTTGCTTCTTGTTCTAGGAATTGAAATCTTTTAGTGAATTTTTTATTGGTTCGTTCAAGTGCGTTTTCTGGATTTACGTTGATGAATCTCGCATAATTGATCATTGAAAAAAGCACATCACCAAATTCTGATTCAATTTTATCGCTATTTCCGTTTTTTACTTCTTCATTTAATTCAGAAAGTTCCTCTTGAACTTTTTCCCATACCTGGTGGGGTTCTTCCCAGTCAAAACCTACACCGGCTACTTTGTCTTGGATTCGATTTGCTTTCACTAAAGCTGGAAGAGATTTGGGAACTCCTTCTAAAACGGATGTTTTTCCCTCTTTAAGTTTTAGTTTTTCCCAGTTCTTCTTAACGTCTTCTTCATTGGATACCTTTGTGTCTCCATAAATATGTGGGTGTCTATGAATAAGTTTTTTTACAATAGATTCTGAAATACTGCCCAAATCAAAAGAGTTTGTTTCTGATCCAATTTTAGCATAAAAGACAATATGTAAAAGTAAATCACCTAGTTCTTTTTTTATTTCCTCTTTGTCGTTTTCTAGAATAGCATCGGCTAGTTCGTAAGTTTCTTCGATTGTTAAATGTCTTAAACTTTCAAGAGTTTGCTTTTTATCCCATGGACATTTCTCTCTTAACTCGTCCATAACGTCGAGTAGTTTGCTAAAGGATTCTAGTTGTTTTTCTCTTGAATTCATGTAGGTTCTTTTTTTGAAAATTTAAACCAAAGGTACTATTGATATTTTAACACAAAAAAAAGACCTGATATTAAAACATCAGGTCTTTCTTTGTATTGGAATTATACTTCTTCCGTTTCTTCTGCTTCTTTGATACTTGAGAAGTCAAATTCAGCTGCTACTAAGATGTTATACCATTGCAATACTTTTTTAATATTTGATGGATAAACACGTTCCTGGTCGAAATCAGGTAGTATTTCAGCAAAATAACTTAAAAGTGTTTTGTTATCAGATTTATGACTGATAGATTCTTTACCCTCTTCTTTTTCGTTAATTGTAAGAAAGATGTTTCTTAATGGAACTTCTTCTTCGTAAGTATAAATAGCGATGTCGTTTAAAACACTCACGTTATGGCTGTTTGAAATAGGAAATTTCTTTTGATCAACTAACGATTGAACAACAAACCCTCCTTTAGACTGAGAGATAATATTGAATAAACCTGGTTTTCCGGTAATTGCTATTGTTTTAGTAAGTCCCATGTAATCTTATTTTGTAGTTTAAATTTTATTTTCGTTTTGCATTAGGAAATCTCATTCTGTAATCTGCATTGATTTTTCCTTTTGAAATGTTTTCTAGTTTTTTTTTGATCAATCGTTTTTTTAAAGAGGATAATTTGTCTGTAAACAAGATTCCTTCTATGTGATCATATTCATGTTGAAATACCCTTGCCGCTAGCCCTGAAAGTGTTCTTGTTTGTTTTTTAAAGCTTTCATCTTGGTATTCAATGGTAATATGTTCTTTACGAAAAACATCTTCACGTACATCTGGTATACTCAAACAACCTTCGTTAAAAGCCCATTCGTCGCCGGTTTCTTCAATTATTTTTGCATTGATAAAAACATGCTTGAAATCCTTTAAAACATTTCTGTCGTCTTCAGATAAGTCTTCATCATCACCAAAGGGAGAGGCATCAATAACAAATAATCTTATCGCTCTTCCTATTTGAGGAGCTGCAATACCTACACCTTGCGCATTATTCATTGTTTCCCACATATTAGATATCAGTTTATCTAATTCAGGGTAATCCGCATCAATTTCTTTAGCAACTTTTCTTAAAACAGGATCGCCATACGCGACAATTGGTAAAATCATAAGTAGATTTTTTTTGAATTATAGTTTGCAAAAGTACAAAATATAGGACTTGTTTGAAATTTATTTTTCCTTAATCCACCTTTACTTGTTGTATAAATAAGACTGTAATATTATTGTTGCGCTTATTTCATCTACAAGAGCTTTGTCCCTTCTCTTTTTTTTAGATAGACCACTGTCAATCATTGTTTGGAAAGCCATTTTAGAAGTGAACCTTTCATCTTCCCTAATTATTTCTACGAATGGAATTTGAGATTTTAGTTTGTTTAAAAATTGTTTTATCAAGGGTTCACTTTCAGATTCAGTGTTGTTCATCTGTTTAGGTTGTCCGACAACTATAATTTCTACATTTTCATCTTTGACATACTTGATTAAAAAGTTCAACAACTCTTTTGTGTTCACTGTAGTCAAACCTGAAGCAATCATCTGTAAGTCATCTGTAACAGCAATTCCAGTTCTTTTAATTCCAAAATCAATTGCTAAAATTTTTCCCATATGGAAAGGTATTTTGAGTAAGAGGCAAAGTTAAATATTTAATATATAATTCCTGTATTGATTAAATGAATATATATATTTGTTTTGTGGAAAAAGGAGAAGAAACATCTAGTATAAAAACCTTCAAAGAATTGACATTGTCGGTTATAATTGTCAATTATAAAAGTTGGAAACATTTAGAAAACTGTTTGAATGCATTAACATCAATGCTGAATCTATCATTTGATTTAGAGGTAGTTGTTGTTGATAATGATGGAGGTTCGGATGTGAGAGATAGGTTTATAGAGAGTTACCCTTCTATTTTATTTATCGAAAACACAGGTAATAACGGTTTTGCTAATGCCTGTAATTTAGGGACGGAAAAGGCTTCTGGGGACTACTTTTTGTTTTTAAATCCGGATACAATTGCCAATGCTACTGCCTTAGAAGCGATGATAAAGCTGGTGATTACTGATAAAAATGTGGGGATTGCTTCTTGTGTGCAGAAAAATGAAAATGGGACCAAAGAAAAACAAGTTCGTTTTTTTCCTGACATAAAGACCCTTTTTGGAGCTTTCAGAGCTTTATATCGATCTAGGAACCAAAAGAAAATTGAAACGGAATTTGAACTAGAGAAAAGAATCATTTTTCCGGATTGGGTTTCAGGCTCTGTGATGATGATGTCAAAACAATGGTTTGATAAATTAGGTGGTTTTAACGAAGACTACTGGATGTATTTTGAAGATGTGGATCTTTGTAAAAGAGTTGCCTTAAATGGGGGCAAAATTGCTTTATTAAGAGATGTAGAAATAGTTCATAATCATGGTGGAGCTTCTAGGATAAATGTGACAACTTCGGCATTAACGAGATCTCATGTTCTTATTTCAAAACATATTTATATATGTAACTATTTCAAAGGGAATAAGAAACGATTTATGCAGAGCTTATTGGTTTTGTATACCTTGATATTTAGATGTTTTGGTGCTGTTTTGGGGTTGTTGTTATTTTTTATTCCAAAAATGTTT
Organism: Flavicella sp. IMCC45668; assembly: GCF_057219105.1. Classification (NCBI taxonomy): domain Bacteria; kingdom Pseudomonadati; phylum Bacteroidota; class Flavobacteriia; order Flavobacteriales; family Flavobacteriaceae; genus Flavicella; species Flavicella sp. IMCC45668. The sequence continues at coordinate 3,663,205 of NZ_CM170114.1, forward strand.
TTACGCTTCTATGTGTACACCAATATGATTGGATATTATTATCAATGTCTAAGTAAATTGACATGGTTGAGTCCACGTTCTATGAATCATATTTCAAGGCAGGAAGCTATTATAGACCCTGCGTCTAATTTAAGAATTGGGTATGATGCAAAAAGAATTTTTCATAACAAAACTGGCTTAGGTAATTATAGTAGAGATTTGGTAAGTATTCTGTCTAAGTTTTATAGCTATAATCAGTATTTATTATACAACCCCAAAAAGAAAAAAATAGATAGGTTACCGAAAGCAAATAATTTAGTCGAAATTTTACCTAAGTCAAATTTCTGGAGAAAAAATTCTTCTGTATGGAGGCAGGGGCCTATTGTAAAACAATTGGTAGAGGATGGTATTTCAATTTTTCATGGACTTTCTGGAGAAATTCCAAGAGGGTTAAAATCAGTCAATATAAAAAGTGTAGTTACTATTCATGATTTAATTTTTATCAGGTATCCAAAAATGTATAAATATATGGATAGGAAGATCCATTTTAAGAAGTTTTTGTTTGCTGCTCAAAATGCTGATCTTGTGATTGCCATTAGCGAGCAAACCAAACGAGATATAGTTGAGTTTTTAGATGTTCAAGAAGATAAGATTCAGGTAGTTTATCAAGGGTGTCATTATTATTTTAAGGAGAAGCAAACAACAGTTTTTAAGGAATTCGTTAAAAATAAATTCGACTTACCGGACAAATTTATTTTAAGTGTTGGTACAATAGAAGAGAGAAAGAATTTATTGTTGTCGGTAAAAGCAATAAAAGACTTAGATGTTGTATTGGTTGTTGTGGGTGGAAAGACTAGGTATTTTGATACTGTTAGACGATTTATTATTGAAAATGAAATAGAAAATAAGGTCTTGTTTTTAGATCATGTTGAACTGAAAGAATTGGTAGCGTTGTATCAAATGGCAGAATTGTTTTTATATCCAAGCTTGTTTGAAGGTTTTGGTATTCCAATAATTGAAGCTCTATATTGTAAGACTCCTGTAATTACTTCTAAGGGAGGATGCTTTTCTGAAGCAGGTGGTCCAAATTCCATTTATATATCTCCGATTAATGAACAGGAGTTAAAGGATAGTATTATGGAGGTTTTGTCTAATGAAACATTGAAAAATAAAATGATAAACAATGGTTACGAATATGTTCAGAAATTTAACGATGAGCAAATAGCAGAGAGTATAGATGCGATTTATAAAAGTTTGATTTAGGATGAGGAAGAAAGTGTTATTAGATTTAGAAAGATTAAGGTACCCTAATTCAGGAATTGCAAATGTCTTTAGGAACCTTGTTCTTGGTTTGAAAGAATTGGAGGATAATGAGAAAGTCAAGGTAGCGATATATGGTCCAAAAGAAATGCTAGAGAGTTTAAATACTGATTTTATTGTAGTAGCTCGAAAAGCCATACATAAATTGGTGTCTTTTTATACTCTGAAATATGGTGTATTACACACAAGTCATCAGTTGTCTTCTTATTTTTATTATAAATATAAGTCTCAGAAAAAAATTGTGACGTTGCATGATTTGAATTTTTTACATGAAGATATTTCAATAAAAAAGTATAAAAAAGAATTAAAAAAAGTAAAAAAGAATATTGAGAATTCTAATGTAATTGTTTGTATATCTGAGTTTACAAAACAAGATTTATTAAATAATATAAAACTATTCAGTTTTAAGTTTGATCCTGAAATTGTTGTAATTCATAACGGAATGCAATTTCCGGATTTTAAACTCTATCCGTTAGGGAGATTTGATTTCTTGAAAAACAAAAAATACATATTAAATATCGGAGTGCTGTTCCCGAAAAAGAATCAGCTTTCATTAATTAAAATGCTACCTCATATTCAGGAGGATTTGGTTTTAGTAGTTTCGGGAGAAAAAGAAGAGTACAAAAAAGAAGTATTTGAAGAAGCTAATAAGTTAGGTGTAGAAAATCGTATTCATATAGTTAGAAATATTTCAGAACAAGAGAAGTGGGCTTTAATTCAAAATAGTATTTCGATGTGTCATCCGTCTTTAGCAGAGGGTTTCGGTATTCCTCCGATAGAAGCTATGTATTTTGGTAAACCTGTGTTTTTGAGTAACCGTACTAGTTTACCTGAAATTGGAGGTAGTGTTGCCAATTATTTTTCTTCTTTTGAAACGGACAAAATGTTAGAGGTTTATAAAAACGGAATGCAAACATACCAGGAAAATAAAGTTAATCAAGAGAAAAATTTAAATGATTGGGCAAAGAGGTATGATTATTTGGTGATGGCTAAAAATTATTTGGAATTATACAAAAGAATATAATTATTTAAGAATTTCTTTTAGTTGCTCGGTTGTTGTTTCTTCCCAGATTTTGTGACAACCAAAAGCATTTGAATTGAAAATGTTTTCTGTTGAAAAATTCAATGCCTCATTTAAAGTAGGCAAATTATATTTTTGTTTTTTTATAATTTGACATATGAAAACATCCTCAGGCATGTTATTTGGTCGAGAAATATTCTGTTCTATAATTTTTAACATCATAGATTTGGATCGAATTGACAACCCTCCATTTCCGACGGCGACTTTATTTTTTTTACGAATGTTTTTTTTCCAAGGAGCTCCTATATAGTCAAACTTCAAAAAGAATGGATCTAGTTCTTTGAATGATAGAGCGTCGGTTTGATAAATAAGTATTTTGTCGCTTTTTATTTTTTTCCAAAAGGCCTGTGAGAGCAAAATTTCATTATAATTTTCAATATTTATATTTTTGACGTTAAGGTTTTCAAATTGAATATTCTCGTACTCTTTCAGTTCGTCTTTGACAAATTTTTCATTATCCAAACCATGATAAACAATAAGTGATACTCCCAAATGTTGCGTGTTTTTGATTATGTTTTGAGTAACAACTTTAAAGTGTGGGTGACATCTAGCTTCAACTATTACGGCTGAAAAATTAGAATTAGTTTCAATATTTAGATGGAGGTTCTTATATCGATTTTTAAGTGTTTTTTGTAAGTAATTATCCCATACCAATTTGTTTTTGGTGGCTTTTGTTTTTTGAATACTGATTAAAAGCTTTTTAATATCTCTTTTAGAGTATTTGTTTTCAATGATTTGTTCTTTAATCGCTAAGAAATCTTTTGAGGGAATTTCAGGATTTGACACAAATCTTCGGTACCATCTTGGTATTTGAGATAGAAAATATAGTTGTTTGATTTTATCTAAAAATTTCATTTTTCTTAGTATTCTAGAGCTCTTTAGTGACGGATGTACTGTGGATTATGTTTCTTATTTGTTTCTTGTTTGATTTTTCGGAGAGAATTTTTTTTCTAATAATTACTTTCTCTTTTTCAGAAATTGGATTCTCAGAGTATCTTTTGATCCAATCTCTTAGTTTGAATAAAGTATACGGAAGCTTTAGGTAAAAGATGAAATATTTTAACGTATTAGAAATTAATATTTTGTATATAAATGGTAGATGTTTTTTTAGAAATATTTCTTGTTTTATTTTTTTTAAATCTTTGCTGAAATCTAGTTTATGATCAATCCATCTAAACCAAGGGTTTCCTGATCTTAAGTCTCCGTTTAAATATTCTAATTTGTTGAAGTTTTGTTTCCAAACACAATAATTGAAACTTAGTTGATCTCTTCTACTCCTATTTAAAACAAAATCCCACCATAACTCCATCAACTTAATAACCTCTTTGTTGTGATGGTTTCTAATAAGAACAGCTGCAAAAATTAATCCATTGTTTTTAGGATAGTTTTCTTGTCGAAAGAAATTAATTTGATCATCCATGGATTCCAGTTTATCTCTAAATACACCAAATTTTTTTGCAATGTAAACCAATTCATTGTATTCCTCATAAACGCAGTTTCTTTTGTCTAAGATTGTTTGATTGTGATCAAAGCATACCATGTCAACACTGTTTAATTTTTCTCTGACCATTGCACTAAAATCTGATATAATTAGATAGTTAGCATCTATATAAATACTTTGTGCGTAATTGTCTAGTATTTTATGTGGATTTAGTTTAAAGTATCTATTAGATCTAGTTAAATCATTTGGGTAAGGAGCTTTTGTAGAAATTATTTTCCAAGAGTTAGATTGTATATCTTGATCGGTATAGCAAATATAGTCTACACCTTCGAACAATGGTTGTTCTATTAGTCCACTGTAATTTCCAAAAAGAGCAGTGTACACTACAAGTTTGTTTTTTCTCATGAGCTAAATAATTTTTTGATCTAATGTTTTTTGTAAAACCATATTTTGTTTTTGATTTCTTCTTTTGAAAGTTTCTTCTCTATACTTTCAATTAGTATTTGTTTGAAATGATTAAATGTAATTATTCTTTTAGTTATTTGTTTATACCAAAAAGGTATTTTAAACAAAATATAGGGATTATAAAAATGATTTATGGCCAACTTCTTTTTTTTAGTATCGAGATAAGTTTTATATTTTTTTAAGTTTTCGTCAATTAGTTTTATTTCGAAATTTGGAAAAATTAACGATATAATAGTAGGGATTTTTTCGAGATTTTCTAAATGATACGGGTTTCGTGTTAATAGGCTTCGTTTTAAAAATGGAAATCCTTTCTTCATCAGCTCTTCCCAGTTTCTTGCCGGGTCATGTTTAAAATCATCATCATTTTCCTTGAATACCGATCCGTATTTAAATCCAGCTGCATGCAGTTGTTTGGTTAGTCCATGTTCGTATTTTTTAATAATATATTTTCTTGAATTTTCCTTTTTTACGGATTGCATAAATTCTCTAAACGTCTTCGATAGAAAAACTTTACGATTCAAGGAGATGAAGTAGCTCTGTAGATGAGGTTCAGGATGAAAATTATTTAAAGTATATCCCCAGAAATCTATAGGCTTATTTTCCATGAGATCAAATGTTTCTTTTAAGTCTTGAAACGGGCCATAACATGAATCATTGACTAATAACAAAATGTCATAGTTTTTTAAAATGTTTTTTTTTGAAACAAAATCAAAACTTTTTTTATGGGATCCAAAATCATATTCACCATGTTTTTCATGAAGACAGAATAATGTATGCTTTTTTATTTTATCTAATTCATTTTCTTCTAAATAATTATCTGCAGAAAAAATAATATCTGAATACTTATTTAATTCTTTTAAAAAATAAATTACATAAGAATCAATTTGATTATCGGGATCAAAAAATGAAAATAGTGTTAATCTTCTCATAGGATGAAGTTAAGAAACTTGATTTGAATTCAAACTTAAGACCTTGTCTATCCAATTTGTAAATCCGTATTGTTTCACAACGTTTGGTGCTATTTTTTTATGAGGTGTCTCTAAAAAGGTCTTAAAAATAAGTGGGTTCTCAGGAGGCCATATGAATATATTTTCTGGACAATAGAAATCAAATGAAGTTACAGTTTTGTTTGAAGTAATTAATTTTTTTTCAAACTGTAATGATTCAAAAATTCGAAAAGAAAGTCCGTTGTGATCCGGTATTGAAAAATCAACAATAATTTTTGATTGAGTAATGTTTAGAATATTCTCATCGTAAGAAATTAATTTTTTGAAAAAGTATTTTTTTTCTATAATTGATTTGAGATCTTTCGGGTTTAAAATGTTTATATTCAATTTTAAAGGAAGTTGCTCCACTGTTTTGATAAAATTATAAATATCAGATTCTCTGGATTTCATAAATGTTCCTAAAAAATATAAATCATAGATTTCTTTTTCTTGCTGAGTTGGGAGATAATCGAAATAAAAATTTGTTATTGGGGTGATTGAATGGTTAGAACTTGACGCGTCTAGATTGTCAAAAGCGTAAAAACGATCAAATAAATGAATGTAATTGTTAATATCAGGGTAACGGTCAAGACCATCCCATTGATATCCACTCATGAAATTTGATTGTTTTTTGATTAACTTGATTAGCTTTTTCGGGTATAAGTCAGCTCTAATTACAAGGCTATAGTCTACTTTGTTATTTGATTTTTGGAGCTGAGAATATGCTTTTTTGAATTTATATTTTTTAGTAAGTTCTGTCTTGTAGTCTTTTTTTTGTGCGAATAATTTGAACCAAAAATTAATTATTCTGTCTAAAGTGTTTTTGTAAGTGAATGGTTTGTGGTCTTCTTGGTAATCTATAAAAGTAACATCAAATCCACATGCTTCGAGGTTTTTTATAATGTTCAAATATATGCCATAAGATTTTGGGCAAGCTAAAATGATAGATTTATCATCGTTTCTTTTCATACACTTTATTGATTCTTTATTGGTAGTATTATTTCTTTTCCAAAATCATCATCCCATTTTAGTGGGGCGAATTTTAAAAAACCTGAGCCAGGATGAAATGTGATTTCTCCAAAAAACATTTTTCCATTAACTTCATAAAAATCTATTCTGGAAAAATAAAAAGGTTTTGACAACAAAAGAGCGTTTTTTATCATTTTTTCAAAGTTTAATGGTTTTTCATCAATTGTTTTGTTCGAGTGCCTAGATTTAATTGGTAAAAGGTCCCATTCTGCGGAGTATAAATTTCTGTATGGAATCTTCGAAATAGTTGTGTCCACTTGAATAAAAATAATTTTACCTTGAGAACAGTGAAACTTATAGTCTTTAATAGGTTCTTGGTTTTCTGATATAAGAAGTTTTTCAACTATAATTCTCGGTTCAATGTTTTTATATTGCCATTCTTTTAAGTTGAAATAGTAATTGAATGACATGGCTTTTTTTAAAAGTTCTTGAGTTTTTTTCCAGTCATAGTTGTTTTTGTTTTTTATGATAAGAGCTGTACCACTATCGTGATTTGTTTTGACAATTACTGGATAGTCAGGTAGATTTTTCTCGTTTATCTCAGAGGACTTTTTTGTAGAGAAAACTAAAGGAATTAGATAGTTGGCACCTATTTTTTTTTCTATGTATTTTCTTACTAAATATTTGTCTGCACAAATGGTATGGAGTTTGGTTCGGTCATTTAGTTTTAACCATTGAAGCTTCTCGTTATATGTTTTTGGGGAGTGTATATTTAAAGGGTAATTTAACCGTCTATAGAAATCATTTTTAATGAATTCCTCATCTTCGTTTGGAAATAAATATTCGAATATAAAATCTAATATAGAATTTAGAAATTTACCTCGGTTGTATGGACGAAATTTTAGGTACTTACGTCGAAATTTGTTTTTTAAATAGTTATTACCCCATTGCATAATTTATATATAGAATTTGAATCTAGGTTAACGAAATTATTTAAATTTTAAAAATTGCTTCAATGATCTTTTGTTTTTCTTTGGTTTTTGAAAAGACTCAAAATGTCTAGTAGTCCAATATCCTACAGGTTTTCTTTTTGCTTGATCGAAATCTTGACTGAATATATTGGCTAAAAAATCTAAAAACCTATCTTGTTGGTTTTGATAAAAACCAGGTTCAAGGAAGATGCTTTCAGCTGAGTTTAACATTTTTAAATACTTGTCTTTATCCGTGTCAATTTCTTTAACCTTTTCTAAGACATGATCAAAAGATTCAAAATCGTGACAATTGATAAAACCTTCTGGGTTTATTTCTTTTGATACGCGAGGATTCCCCCAATAGATTGGGATCGATTTTGCTTGGAAAGAAGACATTATTTTTTCCGTCGTATATCCGTTCATTATAGAGTTTTCAAAAGACAGTGAAAATTTGTAGTTAGATTTGGTGTCGATACTTCCTTGGTACCAATTACCTCTTCTGGGTTCTATTATTTCAGGTGTGTTTTTAAGGTGTTCTCCAAGTGAATCAACTTTTTTGTAGGTATTTAATAGATGGAAAAATTTATCACGGTTTGGGTGAGCCTTTGGGTTCATGTAAATGAAATTACAGAATTTTCTAGAGAATGGTTCTTTTATTTCATTCACTGAAACGCCACGCTGCATTGTTAATGCTAAATTTAAAAATCTAAAATATCTATCATCATATGCAAAATCATCAAACCCAACAGCGTAATCAAAATAATTTAAATCTGGAAATATTGCTTCACCAGGAATGAAAATTGTAATTTTATTAGTAGTCTCGACAATGAAATTGTAAGGTTCAAAAGAACCTATGAAAACGTAATCAGAATCATTCGTAACATTTACAATAAATCTTTTATTTAATAATTCAACAATCCAATTGTTTTTTTTATCGAAACCTGAATCAAATCCTAAAAAATCTATATAAATTGTTTTCATGTTTAAATAAGTTTTTTGTTTCTAATTTGTTTGTAGTTGTCTTATGAGAATTTTGTTTTGTACATTTGCTTTCTTTATTTAAGGTTTGCTAGAAAGCCGAAAAAATCTACAAAGATTGAAATGTTTTGAGGAAACAAATTTAAATAAAAACTTATAGTTATCACTAAAATTCAAAGTAATTGTTTACAGAATGAAAAAAGCTTTAATTACAGGAATAAATGGACAAGATGGTTCTTATTTAGCTGAGTTTTTAATAGAAAAAGGCTACGAGGTACATGGTATAATAAGAAGGGCGTCTTCCTTTAATACAGGTAGAATTGAACATTTGTATATTGACGAACTTATCGAGGACTTACACAAAGATCGTAAGGTTAAATTACATTACGGGGACATGACTGATTCAACAAATTTAATTAGATTAATTCAGGAAATCCAACCTGAAGAAATATATAATTTGGCAGCTCAGTCTCATGTGAAAGTTTCGTTTGATTTACCAGAATATACGGCACAAACTGATGCTGTAGGAACTCTGAGATTATTGGAAGCTTTGCGTATTTGTAATTTAATTGGTAAAACGAAAATATATCAAGCTTCAACCTCAGAACTTTACGGGAAAGTACAAGAAATACCGCAAACAGAGAAAACACCATTTTATCCAAGATCTCCATATGGAGTGGCAAAAATGTACGCATACTGGATCACAAAAAATTACAGAGAATCCTATGGTGTATATGCAGTAAATGGAATTTTATTCAACCATGAGTCTGAAAGAAGAGGTGAGACATTTGTTACAAGAAAAATAACACTTGGAGCAGCAAGAATTAAACATGGACTTCAAGAAAAATTGTATTTAGGAAACTTAAATTCTCTACGTGATTGGGGCTATGCAAAAGATTATGTGGAGTGCATGTGGCTTATGTTGCAACAAGAGTCTCCTGAAGATTATGTTATCGCTACCGGAATTCAGCACTCTGTTCGAACGTTTTGTGAATTATCGTTTAAAGAGGCCGGAATTGAATTGATTTGGAAAGGAGAAGAGGAAAATGAAAAAGGAATTTGTAAAAAAACAGGAAAAGTACTCATTGAAGTGGATCCGGAATATTACAGACCAGCAGAAGTTGAAACGTTGCTTGGTGACCCAACAAAAGCTCGTACACAGTTAGGTTGGGATCCTAGTAGAACATCTATCGATAAGTTGGTGAAAATAATGATGCAACATGATTTAGAATATGTAGTTCGTTTTCAACAAAAAAATAGGGCTTAATGAAAATATTGGTCACAGGAGGTAGTGGGATGGTCGGAAAAAATATAGCTCTGAATTCCGCATCATCCAAATTTGATATTTTGACTCCTTCTAGTAAAGAACTAAATTTACTAGATTTTCAATTGGTAGATAACTACTTAAAAAAGGAAAATCCTGATGTTATAATTCATGCAGCAGGTTTAGTTGGAGGGATTCAAGCTAATATAGAAAATCCAGTAAGTTTTTTAGTGGATAATCTTAGTATGGGAAAAAATTTAATTATTGCGGCGCGTAATAATAAGATCAACAAATTAATCAATCTAGCGAGTTCTTGTATGTATCCTAGAGATGCTGAAAATCCATTAAAAGAAAGTCTGATATTACAAGGAGAGTTAGAGCCTACAAATGAAGGTTATGCACTCGCAAAAATTGTATGTACTCGTCTTTGCGAATACATTACCAAAACGAATTCGGAGTTGCTTTATAAAACAATTATTCCTTGTAATCTCTATGGTAAATATGATAAGTTTGATCCGAAAAACTCTCATATGATTCCAGCAGTTGTTAGGAAGGTTTTTGAAGCAAAGGAGAATGGTGATCGCTCTGTTGAAATTTGGGGTGATGGATTAGCTAGACGTGAATTTATGTTTGTTAATGATTTAGTAGATTTTATTTTTTACGCGGTTAAAAACCTCGAAGAAATGCCTCAAAACATTAATGTTGGTTTAGGTTATGATTATTCAATTAATGAATATTATCAAACAATAGCGGAGGTTATAGGATATACTGGAGATTTCGTTCATGACTTATCTAAGCCTGTTGGAATGAAACAAAAGGTCGTTGATATTGATTTGTTAAATAAATTTGGATGGAAAGCTACAACAAGCTTGAAGGAAGGAATTAAAGAAACATTAAATTATTTTAAAACATTGTAAAATGATAAAATACCCATTGGCATCCTCAACTTGGGATGATAAAGAAATTGAAGCAATTCATAAAGTTATGGATTCAGATATGTATACCATGGGAAAAGGTGTGCGACAATTTGAAGTTGAATTTGCGGAATTTGTAGGTTCAAAATATTCGGTAATGGTAAACTCTGGCTCTTCGGCGAACTTAATAGCTATTGCGGCATTATTTTATACAAAACAAAATAAATTAAAAAGAGGAGACGAGGTAATCGTTCCTGCAGTTTCTTGGTCTACTACTTATTTTCCTTTGTACCAATATGGGTTAAAGTTGAAATTTGTAGATGTAGATTTGAATACTTTAAATTATGACTTAGATAAGTTAGAAGAGGCGGTTAAGGAAGATACAAAGTTGATTGTGGCTGTTAACTTGTTGGGTAATCCAAATGATTTTGATCGGATTTCAATGATAGCTTCTAAATATGACTGTATTGTTTTTGAAGACAATTGTGAGTCCATGGGGGCAGAATATAAAGGGAAGCAAGCTGGTACTTTTGGTTTGCTAGGAAGTTATTCAACTTTTTATTCGCATCATATGGCTACAATGGAAGGCGGATTGATTGTTACTGATGATGAAGAGTTGTATCATATAATGTTGAGTTTAAGAACTCATGGATGGACAAGAAATTTACCGAAACAAAATAAATTGATAGCAAAGAGTGATGATTGGTTTAAGGAGTCTTTCAAATTTATTCTTCCAGGATATAATGTAAGGCCAATTGAAATGAGTGGAGTCATTGGAAGTCAACAATTGATGAAATTACCTTCTTTTTTAAAGCAAAGAAGGGAGAATGCGAAGTTGTTTGTTAGTTTGTTTCAAAATCACAAAGATTTTATTATTCAAGAAGATATTGATAATAGCAGCTGGTTTGGGTTTAGTCTAATAATCAGAGAAGAGTCTACATTAAAACGATCTAATGTGATAAAAGTTTTGACCGATAACAATATTGATTCTAGACCTATTGTAACTGGAGATTTCACGAAAAATGAAGTCTTAAAATATTTTGATTACCAAATTTTCGGAGAAATGAAAAATGCTAAATACTTAGACGAAAATGGTTTTTTTGTAGGGAATCATCAAGTTGATTTGTCGAATGAAATAAAGTATTTGTATTCGGTTTTAAATAATTTATAGAAAAAAAGAGTGGATATCCACTCTTTTTTTTATCCTTCCAATTGTTGAAGGTTTACCAAATTAGTATAGGTCCCATTAAGAGCAAGAAGTTCGTCATGTGTCCCTTGTTCGACAATTTTTCCTTTTTTAAGTACTACTATTAAGTCCGCATTTTGGACTGTTGACAACCTGTGAGCAATAACTAAGGAAGTTCTATTTCTCATTAAATTTTCAATTGCATCTTGAACCAGTTTTTCCGATTGAGTATCCAATGCAGAAGTTGCCTCATCTAAAATCATTATCGGAGGATTCTTCATTACGGCACGTGCAATAGCTATTCTTTGTTTTTGCCCACCGGAAAGTAGGTTCCCATTTTCGCCTACTAAGCTATTATATTGATTAGGCATTTCCATAATGAATTCATGAGCATTGGCTATTTTAGCAGCTTCTATAACAGATTCCATGTCTGGATTGTCAATTCCTAATGAAATGTTGTTGAAAATTGTATCATTGAATAGAATAGAGTCTTGAGTTACGATCCCCATTTGAGATCTTAAAGATTTAGTTGATACATTTTTTATGTTCACTCCATCAATCAAGATCTCTCCTTCGTTGACATCCCAAAAACGTGTTAACAAGTTTGCTAGGGTTGATTTACCACTACCTGATTGACCTACCAAAGCAATTTTTTGCCCAAAAGGTATTTTTAATGAAAAGTTGTTAAGTACATTATGGTTTTCGTATTTGAAAGAAATGTTTTCAAATTTTATTTCGTTTTTGAATTCATTTAGCTCGATGCAATCGATAGAGTCTTTTAGTTCGTTTTCAGTATCTAATATTGATACAACACGATCTGCGGCAGCTGCTCCTATTTTTATAGAATTAATAGCTGCAGATATAGCTTTAGCAGGAGTTAATATGTTGTAGGCTAGTCCCATAAAAGCTAAAAACGTACCAGCTTTAAGGCTTTCGTCTATTAATACCATTTTCCCTCCAAACCAAAGCAAGGATGCGATGGTTGTTATTCCTAAAATTTCACTTAGTGGAGATGCCAGGTTGTTACGTTTCGCTAAATCATTACTTAAGTTTTTGAAACGAATACTAAAACTATCATATCTATTTGAAAAATATTTCTCAGAATTAAAAGCCTTAATAACTCTTAATCCCGTTATTGATTCTTCGATAATACTAAGCATCTTTCCTGATTCTTCAAAAATTATTGTTGATTGTCCTTTGATTTTTTTACTAATCAAAGAGATAATCCAACCAGAAACAGGAATAAAAGTAAAAACAAAAAGAGAAAGTTGTGGACTTAAATTTAGCATGAAGATTAACGTAAATATTATGTTTAGAGGTTCTCTAATTAATATTATTGATAAGTTTAAAAATGTTTCATTTATGGTTCCAAGATCACTTGTGGCTCTTACAATAACATCGCCTTTTTGTCTTTTAGCAAAAAAGGACAATGGAAGTTCAATTATTTTTTGATACATTTCGTTTCTTAAGTCTTTTAAAACTGCATTTTTTAAAAAGACCATAAATATTCTAGCAAAATATCCGAATAGGTTTTTAAGAAAAAATACTGAAATGATACCTATTACTAGATATATCAATGTGTTTTCAGGACCTTTTTCTTCCGTATTAACCGTGATAAAATAGTTTAGATAGTTTTCTAAATATGTTTTATCAATGTTAGAAATATTTTCTAAGTTTGGTTTCTCAAAAACTTTTTCCGTATCCCCAAATAGAACATTCAGCATAGGAATAAGAGTTAAGAATGAAATTGCCGAAAATAGTGCGAAAAGTATGTTTAGTAATATACTTGTAATGCCTGTCCACTTATAAGGGATTGTATAGGCAAGAAATCGTTTGAAATAATTCATTTATTTATATTTACAATTGTCAAAAACGATTACTATGCGAAAAGAGACAATTGCAAAGTGTCGTTTTAGAACTGACAAATATACTGTTTTACTAGAACTTTGTTCTTTTACCTTGTTAAACTTTTCGAAAAGTATCGTCCGTTGTTTTGTTTGAAAAGTTATATTTTTGTGGAATGAATAATTTGGTAGAAAAAATAAATAATAAGGAGGTAATTCTTTATCCAACAGATACCGTTTGGGGGCTTGGTTGTGATGCAACTGACGAAATTGCGGTAAATAAAATATTTACAATTAAAAATAGAGCGGAAAGTAAAAGTTTAATCATTCTAGTTAACTCTATTGAAATGCTGCAGGAATATGTTGATGCAATTCCGAAGGAGGCGATTGATATTTTAAATGTTGCCACTCGTCCTACAACGATTATTTATAATAATCCAATTGGATTGGCAAAGAATGTAGTTGCTTCGGATAATACAGTTGCTATAAGGATCGTCAAACAAGATTTTTGCGAATCACTTCTTAAGAAACTTGGAAAACCAATTGTTTCGACTTCAGCGAATGTAAGTGGAGATCCTACTCCAAAATCCTTTTCAGAAATAAGCCAAGCAATTTTGGATAGCGTAGATTATGTGGTAGATTTGCAGCACGATTCGAAAAGTGACAAGTCGTCCAGAATATTGAAAATTAATACAGACGGTACCATCGAAGTGATTAGAGATTGATATATGCATCCGAACGATTATAAAAAGGCCTTACAACACGCAATTTTCCCATATATAACAGAAGCTACAGAATTACTAAGCTTAAAGAGTTTTGTAATAGGTGGTTTTGTAAGAGATTTTATTTTACAGCGTGGAATTACGAAAGATATTGATGTAGTTGCGGTTGGGAGTGGGATAGAATTAGCGAAGAAAGTAGCTCAGTTATTGCCAACAAAACCGAAAGTTCAAGTTTTTAAAACGTATGGAACTGCAATGTTACGATACAATGATGTGGAAATTGAATTTGTTGGAGCTCGAAAAGAGTCTTATACTGAAAATAGTAGGAATCCCAAAGTATCAACAGGGTCGCTACAAGATGATCAAAATAGAAGAGATTTTACAATCAATGCGATGGCATTGAGTTTGAATAAAGATACTTTCGGTGACTTGTTAGATCCATTTAATGGAGTTGCTGATTTGGAATCTAAAATTATTAAAACTCCATTAAATCCTGATATTACCTATTCTGATGATCCGCTTAGAATGATGCGTGCGATTCGTTTTGCAACACAATTGAATTTTCAGATTGAAAAGGAATCATTGGATGCAATACATAGGAATTGTGAAAGAATTGATATCATTACTAAAGAACGAATTGTAGTTGAACTTCAAAAGATAATGGAATCTCCAATTCCTTCAATCGGTTTTCTCTTATTGGAGAAAACAGGACTTTTACAACGATTAATTCCTGAATTGACGGATTTAAAAGGGGTAGATGAACAGGATGGACAAAAGCATAAAGATAATTTTTATCATACTTTGGAAGTTGTGGATAATATTGCTCCTAATACCGAGGATGTTTGGTTACGATGGGCTGCTTTATTGCATGATATAGGGAAAGCGCCGACAAAGAGATTTGATAAAAAGAATGGTTGGACTTTTCATGCTCATGAGTTTGTAGGATCTAAAATGGTATATAAATTATTCAAAAGATTAAAAATGCCGTTGAATAATAAGATGAAATTTGTGCAAAAGATGGTTCTTTTAAGTTCTCGTCCTATTGTACTAGCAACGGATGTAACTGATTCTGCGGTAAGAAGGCTGATATTTGATACTGGAGAAGATTTGGATAGTTTAATGACCTTATGTGAGGCTGATATTACAACGAAAAACCCTGTTAAATTTAAAAGATATCACAACAATTTTAAACTTGTAAGGGATAAGGTAAAAGAGGTAGAAGAGAGGGATAGAGTTAGAGATTTTCAACCACCAATTTCGGGTGAGCTGATCATGGAAACTTTTAACTTAAAGCCTTGTAGAGAAATCGGTCAGATAAAGGATGCTATCAAAGAAGCTATTTTAGATGGTGAAATTCCAAATGAATATGATGCTTGTTTTGAATTTATGATTAAAAAAGGAGAAGAACTTGGTTTGGATTAATACGGAAGGTAAGTATGGAAATAATACAAGTAATTGATCAATTAGGTGTAGGAGGAGCTGAAAGAGTTTGTGTAAACATAACAAATTTACTTCATAGGAATGGAAATTCTGTAAAACTTATTGTTTTAAAAGATCAAGGTGAATTATTCGATTTATTGGATGATGAAATAGAAGTAATTCGATTACAGAATAAGAGTAAATTTAAAAAGTATAAAGAATTCGTAAAACACGTAAATGGTGGTTCGGTTGTACATGTACATATGAGAGCACCTTATCGTTTTGTACAAAAAGCTTTTTTGCTAAATGGAGGACGAAAGCCTATTATTTTTCATGATCATTATGGTAAAATAGAGGTAAATCAAAAAGTCGCACTTTTTTATAAGTTATTTAAACCGGACCTATATATAGGTGTTTCAAAATTATTAGTTGATTGGGCGATTTCAAAAATGAGAATGGAGTCAGAAAAAGCTTTGTTAATAAGTAACATAGTTTTTAAATATGATATAATTAAAAAAGAGACTCTTAATAGGAAGAAAGGTATTGTATTTGTAGGGAACTTGAAAGAAGTTAAACACCATATATTTGCAATAAAACTAGCTAGTAACCTAGGTATGGATTTAACGATATATTGTTGTAAAGATGAGGGGAGTGATTATTTCAAGTCTTTAAAGAGAGATATACAGGAAAATTATAGTAGTCAGAAAATAAATTTTATTTTTGATCATAAAAATGTACAAAATGATTTATATAAATATGATTTAGCGGTTTGTACGTCTATATCTGAATCAGGACCATTGGTTTTGTTAGAATATTTAGCTCAAGAAATTCCTTTTTTAACTTATAAAACAGGGGAAATAGCTGATTTTGTAGAAGAGAAATTACCGGATTTTGTAATTGATAACTTTGTATTAGAGGATTGGGTAGAAAGAATTAATTTAATCTTTCAATTGAAAGATAAATATGAATTGATGACGGTGTTTCAAGAGTATTGGGATAAAGAAAATTTTATTGAAAGGTATATGAATCTTTATAAGAAAATATTGAATTCTTAAATTGAGTTAAAGAACTAAATTTTTTTTCTAAAAAAAAATGCTTTAATGTTTACAATAATGTATTTCCATTTATACAATAGGTTAAAAATGATTATCTCTTTAGTTTTTAGAAGGAATGACATAGAAGATAACGTGGTAATTAATCAAATTGAATTTTGTTAAAATCAGAGATAACTAAAAAAGCCAATTGAAATATCAATTGGCTTTTTTCGTTTTTAGAAGGATTTATTACAAGTTCAATCCTTTTATAATTCTTTGGATTTTAGCATCCAATTCGTTTTCTGTCTCCGTTGCTTTTTCAATTGAAGCACATTTTGTGTTTACGCTAAAGTAGAATTTAATTTTAGGTTCTGTTCCACTTGGTCTTGCAGCAACTCTTGTTCCGTTTTCAGTGTAAAAAATAAGAACATTAGATTTAGGCATGTCGATAACACTTTCTTCTCCAGTCAATAAGTTTTTTCTAACTGAAGAGTCATAATCGTAAACGAATTCTACTTTCTCTCCGTCAATTTCTTTAGGAGCATTGGCTCTCATGTCAACCATCATTTGTGAGATTTGAGCGGCTCCATCCATACCTTTTTTAGTGATTGAGATTAAGTGCTCTTTATAAAAACTGTGGTTTACATATAATTGTAACAATTCGTTGTAAAAAGAGCTTCCTTGTGCTTTGGCATAAGTTGCAATTTCACAAGCTAATAAAGCAGAGGTAATCGCGTCCTTATCTCTAACAAAGTCGCCAACCATATACCCGAAGCTTTCTTCACCACCTCCAATAAAGTTAAGTTCTGGGAAGTCAACAATCATTTTAGCAATCCATTTAAAACCAGTCAAACATATTTTAGTTTCAACGTCGTATGATGCTGCTATATCTCCAACCATATCTGTTGAAACTATAGTAGTTCCTACAAATTGTTTACCATTAAGTTTTCCTTCTTTTTGCCATTTTTTCATTAAGAAATCAGTCATTACAACCATGGTTTGGTTACCATTCAGTAATTTCATGTCTCCATCTAAATCTCTAACGGCAATACCAACACGGTCACTATCTGGATCTGTTCCTATGACAATATCAGCATCAACTTTATCTGCTAATTCTAGAGCCATTTTCAAAGCAGCTGGCTCCTCAGGATTTGGTGAGTCTACTGTTGGGAAATTTCCGTCAGGAGTACTTTGTTCTTCAACAATATGGACATTTTTATATCCTGCCTTTTTCAATGTTTGTGGCATTGCAGTGATTGAAGTACCATGTAAAGAAGTAAATACAATATTTAAATCATCACGATTTGTAAGTTCTAAGCAACCATTTTTTACAGAGGCATCTGTAAAAGCATTGTCCACATCTTCTCCAATATATTCTAGCAGGTTTTCATTTGCGTCAAATTTAATTTCAGAAAATTCTAATTTATTAACCTCATTAATAATAGCAACATCATTCGGTGGTACAATTTGTCCTCCATCCGTCCAATAAACCTTGTATCCATTGTATTCTGGTGGGTTATGAGATGCGGTTAAAACGATTCCTGCAGTGCATTTTAAATAGTTAACTGCAAAAGAAAGCTCTGGAGTGGTACGCAATGCTTCAAAAAGGAAAACTTTTATTCCGTTAGCAGTTAATACATCAGCAACTGTTTTTGCAAGTGTATCACTATTGTGTCTGCAGTCATAAGCAATAACAACACTAGCATCTTTTGCGTCGTTTTTCTGTAAAATATAATTAGCAAGTCCCTGGGTTGCTTTACCTAAGGTATATTTGTTAATACGATTGGTTCCAGGTCCCATCAAGCCTCTCATACCTCCTGTACCAAATTCCAAATTTTTGTAAAAACTATCTGCTAACAGATCAGTATCTGAATCAATTAAATTTTGAACTTCCTTTTGTGTTTCATTGTCAAAAGTTGTTGCAAGCCATTTTTTAGCTTCTTCGATGATGTTTTGAGTGCTCATTAGGTATATTTTTTTACAAATTTAATTTTTTATCCAAATTGATTGTTATTAACTGTTTAAAGTTACTAAAACGGTTTCTTTTATATTTCTTCAGAAATTTGATAATTCGCTATATTTTTTTTCGACCTTAAAATTAGTTCTCCAATAAATCCTGCCAGGAAAAGTTGCGTTCCTAATATCATTGTGGCTAGTGAGATATAAAACCATGGACTATCCGTAACCAATGGTGAAGGTTGGTTGTATACAAACACACTTAATAATTTACTACAACCGATATAAAATGCTGCGATAAAACCAATAACAAACATAAAAGTACCTAAAAGACCAAACAAATGCATGGGTCTCTTTCCAAATTTACTTACAAACCAAATTGTTAACAGATCTAAAAATCCATTAACAAAGCGTTCCATTCCAAATTTAGTCTCTCCGTATTTTCTCGCTTGGTGTTTTACAACTTGTTCCCCGATTTTAATGAAACCTGCATTCTTTGCAAGAACAGGAATATATCGATGCATTTCACCCTGCACATCAATAGATTTTACAACCTTTTTGTTGTAGGCCTTCAATCCACAATTAAAATCATTAAGCTGAATACCTGACGTTTTTCTAGCTGCCCAATTAAATAATTTGGAAGGAAGATTTTTCTTTATTTTAGAATCATATCTTTTTTTCTTCCATCCACTAACAAGATCATAATTTCCTGAAGTGATCTTTTTATAAAGAGCCGGAATTTCGTCTGGAGCGTCTTGTAGGTCGGCATCCATAGTGATTATCACATCACCGTTTACTTTTTTGAATCCAGCATTCAGTGCTTGAGATTTTCCAAAGTTTTTAGAAAAACGAAGTCCCTGTACATGTGGGTTTTCTTTTTGAAGTGTTTCAATAAGCTTCCAAGAGTTGTCCGTACTTCCATCATCGATAAATAAAATTTCATAACTGAAGTCATTTTCTTGCATTACGCTTACAATCCAGTCGTGTAATTCTCTTAAAGATTCTTCTTCATTTAGAAGCGGGATAACTAATGAAATTTGCATTTAGGAAACTTGTTTGGATTCGTTAATTTTTATAAAAACAACAGTGGTGATTGCAGAGAAAACAAATCCAAGAAAAGCAGTAAATACAATACCAATTGCAGGTGTGATAAATGAGTTAGCTCCTTCTTGGAGTTTTTCAATTCTAGCATCAATTTGCTCTTTTGTTAAATCACTAGAATTCTCCATAGCCTCTCTTTGGACTTCTCCTAGTTGATTAATAAAGTCTGGTTCTATATAAGTTGTAAATATATAATTATAGGCGGTTATCATTAACGCTCCAACCACTGCAATTCCAATTCCTATTTTAAGACCTTCTCCGAAGCTCATTGTTTGAGTTTTGGCAAAAGTTTTTATTCCTAAAATTATTGCAATTAAAATAAATAAAATGCTAATAATTCCTACCGTTTGGTTTTGTTCTAAATGTTTATTTTGAGAATAAAGCACTACACTCATTGCTATAGAGACTAATCCAAGTAAAAGTCCATATTTAAAGATGATTCCTTTACTTATTTCTTTTGCTGTCATAAACCGTTTTTTGATAATGGCAAATATAATTATTTCCGATGAAGTAAGATTTTTAAATTGAATTTTGTTTCTGTGATCAATTCGGAATTTGAACTAATTAAACTGTTTAGGGTTCTTATTCTTTTGATGTATATTTGCGACGTTAAAATAAATTAGAAAATTATGGCTGTTGTACATAAATCAAAAATAGAATTTGAAATAGGACTTGATGAAAATAAAGTTCCCGAAAAAATAAATTGGAATGCAGAAGATGGAGGAGTAACTGCTGAAGAGTCTAAGGCAATTATGATGTCAATTTGGGATCCTATTAAAAAGGATACCTTGCGTATTGATCTTTGGACAAAGGACATGCCGGTTGATGAAATGAAACAATTTTTTCATCAAACATTGGTGTCTATGAGTCATACTTTTGAAAGAGCTACGAATGACGAAAAAATGGGAGCAACAATGCGTGACTTCTGTGATTATTTTGAAGAGAAATTAGAGTTGAAGAAAAAATAGTAAATGCATTTATTATAAAAAAAAGGGTCGATATTAATCGACCCTTTTTTTATGATGTTGAATGAAATTAATTCTGAAAATTAAATTCAATTCTATTGTTTAATTCACTCGTAGCAATATCTCCTGAGTTTGAGTATTTAGGTTGTGTATCTCCATACCCCTCTGAAGTCAATCGATCTTCATTGATGCCACCATCAACCAAATATTTTAAAATAGCATTTGCTCTACGTTTAGATAAAAACAGACTATACTTTTCATTGTGTTTGTCATCAGTATGAGAAGCTATTTCAAATTTTGTTGCAGGGTATTCTTGCATGATTTTTAAAATATCATCTAAAATATCCATCGTTTCGTTTGAAAGGGTGTTTTTAGTTCTCTCAAATTTAATTTTTTGAGATAATGCTTCGATTTTTAAGTACACACTTTTATCAAAGTTCTTGTTTGGACATCCTTTGTTCTCTGCAGTACCTGGTACATCTGGACATAAGTCATCTGCATCTGCAACACCATCTCCATCTAGGTCTTCTGTTGCTGGGCATCCTTCGTTTTCTGCAAGTCCTTTTATTTTCGGACATCTGTCTTTGTAATCAGGAACTTCATCTTTATCAGAATCTAAAGAAACACCATTAGAGTAAACTTTCACACCATAAGGAGTGTCTGGTTCTTCGTCATATAAATCAATTACACCATCTTTATCAGTGTCTTGAATATTTGCCTCTACAGCTCCTTCAATTTCTGGACAACCTTTGTTTTCAACAGAGCCTGCTTTGAATGGACAGTCATCTATATGATCTGGTACATCATCATAATCTGAGTCAACAGCAACTCCATTTCCATAAACTCTTGCATTTTCTGGAGTGTTTGGCTCTTTGTCAAACTCATTTACAACACCATCTCCATCATCATCAGCCCAGTCAAATTCTTTCGCTGTTTTAGGGCAACCTTCGTTTTCAACAGGTCCTGCTTTTAACGGACATTTGTCTTTGTAATCAGGTAATCCATCCCTATCACTATCAATAGGAATCCCATTTCCATAAACTAAAGCACCAGCTGGAGTGTTAGGGTCTTTATCGAATTGATCAATTACTCCGTCTTTATCAGTGTCTTTTAATTCGAGTTGTTGAGGCGTAACAATAGCAGCTTTTGATTCTGTTTCCTTACAACCTTCTAGGTCTTTTGTTCCGTTTGTCAAAGGACACTTGTCGTCATGATCAGGTATTCCATCTCCATCCGTATCAATTGCAACTCCATTACCGTAAACTTTGGCACCACGTGGTGTGTTTGGTTCTGCATCAAATTGATCCATTACACCATCTTTGTCAGAATCTTTCATCTCTACAGTTGGTTGGTTTGAATTAGCACCGTTAACTGCAATTCCAGCTCCTAAATTGATGTTTGACTTTTTCTCTTCAGGGGCACATCCATTTAAGTCTGCAGTTCCTGAGATATTTGGACAATTATCTTCATGATCTGGGATTCCATCGTTATCAGAGTCAACCGCAACTCCATTTCCGTAAACTTTTGCACCTTGTGGTGTGTTTGGTTCAGCATCAAATTGATCCATTACACCATCCATGTCCGTATCAGTTAATTCAATTGTTGCTCCGTTGCTAGAAACGTTTTCAGTGATTTTTGGACAACCTGCATCCACAATAGATCCTGGTTTTAAAGGACAAGCATCTTCATGGTCTGGTGTTCCGTCATTGTCTGTATCCATAGCAACTCCGTTACCGTATACTTTAACTCCAAAAGGTGTATTTGGTTCCTTGTCAAATTCATTAGGGACTCCATCACCATCGCTATCTGGAGGTAAAGGACATCCTTCATTTTCTGCAGTACCATACTTTAACGGACAAGTATCTTTATAGTCAGGTATCGTGTCTCCATCAGTATCAACTGCAACACCATTTCCGTAAACTCTTGCGTCCATTGGTGTATTTGGCTCTTTGTCTAAAGAATCAATAACTCCATCACCATCAGAATCATTAATGCTGATTTTTCCTGCATTAGAGGCAACAGCAATATTTTCAGGGCAACCTTCATTCTCTTGTGTTCCTTGTTTTAAAGGACAGTTGTCGTATAGATCAATAATTCCATCGTTGTCAGTGTCAATTGCCACTCCATTTCCATAAACTTTAGCACCCAAAGGAGTGTTGTTGTCTATGTCTAAAGCGTCCATTACACCATCTTGATCAGTGTCTTTGATCGTGAATTCTCCAGCTTCATTTGATTCAAGACCTGTGTAGTCAGTTGGACAACCATTATTATCTTCAGGTCCGAATATAAGCGGACACTCATCCATATAATCAGGAATTCCGTCTTTGTCTGTGTCAATAGCGATTCCGTTACCATAAACCATTGCACCCATCGGTGTGTTTAGTTCTTGGTCTAAGATGTCTGCAACACCGTCTCCGTCTGAGTCTTGAAAGTCACCAGCAATATTTGGTTGAATAACATTTAAAGATTCAGTTGGGTTGATTCCTTCTTCATAGATTTCTTTTCCTCTTTCAGAGTCTGGTTGGATGTAATTAATTTCAACTCGTCGGTTTCTTTTTCTTCCGTCAGAGGTTTTATTACTATGAGCCGGTTGCTCTATTCCAAATCCATCAGCATATAATCTAGACTCGTTTACTCCCTTTTCAGTAAGGTATTTTTGAACACTACTAGCTCTTTTCTTAGAAAGATATAGATTGTAACTAGCCTCACCAGTGTTGTCAGAATGACCGTCAATTGCAAACTGGGTATTTGGGTATTGCATCATAATGTTTGCAATCTCATTCAGTATTGTATATGAATCTCCAATAATTTGATCGCTATTGGTTTTAAAGTAGATGCTTTTTGCGAGTAAAAATATTCTATTTGTGATATCATCAGCTGAATTTTCACGAGGACATCCTAAGTTATCCGCTACTCCTTTTACATCTGGACAAACATCATCAAAATCATAGACTCCATCACCGTCTCTATCTTCCGGACAACCGTCATTAGCTTCAATACCTTTTAAGAAAGGACATTTGTCTAGGTGGTCAGGCACACCATCCATATCGCTATCGATAGAAATACCACTTCCGTATACCATTGCTTCACTCGGAGTATCTGGTTCCTTATCCACTTCATCAATAACCCCATCTTCATCAGTATCTACAACTTGGAATCTTTCGTCTCCAATATCTTCATTGTTCGCCCAGATAGCATGTCTTTTCTCTTTTCCAAATTTGTAAACAACTCCAAGGTGAGTTGATAGATAAGTCTCATAGTTGTTTTTAGAAGAGACAGCAGCATCAAAATTATCAGCATAAACTAAGTTCATGCTTGGTCTCAACGCGATGTCAAATCTTTTGTTGATTCTATATTTTAAATCTAGACCAGCATCAAAAAACAACGAGCTAGAATCATCATATGATAATATTTCTGTGTTTGATTCGTCATATAATTTAGTAGAGTAATAGTTAGTACCAAGTCCAGCAACCAAAGACCAACTCCAGTGCTTGCTATTTAATTTCCAAAGATTGTTAAAGTTAAGGATACCGTTTATTTCAAAACCGAATCTAGAACCATCCATTGTTAATAGTTGATTCCCATATATAGACTCATCAATTCCTTGGATGGAGTGTGTTCCAGTGAAACCTTTACCTGCTGCACCTAGACTGCTATAGTCAAGTTTAAGCTCCATACCTAAAATTGGATTGAACATTTTATCTCCGTAAATGTAGAAACCTAAATTTGTACTTCCGTTATCTCCATAAGAGCTTAAATCCCCAGAAGTTTTAAGACTACTTAAACCAAGACCTAAAGACCATGTATTGTAGGTGTCTTTGGCTTCTTTTGCTCTTTCTTTTGTGTGAGAGTCTTCTTTTTCTTTTTGAGCAAAAGTGAAATTACTTATGCAAGTGAAAACCAATAGTAGTAAGGTTTTTTTTCTTAGAGACATGCTTAATTATATTAGGTTGTTTTTTTAGAAATTTTTAACAAAAATAATTATTTATTTTTATTGGTAATATGAAACCGTTAAAATAAAACGAGTTTCATAAGGCTTTATTATATCAGGCTTTTTTTATTCTCAAACAGTTGTGAGATCTAGTTGTAAACCTGTCTTCGTAATAGGACTTTCATCTGTGCAATTATCAATGTTTTTATTCAAAGAATCTTTTGTGAAAGGAAAGTGTTCTTCGTTGTAAATATCCAATAAAGGCACAAGTACAAAATTTCTGTCCAAAGCCCTAGGGTGAGGTATTTGTAGAAACGCTGTATCTATTTTTTTTTGTTCATACAACAGGATATCGATATCGATAGGCCTATCTTCATATTTTAGACCTTGCTTTTCTTTTCTACCAAGTTTTTTTTCTAGGGCTAAAAGTTGCGTTAACAATACTTCAGGAGTCAAAGAGGTTGTGATCTTGATGCAGATATTATAAAAATTCTCACCCTCAAATCCCCATGAAGGGGTTTCGTATATTTCTGAAATGTCGGTAACTTTTGCGATCGTGTTATTAATAGCACTTACCGCATTTTTTAGGTTCAGATGTTTGTTACTTAGGTTGCTTCCTAACGATAGGTAAGAAGTGTGAAATTTGCTCATAATTTTTTTTCAATTATTGAATAGATTATAAAGCTGTAGGGTAGAAGTGATCTATATTTTACTGATACAAAGAAACGAAAGAATTTAGAATAGTTTATATTTGTTTTAAAAAAATACAAAATGAATTTTCTGAAAAATATAATTTCTTCTGCTATTGGAGTGCTTTTAGCTTTCTTTTGGTTGATTGTAATTGTTGTTGTTATTGGTGTTGTAGTAGGTAGTGATGATACTTACGAAGTTAAAAATGAAAGTGTACTAAAGCTTCAATTAAATGTTCCAATCAAAGATTATGCTCCAGTTGAAGCTGATCCGTTTTCTCAATTATTAGGATTACCTCCTCAACAACTAGGCTTGAATGAAATTATTTCTGCAATTGAAAGAGCCAAAACAGATAATAGAATTAAAGCCATTAGTATTGAAGGAGCGCTAAATGGTGGTGTTTCTCAGTTAAGTGCCCTAAGAAAGGCTGTTGGTGAATTTAAATTATCAGGAAAACCTGTTTTTGCTTACGCCGATACCTATGGGCAGAAGGAGTATTTTTTTAGTTCTGTAGCAGATTCTGTATTTGTAAGTCCGGTTGGCCAGGTTGATTTAAAAGGACTTTCGGCGGAATTACTTTTTTTTAAAGATTTTCAGGACAAGTATGGAGTAAAAATGGAAGTGATTCGTCATGGGAAATATAAAAGTGCCGTGGAGCCCTTTATAGCTAATAAAATGAGTGAGTCAAATAAGACCCAGATGAAAGGATTATTGAATTCACTTTGGTTTGATATGGTTGATGCTATTTCAATTTCAAGGGATATTTCGGTTGATGAAATAAATCAAATAGCAGATGGACTTTTAGGTCGTACAGCAGTCTTATCTAAAGAGAATTCATTAGTTGATGGAGTTGTTTATCAAGATGAATACAAAGATAGACTTAGAAATCAGCTCGGTTTGGAAAAATACCAATCCACTAGTTTAATGGATTATATTCAATCTAATGTCGTTTTTGATTTTGAGGAGGTGGATAAAGGAGCAAAAATTGCTGTTATTTATGCGCAAGGAGATATTATTTATGGACAAGGAGATGAAGAGAAAATAGGGCAACAAATGATGGTGAAAGCCATAAATAGAGCTGCTAAAAAAGAGTCGGTAAAGGCAATTGTTTTGAGAGTGAATTCTCCAGGAGGAAGTGCCTTGGCTTCTGATCTTATCTGGAGGGCTTTAGAAAAAGCTAAGGAAAAGAAACCTTTGGTAGTTTCTATGGGGAATTATGCTGCATCAGGTGGATATTATATTTCTTGTAACGCTGATAGGATATTTGCTGAATCAACAACGATTACGGGTTCTATAGGTGTTTTTGGGATAATGCCAAATGCGAGTGAGTTTACCTCAAGTATTGGAATTCATTCAGAGCGAGTAAGTACAAATAAAAGTCCAAATTATAGTCCTTTCTCCAAGATGGATTCAGAATTTTATGAAGTTACCAAAGAAGGAGTGGACTATATTTATAAGACCTTTGTGGCTAAAGTAGCGGAAGGTAGAGGAATGACCTATGATGAGGTACATGCTTTGGCTCAAGGTAGAGTGTGGTCAGGAAAGCAAGCTGAGAAAAATGGATTGATAGATGCTGTTGGTGGGTTAGATCGCGCTATTCTTTCTGCGGCGTCAATTGCTGAGATAGATGCTTACGAAATTGAGAATTATCCAGATTACGAAAAAGATATTAGAGAGTCTTTTAGAAATATGCCTTTTATGAATCTAAAAGAAAATCTATTGAAAGAATGGGTTGGTGAGTCGAATTTTACTTTATTTCAACAGTTAAATAATCTAAAAGATAAAAAAGGAGTTCAAATGGCGATGCCTTATGTTTTGGATATTAAATAGTTGTAATGAAGTTTTCTATAGATTTAAATTGTGATTTAGGAGAGTCATATTTTAAAAAAAAAGTTGGAGATGATGCTGCTATTATTCCATACATAAGTTCTTGTAATATTGCTTGTGGATTGCATGGAGGAGATCCATTAACGATACAAAATGCAATTGATTTAGCGATAAAACATGATGTAAATATTGGGGCACATCCCTCATTTCCAGATTTAGATAATTTCGGAAGAGAATATATGCATCTGTCTGAGGAGGAATTGAAAGCATGTCTTCGTTTTCAAATAGGGGTTCTTTTGCAGATGACGAATCTTAGAGGAGGGGTGTTACGCCATGTAAAGCCACATGGTGCTCTGTATAATGCAGCTGCAGAGGATATGGAGTTGACCAGAATGATTATTGAGGTAATTAAGGAATTTGATACGGGATTAATTTTGCTTGGTATGGCTGGCTCTGTGATGGAAAAAATGTCTAAAGATATGGGGTTGCAATTTGTGGCAGAGTTGTTTGCTGATAGGGCGTATACAAATCAAGGGAAGTTAGTTTCAAGAAAGGAGTCTGGTGCTGTAATTAAAAATTCAAGTGATGTTGCAACGAGATGTTTAAAATTCGTTACGCATGGTGAAGTGATGACAAATGAGAACGTATCTTTAAACGTTGAAGGAAAAAGTATTTGCGTGCATGGAGATACTCCAAGGGCATTAGATCTTGTAAAGTCAATTCGTGCAAAGTTTGAATTAGAAGGGATAGATGTAAAGAAGTTTTAATGAGTTTTTTATTAAAAGATTTCGGAGATTCTGCTGTTTTGTTGACATATGGAGAGCAAGTTTCTGAAAGTGTCCACATAGAAATAGTACGTTTTGTTAGAGCGCTGAAACATCAAAATGTAAAAGGTATTATAGGAATTATACCGGCTTATACTACCATAACTATTCAATACGATTTTTTACTCATTACTAGAGAAAAGCTTGAAAATGTTCTTTATTCTTTGAGTTATTCAGGTATGGATGAACTGCAGCCGAGGGTAGTTGAAATTCCAGTTTGCTATCATGATGGCTTTGCTTTGGATATGGAGTATTTGATAGAGTACACTGGTCTAAGTAGAGCTGAGATCATAAGATTACATACTTCAACAGATTATTTGGTTTATATGCTAGGGTTTACACCTGGGTTCTTGTATTTGGGGGGGATGGATCCTCGCTTGTTTTGTCCTAGAAAAAAGTCGCCACGTATACAGATAGAAAGAGGTTCTGTTGGAATTGCCGGGAGTCAAACTGGAGTTTATTCTGTAGATAGCCCGGGTGGTTGGCAGTTGTTAGGGAAAACACCTTTTCAGCTATTTGATTTGTCGAGTGAAAAAGTTTTTCCTGTGATGCAAGGGGATTATGTTAGGTTTAAGGAGATTTCTTTAGAAGAATTTAATGCCTATTCAAAATGATTGAGATTATAAAACCTGGTTTTCACACGTTAATTCAAGATTCAGGAAGGAAATATTTTCAAGAATTTGGAATGCCCGTTTCGGGTGTCATGGATATGGATTCTTATCGAATGGCGAATTTTTTGGTGGGGAATAAAAATCAAGAGGCTGTTTTGGAGATTGCCATGACAGGACCTAAGATCATTTTTTCTGAGGCAACAGAAATTGGAATAACAGGAGCTGATTTAGAAGCAAAATTAAATGGAGTTTTGATTCGTAGGTACGAAACCATTCAAATTGTTAAAGGTGATATATTGTCTTTTGGAAAGTTGATTGATGGTTTTAGGTGTTACGTAGCCGTCAACGGAGGTTTTGAGGTGGATCCACAATTGAAAAGTAGGTCTACATATGTTTATGCTAAATTGGGAGGTGCTAAAGGTAGGGCTTTGTGTGCTGGCGATCGAATACCAATTGGATTGAGAAAATCTTTAAGTTTGATAAAAATACCAAAAGAGTATTATGTAAAAACCTATTCGGTAACTTCTATTCGAGTTATAGCGGGGCCTGAATTTGATGCAATGAAGTACGGGAAGGATTCTAATTTTTTTACAGACGAATTTAGAATTGAGAATAGTAGCAACCGTATGGGGTATCGCTTAAATGGAAATAAAGTTGCTTTAGACGCTAGAGAAATGCTTTCGTCGGGTGTTGTGAATGGAACAATTCAGTTGCCTCCAGAAGGAGTGCCAATTGTATTGTTGGCAGACGCACAAACTACAGGAGGATATCCTAGGGTAGCTAATATAATCAAGTCAGATATTCCTTTGCTTGCTCAGTTAAAACCAGGAGATAGGTTGCGGTTTAGGTTGGTTGGTTTGAAAGAAGCACAGGCTAATTACTACAATAAGGAAAAAAGAATAAAAGATTTGATTGGTTTTTCTTGAATAAAAAAAGGAGATTGAAAATCAATCTCCTTTTTTTATGAAAAATAGAAGTTTTTATACTTCTAGTAAAGAATTTGTCTTTTTTACTGCTGCTGCACTGTTTGCAAGTTTTTCTTTTTCGGCATCACTTAGTTCAATTTCTACTATTTTTTCGATTCCGTTTTTTCCTAATACTACAGGTACACCTATGCAAAGGTCGTTTAAACCATACTCACCTTCAAGGTATGTTGAGCAAGGGAATATTTTTTTAGTGTCACATGCAATCGCTTGAACCATTGCGGATACAGCGGCTCCTGGAGCGTACCAAGCAGAAGTTCCTAGCATTCCTGTTAAAGTTGCTCCACCTACCATGGTAGCTTTGGCTACTTCTTCCAATCGCTCTTCAGAAATAAACGCACTAACGGGAACGGAATTTCTTGTAGCCAGTCTTGTTAATGGAATCATTCCAGTGTCACTATGACCACCAATAACCATTCCATCAATATCAGATGCAGGGGCTTCTAAAGCTTCACTTAGTCTGTATTTGAATCTGGCGCTATCTAAAGCACCACCCATTCCAATAATTTGGTTTTTCGGTAGTCCGGTAGCTTTGTGTGCTAAATATGTCATCGTATCCATTGGGTTACTAACTACGATGATAATGGCATTAGGTGAATGTTTGATGATGTTTTCAGAAACAGTTTTAACAATTCCCGCATTGATACCAATCAATTCTTCTCTTGTCATTCCTGGTTTACGAGGAATTCCACTGGTGATTACAGCAATTGAGCTTCCTGCTGTTTTCGCGTAATCATTTGTACTACCAGTAATTTTTGTATCAAAACCATTTAAAGAGGCTGTTTGCATAAGGTCCATTGCTTTTCCTTCTGCGTAATTTTCTTTAATATCTACAATAACTACTTCACTTGCAAAATTTTTAATAGCAATGTACTCAGCACAACTTGCACCTACCGCACCTGCTCCAACAACAGTAACTTTCATTTTTTATGTTTTAATATTAATATTCTATTCTTTCGTCTGTCGTAAATTTAGTAATTAAAGATGAATTAATCTTGATTTTTTGAATAGAATTTATGAGTTTTTTCGAAATCGAAATAGTTCTGTATGTACCGTTTTTATTGGTTTTATGTCTTTTTTGTCTCCAATGATATTTGTCAGTAATTATAAATTTGTTTCGCGCTATTGAACTTAGTTGAATTGATCTTGTACGGTGAAGAAATTGAGAATTGGATTCTTCAGTTTTAAGTATAAAAAAACACAGTCAAAAAATGACTGTGTTCGTTTATATAATTGATAGAAGTTATCTCCTATGCGTCAATATTAGCGTATTTAGAGTTTCTTTCAATAAAATCTCTACGAGGTGGAACTTCATCTCCCATTAACATAGAGAAAACTCTGTCTGCTTCCACGTCGTTATCAATAACTACTTGTCTTAATGTTCTAAATTCAGGATTCATTGTAGTGTCCCATAGTTGTTCTGCATTCATCTCTCCAAGACCTTTATATCTTTGGATTGTTGCGCTTCCTCCCATTTTTTGAACAATCAAATCACGTTGGTCATCATCCCAAGCGTATTCTCTTTTTTGTCCTTTTTTAACAAGGTATAACGGCGGTGTTGCAATGTATACATAACCTTGTTCAACCATTTCCCTCATAAATCTAAAGAAGAAAGTTAAGATTAGTGTAGCAATATGACTACCATCAACATCGGCATCACACATGATAACCACTTTATGGTATCTAAGCTTTGTTAAGTTTAATGCTTTACTATCTTCTTCTGTACCAATCGTTACTCCTAATGCGGTAAACATGTTTTTGATTTCTTCATTTTCAAAAACCTTGTGAACCATTGCTTTTTCAACGTTCAAGATCTTTCCACGCAATGGTAAAATTGCTTGAAAGTTTCTATCACGTCCTTGTTTAGCAGTTCCACCGGCAGAATCTCCCTCAACCAAGAATATTTCACAAGCTTCAGGGTCAGTTTCAGAGCAGTCAGATAATTTTCCAGGTAAGCCACCAATAGACATTACTGTTTTACGCTGAACCATCTCTCTTGCTTTTCGAGCGGCATGACGTGCTTGAGCGGCTAAAATTACTTTTTGAATAATAGTTTTAGCGTCGTTAGGGTTTTCTTCTAGGTAGTCTGTAAGCATTTCAGAAACTGCTTGTGATACGGCAGCTGAAACTTCTCTGTTTCCTAGTTTTGTTTTGGTTTGACCTTCAAATTGAGGTTCTGCTACTTTAACCGAAATAATAGCTGTTAATCCCTCACGGAAATCATCTCCAGCAATATCAAATTTTAAGTTTTTTAATAATCCTGAGTTGTCAGCATACTTTTTTAAGGTACCTGTAAGTCCTCTACGGAAACCTGATAAGTGAGTCCCTCCCTCATGTGTGTTGATATTATTAACATAAGAATGTAAGTTTTCTGCATATGAGGTATTGTAAACCATAGCAACTTCTACAGGAATTCCATTCTTTTCTCCTTCCATTGAGATAACTCCAGCGGTAAGTTGTTCTCTTGTACTATCTAAGTACCCAACAAATTCACTAAGTCCCTCTGTACTATGGAAAGTTTCTTTGATGTCATTTCCCTCGTCGTCTTGGTGACGCTTGTCTGTAAGATGGATGGTGATACCTTTATTCAGGTAGGCTAATTCTCTTAGACGGGCAGCCAGAGTGTCGTAGTTGTATTCTGTAGTCTGTTGGAAGATTGTTTTGTCTGGTGTAAAAGTAACTTCAGTACCCCTTTTGTCTGTGTCTCCAATTTGCTTTACAGGGTATGAGGCTTTACCTCTTTCGTATTCTTGTTCCCAAATTTTACCTTCTCTAAAAACTGTAGCTTTTAGGTGATCAGATAATGCATTCACACAAGATACACCAACACCGTGCAGTCCACCAGATACTTTATATGAGTCTTTGTCGAATTTTCCACCAGCACCAATTTTAGTCATTACAACTTCAAGTGCAGATACTCCTTCTTTTTTATGAAGTCCGACTGGAATTCCACGACCATCATCTTTTACGGTAATAGAATTATCCTCGTTAATATAAACATCAATATTGTTACAGTGACCTGCTAAGGCTTCATCAATAGAGTTGTCAATTACTTCATATACCAAGTGGTGAAGACCACGTACACCTACATCTCCAATATACATGGAAGGACGCATTCTAACATGCTCCATTCCCTCTAGGGCCTGGATGCTATCCGCAGAATACTGATTTGTATTTTCTTCGCTCATATTTCTATATTATATTTTATTATCTTTTTGTCTAACTTTTTCAAGCCAAACAAATATAATGAATTAGTGCACTTTTAAAAGAGATATGTTTAAAAGTTTCAAAATTGTTGATAACTACAAAATCGTCTTAAATCGCTTAAAAACCATCTTAAATTGAGTGTTGTGGATTTTTGTAAAGAATTTAAACTAGTAAAAACAAAAAATGGATTAGAGGGTTTATTTTGAGGTCAGTTTTTGTCATGGAAAAGATAAAAAAGGTAGTTTTGTAATACGAAATCGTTTGAAAAAGTACCCTGCCAATTAATTGTGTTAGTTTGTGATGTAAGTCATGTTTTGATGAGTACGTGCGAATTAATTTTGGCAAATAATTTAGAATAGTTTGAGATTATGAGAAGTATAAAAAATGGATTCCAGAGATTTGTAGTAATGTTGTTTTTTTTGAGTTTTGTGTTTGTTTCAGCCCAAAAAAAAGAAACATTTAAGCCAGTGATAAAGTGGAATCTATCAGGACAAATTTGGTTGCGGTATTCTGATTTAAATGAAGGGTCTGAAATAAATGGCGAACCAACAGTAAGTTACACAGATGTTTCGATTCGAAGGTTGAGGATTCCGATTTCGTCTCAGGTTACTCCAAAAATTTATTTGTACTCAATAATTGGAGGGAACAACTACAATATAAAAAATAAGGAATTAAAAATTGGAATTTTAGATTTGTATGCTGAGTATTCGTTTTCAAAATACTTAGAAGTTGGTATTGGTAAATCTGGATGGCAAGGATTGAATCGATGGAATATTCGTTCAAGTAGCTCTTTGATGGGATTAGATTCTCCTTTGTTTACCTTGAATACCGTTGAGAAAAACGATGATTTAGGTCGTCAGTTTGGAGTTTGGTTTAAAGGTCAAGCGGGAAGGTTTGATTATAGGTTTACTTTGAATAATCCTGAGGTTATTCTTGATGCGCCAAGCGGTGCTGTTGATTTTGCAAATAATAGACCTCGTTTGAAAACCTCGTCCTATGTAAAGTATCAGTTTTTTGAACATGAATCAAATAAGTCGGCCTACCAAGTAGGAACCTATATGCAGAATAAAAAAGTATTTAATGTGGGTGCAGGGTTTCAATATCAAGAAAAAGCAATGAGTGATGGTGACGCCAATGATATCACCACAACTTTTTATGATATGATTCATTGGGCGGTGGATTCTTTTTTGAATTTACCTCTTTCTAATAACGACGCAATTACCGCATATTTAGGATATTACTATTATGGTTTTGGTAAAGATTATGTTAGGAATATGGGGGCAAATAATGTTACAAGTGGAGGTGGAGATGATTTTAATGGTGCTGGAGTAGCATTTCCAATGATCGGTACAGGAGGTTCTATTTATATGCAGTTTGGTTACGCTTTTGAGGAGGCTAAAGTATTGGGGCAAAAAATGATTATTCAGCCAAATATATCCATTCAGCACTCTGATTGGGATGCCTTAGAGCAAAATATGACCGTCTATGATTTGGCAGTGAATTTTATGTTGAATGGGAAGCATTCAAATAAAATAACTTTAGGTTATCAGTATAGGCCCATCTATGATGCAATTACTTTGAAGCAAAAAGATGCTAAAGGAATGGCGGTGTTACAATACCAACTAGCATTGAAGTAAAAAATAGTTTATTTATTTTTATGGATGAAACGTTTTATAGCGACTTTTATAGTTTGTTATAAGACGTTTTTCTTTTCAGAATTCATAAGATTTATGATCCTCTTTTTTTCTAAATAAAGTTTTTTTAGTTTTTTTCTGTTTTGAGTTTTAAGGCCGAGGATTACAAAACCTATAATGAAGATACCTGTGCAGAATGATAAGATGCATCCCTGTAAATAACTAATTTTTAAAATTTCAATAATTGATTTTGTGCCATGTCTTGAGCTTATGTTTGGCCCCATAACCGTAATAAAGATTACTGCAGTGATAGCAGCGATTAAATCTTTTGTTGTGTATCTGTAATCGTGTTTGGTTTTTTTAATTTTCAAATCGACAACATAAAGTTGTTTTTCATAAGCAGTTTGATACATGGATATCGTTGTTTTATCTTTTCAAAAATACTCTAATTTTCGAAAGGTATGCTTGAATGTTTGGAGCATATTTATGAGGAGGTAATTTTCGTAAAGATAACCTTCCAACTCCGCTAAAACTTTCGTAATTTTGCCAGCTTAAAAGTTTGATTTATAAACTAAATAAAAAGACATGAGTAAAATAATGACAGTCGACATATTGTCGAGTATTAAAGGAGCAAAGCCGTCCGAGTCGGTGAATCAATTGTTTGATGTGATAAGAAATGCACATCCAACTAATAATAATGCTGCTAATAATGTCAATAATAATGCTGTGTCTGTAAGTGATTTAAGAGAGGACGTTGTTGTGAAAAGTAGCGAAATTGAAAGAGAAATCATCAAAGAAAATTTTCCTAATGAAAAGGATGGTTATTTAGTTGTTTCAAAAGTTATTGAAGATTAAGATGGAGTCTCAGATAAAAAATATACACCAACAATTGGTGTCTAAACAGATAACTTGTACAGCTTTGGTACAAGAAAAATTAGACTTATTAAAGCAAAACACGCATCATACAGTAAATTCTTTATTGGAAGATTCGGCGCTTAAGGCGGCGGCTAAAGTAGATGCAAAGATATCTAATGGAGAAAAAATAGGATTGTTAGAAGGAATTCCGTTTGGAATTAAAGATGTGTATATGGTTCAAGGGACTTATACCACAGCAAGTTCTGACTTACTGAAAAAATACAAATCTGCGTATACGGCTACGGCTATTCAGAAATTACTAGATGCTGGAGCTATTCCTTTAGTGAAAGAGAATTGTGATAGTTTTGGGCATGGTTCTTCTTCTGAAAACACTGTTTTTGGAGCTGTTAAAAATGCAGTAGATCCAAACTTAGTTGGTGGTGGTTCTAGTGGAGGATCTGCGGTGAATGTAGCAAAGGATTATACAGTATTCTCTATAGGAGGAGATACAGGAGGTTCTATTAGACAGCCTGCTGGTTACAATAATATTTATGGTTTGAAACCAACTTACGGTAGGATTTCAAGATATGGGATTATGGCATATGCATCTTCTACAGATTGTGTTGGTCCGCTTGCAAAGTCTATTGAAGATATTAGAATAGTCCTTAATGTGATGAGTGGTAAGGATGGGAAAGATCAAACTACTTATGCGTCAGAGGAAATATCTGAAAATGTTATTTCTTCAATTGATGGAGTAAAAACGGTAGGTTACTTCAAGAATTTTATAGAAAGTGAAGCAATTGATACTTCAGTTAAATCTGATTTTTTAGCAGCTATTGAAAAAATAAAAGCAAAAGGAATCAAGGTGAAAGAATTGGATTTCTTTAAATCCGATACTTTAGTTTCAACCTATTATACTTTGGCTATGGCTGAGACTGCTTCAAATCTTTCTAGATTAGACGGAACAAATTATGGAAACAGAATTGAGGGTGAGAACTTAAAAGATACGTATGCTATAACGCGTTCTGAGAATTTTTCAGAAGAAACAAAACGAA
This sequence comes from Flavicella sp. IMCC45668, assembly GCF_057219105.1. NCBI lineage: Bacteria > Pseudomonadati > Bacteroidota > Flavobacteriia > Flavobacteriales > Flavobacteriaceae > Flavicella > Flavicella sp. IMCC45668. Next base: position 3,699,417 of record NZ_CM170114.1, read on the forward strand.
GAGTTGTTGGAGGGAATCAGGTATTGTCACAAGGTTTTTCTGATGCAATTTATTTGAAAGGACTGGCTCTTAGAGATCAGATTTCAGAAAACTTTGAGAAGGATTTTCAAGAAGTAGATATTATTTTATCACCTGTAACACCGGGAGCACCTCCTGTAATTGGAGATAGTTTAAAAGATCCTTTGGCAATGTATTTATCAGATGAGTACACCGTAGGATTTAGTTTGGGACAGCTTCCAACATTAACAGTGCCTCAGGGAACTGTTACAGGCTTGCAAATTACAGCAGCAAAAAGAAATGAAGAACAAGTATTGAAGTTTGCTAACTTCTTAAAAGATACATTATAATGGAATTAGAGCAATTAAACTCGGCTATTGAGGCCAACGATTTAGAATTGGTAATCGGATTAGAAACACATGTTCGATTGAATACCAAAACGAAGTTATTTTGTTCTTGTCCGAATCAAGAAATAGAAACGCCAAATGAAAATATTTGCTCTGTATGTACAGGTCAAATGGGAGTATTGCCGGCTGTTAATAAGGAGGCAATTTCAAAGGCAGTTTATTTTGGGAAAGCTGTAAATTCAACTTTTTCAAATGAGGTTATCTCTTGGGATCGTAAACATTACGAGTACCCTGATAACCCCAAAAATATACAAATAACTCAATTTCATAATCCAGTCATTCCAGATGGTCAAGTTTCTTGTTATAGAAATGATGGGACTCAGTTTACAGTAGAGTTGACACAAGTGCATATAGAGGAAGATGCTGCTAAGTTGATGCATGAGAAAAAGATCTCATTGGTGGATTTCAATAAAGCAGGTGTGCCTTTGATAGAAATTGTTACAGAGCCTTGTGTGCGTAATATAGAAGATGCATCTACCTATGCACAATATATACAGCGTATTGTTCAAAATCTAAAGATATCAGAAGCAAATCTTGAGAAGGGAGAATTTAAATCTGATGTTTCAGTCTCCTTAAGAAAAAAAGGAAGCAATGATTTCAATCCTAGAACAGAAATCAAAAACTTAAACTCATTTAAGTTTATGGTGGATTCTTTGAAAGAAGAGGTTGAAAAGCAATTGAATTATTATACAGAGCATAAAGAGTTTCGCCCAGAACAAACTACAGTATTGTGGGATGCGGAATTGAAGCAAACTAAAACAATGCGTAAAAAAGAGTTTGAGGCGGATTACCGTTTTATCTCTGAACCTGATTTGCCTTTCGTTTCTATAAAGGACGTTGTTGATGGGATATCTGTAGATGCAAATGTATTACCTTATGCTGTTGAGTCTATTTTGATTGAAGGCGGTGTGTTGCCACAAGATGCTAAATTCTTTACGGCAGATTCATTACGTTCAGATGTGTTTGTAGCAATTAATACGGTTTTAAATGATCCGTCGTTTGTAGCAAAAACATTATCAAATAATATCAAGCCAGAGGAGTATACTAAAATAGCCAATGTAGCTGATTTGGTAGACATATTTACTTTATTGAAAGAGAACAAGGTTACTGTTGTTTTGGTTCAAAATGGAATCAAATCATTGTTGGCAGATGAGAGTTTTGACTACAAAAAGTATTTTAAAGATAATACGATCTCTGAAGATCAAATTAAAGCTGCCATTGCAAAAGTAATTGCTGAGAATGAGGCGGTAGCCAACGATATCAAGGCTGGGAATCAAGGGAAAGCTGGTATTCTTGTTGGTAAAGTAATTGCAATTATAGGTAAAGGTGCGTCTGGTAAAGTAATCCGTCAGGGAATATTAGAAGGTGTACAAAGTACTGGAGAGACAAAAGTAAATAGTGTAGCTGAAGAAGCGAATACAGGAAAAGCAGTTGTTTCAGAAGAAGGAAAAGTAAAAGAAGAAGAAGTACTCCCTGAAATTCCTTTGGTAATTAAAGAGGAATATAGAACTCATAAAACATCTGAATTGTCTGAAGAGATAATTGGTGAAGAAGTTACGCTTGCGGGTTGGGTTTCTAGTGTGCGTGATCATGGTGAATTGATGTTTATTGATTTACGTGATTCAAGTAATGAAATTATGCAAGTTCGTTTGAGTAGAGAGACTTTTCCAAATTTAGATGAGCTAGTGAAATTAAAACCTGAATCTGTAATAACAGTAACTGGTAAAATTGTTAGAAGAAAAGAAGAGGATTTTAATGCAGGTTTGCGTTCCGGAAAAATAGAATTAGAAACATCTGAATTAGAAATATTAAACTTGTCAAGAACTCTGCCGTTTGAAATTAAAAGAGCAGCACGTTCTAATGAAGCAGTTCGTTTTGAATACAAGTTTTTAGATCATCGAAATGATGATGTAAGAAGAGCTGTTGTAAATAGACATAGAGTGATAAAATTGATGCGTGATATTTTGGATGAACAAGAGTTCTTAGAAATAGAAACGCCTATTTTAACAGCTGGTACAGATGAAGGAGCAAGAGAATTTATTGTTCCAACAAGAAAGCAAGCAGGTTCTTTTTATACCTTGCCGCAGGCGCCACAGCAATTCAAACAAATGTTGATGGTAGGTGGTTTTGAGAAATATTTCCAAATTGCACGTTGTTTCCGTGATGAAGATTCTCGTGGAGATCGTCAGCCAGAATTTACGCAATTGGATATTGAAATGGCATATGCAAGTATGCAGCAAATAATTGAATTGAATACGGATATGTTCAATACAATTGTTAGAAAAATCTATGGTAAAAAGTGGATTCTAAAGCCTTTTGAGGTTATTACCTATAAGGATGCAATGGATAAATATGGATGTGATCGACCTGATTTACGTTTTGGATTGCAGATGCAAGATATTACTGAAATTGTAAAAGACACAACCTTCCAAGTATTTAGTAAACCAATTGAAGAAGGTGGTATTGTAAAATGTATCAAAGTTTCTGCAGAGGAGCAAGGTTCTAAACGTATGTCGAAAGGTCAGATTGAAAAATTAACTGCGATCGCTCAAGATCATGGTTTAGGAGGTTTGGCTTATATCATTGTGAATGAAAATGATTTGCAATCACCGATTATAAAATTCTTGGGCGAGGAAATTGCTTCTGGAATCATTTCAGCAACTGAGGCTAAAGTTGGAGATATTGTATTTTTCTCAGCAGCGGATTATGACACAGCAAATAAAGCATTAGATGCCGTTCGTCAGGAATTAGGTGCCATGTTAAGGTTGATCAATCCAAAAGAATTAAGACCTGCATGGGTTGTAGATTTCCCAATGTTTGAAAAAACAGATGAAGGGCGTTGGACCTTTACACATAATCCATTCTCTATGCCAGCAATGTATGATTTAGATAAGCATATGAATGGTAAAGAGGAAGAGATAGGGAGTATTATTGCACAGCAATACGATTTGATATTGAATGGATACGAAATAGGTGGAGGATCTGTTCGTGCACATAAGCCAGAGATATTGGAAGCTACCTATAAAAATATGGGGTACGATAAAGAAGGAATGCTGAAGAGTGTTGGAACTATGTATGAAGCGTTTCATTATGGAGCGCCTCCACATGGAGGGATCGCTTGGGGTGTTGATAGATTGATGATGATCTTAGAGAAGAAAGCTTCTATTAGAGAAGTGATGGCTTTCCCTAAAACAGGGTCTAGTGAAGATCTGTTATTTGGAAGTCCTTCTCCATTGTCTGATAAAAAGGTAGAGGAGATGAATGTGAAAATAATGAGAAAGTAATTTTCTTAGAATAAAAAAAGTCGGTTTTATAGCCGACTTTTTTTGCTTTATATTTTTGACTTAGAGGTTTAATAATTTAAAAAAAAATGTTACATTTGTTGCTCAATATTACAAGATGATAAATAATACAAATAATACGTGGTGGTGGAACTCTCTTAATTCATAAGTGAGAAGAATCCTGTATTTTGTATTTCGTACAATAAATTTATAAAGGCTTATCTCACGATAAGTTTTTTTTTGTTTTAGAGATATCCAAAACAATAATTATAAAGAAAATATTTATAGAATACTTCAATTTCAAAATTGATGTTTATAAAAGATAAAAATGAAGAAAATTAAATTTAAATCCATCACAAAAACTTTAATTGCTGATACAGTAACTCCGGTTGGATTGTATTTGAAATTTAGAGATAAATTTGCAAACACATTGCTTTTAGAAAGTTCGGATTATCATAGTAAAGAAGAGAGTTTTTCCTTTTTATGTGTAGATCCTGTTGTTACGATTAAGGCGGAAGATCATCATTTGTCATTGTCATATAAAGGCGATGAATTGGAGAATCAGAAATTAGAAAATACTAATTTTTACAACATTTTTCAAGATTATACAGATCGTATCGATTTGGACTGTGATCCTGAAATTAAAGGATTTAATGGGTTATATGGGTATACTACCTATGATGGTGTTCAGTATTTTGAAAATATAGAATTAAAATCGAAAGACGCTCCTTCTGCAATTCCATTAATGCAGTACAGCTTTTTTAGATTTGTTATTGCAATCAATCATTTTAATGATGAATTGATTTTGATTGAAAACCTGGAAGAGAATGAGGAGACAAGGTTGGATGAAATAGAAACGATTCTAAGATCAAAGGCTTATAATACTCAAGATTTTTCTTTTGAAGGTACAGAGACATCAAATTGTACAGATGAAGATTTTAAAGAGTATGTAAGAAAAGGAAAGGCACATTGCAAAAGAGGAGATGTGTTTCAAATTGTATTATCTAGACAATTTCAACAATCTTTTAAAGGAGATGAATTTAACGTGTATAGAGCATTACGTTCTATCAATCCTTCTCCGTATTTATTTTATTTTGATTATGGTAGTTTTAAGTTAATGGGGTCTTCTCCTGAGGCACAAATTAAAGTAGGAAAGGGAAAAGCCATTATCAATCCAATTGCTGGTACTTTTAGAAGAACAGGCGATATGACCGAAGATATAAAGCTAGGTAAAAAATTATCAGAAGATACAAAGGAAACTGCTGAGCATGTAATGTTGGTTGATTTGGCACGAAACGATCTGAGTAAACATGCCGATCATGTTTCTGTTGAGGTTTTTAAAGAGGTACAATATTTTAGTCATGTAATTCATTTGGTTTCTACAGTTCAAGGAGATATCAAAGGAAATCCTATAGAAATTGTAGGAGATACTTTTCCTGCTGGTACGTTAAGTGGAGCTCCTAAATACAAAGCAATGGAATTGATTGATACCTATGAAAATCAAACTCGTGGGTTTTATGGAGGTGCTGTAGGTGTTATTGGTTTAGACGGTTCTGTTAATTTAGCAATTGCTATTCGCTCGTTTGTAAGTAAAAATAATGTCTTGTATTCTCAAGCCGGTGCTGGTATTGTTATAAACTCAGATGAAGAAAGTGAGTTACAAGAAGTGAATAATAAATTAGCTGCATTAAAGAAGGCTTTAGTGTTGGCAGAGAAAATATAAATTAGCTTTTAGCTGTCTGTTTATCGGATAGCAAAGAGCCAAAAGCTAAAAAAATGAAAATATTAATATTAGATAATTACGATTCTTTTACCTATAATTTGGTACACATGGTGGAAGAAATTACTGGAGTATTTCCCGATGTTTTTAGAAATGACAAGATTTCGATAGAAGATGTAGGGACCTATGATATGATTATGTTGTCTCCAGGACCCGGTATTCCTGACGAAGCTGGAATTTTAAAAGATGTGATTCGTACCTATGCAGCTACAAAGCCAATTTTTGCTGTTTGTTTAGGGTTGCAAGCAATTACAGAAGTTTTTGGTGGTACCATTATCAATATGGATAGGGTATACCATGGTGTGGCTACTGAAATGACGGTTACAGATAAGGATGCTTTGATTTTTCAAGGTTTACCAACTAAATTTGAAGCGGCTAGATATCATTCTTGGATTGCTCAAAATGAAGATTTTCCGGAGGATTTAAAAATTACTGCTGTAGATGAAGAGGGAGGAATTATGGCTTTAGCTCATAAGGAATACAATATTAGTGCAGTACAATTTCATCCAGAATCTATTTTAACTCCATTAGGAGAAAAGATGGTAAGAAATTTTATAGATAATTTAAAGTAGATTCTAGCAATTTTAGAATAGCTAAATAGAGCGGTAAACGATAAACAAAATGAAAAATATTTTAAATAAACTTTTTGAGCATCAAACCTTATCAAGAGAAGAAGCTAAGCAAGTGCTTATTGATATTGCATCAGAAAAATATAACGATGCGCATTTGGCATCTTTTATGACGGTATTTATGATGCGTTCTATCACAGTTGATGAGTTGGCTGGTTTTAGAGCTGCTTTGTTAGAACTTGCTGTAAAATTAGATTTCTCTGAGTACAATACAATTGATATTGTTGGAACAGGAGGAGATGGAAAAAATACTTTTAATATTTCAACATTAACTTCATTTATTGTAGCTGGAACTGGACAAATGGTGACAAAGCACGGTAATTATAGTGTTTCTTCTCAATCGGGATCTTCTGATATGTTAGAAAGTTTTGGGTACACTTTTACCAATGATGAAGAGGTTTTAAAAAGTCAGTTAGAAAAAGCAAATATTTGTTTTTTACATGCACCAAAGTTTCATCCAGCCATGAAAGCTGTGGGGCCAACCCGTAAGGCATTAGGATTAAAAACATTCTTTAATATGTTAGGACCTTTAGTGAATCCTTGTTCGCCAAAGAATCAATTATTAGGGACTTTTAATTTGGAAGTAGCTCGTTTATATAATTATATCTTACAAGAAGAGGATTCTAATTATGGAATCGTACATGCTTTGGACGGTTATGATGAAGTTTCTTTAACAGGACCGTTTAAGCTTTTTACTAAAGAAGGAGAAAAATTAATCCGTCCAAAAGATATTGATCAAACAAAATTAAAGCAATCAGATATTTATGGAGGAAACTCAGTGGCAGATGCAGCAAAAATATTTGAATCAATTATAACAGGTAAGGGAACCGATGCTCAAAATAATGTTGTTTTGACAAACGCAGCATTAGCATTGAGAATTGCAGATAATACCAAAAGTTTTAATGCGGCATTTGAAGAAGCTAAAAATTCCTTATTTGGATTGAAAGCTAAAAAGTGTTTAGAGTTAATAGTAGAATAGAGAGGAAAGATGGAAATGAATAATATACTACAGCAAATAGTAGATTTTAAAAAGCAAGAAGTAGCGAAAATTCGTCAAGAAGTTTCGATACAACAATTAGTAAAAAGTCCGGAGTTTAAAAGAGAACCACTATCGTTGGCTACTTCGTTAACCGAAAAGGGATCTTCGGGAATAATTGCAGAGTTCAAAAGACAATCGCCGTCAAAAGGAATTATCAATGATAAATCTACCGTAGAGGAAGTAACCCAAGGCTATTTAGATGCAAATGTAGCAGCTCAATCTGTTTTAACGGATACTAGGTATTTTGGTGGAACCATGGTTGATTTGATGAATGCAAGGAAAGTAAATACGGTTCGACCAATCTTGAGAAAAGATTTTGTGGTTGATGGTTTTCAAATAGTGGAAGCAAAAGCGATTGGAGCAGATGCTGTTTTGCTAATTGCAGCATGTTTGACAGCTGAGGAATTAAAAAATTATGGCAATTTGGCTGAGGACCTGGGCTTGAGTGTATTGTATGAAGTCCATGGTCGTGAGGAGTTGGATAAAATTTCTGATTTGGATGGTAAAATAATAGGGATTAACAATAGAAATTTAAAAACTTTTAAGGTTGATCTTGAACATTCTATTGCTCTAGCAGCTGAAATACCAGATACCTGTATAAAAGTTTCAGAAAGTGGAATTAGTGATCCTAGAGTGATAACTGGTTTAAAAGAATATGGGTTTGAAGGATTTTTAATAGGTGAGAATTTTATGAAAACAGAAGACCCTGGGAAATCTTGTAAAGAATTTATTGATCAATTGAGATAAAGAGTGATCAATCTATCCAATAAAATAAATTAAAAAATATGAAAATAAAAATTTGTGGAATGGGAAGCCCAGAGAATATTCTGGAAATTGCTGCTTTGCAACCAGATTATTTGGGTTTTATATTTTTTGAAAAATCAGCTAGAAATTTTACAGGGATAATACCAAACATTTCAAATTCTATTAAAAAAACAGGAGTTTTTGTTGATGCTTCTTTTGAGTTTATACATGATAAAATACTACAATATAAACTTGAAGCTGTTCAATTACATGGTAATGAATCGACTGAATTGTGTGCACAATTAAAAGAATTACAAGTTGAGGTTTTTAAAGTTTTTTCTATCAAAGGGAGCTTTAACTTTGAGTTGTTGACTCCTTATGAAAATGTGGTAGATTATTTTTTGTTTGATACAAAAGGAGAGCATCCAGGTGGAAATGGATATGTTTTTGATTGGAATGTTTTAAAAAAATACAATTCTAAAGTGCCCTTTATTTTAAGTGGAGGTATTGGGTTAAACGAGGTTACTGCTGTGAAGGAGATACTAAAGTCAGACTTACCTGTGTATGCATTAGACTTGAATAGTAAGTTTGAAACAGAACCAGCTTGTAAAGATGCCAATTTGCTAAAAGAGTTTTTAAATAACATAAAATAATCCTAATAAGGATATAAATAAAAGTATAGAGATGGAACCAAAATTTCAACCAACAAAAGAAGGGTACTACGGTCAGTTCGGTGGAGCATTCATACCTGAATTACTGTTCCCAAATATCAAAGAGCTAGAAGATAACTATTTAGAGATTATCTATTCTGATGCGTTTCAAAAAGAATATAAATACCTTTTAGATCAATATGTTGGTAGACCAACTCCATTGTACCTATCTAAAGGATTGTCGAAAAAACACAATGCTTCTGTTTATTTAAAAAGAGAAGATTTATGTCATACAGGTGCGCATAAAGTAAACAATACAATTGGTCAAATTTTATTGGCGAAACACTTAGGTAAAAAGAGAATTATTGCTGAAACTGGTGCGGGCCAACATGGGGTAGCAACAGCTACAGTATGTGCTTTAATGGATTTAGAGTGCATTGTTTTTATGGGAGAGGTTGATATTGAACGTCAGGCGCCAAATGTAGCTCGTATGAAAATGTTAGGAGCATCGGTAGTACCAGCAAAGAGCGGAAGTAAAACTCTTAAGGATGCAACCAATGAAGCAATTCGTGATTGGATTGGGAACCCAGAAGAAACCTATTACTTAATTGGATCTGTTGTAGGTCCTCACCCTTATCCAGACATGGTAGCTCGTTTACAAGCGGTTATTAGCGAAGAGATCAAAGAACAGTTGTTAGCGCAAACAGGGAATGAAAACCCAGATACTGTAGTGGCGTGTGTTGGTGGTGGTAGTAACGCTGCTGGGGCTTTTTATCATTATTTAGAAAATGAAAATGTGGAATTGGTTGCTGTAGAAGCTGCTGGTTTGGGAGTAAATAGTGGAGAAAGTGCAGCGACTTCTCAATTAGGTGAAGTTGGTGTAATACACGGAAGTAAAACTATTTTAATGCAAGATGAATTTGGTCAAATTATTGAACCATATTCTATTTCAGCAGGATTAGATTACCCTGGGGTTGGACCATTGCATGCTTACTTATATGAATCCAAAAGAGCTACGTTTTTAAATGCCACGGATCAAGAAGCTTTAGATGCTGCCTATGAACTTTCTAGAGTAGAAGGGATTATTCCTGCCTTAGAAACGGCTCATGCACTTGCTGCTTTAGATAAGATGGATATCAAAGAAGGTCAGGTAATAGTGGTGAACTTATCCGGTAGAGGAGATAAAGATTTGCAAACGTATATAGACAACTTAAAGGCATAAAACTTAGTTAACTAGTTCCTCTCAAAATATCAGTATATTTGTTTGAAATAGAATTATAGAAATTGAAATAGAAGAATGTAGTTTGAAGATGAAGAGTATGAAATTTAAGAATGATGCTGGAGAATTACGCACTGTAATATCCTTTTTTTTACTGTTGTTTTTTTCTATGATAGGTAGTGTAATTTCGCAAAATTTGGTTTTTGAAAAACAGATAGAAGGTGATAACCCGTTAGAAAATGTAGATTTAGGTTCAGGAGTTTCATCTGTGCCAATAGATATTGATTTTGACGATGATTATGATTTGTTTATTGGAACTGGTGAAGGTAAAATTATCTTTTATAAAAATGTAAGCACAAATGATGCACCTGATTTGTTTGAAGAACAGGTAGAGGATGCAAATCCATTATCAGCAATTAATTTAGGTTCCAAAGCATCTCCTTTTTTTATTGATATTGATCATGATGATGACTTAGATTTATTTATTGGGTATACTAATGGAGTTGCATATTATGAAAATACAGGAACAAAAATAGTAGCAAATTTTGAGCAAAGAGTTGGTGTTTTGAATCCGCTTGGTGCAGTAACCCATGTTGGTTCTAGATCCTATGGTCCTACATTTGTTGATGCTGATCTAGATGGCGATTTAGATGTTTTTATTGGTTGGTTGGATACGAATGTATCAGACAGTCAAGGAATATTATATTATAAAAACGTGGGTTCTAAAAATGCTCCTTCTTTTGAAAATGAAGTAGCTTTAAATCCTTTTAAAGATTTCAACGAATTGTACCCAACTCCACTATTTGTAGATGCTGATGGTGATGGTGATGAAGATGTATTTATTGGAAAAGGGGATGGGAAGATGGATTATTATAAAAATGTAACCGACTATGAAAACTTGTCTACAGAAGAAGTTTTTAATACAGGTTTTGCTCCTTATCCAAACCCTGCAAACGGTATCGTTCAATTTAGTGGATTAACTGAAGAGACAAATATCAAAATATATAATTTATATGGACAACTAGTTATTCAACAATTGGTGAGTCCGGAACAGAATTCAATTGATATTAGCAATGTCAAAACTGGAGTTTATATGCTAGTATGTAATATTGAAGGTCAAAAAATTTCAAAAAGATTAGTCATTTCAAATTAGAAAATGACACAAAATGTAAAAAGATGAGTGTATTAAATAATGTACTAAATAATAAACAGAATAGATTGTGTTCTGTGTTTTTCTCAGCGGGTTTTCCTGAACTGAATGATACCAAAAAAATTATTCAAGATTTAGATGCGAATGGTGTAGATTTTATAGAAGTAGGGTTACCCTATTCTGATCCTATGGCCGATGGTGAAACTATACAGTATAGTAGTGCAGTTGCTCTTGGTAATGGAATAAATTTAGATATTATTTTTGAGCAATTAAAAGAGGTTAAAGGTACTGTAAAAGCTCCTTTAGTATTGATGGGGTACTTGAATCAAGTACTAAAATATGGAGAAGTGAAATTTTGTGAATTATGTCAAGAGTGTGGTATAGAAACGGTTATTCTTCCTGATCTACCTATGATAGAATATGAAAATCATTACAAAGCTTTATTTGCAAAATACGGTATCAGTAATGTATTTTTAATAACGCCTCAAACGTCAGAAGAAAGAATTCTTAAAATTGATGAGATGAGTGATTCATTTATATATGTTGTTGCCTCTTCGTCTATTACAGGAGCCAAAGGAGAAATATCTCAAGGACAGATAGATTATTTCAATAGAATTAAATCTATGAATTTAAAGAGTAAATTAATTGTTGGATTCGGTATTTCTAGTAAAAAAACTTTTGATACCGCTTGCGATTATATGAATGGGGCAATTATTGGGTCCGCTTTTGTGAATCATTTGAAAGATGAAGGTGTTGAAACTATAGATAAATTTGTGCATGGAATTATAGGATAATTTACCATCAATAACATTTTTAAAAAGCTCTTAAATAATATTTAAGAGCTTTTTTTGTGCTTTTATAAAAGTATGATAAATAACATATTTTTTGACTGTATGTGTTCCTAAATTTGTTGAGTAATGAGATAAAATAGGAACAAAAATAAGTACAGATGGAAAAAAATAAGAAGATTAGCCAGGAGCAAGTAATTAGAAATCGTAAAGATACGGTACGTTACATAAATCTTCAATTAGCTACTTTAGGGCAGCCAATATTTGAAGATAAAGAAGAAAGTGAATTCAAATATTGTAATCCCAATTTTCATGAGTTGACAAGTGGTTTGGTGAAAAACTTAAAAGAATCTACGCGTCTACTATCAAAACATTTGACACCTATTGATCAAAGGATTCAGAATTTTATTGATTCCTATTTAGCAGATGTTACCTTAGATGAAAAAATTACTTTACCAAATGATACCTTGGTATTGACAAAAGCGGGGCATGCAAGACAAATAAGTTTGCCACCTGATGGGGATGAATTTATTAGTGAGAATATTACCTCTACTAGAATTAAACAAGGGATTTTAAATAATCCTATTCATGATAAAAGAACAACCAAAGGAACCTTTCATATAGTAGAAGGGGAATTGCCAGTTCCTTTGGATAAGTTTGAAGTTCCTAAACAGGTTTTTGCTCGTTTTTTATCTGCGGCATTTAACCCTACGGAGGATTTAAAAACATTGCCTTTTACTTCTAGCCAAAAGAATAAAGCAAAAGTGATGGTGTCTCTTTTAATGCGACCAATGGTTTGTCCAGAGGTAAAAGGAGTAATGCCTAAAAAAAGCATGGAGGTGCATTTCTTTGCACCTGGAAGTTTAGTAAGTAACTTAGATTTTGTAGAATCTATTTTTGGAAATGCTGGAGATCCAAATTTATCGCAAAATGATGCTGCCTTAGACCCTGAAACTTGGACTGGGCACACAGGGTGTATTGTATTAGCACCTCATTTAAAAACTTTAAAGAAAAAAGAGTTAGGATTGCCTCATTTTGATGATGCTACAGACCGTCAGAAGAATGATGGAATGTGTTGGAAAGATGAAAATGAGTTGTACAATAATGGAAGCGCCTTTAAAATAACTTGTAGAGACTCTAGTGGGGTTGTGGTAACTTTAATCGCCGACAATTATTTTGGTTATTCTAAAAAAGAGATTAAAACTCAAATAAGTTATTCTGCTAATTTATATGGTTTGTTAGAGGAAGAACATTCAGGAGGAGCTGTGGCTTTCCCGAGAGCGGTCATGGGAGATATCGTAGACGGAAAATCATTTATGGGAAAAGATACCACAGGACGTACTTTTACAGAAGTTAAAAAATTCTTAGGAGATAGAATTGAAGTGCAACCAGAAAATTACGGTATCGATAAGAAGTATCCAAATATTATTTATGTGCCACAATCTGCCTACTTTAACACCAATACTAATAGTGTTACGTGGAATTATGAAGGGAAACAGCAGAAGTTGATTTTATCACCCGATAAAACTTATGTACATCCAACAGGAAATAAATTTTCTTTAGAGAAGCACCAAAGTATCAATTTATGGAGGATTTTAATTACTGCTGCGGAAGGTGTCAACTGTCACAAACCCTGTACGGTTTCTGGAGGAGGTAAGTCGGAGATTTCTAAATCTATGCAAAATGCGATTACCTATAAATCTTTTAATTTACAGGATATTGAAAAAGATTTTCAATTAGCAGATGAAATTATAGAATATGATTATTCAAAACGATGGAAAAATTATGATTCTAGTTTAGCCCCTTCAAGGTCTTTTTTGAGTCCGGATAGAACTTTGGGGTCTGCTGTGAAATTGTTAATTCCTAACGACGATAATTCAGAAGAATTTAATGATTTCTTGGGTAATATTCCTGTTCATATTAGGTCTCTAGTTTTGTTTGTAAAACGATTGTATAGAGGAGACCATAGAAAACTAAACTGGAAGGATTGTATGTCGGTTGAGGTTATTAATGGACAAAAGGGAAGTAATTTAAAATATAATGGAATTGAGGTTGTTGGTAGTTACGTACGAATTGGTTTCAATCAAAATGGTGATTGGATGCTGAATAAATTACGATCGGATTTTGCACCTAGTTTAAAAATTCAAACGGAAGATGATATTTCTGCCTCTATTACTTTGCCAAGTAGTCAAATAAAAAACTTAAATCCAGAGTATCCAAATAAGAGTATAAAAGTAACGGCCAATTGTGAGGCACATTTGTTCCAGCGACCTGATGAAGCTGTGGTTAGAGGTTATGACAAAGGAGCTGAAAAAGATTTAGTATCGGACAATACCTTTTTAACAAATTATGAATTGATGCGCAAGAGTGATGCGATTGAGTTGTTTGAGGATACAATAAATTTTGATAAATATACGCAACCAGTAAAAGACTTGATCAAAAGTATTGTTGATAGCGAGAAAGATGAGGAGTATTTTGTAGTTCCTTCTCACACACGAATCGTAGCAGATGGTCCTACTAAAAATCCACGTTATTTGGAGCCAAATGTTTTTGTAGAGGAAAATGAAACTAGCTATTTAGCAGAAATTGGAGTGAGACTTTCTAGAAAGGTAAAGGCTGATGAAGAAGTAGTGAATGTTGTAAATGCTGTATTGCCCGGAAGGAGAAATAACCCTGTAGACAAAAAAGCAGGTATCCGACCTTTAGCTGTATATAATCCAATTCATTACCAAGAAGCTCCAGAATTATTTATGGACTTTGTTTGTAGTTTAACCGGAAAATCACCTTCAACAACAGGAGCAGGTTCGGAAGGCGCTTTAACAAAAGGACCTTTTAATATGCTAACACCAACCACAGATTTAAATAATGCATTGCTATCTCATATTTTAACTGAATCCAATGCCTTTAGTACAGCAGCAGGTTATATTGGTGCAGAAAACAAAGTAGACCATGATGTGAGTTTGCTAATTCCTGAAATTTGGGCTCGTTTGATGCCAGAAGATAGAGACCCTAAAAAATTAATAGAAAATGGATCTTTGGAAAAAATTGATGATTTTGAATTTGAAGGGAAGAAAGTTTTAGCGAGTAGGTTAGGCTATAGAATTACAGATATTTTTGCTTTACGTTGCATGAATAGAATTTTTGATGAGCCGACAGCCGTATTTGACGAATCAATGCTGCAGCCTGAATTACAAGGTATGGAAGATTATGTGGATGGGATTAACAATATTGTAGAGGCACAAAAAAAGGTAGCTTTACGATATTTTGAAGATGGAAGTGTAGAAGCAGCTATTCCGCCTTTAAAAATTCTATTACACATAATGGCATATGGAACTTATGAAGGAAAAGAAATTAGTGATCCTGAATTAAGAAAATTCTTTGATAGAGATTATATTATAAATAGTGATTGGTATAAAGAAAGATTAGAATTAAAACAACAAAAGGATCTTCAGTTTTATACTAATCAAATTAATTACTTGGAAGAATTTATAGAAAACCCAAGTAATGTGAATATCGTATCTGAAATGGGAATTTTGGATAGATTGGATAAAGTGAAAATTAAATTTAAGGAAACAAGTTCTCAAAATTATTTAGAAAGTATTATTGGAACTATTGGAGCTGACCCTCTATTTGTTCATTAATTATTAGTGTTTGTGTTTTGTAAAACTCCTTCGTTTGAAGGAGTTTTTTTTGTGTTGTTTATTTAGATTTAAATGTAGCTAGTTGAGATAACATTTTTAACTTTGCCTCGCAAACTAAGTGATCATGTTAGATACCATAAGACGTTTTATTATTAGTGCTGATTTTTATAAAGGTGTTACTTTTATAATAGCTTCTTTGGTGCCAATTCTTTTATTTCATTTTGTGTTAGAGGCAGCACATATTGGTTTTGCTATTGCGCTAGGAGTTTTTTATAACGCATCTACTAATAGCCCAGGAAGTGTAAAACATAGAACTTATGGTATGTTAGTATCTATAATTCTAACAACCTTAGCGACTTTAATTGTCGGCTATGTGGCTTCTAATATATGGTTGGCCCTGCCTGTTCTAGGAGTAGTAACATTTGCAATTTCTTATATTTCAGTATATGGGTTTAGGGCTTCTTTGGTATCTCTTTCAGGATTGATGGCAGTTGTAGTGAGTTTTGCGCACACCTATATTCAAATGTCTATTTTAGATTATACGCTATATGTATTTATAGGAGGGGGTTGGTATTTGTTAATAGCAAGTTTTGCAAATTTCTTAAACCCGAAAATGTATATTGAGGAATTACTTTCTGATACGATGACTTTGACAGCGGAGTTTTTAGAAACCCGAGCAAAGTTACTAGTAGAGAAAAAAGAAAGAGAAAAGCTAAATACAAAACTATTTAGTTTACAGGCTGAACTTACCACAAAACATGAAACATTACGCGATGTACTTTTAACAAGTCGCGAAAAATCTGGACTTTCTAATAGGATTAGAAGGAAGCTGTTGATTTTTATTGAGCTGGTTGATATGTTAGAATTGGCAGTTGCGAATCCTATTAATTATAAAAAAGTAGATAAAATATTTGAAAATAAGCAAGAATATATCTTGCCGTTTGTTTCTCTAATTGAAGAAATGGCAGCGCATTTACATTATATTTCTAAAGTCATCATCAGAGATGAAAAAGTAAAGGTCAACAAGGATTTAAATGTCAAGTTAAAGACCATAAAAAAGGTGATTGACGATTATAAAAATACTGAAGGTGAAATCGATGGTAGAGATGGATTCAATATGTTAGTTAATCTATTTGAGTATCAATCTTCTCAGGTAAAAAAGATAAAAGTTTTAGAGAGGGTTCTAAATGTGTTGACAAAAAATAATAAACTGACACAAAATGTAAATAGTGATGTTCGTTTTTTAACACCTCAAGATTATGGTTGGAATAAATTAGTAGTTAACTTTAGTTTAAAGTCTTCGATTTTTAGGCATTCTTTGCGTCTCTCCATTGCGATGATTTTCGGTTTTTTGTTGGGACATTTTTTTGAGATTCAAAATTCTTATTGGATTTTATTGACTTTAGTTGTCATTATGCGTCCAAGTTATGGTTTAACAAAAGAAAGGATGAAGCATCGTGTAGTGGGAACATTTTTAGGAGCCATTATTGCGTTGATTGTTGTTTACCTAATAGATAGTACTTTGGTGTTTGGAATTCTAGCGGGATTAAGTTTGATATTAGCCCTTGCTTTGGTGCAGTTGAATTATAGAACCTTTGCGATATTTATTACGCTTCATATTGTATTTATGTATGCAATGTATAGCCCGAATGTGCTATATGCCATTCAGTTTAGAATTATTGATACCCTTGTAGGAGGTGGTATTGCGATGCTTGCGAATTTATTTTTATTTCCATCTTGGGAATTTATGACTGTATATGATTCTGTTTTGGATACACTATCAACAAACCGTGTATACCTTAAAAATATCGAAAAAGTATATGATGGAAAAAATGTAGATATTGAAGATTATAAATTGTCAAGAAAAAACTCCTTTTTGGCGATGGGGGAGTTAAATGCTGCTTTTCAACGTATGACACAAGAACCTAAAAAGAAAAGGAGGTATTTCTCGGAGATATATGATATAGTAGTTTTAGCAAATACATTTTTGTCGTCTTTAGCCTCATTAGGAACTTTTGTTAGAAAACATGAGTTGTATGAACATTCTGATCAATTTTCTGTTTTTGTGGTGAATATTGTTGATAATTTAACCAATGCACGACAGGTGATTCGAGGGGAAGAGATGCGTAAAATTCATGCAAAAGATGAAATCATTGAGGCCAAAAGCTCTTTTGAGAAGAGGTATGATGAATTGACTCATAAATACAGTAAAATTGCTGTAGACGATAAAAGTAAAGAAGCAGAAATATCAGAGGTATCTTTAGAGATACGTCAAACACAAGTGATATTGGAGCAATTATCATATCTGTTTTCGTTGTCGGAAAATTTGATTCAAAAAATAAGTGTATATCATAAAAAGTTAAACGCAGATTCTAATGTATAAAGCAGTAACTATGAAAAAAAATAAGGTGTACTCAATATTAATAGAAGATTGGGATGAAGAAGTAACCGGTGTTTTTGAAGATGATGGAAAGGAGTGGATTTTATTAAGAGATAATCAAAATGATTTCATTTTAGAAGGATTTCGATTGATTCATAAAATAAGGGTAGATGAAATTCTAAGAGAGGAGTCTGAAATATTTAAAGAAAAAATATTTGCCAAAAAATATCCAAGTCTTTCTGCGACAGAAAATTTTGATTTGAATACCAATCAAAATTTATTTTCTCAGATCATGAATCAAAATTGTTTAATTCATTTTGATACGGACGATGAAGAAGAAATGGTTGTTGGTAAAATAACAAAAGTTGAAACGGAGGGGTTTGAACTCCGAACTTTAACAGCAAATGCAGAATGGGGTGAGATTATGTTTTGTGATTATTCAGAAATAAGTACCGTTGCCATTGGCAATGATTATCTCAAGTCATTAAGTTTACTGGTAGATTAGAAGTGGCATGGGGTCCTTAATGTAAGTTTTTATACCAATTTTTATAATTATTTACAGAGTCCTTTACTTTTATGTTTTCTCCTATTTTGGGAGTAATCACTTCTAATTTTAGTTCGGCGGCTTTGATGGATACTCTCTCAATGGGATCTTTCCAGTTATGCAGTGCTAGTTTAAATCCAGCCCAATGAATTGGTATTATTTTCGATGCTTTTACATCCAGACCTGCTTGTGCGGTTTCTTCAGGCATCATGTGTATATCTGACCATTTCTCATTGTATTGACCACATTCCATTAAGGCTAAATCAAAAGGTCCGTATTTGTTCCCTATCTCTTTAAAATGTGTACTGTAACCACTGTCACCACTAAAGAAAACGCTAGTGTTAGGAGATTTGATCACCCATGAACTCCATAAAGTACTTTGGTTGTTGTTTAGTTTTCTTCCTGAAAAATGCTGAGCAGGAGTACAACTTAATGTTAAAGTTCCGAAATTGGTATCTTCCCACCAATCCATTTCTGTAATTTGGTTTTTATTTACTCCCCAGTCTTCTAAATGAGCACCTAGACCTAAGGGAACATAGTAATGTTTTACTTTGTGTTTTATTTTTTTGATGGTTGGGTAATCTAAATGATCGTAGTGATCATGAGAAAAAATAATCGCATCAATTTGTGGCATTTTTTCTATTGCAAGAGGCATTTCTTCATTAAATCTTTTTTCTCCAAGTAAATCATGCGGAGCGGCTACTTGACCGAACATAGGATCTAATAGAATGTTTTTGTGCTCAATCTGTAATAAAAAGGAAGAGTGACCAAACCAAACCATTCTAGGACCTTCATCATATTCTGCTACTTGTGTAGAGTCAAGTTTAATTACATCTAAATTCTTTTTTGGTCTGCCGTTAGGTACTTTGGTTGTGAAAAATGTGTAAGCAAGTTTAAGTTTTTGCTTGAGAGTTAAGTCTTTTGGAACTGCCGCGGTATTATTGAATTTCCCATCTTTAAATTGAACAGATTTTTTATATAAAGTTTTTCTGTTTTCTGAAATGTCAGCCCCTAAGCTTGGATAATAATTATTAAAGAGCAAATATGCTACCGATAGCAACGCTATTATTAAAAGTGCAATAATCATTATTTTTGAGAATATTTTTTTAGTCATTAGTTTAACTTCACTAGGTTATTTCATTCTATAAAACCTCTAGTTTTATCTTAAAATATGATTAAAAATCAAATCTATAAATACCACCTGCTAAAACTTGAAAACCTTGAACTTGAAAATTGGAATACACTTCATAATTGGTATTGAGGATGTTATTAAACTCAATAAAAGCACTCCATTTTCTGTTAAAGGTATAATCGGCAGATAAGTTAATATCTACATAAGCATCTAGTTCTACTTGTGTTTCTGTGATGCCGTCTGACGCAATTAAAATATCTTTACGAGGTCCTTTTGTATAAAGTTCTGCTTTGGTATTCCATTTTCCAAAAGAATAAGTACCAAAGATAGAAGCTATAAAAGGAGGTAGATTCCATGCTTCAGCCTCTTTGTCCATTGCATAAGAAAATAATGAAATAGAAGCACCTGTTTCTATGTTTTTGGATAAACTAGCAGCTAATTGACCATATAGCCCGAATGTGTTTACCTTATCATAGAGCGTGTAGAAAGAATTTCCAGCTTGGTATCCGTTAACCACTGTAATAGTCCCATCAGTTAAGTTTTGATTAGTACGAAATAATAATTTGTCTTTTTCCTGAGCATAAGAGGCGTTCACATCGTATGAGATTGTTGAGGTCATTTTACCTTTGAATCCGGCAAATAATTTAAACGTATTACTAGTCGGTTTAATATTTAAGGTAGGAGAAACATATGGATTTTCTTGTGTAATACTACGATATGAATTTTGAATCAACGCACCGGTAAATCCACCATAAATATTTAATAGTTCATCAATCAAAGCAAAGTTAGCATGGATGTCTGGGTAGATAAAAAAGCGACCTTTGTTGTTTTCTAAATCTGAGTTATATAAAATTTTAGCACCCAGAGAAATATAAAGGTCTTTCTTTTCGATTGGGTATGATGCTTCTGCCCCCAAGTTTAAAAAGCCATAGTTGATAGGCATAACATTGGCGTAGTCCTTTTCAAATTCTCCATGGAGGATATCTAAAGTAACTTTGGTATCTACTTTTTTGTCTTGTATTGGAAAAGTAAAAGTAGGAGAATAATAAAATCTTGTTTCATTACTACCATGTTTATCAGTGAATTTTTCAAGTCGAGCTTCGTTTTCCGAAACCCATTCCTGTTTTAATAAGATACTTCCTTTTAATACAAGATGATTGTAGGTTTGCTTTTCATTAATTGACGAGATTACGTCATCATTATAAACCAGCATATCGTCTGGGATACCATACCAATTATATATGTCTCTTTGGTAGCTAGCTCCAACTTCCCATGTTTGGGCCTTTTTATGGTTTTTATAATTCAAGGCGATTTTAGTATTCAAATAGCTATCGTTCAGAACAACATTTTTAATACCGCCATTTGATGCTTTATTATAAAGAAAAACTTGACCTTCATGCTCTTTTTTTCTTTTGTAAAGAAAAGCCTCAACTAAAGGGGTTCCATAATTACCATAGCCCACTTTTAGGTAATCTGGGTACTCAGATTTTTTATAGTTGGTTTTTGCAGATTTGTAACCTCCAGAATAGGGTTTGAACACTGATTTTATAGGATTAGATTTGATCCCATATTTCATATTGCTTTTGTCGTTTGTTTCAACTGATATATCTGGTGTTTCATTTGCTTTAAAAGCATCAGAAATGGTTGGCTTATAGGATGAAACTACGTTAATAACCTCTGTACTTACACTGTCTTTTTCTTTTTGAGAAAAAGCCGTAAAGGAAATTAAAAGAAGGAAAATAAAAATATTTTTCATTGTATTGTTGTCTTGTGTATTGAGAAACTTCCTTTAAAATTCAGTAGTTTCCTCTATTTCTTTTTTTTCTGGTACGATGGTATCAGTTGCTTTGTTTTTAAATTTTTCAGCCGTTCTTAACTGTTCTAAAATACGATTGGCTTCTGTTGTCAATTCTTCAAATTGACTGTAGTTTTTTATTACATTTTCTAAAATGTATGTGGCTTGGAAGGCATCATTTAAACCAATGTTGTTTTCTGCCATAACAATCAAACCTTTTACACCCCAATATTTATGGTTGGCATATTTTGAAGCCAAGTCTTGTACCGTTTTATTAGATTCTTTGTATTTACCTGCTCTATTTTTGAAAAAAGCTTCGTAATATAAAGCCTCTGCTTTTAAAGCCCCTTTTGCATCTTTTGAAACTTCTGAATAGGCTTTTTCTGCTTTTTCTAAATCGTTCGTTTTGATAGCCGAGCGAGCGATGAAA
Organism: Flavicella sp. IMCC45668; assembly: GCF_057219105.1. Lineage (NCBI taxonomy): Bacteria > Pseudomonadati > Bacteroidota > Flavobacteriia > Flavobacteriales > Flavobacteriaceae > Flavicella > Flavicella sp. IMCC45668. The sequence goes on from NZ_CM170114.1 coordinate 3,721,023, forward strand.
ATAGTTGCATCTGCCTTAATTTGTACATCTGCTTTTTTATGTTCAAGAACTTTTTCTGCATAAATCACTGTTTCAGCATACTTTTCTTGATCATACATTGCTTTCATTAAATTACTCTGAGCAAACAATACATTTTGTGGAAAGTTAGCTTCTAGCTCCAATCTTTGTAAATAAGGTATCGCATCAGGCCAAGAATTTTTTTCTAGGTAAATCTGTACCAATCTAGCCAATGCTTGCTCGGTGTATTCGTTTGAGTTTTGATTAACAACATGTTCGTATTTTGGAATTGCTTTTTCAGTGTTTTCTAAACTGAAATAAGCTTGTGCGCTATAAAAGTTTGCTTTTAAGGCGTGAATCCCATTTGGAAAGTTGATCAAATATTTTTTAAAGCTATGGGTTGCAGGTAATAATTCGTTATTTACGTATTTTTTTTCTGCCGCTTCATACATGGCATTGTCTAAATCAATGTCACTAAATTTGGTGTAATTTATTTCTCTAATCCAGTCTGCATATTCGTCAACCTTATCAATGTCTATATATACCTGTCTAGCATTTTGAACCGCTTGTTGTGCTTCTTTTGCATTTGGATATTCTGCTACAACATACTTGTATTTTTCAATTGATTTGTCTGTTTTATTATCATTGAAATAGATGAGACCTTGTTTTAACAATGCTTTCGGAATGTATAAACTAGTTTTATAATTTTCTATCAGCTTGTCATAGGTTGCTATGCCGTTTGCATTTTCTTTCGCACTGATAAAGGCATTACCTAGTTCATATAAAGCATCATCCTTATAAGAAGATTTAGGATGTTGTTTGTCAAAATCTTTTAGGGTTTCAATTTTGTTTTCATTTCTTCGAACAAAACCATAGCTGATGGCTTTTTGATATTGAGCATAATCATCATCAATTCCTCGAGATTCGATAACTTTATTATAAGCCTCCATGGCTTCCCAGTAACTTTTTGAGATAAAATTACAATCTCCCAGTCTAATATAGGAGTCGTTATGTTTTACTTCATCATCCATGTCTTCTTTGATATATGCAGTAAAACTAGACTTTGCTCTATTATAATCCTTAAGTTTAAAATAAGTGTATCCGATAGAGTAGTTGATGTCTTTGTTTTCGTTTGTTTTTTTTGAAGCACTTAATCGTTGAAATCTTTTATAATCTGAAAGTGCAGTTTTAAAGTCATTCAATCTATAAGAACATTCAGCTCTCCAGAATAAAGATTTGGATTGTACTTCTCTGGATAAAGCTTGTGAACTGGACGTTTTAAAGTAAGTCAATGCCTCTTGGTATTTTGCATATTGAAATAATTGCATTCCTCGGTGCATTGTAATTTCATAGAATACTTTATCTTTCGCTAATTCTCTTTTCTGATAATATATCAAGGCACCTTCAAAATCTCTACTCGAATTGTAAGTGTCAATAATAAGTTTGTTTATTTCTCTTGAATTTCCAGAAGTAGTGTAGTTTTCTACATAGTCTTGTAAAACTTCAGCACTACTTTTATATGGGTTTCCAATTTCATAACTAAGTTTTGCATAATTGTAAGCAGCATCTTCTTTTATGTCTTCGTTAAAGTCTAATTCAGAACTGTTTTTAAAAGCATTTAAAGCTTCACTTTTTTTGTTTTGCTCTAAGTAGCATGCCCCTAAATGGTAATATGCATTCTGTGCAACTTCATCTTTTCCTTTTGTAATTCGGTTGAAACGCAATATGGCATTTTCATAATCTTTTACTTTGTAGTAAGAGTAGCCTAAAAAATAATGATCTTCGTTTACCAAGCGATTTTTGCGACCCCTGTAATTTTTTAAATGAATAATGGCTTGGTCGTATTGTCCTAAATAAAAATAACTTTCACCCACTACTTTTGAAACTTCTGAAACTTCTTTCTTAGGAACAATTTTTAACAAATCTTTTCCAATCACAACAACTTCTTCAAATTTCTTATTTTGAAACTTGATGTTCATTTTATAATATAGGATCTCTTTTAAGTATCTTTTGTTTCCCTCTAATCGATCAAAATATTTAAGTGCTGTACTGTAATCTTCTTGTAAATAAGAAATGTAGCCATAGTAGTAATTGGCTTCTGCGGTATAATATTTAGAATTAGTGAGCGGTAAAAAATATTGTTTCGCTTCTGTGTATTTTTTGTTAGAAAAATACGCGTATCCCATTTTAAAATTATAAGTATCCTCTTCTTTAGCAGTAAGGTATTTAGGAGAAACTTTTTGGAACCATTTTAAAGATTTTGCTGGTTTTCCGTGATTGTAATAATAATTACCAGCCTCTAAATAAGCTTTGTTTTTATGTCTGCTTGTTGGATATTTTTTTGTGAAATCCATCAACATTGCTTCGCCTTCTTTTTTTTCTAATTTAACAGCGGTAATTGCTAAATAATAGGCACAATCCTCAGTAGCAGTATCGTCTTTGTCTAAATTTTCTGAAGCTCTTGAAAATGAGTTATAAGCAGCTTCGTATATGCGATTGTTGTACAATTCAAGACCTTGTTCAAAGTCGTATAATGGATGCGTAAATTTATCCGATTTTTGACTGTTACTTTGCACGGATAAAAATAGTGCTAAAACAGTGATGAAAATTTTATATGGGTGCATCTAGGCAGATTTTTAGTTGCTCAAAAATAAATAATATTCCTATATAACAACGCATCGAACTATAGTTTTATTGGCTTAGGGTTCAAAGTTATACAAACCGTTATTTTTATTGGAAGTTCTTTTTGAATTCGATAAGTTTGTATCACAAAAATTCATTCATGGGAAGTTCAATATTAAAACTAGAAAACGCTGCGATTTATCAAGATAAAAATTTGGTTTTGTCTGATGTCAACTTAGATATCGAAAAGGGAGAGTTTTTATATTTGATTGGTAAAACAGGGTCAGGAAAAAGTAGTTTGATGAAAACTTTGTATGGTGATCTCCATTTGAAACAAGGAAAAGGTGAAATTGTGGGCTTTGATTTGGAAAAATTAAAAGATAGAGATATTCCTTTTTTAAGAAGAAAAATTGGAATTGTATTTCAAGACTTTAAATTATTGAATGATAGAACTGTTTTTGAAAACCTTCGTTTTGTATTGAAAGCTACGGGGTGGAAGGATAGTAAGTTGATTGCTGATAAGATAGGGGAGGTACTTGATAAGGTTGGTATGAAAACCAAAGATTATAAGATGCCATTTCAATTATCAGGTGGAGAGCAGCAAAGAATAGCAATTGCTAGAGCTTTACTGAATGATCCTGATTTAATTTTAGCCGATGAGCCTACGGGGAATTTAGATCCCAAAACTTCTATTGAAGTAATGGAGTTGATGAGTGAAATTCACAAAAGTGGGAAGTCCATTCTTATGGCAACACATGATTATGCCTTGATTTTAAAATTTCAACAAAGAACCATCAAATGTGAAGGGGGAGAATTGTTTGAAGTAGTGCATCAAGGGGCTTAATTTTCTTGTGCATATTGCACGAGTTCTGTGTACACGGATTTCCAATTTTTCCATTCATTTTGCTCAGTAAGAGAAGAGTTGTGCCACAGCGATATAAACGTTCCTTCAACAGCTTTTATTTTTTTGATGATCTCTTTACTTTTATCAATTGCTTGCTCGGTAGAAAGGTTCATGTAACCGTTTAAGGTGCCATCCATAATTTGAAAAGGATGGAGTGTTAAATTGGTTTGTTCATTTGTTTTTAAATTAAAAAATGGATAAGAATTACAAATACCGGCTCTAAATCCTATTTTTGAGGCAAATCCCAATGTATAATCATGTTGAATTCCTTGAGCAATTAAATTTTCATAAGTTTTAGGAAAACTAAGTTTTAAAAAATGTTGTCTACTTCTAGTGATTTTATGATTCAATATGTTTTCCAATCTTTCTTTTTCAAAGCCTAAAACTTCTTGGGCCTTATTAGAGTTATAAGACGGATGTAAACCTATTATGTTTTTTTGTTGGAGTCTCTTAATTAATTTTTTTAATTCAGCAGATTTATAATGAAGGTTTTTATCATAAGGTCCGTAATTCCCTATTTGGATAAAGAATAAATTCGGTTTTTTGTGCTTTTCAGATAACTCTGTAAAAACCTTATAGGTGTCATATGGATCCTTTGTGTTTTTTAGAAAATAAGAGAACTTATTCTTAATTTCTTGTGTGTTTCTTTGCAGAATATTTTTCAATAAACTGATTGATAATAAAGCTTTTGATTTTCCTCTGTAGGAATAAGCAACGTCAATATCTATGCTGTTTATATATTGATATTTTTTTGTTGGGAATTGAAAACTTGGATGATTTGTTGCAATTGAAGTTTGCAATTGTTTTGCCCAAAAATGAACAACAGGTTCTTCTAGAAAATCATTTAAAAAGGCTAAGCTATTCTCTGCTTTGAATCTTCCGTGACTGTCAAGATCAGTATTATGGTATTCTTCGTACCTACTAACCATATAAAATACACAAGCAAATAAATCATATTGAAATAGGTTTTCTGAAGATGTTTTAAAAAAAAATGGAATTCCATCTTTGTAAACAACCTTTGGAGTATAATTTTCTATTGTGGTTTCAGAGATTATTTGATGAGGTTTGATTTGGATAGTGTGTTCTAATTTTTCGGAACTATAGTTGATTTTTACAGCATCTTTTATTTGACTGAAATCTTCTTTGTCTAATATCGTATAATCGACCATAAGCACATGTTTGAAAACCACATCAAGAGCATATGTCAACCGGTTGTTTACGATATCACTGAAAATAATAATTCGTTTCAAATTAGTGGATATATAGAAAATTAGACCTGTTTTTCTTTGATTATGTTGTTAAAAATACAATATTAAAATTTATATTATTCTGCCTTTGCTAAACCAATTTTGTAGGTTGATAAAGCACGTTCTCTTGCGAATTTATGATCAACCATAGGTAACGGATATTCTAAACTGTCAAATTCAGGTATCCATTTGCGGATATATTTCAGTTCTTTATCAAACTTTTTTATCTGCTCTGTAGGGTTGAAAACCCTAAAATAAGGCGCTGAGTCGCATCCAGTACCAGCAGACCATTGCCAGTTTCCGTTATTGGAAGATAATTCGTAATCTAAAAGTTTTTCTGCAAAATAAGCTTCTCCCCATCTCCAATCAATTAATAAATGTTTGGTTAAAAAACCAGCTACAATCATACGCACTCTATTGTGCATGTAACCTGTTTGGTTCAGTTCTCGCATCCCTGCATCTACAAAAGGGTATCCAGTAGTTCCATTTTTCCAATGTTCAAATTCCTCTTTGTTGTTTCTCCATTCTATTTGGTTGTATTTAGATTTGAAGTTTTGATTGATAACTTTTGGAAAATGATATAAAATTTGCATAAAAAACTCTCGCCAAATGAGTTCATTTAAAAATACCTCGTTGTGTTTAAGTTTTAAAACCAATGCTCGTATACTTACTGTTCCAAACCTTAAATGTGGACTTAAATAGCTTGTTTTATTAACAAATGGAATGTTTCTTTCTATTTCATAATCATGTAAATCATCTATAGTATATGGTAAAACTTGAATAGATGATTTTTTAAAGCCAAGATCTTCAAGTGTTGGAAATTCAAAATTCTCGTTATGGTATTTGTTCCATTGATCTACATCATAATTTTCTACTTTGGTTCCGTGGAAAATGTTTCGCCATTTGTTTTTATATGGAGTATAAACGGTATAGGGAAGTCCGTCATTTTTTACAATTTCTGATTTCTCAAATATTACCTGATCTTTAAAAGAATGTAAGGAGATATTTTTATTTTGTAATAAACCTGTAATTTTCAGGTCTCTTTTAATTGCATACGGTTCGTAATCTTCATTTGTATACACAGCATCAATCTCATATTGCGATAAGAGATTTTCCCAAACTTCATAAGTCTTACCTTTCAAGCATAATAAACTTGAATTATGCTCTTGCAGTTTTATTTGAATTTTTTCTAGAGATTCATAAATAAAACTAATTCGTGCATCATCTTCTGCTAATTCATTGATGATATCTTCATCAAAAATAAATATCGGAATTACGGGATGATTGGATTGTAAAGCTCTATGAAGTCCATGATTATCATGTAGTCTTAGGTCTCTTCGAAACCAGAAAAAAGTTGTTTTTTTCATTTTGTGTTTTCTAAAGGCTATCTTTTGAAAGCTTTTCGCAAATTAAACCAAGTTTGTAGTAGTTAAAAAGAGATAGGTCAAAATAGTATCCTGACTCCAGAAGTTTGGTGATTAATGGTTTTTTTAATTTGAAAAATAGTGTGTAAATTTTTAATAAATTTTGTTTTTCTAACTTTTTGTAAGTACTTAACAAAGTTATATGATCAAATAAACCTCTGTCATATTGTTTTTTTTGTATTATTAAGTAAAGATTATCAATACTTTCATCTACCTTTTTGAGGAATTCAATATTCGTATCAAATTCATTGTTTAAAACAGGGTTATCCATTTGGGAAATTGAAAAACCATTTTTTGTTAAATTATAACCAAACAAAGTGTCTTCATATCCATATTTTGTAAGAGTTTCGTCAAATCTGTTTTTTTCAAAAACCTTCCTGTTGATTAAAAAATTATTGGTTAAGAATATTTTGTTTTTTAGCTTTTTCCTAATTTTGATAGGTTTGTTTTCTTTTTTTGTTCCGTACTCCCATCTTAATAGGTGTTTTCTATTTGGTTTATTGGAATGATAATAGCTCCCGCCAAATACAACATGAATAGAATCTCTTTCTAATAAATCAACGTATTTTTTGAGAAAATTATGGTTTGTTATTTTGGAATCACAATCCAAAAAAAGCAAGTTGTCGTATTTGGTATGTTTTAGAAATAGATTTCTGATTTTTGCTCTTCCAACATTTTCTGGAAGTTCAATATAAGTGCTTTCAACACAAGTTTTCCTATTTGATATTTTAAACTTGTCTAAGGAGCCATCATCGATAACTACAATTTCAATAGCTCTTTGTAATGAGTTTATTTGAGTTTGTAGTGCAATATATAGCTCTGCTATTTGTAAGTTATAAACGGGGATGCATATGGATAGCATAAATGAAAGAAAAGGCTAAAATATTAAGAGTTTATAAATATAATTCTTTTTTCGTTTAGCAACCTAAGGTTATTTGATTCCTTTATAAAATTGTAATAAAGTTTTTTCCTCTTCTTCCCAGTTGTAAATGTTTGAGATTGATTTTAGATTTTCTAACCAAAAATTATATTTTTCTTTATCTTTTAAAGCGTTCTCGACAAGTTCCGCTAATTTTTTTGGGTCATGAGATTCTGTTACTATTCCAATAGTATATTTATTTACTATATCTGAAACGATTTTTCTGTTTGAAACTAAAAGAGGTGTTTCTGCCTGTATGTAGTCAAAGACCTTATTTGGTAAACTATATTCATAATTTAAATTTGTGTTTTTGTCTAATGATAATCCAAGATCTGCTATTTTCGTATACTCCATCAAATCTGAATAGTTTTTTCGACCTAAAATTTTTACCTTTTCGTTTAAATTTAATTCAGAAATTCTTTTCTCCAGTTGAGGGAAGACATCACCACTTCCAATAATATATAATATAACGTTTTCTAGATATTGCATCATCTCAACAGCTTCCTCTGCACCTCGGTCAATATTTATTCCAGAGCCTTGCAGTATTAACATCTTAGAATCGTTTTTAATTTTTTTTTCGAGCTTTTTGTCTAGAGTTTTAATTTTTAATAGGGGTGCGATGTTTCTTATAACTATTACCTTCACGTTATATTTTTTCTCATATATTTTTGCAATCACATGATTAACGGTGATTACATTTTTGAGTTTTGGAAAAATGTATTTTTCAATTGTTAACCATATCTTTCGAATGAAAGGTCTTTCAGTCAATTCTGGAACTTCTGTAAACAATTCATGACTATCATATACTAATTTCTTTCTAAATAGTTTGGATATTATAAAGTTAGGGAGTAAAGTGTCGAGGTCGTTCGCTACAAGAATATCCTTTTTCAGAAAAAAGAGTTTAAAAAATAATCTAAGGTTGTATTCAGCATAAAATAAAAATCCACGATTAAATAACAATCTAATTCTTATAGTGTTATAGTCTCTTTTTAATGATTTTCTATTTTTAAAACGGCGACCAATGAGGGTCACTTTGTTACCAGAATTGGATAATGAAGAGCAAACTTTATGTACCCGTTGATCTGTAGTTAAATCATTGGTAACTGAAACAATTATGTTATTCAAAAGATGAAAATAATTTAAGTTAAAATGAGTTTGGTAAAATACGAAATAATGTTTTAAAAAGACGACAAAAAAAGACTCCTATAGAAATATATAGGAGTCTTATTATTCGTGGAGACGCCGGGAATCGAACCCGGGTCCAAACAAGCAACCGCAAGGCTTTCTACATGCTTAGTTTTTAATTAATTTTCGATCCAATGCCGCTTAAAAACAAGCTACAAGAGACTTATCTTCTTTAGTTTCGAAAAAATATCGAAGCCTATTTTTTCTATGTATACTTTTACGACACCTCAAAATGGAACGCCGTATACCAAGGCTTTCCGGAGATGCACAGCCTGCTCACCTTGTGAGCCGAGGCCCATCCTACTATAATTCAGATTAGGCAGCCATGGCGAAAGATTCTTCACCGTATAAAATTTTGAAACCAGGTTTTACGAGATTTGTTTCCTTTCTCGACATGCTTACTTATTGATTGATCTCGCTGTCAAAACCAGTCGTCCCCATGATCCTAAATATATTTTAGAATCTATTCAATGAACTGTCTACAAAATTAGACAAAATAATAAGATATTCAGTGCTTGTTTTGCTAGAAATTTAAAAAGAAATAATATTTTTGAACCACTTAAAATAGTAGGATGCAAGACCAGCAGGAATATTTGAAAAAATTAGCTCATACGAGAATGCCTTTCGGGAAATTCAAAGGAACTTATCTTATTGATTTACCGGAACATTACATTGTTTGGTACCATTCAAAAGGCTTTCCAAAAGGCCAAATTGGAGATATGCTGCGGTTGGTTTATGAGCTAAAGTTGAATGGCTTGGAGCATTTAATCCATAAAATTAGAAAGGATTCTACTATTTAATTTAAACGAAACTGTAAAATCATTTCCGTCTCTATTAAAATAGAGAGCGTGCCTTTTTTATTTCCTTTTACCGGTATTTTTAATATAGCTGTGTTTCCTTTGAATTCTGGAATTATTGAAGTTAAATAATAGTCCTTTTCAAAAGCATAGCCCATTTCAGCACCAGCAGGTAAATTATCTATTTTTACATAGATAAATTCTTTGTTTGTGCTATTGATAATTCCTGATTTTGGTGATGTTAGTGATAAATGATTATCAAAAAATAATGAAGAATAAATTGGTTGATTTGTGAATTCTTGCTTTGTTAAAGGAGGTTTTACCAGTTGCCATTTTTTTTGTTCGGGATAGTGTGTGGTGAGTAAGTCATTAGGGTTGGTTAAAAAATAATGATCATCAAAATCTTTGATCCAGTGATCGGAGTCTCTGCTATACCCTGCTCCCCAAGTAGTATCAATCAACTTCCATTGATTATTGACATAAACGACATTCCAAGCATGTTTTCCACTTAATGGAAGCTCTCCTATTTTTGAAAATGGATTCCGACTGTAACCACTAATAATTTCGCATGGTATTTTTAGGATGTCGCAAGTTTCTTTAAAAACCATAGAATAGCCCTCGCAAACAGCTGTTTTTTCTCTCAGTGTTTTTTCGATGATTTCTAAATCACGTTCCCTAATTTTTTGATCTAATTCTTCCTTAGAACTGTAACGAAAGCTATAATTTCTTGTACCATATTTCAATTCGCTAAGGTTGTAATCAATATGATGTGTTAACCATATATACAGGGCTCTTACCTGTTCGTAATCTTTTTTAAAATCTAGCGAAATTGTTTTAGCCAATACATTTACATCTGAAATATTGCTGCTGTATTTCAGAGCAATAGCATCAACTTCATCAAGATTTTGAGTATTTGCTGTTGAGCTAATAAATAATCCTAAAAAAAGAAAAGACCGTTTTACATTTCTGAAAAACAGTCTTTGTATATTTTGAAATAAGAACATTAACTAAGGGTGTTGATCGTTTTTCTGATAGCAACTAAATTACTAAGTAATCCTTCTAAATGTTGTAAATCCAACATGTTTGCTCCGTCAGATTTAGCATTTCCAGGATCGAAATGTGTTTCAATAAATAATCCATCCACTCCTGTTGCAATCCCCGCGCGAGCAATCGTTTCTATCATATCTGGTCTTCCTCCAGTTACGCCACTGGTTTGATTTGGTTGTTGTAGAGAATGAGTCACATCTAAAACAGTAGGAGCAAAGGCTTTCATTTCTGGAATACCTCTAAAATCTACAATCATATCTTGATAACCAAACATCGTTCCTCTATCGGTAACCCAAGCTTTTTCATTTCCACTATCTATTACTTTTTGCACCGCATGTTTCATAGCTCCAGGACTCATAAATTGCCCTTTCTTTAGATTTACAACCTTACCTGTTTTAGCTGCTGCCGCAACTAAATCGGTCTGTCTAACTAAAAATGCTGGAATTTGCAATACATCTACATATTCTGCTGCAATTGCCGCATCTTCGTTTGTATGGATATCTGTGACTGTTGGAACATCAAAAGTTTCAGAAACTTTACGTAATATCTTTAAGGCTTTTTCATCTCCAATTCCTGTAAAACTATCAATTCTAGAACGGTTGGCTTTTTTAAAACTCCCTTTAAATACATAAGGAATTTCTAATTTATCAGTAATTGAAACTACTTTTTCAGCAATTCTTAAGGCCATATCTTCACCTTCAATGGCACAAGGACCTGCTAAAAGAAAAAAGTTACCACTATTTGCATGTTTTATTTTAGGAATAAGATTTAAATCCATTTGTTTTATTTTTTTGACAAAGATAGGTTTTCAATTAGCAACTCGCAATTAACAAAATGTAATAGAAAACATTTTCAATCATATGAATTCTCTAAAATGTTTCGTTTTTTCTAAAGACAAAATATTATTTTTTAATTTACCTGCTACCTGCTACCTGCTACCTGCTACCTGCTACCTGCTACCTGCTACCTGCTACCTGCTACTAAAACCCTATTTTGCCAAATCATAACTTCTGTCCCAGTCTTTCCAAACAACTTCATAACCTTGACTTTGAATCATTTCTTTGATCTCATTCGTAGATCGTTCGTCTGAAATTTCAAACTGCTCAAGCGATTGAGGTTCCACAGCATATCCGCCAGGATTTGTTTTAGATTCAGCACTGATAGAAGTAATTCCTAGTTTGATAATGTTATTTCTAAAGACTTCATTTTCTCTAGTTGACATTGAAAGCTCAACATCTTCATCTAACAAACGATATGCACAAATCAACTGTACCAGGTCAGAATCGGTCATTTCTACTTTGGGTTGCACATCTCCTTGATGCGGACGTAGTCTAGGAAAAGAAATAGAATATTTAGTTTTCCAATATGTTTTTTGAAGATATTTTAAATGCAATGCCGTATAAAAACTATCCACACGCCAATCCTCTAAACCGAATAAGGCACCAATTCCAATTTTATGAATTCCAGCCCTTCCTAGTCTGTCTGGTGTGTCTAAACGATAATCAAAGTTCGATTTTTTTCCTTTCGGGTGATGCGTTTTATAAGTGGCTTTATGATAGGTTTCTTGATAAACAAGCACAGAGTATAATCCAGCATCAATCAATTGCTCATATTCATGCTGATCCAAAGGCTGAACCTCGATGGTTATATTAGAAAATTCAGAGCGAATTAGGTCAATGGCATGTTTTAAATAAGAAACCCCCACAGTTTTGTTTGCTTCTCCGGTTACCAACAAAATATGATCGTAACCTAACTTTTTAATGTGGGCTACCTCTTGCAGAATTTCGGCATCTGAGAGTGTTTTTCTTCTGATTTTATTGGTCATGCTAAAACCACAATACGTACAGATGTTTTGACATTCATTAGATAAATACATAGGAATGTACATTTGAATGGTATTTCCAAAACGTTTTTTAGTAAGGGCATGACTTCTTTGTGCCATTTCTTCTAAAAACGGTTTCGCCGCAGGAGAAATCAATACTTTAAAATCGTCTAATTCTATTTTTGGTTTCCTTAAAACAGTTTCAACATCTTTACTAGTAAAGCGGTAAATTTCGTTCTCTAGGCTCTCCCAGTCGTGTAAATCAAAAGTTTCTTTGAATGACATATTGTTGTCTGGTTTTTTAAATATTTAAAAAAGATGTAAGTGGACTGCTTGCTTCAGCGTGTTTTTTGATGCTCGCCAATTTTGCATTGTATGCCATTCTGCCTGCTTGGACAGCCATTTTAAAAGCTTTTGCCATTTCGGTAGGGTTTTCAGAAACTGCAATAGCGGTATTTACAAGTACTGCATCAGCTCCTAATTCCATCGCATACGCTGCATGAGAAGGACTTCCTATTCCGGCATCTACAATAACAGGAACATTGCTTTGCTCAATAATAATCTCTAAAAAATCAACTGTTTTAATTCCTTTATTTGTTCCGATAGGTGCTCCTAATGGCATCACACATTGCGTTCCAACTTCCTCCAATCTTTTACATAAAACAGGGTCAGCATGGATATACGGCATGACAACAAATCCGAGTTTTACAAGTTCTTCAGCTGCTTTTAATGTTTCAATAGGGTCTGGTAGTAAATACTTTGGGTCTGGATGGATTTCTAATTTGATCCAATTTGTTTCTAAGGCTTCTCTAGCCAATTGAGCAGCGAAAACAGCTTCTTTTGCATCTCTTACACCCGATGTGTTTGGTAATAAATTGACATGTGGTTTTTGAATACTTTGCAGCATTTTATCTTGTTCATTGTCCACATCAACACGTTTTAATGCAACCGTTACCAGTTCACTTTCAGAGGCCAATATTGCATCAGCCATCAAATCATTTGAACTGAATTTACCTGTTCCCGTAAATAAACGAGAGTTGAATTCTTTGTCTGCTATTTTTAAAGTATCCATAATTTTATTTTTTCTTGACTCCTAAGTAAGTCGAAGGGGTCTGTTTTTCTTGAATTATTTGAATGATCCGAAACTAGTTATTGTCTAAATCAATAGTTCTTTTGATAATTTTCTTTAGTACTTCTGTATCAATATCAGCTAGTTTGTTAATATAAAGGCATCCTACACCAGTTTTATGCTTTCCTAATTGGTCTAATAAATCTTGGCTTTGTTTGATGTCGCATCCCATTAGATATAGAGATATGTTGGCTTTTCTTGGTGAAAACCCACAAGTAAACCAGTTATCTTCACATCCAGATTTTGTTTTGTACCTAAACTGTCCAAACCCAACAATACTGTCACCCCACATCACTGGTTTTTTACCAGTAAGTGTTTCCATCATAGCTGCTATTTCAAAGCTATCTTTTCTTTTTTGCTCTTTTTCTACCTTGTTTAAAAATTCTTCAACGCTAGCAGAGGTGGGTTGTGTTTTGTTGGCCATGGTTCTATCGTTTATTTGAAGTTATTGATGTCAAAACGTTGTTCTAATTTTTCATCACCTTTTAAAATTTGATAAAAAGTATTGATTTTATTAAAATCCTTTGTGATTTCTCCAGAAACAGCGATTCCATGAACTCCTGTTGTCATAATTTCTGAAACATCTTCAAGAGTAATTCCTCCAATCGCTACGATTGGAGTGTCTGTTTTAAGTTCCTCTAAAATTGTGAGGTATCCATTCGTTCCTAATATAGGACTTAAATTGTCTTTAGTTTTTGTGAAACGAAATGGGCCTAACCCAATATAGTCTACTTTTTTCTCTAATAGGTTTTTACAATCTTCTATGGTGTTTGCTGTTCCTCCAATAATTTGCCAAGAATACAGGTGTTTTCTAGCTTCTTTCGGACAGGTGTCTGATTTACCTAAATGAACACCATCGGCTTTTACTTCTTTCGCAATTTTATAATGATCATTGATAATCAATCTAGTTTGGAAGTGACCCGTGATTTCTCTGGCTTGTTGTGCAGCTTTTAAAATCTTTTTTTCCGAATAGTTTTTCAAACGTAATTGTACCAATTCAGCACCAGCCTGACATGCTTGTTGTATGTTTTCAAGATGTTCATTAACTGAAGTTCCTTGTGATATGTAGTGTAGTTTACTAATCATTTTTTTGTTGAGGTATTTTAACTTCTTCATTTTTGATGCGGTAATGAGTACCTAATAGGGTGTCATTTGAGTTCAAAAATTCTTCCGTGTAATATTTTGCATTTTTTGCGGCATCTTCTAAAGGAATACCTAGAGTTAAATTACTAGCTAATGAAGAAGACAAAACACATCCGCTACCATGTTTTTCTTTTGTTGTTTTTGCATTCGGAGGGATATTCATCATAACAATATTGCTATGGTATAATTCATCCCACCCTTTTTTGTCAGAGCGATGTCCTCCTTTTAAGTAAATATTGGTCAGACTACTTATATATTCAATTGTATCCTCAATATCTAATTTTGGATATAAACTTTGAATTTCATCAAAATTTGGAGTGATAATGTAACATTGTTTCCAGATGGAGTCAAACAGTTCTTGACTTTCTTTTGAATGAAAATCAAAACCAGCGCTCGCTTTGAAAATAGGATCTAGAACAATTTTTATATCAGGATTTAAACTATGTAGTTTATTAGTAATTTGATGCATCGCATCCCAGGATTCTACGATGCCTATTTTTACCACCTCTATTTCAAAACGCTCAAAGAGTATTTCTATTTGAGATAATATTACTGGGACATCTATCCAAATACAATCTGTAAAGTTGACATCATTTTGAACGGTAACAGCGGTACACACAGAAAGTCCATACAAATCAAATGCATCAAATGTTTTGATGTCTGAAGTCAAACCTGCTCCGCCAGAAGGATCATGACCTGCAATGGTTAGTATGTATTTACAATTAGCAGTTGACAATGTGCAATTATCAATTTTATCCTTTTTCATTTTCTTTTGACTTTTTGATAATTGTAAATAATATTTTTAGAATTTGTTCTAATTCATCAAAGAGTTCATTGAACTGTTCAATAGGAAGGTATTCTGTGTCTTTTAATAATCGTAACCAAAATTTTGTTTCTCTCGCTTCTTTATAGGCTATATTTAATTTATAAGTAAAGTCTTTTTTAGAGAATCCGCCTATTGCTTCTTCCGTATTTGCGCCAATCGAAGTTCCAGAACGTAATATGTGTTTAGATAATACATATTCTTTTTTCTCATCCACTAGGTACTGAGAAAGCTTAACGGTTTTAACCGCAAAGGAATAGGTCTTATCTAAAATAATATTGTTTGACATTTCTAATTGTTCTTTGTTAATTGCCTATTGTTCATTGTGATGAAATTTCCAACAGGATCTTCGCTATTCCAAATTCCACCTAAAACACCAACACCTTTAAAACCTAATTTTTCAAAATCAGTTAAATTTTCTATGGTAACACCTCCCATTCCAATAATAGTCTTATCAATATGGTTGACATCAAAACCTCTTCCTTCGTATCCTTGTTTAGAAATAGAAGAAAAAACAGGACTCAATAAATGATAATCAAATTCAAAGTTACAAGCTTCCAAATCTTTAGGCTCATGAAAAGAAGAACTAATTGTTTTGCCAAACATGTTGTTAAGTTTGGTGAAATAATCACTAGGAGTATCTAAACAATCTCTTCGTTTTTGCTCTTGAAAATGAATTCCTTTTAAGTTGAAGTCATTGATGAGTTCATGAAAATAATGAACTACAATTTTGTTGTGGTATTGAGAGTCAATTTGATTCAAATAATCACAATGTTCTTCGTAGCTTTTATTTGGTTTTCTCAAATGATAGTATTCCAGTCCCTCTTGAAATAACTGTGTTAGTATTTCTAGTTCGTTTGGTATATCATTTTCGGGAGCTATTAATACAATCATATTTGATAATTGTCACTTCGAGTGAATTCAAAGATTGAAATGATTTGAATTTTTAACGAGAAGTTCTCGATACAATTTTTCGTTCCTCAAAATCACTCGAACCGACATTAGTTTATAAGTTAGGGATTGAAGTGGCATCCTTTTTGTTTTTTTTCGGGATTTTGAGAGTCTCAGTCACCGGAAAAAAATAAAAAGATATAGCAGAAAGCCCGACCCAAATCAACCGCATTTCTATAAACTCAATGAACGGTTGATTTGGGGAACTTTCATATGATACTAAAGATATACTTCTGATCCTTTGTCTTTAAATTCTTGAGACTTTTCGTCCATTCCTTTTTGTAAAACTTCATTTTCATCAGAAATTTCATTTTCTGCTGCAAAGTCACGTACCTCTTGAGAGATTTTCATAGAACAGAATTTAGGTCCACACATAGAGCAGAAATGAGCCACTTTTGCTCCATCTGCTGGTAATGTTTCATCGTGATACTCTAAAGCACGCTCAGGGTCTAAACCTAAGTTGAATTGATCTTCCCAACGGAATTCAAATCGAGCCATACTTAAGGCATTATCTCTGTGCTGAGAACCTGGGTGACCTTTCGCTAAATCAGCAGCATGTGCAGCTAACTTATAGGTAACAACTCCTACACGTACATCTTCTTTGTTAGGCAATCCTAAATGTTCTTTTGGTGTTACGTAACATAACATAGCACATCCGTACCAACCAATCATAGCAGCACCAATACCAGAAGTAATGTGGTCGTAACCTGGAGCGATATCAGTTGTTAACGGTCCTAATGTGTAAAAAGGAGCTTCGTCACAAACTTCAATTTGTTTCTCCATATTTTCTTTAATCATGTGCATTGGCACGTGACCTGGTCCTTCTATAAAACACTGTACTTCGTGCTTACGAGCAATTTGAGTTAACTCTCCTAAAGTTTCTAACTCAGCAAATTGTGCCTCGTCATTGGCATCGGCAACAGAACCTGGACGTAATCCATCTCCTAATGAGAAGGCAACATCGTACGATTTTAAAATTTCACAAATTTCCTCGAAATGCGTGTATAAGAAACTCTCTTTGTGATGCGCCAAACACCATTTAGCCATAATAGAACCACCACGAGATACAATTCCGGTTACACGTTTTGCAGTCATTGGTACGTAACGTAACAATACTCCGGCGTGAATTGTAAAGTAATCTACTCCTTGTTCTGCTTGCTCAATTAAAGTATCACGGAAAATTTCCCATGTTAAGTCTTCGGCAA
This sequence comes from Flavicella sp. IMCC45668, assembly GCF_057219105.1. Classification (NCBI taxonomy): domain Bacteria; kingdom Pseudomonadati; phylum Bacteroidota; class Flavobacteriia; order Flavobacteriales; family Flavobacteriaceae; genus Flavicella; species Flavicella sp. IMCC45668. The sequence goes on from NZ_CM170114.1 coordinate 3,738,238, forward strand.
CACCGTTTACTTTTTCTAAAGCTTGGTAAATTGGCACGGTACCAATTGGCACAGGTGAGTTACGTACAATCCACTCACGAGTTTCGTGAATATTTTGTCCTGTAGATAAATCCATGATGTTATCTGCTCCCCAACGACAAGCCCATACTGCTTTTTCAACCTCTTCTTCAATAGAAGACGTAGTAGCTGAGTTACCAATGTTTGCATTTATTTTTACTAAGAAGTTTCTACCTAAAATCATAGGCTCTGCTTCTGGGTGATTGATGTTAGATGGTATTACGGCACGACCTCTAGCAACTTCTTCACGTACAAATTCAGGTGTGATTTTTGCAGGAATAGAAGCTCCAAAATGCTCTCCTGGGTGTTGCTTTCTAATTTCGGTCATTTCATCGATTCGTTGATTTTCACGAATCGCGATGTATTCCATTTCTGGAGTAATAATTCCTTTTTTAGCGTAGTGCAATTGTGTAACGTTTTGTCCTTTTTTTGCACGTTTTGGTTTGTGCTTTAAATCAAAACGCATATGGTCTAAACTTTTATCGTTTAAACGCTCATTACAGTATTCAGAAGTAAAAGAATCTAACTCTTCTACATCACCACGATCTAAAATCCACTGCTCTCTAATTCTTTCGATTCCTTCATGTACATTTATTTCTTTGCTAGGATCTGTGTAAGGTCCAGAGGTGTCGTATACAGTAACTGGCTCATTTGGAGTCAATTTACCTGTCATAGAATCTTTAGTATCACTCAAAGATATTTCGCGCATTGCTACTTTAATCTGTGGGTGAATTTTTCCTTCTACATAAATCTTTTTTGATTTAGGAAAAGGTTTTCTTGTGATTTTCCCCTCCTGAGGTGCAGTGTCTTTGTTTTTCATTTTCTTTGGTATCTAGAAGCAAGTATCTAGTAGCTAGATGTTGCAGTTTTTAATTTATTAGTGTTTTGATTACCTGATACCTAAATATTGATACCAGATACATTATAATTTATCCTCCTTGAGTCGCTTGAATAATGAGTACATCATCATTTTCGCGCAATAGGTATGAGTTCCATTGTGTTTTTAGAACAACCATTTCATTTATAGCTACAGCAATACCGTTTTGAGTATGTTGTAATTCTTTTAACAACGCTTCAATAGAAGTGTTTTCAGGTATGTTTTTTTGAGTATTGTTTACGCTTATAATCATTGTAAATAATTTAATGCGAAAACTTTAGCAGGCAAATCCTGTTTTTATTGAGGTAGTACACGATGATATTCCATCGCCTAGTAAATAATAAAAGAGTCAAAGACTCTACTTTTTCCTACGTAAGTACTAACTTATTCAGGTTCAAAGGGTAATTCTCAGTTCCTACACGAGGAACACCCCTAAAGTTTATCGGCTACAAATATATTCAATTTTCTTTACAGTTAGCACATCTTTTGTTCACAGGTTTTAAGGATTGTTAATATCCTATCTTTTTAGATATTGAATAATAGTTTACATTTAATGAATAAAATTACACTTATGAAAAAGAAACAAAAGTTGGCAAGTGCTTGTTATTTCATGTTGTTCTGCATCATGGTAAATTTAACTGCACAGAATAGTGGAATTGAACAAGACTTAGTTAAAAAGCATTTATACACATTGGCTTCAGATTCCATGGAAGGCCGTAAGGTTGGAACCCAAGGGATTGAAAAAGCGGCGCTCTATATTGAGGGAGAATTTAAAGCTCTGGGTTTAGAGTCTTTTAAGGGGACGAAAGGGTATCGTCAGACTTTTTCAAAAGAAGGAATGGAGTTGTCAAATATAATAGGGGTTTTAGAAGGAACTTCGAAAGAGAAAGAATGGGTAGTTGTTTCTGCACATTATGATCATTTAGGAATTCTAAAACCCGTAGCAGGTGATTCTATTGCTAACGGAGCAGATGATGATGCATCTGGTGTTGCAGCAGTTTTAACTTTAGCGAATTATTGGAAAAAAAGAGGAGACAATAAGAGAACAATTGTTTTTATCGCCTTTACAGGGGAAGAAAAGGGATTGTGGGGATCGACGTATTTTGGAACCCAAGTAAATCCAAAAAAATGCATTGCTGGAATTAATATTGAAATGATCGGAAAGGATTCTAAATTTGGTCCGAAAACAGCTTTTTTAACAGGATTTGAACGATCGAATTTTGGTAAAATTATTCAGAAGAATTTAAAAGGTACAGATTATACATTGCATCCTGATCCTTATCAGAAATACAATCTTTTTTATAGGTCCGATAATGCTTCTTTGGCAAGACTAGGTGTTCCAGCTCATACCTTTTCTACTTGTCCGATAAATACAGACCGTTACTATCATACGGTAAATGATGAGGTGGAAACTTTAGATAAAGTGACAATCACCAATACTATTGAAGCGATTGCGATAGGTACAGAAAGCATCATTCAGGGAAAGGATACTCCTAGAAGAATAAAATTGACTGCTGAATAGATAGCGATAAAATATAAGTAAGAAAGACCATCCTTTGATGGTCTTTCTTGTTAGAATTAACAGGGGTTAAAATAAAATCACCTGTTTACTTAGGGTAGTTCCTTGTACAGAAATTTTTACGATATAAGTTCCGCTATTAAGGTTTTTGTTACTAACGGTTTGTCCAAAGATATTATATACTTGAATATGACTTCCTTTAGGTGCATTTTTTACAATGATATTTGAGTTTTCCGTTGTTACATAGGTGTTAGCTTCCTCAAAAATAGTTTTATTATTTGCTGTAGCATCTGACTCTATGATGATAGAAGTGAATGTAATTGTTTTTCCTGAGGTAATATTTCCTGTACTTGCTGTAAAACGAAATCTTAACTGAATATCGCCAGCAGCATCTTTAAAATTGGCATCATCGCAAAATTCAATTGCTTGCGTGGATGTTAGTGCTATGTTTGTTGAAACTAAATTATTTGCACTTTGCTTTAAGATTAATCCATCTACACCTGTTGTGTTTGAGGTGTAATTGATAGTTACTTTATTTTGTCCATTTGTACTAAGATTGTTTACTCTTAATTCAAAGAAATTTGCAGTTCCGTCTGTTGTTAAAGTAATTCCTTCTCCGTTCACAGCGGAAAGCGTTCCTTTGGAAGGAGAGTATTTAGAGCTTACAACATTATCATTAATGGTAAGGTCTAAATTTTCTTGAGCGCTAACAGTTGCAGCCCCGAAAATGATTAATAAAATAATTAAAGTTTTGAGTAATTTTTTGTTCATAAGATTTGAGTTTTAATTGATTATGTGACAAAGTTATCTTGAACAGAAAAAGCTATGATATCTGCCAATAAAGTGAATGTAGTTTTCAGTCAAATAAAATTATTTTTAGAATGTTAATTTTTTGTAATGATGGTTTTGATGACCAGTTCAATACGATTTGTATGATTCACTGATGTTTTGTAGATCTGTTAAATCTTTTTTATTGAGATATGGGTTTTTTAGCCTAAAACAGTATCTTGTAATAGAAAAGGAATTCAAAAAATGGTTATGGCTTACAATGAATATTTAGCAGAGCGCATAGAGAAATATTTTAGAGAGAAAAAAGTTCAACACAGGGGCATGAAAATGATGGGTGGTTTTTGTTTTATGGTTAATGAAAAAATGTGTGTTGGTGTTGTTAAGGATGAATTGATGGCTCGTATTGGTACAGATCGTTATGAGGAAGCTCTAGAAAAGGAAGGATGTAAAGAGATGAATTTTACAGGAAGGTCTATGAAGGGCTATGTTTTTTTAACAGAAGATGCTACAGATCTAGAATCGGATTTAGAATATTGGTTGGAATTGGCATTGGCTTTCAACCCCTTGGCTAAAGCAAGTAAGAAGAAAAAGAAAAAGTAATAATATGAAATTTGATAGAAAGGAATTGGTACATCGTGCCAAAGTGTTTTTATATAGTTTGATTGACATTGAATACGAGAAGAAATCAATGGTGATTGAAGAGGTTGACGAAGAGGTGTATCTACCGGATGGTTATTTGGAACGATTTTCAATTTATCCTGTAGAGAATCTTGCTCAGTTGAAAGGAAGAGAGGATGAGCTTAAGAATCTAAAAACGGCATATGAGAATTGGAAAATTAACAATGCTCCCTTATTGGTTGTTTCAGATTTTGGTGAAGGGGCGAGTTCGCTTATGTATAGTAGTATCGGCTTGTATGAAAATGTAAAAATCATTGAGAATAACAGTGCGATACATTCTCAAGAGAAGTTATTAAAGATATTAAAAGGAGTTTTTGATTTAAAAGGGGAGTATAAAAACATCAGTGCACTCAAGGAAGATTTATTTGAGCAAGAGAAGAATTATGTAATTGTTTTTGAGAATATTGAACGAATATTCCTCAGAGAAATTGGTGGTTTTAAGTTGATAGAGGAGTTTTTATTATTTGTTCATAGAACTAAACTAAGAGTGTATTGGATTGTTACTGTGAACAAATACAGTAATTATTTTTTGAGTAATGTAAAATTGTTTAGTTCTAATTTTTCTTCAATTCTTAGATTGAGTCCGATGGCTAATGAAGTTTTGATTGAAGAATTAGTTAATAGAAATGAAGGTTATAAATTGGTGTATTTAAAGCCTACTAGATTGACTAAGAAACTCAATAAAACCTTGAAAAAAGCAGCTCCAGAACAGAGACAAGAATTACTTAAAAACGAATATGATAGATTATTAACCCTTTATGCCAAAGGTAATATTTCTAGAGCAATACATTTTTCTAAATTATCAGCTATTAGAGTTAAGGATGATACTGTTTTTCTAAAACCTTATCAGCAAAAAGCAATACCAACTTTATCTTTAAATGAGATGTTTTTAATAGAGGCACTTTTGCAGCATTCTAGATTAACAATAGTTGAGTTTAATAACATTCTTAGAAATACGAAAAGAGAAACACGTTTGGCAATTGAAAAATTATTAGAACAGCAATTGATTTTAGTATATAGAGAAAACTCAGGGAGAGTGGAGTATGGAATCAATATCATTTATTTAACTCCCTTGAAAACATTAATGCAAGATAGGTTGAACCGAAAATATGTAATATGAAAAAGATATATTTATTAATTGTGGCATTTTTTATTGGGTTTGTATCGTTTTCTCAAGAAATAGTGCCTGTTTCCGATGTAAAGGATAATGTTTCTGAAACGATTACAGCGGCAACGGAAATTATTTCTTTTACAAAGATTTTGACTATTGTTGTGGTTTTAATTTTAGTTTGGGGATTTATCAAAATTTTAAACTGGTTTATTGAAAATTTGGTAAAGAATTTTAATCGTTATCGATTAAAAATTTTAAGAGTGCAGCCTATGATTATTGTGGTAGTATGGATTACTGCAATTTATACTTTGATCTTGACATTATTCAAGCCATCAGCAGAGACGGTGTATGCATTGATGGGATCTTCTGCTTTAGCTTTAGGTTTTGCAATGCAAGATATTTTGAAAAATGTTTTTGGTGGATTGCTGATTATTATTGATCGACCGTTTCAAATAGGTGATAAAATAGATATCAATAATAATTATGGAGAGGTTGTAAAAATAGGAATACGTAATACCATTATTAATACAGCAGATGACAATCTAGTTTCGATACCAAATGGAGCTATTATTAGTACGGATATCTCTAATGCAAATTCAGGATCATTGGACTGTATGGTAGTTGTAGAAATGTGGTTGCCCATAAATATCAATGTTGAAAAAGTTAGAAAATTAGCTTATGAAGCTACTATTACATCAAGATATTTGAATTATGATAAGGCGGTTTCTATTTTGTTTTTTGACCATTTTGACAATAGACCTGCAACAAAATTAGTCATTCAAGCTTATGTTTTGGATAATCGCTATGAAAGAGTCTTTTCTGGAGATGTAACTGAAACAGCTAAAAAGGCTTTTACGTTGCATAAAATGTATGAATAAATAGTTGGAATTAGTCGGAGATTAGGCTCAGACTTAGTGGGGCATATTTTCTTTAAAAGAAAAGAATTTGCTATTCGTTACATCGCATAGATTATTGAAAAATACCTGATATAAACTTGATTTGTTTGTTAAGTTGTTGCATTATAGTGTTTTATTAGTTGGTGTGAATGCTGTTTTATATATGGAATAAAACCATTTGTGATTAGAAGTTTGTTCTTTTATGAGGTTATTTGCATATCAAAAACCAAACTTTATTCAGATGAAATTATCCCTAAAATTATTAGTCTATTTTCTTTTTGTTGTTGTAAGTCCAAATGTGTTTGCCACGACATTCTATGTTTCCACTACTGGAAATGATGCAAATGATGGTTCTATTTCTTCACCGTTTAAAACCTTTGATAAGGCCGTAACTGTAATGTCTGCTGGTGATGAATGTATCATAAGGGCAGGTGTCTATAGACAAACTTTAGCAATATCAAAACATGGAACCAGTCAAAGTCCATACACTTTTAAGGCAATGGATGGGGAAGAAGTAATTATTAAGGCTACTGAGTTTGTTTCAAATTGGGAGATCCATGATGGTACTATTTTTAAATCATCAGTTTCAATGGATTTGGATGTTTACAATCAGGTATATAATAACGAAGCATTGATGCAAATAGCACGTTGGCCTAATGATACAGATGGGGATAGGTTTACTATTGATGCAAAAGCGGTTACTACTCAGGGTACGCTTACTTCAATTATTACTTCTGATGTACCTGAAATAGACCTTGAGGATGCTAAACTTTGGTATTTAGGGGGGCACACAGGTACAAGTTGGACTCGAGTTACTACTGGAGTAACTGCAAATGAAATTACTTTCGGTGAATTGCCAGATAAATGGCCATTTTCAACTCATAATCCTACTGTTTATAGAGATGGTGGTAAATATGGGCGTTATTATTTATATGATAAATTGAGTTTGTTGGATCATGGTAATGAGTGGTTCTATGATGTAAATACTACTACCTTATATTTTAAACCTTCTAATGGAATAATACCTTCAGACGAACAAGTAGAGGTTCCAACAAGAATTGAATGTGCAAATATAACAGGTGATTACGTTGTAATTGATGGAATTCAGTTTTTTGGTGGGAAAATAATAATTGATGGAGCGAATGTTGTTTTTAAAAATAATAAAGTAACACACGGTTTAGAACGTACGGATAGTGTAACAAGTGAAAATGCGCAAATCAGTGAAGGGGCAATAGAAATAAAAGGTGATAATACCACTATTGAAAATAATATAATTGAACATGGGAGTTTAACGGGTATTTATATTATTAGTTATGGGCAGGATAGAGGTAAAGACTCGCGATTAGAAAATAATACAATTCGTTATTTTGATGCCGTGGGAATTCATGCAAGTCCTATAAGATCTACGTCTTCTGGAGTGAAAATATTGAAAAATTTAATTTCACACGGAGGGAGAGATGGTGTTTATGTTTCTGGAATAAACTGTGAGGTTGCCTATAATGATATTTCTCAAAGTCAATTGATAAATGATGATTCGGGTGTTTTTTATACCGTTGGGAATGAAAATGATAAAAATGTAGAAATTCACCATAATTGGATTCATGATGCCGTGAGTAGAAGTTACTCAAACCAAAAAGCTGCAGGGATTTATTTAGATAATGACAGTAAGGGGTTTTTAGTACATCATAATGTGGTATGGAATGTGACGTGGACAGGGTTTCAATTAAACTGGGATAATTGGAATAATAATATTTATCATAATACAGTACTAAATGTAGGTGATGTTATGGGGGTTTGGGTAAACGGTAAGTTACAACAGAATAATAGGGTATGGAATAATTATACTAATACTCCAGACTGGTTAACTGAAACTGGATTTGATCACAAGGATAATATTTTAGATGAAGGAGATTTGCTGATCGAAGATATTGATACTAGAAATTTTATGCCATTAGCGGGATCAAGTTTAGTAGATGGTGCTGCTGTTATTGATGACTTTTCAAAGGAATTTAAAGGAAATTCTCCAGATATCGGGGCTTATGAATATGGTGGAGTACTTTGGACGGCAGGTTTGAATGCGAAAGAGGATATAGAATTGATCATGAGTGTAACCTCTCAGCCGAATGCTATTAATTTTGATGATTTATCAAATCCAACAAAAATTAACTCAAATGTACCATTTAGTTTGAAAATAACAGGACTGGATGCTTCTGAAACTTATAATTTGTACAATCAATTTATCAATGATAATACGGATGTTCAGGTTGCAGGATATAGTCAAACAAGTATTACAGGGGTTACGAGTTTAGAATTGGATTTAAACTGGGGATATTTTCCAAACAATCCGTTAACTACTCAATTAACAGATACTTTTACCTGGAATGCAAATTTGTTTTTACCGGGTACTGGACAAGTAGGAGCTATTTCAGTTGCAAATATTGGGTATAGCGAAAGTCTTTCCGTAAATAATTTTTCTCATGAACAAAATAGAATAAATATATATCCAAACCCTACTAAGGGGGATGTTTCTGTTGTTGGTTTAGAAGGGGAAAGAGTTTCTTATGAAATTTTAAATACGAATGGACAGTTAATTAGAAGCTCTAAGGATTTTAATGGTTTACAAACCGGTGTTTATTTCCTGAAAATTACAACAGATAAATTTAGCGTAGTGAAAAAAGTAGCTGTGAGAAATTAATGTAGGGACTTTCAATTTGTTCGAGAATCACAGATTAAACTTCTCATGTAAAGTATTGTTGTGAATTTATTTTTTAAGGTATGATTTTATTACATTTACAATCGTACTAAAACGATCAAATGAAGATACATTTTATAGCAATAGGAGGTAGTGCAATGCACAATTTAGCCTTGGCGTTACAAGCTAAAGGATATATGATTACAGGTAGTGATGACGCTATTTTTGAGCCATCGAAATCAAGATTGGAGTCGAAAGGTTTATTGCCAGAGCAATTTGGGTGGTTTCCAGAAAAAGTAACAAATAGTTTAGATGCTGTTATTTTAGGAATGCATGCAAAACCAGATAATTTAGAGTTGTTAAAAGCTCAAGAAATTGGGGTTAAAATTTATTCTTATCCAGAGTTTTTGTATGAGCAATCGAAAGACAAAACTAGGGTTGTCATAGGTGGTTCTCATGGTAAGACTACTATAACTTCCATGATCTTACATGTTTTGAATTATCATGATATGGCTGTAGATTACATGGTTGGGGCACAGTTGGAAGGTTTTGATACCATGGTGCACTTAACAGAAGAAAATGAGTTTATTATATTAGAAGGAGATGAGTATTTATCGTCTCCAATAGATAGAAGACCAAAGTTTCATTTGTATAAGCCCAATATCGCCCTACTGAGTGGTATCGCTTGGGATCATATTAATGTTTTTCCAACATTTGATAATTATAAGGAGCAGTTTAGAATATTTACTGACTCTCTTACCAACGGTGGAATTATGGTGTATAACGAGGAGGATCCTGAGGTGAAAAGTGTGGTCGAAGAAAGTACACATACTATAAAGAGGTATCCTTATAGGACACCGGATTATTCAATTGTTGATGGAGTAACCTACTTAGATACTCCTGATGGAGATATGCCTTTGGAGATTTTCGGGGGACATAATTTACAAAATATGGCAGGGGCAAAATGGATTTGTCAACATATTGGAATAGGAGAAGAGGAGTTTTATGAAGCGATTGCCACTTTTAAAGGAGCTAGTAAGCGTTTGGAGAAAATTGCCGAAAAACCAGGAACGGTTATTTTTAAAGATTTTGCACACTCTCCTTCAAAAGTAAAGGCGACAACAAAGGCAGTTAAAAATCAGTATACCTCAAGAAAGGTTTTGGCTTGCTTAGAACTTCATACTTATAGTAGTTTGAATGCGGAGTTTCTAAAAGAATATGTTGGGGCATTAGAAAGTGCAGATACTGCCGTAGTTTTTTATTCTCCATCAGCGGTTAAAATAAAACAATTAGAAACTGTATCAGAAGAACAGATCAAGAGCGCTTTTCAAAGAGATGATCTGATTGTTTATACAGATCCAAAAGAATTTAAAGAATATTTGTTTTCTCAAAATATGGAAGATACGGCTCTTTTGTTAATGAGCTCTGGTAATTATGGGGGACTTGATTTTGAAGAATTGAAAAGTATTATGTAAAAAAAAAGCTTCCCTTGGGAAGCTTTTTTTATATTAAGTTTTTAAAATCGTCTACCAACTCCAATACCCATAGACCAGGTACCGAATTCTTTATGACGATAATCATAGAAGAAAGTAGGAGATAGGTCCCAGTTTTCCGCAAATTCTATTTCGTATTCTAGTCCAGCTCTAACAATATAGAGATTTTGGTTTTTTTCAAATTCAACACCAGCTCCAAACACAACTACTAAGTCCTTGTAAACTTTGGCTAATCCATCCAAAGTAACTACCACAGGGTATTCTCTTTCAACAGTCAGTTCTTCTCCTGCTTTTTCTATTTCGTAGTTAAAAAGTTCTAAGTCATTATGAAGTCCTATTCCAAATTTGCGACTGAACCAATACTCCAAATCTAATCCAATGGAGGGGACGATAATTGTTTGTGTGCCCTCAGAAGTAGCCGTTGGGATATAAGTATGACTTAAAACAGGACTAACTCTAAAATGTTTACAAGATTTTTCTTTTTCTTGCTCATTTTCTTGGGCAAACAGATGAAACGAAAACATAACAAGAGCAATTGTAATGTATTTTGATAAGATATTCTTATTCATGATTGAAAGGTGATGATTAGTTTTTTTTCAGTGTCAAAAGTATAGATATCTGACTTTGCTTTATATGATATTTGTTAAGTTCTTTTCCAAAAGAAAGGAGTAAACAATATTAAAACCGTAAAAAGTTCCAGCCTACCAATTAGCATTAGAAATGAGCAGAATACTTTGGCAGGATCAGATAGATGAGCATAATTATCCACAGGACTCAATGATCCCAGTGCAGGACCTACATTTCCTAGCGATGATGCCGCAGCGCCGATGGCAGAATCAAATTCTAATCCCATAAAACTAAGAATGATGGCACTCGAAATAAATATAAGCATGTAAAGAACAAAGAAGGAGAGTATATTAAAAACAATAATTCTTGAAACTCCTTTATTGTCGTATCTAACCGGAATAATTGCATTTGGGTGTAGTAATTTTTTAAATTCTAAAACACTATTTTTTATCATAATGATGTGGCGTACAATTTTTACACCACCACTTGTAGAACCTGCAGATCCTCCAATTAAGAAAAGTGAAAAAATAAGCATAGTAGCCAAGGAATTCCATGTAGTGTAATCAGCCGAAACAAAACCTGTTGTGGTAAGCACTGCAACCACTTGAAAACCGGCATGTCTAAAAGAACTCTCGAGGGTTCCCCATGGCATTGGGTGTTCTATGGTTGATTCTATCCCAGGTGTTTGGAAATATTGAATGATTATTGTGATTACAATAGTCATGAATATAGATCCGAAAAAATAATATTTGAATTCTTCGTTTTGAAATATTTTTCTGATTTTTCCTTTAAGGGCAAAGTAAGTAAGTATAAAATTGGTTCCTGCTACAAACATAAAGGCAATCACAATGTATTGAATAATTGGCATATGGTTCCAGTAAGCCATACTCGCATTTTTTGTTGAAAAACCTCCCGTACTCATGGTGGCCATGGCATGATTTAGAGCATCAAACCAAGTCATTCCTGCAATTTTTAACAAGAAAAATTCAGTTAACGTAAGGGAAACGTAAATTAACCATAAACGTTTTGCTGTTTGGGTGATTCTGGGGTGCATCTTATCTGCTGAAGGCCCTGGTGCTTCTGCCATAAATAATTGCATACCACCAATTCCTAAGAGTGGTAAAATAGCGATCGTCAATACAATAATTCCCATTCCACCAATCCAATGAGTTGCACTTCGCCAAAATAAAATTCCGTTAGGTAATGCTTCGATATCGTTCACAATAGAAGCCCCGGTGGTAGAGTATCCTGAAATGGTTTCAAAAATTGCATCCGCAAAATGAGGGATCGTTCCAGTGAATAAATAAGGTAGCGCACCAGTAAAGGTTAAAATTAGCCAACCCAAGGTTACAATGATGTATCCTTCTCGTTTGTGCAAGGTTTTAGGAGCGTTTCTATTCAAGAACCACATAAAAAAACCTATGCAGATAGTGATCAGTCCAGCAGAGAGAATTCCTGTGTAAGTTTCCTCTTGGTTGTATAGACTAAAAGGAACTGCAAATAGCATGAAAATACCATTTAACATAGCGGTTAATCCCAAAAAACTAACGACTATTTTATAATTTAATCCAGAAGATTTCATTGTTTAGTTGTTAAATAATTTTTCTACCTCTCCAATAGATTCAGGTAAACAGAATACAATTACTCTATCTCCCTTTAATATTTGAAAATCTCCAAAAGTCATAACAGCTTCCCCTTTTCTTACTACACCTCCAATTACAGCTTTGTCCGTTAATCCAAGGTCTTTGATTTTTAGTTTGGTTGCTTTTGCATTTCGTCTCACAAAAAATTCCAATACTTCGGCATCAACGTTGTGTAAGTTGGCAAGTGCTAGAACCTTTCCTTTTCGTACATGTTTGAAAATAGCCCCTGCAGCAAGTAGTTTTTTGTTAATTAATGTGTCTATTCCGATAGTTTGAGAAATGTTAATATAATCCATGTTCTCAACTAAAGCAATGGTTTTTTTAACTCCTTTTGACTTGGCAACAAGACAAGACATAATGTTGGTTTCAGAATTACCGGTAACGGCAACAAAAGCATCCATTTTATTGATGGCTTCTTCGTCTAGTAATTCTACATTTCTACCATCTCCTTGAATGATCAGGGTGTTGCATAGCGAATCGGCAAGTTCAAAAGCTTTATCTCTTTTACTTTCGATTAATTTTACATTAAAATTGTGATCGCATAAGTTTTTTGCAGCTTTTTGCCCAATTCTACTTCCTCCAAGAATCATTACATCCTTGATCCCAACTTTCTTTTTCCCAATCAGTTCGTAAACCTTTTCAATATGTTGTTTTGTTACAGAAAAATATACCTGATCGTGGTGCTTAAATTTAGTACTCCCTCTAGGAATAATCGTTTCAATAGTATTCTCTCTTTTTAGAGAGATAATAGTAAAATCTATTTCAGGGTACATTTCTTTAACCTCCTGAACTGTTTTTCCTAAACTTGGGGACTCAGAAGAGAGTCTTGCTCCTAAAATTGTGATCGCACCATTTTCAAATTCAAATTTGTCGTTAAAGACAGATTCATTTAAAAGCGCTTCAATTTCTTTGGCAGCCAAAAATTCCGGAGATATCATATAATCAATACCTACCTCTGCAAAATTAATTTCATTGGTTGTGAGGAATTCGGTATTAGAAATTCTAGCAATGGTTTTCTTAACTCCTAACTTCTTGCTGAGTGCAGCAATCGTTAGGTTCGTGTTCTGAGATTCAGTAACCGCTAAAATTAGATCAGCATTTTCCACACCTACTTCCTTTAATGATTTGATAGAAGTAGCATCTCCTTTTACAGAAATCACATCCAAATGATCATCAATATACTTAAGTTTTTTAGGATTTGAATCAATCACAAAGGTGTCTTGAGCTTCGTTTGAAAGAAGTTTTGCCAAGTGGAAACCAACATCTCCAGCACCCGCTATAATAATTTTCATTGAAAATAAATTTATACAAAGATAATGAAGAAATTATTCATTACTCCAATGATTTTGACAAATAGCGAAAACGTTTCTTTAAAAATATTTGAAGAAGTTATCTTATCTTGAATAGAAAAAGCAATATGAAAAAGGAATCTTTTACAATTAAGAATTGGGATATTTCTGATAGGCCACGTGAAAAGTTGATTTTGAAGGGGAAAAGAGTTTTGTCTGATGCAGAATTGATTGCGATATTGATTGGTTCTGGAAACAGAAATGAGTCTGCTGTTGAGTTGGCCAAAAGAATATTAGCACAGTGTGATAATAGTTTGAACAAACTGTTTAAAATGTCTTTATCTGAATTAGAAGCGTTTCGTGGCATTGGAGAAGCGAAAGCTGTTTCTATAATAACCGGACTTGAGTTGGGCAGTAGATTACGGATGGCGGATACAAAAGTTCATGATAAGATTACAAGTAGCAAAGATGTGTTTGATTTAATGGAGCCTATTATAGGAAACTTGATGCATGAGGAATTTTGGGTGTTGTTCTTGAATAATTCCAATAAAGTACTGCGGAAGGTAATGTTGAGCAGAGGAGGTTTGACAGGTACTGTAGTGGATATTCGGCTGCTTTTTAAACAAGGGTTAGAACAATTAGCAACGGGTGTTATTTTGTGTCACAATCATCCTTCTGGAAGTTTGATTCCTAGTATAGCAGACAAAGAGGTTACAGAGAAAATTAAGGATGCTGGCCGGAGTTTAGATATTAAACTACTGGATCATTTAATAATTACAGAAAAAGCTTATTTTAGCTTTGCCGATGAAGCCTTGATTATTTAGGATGTCGTCTTTAAATAAAATAATTTCTCCAAAAATGGTATTGGTATATACTCATAAAATAACCCCTAGGCTTACTTATATTTTTAAGCATATTTTTATAAGGATATTGAATTCTAAGGTTAGTTTTACCACTAAAATAGAGGAATTTGTTGCATTTAACGGAGCCAAGCTAAATTATTCTAAGGTGCCGTTGGGGAATGAATTTTTTATAAGGTCGTATGATTTATTGTTTGAACAAGGGATCAATGATATAGAGTTTTCTATTGCCAAATGGGATGAGGATGTACCTTGTTTTTTTACTGCAGGTAAAAAATCTTCGATACCCTATGATATTTTTGCGGCTAGTTTTTACTTAATTAGTAGGTACGAAGAATATTTACCGCATGTGCAAGATGAACATGAACGTTTTTCAGTGGAAGAGAGCATTGCTTTTAGAAATGGTTTTTTAAAAAGACCGCTAATTGATATTTGGGCATTTAAATTTTTAGAGGTTTTACAGGAAAAATTTCCAGAACATACTTTTGAAAAGAGAACGTTTTCATACATCAGTACTTTTGACATAAATCAAGCTTATATTTATAGAGCTAAAGGTTTGGTTCGCTCTATTGGTGGTTTTTTGATAGATTTTTTTACTTTTAAATTAAGTGCTTTTATTGATCGTGCCTTGGTTTTGTTAAAGGTGAAAAAGGATCCGTATGATACTTATGATGAAATTGTAAGATTGAAAAAAGTATACCGGTTTCCAACGGTATTATTTTTCTTAATATCTAATGTAAGTACTTATGATAATAATGTTTCTATCACAAAAGATAAATATAGATTGTTAATTAAATCTATGTCTGATTATGTGAAAGTAGGTTTGAACTTGTCTTATTTTACAATGAAAAAGGAGGAGTTGATGAAAAAGGAATTGAAAAAAATGGAGTCTATTATCAATACCCCTGTTTCTAAAACGAAACAGCATTTATTAAGAAACCATTTGCCAGAAACCTATCAGAAATTAATTGATTTAGAGGTTGAGGAAGATTATACCATGGGCTATTCTGATTATCTTGGTTTTAGGGCGAGCACTTGTACTCCTTTTTATTTTTACGATCTTGATTTTGAAATTCAAACTCCTTTAAAAGTATTTCCTTTTGCAGTCAATGATTATGCATTAAATGAGATGATGAGTTTATCTCCGAAACAAGCCTTGTTGAAAATTAAAGAATTGTTACAAGAAGTAAAAAAGGTGAATGGAACTTTTGTGACTTTATTCCATAATGAAATACTTAGTGATTATGGTATTTGGAAAGGTTGGAAAGGGGTTTATGGTGATGTTTTAGATATGATAAAGAATGATTAAATATATCAAACGAAAGAATCTCAATACACAGAAATATGACAAGTGTATTGAAAAGGCATTGAATTCAAGAGTGTATGCCTTTTCGTGGTATTTGGATTTAGTAGCTGATAATTGGGACGTTTTAGTGTTTAATGATTATGAAGCGGTAATGCCGTTGCCATGGAGACAGAAGTTTTTTATTAAGTATGTATATCCACCTTGTTGGACACAACAATTGGGCGTTTTTTCAGTAAATCGAATTTCGGAAGATTTGGTAAAGGAATTTATTGGAAATATTCCTTCGAAGTTTAAGAAAGTAACAATTCAGTTTAATTCTGGTAATTCTGTTTTATCAAATAAAGAAACAAGAATAAACTATATATTGCCTTTATCTAACTCATATGAAGAAAATATTAAGGGATTTAATAAAAATAGAAAAAGAGAATTAAAAAAGAGTCATACTATTAAAGATATCTTTCTGGACAAAAAACTTAGTTCATCTGAGTTTTTAAGTTTCCTTATTAGTCAAAAATTACCTTATGAATTATCAAAAGAAAGTGCAGGGAAATTAAGGGGGATTTTAGAATTAAAACGAAAAGAGATTTTAATTTGGGGTGTGTTTAAAGGAGGAATTCTTTTGTCGGCTATTTTATTAATAAAAGATAAGAAAAGAATTACCTATCTATTGCCGGTGTCATCTATTGAAGCCAAGAAATACGGGATACATACTTTATTGGTCACAGATTTGATAAAAGAGTTTTCAGATTCTGAATTAATTTTAGATTTTGAAGGGTCAATGATAAAAGGTGTTGCTTCGTTTTATAAAAGCTTTGGTAGTATTTATGAAAATTATGGAAAATTGGAGATGCCCTTTAAACTTATTAATAGATGAAAAGTAATTCGGGAAAAGCACTCAAAATTTGTTTTTTAGCAGACAAACATGAATTGTACGATGATCGTATATATTGGAAAATGGCGGTTCCTTTAGTCAAAAGAGGATATCAAGTTGTTTATCTGCTGATAGGGGATTCTGATGACCGAGGAATGACCAAGGAAGGAGTGGAATTTGTTGTTTTTAAAGTTAAAACGTTTTCGAACAATAGATTTATAAATTTTATTTTGAAACGATTGAATCCAAATAATAATTATAAAAAGCTTTATTTGGAAGCTAAAAAGCAGCATTCGGATATTTATCATTTTCATGATTTTTGGTTAAATAGAATTGGCGGTAAACTTAAACGATTAAAGCAAAGGCCCGTGGTTTTTTATGATTCTCGTGAACCATATGCAGAGGATTATGTTTCTTACGCGGAGGAAACAGGCATGTTAAAAATGATTGTTGTTTTGTTTTCAAAATGGGTTGATTATTGGGAAAAGAAAAAATCTAAAAAATATGATCTTGTTATTTCTAATGAAGAAATAGTTAGAAATAATTTTAGAAATAAAATAGGTGATGATAAAGCTGAGGTTATTTATAATTATACAGATAACCAAAATGAGTATCGTGATTTGAAATATGCACAAAAAAAGTATGATTTTATTTATACAGGTACAATTACAGAACTAAGAGGTGCTATTTCGCTTTTAAGAGCATCAGTTTTGGTTAAAAAAAAGTACAAAGATTTTAAATTAATATTTATAGGAAAATATACTCCTTATGGCTTAAAGGATAAAATGGAGGAGTTTATAAACAGCCAAGGTTTAAATGATAATATAGAATTACATGATTATGTGAGATATGATAAGATGGCAAATTATTATAATCTGAGTAAAGTTGGTTTATTGGTTCCCTACCCTGAAAAGTCGTTTAAAATTAAAATGTTTATTAAGATATTTGAATACATGACTTTTGGATTGCCTATAATCGGTAGTGATTTTGGTCATATTAAGGAATTTGTAGAAAAGGATAAATGTGGAATCTTGGTAAACCCTGAAAGTATTAATGAACTTGCACAAGCAATGATTACTGTTCTTTCAGATCGTGAATTGTATACTAAATATAGTAAGAATGGTAGGACTGCAGCAGTATTAAAGTATAATTGGACTAATGAATTTGAAAAGCTTTTGAGGTATTACAACGTTGCATTAGAAAAAATAAAACTTAGCGTAAATGAGTAAAGTGTTTGTTAAAGACTTTTCATGGTATTTTCTCGCCTCTGTATTTCCTATTATTATAGGGCTGTCTAAGACAGGTATCTTTACTCGGCATTATTCGGATACTGATTATGGGATTCTAGGAATTGTTGCGGTTTCCTTCTCTTTTATTAATGTTATCCTTTATTCATGGATTAGCTCATGTCTATGGAGGTTTTATGAGAACTATAAAAAAAACAATAGGTTAGATTTTCTATATGGTAATCTCACATTATTATTTGGAGCATCTTTTGTGATTACTTTTTTTACAGTTGTTGGTTGGTCTGTATTGGATGTACGGAATATCGTTCAAAAGTTGATTTTGTTTTCTTTTTTGCAATTGGTTTTTAGTCAGTTGTTTGCATGTTACATGGTTGTTGTTAGAATTGAGGGAAATTCAAAATTTTATTCTGTTTTTCAAATTATCAGAAGTATTATCGCTTTTTTATTGCTCCTTTACTTTGCGTTTATGTTGGATGTAGATATTTCAGCAATGATTTCAAGTTTGATGATTGTCGAAATTTTATCCTTTTTGGTGCTATTGATTTTAAACCCTTTGAAGTTGAAATTCAAATCATTCAAAATGGATATAATTTCATTAAAAGATATTGGTAACTATGCAATTACAGGTTTGTTTATACATGTTTGTGTATTATTAATAACACTTAGTGATAGGTATATAATCGCCTTGACTGGAAGAATAGAAGAAGTAGGTGTTTATGACCAAATATATAAAATTAGTCAACTTTCAATTTCTGCAATTGTTACAGTGTATTTTAATACAGTAAACCCTAGTTTGATCAAATTGTTTGAAAAAGGGACAGACACTTCAATATTAAAAATTAGAAATCATATTAAAATATTCTGTGTTATTGGTATACCCATAGTTTTGTATTTAAGTTTTTTCTCAAAAGAAATATCAGCTTTGTTTTTAGGGCCTAAATTTAGGATTGCATACGATATAATGCCAGTTGTCTTTTTTGTAGTGATATTAACAGGTCTTACAAACTTTTTTGAATTACGATTTAAATTCACCAATAAACTAAGGAGATTGAATGTTTTCTTCTTGATAGGAGTTGTATTTAATTTAGTAACCACTTTTTTGGCAGTTAAATATTTAGGTTACAAGTCTGCAGCCGTGACTACTTTAGCTACCTATATTTTAGTTTTGACTCTTTTCTTGATAGGAGATAAAAATTTCATAAATTTGAATAAGAAAAACATCCGATACTTTTTAAAGTATGTACTGTTTTTAAGTGGGCAAATTATTTGTTATTTTTTTGTAATGGATTTTTTTGAATTTAAAATAGTTACTAAATATATACTTGTTTTATTGTTCGCTTTAAGTTATTTCTTTTTGTATCGTAAGGATATTACACTAATTTTAAAATTAAAATAGTACAAATGACAAAAACAATTCTCTTCTTTCTGTTTCTAACGATCACTGTTTCTGCCCAAAAAACAATTAATAACTATGCTTATGTGGTTGTTCCAGATCAATTTTCATTTCAGAACTCAAGAGATCAGTATCAATTGAATTCTCTAACTAGATATCTATTGGAAAAAGAAGGAATGAAAGTGTTTTGGGATACCGAGAAAATTCCGAGAGAATATGTGGTGATGGAGTGTGGTGGACTAAAATTGAAGATGAATAAAAAATCTTCGATGTTTAGAAGTAAAGTGAATTTTGACTTGATGGACTGTTATAACAATGTTGTGTTTTCCAGTGAAATTGGTTCAAGTAGTGAGAAGGAATTTAAAAAGGGATATCAAGAAAGTATTAGAAATGCTTTTAAAAGTTTTGCAGCGTTGAATTATACCTACATTCCTCAGCCAGCCGCGGAAGTTCCGATTGCTGTGGTAGCTGCACCTACAATAACTCTCCAAAACACCAAAGTGCCTGCTTTGAAAGATGTTTTGGTTTATAAGAACAATACAAATTTGGTGGTAGAATTGACTAAATCAGGTGGTAGTTATATTGGTAAGGTAAGCTCTAGCGAATCTATTAACTATACACAAGGTGATGTTATTTGCAAGCTATTTGAAACATCTTTGCCTAATGTATTCAAAACCCAATGGAAAGATTCTTATGGGAATTTTATCAATACAATTGCTTATTTTGACGAAGATGGCTTATTGTATGTAGATTTTTCTGCCCCAACAGGAATTACCACAATGAAGTTTACAAAACAATAATTTAGTAATTATACTTTTCTCGCCAACGTGCTTTTAGCGTATTCCTAAAGTCGTTTTCTCTTGTATTATTGCAAGGCTCATAGAATTTGGTGTTTTCAATTTCTTTTGGTAAAAACTCTTGAGAGACAAAATTATTTTCATAATTATGAGAGTACTTATAGTCCTTTCCATAGTTAAGATCCTTCATCAATTTTGTTGGTGCGTTACGTAAGTGAAGAGGGACGGATAAGTCACCTGTGTTTTGAACAAGTTGTAAAGCTTCATTAATAGCGACGTAAGAACTATTACTTTTCGGTGAATTGGCTAAATAAATGGCACATTGACTCAAAAGGATCCGAGATTCAGGATATCCTATAGTTGCAACAGCTTGAAAGGTAGAATTGGCCATAATCAATGCCGTTGGATTGGCATTTCCGATGTCTTCTGATGCAGCAATTAACAAACGCCTTGCAATGAATTTTACGTCTTCTCCTCCTTCAATCATTCTTGCCAACCAATATACAGCTGCATTAGGGTCACTCCCTCGAATTGATTTAATAAACGCAGAGACAATATCATAGTGTTGTTCCCCTGTTTTGTCATATCGTACCGTATTTTTCTGAACTTTACTTAAAACTAGCTCGTTGGTAACTGTAACAGGTTTTTCCTCTGAGGACACCACTAATTCAAATACGTTAAGCAGTTTTCGTGCGTCACCACTTGAAACTTGAATTAACGCATCTGTTTCTTGCAATATAACTTCCTTTGATTTAATCAAATCATCTTTTTCCATAGCTCTTTCCAAAAGGTTGATAAGATCCGTTTTGTCAAAAGAATTTAAAATATAAACCTGGCATCGTGATAATAAGGCAGGAATCACCTCAAAACTAGGGTTTTCAGTAGTTGCGCCAATAAGCGTTACCCATCCTTTCTCAACGGCTGCTAATAAAGAGTCTTGTTGTGATTTGCTAAATCTATGAATTTCATCAATAAATAAAATTGGATTCTTAGCGGTGAACAAACCTCCGCTTTGACGTGCTTTTTCAATTACCTCTCTCACATCCTTTACTCCAGAATTAATAGCACTTAATGTGTAAAAAGGCCTTTGAGATTCTTTGGAAATGATATTAGCAAGGGTTGTTTTTCCGATACCTGGAGGTCCCCATAAAATTAAGGAAGGTATGATCCCTTTTTTAATATGTTGGGTCAATATCCCTGTTTGCCCAACCAAATGTTGTTGACTAATGTAGTCTTCTAAGGTTTTCGGACGGATACGTTCTGCTAATGGTTCATTCATGATGTAAAAATACAATTTTGAGAGAGATTTTTTTCGGAGAATAAGTTTAAATTAGCTTTTAGATATACCCAATAATTCATGGAAGAGAATAATCCGTTTACTTATTCAAAAAAAGTTTTTAGAATTCCAGTGCTTGTGGTTTTTTTGATGTGGTTGGTGTATTGGATAGAAATAAAATTCGGACTTAATTTCACCAAATTGGGGGTTTATCCAAGAAGAGTTGATGGACTGATTGGCGTTTTATGTTCTCCTTTTATTCATTCAGATACCAAACATTTATTTAATAACAGCATTCCTGTGTTTGTGTTTATTGGAATGATCTATTATTTCTATCATGAAATTGCTTTGAGACTACTAATCTTAGGAACTTTATTAACCGGGTTTTCTACTTGGTTGATAGGAGGAGAGGGGTTTCACGTTGGAATGAGCGGTGTGGTCTACCTTTTATTTAGTTTTATTTTCTTCAGCGGTATTTTAAGAAAACATTTCCGATTGATATCCGTTTCATTAGTGGTAATTTTTCTATATGGAAGTATGTTTTGGTATGTTTTTCCTATAGAAAAAGGGATCTCATGGGAGGGGCATTTATCAGGATTGATAGTTGGATTCATTTTTTCTATCATGTATCGAAAAATTGGCCCTCAAAAGAAAGAATACATCTTCAAAAAAACTGAATTTGATTCTTGGTTTGATGAAGATGGTAATTTCAGTCCCCCTCCACCTCCAGTAATAGAAGAAGAGGAAGTAGACAATGATTGATTATTTTACCTTTTTTAAATAACCTTTAAATGTCTCTGTTTTTGTTTCTCCTTTGATAACAGAAACATAAGGCATAATATCCCCATTAGGAATACCGAATTCTACTAAAATTCCACCTCGAGTATTAATATTGATATGAAAAGGGGATAAGTGCATTTTTTTCTTGTCAAAAGAAAGTTTGTAGGAGCAATCATTCAGCCATTTTACATTAGCAAATAAGGTGTCTCCTTTGCTGTTTATTTGTTGTTGACTAGTTTTGGTTTTGATAAGGGTTGCGGCATTTTCAAATAAAGTGTCATTTGCAATTAAAAATGTACCTGTTTTAAAATCGGTACATGCAGTTTTTTGATCACATGAATTTAGACTAATTACTACTGTGCATAATAATGCGAATACATAAGTTTTCATAGGGGTATATTTAGATTTTAAAGATACATAAAACAATGAATAACCCTTTAGAAACTAAATTTATTTTTTAGCAGCAACAACAAGCTCAATTTTATCTAAAGTTGCTTGTGTTGTAAACATTCCGTAATCAATAACAACCTTGTTTTTTTCTATTTTATCAATAATTCCACAAGCCTTTCCATCAATCAGTCTTACTTTGTCATTTACCTTAAATTTATAAGAAGCTTTTTCTTTCGCCTTGCGTTTTGCTTCTACTTCTTTTTCTTTTCGTACCTCTACAACTTTTGTTAGAATCTCTTTTTCTATTTTTTCTAACTGTACCTCTTTTATTTTTTCGGCTTTTATTTTTTCTTTTTTCGCTGCTTTTGCTTTTTTATCTTTCTTCACAGGTGGGTTCAATTCTAAATATTTAGTTTTTTCTATCAATACCCATTTGTTGAATTCAGCAAAAAGTGCCTTTTTGTTGTTGGTTTGGAAGTATTTATTAAGCAATTCGTTTGATTTCCTTCCAAAAGTTAACATTTTTTGGTTTTTATCGTATAGCTCTTGAAAACTGTTTAGTTTCGCCTTTATTTTTGATTCTTTGTCAGATAAATTTTGAGTTTGGTTTTTTGCCTTTAGTTGTTCGTTTTCTAGTACTTGAGAATTTCGTTGTAACTGATTTCTTTCTTTTTGAAGTTTAGAAATTGTTTTATCCAATCTGATTTTTTCTCCCTCTACCTTTTTCTTTGCTCTGTTGATCAAACTAAAAGGGATTCCGTTTTTTTGAGCAACCTCAAAAGTAAAGGAGCTTCCTGCTTGTCCAATATGTAATTTGAATAAAGGTTCTAAGGTTCGCTCATCAAACTGCATGTTTGCATTACTTACATTTTCCAATTCATTAGCCAATACTTTTAAATTGGAGTAGTGAGTTGTAATTACCCCAAATGCTTTTTTTGTATAAAATTCTTCTAAAAAAATCTCAGCAAGGGCTCCTCCTAAATCTGGATCACTTCCTGTACCAAATTCATCAATTAGAAATAATGTATGTTCGTTACATCTTTTTAAGAAACCACGCATGTTTTTAAGGCGATAACTATAGGTGCTTAATTGGTTTTCTATGGATTGGTTGTCTCCAATATCAGATAAAATGGTGTCAAAAAAATAAGTTTCACTATGTTCATCAACCGGAATTAGCATACCGCTCTGTACCATTACTTGTAGTAAACCAATTGTTTTTAATGTGATACTTTTTCCACCAGCATTAGGCCCTGAGATAACAATAATTTGCTGTTGTTCACTCAATTCAAGGGTTTGAGGAATAATAGGTAATGCTGCCTTTCTGTTCTTTTCTAGTAATATTGGATGATAGGCCTCTTGAAAATAGATTCTTTTTGAGTCAGAGAATTTAGGTAATAATGCATTATTGGCATAGGCATGTTTGGCCTTTGCACCGATACAATCTAGTTTTGTTAGGTAGGATTGATAACTGATGAATAAAGGGAAAAACGGGCGAATTGTTTCGGTTAAAACTTTAAGTAGTCTGTTGATTTCTTGTTTCTCATCATGTTGTAGATTTTGTATTTCTCTATGCAGCTCTAGAGTCGCTTGCGGGGCAATAAAAACAATACTTCCTGTTTTAGAACTTCCTAATAAACTTCCTTTTACTTTTTTTCTATGCATGTTTTGAACCGCTAAAACACGCTGGTTGTCTACAACAGACTCTCTAATATCATCTAGATATCCTGCACTGTCATACCTGCTCATTTCTCGAGAAAAAGAACTACTTAATTTTGCTCTTGCAATATTTATTTCTTTTCGAATTTCTCTTAAAAAAGTAGAGGCTTTATCTTGTACTTCACCATAGGGAGTAATTATTTTTTGTATTTCGTCTATCGCAGTCTTTGTATATTCAATTTCAGACGATTTAGAAAGAAGTGTTGGGAAATAATCAGCAAATTTCTTAAAGAAAAGTAAGAGTTCATTAACGGTTTCAGAGTTTGTGGCAATTTTTAAAAAAGAAGCTGCGTCTAAACGGCTGTTTTCTATTTTTAAAAGATGTATTTCTTTTGTAAGATCTTCAAAATAATGATTAGGAATTCTGTTTTCACTTATAAGCGAAGAATTATATTCCTTTACTTGCGCTAGCTCAATAAATAAATCAGGTTTGTTAGAAATCGGTTTGATTTCTTGTACTAATTTTTTTCCTAAGTCAGATATGCAGTGCTCTTCAACACTATTTAAAATAGAATTAAATTCTAAGTCGTCTAATGTTTTTTGTGATATAAATCCCATTGAAATACGTAGTTTTTCTTCTACAATTTAAGATGATTGTAGTGCTTACAAAAGTAAGGATATTTCATAAAAAGAATTGTTTTCTGTCAAGAGTTACACGATAATTTTTTTAGAATTAAGAAGAATGATTTTATATTTGTGCCAATTGATACCTTATGTTAGAAAATTTAAGTGCCGAGTGGAAAGATATTTTAAAAAATGAGTTCCAAAAACCTTATTTTAAAGAGTTAGAAATTTTTGTAGAAAAGGAATACAAAACAACAACTTGTTTTCCAAAAAAGGAAGATATTTTTGCTGCATTTAATGCGTGTAGATTGAAAGATATTAAAGTAGTACTATTAGGGCAAGATCCTTATCATGATGTTGGACAGGCACATGGCTTGAGCTTTTCGGTGTTAGATGGTGTAAATCCACCACCTTCCTTGAAAAATATTTATAAAGAGTTAGCAACAGATATTGGGTTAGAAATTTCATATTCAGGAAACTTGTCTCATTGGGCAGAGCAAGGTGTCCTTTTGTTAAATGCCACGTTAACCGTAGAGGCTCATAAAGCGGGATCGCATCAGAAGAAGGGATGGGAAAAGTTTACGGATGCTGTTATTGAAAAAATCTCAAATGATTGCGAGCATGTAGTTTTTCTTTTATGGGGAGGCTATGCTCAAAAAAAAGGGAGAAAAATTGATGAGACAAAACATTTTGTTTTGAAAACAGGTCATCCTTCTCCATTAAGTGCAAATAGAGGCTACTGGTTCGGAAACAAACATTTTAGTAAAACCAACCAATACTTACAATCAAAAAACACTGATGTAATTAATTGGTAGTGTGTGTTGTAGTTTTGAAAGTGGTGCTGCAGGTAAAACAAAGATTAATTAACCACCAACTCTTTTTACGTTGTAACCATCTGCTTTTAAGATTTCCATGATTTTATCACGGTATTTACCTTGAATTATAATTTCTCCGTCTTTAATAGAGCCTCCAACGCCACATTTAGTTTTAAGTTTTTTTCCTAAAGCTTTTAAGTCAGCTTCTGATCCTTCAAAACCTTTAATTACGGTTACTGTTTTTCCTCCTCTTCCTTTGTTAGAAAATAAGGCCTCTAATCTTTGATCCTTAGGAGAAAGAGTTTCTAGTTCTTCGTTTTGATTTAAATCGAAATCATCGTTTGTAGAGAATACAAATCCTCCCAAATCTGATAAGTCCGTTAATGTTTTTTTAGCCATGCTAACTCTCTATTATTTGTTTTTAATTTTTTTCCAAAAGAACATAATGAGCGCAATAGATTCTATGGAAAGTCCAATTGCTAGTGCCAAAACTCCTGCACCTTCTTCCTCTTTAGTTAGGTTGATCACTATCCCGGTAGCAACCCAAATAAAACCTAGAATAAATACTCTTACTATATTTTTATCCATGCCTATTCTTTTATCAGTCCTAATTCAATTAACCGTTCTGTTAAAAATTCACCTGCGGTAATATCTTCGTATAATTTGGGGTTGTTTTCATCAATGCAAGCATCCAAACAGTTCAACTTCATTTCAGCTTTTGGATGCATGAAAAAAGGAATAGAGTATCTAGAGGTTCCCCAAAGTTCTTTCGGAGGATTGATTACCTTGTGGATGGTAGATTTTAATTTATTGTTAGTTAATCTAGAAAGCATGTCTCCTACATTAATCATTAATTCATCAGGTTGCGCAATCGCGTCAATCCAATCACCATTATGATTTTGTACTTGAAGCCCTTTTCCATGTGCTCCCATCAATAACGTTATTAAATTGATATCTCCATGTGCAGCGGCACGTTCTGCTCCCTTAGGTTTATCTTCAATAGGAGGATAGTGGATCGGTCTAAGAATACTGTTTCCATTTAAAATATAAGAATCAAAATAGAATTCATCTAATTTTAGATGCAAGGCAATAGCGCGTAAAACATATTTTGCAGTTTTTTCTAATAACTGAAAAGCTTCTTTCCCGATTCTGTTAAATTCAGGAATTTCAGAAACAATAACATTTTCTGGGTATTGTTTTTTTAGTGTAGCGTCATTTTGTACATATTGTCCAAAGTGCCAAAATTCTTTTAGGTCAGCTTCTTTTTTACCTTTAGCACTTTCTTTTCCAAAAGAAGTATATCCTCTTTGTCCGCCAATACCTTCAATCTCATATTTTTTTTTCACATCTTCCGGAAGTTCAAAAAAATGTTTGATTTCTTTGTAGAGGCTATTTGTTAATGGATCACTTAAAAAATGACCTTTTAGAGCCACAAAACCAATTTCATTAAAAGCAGTACCAATTTCTTGAGTAAAAGCTTTTTTCTTTTCAGGATTTTCAGATAAAAAATCCTGTAAATTAACACTAGGTATTTTTTGCATAGAGGTTATCTTTTGTACAATGGTATTCTATAAGCGATAGTGTATCCAAAACCAAGACCTGTTCCGGTAGAAAAAACTTTGTTAAATCCGGGAACATATAGGTTTTGAAAATTATCAGGTTGCGTTTGATTCAGCATAAAATTAAATTGAATATGAGCACCCAGATATAAATTTTTGAGAGTTTCTACCTTCAACCCGAATAACAACCCAAACCAATGCGCTGTTAAGTTTTCGTATGTTCTTGGTGTTAAATTTGTTCTCGGTTCAAAATAAGGACCAGAGATACCATCAATTTCCGTTCCTTCTTGATAAATAGTATAACCATCAACGGTCTGATCAAATAAACTAAAACCATAACGAGCACCAACATAGATTTCGTTATCCATTTCCAGCCAGTTTTTAAAGGTGTTCCAGTTAATACCTGCAGAAATGTACGATCCACTGGCGGTAAAAGCATAAGTATCTCTTCTTTTTACTTGCTCAGCAACACCAATTTCCGCTGCAATGTATAAGTTTTTTTTAATTCTATAGTCACCTACAATTTCAAAACCACTGTAGTTGGTTTTCACTGCAGATAATATGGGTTTTACAATATCAATCCCCAATCTTAATCCATAGTTTTTTTTATATACAACAATAGAGTCTGCATCTATGGTAGATGTTTTTGCAACAACCTCTGTATCTTGTTTTTTTTCTGGTTCTGTTTTTTCTTGACTGTTTGCAAGGGTTACAAACAGTATAAAACAAAAACTAATGGTAAACCTTAATATGCGTCTCTGTTTCATTTTCAATTTTTGTAACGTTTACCTCTATTCTATCAATCCAGTTTGGGCTTTCGGTATCCTCTTCTTCTTTTTCTTCTTCAACTAAAGTTGCTCCAAAATCATTAAAGTGAGCAATATAGCCACATCCTTCAGATATAAAAACATCTGAAGTTGTATAGGTTAAATCGAGTGTATCGATATTAAAAGAAGTTGATAAGAGGTATTTGGTTGAAGTTGACTGGGTGTTTAGTGGCAGTAAAATAGAATCAGTCAATACGAATTGATAAATTGAGTCTTTTTGATCTGCCCAAGCATAAATAGGTACTTGTTTTTTAGTAGTAGGATCTTCTTTATCGAAAAATCCAATAATTAGTCTTGGAGTCGTTGGGTCATCACAAAAATCATCATCTTCACAAGAAGTAAATAATAGTAATAAAAGTGTAAAAACAAATAATATTTTTTTCATTGTAATGAAGTCAATTCTAATATGCTGCCAAAGATACTAAAGTATCATCTAGTTTATTTTAATTTTTTTTAGTTATCAGATATTTAACACTCCTTAAATTATTTTTTTGATTACCCGCAGTTTGTGGGTGTGTCTTTTAGAATCCACATTATAAATTCCAGAATGGTCTAGTCTATCTATTCTAACTTTTCCATGGGCATGAATGATGTAATTATCTTTCATGATAATTCCAACGTGAGTGATGGCTCCTTCATCATTATCAAAAAAGGCCAAATCTCCTGGTTCACTTTCTTCAATAAAGCTCAATACTTCTCCTTGTTTGGCTTGCTGCGATGCATCTCTTTTTAAACTATAACCATTCAATTTGTAGACCAACTGTGAAAAACCAGAGCAATCAATGCCAAATGGAGTTTTTCCACCCCATAAGTAGGGACTATTTAAAAATAAAAAAGCAGTTTGAATTAAATTTGATTTAGGGCGTTGAGAGCTTAAAACATCTCCATCATAACTATAATGTTCGTTTGCAATAGAAAACTTGTTATTGCTGAAATTTGGAAGGTTTGCACCAATAGGAACCGTCATCAATTCATTTTTTTGATTAGAAATAAAGTCTACTAGATTGCCTGCCAAAATTTTGGGAGCCTTCTCTAGTGATTCATACATTTCTTTTTCAATCAATTCAAATTGTTTGTTGTCTAACCAGCCCTCATAGCTGTCAAATGCCAAACGAATTTTACTCCATTTTTTACGGATTTCGAGTACTTTAAAATGTTCTCCGAACAATATTTGAGATACCAATTCAGCTTTATCAGAGGGTTCGTCGCGTAAAGGAACGATGCTTAAATTACAAATTCCGTAATCCATTAATTGTTTTTGTTTTTTTCAATAATAATTGCAGTGGCACCACCACCGCCATTACAAATTCCTGCAGCTCCAATGTTACCATTGTTGCTAAAAAGAATATGGGTCAAAGTAACTAAAATTCTTGCACCTGAACAACCCAAAGGATGTCCTAATGCAACGGAACCTCCTTTTATATTTGTTTTGTTTAATGGAATATCTAAGATGTCGCAATTGGCAAGTCCAACTACAGAAAAAGCTTCGTTTAATTCAAAATAATCTACCTCGTCTAAAGTTATGTTTGCTTTTGAAAGCGCTTTAGGTAATGCTTTAGAAGGACTAGTAGTAAAAAATTCCGGCTCTTGCGATGCATCTGCATAGCCAAGAATGCTGGCAAGGGGAGTTAAATTAAGTTCCAAAGCTTTTTCTTCTGACATAAGAACTAAAGCGGCAGCACCATCATTTAAAGTAGAGGCATTGGCTGCGGTTACGGTTCCTTCTTTTGAAAAAGCAGGTTTCAAGGCTCTCATTTTTTCAAAATTAACTTTAAGGAACTCCTCATCTCTATCCACAACAATAGGATCTCCTTTTCTTTGCGGAATGCTTACAGGTATAATTTCTTCAGAAAATCCATTATTATCCCATGTTTGTTTGGCTTTTTTATAGGAGTTTTCTGCAAAATCGTCTTGTTGAGTTCTGCTTATTTTATAGGTTTCTGCACAAAGGTCTGCACATACTCCCATGTGTTGTTGGTCATATACATTGGTTAATCCATCTTTTAACAATCCGTCTACTAAATTTAAGTTTCCAAATTTAGTTCCTTGTCTTGCTTTGAAATAGTGAGGAGCCTGCGACATGTTTTCCATACCTCCTGCAACAATAATTTCTGCATCACCACAAAGAATAGATTGCACGGCTTGCGTTACCGTTTTCATTCCAGAGGCACATACCTTATTGATAGTAGTACAAGGAACTGTATCAGGGATTCCTGCTTTTAATGCAGCTTGTTTTGCAGGCGCCTGTCCTAGGTTAGCTTGAAGTACATTTCCCATTAAAACTTCTTCCACCATATGGGGCGCTAAATTTATTTTTTCCAAAGCCCCTTTGATAGCGATAGCACCTAGATCTGTTGCTGATACGCTAGATAAGCTTCCAAGAAAACTACCTATCGGAGTTCGTACGGCTGAAACAATCACTACTTTTTTGTTCATAAGCTTTAAGGATTAAGAAAGAGGTTCCTGCGAAAGTACTCAAATAATTCGAGAAAATATTCGGATTGACATTGAGAATAGATGCTGCTTAAATGTAAAAAATAATCTAGAATTAATAAAATATTGGTTAGAAATCATACTCCCTTTAAATTTGTTTATTTTTGACTATCAATTAAGATTACATGAAAAAAATCATCAATACAATTTATCAGAATAATTCTGTAATTTATAAAGTTTTTCTGTTTATCATTACTGTTTTTTTAGTAGTGTATTTTTTTCCAAAAGGAGGGAAGTTTAAGTATGAATTTCAAAAGGGAAAACCATGGCAATATGAAAATTTATATGCTCCATTTGACTTTGCAATTCAGAAAAGTCCTGATTTAATTGAACAAGAAAAAAGGGAATTGACTTTAAAGTCAAAATTGTTTTTTGAGTACGATTATACCGTTTTTCCAGAAGTTCAAAAGCAAATGTTGCAAAAAGTGAAAGAATTGAATGTAGATTCTTTAACCGTGCGTGTCATTATGGCTAAAGGGAATTCAATATTGTCCGGTTTGTATAAAAAAGGCTTTGTGGATGCTGCGAGTGAGGCAAAAGTTTCAGATCCTTCAGAACAAGTAATTCTTAGAAGAGGGAATGAAATTATTGAAGTGTCTTTTGATGATTTTATCGCCTCTAATGAGCTATTTCAATTTATACAATCTAAAATTTCTTCACGATCAAATTATAAATATAATGATGATTTGATTCGAATAATTCCGCAGGTGGTAAAAGGAAATATTCGATATGATGAAAATTTCACAAATAAGGCGCTTCAGAATTCGATCAATTCTATTTCTTATACAACTGGTTTGATAAGTGCTAATCAGTTGATTGTTTTTAAAGGAGATATTGTAGAAGGTAAAAAATTCGACATCCTGAACTCTTTAAAAAATGAATACAAATCTCAAACATGGAGTCAAGCTAATTATTATTGGATTGTGTTTGGGTATACCGTTTTGGTTTCTTTGGCATTGTTGATGTTGTTGCTGTTCTTAAGGAAAGATCGAGCTGAGATTTTTGATGATAATATGAAGGTAACCTTTATTTTCTTCAATATATTATTGATGATATTTTTAGTTACGTTTACAATCAAATATCAGGTAGATTACCTTTATGTGGTGCCTTTGAGTATTTTACCCATTGTATTAAAAGCTTTTTTTGATGCTCGATTGGGACTTTTTACACATGTTTTAACTGTTTTGTTGTTAGGGTTTATTGTACCTAATAGTTTTGAGTTTATTTATCTTCAGATCATTGCTGGGATCGTTACAATTTTAACCGTTTCTGAGTTGTATAAGCGTGCTAACTTATTTATTTCGGTAGGCCAAATTACATTGATTTATATGTTAACGTATTTCGCGTTTTCAATTATTCATGAAGGATCCATTACACAGATAAACTGGGATTACTTTGTCATGTTTGCTTTGAATGGTGTTTTGTCATTTTTGTCATTGTTTTTGATATGGATGTATGAGAAAACTTTTGGTTTGGTTTCTGATGTAACTTTATTAGAACTTTCAAATACAAATTCAAAATTACTCAGAGATCTGAATGAAAAAGCACCAGGTACTTTTCAACACTCTATGCAGGTTGCCAACTTGGCGGAAGCAGCAGCCAATGAAATTGGAGCAAACTCTATGTTGGTTAGGACTGGAGCTTTGTATCATGATATTGGTAAAATGGTAAACCCGATGTATTTCACCGAAAATCAATCTACTTCAGTCAATCCGCATGATGATTTAACGCCAAAGGATAGTGCTAGAATCATAATCAATCATACTTTAAATGGGATTGAGCTGGCTAAAAAATACGGACTACCCGATAGAATCATTGATTTTATAAGAACCCATCATGGAACTAGTACCGTGTATTACTTCTTAAAAAAAGAAGAGGAAGGGAATTTGGAGGACATCAATAAAGAAGATTTTCAATACCCAGGGCCAATTCCTTTTTCTAAAGAGACCGCGATATTAATGATGAGTGACGCTGCTGAAGCTGCTTCGAAGAGTTTAAAAGAGCCAACAGCGCAATCTATAGATGTATTAATTGATAGGATTGTTGCAAAGCAAATGGAAGATGGCCAGTTTAGAAATGCTGACATTACTTTTAGAGAAATTGAAACGATTAAAAAGGTGCTAAAGAAAAAATTGAAAAATATTTATCACCTAAGAATTGAGTACCCAGAATAAAATAAAGAGGGTTTCTGACGTAAATGGGGAAGAGGACATGAAATTTTAAATTAAAAAGGATTTCTTGTTATCTGAGTTGTTTTGGTAATTTATTTGATTTCAGAGAGTTGGTGTGTTTTGGGCGTTGTAGAGAAAAAAAAAGCGAAATATTATTGAAAAAAAACCTCAAAAAGGTTGTGTAATACGTAAAGGTAGTGTAGATTTGCACACGCAAAAAATAAGTTCTTTTACAATATTAAATAAACAGATTGTTAAAAATCTAGGAGAGGTGCCGGAGTGGTCGAACGGGGCTCCCTGCTAAGGAGTTGTACCTTTACGGGTACCGGGGGTTCGAATCCCTTCCTCTCCGCAATTTTTTACAATTTTCTATACTTCGGGGTGTAGCGTAGCCCGGTCATCGCGCCTCGTTTGGGACGAGGAGGTCGCAGGTTCGAATCCTGCCACCCCGACGAAGTAAAGAATTTAATTGCATTATCAATACTTAGTATTGTTAATGGGCGCATAGCTCAGCTGGATAGAGCACCTCCCTTCTAAGGAGGCGGTCGAAGGTTCGAATCCTTCTGCGCTCACAGATAAATAAGCCTCACAAATTTAATTTGTGAGGCTTTTCTGTTTTATAGTTTTTTATTTTAGTTGCCTATGTAAGCTTGTTAAATAATATGATTCTATATTTTAAGGATTTTATGATAAGTTTTTACAGATCGCTTAAATGATACCCTCACGAATGCATTTTGTAACTAGTTCGGTTATGTTTTTACAATGCGACTTTTTTAATATGTTTTTTTTGTGAGTCTGGATTGTATGAGGAGACAGGTTGAAGTGTTCCGCTAGATTATTAAAATCATTACCTTCAGAAATTTTCTTTATAATTTCCTTTTCTCTTTTCGTAAATAATTTAGCAAATCGATCTCTCATTAGATGGTATTCTGCATCAGTTTCTATTGCAAAATAGGAAGGTTTGGTTTGACTAATAAAAGATATTTTGTGATCAATCGGCATGTTTAAATGAGTCACATCAGTATGAATCCCGATCACTCGCTGTATTTTACCATCTTCTGATACAGTTAATGTTTTTACTTGGTGCAGAATCGTTTTATACACTCCCTCCGCGTTTCTTAACCTCATCAAGTAAACAACCTTGTATTCAAGCATTTCTTCTAGAGATATTTTATGCAAGAAAAAATTTAAGACTTTCTGTTCTTTTTGATGCATTTTAGATAAATCTTCTGGATGCATTACATCAAGAACTACATCAACCGAAAAATTAATTGGATTAATTCCTAGAACGTCATCAACAGATGGGTGTACGTATTCCATTTTAAGATTTTCAAAATTTAGAATGTAATAATAATAGGAGCCTATGGTGAATAAGGATGCTATTTGGTCTACTAATTCTAGGTAGAATTTTTGTTTCGTAGGCTTTAATACTTTATTATCATCTTCCCAAACTTTCCTGATTTTAGCAATATTAGTTTCTTTCATTTAGGGGCTAGTGGTTTTTATGAAATTTCAATATAGCTATTTATAGTTAAATATACCCCATATAGGGTATGTTTTGTGTTGTTTATTTGAATTATATTTGTCTATAAGCTGCTCCAATGATGTTCATTAGCGTAGAGTGCGTTTATTAAATTTTTTTTAGCAAAACAGTACTAGTCGAAACAATCAAAGTGTATTCTTTGCTAAAGAAAAATATTGAAGATTCATGAAAAAGAGAACTAGGGGTAGTTTAGAATCGAAAACCGGATGCTGTTATAAGGCATCCGGTTTTTCTATTTAATATTAAAAATTAGCATTGAGATCAATCAATGATGTTGTCTAAAATATGATTGGGTTAATACAAAGCTATTTTTTGTTTTATAATTCCCTCCGAGGTTTTAATCTGTATGATGTAGATTCCCTGGATTAAGTGATTCACATTAATTGATATCGGGGTACGATCGAATTCAAAAGAATCCTGAACGATTCCTGAAACAGATATTAGTTTGACTTCGGTTATATCAATATGATCTGGGTTGATAAATTTAATTTTTTGTTCTTTCTCAGAGAATCTGATAGAGAAATTTATATGCTCCGGAATATCTGTATCGAGGATGTCTTCTTGGTTTTGTTCTTTAAACACAATAGTAAATCGATCTGAGTAGATACCAGGTTCAAGGGTGAGTTCCACCGCAGAATTAGTAATGTCATAAGTAGTTTGTTCAATTTTGTCATAAAGATAAACTGAACGTTCTAAATTACGGTATTCGTCTACTAACACCCTTACAGGTTCTTTTTCGTTGATGGTAATTGTAAACGGAAGTTCCAAATCATCCTTAATAAATTGAACTCCAGCGATGGATAGTTTAGTCCCATTTTCATCAAATTGCCAATATGCATCTGTTGGTTGAACATCATATGCATAACTGTCATATCCGTAGTCTAATTCAAAACTATGTCTTTTATCAAAGGTAGCTCCAATTTGACGATGAATATTAATGCCATTTTCATTATTATATTCAAAACCAATTTTCAAATAGGTACCTATTTCAGTCTCACTAAAGTCTGTTTGCTGGTCTTGATTGTTTGATTTTTTACCTTTTCCTTTATGAAAAACAGAATCCCCACCATTGATAGATTGGAATTTTCTTTGAGAGTTCTCAAAGGTAATTTCACCCGTACTGACTGCACCAACATAGAAGGCTTGACCTACTGCTATATATTGACCAGGAGCGTTATAGTCATTAAGATCTCCTAATCCATCAACTCCAGACGTAGGTGTTTTAGCTGCAACGGAACTTCCTAGGTTTCTTGTAGAATATCCACCTTTGTAACCAGCAATATTATGACCTTCGGTAGTTCCTTCCGCACTTTTAACCTCACCTGTATGTTCCCAAAAGTATAGGGTACCTCCATCGATGATATCCGAATTATCTGTTATGAATTGAACAGCATCTATCGCAGATGGGTAAGGGTTTCCAATTAAACTATTTGTGTTTTCATCCACATTTATTTTAATGGTTCCATCATTTGGTTTTCCAACAAAAGTAAAGTTTTGTGGACTTCTACCAGTACTTTTCATTGTAAATCCTTCTCCTCTGTTAATTACACCAGTATCTTTCTTCTGACTCCATTCAGCAGAAGAGCTTCCGTTGATATAAGTCCAAATCCAATAATTTGCAATGGTAATAGGATCTGTAGTATCTCCATCATAACTTTCTGTGTATTCCACAAAATTTATGTCTTTTGGAGTTGATGTTTCAGAAGTTGGAGAGGTACCGTCTTTCATAACGGAACCTACCCTAAATGTCGATTTTTGAATCTCTACAACCGGAGAAGACCAATAATGGTATCGATAAACGTTGTCCACTGTTGCTTTTTGATCTCTATATACTTTTCCGTTACCTTCAACATTTGTTTCTAAAGTATGGGTTTGCACTAATTGTGCATCACCAATCATTCTTACATCTCCTTCTAATATAAAATCTTCATCAAATTCAAGATATTTATCAGTATCGATGGTTAACTGTGATCCTTCTTTTACCCATAAACATTCGACTACAGCATCTTGTTCTAATAAAGCGTGATTGTTAGATGTTTCTGAGTCAATAACCATCACTTTGTCTTTGTCGGCCAGATTAGTATTCGGAGAGCCGTTTGCTTCAGATCCTCCAGACCAACTGTTCGTATCTCCATTCCAAAATATTCCATTAACCTCGGCATAAGTAAAATATTTTGTTCCATTAAAGTCGTAGGTGGTAGAATATTGTTGTGATCCGTTCAATGTTTTTGAGGTAATTGGAGCATAGTGTACGTTTACCAGAAAATCTTCATCATCAGCTATTTTTAATACTTTTTGTGTGTATCCGGTGTTTAATAAATTGTCAACTGTGGTTTGATCTATTGCGATTTCAACAGTCCCAACTGATCCATTTTCAACGATTTTCCAAGTTCTGTTCAAATGTTTTTCTGGAGCACATACCAAAACTTCTGTAGTGGTAGTTAGTAAGCTTCCATTGTTATTCCCCCAAGCAAGGAAATCTTTGTTTGAGTTAAAATTGTTATTATTATTTGCATTTGTTGTTGCTATTGAATTTAATCCGATGGTGATGATTGCATCAGAATTTTCAGATTTAGATTGTTTTTGATTCAATACCATTCCATCATCCTTTCCAATCGCAGCAACATCATTATGGAATGAGCTGTTGGTTGAATAATTCCATATTTTAGTAGATAAGTCAGATAGGACATAGTCACCTTCCACAATGCTATTTTCAGAGTCTGTATCGCCTAGTGTAATACCATATTTTATGGCAAGATAAGATTCAACTTGTTGTTTTTTGCTCAAGCTATGCTCATCACTAAACAGCATTATTTCGGCAACACTTCCGTCAATAGTTCTTCCTGAGAATCCTCTATCACTACCTACGTAATAATTGTATGTGTTGTTAGAAAAATTACTGGTATAAATATTAGAAATTATTTCGAAGTTAGTAGGTCTTAAATGAGCAGTTAATGTTGTGCTTAGTCCGTTTGAGTATTGATCACCTCCTGTAGCCCCTGCCGCTGTATAGTTATTTCCACTAGCGTCATATACATAAGTTCCATCATCTCCATGTCCAAGACTTGTTCCATCATTGTTAAAAGGAGTTGTCCAAGAAGCGGTAGATAAATCATTATATACGATGTAGATGCTACGTGGGTTAAGGTTTCCGTTATAGGTTAAGACATCGTTGTTTCCAGGAGTAAATGTTACAACCGGGTTAAAGTTTAAATTGTTTGCACTTGTGGTGTTACTTGGTTCAGTTCCTCCTGAGCCTACAAAGTCTGCATTTGATTCAGATTGATCTTCCCATAAGGTGACGTTGCTTCCACCTGTGACTCCAATGTCTGCTCTCAGCCAAAGGGTGTTACCAACGACACTTGGCAAAACTTCATCTACAACGGCATCCCTGTAATCTACATCTTGTGTGTCCACATCAGAATCTGTATCTGGTAGGTTTGTAGAAGGGGTATCTAATTGATCATTAACATCAAAACCATCATTTACATTATTTCCTTCAAAACTATCGTCCAATCCATCTCCATCTGTATCAATACCACTAACAGTGTTGTCTGAATCCCCATTTTCTTCAATGTCTGGCGTTCCATCATTATCTGAATCTGTATCCAGAAAATCATAAATACTGTCATTGGTACTATCAGTGTTAATAAGTGTTAGATAGGTTCCTCCTTGTTCTGTTTCATAATTGTCATCTAAACCGTTGTTGTTGTCATCAGTAATGGAAGAACCAAGACCACTAGGAGCAATGTAACCAAGTGTTGTTTGTGCTTCTATATTGTCTGGAATTCCATCATTATCAGAGTCAATGTCTAATGAATTAATTATGCCATCATTGTCTGAATCTGCTGAGGCACTACAACTAGATATTTCAACAATTTCAATTCTACCATAAGCTACTCGTTCTGTCATTCTGATTTCTATGAAACGAGCATCAATGTCTTTGATAATGTAGTCTAATATTACAACTTCAGAGTTTTTAATGGTATTTGTATTTGCGAATTGAGTATTACTAAGATCAGTATTGGCTGTAGCACTTGTTGATTGTGAAATAATTATTTCTTTGTAAGAAGCTAAACCAGTTGCCCAAAGGTGAATTCTTATTGAAGAGTTTATTGGGAAGTTATTTCCTAAGTCATAAATAATATATTCGTCTACCCCATTTAAAATCGTACCATTGTCATTTGCAATAGTGCCATCCAATGATTGACTATTATTTGCTGTTCCATTAAAATTATCTACAGTAATGGTAGGAGTTGAGCCAAAACAGTTTAATTCATCAATATCCAAAATACCATCATTGTCATCATCTATATCAACATCATCTAAGATTCCATCTCCATCAGTGTCAATACCATTGGAAATATCTCTATAATCTAGATCTCCACTTGGGGTATTCACATCTCCATCAGAGTCTGTTAATATTGTTGTAAAGGAATCGTCATAACTTCCATTAACATCAATATATGTATCTCCGTTATCTAGTGTGTTGTCTAATCCGTTAGTTCCTACATCATCAGTTGTTCTTCCGTTACCATCAGCTGTTAAACCTGCGCCTGATTCTACAATGTCTAGGGCTAGGTCATTATCAGAATCCAAATCTAAATAATCGGCTTCATCGGTTCCGTCTGTGTTTTCCGGTGTCAACCCTGCATCATATGCCAAATCAATTCCGAATAAGCTATAGCTTCCTGAGGGGGCAATGTATTCTTGTGTACTTTGTGCTTCAATATTGTCCGGAATACCGTCATTATCAGCATCTAGGTCTAAAAAGTTGTTAATGCCATCAGAATCAGAGTCTATAACTGTGAGACCATTACCATAAGCGAGGTCGATTCCATCCGAACTATAATCTCCACTCGGTGCTATATAGCTACTCGTATTTTGAGCTTCTATATTGTCAGTGATTCCATCATTATCAGAATCTAAATCACGAAAGTCAAAAACTGTATCACCATCGGTATTTGCTGGAGGGCAAAAAGAAAAATCTCCAATAGCTATTTCTTGAGTACCAGCTGGGTCATTGGTGTCTGTGTTGCTAAAGGTAATAATCATTTTAGAAATCCAAACAGGTAAATTTGAAATTAGAATATCTCCTGTATTTGTAAAACTTGAAGCAGCGCTA
Source organism: Flavicella sp. IMCC45668 (assembly GCF_057219105.1). Taxonomy (NCBI): domain Bacteria; kingdom Pseudomonadati; phylum Bacteroidota; class Flavobacteriia; order Flavobacteriales; family Flavobacteriaceae; genus Flavicella; species Flavicella sp. IMCC45668. The sequence goes on from NZ_CM170114.1 coordinate 3,777,582, forward strand.
GTTCCTTCAAAAATATTACCACTTGAGACAACTTTTGTATTTGAGGCTCCAAGCGTATAGTCAGAAGCTTGCATTGTATACAGCGAACCGTTGTAATCCAAAATTGCAATTTCAATATTATCTTTAGAGTCAGTGTTGGCGTCCACATCATGTAAAGTAAAACTAAGGTTGTATACAGGCGCATCAAATGAAAATGTGTGTGTTGAGGAACCGTTTTGAACAGCAGCTTGAGATATTGTATAAGAACTGTTAGAGCTTATGTAATCGTTTACTGCGTAGTTGTTGTCAGTGCTAATTCCTGTGTATCTTGTTATTGTAATACCAACATTGTCTATAGTTTTTGTATTGTCAGTAACCACAGGATCATCACCTGTACTTTCAGAGCTTCCCCCATTTGTGTATAAAGTTGTCCAAGAAAAAATAGAACTAGAACCAATACAAGTTCCAAATTCTGCTAAGTCTGTTATTCCATCATTGTCATCGTCTAAATCTACGGTGTCATTTACGTTATCATCGTCGTTGTCATTATTGAAAATGTTATCTCGGTAATCTACGTCACCACCAGCTAAAACATCTTCATCGGCATCAGGAAAATTATCTGTTTGTGTGTTGTCAAAGTTACCTTGTGGATTTGAATAGTCATCCGTGTTTTGATAGTTGTTATCCAAACCATTTACTCCAAAAATATAAGACAGTGTAATACCAGCCTCTTCAGTATCCGATAAGCCATCATTGTCTGAGTCTAAGTCGAGGTAATCTACTGCGTCTTCTGCGTTGTCAGAATTTACAGGTGTTAAGCCTCCGGTATAGGCAGTGTCCAATCCTGTCCCATCATATACTCCGTTTGGAGGAATGTATCCTACTGTTGATTGCGCTTCAATATTGTCAGGAATACCATCATTATCAGAGTCTAAATCTTGATAATTTGGAATTCCATCACCATCAGAATCAATATGTCCAATAATAGCATCTGTGTATGAAGAGTTACAACTGAAGTCCAACATGGTTTCCCTAAAATTAGAACTCGCATTGGCTTGATTTGAAATAAAACCAAATCTTACTTTATATTCTGTATTACTCGCATGAACTGTAGTGTAGTTTACTTCTGGATTTGTTGGAGACACCCCACCAAATTCTGTTCCTCCTGCTGTTCCTACAAACCATTCACCATCTCTGCTAAAGGTTAGTTGAGTATCACTGTTATAAACGTAGATAGATGGGTTAAGTGACCATGATTGTTCATTGTAACTATTATTTCCGTCAATATCATTAAAGCTTGCATTAAAGTCGTTTAATTGATAAGGTGTGGTAGTGCCTGAAACCACAAAATTAAAAGTATATTCTACATATGCTTGTGTTCCAACTCCTGAAATACTAAATTGTGTATTCGCTACAATCGAACTTGCATACTGGGTGTCATTATCTAAGCTGTTCAGAGTAAGATTGTTGATTTCTGATAAGGTAACAAGGGCATCAACACCAGAAAGAACATTGGAAAACCGAAATACATCTCCTTGATCAAAGTTTCCATCCACACTTCCAGATTCTTGCACAGCCCCCGAAAATGTTAATTCTTCAATTCCTTCACAAGATAAAATGGCATTGTTGGTATAATTCTGTTCTTCAGTGTCCAGTATACCATCATTATCATCATCAACGTCTTCGGAATCAATTATTCCATCACCATCGTTATCATCATTAAGTGTAATTTCTCCAGAAATATCAATATTGTCAATATAAAATAACTCATCCGTATAACTTATTTTACTTCTAAATCTGATATAGGTAGTTGATCCTCCACTAACAGGGAGTGCTTTGATGTAACTACCACTATTTTCTACTTGTCCAGGACTCATTACGATATTACCTGAATCGGCTATGTTTCCCTGAAATGTGTCAAGTAGTAACCAATCCACTCCATCGTTTATCGAGTATTCGATATAAACAAAGTCATTATTTTCCATTAACCCGGTACCGCGATAATCGAAAGAAAGGGTTGCTGAAGTGTATGTTGATAAGTCTATTTTTCTGAGAATACTAGCGTCATCTACTCCTGAGGCTGCTCCTGTCATCAATAACTCACCTGATACGATTCTTACCTTACCGGTACTTGCAGCTGTGTCATCATCATTTTCAATCCAGTCTCCAGTCCAACCTGATCCAGAAGTATAATTGCTATTGGTCCAGTTTTCTGAAGCAATATTTGTTTGAGAAGCAACAGTATATGAACAAAATGTTAGTACTGTAACTAAATAGAATTTATAAAAACTGAAAAATTTCATCATCAGTGAAAATCTAATTTATAATTGTTAAAATTCTGGAAAACAAGTGTTACAGGTCTAGGGGTATCCAAAAAATAAATGCAAAAATATCTAATTTTGTTGATAAAATTCTTTGTTTTTTAGCTGTTATAACTGTTAATGCTACATTTATAAACTTATGTTTATTATTGTTTAATAAATGACCATATTTTTTTTATAAAAGACATATTCAGAGGAAGTTGTTTAAAGTCAATTTAATTTTTAACTTAGAGTAGATAAATAAAATTATTTAAAATGAAGTCTTTTAATATAACCGTAATTATTCTTTTTAGTCTTGTAAGTCTTACAGCTCAAACAAAAAAGGAGAAAAAACAACAGGAAAAACAAGAGAAATATGAGGAAATGATTTCTATTGTAAAAGATCGAAAAATTGAATTTGAGGCTGAGTGGGCCTTGGCCCAACAAGGAGCTCGGATTAATTTAATAGGGAATCCAAATCATATTAGGATTATTGGAGATAGTATTTCTGTATATCTACCTTATTTTGGTGTAAGAACCACTGGTGGTGGTGCCTATGGAGGTAGTGGAGGTATAAAGGTTGAAAATAAGATTGAAGATTTGAAAGTTGAATATGATGATAAAAAAAGAAAAATAAATCTAAAGTTTAATGCCTTTGATGGAACTGAGAAAATTGAATTTTACATGAGTATATTTGGCGGAGGGAATACCAATATAAATGCTTACAGCAATACAAGAAGTAACATAAGTTATGATGGAAGTAGTGAGCTCTATGTTATGGAAGAAAAGGAATAAAAAAAGGTCTGCATTGCAGACCTTTTTTATTATTATAATTGAAATACCTTTTCTAAAGGAATCCATTTTTCACCATCTTTAGCCCACGGAAGTTCTTGTTGGTAGTCCCACATAAGGTTTTCCCATTCCTGAACTTTCGGGTTGTTAGCATCCATTTCTGCTTTTTTAACAGGATCGAAAGTTTCATCAACTTCCATAATCATAAACATTCTATTTCCTGTAAGGTAAATTTGCATGTCAACAATGCCAGCATCCTTGATGCTTTTTGTGATCTCTGGCCAAGCATTACCGGCAGCATGGTATTCTTTGTATTCTGCAATTAATTTAGAATCATCTTTTAAATCACAAGAATAACAAAATCTTTTAGTGCTCATATTTTATTTTTTTGAGTTACTGTATCCGTAATAAATTACTGGTATTAAACAAATCATTGGCATAATGAAAGAAAATTTAACTTCAGGAACTCCTAAAATTAATGTATCTGCTAAGTTTGGACCACCTATATCAATGATCAAACCTTGCATAGGAGGAAAGATTGCTCCTCCTACGATAGCCATAACTAAAAATGCTGATCCAACTTTTGCTTCATCACCCATATCTTTTAATGCAATTCCGTAGATTGTTGGGAAGTTGATAGACATAAATAAAGAAATAGAAACTAATGAAATTAATCCAGGAATTCCAGGGATTAAAATAGCTCCTAATGCGCATAACACAGCACAAATTCCGTAGATGTATAATAATTTCGCCGCTTTCAATTTAGTCATCAGAGCAGTTCCTACAAAACGTCCTCCTAAGAAAATACTCATTGCTATAATATTCCAATACGTAGCATTCAACTGTTCATCTGCACCTCTTGTAGAGTTTAAGTATTCTACATATTGATAGATGGCAGTCCAACACATAATTTGCGCACCAACATAAAACATTTGAGTTAGTACCCCAGGGAAAAAGTGTTTTTTAGCAAATATTTTGCTCATAGATTCTTTAAAAGAAATAGAATCATCATCTGCAACTTTAGGGATTTTTGTTAAATATACAATTCCTAATACTACTAAAACGACAACACCGATACTGATATAAGGAAAGCTAATAGTTCCTAAGTCTTCAGTTTTGATAGCAGCCTTAGTGGCTTCATCTAATAAAGCATATGATTCATCATCATAACTAGCAGACTTTATTTGACTCAATACTAAAAATTGAGCAATCATCATTCCGGTTAAAGAACCGATAGGATTAAATGCTTGTGCTAAATTTAAACGTTGTGTAGCTGTTTCTTTGTCTCCCAGTGAAAGAATCAATGGATTCGCAGTAGTTTCTAGTAAGGCAAGTCCACAAGTAATTACATATAATGAAATTAAGAAAAAACCGAAACTTTCAAATACAGAGGCAGGAAAGAAAAGAAAAGCACCTAAGGCATATAAAGCCAATCCTAATAAAATTCCTGATTTGTAGGAATATTTACGAATATAAAGTGCAGCAGGTAGCGCCATACACCCATAACCGAAATAAAAAGCAAATTGAACCAAATAAGCTTGGAACCAACTTAATTCTGGCATTACTTTTTTAAAGGCTGTTACCATTGGGTTTGTAACATCATTGGCAAAGCCCCATAATGCGAATAAAGAAGTAATTACGATAAATGGTATTAGTAGTTCTTTACGAACAATTGGAATTTTTTTTGATTCACTCATTTTTTAGGTTTTTAATTTTTGGTTTATGTTTTTGCAAGATACTTGAAATATAAGAAGATTAAGTATCTCATATATTCAAGTATCTATAACAAATGATTTATTCTGTTAATAATGATCTATCTAGGTTTACATATCCACCGTCAACGGCAATAAATTGTCCAGTTGTATGAGAGGCTTTATTTGAGATAGTGAACAGAGCTTGATTTCCAATTTCTTCTGGAGTAGTCATTCTGTTTTCCAAAGGAATTTTCTTTACAATAGACTTTAGTTTTTCTTCACCATTTTCTAATGTCTTAATCCAAGAATCATAAGCTGGTGTCCAGCTTTCAGCGATAATAATGGCATTTACTCGAATGGAATCTTTGATAAGATCTACAGCCCATTCGCGAGTAAGTCCGAGTACACCACCTTTTGAAGCAGCATAACCTGAAGTACCACCCTGACCAGTAAGTCCAACTTTAGATCCGATGTTAAGAATATTTCCTTTAGAGGCTTTTAAGTAGGGAAGTGCGTTTTTTACTACTAAAAAATAACTAACCATGTTTAGCTTTAAAGAATTCATAAAATCTTCATAAGAAGAGTCTAATCCTGCTCCATCATTTACACCAACGTTATTGATTACTACATCGATTTTTTTATATTTTTCTACGATCGTAGCAATAGCCGATTCAATTTCATCAGGGTTCGTTACATCAGTTTTACAAAACATTGCATCTATCCCTTTTGCTTGTAACTCCTCTGCATATTCCAATCCTCTGTCATTTCTATCAATGATAGCAGGAATAGCTCCTTCGTTTGCTAATTGTTGCAGCATGGTTTCTCCAATACTTCCTTTAAGTCCAGCAGCTCCTGTGATTACCACGACTTTTCCTTTTAAACCTAAATCCATAGTTTTAATTTTATAAGTTATAGAATTTGATTGCATTATTTCCCATAATGGCTTGTTGCTCAGTGGTACTTAATTTTGCAATAAATTCTGTTGTTAATTTTTTTACTCTTGTGTAATTTCCCGCTACGAGGCAAACTGGCCAATCTGATCCATACATAGTACGTTGTGCTCCAAAGGAATTCAACACGACTTCCATATAAGGATGTATTTGATTTTCTGTCCAGCTGTTGAAATCCGCTTCCGTAATCATTCCAGATAATTTACAGGATACGTTTTCATATGTAGCAATTTTTTGAATCATCGTAGCCCATCCATCAAAGAAACCTTCTTTTATATATGGTTTAGCGATATGATCAATGACAAACTTTTGATTTGGAAATTTTTTGACAAATTCCAAAGTAGCTCCTAATTGATGAGGGAAAATTAAAATATCGTATGTATAATTATATTTCTCTAATAAAGAGATTCCTCTTGTAAAGTTGGGACGTAATAAAAAATTATGATCAGCTTCACCTTGAACTACATGACGAAAACCTTTTAATTTTTCCTTATCTTGGTAGTTGGCCAACGTATTTTCAATATTTTCTGATCGTAGATCAGCCCATCCAACAACCCCTTTTATAAAATCGTTAGAGGCAGCTAGTTCCAATAAAAAGTCGGTTTCTTCAAGTGTTTGATCTGCCTGTACAGCAACGCAACCGTCAATATTGTTTTGATTGTATACCAGTTTTAGATCGCTAGGCGTAAAGTCTTTTCGAATTACTGCCATGCTTTCATCTATCCACTCGTGTTTGATAGGCTCATAGTTCCAAAAATGCTGATGAGAATCTATAGTCATAAGTTATAGTTGAAAAGCCTTCTTAATGTAAAGAAGGCCTAATGGGTTATTTATTATTTGATAAAATCTTGTAATGCTGTTTGCATTCCTTTTGTTTCAATGGCTTCAAGATGCGTTGAAACAGCTTCAACCATACCTTCAATAGCAGAAAGATCCGTACCCCAGAAATCAGTGTTAGCAAGTGTTGCTTTTACAATGCTTGCTTGATATCCGTTAGCCCATTGAGCAGCAAAGAACTCTAATGCGGAAGCATCATCTTTTAAAGCAATTTCTTCACCATTTCTTTTTCCTTTGTAAAATGAAATTAGAGATGCTAAAGAGAATAACAACCCTTGTGGTAAACTATTTTTACGTTTGATGTATTCCAATACAGAAGGTAAAACTCTAGTTTTGAATTTAGATGTTGAATTTAGAGAAATACTAATAAGTGCATGCTCTAAATATGGATTTCTAAAACGATCTAAGACATCATTTGAAAATTGATTCAATTCTTCTTGAGATAAATCTAGGGTAGGACAGATTTCATTGAAGATTGTATTTTTCAAGTAATTTCCTACAACTTCGTCTTCTAAAGATTCACGAACTTTGTCGATTCCATATAAGTAACCAACAGGAACTAATGTAGTATGAGCACCGTTCAAAATTCTAACTTTACGTGTTCTGTATGGTTCCATATTATCAGTAAAAACAATATTTAAACCACATGCTTCTGCTGGAATTTCATCTTTTACTGATGCGGGTCCTTCAATTACCCAAAGGTGAAATTGTTCTCCTTCAACAACCAAGTTATCTTTGTATCCCAATTCTTCGGTAATAGCCTCCATTTTATCTCTTGGATAACCTGGTACAATTCTATCTACAAGAGTATTGCAGAAAATATTGTCTTCATTGATCCACTCAACAAATTCTTCTCCTAAGTTCCAGTCTGCTGCGTATTGTAAAATGATACGTTTTAAGTTGTCTCCATTTTTATCAATTAATTCACACGGAATTAAAATCAATCCTTTATCAGATGCGCCACCAAAAGTTTGAAATCTTTTGTATAGTAATGCAGTTAATTTTCCTGGATAACTAGATTGTGGAGCATCTTCTAATTTGTCGCCAGCATTATAAGATATACCAGCTTCTGTAGTGTTAGAGATAACAAAACGTAAGTCTGGGTTTTCTGCTGTTGCTAAATAATCTGAATGATTTTCATAAGGGTTGATTCCTCTTTGGATACAATCAATTATTTCATGCTCTGAGATTGCCTCACCATTCTTAATACCATTTAGGTATAATGTATATAATCCATCTTGATCATTTAACATTTTAATCAATCCTTGATCAATGGGTTGTACTGCCACAACACCTGCGTCAAAATCAGCTTTTTTGTTCATTTCATGAATCATCCAGTTAGCGAAGGCTCTAAGGAAGTTTCCTTCCCCAAATTGGATTATTCTTTCAGTATATGTTTTTACTGAAGCGTTTGTTCTGTTTAAAGAATTCATAATATTTTATTTTTAACTTTTAGATGTAAAAGTGTTTGTTAATTTGTGTTCTATAGAGAAACTCCACGTTTCCAAGGAATGAAATCATTGTGTCCGTGTAATACAGCCTTTGAAGGGGTTTCTCCACTTGCAACTCTGATTACATGGTCTAAAATCTTTTCTCCCATAGATTCAATAGTGTCCTCACCAGTAATTACTGTACCTGTATTGATGTCAATAATATCATTCATCCTTTCGTATAGTTTGGTATTACTAGATATTTTTAAGACAGGTGCAACTGGATTTCCTGTTGGAGTTCCAAGTCCTGTAGTAAATACCACAATATTACAACCAGAACCAACCAAACCAGTTGTAGACTCAACATCATTACCAGGCGTGCATAATAGATTCAATCCTGGTTTTGTTATTTGTTCTGTATAATCTAAAACTTCAACAACAGGAGAGGTTCCTCCTTTTTTAGCAGCACCGGCAGATTTCATAGCATCAGTAATCAAACCATCTTTGATATTTCCAGGAGATGGGTTGTTTTCAAAACCAGATCCTACGGCTACAGCAGCTGCTGAATAGGCTCTCATTAAATCATAGAATTTTTTAGAATCCTTTTCAGTATTACAACGGGTAATAATTTCTTGTTCAACTCCGTTTAACTCAGGAAATTCAGATAATACTGGACTTCCACCTAAAGCCACTAATAAATCAGAGGCATACCCCAATGCTGGGTTGGCAGAGATTCCAGAAAAACCATCTGAACCACCACATTCAAGGCCGAGAACAATTTTACTTACAGGTGCAGGTTTTCTTTCAATTTTATTCGCCTCAGTTAATCCAACAAAGGTGTGTTTTACAGCCTCTTCGATTAAACTTCTTTCACTTGCGCTTTGTTGTTGCTCTAAATAGTGAACAGGTTTAGTGTTATTTGGAGTAATTGCATCGATGGCATTTTGAAGCATTTCAATTTGAGCATTTTGACACCCTAGGCTAAATACTGTAGCTCCAGCCACATTTGGATTTGCAATGTATCCTGCTAAAAGTTTACATAAGGTTTCAGAATCTTGTCTAATTCCTCCACAACCTCCGTCATGTTTTAAAAACTTAATTCCATCTACGTTAGGGAATACTCTGTTTTTAGACATTTCTTCTTTGGTAGTAATGATAGGAGTACTGTAGATTTCTTCAGAAGAGGCACCTGCTTTATATTGATTGATCAATGCATCCGTATCAACAGCAAAATCTTTTTTAGTTTCATATCCTAATTTTTCAGAAAGAGCTCCTTCTAAAACATCGATGTTTCTATTTTCACAAAAAGTTAAAGGGATTACCAACCAGTAGTTTCCAGTTCCAACTTTACCATCTTCTCTGTGGTATCCATTAAAAGTTCTTCCTTCAAATTTAGAGGCATCTGGTGCTGTCCATGTAAATTTTTCCTGTGAATCGTTAAATTCTGCAGAAGCATGTTTTACATTGTTAATGGTAATTGCACACCCTGCTTGGATTGGCTCAATAGCCTTTCCAATTAAAACACCATACATAAATATTTCATCTCCAATAGCAAAGTCATTCAGAGCGTATTTGTGTTTTTGTTTGATGTTTTCTTTTAAGATAATTTCTTTTCCTTGGATAGTAGTTGCAAGTCCTTTGTCTAGGTTTGTAATTGCTACAATAATATTATCCTTTGGATCTATTTGAACATAATTCTTAGACATCCTGTTATTTTTTATAAGTTAAAGTCAACTGTTGCTTTGATAACTCCTGTTTCTGGCTTTAACCAGCTGTCAAAATTTTCAATCATTTCAGTATAAGGAACATTGTGAGTAATAAAAGATTCCGTAGGGAATTGATCCAATACATTGATTACATGTTCAAAATCTTCAGTTGTTGCATTTCTACTGCACATTAAAGTCATCTCTTTAGAGTGAACAGCAGGGTGGTTATAAGTTAAGTCACCTTTAGATAATCCAACCAAAACAAAACGTCCACCATGAGACATATAACTTGGACCGGCTTCAAGTGCAAATTTATTTCCTGATGCATCGAATACAGCAGTACACATGTCACCATTTGTTAATTCAGCAATAGCTTCAGCTGCACCTTCACCAGCTTTTACAGTGTATTCTACACCAATTTTTTCTTTTGCATATTCTAAACGTTGCTCATTCATATCTATAGCAACTACTTTTGCACCTGCAATTTGGGCTAATTTCATAATCCCAATTCCAATAGGACCACAACCTACTACAGCAACCGTTTCTCCTGGAGTAATGGCAGCTCTTCTAACAGCGTGTGCCCCAATAGCTAATGGCTCAACGATTGCCATCTGATCATTTGATAAGTTATTTGCAGGTAATAAAATATCTGCAGGAACAGCAATTTGTTCTTGCATACCACCATCACCATGCACACCCAAAACAGTTATGTTTGTGCAACAGTTTGTTTTTCCGTTTCTACATGCAATACATTTTCCACAGCTTACATAAGGCATAATTACAACCTTATCTCCAGCTTTGATTCCTCTTGCATTTTCTCCTATTTCTAATACTTCAGAAGCTAATTCATGTCCTAAAATTCTAGGATATGTAAAGAATGCTTGATTTCCAGAGTATGCATGTAAATCCGTTCCACAAATTCCAACTTTATTGATTTGTAATAAAGCTTCATTTTCTTTTCTTACCGGTGCTTCTTTTTCTTTTAAGATAAACTCACCTGGTTTTTCGCAAACAATGTATTTCATTCTTTTATTCTTTAGAATTAGTAATATTATTAATGGTTCTTCTGTAAAAGAAGACTATGTAATTTTCAATTATGTTCAACTTGCTACATCGTTTTAGCAAGCGGTGAAAAAAAGAGAAAACTCTCTTTTGGTTCTTTTGAGAAGATAGAAAACATCGGCGTTACTATCTGCTACATCGTTTTAGCTAATCGATTAAAAAAAAATTATTGCTATTCAATAATTTAAAACCTGTTTCTATAAAAAGAAAAGATGATTATGTGTTATTCCATTTTTGTGATGAAATATATTTAACTATCTTTGCTATAACGATGTAGCAAATGTATAAAAATTTTGACGACTAAAAAAAAAATCACCATAAAAGATATTGCCAAGGTGATGGGATTGTCCACTTCGGCCATCTCAAAAGCTTTGAATGATGACTCTAGAATTAGTGAGAAAACTAAAGCAGAAGTACGTCAAGTTGCAAAAAAATTAAATTATCAACCCAATCACTTAGCAAGTGCATTGCGCAGCGGAAAAAGTAGATTGGTTGGGGTGATTATTCCTAGAAATAATAGTAATTTTTTCTCTTCAGTTTTAGAAAATATTGAAGAGGTTTTGAATGCCAAAGGGTATAATATTATTATTACTCAGTCGAATGAATCGTTTGAAAAGGAGTGCAAGTGTATTGAATCTTTATTATTTACACAGGTCGACGGGATTATTGCATCGATGGCCAATGAAACTACAGATTTAAGTTATTACGAAAAAATAAAAGCCAAGGAAATACCGTTGGTTTTGTTTGATCGAGGTGAGTTGGATTTAAAAGTTGACTATGTTGGGATAGATGATTATGAAACGAGTTTTAAGATTATCGATCATTTGGTCGCTCAAGGTTGTAGTCGTATTGCTCATTTAGGTGGTTATGATAATACAAGAGTATATGGAAATCGAATCAGGGGGTATGTAGATGCTTTGGAGAAAAGAGGCTTACCCGTTGATGAAACTATCATTAGTAAAAGTACTTTGCGTTTAGAGGATGGTAGAAGAATAATGGAGGAGTTATTGAAATTACCGAATAGACCCGATGCTATTTATGCAGCCAGTGACTTTGCTGCGTTGGGAGCTTTACAGGTGTTGAATGAGCATGGAATTAAAGTGCCAGAGGAGATGGCTTTGGTGGGCTTTAGTAATGAGCCTTTTACTTCTTATTTGTCGCCTTCAATTTCTACAGTAAATCAGAATAGTGAGCAAATAGGAAAATTAGCAGCGGAGGCCTTTTTAAATAGAATTGAAAATCCTATCGAAGAAGGAGCTATAAATAAAATAATTATTGAGACTGAATTGTTGGTAAGAGCTTCTTCAAGCAAAAATAGTACGGAATAAACTTTTCAAAAAAAACATAAAAAAAGCGCAGTAAAAACTGCGCTTTTATTTTTTTTAGAATATAAAAAATTATCCTCTTACTTTTTTAACGATCGCTAAAGCAGCTTTTACATCTTGCTCTAGTTTAGCGTAGTCCTTATTCGCAAGGATATCTTTAGAAATCAATTGAGATCCCATACCAACACATGTTGCACCAGCATTGAACCAACCAGATAGGTTTTCTTCAGTTGGAGCAACTCCTCCTGTAGGCATAATTGATGTCCAAGGTTGAGGTCCTTTGATACCTTTGATAAATTTAGGACCGTATAGGTCTCCAGGGAATAATTTTACGATTTCACATCCTAATTCTTCCGCTCTTGCGATCTCGGTAAGAGAACCACATCCAGGTGACCATAATACTTTTTTACGGTTACATGCAATAGCGATATCTTCTCGTAATACTGGAGTAACGATAAAGTTAGCTCCTAATGCCATGTATAATGAAGCTGCTGCTCCATCAGTTACAGAACCAACACCCATAATCATTCCTGGTAATTCAGCAATTGCATATTTCGTTAATTCTCCGAAAACTTCATGAGCGAAATCTCCACGGGCAGTAAACTCCATCAAACGTGCTCCACCATCGTAACAAGCTTTTAGTACTTTTTTACTTAATTCAATATCTTGGTTAAAAAACAAAGGAATCATTCCTGTTTCTTTCATTGCAGCTGCAACTTCAATTCTTGTAAATTGTGCCATTTTATATGTTTTAAAAATACCCTGCTACGATAATGCAGCAGGGTAGATGAATATTATTGATTAACGTGCAACTCTTCCTGAAGCGTCACCACCCATTAATTTTTCAACCTCAGCAACAGTTGCCAAGTTTGCATCTCCTTTGATAGTGTGTTTCAAACAAGAAGCGGCAACAGCAAAGTCTAAGGCATGTTGATCATCTTCAGGGAACTGTAATAATCCGTAGATCAATCCTCCCATGAATGAATCTCCACCACCAACTCTATCTACGATATCAGTAATTTGGTACTGACGAGTTTGGAATAAAGTTTTTCCATCATATAATACTCCAGCCCATGTGTTGTGAGATGCAGAGATAGAACCTCTTAAAGTAGTAATTACTTTTTTAGCTCTAGGGAATCTTTCCATCATTTGCTCACATACAGACAAGAAAGCCTCTGCTTTCACATTGTGTCCTTCTGTTTGAACAGAAATTCCTTCTGGCTTGATTCCAAAGTGCATTTCTGCATCTTCTTCGTTTCCTAAGATAATATCACAGTAAGAAGTCAATTCAGTCATGATAGATTCTCTATGAGCAGCGTCACAGAAATTCCATAATTTAGCACGGTAGTTCAAGTCAGTTGAAATTGTAATTCCTTTAGCACTTGCAGCTTTTACAGCTTCTAGACATACATCTGCTGCTCCTTGAGAGATTGCAGGAGTAATTCCTGTCCAGTGGAAAAATTCACATCCATCAAAAACAACATCCCAATCAATCATTCCTGATTCAATTTCAGAGATAGCAGAATGAGCACGATCATAAACTACTTTAGATCCTCTTGATACAGCACCTGTTTCTAAGAAGTAAATCCCTAAACGATCTCCACCATATACGATTTTATCTACACCAACACCTCTTTTACGCATTTCCATTAATGCACATTCTCCGATATCGTTTTTTGGTAAACGAGTTACGAAATCTACATCTACACCGTAGTTTGCTAAAGAAACAGCTACGTTAGATTCACCACCTCCATAAATAGCATCAAAGCTGTTTGCTTGTGAAAATCTTAAAAATCCTTGTGGAGCCAATCTTAACATGATCTCTCCGAAAGTTACTACTTTACCCATTTTATTGTTGTTTAATTTAATTATTGATTTGATGTTACTCAAATCGTACGTTTATGTTTAGACTAATAATATTCTGTTCTATCGATTGAACAAGTTTACCAAAAAATAGGATTGCCTTGTTTCAATCCTTTTTATTACGCACAAAAAAATCCTTCAAGCACTTGTTTTTACTGTGTTTTGAAAGTTTTGTGGGTTTGGTGTTGTTACAAAAATAAACTACTTTTGTTCAAACGTTGGAACAAATATATAAATAATTTGGGAACTAAAAAAAAAACTACGATAAAAGACATTGCTAATGTGTTAGGTTTGACACCCTCTGCGGTTTCAAAAGCTTTGAATAACCACCCTAGGATTAGTGAGAAAACGAAATCTTCAGTTCAACAAGTTGCAAAAAATTTAAATTATCAACCCAATTATTTAGCAAGTGCCTTAAGAAGAGGAAAAAGTAATTTAGTGGGAGTTATTATTCCTAGGGCAAATAGTAATTTTTTCTCTGCTGTTTTGGAGAGTATTGAGAATGTTTTAAGCGAAAAGGGTTACAACATTATCATTTCTCAATCGTATGAGTCTTTTGAAAAAGAATGTAGGATCATTGATGCTTTGTTGTTTACCCAGGTAGATGGGATTATTGCTTCCTTGGCGAATGAGACTAAAGACTTTTCTTATTACGAGAAGATAAAATCCAAAGATGTTCCCTTGGTCTTATTTGATCGTGGGGAAAATGATTTAGGTGTTGATTATATTGGAATTGATGATTACGAAAGTAGTTTGATGGTGGTAGATCATCTTGTGGCTCAGGGATGTAAAAGGATTGCCCATATAGGAGGCTATAGACATACTAGAATTTTTCAAAATAGAATTAGAGGATATCGTGCTGCTTTGGATAAACATAATTTACCCTTGGATGAAGATCTAATTTTTGAATGCAATCTAACCAAAGAGAATGGTAGATTGATTATGGAAGAGATTTTGAAATATAAACACAGACCCGATGCTGTTTATGTTGCTGGGGATTATGCTGCTTTGGGTGCGTTAGAATTGTTGAAAGAGCAGGGGGTAAAAGTACCTGAAGAGATTGCTATCGTTGGTTTTAGTAATGAACCCTTTACATCTTTAGTAACCCCACCATTAACATCAGTGGAGCAGCATAGTAAAGAAATTGGTAGATTGACGGCTGAGGCTTTTCTAAGAAGAATTGAAGAAGCGGATACCCCACCTGTTTTGAATAAGATGATTTTAGATGCAGAATTGATTGTAAGAGATTCTTCAAAAAAGAAATAAAAAAAACGTCTAAATTTTGATTTAGACGTTTTTTTGTATTTGAATTATTTGAAATGCTTATGCGATTGAAGCTAATACTTTGTTTAAAGTAGTACTTGGTCTCATAGCAGTTGCTGCTTTTTCAGTGTTAGGGTAGTAATAACCACCGATATCCATTGAAGCACCTTGCGCATTATTCAATTCTTCTACAATTGTAGCTTCTTGAGCTGTAAGTTCTGAAGCAACAGGAGTGAAGATTTCTTTCAATTCTGCATCTTCGTTTTGAGCTGCTAATGCTTGTGCCCAATACATAGCAAGGTAGAAGTGACTTCCTCTGTTGTCTAACTCACCAACCTTACGAGAAGGAGCTTTATCATTTTCTAAGAAAGCACTGTTTGCTGTGTTTAATGCAGCAGAAAGAACTTGTGCTTTTTTGTTATCAGTTTTGATACCTAAATCTTCAAGTGAAACAGCTAAAGCTAAGAATTCTCCTAATGAATCCCAACGTAAATGTCCTTCTTCTTCAAATTGTTGAACGTGTTTTGGAGCAGATCCACCGGCACCAGTTTCAAACAATCCACCTCCATTCATTAAAGGAACGATAGATAACATTTTTGCAGAAGTTCCTAGTTCTAAAATAGGGAATAAGTCTGTTAAGTAGTCACGTAATACATTTCCTGTAACAGAAATAGTATCTAAGTTTACTTTTACTCTTTTTAATGTAAATAAAGTAGCTTCGATAGGAGCCATGATATGAATTTCTAATCCTTCTGTATCATGAGTAGGCAAATATGTGTTTACTTTTTTGATGATTTCAGCATCGTGAGCTCTGTTTTCATCTAACCAGAATACTGCAGGCCATCCTGTAGCTCTTGCTCTATCTACTGCTAGTTTTACCCAGTTTTGGATGGGAGCATCTTTTGTTTGACACATTCTAAAGATATCTCCTTCTTGAACTTCTTGAGATAGTATTACATTACCATCAATATCTACAACTTCAACAGTTCCATTAGCATCCAATTGGAATGTTTTATCATGAGAACCATATTCTTCAGCTTTTTGAGCCATCAATCCAACGTTAGGAGTAGTTCCCATTTCTCTTGGGTCAAAAGCGCCATTTTCTTTACAGAAATCGATAGTAGCTTGGAAAACACCCGCGTAACATCTATCCGGAATTAAAGCTTTAGTATCTTGTTGTTGTCCTTCTGCGTTCCACATTTGACCTGATGTACGGATCATTGCAGGCATAGATGCATCAATAATAACGTCAGATGGTACATGTAAATTAGTAATTCCTTTGTCAGAATTTACCATGGCTACTGCAGGAGCATCTGTATAAACAGCATCAATAGCAGCTTTAATTTCAGCTTCTTGAGCATGTCCTGCTATTTTGGCATAAACATCACCAATACCATTGGTTGCAGTAACATTTAACTCTGTAAATAAGTCAGCATATTTTTCAAATACATCTTTGTAGAAAACTTCTACAATAGCTCCAAAGATAATAGGGTCAGAAACCTTCATCATTGTTGCTTTCATGTGTAAAGAAAACAATACACCGTTTGCTTTTGCATCTGCAATTTCTTTAGCGGCAAATTCTTTCAATGCACTAATACTCATTACAGAAGTATCAATTACTTCACCAGCTAATAAAGGAGCATATCCTTTTAAATCTTTACCGTTGAAAGTAATTTTGTATTCAGTTGCTTTTTCTAGTGTTGCTGATTTTTCAGATCCATAAAAGTCATTCGCTTCCATAGAAGCAACATGTGTTTTTGAGTCCTTTTCCCATTTCCCCATTCTATGAGGGTTTTTCTTAGCGTATTGAGATACTGCTAATGGCGCTCTACGATCAGAGTTACCTTCACGTAAAACAGGGTTTACCGCAGAACCTAAAACTTTAGAATAAGCTGCTTTAATAGCTTCTTCTTTTTCGTTTTGTGGTGTAGCAGGAAAATCAGGTAATGCAAATCCTTGTGCTTGTAATTCTTTAATTGCCGCTTGCAATTGTGGAATAGAAGCAGAAATATTTGGAAGTTTGATTATGTTAGCCTCTGGCGTTTTTGCCAAAGCTCCTAATTCAGCAAGAGCATCATCAACTTTTTGATCTTCAGGAAGAAATTCAGATAAGTTAGCTAAGATTCTAGCAGCAAGTGAAATATCTTTTTTCTGAACGTTGATATTTGCTTGTTTTGCAAATGTTTCTACAATAGGTAGAAAAGAGTAGGTAGCCAATGCAGGAGCTTCGTCCGTGATTGTATACACTATTTGTGATGTCTTTGTTGTCATAGGATTCTTAATTTATAGTATTGAAAAAAATCAATTACTAGTAATACATTATCAATTTGATCTTAAAAGATTTCCAGAAAATAAAAGTGGATTTCTTTTTATGAATTAACACAGTTTTTACACTGTTTTAAAGCAGCACAAATGTAGTGATAATATGAAGATTATCAAGTTCTAAAATAATAGAAATATTAGGTTGTTTTTGAAAAATGCTAAAATATCCTTAGAGGTTTTTGAGGACTTGTGAAAAAATGATAAAATATCCTCATTTGATTGAAATTTATTTAAAGAAAATTAGAATTACGGATACGTTTTAGTTTACATTATTCTTAGGGATTTAAAATATAGTTGATGATTCCTTAATTGTAAGGTCGTGGGTTCATGGTTTATTTACCGGGAGGTAATTTAAATATTATTAGGATGATATAAGATTTATTAAAACCAAAAAAAACTCGTTAGAAAATTCTAACGAGTTTTTATGAGTTTCAAAAAAGTAAGTCTTACTTACGACGAATTTCTTTGATTCTTGCTTTTTTACCAGTAAGCTCTCTAAAGTAAAAGATACGAGCTCTTCTTACTTTACCTTGCTTGTTAACTTCGATTTTCTGTAAAGCTGGTAAATTAATTGGGAAGATACGCTCTACACCAACTGTTCCAGACATTTTTCTAATCGTAAAAGTTTCAGAAGCTCCTGATCCTCTTCTTTGGATAACTACTCCACGAAAGAACTGAGTACGAGTTTTACTTCCCTCTTTAATTTCGTAATACACTGTAATTGTGTCTCCAGATTGGAATTCTGGGAATTCTTTTTTTGCTACAAATTCGCTTTGTACAAAATCTACTAAATTTGCCATTTCTTTTTATTTAATGGTTTTTTTCATAAGCAACATTCACGATTTTCGTCAGAGGTTGATTTTGAGGTTGCAAATATAGTTGTTTTTTTTATTTTAAAAACCTGAGTAAGATTTTTTTTAAAAAAGTTTAAACTTCTATCTCTTAGTTGTTTATAGGTTATTTACCGTTTGGCTTATAATTAGAGCATTCGTACACCCAAAATTTACGAGAATCTTTTCCGTTTACTTGGATGATTATTGGTTCTAATTCCTCTACCTTAGAGAAATATGCATCCAATTCTGCGGGGTGAGAACCATTTTTGTCTTTATTCTTAAATCGTTTGTCAGAGTCAATAAAAATTGCTGTTTTCCCTTTAAGTATGCTAAGGTTATCTCCGATATAATCAAAATGAAGTGCGTTTTTACCGATGATATTTTGAGCATATATTTTTTGATTCGTAAAAAAGGTCATACATGCTGTAGTTTTATAACCATCATCAGAAAAAACAAAGGAGTCTGGGTATGCTTTTTGAAGTGCTTCTGTTTCAATAACTAATTCTTCCCATCCTACCCAAGTGTCATCACTTTTGATCGGTACTAAGTAAAATAATACTTGCAGACTCACTAAAACATGAATACCAGCTGAAATGTAAACTTGTAATTTGATGTGCTTCTTTTTGATAAATATCGCAGCTAATAAGATACCAGAGATATAAGAGGGCATCATCCAATTTAGTTTCACCCAGTAGATAGGGGTCAATAAAAAGAATCCTAGGAATGTAGGTAGGAAAAATGCTAATAAAAACAGAATCTTATCAGATGGAAGTTTGAATTTTGTGAATGCCTTTTTTATGTATTTATAAATTAATGTAAAAAAGCTAATTAGGATTATTGGTAGTAGTAAAAATATTTGATGTCCAATGGCTCCGAAAAAATATTTTGGTTTGACCTGAAACTTTGAAATACTACCAGTCCTGTCAGAAGATTGGAATAAGAAGGATGCAAATTCATTTTGATAATTCCAGTACCAAACAGGGAATGTGACGATAACTGAAATGACCAAAGAAGCCCATACCCATGGAGATAATAACAGTTTTCTGTATTTATTAGAGAAAATTAGAAAGGCTATCAAGCCTAACTGTAACAGTAATGCCGTGTATTTACTGTTAAAGGCTAGTCCCATGGTGATTCCACCTAAAATCCAATAAAGTTTTTTATTTTCAAAAATGGCTTTGCTTAAGCAGATAAGTGACAGAGTCCAAAATAGAATTAACGGAACATCGGGTGTGGAGTTGATGCTTAAGATTGAGATAAAAACAGTAGTCGATAACAGCACTAAGGCATTGTTAAGTTTGGCTTTTGATAGGAATAGACTACCTAGTTTGTAAAAACTCAATAAGGTGATAGAGGTGATGAAAAAGTCTGCAAATTTTACTACAAAAACAGATTTGCCAAAAATAGTTGTGAAAAACCTCAAAATGTATCCGATCATACCTGGATGATCAAAATAGGAAAGGGATAAATTCTCACCGTAAAAATGGTAATAGGCATCTTGGGGCATCAAACCCATAAATGGCAATAAAAAAAATCTAAAAAGTTGAAACCCTAAAACGATGCTTAAGGCTGGATACGATTTTAAAAATTCAGTTACTCTATTCATCTAAAAGTTCTGGTTTGATTTGTTTTGTGCGTTCGTAGGCTTTGTCAGATCGCCATTCATCAATTTTCGGGAAATTTCCTGAAAGTAAAATTTCTGGCACCTCGGCTCCTTTATAGGAAGCAGGTCTTGTGTATACGGGAGGTGATAATAAATTATCTTGAAATGAGTCCGTCAAAGCAGAGGTTTCATCTCCTAGTACGCCTGGGATAAGTCGGATAATACTATCGCATAAGACAGCAGCGCCAAGTTCACCACCACTTAAAACATAATCCCCAATAGAGATTTCTTTGGTGATAAACAAATCACGAACACGTTGATCTACACCTTTATAATGGCCGCATAAAACAATGATGTTTTCTTTTAAAGAAAGTGTATTTGCAGTGGATTGGTTTAAAATAGGAGCATCAGGAGTCATGTAGATGATTTCATCATAATCTCTTTCCTCCTTTAATTTTGAAATGCATTTGTCAATAGGTTCTATCATAAGAACCATTCCAGCACCCCCGCCAAATTGATAATCATCAATTTTGTTGTATTTGTTTAAAGCAAAGTCTCTTAAATTATGAAAGTGCACTTCTGCCAAGCCCTTGTCTTGTGCTCTTTTTAATATTGAATATTCAAATGGACTTTGAATTAGTTCAGGTGATACGGTTATAATGTCAATTCTCATTTTGCAAATGTACTTAAATTGTTTTGAGTTTTTGTTTTAGAAAATCAGAAGGGGATCTCTGTATTGATTGAAAGGGGTGTTTTTTTTGAACTAAAGTTATAACATATCTGTTTTAATTGTAGATAGCTGATTTTGTCATTCGGTCATTTTGAAAAATATCTTGTTTTAGCTGATTATTGATAAAACCAGTGTTGCGTAGCATTTTAAGAGTTTCTTCCCCTAAATATTGGTTGATTTCAAAAAATAATAATCCATGTTTAGGTAGATTTTTGATGGCGAGATCTGCAATTTTCTTATAAAAAATTAAGGGATTGTTGTCAGAAACAAAAAGAGCACTGTGGGGCTCAAAGGATAAAACATTTTTTTTGATTTCTGTTTTTTCAAGTTCTCTTATATAGGGAGGGTTGCTTACAATAATATCATAAGTATCGGAAAGTTGCTCTGTTTTTAAAATGTCTTGTTGTATAAAGTTTACGGAAACGTTATTCTCAACAGCATTTCTTTTTGCTGTGTCCAAAGCAGGTTTTGAAAAATCAATCGCGGATACTTTTGCTGAGGGAAGGTGTTTTGCAATAGAGATGGCAATACATCCTGATCCTGTTCCGATATCTAGAATTTTTAAATCCTTTTTACCTTGTGTGCTTTCCAGTATCCAGCTTACTAATTCTTCAGTTTCAGGTCTAGGGATCAATACATCTTTATTGACTGCAAAGTTTAAACCGAAAAACTCTGTGTTATTTGTGATATGTTGTACTGGTTTTTCTTCTGAAAGTTCTTTGATTGCTTTTCTGAAAAACACTTCAGAAAAATCCGTTATCATTAGTTCTGGATTTAGTGCCTTTTCAACTCTCGAAAGCTTAAGTTCTGATTCCGTTAGAATATGATAAAAGGAATCAATTTCATTGATTGGGTAAATGTTCTGCAGTTCCGATTGGAACAAGGATTTCAGTTGAGAAATTGTCATGTGGCAAAAATACAAGTTCGTTTTTAGAAAAGTGGGACAGATTGATAAAATTTCTTGGAGTCATGAAATTGTTACTCTCAAGGAATCGACTTACTTTTGCCGTATGGGATTAGATGAGTTGTACATGAATCGATGTATTCAGTTAGCAAAAAATGGATTGGGCTTGACAAGACCAAATCCTTCTGTTGGAGCTGTGGTTGTTTGTGAGGACATTATAATTGGTGAAGGATATACAAGTCCATATGGAGGTTCACATGCTGAAGTAAATGCTATTGACGCGGTGTTTGATAAAAAGCTATTGCAAAAAGCAACTTTATATGTAACCTTAGAGCCGTGCTCTCATTTTGGAAAAACGCCACCTTGTGCGGATTATATCATAAAGCATAAAATCCCTAAAGTTGTTATTGGATGTGTGGATACGCATTCTGTTGTTTCTGGTAAGGGAATTGAGCGATTGATTTCAAATGGAATCGATGTTAAGGTTGGAGTTTTAGAAGAAGCATGTCTTGAACAACACAAAAGGTTTTTTTCGGTTCAGAATAAAAAAAGGCCTTATATCATATTGAAATGGGCTGTAACTCAAGATGGTTTTGTAGCTCCTCTACATAAAGAAACGAGACGTCCGGTTTGGATAAGCAATACTGTTTCACGGCAAATGGTACATAAATGGAGGGCTGAAGAGCATGCGATTTTAGTTGGAACTAATACTGCAATAGATGATAATCCAAAGTTAAATGTGAGAACTTGGGGTGGAGACGGACCTGTTAGGGTTTTGTTGGATAGAACGCTACGTGTATCGGAACAAAATTATCTGTTTGATAGGTCGGTAAAAACGATTGTATGTACAAGTGTTTCTGGTGATTTGCTACCAGATTCAGATGAGTTAATTGTTTATGAACCTTTAAATTTTGATGCTGATGTGATCAAACAACTGTGTTCTATTTTAATGAAATACCAAATTCAATCAATTATCATAGAAGGAGGTTCACAAACTTTGAATTCATTTATTAGAGAGGGGGTTTGGGATGAGGCACGGGTGTTTTATGGCGAAAATTATTTTAGTGAAGGAGTAAAAGCTCCCGAATTACCTGTTCTACCCGATACAGTTACGGATTTGAAAGGAACTTTATTAAAGGTTTTTAAAAACTCCAAGTAGTTATTAAATATGGTGGTAGATGTTTATAAAACGATAGAAAAAAAATCAGAGGAAACACTTTTTAAAGAAAAAGGAAGTAAATTTTTTGGCTATGCTTTTCCGGTTAAAGAGGAGGAGCAGGTGAAGGAATTGCTAGTGGAGATTAAGAAAACTCATCATGCTGCGAGACATTGGTGTTATGCTTACAAGTTGGGGGTAGATCCTGTCCGATTTCGTGTAAATGATGACGGAGAACCGAGTAATTCAGCAGGGCAGCCAATATATGGGCAGATTTTAGCTGCAGAAGTTACGGATGTTTTAATAGTTGTAGTTCGTTATTTTGGTGGTGTAAAATTAGGGGTAGGAGGTTTGATTAGAGCCTATAGAACTTCAGCTCAAATAACTATGGAGGTTTCCGAGATCATTGAAAAAACAATTGAAGATAAATTACAGCTTACGTTTCATTACCAACATATGAATAAAGTGATGCGGGTGGTAAAACAAAAAAGGCTAACTGTTTTTTCTCAAGAAATGACCGCAAGTTGTAAGTTGATTTTAAGCGTAAAAAAATCAGAGTTTTCACAGGTGAAAAACATGTTCGAAACATTTCATTTTATAGATGTAAAAAAACTCTAATTTTTTTAGTCTTTTTAAAAATTGAATTTTAATTTTTAGAATTTATCCAAGATTTTGGAAAGCAAGTCTTGAGGAATTTTTATGGGTTTATTTTTTTTCGTGTCTACGAAAACCAAAACCGTTTCTCCGGTACTAATTTTTTTGTTTTCTGAATTGTAAATTTCATATTCAAAAGTAATCCGTGCTCCTGGAATTTCTTTTAATAAAGTTCTTAGTCTTAAGGTGTCATCAAATCTAGCAGGTTGTATAAACCTAGTGTTTATACTGTATACAGGGAGTATTAAACCTTCTTCTTCCATTTTTTTATAGGAAATACCTAAGTCGTGGAGCAATTCCAATCGACCGATTTCAAAGTATTGTGCATAGTTTCCATGGTGTGCATACCCCATTTGATCCGTTTCACTATATCTTATCTTAAACGATGTGTTGTTTTCTATCATTTTCTAAATTTATGCTGTTATTTTACGGAAAAAATAAATAAGAACCTATAGTGAATTCATTTTTTTATACTAAAAAATATTCACACTTTTGTATAACTAAAATGAGCGATGGGAACGTGTCAATTTAGACAAGGATTAACTAAAAATTTACTCTATTAAAACA